>NZ_CP084284.1:0-1407959 GCF_022879815.1 Caballeronia zhejiangensis
ATGGCCACCAAGCGCGCAAAGAAAACCGATGTCGTTAGCCCCAGTTCGGCGGAACTGCGCAAGGCAGTCGAGGCCATTGCGATTCAGCCGAAAAGCGGCAAGATCACGCTGCTCACCAGAAAGTTGTTCAATGTGCTGCTAGCCGTTGCTCAACAAGCCGACGACTCCGGTGACACGTATCGCGCGCTGCTGTCGGATATCGTCGCAAATTCGGCGTTCGATTCGAACGACACTGCGCTCGTGAAGGAGCATTTGCGTCGCATGGTGTCGGTGCAGGTCGAATGGAGCACCGGCACATCGAGTCAGAAGCCGGGTCGCAAGTGGGGCATCTCGACGCTGATCGCCGACGCCGAAATCCTCGAAGATCCGACGACGCGCCGCGTCTGGGTCGAATTTTCATTCGCGCCGAAAATCAAAAAGAAGCTGCTGGATCCTGTGCAGTATGCGCGCCTGAGCCTGCAATTCCAGAGTCAGTTGCGCAGCAGCGCCGGCCTCGCACTCTATGAAATCTGCGTTCGCTATCTCACGAATCCCAGCCATCTGACGATGCGCGAGACGTGGGAATGGTGGCGGCCTATTCTTTCAGGAACGCCCGATACCGAAGCCGGCGACGAAGCCAAGCGCGAATACAAATACTTCAAACGCGATTATCTGCGGCCCGCAATCGCCGAGGTGAATGCGGTGACCAATATCTTCGTCGAACTGGTGGAACACCGCGAAGGGCGCCGCGTGGCTGAGATTCAGTTCCGCGTGACCGAACAAAAGCAGCCGATGCTCGCGCTGGACGAACATCCGAACGTCTTCGACAGCACGTTGGTGGATCGGATGGTGAAGATTGGCATTCCGCTCAAGGACGCGCAGACGCTGTATGCCGACAGCGAGGAAAACCGCATCCGCGCGGCGTTGCAGATGACCGAACAGCGCATGCGCAGCACGACTTTGCCGCCGGTTCGCAGCGGCGCGGCGCTTTTCAAGGACGCGCTCAAAAAGGGCTACGCGCCACCGGTAGAAGCGCTGCCTCCGGCAACGAGCGGTACGGCCTCCCGCACGCCGGCTGCCGCCGACGATCTCAAAGCCCGCTTGTTGAGCGAATTCTCGGCGTACCGCCGCAAGGAAGCGCGCGTGCTGTACGACGAGCAAGGTGAGGAAGAACGGGAGGTCGCGCGTCAATCCTTCGAGGAAGACGTTTTGCCGGGGCTCGGTGCCCACATGCGCGACGACTGGCGCAAGCGCGGACTGGATTCGAAGCTGGCGGAAACATCCTTCTTCGACTGGCTGGCGCGAAAGACGTGGGGCGAGCCGACCGATGGCGACTTGCTGGCATTTACGCTCAGTCAATCGCGCTAAAGTCTCCGCGGGCAACCGAAAACGTCCCAATTCGAAAATGGCCGCCGGTCCATGATCTCGGCGGCCATCGTGTGCATTTACTTCTTGGTCTCGACAGGCTGAAGCATCAGTTCGATCTGATGCAGCAGCTCATCGCGCTTCTCGCGCGACAAGCCGCGCAAACGCAACTCGAGACGATCTTCGCCGTATGACTTCAGATCGCCGACTGCGACGCCGTCCAGCTTGATTTCGAGGCGCTGCGCATAGCGTTGCCGGCCAGGCGTCTTCGGCGCTTCCTGAGCGTTCGCGCGGCCCTTGACGATATCGGCGACCTGCCGCGTGCTCAGGTCATCCGACGTGATCTTGTTGATCAGCCGCAGCGTGGCGTCGGTGCCGCGCGCGGCGTGATAGCGCACGATCTGATAGGCCATGTTCGAGCCGAATCGGTCCGGCCGCGCAACCATCTCGTGCATGACGTTCTCAGGAAGCTTCGCGATCGACAAAGCGACGGCGATCGTCGATTCGTCCAGCCCGAGGTGATCCGCCAGTTCGCGCTGGCTCTGGAAATGCTGTTCGTCGAGAAAGCGTCGCCAGACCACGGCGTTGTCGAAAACAGTCTGCGAGTCGCGCTGAACGTTCAGGTCATAACCGAGCTTGTAGCTCTGAATGCCGATCGGCAGATCGACGACCACCGCCTTCACGGTTTCCTTGTTTGCCTCTTTCAGTGCGCGCACGCGCCGGCCGCCATCGCTGACGAAGAACGTTCCCGGATTCTCGTAATCGGGAATGACGTGAATCGCCTGTTGCTGGCCCTGCTTCGCCAGATTGACGGCCAATTCCGCGATTGACGTCTTCAGATAGAAATGGCGCGGGTTGAACGGGCTGGGCTTGATCGACTTGAGCGGCAACTCGATTATCTGTCCGGCCGTGTAGCGGTTTGCACGGCGCCACGCACGATATTCATCGGACTCAGGTCCGGCGTTGATGTCGCCCGGCTCGTCGGCCACGAAGGCGCTCGATCGGCCGTTCGCGGCGGCCTGCCCCACATGTTGAATGTCGACGATGCCATCGATCGCATTCAGACGATCCAGCGCAGTGCGCTTCTCGCTGCTCGTCGTGTCGGGCCGAGCCTTGAAGCCCTTGGCAAATTGGGACGGTTTCATTCAGGGTCCTTTATGCGCATAAAGTCAGGAGAGCATGTCGAGGATCTCGTCCGCGACCGAGCGGATTTCCGCCGCTGCGAGGCGCGAGCCGCGATCGCTCATTTGAAGCACGGTCTGTCCAAGCGCCATCGCCTGCTTGTAACACTCGCGCGTTGGGATCTGCGTTTTCAATAAGGGAAAGCCGAGCTCTTCGAGCGCAACCTTGAGTTCGCGCGTGAGCATGCGCTTTTCTTCGGTCTTGTTGAGCAGAAAGACGGCGCGCAGATCTTCGTTCATCACCTGCGCTTGCTGAACGAGCTTGACAAGGCCGACGCTCGACCAATAGTCCGCCGGCGATGACGAAGTCGGAATCACCGCGACGTTCGCCGCCAGCAACACGACGCCAGATACCTTCTCGGTGATCGACGGCGGGCAATCCACGACGATGATGTCGTAGTCGCTGACGAACTTTCTGATTTCCCGATGAATCTGCCCGCCGGCCTCGGAGAGATTGACGACTGGAAACGGGATGCCGCTTGCGTCATCCGATGCGGCGCTTGACCAATGGATCAGCGTGTTCTGACCATCGGCGTCGACTACGAGCACACGCTTCTTTTTTTCGTGAAAGGCCGCACCGAGATGCATCGCAATCGTGCTTTTGCCGACGCCGCCCTTTTGTTGCGTGATCGCTATGATTTCCGCCGCCACGTTCCACTCCGTATTTTGAAGTCCGTTGAATTCTACATTGTCGTTGTTGTTTTTCCAGTGATATTCCGCAACAACTGACTCGCGTTAGCCGTTCGGCCGAGGTTTATGCGCATAAAGTCCTTGTCCGGCCGGCGGCCGGCGTCGGAAGTGCCCGACTTTATGCGCATAAAGCCGCCGCCATCCTATGGCGAGGCGGGTCTTACAAGCACCGCCGCCTCGCCTTTATGCGCATAAAGTCGCACTCCCTCGGTGGCCTGGACGCCAGTCATCACCTGCAAAACGAAATCGCCTATCCTAGGCGCTGACACAACTGCGCCTACGCCGGAGCCTCCATGACTGTTCGCAACCTGGACACCCTGTTCGCGCCGAAGTCGATCGCTGTCGTCGGCGCTTCCTGGCGTGCGGGCAGCATCGGCGAGATGGTCTGGGCGCGTGTGCAATGCGCTGGCTTCACAGGTTCTCTTTGGCCAGTCAATCCAAAATACGACTCGCTGACCGGCGAAACCGTGTACCGCGACGTCGACGCGTTACCGGAAGCGCCGAACGTTGCCGTGATTTGCACGCGACCGCACACTTGGCCGGACCTCATCGAGCGCCTCGGCCGACGCGGAACGAAAGCCGTCGTGATCGTCGGCGAAGCGAAGCAACGCGGAGAGTCTTCCGCAGCGGACGCCGACGAATGGACCGTTCGTACGCTCGCCGCCGCCCGGCCTTTTCTTGTGCGCGTGATCGGACCTGCCAGTCTCGGCGTCGTCACGCCGGCAATCGGCGCATGTCTCGGCGCGCCCGCATGCAGTGTCAAATCGGGCGGCGTCGCGTGGGTGTCGGGATCGAACGCGCTGACGAACGGCGTACTGGGATGGGCGCGTGCTCGCGGACTCGGCTTCTCGCGAATCGTCGCGCTCGGGGATGAAGCCGACGTCGATTCCGGCGACATCCTCGATTTCCTTGCAAGCGATGCATCGACGCGTGCGATTCTGCTCGCCATCGAAACGGTTCGGTCGGCGCGCAAATTCATGTCCGCCGCGCGCGCCGCCGCGCGAAACAAACCGGTGCTCGTGCTGCGCACGGGTCGCGATGACCCTTTCGACCGCCTCTACGGCGCGGCCTTCCGCCGTGCCGGACTCGTCCGCGTCGATTCGCTCGATGATCTGCTCGATGAGATCGAGACCTTGGGCATCGGCCGCGTCGCGACAAGCGATGTCGCAACTGTCATCACAAGCGACCGCGGCGTCGCAGCACTTGCCCAGGACGCCTTTGGCGCAGCCGGCGACGACCTCGCGCAATGGCCGATCGCCGCGCGCGACGCCGTCGCCGCCGCGCTGCCTCGCGCTCGCGCGGGCAATCCTCTTCTTCTCGGCGACGACGCCACGCCCGCGGATTTCGGCGCGGCGCTCGAAGCGCTCGCATCGCATCGCGAGACCGGCACAGTGTTCGTCGTGCATGCGCCGACGCATAGCGCGCCCGTCGCCGAAGTCGCCCGCACGTTGATTGCCGAGCGACGTCACGCTTATCGCGGATTGCTCGCGTGCTTTTTCGGCTGTGTCGATGCCGCCACGCGCGACGAGTTGCACGCGAACGGCATTCCCGTGCACACGACGCCGCATCGGCTGGCGCGCGGTTTTGCCCGGCTCGTCGATTTCCGGCAGGGCCGCGAACTCTTGATGCAAACGCCCGACGGCCTCCCCGCGAATATTCCCGAAGACATCGACGCCGCGCACAACGAGATTCGCACGGCGCTCGCAAACGGCATCGCCGAATTGAATGGCGAACGTGCGGCGCGCGTATTCGCTCGTTTCGGCATCTCGGTGAAACCGGGGCCGCCCGACTCGCTTACGAGCGATGCCGTCGAAATTCAGACGCGCCTGCTCAACCATCGCGTGTTCGGTCCGGTATTCGAATTCAAGGCCGAAGGCGCGCTCGGCCTTGCCGACGCACTTCACGAGTTTGCGTTGCCGCCGCTCAATCCCGTGCTTTCGCGCGATCTCGTCATGCGCTCGCCGCGTTCGCGCGAACTGCCCGCCGAGTCGCTGCTCAATGCGCTGACGGCGTTATCGCAACTCGTTTGCTATATCGAAGAAATCGTTGCGCTGCGTCTCACGTTGCGCGTGACGCGCGATTCAGTCGCCGTTCACGAACCGCAACTCACGCTCGGCGCGCATCGCAAGCCGCTGGCGATCGTGCCGTATCCACGCTGCCTCGAAGAGACGCTCGACTGGCGCGGCATGCGCGTCACCGTGAGGCCGATTCGTCCCGAAGACGAAGAAGCGCACGCGGCGTTCGTCGCGGCCAATACCGCCGAGGATTTGCGCCTGCGCTTCTTTGGCGCTGTCCGTAACTTCGATCATTCGCAACTCGCGCGCATGACGCAGATCGACTACGACCGCGAAATGGCGCTGATCGTCACGCGAGCGAACGGTGACGGCACGGGCGAGACGCTCGGTGTCGCGCGCGCGATCGCCGATCCGGACAACGAGACCGCGGAATTCGCCGTCGCCGCGCGCTCGGATATGAAGGGCAGGGGATTGGGCTCGCTGCTGCTGTCGCGCATCATCGACTACGCGAGACAGCGCGGCACCCGCTGGATGGTCGGCGAGGCGTTGCGCGAGAACGCCGGCATGATCGCGCTCGCACGCAACACCGGCTTCGAAGTGACGAAAACCGACGACCCGGGCGTCGTCGGTTTCAGGATGCGGCTGTGCGATGCGCCGTCACAGCCGCGCGGCGATTAAGCCGCGAATTTGGCGAGCGCGTCGTCGATCTGGGCGCGCGACAGCGAAAGCTCGTCGAGCAATGCTTCGGCGTACAAACTGCCCGTTTCCTTTTCGAGGCGCGCGATTGTCAACGCACAGCGCGACGTGTCCTTCAACGTCGCGATGAACGGCTTCACCGATTGCCCCGACGTGAACGCATCGAAGAGCGGCACGCGAATGTCGTCGGGCAGCGCGCGCGACGTCCACTGATACGGCTTGCCGTTGTACGTCAGTTGCGGCGGCAGCGTGCGCTCCTTCTTCGCGGCGGGAATCAGGCCGAATGTCCGTGCCGCATCGCCGATCTGCTCGGCCGAAAAAAGCTCGTCGGGCGTGATGTCGAACTGCGCGATATACGTTTCGATCGCCTGCATCGCGGCCGCGCGATCGTCGCGTTTCTTTTGCGCGCGGGCGACAATCTCGCGCAGTTCGTCGGCTTCTTCGGATGTGATCGTGAAGTTCGCCTGTTTTTGCTGCAGTTCGGTGAAGCGGAGGAATTCGGAGTCGGAAAGGAGTTTCGCCATCGGGAATGCGTCGGATTGGATACGGCGGCACGCCATCGCGGCGCGCCGTCTTTTTGAGAGGGCCGCCATTCTAACGCGCGAAGCGTGCGCCATTCAGTCGTGCGTCATCGAAAGCGACGCGGCTGCATTTTTCAGCAAGGACGTGACGTCTTCGATCGACGGCGCCACGTAATCGTCGATGCGCCGCAGGTACGGGCAGGTGAGGGCGGCGATCGCCTGGCCGGACGGCCCGAGCAGCGGATACGTCACGTCCGTTACGCCGAAAGTCTGCTGGCTATCCTTTTGCGAATAGCCGAGTTCGCGAACTTGCCGGTAGTCGGCGTCGAGCACGGCGCGATCGACCGCGAGTTCGCCTTTGACCTTCGTATGCTCGGCGAGCATGTGTTCGCGCTGTTCGTCGGTCTGAAACGCGAGCATGACGCGGCCGGAGCCCGTGTCGATCAACCCGACGCGCGAGCCGAGCCGCACTGAAATGCCCCACGTGCCGGGACCGTCCACTTGCGCGATGACGAGCAAATTTCCGCGATCGTAGACGACGAGATGCACGGATTGCTCGGCTGCATCTGCGAATCGCTGCATCGCCGGAAGCGCCTCGGCGATGAGCCGATTCATCGGCGGATGCCGATGCGCGAGCGCATACAGCTTCAGGCTCAACGAATAACGATCGCCTTCGGGCGAGCGCACAACGTACTGCCGCGCGACCAGCCGCTCCAGCATCCGATACATCTCACTCGCGTTGCGCCCGAGCATCTTCGTGATTTCCGCACGCGTGAGGCCCGACTTCTGTTCCGAAAGCAATTCGAGAATATCGAGCCCTTTATCGAGCGCGGGCGCGCGATAACGATCGGCGTCGTTGTCTTCCACGTCCATGTGCTGTCTGAGTTGGTTCATGAATTCGCGCGAGTTTAAGCCTTCCGTCAGGGAGCGCGATCCCATTCGCATGCGCCGGCTAGGGAAATCACTGATCGATCCGGGTTGCGTCATTGTTGACTTCGACTGGTGCGTCTATGAATATTACGTTCACTGATGAATCGTTGCATCCACGTTTTCCCGCGGCGACTTGCTTTGGACGTTCGGCGCAATCCTCCTTCTGAGATCGACGATGCAAGAAACCACCGACCCGCGCCTGATTCTTCTCAGTCCGGAAGACAACTGCCTGATCGCCGCCGCGCGCCTGCCCGCTGGCGAGACGCTAAAGATCGAAGGCGAGTCTGTCACGCTCGCGACGACCATCGAGCTTGCGCACAAGATCGCGCGGCGCGCGTTGTCGAAGGACGAAAAGGTACTGCGCTATGGCGCGATCATCGGCCACGTAAGCGTCGATGTCGCGCGCGGCGAGCATCTGCATACGCACAACCTGGAAAGCGACTACCTACCCACTTACACGCACGACGCCGGACACGCCTACGTGCAGCACTGAACACTTCCATGGACACTTCCGCACTGCAGGGCTATCTCCGGGCGGATGGCCGCAAAGGCATCCGCAATGTCGTCGCGGTGGCGTATCTCGTCGAATGCGCGCATCACGTTGCGCGCGAGATCGTCGCGCACTTCCGTCCATCGTTCGATGATTTCGATTCCTTCGTTCCGCAAGTCGAACCGCCCGTGCATCTGATCGGCTTTCCGGGCTGCTATCCCAATAGCTACGCCGAAAAGATGCTGGAGCGCATCTGCACGCATCCGAACGTCGGTGCGGTGCTGTTCGTGTCGCTCGGCTGCGAGAGCATGAACAAGCACTATCTCGCCGATGTCGTGCGCGCGAGCGGCCGTTCCGCCGCCGTGCTCACGATTCAGGAAAAAGGCGGCACGCGCAGCACGATCCAGAACGGTCTCGACTGGGTGCGCGAGGCGCGCGCGACGCTCGCGGCTCAACAGAAAGTGCCGATGGCGCTCGACGAACTGATCGTCGGGACGATCTGCGGCGGCTCGGACGGCACCAGCGGCATCACGGCGAATCCGGCCGTGGGGCGCGCGTTCGATGCTTTCATCGATCAAGGCGCGTCGTGCATCTTCGAGGAAACGGGCGAGTTGGTCGGCTGCGAATTCCACATGAAACGGCGCGCGGCGCGGGCCGAACTGGGCGATGCCATCGTCGAATGCGTGCAAAAGGCCGCGCGCTATTACACGACGATGGGCCACGGCTCGTTCTCGGTCGGCAACGCGGACGGCGGACTGACGACGCAGGAAGAGAAATCGCTCGGCGCATATTCGAAGAGCGGGGCGTCGCCGATCGTCGGCATCATCAAGCCGGGCGATATTCCGCCGACCGGCGGTCTCTATCTGCTCGATGTCGTGCCCGATGGCGAGCCGCGCTTCGGCTTTCCGAATATCAGCGACAACGCGGAGATCGGCGAGCTGATTGCGTGCGGCTGTCACGTCATTCTCTTCACGACGGGGCGCGGCTCGGTCGTCGGCTCGGCGATATCGCCCGTCATCAAGGTCTGCGCGAATCCGTCGACGTATCGCAATCTGTCCGGCGACATGGACGTCGACGCGGGCCGCATCCTCGAGGGCCGCGCGACGCTCGACGAGGTGGGCCGCGAGATCGTCGACGTGACCGTTGCGGTGGCGGCGGGCGCGGCGTCGAAGTCGGAGGCGCTCGGGCATCAGGAGTTCATCCTGACTTACAAAACCTTCGAGCCGGTCGGCCCCGCGTGTTTGCCGAGCGCCGCGCGACGCGTTACTGTGGCGGCTTGAGTTTCGCCATCTCTAAATCATTCGGGGTTTGCAGATGACCGCAGAAGCGCAAGAGGCAGTTTCACGTCGATGCAGGATTGGCCGCACGTCGCTGGAAGTCACCGCGTTGTCGCTCGGCACCGCGCCGCTCGGCGGTCTGTATCACGAGCTGACGGAAGACGAGGCGCGCGCGACCGTCGATGCCGCGTGGCAGACGGGCATCCGCTTCTTCGACACGGCGCCGCACTACGGCCACACGAAAGCGGAGCATCGGCTCGGCGATGCATTGCGGCGTTATCCGCGCGGCGATTTCGTGCTGTCGACGAAAGTCGGCCGCCGCTTCGTGCCGCGCACGACGCCCGACGACGGCAGGGAAGGCTGGGCCGCGCCGCTGCCGTTTCAGGCGATTTACGACTACACCTACGACGGCATCCTTCGTTCATTCGAAGACAGTCAGATGCGGCTCGGCATGACCGATATCGATATCGTGCTGATCCACGATATCGGCCGCGTGACGCACGGCGACAAGAACGCGCACTACTGGAAGCAACTGACCGATGCAGGCGGCTTCCGCGCGCTCGAAGAATTGAAGCAATCGCGCGGCGTGAAAGCGGTCGGCCTCGGCGTGAACGAAGGCGCGGCAGTGATGGAAGCGATGGCCGAATTCGACATCGACTGTGCGCTGCTCGCCGGCCGCTACACACTGCTCGAGCAAAACACGCTCGATGATTTATTGCCCGAATGCGAGAAGCGCGGCGTGAGTATTTTGCTGGGTGGCGCGTTCAACTCGGGCATTCTCGCGCGTGGTCTCGATGCCAACGCGCATGGCGATCTCAAGTTCAATTACGGCGATGCGCCGAAGGACGTCGTCGAGCGCGTCGGCAAGCTGGAACGCGTATGTCGCGCGCATGGCGTTGCGCTGTCGACGGCGGCCATCCAGTTTCCTTATGCGCATAAAGTTGTGGCCACGGTTCTGATGGGCGCGCGCACGCCGGACGAAGTGCGCGTGAACGCTGCATCGTTCGCGACGCCGGTTCCGTCCGCGCTGTGGGACGCGTTGCGCGCGGAAGGTCTGCTTCATGCGAATGCACCGGTGCCGCGATGACATCGAATGTGAACATCGACGCGCATCAACACTATTGGGATCCCGCGCGCGGCGACTATGGCTGGCTCACGCCCGACATGAAGCCGCTGTATCGCGTGTTCGGTCCCGACGATCTCGCGCCGCTGCGCAAGGCGGCCGGCGTTCAGAAAACGGTTGTCGTGCAGGCCGCGCCGACGGTCGACGAAACGCGCTATCTGCTCGATCTCGCGCGCAGCGACGATTCGATCGCGGGCGTCGTCGGCTGGGTGCCGCTCGATTCGACCGATGCCGCGGCGATCATCGACGAACTCGCGCGCGAGCCGAAGTTCAAGGCCGTGCGCCCGATGCTTCAGGACTTGCCCGACGATACGTGGATCGAGCACGCGCCGCGCAAGGACGCGATCGAGCGTCTGATCGATCTCGATCTCGCCTTCGACGCGCTGATCTTCGCGCGGCATGTGCCGTCGCTCGTGAAGTTCGTCGAGCGATATCCAGAACTAAGAATCGTCGTCGATCATGGCGCGAAGCCGCCGATCCGCGACGGCATCGACGTGGGCTGGCAACCGTGGGCCGATGGCATCGCGCAACTCGCGAAACTGCCGCAAAAGCTGCATTGCAAATTGTCCGGACTCGCGACCGAAGCGAACCCGAACTGGACCGACGAAACGCTGAAACCCTACGTCGCGCATCTGCTCGAACATTTCGGATATGCACGGCTGATGTGGGGTAGCGACTGGCCCGTGCTCGACATGAATGGCAGCTACGCGGCGTGGCACGACACGGCGCGCAATCTCACGTCACATCTCGAAAAGGCGCAGCAGGACGCGATTTTCGGCGCGAACGCCCGCGCCTTCTATCGCCTAAGAAACGGCTGATATACCCGGCATGTCTCAAAAACACTTCCGACTGGAGCAGTAGATGGTACAAAGACTGGCAGGCAAGACCGCGCTGATCACGGCGGCGGGGCAAGGCATCGGGCTCGCGACCGCCGAACTGTTCGCGGCACAGGGCGCGCGCGTGATCGCCACCGACATCCGCACGGAATCGCTCGAAGGCAAGCCCTTCGAAGCGCGCAAGCTCGATGTGCGCGACCCGCAGGCGATCAACGCGCTGGCCGGCGAGATCGGCGCGATCGACGTGCTCTTCAACTGCGCGGGCTATGTGCACGCCGGCTCGATTCTGGAGGCGAGCGAGGAAGACTGGGACTTCGCCTTCGATCTGAACGCGAAGGCGATGTATCGGACGATTCGCGCGTTCCTGCCGAAGATGCTGGAAAAAGGCGGCGGCTCGATCATCAACATGTCGTCGGCGGCATCGAGCGTGAAGGGCGTGCCGAACCGCTTCGTGTACGGCGCGTCGAAGGCGGCGGTGATCGGCCTCACGAAATCCGTCGCCGCCGATTTCGTCACGCGCGGCATTCGCTGCAACGCGATCTGTCCGGGCACGGTGGAATCGCCGTCGCTCAAGGACCGCATCGCGGAGCAGGCGAAGGCGCAGGGCGCGAGCGTCGATCAGGTGCAGGCCGCGTTCGTCGCGCGCCAGCCGATGGGACGCGTCGGCCGCGCCGAAGAAATCGCGGCGCTCGCGCTTTATCTCGGCTCGGACGAATCGTCGTTCACGACGGGACAGATTCACATCATCGACGGCGGCTGGTCGAACTGACCGACCGCTCACGTTATTTGGAACCAGGAGGATCACATCAGATGAAGCTGCTTCGTTACGGCCCCAAGGGTCAGGAAAAACCGGGTCTCTTGGACGCCGAAGGCCAGATTCGCGACTTGTCGAAGGTCGTCGATGACATCGCCGGCGCGACGCTGACCGAAGCGGGCCTGGCCAAATTGCGCGCGACCGATCCGGCGACGCTGCCGGTCGTCGACGGCAATCCGCGCATCGGACCGTGCGTGGGGCGCGTCGGCAAGTTCGTGTGCATCGGCCTGAACTACGCGGATCACGCCGCCGAATCGAATCTGCCGGTGCCGACCGAGCCGGTCATCTTCAACAAATGGACGAGCGCGATCTGCGGCCCGAACGACGACGTCGAAATCCCGCGCAACTCGGTGAAGACCGATTGGGAAGTCGAGCTCGGCGTGGTCATCGGCAAGGAAGCGAAGTATGTCGATGAAGCCAACGCGCTCGATTACGTCGCGGGCTATTGCGTGATCAACGACGTTTCCGAGCGCGAATGGCAGCTCGAACACGGCACGCAATGGGACAAGGGCAAGGGCTTCGACACGTTCGGCCCGATCGGTCCGTGGCTCGTCACGAAGGACGAAGTCGCCGATCCGCAGAAGCTCGATCTGTGGCTCGAAGTCGACGGCAAACGCTATCAGAACGGCAACACGAAGACCATGGTCTTCACGGTCGCGCAACTGGTCGCGTATCTGTCGAAGGTGATGAGCCTGCAGCCGGGCGATGTCATCTCGACGGGCACGCCGCCGGGCGTCGGCATGGGCGTGAAGCCGAACGCGGTCTTCCTGAAGGCCGGCCAGACGATGAAGCTCGGCATTCAGGGTCTCGGCGAGCAGACGCAGAAGACCGTCGCGGCGCAGTAATCGGCCCGCAGCAACGACAAAAAACCTCGCCGCGGCGAGGTTTTTCGTTTCGGACGACGGGATTTGAAAAGTTCAGGCGTGATAGACGGGTTCCGCCGCAACGCCTTCGGAGATGCGCGTGATCGTGCCCTGCGCGACCGCGACGAGCCGCTCGGCGCCGCCATCGGTGACGAACACGTCGCACTGGCAGGTTGCCTGCGTCATGCCGGCATGGACGACGCGAGCACGCGCCATCAGCGTTCCGGAGACGGCCGGGCGCAGATAGTTGATCTTGTATTCGCCGGTGACGACCTTCGGCCCGAGCCGCAGCGCGCCCGCGAAGGTCAGGGCGTTGTCCACGAGATAACTCACCACCCCGCCGTGTACGAAGCCGTGTTGTTGCCTTAGCTCGTCCCTGATCGTCAGACACAGCGTGAGACTCGCTGAATCGACCTGCATCAGTTTTGTTCCGAGCAAGGCGCTGAACGGTTGCGCATTAAGCGCACCGCGCGCGATATCGACAATTTCGGCCATTCGGACACTCCTTGGGTGGGTTCGGTGCCGTCCTGCAAAGACAATAGGAAGCGATCGCGCGCACTGCAAGGAAGTCACGCAAAAATTGTGCAATGGTGCGTTTCGGGCGGCACGCGCGCTCTCCGATGACGATTCGCCGAAGCGGCGCGTTCCCTGCATTCGCATAGACAAGCCGCTGCGGCAAACGATTCAAGCTTTGTCGCCGACTGCCGTAAACCCGCAGTGTCCCCGCATCGGCGGGCCTTAATTCGGAAAGTGTGGGTGCTAGTGATGTTCGGAAAGATCAAGGTTTCATCGGGTTTGCTCGCCGTTCTGGTGGTGTTCTGTCTCTTTCAACTGGTGACCGAAGGGCTCGGTTTCTGGTCCCTGTCGCGCACGCATGACGATGTCGGCAGTCTGTCCAACATCGCGCTCAAGCAGGTCAACGCGGTCAACAAGACCACCCAGCATCTGATGGATGCGCGCATCAACCTGTCGCGCGCGGGCACGCGCATGGTGCGCGGCGGAAGCGAGCCGACGGAAATCGTCCAGCACGCGCGCGAGCAGATCGCGGCGGCGGACAAGTCGTTCACGGCGTTCCTGAACGCGCCGAAGACCGGCGATGAAAACACGGCGCGCATGAGCGCGCTGCAGGCCAAATACGCGGAGTATTCGAAGGCGCTGAGCGAGCTCGTGCAGTATCTCGACGCGGGCAATCTCCAGGCGTTCCTCGACCAGCCGACGCAAGGCTTCCAGGATCGCTATCTCGCGGAACAGCAGAAGTTCGTCGATTTCGGCGATGAAGCGGGCCGCGGCTATCTGTCGTCGATCGACACGCGCTACGCGTGGTTCCGCGCGGTCGGCATCGCGATTCTGGTGACGCTGGTCGCGGGCATCGCGCTCGTGCACGTCGCGCTGCGCCGTGCCGTGATTGAGCCGCTGGAACAAGCGGGCCGCCATTTCGAGCGCATCGCGAACGGCCGTCTCGACGAGCGTATCGAAGATCGCGGCACGAACGAAATCGGCCGTCTGTTCGCGGGCCTCGCGACGATGCAGGCAAGCGTCGCGAACACGGTGAAAACGGTGCGCGCAACGTCGGATTCGATCAACCTCGGCGCCGATGAAATCGCGAGTGGCAACGCGGATTTGTCCGCGCGCACGGAGAATCAGGCGGCGTCGCTCGAAGAAACCGCATCGAGCATGGAAGAGCTGACCGCGACGGTGCGCCAGAACGCCGAGCACGCGCGCGAGGCCAACACGCTCGCGGGCGAAGCGCTCAACGCGACGTCGCGCGGCGCGAGCGTGGTCGACGATGTCGTCGAGAAGATGCGTGGCATTGCGTCGAGCTCGGACAAGATCGCGGAAATCATCTCGGTCATCGACGGCATCGCGTTCCAGACCAACATCCTCGCGTTGAACGCGGCTGTCGAAGCGGCGCGCGCGGGCGAGCAGGGCCGTGGATTCGCGGTCGTCGCGGGCGAAGTGCGCGGTCTCGCGCAGCGTTCGGCGCAATCGGCGAAGGAAATCAAGGAACTGATCGGCGAGTCGGTCGCGCAAGTGAGCGACGGCTCGGTGCTCGTCGAGCGCGCGGGCACGGCGATGCGCGAAGTGTCGGCGTCGATTTCACGCGTCACGCAGATGATGGCGGAGATCAGCGCGTCGTCGCTCGAGCAGAGCGTGGGCATCGAGCAAGTGAATCAGGCGGTCACGCAGATGGACGAGATGACGCAGCAGAACGCGGCGCTCGTCGAGCAGGCTGCGGCTGCCGCGTCGTCGCTGCATGAGCAGACGCGGCAACTGAAGGCTGCGGTTTCGGTGTTTCAGCTCGTCTGAGTTCGCTTAAAGAGGCAAGGCCGCGTACGACGTCGCGAGGTGATACGGCGTCGTCGACGGCATCTCGGCGCGGCTGATCTCGCCCGTCGCCGAGCGGCATTCCACCCAGCCGGTTTCGTGCAGGAAGCGCGCGCGAAACCGCTCGATTTGCGGACCGACGGCGTCGCCGCGCGTCGCCAGCGCGCGCAGATATTCCGTCTGCGCCCAGATGCGCTGCGTCCCGTCGATCACGCGCCCGGTTTCGTCGATGGCGGCATGAACGCCGCCCGTCTGCTCGTCCACGCCGTGCCGCTGCGCGAAGTCGAACGCGCGCGCGAGCCGTTCGTTCAGCCCCGCCGCTTCGAATGCGGCGTGACCGCTGCCCAGCGCCAGAAAATACCACTCGAACTGATGGCCCGGCTCCAGCCGGTTGCCCGCCGTGCCCATCGGCAATTCGGCGATCGAGCCGCTCGGCTCGTGCACGAACGCATCCGCGACGGATTTCGCGAGCTGCGCGAGACGCTTGTCGTAGGCGGGCTCGCCGGTCGCTTCGCGCGCCGCGAGCCACGCTTCGGCGAGATGCATCAGCGGATTTTGCAGCGGCGTCTCGATGGTCGCGCCGAAATCCTCGGCAAGCACCGCGTTCAGCAGATCGCCGCCGCTCGAAAAGCGCGCCTCGACGAGCCGCGACGTTTCATCGAGCAGCGTGAAAGCATCGGCGGAACCGCTTTTCTTCGCGTAATGCGCGCACGCAAAAACGACGAACGCATGCGTGTAGAGATCCTTTTGACGCTCCAGCGGCGCGCCGCTCGCGTCCACGCTGTAGAACCATCCGCCGTTGCGTTTGTCCTGAAAATAGTGACGTAGCGATTCGAACAGCGTCGCGGCGTGCGCGAGATCGCCGGCTTCCGAGAACACGAAGAGCTGGCGCGCGCAGGCCATCGCCCGATAGCGCTTCGGCGGCAGCGGCGCGTGATCCCCCGGCGCGACGGCTTCATAGGCGAGCCCGAGCGCCGCGTTGAAGCCCGGACCGCGCCAGATGGGCAACACGATGTTCGCGTAATGCGCGCGCAATGGCGCGGCGGATTCCGGGTTCGCCGATTGCATCGCCGGCGATGCGTTTGGTTGCTGATCCTGCATAGGACGACTCTTATTGTTTCGGGGGATGCGCGGCCGTGAGGCACCTACGCAACGGGAAAGGATAGCAAAACCGGCCCGCAGCGCGACGCATTCGCGGGCGACTCACCGAGAGGAGGACGAGAACATGATAGGAAATATCGAACTCGTGTCGCGGCTCATGATGGCCGCGGCGCTCGGCAGCGTGATCGGCTTCGAGCGCGAGCGGCTTTCGTGGGCGGCGGGACTGCGCACGCACATGCTCGTGTGCGTCGGCTCGGCGCTCATCATGATCGTGTCGGCTTACGGTTTCGAGGATGCGCTGAAGTACGACCACGTCGTGCTCGATCCGTCGCGGGTCGCGGCGCAGGTCGTGTCGGGCATCGGCTTTCTCGGCGCGGGCTCGATTCTGCTGCGCGGCGAGATCGTGCGCGGCCTGACGACCGCGGCGAGCCTCTGGTCGGTCGCGGCCATTGGCCTCGCGGTCGGCGGCGGGCTCTATACGGCGTCGATCGCGGCGACGGCGATCATCCTCATCATTCTGGCGGGGATCAAGCCGCTCGAACGCCGCTTCATCAGCGTGAAGCAGCGCCGTCAACTGACGATGCTCGTCGATCGCGGCGCGCTCAGTTTTCATGCGCTGCACGAGGCGCTCGGGCCCGGCAGCGTGCGCGTGAAGCAGTTCGTCGTGCAGCAAAGCGATGATTCGCCCGATCTCGACGAGGTGCGAGTCGAACTGTCGCGTGCATCTGCGGTGGAATATCGCGCGATTTGCGATCGTTTGCGTCAACTCGACGTCGTGCGCGAGTTTCGTGAGGACGATGCCGCCTGAAATCGCCTTCGGGATGCGGGTTTGCACGCGCAGCCATGCGACAATGCGGCCTCTCGAAATAATCGCCGATGCGCCGGTGCGCCTTGCACGCCGGTTCGGGCAGCCGCCTTTCGAACCTATGTCAGATTCCGCAGTAAAGAGAGACGCCGACGCCTCGTCCCGCCGCCGGCGCGCAACGCAAAAGCATGAGATGCGGGCGCCGCAGACCAGCGCCGACACGGAAAAGAAACTCGCTCGCGCCGCACGTTCCGCGCAGCGTCTCGCACAACTGAGCGAAGGCGCGCGTGCGGGCGAAACGCTCGATCTGTTCGCCGAAGACGCCGAGCGCGCGCAACTTCAGGCGATGAACACCGATATCCGCCAAGGCACGTTCGAAGGTTTCGAACTGCCAGAAGTGTTTCTCGCGGCCGTGCAATCGAATGGCGGGAACGCGCCGGAATCCGTCGTCGCGAAAAGGGCGGCGCGTGGCGGCGTGACATCGGTTGCGCCGGAGCAGGGCCTCTTCGGGGACGATTCCCCTCTCATCGATGCCCCGCCGCCGGACGCGAGCCAACCAGCCGCGAGAACCGGCGCGATGGCCGCGGTGACGACGCGATCGGCGAGCATCAGCACGTCGGTTGCGCCGGAGAATGCGGCGCCATCGCTCGCCGCGCTCGCTTCAGCGCTCATCGCCCGCGATCGCGGGGCTCGCGGCGACCGCAACGAAGCGGCGCCGTTCGCGCAGCCCGGCATCCGCGATGCCGCCGCGCCCGAACTCGACCGCGCCCGCGCCACGGCGTTCGCGGACACCATCGACGCGCTCTATGCGGTGATCGCGGAGCAGCGCACTTCGACGGCCGCCCACGCGCGCCGCATGAAGACGATGCTGACGATCATCGTCTGCGTGATGCTCGTCACGGTGGCGACGGGCATCGCGCAAACGGCCGTACTGCTGCGCATGAACCACGATAGCAAGCTGCAGCAGGAACGCACCGAGCAACTGATGCTCAACCAGCAGGCGACGCTCGCGTCGCTCTTCGATACCGATTCCGCCAATGTCAGCGTGCGCCGTCCTCCCGACCTGACGGACGCATCACCGGTTCGGCCGATCAGCGCCGCGACGCCCGATCCCGCGCCGAAAAAGCACACGCGTCACGCGCACCATCGCGCCACTTCCTCGGCGCACTGACTCACGCTGTCAGATTCGCGCGACACGCCGTTCTGCGGCGGCGTGTCGCGCAGCCGCTCGTCCTCGGATCGGAATGCCGTCGTACGGGCTTCGCAGATCCGTCCCCGTTTCGAGGAGACGGCAAACCGGTAAAAATGTAGAAAAACTACCAAATTTCTTGCCACGAAATGTTGCATTGCACTAGAAATCGGTTAGGGACAACCCTATAATCCTCTCTAAGGGAAAACCCTCTGTAACTAACCGGAGTCAGTCATGAGCTACCTCTTCGCCCTGCTGCAAAAATTTGCTTCGATGTTCGAATCGGCCCACCTGCCGATGGACAAAGATTACTCGTATCAAGCGCGTTTCCGTGAATCCGAGCGTCAGCGCAAGGCGCGCGGCACGGCTTTCGGCTTCCGCCTGTAATGCGCAGCTGACGGCGGCGCGGGAAACACAACACCAGCAACTTACGACGGCACGAGCCGTACGACCCGCCCGCCAGTTTTCCGTTTTATGTAGTTTTTCTAGCAATTCCACATCGCTTCGGCTTCGTGCCGGACGCATCCTTCTTCGCCCTTCCTGCGCGACGCCAGTCTTTTCTTTCTTTCGTATTGCTGACGCGCGGTTCGCAAGCCGCCTGCATCGCAAAAAGGCTTCGCGACTTGTTCATGCGCGACATGCCGAAAATCGCAAGATCGTTCGCTGCGCTTCCCGCAAACCCTTATCCAGCAAGGATTCGATCGACCGCTGGCACTTTCGCGCTTATTCCGGTGTCGTATTTCCACATGTGGTTGTCGCAAATAGTCGGCTGATGTGACTTTTTTCTGGCAACTATGTATGCACAGCGCGGACGCACGTCCGCACACGCCAGGAGATATTCGATGAATTCCCCCAAGGTGGTAGTCGAAGGACTGTGCAAGGTTTTCGGCAACAGTCCCAAACAGGCGCTGGACATGCTGGCCGGTGGTGCGACGAAGGAAGAGGTTTTCAAGCGCACCGGACAGATCGTCGGCGTCCATAACGTCTCCTTTGACGTCAAGGAAGGTGAGATTTTCGTGCTCATGGGCCTTTCCGGCTCGGGCAAATCCACGCTGATCCGGCTCATCAACCGGCTGGTCGAGCCGACGGCGGGCAAGGTGCTGATCGATGGCCGCGACGTGGCCGCCGTGCCGCGCTCCGAACTCACGTCCCTGCGGCGCAAGGACATGAGCATGGTGTTTCAGTCCTTCGCGCTGATGCCGCAGCGCACGGTTCTTTCCAACGCCGCATTCGGCCTCGAGGTCGCGGGCGTCGGCAAGAAGGAGCGCGAAGCGCGCGCCATGACCGTGCTGGAGCAGGTCGGCCTGGCTCCGTTCGCCCAAAAGTTACCTGCGCAACTATCGGGCGGCATGCAGCAGCGCGTGGGTCTCGCCCGCGCGCTTGCCGTGAATCCTTCGCTGATGATCATGGACGAAGCGTTCTCCGCGCTCGATCCGCTGAAGCGCAAGGAAATGCAGAACGTGCTGCTCGATCTGCAACGCGAGCAGCGCCGCACGATCCTGTTCGTGTCGCACGATCTCGAAGAGGCGATGCGCATCGGCACGCGCATCGCGATCATGGAAGGCGGCCGCGTGGTGCAGATCGGCACGCCGCAGGAAATCATCACGAATCCCGCGGACGACTACGTGGAAGCGTTCTTCGAAGGCATCGACACGAGCCGCTATCTCACGGCCGGCGATCTGATGCAGACCGACGACGTGCCGCTCATCAAACATTCGCCGCAAATCGACGCATCGAGCGTCGCGGCGACGCTCAACGGCAGCGCCGACTACGCGTTCGTGCTCGACGCCGAGCGCCGCATCCGCGGTTTCGTCGGACGTGATGCGAACGGCAACGCCGCGCCGCGCATCAATCCGATCGAATGCATCGAGCGTCACGTCGCGCTCGACGAGGTCGTGAATCGCGTGGTCGCAAGTCCCGCCCCGCTGCCGGTCGTCGAAGCGGACGGTTCGTACTGCGGTTCGATCAACAAGACCAATGTCCTGAAGGTCCTTACGCACCATCGAGGTTCCCATGTCTGAAATCATCCCGCTTGGCAGTTGGGTGGACCACGGCGTCCACTATCTCCTCGATCACGACGCGAAGACCTTCGACTCCATCGGCAAGGTCATCGAAACATTCGCTGCGGCCGTCGAGCACGGCCTGCAGGCCATTCCGATGTGGGCGCTCATGGCGATCTTCGTCGGCATCGGCTTGTGGCGAGTGGGCTGGCGATTCGCCGTGTTCGTCCTCGCGTCGCTGTTGCTGATCTACGCGACGAACTTCTGGGATCAGATGGTCATCACGCTCGGCCTCACGCTGTCCTCGACGTTCATCAGCTTGCTGCTCGGCATTCCGCTCGGCATCTGGACGTCGAAGAGCAAGTACGTCGAAATGGGCGTGCGCCCGGTGCTCGATCTGATGCAGACGATGCCCGCCTTCGTCTACCTGATTCCGGCCGCGATGCTGTTCGGTCTCGGCCGCGTGCCGGGGATTCTCGCAACCGTCATCTTCGCGATGCCGCCGGCCGTGCGCCTCACCGCGCTCGGCATCAAGCAGGTGAATCGCGAGATCGTCGAAGCCGGCCAGGCATTCGGCTGCACGCCGTTCCAGCTGCTCTACAAGGTGCAGATTCCGAACGCGCTGCCGTCGATCATGACCGGCGTGAACCAGACGATCATGATGGCGCTGTCGATGGTCATCATCGCGTCGATGGTCGGCGCGGGCGGTCTCGGCAACGACGTGCTCGCATCGATTCAGCGTCTGGATATCGGGCTTGGTTTCGAGAGCGGCTTGTCGGTGGTGTTGCTGGCGATCATCCTCGACCGCATCACCGAGAGCTTCGGACGAGCGCCCGGCATGGCACGCGCCCCGCTCTTCGCCGGTCTGAAGAGCGTGATGAAAGTGCGCCGCGAGCCGGCGGCGCAACAAGGCTAACAAGGCACACGACCCATGAAGCGCGACGCGATCGTTCCGGCGGGTACCGAATCACCGTTGTCCAGTCTTTCGCGCTTCGGCTTTCTCACGCTGCCGAACTTCTCGATGATCGCGTTCACGAGCGCGGTCGAGGTGCTGCGCATGGCCAATTACGTCGGCCGCGCGCAGCACTACAGCTGGTCGATCATCACGCCGGACGGCGAGCCCGCGCGTGCGAGCAACGGCATCACCATCAAGCCGACGATGACGCTCGACGAAGCCGGCATGCCCGACGTGCTGATCGTCTGCGCGGGCTGGCATGTCGCCGATTATGTCGACGACAAGGTGATCGGTCTTCTGCAGCGCGCGCATGAAGCGGGCATTCCGCTCGGCGGAATCTGCACCGGGCCGTATGCGCTGCTCGCGGCGAAACTGCTCGATGGTTATCGCTGCACGCTGCACTGGGAAGACATGTCGCCGGTCAACAAGCGCTTTCCGCATGTGCGCTTCGCCGACGAGCTCTTCGTGATCGACCGCGACCGCCTGACGTGCACGGGCGGCACCGCGCCGCTCGACCTGATGCTCAATCTCGTCGGCATGCGGCTCGGGCAGGCGCATGCGGCGCAGGTGTCGGAGCAGTTCATCGTCGAGCGAATTCGCGGATCGACGGATTATCAGCACATTCCCGTCGATGCGCGCGTCGGCTTCTCGCGTGCGGAACTCGTCGAAGTGGTGCGGCTGATGGAGGCGAACATCGAAGAGCCGTTGTCGCTCGAAGAACTCGCGCGGCTCGTGCATCTGTCGCAGCGGCATTTGCAGCGCATGTTCAAGATGTTCCTCAACGTATCGCCGACGCATTACTACCTGACGTTGCGATTGCGTCGCGCACGCGAACTGTTGCGCAACACCGATGCGTCGATCGCGCGCGTGACGAGCATCTGCGGCTTCCATTCGCCGTGTCACTTCAGCAAGGCGTATCGCGCGCAGTTCGGACATGCGCCGAGCGTCGAGCGGCGATTATCGGCCTGACTTTTTCTTTTTCTTTTTTGGCCGCGCGGGCTTCGTATGAAAGCCTCGCGTGCGGGCCGCGTCATGCCTTGAAAATAACTTCGGAGAGAGATCGATGAAACGATTGTGGATCGCGGCAGCTTTGCTATCTGGTTTGTCGGGAGCGTATGCAGCCGAGCCTGCCGCGTGCAGGAACGTGCGCTTTGCGGATGTCGGCTGGACGGATATCGCCGCGACCACCGGACTTGCATCGACCGTTCTTCAGGGCTTGGGCTACAACCCGACGAAGACGATCGCGTCCGTGCCGATCACGTTCGCGGGCGTGAAGAGCAAGCAGATCGACGTGTTCCTCGGCTACTGGTCGCCGACGATGGACCCGATGATCGATTCGTTCAGGAAAGCGAATCAAGTGAAGGTCTTGCCGACGCCGAACTTGACGGGCGCGAAGTACACGCTCGCGGTGCCGGATTATGCGTATCAGGCGGGCATCAAGAACTTCAACGACATCGCGAAAAACTACGACAAGCTCGACGGCAAGATCTACGGCATCGAGCCGGGCAACGACGGCAATGCGCTCATCAAGAAGATGATCGACAACAACCTGTACGGGCTCGGCAAGTTCAAGCTCGTGGAATCGAGCGAGGCGGGCATGCTCGTGGAAGTGAATCGCGCGATTCGCGACAAGAAGCCGATCGTGTTCCTCGGCTGGGAGCCGCATCCGATGAACGTGCAGATGAAGATCGACTATCTCGCGGGCGGCGACGATGTCTTCGGCCCGAACTATGGCGAAGCAAAAGTGCTGACCGTCACGCCGACGGATTACGACACGCGCTGTCCGAATGTCGCGAAGCTCGTGTCCAACCTGCAGTTCACGACGGATATCGAGAACCACGTGATGCTGCCGATCATGAACAAGACGGATGCGAACAAGGCGGCGCGCGAATGGCTGAAGGCGAATCCGGCGGTGCTCGATAAATGGCTTGCGGGCGTAAAGACGTTCGACGGGAAGGATGGGTTGCCGGCAGTGAAGGCGTATGTCGCCGGCAACTGAAAACTGACGCAGTGATTCAACGAAGGCGCGTCAGGTCCGATAATCCGGCTTCGCGCCTTCGATCATTCTCAACGCCGCTTGCCACTGCAACGCCATGATTCCATCGGCTTCATCGCGCCGATATTGCTCTGCAGTCAACTCGCAAACCCTCTGCGACGGCAGATTCAATTCCGCATTGCCCGCCAGCGCGCGAATCTGAATCTCGCAAGCGCGTTCAAGAAAGTACATTTCCTGGAACGCTTCCGGAATGGACTTTCCGCACGACAATAACCCGTGATTCTTCAGGATCATCGCGTTATGCGAGCCGAGATCGTTGACGAGGCGATCGCGCTCCGCGAGGTCCAGCGCAATGCCTTCATAGTCGTGATACGCGATATGTCCGTAATACTTCAACGCATGCTGACTGATCGGCAATAAGCCCTGCTTTTGCGCCGATACCGCCGCGCCCGCCGCCGTATGCGTATGCACGACGCAAAACACATCGGGCCGTGCCATGTGAATCGCGGAGTGAATCGTGAAGCCCGCCGGATTCACGAGATATCGCGCGGGATCATCGCGTGCGCCCGCTTCGACCGGCCGCCCTTCATGATCGATCTTCACGAGATCCGATGCGCGCATCTCGTCGAAAAGCACGCCATAACGGTTGATCAGAAAGTGATGATCGGTGCCCGGCACGCGCGCGCTGATGTGCGTGAAGATCATGTCGGTCCAGCGAAAATGCCCGATCACGCGATACAGCGCCGCGAGATCACAGCGCACTTTCCATTCTTCCTGCGAGTATCCGTGAGTCTCCATGCCGTTCCTCCTTGGTTTGATGAGCCGCGGAAAACGTATTCAGATCCTGCTAGATTGCCTGCGCGCGGCCCGGGAAAGTTTCGTCGTAATCCATTGCGTGATTTGCATCCGGCGCATCCGGCGCGCCGCCCTGCTCGCGATACATCATCGGCGGCAGGCCGAATTGCTTGCGAAATTCGCGGCCCAGATGCGATGCGTCGGAAAAGCCGCAACTCGATGCGATATCGGCGACCGTCTTGTCCGAACTCGTCAGCAGCCACGCCGCCGTGCGCAGCCGCACCTGCTTCGCATACGCCTGCGGCGCCTTGCCCGTCTCCGCCTTGAATAACCGTTCGAGTTGCCGCGTCGAAAGATCGAGCTTGTGCGCGAGTTCATCGAGCGTAAGCGAACGGCCGACGTGCTGCTCCATCAGCAGGATCGCACGTTTTACTTTCGGATGCGTCGCGGGCGCGAGACCCGGCGGATGCGGCTGCGGCGCGTTGCCCTTCTGCATGTCATCGACGAGCAGGATGCGCAGCGCCTTTTGCACCGTCGCCGTTTCGAAGTGACGCAGCAGAATGGCGGCGGCGACATCGATCGATGCGCGCCCGCCCGAACACGTAATGCGCCTTCTGTCGATGACAAAGAGCCGGTCCGCGACGAGCGATTGCTCATCCGCGTGCGGGAATCGCTCGACGAAGTCCCAATAATGAAACCAGCTCACGCAGATGCGATGGCCTTCGAGCACGCCCGCGCGCATCAGCGAGAACACGCCGGTGCACATGCCGACGAGCGTTGCATTTGAGGCAGCCGCGCGGCGGATGAACTGCAGCGTCGCATCGCTCGTCGCGGGGCCGGAATGCAGCAGGCCGCCGACCACGACGACGTAATCGAAAGGCTCGGCCTGATCGTAGGTTTCCCACGGCGTGATCTGTATGCCGCAACTCGCGCGAACGGGCGCGAGCGTCTCGCCGATCACGCTCCACGAGCAGCGCACCGGTCGGCTGAAATCGCCTTCATCGGCGGAAAGGCGCAGCAGATCGACGAAACCGGAGAACGCGGTCAGCGTGAAATTCGGCAGCAGGATGATGCCGAAGCGGATGCGCGATTTCGATTGACCGTCGACAGACGACGACGGAAGAGATTCTGCGGCGTTCATGCGGGAGACATGCGGCTGGACGTTATCCAGCGAGCATATCACTCGGCCGCGAGCATCGGGCGTGCGTCAGAAATGGAACGCGGCCGGCGTCGTGTGACGCCGGCCGCGCAAATAACCATGAATCGAAGCGGTGCGCTTCAGCCGCCGAGCACCGCGAAGCCCCAGGCGAAAGCGCCGCCGATGAGCGCGCCCGCCGCGCGGCCGAGCACGCTCGCGATCGTGTAATCGGCCCAACGCTGTTCGACTTCGGCCTTCAACACGCCGAAGTAGCGCAGGGCGGGATCGATCGAGCAGAGCAGCATCAGCGCGATCCAGACGGGCACCTGACGCGTGAGCACCCGATCGACGGCGAGCAGATCGACTGCCTGAAGCGTGCCGACGACAGCCACGCTGATAAGGAAAGCGAGAATCCAGGATTTGAAGAACTGGTCGGGTAAGGCGTGAGTTTCCATCAATGCGAACCGGATAAGCAAGAAAAGGCGGAAAGGACGAGTGATCCGAAACCTGTAGGCGTGGCTCACCTCAAGACCTAGGGAATATACCGATGCCTGTCGGCGCGACGCTTCGGACCAGTCTCAAAAATGCGGGATGTGCAACGAAGATGCGCAAAAACGCGCCGGGCGCGAAATGCTCTGTTACGCGCCGTCGCGCTTGCGTCGCCGGGCCTGAAATCATCGGAAATCCGACGTCGTCCACGCGCGAAAAACGGCGCTGACGCCGCGATCCCATTTCGATGGCGTTTTTGTTCTATCGGGTCTTTTCTGGGTTTGGTGCAATGAGCGCCATACCGGAACATCTCGCCAACCCAAGGGACACGCCAATGAACGTCAGCGTCTTCGATCTGTTCAAGATCGGCATCGGACCGTCGAGCTCGCATACCGTCGGGCCGATGATCGCGGCGTGCCGCTTCGCGTCGCATATCGAAGACGCCAATCTGCTCGCCTTCGTCACGCGCGTGCGCGCCGAGCTGTTCGGCTCGCTCGGCGCGACCGGCAAAGGCCACGGCACCGACAAGGCCGTGCTGCTCGGCCTCGAAGGGAATCTGCCCGATCTCATCGATCCGGACGTCATCGCGCCGCGTCTCGCGGAAATCCGCGCGACGAAGCGCCTGAAGCTGCTCGGCAAGCACGATGTGATGTTCGAGGAGCGCGAGCATATCGGCTTCTATCGCAAGCTGATGCCGGGCGCGCCGGGATCGAGCATCGTGCATCCGAACGGCATGCGCTTTCAGGCGTTCGACGAGAACGGCCAGCTTCTCGTCGAGAAGGAGTATTACTCGGTCGGCGGCGGCTTCGTCGTGAATCGCGAAGGCGATCGCGTGAACGGCTTGCGCGCGGCCAATACGGTGCCGTATCCGTTTCGCACCGGCGACGATCTCATGCGCGTCTGTCAGGAGACAGGTCTGTCTATCGCCGACGTGACCATGCAAAACGAATGCGCGAATCGCAGCGAATCCGAAGTCCGCGAAGGCATGCTCGCGGTGTGGCGCGTGATGGCCGCGTGCGTGGAGCGCGGCTGCAAGGAGCGCGGCGAGCTGCCCGGTCCGATGCAAGTCAAGCGCCGCGCCGCCGATCTGTCCGCGTCGCTGCGGTCGCGCTCGGAAGAGTCGCTGCGCGACCCGCTGTCGATGCTCGACTGGGTCAATCTCTATGCGATGGCCGTCAACGAAGAGAACGCGGCGGGCGGCCGCGTCGTCACCGCGCCGACCAATGGCGCGGCCGGCGTGATTCCCGCCGTGCTGCATTACTACGTGAAGTTCATGCACGGCTCGAACGATGACGGCATCGTGCGCTTCCTTCTGACAGCCGCGGCCATCGGCATCATCTACAAGGAAACGGCGTCGATCTCGGGCGCGGAAGTGGGTTGCCAGGGCGAAGTCGGCGTCGCCTGTTCGATGGCCGCCGCCGCGCTCGCCGCCGTCATGGGCGGCACGCCCGCGCAAGTCGAAAACGCCGCGGAAATCGGGATGGAACACAACCTCGGCATGACGTGCGACCCCGTTGGCGGCCTCGTGCAGATTCCGTGCATCGAGCGCAATGCGATGGGCGCGATCAAGGCGATCAACGCCGCGCGCATGGCGATGAAGGGCGACGGCAAGCATTACGTGTCGCTCGATTCGGTCATCAAGACGATGCGCGAAACCGGCGCGGACATGAAGACGAAATACAAGGAGACGTCGCGCGGTGGCCTCGCCGTGAACGTCATCGAATGCTGAATTCAGGACCCCACGAAGGAAGAGAAACACCATGAGCCGCTATTCCATCTTCAGCCTCTTACGCAACGGCATGTCGTATCACGAGAACTGGGAGCGCCAGTGGCGAAGTCCCGAGCCGAAGCGCGAGTACGACGTGGTGATCGTCGGCGGGGGCGGTCATGGTCTCGCGACCGCGTATTACCTCGCGAAGGAGCACGGCATCACGAACGTCGCGATTCTCGAGAAGGGCTGGATCGGCGGCGGCAATACCGCGCGCAACACGACCATCGTGCGCTCGAACTATCTGTGGGATGAATCGGCGGCGTTGTACGAAAAAGCGATGAAGCTGTGGGAGGGCCTCTCGCAAGACCTCAACTACAACGTGATGTTTTCGCAGCGCGGGGTGATGAATCTCGCGCATACGCTGCAGGACGTGCGCGATACCGAGCGCCGCGTGAACGCGAACCGTCTCAACGGCGTCGATGCCGAGTTCCTCACGCCGCAGCAGATCAAGGAAATCGAGCCGACGATCAATCTCAACAGCCGCTATCCGGTGCTGGGCGCGTCGATTCAGCGTCGCGGCGGCGTCGCGCGTCACGATGCGGTCGCGTGGGGCTTCGCGCGCGGCGCGGATCGCGCGGGCGTCGACATCATCCAGAACTGCCAGGTCGTGGGCATTCGCCGCGACGGCAGTCAGGTGACGGGCGTCGATACGACGAAGGGTTTCATCAAGGCGAAGAAGGTCGCGGTCGTCACGGCGGGCAACACGACGACGCTCGCCGACATGGCCGGCGTGCGCCTGCCGCTCGAAAGCCATCCGTTGCAGGCGCTCGTGTCGGAGCCGATCAAGCCGGTCGTGAACACGGTCGTGATGTCGAACGCGGTGCATGCGTACATCAGCCAGTCCGACAAGGGCGACCTCGTGATCGGCGCGGGCGTCGATCAATACACGGGCTTCGGTCAGCGCGGCAGCTTTCACATCATCGAAGGCACGCTGGAAGCGATCGTCGAGATGTTCCCCGTGTTCTCGCGCGTGCGGATGAATCGTCAGTGGGGCGGCATCGTCGACGTATCGCCGGATGCGTGCCCGATCATCTCCAAGACCGACGTGAAGGGTCTGTACTTCAACTGCGGATGGGGCACGGGCGGCTTCAAGGCGACGCCGGGTTCGGGCTGGGCCTACGCGCACACGATCGCGAAGGACGAGCCGCATCCGCTGAACGCGCCGTTCTCGCTGGATCGTTTCTATACCGGTCATCTGATCGACGAACACGGCGCGGCTGCCGTGGCCCACTAATCGCATTAGGAGCGAAAAACATGTTGCTGATCGAATGCCCCTGGTGCGGGCCGCGCGCCGAAACCGAATTTTCCTGCGGCGGCGAAGCGGATATCGCGCGCCCGCTCGACACGGACAAGCTCTCCGACCGCGAGTGGGGCGACTACCTCTTCATGCGCAAGAATCCGCGCGGCGTGCATCGCGAGCAATGGAATCATGCGCAAGGCTGCCGCCGCTGGTTCAAAGTGCAGCGCGATACGGTTTCATATGAAATTCAAGGCTACGAGACGTTCGACCGTCCGCTGGCTGTGATGCATGACAACGGAGGCACGTCGAAATGAGCCAGAAAGACCGACTCGGCATGGGCGGGCGCATCAATCGTGCGATTCCCGTCACCTTCACGTTCAACGGCAAGACGTATCAGGGCTTCGAAGGCGATACGCTCGCGTCCGCGCTGCTCGCGAACGGCGAGCGCTTCGTCGCGCGCAGCTGGAAGTATCACCGTCCGCGCGGGATCATCACGGCGGGCGTCGAAGAGCCGAACGCAATCGTGCAACTCGAAACCGGCGCGTACACCGTCCCGAATGCGCGCGCTACCGAAGTCGAGCTGTATCAAGGGCTCGTCGCGCAGAGCGTGAACGCGAAGCCGAACATCGAAAACGATCGCATGGCGGTCAATCAGAAGATCGCGCGCTTCATTCCCGCAGGCTTCTACTACAAGACGTTCATGTGGCCGCGCAAGTTGTGGCCGAAATACGAGGAAGTGATTCGCGATGCAGCGGGTCTCGGCGAAGCGCCGAAGCAACTCGACGCCGATCGCTACGACAAGTGCTTCGCGCATTGCGACGTGCTCGTGATCGGCGGCGGACCTTCGGGTCTCGCGGCGGCGCATGCGGCGGGTTTGTCGGGCGCGCGCGTGATTCTCGTCGACGATCAGCGCGAACTCGGCGGATCGCTTCTGTCGTGCCGCGCGGAGATCGACGGCAAGCCCGCGCTGCAATGGGTGCAGAAAATCGAAGGCGAACTGCGCAAGATGCCCGATGTGAAGGTTCTTTCGCGCAGCACGGCGTTCGGTTATCAGGATCACAACCTCGTCACGGTCACGCAGCGTCTGACGGAACATCTGCCGGTATCGCGCCGCAGCGGCACGCGCGAACTGATGTGGAAAGTGCGCGCGAAACGCGTCGTGCTCGCGACCGGCGCGCACGAGCGCCCGATCGTTTTCGGCAACAACGATCTGCCGGGCATCATGCTGGCGTCGGCGGTGTCGACGTATCTGCATCGCTATGCGGTGATGCCGGGCCGCAACGCCGTTGTGTTCACCAACAACGACGACGCATATCAATGCGCGCTCGATCTGAAGGCGGCAGGCGCGGATGTGACCGTCGTCGATCCGCGTCCGGCGGAATCGAAGGGCACGTTGCCGGCGGCCGCGCGACGCTACGGCGTGCGCGTGCTGAACAACGCGGTCATCACGGCTGCGCGCGGCAAGCTGCGGGTTGCATCGGTTGAAGTGGCTTCGTACGACAAAGGCCAGGTCGGTCAGAAGCAGACGGACCTGCCATGCGATCTCGTCGCCATGTCGGGGGGCTGGAGCCCCGTGCTGCATCTCTTCGCGCAATCGGGCGGCAAGGCGCACTGGCACGAAGAGAAAGCGTGCTTCGTGCCGGGCAAGGCGATGCAACTGGAGAGCAGCGTCGGCGCATGCGCGGGCGAGTTCTCGCTGTCGCGCGGCATTCGCCTCGGCGCGGATGCGGGCGCGGAAGCGGCGCGCGCCGCGGGTCATATCGTCGTGAAGCCGGCTGCCGTGCAAGTCGCTGAAATCGTCGAAGCGCCGATGTTGCCGCTGTGGATCGTCGGCAACAAGGAATTGTCGACGCGCGGTCCGAAGCAATTCGTCGACTTCCAGAACGACGTGTCGGCGGCCGACATCTATCTTGCGGCGCGCGAAGGCTTCGAATCGGTCGAGCACGTCAAGCGTTATACGGCGATGGGCTTCGGCACCGATCAGGGCAAGCTCGGCAACATCAACGGCATGGCGATTCTCGCGCAAGCCTTGGGCAAGACGATTCCCGAGACCGGCACGACGACGTTCCGCCCGAATTACACCCCTGTCACTTTCGGCACGTTCGCGGGCCGCGAGCTGGGCGAGTTTCTCGATCCGGTGCGCAAGACCGCGATCCACGAATGGCACGTCGAGAACGGCGCGATGTTCGAGGATGTGGGCAACTGGAAGCGTCCCTGGTACTACCCGAAGGCGGGCGAGGACATGCACGCGGCGGTCGCGCGCGAGTCGCTCGCGGTGCGTCAGAGCGTCGGCATTCTCGATGCATCGACGCTCGGCAAGATCGACATTCAAGGCCCCGATTCGGCGAAGCTCCTGAACTGGATGTACACGAATCCGTGGAGCAAGCTCGAAGTCGGCAAGTGCCGTTACGGGCTGATGCTCGACGAGAACGGCATGATCTTCGACGATGGCGTCACGGTGCGTCTCGGCGAACAGCATTACATGATGACGACGACCACCGGCGGCGCGGCGCGCGTGCTGACGTGGCTCGAACGCTGGCTGCAGACCGAATGGCCCGACATGCGCGTGCGTCTCGCATCGGTGACGGATCACTGGGCGACCTTCGCGGTCGTCGGACCGAACAGCCGCAAGGTGCTGCAGAAAGTGTGTCACGACATCGACTTCGCGAACGCGGCGTTCCCGTTCATGAGCTATCGCGATGGCACGGTGGCGGGCGCATCGGCGCGCGTGATGCGGATCAGTTTCTCGGGCGAGCTCGCGTATGAAGTGAACGTGCCCGCGAATGTCGGACGCGCGGTGTGGGAAGCGCTGATGCTCGCGGGCGCTGAATTCGACATTACGCCGTACGGCACGGAAACGATGCACGTGCTGCGCGCGGAGAAGGGCTACATCATCGTCGGCCAGGATACGGACGGCTCGATGACGCCCTACGACCTCGGCATGGGCGGGCTTGTCGCGAAGTCCAAGGACTTCATCGGCAAGCGCTCGCTCACGCGTTCGGACACTGCAAAACAAGGGCGAAAGCAGTTCGTCGGCCTGCTCACCGACGATCCTTCGTTCGTGCTGCCGGAAGGCGCGCAGATCGTCGCGGGACCGTTTCAGGGCGATACCGCGCCGATGCTCGGACACGTCACGTCGAGCTATTACAGCCCTATTTTGAAGCGCTCGATTGCGTTGGCCGTCGTGAAGGGCGGTCTGGAGAAGATCGGCGAATCGGTCATGATTCCGCTCGCGAACGGCAAGCGGGTCAACGCAAAAATCACCAGTTCGGTGTTCTACGACAGCGAAGGAGCACGTCAGCATGTTGAATGAGATCAAAGGTTCCTCGACGGTCGTCGATCGCGCAATCAGCGGACAGGGCGTGTGGCAGGAGTCTCCGCTCGTCGGCGCGGATGCGTTGATGAAGACGCATCAGTCGGGCTCGCCGAAAGCGTTTCGTCTGGCCGAGCGGCCGTTCCTCGAACTCGTGAACGTGCGTGGCGATACGCGCGATCCGGCGTTCGCGAAGGCGGTGCAGAGCGTGATCGGCTGCACGCCGCCCGAGAAGGCGAACACTATTGCGCGCGGCAACGGTTATACGATGCTGTGGCTCGGTCCCGATGAATGGCTCGTGCATTCGGATACGGCGCACGATGCATCGCGTCCCGCGCCGCTCGAAGCGAAACTGCGCGACGCGTTCGTCGGACAGTTCTCGGCGGCGGTGGATATCGGCAGCGGTTATACGGTGCTCGAAATCGACGGACCGAAGACGCGTGAGGTGCTTTCGCGCGGTTGTCCGCTCGATCTGCATCCGAAGGTTTTCGGCGAAGGACAATGCGCGCAGAGCCATTACTTCAAGGCATCGCTTACGCTCGTTCCGCTGGGCGGCGATCGCTTCGAGATAATCGTGCGCCGCAGCTTCGCCGATTACTTCGTGAAGATGATGCTCGACGCCGCCGCGCCGTTGCTCTCATGAAGCCGTTCGAACCGCTTGCCGCGGGTGGCCTGGGCTGGCGCGTGATCGTCGATGAGTTGATCGTGAAGACGCGCGTCGGCTTGTATGAGCATGAGCATGAAGGGCCGCAGCCCGTGTGCATCGATGCGAGCCTGCGTTATCGCGGCATGCCGCATGAATCGGACGATGGTCTCATTGATTACGAGGCGTGGTGCAATCGGGTGAGCGCGTTTCTTGAAGGGAAGGCGCATACGCGCTTGCTGGAGACGCTCGCGGTGGAGATCGCCGCGTTGTCGTTCGAAGAGTGGCCGGCGCTGGATGCGCTTACTTTGGTGCTGCACAAGCCGAAGATTCGTGAGGGCACGAAGCGGCTTGGGCTTGAACTCGACTGGCGTCGGGCGGATTTCGATGCTTGGCGGTCGCGCGTCGATGCGTGGGATGCGGCTGTAGTCCGGCGATGAACGCGTCGCGTGATTCGGCTGCGCAGCTCTCCGAACGTGCATGCAAGAAGCATGATGCGGATGCGGCGCTTAAGCTGCTGGATCGAAGTATCGCGCTGAAGCATCGGCGGATTGCGTTGATTCGGTATCTGCATGCGCAGTATCTCGATGCGCCGTTAGAGGCCAGGCATCATGAGTATGTGAGGGTCGTGGCGGCGCGGTTGAGCGCGGAGGCGGTGGTTAGGGTGGTGGAGGCGGCTAGGGGGAGGTTTGGGGGGAGTTGAAGCTCCGCGGGGGCGGAGGAATGACTTTGATGTTTTTGCCGTAGTTGTTCGGCATGGGGATATCTCCGCGAGGGCGGAGGAACACGAAGATCGAGCCGTGCGCGGTTCGTAAGGTCGGGTCTATCTTCGCGCACGCGCAGGAACCTTTCGCGCGAGTAAACACAGATCGCGGAATCCGGGCCTATCTCCGCGGACGCGGAGGAACCTCTCGGACGAATTCCAGCGCGCGCTTTTCGTAGGGTCTATCTCCGCGGACGCGGAGGAACCCGAATGCCGAGCGCGGCAAAAAGAGGATCGAAGGGTCTATCTCCGCGGACGCGGAGGAACCCGGTACTGATCCAACAATATCAAGCGCTTCAACGGTCTATCTCCGCGGACGCAGAGGAACCGCCGAAAAGGTAAGGACGGTGGGCCGCTTCAAAGGTCTATCTCCGCGGACGCGGAGGAACCTCTACACACAATCTTCATGATTTGAAAAAACAAACGACCGATTCGTTGTCTCGAACCGACCGTGCCGCGGAGAGTATGGCTATCAGTCCTGCTGCTGTCAAACGTCGGATTTTCGAACGGAATGTTCTGCGGTAACGCTGTTCGGTCGCGCAGCAAAGAATTAAGCCAATTCGTATGGCGGCGGAAGCAAATCTTCCGTAAAAGATAGGTATCCAAAATAAATCACGAACGCGCAAAAAATACTTATCGGCAGCACATGCAAACCGAGGCCACCAAAAACGATACCTGCATCGCGTGGGGCAAGCGGCCGCGCGACGGCGACGAGCACTCGCCATTTCATCCGCTATGCGATCACATGCTGGATGTGGCCGCATGTTTCATGGCAATTGCGCGGTGCGGACGAATCCGCGATGCTTTGACGTCGACCGCTGGCCGAGCATTGAGCGAGCAGGACATCGAGCGGCTTGCCGCGCTTACTTATCTGCATGACGTTGGTAAAGCCAACAGCGGCTTTCAGGCGAAGCGCTGGAAGGGCCCGGCACCGCGCGAATGGCCGCAGAAGGCGGGACATGGCTCCGAAGCACTCTACGCGTTCAGCTGCGATGAAGCACTGCTTGCAGGATTGCCCATCGAGGCGATGTCGAACTGGGCGGGCGGCGTCGATGAGCTCTTGCATGCAAGCCTCGGCCACCACGGTCGTCCCATCCCCGAGCCAAAAGGAGTCGACCCGCTGATATGGCGTCCCGTGCGCGACGCTTCGGGGCACGAAATCTACCGTCCCGCAAACGCGCTGAAGCAAATCGGCGATGCGTTGCGTCGGCATTTCCCACTCGCGTTTGCTTCGGGCGGTGAACCGCTGCCGTCCACGCCGTCGTTCGTTCATCTGTTTGCGGGTCTCGTGCAACTGGCCGATTGGCTAGGCTCCGATACGCGTTTCTTCGAGTACAGCGAACCGGGCTCCGCCCGAACGCTGCAAGCCGCACTTGAGCGCGCGTCGAGAGCCGTGGGCGCAATCGGATTGGAAACATCGGCACTGCGCGCACAGTTGATCCGAGATGGATTCTCTTTCCAGTCCGCCTTCGGCATAGAAGCGCCGCACGCCACTCAAAGCGCGTTAGGCGAGGAAGGACTCGGTCCACTTCTCGTACTCGAATCTGAAACCGGCAGCGGCAAGACGGAAGCGGCGCTCTGGCGCTTCGCGAAGCTCTTCGAGGCGGGCAAGGTCGATTCGCTTTACTTTGCGCTGCCTACGCGCGTGGCCGCCACGCAGGTCTATGAGCGTGTCCGCAAGTTCGTCGCGCGTCTCTGGCCAACGTATGCGCCGGTCACTGTGCGCGCCTTGCCGGGCTATGAAAGCGCGGATGGCAATGAAAAGTCGGCGTTGCCGGACTTCAAGGTCTTATGGTCCGATCATCCCGACGAAACCAAGGCGCATCAGCGCTGGGCAGCCGAGTCGTCGAAGCGCTTTCTCGCGGCGACGATCGCCGTCGGCACCATCGACCAGGCTTTGCTCGCGGCCCTGCAAGTGCGACATGCCCATCTGCGTCATGCAGCACTTTGCCGGTCCTTGCTGGTCGTCGATGAAGTCCACGCGTCCGATACCTACATGTCGCAAGTGCTCGAACAACTCCTGGAAGCCCATCGTACAACGGGCGGACATGCTCTGCTGCTGTCCGCGACGCTCGGTTCAAGCCAGCGCGCGCGGTTCCAGAGCATTGCAAACGGCGGCAAGCATGTCAGCGCGCCGGGGATCGAAACAGCCGCGGATGCGGAGTACCCAGCGCTAACGGACGGTACGAGCATCAAGAAATTGCGGGCGTCGGGCGAGCCCAAGACGATCCACTGGCAAACCCTCAACGCAATCGACGACCATGCGCGCGTCGCCCGACTCGCCTTCGACGCCGCGAAACAAGGTGCGCGCGTGCTCATCGTCCGCAATACGGTTCCAGCCGCGATCGCGACGCAAAAGGCGGTAGAAGCATTGGTGAACGCATCCGGCGATCGCGCATGGCTATTCGATATCGATGGCGTGCCGACGCTGCATCACAGTCGCTTTAGCCGACAGGACCGACCGCGTCTCGATGCGCGCGTCGAGGAACGCATGGGCAAGATCCGCAATGGCGTCCACGCGTGCATTGTTGTCGGCACACAGACGCTCGAACAAAGTCTCGATATCGACGCGGACATGCTCATCACGGATATCTGTCCGATGGACGTGCTGTTGCAGCGCATCGGCCGTCTGCATCGTCACAAGCGCGAAGGGAAAGATCGAAGGCCGGATGGCTTCGAGCGGGCTCGCGCATGGGTCCTGATACCCGAGAGCGGTTCCTTCGAAGCGTGCCTCGACGCCCCGCGCAATGGTCTTGGACGGCTGAAAAATGGCGGAGGCGTCTATCCCGATCTGCGCATGATCGAAGCGACGCGTCGTCTTATCTCCGAGAAGCCGAGCCGTATGATTCCGCTCGAGAATCGCGAACTGGTCGAACGCGCGACGCATCCCGATTGCCTGCGTTCGATACAACAGGAGCTTGATGCAGCTTGGGAGCAACAGGCGCAGCAACTCGAAGGCGGCAAGGGTGCGGAGCGAACCATCGCGCGGCTTCATGCGCTTCCCTACGACGCGGCTTTCGCCAAGCTCGCATTCCCAGAAGGCGAAGAACGCATTGCAACGCGTCTCGGCGCGGTTGACAAGCTCGTGGAATTCGACCCACCCGAACTCGGACCCTTTGGCGAAGACGTGCGTCAAATCGCGATGCGCTTTCACATGCTGCCGAACGGGCTTGACGCGGACGCCACGCCAATTTCCATCATCCGTCGCGACGACGGCGGTTTCGAGTTTGACTTGGGCGCAGCGCGTTATTCGTATAGGCGGTTCGGCGTCGAGAAGATCGGCCCACGCAAGAGTTGACGGCTTTCCATGACCATCCAATTCAGTTTGCTGGATCACGCGCTGATTCGCTATCGCACCAGCCACGGACAGGAACGGCACGCGACGTTGCCAGAACTATTCGTCGCGTTCAATCATGACGAAGTGTGTGCATTTCCCGCGCTGCGTCCACATCAACGACATCCGTGGCATGCGATTCTTGTGCAACTCGCGGCCATCGCGCTTTACAACGCGAGTCGAAAGACACCGTTCGCAACCGCCGCCGACTGGCGCGCAGCCCTGCTTGCTTTGACGCCGGACGATGGCGACGGCGCAGCGTTCGCGCTCGTGACACCGGACGATCGTCCCGCATTCATGCAGCCGCCGTGCGGACGCGGAACGTCGCTTATGTGGAAGAAGCGAATCGCAACGCCGGATGCGCTCGATATGCTGGTGACATCGAGAAATCACGATCTGAAAGGCCATCGCATGCTTCATGCGGAGGCGGAGGACTGGATCTATGCGCTCGTCAGCTTGCAGACGCAAGAGGGCTTTCTTGGCGCGGGCAACTACGGCATATCGCGAATGAACGGCGGCTTCGCCAGTCGCCCCGCGGTCGGTGTGGTACCGGTCGGGCGATGGGGAAAGCGCTGGACGCGCGATGTGCAGGTACTGCTTCGGAACCGCGAGGCAATCGTCAAGGAACACGCGCTGAAGGAAAACGGCGGCGTCGCACTCGTGTGGCTTCAGCGTTGGGAGGGCGACAGCAGTCTCTCGTTCTCCGAACTCGATCCCTTCTACATCGAAGTTTGCCGGCGCGTCCGATTGCAGGTCCAGCACGATGCGCTCAACGCGATCGCCACGGGCAGCAAGGTCGTGCGTATCGCTGCGAACGAACGTTGCGGCGTGACTGGCGACGCGTGGACGCCGATCAATGTAGTCGAGGGCAAGGCGCTTTCGATCACCCCGCGGGGTTTCGACTACAAGCTCGCGACCAAGCTCGCGTTCTCGACCAAATACAAGCCGACTATCGCGCGAGAGTTATTGGAAGACGACGGGAAAGAAGGGCTGTTCATTCTCGCGCAAGGCATCGCGCGCGGTAAGGGAAAGACCGAGGGACATCACGAACGGCGCATTCCCATCCGGGAGAAGACGCGTGGCTTGCTGCTGCGGCAAGAAAGCAATGTGATCGAAGAAGCGGCGGAAGAGCGCATCCGGGCAATCGATGACGTCCGCAAGACGCTTTGGGGCGCCTTGTGCCTGCTCTTGGGCAACGGCGACCAGAACGTCAGCGATGACACGAAGAACAAAGCCAACCATTTCGCGAGAGCGTTCGAGCAGGGCGAAGACCGCCGTTTCTTCGACGATCTCAGCAACGAGATCGAAGCCGCCGATGGAGAAGCGGAGCACGACCAATGGCTCCTCGCGCTCGTCGATCGTGCCGCGGCGGTGCTGGAGCAGGCATTCGTCGCGGGCCCGCGCAGCGCGGAACGTGTCTATCGCGCGCGCGGTGCGGCGCTCTCGCGTTTTCATCTCGGGTTGCGGTTCGGAAAGGCGCCGCCGCGAATCGCTCGCGTGTTGAAGCAGCGCGATGAAGCACGCAGAGCGACGCAACCCGAATCGTTCGAGGAGGTTTTAGATGAATCAAATTGACGGCATTGCGCGAGAAGGATCGCGTGTCTTCGGCTACCAGGCGCAAGCGCTCGCCCGTTTCATCGATGCGGGCAAACAAGGCGAAGGCGCCTTGAAAGCGGACTACGTCGCGCTCAAGCGTCTCAATCCGGACGCCGATGCGCTGACCGTGCAGCAGATCGCGGCGCTCACGCGCGCATTGCATCGTGCGAAGGTGGACTGCCAGCAAATGAGCGTCGAGCGCTGGAAGCGGTGGGCCGTGATTGTGAACGGCATCGCGCTGACGGGCCACCACGTCCCGGAGAATGGCGAGGAAAAGGTGAACGCGCGATTCGGCGTTCAATTGCGGCGCGCGCATGTGTCCGATGCTCGCGTGACGAGGCTATTCAACGCGCGCGGCGACGCATTCTTCCCGCTCTTGCAGCGCGTTCTTCGCTTGATGGAAAGCAGGAAGGTCAAGCCGAACTGGGCTGATCTTGGCACGTTCGTCCTCAATGAGAGCGCGGAGGATTCCAGGGGAAAACGCCGCGCGGAAGCGTTGCGCATCAGGTTCGTTCATGACCACGCGAGCGCCAAAGCTTGACGGTCAAACAAGCCACGACCGCCAATCGCCCGATCACGCCCACTCAATCAGCAACAGAAGGACGAACATGACTCAGCCGCGCTTCATTCAGATTCACACGCTGCAAAGCTACTCTGCCGCGCTTCTCAACCGTGATGATGCAGGACTCGCCAAACGTCTCCCGGTGGGCGATGCCATCCGCACGCGCATTTCGTCGCAGTGTCTCAAACGTCACTGGCGCATGGCGGACGATCATCATTCGCTCGCGCGGCTCGGCGTACCGATGGCGATTCGCTCGCGCATCACGCTAACGATGATTCGCGACGAGCTGATCAAGTTGAACGTCCCTGAGAATCTCGCTCAGACCGCAGCCGAAACGTTGCGTGACGCGGGCCTGCTTGATAAGGGCGGCAAGAAACTCAAAGGAAAGGATGCGCTGGAAACCGGTCAGGCTGTATTGCTTGGTAAGGCGGAAATCGACTATCTGGTGCAGCGTTGCACGTCGCTGACGCAGGAATGTCCGGACGAAAAGGCTTTGACGTCAGCGGTCGAGCGTTTCTTGAAGGACGAGAAGTCGAATATCGAAGCGCTCAAGCACGGCAGCGGTCTGGAAGCGTCGCTCTTCGGCCGCATGGTCACATCGGATGTGCTTGCATCGCGGGATGCGGCCGTGTACGTCGCGCACGCGTTCACTGTCCACGAAGCACAGGTCGAGAACGACTATTTCACCGTCGTCGACGATCTGCTGCGCGAGACCGGCGAACGCGGCTCCGCGGGCATCTTCGACACGGAACTTGCGTCGGGTCTTTACTACGGCTATGTGGTCGTGGATGTGCCGCAGCTCGTCGCGAATCTCGAAGGCATCGGCATTGCCGAGTGCTTCGACGCGCATCCCGAGCGGCGTGAACTCGCGGGACGGGTCGTCGACAGCCTGTTGCATCTGATCGCGACCGTCAGTCCAGGCGCGAAGCGCGGATCGACCGCGCCGTTCGGTCACGCGAGCCTGATGCTTGTCGAAACGGGCGATTGGCAGCCGCGCAGTCTCGCGGGCGCGTTCGAAACGGCCTTGAAGCTGAAGGGCGGAAACATCCGCGAGCAAGCGATCAGGCAACTCGCGCGGGAAATCGAAAAGCACGATGCGGCGTATGGCGCACCGCTGGATCGGCGGTATCTCGCGCTCGACGACGAAACGCCGGTGCCGAAGGCCCAACGTCTGTCGCTCGTCGAACTTGGCAAGTGGGTACAGAATCGCATCGTCGAAGGAGCTTGAGATGCCGCGACATCTGCTGATGCGCTTGCGCGCTCCACTCGTGTCGTTCGGTGGCGAAACGATCGACAGTCACGGCGTGATCCGTGACTTCCCGGCTTTGTCGATGGTGACGGGGCTGATCGCCAATGCGCTCGGCTACGATCGCAGCGACTTCCCTTCGCACGACCGCTTGCAGGCGCGCCTGGTGATGGGCACGCGGCTCGACGCCAGCGGCGCGCGGCTTGTCGATTTTCAGACGGCGCAGCTCGGCAAACGCGACGAGGCATGGACGACGCGCGGCGCGCCCGAGACGCGTCGGGGCGACGAGGATTCGTACAAGAGCCCACACTTGCGCCATCGCGAGTATCACGCGGGACTCGATGCGCTCGTCGCCATCCGGCTCGAACCCGCGGACGAGCAACCGGCGCTCGATGACATTGCTGATGCGCTCGATCGACCGAAGCGTCCGCTTTTCATCGGCCGAAAGCCTTGTCTGCCGACGACGCGCGTGTTCGTCGACATGATCGACGCCGATGATCTGCTCGACGCGCTCAAACGTGCGCCCGCGTCCGAACTGTGCGATTTCCGCTTTCAACTGCCCGAAGGCCAAGGCGCATTTCAACACTCCCAATCGCTCGACGTCTGCGACGAACGCAACTGGAAAACCGGCGTGCACGGTGGATGGCGGCGCGTGCTCGAAGGCAGCGAGCCGCAAGTGATTGCCTCGGAAAGCCAAATGAATTCGTCGGAACGAGCCGCATGACAACGTTCAATCTGATGCACTGTCAGCCCGATCCGCGCAAGTTCGTGTTGTGGGCTTCACGGCAAGGCGGGCTGCCGGCGGGCGGCGATTTCGGCTACGCATTGCATGCGGCGCTCCATCGCGTGTTCGGCGAACGCGTGCCGAAGCCCTTTTACTATCGCGATGCACGCGCTGGTCTGCTTGCCTATACGCAAAGTTCAGCCGAAGAACTGCGCGAGGCCGTTGCGTTGTGCGCGGCGCCCGATCTGGCGGATGCGCTCGGCCTCGACGCAGGGCCGAGAAGTCCCGGTCTCGGCGTGCGCTCGTTTCCGCTGCGATGGGACGGGGGCCGCGCGCTGGGTTTCGAAGTCCGCGTGCGGCCGATGCGTCGTTTCAAGAAGGACGACCGAAAGCACGGGACCGAGCGCGATGCGTATCGCGAGCCCGAAGCGCGGAGGGAGGACGAAAAAGATCTGACACGCGAGGCTGTCTATGTGCGATGGCTCGCCGAGCAATTCGGGGCGACCGGAGCCGCGAAACTGATCGAAGCGCGCATGACGCGTTTTCAACTCACGCCCGTGATGCGGCTGACCCAAGCGACAAGCCAACCACCCGCCGGACGACGCCAGCCGCGCACGAGCATCGGTCCGGATGCTACGTTCAGCGGTCATCTGCGCGTCGAGGACACGGAGGCGTTCGCGCGATTGCTGATGCGCGGCGTCGGGCGTCATCGCGCGTTCGGGTTCGGGATGTTGCTGCTCAAGCCGGCGTCGGTTTCGGTGTGAGTCGCGCGAGAAGGCCGTGCTGAAGGGCCGGCTCGGACTCGATACATCGCGCGTTCCGCACGCGGATCGACATGGTCTTTTGTGGCTCGAACGCGGCGAGCTGAACGTGATCGACGGATGTCTGCACTTCACGAGCGGACAGCACGTTGATCAGATTCCGCATCAGTCGGTGTCGATGATTCTGCTCGGTCCCGGCAGCAGCGTGACGCACGATGCGCTGCGTCTGCTCGCGCGTCACGGTACGTTGCTCGCGGCGGTTGGCGTCGATGGCGTGCGTACTTACACCGCGCCGCCTTTGATGCCGGACCGTTCGAGCGTCGCGCGGCGGCAGGCGGAGTTGTGGGGCAATTCCCGACGGCGTCTGAGCGTCGCGCGGCATATGTACGCGTTGCGTTTGGGCGAGGTGCTGCCGCATCGCGATCTCGATACGCTGCGCGGCATCGAGGGCGCGCGGGTCAAGACCATCTATCGGCTGCGGGCGCAGCAGTTTGGCATCGAGTGGGACGGACGTCGTTACGACCGCGCGAATCCCGAGGCCGCCGATCTGCCCAATCAGGCGATCAATCATGCGGCGACGGCGGTGCAGGCGGCGGCTGCCATCGCCGTGCAGGCGCTTGCGGCGATACCGCAGCTCGGGTTCATTCACCAGGATTCGGGGCAAGCGTTCGTGCTCGATATCGCCGATCTTTTTCGAGATGACATCACGCTTTCGATCGCATTCGCCGCTGCTAAAGAGGCCGGACGGAGCGATCAGACCATCGACCGACTCGTGCGGCGCGAGGCGGCGCGCGTCTTTCGGAAGAAGGCTGTCATTCCCGCGATGATCGATCGCGTGAAGCAGGTGCTGCGTCTGGATGAGACGCTGGAGGACAACGATGGCGCTGGTCGTGGTGGTGACGTCTGACGTCGCGGACCGGTTTCGCGGGTTTCTGGCGTCGGTGATGCTGGAGGTGTCGGCGGGTGTCTATGTGGCGCCGCGCATGAACAAGGGCGTTCGCGAGAGAACGTGGTCGGTGCTTGCCGAGTGGCATGGACATGAGCCGCGCGGTAGCGTCGTGATGGTTTGGCGGGATTTGGATGCGGCCGGCGGCATCGGGATCGCGCATCTTGGTGAGCCGCCGCGCGAGCTTGTCGATGTTGATGGGATGTATGTCGTGCGGCGGATGTTGGCGGGGTAGGGGCGTTTTGTTCTTTGAAAATTGGGGAGGTGAGACTGGATCGGTTTGGGGGATTCCTCTTTGGGATCATGGTGTTACGAGGCAGAGGTTCCTCCGCGCGCGCGGAGATAGACCCAAAGGGAGCGACGCCGCTCGCCCATTCCCAAAGGTTCCTCCGCGCGCGCGGAGATAGACCCCAGAGGCGCGACCCAATCAAGTGCAGCGGGTCGGTTCCTCCGCGCGCGCGGAGATAGACCCCTGTGCCGGGTGAAGGTCCGGTCTCTGTTCCCGGTTCCTCCGCGCGCGCGGAGATAGACCTCAACAGGGCTGCGTCAGGAAGCTGTTTCGGAGGGTTCCTCCGCGCGCGCGGAGATAGACCCTATGAAGCGATTATTGAAGGCTTTATCGAAATGGTTCCTCCGCGCGCGCGGAGATAGACCTCTGGTTGCACTTGCGCGTCATCACGACTTGGCGGTTCCTCCGCGCGCGCGGAGATAGACCTTGCCGTATTCATACATCGGTTCAGGCCGCGCAGGTTCCTCCGCGCGCGCGGAGATAGACCGCCAGGTAAGGCTGCCGACGGTGCAACCCAGAAGGTTCATCCGCGCGCGCGGAGATAGACCCTTTCCCGGCAAGACGACGCCGGCCGCAGTCGCGGTTCCTCCGCCCGCGCGGAGATAGACCGCGCAGGGAAGCCGATCCGGATCTCTTCGAAGCGGTTCCTCCGCTCACGCGCAGATAGCCCGTCGCCGACTCCCGGCTGCTGCACGATCAGATCGTTTCCTCCGCCCAAGCGGAGCTCCCCCTCAAACCCCCACCAACCCCCCCACCACCTCCCGCGCCCGTTTCCCCCGCGCCACAAAATAAGCCGTCTCCGCCCGCCCCAACGCAGCAACGCCTCTAATCCGATCCGCAATCTTCTCCGCCAACATGATCGTCGGCGCATTGAGATTCCCGGTCGTGATCTGCGGCATGATCGACGCATCCACGACGCGCAATCCTTCCATCCCATGCACGCGTCCTTCGCCGTCGACGACAGCCATATCGTCATAACCCATCTTGCACGAGCACGAAGGGTGAAAAGCCGTCTCCGCCTTCGCCCTCACGAACGCATCGAGTTCCGCATCGCTTTGCAGATCATCCGACGGATGCAACTCCCGCCCGCGATATCGCGCGAGCGCGGGCTGCCGCATGATCTCGCGCGTAATCCGAATGGCATCGCGAAACTCGCGCCAGTCGAGCGGATCGGCCATGTAGTTGAAAAGAATGCTCGGATGCGCGTTCGGATCGCGCGACTTGAGCTTCACGCGCCCCCGACTCGGCGAGCGCATCGATCCGACATGCGCCTGGAACCCATGCATCTTTATCGGATTCGAGCCGTTGTAATTGATCGCGACCGGAAGAAAGTGGTACTGGATGTTCGGCCAAAGATCCTCGTCGCGCGTGCGGATGAAGCCGCCCGCTTCGAACTGATTGCTCGCGCCGATGCCCGTCCCGTTCAGCATCCATTCGAGCCCGATCGCCGGCTGATTCCACCACTGCAACGCCGGATATAAGGACACCGGCTCCTTGCATTCGTACTGCATGTACATCTCGAGATGATCCTGCAAGTTCTCACCGACGCCCGGCAGATCATGCACGACAGGAATCTCCAACTCCTTCAGCCAGTCAGACCGTCCGACGCCCGAGCGCTGCAACAACTGAGGCGATGCAATCGCGCCGCTGCACACGAGCACTTCGCGCCGCACATGCGCCGTCACGCGCTGCCCGCCATGCAGATAAGCAACGCCGATAGCCCGCTTACCCGAGAACAACACGCGATCCGTGATCGCATGCGTCACGATGGTCAACCCGGCACGATGCTTCGCGCGATCCAGATACCCGCGCGCCGTGCTCGCACGACGTCCCTTCGCGGTCACGGTGCGATCCATCGGACCGAAGCCTTCCTGCTGATAACCGTTGAGATCCTCGGTACGCGGATAACCCGCCTGCACGCCCGCCTCGACCATCGCGGCGAAAAGCGGATTGTTGCCGGGCTTGCTCGTCGTCACATGCACGGGACCATCGCCGCCGTGATACGCATTCGGTCCGATATCGCGCGTCTCCGCTTTGCGGAAGTACGGCAGACAGTCGAGATAACTCCAGTTCTCGAGACCGGGCATCGACGCCCAGTTGTCGTAATCGAGCGCATTGCCGCGGATATAACACATGCCGTTGATCAGCGACGATCCGCCCAGCCCCTTGCCGCGCCCGCACTCCATCCGACGGTTGTTCATATGCGGCTCGGGCTCGGTTTCATACGCCCAGTTGTATCGCCGCCCTTGCAGCGGATAAGCCAGCGCCGCAGGCATCTGCGTGCGAAAGTCGAAGCGATAATCCGGCCCGCCCGCTTCGAGCAGCAGCACCGTCACGTCTTCGTCTTCCGTGAGACGCGACGCGAGCACGTTGCCCGCCGATCCCGCACCGACGATGATGTAATCGTATTCGTTCGCGCTCATCGCACATGCTCCTTAAAACACAGGCTGATAGGGACCGAGCTCGACCTGCACGGACTTTATGCGCGTAAAGGCGCTCAGCGTGACGATGCCGTTTTCGCGCCCGACGCCCGATTGCTTGTATCCGCCGACGGGCATTTCCGCCGGCGACTCTCCCCACGTATTGATCCAGCAGATGCCCGCTTCGAGCCGATGAATCACGCGATGCGCGCGCGACAGGTTCTCCGTCACGACGCCCGCCGCGAGGCCGTAGTCGGTATCGTTGGCGCGCGCGATGACTTCGTCTTCGTCATCGAACGCGAGGATGCTCATCACAGGCCCGAAAATTTCTTCGCGCACGATGCGCATGTCGTCGCGGCAATCAGCGAACACGGTCGGCTCGACGTACTGGCCGCGCGCGAATGCGCCGTCGGTCATGCGCCCACCGCCCGCGACGAGCCGCGCGCCTTCGCGCTTGCCGCTCTCGATATACGTCAGCACCTTCTGCAACTGCGCGCCGCTCGCCAGCGGCCCGAAATTCGTCCGCGGATCATCGGGCGCGCCGATGCGAATGCGCTCCACGCGCTCCATCACGAGCGCTTCGAACTTGCCGATGACACCGCGTTCGACGAACACGCGCGTGCCGTTCGTGCATACCTGTCCGGAACTGAAGAAGTTCGCGCTCGTTGCGATATCGGCGGCGCGTTCGAGGTTGGCGTCGTCGAATACGATGAGCGGCGACTTGCCGCCGAGTTCCATCGTCACTTCCTTCAGCGTCGATCCGCCCGCGCGCGCCATCACTTTCTTGCCGGTTTCGACGCCGCCCGTGAACGATATCTTCTCGATGCCCGCATGTTCCGCGAGCATCGCGCCTACGCGTCCGTCGCCATGCACGACATTGAAGACGCCCGCGGGCACGCCCGCTTCCGTATAGATTTCCGCGAGCTTCGACGCAGTCAGCGGCGTGATTTCGCTCGGCTTGAAGATCATCGCGTTGCCCGCCGCGAGCGCGGGCGCGGATTTCCAGCACGCGATCTGAATCGGATAATTCCACGCGCCGATGCCCGCGCACACGCCGATCGGTTCGCGCCGCGTATAAACGAACGACGATTCGCGCAGCGGAATCTGCTCACCTTCGATGGCCGTCGCGAGCCCCGCGTAATACTCGATGACATCCGCGCCCGTGACGATATCGACGGCGCGCGTCTCCGCGATCGGCTTGCCGGTATCGCGTGTTTCGATCGCGGCGAGTTCGTCGTTGCGCGCGCGCAGCAGATCGACCGCGCGGCGCAGGATGCGCGAGCGCTGCATCGCGGTCATCGCGGCCCATTCGCGCTGGCCTTCGCGCGCCGATTTCACCGCGCGATCGATATCCGCCTGCGACGCCCGCTGCACGCGCGCGAGCGTTTCGCCGGTCGCGGGATCGAGCGTGTCGAAGGTTTCGCCGCTTGTCGCATCGACGTATTCGCCGCCGATATAAAGCCGTTGCTCTCCGAATGCGGACATGTCGCGCTCCTTTCCTTGAATGTGATTAATCAGCCGTGCGCTTCCAGCACGAGGTCGATGTATTCGTAAGCGAGCCGCAGCGCGCCCTTCGTGTCGAACGGCTCGCCGGCCAGCGCGCCGCGCAGCCACAGGCCGTCGATCAGCGCGGCGAGGCCGCTTGCGGCGCGGCGCGCGGCGGGCTTCGTCAAGGCACGCGCGAAATCCGCGCACAGGTTCGAATGCAGACGCCGCGTGTTCACGCGCTGCAGCCGGCGCAATTCCGGCTTGTGCATGCTTTCCGACCAGAACGCGAGCCAGGTTTTCATGACGGGCCCGTTCACCTGTTCCACATCGAAATTCGCCGCGACGACCGCGCGCAGTTTCGATCGCGGATCGGGCTTCGCGGCTTTGCGGCGGCGCGACGTGCCTTGCCATAGCGAGCGCAGCACATGGCGCATCGTGGCTTCGAGCAGACCGTCCTTGTCGCCGAAGTAATGGCTGACGATGCCCGTCGACGTGCTCGCGCGCTGCGCGACCGAAGCGAGCGTCGCGCCGGAAAGTCCCGATTGGTCGATGGTATGCAACGTGGCGTCGATGAGTTGCGCGCGGCGGATATCGCGCATTCCGAGCTTGGGCATGGTCTTTTCGTGACTGACGATGTGCGCAGATACTATTTTTTTTATTTTGAACGGTCAATCAATAAAAACCGGGTCGAAAGGTTTTCTGCGCGCGATGTCGGTTTCAGTCAAACGTGCGTCGCATTGAGTGCGAGTCGCGGCGTCGCGAGAGCGCTACCCTCGTTGCACGGGCGCGGTCATCGGTCGGATGGTTCGCGCATGCCGTCCACGAAACAAGGAGACGATCAATGAGCAGCAATCGCGGCGTCGTGTATCTGGGGCAGGGCAAGGTCGAAGTGCAATCCATCGACTATCCGAAGATGGTCGATCCACGCGGGCGGGACATCGGCCACGGCGTCATTCTGAGGGTCGTCAGCACGAACATTTGCGGCTCGGATCAGCACATGGTGCGCGGCCGCACGACTGCGGAAGTCGGCCTCGTGCTCGGCCATGAGATTACGGGCGAAGTGATCGAAGTGGGGCGCGATGTCGAGACGCTTGCCATCGGCGATCTGGTTTCGGTGCCATTCAACGTCGCGTGCGGCCGTTGTCCGACGTGCAAGGCGCAGCATACGGGCGTGTGCCTGAACGTGAATCCGTCGCGTGCGGGCGGCGCGTATGGCTATGTCGACATGGGCGGCTGGATCGGCGGTCAGGCGGAATACGTGATGGTGCCGTACGCGGACTTCAATCTGCTGAAGTTTCCCGACAAAGCGCAGGCGATGTCCAAGATCCGCGATCTGACTTGTCTCTCCGACATTCTTCCGACGGGTTACCACGGCGCGGTGATGGCGGGCGTGGGGCCGGGCTCGACTGTGTATATCGCGGGCGCGGGGCCGGTCGGGATGGCGGCGGCTGCGTCGGCGCGCTTGCTGGGCGCGGCTTGCACGATCGTCGGCGACATGAACGAGGAGCGTCTTGCGCATGCGCGCGCGATGGGCTTCGAGACGATCAACCTGTCGAAGGATGCGACGCTCGGCGAGCAGATCGAGCAGATTCTCGGCAAGCCGGAAGTGGATTGCGCGGTCGATTGCGTCGGTTTCGAAGCGCACGGTCACGGCAGCGATGCCGGTCACGAAGCGCCCGCGACGGTGCTCAATTCGCTGATGGAGATTACGAAGGCGGCGGGCGCGATCGGGATTCCGGGTCTTTACGTGACTGACGATCCCGGTGCGGTCGATGCTGCGGCGAGGAAGGGGAGTTTGAGCATTCGCTTCGGGCTGGGCTGGGCGAAGTCGCATTCGTTCCATACGGGGCAGACGCCGGTCATGAAGTACAACCGCAATCTGATGCAGGCAATTTTGTGGGATCGGTTACCGATTGCCGATATCGTCAATGTGACGGTGGTTTCGCTCGATGAAGCGCCGGATGGGTATCGGAAGTTTGATGGCGGAGCGCCGAGGAAGTTTGTTATCGATCCGCATGGGTTGTTGAAGGCGGCTTGAGCCTTTGTTTTTGCCCCCGGCGGGTTGGGGGCCTTCGGTTTTCTTGTTGTTGCCGGATCCCGTGATCGCGTCGGTCTATTAGCACGGCCCCCGTGCGGGGCGGCACCTACTTTCTTTGCCGCTGCCAAGCTGGGTTTGGCGTTTCGTTTCGTTTCTTTTCGCCGGATCCCGTTTTCGTGGCGGTCTATTAGCGTTGCCCCTGTGCGGGGCGGCACTCACTTTCTTTGCTGCTGCAAAGAAAGTAAGCAAAGAAAGCAGCTCGTCACGGCCCGCGGTCACACGCAATTTGGGTAGTCCTCTCGTCACAGGCGGCACTCGCCTAAAGGGTGCCCTCAAACACCTAATCGGGCTTGGCTCGCGCACGGTCCGCCGCCCGAAAACGCTGAGGACACTGGTTCAGCACGAAAGAGCTTCGGCACAGCGCTACGCGCTGCCGCCCGGTATGCAAGGGAAACCAACGTGCGGCAAGTGCAGCGAGATTGAGACGTTAGTAGCGAAGCACGCGCGGACCCGCTTGACCGGTCGGCCGCGAAGCGGGCTGGAGCTATTTGGTGCTGAACCAGTTTGTTGTGTGGTGCGATGTGGCAGACCGTGCGCGATCCAAGCCCGGTTGGGCCTATGAGGGCACTCTTTAGGCAGCCCACGATGGACGAGAGGACTACCCAAATTGCGTGTGACCGCGGGCGTATCGGAAGCTGCTTTCTTTGCTTACTTTCTTTGCAGCAGCAAAGAAAGTGAGTGCCGCCCCGCACAGGGGCAGTGCTAATAGACCGACACGAATACGGGATCCGGCGAAACCAAGCCAAGCCAACCGACCCGGGCTCCGGCGAAACCGGCATCCGGCAAAACCCGAACCAAGCGAAAACCACAAGGCAAAAAGCAAGAAAACCGCGTCATACTAGGACGCATGAAGGCCGATTACCCCCGAACCGCGCTTTCCTTCCGCCTGGCGGCCCCCTCCGATGCTGCGGAAATCGCGCGCATCCACGTGAAGGCCTGGCAGGCCGCCTATCGTTCCATCTTCCCCGCCGAATACCTCAATTCGCTTTCCATTCCGAAACGCCGTGCCCTCTGGTCCGAGCTGATCGCGCGCGGCATGCCCCGCATAATGCTCGCCGAACGCGACGACATCATGCTCGGATGGATCGCATGGGGCCCGTCACGCGATAACGACAAAGGCAGAACGGATGCCGAAATCGAAGCCATCTATATCGACCCGGCACACTGGCGCCAGGGCGCGGGAAGAATGCTGATCGATGAAGCGATCAACGCCGCGGCAAGCGAAGGCTATCGGGAAATGACGCTCTGGGCGCTCGAAGAAAACGTGCACGGCCTGCGCTTCTACAAGGCGCTCGGCTTTGCACTGGACGGCGTGTTCCGCACCGAAAGACTCGGCGGATGCGAAGTCTGCGAAACGCGCCTTCACATGGCGATCTGAACGCTCAGGCCACCATCGCGGGAACGGCAGCCAGCGGCGGCACCTGCTTGCGCCGCTCGCGCGTCGGCGCCGTGCCGAACGCATCGCGATAGCTCTTCGAGAAATGACACGCCGACTGAAAACCGCACGCCATCGTGATGTGCATGATCGACATGTCGGTCTGCAGCAGCAATTCACGCGCGCGCCGCAAGCGCAACGTCAGATAGTAATGCGTCGGCGTCATGCCGAGATGTTCGCGGAATAGCCGCTGAAGTTGCCGTTGCGACATGCCCGCGAGCCGCGCCAGTTCCTCGCGCGACAACGGCTCTTCGATGTTGTTCTCCATCAGCGAGATGACTTCGAAAAGCGACTTGTTCGCGGACCCCAGACGCGCGACGAGCGGCATCCGCTGCTGCGCGCTCGTATCGCGCACATGCTCGACGATGAACTGCTCCGCGATCTGCGTCACCCGCGCGGTGCCGACGCGTGCCGCGATCAAGTTCAGCATCATGTCGAGCGGCGCGACGCCGCCCGTACACGTCACGCGATCGCGATCGACCACGAACAGCTCTTTGAGAAAGCGCGTGTCGGGAAACTCTTCTTTAAGCGCCGACATGTTTTCCCAGTGAATCGCGCACGCATAGCCGGCGAGCAAGCCCGCGCGCGCCAATGCATACGTGCCGGTGCAAAGCGAGCCGAGCACGCTGCCCGTGCGCGCGAAACGGCGCAAGGCAGAAAGATGCGCGGGCGTAGTCGCACGCTGCACGTCGATGCCGCCGACCACGAACACGATGTCGGGCTGCCCCACGCATTCCACCGGACCGGTATCGACGGAAAGCCCGTTGCTCGCCGTCACCGGCCCGCCCTCCGGACTCACGATCGACCAGCGATACAACGGCTGCCCCGTCAAGTAGTTCGCCATGCGCAGGACTTCGATCGCATTGGTGAACGCGATCATCGTGAAGTTGGGAAGCGGCATGAACGCGAAGTGTGACAGCGACGCCGTGCGATCGGAGGACATGTGAGAACTGATTCCTTGGAATCTATTGAGTGGCGCCGTCATGCGCGGCGCTTACCACGCTTGCAATTTTGGTTGCGAGTGCAACTACCATGCCATCAGGCTAAACCCTGATCGATGAAGGGCATCGCGCATGCTCCGCTGCGCGCTCGCACTGACGCGGGGCCAGGCGCCGCAAGACATGCACTGCAGCAGCGCACGATCGTTCCGATGCAGTGCAACAGCCCACACAAAAAATTCGCTACACCGAAAAGGAATTCGCCACTTGTCGAAAACAGACGCGCATGTCGGAAAAGGTAAAGAACACGTCTGAATTCGTAAATTGACCGGCAGGGCGAAAGTCAAGAATAGACGCAACGACGAAAGCGACGTCGAACGACCCCCACCTCTCAGGCGACACGGAGCACACCACGATGAGCACCCTCCACAACGACAGCATCATCATCGACGGACTGAACATCTCGAAGTTCGAGCGCTCCGTGTTCGAAGACATGAGAAAGGGCGGCGTCACCGCCGTGAACTGCACCGTGTCGGTGTGGGAAGACTTCCAGAAGACCATCGACAACATCGCGGAAATGAAGCAGCAGATCCGCGAATACAGCGAAATTCTCACGCTCGTCCGCACGACCGACGACATCCTGCGCGCAAAGAAGGAAAACAAGACCGGCATCATCTTCGGCTTCCAGAACTCGTATGCGTTCGAGGACAACCTCGGCTATATCGAAGTGTTCAAGGAGCTGGGCGTGAACGTGGTCCAGCTTTGCTACAACACACAGAACCTCGTCGGCACGGGTTGCTATGAACCGGACGGCGGTCTGTCGGGTTATGGCAAGGAAGTGATTCACGAGATGAATCGCGTCGGCATCATGGTCGATCTCTCGCACGTCGGCGCAAAGACGTCTTCCGATGCGATCGCCTGCTCGAAGAAGCCCGTCACGTACTCGCACTGCTGTCCGTCGGGACTCAAGGATCATCCGCGCAACAAGAGCGACGATCAACTGCGCGAGATCGTCGATGCGGGCGGCTTCGTCGGCGTGACGATGTTCTCGCCGTTCCTCAAGAAAGGCCCGGATGCAACGGTCGATGACTATCTCGAAGCGATCGAATACACCATCGATGTCATCGGCGAAGACAACGTCGGTATCGGCACGGACTTCACGCAAGGCTATAGCACCGAATTCTTCGACTGGATCACGCACGACAAGGGCCGTTATCGCCGCCTGACGAACTTCGGCAAGGTCGTGAATCCGGAAGGCATTCGCACGATCGGCGAATTCCCGAACCTCACCGCTGCAATGGAAAAGGCCGGCTGGAGCGAATCGCGCATCAAGAAAGTGATGGGCGAAAACTGGATGCGCTTCTTCGGCGAAGTCTGGAACGTCTGACCGTCAACGACAAATAAACAGGAACCCCGCGATGCAACCGCAACTGCCTATCGATGTCGATCCGCAAACCGGCGTCTGGACCACCGACGCGCTGCCGATGCTCTACGTGCCGCGCCACTTCTTCACGAACAATCACGTCGCCGTCGAAGAAGCGCTCGGCCGCGATACGTATGCCGAGATTCTCTACAAGGCCGGCTACAAGTCCGCGTATCACTGGTGCGACAAGGAAGCCGAGAAGCACGGCATCAGCGGCATGGCGTGCTTCGAGCATTACCTGAAGCGCCTGTCGCAACGTGGATGGGGACTCTTCACGATCGTCGAAGCCGATCCTGCGACATCGCATGCGCGCATTCATCTGCATAACTCGTCGTTCGTGCTCGCGCAGCCCGGCAAAGAGGGCAAGCTCTGCTACATGTTCGCGGGATGGTTCGCGGGCGCGATGGACTGGGTCAACGACACGGCTCCCGACAGTGCGAAGAAAGGTCCGCGCTCGAAGTCGATCGAAACCCAATGCGCGGCGGAAGGCCATTCGCATTGCGTATTTGAAGTGTCGCCGCTGTAAGCAAAGCTCAACTCCGAGGTCGATCGCGATGCGTTACCCGAACCTTTTCAAGCCTCTTCAGCTCAACAAGCTCACGTTGCGCAACCGCATCGTCAGCACCGCGCACGCGGAGGTCTATGCCGAACCGGGCGGTCTGCCCGGCGACCGCTATATCCGCTATTACGAGGAGAAAGCGAAGGGCGGCGTCGGCCTCGCCGTGTGCGGCGGTTCGAGCCCGGTGTCGATCGACAGTCCGCAAGGCTGGTGGAAGTCGGTGAACCTCGCGACCGACAAGGTCATCGATCCGCTCTCGCGTCTCGCCGAAGCCATGCATCGTCATGGCGCGTTCATCATGATTCAGGCGACGCACATGGGCCGCCGCTCCGCATGGCACGGCGAGCACTGGCCGCATCTGATGTCGCCGTCGGGCGTGCGCGAGCCGGTGCATCGCGGCAACGCGAAGATCATCGAAGTGGAAGAGATCAAGCGCATCATCCAGGACTTCGCGGCGGCCGCGAAGCGCGTGAAGGATGCAGGCATGGACGGCATCGAGATCTCGGCGGCGCATCAGCATTTGATCGATCAGTTCTGGAGCCCGCGCACCAACTTCCGTACCGATGAATGGGGCGGTTCGTTGGAGAATCGTCTGCGCTTCGGGATGGAAGTGCTGAAGGCCGTGCGTGAAGAGGTGGGCGCGGATTTTTGCGTCGGCCTGCGCATGTGCGGCGACGAATTTCATGAAGACGGTCTCTCGCACGAGAACCTCAAGGAGATCGCGCAGGCGATGTCCGAAAGCGGCCTCATCGATTATGTCGGCGTGATCGGTTCGGGCGCGGATACGCACAACACGCTCGCCAACTGCATGCCGCCGATGGCGCTGCCGCCCGAGCCGTTCGTGCATCTCGCCGCGGGCATCAAGTCGGTCGTGAAGCTGCCGATCATGCATGCGCAAAGCATTCGCGATGCGGGACAGGCCGAGCGTCTGCTTGCAAACGGCATGGTCGATCTCGTCGGCATGACGCGCGCGCAGATCGCCGATCCGCATATGGTCATCAAGATTCGCGATGGCCGCGAAGACGAAATCAAGCAGTGCGTCGGCGCGAACTATTGCATCGATCGCCAGTACAACGGTCTCGACGTTTTGTGCGTGCAGAACGCCGCGACGTCGCGCGAACAGACGATGCCGCACGTCATCGAAAAGACGCGCGGGCCGAAGCGCAAGGTTGTCGTGGTCGGCGCGGGGCCTGCCGGTCTCGAAGCGGCGCGCGTCGCGCGTTCGCGTGGTCATGATGTCGTGCTGTTCGAGAAGAACGATTATGTCGGCGGTCAGATCATGCTCGCCGCGAAAGCGCCGCAGCGCGAGCAAATGGCCGGCATCGTGCGCTGGTTCGACATGGAAACGAAGCGCCTCGGCGTCGATCGCCGTCTCGGTGTCGCCGCCGACGAGAAGATGATCATGGCCGAAAAGCCGGACATCGTCGTGCTCGCGACGGGCGGTTCGTCGTTCACCGATCAGGTCCCTGCGTGGGGCGTCGAAGAAGGTCTCGCCGTGAGTTCGTGGGACATTCTTTCGGGCAAGGTCGAGCCGGGCAAGAACGTGCTCGTCTACGACGGCGTATCGACTCATGCGGGCGCGGGCGTAGCGGACTTCATCGCGTCGCGCGGGAATAACGTCGAGATCGTCACGCCCGATGTCAAAGTCGCCGACGACACCGGCGGCACCACGTTCCCGATCTTCTATCGCCGTCTCTATGCGCAAGGCGTCATTCATACGCCTAACTACTGGCTCGACAAGGTCTACGAGGAAAACGGCAAGAAGATCGCCGTGATCCGCAACGAGTACACGGAAGAGCAGGAAGAGCGCGCGGTGGATCAGGTCGTGATCGAGAACGGCATCACGCCGAACGACGCGCTCTACTGGAAGCTCAAGCCCGAGTCGCTCAATCGCGGACAGATCGACGTGCACACGCTGTTCGCATCGCTACCGCAGCCGTCGTTGAGCGAAGAGCTCGGGAACGGACGCTTCCTGTTGTTCCGCGTCGGCGACTGCATCTCGATGCACAACATCCACAGCGCGATCTACGATTCGCTGCGCCTCTGCAAAGACTTCTGACGAGGTATTCGACGATGAACCCCGTGTTTGTCATCACCGCGCTGTTGTGGCTTTCGATGGCGGGCCTCGCGTTCGCCTTGCTCAAGCGCGCAGCGTACTGGCGCGAAGGCCGCGCGACGACGGCCGGCGCCTATGGATGGGCGAATCTGCTGACCATTCCGAAGCGCTATTTCGTCGATCTGCATCATGTCGTGGCGCGCGATCCGTATATCGCGAAGACGCACGTCGCGACCGCGGGTGGCGCGATCCTCGCGATGGCGCTCGTCTTCGTCAACTACGGTCTCGCGATCTATTCGGTGTGGCTCGATCGCGCGATCTTCCTCGCGGCGATCATCATGTTCGTCGGTGCGATGTTCGTGTACAAGCGGCGTCGCGCGAAGGACGTGCCCGCGCGTCTGTCGCATGGACCGTGGGACAGCCTGCCGTTGCTGCTCGGTTCGTTCGCGCTCGGTCTCGCGTTGTTCATGCTGCTGCCTGCATCGTGGATGTCCGGCGCGCTCGCGATCATCGTCGCGTTGCTGATCGCGGCGGGCGCGTACACGATGACCTTCGGCGCGGCGCAAGGCGGCCCGATGAAGCACGCGATGGCGGGTCTGCTGCATCTCGCCTTTCATCCGCGTCAGGAGCGTTTTCACGCGAAGGACGAGAACGAACGCGAAGTCGTGCCGCCGACGGCGCTCAAGAAGCCCGTGCTCGATGCGAAGGAATATGGCGTCGGCAAGCCGGTCGAGTTTCGCTGGAATCAGTTGTTGAGCTTCGATGCCTGCGTGCAGTGCGGCAAGTGCGAGGCCGCGTGTCCCGCGTTCGCATCGGGTCAGCCGTTGAATCCGAAGAAGCTGATTCAGGATCTGGTCGTCGGCATGGTCGGCGGATCGGACTCGCAATACGCGGGTAGCCCGACACCCGGCATTCCCGTCGGCAGGCATTCCGGCGGTCCGACCAAGCCGCTCATCTCGCAGATGATCGAAGCGGACACGATCTGGTCGTGTACGACGTGCCGCGCGTGCGTGCAGGAGTGCCCGATGCTGATCGAGCACGTCGATGCGATCGTCGACATGCGCCGCAATCAAACGCTCGTCGAAGGCGATGTGCCCGGCAAAGGCCCGATCACGCTCGCGAACCTGCGCGAGACCGGCAGTCAGAACGGTTTCGATATCGGCGCGCGCTACGACTGGTCGGTGGATTTGCAAGTGCAGGTCGCGCAGCCGGGACGCCCTGTCGATGTTCTGCTGATCGCCGGCGAAGGCGCATTCGACATGCGCTATCAGCGCACGCTGCGCGCGCTCGCAAAAGTGATGAACAAGGCGGGCGTCGATTACGCGGTGCTCGGCGGCGTCGAAACGGATACGGGCGACACGGCGCGGCGTCTCGGCGACGAAGCCACGTTCCAGCAATGCGCATCGAAGCTGATGAACACGCTGTCGCAATACCAGTTCCGTCGCATCGTCACGGCGGATCCGCATGTGCTGCATAGCTTGCGCAACGAATATCGCGCGCTTGGCGGCTACTACGAAGTGCAGCATCACACGGCGTTCATGGCGGAGCTCGTCGCGAGCGGCAAGCTCACGCCGAAGGCCGCCGCCGTGCTCGCGGACAAGAAAATCACGTACCACGATCCGTGCTATCTCGGCCGCTACAACGGCGAGACGGAGGCGCCGCGCAAGTTGCTGAAGACCATTGGCATCAAGGTCGTCGAGATGGAGCGTCATGGCATGCGCGCGCGTTGCTGCGGCGGTGGCGGCGGTGCGCCGCTGACGGATATCCCCGGCAAGCAGCGCATTCCCGATATCCGCATCGCGGATGCGAAGTCGGTCGGCGCGGAAGTCGTCGCGGTCGGTTGCCCGCAATGCACCGCGATGCTGGAAGGCGTGGTCGGTCCTCGTCCCGAAGTGCTCGACGTGGCGGAACTCGTCGCTGCGGCCTTGGAGTGAAGCGATGAACAACGACATCAAACGAATCGATCCGCGCCGTCCCTTCGTCATCACGGCCGATGGACTGAAGCGCATCACGCTCGGCGAAATCGGCAATGGCGTCGTGCTGAACTTCACGCACGGCGGCCACAAGGAAGCGACGAAGCCGCGCCGCACGACGAAGCCCGCGACGCGTTCGCTGCTCGTCGCGGCGCACACGGATCGCGGCGCGCTCGACGATCACGCGCGCCAGGCGCTCGCGGCGGCCGCCTTGCTCGCGGACGATCAGACCGAAGTCGTGCTGATCGCGTTCGGCGAGTTCAAGGACGATGCCGCCGTGCTCGGCGCGGATCGCTACGTCGCGCTGCCGGAGTTCGATCGCCGCAACTACGCGCCCGACGAAGAAGTGCGCGCGTTGACCGCCTGCGTCGCTGCGTTCCGACCGGCGCATATCTTCATGCCCGACAACGCAACCGGCGACGGCGATCTCGGCCGCCGCTACGCCGCACGCGCCGATGCGTCCATCGCGACGCAGGTCGTCGAAATCGATGCAGCGCATGTCGCGTCGTATGCACAGGCGGGTCGCGCGCTTGCATCGCGTGCATTGCCCGACATGGTTTTGCTTGCAGCTCATGCCGTCGATGCGAAGCTGCCCTTCGTCGGCGCGGGCGAGGCGATGAATCCGCAAGGCATCGTGCCGGCGGCGAAAGCGAGCGCTTACGTCGATCTCGGCATCGAAGAGATGGACGCGGCGCAGGTCGCGCTGGAGGAAGCGGACTTCATCGTGTCGGCGGGCAACGGCGTGTCGGACATCGCCGCGTTCGAAGCGCTCGCGGGCACGCTGGGCGCGGCGATCGGCGCGAGCCGCGTCGCCGTCGACGATGGCAAGTTCACGCGCGACAAGCAGATCGGCGCGACCGGCAAGACCGTCGAGGCGAGCGTGTATATCGCGTTCGGCATTTCGGGCGCGGTTCAGCACTTGCAGGGCATCAAGGATTGCCGCCACGTCATCGCCGTGAATCTCGACGCCAGCGCGCCGATCGCGAAGCGCGCGAATCTGACGATCGTCGCGGACACGCAGGAAACGATCAAGGCACTGACCGATGCCGCCGCCGCCGCACGCGCCGCGCGTGCCGGCGGCGGATCGATCGCGCAGACCGCGCACATCGCCGAAGGAGTCGCTGCATGAAGATCGCCGTTCTCGTCTCCACCGGACGTCATCCCGTCAGCGGCGCGGCGCGCTACAGCCGCAACGACGCCGCCGCGCTGACCATCGCCATCGGCATCGCGAAGACGCACGGCGCGCAACTCGACGTGTTGCACGCGGGCGATCCGGCTAATCCGGCGTTGCAGGAATATCTCGCGCTCGGCGCGTCGAAAGTCGAAGTGCTCAACACGCAAGGCGATGCGTGTGCGGCCCTCGCGCAAAGGCTTGCGGGCTACGAGCTCGTGTTCACCGGCACGCGCGCCGAAGGCGCTTACGACAGCGGCACGCTGCCGTACAAGCTCGCGGATGCGCTGAACGTTCCGCTCGTCGGCGCGGCCGTCGATGTCAGCGTGACGAAGGAAGGCGTCGAAGTGCGCCAGTTCATGCCGAAGGGCTTGCGCCGACGCGTGCGCGCGCCGCTGCCCGCGCTCGTCGCCGTGCATCCATTGGCCAACGCCGCGCCGCGCTACGCCTATGCGCGCATGCGCGAAGGCCACGTCGCGCCGGTCGCCGCGAGCGCGCCCGTCGACAAGGAAAGCACGGCGTGGCGCATCGGCCCGGTGACGGCCAAGCCCAAGAAACTCGCCGCGCCGGAAAAGCGCTCGGGCCACGCGCGCATGCTCGGCGCGACGACGACCGAAAGCCGCGGCGGAAGCGTCGTAATTGAAGGGAGTTCCGTCGAAAAAGCACAAGTGATTCTGGCGTATTTGCGCGAGCATCAACTCGTCGATTACTGATTTCTCGACCCACATCGACCCACATACAGGTGCACACGATGAAAGTTTCGGCAGACGTTCGCGCAATGATCGAACGCCGCAAAAAGGGCCACACGCTCGAGGCGCCGTTCTACACGAGCGAAGAGATTCACGCGCTCGACCTCGATGCCATCTTCCGCAAGACCTGGATTCAGGTCGCCGTCGAGCCGGACATTCCAGAGCCGGGCGATTACACGACGATCGAGATCGGCAACGATTCGATCCTGATCGTGCGCGACGACGATATGGAAATACGCGCCTTCTACAACGTGTGCCGGCATCGCGGCGCGCGCCTGTGCAATCAGGAGAAGGGCTCGCTCGGCAATATCGTGTGCCCGTATCACAGCTGGACCTACAACCTCTCCGGCGATCTGATGTTCGCCGAGCACATGGGCGAACAGTTCGACCGCTGCAAGCACAGCCTGAAGAAGGTGCATGTGCAGAATCTCGCGGGCCTCATCTTCGTCTGTCTCGCCGATGAACCGCCCGCCGATTTCGCCGTGATGCGCGAAGCGATGGAGCCGTATCTCGCGCCGCACGGTCTGAAGGATTGCAAGATCGCGGCGAGCATCGATATCGTCGAGAAGGGCAACTGGAAGCTCACGATGGAGAACAATCGCGAGTGCTATCACTGCGTCGCGAATCATCCAGAGCTGACCATTTCGCTTTACGAATACGGCTTCGGCTATCAGCGCTCGCCCGCGAACGAAGAAGGCATGGCGGCGTTCGAGAAGACCGTCGAAGAGCGCACGAAGCAATGGGAAGCGATGTGCCTGCCGTCCGCGGAAATCGAACGCCTCGCCGATCTCGTGACGGGCTTTCGCACGCAACGTTTGCCGCTCGATCGCGATGGCGAATCGCAGACGCTCGATGCGAAAGTCGCATCGAAGAAACTGCTCGGCGGCTTCGAGCGCGCGGACCTGGGCGGCTTGTCGTTCTGGACGCAGCCGAACTCGTGGCATCACTTCATGAGCGATCACATCGTGACGTTCTGCGTGATTCCGCTTGCATCGGGGGAAACGCTCGTCCGCACGAAGTGGCTCGTGCACAAGGACGCGCGCGAAGGCATCGATTACGACGTCGACAATCTCACCGCCGTGTGGCGCGCGACGAACGATCAGGACCGCACGCTCGTCGAGTATTCGCAACTCGGCGTCGCGAGCAACGCCTACGAACCGGGTCCGTACTCGCCATTCACGGAAGGTCTCGTCGAGAAGTTTTGCGAGTGGTACATCGGACGTCTTGCCGATTACGCCGATACGCCCGAGCACGGCGTCGATGCGTCGCTCGGTGAGAAAGTCGTTTCCTTCATGCGCTGACAGCCTCGTAGCAGGAGTAGAACATGATGCGCGATCAGGCTACTTTCGAGCCGACCGACAGCCGCGTGACCCAGCCGAAGTTCTGGGGGACGCTGCCCGTGCGCTGGAATTGCGACACGGACGAGACGCTCGTCTGCTGTCACGTCCGGCAGGAGACGCACGACGTCAAGAGCTTTTTCTTCAAGGCGCCGGGTGAGCGCACGTTCGTCTTCGAGCCGGGGCAGTTCATCACGCTGGAGCTCGAGATCAACGGCGAGCAGATCAATCGCTGCTATACGATCTCGTCCGCGCCGACGCGCCCGCACACGATCTCCATCACGGTGAAGCGCGTGCCGGGGGGACCGGTGTCGAACTGGCTGCACGATAACCTCGTCGCGGGATCGACGGTGCGCGTGCTCGGGCCATCGGGCGAATTCACGTGCGCGCGTCATCCGGCGCGCAAGTATTTGTTCTTGTCGGCGGGTTCGGGCATTACGCCGCTCATGTCGATGAGCCGCGCGCATCACGAACTCGGCGACGATGCCGACATCGTGTTCGTGCATAGCGCGCGCACGCCGGATGACATCATCTTTGCGCGCGAGCTCGATCTCATCGCGTCGAATCACAAGAACTTCCGCACGGCGTTCGTGTGCGAGGGGGTCGGCACGCGCACGAACTGGCCGGGCGTGACGGGCTTTCTCACGCTGCCGCTCCTGAAGCTGATCGCGCCGGACTTTCTCGAGCGCGAAGTCTTCACGTGCGGCCCGGCGCCGTATATGAAGGCGGTGCGCGATCTGCTCGATGCAGGTGGTTTCGATCGCAAGCATTATCACGAGGAGAGCTTCTCGTTCGGCGTCGTCGAGGAAGTCGCGGCTGAACTGACGACGGCGCATGTCGCCGAGGCCCTTGCGACGCAGACGGATTTCGTCGAAGCGCGCGAGGAGGCGGGCGGCTTTGCGCCTGCGCCGACAGAGCCCGTCGAGATCATCGAAGCGCCTGTTGAAGCCGCGCCCGTCGTCGATACGAAGTTCAAGGTGAGCTTCGCGAAGAGCCGGCGCGACATCGAATGCGGCAGCAACGAACATGTGCTCGATGCGGCGAAGAAGGCGGGCGTGCGCTTGCCATCGTCGTGTACGCAGGGCATGTGCGGGACGTGCAAGGTCAAGCTCGTGTCGGGCGAAGTGAGCATGAAGCATGCGGGCGGCATACGTCAGCGCGAGATCGATCAGGGCATGGTGCTGCTGTGCTGCAGCAAGCCTATGAGCGATCTCGTCGTCGACAAGTAAGCCCTGAGGGGCGCGTCGTTTCTTGACAACTGAGTGTCGGAAAAGTGCGCTACGCGTCAATTCTGGCTGGTGATTCTGTTCGCTACACGGCGTGGGGCCGCTAAGGGGAAACCAAATGAAACCGATGAGAAGAATGCTCGTTTTGGGGGCGATGAGCGCCGCCCTCGCATCGAGCCTGATGGCAAACGCCGCGGATAAGCCGACGATCAAAATCGGTTATGTCGAGGGCTGGGACGATAGCGTGGCGACGTCGAACGTGGCGGCGCGCGTGATCGAGAAGAAGCTGGGTTATCCGGTGCAACTGGTGCCGGTGGCCGCGGGCGTGATGTGGCAGGGCGTGGCGCGCGGCGATCTCGACGCGACGCTGTCGGCGTGGCTGCCGGTCACGCATGGCGCGTACTGGAACAACTTCAAGTCGAAGGTCGTGAATCTCGGTCCGAACTTTCAGGACGCGAAAATCGGCTTGATCGTGCCGGAGAACGTCGACGTCAACAGCTTGAGCGATCTCGAGGCGAAGAAGGCGGAATTCGATTCGCGCATCGTGGGCATCGATGCGGGCGCGGGCGTGATGCAGAAGACGAGCGAAGCGATCAAGGCTTATAACCTCGACTACAAGCTGCTGCCGAGTTCGGGTTCGGCGATGACGGCGGAACTGGCGCGTTCCGAAGCGGCCAATAAGCCGATCATCGTGACGGGCTGGAAGCCGCACTGGATGTTCGCGAAGTACAAGCTCAAGTTCCTCGAGGATCCGAAGAAGGTGTTCGGTGAGTCGGAGCACGTCGATAACGTGATCAATCCGGAGCTGGAGAAGAAGGCGCCGCAGGTGGTGGCATTCCTCAAGAAGTTTCAGTGGAAGCCGGGTGAGATCGATAGCGTGATGCTGGCGACGCAAAATGGAGAGAAGCCGCAGGCGGCGGCGGATGCGTGGATCAGCGCGCATGGGGATCGGGTGGAGTCCTGGACTAAGTAATTTTTTTCGTTGGGTTTTTTGGGTCTTTGGGCGTTTGGGCAAACGCTGAGCGTCGTGGGTTATGCCTGCGGCGCTTTTTTTTGGGGTTTTGCTTTTGGCTTTTGGCTTTTGGCTCTTGGCTTTTGATTTCGCCGGATCCCGTTTTCGTGTCGGTCTATCAGCATTGCCCCTGTGCGGGGCGGCACTCACTTTCTTTGCTGCTGCAAAGAAAGTAAGCAAAGAAAGCAGCTACTGATACGCCCGCGGTCACACGCAATTTGGGTAGTCCTCTCGTCCATCGTGGGCTGCCTAAAGAGTGCCCTCATAGGCCCAACCGGGCTTGGATCGCGCACGGTCTGAACCATCGCACCACACACCAAACGGGTTCAGCACGAAATAGCTCCAGCCCGCTTCGCGGCCGACCGGTCAATCGGGTCTGCGCGTGCTTCTCTACTAACGTCTCCATCTCTCCGCAAGTGCCGCACGTTGGTTTCCCTTGCATACCCGGCGGCAGCGCGTAGCGCTGTGCCGAAGCTCTTTCGTGCTGCACCAGTGTCCTCAGCGTTTTCGGGCGGCAGACCGCGCGCGATCCAAGCCCCGTTAGTCCTTTGAGGGCACTCTTTAGGCGAGTGCCACCTGGAACGAGAGAACTACCCAAATTGCGTGTGACCGCGGGCGGTGACGAGCTGCTTTCTTTGGTTACTTTCTTTGCAGCAGCAAAGAAAGTGACTGCCGCCCCGCACAGGGGCAGTGCTAATAGACCGCCACGAAAACGGGATCCGGCGAAACCCTAGCCAAGCGAATATGGAATCCAGCGAAAACAGCAAAGCAAGCTAACCCGGAGCGCAAAAACCTCAACGCAAAACCACAGTCCGCTCGCCATTAATAAAAACCCGCCGCTCAATAAACGCTTTAACCGCGCGTGCAAGCGCAAGGCACTCCACATCCCGCCCTGTCGCCAACAACCGCTCCGGTCCATAAGAATGATCGACGCGCTCAACTTCCTGCTCGATGATCGGTCCTTCATCGAGATCGTCGGTGACGAAATGCGCGGTCGCGCCAATCAGCTTGACCCCACGCGCATGCGCCTGGTGATAAGGCTTCGCCCCCTTGAACCCAGGCAAGAACGAGTGATGGATATTGATCGCACGCCCCGCCAGCTTGCGGCTCGTCTCGCCTGAAAGAATCTGCATATACCGCGCAAGCACCATCAACTCCGCGCCTGACGTATCGAACAGATCGAGCAAGCGCGCTTCCTGCTGCGGCTTGGTATCGGCGGTAATCGGCAGATGATGGAACGGCAAGCCATGCTGCCCCGCCAGATGCGCCAGATCCGTATGATTCGACCCGATGCCGACGATATCCATCTTCAACTCGCCCATGCGCCAGCGGAACAGCAAATCCGCAAGACAGTGCTCGAGCTTCGACACCATCAGCAGCACCTTCGGCCGCACGGCGAGATCGTGCATCGCCCACGACATCGCAAAGCGCTCGGCGATAGGCTCGAATTCGCGCTTCAGCATCGCGAGATCGAGCGCCTCCTCGGGACGCGCGCCATGAAACACGCAACGCACGAAAAAGCGCTCGGAGAGATCGTCATCGAAGACGGTGAGTTCGTCGATATAGCCGTGATGCCGCTCCAGAAAGCCGACGATCGCGGCGACCTGCCCCGCCGCGCTCGGGCACGAAACGGTAAGCACGAGTTGATCAAAGCGGGAATCGGCTGCCATGCGTGCTCCACATTCGAATGGTTGCAGCGCCGCGAAATGCGGCGAGCGTACGCGCTAGTAGAGCAAACGCGCGCGCCTTCCGGATAGAAGCGAACCGCCGCGCAAATAGTACGAAAGCGTCAGCCGACGACGTCGCATTCGTCCAGCAGCCACTCGCTGAACGCCCGCACCGCCGCCGACGGCTCGCGCGGCGTCACGAGCACGTAGCCCCGATCGGTGACGAGCGGCGCATCGCAGAGCGCGACGAGCTGGCCCGTCGCGATCAGTTCGTCGATGAGCGGCGCCCAGCCGAGCGCGACGCCCTGGCCCATCACCGCGGCGTGCGCGACGAGCGCGTAGCTGTTGAACGTGAAGCCGCCCTGCGTCGGCGGCGCGGCAAGGCCGTGCGCTTCGAACCACGCGCTCCATGAAAGCCAGCGCTCGGGCAGCGTCGGTTCGAGATGCAAGAGCGGCAGCCCGGATAGATCGGCGGGCGATACGGGCGCGCTTTTTCCCGCGATCAGCGCCGGGCTGCACACCGGCATCACGCGTTCGGCGAAGAGCTTCACGGCGCTCTGACCGCTCCATTCGGCATGCGTGTCGCCGAAGACGATGACCACATCGGCATGATCGCCCGATGCGCTCGGCAAGCTCTGCGACGTGATGATCTTCACGTCGACATCGGGCATCAGCGCCTTGAATTGCGGCAGGCGCGGCATCAGCCAGTATGTGGCGAAGCCGAAATCCGTCGACAGCGTGAGCGTGCGTTGCGCGTGACGCGAGCGGATGTCCGACGTCGCCGCGCGAATCACGTCGAGTCCCCGACGCACCGCATCGAAAAGACGCGTGCCGTCGTCCGTGAGCGTGACCCCGCGATGCCCGCGCTCGAACAGCGCCGCCCCGAGCGATTCCTCCAACTGCACGACGCGCTGGCTCACCGCGGGCTGCGTCGAGCCGAGTTCGCGCGCGGCAGCCGTGAAGCTCGCGTGCCGCGCGGCGGATTCGAACATCAGTAACGCCTGCATCGGTGGCAGGCGGTCCGGCCGCGGCATAACTCCCCCTTATGAACGCATAACGTTTTGCTGTCTTCACAGCCGCGATTTGAACGGCAATAGTGACACCCAACGCTCAATCAACGATTCTATTCGAGGCACGCAGTCATGCTTGAGACGAAACAAAATATCCTTGTACTGATGGCCGATCAGCTCACGCCCTTCGCACTCGCCGCATACGGCAATCGCGTGACGAAGACGCCGCGCATCGATGCGCTCGCGCGCGAAGGCGTCGTGTTCGAATCCGCGTATTGCGCGAGTCCGCTGTGCGCGCCTTCGCGTTTTTCGCTTCTCGCGGGCAAGCTGCCTTCGAACATCGGCGCATTCGACAATGCCGCCGAATTCCCGTCCGAAACGCTGACCTTCGCGCACTATCTGCGCGCCGAAGGCTATCGCACGATTCTCTCCGGCAAGATGCATTTCTGCGGCGCGGATCAGTTGCACGGCTTCGAGGAACGTCTCACGACCGATATCTATCCCGCCGATTTCGGCTGGACGCCCGACTGGCAGAACGCCGATGCGCGCCCGACGTGGTATCACAACATGAGCTCCGTGATAGACGCGGGCCCATGCGTGCGTACCAATCAACTCGACTTCGACGACGAAGTGACCTTCACCACGCGTCAAAAGCTCTTCGACATCGCGCGCGAGCGCAACGCGGGCAAGGACGCGCGTCCGTTCATGATGGTCGCATCGCTCACGCATCCGCACGATCCGTATGCGATTCCGCGCAAGTACTGGGACGCGTATCGCGATGAAGACATCGACATGCCTTCGTATCGCGATTCGCTCGATGCCTGCGATCCGCATTCGAAGCGCCTGCGCCATGTGTACGAAGCGGATCGCACGCCGCCGACGGACCGGCAAATCCGCAATGCGCGGCGCGCGTACTACGGCGCGGTGTCGTATGTCGATGACCAGTTCGCATCGATCCTCGAAGCGCTCGACGAGGCCGGTCTCGCCGACGATACGATCATCGTCGTCACGTCGGATCACGGGGAGATGCTCGGCGAGCGCGGCCTCTGGTACAAGATGACGTTCTTCGAAGGCGGCTGCCGCGTGCCGCTCATCGTGCACGCGCCGAAGCGGTTTGGCGCGCATCGCGTGAAGGATTCGGTCTCGCATCTCGATGTGCTGCCGACGCTCGTCGAATTCGCGCGCGGACAAGCGCCGCAAGCGTGGCCCGACAGCATCGACGGTCAAAGCCTCGTGCCGCACTTGCGCGAGACCGGCGGGCACGACGAAGCCATCGGCGAATATCTCGCGGAAGGCGCGATTGCGCCCATCGTGATGATCCGGCGCGGGCGCTTCAAGTTCATTCATTCGAGCGTGGATCCGGATCAGCTTTACGATGTAGAAGCCGATCCGTTCGAGCGCGAGAATCTCGCAAGCGATGAGCGTCACGCCGCGCGCGTGGCCGAATTCCGCGCGGAGATCGCGCGCCGCTGGAATCTCGATGCGCTGCATCGGGATGTGCTGAAGAGTCAGCGCCGCCGCCATTTCCATTTCGCGGCGACGACGCAGGGCACGATTCAGTCATGGGACTGGCAGCCTCACGTCGATGCGAGCCAGCGCTACATGCGCAATCACATCGATCTGGACGATCTCGAAGCGATGGCGCGTTTCCCCGCCGTCGAGCACTGACGCATCGATCGCATCCCCACAACACACGACAGGAATGCACCATGAAAAAGGGCTTCATCCACGCGCTCTTCGCCGCCGCGCTGGCTTGCGTGGCTTCGCATGCGTTTGCCGCCGAGCCGCAGTCCTGCACGCAGGTCCGCATGGCGGGGCCGGGCTGGACCGATATCGACGCGACCAATGCGATGAGCGGCATCGTGCTCAAGGCGCTCGGCTATCGGCAGAACGTCGCGAACCTGTCGGTGCCGATCACGTATCAGGGCATGAAGAAAGGGCAGATCGACGTGTTTCTCGGCAACTGGATGCCCGCGCAGGCGCCGCTCGTGAAGCCGTTCTTCGAAGAGAAATCGATCGACGTCGTGCGCCCGAATCTCTCCAATGCGAAGTTCACGCTCGCGGTGCCGGACTATGTGGCGGCGGCGGGCGTGCATTCGTTCGCGGACCTCGCGAAGAACGCCGACAAGTTCGATAACCGCATCTACGGCATCGAACCGGGCGCGCCGGCGAATCAGAACATCAAGCGCATGGTCGATGACAAGGCCTTCGGTCTCGGCGACTGGAAGCTGGTCGAATCGAGCGAAACCGCGATGCTCACGCAAGTGGAGCGGGCGGTGCGCGACAAGAAGTGGATCGTGTTTCTCGCGTGGGAGCCGCATCTGATGAACACGAAGTTCAAGCTCGCCTATCTCGATGGCGGCGACAAATACTTCGGCCCCAACTATGGCGGCGCGACGGTGAACACCGTGGCGCGCAGCGGCTACGAGCAGCAATGCCCCAACGTGAGCAGGCTGTTCAAACAGATGGCGTTCAACGTCGATCTGGAGAACGGCGTCATCACGGATGTGCTGGAGAAGAAAACGAATGTCGATGCAGCGGCCACGGATGCGCTGAAGCGTCATCCGGAGCTGCTGAAATCGTGGCTGGACGGCGTGACCACGGCGAGCGGCGGAAACGGCCTGGAAGCCGTTCAGACCGCGCTCGGCGTGAAGTGAGGGATCAGCCGAGCTGAATGCTCGCGCGTTCCTGTGCGGCCATCACGACGGCGCGCATCGGCGTCTGGATCGCCATGAAGTGGAGCATCAGGCTGTCCGCCTGGTGCAAGTACCACGGCGTATTGATGCTCAGGCAGTCGAGGCCGTGTTCAAGCTTCCAGCCGAGACGGTCCGTCAGCAGATTCGCGATGATGGTCTGATCGCCGCCGTTCGCATAGGTGCTCGATTTGTCGGGCGCGGCGCTGACATGCTCGTGGATTTCGTCGACGAACGCCAGGACCGCGGGCTTGCGGCGAAAGCCGAGCACGCCGGCATTGATGATCCACGGCCCGATATCGTGCGCCGCGAGAATGTCGCGCCCGTCCAGCAGCGGATCGATCGGCTTGCGCTGATCGAAGAAGAGGATGTCGGCATCGACCCAGATCGCCCAGTCGTGATGCGGCAGATGCTTGCGCAGGAACCACGGCTTGAGCCAGGTGCCGGTCGCGCCGGGCACGCCTTCGGCGGGCGTCTGCCGATAGACGTAAAGCGTATAGCCGTGGCGCTCGCAATAGCGCCGCATGTTCTGCTCGGCGATCGCGCCGTACGCACGCACGTTGGGCGTGTAGTACGTGATGAAGGCGATGGACTTGCCGGGGTTATAGACGCTGAACTCTTCATGCGGCGTTTCGCTTTGCGCCGGAAGCTGGAACAGCGGCACGCCCTTCTGCTGACAGTCGTTGATGTGTTCGGCGAGCGCGTTGCGAAAGCTCGCCGGGATGAAACCGTAGATCGCTTCCTCGCCGAGCACGATGGTCCAGAGGTTGGGGTACTGCGTCCAGATGGGATCGTAGCGCGGACCGCAGTGCATCGTAGCCATGATGCCGCCGCGTTCACCGTGCGGCTCGATGTAGTCGAGCCCTGCAAGCATCGCGATTTCGTTTTGCGGCGCTTTGCCGATCTTGCATTCCCCGATGCACCACACGATGAGGTTGCGCACCTCGACCGTATTACGCCAGATCTGCACGGCCGTCTGACGTCCGTCGTCGTTGCCGGAAACCGCCATGAGCGCGTGCTGCCTGCCTTCTGCGATGGGCTCGACCGGGAGCATGTTGAGCACGATGCAGTCTTCGCTCATGCAGACGAGCAGCGCCATCTCGGGCATCCGGCGCAAGTGATGCAGGATCGCTTCGTACTTGAGCAACAAACGCTGGGACGGGCACGGCATGCCCGCCATCGAAATGCTCGCGTGCTCGTAGCCCATGCGGGCGGCGTAGTGCTTGTGATTGGTCAGGACTTCGGGTGCGTCGGTCTGATGGATGCTCAGGCAGCGGGTAGTCATGTCGTTCGAATCCGAAACAAGGCTTGAGTAATGCGGGTTTTTTACAGATTCCGAAGTATGCGAGCCGAGCCCTGCCGCGCATATCGGGCATGTCCGAAAACGAATTCGTTCTATTGACGCGAAACACGATGTTGCAGTAGTCGCAACTAGACAGATTTGCGTCGCACCGGGTCGAGCCGGCGCATATATGGACCTTTATTTTTACGACGTCGACGCGATGCTTCATCGCCTATTCCAACGCAATACACATCGAGACGAGCAAAGGACCAGCACATGAGAAAAAGACATGCCGCAAGGATCGCAGGCCTCGCGTTCGCAGCGGGCGCGGCGAACATGCCGATGACGGCGCACGCGCAAAGCAGCGTGACGCTCTACGGTATTCTCGATGCGGGCGTCACCTGGGTCAGCAACACGGGCGGCTCGCATGTCGTGAAGTTCGACGACGGCATCTCCTATGGCAACCGCATCGGATTTCGCGGCACCGAAGATCTCGGCGGCGGATTGCAGGCGGTCTTCGTGCTCGAATCGGGCTTTCATCTCGGCAATGGCCAGCTCGGCTTCGGCGGCGCGCAATTCGGACGGCAAGCCTACGTAGGCCTCAAGAACCAGTGGGGCACCGTCTCGCTCGGCAATCAGCTCGATATGACCGAAGAGTTCGTCTACCTCTACAACATCTCGGCGTGGGCGAGCGGCTACGCCATTCACCAGGGCGACTTCGACCGCATGAACGGCGACCGTCTGCCGAACTCGATCAAGTTCCTGTCGAACGACATCGGCGGCTTCACCTTCGGCGGCATGTATTCGTTCGGCAATCAGGCGGGCGACTTCCATCGCAACAGCGCGTGGAGCGTCGGCGCGCACTATGCGGCGAACACCTTCAACGTCGGCGCGGCCTATACGCAACTCAACAATCCGAACGGCATCTACGCGTTCGATCCGTACGCGATGATCGGCGCGCGCACCTTCCTCGGCCAGCCGACGGTATCGGTCGATCCGGCGACGGGGGCCGTCACCGATCTCTATAGCTCGACCTCGTTTCCCGTCGACAAGCAAGGCGCGTTCGCCGTGGGCGCGGCATGGACCATCGGCAACCTGATGTTATCGGGCAACTTCACCTACACGACGATCAAGGGCCTCGGCCAGACCTCGCACATGCAGGTGTACGAAGGCGGCGCGTCATACAGCTTCAGGCCGGACCTGAATCTCTACGGCGGCTATCAGCACACGCGCTTCGAAGGCAATCACTGGAATCAGGGCTCGCTCGGGCTGCACTATCTGCTTTCGAAACGTACCGACGTGTATATCTCGGGCGACTATCTGCGCGCGTCCGGCCCCATCGATGCAGTCATCGGCTACAGCTTCACGCCGTCGTCGTCGAATACGCAGGCCGACGTGCGCGTAGGCATGCGTCACTCGTTCTAAGCCGCCGCGAGCCGCGCGGACGGGACGGCGCGCAATGCGCTTCGATCCTGCCGCGGGCTCGTCTGAAAGCGCGCGCGATACGTGCGCGAAAAATGCGACGGCGATTCGAAGCCGCACGCGACGCACACCGCGAGAATCGACATGTCGGTCTGGTGAAGCAGCTCGCGCGCACGCACGAGACGCAGGCCGAGATAGAAGTGCGTCGGCGTGTCCTTCAGCGATGCACAGAAGAGCCGCTCCAGCTGACGCCGCGTCACGCCGATGGATTCGGCGAGCGCATCGGGCGACAGCGGCTCTTCCATATGCTGCTCCATCAGCTCGATCACCTGAATCAGCTTGCGATTGTGGATGCCGTAACGCGCGGCGATCTGCATCCGCTGATGATCCGAGCGCTGCCGGATGCGCCCGAGCACGAACTGCTCCGACACTTGCGCCGCCAACTCCGCGCCGTGTTCGCGCGCGATCACGTCGAGCATCAGATCGATCGATGCCGTGCCGCCCGCGCATGTGATGCGCCGCGTGTCGATCTCGAACAGCTCCTGACTCGTCGCGATCGCCGGATAACGCTCGGTGAATGCAGCGGCCGCTTCCCAGTGCAGCGTCGCGCGCGTGCCCGCGAGCAGCCCGGCTTCCGCGAGGATGAAGCTGCCGGTGTCGATGCCGCCGAGCGTCGCGCCCGCGCGATCGAGGCGCCGCAGCCAGTCGCCGATCGCGCGCGTGTAGCGCGAGAGCGGCTCGAATCCCGACACGACGAACACGGTGCGCGCGTCGTTGACCTGATCGAACGCGCTTTCGGCGTTGAGCGTGATGCCGTTGCTCGCGGCGACCGGACCGCCGTCCAAGCTGAGAATGTGCCAGCGATACAGATCGCCCGCGAAGCGATTGGCGACGCGCAGCGGCTCGATCGCGGACATGAATCCGATCGACGAGAACTCGGGCAGCAGCAGGAAATGGAAATCGTGGGGCGCGGACATCGGATCGATTGGCAAGGCTCGTCGATGAGAGAAGCCGTCCACCCTAGCGCGCGCAAAAAACGCGCGCAATCCGGCTTGCCCCGAAGGGCGGCCGGATTGCACTGCTCGAAGATGCGGTTCAGGCGCTCGCGAGCGCGTTCGTGAGCGTCGCGGCGACCGTGCTCAGGTGCGGCTCCACCACGAGATCGGTGTGCCTGCCGAGGACCGGCATCACGCGCACGCCGTGCTTCGCGACGCGTTGCCAGACCGGCAGCGGATCGCTGCGCGAGTCGTCGAGCATCGTCGCGCGCACGTAGACGATCGGGCCGCCGTCATAACGTCGCGGCTTGTAGGTCGCCATCGCGGCGCTCATCGATTCGCGCACGCGCCGCAGCACAGGCGGAAGATCGGCGACGTCGTCGGATTGCCGGTGCGTCGTCGGCCTGCCCATGCGCCCGCGCACGCGGTTGGTCATCGCCGCCGCCTTGCCGCGCACGAAGCCGAGGCGCGCGCCGGCGTTGAGCGAGCGCAACTCGCGCAGACGTTCGACGAGCACGCCCGCCTGATACCGCGTCCACAGCGTGAAGGGCAGACAATGTGTGTGAATGTACGTGTCGAGCAGGCAGAGCATCTCGATCTTCTCGCCCGCCGCGACGAGCTGTTGCGCGATCTCGAACGCGACCAGCCCGCCGAACGAATAGCCGACGAGCGCATAAGGACCGCTCGGCTGCACTTCGCGGATGCGCAGCACGTAGCCGCGCGCCATCTCTTCGACGCTGTGCTGCGGCGCTTCATCGCCGTCGAGGCCGAGCGCCTGCAGGCCGTACACGGGCCGCTCGTTCTGCACCATGCCCGCGAGCGTCAGGCACTCCATCACCGAGCCGGTGATGCTGTGCACCATGAAGATCGGCCGGCCGACGCCCGCACGCATTTGCACGAGCGTCGAGTCCGCGGTGCGCGCGCCGGGTTCGGATGCGAGGACGGCGGCGAGGCGCGCGACGGTCGGCGCGACGATCATCGTCGATAGCGGCAATGCACGGCCGGTCGCGCGCTGCACGTCGGCGAGCATCCGCGCGGCGAGCAGCGAGTGGCCGCCGAGCTCGAAGAAGTTGTCGTCGCGGCCGATCGGCGAGAAGCTGAAATGCTGTTCCCAGAGCGCGCACAGATACGCCTCGATGGATCCGATCGAATCGCCCGGCGCGGGCAGATCGCGCTTCACGCGCGTAAGCGACGGATGCTCGCGAATCTGATCGAGACACTCGGGATTGGCGAGCGACGACACGTTGCGCGCGGGCAGGCCGTTGACGGCATCGCGCGCGGCCGCTTCCGACGGCTTGTTGTTGTGCGTGACGGGCAAGCCGTCGACCTGCACGATCACATCGGGCACGAGCGCGGCGGAGCCTTGTCGCGTGAGATCGCGGCGCACGCGCGCGGCGAGCGCCGCATTCAGTTGCGCACCCGGCCGCAGCACGAGCAAGAGCACGATGCGCTGGCCCGCATCGCCCGCGTTCGCGCCGGTCTGGGCGACGACCATCGCATGACGGATCTCGTGAATCTCGCTCAGGATGCGATAGATTTCGCCCGGACTCACGTTGATGCCGCGCACATTGAGCACGCCGTCGCTGCGGCCGTGCAGACGCGCCGAGCCTTGCGGCGAGAACTCGATGACGTCGCCGTGCGTCCACACGCCTTCGTTCGCCGCGAAATACGCCTTGTGAAAGCGCGAGCCGTCGTCGTCGCCGAAGAAGCCGAGCGGTCGCGACGGAAACGGATTCGTGCAGACGAGCTCGCCCGGCATGATCGTGCTCGCGCCCTGATCGAACGCCTGCACGTCGAGGCCGAGGCTCCGGCATTGTGCTTCGCCCGCATAGACGGGCAGATTCGGGTTGCCGAGCACGAAGCAGCCGATGATGTCCGTGCCGCCTGAAATCGATTGCAACTGCAACTGCTTGACGTGCTGGTACACCCATTCGAACTGCGAGTCGTAGAGCACGGCGCCGGTGGACATCATCGCGCGTAGTGCCGAGAGATCGAACTGTCCGGCCGGCTCGATGCCCGCATCCTCGCTCATCTTCAGATAGGCGGGACTCGTCCCGAAGACCGTCACGCGCTCGTTCGCGACGAGACGCCAGAGCGTGTCGACGGCGGCGACGGGACCATCGTAAGTGACGATCTCCACGCCCGACGCGAGCACCGACATCTGCCAGTTCCACATCATCCACGAGCAGCTCGTGTGGAAAAAGAGCTTGTCGCCGGGACCGAAATCGCTGTGCAGGCGATGCTCCTTCACGTGTTCGAGCAGCGTGCCGCCCGCGCCGTGCACGATGCATTTCGGCTTGCCGGTCGTGCCCGACGAAAACATGATGAAGAGCGGATGGTTGAACGGGAAGCGCTTCCAGTCGAAACGCATCGCGTCGCCGCGCGCGATCAGCGAGCGCAACTCGTGCTGACGCTGCGTCACCGTGCTGGGCAGTTCGGTATCTTCGAGACAGACGATGTCCGTGAGCGTCGGCAGTTGCGCGGCCACCGCCGCGACGTGGCCCGAAAGCGAGCCGCCGGTGTCGAACGGACGCTGCATCGTGTGCGCGAACATGAACTTCGGATCGAGCGGGGCGAAGCGGTCGAGAATCGCCTGCACGCCGTTTTCCGGCGCGGCTGTCGAAAGCGTTGCGCCGAGCGCGGTCACGGCGAGCGCGGCGGTGATCGCGTCGCAGTCGTTGCGCATGATCGCCACCACGCGATCGCCTTCCTTCAGGCCGAGCTCGGAGAGCGTCTGCGCGAGGCGCACGACGCGCTCGCGCAACTCGCCGCGCGTATAGCTTATGCGGCGTCCGTCGGCGAAGCAGGAGGTGATCGCGGGAGCGTCGTCGGGCGCGATGCGTTTGCCGAGCAGATTTTCTGCGTAATTCAGTTCGATGTTGGGAAAGAACCGTGCCGTTTCGCATTGGTTGCCGATGCAGACCGGTTCATCGGATCCCGACCATTCGAGCCCGCGCGCCGATTCGAGAAAGCATTTCCAGAATTGGCGATATTCGCGCACTGAGTAAGCATGCAATTCCGAATAATCGGCGAAGCGCTCGCCGGTTGCCTTTTCGAAGGCCTGCGTGAAGGCCGTCATGCGCGATGCGGATATCTGTTCGGCGGAAGGCAGGTAAAGCGGTTCGCGCGCGTAGAGCCGCGCGCTCTCTCGGATGGCGTCTTGACGGTCCATTATCCAGGCACCTTGGTTTTGGGCGACGTGTGTCGAACGGCTATGTAATCGGCGAGCTTCGCGGCTAACTCCATCGCATTTCCTGAAGCCGCGTCACTGCCGAGACAAGCTATCTCTTTCCCGCACATTACCCGGCCGGAAGTCGGCGCTATGTGCGACCAACCACAGAGACCGTGGCGTTTCGGCAAAGATTGATCTTGCGCAACGGCGACGGCCATGCTTCGGATACCGAACAGCGGAAAAACTACTGAATTCGCGACGTTTTTTCATTCCAATGCGTGTTTACGCCATGGTGCGAAGTTTTCGAATATGAGCAGGAAGTCATGATTTCAATTTGCTTTCAATCTTGCCGAGACGCGGATGCGAAGGCGCGTGCGCGAAGCGGCAAGCGACGCAGGTCGCAAGCAGTCAACTCGCGGTCGCACGCGGGCGTTCGGGCGCTTTTATGCGGCGGTACTTTGTATGCACGCCGGCATTCGAACTGGCGCATCGGTTCAACCCTCAACGGAAGCCTCGCAATGAGACAACGCCTGATTCCAACACTGTTTTTCGCCGGCGCGTGCGCGGCGTTCGCCGTCGCTCAGAGTGCGCGCGCGGAGGACGCGAGTTGCCGCACGGTGCGCTTCGTCGATATCGGCTGGACCGATATCACGTCGACGACGGCGCTTGCGTCGGTCGTCTTCGAGGGGCTCGGTTATGCGCCGCGGACGACGGTCGCCTCGGTGCCGATTTCGCTCGCGGGGCTGAAGAGCAAGCAGATCGACGTGTCGCTTGGCTACTGGTGGCCGGTGCAGCAGAAGGCGGTCGAGCCGTTTCTGGAGGCGAAGAGCATCGAGAAGCTGGAGCCGCCGAATCTGTCGGGCGCGAAGGCGACGCTCGCCGTGCCGAGCTATGCGTATGACGCGGGCATCAAGACGTTCGCGGATATCGCGAAGCATCGCGACGAACTGGGCGGCACGATATACGGCATCGAGCCTGGCAGCAGTGCGAACGCGAAGATTCAGAAGATGATCGACACGAATCAGTTCGGGTTGGGCGGGTTCAAGCTCGTGCAGTCGAGCGAGGCGGGGATGCTGGTGACGGTCGAGCGGGCGATCCGCGAGAAGAAGCCGGTGGTGTTTCTTGGCTGGGAGCCGCATCCGATGAACATCCAGATGAAGATCAATTACCTCTCCGGCGGGGATGACGTGTTCGGGCCGAACTACGGAGAAGCGCGCGTTTATACGCTGACGAATACGGATTTTCTGACGCGTTGTCCCAATGCGGGGAAGTTCGTTTCCAATTTGCGCTTTACGACGGATCTCGAGAATCGGCTCATGCAGCCGGTGATGAACAAGGAGCGGCCTCAGGAGGCGGCCAAGGCCTATCTCAAGCAGAACCCCCAGGTGCTGGATGCCTGGCTCGCAGGCGTGAAGACTCTTGATGGTAAGGATGGGCTGCCGGCGGTTCGGCAATACCTTGGGCTTTGAGGTTTTTCTTGTTGTTGTTGCCGGGTCTCGTTGTTGTTGCCGGATCCCGTTATCGCGTCGGTCTATTAGCGTTGCCCCTGTGCGGGGCGGCAGTCACTTTCTTTGCTGCTGCAAAGAAAGTAACCAAAGAAAGCAGCTTTTCAGGCCCGCGGTCACACGCAATTTGGGTAGTCCTCTCGTCACAGGCGGCACTCGCCTAAAGAGTGCCCTCAAACACCTAATCGGGCTTGGATCGCGCACGGTCTGCCGCCCGAAAACGCTGAGGACACTGGTTCGGCACGAAATGGCTCCGGCACAGCGCTACGCGCTGCCGCCCGGTATGCAAGGGAAACCAACGTGCGGCAAGTGCAGCGAGATTGAGACGTTAGTAGCGAAGCACGCGCGGACCCGATTGACCGGTCGGCCGCGAAGCGGGCCGGAGCTATTTGGTGCTGAACCAGTTTGGTGTGTGGTGCGACGAGGCAGACCGTGCGCGAGCCAAGCCCGATTAGGTGTTTGAGGGCACTCTTTAGGCAGCCCACGAACGACGAGAGGACTACCCAAATTGCGTGTGACCGCGGGCGTATCGGAAGCTGCTTTCTTTGCTTACTTTCTTTGCAGCAGCAAAGAAAGTGAGTGCCGCCCCGCACAGGGGCAGTGCTAATAGACCGACGCGAAATCAGGACTTAACGAAAGCCGAAGAAAAAATACAGGAACCCTAAAGGACATCGAAAATGAACTACGAAGTGATAGTGACCTGCGCTGTAACCGGCGCTGGCGACACGACCGGCAAGCACCCTTCCATCCCAGTCACGCCGAAGCAAATAGCCGAAGCAGCGATAGAAGCGGCCCGCGCGGGCGCCACCGTCGCCCACTGCCACGTTCGCGACCCGAAGACAGGAAGAGGCAGCCGCGACCCCGCGCTATACCGCGAAGTGGTAGACCGCATCCGCTCATCGGACACGGACGTGATCATCAACCTCACCGCAGGCATGGGCGGCGACCTCGAGATCGGCGCCGGCGAAGACCCGATGCGCTTCGGCAAAGGCACCGACCTCGTCGGCGGCCTCACGCGCCTCGCGCACGTCGAAGAACTGCTGCCCGAAATCTGCACGCTCGACTGCGGCACGCTCAATTTCGGCGACGGCGACTACATCTACGTATCGACGCCCGCGCAACTGCGCGCCGGCGCCAAACGCATCCAGGAACTCGGCGTGAAGCCCGAACTGGAAATTTTCGACACGGGCCATCTGTGGTTCGCCAATCAACTTCTGAAAGAAGGCCTGCTCGACAACCCGCCGCTCTTTCAACTGTGCATGGGTATTCCGTGGGGCGCACCGCCCGACACCGGCACGATGAAAGCCATGGTCGATAACCTCCCGCCCGGCGCGCATTGGGCCGGCTTCGGCATCGGCCGCATGCAGATGCCGATGGTCGCGCAAGCGATGCTCCTCGGCGGACACGTGCGCGTCGGTCTCGAAGACAACCTGTGGCTCGATCGCGGCGTGCACGCGACCAACGGCGCGCTCGTCCAGCGCGCGGTGGAAATCATCGAGCGGCTCGGCGCACGCGCGCTCACGCCCGCGGAAGGCCGCAAGAAGCTCGGCCTCCCGGCGCGCGGCGAACGCCTGCTGGAAAAACGCATCGCGGAACAATTCGCCTGAACCGACAAGGACACGAAGACATGCAAGTCAAGCAATTCGCCGCGCTCGGCGCGGGTGTGATCGGCAGCGGCTGGGTGGCGCGCGCCCTCGGAGCAGGACTCGACGTCACCGCGTGGGATCCCGCGCCCGGCGCCGAAGCGCAACTGCGCGCGAACGTCGCGAACGCGTGGCCGGCGCTCGAGCGCGTCGGACTGGCACCGGGCGCGTCGCAACAACGATTGCGCTTCGTCGATACCGTCGAGGAATGCGTCGCCCATGCCGACTTTATCCAGGAAAGCGCGCCCGAACGCGAGGAACTCAAGCTCGCGCTGCACGAACGCGCGAGCCGCGCGGCGAAGCCCGATGCGATCATCGCGTCGTCGACGTCCGGCCTTCTGCCGACCGACTTCTACGCGCGCGCCGTGAATCCGCAGCGCTGCGTCGTCGGGCATCCGTTCAATCCGGTGTATCTGCTGCCGCTCGTCGAAGTGCTCGGCGGCGAAGCGACATCCGGCGAAGCGATCGATGCCGCGATGCGCTTCTACGCGTCCATCGGCATGCGGCCCTTGCGCGTGAGGAAGGAAGTGCCCGGCTTCATCGCGGACCGGCTGCTCGAAGCGCTCTGGCGCGAGGCGCTGCATCTCGTCAACGACGGCGTCGCGACAACCGGCGAAATCGACGACGCCATCCGCTACGGCGCGGGCATCCGCTGGTCGTTCATGGGCACGTTCCTGACCTACACGCTGGCGGGCGGCGAAGCGGGCATGCGACACTTCATGCAGCAGTTCGGCCCCGCGCTCGAATTGCCGTGGACGAAACTCGTCGCGCCGACACTGACCGACGAACTCATCGACCGCGTCGTCGACGGTACGTCGAATCAGACGAACGGACGCGGCATCAAGGAACTGGAGCGTTATCGCGACGACTGCATCGCCAGCGTGATCGAGGCGATCGCGCAGGCGAAAGCGCGTCACGGGATCGAAGACTAACGGAACCGCAAGGCACCACGATGACCTATCGCGACACCGTCAAACCCGAATGGGTCGACTACAACGGCCATCTGCGCGACGCGTTCTACATGCTGATCTACAGCCTCGCGACCGATGCCTTCATGGACCGCATCGGTCTCGACGACGCGGGCCGCCGCGCACGCCAGCGCACGCTCTACACGCTCGAAGCGCATGTCACGTATCTGCGCGAGATCAAGGAGGGCGCGCCGGTGCGCGTCGAGTGGCGCGTGATCGCGCATGACAAAAAGCGCGTGCATCTCTATATGGAGATGTTCGAAGGCGACACGACGGAGGCCGTTTGCGCGTGCGAGCAGATGCTGATGCACATCGATTCGAGCGGCGCGCCGAAATCCGCATCGTTCGATGATGACATCGCCGCGCGCATCGCCGCCGAACCTGCGGTCGCGCCGAAGGACGCGCGTTACGCGGGCCGCGTGATCGGCTTGCCGGCGCGCGCTTCGTCAGCGGCCGCGCCGGCCTGAGCGCGCCACGTCCGCAGCAAGAGCGCGTTCGTGACGACGCTCACGCTCGAAAACGCCATCGCCGCGCCCGCGAACATCGGATCGAGCAGGCCGAACGCCGCGAGCGGAATGCCGATCAGGTTGTAGACGAACGCCCAGAACAGATTCTGCTGAATCTTGCGATACGTGCGCCGCGAAATATCGATCGCGTCCGCGACGAGCGCCGGATCGCCGCGCATCAGCGTGATGCCGGCCGCCTCGATCGCGACGTCGGTGCCGCTCGCCATCGCGATGCCGATATCGGCGGCGGCGAGCGCGGGCGCATCGTTGATGCCGTCGCCGGCCATCGCCACGATGCCTTCGTTCGACGCCTTGAGCTGCGCGACGACGCGCGCCTTGTCGTCGGGCAAGGTCTGCGCGAACACGCGTTCCGGCGCGATACCCAACGCGCGCGCGACGGCTTGCGCGCTGCCTTCGTTGTCGCCGGTGACGAGCGCGCTCTTCACGCGCATGCGCGCAAGACGTTCGATTGCATCGCGCGCGGTCGGCTTGACGGTATCGCCGAACGCGAGCAGCGCGAGGACTTCTCCGTCGAGATCGATCAGCCACGAGATCGTGTTCCCTTGCGCTTCGAGTTCGCGAGCGCGCGCGGCGAGCGTCGGCGGCACGTCAAAACCCAGTTCCGCGACCCAGCGCGCACTGCCGATCGCGATGCGCCGCGCGCCGACGTTCGCCTCCACGCCCCGTCCGGCGACCGCGCGCGCCGCGCTCGCCTCGAAGCGCGGTGCGTGGCTCGCGGCGGCGGCGACGGCCTTCGCCAGCGGATGCTCGCTCATGCGCTGCACGGCGGCGGCGAGTCCGAGCGCTGCGCTCCGATCCTGCCCCGGCGCGGCATCGAACGCGACGAGGCCCGGCTTGCCGACCGTCAGCGTGCCGGTCTTGTCGAATGCGACGATCTTGATCGCGTGCGCCTGTTCGAGCGCCTGCGCGTCCTTGATGAGAATGCCCTGACGCGCCGCGACGCCGGTCCCGGCCATGATCGCGGTCGGCGTCGCGAGGCCGAGCGCGCACGGGCACGCGATCACGAGCACCGCGACCGCGTTCAGCAGCGCCGTTTCTGCATCGGCGCCGTGCAGCAGCCAGCCGATGAGCGTGACGAGCGCGATCGCGAGAATTGCCGGCACGAACACCGCCGATACGCGATCGACGAGCCGCTGGATCGGCGCCTTCTCCGCCTGCGCCGATTCGACCAGCCGGATGATGCGCGCGAGCGTCGTTTCCGCGCCGATCGCCGTGGTTTCGATCGCGATCACGCCTTCGCCGTTGATCGAGCCGCCGGTCGTGCGCGCGCCGGGTTCCTTCGCGACCGGCAGGCTTTCGCCGGTAATCAGCGATTCGTCGATGTGCGTGCGGCCCTCGCGCACGATGCCGTCCACCGGCACGCGCTCGCCCGGCCGCACGATGGCGATATCGCCGATACGCACGTGAGCGAGCGGCACTTCGCGTTCGCGCGCCGGATCGTCGCGGTCGCGCACGCGGGCCTTGTCGGGACGCAGCGCGTTGAGCGCGCGGATCGCGTCGGCGGTCTGGCGCTTGGCGCGCGCTTCCAGCCATTTGCCGAAGCGCACCAGCGTAATGACGACCGCCGACGCCTCGAAGAACAGATGCTCCGTCATGCCGCCGTGCGCGAACATCTGCCAGACGGACAAGCCCCACGCCGCCGACGTGCCGAGCGCGACCAGCAGATCCATGTTGCCCGCGAACGCCCGCATCGCGCGATAGCCGCCCGCATAGAAACGCGCGCCGAAGCCGAACTGCACGACGCTCGCGAGCGCGAGTTGCAGCCACGGGTCGAGCGTGAGGCCGAACATCGGCGCGAGCAGCGGCACGGTGAGCACGGCGGACGCGAGCACGGCCGCGAGCTCGCGATCGAATCCGGAGGAAACGGCGAGCTCCGGCGCGGCGTCGGGCAGGATCGGCGCGGCCTCGTAGCCGGCTTTGGCGACGGCGGCGACGAGCTGATCGTCGGTGACGGCGGCGCTCGCGTGCACGGTCGCCTTCTCGGTCGCGAGATTGACCGCGACGCTTTCGACGCCCGGCACGCGTTTAAGCACTTTCTCGACGCGCGCGACGCACGACGCGCACGTCATCCCGCTGACGGACAACTCCGCGGTCCGCGGATGGTCGGATGCTGCTGTGGACATATCGAAACGCTCCGTTCTGGCCGGGATCGCGAAGATCCCACATAAGGAACAGTATCGACCTTCCAATGACTGGAAGGTCAAGGCCTGAATGAAGCGCGTCGTGCAATGTCGAGTCCCGCCGCGCGGGAGCGCGAAATGCTACGAGAAGACCGTATTCGAAGGACGAAAAGCGCGCCATTCAGTGCTTTTGACCGGCATCTGGTGCATTCTTCGGCATGCCGCAGCGCTTTTGCTGACTTAATCTTGCCTATCGTCAGCGGATAAGTTAAAACCCGAATTTCGAGATAATGCTCGTGGCGCGCCGCGCGGGGAGTGGCAGCGGCGCCGATACGCTTCCGGGCGTGCCGCGCATCGCTCCTACGAAGATGCGTGCGAGAACCCAAATCGAAAGAAGAACTGGATTTCCATTCGAATGAAGAACAAGCGACGCTGGACGTTTCCGCTCAACACCGCAATCTGGATGAGCGTGAGTCTCGCCGGCACGGCGGTCCTTTCGGGCTGTGCGACCAAGCAGCCCGAAGTCAAGGCGACCAGCACGGGCTGGGTGAAGAATCAGGTCGCCGATGCCTATACCTTCGGCTTTCCGCTCGTCGCGTCGGATATCGCGCGCGAACGCGCCAGCGGCCGCGCCGGGCAGCCCGGCCAGACGCCGCTCAACACCTTCCGTCACGCGAACGCGCTGCCGCCCGCCGGCGCGCCGGGCTGGGCGAGCGTCGACACGCTCGAATCGTCGGCATGGCTCGATGTGTCCGCCGATCCGGTGATCGTCACGCTGCCCGCCGCGCCGCGCGGCCGCTATCTCGACGCCCGCGCGTTCGATGCGTGGACCAACGCGCTCTATTCCAGCGCCGACACGACGCCCTATCCGAAGATGCAGCTCATCGCGTTCGTGCCCGCTGGCTGGACCGGCACGCTGCCCGCGAACGCGACGCGCGTCGAAACGCGCACACGTTACGTGTGGCTTTCGGTGCGCGTGCGCGTGAACGGCGCGCGCGACGTGCGCGAAGCGCGCAAGCTGCAGACCGCGATGCGAATCGACACGCTGACGCCCGCGAAAGGCTCCGCCGCCGATCCGACGCCGGTCGTCTCCGGCGCGTGGCCCGCGAACGGCGCGAAGCAACCCGCAGTGCCGCCGCTGCCATCCGCGCTGGCGACGATCGCGCCGGGCGCGCAGGCCGAAGCGCTCGATGCGAACGCGTTCTTCGCGCGCCTCGCCCGCTCGCTCGACGACAATCCCGCCGCCACCGACGACAGTCACGCGATCAGCCAGCTCGCCGATCTCGGCGTGAAGCCGGGCGAGCCGGTGCAGTTCAAGAAGACCGACGCACCGCTGCTCGATTCCGGTCTCGCCGATGCACGCGAGCGGCTCGAGACGACGCCGCCCAACGCGATCACGAAGAACGGTTGGACCTGGTTCGGCGATGGCGTCGGCGTCTACGGTACGGATTACACGTTGCGCGCCTATCTTGCGCGCCGGCAGACCGCGACGAGCACGAAGGAAGGCGAAGTGAAGCCGGTGACGCACGTGGACAGCGAAGGCCACGCACTCGACGGCGCGAACGCGTACACGCTGCACTTCGAGCCCGAGCAACTGCCGCCGGTGCGCGGCTTCTGGACCCTGACCGCCTACACGAAGGACGGGGCGCTCTCGGATGCGAAACTGCCGCGGCTCTCGCTTTCCGATCGCGACCGGCTGAAGAAGAATCGCGATGGCTCCATCGACGTGATCGTGTCGGCGAAGTCGCCGGGCCGCGCGCAGACAGCGAATTGGCTGCCCGCGCCCGAAGGCCAGTTCCAGCTCACGATGCGTCTTTATGCGCCCAAGCCGCAGGCGAGCGACGGCTCGTGGGCGCCGCCGTCAGTCGAACGGCAGTGATTCCGCTGCGCGCAAACAGTTGAATCGAACATGAAGGCCGCGATTTTTTCGCGGCCTTCATGTGTTTGACGCACGCTTTGGCGAACGTTTGCGGGTCGCATCGTCGTATACTCGAACATCATCTTTCCGGGGACGGCGGCTCGTCGTCGCGCATCGAATGTCGAGCATCACGAAGTCTTCTCTCGCCTCCGCCGGGCAGACGCTGCGCGGCGTCGTTCACGCGCGGCGCACGCGGCGCTTTTTCATCGGCTTGCTGATCGCGATACTCGTTATCGGCGTGCTCGGGTTCTTCGTCGCGCCGCCGGTTATCCGACATATCGCCGAGCAACAGCTCGCAAAGCAGCTCGACCGGCCCGTCAGCATCAGGCGTATTTGGCTCAATCCGTACACGCTCGATTTGGAAGCCGATGACGTCCATATCGGCGAATCGCCCGCGAATCTCGCGAAGGCGCCGGGCGCGGCGGCCGGTTTTGTCGATGTGTCGAGGCTCGTCGTGCGTACGTCGTGGGCGTCGGTGTTCAAACTCGCGCCGGTCGTCAACGAACTGAAGATCGATTCGCCGCGTATCAGCGTCGTGCGTTTCGACGGCGAGCATTTCAATTTCTCCGATCTGATCGCGAAGTTCGCGAAGCCATCGTCGCCGCCTTCGGACAAGCCTGCGCGCTTCTCGGTATCGAACATTCAGCTCGAAAACGGCCAGATCACGTTCGATGACAGGCTTCTGAGAACGAAGCACGTCGTCGACCGTTTCGCGCTCGGCATTCCGTTCATCGCGACGCTGCCGTCCGCCACCGATATCTTCGTGACCCCGCTGTTGCAGGCCCGCATCGACGGCTCGCCGCTCGTCGTGAAGGGTCGCACGAAGCCGTTTGCGCAGTCGCGCGAATCGGAAATCGCGCTCAGGCTCGACGGCCTCGACGTGCCGCAGATGGCGTCTTACGCGCCGGCGTCGGTGCCGGTCGCGGTGAAGAGCGGCAAGCTCTCGACCGATCTCAACGTGCGCTTCGCGATCTCGGGCGATACCCCGACGATCCGCATCGACGGCACCGCCGATCTCGCCGATCTCGCGGTGACGGACAAGGCGAGCGCGCCGCTCATCGCGGCCCGCGCGCTGCACGTGAAGATCGCGAATGCCGAGCCGCTGCGCGATGTCTATCACCTCGACGAAGTGACGCTGTCGAATCCGGATGTCCATCTCGCGCGCGATTCGACGGGTCAACTGAACGTGCAGAAGCTGGCCGGTCCCGCGCCGAAGCCTTTAGCGGAGGAAGTCAAGAAGGAAGCGCCGCCGCTCGATCTGGCGATTCGCCACCTCGCGATTCAAGACGGCCGGATCGCGCTCGACGACCAGTTGCTCAAACAGCGTGTTGAGGCCGCGTTGACCGGCTTCGCCGTGACGCTCGACGATTTCTCGACGCTTGCCAAAACGCCCGCGAAATACACGCTCAAGACGGCATTCGACAAGGGCGGCGCGCTCGATGCATCGGGCAACGTGACGCTCGCCACGAAAACGGCGGACGCAAAGCTCGCGCTGAGCGCGTTGGCGCTGCCGCCGTTGCAGCCGTATCTCGCGAACATGGTGGCCGCGCGCGTGACGAGCGGCACGCTCGGCGCGAATCTGCCGGTGTCGGTCGACTGGAGCAAGGCGGATGGCGGCGTGCAAATCGGCGCGGGCGATGTGAAGCTCGATGCGCTCACGCTCGCGCCCAACGCGGGCGGCGGCGCGCCGATCAAGCTGGCGTCGGCGACGGCGAAGATCGCCAAGGTCGATGTGTCCGCGCGCAACGCGACGCTCGACAGCGTGCAATTGAACGGCCTCGCGCTCGATGCGACGCGCCGCAAGGACGGCAGCATCGATCTGGCCGCGCTCGCCGCGCCGCACGAAGCCGCGCCCGAGCAGTCGGCGACGCGCAGGATCCAGAAGGCGCAGGCGGCGGGGCCGGCGTGGCGGTATCGGATCGGCGAGATCGCGCTCGCCGATGCATCGGCGAATATCACCGATGAAACCACGACGAAGCCGGTCAAGCTGCGCGTCGCGCCGCTCGCGCTCAACGTCAGGCAGTTCGGCGACGATTTGACGAAACCGCTCGCCGTCGACGGCAAGCTGACGCTGAACGGCAAGGGGGCGCTCGCGATTGGCGGCAACGTCACGGTGTCGCCGCTCAAGCTCGCGTTGCACGTCAAGGGCGATCAGGTCGACGCCTCCGCGTTCGAGCCGTATTTCGGCGACATGCTCAACATCGACGTGACGAGCGCGTATCTGAACGCGAACGGCGACGTCGCGATGTCGGGCAGCGGCAAGACGCTCGCGGCGTCCTATAAGGGCGACGTGTCGCTGACGGACGTACGCATGCTCGACAAGGCGACCTCCGACCGCTTCGCCGGCTGGAAGCTGCTCTCGCTCTCGAACGTGAAGGCGGACTACAGCGAGCGCGGCACCGATGTCGAAGCGGCGCGCGTGACCTTCGCCAAGTTCTACGGTCGGGTGCTGCTCGACGCGCAGGGCAGGTTGAACCTCAAGAGCGTCGTGGCCGGCGACAACGGCCCGCAATCGGTGACGCGCGACCGTGCGAAGGAAGAGGGCGCGTCCGCGCCGGCCGCTGCGAGCGCGACGGTGCCGGTGAAGACGGCGGCGAAGCCGTCGGGGCCGCCGATCAACATGCGCTTCGGCCAGCTCGTGCTGCAGGACGGCCGCGTCACTTACACCGATAACTTCATCAAGCCGAACTACACCGCGAATCTCGTTGCGATCAACGGGACGATCGGCGCGTTCGGCACGCATTCGACCACGTCCGCGCCCGTCGACGTGTCGGCGAAACTCGCGGCGAACGGGCCGGTGTCGATCAAGGGGCAGGTGAATCCGCTCATCGAGAAACCCGCGCTCGATCTGACCGCGAGCGCGCATGGCGTCGAGCTGACGAATCTCACGCCGTATTCGTCGAAGTACGCGGGTTATCCGATCACGAAGGGCAAGCTCAACGTCGATCTGCATTACATGCTCGCCGACAACAAGCTCACGGCGAACAATCACTTGTTCATCGATCAGTTGACGTTCGGCGATCACGTCGACAATCCGACGGCGACGAAGCTGCCGGTGCGGCTCGCGGTGTCGCTGCTGAAGAATTCGCGCGGCGAGATCGATGTCAATATTCCGATTTCCGGCTCGCTGGACAATCCCGAGTTTTCGATCGGTGGGCTCGTGTGGCAGGCTATCGTGAATCTGGTGCAGAAGGCGGTGACCGCGCCGTTCACGCTGCTCGCGCATGCGTTCGGCGGCGGCGGCGGCGAGGATCTCAACTACATCGAATTCGATGCGGGCTCGGCCACGCTGAACGATGCCGCGCAGAAGAAGCTCGATACGATCGCGAAGGCGCTGGCGGACAAGCCGTCGGTGCGCTTGGACGTGACGGGCCGCGTCGATCCGAAGACGGACGAGCCGGCGTTGCGTTCCGCGTGGCTCGATCAACAGGTGAAGCGCGCGAAGGTGCGCGACATGTCGAGCAATGGCGAGAACGTCGACTGGAACGCGATCAAGGTGACGGACGCGGACTACGACAAGTATCTGACGAAGGCGTACAAGTCGGCCGATTTCAAGAAGCCGACGAACTTCATCGGCATGACGAAGTCGGTGCCCGATGAGGACATGAAAGCCGCGCTCACGAAGAACGCACCGGTCGACGAAGGATCGTTGCGCGATCTGGCGCAGCGTCGAGCGCAGGCGGTGCAGGAATATTTCGACGGGAAAATCGACAGCAAACGGATTTTCGTCGTCGCGCCGAAGATGAACGCGGACGACATCAAGGACAAGGGCGCGGGTTCGCGCGTCGAACTGGGGCTGAAGTGACGAGCGTTGGCCAAACGGACGATCTGGATGAACAAAGGAATGCAAACTAATATCGGCGACACCGGGAACGATGAAGAGAACGGGAGTCAGCCGATGGGAACGCCTTATGAGAAGGACGTGGTGGCGTGGGCCTGGGAACAGGCGGCGCTGCTGCGTGCGGGGAAATTTGCGTCCATCGATATCGAGCATATCGCTGAGGAAATCGAGGACGTGGCAAAAACTGAATCACGCGAGCTGCGAAGCAGATTGGCGGTACTGCTCGCGCATTTGCTCAAATGGCAATTTCAGCCGGAGTGCCGAAGCCGGAGTTGGACGAGTACCATTCGCACGCAGCGAAGGGAGGCGTTGTTCGTGTTGAATGAAGCACCGAGCTTGCGGCGACGCTTCGATGATGTTCAGTGGCTCGACTTGGTCTGGTCGAAAGCGCGGACTCAGGCCGAAGCGGAGACAGGTATCGACTTCGATACGTTTCCCGCAAGCTGTCCATGGCCGATGTCGTCAGTGCTGGAGGAGGGCTTTCTGCCCGAATAGCACCCGGGGCGCGAGCATCATTCAATGCGCCCCCGACGCCGCCCCGCCACCCCCGCCCTTCGCCACCTTCGTAATCCAGATCAGCGGAATGATCAGAATGAAGATCACCGCCGAGATCAGAAAGATATCGTTGAGTCCCATCATCGCGGCTTGCGAGTTGACGGTGAAATTGAACATGCCGCGCGCCTGCGCTTCACTCACGTCGAGCGTCGATTGCGATAGCCCGAGCGACTGCAAAAACGCCGGATTGTAGACATTCGCCTGCTCGGTGAGCCGCTCGTGATGCAGCGCGATGCGGTTGTCCCACGCATTGCCCGCGAGCGACGTTCCTACCGCGCCGCAAAACACCCGCGCGAAATTCGACAGCCCCGCCGCCGCGGGAATCTTCGACGGCGGCAAGCCCGATAGCACGATCGCCGTGAGCGGCACGAAGAACATCGCCATCGGAATGCCTTGCAGCAGCGTCGGCAAGACCAGATGCCACGTATCGATCTCGATCACGTACTTCGAGCGCAGCCAGAACACGAACGCGAAGCCGACGAACGCCGCCGTCGCGATGATGCGCGCGTCGCTGCGCGGCAGCACCTTGCCCATGATCGGCGCGAGGATCACGGCGAAAATGCCGAGCGGCGCGGTGACGAGCCCGGCGTCGATCGACCGGTAATTCAGATACTGCTGCATCCATTGCGGCAGCAACACGAGATTGCCGAAGAACACGCCGTACGCGACCGAAATCGCCACCGTGCCGCCGAAGAAATTGCGCCCGGCAAAAAGCCGCAAATCGACGACGGGATTCTTGTCCGTCAGCTCCCACACGACGAAGAACGCGAACGCGATCACCGCGACGATCGCCAGCACGACGATCAGCGGCGACGAGAACCAGTCGAGATCGCGGCCCTTGTCGAGCATGATCTGCAGCGAAGCGACCCACGAGACGAGCAGCAGAAGACCGATCACGTCGATCGGCGCCTTGCGCGTCGGCGATTCGCGGTCGCGGTAGATGATCCACGTCACGCCCGCCGCGAAGATGCCCACCGGAATGTTGATATAGAAGATCCACGACCACGAATAGCTGTCCGTGATCCAGCCGCCGAGCGCGGGACCGGCGATCGGGCCGACGGTCGCGGTCATCGCCCACAGCGAGAGCGCCATCGACGCCTTCTCTTTCGGATACGAGCCGAGCAGGATCGCCTGCGACAGCGGAATCAGCGGCCCGGCGACCGCGCCCTGCAACACGCGCGCGAAGAGCAGCACCGGCAGATTCGGCGCGAGCCCGCACAGCCACGACGACAGCACGAACATCAGGATCGCGCCGACGAAAAGACGCACCTGCCCGAGCCGCTGCGTGAGCCAGCCGGTCAGCGGAATGGAGACGGCGTTCGACGCCGCGAACACGGTGATGACCCACGTGCCCTCGTTGACGGACACGCCGAGATTGCCGGAGATCGTCGGGATCGCGACATTGGCGATCGACGAATCCAGCACGTTCATGAACGTCGCGAGCGCCACCGCGAAGGTGGCGAGAACGAGCTTGCCGCCTTCGAGCGGCGGTGGCGCGGACGGTGAGGGTGACGGTGCGGCGGCGGGTTTGGGCGTCGTCGGCGTGCTCATGCGGCTTCCATGCTTGAGGCCGCCAGCTTGCAAGACGCGGCTGGCGGCCGGAAAAGATCAAGCCGCCAGTGTGCCTGCGCTCAAAAAAAGCTGCTTACTTCGCCGAAATATCGATATCGCCCAGATACTTCTTTGCGTACTTGTCGATGGTGCCGTCCGCCTTGACCTTCTCGATCGCCGCGTTGAGCTTGGTCTTGAGCGCATCGTCGCCCTTGCGGATGCCATAGGCGATGCCGCTGCCGAGAATTTTGTCGTCGCGCACGGGCGCACCGGCGAACGCGAAGCCTTCGCCGTCCGGCTTCGACAGGAAGCCGCTCTGTCCCGCGGGCGCGAGCACGAGCGTCGCGTCGAGACGGCCGGACTTCAGATCGGCGTAGACCTGGTTCTGATCCTGATACGGCACGACCTTCACGCCGTCGTTTTCCCAGTGCGCCTTCGCGAACGTCTCCTGAATCGAGCCTTGCAGCACGCCGACGCTCTTGCCCTTCAGCGATGCCGACGTCGGCTCGATGCCGCTGCCCTTCTTCGCGATGAGCTGCGTCGGCACGCGATACACGACCGTCGTGAAATCGATCGCCTGGCGGCGCTGCTCGGTCGCGTTCATCGCCGAGTTGATCGCGTCGAACTTGCGGCCCTGCAGCGCGGGGATCAGGCCGTCGAACGAGGTCTCGACCCATTTGCACTGCATTTTCGCGGCGGCGCACACGGCATTGCCGACGTCGATGTCGAGCCCTTGCAACTCGCCCGTCGACGATTTCGATTCGAACGGCGGATATTGCGCTTCGAGGCCGAAGCGCAGCGTATCGGCGGCAAGCGCGGCGCCGCTTGTGAACGTGCATGCGAGGAACAGCGCGCTGGCGATGTGGTTCAGTTTCATCGTGTTGGTCTCCAGGAAATCGTCAGATCGAGCAAAGGCGGCGCGCGCCTTCGATGAGCGTGTCGTCGTCCTTCGCGAACGAAAGACGGATCACGCGGTTGTCGGTGCCGTCGGTATAGAACGCCGACAGCGGAATCGTCGCGACGCGCGCCTCGCGAATCAGGCGCAGCACGAAATCGCTGTCGCCTTGATCGGAAATCGCGTCGTAACGCGCCAGCATGAAGAAACTGCCCGCACTCGGCAACAACTCGAAGCGCGATGCTTTCAGCGATTCTGCGAGCAGATCGCGCTTGTGCTGATAGAACGGCCCGAGATTCAGATAGCTCGATTCATCCGCGAGCGCTTCGGCGAAGGCCATTTGCATCGGCGTATCGGCGGAGAAGGTCATGAACTGGTGAATCTTGCGGATTTCCGCCGTCAGCGCGGCGGGCGCGAGACAGTAGCCGACGCGCCAGCCCGTTACGTGATACGACTTGCCGAACGACGACACGATGACGCTGCGCTCGGCCAGCGCCGGATAACGCGCCATGCCGTGATGCAGCGCGCCGTCGAATACGACGTGCTCGTAGACTTCGTCCGACAGCACGATGATCTTCGTGTCGCGCGTGAGCGCCGCGAGCCGCTCGACGTCGGCGGATGTGAACGCGCTGCCCGTCGGGTTGTGCGGCGTGTTGACGAGGATCATGCGCGTCTTCGGCGTGATCGCGGCGGCGACCTCGTCCCAGTCGATGCGGAAATCCTGCGGCGAGAGCTTGATCGCGACGGGCTTCGCGCCCTGCAACTGCACGATCGGCGCGTAACTGTCGAACGATGGTTCGAAGTAAATCACTTCGTCGCCGGGATGCACGAGCGCGCTGATCGTCGCGTACAGGCCTTCGCTCGCGCTCGCGACGACGGTGACTTCCGTGCCCGGATCGTAGGTTGCGCCGTAGAGCTTCTGCGTTTTCACGGCGATGGCTTCGCGAAGCGCGAGCACGCCGGACATCGGCGAGTACTGGTTATGTCCTGCCCGCATGGCTCGCTCGACGCCTTCGATGAGCTTCGAATCGCACGCGAAGTTCGGCGCGCCTTGCGACAGGTTGAGCGCGTGATGCTCGTCAGCCAACTGGCCGATGACGGTAAAAATGGTCGTGCCGACGTTCGGCAGCTTCGACTCGGGAATGCAGGCGCTTTGCACGGCGGATGTCTCCGGAATTGCGGTTCGACGAAAATCTGCCGTCGATTCAACCGCAGCAATAAAGCGCGGACAATCGAAACTTTGTCATACTAGCCATGCTTGCAGATCATGGCTATATGTCAAAAACCCGATGAAACCCCTGCCTTCCCTCGACGTGCTCAAAACCTTTCTGGTGGTAGCGCAGAAACTGAATTTCACGCGCGCGGCCGAGGTGCTGAACGTGACGCAGGGCGCGGTCAGCCGTCAGATCGCCGGGCTGGAGGCGCATCTCGGTTATGCGCTTTTCACGCGGCAGGCGCGCGGGCTCGCGCTCACGCATCATGGCGCGTTGCTGGTCGCGCCGTTGCAGCAGGCGTTCGGACAGATCGACGATGCCCTCGCGAAAGGCGGCGCGCAATCCGGCATTCTGCGCGTGAAGTGCCCGACCTGCGCGATGCGCTGGGTGCTGCCGCGCGTGATCCGCCTGCAGAACGAGCGGCCCGAACTGGTCGTGGAAGTGACGGCGTCGGTGGCGCATGGCGTCGAATTCAGCGCGGAGCAGTTCGACGCAGCGATCGTCTTCGGCGCGGCGCCGTCGGGGAAGGGCGCGAGCGTGCATCATCTTTTCGATGAAGTGCTGACGCCGGTTTGCGCGCCTGAATTGTGGAAGCCTAAGAAGAACGCCTCGCCAACACCCGACGATCTCGCCGGGAAAACGCTGCTGCATCCAACGCGCGACCGCCGCGACTGGCTACTGTGGCTCGGCGCTTACGGTTACGCCGGCCTGCCGTCGACGAAAGCGCAGCATTTCGACACGCTCGATCTGGCGATTTCGTCGGCGATGCAGGGTTTGGGCGTGACGATCGGCGACCTCTCGCTGATCGAAGAAGACCTGCGCGCCAGGCGCGTCATCGCGCCGTTTTCGCTGTGCGTGCCGAGCGGCGCGGCGTACTACCTCGTGTATCCGGAGCGGCCCGCGCCGTCGCCCGCGTTGCAGCAGTTCGCGCAATGGCTTGCCGATGAGGCGGCGCACACGCGTGAAAATCTTCGTCGCAATCTTTGATCCGCTGCGGGTTATGGGTTAAGCACATCCTGCAGAACGTAGAACTATTCCTAAACGGCCGATGTTTGAGTTTCTTCGACTCATGGAAACTCCGTATTAAGAATAGGAATCTGCGAAAGAACTGCGAAGGATTCGGCCCACTACAATCCGCACACAAAAGATGACAGGCTGCGACAGCCGCCGCCTGCGAACAGACGGAGATGCCTGGGTGCGACTCAGATCCTTCGCTTCATACGGCCCGAGCGCGAGTGCCTATGCCCGGGCGTGAAATCAACGGACACCGGCAATCCGGCGAAGCCACGTCTGCCGACAATCTGAAACGTCCGCTGCGGCCGGCGTGCGCGCGGTTCGCGAGATGCGGACGGACGAGCCTGCGCATACGCCTGCTTCTTTGGCTGCTCGCGCCGCTTGCCCTTTTCGTGCTGATTACATCGAGCGCTTCGTACGATTCCGCGTGCCGCACGGCGGACATGATGGAGGACGCGGCGCTCCTTGCCTCCGCACGGACCATCGGCGATGGCATCGAGTGGTCCGATCGCGAACTCACCGTCAAGATCGTGCCAGCGGCCCTCGAAATGTTCGAGTCGCCATATCGGGATCGCGTGTATTACAAGGTCGTCGCCGAACGCGGCCGATTGCTCGGCGGCAGGCCGGAGCTTCCGATGCCCGAGCGCGAAAGCTCACATCCCGTTTATTTCGACGCCGAGTTCGAGGGTACGAAGGTTCGCGCCATCTCTTATCCGCGTTTTCTGTTCGATGACGGCAAGGTGGTGGCGGCGCGGGTCATCGTCGCCAAGACGCGGGCTTCGCGGCATGCCATGCGCGATCAGCTATGGCGCCCGCAGTTGCTGCGCGCATGCGTGATGCTCGCGCTGGTCGCCGCGCTCGTTCCGCTCGGTCTCGCGGCCGCGCTCCGTCCGCTGATGCGCCTGAAGGACGACCTCGCCGGGCGCTCGCCGCTGGAAATCGATCCGATGCGCGCGCAAGCTTTGCCACGCGAACTCCGGCCGATCGTCGACGCCCTCAATCAATGCATCGCGCAAGTCAGGCATCACGCGCGGACACAGCGCGATTTCGTGTCCGATGCGGCGCATCAGCTCAGCACGCCGCTCACGCTTCTCGACACTCAGATCCAATACGCTTGCCTGAACTGCGGCGGCGAGCGCGCATGCGAGATCGCGCTCAAGAGCGCGGGCCGGAGCATGAAAAAGATGAAAGCCGTAACGAAGCAACTGCTGATGCTCGCGCAGGCAGAGTCCACGCCCGAACCCATACGAACGATGACGGACATGACGGATGTCGTCGAGTCCGTGCTCGAAGAACTGATCGTGCTGGCGCAGCGGCGTGATATCGACCTTGGCGCAGCAACCGAACCGGGCACGATGGTGGCCGGCAACGCGGCGCTGCTGTCCGCGCTCGTGTCGAACCTCGTCGACAACGCCATTCGCTACACGCAGCCGGGCGGGCGCGTCACCGTGATCGTCAGGCGTTCGCACGAGCAGGTTCTGTTGCAGGTGGTCGACAACGGTCCGGGGCTTTCCGCCGAGGCACGCGCGCATGTGTTCGAGCGCTTCTATCGCGCGTCTGCTTTTACCGATGGCACCGGGCTCGGGCTGCCGATCGTGCGGGAGATCGCGCTGCGCCACGGCGGCACCGTCACGCTCGGGGCGGGCTACGCGCGTGCAGGATTGTCCGTGTCGGTCAGGCTGCCCGCATGGTCCGGCGGGGACATCCGATGAAGCTGCTGCTCGTCGAAGACAACGCCGAGCTGGCGCACTGGATCGTGAGTCTGTTGAAGGCGGATTCTTTCATCGTCGATCATGTGCCGAACGCGGAATGCGCCACGTCGATCCTCAATCAATGCACCTACGATGTCGTGTTGCTGGACATGCGCCTGCCCGCGATGAGCGGCAAGGAACTGCTCGGACGGCTGCGGCGCCGCGGCGACACCGTGCCCGTACTGATGCTGACCGCGCACGGATCGATCGAGGACAAGGTGGAATGCTTCGCAGCGGGCGCGGACGATTTCGTCGTCAAGCCTTTCGATGCGCGTGAACTGGTGGCCCGCATCAAGGCTCTGGTGCGTCGTCAGAGCGCGCAGAAAGCCGTCGCGCTGATGTGCGGCGATCTCCGGTATGCATTCGCCACGCGCGAGTTCAGCTATCGGGGCGCGCCCATTTCGCTGCGACGTCGCGAGCACGCGATTCTCGAAGCGCTGATCCTGCGGCAGGACAAGACCGTGTCGAAGTCGATGCTGATGGAATGCATCTTCAGTCTCGACGATGTCGCCAGCGCCGATGCCATCGACATCTATATTCATCGCTTGCGCAAGCGGCTGGCCGAAACGAACGCGCAGATCATGACGTTGCGCGGTCTCGGCTATATCCTGCGCGCACGCGAAGAATGATCGATGTGTGCGCTCGGTGACAATACTTAGATATGCGTAGCACGCGCGATAGCGCCGTGAAAGATTCGAGCGGCTAGGATGCGTTTCATGTTCCGCGACAAGCGCGAATGATGCGCTGACCGGAACAGTCGGACGTCATGTGCGCGTGAATCGCGTTTCACTTCTTGACATGGCGCGCCGGACCATTGCGACCACTATCGGGGGTGCATGAAGTTATGTCGATCAACATTCTGGTTGTTGCTTTTCTGCTCGCAGCGGCGGTCATGCTGTGCTGTTCGATCGTGGAGTACGTCGCGGTCTTGAGAATCATCCGGGACGACGCGCCCTTGCCGCAGACGCCGCGTGGACCGCTGGCGAAATCCGACCGGTTCTTCTGTCTCAGCGCGCTTCTGTGTTTCGTTTCGCTGGCTTGTCTTCTGCTTGTCGATTGAACGCCACGAGGAGTCGAGACGATGTCGAACACGAAAATACGAAGGCTCCCGAAACCGTCGCGAGACCGGAACGCCAGAATCTACTGGCTGCCGATGCCGCGCGTCGAGGCGGACAAAGTCATCCTTCAATGCCGGATCGCACTCGAATCGGTCAAGCGTGGCCGGGCGAGTCTGATCGAGGCGCAGTGCATCGCGCAGGCCGTGCTGCTGTCGGGACTCTTGACCGAGGCGGGCTTCGGCATTCTGGACCGCGCGACGCTCGATGAAGTGCAGGGCGACGTGCTCGCGTTGCTCGACCGCGGCCTGACGGTCGGCGACTGGCGCCTTCCCGCGACTGCGGTGCCGCGGCTCACTGCGGTGATCAACGAGCACGACCGGCAGATGAGAGAAGTGCGTCTTTCAGCGGTCATCGAATGCAACGAGCATCTCGAACGTTTCATCGCGACGTTGCCGCGCCCGAGCGATTCGCCCACGCATTGAAACGCTTCGCGCGGGCGGCCGCGCGAAGCGTTTCGATCACATGCCGTGCTTCGTCACGACCGATTCCCACTGCCCGTTCTTCACCTGATACAGCGTCGACGATGCGTTCTTCAACGCGCCGTTGTCGTCGAACGCGATCGGCCCCGTGATGCCGTCGAACTTGTTGGTCTTCAGCACCGGCCGGTACACGTTCGGATCGATGGAATTGGCTTTCTGCATCGCGTTGATCGCGGCCCACGCGGCGTCGTAGCCGAACGGCGCATACGACAGGATCGCGACGCCGAAGCGCTTCTGGAACTTCTCGCTGAATGCCTTGCCTTCGGGCAGCTTGTCGAGCGGGCTGCCGTATTCCCACGCCTGCGCGCCCTCGGCGGCGTCGCCGGCGAGCTTGAGGAAATCCGCGTCCATCACGCCGCCGCCGCCCACGAACTGCGCGTTCATGCCGAGCTGCTTCATCCGCTTGACGACCGCCGCCGCCTGCCGGTCGAGGCCGCCGAAGAAGATCAGATCCGCGTTGGTCGACTTGATGCGCGTCAGTTGCGCGCTGAAATCGACGGTCTGATTGTCGCTGTATTCGCGCGTGACGATCGTGCCGCCTTTCGCCTTCACCGCCTTCTCGAACTCGTCGGCCTCGCCCTGACCGAAGGCCGTGCGATCGTCGATGATCGCGATGCGCTTCGCCTTCGTCGTCGTCACCGCGTAGACGCCGGCGTTGCCCGCGTTCTGCGCGTCGCTGGAAATCACCGTGAACATGTTCGCGAGGCCGCGCGTCGTGATGGTGGGATTGGTCGCGGCGGGATCGATCGTCGGGATGCCGGCGTTGTTGTAGATCGGCGATGCGGGCAGCGTCGTGCCCGAATTGAAGTGTCCGACGACGACGACCACGCCATCGTCGACGAGCTTCTGCGCCGCCTGCACGCCGACGCGCGGATCGGCCTGATCGTCTTCCGCGCGGATCTCGAACTTGGCCGTCTTGCCACCGATCGTGATCTTTTTCGCGTTGGCTTCATCGAGCGCGAGCTGCACGCCGTTCTGGAGATCCTTCCCGTAACCCGCGTTCGCGCCGGTCAGCGGCGCCGCGAAACCCACTTTCACCGGAAGTTCGTCGGCGCTCGCGGCAAAAGGCACGGCGCCGAGCGTGGCCGCGGCGCACGCCACGAGCCATGCCAAAGGTCTGGTACGGAAGCGCATGGTTTTCCCTCTCCTTTTTGATCTGGCAAATCGAAATCGAATGGAACGCCCTGGCATCGGACAAGCGAAATGTATGGAGCCAATTTCGGCGCGTCTTGGTGTTTAGTCGCGCGTCCGATGCGGATTTCGGCATAGGCCCGATACGCCGCGATCTCAACCCCATGGCGGCTTCGGGCGTTTCGCCGATGCGCCGCGCGCGACGATTCCCGACCATCCGCGAGACGCTGCTATCGGGCCGATTGAATCCCGCCGCTTGACAAAGTGCATATGCACAAATATTCTGCGTGGCATGACTTCCAACTCTTCTCCTCTCGACTGCAACTGTTTTGCGATCCGTCAGGCGGCGCGTTATGTGTCGCAAATGTACGAGCGGCATTTGAGCGTAGCGGGCATCACGGCGGCGCAGTTCACGATTCTCGCGGCGATCGGGCGCAAGCCCGGCGTGCAGATGCTCGAACTCGCCGATTCGATGGTGATGGACCGCACGACGCTCGTGCGTGCGCTCAAGCCCTTGCAGCGCGACGGTCTCGTCGAAGCGGCGCAGGAATCGGCGAGTTCGCGCGCGGTCGGCTTGCGTCTCACGGCAACCGGCAAGGAAACGCTCGTGAAGGCAGCGGCGCAATGGCGCGCGGCGCAGGCGGAATTCGAAACGAAGTTCGGCGAGAAACGCGCGAAGGCATTGCGCCAGTCGCTGTTCGAATTGACGACGATGGAGTGAGTTGATCAAGCGCTGGCTCGCCGCGTGCGAGCCTTTTATTCATCGGCATTAGTGCATATGCACAATCAAGCGGAGCAAATCATGCAGGTCAAAGGAAAAGTGGTACTCGTCACCGGCGCCAATCGCGGGCTCGGCAAGCAATTTGCGAAGTCGTTGATCGAAGCGGGCGCGGCGAAGGTTTATGCGGCCGCGCGCGATCCGAAGAGCGTCGACATTCCGGGCGTCGAAGCGATCCGCCTCGACGTGACGAACGCCGCCGACATCGCGGAAGCAGCGGCGACCTACACCGACGTCCAAGTGATCGTCAACAACGCGGGCGTGACGACGCGCGGCTTGCTCGTCGATCCGGCATCGACGCAAGGCATTCGCGATCTGCTCGAAATCAACACGTTCGGCCCCATCGCGCTCACGCAGGCATTCGCGCCCGTGCTGAAGAAGAACGGCGGCGGCGCGGTCATCAACGTTCTTTCGGTGCTGAGCTGGGTCTCGTTGCCGGCGGGCGGCGCGTATCACATCTCGAAGGCGGCGGCGTGGGCGGCCACGAACGCCCTGCGCGAGGAATTGCGCGAGCAGGGCACGCTCGTCGTGGCGGCGCATCCCGGTTACATCGATACCGACATGACCGCGCAAGTCACCGCGCCGAAATCGACGCCGGAACATGTCGTGCGCGAAGTGCTCGCGGCGGTGGAGAAGAATCAGGAAGAAGTGCTCGTCGATGACACCGGGCGCGCGGTCAAGCAATCGCTGTCGACCGACGCCCCCATCTACCTCACCGGCATTCCGCGCTGATCGGAGGCTCGCCATGTTTGCGCAGGACATCGTGTTGTGTCATCCGGTGCGTACGGCGATCGGCGCGTTCGGCGGCTCGCTGAAGGACACGCCGGCCGTCGATCTGGGCGCGGCCGTCATCGCGGAAACGTTGCGGCGCGCGGGTTCGGCGCTCGATCCGTCATCGGTGGATTCGGTCGTGTTCGGCAACGTCATTCAGGCGGGCAACCGCATGAATCCGGCGCGACAGGCGTCGGTCGGCGGCGGCGTGCCGGTTTCCGTGCCCGCGCTGACGGTCAATCGCGTGTGCGGCTCCGGCGCGCAGGCCGTGGCGACGGCGGCGACGGAAATCGCGGCGGGCGTCTCGCGGCTTGCCATCGCGGGCGGCATGGAGAACATGGACCGCGCGCCGTATCTGCTCGATGGCGGTCGTCGCGGTTATCGCATGGGCAACGCGCAGATCTACGACAGCCTGCTGCGCGACGGTCTCGTCGATGCGTTCTCGGGCGAGCATTCGGGCTGGCACACGGAAGATCTCGTGTCGAAGTTCGATATCACGCGCGAGGCGCAGGATCGCTGGGCCGAGCGCTCGCAGCAGTCGTTTGCGGCGGCGCAGAAGGACGGCGCGTTCGATGCGGAAATCGTCGGCGTCGATGTGAAGGCGGGCAAGGAAACCGTTGCGTTTGCGCGCGATGAGCAGCCGCGTCCCGACACGAATTTCGCGGCGCTGGAGAAATTGCGTCCGGCATTCCGTCCCAACGGCACGATTACGGCCGGCAATGCGCCGGGGCTGAACAGCGGCGCATCGGCGATGATCGTGACGAGCCGCAACGAAGCGGACGCGCGCGGCATCGAACCGTTCGTGCGCCTGGCGGCGTTCGGCGTCGCGGCCGTCGAGCCGGGGATGTTCGGGCTCGGTCCGGTGCCCGCCGTGCAGCAGGCGTTGCAGCGCGCGGGATGGACGCTCGGCGATGTCGAGCGCTTCGAGATCAACGAAGCGTTCGCGGCGGTGCCGATCGCGGTGGCGCGAACGCTCGGCGTGCCCGACGACATCGTCAACGTCGAAGGCGGCGCGATCGCGCACGGTCATCCGATCGGCGCGACGGGCGCCGTGCTGACGACGCGCCTCGCCCACGCGATGCGCCGCGACGGCGTGAAGCGCGCGATCGTGACGCTGTGCATCGGCGGCGGGCAGGGCATCGCGCTCGCGCTGGAAGCGATCGCGTAGGCGTTCGCGTCAGCGCTTCGCGTTCTTCTGCATGTCATCGAAACCCGCCGCGGCTTGCTGCACGTCCGGCGGGAAATCGTCCATCTCCATGACCTGCCGCACTTCGATCATCTCCGTATCCGATCCGGGGCAACGCTTCGCCCATTCGATCGCTTCCTCGCGCGACTTCACCTGGACCATCCAGTAGCCGCCGAGCACTTCCTTCGCTTCGGCGAACGGTCCGTCGATGACGCGCGGCTTGCCGCCTTCGAACGTGACGCGCGCGCCCATCGACGGCGGATGCAGTCCGTCGAGCGCGAGCAGCACGCCGGCCTTCTGCAATTCCTCGTTGTATTTCATCATCGCGGCGACGGCTTCGGCGCTCGGCATCGTGCCCGGTTCGGCGCTTTCGTAGCCGCGCGGAATCATCAGCATCATGAATCGCATGTGGATCGCTCCTGGAAGTTGGTGCATTTATCGAGCGTCTTCGGTACGCTCACACCTAACGACGAGCAACATGACACGAGATCGACATGCCCGCCCTTAAGCGTTTTTCCCTAGTCGATTGCTGTTGCCTTCGCGACCCGTAAGATCAAATAATGTAATCCATTACATCTCGATCGCGACGCGCGGCAAAGCGATGTCAGATACGGTTCGACCACGCGAAGAAGTATCGATTGCCGACGTCGCTGAACGCGCGGGCGTGTCGGTCGCGACCGTATCGCGCGTGCTCAACGGACACACGAACGTTCGCGAGACGACGCGCGAAAAAGTGCTCGAAGCGGTCGCGACGAGCGGCTATCGCATCAACGAGCTGGCGCGCAATCTGCGCACGGCCGAAAGCCGCCTGCTCCTCACGATGGTCCCCGACTTCGGCAATCCGTTCTATTCGGCGATCGTGCGCGGCATCGACAGCGTCGCGCGTCAGAACGGCTACTTCATGCTGCTGTGCGATACCGGCGCGGACCCGTTGCGCGAGCGAAGCTATTTCGATCTGCTGCGCGGCCGCCGCGCCGATGGCGCCATCTGTCTCGATCCCGCCGCCGTGCAAAAAGCGCTCGCCGAAGAAGCGTCGACGCTGCCGTGGGTCGCGTGCTGCGAGTTCGATCCGGCGGCGGGCGTGCCGTACGTCGGCATCGACAATCATCTCGCCGCGGGCGATGTCGTGCGTTATCTGACGGCGAAGGGGCATCGGCGCATTGCGCTCATCAACTCGGGTCAGGGTTATCTGTATGGACGACAGCGGCTCGCGGGCTATCGCGATGCGTTGATCGAAGCCGGCATCGAGCCGCGCGCGGAGTGGCTGATCGAACTCGACAGCCTCGATTACGACGCGGGCGAGCGCGCGGCCGCGCAACTCGCATCGTTGGGCGATGCGCGTCCGACGGCCGCCTTCGCCGTGTCGGACACGCTCGCCATCGGCGTGATGAACGGCTTTCGCGGCGCGGGCTTTTCAGTGCCCGACGATGTCGCTGTCGTCGGCTTCGACGATATCGCCGTTGCCGCGCATGTCGATCCGCCGCTCACGACCGTTTCGCAGCCGATGCAACTGCTCGGCGAAACCGCAGCCGACCTGCTGCTCAAGCGCCTGCGCGACCCGCGCGCGGATGTGCCGGGCGTGCTGCTGCCGCATCGGCTGATTCGAAGAAGGAGCGCGTGACGATGAGCCTCGCCGTGCGCTTTCAGGGCATCGAAAAGCAGTTCGGGCCGGTGCGCGTGCTGCACGGCGTCAGCTTCGATCTCGCGCCGGGCCGCATCTACGGATTGCTCGGCGAGAACGGCGCGGGCAAGTCCACGCTGATGAAGATTCTCGCGGGCTACGAGCGTGCGAACGCGGGCGAGCTTTTCGTCGATGAACGCGCGCGCGACTTCGCGAGTTCGCGCGATGCCGAACATGCGGGCATCGTGCTGATCCATCAGGAATTGAATCTCGCGGATCATTTGAGCATCACGCAGAACATGTTCCTCGGGCACGAGCTGAAGAAAGGCTTCTTCCTCGATGAAGCCGCGATGCGCGACGATGCCCGCGCCGCGTTGAACGACGTCGGCCTGCACAAGAATCCCGATACGAAGGTGCGCGATCTGATCGTCGCGGAGAAGCAGCTCGTCGAGATCGCGAAGGCGATGTTGCGCAGCGCGCGCCTGCTCATCATGGACGAACCGACCGCGACGTTGACGCCATCGGAGACGCAGCGTCTCTTCGGCCTGATGGCGCGTCTGAAGGAAGCGGGCACGACCATCGTCTATATCTCGCACAAGCTCGACGAAGTGGAACGCGTGACCGACGAAGTGATCGTGATGCGCGATGGCCGCTTCGTCGCGCGCGCGCCGACCGACGAGCTGACGCGTCAGCAGATGGCCAATCTGATGGTCGGCCGCGAAGTCTCCGACATGTTCTCCGACAAGCCGCACTTGCCCGACGACGCGCCGGTCGCGTTCGAAGTCGAAGGCGCCTCGGTGCCGGGCTGGGCCGACGGCATCGGCTTTTCGGTGCGCAAGGGCGAAGTGTTCGGCTTCGCGGGACTCGTCGGCGCGGGGCGCACGGAGCTGTTCGAAGCGCTCGTCGGCCTGCGTCCGCTCTGTGCGGGGCGCGTCGTCATCGACGGAAAAACGGTCAAGCTCAAAGGCCCGCGCGAAGCGATGCAGCAAGGCCTCACTTATCTGAGCGAAGACAGAAAGGGGCGCGGCCTTCACGTCGACATGGCGCTGAAAGACAATCTCACGATGATGACGCTGGAGCGCTACGCGCATCCGCTCATCGATACGCGCGCGGAACGCGAAGCCCTGAACGCGGCGGTGAAGGACTTCGGCATACGCACCGGCAACGCGTCGATACGCGCGCGCATGCTGTCGGGCGGCAATCAGCAGAAGCTCGCGCTCGCGAAGTTCCTGAATCCCGATCCGCGCGTGATCGTGCTCGACGAACCCACGCGCGGCGTCGATGTCGGCGCGAAACGCGATATCTATTTCCTGATTCATCGGCTGGCCGCGGAAGGCCGCGCGGTGATCGTGATCTCGTCCGAACTGATCGAGCTGATCGGCTTGTGTCATCGCGTCGCGGTGATGCGCGCGGGCGAACTCGTCGCGACACTCGGCATGGATCTTTTGACCGAAGAGAGGTTGATCGCGCATGCGACCGGCACACACTGAAGACACCGAAAGCGAGAGCCGTCTCTCCACCGTCGCGCGCTTCATGTTCGGCGTCGGGCCGCTCATCGGGCTGATCGCGCTGTGTATCGGCGGCACCTTGCTCAACGGCGATTTCGCCACCGTCGACAACGCGATGAACGTGCTCACGCGCACGTCGTTCATTGGCATCATCGCGGTGGGGATGACCTTCGTCATCATCTCGGGCGGCATCGATCTGTCGGTCGGTTCGATGGCCGCGCTCATCGCGGGCAGCATGATCTACATGATGAACGCGCTGATGCAGGGCTTTCACGGCCACGCGGTGCCGCCGCTTCTGATCATCGCGCTCGGCATCGTGCTCGCGCTCGTGCTCGGCGCGCTGTTCGGCTTCGCGCATGGCGTGCTCGTGACGAAAGGTCGCATCGAGCCGTTCATCGTCACGCTCGGCACGCTCGGCATATTTCGCGCGCTGCTCACATGGCTCGCGGATGGCGGCGCGCTCACGCTCGACAACTCGCTCGTCGATCTTTACGGGCCGGTTTATTACGCGAGTCTGCTGCATGTTCCGGTGCCGATCTGGGTGTTCGCGATCGTGGCGGCGGGCGGTGCGCTCGTGCTCAATCGCACGGTGTACGGGCGTCATGTGCAGGCGATCGGATCGAACGAACAGGTCGCGCGTTATGCGGCGATTCGCGTGGATCGTGTGAAGATCGTCACGTATGTGCTGCTCGGTTTATGCGTGGCCGTCGCGACGATTCTGTATGTGCCGCGCTTAGGCTCCGCCACGCCGACGACGGGCCTCCTGTGGGAACTCGAAGCGATCGCGTCCGTCGTGGTCGGCGGCACGGCGCTGAAGGGCGGCGAAGGGCGCGTGATCGGCACGGTCATCGGCGCGATTCTGCTTTCGGTCATCAACAACATTTTGAATCTCACGAGCATCATCAGCGTGTATCTGAATGCGGCGGTGCAGGGCGCCGTCATCATCCTCGTAGCATTCCTGCAGCGCGGTCGTCGTTGATAGTCATAAAACAGGAGACATCGTCATGAAGAAAATGCTTCGCGCGCTCGGCGCGCTCACGTTGACGGCGAGCGCGTTCGCCGCTGCATCGTCGTCCGCATTCGCCGCCGACAAGGTCGTGCTGGGCGTCGCCATTCCGACCGCCGATCACGGCTTCACGGGCGGCATCGTGTGGTGGGCCAACGAAGCGAAGAAGGAACTGGAAAAGGCGCATCCCGACCTGAAGGTGATCGTGAAGACGGCGAGCACCGCGCCCGAGCAGGCGAACCAGTTGCAGGATTTGGTCACGGTCAACAAGATCAATGCGCTCGTGATCTTCCCGCAGGAATCGGCGTCGCTCACGCAACCGGTCGCGCAGGTCAAGAAGAAAGGCGTGTATGTGACGGTGGTCGATCGCGGCCTGACCGACACGAGCGCGCAGGACGCGTACGTCGCCGGCGACAACACCGCTTTCGGCAAGATTCCCGCCGAGTTTCTCGCGAAACAGTTGAACGGCAAGGGCGATATCGTCGCGCTGCGCGGCATTCCGACGACACTCGACAACGAGCGCTGGAACGCCTTCGAAGGCGTGCTGAAGCAATATCCCGACATCAAGATTCTCGATGCGAAATACGCCAACTGGAATCGCGACGATGCGTTCAAGGTAATGCAGGACTATCTCACGCGCTTCAAGCATATCGACGCCGTGTGGGCCGCGGATGACGACATGATGGTCGGCGTGCTGAAGGCGATCGATCAGGCGAAGCGCACGGACATCAAGATCGTGTTCGGCGGCGCGGGATCGAAGGAAGCGGTGAAGCGCATCATGGACGGCGATGCGCGCGTGCCGGCCGATGTCTCGTATTCGCCGAAGTTCATCTACGACGCGATCAAGCTGACCGCCGAAGCGCGCCTGAAGGGCGACAAGCTGCCGCCGACGACGATCATCCCGTCGGTGCTCATCACGAAGGACAACGCCAAGCAGTTCTATTTCCCGAACTCGCCGTTCTGATGCGCGAAGGCCGTTCATCCGGCCTTCTTTTTGTGGAGGCGAAAGATGAAAACCATCAAAGGCCCGGCGATATTTCTCGCACAGTTCATGGGCGATCAGGCGCCGTTCGATACGCTCGCGAATCTCGCGTCGTGGGCGGCGTCGCTCGGTTACAAGGGCATACAGGTGCCTGCCGATCCGCGTCTGATCGATCTGGAGAAGGCCGCATCGAGCGATGCGTATTGCGATGAGATTCGCCGCACCGTCGACGATGCGGGCGTCGCGATCACCGAGTTGTCGACGCATCTGCAAGGGCAACTGGTCGCCGTGCATCCCGCATACGACACGCTGTTCGATGGCTTCGCCGCGCCGCATGTGCGGGGCGATCCGGCCGCGCGGACCGAATGGGCGATCGCGCAAATGAAGCTCGCGGCGGCGGCGTCGAAGCGTCTCGGCTTGAACGCGCACGTGACGTTTTCGGGCGCGCTCGCGTGGCCGTATGTGTATCCGTGGCCGCAGCGTCCGGCGGGTCTCGTCGAAGCCGCGTTCGAAGAGCTTGCGAACCGCTGGCGTCCGATTCTCGACGAGTTCGATCGCGCGGGCATCGACGTGTGTTACGAGCTTCATCCTGGCGAAGACCTGCATGACGGCGTGACGTTCGAGCGTTTTCTCGCGGCGGTGGACGATCATCCGCGCGCGAACATCCTGTTCGATCCGAGCCACTTCATGTTGCAGCAGCTCGACTACCTTGCGTTCATCGACATCTATCACGCGCGCATCAAGGCGTTTCACGTAAAGGACGCCGAGTTCCGGCCGAGCGGGAAACAGGGCGTGTACGGCGGCTATTCCGGATGGGTCGATCGCGCCGGCCGCTTCCGTTCGCTGGGCGATGGCCAGATCGACTTCAAGGCGATCTTCTCGAAGATGGCGCAATACGATTTCGGCGGCTGGGCCGTGCTCGAATGGGAATGCGCGCTGAAGCATCCGGAAGACGGCGCGCGCGAAGGTGCGGTGTTCATCCGCGATCACATCATCCGCGTGGCCGAGCGCGCCTTCGATGACTTCGCGGGCAGCGGCGCGAGCCGCGAGCAGATGCGCGGCGTGCTCGGCATCGATTCCGGAGACAAGCGATGAATCGCGTGCGGTTGGGGATGGTCGGCGGCGGCGAGGGCGCGTTCATCGGCGCGGTGCATCGCATTGCGGCGCGGCTCGACGATCGCTACGAACTCGTCGCGGGCGCGTTGTCGTCGGATGCGCGGCGCGCGGCATCGAGCGCCGCGGCGATCGGGCTCGCGCGCAGCTACGACGATTTTCGCGAGATGGCGCGCATCGAGGCTGGACGCTCGGACGGCATCGAGGCGGTCGCGATCGTCACGCCGAATCATCTGCATGCGCCGATCGCGACCGCTTTTCTCGAAGCGGGCATTCACGTGATTTGCGACAAGCCGCTCGCCGTTTCGCTCGATGAAGGCGAGGCGCTGGCGAAGCTCGCGCGCGAGAAGGATCGCGTGTTTGCGGTGACTTATACCTACACGGGTTATCCGCTCGTGCGGCATGCGCGCGGAATGGTGCAGCGCGGCTTGCTCGGCGACATTCGCGTGGTGCAGGTCGAGTATGCGCAGGACTGGCTGTCTCTTCCTGTCGAGACGCAGGCGAACCGGCAGGCCGTATGGCGCACCGATCCCGCGCTCGCTGGACCGGCGGGATGTCTCGGCGATATCGGCACGCACGCGTATCAGCTTGCGGAATACGTGACGGGGATGCGGCCATCCGAGCTTGCCGCCGATGTGACGACGTTCGTGCCGAATCGTCGTGTGGACGATCATGTGCAGGCGATGTTGCGCTACGAGAACGGCGCGCGTGGCATGTTGTGGGCGAGTCAGGTCGCGGCCGGCGAGGAGAACGCGTTGCGATTGCGCGTGTATGGGACGAAGGCGGGCATTGCGTTCGATCAACAGAAGCCGAACGAATTGTGGTTCACGCCGATAGGCGGCGCGTCCGAGCGCATCACGCGCGGGCGCGTGCAAAGTCCTGAAGCGCTGCACGCGACGCGCGTGCCGGCGGGACATCCGGAAGGGTATCTGGAAGCGTTCGCGCAGGTTTATACGGATGCGGCGGCGTGTATCGCGAGCGGGACGACGCAGGGGGATGACTGGCTGACGACCGTCGAGGATGGGGTCGCGGGGTTGCGGTTCGTGGAGGCGGTGTTGAGGAGTGGGGGGCGGAATGGGGAGTGGGTGGGGCTGAAGAATTAGTCGAATACCCACTTTCTTCGCCTTCAGCCGAAATGCGCGCCAAACGCTCGATTGCGAATCGAAGATTTCGCAGCTTGGCTGCAAGAAAAAACGCGGCTTCCAAAGAAAGCCGCGTCTCATGCTCTCGATCTGTTCAGTCAGATCCTCACGCCCAATTCGCGTGAAAACTCCCTTCCTTATCCGTGCGTTCGAACGTATGCGCGCCGAAGAAATCGCGCTGCGCCTGCACCAGGTTCGCGGGCAACCTCTCCGACCTATACGCATCGAAGTAAGCAATCGCCGACGAGAACGCCGGCACCGGAATCCCCGCCTTCACGGCCGCCACGACGACATCGCGCAGCGCTTCCTGATACTTCGCCGCGATATCGCTGAAATACGGATCGAGCAACAGATTCGCGAGGTCGGGCTTCGCAGCATAAGCATCGGTGATCTTCTGCAAAAAGCGCGCGCGGATGATGCAGCCCGCCCGGAAAATCTTCGCGATCTCGCCGTAATGCAGATCCCACTTGTACTCTTCCGACGCCGCGCGCAACTGCGCAAAACCTTGCGCATACGAGACGATCTTCGACAGATACAGCGCACGCCGCACCGACTCGACGAACGCCGCGCGATCGCCGTCGAACTTCGGCGTCGGGCCCGCCAGCACCTTGCTCGCCGCCACACGCTGCGTCTTCAGCGACGACAGCACGCGCGCAAACACCGCTTCCGTAATCAAGGGCAGCGGCGCGCCGAGGTCCAGCGCGTTCTGGCTCGTCCACTTGCCCGTGCCCTTTTGCGCGGCGCGGTCGAGAATCACATCGACGAGATCCTTGCCGGTTTCCTCGTCCTTCTTCGAGAAAATCTTCGACGTGATTTCGATCAGGTAACTGTCCAGTTCGCCCTGATTCCACTCCACATACACCTTGCCCAGCTCTTCGTTCGACAGACCCGCGACGCGCTTGAGCACGTCATAGCTCTCGGCGATCAACTGCATGTCGCCGTATTCGATGCCGTTGTGCACCATCTTCACGAAATGGCCCGCGCCGTCCGGGCCCATGTACGCGACGCACGGCTCGCCGTCCGGCGCCTTCGCGGCGATTTCCGTGAGGATCGGCGCGACGAGTTCGTACGCTTCCTTCTGTCCGCCCGGCATGATCGACGGGCCTTTGAGCGCGCCTTCCTCGCCGCCCGACACGCCCGTGCCGATGAAATGCAGCCCCGACTTCGCGAGATCCTGATTGCGGCGGATCGTGTCGGTGAAATGCGTGTTGCCGCCGTCGATGAGAATGTCGCCCTTTTCCAGCAGCGGACGCAGCGAAGCGATGGTCTCGTCGGTGCCGGCGCCGGCCTTCACCATCATCAGAATGCGGCGCGGCTTTTCGAGCGACTCGACGAACTCTTCGAGCGTGTAGGTCGGCACGAGCTTCTTGTCGGGATGTTCGGCAATCAGTTCGTCGGTTTTGGCGCGGCTGCGGTTGAATACCGAAACGGCGTGGCCGCGGCTCTCGATGTTCAAGGCCAGGTTGCGGCCCATGACGGCGAGGCCTACCACGCCGATAGCTTGCTTGCTCATTGCTTGATCTCCGAATGACCGAAGCGTCGCGCGGCTCGTGGCGCGCGGCTTCGGGATGAAAACGTGTCGATGGGGCGGCGACCGCGCGAGAGAGATCGTCTCCGGTTCCGACCGGCGGCGCGATGGGCCGCGCCGATGTCCGATCGTTTTGCGCGAGCGCAGACCGCCCGAATTTACCACTTTGAGACGCATCCGGCAGGGGCCGCGCCGTCCGATCGAGCGCCAAAAGCATCGCCGTCATAGAATGGACGCCCGCAACGAGCACGCCGCGAAGGCCATCCGAAACATGCCGCCCGCCCGGCGCGCGCGCAGCCATCATTACTCCGTCTACGTCGTCGAACTGTCCGGAACGGTCTGGAACGAAGCGCGTTTCCGTCGCGCGAATCCGGATTACGTGATCGGCATGCCGTTCGTCTACGTGGGCATGACGGGCATCGATCCCGACGTGCGCTTCGACAAGCACAAGGCCGGCATCCAGTCGAATCGCTATGTCCGCGAATACGGACTGCGGCTCCTGCCGCAACTGTATGAGATGTACAACCCGATGCCCTACGACGGCGCGCGCGACATGGAAGTGGAACTGGCGATCGGCTTGCGCGAAGCGGGCTATGGCGTCTGGCAGGCGTGAACGATTCATACAGCGAAAAGGAGCGAGACATGCGGATTCTGGTAGTGGGCGCGGGGGCCATCGGCGGATATTTCGGTGCACGGCTGCTCGAAGCGGGCCGCGACGTGACCTTTCTCGTGCGCGAGCGCCGCGCCGAGCGGCTGCGTCAGTGCGGCCTGAAAGTGAAGAGCCCGGAAGGCGATCTCGCGTTCGCCTGTCCGCCGATGGTGCTCGCGAAAGACATCGACGGCCCTTACGATCTCGTGCTCCTGAGCTGCAAGGCCTACGACCTGCAAGGCGCGATCGATTCCTTCGCGCCCGCCGTCGGTCCCGATACCGCGATCCTGCCGCTCCTGAACGGCATGGGCCATCTCGACGCGCTCGACGCGCGCTTCGATCCCGCGAACGTGCTCGGCGGCCAATGCGTGATCGCCGCGACGCTCGACGCCGAAGGCGAGATCGTGCATCTGAACAACATGCATTCGCTGACTATCGGCGAGCGCACGGGCGGCCGCTCGGCGCGCATCGACGCAATCGCCGCGCAACTCGACGGCGCGGGCTTCGATTTAAACGTGAGCGAAGACATCCTTCAGTCGATGTGGGACAAGTGGGTGTTCCTCGCCACGCTCGCGACCGGCACCTGCCTGATGCGCGCGCCCATCGGCGATATTCTCGCGGCGCCGGGCGGCGAGGCGCTGCTGTTCCAGCTCTTCGACGAATGCTGCGGCATCGCCGGCGACAACGCGCACGCACCGGGCGAGGCGGTCGTCACGCGCGCGCGGGCGTTTTTCTCGGAGCGCGGCTCGCCGATGACCGCATCGATGCTGCGCGATCTCGAGAACGGCGCGCCGATCGAGGCGGATCACATCGTCGGCGATCTGCTGTCGCGGCGGCGCACGCAAATCGCCGGGCTGTCAGCGCTGGCGGTCGCGTACGCGCATCTGAAAGCCTACGAAGCGCGCCGGGCACGCGCGTGAACCTCATGTCCGGCGACGGCCACGCGCCACGGCCGACGGTCGCCGAAATCTTCATCGGCTTTCTGACGCTCGGGCTGACGGCGTTCGGCGGCGCGCTGCCGCTCGCGCGGCGCGAGATCGTCGAGCGCCGCAAATGGCTCGACGCCGACGCGTTCACCGATCTCCTCGGCCTCTGTCAGTTCCTGCCGGGCGGCAACGTGATCAATCTGTCGGTGGCAATCGGCATGCGCTTTCGCGGCGTGCCGGGCGCGCTCGCGGGCTTGCTGGGGCTGCTTGTCGGACCGTCGCTCATCGTGATCGGGCTCGGCGTGATCTATCAGCGCACGCATCAGGACCCGCGCATCGCGCATCTGTTCGCGGGACTCGCGGCGGCTGCGGCGGGCCTGCTCATCGCGATGGCGGCGAAGATCATGTGGCCGTTGCGCCGGAAGCCGGAAGCGGCGATCGTCGCGCTTCTGATGTTCGCGTCGATAGCGATCCTGCGCACGCCGCTCCTGCCGACGATGCTCGTCTTCACGCCGATTTCGGTGCTGATCGCGTGGAAAGTCCGCCGATGAAAAACGATCTGCTTTCGCTCGCGGCGATCTTCAGTCAGCTCTCGCTGCTCGCGTTCGGCGGCGGCAATTCGATCCTGCCGGAAATGCAGCGTCAGGTCGTGCAGGTTCACGAATGGATGTCGAAGGCCGATTTCTCCGCGCTCTTCGCGGTCGCGCAGGCCGCGCCGGGCCCGAACATGATGGTCGTCACGCTGATCGGCTGGCATGTCGCCGGCTGGCCCGGCGTGCTGGTGACGTCGATCGCGAAGTTCGGGCCGTCGTCGCTCGTGACGATCGCCGCGATGCACGCGTGGGAGCGCTTCAAGGATCGCCCGTGGCGGCGCTTCATCCAGCTCGGGCTCGTGCCGATCACGGCCGGGCTCGTCGCGGCGAGCGCGCTGCTGATCGCCGAGGCATCCGATGGAACCTGGACGCTCGCGGCCATCACGGCGCTCGTCGCGCTCGTCTCGTACCGGACGAAGCTGCATCCGCTGTGGCTGCTCGCGGGCGGCGCGCTCATCGGGCTGACGGGTTTCGGCCAGTAAGATCGGGCAAGTTTTCTGCTGGCTTCATCGACAACAAAAGACAAGGAAGCACGCCATGAGCATGAACATCGAATACGCGAAGACCGCACCGGATCGCACGGAAATCGACGCGCTCACCGGCCCGACGGTCGTCGAGTTCGGCACCGACTGGTGCGGTTTCTGCCGTGCCGCGCAACCGTTGATCGCGCAGGCATTTCAGGATCATCGCGCGGTGCAGCACATCAAGATCGAGGATGGCAGCGGCCGCCCGCTCGGACGTTCGTTTCGCGTAAAGCTCTGGCCGACGCTCGTCTTCATGCTCGGCGGCAAGGAAGTCGCGCGCCTCGTGCGCCCCGGCGACGTCTCCGAAATTCGTGACGCGCTCGCGCTCATCGACGAGCCGCTCGCGCAGTAAGCCACGACCGAGGGTTATTCCTCGGTCCACTTCCATCGTAAAAATTTGTATGATGACCCGATGACCTGACGAGGCGCATCGAGTCGCATGTTCGAGAAAATTCCGCCGCGCGCGTTGAGCGACACCGTCGCGCAACAATTGCAAAAGTTGATCGAGAAGGGCAGTTTCGCCGCGACCGGCAAGCTGCCGACCGAAGCGGTGCTCGCGCAGGAATTCGGCGTGAGCCGCACGGTCATTCGCGAAGCCATCTCGCGGCTGAAGAACGAAGGCATGGTCGAGCCGCGTCAGGGCAGCGGCGTATTCATCGTCGAGCGCGCGGGGATTCGGCCGTTGCGCATCGATTATGCGCAGGCGGTCGAGCCCGGCGCGGTCGTGCAGATTCTCGCGCTGCGCCGGGCGATCGAGGCCGAAGTGGCATCCGAAGCCGCGCAGCGGCGTACCGACGAACAACTCGCCGCCATCGATGACGCGCTCGCATCCATCGATGAAGCCGTGCGCGATGGCCGCGACGGCGTCGCCGAGGACGTCGCGTTCCATCGGGAAATCGCCAACGCGACCGGCAATCCGTACTTCCTGAAAACCCTCACGTTTCTGAACCAGTACCTGGAAGCGGGCACGCTCGTTACGCGCGGCAACGAGGCGCTGCGCGAGGACTTCATGCGTCAGGTGCGCGAGGAGCACGCGGCGATCGTCGAGGCGATCCGCGCGCGCGAGCCCGACGCCGCGCGCCACGCCGCGCAGACGCATCTCATCAACGCCGCGCGCCGACTGGCGGAAGCGGGCATCTGTTAAGGAATCTGCGATGACACGAAACGTCGGAGTGATCGGTTTGGGCGCAATGGGCATGGGCGTCGCGCGCTCGTTGCTGCGGGCGGGCTTCGCCGTGCATGCGTGCGACGTGCGCCAGCCGGTGCTCGATGCGTTCGCGGCCGAAGGCGGCATCGCGTGCGCGTCGCCGGCCGAGTTGGGCGGCAAGTGCGCGGTCGTGCTGACGGTCGTCGTCAATGCGGCGCAGACCGAAGCCGTGCTGTTCGGCGAAACCGGCGCGGTCGAAGCGATGAAACCCGGCGGCGTCGTGCTCGCGTGCGCGACGGTATCGCCGCAATTCGCCGCCGATCTCGGCAAGCGCATCGGCGAGAAGGGCGTGCACATGCTCGACGCGCCCTTGTCCGGCGGCGCGGCGAAAGCCAGCTCCGGCGAAATGACGATGATGACCTCCGGCCCCGCCGACGCCTACGCCGCCTGCGAGGACGTACTCGACGCGATCGCGGGCAAGGTCTATCGGCTCGGCGACGCCCACGGCGCGGGCTCGAAGGTGAAGATCATCAATCAGTTGCTGGCGGGCGTGCATATCGCGGCGGCGGCCGAAGCGATGGCGCTCGGCCTGCGCGAAGGCGTCGATCCGGATGCGCTTTACGACGTCATCACCCACAGCGCGGGCAATTCGTGGATGTTCGAGAATCGCGTGCCGCACATTCTTTCGGGCGATTACACACCGCTTTCCGCCGTCGATATTTTCGTTAAGGACTTGGGCCTCGTGCTCGACACGGCGCGCACGTCGAAATTTCCGTTGCCGCTGTCGGCGGCGGCGCATCAGATGTTCATGATGGCGTCCACGGCCGGACACGGCGGCGAGGACGATTCCGCGGTCATCAAGATTTTTCCGGGCATCGACATTCCGAAGGGAGCGAAGCAATGACGCAAGCGGCGCAGGCACTACTCGGCTGTATCGCCGACGATTTCACCGGCGCGACCGATCTCGCCAACATGCTCGTGCGCGGCGGCATGCGCACGGTGCAGACCATCGGCGTGCCGGAAGCGAGCGCGCGGATCGAGGCGGACGCGATCGTCGTCGCGCTGAAGTCGCGCACGATTCCCGCCGACGACGCCATGCGCCGGTCGCTCGATGCGCTCGAATGGCTGCGTGCGCAGGGCTGCCGCCAGTTCTTCTTCAAGTATTGCTCGACGTTCGATTCGACCGACAAGGGCAACATCGGCCCGGTCGCGGACGCGTTGCTCGACGCGCTGAAGGACAATTTCACGATTGCGTGCCCGGCGTTTCCCGAGAATGGGCGCACGATTTTTCGCGGCAACCTGTTCGTCGGCGATGTGTTGCTGAACGAATCGGGCATGGAGAATCATCCGCTCACGCCGATGACCGACCCGAACCTCGTGCGCGTCTTGCAGCGTCAGACGAAATCGAAGGTCGGGCTCATTCGTTACGACACGATTGCGAAGGGGGCGGACGCGATCCGCGCGCGCATCGATGAATTGAAGAAGGACGGCGTGCGCCTCGCGATCGCGGATGCCGTTTCGGACGCGGACTTGTACGTGCTCGGCGACGCATGCCGCGATCTGAAGCTGATTACGGGCGGCTCGGGCATCGCGCTTGGATTGCCGCAGAATTTCCGCGCGGCGAATCTGCTGGCGCACGCGGAGCACGCCGCCGATTTGCCGACGATCGAGGGCAAAGCGGTGGTGCTGGCGGGGAGTGCATCGAAGGCGACGAACGCGCAGGTTGCGCACTGGCGCGAATCGAAGCCGGCGTTTCGCGTCGATCCGATGGCGTTGTCGCGCGGCGAGCCGGTCGTGCAGAGCGCCGTCGAATTCGCGCGCCAGCATGACGAGCCGGTGCTGATTTACGCGACGTCATCGCCGGAAGAAGTGAAGGCGGTGCAGAAGGAACTGGGCGTCGAGAAGGCGGGGCATCTGGTGGAAGACGCGCTTGCGTCGATAGCGCGGACATTGCGCGATGACGGCTGCGCCAAATTCGTCGTGGCGGGCGGCGAAACGTCGGGCGCGGTGGTGCAGGCGCTGGACGTGCGTTCGTTGCGCATCGGGCCGCAGATCGATCCGGGCGTGCCGGCGACGCAATCGATCGGCGCGGATGGAAGCGGGGCGCTGGGCCTGGCGCTCAAGTCCGGCAATTTCGGCACGACCGATTTCTTTGAAAAGGCGTTGAAGGCACTGTGATGGCATCGAACGAGAACGCTATTCGCGAAGAGATCTGCGTGACGGGCAGAAGCCTGTACGAGCGCCGATATACGGTGGGCAGCGCGGGCAACATCAGCGCGCGGCTCGACGATGGCTGGTTGATCACGCCGACGGATGCGTGCTTGGGCCGCCTCGATCCGAACGATATTGCGAAGGTGGATGCGCGAGGCAATCACGTATCGGGCGGACGTCCGTCGAAGACGTTGGCGCTGCATCGCCGGATCTACGAAAACGATGCGAACGCGCGCGGCGTGGTGCATACGCATTCGACGCATCTGGTGGCGCTGACGTTGGCGGGCGTGTGGAAGAACGACGATGTATTGCCGCCGATCACGCCGTACTACGTGATGAAGGTGGGCCATGTTCCGCTGATAGCGTACCGCCGACCGGGCGACGAGTCGGTGGCGGAGGAAGTGGCGGCGTTGGCGTCGCGGGTGACGGCGGTGTTGCTGGAGCGGTTGGGGCCGGTGGTGTGGGAGAAGTCTGTGTCGCACGCGAGCTATGCGTTGGAGGAGTTGGAGGAGACGGCGCGGCTGTATCTATCGACGATGCCGCGCCCGGAGCCGTTGGCGGAAGAAGCGATAGAGGAATTGAAGAAGACGTTCGGCGCGCGCTGGTAACACAGAGCCGACTGACCGATCGGCCGCGAAGCGGGCTGGAGCCATTTCGTGCTGAACCAGCGCGCGAAACGGACTAGCTGGTCGGACCGTGCGCGAGCCAGGCCCGATGGGGCCTATGAGGGACACTCTTTAGGCGAGTGCCACGGTGGACGAGAGTACTACCCAAATTGCGTGTGACCGCGGGCCTGAAAAGCTGCTTTCTTTGCTTACTTTCTTTGCAGCAGCAAAGAAAGTAAGTGCCGCCCCGCACAGGGGCAACGCCAATAGACCGACTCGAACACAGGATTCCATGGAAGCAGGCGCATTCGAAACCGGAACAGACGGAGCACAAGCAAATGCCAAGATTCGCAGCAAACCTGACGATGATGTACCCCGAGCACGCTTTCCTGGACCGCTTCGCCGCAGCGGCGAAGGATGGTTTCAAGGCGGTGGAATTCCTGTTCCCTTACGACTTTGAAGCGAACGAAATCAAGCAGCGCTTAACGGACAATGGCTTGACGCAGGCGTTGTTCAACGCCCCGCCGGGCGACTGGGCGAAGGGCGAACGCGGCATCGCCTCGTTACCGGGCCGCGAGGAAGAGTTCAAGCAGAGCGTCGCAAAGGGACTCGAATACACCGCCGTGCTGGGCAACGAGAAACTGCACGTCATGGCCGGCCTGATCGCAAAAGATCAGAACAGAGAGCAACATCGCGCGGTGTATCTGAAGAACCTCGAATACGCGGCAAAAGAAGCGCAGAAAGCGGGCATAACGATCGTGATCGAGCCGATCAACACCCGCGACATACCCGGTTTCTTCCTGAACCGCCAAGACGAAGCACAGCAAATCTGCGATGAGATCAATGCGCCGAATTTAAAGGTGCAATTCGACATCTATCACTGCCAGATCGTGGAAGGCGACATCGCGATGAAGCTTAAGCGCGACATGAAGCGCCCGAATGCGGGCATCGGCCATATCCAGATTGCGGGCGTGCCGGAGCGCCACGAACCGGGCATCGGCGAATTGAACTATCCGTATCTCTTCGAACTGATCGATTCGCTTGGCTACGAGGGCTTCATCGGCTGCGAATACAAACCGAAGGCCGGCACGTCGGAAGGTCTCGGCTGGCTCAAACCTTATCTGTAAAAACGGAAGCGACCACATGAAGATACTCATCACGGGCGGCGCGGGCTTCATCGGTCAGCGACTCGCAAAGCGGCTGCTCGCGCGCAACGAGCTCAATGGCAAGCCGATCACGGAACTGGTGCTGCTCGACGTAGCGCGTCCGCAAGACGACAGCCTGCTGAACGACAAACGCGTGCGCGCCGAAACCGGCGACATTTCCGACCCGGCGGTGCTGCAACGCCACGTCGACACGGGGACGGAAGCCATCTTCCATCTCGCTGCGATCGTGAGCGGCCAGGCCGAAGCGGATTTCGATCTCGGCATGAAGATCAACCTCGACGCGTCGCGCGCGCTGCTCGAAGTGTGCCGCGCGGCGGGCCACAAGCCGCGCGTCGTGTTCACGAGTTCGGTCGCGGTGTACGGCGGCGCGCTGCCCGACGTCGTGCAGGACGACACCGCGCTGAATCCGCAATCGTCGTACGGAACGCAAAAGGCGATCGCCGAGCTGCTGCTCTCCGATTACGCGCGGCGCGGTTTCGTCGATGGCCGCGTGCTGCGCCTGCCGACGATCAGCGTGCGCCCCGGCAAGCCCAACGCGGCGGCGTCGTCGTTCGCGAGCGGCATCATCCGCGAGCCGCTGAACGGCGAGCGTTCGACGTGTCCCGTCGATGGCGAAACGCGTCTGTGGCTGCTGTCGCCGAAAAGCGCGGTCGAGGCGCTGATCGCCGGCTGCGAAATCGAGCGCGAAAAGCTCGGCTTGCGGCCAGTCATCAATCTGCCGGGGCTGTCGGTCAGCGTGAACGAGATGGTCGCGGCGCTGCGCGAAGTGGCGGGCGACGAAGTCGTGCAGCGCATCGACTGGCAGCGCGACGAACGCATCGAGAAGATCGTGTGCAGCTGGCCGGGCGCGTGGAATACGGCGCGCGCGGAGCAACTCGGCCTGTCGGGCGATAAAAATTTCGCCGACGTGATCCGCGCCTATATCGCCGACGACCTCGCCTGAATCCCACTCTCCGGGCATCGCGCGCGCGATGCCCGCGTCCCGCGCGCCTGTCATGCTTACGATCGCGTTTCCGGGCTACACTTATCTCTTAAATGTGACGAACGTCGGCCCGGCGCCGGGCGTATCGCGTTGAACCACGAGCGGCCGCAAGCGCTCGTATCTCTTTCGCTTTCGTGCCTTGCGTGCCTAACGTGCTCCGTGCGCCTTCGCAGCGCCGTTCGCGGCGCGCGTCCCGTCGTCCCGTGAACAGACCATTCCCGCGCGGGAGATTCCCATGTTGTTGCATCAGCTAGTCGATCGATTCGGCCCGGCGATCGTGTTCGTCAACGTGATGGGCTCGGCGCTCGGGCTGCCCGTGCCCGCCATGCCGACGATGATCGTCGTCGGCGCATCCATCGCGCTGATGGCGGTCGACGGCGGCGCATTCTGGCCGCCGCTCGTGGGCGTGCTGTGCGTCGCGGTGGCGGGCGGCGTGCTCGGCGATCTCGTCTGGTTCCAGGGCGGGCGCAAGTATGGCGACAAAACGCTCAAGACCATCTGCAAGCTCTCGCTTTCGCGCGATACCTGCGTGAAGAAGACCGAACGCTTCTTCGGGCGCTGGGGCGTACGCATCCTGCTCGTCGCGAAGTTCATCCCCGGTCTTTCGCTCGTCTCCGTGCCGCTCGCGGGCGCGATGGGCGTGAAGCTGCGCAGCTTCATCGCGCACGACGGCGCGGGCATCGCGCTGTGGGGCGCGGTCGGGCTGACGGTCGGCGTCATCTTCGCGGCGCAGTTGGAGATGGTCTTCGCGATGATCTCGCAGCTCGGGCGGCAGGCGGTGGCGGTCGTCGCGGTGCTGCTCGCGATCTACGTCACGTACCGCTGGTGGCGCCGCCGCGCGCTCATGGCGACGCTGGAAAAAGCGCGCATCAGCGTGGACGAGCTGTATGCGCTCATGAACGACGAGCCGCTGCCCGTAATCTTCGACATCCGTTCGCCCGAAAAACGCATGCTCGATCCCGAAGCGATTCCCGGCTCGATGTTCGCCGACGAACGCGATCTCGCGAAGATCATCGAGAGCTACGACAAGTCGCGCAAGGTCGTCATCTATTGCTCGTGTCCGAACGAAGTGTCGGCTGCGTGGATGGCGAAGACCATGCGTAACGCGGGTTTTCGCGACGTCGTGCCGCTCACGGGCGGGCTCGACGCGTGGCGGCTCGCCGGTTTTCACGTCGCGACGCTGACCGAGTTCGGCGAGCTCGCGGCGTCGTCGCCCGAGGAAGTCGCGGAAATGGCGGCGATGTGCCCGTGGCCCGTCAAGTCGTCGGTATCGGGATCGGCGTCGGCATCGCCCGCGGGCACCGCATCCCTGCATGAAGCTGGTTTTCCACACGGAGATCGCGCATGAGTACCACGCCGTTCAACGAGTCCTCTCAGGACATGCCGAATGTCGTCGCATGGAGCGCGCGCGAGCCGATGGAGAGTCCGAATCCGAACGTGGTGCCGACGCCCGCCGCCGCATCCTCGACGAGCGACGACAACGCGCCCTTCTCGCCGCTCGAAAGCCGCGTGCACCAGATGTTCCCGCGCCTGACCGATAACGAGATCGAGCGCATGAGCCGCTTCGGCACGCCGGCGCACTATCGCGCGGGCGAGTGGATTTTCCGCGTCGGCGAAACCGGGCGCGGCATGGTGATCGTCCTGAAGGGCGCGGTGCGCGTGACGCGGCGCGATGCGCTCGGCATCGAGCACATCGTGCGCGAGCACGGCGAGGGGCATTTTCTCGCGGAAGTGGCGCAACTCTCGGGCAAGCCGTGTCTCGTCGACGGCATGGCGGTCGGCGAAGTGGATGGCATCGTGATTCCGCCGGAGCGTCTGCGGGCGCTGCTCGTCGCCGAAGCGGAACTGGGCGAGCGCATCATGCGCGCGCTGATCCTGCGGCGCGTCGGCCTCATCGAAAAGGGCAGCGGACCGGTGCTGCTCGGCCCGTCCGACGACGGCCGTCTCGTGTCGCTGCAAGGCTTCCTGCGCCGGAATGGTTATCCGCACACGGTGATCGACGCCTGCACCGACCCCGATGCGATCTCGCTGCTCGAACGCATTTCGGCATCGACGGCCGATTTCCCGCTCGTCATCTGCCCGGACGGCACCGTGTTGCGCGCGCCCGATGAAAATCAGGTCGCGACGCAGCTCGGCTGGCTGCCGGAGTTCGATCCCGCGCATGTCTACGATGTCGCCGTCGTCGGCGCGGGTCCGGCCGGTCTCGCGACGGCGGTGTACGCGGCGTCGGAAGGTCTGTCGGTCGCGGTGTTCGATTGCCGCGCGCCGGGCGGGCAGGCGGGCGCGAGCTCGCGCATCGAGAACTATCTCGGCTTTCCGACCGGCATCTCGGGTCAGGCGCTCGCCGGGCGCGCGTTCGTGCAGGCGCAGAAGTTCGGCGCGCATATCGCGATTCCGACGAAGATCAAGGCGCTGCATTGCGACTGCAATCCGATCCAGATCGAACTACAGAACGGCACGCGCGTGACGACGCAGACGGTCGTGATCGCTTCGGGTGCGGCGTATCGGCGGCCGGACATCGCGGGGCTCGATCGGTATGAAGGGCACGGCACGTATTACTGGGCGTCGCCGGTCGAGGCGAAGCTCTGCAAGAACGCGGAAGTCGTGCTCGTCGGCGGCGGCAATTCGGCGGGACAGGCCGTCGTCTATCTCGCGACGCATGCGAAGCACGTCCATGTGCTGATTCGCGGCGCGGGGCTGTCGTCGAGCATGTCGCACTATCTGGTCGAGCGCATCGGCTCGCTGCCGAACGTCACGGTGCGAACGCATACGCAGATCACCTCGCTCGACGGCGACGGCCGCGCGCTCACCGCGGTCAATTGCAAGTCGCCGGATGGGCCGCTCACGATCGAGTCGCGGCATCTGTTCCTCTTCACCGGCGCGGACCCGAATACCGACTGGTTGCGCAACTGCAACGTGAACGTCGACGGGAAAGGCTTCGTGCTGACTGGACCGGAGGCCCACGAAGGGCGCACGGAAGGCGTCATGGCGCTGGAAACCAGCGTGCCGGGCGTGTTCGCTATCGGCGACGTGCGCTCGAGTTCGACGAAACGCGTCGCGGCGGCGGTCGGCGAAGGCGCTGCGGTCGTCGCGCAGATTCACGGCTTGCTCGCGAAGCGCGAAGCTTTGAGCGTGCCCGTGGCGTAAAACGCGCATCACGCTCCGGACGATAAAAACGGCCACTCGACAGTGGCCGTTTTTATTTTCGAATATCACGCGACTCACGCGACATTCCGACTCAGTTGCAAAAGACTGTCTAAAGCCGCGCCAGTATTGACGCTCTGGGCGCTCATTATTGAGCTTCGAGAAATTTGATCCTCGGCGTTCAATCATTTCATCGTGTTCCAATTCGCGCTGCCTATAATCAGTTCGAAGTTCTGTCGAATTTGAACCGCACTGATTTTCAGTGGCATTAAGAATCGAATAATCGCGCGAACGGAGAATTCAATTATTTCGAATTCCTTATGAGTTCGTGTGCTTAAACCAATCGAACCGATCCATTTAATTCAACGAAGAAGAGGAGTATGCCGTGACGCAAAAACATTTCCGCGCCGAACCTTTCGATCTGGCTTTCGAGCCGAAACACACGGCGCTCGTCATGATCGACATGCAACGCGATTTCGTCGAACCCGGCGGATTCGGCGAAGCGCTGGGCAACGACGTGTCGTTCGTGCGCACCGCGATCGAACCGTGCAAGCGCGTGCTGGCCGCGGCGCGCGACGCCGGCATGCTCGTCATTCATACGCGGGAAGGCCATCGCGCCGACCTGACGGATTGCCCGCCGGCCAAACTCACGCGCGGCGGCAAGACTTTCATCGGCTCCGACGGTCCGATGGGCCGCATTCTCGTGCGTGGGGAGAAGGGCCACGACCTGATTCCGGAACTGTATCCGGTCGCGGGCGAGCCGGTCATCGACAAGCCGGGCAAGGGCGCGTTCTATGAAACCGACCTGCATCTCATCCTGAAGAATCACGATACCCGCACGCTGATCGTGTGCGGCGTGACGACCGAAGTGTGCGTGACGACGACCGTGCGCGAGGCCAACGATCGCGGCTTCGAATGCATCGTGCCGCAGGATTGCGTCGGTTCGTACTTCCCCGAGTTCCAGAAGTACGCGCTCGAGATGATCAAGGCGCAAGGCGCGATCTTCGGCTGGGTCAGCGACGCAGGCGCGGTCATCGAAGCGCTGCGCGGCTAAGGCGCGCTGAGCCCGCGAATGAGTCCGATCACGCTACGCGGCCTGAGCATCGGCTATCTGGCGCGGCCGGGCTTGTCGCGCACCGGGGATTTCGCGGTGCACAGCAGTTTCAGGCACGCGCTCAATCTCGTCGCGCAGACGGGCGACTGGTTCACGCTCGTCGATGCCGCGTGCGAGAACCTGTCGTGCGGCGCGCGCGTGAGCGCGCCGCCGGGTTGGGACTGGCGCGACCATGCGCGGCCTGGCGAGCGCGTCGCGTTTTCCAATGGCCGTCTGACCGGCGCGACGTGGCAGGCCGATCTGACCGGCGCGGCGTGCTGGCAGCCCGCTCTGCAAAGCGGAACCGGCGTGCGGATGTCGCCGGATGCGTTGTCGGCGCGGCATGAGCGCGTCGCGGCGCGGCTTGCGGCGCACTGCGCGCGGCACGCCGTGGCAGGCGCGCTGCAGTGGCTGCCGGGCTGGCCGGCGCACGCGCGCGCCGTCAGGCTGAGTCCATACGATGACCCCGCCACGCTCGCTGCCACGGTTCACGCGCTCGTCGGCCTCGGCGGCGGTCTCACGCCCGACGGCGACGATTATCTGCTCGGCTATCTCGCGGCGATTTGGGCCGCGCTCGGCGATCCGCAAATCGACGCGCATCGGCATGTCTTGTCGACCGAGCTGCCTGCGAATCTGCATCGCACGAACGATATCAGCCGCCATTACCTGCAACTCGCGCTCGACGGACATTTCAACGAACCGGTCGATCGATTTATCGCGATTGCATCGGCGGCGGACGAAAGCGCGGATATCGAACATGCCGCCGATGCCGTGATGCGCTGGGGCGCGTCGTCCGGCGTGGATTGTCTCGGCGGCATTTTGCACGGCATGCGCGCATGGCGAGAAACGATTCGAATGCGCGAAGCGAAATCATTATTCCCGGAATCGGCTTGAAGCATTTGCGATTCAGTTTTCAAGAAACCGCGAATCGCATTTAAAGAACGGAGAGGTGCAATGGCCATCAAAATCGAAATATTCAAAAATCTGTATCAGGATTCGGTTTCCCTGATGCAGATTTCGGCGCATATCGGCAAGCTGCCGGGCGTCGAGCAGGCGTCCGTCGTCATGGGGACGCCGGCCAATCTCGTGCAGCTCGCCGACGCCGGACTCGGCGACGACGTGAAAGCAAGCCCGAACGATCTCGTCATCGCGGTGCGCGGCGACGAAGCCGCTTGCGAAGAAGCGCTCAGTCTCGCTCGCGAACGCCTGAGCGCGCGCGTGTCGACATCCGACACGCAGACGCGCGAAGCGCTCAAGGCCACCAGTCTCGCGATGGTCTGCGACGACGAACCCGCGTCGAACCTCGCGCTCATCTCGGTGCCGGGCGATTACGCGGCCGCCGAAGCCATCAAGGCGCTGCAGCTCGGCATGAACGTCATGCTCTTCAGCGACAACGTCAGCATGGCGCACGAAAAGGCCATCAAGACGCTCGCGCGCGAAAAGCGCCTCATCGTCATGGGCCCCGACTGCGGCACGGCCATCGTCAACGGCATGCCGCTCGGCTTCGCCAACGTGGTGCGGCGCGGCGGCATCGGCGTCGTGGGCGCATCGGGCACGGGGCTGCAGGAAGTCACCTGCCGTATCGACCAGCTCGGCGCGGGCATTTCGCAGGCGCTCGGCACGGGCGGACACGATCTGCATGAGGACATCGGCGGCATTTCGATGCAATTCGGCCTCGACGCGCTCGCCGAAGATCCCGACACGCGCGTGATCGTGCTGATCTCCAAGCCGCCCGCACGCGCGGTCGCGGAGCGCATTCTGGAGAGCGCGCGCAAGGCGGGCAAGCCCGTCGTCGTGAATTTTCTCGGCGCTTCCGAAGACGAGATGCGCGCACCGGGCCTCACGCCCGCGCACACGCTCGCCGATGCCGCGCAGTTCGCCGTCGCGTTGCTGAACGGCGCGCCGCTGCCGGCGAGCGTCGCGCGCGTGGAAGCCAACGACGAAGCGACGCTCGTCAAGCGGAGCGAAACGCTCGGCGCGGGCCGCAAGTTCATTCGCGGCGTGTTCGCGGGCGGCACGTTCTGCTACGAGAGCCAACTGCTCTGCAAAGCGGAAGGTTTCATGGCGAGTTCGAACACGCCGGTGAAAGGCAACGCGAAGCTCGCGGATATCTGGAAAAGCGAGGGCCACACGATCGTCGACATGGGCGACGACGATTTCACGCGCGGCCGTCCGCATCCGATGATCGACCCGACCCTGCGCGACGAACGCGTGCGCGCCGAGATGCTCGATCCCGCAACTGCCGTCGTGCTGTTCGATCTCGTGCTCGGTTACGGCGCGGCGGACGAACCGGCGCAAGGGCTCATCGCATTGCTGGCGCAATTGCCGCGCGAAAACGCGCCGCTGTTGATCGCGCATGTGTGCGGCACGGAATCCGATCCGCAAGTCAGAAGCCGTCAGATCGACGCATTGCGCGAGGCAGGCGTTCTCGTCGCCGGATGCAACGCCGAGGCCGCGTTGTGGGCGAGCCGCGTCGCGCGTCTGCAGGCGCGACGCCACGCGTAAAAAGGAGCAAAAAGAATGAACCGATTGTTTGGTCAGCCACTGAAAGTGGTGAACTGCGGGCTCACGAGCTTCGCCGACAACCTGCGTCTCGCGGGCGGCGAAGTCAGTCACGTCAACTGGCAGCCGCCCGCTCTCGGCGATGTCGCCGCGGGCCTCGATCTCGCGTGGCTGATGCGTCATCCGCTCGTCGAGCAGGCGAACGACATTGCATTCGCGCGTTATCTCGAAGCGCAGCCGGTGTTGAAAGACATCGCTACGGCATCCGAAGCAATCAGCGCGATGAGCATGCGCAAGCTGATTCTCCACTCCGGTCCGCCGATCGCGTGGGAGAACATGTGCGGGCCGGTGAAGGGCGCGATCATCGGCGCGGTGATGCTCGAAGGCTGGGCCGCCGATCACGCCGCCGCCGAACGCCTGATTCTCGACGGCAAGGTCGATCTCGAACCGTGTCACCACCATCAGGCCGTCGGTCCGATGGCGGGCATCATCAGTCCGTCGATGCCGCTTTTCGTCGTCGAGAACAAGGCGAACGGGCATCGCACGTACAGCAATCTGAACGAAGGTCTCGGCAAGGTGCTGCGCTTCGGCGCGAACAGCACGGAAGTGCTCGACCGTCTGCGCTGGATGAAAGCGACGCTCGCGCCCGCGCTGAAGGCCGCGCTCGCGGTGTCCGGCGAGATCGAGCTGAAGCCGCTGATGGCGCAGGCGCTGCATATGGGCGATGAAGTCCACAACCGCAACAGCGCGGCGACGGGCCTCTTCATCAAGCGCATCGTGCCCGCGCTGCTCGGCACGCAACTGCCGCTCGCGCAGATTCGCGAAGCGAGCGCGGCGATCATCGCCAACGATCACTTCTTCCTCAACATCTCGATGGCCGCGTGCAAGGCCATGATGGACGCGTGCGCCAACGTGCCTTTCAGCTCGATGGCCTCGGTGATGGCGCGCAACGGCGTGAACTTCGGCATCCGTCTGTCGGGCACCGGCGACCGCTGGTTCCAGGCGAAGGCGAATCCGGTCGAGGGCCTGTTCTTTCCGGGCTATGGCGTCGATGACGCAGCCGCCGATCTCGGCGACAGCGCGATCACCGAAACGGCCGGCGTGGGCGGTTTCGCGATGGCGTCGTCGCCCGCGATCGTGAAGTTCGTCGGCGGCACGCCCGCCGATGCGACCGCGAACAGCCGCCGCATGCAGGCCATCACGCTCGGCGGCAATCCGGCGTTCACGCTGCCCGCGCTCAACTTCGCGCCGACCGCCGCGGGCATCGATGCGCGCAAGGTGGCCGACCGCGGCATCCTGCCCGTCATCAATACGGGCATCGCTCACAAGCAAGCAGGCGTCGGGCAGATCGGCGCAGGCATCACGACCGCGCCGATGGAGTGCTTCGTCGAAGCCATTCGCGCGCTCGCCGAGACCGTCAAACAACACAGCGGACAAGCATCATGACAGTTCGAAAACCTCTGGCAGTCGTCGCCGTGGGCGGCAACGCGCTGATTCGCGACGATCGTCATCTGAGCATTCCCGATCAATACGAAGCGGTGACGGAGAGCGCGACACATATCGCCGACATGATCGCGGCGGGATGGAACGTCGTGCTCACGCACGGCAACGGGCCGCAAGTCGGCTTCATCTTGCGGCGTTCCGAGCTCGCGTCTCAGGAAGTCGCGCCCGTGCCGCTCGACTACGCGGTGGGCGATACGCAAGGCGCGATCGGCTACATGTTCCAGAAGGCGCTGACCAACGAGCTGCACCGTCGCGGCATCGAACGGCGCGTCGTTGCGCTCGTGACGCAGACGCGCGTCAGCGCCGACGATCCCGCGTTCGAGAAGCCGGCCAAGCCGGTCGGCGCGTTCTTCGACGAAGCGACCGCGAAGAAGCGTCAGGAAGAGCTCGGCTGGACCTCGATGGAAGACGCGGGACGCGGCTGGCGGCGCACGGTGCCGTCGCCGGAGCCGCTTGAAATCATCGAGCGCGATGTCATCGCGAGCCTGCTCGCGCAAGGCTGCGTGGTGATCGCGTGCGGCGGCGGCGGCATTCCGGTGGTGCGCAAGAACGGCAAGCTGTCCGGCGTCGAGGCGGTCATCGACAAGGACCTCGCATCGGCGCTGCTCGCCCAGCAACTGAAAGCGGATCTGCTGCTGATCCCGACCGGCGTCGAACAGGTCGCGGTGAACTTCGGCACGCCCGAGCAGCGCTGGCTCGACACGATGAGCGTGAGCGAAGCGCGCGAGCTGATCGCGCAGGGTCAGTTCGGCGCGGGCAGCATGCTGCCGAAAGTGGAGGCGATTCTGCGCTTCGTGTCGCACATCGAACCGGACGGCCACGCGGGCGAAGGGCTCATCACGAGTCCGGCGGCGATCAGGCCCGCGCTCGAACGGCGCACGGGTACGTGGATCACGCCGTAACGCGCATACGCCCCCGACATCAACAAGGAGAAGGACACACATGAACGACAAGATACTGCTCGCCGTGAACGGCACGCTGATGCGCGGCCTCGGGCTGAACCACAACATGCTGGCGGCGAAGGGCGAATTCGTGCGCGAGGATCGCACGGACGCGTGCTATCGCATCTGGACCATCAACGATCGTCATCCCGGCATGTTGCGCGTGAAGAGCGGCGGCGTGGCCGTATCGCTGGAAGTCTGGGAATTGCCGATGGCCAATCTCGGCGCGCTCTTGCTCAGCGAACCGGCGGGTCTTTCGATCGGCAAGGTCGTGCTCGCGGACGGCAGCGAAGTGCTCGGCGTCCTCGCCGAACCGTGGCTCGTCGAAGGACAGAAGGAGATCACGGCATCCGGCGGATGGCGCGAATACACCGGCCACCACTACACGCCCTGAATGGAATCGGCATCAGCAAAGGAACTGTCATGAGTCAATCGAAAGAGAGCCGGGTCAGCGCTTCGCCCGGCACTGCGCCGGGCTATCGCATCGCGATGATCCTGCTCGGCATCGCCGTCACGCCGGTGTTGCTGTCGTCGTCGAGTCTCGGCAATCAGATGTCGAACGGCGATCTGATCAAGGTCGTCGGGATCGGCAGCCTGATCCTCGCGATTCTCGCGTCGATCACGATCTCGGTCGGCGAGAAAGCACGGCTGCCGACCTACGGCATCGTGAAGTATCCGTTCGGCGAGAAAGGCGCGATCGCCATCAACGTGCTGCTCGCGGTCAGCCTGTTCGGATGGATCGCGGTGACGGCCAACATGTTCGGCCACTCGGTCGCCGACCTGCTCGCGCAACATGGCGTGAACGTGCCCGCGCCGCTGCTCGTCGCGATCGGCTGCGTGATCTTCGTCGCGTCCACCGCGTTCGGCTTCGAAGTGCTCGGCAAGGTGGCGCAGTTCGCCGTGCCGGTCATCGCGTTGATGATGTGCTATATCGTGCGCGTCGCGCTCAATGGCCAGGCGCCTGCCGTCGATGCGATCGCCGGCATGCCGATGGGCGTCGCGGTATCGACGGTCGTCGGCACGATCATCGTGCTGGTCGCGACCTTGCCCGACTTCGGCAGCTTCACGCATAACCGCAAACACGCGGTCGGCGGCGCGCTGCTCACGTTCCTGATCGCCTATCCGCTGCTGTACTGGGCGGGCGCGACGCCGAGCGTGCTCACGGGCAAGAGCTCGCTGCTCACCGCGATGGCCGTGTTCGGCGCGACCTTGCCGGCCGCCTTGCTGCTGATCTTCGCGACGGTCACGGGCAACGCGGGCAACATGTTCCAGGGCACGCTCGTCACATCGACGCTCATCACGCGCTTTCCGAAGTGGCAGATCACGGTTGCGCTCGGCGTGCTGGCGGCGATCGTCGGCAGCATGAACATCATGTCGTGGTTCATTCCGTTCCTGCTGTTCCTCGGCATCGCGACGCCCCCCGTCGCGGGCATCTATATCGCGGACTTCGTGATGTATCGGCGCAACGGGTATGATGCTGCCGCGCCAGCGCGCGAACCGCAGATCAAGATCATGACCTTCGTCGCGTGGATTCTCGGATCGCTCACGGGTTTCGCGACGGTGAACGGCATGTTCACGGTCACGTCGATTCCCTCACTCGATTCGATTCTCGTTGCGTGCATCGGCTACATGATCCTGAGCCGGTTCGCGCAGGCGAGCGGCACTGTCAAGCCCAGCGGGCACTGACGCAACGATGTGAGCGAAGCGCACGGTGTTCATCGCGCGCTTCGCTCATGTGGCAGGACAAATACTCATGTGGAAGCAGGCTCGATGTTCACTTCGGACGAAAGCATTCGGATAGTCCGGTTGGTTGCGCAGTATCAAAGCATCACGGCGGCCGCGGAACGGCTGAACAAGGTTCCGTCGGCGATCAGTTACACCGTCAGGAAGCTCGAGGAATCGTTCGGCGCGAAGCTGTTCGAGCGCCGCGGTTGCTATATCCGGCTCACCGAGGCGGGCGAATACTTCATCGCGCACAGCAAGGCGATTCTCGACGATCTGCAGGCGCTCAAATGCAATCTCGCCATCGTTCAGGGGGGCATCGAGCCCGAGCTCACCGTGGCCGTCAACAACATCGTGCCGCGCGACGCGATCATCCAGTTCTTGTGCGATCTGGAAGATGCGTATCCGACGACGCGCGTCACGATCCAGCAGGAGGTGTACAACGGCTGCTGGGACGCGCTCTATGCAAGCAAGGCGGATATCGTCGTCGGCGCGCCGCATTTCGTGCCGAAGACCGACGGCATCACGAGCGTCGCGCTCGGCCATCTCGCGTGGGACTTTCTCGTGGGCGCCGATCATCCGCTCGCGGATGCGCCGCATATCCTGCAAAGCGCGGAGTTGCGGAAGTATCCGGCGGTCTGCATCAAGGACACGTCGATCGATTTCGATCCGATGCATGCGTGGCTTCTGGAAGGGCAGAAGCCGATCTTCGTTCCCGACTTTTCGATGGCCGTGAGAATCATCGCGCGCAATGTCGCGATCGGCTATGTGCCCACGCATATCCGCGCGGCATTCGGCGACGCCGGGCTCGTCAGTAAGTCGATTCAGGAGCAGAAGCACGCGACGCGGCTCTTCCTCGCGCATCGTTCGGATGGCGTCGGCAAGGTGCGGGCATGGTGCGTCGACTATCTGATGCGACCGGAATTCAGGGCGTGGTTGTGCGGCGATGCTCCGCAGCAGGGAAGCGCAAGGTGAATTCGATCCACCCGTCCGGCGTGGATTCGGCGGATGCGACGCCGCCATGCAGCCGCATGATCGCCTGAACGATCGACAAGCCGAGTCCACTCGATTCCGTGAACTCGCTGCGCGCCGCGTCGCCGCGATAAAAGCGGTCGAACAGCTTCGCGAGCTCTTCCTTCTCGATGTGCGCGCCGCGATTGCCCACGACGATGCTCGCGCCTTGTTCATCCGCGTAACCGCGCAGCCGGACCACGGTGCCCGCCGTCGCATAACGCACCGCATTCACGACGACATTGCCGATCGCCCTGCGGCACATGATTGCATTCGCAAGCATTTCGCCTTCGGCCTGGATATCGAACGTGATGCGGCGTTCATCGGCGATGCCTTCGAAGTAAGCGCCGATCGTCTCGAGCGCTTCGCGGATATCGAGCCGCTCCCGTTCGATCTGTTGCTGCTCATGATCCGCCTGCGCGAGAAAGAGAATGTTCTGCGCGATGCGCGCGAGGCGCTCCAGTTCTTCCAGATTCGATTCGAGCACGCTGCGATACTCCGCGACGCTGCGCTCGTGCGCGAGCGTGACCTGCGTTTGACCGACCAACACGCCGATCGGCGTGCGCAGTTCATGCGCGAGATCGGCGGAGAACTGCACCAGACGCTCGTAGCCGTGTTCGAGCCGGTCGAGCATCGCATTGAACGACGCCGCGAGGCTTTGCAATTCGGCGGGCGCATGGGCGACGTCGAGCCGCGCGGACAATCGGTTCGGCGTGATTTCGGCGGCTTTATCGGCCATCAGTTTGAGCGGCATGAGTCCGCGGCTCGTGACCCAGTAAGCGAGCAGCAACGTCACGAGCACCGCGCCGATCACGTTGATCCATACGCGCTTCAGATACGCCGACAACACGATCGCTTCCTGCGTCATCACATGCGCGGCGATGATCTCGACGACCTCGCCGTTCTCGCCGATGCGCGCCTGCGCGCCGACCCAGCGCATCCGCACGCCGTCCGCGCGCGAGCCTTCGTACAGGTCATCGAGTCCGATGGCGCGCGTCACAGGCACGACATCGAGCGGCGGCAACGGCATCTTCTCCGGATTGACGTAGATGAAAGGCCCCGAGCCCGCGCGTCGAAAGAGGATGACGTCCTGACGATCGCCTAGCATCGTTTCGAAGAGCCGAGGTCGCGCTTCGATTTCCTTGATCGTGTAGAGATCGTGCAGAAGCGAGCGGAAATGCTCGACGCGCGCGATCAGCTGGTAATCCGCGCGCGTGGACAGCGCGCGATTCGTCGCGTGATAGAGCGATGCGCCGATCATGCCGACGACGATGCACACGATCACCGCAAACGACAACGCGATACGTACCGCAAGCGAGCGCGATGGCCGGTTCAAGGATTCTCCCCGAACGAATAGCCGATGCTGCGCACCGTATGAATGAGCTTCAGATCGAATGGATTGTCGATCTTCGCGCGCAGCCGCTTCACCGCGACGTCGACGACATTGGTGTCGCTGTCGAAGTTCATGTCCCACACTTCCGATGCGATCAGGGTGCGCGACAGCGCCTCGCCCTGATGCTTGCAAAAGAGATGCAGCAGCGCGAATTCCTTGTTCGTGAGCACGATGTCGATGCCCTTGCGCGTCACCTTGCGACGCAGCACATCCACATGAAGATCCGCGATCTGGAACGTATCGGATTCGCGCATCACGCCGCGTCTGAGCAGCGTGCGAATGCGCAAGACGAGTTCGGTGAAAGAGAAGGGCTTGACGAGATAATCGTCCGCGCCGAGTTCGAGTCCGTGAATGCGGTCCGTCACGTGATCGCGTGCGGTGAGAAAAATGACAGGCAAGTCACGTTTCGCGCGCAAGGCCGACATCACCTGCCAGCCGTCGATGCCCGGCAGCATCACGTCGAGCACGATCAGTTCGTAGGAATTCGCGAGCGCCTGGTGCAGACCGTCCGTACCGTTGCGAACGAGCTCGACCTGATAGCCGGACTCGATGAGCCCTTTCTTCAGGTAGTCGCCTGTCTTGCGGTCGTCTTCGATAACGAGGATGCTCATGCTCGCACTGCATTCGATGGATTGCCGACATTCTAGCCAGAGCGCGCGCGACGCTCGCAAAGATGACAAAAAAGTCATCGAGAGGTCATCGATCGATCAGCGGCGCGTCGCTACCATGCCCTCGAAATCTCAACGACTCGCGAGGCTCGACGACGTGCAAATCCAACCGTTATGGCTGCGCATCACGCACTGGCTCAACGCGTTCGCCGTGTTGATCATGGTGACGAGCGGCTGGCAGATCTACAACGCATCGCCGATTTTCAAATCGCTGACCTTCTCGTCCGCGATCACGCTCGGCGGCTGGCTCGGCGGCGCGCTGCAATGGCATTTCGCGGCGATGTGGCTGCTGGTCGCGAATTTTATCGTGTACGTCGCGATGAATCTCTTCACCGGACGCCTGCGCCGCCGCATGTTTCCGCTCTCCATCAAGAGCATTTTCACCGACGCCTTCGCCGCGCTACGCGGCAAGCTCGGTCACGACGATCTCACGCATTACAACGCGGTGCAGAAGTTCGCGTATCTCGCGGTGATCGTGGACATCGCGATCGTGATCCTGTCGGGACTCGCGGTGTGGAAATCGGTGCAGTTTCCCTTGCTTCGCACGTTGATGGGCGGTTACGACAACGCTCGCATCGTGCACTTCTTGGGCATGAGTTTTCTCGTGGCGTTCTTCGTCGTGCACGTCGCGATGGTCGCGCTCGTGCCGCGCTCGCTCGTGCTGATGATCCGAGGTCGCTAACACATGTCGCTCAAGCTATTCAAATCGAGACCCGACGCTGAACTCATCATCAAGGATGCCGCGAAGGAACTGAAGGCGCCGGCGCGCCGTTTGTTCGGCAAGCGCATTCTTTCGCTGGGCGGCCTCGCGATGCTGTCGGGCTGCAACATCACCGACGACAAATCGGTCAACGCAATGCTGCGCCGCATTTCATCCTTCAACGACGACATGCAGGCGTTGCTATTTGACCCGAACCAGCTCGCGCCGACTTATCCCGACTCGATGATCACGCGGCCGTTTCCGTTCAACGCGTTCTATGACATCGATGAAGTGCCCGAAGTCGATCCATCGACATACAAGCTGGAGATAGGCGGCCTCGTCAAGGGCAAGCGTGCGTGGACGCTCGACGAACTGCACGCGATGCCGCAGGAAAGCCAGGTGACACGGCATATCTGTATCGAAGGCTGGAGTGCGATCGGCAAGTGGGGCGGCGTGCGATTCGCGCAAATCCTCGCGCGTGCAGGCGCCGATACGAGCGCGAAATACGTGGCCTTTCATTGCGCCGACAACTACTCGACGAGCATCGACATGCCGACCGCGCTGCACGCGCAGACGCTGCTCACGCTCACCTACGACGGCCAGATTTTGCCGGCGAAGTACGGCTTCCCGATGAAGCTGCGCATGCCGACCAAGCTCGGTTACAAGAATCCGAAGCACATCGTCGCGATCACTGTGACGAACGATTATCCCGGCGGCTATTGGGAGAACCAGGGCTACAACTGGTTCGGCGGTTCCTGAAGCCTTTGCTTTCATCACCAGAAGGAGATTGCATGTCGATTCGACTCAAACTTGGCGTCAGCATCGTGACGCTCGCACTCGCATCCGCGGCTCTTGCTCAGACGCCCGCCGCGAAACCCGCGCGCATTCGCGGCGATATCGTGTCGCTGTCGGGCGATACGCTGACCGTTCATCGACGCAGCGGCGACACCGTGAAGATCGCCGTCAAGGCAGATACGCCCGTCACCGCGCTGAAGAACATCAAGCTGCAGGACATCAAGCCGGGCTCGTTCGTCGGCACGGCTGCGACCACCGGCACCGACGGCAAGCTCACCGCGACCGAGGTACTCGTGTTCCCGGAAGCCGCGCGCGGCACAGGCGAAGGCCACTATGAATGGGATCTCGGACCGAAGAGCTCGATGACCAACGCGAACGTCGATCAGGTCGTGCAAGGCACGAGCGGCCGCGATCTGAAGCTCTCGTACAAGGGCGGCGCGAACTCGGTGACCGTACCGGAGAACGTGCCCGTTGTGACGTTCGCCCCCGCGACGCACGATGACCTGAAGCCCGGAAAGAAAGTGTTCGTCGTCGCGACTCCGGCTGGTTCGGACTTCGCGGCGCAACGCATCGTCGTGGAGAAGGATGGCGTCGCGCCGCCGATGTAAGCGTCACCTTCGATAAAGTCCCTGCACGCGCCCGCCGATCATCGATCGCGGGCGTTTGTCATTCGAGCGTCGTGCGTATATGCCTCACGCTCGACACCGTGTCGTCGAAACGCGCGTTGCCGAGCTTGCGCTTCATGCGCCGCGTGACCTCCGAGCTGACCGCGCCGATGCGCTTCATCATCGCGACCGCGGAATCGGTCGGATGAATGGCGGATTCGCGGCCATCGCGTTCAGTGGACCAGCGCTCGACGAGCCCCAGTTTCGCCAGTCCGTCGAGCGTGCGCGTGGCAGTGGGGCGCGTGATCGCGAGTGCATCGGCAAGCGTGCCTTGAAGCTGCCCGGGATGCTCGACAACCGCGCGCAACATGAACGCCTGCGACGGCGTGAGTCCGAACGGCTTGAACGCTTTGGCCCATTCGCGTTCGAGTGCGCGCGCGAGTGCGGTGGTGTTGAAATAAAGGCATTGGTCGAACATACGGGTCACCGTCGTGTCATGTAATTCGATCTGCAACTATCGATTGAACGTAGCGCGCGTCAGCAGATTTTACGTGGCCGCGATACCATGGCCGTCTGCGTCATATGGTCCGGCGCAAGCAACATTGGCCACGCCACTCTCAAGGAGACATGCATGAGCAACACTCGTTCCGACCTTCCCGCTTATCCGAATACCCGGCTTTATATCGACGGCGCGTGGCGCGACGGTTCGCGCGACACGGCCGTCATCAATCCGGCGAACGAAGCGGAGATCGGCCGTCTCGCGCTCGCGGGCGAAGCCGAGCTTTCGCTCGCCGCCGACGCCGCCGCGCGCGGTTTCAAGGAATGGCGCAAGGTTTCGCCCTACGAGCGCAGCAAGCTGATGCGTCGCGCGGCGCAGAACATTCGCGAGCGTGCGGAACAGATCGCCGCCATCATGACGATGGAGCAGGGCAAGCCGTTCGGCGAGGCGCGCATCGAAACGCTGTCGGCAGCGGACATCATCGAATGGTTCGCGGAAGAAGGGCGCCGCACGTATGGCCGCGTGATTCCGTCGCGAACGGATGCCGTGCGCCAGATCGTGACGCGTGAGCCGGTCGGTCCGGTCGCCGCGTTCACGCCGTGGAATTTCCCTATCAATCAGGCGGTGCGCAAGGTATCGGCCGCGCTCGCGTCGGGGTGCTCGGTCGTGCTCAAAGGCCCCGAGGAAACGCCCGCAAGCTGCGCGGCGCTCGTGCAGGCTTATGCCGATGCGGGCCTGCCCGCCGGCGTGCTGAATCTCGTCTTCGGTGTGCCCGCCGATGTCTCGAAGTATCTGATCGCGCATCCCGCGATCCGCAAGATTTCGTTCACCGGTTCGACGCCGGTCGGCAAGCTGCTTGCGTCGCTCGCGGGCGAGCACATGAAGCGCGTGACGATGGAACTAGGTGGCCACGCGCCGGCCATCGTGTTCAAGGACGCCGACATCCCCCGCGCCGCGAAGATGCTCGCATCGGCGAAATTCCGCAACGCGGGTCAGGTCTGCATCTCGCCGACGCGCTTTCTCGTCGAAGAATCCGCGTATGACGAGTTCGTGCAGCACTTCGTCGCCACCGCGAGCGCGGTGAAAGTGGGCAACGGTCTCGACGATGGCGTTCAGATGGGTCCGCTCGCGAACGGCCGCCGCCTCGAAGCGATGGAACGCCTCGTCGCCGATGCGCGCGAGCACGGCGCGAAGGTGTTGACGGGCGGCGAGCGCATCGGCCGCGAAGGCTACTTCTTCGCGCCGACCGTGCTGACCGATGTGCCGCTCTCCGCGCGCATCATGACCGAAGAGCCGTTTGGCCCGATCGCGCCGATCGCATCGTTCAAGTCGTATGACGAAGTGATCGCCGAGGCCAATCGCCTGCCTTATGGGCTTGCCGCTTACGCTTACACGAGCTCTGCGGCGACGTCAGCGGCGGTGTCGGACGATATCGAAAGCGGCATGCTCTCGATCAATCACCACGGCCTCGCATTGCCGGAGACGCCGTTCGGCGGGGTCAAGGATTCGGGCTACGGCTCGGAAGGCGGCAGCGAAGCGATGGAAGCGTATCTCGTCACGAAGTTCGTGACGGAGCATCGTTGATTCGCGAGTCGGTAGGTTAGTTGGACGGCGGCCCTTCGACGGGCCGCTTTCCTTGATGATCCGATAGTTCGGATGACGAATGAGCGCGGTATGAATCGTCATCGAACAAAGCTACAGGAGCCAGCAAGTGACGCAATCGAAACAACCCACGATCGCAATTCTCGGCGCAGGCAGCATGGGATCGGCCATTGGCCGTACCTTCACGCAAGGCGGTGCGCGCGTGCTGACATCGCTCGAAGGACGCAGCGCGGCGAGCGCAGCGCGTGCGCGCGAAGCCAGCATGGAAGATGCAAGCCTCGACGATCTCGTGGCGTGCGACTTCATTCTGTCGATCGTGCCGCCCTCGGTCGCTGTCGATACCGCGCAGCGCCTCGCTCCTCTGTTCGAACGCGCGAGCGCGCAGCCCGTCTACATCGACTGCAATGCGATCAATCCCGCTACCGTCGGCCAGATCGAGCGCGCGCTCGAACCGACGCGCACGCCGTTCGTCGATGCATCGATCATCGGTCAGCCATCGGCGCCGAAGTTCTACATGTCGGGACCGCATGCGAAGCGCACTCAGCTACTCGCCGATCACGGTCTCGTCGTGCGGGTGCTCGACGGCCCGAACGGCGCCGCATCCGCGCTCAAGATGTCGTATGCGGGCATCACGAAAGGGCTGACGGCGCTCGGCTCGGCGATGGCGCTCGCCGCGATGCGCAACGGCGCGGGCGATGCGCTTCTCAGCGAACTCGCGGCGAGCCAGCCCGCGCTTGCCGCGTGGCTCGCGGGCAATGTGCCGCGCATGCCGCCGAAGGCCTATCGCTGGGTCGCGGAGATGGAAGAGATCGCGGAGTTCGTCGGCGACGAGTTCGCGGAGCATCGCATCTACGAAGGCGCGGCCGGACTTTACGCGCGGCTTGCGAAAGACAAGGACGCGACGGACGCGCTCGAACGTTTCTTCAGCGAACGTCGTTAACCGCGCGCGGCCGCGGTTTCCGTCATGTACTCGAAGAAGCGCGCCGCGCGCCGGTCGCCCGCATAGGCCGAATTGATGCGCACCCACGCACACGCCTCGCCGTTCGGGCGGTAATAGCTGCCCGGCGCGAGCGTGACGCCGAACTTCACGGCTTCGTCGACGAGCACGGATGAATCGTCGATGCCGGGCACTTTCGCCCATACGAAGTTGCCGCCGCTCGGCTCGTCGAACACGTCCCATCCATAGCCTTCGAGCGTTTGCACCGCGCTCGACAGCGAATCGCGCACGCGCTTGCGCAAGCGCTCCAGATACTTGCGATACGTGCCGCGCTCCAGCAGGCCCGCCGCGACGCTTTCGGCGAAGCGCGTGCCGCCGAGACTCGTCAGCACCTTTACGTCGACGAGATTCTTCACGAGCTCGCGATTCGCCGCGAGATAGCCGATGCGCAGCGACGACGACAAGGTCTTCGACAAGCCGCCCACATAGATCACGCGATCGAGCTGATCGAGCGATGCCAGCCGTTGCGTCGGCACGGCCTGGAAGTCGGCGTAGATATCGTCCTCGACGATGGAAAAGCCGTGCTGGGTCGCGAGTTGCAGCAGCTTGAACGCGACTTGCGGCGCGACGTTCGTCGCAGTCGGATTCTGGAACACGGTGTTGATGAAGAAGAGCTTCGGCTGATGCTGCTTCAGCAGTTCTTCCGCGACGTCGATATCGGGTCCGTTCGCGAGCCGCGGCACGCCGACGAGCCGCACGCCCTGCAGCTTCAGGAGCCCGAAGAGATTGTAGTAACCGGGATCCTCGACGAAGACCGTATCGCCCGGCTTCAGCATGTAGCGCACGACGAGATCGAGCGCCTGGCTCGCGCCGTTCGTGATCATCACGTTGGGAAGATCGGCGTCGATGCCGAGCGCGTTGATCCGCATCGTGACTTGCTGACGCAAATCGGTGTCGCCGTGGGGAATCGCGTAATCGATCACGCTCGATACGTCGGTGCGCGACGCCTGACGGATCGCCTGCGTCAGGCCGTCCACATCGCGCCATGCCTCGGGAATGAAGCCGCTCGACAACTTCAGCGTCTCGCCGGGATAGTTGAACTGCTGGAGGATCTGGTTCGATTCCTCTTCGGCCAGACGCGGATCGCAATTGCCCGCGTTGCTGTCGCGTTCATCGACGTGATTCGCCACATAGAACCCGGAGCCGTGCTTCGGCTGAATGAGCCCGCGCGACGCGAGACGGTCGTAAGCCTCGATCACCGGAAAGCGGCTGATGCGCTGCTCGGCGGCAAGCTGACGAATCGACGGCAGCTTCGCGCCCGCGAGCACGCGGCGCGAGCGGATCATCGCTTCGATCTGACTGACGATCTGTTCGGTCAGCGGCACGCCGGTGCCGCTGTCGATGTGAAGCGGAAGTGCATTCATGATGTCTGAAACTGTTCAGTGATTTGCTGTGAACAGTTCGAGTTCGCTGTTCGCCAGTGTCGTCTTGCCATTCGAACGCATCCGAAAACCCGCGTCAAGACTGGCCGAATGGCTAGCTAGAGTGTTTTTAAAGTGTCGGATCGATGCGAACTGTTCGGGCAATTCGGCTTAACAGTTTCGGTCAAACTGTTCACAAGTGTTCATTCAAGCTGTTCGCAATCGGTCGAATAATAGGATCAACGGCTGCTCTTGCATCTCTGTCGGGCGGCCTTTCAGTTACGCGATCTGAAGGAGCGGCATCATGCGTGAAATCCGGACATTCGAACTCGACGGGCGCGATGCGCCTACGCGCTGGGTGATCGATCGGCCCCAAACGCTGCGCGTGACGCGCGGGCAAATCTGGCTGACCATCGAAGGCGGCGCCGACGATTACTGGCTGGACGCGGGCGCGTCCGTCGAACTGAAGCCTTACACGACGATCTGGGTCAGCGGGACGACGGACGCCAGTTGGTTCTCGATGTCGTCCGATTCGACGCGGGCGGGCGCGCGTCGCCTGAGGGAGATGGTGCGCGCGTTGTTCGCCCGCCGGACGACGTGGCCGCGCATCGCGATCTCCAAAGCGTAGGGAGCCAAAGAAGGGCGAAAAAAAACCCGGCCGTGGCCGGGTCCAATGTTCCCGCGCTCTTTCGAGCGCGGTCACCTGCAAAACTGCTTGAGCCTTTTACGCCGCGAGCAGCGAGCGCAGCACGAACGGCAGAATTCCGCCGTGCTTGTAGTAGTCGACTTCGATCGGCGTATCGATACGCAGCAGCACCTGCACGCGATCGTCCTTGCCGTCCTTGCGATGGATCACGAGCGTGACTTCCTGTTGCGGCTTGAAGTCGTCGCCGAGACCTTCGATGTCGTACGTCTCTTCGCCGGTGATGTTCAGCGACTGCACGCTGTCCGAGCCCTTGAACTGCAGCGGCAGCACGCCCATGCCGACGAGGTTCGAGCGATGGATACGCTCGAAGCTGCGCGCGACCACGGCCTTTACGCCGAGCAGTTGCGTGCCTTTCGCCGCCCAGTCGCGCGACGAACCCGTGCCGTACTCTTCGCCCGCGAACACGATGGTCGGCGTATTGGCGGCGATGTACTTCATCGCTGCGTCGTAGATGGACAGTTGCTCGCCGCTCGGCTGATGAATCGTCAGGCCGCCCTCGACGCGCGTGCCGTCGGCCTTCGCCGGGATCATCAAATTCTTGATGCGGACGTTCGCGAAGGTGCCGCGCATCATCACGTCGTGATTGCCGCGACGCGAGCCGTAGCTGTTGAAGTCGGCCTTCTGCACGCCGTTCGCCTTCAGCCACACGCCGGCCGGCGAGGTTTCCTTGATCGAGCCGGCCGGGCTGATGTGGTCGGTCGTCACGGAATCGCCGAAGATGCCGAGCGCGCGCGCGCCCTTGACCGCGGGAATCGAATCGGCTGGCTTCATCGAGAATTCGCTGCCGAAGAACGGCGGCTCGGCGATGTACGTCGACTTCGGCCAGTCATAGACCTGGCCGCTTTCGCCCGCGATCTTGCTCCACAGGTCGCCTTCCTTCGTGAGCTGAGAGTAGTTCTCGCGGAACGCCTTCGCGTCGAGCGCGAACTTGAGCAGCGCATGAACTTCGTCGCTCGTCGGCCAGATGTCGCCGAGATAGATGTCGCGGCCGTCCGTGCCCTTGCCGACCGGCTCGGTCATCAGATCGCGCGTGATGTTGCCAGCGATCGCGTAGGCCACGACCAGCGGCGGCGAGGCCAGGAAGTTCGCGCGGATGTTCGGGTGAATGCGCGCCTCGAAGTTGCGGTTGCCCGACAGCACGGCTGCCGCGACGACGTCGTTCTTCGTGATGGCATCGTTCAGTTCGGGCGTCAGATCGCCCGCATTGCCGATACACGTCGTGCAACCGTACGCGGCGAGCGTGAAGCCGAGCTTGTCGAGATAGGGCAGGAGGCCCGTCTTCGTCAGATATTCGGTGACGATGCGGGATCCCGGCGCGAGCGACGTCTTGATGTGCGGCGCGACCGTCAGACCCGCTTCGACGGCCTTCTTCGCCAGCAAGCCGGCGGCGAGCAGCACGCTCGGGTTCGACGTGTTCGTGCACGACGTGATCGCGGCGATCAGCACGTCGCCGTTCTTGAGATTCACGCCGTCGGCCGTCGTGTAGTTCGCTTCGAGCTCGGCGGCCTTCTTGTTGAAGCCGTTTTCGCCCACCGGCTTCGAGAACAGGTCGATGAACGTGCTCTTCACATTGCCGATTTCGATGCGGTCTTGCGGACGCTTCGGACCAGCCAGCGACGGCGCGACCGTGCCCAGATCGAGCGTGAGCGTCTTGGTGTAGTCGATTTCGCCGGCCTTCGGCACGCCCCACAGCTTCTGCGCCTTGAAATACTGCTCGAACGCGGCGATTTCGGCGTCGGTGCGGCCCGTGCCCTTGAAGTAGTCGATGGTCTTTTCATCGACGGGGAAGAAGCCCATGGTCGCGCCGTACTCGGGCGCCATGTTGCCGATGGTCGCGCGATCCGGCACGCCGATCGACGCCGTGCCTTCGCCGAAGAACTCGACGAACTTGCCGACGACCTTCTCCTTGCGCAGCATTTCGGTGATGGTCAGCACGAGGTCGGTCGCCGTGCAGCCTTCGCGCAGCTTGCCCTTCAGCTCCACGCCGACGACGTCCGGCGTCAGGAAATACACCGGCTGGCCGAGCATGCCCGCTTCCGCTTCGATGCCGCCCACGCCCCAGCCGACCACGCCGATGCCGTTGATCATCGTCGTGTGCGAGTCGGTGCCGACGAGCGTGTCCGGATAGTAGACGCCGTCCTTCTGATGCACGCCGCGCGCGAGGTATTCGAGGTTCACCTGGTGCACGATACCGATGCCGGGCGGCACGACCTTGAACGTGTCGAACGCCTGCATGCCCCACTTCATGAACTGGTAGCGCTCGTTGTTGCGCTGAAATTCCAGCTTCATGTTCAGATCGAGCGCGTTCGGCTCGCGGAAGTGATCGATCTGCACCGAGTGATCGACGACGAGATCCACCGGTACGAGCGGCTCGATCGCTTTCGGATCCTTGCCCGCGCGCTTCGCGACGCCGCGCATCGCGGCGATGTCGGCGAGCAGCGGCACGCCGGTGAAGTCCTGCAGCACGACACGCGCGACGACGAACGGAATTTCATCGACGCGAGCGGCATTCGGCTTCCAGTTCGCAAGCTGTTCGATGTGTTCTTCGGAAATCTTCTTGCCGTCGTAGTTGCGCAGCACCGATTCGAGCACCAGACGAATCGAAACCGGCAGACGCTGAATCTTGACCTTCAGCGCGTCGCCGAGTTGCGGCAGCGAGTAGAACTTGCCTTTGCCGGAACCGCTGTCGAATTCCTTGAGCGTGTTGTGGAGATTGTGGGCCATGGTTATTTTCCTTGGACTAAGACGAGGAAATTGCGCTGCTTAAATCACGTACAGATCGACATATTCATTGACCGGCATCGCTTCGAGCGTTGCCTGATCGAGCGATACCGCGAGGATCGCTTGCTGCTGCTTCTGCGGGAAACGGCGCGCCAGATTCGTCCTGAACTTCTCGACGAGCAGCGGTATGCCGTCCGCGCGACGACGCTTGTGACCGATCGGATAGTCCACTTCGACTTCGGCGAGCTTCGATCCGTCGTTGAATTCGACGGTCAATGCATTCGGGATCGAGCGCTTGTCCGGATCGAAATAGTCCTTCGTGAACTGCGGGTCTTCCACGCATTCCATCTTCGCGCGCAGCACGTCGATGCGCGGGTCCTGCGCGACGGAATCTTCGTAATCGGCCGCGGTGAGGCGGCCGTGAATCAGCGGCACCGCGACCATGTACTGAATGCAGTGATCGCGGTCCGCGGGGTTGTCGAGCGGCCCCTTCTTGTCGATGATGCGCAGCGCGGCTTCGTGCGTGCGAATCGTGATCTTGCGGATGTCATCGACGGATTTGCCGGCTTGCTTGAGCTCGCCGTGCAGCGTCATTGCCGCTTCGACGGCCGTTTGCGCATGGAATTCCGCGGGAAACGAAATTTTGAACAGCACGTTCTCCATCACATACGAGCCGTACGGACGCTGGAACGCGAACGCGTTGCCCTTGAAGAGCACGTCGTAAAAGCCCCATGTTTCAGCGGTCAAAACCGACGGATAACCCATCTCGCCGGTCTTCGCGATCAGCGCGAGGCGCACGGCGCGCGAGGTTGCATCGCCCGCTGCCCACGACTTGCGCGAGCCCGTGTTCGGCGCGTGGCGATACGTGCGCAACGCGTGACCATCGACGAAGGCGAGCGACACCGCGTTGACGAGTTCGTCGCGCGTGAGGCCGATCATCTGCCCGACGACCGCGGTGGAGGCCACTTTGACGAGCAAAACGTGATCGAGACCGACCTTGTTGAACGAATTCTCGAGCGCGATGCAGCCTTGAATTTCGTGCGCCTTGACCATCGCGATCAAAACGTCTTTCATGACGAGCGGCTTCTTGCCTGACGCGATCGCGTTGCGCGAAAGCCAGTCCGCCGTGGCGAGGATGCCGCCGAGGTTATCCGACGGATGACCCCATTCGGCGGCGAGCCACGTATCGTTGAAATCGAGCCAGCGGATCATTGCGCCAATGTTGAAGGCGGCCTGAACGGGGTCGAGTTGAAACCGGGTGCCTGGCACCTTCGCACCGTTGGGGACGATCGTGCCCGGCACGATCGGTCCCAGCAGCTTGGTGCAGGCGGGGTACGAAAGGGCTTCGAGTCCGCAGCCGAGCGTGTCGATCAGGCAGTTGCGCGCCGTTTCGAGCGCAAGCGTGCTGTCGACACTGTAGTCGAGCACGTAATCGACTATTTCGACGAGTACCTTGTCCGGCTCGGGCCGGACATTGGAAATCGGTGCGGACATCGAGGGATTCCTGATTTAAGTGCCGAGCTAACTTACTCCGCGTTCTTGATCAGCGCGTTCGATTGGGTCGGCGCTGCGCCGCCCGCTGCCATTTCGGGCGTCATGCACTCGTCGGCGAGGCGCGACGAGTCCTTGTCCGAGAACAGCATTGCTTTGGTCGGGATCACGACGAGATCCATGCCCGATGCCGAATCGTGGAAACGATCCGCACCGGTCGTCGTGTCCTGACGCGGCAGCTTGTAATCCTTCTTGGCCCAGTTCACGGTGACGATTGCGTCACGCTTCATGTCGCCTTTCAGGTAGAAAGCGTTGCCGTCCTTGCACGACCACTTCACTGCACCTTCGGGAATCGGATCAACCTTGGCCGCCGCGGCCGCTTCGGCCTTGGGACTGCGCTTGATCAGGCGGCGCGCCGGAGCGGGACGCTTGGCCGTGGTTTTGGCCTTGCTTGCATCGGTCGCGGTCGCAGCGAAGGCGTCGGCGCTGACGAAGACGCTCGTCGTAGCCAGCGTGCCGGCGATTGCAGCGATCAGAAGTTTGTTCATCGAAAAAAACCTTTCAAAAACATTGGGGTTGGATGGCGTTTGCCGCGCGGGGTGGATTTCCTCATCGTGAAATCCGATCGCGCAGTCCGCTATTTTCGCTTATTTATCGGGACGAACTTCAAATTCTCCGGACCGGTGTAATTCGCGCTCGGCCGGATGATCTTGTTGTCGATGCGTTGCTCGATGATGTGCGCACTCCATCCCGACGTGCGCGAGATCACGAAGAGCGGCGTGAACATTGCGGTCGGCACGCCCATCATGTGATATGAAACCGCGCTGAACCAGTCGAGGTTCGGGAACATCTTCTTCGCGTCCCACATCACCGATTCGAGGCGCTCGGCGATATCGAACAGCTTCGTATCGCCGGCTTCCTTCGACAGATTCCTCGCGACTTCCTTGATGACCTTGTTGCGCGGATCGGAGATCGTGTACACCGGATGGCCGAAGCCGATCACGACTTCCTTGTTCTCGACGCGGCGCTTGATATCGGCTTCCGCTTCATCCGGCGTCTGATAGCGCGACTGAATTTCGAACGCGACTTCGTTCGCGCCGCCGTGCTTCGGACCGCGCAGCGCGCCGATCGCGCCGGTGATCGCGGAATACATGTCCGAACCCGTGCCCGCGATCACGCGCGCCGTGAACGTCGATGCGTTGAACTCGTGTTCGGCGTAAAGATTGAGCGATACGTGCATCGCATCGACCCACGCTTTGGACGGCGCGACGCCATGCAGCAGATGCAGAAAGTGCCCGCCGATGGAATCGTCATCGGTTTCGACTTCGATGCGCTTGCCGTTGTGCGAATAGTGATACCAGTAGAGCAGCATCGAGCCGAGCGAGGCCATCAGCCTGTCGGCGATATCCTTCGCGCCCGGCACGTTGTGATCGTCCTTCTCCGGCAGGATCGTGCCGAGCACGGAGACGCCGGTACGCATCACGTCCATCGGATGCGCGGACGCGGGAATCCATTCCAGCGCGGCTTTGAGATTCGCGGGCAGGCCGCGCAACGCCTTCAGCTTCGTCTTGTATGCCTTCAGTTCGGCGGCGTTCGGCAGCTTGCCGTGCACGAGCAAATGCGCGATCTCTTCGAACTCGGACGTCGTCGCGACATCGAGAATGTCGTAGCCGCGATAGTGCAAGTCGTTGCCCGTCTTGCCGACGGTGCACAGCGCGGTGTTGCCCGCCGTCACGCCCGACAGCGCGACGGATTTCTTCGGCTTGAATGCGCCGGTTGCGGGTGCTTCGGTCGATGCCTGATCGGTCATTGTCTCTAGCCTCCTTTGCACGCTCGCGATGCGGCGTTATTTGTCTTGTCGAGATGATGAGTTGAAAAACGGCGCGCATTCGTCGGGCAGCGTCTGGCCGGTCGCGTGCGCGCGGCGCAGCACGGACCAGTAATAGCGATAGCTCGCGCGATCGTGCAGCGTATCGCCATGCCGCGTCGGGCCCCACTGTGCGCGCTGTGCCGCAAGCAGAATCTGCGCCGCGAGCGCGATTTCATCGGCGCGCGGCGAGAAGGCCTCGACGATCGGCCTGATCTGATCCGGATGGATGCTCCACATGCGCGTATAGCCGAACGCGTTGCGCGCGCGTGCCGCATCGTTCGCGACGACGCTCATGTCGCGCACTTCCGTCGATACGTTGTGCGACGGCACCTTGCCGTGCGCGTGACACGCGGCCGCGATCTCCAGCTTCGCGCGCTGCACGAGCGGATGATCGAACTGGCCGGGCGAGCGCATCGCGGTATCGGGAATGGCGCCGTTGTGCGCCGAGACGAAGTCCATCAGGCCGAAGCTCAGCGATTCGACGCCCGGCAGCGCGGCCAGTTCGAACGCTTGCGCGAGCGCGCCGTGCGTCTCGATCAGCAGATGGCAGGGAATCGGTTGCTCGATGCCGAACTCGCGTCGTGTTGCTTCGATGAACGCGACCATTTCGGTGGCATCGGCGGCGCTGCGGATTTTCGGCAGCATGATGAACGCGGGCGCTTTCTTCGCGCGACGCAGGATGATGCGAACGTCGTCGCGCCACGCACGATGATCGAAGTCGTGGATGCGCACGCCCACGCGCCCGAAGCGGTCGTCCTCGCCACCGACGAACGACGCAACCATTTCCGCATGTTCGGCCTCGTGACCGACTTGCGCCCCGTCTTCGCAATCGAGCGTGATGTCGAACACCGGACCGAGTTGCGCCTGCAGCGCCAGGGATTTGCGGATCAGCTTCTCGCTGCCGGCGTAATGATCACAGGTCGGAAGCACGGCGGGTTGCGCTTCGCCGTCAAACAGCACTTCGGCGGGAGTGAGAGCAGGCATCGTCGGCGTCGGGTCCGATTGGAAGTTGGGAAATTCCATCTTGCTCGATGATTCGAACACGCTCGATGTTTTTCAAGCGCGTTCGAATCATGCACGAACGCCGCGTAGCGTTCGCGCAGACGGGAAGCCTTTGCAGACTCCCCCTTGAACGACGTACTTACTTGCCCAGCAGATGCGAAACGCCGTCGCGCTCTTCGAGCAGCTCGTTCAGCGTGCCGTCCATCTTCTCGCGCGAGAACGCGTCGATTTCGAGGCCTTCGACGCGCTTGTACTCGCCGTTTTCGCACGTGACGGGCACGCCGTAGATGATGTCTTCCGGAATGCCGTACGAGCCGTCCGACGGAATGCCCATCGTGACCCACTTGCCGTTCGTGCCGAGCACCCAGTCACGCACGTGATCGATCGCAGCATTCGCCGCCGATGCCGCCGACGACAGGCCGCGCGCTTCGATAATCGCCGCGCCGCGCTTGCCGACGGTCGGGATGAACGTGTTGCGGTTCCACTCGTCGTCGTTGATGAGCTTCGTCAGGCTCTCGCCTTCCGCCGTTGCGAAACGGAAGTCCGGGTACATCGTCGGCGAGTGGTTGCCCCACACGGCGAGCTTTTCGATCGACGCGACCGGCTTGCCCGACTTGGCCGCCAGTTGCGACAGCGCGCGGTTGTGGTCCAGACGCAGCATGGCGGTGAAGTTCTTCTTCGGCAGATCCGGCGCCGACTTCATCGCGATGTAAGCGTTCGTGTTCGCCGGGTTGCCGACGACCAGCACCTTCACGTCGCGGCTCGCGACATCGTTCAGCGCCTTGCCCTGAACCGTGAAGATCTCGGCGTTCGCCGACAGCAGGTCCTTGCGCTCCATGCCCTTCGAACGCGGACGTGCACCGACCAGCAACGCGACGTCGGCGTCCTTGAACGCGACCTTGGGGTCGTCCGTGACGACCACGCCCGCGAGCAGCGGGAATGCGCAATCTTCCAGCTCCATCACGACGCCCTTCACGGCGGCTTGCGCTTGCGGCAGATCGAGCAACTGAAGAATCACGGGCTGGTCTTTGCCGAGCAGATCGCCATTGGCGATGCGGAACAGCAGCGAGTAGCCGATTTGACCTGCGGCGCCGGTTACGGCAACGCGCTTTGCGGACTTAGCCATTGAGAACTCTCCTGGACGGTGCGTGGAACGCTAGGGAAAAACGCCATTTTATGCGCGTTACGCAAAGCGTTGATGAAGACATGCCGGCCATGCCGTGCCCAAACGCTTCGAAGCTCGACCGAGCGTTCGCGCCCGTGCCGTGCATCGGCGTTACGGCTTGACCGTCATGCCATGAATCCTTCTCTTCGAGCGAGAGCGTGCGGAGTGTTCTGGAAGGACGCGGTGATTTCGCTTGGGTCTGACGGCAACGCGCCCATACGAGACGGCGCTTGACGTTGCGAGGCGAGGGGCAGGCAGCGGCGCGCGAATCGAGTGGCCGATCGGCGTGAGGCGAAAGCGAAAGGGCGTGCCTGGCGGTATGTTGCACGCTGCGCCGGATGCCGTGTTCAGAGCGTACTCGAGGCGAAAAGGGCCATGATAAAACGCGCTGAGCGGCGGTTCCCGTGCTTTCGCAACGACCCGCAAACCCTTGCTCGACAAGGAGTGTAGGAGCCGTCCGAGGTAAAGTCAACACTATCTTATGTCTTATATAAGACATAGGAATCTTCGGGAAAAGTCTGGACGCACGGCGGGCCTTGTGTTGAAATGCGCGGCATGAATTCCAACCCGGCGAGCACGACGACCCCCAACGGCACAGCACCGGCGGCTGAGGCCGCGAGCACGCCGTCGCCGACGTTCAGCCCGCTGTATCAGCAAATCAAGGCGCTCATCACGCAAGGACTCGAGTCCGGCGAATGGAAGCCTGGCGAAATCATCCCGAGCGAGGTCGAGCTGGCCGCGCGCTACAAGGTGAGCCAGGGCACCGTCCGCAAGGCGATCGATGAACTCGCCGCCGACAATCTTCTCGTTCGACGTCAGGGCAAAGGCACGTTCGTTGCGACGCACAACGAAGACCGCGTGCAGTTCCGCTTCCTGCGCCTTCTGCCCGACGATGGCGACGTCCATCCTCACGTAAGCCGTCTGCTCGAATGCAGGCGCCTGCGCGCGCCGGCGGAGATCGCGCGCCAACTGGATTTGAAGCCTGCCGACCCCGTCGTTCTTATCAAGCGCTTGTTGCAGTTCGATGGCGTGACGACCGTGTTCGACGAAATCTGGCTGCCGGGCGCGGTGTTTCGCGGACTCACGGCCGAGCGTCTCGCCGAGTACAAGGGTCCGCTCTACGCGATGTTCGAGACGGAGTTTGGCACGCGCATGATCCGCGCGACCGAGAAGATCCGCGCCGTCGCCGCCGATGAAACCGTCGCGCAGTTCCTCGATGTGGCGCAGGGATTTCCGCTGTTATCGGTCGAGCGCGTGTCCTATACCTATGGCGATCGGCCTGTCGAAGTGCGTCGCGGATGGTACGTCACGACCGGCTATTTTTATCAGAACGACTTGAGTTGATCGAGTGAAGAACGGGCCGCGAGCACTGGCTGAGTGCTCGCGGAACACGCACGTTAGCAGGCCCATTCTCGCGCATGGAGCAACGGTCTTTTAGAGGACTTCTCGCTGCAGCGCGATATAAAAAGGCGCTAAAATCGCGGATTAGTGTGTTAACAAGTTGGGGTCTAGCATGGCTGAAGCATTAAAAAAACCAAGGCCGGAATACCGGAACATCGGGATCGGTCAGATCGCGAAGTATCGCTTGCCGCTGGCGGGCAAGGTATCGATCCTGCATCGCGTGAGCGGCCTGCTGCTCTTCGTGTGTCTGCCGTTCATCCTGTATCTGCTCGATCAGAGCCTCACGTCGGAAATCTCGTTCGACGCGTTCAAGGGCTTTCTCGCCAACCCCATCGTCAAGATCATCACGCTCGTGTTGTCGTGGTCGTATCTGCATCACTTCTGCGCGGGTATCCGCTTCTTGCTGCTCGACACGCACGTCGGCGTGAACAAGCAAGGCGGCAAGCAAAGCGCGCTCATCGTGCTGATCGTCTCGCTGTTGCTCACGCTCGCGATGGCTCTCAAGATCTTCGGAGTGTTCTAAACATGGCAACGCAAAATCGGGTCGGCCCCAAGCGCCTGGTCGTCGGCGCGCACTATGGTCTGCGCGACTGGCTCGCGCAACGCATCACCGCGGTCGTGATGGCCGTGTACACCGTCATTCTTCTCTTCTGGTTCTTCGCCGCGCACAACTTCTCGTACGAAGGCTGGGCGGGCATCTTCGCGACCCAGTGGATGAAGCTTGCGACTTTCGTAGCCTTGCTTTGCCTCTTCTATCACGCGTGGGTCGGCATTCGCGACATCTGGATGGACTACGTGAAGCCCATGGGTCTGCGCCTGCTGCTGCAAGTGCTGACGATCCTCTGGCTCGTCGGATGCGCCGGCTACGCTGCACAGATTCTCTGGAGAGTTTAAAGAACATGGCTGCAATCAAGACTTCCCTGCCGCGTCGTCGCTTTGACGTGGTCATCGTCGGTGCGGGCGGATCGGGCATGCGCGCATCGCTGCAGCTCGCGCGCGCGGGTCTGTCCGTCGCGGTGCTCTCGAAAGTGTTCCCCACGCGCTCGCATACGGTGGCCGCGCAAGGCGGCATCGGCGCATCGCTCGGCAACATGAGCGAAGACAACTGGCACTATCACTTCTACGACACCATCAAGGGCTCCGACTGGCTCGGCGATCAGGATGCGATCGAGTTCATGTGCCGCGAAGCGCCCAACGCCGTGTACGAGTTGGAACACATGGGCATGCCGTTCGACCGTAATCCGGATGGCACGATCTATCAGCGTCCGTTCGGCGGCCACACGGCGAACTACGGCGAGAAGCCCGTGCAACGCGCCTGCGCGGCCGCCGACCGTACCGGTCACGCGTTGCTGCACACGCTGTATCAGCAGAACGTGGCTGCGAAGACGCACTTCTTCGTCGAATGGATGGCGCTGGATCTGATCCGCGACGCCGATGGCGACGTGCTCGGCGTCACCGCGCTCGAAATGGAAACGGGCGAGGTCTATATCCTCGAAGGCAAGACGACGCTGTTCGCCACGGGCGGCGCGGGCCGTATCTTCGCGGCATCGACGAATGCATTCATCAATACGGGCGACGGCCTCGGCATGGCCGCGCGTTCGGGCATCGCGCTGCAGGACATGGAGTTCTGGCAGTTCCACCCGACCGGCGTCGCCGGCGCGGGCGTGCTGATTACCGAAGGCGTGCGCGGTGAAGGCGGCATTCTGCGTAACTCGAATGGCGATCGCTTCATGGAACGCTATGCGCCGACGCTGAAGGATCTCGCGCCGCGCGACTTCGTTTCGCGTTCGATGGATCAGGAGATCAAGGAAGGCCGCGGCGTCGGTCCGAACAAGGATCACGTGCTGCTTGATCTGTCGCACATCGGCGCGGAGACGATCATGAAGCGTCTGCCGTCGATTCGCGAGATTGCGCTGAAGTTCGCGAACGTCGATTGCATCAAGGAGCCGATTCCGGTCGTGCCGACCATCCACTATCAGATGGGTGGCATTCCGACGAACATGCATGGTCAGGTCGTGGGCACCGCGAAGGGCTACAACGATCCGGTCAACGGCTTCTATGCTGTTGGCGAATGCTCGTGCGTGTCGGTGCACGGCGCGAATCGTCTGGGCACGAACTCGCTGCTCGATCTCGTCGTGTTCGGCCGCGCGGCGGGCAATCACATCATCAAGCACGCGAAGGAATTGAAGGAGCACAAGCCGCTACCGGCCGATGCCGCCGACTTCGCGATGGAACGTCTCGCGGTGCTGGAGAAGTCGACGTCGGGCGAATACACGCAGAACATCGCCAACGACATCCGCGCATCGATGCAGGCGCATGCGGGCGTGTTCCGCACGTCGAAGCTGCTCGAAGAAGGCGTCGGCAAGATCGCCGAACTCGCCGAGCGCGTGAAGCACGTGCATCTGAAGGACAAGTCGAAGGTGTTCAACACCGCGAAGGTCGAGGCGCTCGAACTGGCGAATCTGATCGAAGTCGCGCGCGCGACGATGGTCTCCGCCGAAGCGCGCAAGGAAAGCCGTGGCGCGCACGCGCACAGCGACTACGAGCATCGCGACGACGAGAACTGGATGCGTCACACGCTGTGGTTCAGCGAAGGCGATCGCCTCGAATACAAGCCGGTGCAGATGAAGCCGCTGACGGTCGAATCGGTGCCGCCCAAGGCGCGTACCTTCTAAGGAAAGCGCAAGGAAATCGAAAATGGCAAAGAGAATTTTTGAAGTCTATCGCTACGATCCGGACAAGGATGCAGCGCCGCGCATGCAGAGCTACGAGCTCGATCTGACGCATGAACGCATGCTGCTCGACGCGCTGGTGAAGCTGAAGGAAGTCGATGAGACGCTGTCGTTCCGTCGCTCGTGCCGCGAAGGCGTGTGCGGTTCGGACGCGATGAACATCAACGGCAAGAACGGCCTCGCGTGCCTGACGAATCTGAACGAACTGCCGCAGAAGATCGTGCTGCGTCCGCTGCCGGGTCTGCCGGTGGTGCGCGATCTGATCTGCGATTTCACGCAGTTCTTCAATCAGTATCATTCGATCAAGCCGTATCTGATCAACGATACGCCGCCGCCCGAGAAGGAGCGTCTGCAGTCGCCCGTCGAGCGCGATGAACTCGATGGCTTGTACGAGTGCATTCTGTGCGCGAGCTGCTCGACGTCGTGCCCGAGCTTCTGGTGGAACCCGGACAAGTTCGTGGGACCGGCGGGCTTGCTGCAGGCGTATCGCTTCATCGCGGATAGCCGCGATCAGGCGACGGGCGAACGCCTCGATAACCTGGAAGATCCGTATCGTCTGTTCCGTTGCCATACGATCATGAATTGCGTCGACGTGTGCCCGAAGGGGCTCAACCCGACCAAGGCGATCGGCAAGATCAAGGAATTGATGGTGCGACGGGCGGTTTGAAATGGACGAATCTCACCAGTCCGACCCTCTTCGCCGCGCGCGCCTTCGTTGGCGCGCAAGGCGCGGCCTGCTGGAAAACGATCTGATCTTCGATCGTTTCTTCAGCCGATATGAGCATGACCTCAGCGACGCCGACGTGGCCGCATTGACCCGCCTGCTGGAGCTGAGCGACAACGAACTGATGGACTTGCTGCTGGCGCGCACGGAGCCTGAAGGCGACCTGGCGACGCCGGACGTAACCCGCTTGCTGGAAATGCTGCGCACCGTGTGATTCCAGCAGGAATTCGCGGAGTTTTGCAAAATAGGCCTGTTGCACTGCACACAGGCCGATAAAACAGTTTTGCCGCGCAGCTTCCGTCGTGCAAATTATCGAAAACCTGTATCCATACTTCGATTGAGGATGTGCTATGACCCCGTCAGATGTTAAAGCCACGCTATCGTTCAGCGACAACTCGCCGAGCGTCGAAATGCCGATCTACAAGGGCACGATGGGCCCGGACGTGATCGACATCCGCAAGTTGTACGGTCAGACCGGCAAGTTCACGTATGACCCGGGCTTCATGTCGACGGCGGCGTGCAATTCGGCGATCACGTATATCGACGGCGACAAGGGCGAACTGCTGTATCGCGGCTACCCGATCGAGCAACTGGCCGTGAACGCGGACTTCCTCGAAACGTGCTATCTGCTGCTGAAGGGCGAACTGCCGAACGAGGCGCAGAACAAGGAATTCGTGGACACCGTCACGCGTCACACGATGGTGCACGAGCAGATGCACTTCTTCTTCCGCGGCTTCCGTCGCGACGCACACCCGATGGCCGTGCTGACGGCTGCGGTCGGCGCGCTGTCGGCGTTCTATCACGACTCGCTGAACATCAACGATCCGCGTCACCGTGAAGTCTCCGCGATCCGCATGATCGCGAAGCTGCCGACGCTCGTCGCGATGGCGTACAAGTTCAGCATCGGTCAGCCGTTCGTGTATCCGAAGAACGAACTGTCGTACAGCGCGAACTTCATGCACATGATGTTCTCGAACCCGTGCGAAGAGTACAAGGTCAACGACGTGCTCGTGCGCGCTCTCGACCGTATTCTGATCCTGCACGCGGACCACGAGCAGAACGCGTCGACGTCGACGGTGCGTCTCGCGGGTTCGTCGGGTGCGAATCCGTTCGCGTGTATCGCAGCCGGTATCGCATGTCTGTGGGGTCCGGCGCACGGCGGCGCGAACGAAGCCGCGCTGAACATGCTCGAAGAGATCGGCTCGGTCGACAACATTCCTGAGTTCATCAAGCAGGTGAAGGACAAGAACTCGGGCGTGAAGCTGATGGGCTTCGGACACCGCGTGTACAAGAACTACGACCCGCGCGCGAAGCTGATGCGCGAGACGTGCCACGAAGTGCTGAACGAACTCGGCCTGCACGACGACCCGCTCTTCAAGCTCGCGATGGAACTTGAAAAGATCGCGCTGGAAGACGAATACTTCGTGTCGCGCAAGCTGTATCCGAACGTCGACTTCTACTCGGGCATCGTGCAGCGCGCGCTGGGCATTCCGACGTCGATGTTCACCTGCATTTTCGCGATGGCTCGTACGGTCGGCTGGATCGCGCAGTGGAACGAGATGATCGCCGATCCTGAGCAGAAGATCGGTCGTCCGCGTCAGCTGTTCATCGGCCAGACGCCGCGTGAAGCGAAGCCGCTGGCAAAGCGCTAAGCTGCTCGAGTTTTAGTTGTATCGAAGCCCCGGCGAGAAATCGCCGGGGCTTTTGCTTTTTTGCTCGCCGCGCGCAGAGACGGCGCCGGATTCAATCCGCGAACACCTCCTGCAAGGTATGAAGCGCGTCGGTCAGCGTGTTGTCCGCGATGCTGCCTTCCCGCTTGATGAGCCGCAGCTTGTCCACCGTGCGAATCTGATCCAGAAGAATCAATCCCTGCTTCCGCTTGAAAGCAATGGGAATGCGGAAAGGCGCAGGCTTTCCCTTCGACGACATCGGCGCGACGATGACCGTGCGCAGATGGTCGTGCATCTCCGGCGGCGACACCACTACGCACGGACGCGTTTTCTGAATTTCGCTGCCCAAGGTGGGATCGAGCGCGACCGACCAGACTTCTCCACGCACTACCATTCGAGCTCCCCGTCGTCGTCGTTGCCGAATTCGCCCATGACGAGTCCGTCCTCGCCGCTTTGCGCAATCAGCTTGCTGGCCTCGGCCCAACCTTGACGCGCTTTGTCGCGAGGCCGACGCAGGACGATCGCGTCGTTCTCGACCTCCATGTCGACCTCGTTCTCCAAGCCCAATTGCGCGAGCAGCGGCTTGGGAATCAGGATGCCCTGGGAGTTGCCCATTTTTCTGATGGTGGTTCGCATGTCGTCGACTACTGAAGAGTATGGAAGCACGATGTTATTACCTGTCGAAAGAGCCGTCAATACAATGTTATTACTGCGCGGATCGTGAGCGCTGACGACAGCCTATTGCGCGTATCGTGCGGCGAACATTCGGCCAAATGGCATAGGATCTAAGGACAGCGTCGCGATGCGCTCGAGGTTCAGCCGGGTAGTCGTCATCCGGGTACTGGAACCACTACAATAACTATCTGTTTTTAATGGGTTTTTTCCGTATCCTAGTATCCAATTCTCATCGGGTGGTGGCATAATCGATTCACGAGCCGTACACCGATAAATCCCCGCAGTCACACACGAAAGCGCTCACCATGGCACAGACTCTCTACGACAAACTGTGGAATACGCACGTTGTCCACACGGAAGAGGACGGCACCTCGATCCTCTACATCGACCGTCACCTGCTGCACGAAGTGACGAGCCCGCAGGCCTTCGAGGGCCTGAAGCTGGCCGAGCGCCCGGTGTGGCGCATCAGCGCGAATCTCGCGGTGTCCGATCACAACGTGCCGACGACCGACCGCTCGCACGGCATCGCCGATCCGGTTTCGAAGCTGCAAGTCGATACGCTCGACCAGAACTGCGACGCCTTCGGCATCACGCAGTTCAAGATGAACGACCTGCGTCAGGGCATCGTGCACATCATCGGGCCGGAGCAGGGCGCGACGCTGCCGGGCATGACCATCGTCTGCGGCGATTCGCACACGTCCACGCACGGCGCGTTCGGCGCGCTGGCGCACGGCATCGGCACGTCGGAGGTTGAGCACGTGCTCGCGACGCAAACGCTGTTGCAGAAGAAGAGCAAGAACATGCTCGTGAAGGTCGAAGGCCAATTGCCGCGCGGATGCACGGCGAAGGACATCGTGCTCGCGATCATCGGCAAGATCGGCACGGCGGGCGGCACGGGCTACGCGATGGAATTCGGCGGCTCGACCATCCGCGCGCTCACGATGGAAGGCCGCATGACCGTCTGCAACATGGCGATCGAAGCGGGCGCGCGCGCCGGCATGGTCGCGGTCGACGACACGACCATCAACTATCTGAAGGACCGTCCGTACTCGCCGCAGGGCGTCGAGTGGAATCAGGCGGTCGAATACTGGCGTCAGTTCAAATCCGATGACGGCGCGCACTTCGATCGCGTCGTCGAGCTGAATGCCGCCGAGATCGTGCCGCAAGTGACGTGGGGCACGTCGCCGGAAATGGTGACGTCGATCGACGGCCGCGTGCCCGATCCCGACAAGGAAAAAGATCCCGTCAAGCGCGACGCGATGGAACGCGCGCTGAGTTATATGGCATTGCAGCCGAACACGCCGATCGAATCGATCAAGCCGGACAAGATTTTCATCGGCTCGTGCACGAATGCGCGCATCGAAGACTTGCGCGCCGCCGCGTACGTCGTGAAGTCGCTGGGCAAGCGCGTCGCGTCGAACATTCGCCTCGCGATGGTCGTGCCGGGATCGGGTCTCGTGAAGGCGCAAGCCGAACGCGAAGGCCTCGACAAGATCTTCACGAACGCCGGCTTCGAATGGCGCGAGCCGGGCTGCTCGATGTGCCTCGCGATGAACGCCGACCGCCTGGAAGCGGGGGAGCGCTGCGCATCGACGTCGAACCGCAACTTCGAAGGCCGTCAGGGCGCGGGCGGACGCACGCATCTCGTGAGCCCCGCGATGGCCGCCGCCGCCGCGATCGAAGGCCATTTCGTCGACGTACGCAAGCTCGCTTAATCGATCGGGACACTGAGAAAGATCATGGAAAAATTCATTGTGCACAGCGGCCTCGTCGCGCCGCTCGATCGCGAGAACGTCGACACGGACGCGATCATCCCGAAGCAGTTCCTGAAGTCGATCAAGCGCACCGGCTTCGGTCCGAACGCGTTCGATGAATGGCGTTATCTCGACGTCGGTGAGCCCGGACAGGACAACAGCAAGCGTCCGCTCAACCCGGATTTCGTGCTGAATCAGCCGCGTTATCAAGGCGCGTCGATTCTGCTCACGCGCAAGAATTTCGGCTGCGGCAGCTCACGCGAACACGCGCCGTGGGCGCTCGATCAATACGGCTTTCGCGCGATCATCGCGCCGAGCTTCGCGGACATCTTCTACAACAACTGTTTCAAGAACGGTCTCCTGCCGGTCGTGCTGACGGAGCAGCAGGTCGACAAGCTGTTTAACGAGACCTACGCGTTCGTTGGTTTCCAGTTGACGATCGATCTCGAAGCGCAAGTCGTGCGTACCGGCGACGGCACCGAGTATGCGTTCGAAGTGCCGGGCTTTCGCAAGTATTGCTTGCTGAACGGCTTCGACGACATCGGTCTCACGCTGCGTCATGCGGACAAGATCAAGCAATATGAGGCCGAACGCCTCGCGAAGCAGCCGTGGCTGAATAACCGGCTCGTTGGATAACCGCGCATAAAGGAAGCGAAAGATGAAAATTGCAGTTCTCCCCGGCGACGGCATCGGTCCCGAAATCACCGCCGAAGCGGTCAAAGTCCTGAACGCGCTCGGCGAGAAGTTCGAGCTGGAAGAGGCGCCGGTCGGCGGCGCGGGCTACGAGGCGAAGGGGCACCCGCTGCCCGATTCCACGCTGGCGCTCGCGAAGGAAGCCGATGCGATCCTGTTCGGCGCCGTCGGCGACTGGAAGTACGACAAGCTCGAACGCGCGCTGCGTCCCGAGCAGGCGATTCTCGGCCTGCGCAAGCATCTGCAACTGTTCGCGAACTTCCGTCCGGCGATCTGCTATCCGCAATTGACGGGCGCGTCGTCGTTGAAGCCGGAGATCGTGTCGGGTCTCGACATCCTGATCGTCCGCGAATTGAACGGCGACATCTATTTCGGCGCGCCGCGCGGCTTGCGAGAAGCCCCGGACGGCCCGTTCGCGGGCGCGAAGGAAGGCTTCGACACGATGCGCTATTCCGAGCCCGAAGTGCGGCGCATCGCGCACGTCGCGTTTGCCGCCGCGCAAAAGCGCCAGAAGAAGCTGACGAGCGTCGACAAGGCGAACGTGCTCGAAACGTCGCAGCTGTGGCGCGACACGATGATCGACGTCGCGAAGGAATATCCGGATGTCGAGCTGTCGCACATGTACGTCGACAACGCCGCGATGCAGCTCGTGAAGGCGCCGAAAGCGTTCGACGTCGTCGTGACCGGCAACATGTTCGGCGACATTCTGTCGGACGAAGCGGCGATGCTCACCGGCTCCATCGGCATGCTGCCGTCCGCGTCGCTCGACAAGAACAACAAGGGCCTGTACGAGCCGTCGCACGGTTCGGCGCCGGACATCGCGGGCAAGGGCGTGGCGAATCCGCTCGCGACCATTCTTTCGGCGGCCATGATGCTGCGCTACTCGCTCGGCAAGACGGAGCAGGCGGATCGCATCGAAAGCGCGGTGAAGAAAGTGCTCGAGCAGGGCTACCGCACCGGCGATATCGCGACGGCGGACGGCAAGGTTGTCGGCACGAAGGAAATGGGCGACGCGGTGCTGAAGGCGCTGTAATCGCGAGAAAGACGATCGGCGCGCTGAAGCATTAAAGCGGCCGATCGTCTCTTTTTACCGATGTTCGCGCACGATCCGCCCGATTTTCACGCATCTGCAGCATGACGCCGTCGAAAACGTCCGGTTATCGTGTATATTGCTTTGCTATGGCGAAGAACTCTCAATTCTCTCTGGATTCCATCGGACGCGGCTCAAAGTCGCTCGCGACGGAACTCGCCATCAGCACGCGCATCGTGGCCACTCGAGCCACGGCTAAAACGCGCATTACGAAAATCTCCATCAAAGCGATCACGATTCGCTGATCGTCCCTCGTGTCCGAGCGTCTTCCCCGCGCGGCCACGCCGGGTAAAGATGCGGGGAAGCGTCCACAGTTAAAGGTTAGTCATGAACGTAGGTCTCGTTGGTTGGCGCGGTATGGTCGGCAGCGTCCTGATGCAGCGCATGCAGCAGGAAGGCGATTTCGACTTGATCGAACCGGTGTTTTTCAGCACCAGCAATGCGGGCGGCAACGCGCCGTCGTTCGCCAAAAACGAGACGAAGCTCAAAGACGCAACGAGCATCGACGACCTGAAAAAGTGCGACGCCATCATCACGTGCCAGGGCGGCGACTACACCAACGAGGTGTATCCGAAGCTGCGCGCGGCGGGCTGGAAGGGCTACTGGATCGACGCGGCGTCGGCGCTGCGCATGAAGGACGACGCGGTCATCATTCTCGATCCGGTCAACCTGGACGTCATCAAGGATTCGCTCGTGAAGGGCGGCCGCGACTTCATCGGCGGCAACTGCACGGTCAGCCTCATGCTGATGGCGCTCGGTGGCCTGTTCCGCGAGAACCTCGTCGAATGGACGACGGCGATGACCTATCAGGCCGCGTCGGGCGCGGGCGCGCAGAACATGCGCGAGCTGCTTCAGCAAATGGGCGTGCTCTACGGTTCGGCGAAGGAAGACCTGGCGGATCCGTCGTCGGCGATTCTCGACATCGACCGCCGCGTGCTCGCCGCGATGAACGGCGAGCGCATGCCCGTCGACAACTTCGGCGTGCCGCTCGCGGGCTCGCTGATTCCGTGGATCGACAAGGATCTCGGCAACGGCATGTCGAAGGAAGAGTGGAAGGGCGGCGCGGAAACCAACAAGATCCTCGGCAAGCCGGCAATGGGTACGCCGGGCTCGATTCCCGTCGACGGCCTCTGCGTGCGTATCGGCGCGATGCGCTGCCACTCGCAGGCGCTCACCATCAAGCTGACGAAGGACGTGCCGCTCGACGAAGTGCACGGCATTCTCGCGTCGGCGAATGACTGGGTGAAGGTCGTGCCGAACGAGCGCGAAGCATCGATTCGCGATCTGTCGCCCGCGGTCGTCACGGGCACGCTGACGGTGCCGGTTGGCCGTCTGCGCAAGCTCGCGATGGGCGGCGAATATCTGTCGGCGTTCACGGTCGGCGATCAGCTCTTGTGGGGCGCCGCCGAGCCGCTGCGCCGCATGCTGCGCATTCTGCTCGACAAGTAAAGTAAACTACGCGCCTGAAGCGCGTGTCTTGCTCGAAAGCGTCGCGTTTCACGCGGCGCTTTTTTGTTTTTGTGGAGCTTTGTTGCAACGCCGTGTTTATCGAGCGGTCTTCGCTTTATGTTTCAATTTTTGCCGCACCCGGAGCCTCAATGATCCATCGAACTCGCCGGTCTTTCGTTTCGTCATCGCGTGCGGCGCTCGCCGCGGCAAGTCTCGCCGCATGCGCGATGTTCTGGGCGAATCCCGGCGATGCGCTCGCGCAGGCCTCCGCCGCCACCGGGCAAACCTACGCGGTCAAGCCGGGACAATCGTTGAGCGATGTCGCCGGCGAACTCACCGGATCCAAAGATCGCGACGTCCGCGCGAAAGCCGCGCGTGCCCTGTTCGACGCCAATCCGAGCGCCTTCAGCAGCCACGACATCAACAAGCTGAAACTCGGCGCGGTGCTGAACGTGCCCGCCGATCTGAGCGGCGCGCCGCCGGCCGCAGCGTCGGCGCCCGAGGCGCAGCAGACCGCGCCCGCCGAAACGTCCGCGCCTGCGTCTTCGTCGGCGGATACCGCCACACCGGCGCCGGAGAGCGCGGCGCCCGCATCGGCTGTGGAGCCGCAAGCCAGCGCGACGGCGGCGCCGGAGCGTGCGACGCCGGAGGCCGCATCGGCAATCGCCGCGCCCGCAAGCGCGCCCGCCACGGCCGCACCGGAACCGGCCAGCCGCAGCGGCGTGGCAGCGGCGACCATCGGTCTGTCGCCCTTCATCATCGCGATCGTGATCGTCGTGATCGGCGTCCTGCTGCTCAGAATGCGGCGCAAGAAGCGAGCAGTCGCGACGAACGACAACGACGTCGATCGCGCGCCCCGTACGTTCGCAAGTCTGGAAGAAGCCCAGGCCGACGCCGACGCCCGCAACGAAGCGCTGCGCAAGGCGCGCGAGGCGGCGGCCGGTGCTCAAGGCAAGTCGCCGGCGCGCGATCAGTCCGGACTGGCTGCGGCCGCCGCGAGCATCGGCAACGCTGAAGTAGCCCAGACGCCCGTCGCTCCGTCCGAAGATGCGTTGCCGCCGGCGACCGAGGCAAAGCCGTCGACCGCGGCGGATGAAGCACTCGTCGAGGCGAACCGCTCGCAACCGGAAGAGCCGTTCGTTCCGGTTGCGCCGGCTGCACGTCATCCCGATTTCGTACCGCCAGCCAGCGAACCGGACACCCACGAACAGCGTGAGCAGCATGCGCGCGAGATCGAAGCGCGCGAAGCGGCGCGCCGGGAAGCCGAGAAATGGGAAGTCGAAGAGCGCGAAGCCGCGGCACGCCAGGCCGCCGCGCGCGAGGCCGAGGAGCGTGAAATCCGGGCGCGCGAAGCCGCCGCGCGGGAAGCACTCGCACGCGAGCAGGCCGGTCATGCCGGCGCGGATCGCGAGGCCGAATTGCGTCAGGTCACCGAACGCGAAGAGCTGGCGCGTGAGAACGCGGCACGCGAGATCATCGCGCGCGAGGCGGAACTGCGCGAACTTCAGGCGCGCGCCGCCGAAGAGCAAGCCGCAGAGCAACGCGCCGCCGAGCAGCGCGACATCGAAGAACTGGCAGCGCGCGAGGCGGAAAAATCCGGCATCGCGCCGGACGAAGAGCCGGTGCTCGCGCATCGCTTCCCAATGCCGAAGTTCCCCCAGGACGCAATCCAGGCGCTCGGTTCGCTCGAAATGGAACTGCCGCCGCGTCTGGAACTGACGATCAAGCCGCCCGGCGCGACCGGACCGGAGACGGCTGCATCGTCGCTGAAAAATCCGCCGCTCGAGACGCCTCCCGCAGCGCTGGAACAGCCGCCTGGCGGCACGCAGCCAATCCAGCAGGCGCCGTTCATGCCGCAGCCGGTGGCGCATTTCGAAGCAGCGCGGCAAGGCCAGTCGCAAGCCCAGTCCGTTGCGTCTCAAATCGAAGCGGGTACGGCGGGCGCGGCATCGGTCGCTGGCCTGGGCGCGACAAAATTCGGCCCGCTCAGTCTCGATTTCGATCTCGGGCCGACGTCGAACGCGACGGAGGCTTTGCCTGCCCTGACGCCGGGCCAACTGGCGACCATCGCGCGCAATAAGCTCGAATTGGCAGCCGAATACATCGAACTGGGCGACCTTTCGGGCGCGCGCACGTTGCTCCAGGAAGTGATCGAATCGAACGATCCGGCGACGCGCCAGCGGGCCGCCACGCTCTTGTCGACGCTCGCACCGCATTCCTGAGATGCGTATCGCTTTAGGGATTCAGTACGACGGCGCGGCGTTTTGCGGTTGGCAGTCGCAGCCGCACGGGAAGACGGTCCAGAACGAACTGGAGCGCGCGCTCGCGCAATTCGCGCAGACGCCGCTTCCGACCGTCGTCGCCGGGCGCACCGATACGGGCGTGCACGGTCTCGGTCAGGTCGTGCATTTCGATACCGCTCTGGATCGCGCCGCGTTTTCGTGGGTGCGCGGCACGAATGCGTTCCTGCCCGACACCGTCGCGGTGCAATGGGCGAAGCCGATGCCCGACGATTTCCACGCGCGCTTCGCGGCTTTCGAGCGCACTTATTTCTACGTTCTTTACGTCAATCCGGTGCGTTCGCCCATGCTCGCGAAACGCGCGGGCTGGGTGCACACGCCGCTCGACGTGGCAGCGATGCGCGATTCGGTGGCGTGCCTGATCGGCGAGCACGATTTTTCGTCGTTCCGCGCCGCCGATTGCCAGTCGAAAACGCCAGTCAAGCATCTTTATCAGATCGATGTACGCGAGCAGGGCGACTTCGTCCACTTTCGCTTTCGCGCCAACGCGTTTTTGCATCACATGGTGCGCAATCTGATGGGATGCCTCGTCGCGATCGGACGGGGCCGTCATCCATCGTCGTGGATGGCGGACGTGCTCGCCGCCCGCGACCGCCGCGCTGCCGCGCCGACTTTCATGCCCGACGGGCTGTATCTGGCCGAGGTCGGCTATCCTGAACACTTCGCGGTGCCGCCGCCGCATATCGCCAGCATGCCCTGGAGCGCCATTTGGGCAGAGCCGAAATGACAGACCGAGATTTGCATCGCACCCGCATCAAGCTATGCGGACTTTCGCGCGTCGAGGACGTGCAGCACGCCGTCGCGCTGGGCGCGGACGCCGTGGGTTTCGTGTTCTATCCGCCGAGCCCGCGTTCGGTGAGCGTCGCACAGGCCGTCGAACTGGCGCGGCACGTGCCGCCGCTCGTGTCGGCGGTCGGGCTTTTCGTCAATGCGACGCCCGAATGGATTCGCGAAGTCACGTCGAACGTGCCGCTCTCGCTGCTGCAGTTTCACGGCGACGAAACGCCGGAACAATGCGAGGCGCTGGCATCGATTGCGGGTTTATCCTATTGGCGCGCATTGCGAATTGGGTCTGATGCGTCCACAAGCCATTTGATAGAATCGTCTCTCAAGTTCAAAGCCGCAGGCGGCCTTTTACTCGACGCGCTCGTCGAGGGCTTCGGCGGCGGTGGAAAGGTATTCGATTGGTCACTTATCCCAACAGATCTCGGGCATCGGGCCGTTTTGAGTGGTGGGTTGAACACGCAAAACGTCAGTGACGCCATTCGGCGTGTGCGCCCATACGCGGTCGATGTCTCGAGCGGCATCGAAGTGCCGGGCGCCAAGGGCGTGAAGGATCCCGCCCGAATGGCGGCGTTCGTGCGCGCGGTGCGCGAGGCGGACGCCGGGTGAATCGAACGTGGGCCGCGCTGCCGGCTACGTAACCGAGAGAGTGACGCAATGTACAACTTGCCAGACGAAAGAGGCCATTTCGGCCAATATGGAGGCGTGTTCGTCTCCGAAACCCTCATCCATGCACTTGACGAATTGCGCGTCGCGTATGACGCGGCACGTCAGGATCCCGAATTCATCGCCGAGTACGAGTACGAGCTCAAGCATTACGTGGGTCGGCCGTCGCCGATTTATCACGCGAAGCGCTGGAGCGAGATGCTTGGCGGCGCGCAGCTCTATCTGAAGCGCGAAGACCTGAATCACACGGGCGCGCACAAGGTGAATAACGTGATCGGCCAGGCGCTGCTCGCCCGCAAGATGGGCAAGCCGCGCGTGATTGCCGAAACCGGCGCGGGCCAGCACGGCGTGGCGACGGCGACCATTGCCGCGCGATTCGGCATGGAGTGCGTGGTCTACATGGGCGCGGAAGACGTGCGTCGTCAGGCGGCGAACGTCTATCGGATGAAGCTGCTCGGCGCAACGGTCGTGCCGGTCGAATCCGGGTCGAAGACGCTCAAGGACGCGCTCAACGAAGCCATGCGTGACTGGGTGACGAACGTCGAAAACACGTTCTACATCATCGGCACGGTGGCGGGGCCGCATCCTTACCCGATGATGGTGCGCGACTTCCAGCGCGTGATCGGCGACGAATGTCGCGTGCAGATGCCCGAAATGGCCGGTCGCCAGCCTGATGCCGTGATCGCGTGCGTCGGCGGCGGGTCGAACGCGATGGGCATCTTTTATCCGTACATCGACGATAAAGACGTCAGATTGATCGGCGTCGAAGCGGCGGGCGACGGCATCGACACCGGGCGCCACGCGGCGTCGCTGATGGGCGGCAGCCCGGGGGTGCTGCACGGCAATCGCACGTATCTGCTGCAGGACGAAAACGGGCAGATCATCGAAACGCATTCGGTGTCGGCGGGGCTCGACTATCCGGGCGTCGGTCCGGAACACGCGTGGCTGAAGGACGCGGGACGCGCGGAATACGTCGGCATCACCGATGACGAAGCGCTCAAGGCCTTCCACGACTGCTGCCGGATCGAGGGCATCATCCCCGCGCTGGAATCGAGCCACGCGCTCGCCTATGGCGCGAAGCTCGCGAAGACGTTGCCGCGCGACAAGGTGTTGCTCGTCAATCTGTCCGGCCGGGGCGACAAGGACATGCATACGGTCGCCGAGCGATCGGGCATTCAGTTCTGAGCCTCAGATAGATGCGCAACGTCATCGACGAGCCGTTGTCCGTCGGCGCCTTGCAGGGCGCCGGCAGCGACATCCGCAACCGCGACTTCCTGGCCGATGCCGAGAATATTCCCGACGCGTCGATCGATCTGATCGTCGCGGATCCGCCTTATGGTCTGGGCAAGGACTACGGGAACGACTCGGACATGTTGTCCGGCGACGCTTTTCTCGAGTGGACTTATCGCTGGCTCGATCTCGCGATTCCGAAGCTCAAGCCGAGCGGTTCGCTGTATATCTTTTGCACCTGGCAGTATTCGCCCGAACTGTTCGTGTTCCTCAAGCGCCGCCTTTTGATGATCAACGAGATCGTCTGGGACCGTCGCGTGCCGAGCATGGGCGGAACGACGCGGAAATTCACGTCAGTGCACGACAACATCGGCTATTTCGCGGTATCGAAGGACTACTACTTCGATCTCGATCCGGTGCGCATCCCTTACGACGCAGAAACGAAAAAGGCGCGGTCGCGGAAGATTTTCGAAGGCAGCAAGTGGCTCGAACTGGGCTACAACCCGAAGGATGTCTGGTCCGTGTCGCGTCTGCATCGGCAGCACGCGGAGCGGGTGGATCATCCGACGCAAAAGCCGCTGGAGATCGTCGAGCGCATGGTGCTCGCGAGCTGTCCGCCGGGTGGGCGCGTGCTCGATCCGTTCATGGGCAGCGGCACGACGGCGGTCGCGTGCGCACGTCATGGCCGGCAATTCACGGGCTACGAGATCAACGCGGATTACTGCGCGATCGCCGAAAGCCGCATTGCCGAAGCGCGCGCTGCACGGCTCGAGCCGGCAGAGCCCGCCCGCGTTCGACGCAAGACACTCGTCGCGACCGGCACCGCCGCCCAAGCCGAATAGCGTCTTTTTCGCTGCTGATCGCGTCAAATGCATTCAAATGCGTCCGACGCCAACGAATACGACTAAGAGAAATCTCATGTCCCGCATCAAGAATACTTTTGCGGCGCTCGCCGCACAGGGCAAGAAAGGGCTGATTCCGTTCATCACCGCGGGCGACCCGAATCCGGAACAAACCGTCGAGTTCATGCACGCGCTGGCGAAGGCCGGCGCGGACGTCATCGAACTGGGCGTGCCGTTCTCCGATCCGATGGCCGACGGCCCCGTCATCCAGCGTTCGTCGGAGCGGGCGCTCGCGCGCGGCGTGACGCTCAAGCGCGTGCTCGCCGACGTCGCGCGTTTCCGCGAAACCGACGACAAAACGCCCGTCGTGCTGATGGGTTACGCGAATCCGATCGAGCGCATGGGCGCCGACGCGTTCGCGAAAGCTGCGAAGGAAGCGGGCGTCGACGGCGTACTGGTGGTCGATTACCCGCCCGAGGAAGCGGAGAGCTTCGGCGCGTCGATGCGCGCCGCCGGCATCGATCCGATCTTCCTGCTCGCGCCGACATCGACGGACGAGCGCGTCGCGGCGGTCGGCAAGATCGCGAGCGGCTATGTCTACTACGTATCGCTGAAAGGCGTGACCGGCGCGGCAAATCTGGACGTTTCCAGCATCGCGAGTAAAATCCCGGCCATCAAGTCGCGTGTGCCCCTGCCGGTCGGTGTCGGTTTCGGCATTCGCGACGCCCAGACCGCGCGCGCCGTCGCCGATGTCGCGGACGCCGTCGTCATCGGCAGCCGCCTCGTGCAGCTGCTCGAAGACGCGAAGCCGGACACCGCGGCCGCGTCGCTGACGAGCTTCATCGCCGAAATTCGTCAGGCGCTCGACGCCGCACAGTAAAATACGCGCCGCCGCGGGCCGCCCGATTCGGGCGTGCGCCGCGCGGCAACCGATCAGTCAAGGAAAAACGATGAGCTGGCTCGACAAACTGCTGCCGCCGAAGATCAAGCAAACCGATCCCAAAAGCCGCAAGGGCATTCCCGAGGGCCTTTGGGTGAAGTGTCCGTCGTGCGAAGCGGTGCTGTATCGCAACGACGTCGAGGCGAATCTGCACGTATGCCCGAAGTGCAGCCATCACATGCGAATCGGCGCGCGCGAGCGGCTCGACCGCCTGCTCGACCCGGAAGGCCGCTACGAAATCGGCCAGGAAGTCGTCCCGGTCGACGCGCTGAAGTTCAAGGACAGCCGCAAGTATCCGGATCGCATCAAGGAAGCGATGGAAGATACGGACGAGACCGACGCCATGGTCGTCATGGGCGGCGCGATCCACACGATTCCGTGTGTCGTCGCGTGCTTCGAATTCTCGTTCATGGGCGGATCGATGGGCTCGGTGGTCGGCGAGCGCTTCGTGCGCGGCGCGCGCAACGCGCTGGAGCAGAACGTGCCGTTCATCTGCTTCACGGCCTCGGGCGGCGCGCGCATGCAGGAAAGCCTGCTTTCGCTCATGCAGATGGCCAAAACCACTGCGCTTCTGACCAAACTCGCGGACGCGAAGCTGCCGTTCATTTCCGTGCTGACCGACCCGACGATGGGCGGTGTGTCCGCATCGTTCGCGTTCCTGGGCGATGTCGTGATTGCCGAGCCGAAGGCGCTGATCGGCTTTGCCGGCCCGCGCGTGATCGAGCAGACCGTGCGCGAGAAGCTCCCGGAAGGTTTCCAGCGCGCCGAGTTCCTGCTGACGAAGGGCGCGGTCGACATGATCGTGGATCGCCGCAAGATGCGCGAAGAAATCGCCCAATTGATGGCGCTGATGACGCGGCAACCCGCCGATTCCGTCGCCTGACCCGAATGTACGTAGCGCCGCGCCGCGCGTGAACCCCGCGAGGTTCCGCGCGGCGCTTTTGTTTTTGCGATCTCGAAAATGAACACATTCCCGACTCTCGACGCCTGGCTCGCCCATCTGGAAGCGGCGCATCCGGTCGGCATCGACATGGGCCTCGCGCGCATCGGCAAGGTGAAGGATGCGCTCGGCCTGCGTTTCGACTGCCCGGTCATCACCGTCGGCGGCACGAACGGCAAGGGCTCGACCTGCGCGATCATCGAAACGATCTTGCTGCGCGCGGGGTATCGCGTCGGTTGCCATACGTCGCCGCATCTGCTGACGTTCAACGAGCGCGCCCGCATCGACGGCGCGGAGGCGAGCGACGCCGATCTGCTCGAACATTTCGCGGCCGTGGAAAAGGCGCGCGCCAGCCTGCCCGAGCCGGTTTCGCTGACGTACTTCGAGTTCACAACGCTTGCGATCCTGCATCTCTTCGCGTCGCGCAAGCTCGACGCGGTGATTCTCGAGGTCGGGCTCGGCGGGCGTCTCGACGCGGTGAATATCGTCGATACGGATTGTGCTGTGATCACGAGCATCGACATCGACCATACGGACTATCTCGGCGACACGCGCGAAAAAATTGGCTTCGAGAAAGCGGGCATATTTCGGACGGGCAAGCCGGCAGTGTGCGGAGATCCGTCGCCGCCGCAGACTCTCATCGAACATGCCGAGGCGATCGGCGCGGATCTGTGGCTCGTCGGACGCGATTTCCGCTACGAAGCCCAGCCCGGCAACGAGCGCCAGCAATGGAGTTATATCGGGCGCGAGCAGCGGCGCTCGGCGCTGGCCTATCCGGCGCTGCGCGGCGCGAATCAGCTCATCAACACGTCGGCGGCGCTGGCCGCGCTCGAAGCGCTGCGCGGCCGTCTGCCGGTTTCGGCGCAGGACATTCGCCTTGGCCTGGCGAACGTCGAGTTGCCGGGGCGCTTCCAGGTGCTGCCGGGCAAGCCGCAAATCATTCTCGACGTTGCGCACAATCCTCACGCAGCCGCCGTGTTGTCGCAAAATCTCGGCAACATGGGCTATTTTCCGTACACTTACGCGGTGTTCGGCGCGATGGGCGACAAGGACATCGAAGGCGTCGTGAAGCAACTCAAGGGCGAGATCGATCACTGGAACGTGACCGCGCTGCCCACGCCGCGCGCCGCGTCGGCGGAGCAACTGGAACACGCATTGCGCGACGCTGGTGTCAACGACAGCGCCGACAGCAGCGTTTCTCGCTTTGAAACACCTGCGGCGGCTTTTCAAGATGCGTTAAGCCGGGCGTCTGAAAATGATAGAATTTTGGTTTTCGGCAGTTTCTACACGGTAGCCGGCGTCATGGCCTACCGTCGAATGCAGCATAACTAGCAGCATCATTGAGACGGTCGGCCGTCAGCACCAAGCGATACATGGGACTCTTTTCGTTCGGCAAGAAAGACGACTCCGGTCGCGACGCATATTCCGATTCATCGCGCGGCTCGCGTCACACCGTCCGCACGGAACGCCGCACGCGCAGATCCGAGCGCACCGACGCCGACGCGATGATGCTCGATCCCACCCTGCCCGAGAAGCAGCGCGCGCGCCGCAGGCTCGTCGGGGCGATCGCGCTGGTGCTCGCCGCCGTCATCGTCCTGCCGATGGTGCTCGATTCGCGTCCGAAGCCCGTCACCGACGACATTTCCATTGATATTCCCAACCGCCCGGCGCCCGCCGCGAAGCAGTCGCGCGACGCCAACGACGCCGACACGCAAGCCGGTGTCGCGCACGACGCGCCGTCGGGTGCGTCGGGCAGTGCTTCCGCCGGCGTGACGCAGCCGCAAGCCGCGGCACCTGCCGCGACGGCAAAGCCCGAGCCGAAGCCGGAAGCGAAGCCTGACGCGAAAGCCGAAGCCAAGCCGGAAGCGAAGCCGTCGAAGCCCGCAGCCGTGGCGAGCCAGAACGCGAAGCCGCAAGCGGCCGAGCCTTCCGAACAAGCCAACGCAAACACCGCGGCGAACGCCGCAGCAGGCGCGGCCAACACGCCGTCGTCGCCGGCGGGCAGCCGCTTCGTGCTGCAGATCGGCCAGTTCGACGACGAAACCGCCGCGCAGAATTGGGTCAACAAGTTGAAGTCCGCGGGTGTGCCCGCATATCTCGAACATCGCAAGCAGTCGGACGGCGCGACCAAGTCGCTGTTGCGCGCGGGGCCGTTCCCGGATCGCGCGTCGGCGCAGGCCGCGCTCGTGAAGGTGCGGCAGGCCGGCCTGGGCGGCGGCACCCGGGCATCGAACTAAGCCGGCTCGATGTTCACCGCTTTCGACTACGCCGTGATGGCCGTGATCGGCCTGTCCGCGCTGCGCGGCATGTGGCGCGGCCTGTTGGCCGAAGCGTTCGGTCTGGTCGGCTGGGTCGCCGCCATTCTGATCGCGGGACGGTTCGTCGGGCTTGTCGTGCCGTATATCCCGTCGACGTGGCCCGGCGGCGCGCTTACGCAGTGGCTCGTGGCGTTCGTGCTGGTGGTCGGGGCGGTGCTGCTCGTATCGAGCGTGCTGTCGGCGCTATTGACGCGCATCACGGAAGTCACCGGCCTGCGCGGCGTGGACCGCTCGTTGGGCTTGCTGTTCGGCCTCGTCAGAGGGGCTATATTGGTAGTTATTCTGGTCGCCCTGGCTGGCCTGACCGAACTGCCTCAGAAAGATTTTTGGCGCAATGCGCTGCTGCGGCCGATGGCCGAGCAAGGCGTGCGCGAATTGAAACCGCTGCTCCCCGATACGCTCGCCGCGTATGTGCACGTCGCTCCCGAACCGGGCGGCCTGGCGCCCAACGCCGCACAATAGACGAACGGCCGGCTACACGAGGAACGCGCGACGGCTCGAAGACGCTTCGCCCCGGCCACGTCACGGCCAGTTTTTGAGAGAAGCGTCGAAGAGATCCGGGCAACGCCTTGTCTACCCGTTTCGACTCTTTGAAGGACCATGCCATGTGCGGCATCGTAGGTGTAGTTTCCCAAAGTCCCGTCAATCAGCTGATCTATGACAGCTTGCTCCTGCTCCAGCATCGCGGACAGGACGCGGCGGGCATCGCCACGGCGAACGGCAATAACTTCCACATGCACAAAGCCAACGGCATGGTGCGCGACGTGTTCCGCACGCGCAACATGCGCAGTCTGCCGGGCAACGTCGGCATCGGCCAGGTGCGGTATCCGACCGCCGGGTCCGCATCGAGCGAGGAAGAAGCGCAACCGTTCTACGTGAATGCGCCGTTCGGCATCATCCTCGCGCATAACGGCAATCTGACGAACTGGATGCAGCTGAAGGACGAGATGTTCCGCATCGACCGCCGGCACATCAACACCGCATCCGACACCGAAGTGCTGCTCAACGTCTTCGCGCACGAACTGCAGCTCGCGAGCTCGGGTCTGCAACTCGATGCGACCGCGCTGTGGAAAGCCGTCGCGGGCGTGCATCGCCGTGTGAAGGGCTCGTACGCGATCGTCTCGCTGATCGCAGGCTACGGTCTCGTCGCGTTCCGCGATCCGTTCGGCATTCGTCCGCTTGTGCTCGGCAAGCTCGAAACGTCGACGGGCGTCGAGTGGATGGTCGCGTCGGAATCGGTGGCGATCGAAGGCATCGGCTTCGAATTCGTGCGCGATGTCGAACCGGGCGAAGCGATTTTCATCGACGCGGAAGGCAATCTGCACAGCCACCAATGCGCCGAGAAGCCCGAGCTCAATCCGTGCATTTTCGAGCTCGTGTATCTCGCGCGTCCGGATTCGTGCCTCGACGGCGTGCCGGTCTACAACGCGCGTCTGCGCATGGGCGATTACCTCGCCGAGAAAATCAAGCGCGTGCTGCCGGATGTGCCGATCGACGTCGTCATGCCGATTCCCGACTCGTCGCGCCCCGCCGCGATGCAGGTCGCCGCGAAGCTCGGCGTGGAGTATCGCGAAGGCTTCTTCAAGAACCGCTACGTGGGCCGCACCTTCATCATGCCGGGTCAGGCGGTGCGCAAGAAATCGGTGCGTCAGAAGCTCAACGCGATGGGCATCGAGTTCAAGGGCAAGAACGTGCTGATCGTCGACGATTCCATCGTGCGCGGCACGACCTCGCATGAAATCGTGCAGATGGCCCGCGATGCCGGCGCGAACAAAGTGATCTTCGCGTCCGCCGCGCCGCCGGTGAAGTTCCCGAACGTGTACGGCATCGACATGCCGACGCGCGGCGAACTCGTTGCGCACGGCCGCAGCGATGAGGAAGTCGCACGCATGATCGGCGCGGATTATCTCGTCTATCAGGACGTGGAAGACCTGAAGAACGCGATCCGCGACATCAATCCGGCGTTGAAGGAATTCGAAGCGTCGTGCTTCGACGGCAACTACATCACTGGCGACGTGACGACCGATTATCTCGATCGCATCGAGTCCGCACGTCTTGCGCCGCAATCGCAGTCGGATCGCGATGCTGCGAGCGACGCGCAAGAGGGCGGCATGGCGCGCTCACAGTTGCATTTGCAACTATCGGTCGAGTAAGTTTTCGGCGCTTCGAACGAGCCCGCTTCGTCTGCAAGGACCAAGCGGGCTTTTTTGCGTCTCGAGCCTTCGAGCTTCTGCTTTTCGAGCGCGGCGGAAGCGGCCAAGCGCTTGCGTGGGTGCTGTTGAATGGCATGGAGACGCTCGTGTTGCGCGTCGAGAAGCAATCGGCGAATGCGCTCGAAATCGCGCGCTGTCACGCATCCGTCATACGCGCCGGTCTGTCGCGTGAATCGGATGAACCGCCGTTGCGCCATTGCCCCGGCGAGATGCCGAAGCGTTTCGAGAACGCATGCGTGAACGCGCTTTGATCGGCGAAACCGACATCGAGCGCGATATCGGTGAGCGACGCGCGCGAGTCGGCGAGCAACGTCAACGCGGTGTCGAGCCGCAGCCGATGCAGATAGCGATGCGGCGTCTCGCCGAACGCTTCGTTGAAGAGCTGATGAAAGCGCCGCATGCCGAAGCCGCAATGCGCGGCGAGATCGGCGATACGCAGCGGCGCCGATAGTTGCGAGCGCAACCATTGGTCGATGCGCGCGAAATCGAGGCCGCGCATCGCGTCGATGGAATCGTCGGTGTCGTGCATCAGCGCGCCGCACAGATGCGCAGCCGCTTGCCATGCGAAGCGGTCCGCGAGATGCGCATCCGCGAGATGCGCGCGACGGGCGACATCGGCGACGGCTTGCGTGATGCGCGGATCGATGACGATCGCGCGCGCCCGTTCGAAGTAGCGCTCGGGCACCGCGACGGACGTGGCGGGCAGATCGAGCACGAGCTGGCGATTGTCGCCCTCGGCCCAGTAATCGTGGCGCGCGCCCGCCGGGATGATCCACGCACCCCTGCAATCGATGCGTGCGCCGTTGCCGTCGACGGCCATCTCCATCGACCCGTCGAGGCCGAGCACGATCTGATGAAAGTCGTGCACGTCCGACGCCTGCGCCGCCTCATAGCGGCGCAACGACACGGCAGGACGATGAAGCGGCGCGCTCATGCGGAAAACGCTCAGACGTCGAGCAGTTCCACTTCGAACACGAGCGTGGCGTTGGGCGGAATCACGCCGCCCGCGCCGCGCGCGCCGTAGCCGAGTTGCGGCGGAATCGTGAGACGGCGCACGCCGCCCACTTTCATGCCCTGCACGCCTTCGTCCCAGCCCTTGATGACCATGCCGCCGCCCAGCACGAAGGCGAAGGGGTCGTTGCGGTCCTTGCTCGAATCGAACTTCTGGCCGTCCGTGAGCCAGCCCGTGTAATGCACGCTGACGGTCTTGCCGGCGACGGCTTCAGTGCCTTCGCCAACGGTGACGTCTTCGTATTTGAGACCGGAATCGGTCGTGACAGTCGACATGGTTGCTCCCTGGTTGCCCGGTCATCGGCGATGGATGAACCGGTGGTCGAAACCGACATTGTAGAACGTCGCAGGGAAGCGGGCGGCGCCCGGAAGCGCCGCGTCGATTACAGATGACGGCTGTGCGGCCCGAAGCGCGAACCGATGCGTGTGCCGATTTCCGGCCTTACGTGCCGGCCGATCGCGGTGCCGATCGACGCGCCGTCTTGCGAATCATGCATCGCGGCGGCGGCGGCCTGATCGCCGATCTGCTGCCTCGCGATCTTCAGCGCGCGCACGCGGACATAGGCCATCGCGACGAGCGTCCACGGCGCGAGATAGGCGAACTCGGGCACGGACACCATCATCATCGTCCAGGTCGCGGCGCAGCACTGGCGCAGCGCCATGCCGCGCGGATCCCAGTCGAGCTTGAACGCGGGGTACAGCATCAACGCGCTGATGAAGACCGTGCCGATGATGCCGGTATTGACGAGCAGCGTCGAGAAGAGATCGGTCGAGCGCACATAGCCGAAGCCGATGCCGAAGAGCTTATTGAGCGGCGCGAGATCGAGCCACAGTTGCATCGAGTGAAGGAACAGCAGACTGCGGTCGGAACCCGACTCGGTCTTCGCTTCGAGCTTGTCGGTCACCATCTGCTTGAAGAGCTCGGCGATGTAATCCTGCAGCAGATACCCGATCACGCACAGCACGAAAAGTCCGATCAGCGCCTTCACCGGGTTGATGCCGAGCTTGCGCACGCGGATCAGCGAATACACCGCATAGCCGATCAGCACCGTCGAAGAAGTGGTCATCAGAAGCGACAGTCCGATCACCCACACCGGCCAGCGAACGCGCGACGTCGCGTTGAAGTAGACCCAGAACGGGAAGATGGACATGGCGTACATCGACGGCTCGCCTGTCAGCGCTTTCAAGCGCTGGATCGGAAAGCCTTTGATGTCGATCTGCTGGAAAGAACTGCCGTTCACCGTGCCGTCCGAACGCACGATGCCCTTGCCGAACTGATCGCCGAATGCGCGGTTCGAGATGAAGTCGCCCGGCTGTCCCGTCGCGATGAAGTACGCCACTTCGTAAATGCCGTAAATCGCGAGCAGCGTGACGGCCGCGAGAATCCACTGGTCCCAGGTCGGCTTGTAGTAGTGGTACACATACGCCGCATAGAGCACGACCGCCGCCACGTAAAGCGACTGCGTGAACATGCTCTTGCGCATGATGAACGTGAGGGGATCGGTGTCGTCGACGAGCGAGATCTTGCTGAAGTCGGGATCGAAGGGCGCCATGACGTCCGCGAGCTGGGAGGTGCAGACCATCAGCAGCCAGACCGCGATCGCCGCGATCACGAAGTGCATCCAGTTCTTGCGCGCGCGCCCGCCGAACAGCAGCACGAGCGGCACGGACAGGAAGCACATCAGATAGCCGATCGTCGTGCCCTGAATCGATGGCATGACGAGAAACGACGTCACCGGCATCGCGAAGGCCCAGATTCGGTAGTAGAGGTCGGTCAGCGACGCTTTATCTTTCATCATCGAAGGGTAGGATGCGCCCGCTTCATGACGGGCTGTCGTTCGTTATCGGGAGCAAAACGCCTGCCGGATGGATCGTCGGCACGCTCACACTCTGGGCCGGAACGTCGCCAGGAGCGCGAGCAGGATCACGAGCGCGGAACGCAGCGACACGAGCGGCGCGCGCCGGATGACGACCGGTTCTTGCACGGGCGGCGGCAACTGCCGCTCGGGTCGCGCCTTTCGCACGCGATGAAAATCGCAATGCGGACACACGCTCAACGTCGCGCCCACTTGCCTGCGGCAACGCGGGCAGTGCACGAGCCGATGCCCGAATGAAAAATGTCCGCTCATATGCGTCTCTCTCATCGACCCGGTTGACGACGTGCTTACATCGGAAGTCCGTGCAGATTCCACCGTTACAACGTGAAGCGCCGCGTGACAGGCACGCGGCGCGATGCTTCATCCGCTGCGCTCGATTATGCGCCGCGGTTAGGTCATCGACTTGAACGTGCTCGTATATGCCGCCGCGTAACCATAACTGCGGCGATTGCTCGGGCGTCGCGGAATCGCGTTGAAGACCGAGCCGACGAGCCTGCCGCCCGAACGCTGCACCTTCTTCACGGTTTCCTCGATCTCTTCCTCGCTCTGGATGCCGGAGCGCAGCACGAGCACGGTCGAACCCGCATCGCTCGCCACGATCGCCGCGTCGGTGACGACGAGGAACGGCGGCGTATCGACGATCACGAGGTCGAACTGATCGCTCATGCGCGCGAGCATGTTGCGGAAGCCCGGCATCATCAAAAGTTCGGAAGGATTCTCCGGATAGCCGCCGCACGACATGAACGACAGTCCCGGCACGCCGACATAACGGATCGCATCGCCGAGCGCGAGTTCGCCCTTCAGCACTTCCGAGAGACCGCCCGGATTCGACTGCTTGAAGAACGATGCGATGTGGCCGCGCCGCATGTCGCCGTCGATCAGCAGCACGCGCAGGCCGATTTCCGCGAGCAGCACCGAAAGATTCGCTGCGACGAAGCTCTTGCCCGCGGACGGAATCGGGCCCGTCAGCATCACGATATTGTTCGGCGCATTGGCGAGATCGCGATACAGCTCGGTACGCACCGCACGCAGCGCCTCGACGGCCGGATCGTGCGGGAAGCGCGTCGCCAGCACGCGGGCGTCGCGGTCCGTGTCGGCGACGTGCGGCATCGCGAACGCGTCGTGCTCTGGCAGATGAATATGCGGCAACGCCTTCGGCGCGCCGCCGTCCTGCGCGCCGGAGTAGGTGAGCGGCGCGTGCTCCACGGGCGATACGGCAATCTCGTGATCGAGCATCGCCTGCTGACGGCTATACAGCACTTCGCCCAGTACCGGCACCGAAAGACGGCGCTCGACGAACATCGGATCGGTCACACCGATCATCGCGTGGCGGCGCAGGAAGATGAAGAACGTGCCGATGAAAAAGCCGAGACCCGTGCCCGCGGCGATCACGAGCGCCTTGTTCGGTTTCACCGGACGATACGGACGCAGCGCGTTATCGACGATATGCGCGCCGCCGCTCGTGCTTGCGCGGCGCACGGACAGCTCTTGCGCCTTGTTCACCATCCCCATGTAGATGGTTTCGGCCACGCGCGCATCGCGCGTGAGCGTCGCGTTCTGGCGCTCGGACGAGGGCATGCTGTCGAAGCGCTGCTGAATCTGCTTGTTCGATGCTTCGAGCTCCGCGATCTGCTGATCGAGATTGACGACTTGCGGGCTGGTGGGCTGGAAACGCTGCAAGAGTTGCGTGCGTTGCAGCTTGAGCGTCGCGAGTTGCTGCATCGACGTGATGCTGCCTTGCAGATAGGCCTGCGCTTCGTTGAGCGGCGTCACCGATTGCGACTTCGAACGGAACGCGCTCAAGTTGCTTTCCGCGCGACGCAGATCGCTTTCGAGGCGCGGCAATTCTCCGCGAATGAATTCGAGCGTCTTCGTGTCGTTGGCCTGACGCGCGTGCACGGCTGCCGTCAGATACGCCTGGCCGAGCGCGTTCGCGACATCGGCGGTCAGCGCGGGATCGTCGGCGTTGAACGTGATCTGCACGACGCCCGTGTCTTTCGCGGACTCGGCGACCTTCATCGTCTTCTTCATCATCGCGATCGCGTCGAGCGTGTTGAGGCGCGTCACGTCGAAGTGCACGCCCGGATGACCGAGCGCGCTATTGACGAGAATGGACACGCCGTTCGCCGATGCCGGACGACCGATCGTGCCACGCACGAGCACCGCGCCGTCGGGGTCGCGGAGTTCGTACTGGTTGTTGTCGAGCAGAACGAAGTCGAGCTTCTGGTCTTCGAGCGAAGGCGGCACATCGAGGCGGCCGATCTGCAGCGACTCGCCGCCCCATCCGTACGAGTCCATGCCGAACCATGCCGGCGAGAGATGTCCCTTCTTCGCGAACAACGAAGCGATCTGACCGAGCACCGGGAACGTGTCCGGCTTGACCTTGATGTCGAAGTGGAACTGCTTCACGACCGGTTCGAGCACGGAGCGGCTCTGCATCACGGAGATTTCCGCGGGTGCGAGCTGCGTGGCCGTGGGTTGAGCCTGCTGCATCTGCGCCTGGTTTTGCGGCGCGATGCCGAGCGCGTTCGGATCAGGTGGATCGACCCGCACCACGACATCCGACGAATAGATGGGCGTGGCAAGAAACGCATAGGCGGTCGCGAGCGCGGCCGTGATCCCGATGAACAGGAACAGCATGCCAAGGTGATCGCGCAGGAGCCTGAGCATGTCGCCCGCGGTGAATTCGCCGTCGTCCTTGCCAGGGCGCGAGGATCCGGAGTTGACATAGAGGGTGTTCAATGGCGCGTCCTCAGTTCGATAAGTCGATAAGTTGAGCGTTGTTTCCCGGGCCGAGAAAAAACAGAAAGCCCGCGCGACATGTCCGCGGTACGTCTTACGTGTTATTTGATCCGGCGCAGGGCCGTCGGAACTTCCAGACAGACTAAAGACGCGAAAGGCTCTTAAAAGCGGGCGAAGCGCGCGATGCTTCGAGTTCGCGTGACGAAGCGCGTCGGCTCGTCGGAGTGCGATATTCCTTGGAAGCACACTCCGTGCCTCGGAACCGCGTCTCGGGATTCGGCGGATGAAACTCGCGAAGCCCTACGAATCGCTTGCTGTAAAACGATACGTTGAGTCCGGAAAAAACGGTGCTGAATCTATCTTCCGGACACAAACTGCATGCGTCTGTTATGTAGCGAACGTTGCGGGCGTCATAAGGGTGGGGTCCCCCGTTGCGCAAGCCCATTTTCACGCGATAATCGCAAGTTCCGCCCATACTTCATTCGTAACACGAATAGATTGCGGTTTCATGGCATCGGATTGGCCTTGATGAAGTCGCGCACCGTATTGAAGCGCGATTTGCGCGTTTTACCGTCATCGTGGATCACGCCGTAGTTGCCATCGCCGCCAAAGCGCTGATCGTCGTATAGCTCGTACAACGTCACGTTCTGGATGTTGTAGGTCTTCGCGAGCGACACGAATCCCTTCAATGCGTCCTTGCCGATGAGATAGCCCCCCGGGTCCGCGTGCGTGGGCCGCACGCCGTACTCGGTGATCCAGATCGGCTTGCCGTAACTGTCGCGCAGGCGTTCGAGCACGTTGACCTTCTTGTCGCCCGCCGCCGTGATCGAACCCATGTTCGAATACCAATGCCATGCAGTGATATCCCACTGCGGAATCGGATGGCCGCGCGAGCCGTCGGGCTGCGTGCCCGCATACAGCATGTCCGTGAAGCCGTAATGCAGCCAGCTGAACGATGTCAGCAGGATCTTCGCGTCGGGATTCGTCTCACGTATGCCTTTGATCAGACCGAGGATCGAGCCGCGCGCCTTCATGAACATCGCGTTGTCGTAGTCCTGCGGATGCTCGCCGCTGCGATCCGAGCCGAGTATCGACCAGTTGTCGTATTCGTTGCCGACCTGGTAGTACGTTACGAGTCCCTTCAGCACGCTTCCCGCCGTCTTGCCGAGCGCATAGCCGCGCTCGAAAGTTTCCTGCTCGTTCGCGCGCTTTTCCGGCTCGAAGGGCGTGACGAGCGCGAGTACGCCGATGCATTGCTTCGCCGCCGCGCGCGCGAAATCCGCCACCATATGCGCGCTTCGTTCACTCGATACATCCTGCGCATACATCGTGACGCCGAGATCGCGGAGCTGTGAAATCTGCAAGTCGTAATCGCTCGTGCCGTATGCGCCGTGATGTTCCAGATGTCCCGCGATGCCGTAGAACACACCCGTCGATCCGTTTCCGCACGCGATCCTGGGCGTCGCGCTGCTCGCGGCGTCCGCCTTGTGCGTTGCCGAGTGCTTGCTGGAATAGGCGTCGGACGTGCCGCTGCGCGCATAGATCAGAACGGATGCGCAGCACAGCGCACCGAAGAGCGAGACGGCAGCCACCAGAGTTCGCATCGACATTCGGCCCTCATGTAAGCGCGCGCCGTGCTTCGGCGGGCGCGTGGGAATGATGTGACGTCGTTGCCATCATGGCTTGTCGATGAACTGCATCAGCAAGCGGGCGCTTTCCGTCCACCGGAAGCGCTCGGCATGCGCGAGGCCGCGACGTCTAAGGTCTTCGCTCAGTTCAGGCGAATCCAGCAGCTCGCGCAACTTGTTCGAAATGTCTTCGACCGAGTACGGGTCGCAATAGATCGATGCATCGCCGCACGTTTCCGGCAATGCGGCCGCGCGTCCGACGAGTGTCGGGCAACCGTTGCGCATGGCTTCGAGCGGCGGAATGCCAAAGCCTTCGTAGATTGAAGGATAGAGGAAGCACGCCGCATTCTGGTAGAGCGCCCGCAGTTTTTCGTCGCTGACATAGCCCGCCTGCTTGATGTTCGGCGCGCTCGACAGATCGTGCGCCTTGCCGAAGATCGCGGCGTTCTTCATGCCGACGATCACGAGATCGATCGACGGATCGCTCAGACGCATGAACGCCTCGACGAGGCGCTTGAAGTTCTTCGTCGGATTCATGCTGCTCACGGCGAGCACGTAACGCCGCTTCGTGAGCTCGAGCTCGTCGATCACCGAAAGATCGGGCGTGATCTGATCGAGGTGATCGGCCGCGAGCGGCACCACGCCGATACGCTCCGCCGGCACGCCGACATGATGCGCGAGCCGGTCGCGCGAGAACTTCGAATTCGTCAGCACGCAGCTCGACGTGCGCGCGAGAATCCAGAACATCACGTGATACCAGGTGCGAAACTTCCACGAAAAATGCGCGGGCGTATCGAACACCGCGGCATCGTGCATGTAGATGATCTGGTTCGGGCGGAAGATGGAACCCGAGTTCGAAAGATTCACGATACGCGAGCGCCCCGCGAAGAGCGGCAGGACGATCTGCTCCCAGAAGACGCCCTTGCCGAAGCCGAGCTTGACGGTCTGAACGCCTTGCACGGGATCGAGTCCGTCCTGCGGCGGCACCGCGAGCGTCACATGCGAGCCTTGCGGCAACTTTCCTAGCGCGGCGACGAGTTCGCGCGCGACGCGTTGCACACCGGTGGTCTTCTGGCTCGTGAAGCGGCCGTTATAGACGAGCTTGTTCGTGGCGATTGTCGTATCCATGTGCAGGGCGTCAGAACTGTGAATCGGAGCTGGTTTCATACGATGCAACCTCGTTCGCGCCGAGCGGTTCGCGCGTGGGCTTGTCGGAGCCGAACTCGTACATCGAAAGCCATTGACGGAAGATCGCGTCCATCGAGAAGCGCTTGCTTGCGGATGCTCTCGCTGCGGCCCCCATGCGTGCGCGCAACGACGGGTCATCGCGCAACATCGCGATGTACTTCGCCATATCCTCCATGTTCGATGCAACGAAGCCGGTCACGCCGTGCTGCACGACATCGCGATTGCCGACCACATCGGTGACGACGGCGGGAATGCCCGCGACCTGCGCCTCGATGAGTGCGATAGGCATGCCTTCCCACCGGGACGTCTGCACATAGATATCGAGCCCAGCCGTGAGTTCGAGCGCCCGATCGCGCGTGACCCAGCCGCTGCACGCGACGGCATCCTTGGGCGTGCCGGCGGGCAATTCGGTTTCGTTGCCGCCGATCCACAGGAAGCGCACCGAAGGGTTGGACAACTCGCTCGCGAGCTTCACGAACGCTTCATGGTTCTTTTGAAACATCGCACGGCCGCTCATGCCGATGACGATGCCGCCCGCGTTCGTGTCGACGCGCGGCGGAATCTCCGGAACGTTCACGCCGTTTTCGATCATGCGGGCACGTCGCGCATGCATCTTCGTTTCGATCTCGGAGAGCTCGCTTTTCGAACACGCGACGATGGTGCCGCCGAGCTTCGCGGCGATGCGCTCGAAGCTCAGATAAGCAAACTGCTTCGCGGGCGACACGTCGCGGCGCAGGAACGCGAGACCGTGCGGCGAATAGAACACGCGTGCGCGCGGCGCGGCGATGCGCGCGGCCGCGCGTCCGAGAACGCCCGCCTTCGACGAATGCAGATGGATCACCGATGGATCGCACTCCTTCAACTTGCGGACGAGGCTCCAGAGACTCGTCAGGTCATTCTTCACGCTCACTTCGCGGAACATGCTGACGTAGGTTAGCTTTACTGCCGGATGGAAGAGCTTGGCGAAATTATTGGGTGTTTCTTGCCGGATCGAATGAAGGATCGTTACGCCGACGCCAGCGGCCGCCGCGCGATTGGAAAGCTGCGTCAGCATGGACAGTACACCGCCGCCGAAGGCTTCGGTGATATGGACGATCTCTTTCATATTCAACTCTTCGAATGGCGTTGCGCCGAGCGCCCGCGGCGATACGCAATGAGAAGGAATGGTCTAGTCGTTATGGAAAATGACGTGACACGTTCACGCAGGGCGAACGCATCCGAAGCGGCGGTTTATGGCCACTTCGAGGAACGCGTCAAAAAGCCGGGATATGCGTGGCGAGTACTAATCGCACGATTTGAATACGCGTCCGAAAAGCACACACGAGATCCGGCATAGCATTACTCGTTCCTTGCGCACGGGGATGCCAAGAGCCCCGTCAAGCCTGATGACAAGCCTGGATTTACCTGCCGCAAGCTCCCGGACCAATCAGCTTTGGTCGGATGGGCGCCCCGATGTCGGTCTTTTTTGGAAACATCGTGAAGTCAGCGAAATCGTGCTGACAAATACGGAAAATAAAGCTTATTTGGCGGCCGCAGCATTCTGCTGAGCTATCGCCGTCTCGCAAATCTGCAGAAGGATCTGCAGATCCTTGAGCGGTACCGCGACCGACTGCATGCGCAGGCTCTCGGCCTGATCGGCCAGCCTTTGTACATGCTCGACCGACATTTCTTCTGTTTCCATTCTGCAGGCTCTCTTAATTAAATGCTGCTCATACCATTAAGATAACGACTCGACCTGCATAGGTCGGTTCGTTGACTCACATACTTAAATGCAACTTTGGAGTAGAGCGCAAGTCGAAAGCATCCGCTGCGCTCTTCGGGTGCAAAACAAAGCTTTGTTAAAGCGCGTGATTCGATAAATGCGTTACCAATTAGAATCACTTGTTACTGTTTTTAACACGCCAGTTTCACATTTATGGAAAAGCGAATATGCAGCCTGGGAAAGCTTATTAGCTACGACGTATTTCCCCATAGGGTTCACGTCGTTTCAGACCCGGCACTTCCTCCCGCGATCGGGCGCTGACGCTTGAGCAACGGCACGCCTTGCAGATGCAGCGTGAAGGCCATGGCCGCAGCAACCAGCGTCTCGACGATCAGCACCGTAGCCGCCGCGCCTTGCTCGCCGAAGAGCTTCGCCAGCACGGCAAGCAAGCTGAAATTCAGTACCGCGGAGGCCATCAGCACGCGGCTGAACTGTGCCTTCATGCCGAGCGGCAGCATCGTCTGAACACCGAACAGATCCGTCAGGCCGACCATCAACGGCACGAATGCCATCCAGCGCAACACCTCTACGGTAGGCAAGAACTTCGGCCCATACAAGAGTTTTACTGCAAGCGGCGCGCCGAAGAAGATGCACACCGAGATCAGCGACACGATCAGGCCTTGCACGACGAACATCTTGCGCAGGAATGCAAACGCATCATCCTTTGCGTGATGCATGAGAAAGCTCACGCGCGGATAGGCTGCGGTCTTGAGCGGCTGAAGCATGTTCAACGCGGCACGGATCAGCTTGTCGGCCGCGGCGAAATAACCTGCTGCAACATTACCCGAAATAAATGTCAGGAGCACGATGTTGCTCGATGCATAGATGTCGACGATCGACGTCGCCATGAATACGCTCCATCCGTCCTTCAGACGAACGACGATGGTACGGAGCGACACGCGCACGAAGTCGAGCTCGCGCCGCAGATAAAGGTACGTGCAAATCGCGATGCCCGACAGCAGCGGCACCAGAGCATTGACGGCCATCGCTTTATGGACATCGTCATGCTCGCGCACGAAGAGATACATCGCAGGAATGCTGAGGGCACGTCCGATGAATACGAACAGGCTCAACATGCCGAGATCTTCGATGCCCTGAAAGTACCACGTCGGAATTAACATTGCACCGACTGCCTGACCATAGCCGATGAGAAGCAACTCGCGGTTCTCTTGCAGATAAGGTACGACCGACGTCAGCGCGATGACAACGAAGAAGCCAGCTAATGCAAGCGCGGCCTGCGTGACGATGGTTTCCCAGAACAGCTTCGAGCGCATTTCGCGGCTCTGACGATTGATCGAGATCTTCGGCGTCGCGGTCAGCGAAAAGCTGTAATTGGTGATTGAGATGAAGTATGCGGTGAAGGCGAGGCCGAACGAAAGGCGTCCGTATTCGCTGGGGCCGAGGACGCGTGCGAGCCATGGCAGCGTCAGCAACGGTGCGAGGTATGTGGATACCTGCAGCGTCATCAATATCGTGAAGTTCTTTCGAAATGAAGCCATTGAACGGTTTTTCCCCGGCTTTAGCGCAGCTTGATTTTATGACTATGACGCAGGGCTACGAACCCTGCATGCTCGCCCGTTACGGGCGGGCCATTGCGTGACAACGCATGAAGCGATTAGTTTCGCTCGTACGTATTGCCGTCAATGCGGCGCGGGCCAAAGAGGTCTGCGCACTTGTGCCTTGGCCTGGCATCAAGCGCGCTGAAGTTGAACGAAATGCGCCGGTTCCGGACCGTCGTACACTTCCGGAGAGTGCGCTGTCTGTGCGACAGAAGCTATTTAACAAGGAAAACCCGTATTTGTCAGTGGGTTTGCACACGTAATACGATGATCGGATGCGATCGTTCGATTGAAATTTTCGCGAAGTGCTGGTAAGCGAAAGGCGCGTGAACCACGTGGCCTTCCCTTCCGACACATGACGTGTCGCAATAGTTCGCCGATAGCATCTTGTGCGAGCGTCGAATGAAAACGCATGCGCATGATGCCGAATCGGTCGTGCACGCGAATTGCTGCGAGCGGCGCAGCGGAGCGCGTTGCGCACCGCTGCCGCAGGCGTGGTAGGCGCTCACATATAATGACTTGCAAGGTTTCTCGCGCGTCCTCGTTCGTCAGGCCAATACGCGCACTGCCACTACGCATCCAGCTTCCGCGACATCAACCGCAACACCGATACACCAAGGATCCACAACCGTGACAACGTCTTTTTCCAGTACGGTCGAACTCGAAGGCGACAAGTCCTTCGATGCGGCCGTCGCAGGAAACGACGGCGTGCTGGTGCTCGACGCCGCCCAGCGATGCCTCTCCGCCGACTCCGTTCTCGCTCATCTCTTCGATCTTGATCCCGCCGCGCTGAACGGCCGCGCACTCGCCGACACGCCGTTGCCACGGCCGCTCACTGCGGTGCTCGCCGAGGCTGCCGATGCCGCGCTCGCAGGCAACGGCACGCGTCGCGCGCATGTGAGCTTCGGCGAAGACGACGCGCGGCGCGCCTTCTCGATCATCGCGCTGCCGGGCCCGGATTGCGTGACGCTGATCGTATCGCCGGCGAACGCGCCGGACGGCGAGCCCAGCGCAAAGGATCGCATCGCGCATCTGCGAGCCGAGGCTGCGCTTTTCATGCGCGATCATGTGCTGTCGGTCGTATCGCACGATTTGCGCGGCCCGCTCAACGCAATTCATAGCTGGGGTTATGTGCTGGAGCGCAAGGTCGACGCCAACGATGCCGCCGCGCAGCGCGCGCTCGCGGGCATTCGCTCGGGCGTCGAGCAACAGGTGAAGCTCATCGAGCAATCGGTCGATACGACGCGCGCCGAGACCAAGGCGCTACAGGTCGCGCTCGCGCCGGTCGCGTTGCGACCACTTCTGGAAAAGAGCGCGGCGCTCGCGCGTGCCGGCGTCGCGCGCGCGCGTGACGTGACGATCGACATCGATTCGCCGCTCGCGGAAGAACAAGTCGAAGGCGATGGCGAACGTCTGTTGCAGACGCTCTGGCTCATGCTCGCGTTCGCCGCCGAAGCGAGTCCCGCGGGCGCGACGGTGCGTGTGTCGAGCAACGTCGAGGGCAGCATGTGGCGCACGGACGTGCAATTCACGGCATCGGCACAGGCGCTCGGCGATACGGCCTCGCCGCACGTGCTCGAAGCGTTCGCGCGGTGTCAGGCGCTCGAGCCGCGCGAAGGCGGACGCATCGCATGGGGCCTCGCATTGTGCAAGCGCGTGTCGGAGGCGCATGGCGGCGCGTTCGAGCACAGCGATATCGCCGACAACGCCGAAGTGACGTTATCGGTGCGCGTGCCGGTCGCGGGCATGTAATTGACTTTCGATCAGCTGTCACCCATATACTGACGCTTTCCACTTTCGAAGAGAGTTGCTTTGGCTCAGGTTGTCGCGCTGATCGGCGCATTGTTGCTCGTCGCGTTGAATGGTTTCTTCGTCGCGGCGGAGTTCGGGCTCGTCAAGCTGCGGGCCACGCGCGTCAAGGCGTTGGCACGCACCAATGGCTTGCCTGGCCGACTGCTCGCAAAGGTGCACGGGCAGCTCGATGCTTATCTTTCCGCATGTCAGCTCGGCATTACGCTGGCATCGCTCGGACTCGGCTGGATCGGTGAGCCCGCGTTCGCGGCGCTGCTTCATCCGCTCTTTGCACTGCTCGGCGTCGAGTCGGAGAAGCTGATCGACTCGATCTCGCTCTTCTTCGCGTTCTCCGTCATTTCGTTCCTGCATATCGTCGTTGGCGAACTGGCGCCGAAGTCGTGGGCCATCCGTCGCGCGGAACAGGTGGGCCTGTGGCTTGCCACGCCGCTATATGGCTTTTACTGGCTGATGTATCCGTTCATCTGGGTGCTGAATACGAGCGCGAACTTCGTGCTGCGTCTTTTCGGCATTTCGGCCGAACATGGTCACGACGCGCATTACTCCACGGACGAGCTCAAGCTGATCCTGCGCGGGCGCCGTCATGGCGGCGGCTCCTCGTATAACGAGGACGAGTGGAATACGATCGCGCATTCGCTCGATTTCAGCCGCATGACGGTGTCGGATCTGATGCGTCCGGCGCACGAGCTGGTCGGCTTGCGCAATGATCTGCCGATGCGCGACAACCTCGCCGTGATCGCGCGGCATCGTTTCTCGCGCTATCCGCTTTTCGCCGATGCGTCGGGCGAGCGCGTGATCGGCATGATCCATCTGAAGGACCTTCTGCTTTCAGGCGATGGCGGCGCGCGTGGCATCCACTTCAACTTTTCGAAGGATGCGGTCGGGAAGATCGACAAGCTTTCGCGTCATGTGCGGCCGGTGCAGTACGTGGCGCCGAATCTGTCGGCGCTCGAGCTGTTTCGGCGCTTTCGCAAGGGCGCGCCGCATCTGGCGATCGTTGGGCGCAAGGGCGCGAAGCCAATCGGTTTCATCACGCTCGATAACCTGCTTGGCGCGCTCGTGGGGCAGATTCACGACGAGTTTCGTCAGGGCGATGCCGATTGGTCGCGCATGGATGACGGCACGTTGATGGGCAAGGGCAGCTTGCCGGTTGTTTCGCTCGAGCGCGCGTTGGGGATCGATATCGATGAAGGACGCGCGGAGTCGGTTGGCGGGCTCGTAATCAATGCTTTGGGCGATTTGCCCAGTGAAGGGCAGCGGGTGGAGTTCGATCGGTTCGATATCGTGGTGAAGAAGATGAAGGGGCCGAGGATTGTGCTGGTTCGGGTGTATCCGCGGGAGGAGGCGCTTGAGGAAGCGGAATGACCTATTTGGGTTTTTCTTCGCTTTCGCTAGTGATTTCGCCGGATCCCGTTTTCTTAGTGGTCTATTGGCACTGCCCCTGTGCGGGGCGGCAGTCACTTTCTTTGCTGCTGCAAAGAAAGTAACCAAAGAAAGCAGCTCCCGATACGCCCGCGGTCACACGCAATTTGGGTAGTCCTCTCGTCCATCGTGGGCTGCCTAAAGAGTGCCCTCATCACAATCGGGCTTGGCTCGCGCACGGTCTGTCACATCGCACCACACAACGAGGTGGTTCAGCACCAAATAGCTCCGGCCCGCTTCGCGGCCGATGGGTCAATCGGGGATGCATGTGCTTGTCTACTAACGTCTCCATCTCACCGCAAGTGCCGCACGTTGGTTTCCCTTGCATACCTGGCGGCAGCGCGTAGCGCTGTGCCGAAGCCATTTCGTGCTGAACCAGTGTCCTCAGCGTTTTCGGGCGGCGGACCGCGCGCGATCCAAGCCCCGTTATTGTGATGAGGGCACTCTTTAGGCGAGTGCCACCGTGGACGAGAGGACTACCCAAATTGCGTGTGACCGCGGGCTTAACGAGCTGCTTTCTTTGCTTACTTTCTTTGCAGCAGCAAAGAAAGTGAGTGCCGCCCCGCACAGGGGCAGTGCTAATAGACCGACGCGAAACCGGGATCCGGCGACAAGCGAAAGCAAGAGCGAAAGCAAAAGAAAAAGCGAAAGCAACAAGCGAAAGCGAAAAGCAGAAACCTAAGCCTTAGGCACCCCTTCCTCAACAAGCAAAGCCACCGGCATAACCCCAAGCGCATCGCGCAAAAACAACCTCGCCCCATCGGCTTTAGGCGCACTAGGACTGAGCCAGTCAAACAAAGCCCTTGAATGCAGCGCTTCTGGCAACACGATGGCGGTATCGCCCCAACGCTCGGCCTCGACAAGCGGCACGTCGCGCCCGACGTCCAGCAGCGGCGCTGCAAGCCGCGTCGCAACAACGACAGCAAACGCGCTCCCCGCATGCCGCGCATACGCAATCACGCGCCCCGCATGCTCGCCCTCGACCTCGAGCGGCAAATACTCGCCCTGCGCAAACAACGACTCGCAATGCTTGCGCAAGGCCAAAGCCCGCCGCACCATTGCAAGCTTGACGCGCCCATCGCGCCAGTTCGCCAATTGCTCCGAAGGCGGCCCTTGCTCTTCGATCTCGAGAAGCCACTTGCGACGCAACTCATAATCGACAGGCCGACGATTGTCCGGATCGACAAGACTGAAATCCCACAACTCCGTGCCCTGATAAAGGTCCGGCACGCCCGGCGACGTGAGCCGCAAAAGCGTTTGCTGAAAGCTGTTGATCGCGCCGAGCGGTCCGAGCCGCGTGATGAACGCCGATAGCTCACGCAGAAAGCCATCGCGGCGCTGCGGCGCGACGATATCGAACAGAAAGTCCCTGCACGCGTTCTCATACGCTTCGTCGGGTGCAAACCAGCTCGTGCGCGTCTTCGACTCGCGCAGCGCCTTCAGTTGCCATCCGGCGACACGTTCGGCGAGTTCGCGAACGCCCGCTTCGTCATCGGGCGCGAGTGTGGTCGGCCAGCATCCGACGAGCGTCTGATACAGCATCGCTTCCGCCGCCGGCCCCGGCGCCCAGTCGTCGATACCGGTGGTTTCGCCATGTCCGCCGCTCGGGCCGCGTCGCAATGGTGTGTTCAACGTCGACCATTGCCTGAGCGTCGCGGCCCATTCGTCGGGAAATTCGCTCAATGCAGCGATGCGCGCGCGCACGTCCTCGCCACGCTTGTGATCGTGCGTCGCCGTGCAAAGCATCGCGTGCGGAAACGCATCGAGGCGTTCGCGATTGCCCGCGTGAAACGCATCGACGGACAACGCGAACTCGCCCGGATCGGCGCCCACTTCGTTGCGCGAAATCAGCCGTCCGTAGCGATAACACGCCGTATCCTCGACCGCCTTCGCCGCCACGGGCGATGTCAGCTGCGAGAACAGCGTCTGCGCCGCGCGACGCTGCGAGCCGCTCGACGACGGGGGATTCGGCCCCGCCTGCGCCTGATTGCGATCGCGCTCACGTTCGCGATTGCGCTCCGCCGCGCGATCCCGGCCGCGTTCGGGACGGTCGTTGCGTTCGCCACGCTCGGGCTGCGGCAGTTCATCGGGCAGCTTGCCGCCGAGCCATTGCGCGACCTGATCCAGCACCACATGGTCCGCACGCGCGAGCACCGCGCGCGCGGCTTCGAGCGCCTGCGCGAAAAAGTGCTCGTCATCGGGGCTGCGCACGCCGCCCACGGGATAGATGCGATACACCGGAAACTGCACGACGAGTTCCGCGACCGCGCGCCGTATCGACGTGAATGTGAAATCGCGCGTGGTCTGCGCATCGCGTGCAATGCGATGCAGCGCGCGCGTCACGCGATCCAGTTCCGCCGCAAGATTCTCCGCGAGTATCTTGCGGCGCGCGGCGAGCGCTTCGTCGGCGAAGCATGCGCTCTTGCCCGTGATCTCGGCCCAAAGCGCGGCAAGCGGCTCCGCGCCCGCCGGATCGTGCAGCAGCGCGCCGACATCGTTCATGAAGTCGTAACCGGTCGTGCCATCGACCTGCCAGTCGCGGCGCAACGGCTCGCCGCGCGCAAGAATCTTTTCGACGACGAAATACGTGCGCCCATTGCCATGCCGCAACGCCTCGGGCCGTTCCGCCGCCAACTCTTCGAGCCGCGCGCGCAGGCGCTGGCAATACTCGCGCGGTTCGGCGAGACCATCGACGTGATCGACGCGCACACCATCGATCAGACCTTCGGTGAAGAGCCGGAACACGAGCGCATGCGATGCCTCGAACACTTCAGGCCGCTCGACGCGCACGCCGCCGAGCGTGCTCACATCGAAGAAACGCCGCCAGTTCACTTCGTCCGCGGCGGTGCGCCACCATGCCAGCCGATAATGCTGGCGCTCCAGCAGCCGATGCAGCCGGTCGCGACCCGCCGACGTATCTGGCGAGTGCGCCGCGAGAATCGCCTCGATCGCGGCCTGGCCGCCTTCCGTCTGCGCGATGGTGATGAGCGCGGTGCGCGCATCGGCGGCGCGCGGCTGATCGGCGGGCTGCGTCGTCAGGCCGACGAAGCGTTGCGCGAGCTCGGGCGCTTCCTGGAACACGGCGGGGTAATCGACCGGACAGACTGGAAACACGTTCGAGTAATACTCGATGACGAAGCGCCCTTCATCCGCGCGATACGCGAGCTTGATCTTGCCGCCCTGCAACTCGTCGCCGTAAGACGCGCCGAGAAACGGCGCGAGCACCTTGCCGCGCAAGGCGGGATCGGGCGAATGCCAGTCGACGTCGAAGAAGCGCGCATGCGCGGCATGCCGTCCCCATTCGAGGATGTCCTGCCACCACGCGTTCTCCGAGCCGCCCACGCCCATGTGATTCGGCACGATATCGACGATCAGTCCCATCTCGTGCGCGCGCAGCTTCTCGACGAAGCGCCGCAGGCCGTCCTCGCCGCCCAGTTCGGGATTGACCGCCGTGTAGTCCACGACGTCGTAGCCGTGCGTGGAGCCGGCGGTCGCGGTCGTGATCGGCGAGACGTACGCGTGACTCACGCCGAGCAGCGCGAAGTAGTCCACGAGCGCGGCGGCATCGTCGAAAGTGAAGCCCTTGTGAAGCTGAAGCCTGAGCGTGGAACGCGGTACGGTCATGGTGATTCGGGTTTCGATTTGGGTTCGTTCGGTTGCGCGGAACGCTTGCGCGCGGCATCGACGGCGAGCAGGCGATCGGCGAAGGCATCGTCGAGAAACAGTTCGTCGACGGGCCGCGTGATGCGCCTTCTCCAGTTCGGATGCTCGTCGATGGAGCCGGGCAGATTCGGCTGCTCCACGAGCGCGAGCAAATCTTCGAGCGGATAGGTGACGAGCGGCGCGGGCGTCGCGGCGACGAAGGCGAGCGCCTCGTCGACGGGCGCATTGTCGATATCGGGCGCCTCCACGTCATCCGGTGCGATGCCCGCGTCCTGAAACGCGCGCCACAGATGCGCGCGATCTTCGCCGCGTTCCTCGAGCGCGGCTTCGACGGCATCGCGACCATCGGCGCGCGCCATCGTCTGGCCGATCTTCGAGCGCCACACGATGTCCTCGCCGCGCCACCATCCGGTGACGGTCGGCAGATCGTGCGTCGTCGTCGTCGCGGTGACGCCGCTGTCCCATTCGCGCGGCGGTTTGAAGCCCGGCCCGTCCACTTCGCGCTCGAACCACAGCACACGAATGCCAAGCAAGCCGTGCTCCTGCAAGCGCTCGGTAAAGCCGGGCGGCACGGTGCCGAGATCCTCGCCGACGACGATCGCGCGATGCCGCCACGATTCGAGCGCGATCAGCCGCAGCATGTCCTCGAGCGGATAGCGCAGATACGCGCCGTCCTTCGCGCTTTCGCCTTCGGGCACGAGCCACAGCCGGCGCAAGCCGAGTATGTGATCGATGCGGATGCCGCCCGCGCATTTGAACGCGCAACGCAGCATGTCGATGAACGCGGCGAAGCCTTGCGTACGCATCGCGCGCGGCGAGAACGTCGTGAGTCCCCACGATTGCCCGGCCTGGTTGAATAGATCCGGCGGCGCGCCGACCGACACGCCCGTGAGCATTTCATCGCGATACGACCATGCGTGGCTGCCCGCGCTGTCGCAACCGACGGCGAGATCCGCGACGAGCCCGACCGCCATGCCCGCATCGCGCGCGGCGTGTTGCGCGTGCAGGAGTCCCTTCGCGGCAAGCCATTGCGTGAAGAGATAAAAATCGACCTCGCGGCGATGCGCATCGGCGAATTCCGTCACCGCGTCGCTGCGCGGATCGCGCAACGCTTCGGGCCAGTTGCGCCAGTGACCTTCGCCGTTTTGCGCGATCTGCGCGGCCTGCAGCGCTTCGAAGCGCGCATGGTCTTCGAGCGGACGTCCGCCTTCCTCGACGAATGCGGCGAAGTCTTTCGCGAAGGGCGAATCGCGATCTTCGGAAAACGCGTCGAAGAGGGCGCGCAGAATCGCGAGGCGCGCTTTCGATGCGCGCGGCCAGTCGATCAGCGTCAGTCCTTCGAGTTCGGCGAGTTCCTTCGCGACGCCCGCTTTGTCGATCGCGGCGCGCGCGGCAGGCGCACCGAGCACCGCGGCAGGATCGACGTGCGCGATGTTGAGAAAGAGCCGCGACGACGGCGAATACGGGCTGAACTTGTTCGGCTCGGCGCTGAACATCGCGTGCATCGGGCTGATCGCGACGGCATGTCCGCCGCGCTTCGCAGTTTGCGTCGCGAGCGATGCGAGCGCGGTGAAATCGCCGATGCCGCCGTCGCCGTCACGCCGCAAGCCATACACTTGCGCCGCGACGCCCCACAGCGGCGGCGCCTTCGCCGCATCTTCGTGCAGCGTGCGCCACGCATCGTCGATGGTGTAGCAGCGCGCGGGCGCGACCGCGAGCGTCGTGCGATGGTCGTTGATGACGAGCGTGTGATAGCCCGGCTCCGCGATCGGCGAGAGCAGCGCGGTCTCGCCCTTCGGCGACGTGAAGCGCCCGTCGATCACTTCGCCGCTTTCCAGTTCGATGCGATAGCGCGCGCCCTGTTTCGCCGCCGACACCGGCAGCGCGATGCCGCGATCCACTTCGGCCGTGATGAGCGGCGGCAGCTTGCGGCCGCTCATTTCGGCATCGACGGCGTTCATGCTCTGCTTGATCTGCGTGGCGTTGCCACACGGCAGGCCGAGCTTTTCGAGCAGAATGCGCAGCGTCGTTTCAGGCACGCGCTGCGTGTTCTTGTGCGCGTCCTGCCATTCGATCTCGAAGCCCGCGCGCTCCGCGAGCGCCTCGATGCTGCTCACGGAACGCGTGGCGCCCGTCTGGGTCGTTTTCGTCGCGGCGGCGTTCACGAGACTTTTCCTTCCGCGGATGCCGGTTCGAAGCGGCGCGCGTCGTGCGCAATCGCATATTCGTTCACTTCGCCGGTGATCCACGCGATGAACGTGCGGGCGCCGAGTTCGCCGTTACGCACGCGATCCTGCGCGCGCGCCGGGGTCTCGAAGATGATCTTGCCCGGCGGCTGCTTGTCGAGCGCGACAGCCGCGTCGCCGAGATTGAGCGCGATGGAGAGCGTTTCGCCGTCGCCGAGCTTCCAGCGCGCGACGAGCGCCTTGTCGCCGAGCACGTCCGCGCCGAGCGCTTTGGCGCCCTTCAGACGCGGCGTGATGAGCTTCGCGCGCACCGTCAACGCCGATCGATAGAAGTGCAGCCATTCGAGCCGGTCTTCTTCGTCCTGCTTGTCGCTGATCTTCGGCGAGGACATGTCGAGCGTTTTCTCGTCGTTCGGATCGGGAATCTGCGCGCGGCGCTTTTCGTCGGTGAATGCGGAGAACTTCGCGAATTCCTTGCGACGGCCTTCGCGCACCGCATCGGCGAGTTGATCGTGATAGTCGGTGAAGAAGAGGAACGGCTGCCTCGATCCGTATTGCTCTTCCATGAAAAGCAGCGGAATCTGCGGCGAAAGCAGCAGAAGGCCGGTTGCGGCGAAGAGCGATTCGTCGTCGGTCAATGCGCGCAGGCGATCGCCCATCGCGCGATTGCCGATCTGATCGTGGTTCTGCAGGAACGCGACGAAGCGCGTGGGCGGCAGATGCGCGCTCGGTTCGCCGCGCGGCTTGCCGTCATGAATCGGCGACGGATCGCCCTGATACGCGAAACCTTCGCTGAGAATGCGCGCGAGCTTTTCGATCGGCTTGTCGGAATACGCGCCGTAGTAGCTCTCGTCCTCGCCGGTCAGCAGAACGTGCAGCGTGTTGTGCGCGTCGTCGTTCCATTGCGCGTCGAAATGCGTTTCCAGCAGATTCGCCGTGTTGTGCTCGTTCTCGAGCACGAGATGCACATGACGCCCCGCCTCGACGGAACTGCGGATGCGATGCGCCAGTTCGCGCAGCCATTCGTCATCGTTGATCGCGTGCACCGCGTCGAGGCGCAGGCCATCGAAACGATATTCGTTGAGCCAGTACAGGGCATTGTCGAAGAAAAAGTCGCGCACTTGCGGGCGCTCGAAGTCGATCGCCGGGCCCCACGGCGTGTTCACGCCTTCGCGGAAGAAGGTTTTCGCATACGCGTGCAGATAATTGCCGTCCGGTCCGAAGTGGTTGTAGACGACATCGAGAAAGACCATCAGGCCGAGACCGTGCGCGGTGTCGACGAGCCTCTTCAGATCTTCGGGACGGCCATACGCCGAGTCAGGCGCGTAGGGCAACACGCCGTCGTAGCCCCAGTTGCGCGTGCCGGAGAAATCGTTGAGCGGCATCAGCTCGATGGCCGTCACGCCGAGTTGCGCGAGTTCGGGCAGGCGCGCGGTGACGCCCGCGAAACCGCCCATCGCGCCGACGTGCAGTTCGTAAAGCACGGTTTCTTCCCACGGCCGGCCGTGCCAGTTCGTGTGCGTCCATCGATACGCGCGCGGGTCGATGACTTCGCTCGGTCCATGCACGTCCTGCGGCTGATAGCGCGAGGCGGGATCGGGCACGGCGAGGTCCTCGTCGAGCCGATAGCGATACAGCGTGCCCGCGCCGCCATCGGCTTCGGCTTCGAACCAACCGTCGCCGGTCGGCTGCATGTCGACGCGTTCGGGCGTGCCGCCCGCGCGCAGGATTTCCACTTGCACGGCATCGCGCGATGGCGCCCAGAAACGAAAGCGCGTGCGCGGATTGTCGCGTGCGGCGCCCGTTAGATGAGCGCCGAAAGGAAGGCAATACGCATATTGATGCTTGTGCGGATCGATCGGACGTTCGGACATGATTTCCTGCCTCTAATGCTGCGGTGGACTGCGTATGGGTTGTGCGTCAGTGAGGCGAATCGATCTCGGAATCGCGATGCGAGGGCATCGTGCCCGGATCGGGCGGCAATGCCGTCAGAAGACGCGGCCCCTGATGCGCGCCCGCCATCCAGACCGCTTGCCAGTCGGCATCGCCGGTCGGCTCGGCCAGCATCACCACGACGCTGTGCGCGGCCACTTCCAACTCGTTGCCGACGAGAGGCCGCGTCACCGAATCGGGCTCCGCGCTATCCAGGAGCACGTTCCATTCCAAGTGCGGCGCGGGCGGTGTGAACACGAGCCTTTGCGACGATGCATTGAACATGAGCAGCAGCACGTCGATTTCACCGTCGACGCCCGGGCCCGCGCGCCGCAGCGTGAGCGCGCGGCCTTCCGGATCCTGCCATGCTTCGATCGCGAGCGCGTTGCCGCGTTCATCGAACCAACTGACATCGTAGAGTCCCGGCAGCACTTCGCGGTCGCCGTAAAGGAAGCGCGTTTCGCGCAACACCGGGTAGTTTTTGCGCAGTGCAATAACTTTCGCGACGAACTCCGTCATCTCGACGCCGGCGGGCCTTTGCGCCGCGTCCCAGTCGATCCACGAAATCTCGTTGTCCTGGCAATAGGCATTGTTGTTGCCCTGCTGCGTGCGGCCGAATTCGTCGCCGCCGAGAAGCATCGGCGTGCCGAGCGAGAGCAGCGTCGTCGCGATCATCGAGCGGGCGAGACGCGCGCGCACTTCGAGAATCGCGGGATCGTCGGTCGGACCTTCGATGCCCCAGTTCGCGCTGCAATTCTCGTTGTGGCCGTCGTTGTTGCCTTCCTGATTCGCTTCGTTGTGCTTGTGCGAATACGCGGTGACGTCCGCAAGCGTGAAGCCGTCGTGCGACGCGACGAAGTTCACCGACGCCCATGGTTTCCTGAAGCGCCGGTTGAAAAGTTCCGCCGAGCCGGTGAGACGCGCGGCGAGATCGGGGCGCATGCCGGCATCGCCGCGCCAGAAACGCCGGACGCCATCGCGATACTTGTCGTTCCATTCCGCGAAGCCCGGCGGATGATTGCCGACCTGATAGCCGTCCGGCCCGATATCCCACGGCTCGGAGATGAGCTTGCGCGTGGAGAGAACGGGATCCTGGCGCACGGCATCGAAGAAGCCCGAGCCGGGATCGAAGCCGTGGCCTTCGCGGCCGAGCGTGACGCCGAGATCGAAGCGGAAGCCGTCGATGTTGAACGCCGTGCACCAGTAGCGCAGCGAGTCCATCACCATCTGCAAGACGCGCGGATGCGACAGATTCACCGTATTGCCGCAGCCGGTTTCGTTGATGTAGTGACGTTCGTCGCCGGGAATGAGGCGGTAGTAGCTTGCGTTGTCGAGGCCGCGCCACGAGACGGTCGGGCCGAGTTCGTTGCCTTCGCAAGTGTGGTTATAGACGACGTCGAGAATCACTTCGATGCCCGCCGCGTGCAGTTGACGTACGGCGATACGCATTTCGTTGAGCCGATGCGTCGACAGATAGGAAGGCTCTGGCGCGAAGAACGCGGCGGTGTTGTAGCCCCAGTAATTCCTGAGACTGCGTTCGACGAGAAAGCGGTCGTTGAGAAACGCGTGCACCGGAAGAAATTCGACGGCGGTGATGCCGAGCTTCTGCAAGTGCTCGATGAACCAAGGCGACGATAGCGCGGCGAAGGTGCCGCGTTCGTGCTGGCGGATGTCGTGGCGCATCATCGATGCACCGCGCACGTGCGTTTCGTAGACGATGGTTTCGCCCCAGGGCGTGTCGGGGCGCACGTCGCGCGACCAGTCGAAGGCGTCGTCGGTGACGATGCATTTGGGCATCGCGGGTGCGGAGTCGCGGCGATCCATCGACATGTCGAGGCGATTCGAATGCACGCGATAGCCGAAGAGGGCGTCGGACCATCGCCAGGGGCCGACGAGCTTTTTCGCGTAGGGATCGAGCAGCAGCTTGTGGGGATTGAAGCGATGACCTTGCTGCGGCTGATACGGGCCATGCGCGCGAAAGCCGTAGACGGTGCCGGGGTGCGCGCCGGGGAGATAGCCGTGCCAGATTTCGTCGGTGCACTCGGGCAGGTCGAAGCGCATCAGTTCCTTGCGGCCGGTGCTGTCGAAGAGACATACCTCGATGCGATGAGCATTCGATGAGAACACCGCGAAGTTGACGCCCAGACCGTCCCAGTTGGCTCCGAGCGGGTAGGGCGCGCCCGGGAGCAACTTGTCGGGGAGTGCATTTGCCATGTTGGCGCATCCTTTTGGGGTTTTTCTGCCTTTTCTGTTTCCTGCTCTTGTTCTTCGTATTGCTTGCGCTTCTATGGAATCCCGGTTTCTTAGTGGTCTATCAGCACTGCCCTGTGCGGGGCAACGCTGATAGACCGACGCGATTACGGGATCCGGCGAAAAAAAAGACCATCAATCGGCCCGCAACACGATGGTCGCCAACGGCGGTAATGTCAACGCCGCCGACTGCTCCCTCCCATGACTCGGATAGTCATCCGTATGAATCACCCCGCCATTCCCCATATTCGACCCGCCATAAATGGAAGCATCGGAGTTGAACACTTCGCTCCACCGCCCGCGCCGCGGCAACCCGATCCGATAAGCCAGACGAGGCACCGGCGTCATATTGCACACCACGACGACATCGCGCCCTTCGGCATCCGTACGCCGATACGCATAAACGCTATTCGCGTTGTCATCCCCGACGAGCCATTCGAAGCCGCGCGAATCGCTATCCAGCTTGTGCAACGCCGGCTCGCTCGTATAGAGATGATTCAGATCGCGCACGAGCTTCTGCAACCCGCCATGCATCGAATCATCGAGCAGATGCCAATGCGGCGATTCATCGTGATTGAACTCCGCGAACTGGCCGAACTCGCCGCCCATGAACAACAGCTTCTTGCCCGGATGCGTCCACATGAAGCCAAAGTAAGCGCGCAGATTGGCGAACTTCTGCCATCGGTCGCCCGGCATCTTGTTGATCAAAGACCCCTTGCCATGCACGACTTCATCGTGCGACAAAGGCAAGACGAAGCGCTCGGAATACGCATACACCATCCCGAACGTGTACAGATGATGGTGATACTGCCGATACACCGGATCTTCCTGCATGTAGTGCAGCGTGTCGTGCATCCAGCCCATGTTCCACTTGAAGTCGAAGCCGAGTCCGCCGCTCTCGACATTCGCCGTCACGCCCGGCCATGCAGTCGATTCCTCCGCAACCGTGATCGCGCCCGGAATCTGCCGCACTTCATGATTCAGCCGCTTCAGGAACGCAATCGATTCGAGATTCTCTCGCCCGCCGTAAATGTTCGGCACCCACTCGCCGGCCTTGCGCGAATAGTCGCGATACAGCATCGACGCAACCGCATCGACACGCAAGCCATCGACGTGATAGCGCTTCAGCCACGCCAGCCCCGATGCGATCAGGAACGCGCTCACCTCGTTGCGGCCGAGGTTGTAGATCATCGTGTTCCAGTCCTGGTGATAACCCTCGCGCGGGTCCGCGTGCTCGTACAAAGGCGTGCCGTCGAACTGCACGAGACCGTGCGCGTCGTTCGGAAAATGCGCCGGCACCCAGTCGATGATGACGCCGAGCCCCGCCTCGTGCGCGCGATTCACGAACTCCGCGAACTGCTCCGGCGTGCCGAAGCGCGCGGACGGCGCGAACTGCCCGAGCGGCTGATAACCCCACGAACCGCCGAACGGATGCTCCGCGATCGGCATGAATTCGAGGTGCGTGAAGCCCATGCCCTTCGCATACGGAATCAGACGCTCGGCCAGCTCGTGCCAGTTCATGCCGCGATTGTCTTCCTCCGGCACGCGCAGCCACGACTCGGCATGCGCCTCGTATATGGTGATCGGCGATTGCGGCGTCTGCTTGTCGCCGCGCGTGTTCATCCACTCGGCGTCGGTCCATGCGTAATGATCGATCGCATCGGCATCCGCGACGACCGATGCCGTCGACGGCGGCTTCTCGCTCTGCATCGCGCACGGATCGGCCTTGAGCGGCAGCGTATGACCGTCGCGCGTGACGATCTCGTACTTGTAACGCGTGCCCGCGCCGATGCCCGGAATGAACAGCTCCCACACGCCTGCGTTGTGACGCAGGCGCATCGGATGGCGCCGCCCATCCCATGTGTTGAAGTCGCCGACCACCGAGACGCGCCGCGCATTCGGCGCCCACACCGCGAAGCGCACGCCCGCGACGCCGCCATGCGTGATGGGCCGCGAGCCGAGGCATTCGAGCACCGCATACGGATCGGCTTGCGAGAGACGGTCGAGCCATTCGTCGCTGAGCACAGGGCCGAACGAATACGTGTCGTGCGTTTCCTGCGGCGTGCCGTGCCAGTCGATCTTCAGGCGATACGCCGCCGGCCTCGTGACGAAGCCCGCGTAAAGCCCCGCATCGTGGATGCGCGCGAGCGAGCCGAGATGCTCGCCGTTGCCCGCATCCGCGACGCTCACTGACGATGCGCCCGGCAGGAACACGCGCACGACGTGCCCCAGATCGGTTTCGTGCAGGCCGAGCATCGAGAAGGCATCGGGATGCCGGGCCTCGACGAGTGCGTCGATATCGAGCGGATTGAGGCCGTGCGCGGGGTTCCTGGTATCCGCCGGATCGCTACGAGTGTTCATGGTGAGTTCCATCCGGATTGTCCTTGTTGGCTCCGAATACGGGTCGCGTGCCCGGAGCGGGCGGCTCGCCCGTATCTCCCAGCAGGCGGCTCGCGAGCGACGCGAGACCCCGCAACGGAAGGCCGATCCAGGTCGGCCGGTTCGCTGCTTCGTAGCGGATTTCGTAAGCGGCCTTCTCGATCAGGAAAAGATCGAGCAACGGCTGAAACACGTCTTCGGCCGCGATCGTTTCGGGCGACGTGGCGATCGCCCCGGTGTACTCCCGCAAAAAGCTCTCCTCGGCGAACGCGCGCAGGCGTTCGAAGAGCGCCCGCTTGCGATCCGCCGTCTGCGCGGGCGCGTTTTCCGTCGTCGATTGCGCTGCCGCGCTCGCATACGACAGCGAACGCAACAGGCCCGCGACGTCGCGCAGCGGACTCGTCTTTTTGCGGCGTTCGTCGAGCGGTCGCGCGGGCTCGCCTTCGAAGTCGATGAGATACGCATCGCCTTGCGCCATCAGCACCTGGCCCAGGTGGAAATCGCCGTGGATGCGGATGCACAACGCATCGGCATCGGGCGCGACGAGCTTCTTGACCGTATCGACGAGCAGTTCACGCCGGTCGAGCAGACTTTGCGCGAGGAAACGGTCGTGCTCGTTGAATTCGCCGATCTTCTGCGCGAGGATGTCGAGCGCCGATTCGAGCAGCTTCAGCGTGCCGTCGATCCAGCCCTCGACGTCCTCGGCCGATGCGCGCTGCGGCGAGAACGCTTCGTCTTCCGTCGGCGATGCGAGCGCGACGTGCAGTTCGCCCAGCCGCTTGCCGATGATGCCCGCGATGTTGCCGTAGCCCGCTAAACCTTCCGCCTGCGCGTCGCGTTCCTGCGCGTGCTCTTCGGATTCGACCGCGACCGCGAGCTCATCGACGGTGCGGCGCAGATAGTCGAGCGCGTAGTTCCACGCATCGCCCTGATTGTCGATGTAACCCTGCAGGATGATGAGCGTATGCGGCACGCCCTGCGGATCGACGCGCACGACTTCGCCGTAGAGCGGGCCGGTGTTCGCGTAGCCGAGTTGCGTCAGATAGCGGCTCATTTCCGCTTCGGGGTGAATGCCGCCCACGACGCGACGCACGAGCTTGAGCACGATCTTGTCGCCGATCACGAGCGAGCTGTTGCTCTGTTCGGCGGCGAGCCAGCGGATCTCGGGCGGATCGGCGGGATAGAGATTGAGCGTGTCGAAGAGCTCGGTCGGAATGAAGCGGATCTCGCTCTTTTGCACCGTCGGCACGACCGCGCGCTCCTTGAGCTTGCGGATCACGCCATAGGTGAATTGCGGCACCGAGAACGCATCGGTCAAATGCCCGATGTTGCGGTTGCGCCGCACGCGCGCGAGCGCGAGCTGCATGTAGAGCGGCGACGTCGTCTCCGTGCCCCACGCGATCGACAGCGGCAACACGTAGCGCTCGCAATGATCGCCGACATCGGCTTCGATCTCGGTGAACGCGAAGCCCGCGCCTTCGATCGTGGTCAGCGCGGCGAGGCGCACCGCATGCAGCTTCTGATCCTTCGATGCGAACCAGCGGCGCTTGCTCAGATAGTTCGGCAGCACTTCCGATTCGAGCAGCCGGACGTTTTCCGGCGTCGGGCCGGTCTGGCCGGCGCGAATCACCATCGTGACGAACTCGGGCAATTGCTCGGACGGCGCCTGCGCCCACGCGGGCCGCATGTTGCCCGGGCAAAGCTGGAACCACAGGAAGCCGTAGGGCGGGAACGTGAGCAGATACGTGAGCTTGCCGATAGCCGGGAACGGCGAATCGGCGGTCATTTCGAGCGGCACGGAGCCGTCGAATTCCGACAGATCCAGCTCCACCGCTTGCGGCGCACGCGAAAGATTCGCGACGCACAGGATCGGCGGCTCGCCTTCGAGTTCGCGCAGATACGCGAGGATCTTGCGATTCGCGGGCCGCAAGAAGCGGATCGTGCCGCGGCCGAACGCATGCTTCGAGCGGCGCACCGCGAGCATCTTGCGCGTCCAGTTCAGCAGCGAATGCGGATCGCGGCTTTGCGATTCGACGTTCACCGCGTCATAGCCGTAGAGCGAGCCCATCACGGGCGGCAGCACGAGTTGCTCGGGATCGGCGCGCGAGAAACCGCCGTTGCGGTCGGACGACCATTGCATCGGCGTGCGCACGCCGTCGCGATCGCCCAAGTGGATGTTGTCGCCCATGCCGAGCTCGTCGCCGTAATAGATCACGGGCGTGCCGGGCATCGACAGCAGCAGCGAATTGATGAGCTCGATGCGGCGCCGGTCGCGTTCCATCAGCGGCGCGAGACGGCGGCGAATGCCGAGGTTCAGGCGCGCGCGGCGATCGCTCGCATATGTGTTCCACAAGTAGTCGCGCTCGGAGTCGGTGACCATTTCGAGCGTGAGTTCATCGTGATTGCGCAGGAAGATCGCCCATTGATTGGTTTCGGCGAGGTCCGGCGTCTGCCGCATGATGTCCGTGATCGGAAAGCGATCCTCGCTCGCGATCGACATATAGATGCGCGGCATCAGCGGGAAGTGAAACGCCATGTGGCATTCGTCTTCGTCGCCGAAGTATTCCTTCACGTCTTCCGGCCACTGGTTCGCTTCCGCGAGCAGCATGCGGTTCGGATACTCCGCGTCGATGGTGGCGCGAATCTTTTTGAGGATCTGGTGCGTCTCGGGCAGATTCTCGTTGTTCGTGCCTTCGCGCTCGACGAGATACGGCACCGCGTCCAGCCGCAGCCCGTCGATGCCCATGTCGAGCCAGAAGCGCATCACGGAGAGCACTTCCTTGATGACCGCCGGGTTATCGAAGTTCAGGTCGGGCTGATGCGCGTAGAAGCGATGCCAGTAATACTGGCCCGCGACCGGATCGTGCGTCCAGTTCGAAGGTTCCGAGTCGATGAAGATGATGCGCGTCTCTTCGTACTTCTTGTCCGTGTCGGACCACACGTAGTAGTTGCGATGATTCGATCCCGGCTTCGCATGACGCGCGCGCTGAAACCACGGATGCTGATCCGACGTGTGATTGATGACCAGTTCGGTGATCACGCGTATGCCGCGCGCGTGCGCTTCCTGAATGAAGCGCTTGACGTCCGCGATCGTGCCGTAGTCCGGATGCACGTTTCGATAGTCTGCGATGTCGTAGCCGTCGTCGCGGCGCGGCGACGGATAGAACGGCAGCAGCCAGATCGCATCGACGCCCAGCTCCGCGATGTAGTCGAGCTTCGCGAGCAGGCCGGGAAAATCGCCGATGCCGTCGTTGTTCGCATCGAAGAAAGACTTGATGTGAACCTGATAGATGATCGCGTCCTTGTACCAAAGCGGATCGTCGTTGAGAATCGACGCCTTCTTGTTGCGCTTCACCCTTGTATCCACGTTTCGCTCCAATGTTCTTGGTGTGCTTTCGTACGTCGATGAATCACGCTGCGTCAGGCTGCGGCTTCGGCAAACCCCATGTCGGCGATATGCGCCAGATCGCGAATGGCAGCGAATGCGGATTGAGCCGCACATGCTGGCGCCGTCCGCGCCATTCGAATTGCTCGCCCGTCACCTGATCCTCGACCGCGATCGCGTCCCACTCATGCACGCCCCAGCGTTCGAGCGTCTGCCACGGCAGTTCGATATCCGCGCCTTGCTCGTTGAACGGATCGAGGTTGATCGCGACGAGCACGACGTTGTCGCGCGATGCGTTCGCCTTTTCGAAGAACAGGATGTGATCGTTATGCGCGGGCAGGAAGTTGACGCCCAAATGCGTCTGCAACGCGGGATTCGCGCGGCGGATGCGATTGAGCGCGGTGATTTCCGTGACGATGTTGCCGGGCCGGTTCCAGTCCCACGCCTTCAGTTCGTACTTCTCGGAGTCGAGATACTCCTCGCTGTTCGGCAGCGCCGCCGATTCGCACAGCTCGAAGCCGCTATACACGCCCCACAATCCGGATAGCGTGGCCGCCAGCGCCGCGCGAATCACGAAACCCGGCCGTCCGGAGCTTTGCAGGAAGCGCGGATTGATATCCGGCGTGTTCACGAAGAAGTTCGGGCGGAAGAATTCCTTCGCATCGGTCTGCGTGAGATCGTGCATGTACTCGAGAAAATCGCGCTTGCTCTCGCGCCAGGTGAAGTACGTGTACGACTGCGAGAAGCCGAGCTTCGCGAGACGGTTCATCACGCGCGGCCGCGTGAACGCTTCGGCGAGGAAGATGACATCGGGATGGCGCGCGCGCACGTCGCCGATCACCCATTCCCAGAACGGGAAGGGCTTCGTATGCGGATTGTCGACGCGGAAGATTCGCACGCCCGCCGCGATCCAGTGCAGGAACACGTCGCGCAACGCGAGCCACAGATCGGGTTTCGCGTCCTGCGCGTAGAAGTCCGGATTCACGATGTCCTGATACTTCTTCGGCGGATTTTCCGCATAACGCAGCGTGCCGTCGGGACGCCATGCGAACCACGTCGGATGCTCCTTGAGCCACGGATGATCCGGCGAGCATTGCACCGCGAAGTCGAGCGCGATCTCGAGCCCGTGTTCGTGCGCGGCTTCGAGCATGCGCTTGAAGTCGTCGAGATTGCCGAGTTCGGGATGCAGCGCGTCGTGGCCGCCTTCCTTGCCGCCGATCGCATATGGGCTGCCGACATCGCCCGGCTGCGCGGTCAGCGAGTTGTTCTTGCCCTTGCGGTTCGCGACGCCGATCGGATGGATCGGCGGAAAGTACAGCACGTCGAAGCCCATCTCGCGGATGCGCGGCAGCTTGCCGATCACGTCGATGAACGTGCCGTGACGATTCACGTCGTCGCTCATGGAACGCGGGAAGATCTCGTACCAGCTCGCGAAGCGCGCGGCGGCGCGTTCCGAATCGATGCGGTACACGACCGGATCGCGCGACAGGAACGGACGATGCCGCGCCGCTGCAACGGCTTTCGCGGTCGCGCTCGCGAGCACGAGTTCGAGCTTGCGCGCGTCGTCGGCCTTCGTGAATTCCTTGACGATCGCTTCGAGCGGCGCGCTGTCGCTGTCGGCATCGTCGGAGGTTTTGACTTCGGCGAGGATCAGCGCGAACAGATGCTTCGCTTCCTCGACTTCGAGCTCCACCGTCTGACCGGCCTTCAGCTTCTTCTGCATGTGATCGACGAGCGACGCGTAATCGTCGCGCCACGCCATCACGACGAATTCATGGCGGCCCACGCGTTCGAGCGGAACGCGCGTGCTCCACAGATCGAGGCCGGCGGGCTGCACGGCGGTCATCGGCGCTTCGTGCCACTCGGTTTCATCGGCGGCGCGCCATTGCACGGCGGCGGCGATTTTGTCGTGGCCTTCCGCGAAGATCGCTGCCTGAATCTCCACCGCCTCGCCGACGATGCGCTTCGCCGGAAAGCGTCCGTGATCGACCGAAGGCGTCACGCTCTCGATCGACACGCGCGGCGCGGCGATCGCCTCGGCGACGGACTTCTTGTCGGCGGCCTTCGCGCCGCGCTTCACTTGCGGCTGCGCGAGCAGGATGAACGGCTCGGCTTCCGCGCGATACAGGCGCACTTCGCCCGCCTTGAGCGTGAAGGGCGCGAGGCGCTCGGGCTTGCCCATCGTGTCGTCGATCAGCGCGAAGCGCGTGTAGTTGCCCGGCACCGATTCGAGCAGATGCAACGTATCGACGTGCACGGGCGCGACGAGATCGGGATTGATGACGGCGAGCACGGCGTCGCTGCTATGGCGCAGATCGCCGCCATCCGCGCGAATCAGCGCCGCGTAGGGCGTGCCCGCCCCCGTCAGCGCGCGCAGTTCGCCGACGCTCGCGAGCGTGCCGACGTTGCGCTGCAACTCGTTCGCACGCCGGATGCGCGCGGTGAGATCGATGCGCTTCTCGCTCTTCGCACGCTCGTATTCCGCCGCGATGCCGTATTGCGGCGACATCGGCAGGGCGACGCCGTATTCGAAGCCCATCGGCACCATGATGCCGGTGCCGAGCGCGGCGGCGGTGTCGAGCGCGCGCGTGTAGGCGCGTTCGACGAGCGCGGTGTCGCTCGTATCGGCGAGATCGCTGATGAGCCGCGCGCCGAACGGATCTTCCGGAAACGCGATGGGCGGTGCGATGCGCGACAGCGCCGCGTGCTCGTCGAAGAGCCACGCGCTCTTGAAGTCCCACCAGCGCGTCGATGCGAACACGGCGTCGAAACCGGCGTCGGCGAGACCGTGCAGATCATGCCGCGTGACGCCGACGGTCCACGCGAGCCAGCGCGTCTCCGGATGCTTTTCGCGCACCGCCGCGCCGAGCCTGCGCCACACATGCGCGGGCACCGCGTCCGGCGCATCGAAGCGAAACCCGCCCACGCCCGCATCGGCGAGCAGGTTCAGCTCGCGCGCCCACCATTCGGTCAGATGATGCGCGGCCTCGCCATCGGCGAAATTCGCCCACGCGACGTCGCGCTGACGCGGCGGCTTGCGCGGATCGAGGCGCGCATCCGCGCTTTCGAACGGCTGAAACCAGTGCTTGTTGTCCTGATAAAGCCCGCCTTCGGCGCTCACGCGGTCGATCACGATATCGACGAGCAGCGTGAGCTTGTGCTTTTTCGCGGCGTCGGCGAGCTGGCGCAGGCCGTCCGATGCGCTCGCATCGGATTCGAAGACGGAATGCAGCCGATGATGATCGGCGACCGCCTCGCGATGTCCGTTGCTGCCCGGCGTGAACGGCGAGCCGATCAGGACGTGATCGAAGCCGAGCCCTGCCGCGTGCTCGAACTGGGCGGGCCAGTTCGCGAGCGGGCCGACGAGCAGGGGATCGATGAAGTAGATACGCGGCGCGTACGCATGAGGAGCTTGATGGTTTTCCATCGTTCGTCTTTTCCAGAGTCGTCCTGCGGTGGCGGGGATGCGGGCATCAATCGCGATCACGCTCACGGGCCAAACTGGCTGAAGAGCTGGTCCGCGCGTCACGAATCACGCGAACTCTCAGGCGGAACTCAGATTACACCTTGGCGCCGGATTTCGACGCCTGCCTGGCCGCGTTGTCGCGATGCACCGTGCATCGAATGCCTTCTTGCATCACGGTGGGCGCCACGGTCCCCAAGTGATTTCCTTCGGGCTCATGCACGGGCGGGACAGCACGTTGCGTGCCGCGCCCGGTTCGAACCCTGGTCGTTACTATGGAGCAACTGCCGCCGGCACGCTCACGCGGTGCGCGCCATCGAATGCGCGTCCTGTGCCGGTGCGGGCGTCGGCATGACATCGGCCACGCGGCGCGCACGCAATGCGGTGCGGCTCGGACGCGCGCCGCTCAGGCCGACGTACAGTGCGACCATCGTCGTCACGGCTTCGTTCCATCCGAAATCGCAGGACATCGCGTTGCGCTGCAACGCGCGCCACACTTGCGGACGCATGTAGGCGTCGAGCGCGCGGCTCGCGGCGTAGACGATATCGTCCGCGCGTTCGCCATCGAAGAGAAAGCCGGTAGGCGCGTGCGAGGAGCGCGGCGCGGGGACCGGCGCGACAGGCAGATCATGCGTGCCGTCGCGCAGCCACGCCGATGGACGGAGCACGTCGCGCATGCCGTGCAGTTCGTTTTGCGCCGCATCGACGATCGTGTCGGCGAGGCCGCCCACGCGCGATGCGACCGGCAGCGTGCCGTAGCGCATCGCATACATCTGCGTGAGGCCGCACGGCTCGAAGCGGCTGCCGTGCAGAAGGATGTCCGCGCCCGCGTGCAGGGCATGGGCGCGCCGTTCGTCGTATCCGATATGCACGCCCACGCGATCCGGCCATTCCTGCGCGAGCTTCCTGAAACCGGCTTCGATATGCGCCTCGCCCTTGCCGATCACGGCGAGCTGCAGACGCGGATGTCGCGCGAGCAGACGCGGCAGCGCATCGAGCACGACATCGGCGAGTTTCTGACCGGTCATGCGGCTGCCGATCGCCATCAGCGGCGCGAACGGATCGACGGGCAAACCGAACATGCGTTGCAGCGCGCGCTTGCACGCGTGCTTGCCGCGCATATCGTCGAAGGAATAGGTGCGTTCGATGAGCGGATCGGCGGCGGGATTCCACGTTTCTTCGTCGATGCCGTTCACGACGCCCGACAGCTTGTCGGCGCAGCTTTGCAGCACGCCTTCCATCAGATGACCGAAGCGCGGCGTGAGAATTTCGCGCGCGTAAGTTTCGGAGACGGTCGTTACGCGATCGGCGTGGACGATGCCCGCTTTCATCAGACTCAATGCGCCATAGAACTCGATGCTCTTCGGGTCGCTCAACGCATGCACGAGCCACTTTTCCGGCACGCCGAGCGACGCACCAAGCGAGAGCGCGTAGTTGCCCTGGAATGCGAGATTGTGGATCGTGAATACGCTCTTTGCGTGCACGTCCGCGTGCTTCATCAGAAGCGGCGTCAGGCCCGTGTGCCAGTCGTGTGCATGAACGATGTCCGGCTTCTTCACGCCGCGCACGCCTCGCGCGATCCGCACCGCGGCGGCGGAAAGCGTCGCGAAGCGAAGCGCGTTGTCCTGATAGTCGCGGCCCTGTTCGTCCTGATAAAGCCCGTCGCGCGCGTAGAGCGTGTCGCAGCGCAGCAGCAGAACCGGCACGCCGGTATCGGGCATGCGGCCGCGCAGCAGCGCCGCGTTGCCGCCCGGCAGGCCGGTGAGCGTGCCGATCTTGCTCAGGCCTTCTGCTTGGGCAATGGCGTTCGGATAGGCGGGAAGCAGGATGGTGGCATCGACGCCGGCTTCGCGCAGCGCGGCAGCATAGGCGCTGACCATATCGCCGAGTCCGCCGGTCTTGGCGAGCGGGACGGCTTCGGAGGCGACCAGCAGAACGTTCAAAGGCAAAATGGGCTCTCCTGTGCATGCGGAACGCACGAGCGCGAGGCCGCGCGAGCGAGTGCTGATCCGGGTTTCTTCTGATTGGGCTGGCGCAATGCAGCAATCGCTGTGCCACCGGGCGGGGGCGTGTGTGCGCTGCGGCACGTTCATTTCCGCCTATGGCACGACGAGACCGCCGGCGCCCACGTCCCGCAGAGCAAGAAAGGCACGAACGTGCCGCGTGTAAAACTGACTGCGGCGCGCGCCGCGTTTTTACACGGCGCGTTCGATGAGCCGTTCGTCGAGCTTATGGCGCGCGCGTGACAGCGTCGTTTCAGCCGCCGACCATGCTCGCGGCGATGTTGATCGAAAGCCCGAGCACCGCGAGATTGAAGAAGAACGACAGCACCGATTGCGCGAGCGCCGTGCGGCGCGCCGACGTCGATGCAAGCGCGATATCGGCGGTCTGCGACGCGACCGCGATCGTGAAGGAGAAGTAGAGGAAGTCCCAGTAACCCGGCTTCAGATGACGGTCGGGAAATCTCAGCGCGGTATCGTTGTCCGGCGACTGATAGTAGTGCCGCGCGTAGTGGAGCGTGAACATCGTCGGGATCAGGAACCATGCGCCGAGCATCGTCGCGCCGGTGAGCACGTAATGCAGCACCGCGCCGGCGCCCATGTGCTTCGCGGTCGACAGCTCGACGACGATCGCCACGATGCTCGCAATCGCCGCGACGCTCACGACCATCAGCACGGTCGCGGCGTTTTCGTCTTCGCGCTCGGCGAGTTCCTGCACGTCGCTCTGGCGCGCGGACGCCATCTTCACCCAGATGAGCGCGAGGTAGAGCCACACGGCCGAGTCCCAGCCGATCAGCGCGCGCGCCGTCGGCCGCACGTGCGCCGGAACCAAAGCGGCGGCGACGCAACCAACAGCCAGGCCGATCAGCGCGCGCGGCCGGTTGCGCAGTACGGGCGGGAAGATCGGCTTCATTTCGTTTTGTCCGCATGTGAGGCAGGCATCGCCCGACGCTGCGATTATTGCCCGATCGCCTTTCAACAAGCTGAGTGCCAGAGATGACGTCGTTTGCGATGCGAAGGGGAATCATGGCGGGCGCGTGTGCGCTGCTCGTGCCGGCGCGCGCTCAGGAACCGCCCGCGAGCGGAATCGGCGCGTTTCTCGCCGTGTCGATGAAACTCACCGGCCGCACGCACTTCGATCCGCTTCTCGCCGAACGCGTGCACGCGGCGCTCGTCCGGCACGATGCGGACTTCGCCGCGAAGATCGCCGCGCTCGACAAGTGGATCGCGACGCACGGCGGCACGCCCACCGACATCATCACCGCCGCGCTCGAAGCCACGCGTCCCGAGCTTGCGAAGACGGTCGGCAGCGTGATGCGCGCGTGGTATCTCGGCGTCGTCGGCGAGCCGCCGCATGTCGAAGTCGTTGCGTACGAACGCGCACTGATGTTCGATCCCGTCGGCGACATGCTCACGGTTCCCTCATACTGCCGCGGCGAGCCGGCCGACTGGGCGAAGAAGCCCTGAGCGCCGCGCATCGCCATTCAAGACAAGGGCACGCGCATGGCGGGTTCCACTTCGGCGGACGTCGTGGTCGTCGGCTCGGGCGTGGCGGGCAGTCTCGTCGCGTACCGGCTGGCGAAAGCGGGCGCGTCGGTGATTCTGCTCGAAGCCGGGCCGCGTCTTGCGCGCTGGCAGATCGTCGAGAACTTTCGCCGCGCCGCCGACAAGCGCGATCTCTGCGCGCCGTATCCGCTCGTGCGTCACGCGCCGCGCCCCGAGCCGATGAATCCCGGCGCCTATCTCGTCGATCGCGGCGCGACGCCCTATCAGCCGCAATATCTGCGGCTCGTCGGCGGGACGACGTGGCATTGGGCCGGCGCGGCGTGGCGCCTTTTGCCTTCTGACTTTCGCGTGAAAACGCTGTACGGCGTCGGGCGCGACTGGCCGTTTCCCTACGAGACGCTCGAACCGTGGTACGGGCAGGCCGAAGCCGATCTGGGCGTCGCGGGACCGGACATCGATCTCGGCTCGCCGCGCTCGACACCTTATCCGATGGACGCGCTGCCGCTCTCGTGGATGGACCGGCGCGTCGCCGAGTTGCTCGGCGCGCAGTCGTATCGCGTGGTGCCCGAGCCGATGGCGCGCAACAGCCGTCCGTACGACGCGCGCCCCGCGTGCTGCGGCAACAACAATTGCATGCCGATTTGTCCGATCGGCGCGCTGTATCACGCAGCGTCGCACGCCGACAAGGCCGAACGCGCGGGCGCGGCGCTCGTCGCGCAGGCGGTCGCGTATCGCATCGAGGCGAACGATCGCGCCGAGATCGTCGCGATCCATTGCAAGGACCCGAACGGCCTCTCGACGCGCGTGACCGGCAGGCGCTTCGTCATCGCGGCGAACGGCATCGAGACGCCCAAGCTGCTTCTGATGTCGACGTCCGCGCGGTTTCCGAAGGGCATCGGCAACGGCTCGGATCAGGTCGGGCGCAATCTGATGGATCATCCCGCCGCGAGCGTCAGCTTTCTCGCCAACGAGGCGCTGTGGCCGGGACGCGGGCCAGTGGAGATGTCGTCGATCGTCGATTTCCGCGACGGGCCGTTTCGCGCGCAGCAGGCGGCGAAGAAGCTGCATCTGTCGAACGCGGCGCCGACGCTCGCCGTCACCCGGAATCTGCTGGATAAAGGGCTGACCGGCGGCGAGCTCGACCGGCAGATTCGCGAGCAATGCGCGCGCAGGCTCACGTTCGGCAGCTTTCACGAGCAACTGCCGTCGAGCGAAAATCGCGTGATGCTGTCGGCGCAAAAGGACGCGCTCGGCTTGCCGCGCCCGGAAATCGCGTATTCGATCGACGATTACGTGCGCAAGAGCGCCGCCGACACGCACGCGCAGTTCGCGCGCATCGCCGGGATTTTCGAGGGCACGGAAATCGAGCACGACGATTCGCTCGGCGCGAGCAGCCACATCATGGGCACGGCGATCATGGGCCGCGATCCGAACGATTCCGTGGTCGATGACGAATGCCGCGCGCACGATCATCCGAACCTGTTCATCGCCGGGAGCGCGGTGATGCCCGCGGGCGGCTCCGTCAACTGCACGCTGACGATCGCGGCGTTGTCGCTGCGGCTCGCCGGCACGATCGAGGCGTCCCTGCGATGAAGGCGCGGCTCGCGTGCCTGATCGTTCTGCTGGCGTGCGCGTCCGGCGCCGCCCAAGCGCAAACCAGAGTCCAGCAAGGCGAATACCTCGTGCGCGCGGGCGGCTGCATGAGCTGCCATACCGCCCGCTCGGAATCCGCGCGGCCGTTCGCGGGCGGCAGGCCGATCCCGACGCCGTTCGGCGACGTGTTCGCGCCGAACATCACGAGCGATCGCGAAACGGGCATCGGCGCATGGACCGACGCGCAGTTCATCCGCGCGATGCGCGAGGGCATCGGCAGGAACGGCGAGCGGCTTTATCCCGCGTTTCCGTACACGTCGTACACGCTGCTTTCCGACGCCGATCTGCTCGCGATGCGCGCCTATCTCGCGACCGTGCCGCCCGTGCGGTCCGCGACGCCGCGCAACACGCTCGCGTTTCCGTTCGATCAGCGCTGGCTCATGGCGCTGTGGAATCTTCTCGAGTTTTCGCCGCGGCGCTTCGTGCCCGATCCGTCGAAGAGCGCGGAGTGGAATCGCGGCGCGTATCTCGTCGAAGGGCTCGGGCATTGCGGCGAGTGCCACACGCCGCGCAACGGCATCGGCGGGCTGATGGGAAGCAAGCGGCTTGCCGGGGCGACGGTCGCGGGATGGCAGGCGGGCAATCTGACGCCGGATCGCGTCGCGGGCATCGGCGCGTGGCGCGACGACGAACTGCTGCGCTTTCTGTCGACGGGCGCCGCGCCCGGCCGTGCCCATGCGCTCGGACCGATGGCCGAAGTCGTCGCGACTGGCACGCAGCATCTGACGCCCGCGGATCTGCGTTCGATGATCGTGTATCTGCGCGCCGTGCCGCCCGTCGCGGCGAAAGACGCGCGCGTGAGCGACCCGGCGAGGGCGGACACGACATCGATCGATTCGGAAGGCGCGCGTCTTTACGCCGCCGCGTGCGCCAGTTGCCACGGCGCGACAGGCGAGGGCAGCAAGCCGTTTCCGCCGCTCGCGCGTGATGGCGGCGCGGCGGCGGCGAGCAATCTCGTTCTCGTGATCCTGCGCGGCGTGAATCGCAAGACCCGCGATGCGCACGCGCTGATGCCCGCATTCGACGCGCAATTCACCGACGAGCAGATCGCCGTTCTGAGCAACTTCGTGACGCGTCAATTCGGCGATCCACGCGCGTCGATCGATGCGAAAGCCGTCGCGCGGCTTCGCGTCATCGGGCAATAACTGCGTTGCAAAAAGGTCGGGAACAGCACTTTTTACGTCGACCGGACGCGCCCCGGTAACGCCGCTGTAACGAGTGTGCGCGCGGCTTGCGTATTGCTTGCAAAAGCGATCCACCCCGCACACGGCGTCATTGACGAGCGCTATCATCGGCGCATGAATGGTCCTACCTATCCTATCGTCTGCAGGCATCCCGCCAATGATCTCGGCCGCGATTTCGTGGTCGGGGATCTGCACGGCTGCGTCGATGCGCTGCGTTATCTTCTGCACGAAATCGGTTTCGACGGCGCGCGGGACAGGCTGTTCTCCGTCGGCGATCTGGTCGATCGCGGCACGGATTCGCTCGCGGCCATCGATCTCATCGACAAGCCGTGGTTTTATCCCGTGCTCGGCAATCACGAGGATGCGCTGATCGCGGTCGCGACCGGCGCGATGCGCCGTCAATCGTGGTACGCGATCGGCGGCGCGTGGGCTGAAACCGTGCCCGACGATCAGCTTGCCGCGCTCGCCGCGCGGCTCTCGACGCTGCCGCTCGTGCGGATCGTCGGCGAGGGCGAGCGGCGCTTCAACGTGCTGCACGCGGAGTTCTTCGGCAACGACGCCGAACTCGATGCCGGCGACTATCACGAAGACGTCCGCGGGCAGATACTTTGGGGCCGCAGCCTTGCGCTCGGTCACGCGGACCCCGGGCTGCAATTCGGCCTGTCGCCCACTTACTGCGGCCATACGCCGACGCGCGCGGTGAAGCAGATCGGCTCGCAGATTTACATCGATACGTGCGCGTTCGCGCCCGAAGGCCGGCTCACGATCGTGCAGGCCGGCACCGACGAGCGCTGGTCCGTAAAAGAGCGCTGGGCGTCGTCCGAAGGCGCGCGCGAACTCGCGCTGCCGTGACTCCGGTGCAACGCGGCACGCACGTTGCTCGAATCTTCGCCATCGATAGAAGACCAATCAGGCGAGGCGCGCGGTGGCGAAAATCGGAACGAACAACGAGACAGGCGGCGGCGCCGGCGACCGCCTGACGGCCGACGTGCAGGGCTGCCCGGATGATTTGCCGCCCGGCCTGCGCTACGTGGACGATTCGCGGCGCGGCTATACGCGCGAATGGATCGACGGCGCGTTCGCGTACTTCAACACGCAGGGCAAGCGCATCGACGACGAAGCCGAGATTCGCCGCATCAACGCGCTCGCGATTCCGCCCGCTTACACCGATGTGTGGATTTGCCCCGACTCGCGCGGCCATCTCCAGGCGACCGGACGCGATGCGCGCGGTCGCAAGCAATATCGCTATCACCCGCAATGGCGCGAAACGCGCGACGCGAACAAGTACGAACGCATGCTCGCGTTTTCCGCGGTGCTGCCGAAACTGCGCTCGCGGGTTACGCGCGATCTGGCGCTCGACGGCATGCCGCGCGACAAGGTGCTCGCGACCGTGGTGCGTCTGCTCGATACGACGCTGATCCGCGTCGGCAGCGAGGAATACGCGCGCGAAAACCGCTCGTACGGCCTGACGACGTTGAGAAAGCGGCATCTGAAAGTGTCGGCGGGAACGTTGCGGTTCAAGTTTCGCGGCAAGAGCGGCATCGAGCACGATGTGGCCGTGAGCGACGCGCGGGTCGCGCGCATCGTCAAGCGCTGCATGGATCTGCCGGGGCAGGATCTCTTCCAGTATCTCGATGAGGACGGCGAGCGCCATTCGGTTTCTTCATCCGACATCAACGAATATCTGCGCGAGATCACCGGCGCGGATTTCACGGCGAAGGATTACCGGACGTGGGCGGGCAGCGTGTTCGCGCTCGCGGCGCTGAGAAAGCTGAAATGGGAGACGGTGACCGAGGCGCGCAAGCATGTCGTCGGCACGGTGAAGGAAGTCGCGCAACTGCTGCGCAATACGCCCGCCGTGTGCCGCAAATGCTATGTGCATCCGGCCGTGATCGAGGCGTTCGAAGCCGGCGAGCTCGCCGAATCGATGCCCGCGTCGCGCCGTCACGGTCTCAAGACCGATGAAGCCGCGCTCGCGATCTTCCTCGAAAAGGAAGCGAAACGCCGCACGCGCGAGGCGGCGCGCAAGAACCGCAAAGGCGCGACGCCAAGCGACGCGCGCCTGACCCGGCTGCTCGGCGAATCGAGCCGCAAGGCGCGCGCGGGTGCGCTGAAATCGAGCGGCAAGAACGCGGCGTCGCAGGCGCTCGAGCAGGTCGGCAAGAAAGCGGCGAGAAAGGCGGCGCGCCCGGCGTCGAAGAAGCTCTCGCGCACGCGCACCGAAACGGCTGTGGCGATCGGCTCGGGAAGGTGAAACGTTTGCCCGTTCAGCCGACCTGATTCAGCTCGAACACGTAGTCGATCGCCTCGCCGTTCCAGTTGTATTCGAGATACGCCGCGTGCCGGCAGTCGCGCAGCATCGTCGTGCGCAGGGCGGCGAGGCATTCGCCCTGCGGATCGCGCACCGAGGGATACACGATCCCCGGCGCACCGGCCGCCCGCACCGCGCGTCCGAGCGCCTTGCCCGGGCCGTAGTCGTCCGGCGCGAGGATGCGCGGATCGAGGCCCGTTCGCGCGATCGCGTCGCCGCGCAGATCGACGACATCGCCGTGCGCGCGCACTGTGTAGAGACGCATCTGCTGGCGCGTCGGCGCTTCGTTCGTCGCGGCGAGAAAAAGCCCGGAGTGATAGCGCGTTTCCGCGATCGCCGTCTGCCGCTCGCGGCCGCAGTAAAACACGCCGTAGCTGCCGTCCGAGAAACGGCTGCCGTTCGGATTCAGATGCGTGAACGCCGCCATGATCGGCCCGCAGCCCGGCCCGAAACAGCGCTCTTCCGCGGGCACGAGATCGAGTTCGCCGATTTCGGTGCGCAGGCGGTCGTTGGTCATCGCCTCCAGTGCGTAGAGCGCTTCGAAATCCTGCGGCGACGCCACGCGATCGAAGAGATTGACGGCAGGAAAGCGCGTGGGAATCACGCGATACGCCGGCGACCAGTCGAGCAGACTGTGCGGCCACTGTTCGCGCCAGTTCGGTGTGTCCTTGCTGAATGCAATTCCCATCACGCCCAGCCGCCCCGCATCGCGTCGAGATATTGGCGCACGGCGACGAGATCGCTGATATTGCCCGCCAGCAGCCGATCGAGCGCCGGACGCCCGCCGAACGGCGGCGCGGCATTGGGGCGGCGGATCCAGGTATCGGCGGCTTTCGGATCGGGGAGAAGGATTTGCAGCGCCTTGTAGATGCCGAGAATCAGCGAAAGGCGCTCGAGCGTGTCGCGAGCGAGGCGGGCGGATTCGGGGTCCTGCTTCCATTTGAAATAGGTGGAGCGCCCCGGCGAGCCGAGCAGCGTGATCTGCTCCTCGGCGGATAGCGCCCAGTCGCGGGCGATATTGAAGAAGGCGCGTAGACCGGCAGCGGATAGATCACCCGAATCCAGCGCCGGACGCGGCACCGGACGGCCGGCCGACGCATGTTCGGCGCGTGCGGCGTTGGGCATGTCGTTAAGTCTCCAAAGGAACTTTGCAATAATATTAGTCCACATTCGGATTAATGCAAGCCCGCCATGCGCTTTTTGACTCGAAGCGCCGGATCAGTCTTCGTCGTCGGTCGGGCCGTAGCGGCGGCCCGGTACGTGGGATTTGAGCGCATCGGCGATTTGCGACGGCGTGCAGTCGGCGGGAAAGACGCGTCGCTGCACGCGCTGGTCGGTCTTCGACGCCCATTCGACCATTCGGTAAGGCGCGCCCCACGGCGGCTCGACCGGCAGGGAAAGACGGCATTCGCGCAGGGTGAGCGCGTATTGTTTGCGCATCGTCGGAGCGAGATTGGCGAAGCTGCGGCGCGCGGCGGTGTTGGCTGGCATGGCACGTTCCTCACGGTGATGGCTCGGCCGTCCGGTGCGGACGGCGGCAACGGAGCCGGATCGCGAGACGAGTGTGTCGGCGCAGAATTAAGAGGGACTTAATCGCGCGCGACGCCGCATCGATGCGCGGCAAAACGCCGCTGCGAGCCGCCGAAGCCCGATGCATGCGCCGGTCAAGAGGCGCTTCGGCATTTTCGCCACGACGCGCGCCGCCTGTTTGCCACGGCGTCGGCTTACTGTATATTCGTACAGCTTGTCCGCAACAGGAGCTCGCCGATGAACCCACGCAACGATCCGCTCGAAGCCGCTGCGCTCGAACGTTTCATGCGCGCGACGCGCGCGGTCAACGCGGCGTTCGACGCCACGCGCGGCGAGCCGGATTTCGAGCGGGACGGGCGCTCCGTCGCGCGCTCGATCGAGCGTCTCGACGCCGCGTTGCTCGAGCTGGAAACATCCGAGCAGACGCTCGACGCCATCCTCTCGCGCAGAGCGGGCCACTAACCGTTGGAGCGAATCACTTGAAGCGCGTATTCCTGATCGTCGTTCTTCTGATCGGCTCGTCGTCGCTTTTTGCGGCCGAGCGCTACACGGAAGTCTGGAATCCTCCCGAAGCACAGTCCGTCAAGGGCAAGAGCAAGACGCACGCGGCGCCGCAGACGGCAGCCAAAAAGAAGCACAAGAGCGCCACGTCCGTGAAGCAGGTCGCCGATAAAGCCGCTATCGAACAGGCGCCGGTCACGCCGCGTTCGAAGGCATCGTCGCCGAAGCAGAGCGAGCCGGTCATCCCGCGCAAGATCGAGCCGAACGGCCAGGTGATGCGCGTCTAGACCGCGGCCGCAATCGACAAAAAGGGGCGTCCCGCCGGGAGCGCCCCTTTTTTCTTGCGCGGCCAACAGCAGCCGCGCGATGTCACAACCGACCCATCAGCAACAGAACGATCACTACGATCAGCACGACGCCGACGATCCCGCTCGGCCCGTAGCCCCAACTGCGGCTGTGCGGCCAGGAAGGAATGGCGCCGATCAAGAGCAGGATCAGGATGATCAGCAGTATGGTTCCGATCGTCATTTCGACTTCTCCTTATTCAAATGATCGCGTGACGGATCGGCGTCCGGCGCAGCCTCCCAACTGTCATCGACAGTCATGCGCCGAAGGAGCGGCGGTTCGTGGCCGCCGGCACGATCAGTCTTGCGATCGACGACTGCATACGAGCAATGGCCGTGCCAGTAGCGACGAAAGCCCGCGGCATCAGGCATTGCGGGCAGTGAGCGAACGTGCGCCAGCGCAGACGAATGTCGAAAAGGAGAGGCGAAACGAGGCGGGGCGGGCAAAACTTGCACGGCGCGCGAAAGCCTTCGCGCGCCGCTTTTTACGCAAGCGATCCGCTCAGAATAGGCCGCGGAACGCCCAGAACAGCAGGCCCGCGAGCGCGATCGAAACCGGCAGCGTCAGGATCCACGCGAGCGCGAGGCTGCGCACGGTGCGCCATTGCAGGCCGGAGCCGTTCGCGGCCATCGTGCCCGCGACGCCCGACGACAGCACGTGCGTCGTGCTGACGGGCAAGCCGTAGACATCGGCGGCGCCGATGGTCAGCATCGCAACGAGTTCCGCCGACGCGCCTTGTCCGTACGTCAGATGCGTCTTGCCGATGCGCTCGCCGACCGTCACGACGATCCGCTTCCACCCGACCATCGTGCCCAATCCGAGCGCGACGGCGACGGCGACCTTCACCCACGTCGGGATGAACTTCGTCGCGTGGTCGAGCTGCTTCTTGTAGTTGCCGAGCACGGCGTCGTCGTCCTTGGAAAAGGCGGGCGCTTTCTGCTTCTCCATGATGCGCAGCGCCTCCGACGCGATGTACATCTCGTTGCGCACGTTGCGGACGTTGCCCTGCGGCACTTCGGCCATCGTTTGGCTCGGGCGGATCTGCGCTTCGATCGAGTCGACGACGCGCTTCAGCGACGCGATCGTGTCCGGCGCGAGCGTCTTCGTCTGCACGTATTTCTCGACCTGGGCGCGCGCGTCGGCGGCGGGCGGAGCGCCGTTGCTGTAGCGCTGCAATACGTCCGATGCGCTGCGGCTCACCGCGACGAACGTCTGCGTTTCGCTCGCCGTCACGGCCTTGTTCAGCGCGTAGGCGGTCGGCACGGTGCCGATCAGGATCAGCATGATGAGGCCCATGCCTTTCTGGCCATCGTTCGAGCCGTGCGCGAACGACACGCCCGTGCATGTCAGGATCAGCAGACAGCGGATCCAGAACGGCGGCGGCGTGTTCTTCTCCGGCTCTTTGTAGAGCGCGGGCACGCGCACGACGAGCTTCAGCACGTAAAGCAGAAAACCCGCGAGGATGAAGCCGACGAGCGGCGAAAACAGCAGCGACTTGCCGACGGACATCGCCTGGCTCCAGTCGACGCCCGACGTGCCGTTCGTGCCGTGCAACATCTGGTTCATGAGGCCGACGCCGATCACCGAGCCGATCAGCGTATGCGAACTCGACGACGGCAGGCCGAGCGCCCAGGTGCCGAGATTCCAGATGATCGCCGCGATGAGGAGCGCGAAGACCATCGCGAAGCCCTGCGAACTGCCGACGCCGATGATCAGTTCCACCGGCAGCAATTGCAGGATGCCGAACGCGACCGCGCCGCTCGAAATCAACACGCCGATGAAATTCCATGCTCCCGACCAGACTACCGCTAAGTTTGGCGTCAACGAGTGCGTGTAAATTACAGTGGCGACAGCATTCGCCGTGTCGTGAAAACCGTTGACGAATTCGAAGCCGAGCGCAATCAGGAGCGCGACGCCGAGCAGAATGTATGGAAACGCCGACGATTCGCGCACCGGCGCGAGATCTTCGAGCAGATGCAGGACGCAGTACACCGCGCCCGCGCCGATGGCAAGCAGAAAGAGCAGTAGCGCGAGGCGTTGTCCGAGCGTGCGGCCCGTCTGGGATTGAGGAAAGGCAATCTGGTTCATGAACGCGTCCTTGGGGCTGGTCCTGCGCGAGGTCGTATCGGAAAGGTGAAAAAGCAGACGAGAAGCGTTTCAGAAGCTCAAATGGGCATGTTTCCCGGCGCGTGTGTCGATTTCATGAATCGGGAAACGGCAGCCATTTCGTATGAATTGACGGGCGGCGTCAGATCGCCCGGGGAGACTTCATGACGATGTGGATCGAGGTGACGCTGCACGCGCATCGATCGGACGATGGAGCCGAGGACGCGCTGCATCGCGTGGCCGCATTCGCGGGCGCGGAACCCGTCCGGACGCGCTTCACGACGCGCGAGATTCCGCTGAAAACGCCGCGATGGCGGTTGTCGATCGAAACGCTCGAGGGCGCGCGCACGCTGTGCGCCGTGCAAAAAGAGAGCGTGCCGATGCCCGGCTTCACGCGCTATCGGACTTTCGCGCGGCCTGCGGGTGAGGATCTGGCGGCGTCGCTGATCGAATTCGCGCATGCCGACGACGCGCTCGCCGAGCCGCTCGCGAACGCGCATCGGGATATGGCGGCGGACTCGGAAGCCGGGCGCGAGATCGAACGCATCGAACGGCGCGTCGATGCCGGCGGCGCGGACATTCTCGCGTCGCTCGAAACTTCGGAAGGGGAACCGCCGATCTTGCGGCTCGCGGCGCCCGCGCTGAACGGCGCGCTGGACGCCGTCTTCGGGCTCGCGGGCGAGGTGATCGACGCCGCGCCGTTGTTCATCGCGCCGGACGACGAGCACGCATCGCAAGCGGAACCTGTGCATGCCGCGAAACTCGACCTGCCGCGCACGGCGACGCGCCGCGAAGCGTTCGTCGCCATCGCGGCGTCGGTGGCGGGGCAGTGGTTCGGCAACGCGGCCGCGTCGCGCGCGGGTCTGGGCGACGAGCACGTGCATCAGTTGCGCGTCGCGCAGCGTCGGCTGAAGACGCTGCTGAAGCTCTTTCGCGACGATATCGACGACACGTGGAATGCGCGCATCGCGCCCGATCTGAAGTGGTTCGGCGACCTGCTCGCCGATGCACGCGACTGGGACGTCTTCACCGACAGGACGCTGCCTGCCTACGCCGAATCGGACGACGACGCCGCGCGCTGGCAACCGGTCATCGCCGCTGCGGACGTGAAGCGCCGCGTCGCGCGCGACAACGTGCACGACGCGCTGGCGTCGAAGCGCCATGCACGCCTGATGCTCGCGTTCGTCGAATGGCTCGCGCGGTTCTCATCGCAGGAAGACGAGTCGCCGATGCGCTTTGTCAGCTTTGCCGAAAAACGCATCCGCAAGGACTACCGGCGTATCGCGCGCGCGCCCGATCTCGCGTCGCTCGAAGCGCATGAGCGGCATCGCGTCCGCATCCATGCCAAGCGCCTGCGATATGCGCTCGAATTCTTCCGCTCGGTGACGTCGCGGAGAACGCGTACCGACACGGCGAAGCTGCTCGGCGAATTGCAGACGGTGCTCGGCGAAGCAAACGATGCAGCCGTCGCCGCCGATCGGCTCGCGGCGCTCCCCGAAGCCACCGATTATCAGCGCGGTTTCGCGCGGGCCTGGGGTGCGGCGTCGGCGCGCAAGGACGCGCGCGAAGGCGAGCGGCTGCTGCGTTCGATGCACCGTCCGCGTGTGAAGGCATCGATATAATCCGTCCCATTGTTTCAGCACGATCACAGAGGCTAGAGATGAGTAAAACAGCACCGTCGAAGGTGCGCGATCCGCTGGAACTCGGTGGCTCCGTATGGCTGCGCAGCGGCACGGAGACGCTCGGGGGCGCGGCGCGCATTGCGCTTCTGGCCGCGATCCGCGACACGGGATCGATCACCGCCGCGGCGAAGGCCGTGGGCATGAGCTACAAGGGCGCGTGGGACGCCGTCGACACCATGAACAACCTTGCCGGCGAACCGCTCGTGACCAGCGCGGCGGGCGGCAAGGGCGGCGGCGGCACAACGCTCACGCCATCAGCGTTGCGTCTCATCGACACGTATCACGCGATCGAACGCGAGCATCGGAAATTTCTGGAACGGGCGGGCGCGGCCATCGAAGGCTTCGCCCACGATTGGGAACTGATCGGAAGATTGGGAATGAAAACAAGCGCACGCAACCAACTGGCCGGCAAGGTGACGAAGGTCACGCGTGGAGCGGTGAACGACGAAATCGAACTCGGCTTGCCCGGCGGGCAGACGATCGTCGCGGTCGTCACGCACGAGAGCACGCAGGCGCTGGGCCTGAAGGAAGGCAGCGATGCGTTCGCGCTTATCAAGGCGTCGTGGGTCATGCTGATGGAAGACACCGGCGCAAAGCTGTCGGCGCGCAACCAGTTGCGTGGCACGGTTGCCAGTCTGACGAAGGGCGCGGTGAACGCGGAGGTTTCGCTGTCGCTCGACGGCGGCACGACCATCACCGCGATCATCACGAACCAGAGCGCGGACACGCTCGGCCTGACGCAAGGTCAGAAGGCCGTTGCGGTGATCAAGGCGTCGAGCGTGATTATCGGCGTGAACGATTAAGGCATCATGCAGTGAACGCAGCGGCCGCGTCAGGCGGCCGCGCGGTCGTCCTGCGGCAGTTCAGTGCGGCGTTCCGGCGCGCGAAATTTCTTCGACTTCCAGCTTGCCCGCACATACGGACGCTCATGGCCCGACAGCCCGAGCGCGATTTCCGTGATCCATTGCTGCGTCGGCACGGGCACGCCGTGCAGCGCCACGACGACCGCCGCGAGACTCGCGGCGACGGGCGCCGGCGCGAGCCTGCCGGACTCGGCGCGCCACGCGAACCACACGAACGCGAGCGCGACGACCGCGCCGAGCGCGCAACCAGCGACCACTTCCGATACCGAATGCGCGTCGAGCACGACGCGCGACACGCCCACCCATACGCCCAGCAACAGACCGAGCGCGACGCCGATGGCGCGCCACGCGCCGCGCGCGGGCAACAGCGCGACGAAAATCGCGACGGGCAGCACCGCTGTGGACATCAGCGCATGTCCGCTGACGCCGGTGAAGTCGAGATGGCGCACGCCGATACCCCAGCCGATAAACGCGATCTTGCTCAACGCGACGAGGCCGCTCGCCGCGCCGAGCAGTGCGAGCCACGCGACAGAATATTTCCATCGATAGCCGACGGCGAGCCATGCGGCGACGATGAGGGCCACCGGCCCCATCACGCCGACGCTGCCGAGCGCGGTCACGGAGATCCAGGCGGAAACGGGTAGGTCTACGGTCATTGGTTTTGTGGGAATAAGGGTTGCTGCAGTGCGGCAGCGGCGAGGGGGCCGTTCTGCCGGCGGCTGGCGCTTCGACACGCTGCCGCAAATTCGCTCCAGTATAACGCTTGGGAACATACTGAATTATCCGACATTGCTTAAAGCGAGTTGACGGTTACATCGCGTAACTATCGTCTAATTTCGGGTATCTTCGCGATTTGCTGTTAATTCATCCCGAGATCTGTGCGCTCAAGGCAGGTTATCCAGCCGTTTTAATGTTATTGTGCAATGCACAACACGGCGCGCGTTTTCGTCGCGCCATCCCATTGCATGAAGTGGAGGACCCAGCCGAAATGTCCAAAAGCCTTACCAAGCTCTGGTTGCGCGGCTTGAGACGCCTGGTCGCCGGCCAAGTCGAAGCGATCCGCACACCCAAGCCCCGTGCGGCGGCCAAGCCCGCGCGCGCGAAAACCGTCAAGTCGAAACTGAAATCGGGGGCGTCTGCGAAGGCGGCAACAGCGCCCCGCGCCAGCGCGCGTCCCGTGCCGCGCGAATCGCGTGTGCGTCCGCGCGCGTCGGCGTGGGCGCGCGGGAAGTGGGCGCGCTCGTATCATTCGGCCCCGCCGACGAGCGGCCGCTTCGTCAATCACATGTCGTACGCGCTCTATCTGCCGCCGAAAGCCGGGTCCGAGCCGGTTCCGCTCGTGGTCATGCTGCACGGTTGCAAGCAGAACGCCGACGAATTCGCGCAAGGCACGCGCATCAATCTGCTTGCCGATCGATACGGATTCGCGGTGCTGTATCCGGAGCAATCGAAGCACGATCACGCGCATCGCTGTTGGCGCTGGTATGACGATTCCGGTAGCGCCGGCGGTGGCGAAGCTGCGTCCGTCGTCTCGCTGGTGAACGCGATGGTCGAGCAGCACGATCTGGATCCGGAGCGCGTCTATCTCGCGGGCATGTCCGCCGGTGCGGGACTCGCGGCGCTGCTCGCCGTGCGTTATCCGCACGTGTTCGCGGCCGTCGGCCTGCACTCGGGCGTGGTGTTCGGCGAGGCGCGTTCGGCCATCGGCGCGATGGACGTCATGCGCCGCGGCGCGCGCAGCGATCCCGTCACGCTCATCGACGCGGCTGTCGACGTTCGCGATTATCCGGGCATGCCGGCGATCATCGTGCACGGAGAACTGGATTCGGTGGTCGCGGCCGCGAACGCGGAGCAGCTCGCCAAGCAGTTTCTGCGGCTGAACGGCTTCATCGACGCCGCAGGCAATCGCCGCGCGGGCGAGGCGCGCGAGGAAGCGCATCCGGATGGTGTCGTGACGGACTATTTCAAGAACGGCCGACGCGTGGTGAAGACGTCGATCGTGCGCGGCCTGGGCCATTCATGGGCCGGCGGCGACGATACCGTCGCTTTCCACTCGTCCAAAGGACCGGATTCTTCAGCGGTGATGTGGGAGTTTTTCAAGCACCAGCGGCGTCCGAGCGAGGCCGCGCGCGATGCGTACGTCGCCTGACGCCGGGCGCGCCGTGTTGCAGGTGTTGCAATTTAGTCTTTAGTATCAGCGTTCTAGCGATTAGGGCTGGCGTTGGATCAGGGATTACCCTATAATCCGCTTCATAGGTAGTAACCCCAGTATTCAAGCGAGGCCCACCATGTTCCTGCTCAGCCGTATTTTCCTGTTCCTGACCAAATCCGCCGATGAACGCGATCGCGCGCGCGACGACGCTTATCTCGCCGAAGCCACGGACATCTACGATCTCGAATATCGTATGAAGAAGCTGGATCAGCGTGCTACGGCGCGTCACCCGGCGTGGATGTCCAACTAAGCTCTGCCTTCGACGGTTCTGGAACATGCCGGCCTTTTAGGCCGGCATTTTTGTTTCCGCTCGCGTCGTCTCAGACGAGCTTCACGCGCACATCCACGTTGTTGCGTGTCGCGTTCGAGTACGGGCAAACCTTGTGTGCTGCATCGACCAATGCCTGAGCGTCGGGCGCGTCGAGGCCCGGCAGCGACACGCGCAGCTCGATATCGAGCTTGAATCCGCCTGCATCGTTGTGACCGACGCCCACGTCCGCCGTGACGCTTGTATCGGCCGGCACTGCGCGCTTTTGCTGACCCGCGACGAACTTCATCGCTGAGAGAAAGCAGGCGGAATAGCCCGCAGCGAACAATTGCTCGGGATTCGTACCCGGTGCGCCCGTTCCGCCCAGTTCCTTCGGCGCGCTCAACTTCACATTCAATTGCTCGTCCGAGGAAATGGCGCGGCCATCGCGTCCGCCGGTGCTGGTTGCCGTCGCCTTGTACAGGATGCTCATCGTTTCTCTCCTTATGTTTCGGTTGTCAGATCAATGTTGCGTTCACCACGGCGTAAATATATCGCGCTATTAATTAGTGTGCAAATTAAAATTCGACGATGGGGCCGTTAGCGTGCTGCTATCGGTTCGGATCAGTCGTCGATGTACTCGCCGAGGGAGGCGCGCAGCCGCACTAGATCGTTGCGCAGACGCAGCATCGCGTCGATGTCCGAACCGGAGGCGCAGTAGATTTCACTGGGAATCGCGCGGGCGGCTTGTTTCAGCGCGGCGCCGGCGTCGGTCAGTCGGATGTGAACCTGGCGCTCGTCTTCCACGCCGCGCACGCGCTCGACATAGCCCTGCGCTTCGAGACGCTTGAGAAGCGGTGTCATCGTCGCGGAATCGAGCGAAAGACGCGCGGCGATTTCCTTGACCGTGAGGTCGTCGGATTCCCAAAGCACGAGCATCGCCAAGTATTGCGGATACGTCAGCCCGAGCTTCTCCAGCAGCGGCTTGTACGCCTTCGTCATCGCGAGCGAAGTCGAATAGAGCGCGAAGCACAGCTGCTGATCGAGTTCGAGCGGAAACTCAGGCAAAGCGTTTGACGAGGTCATGACAGAGGCGCGGCGAAAGGCCGGGATGGCCGATCTCGCTAGTGTACGTGCAATGCTTCGCGCACGAACGATCGCCGCGCCCGTTCGAAGAGCGCGGCATCCGGTCAAGCCTTGGGCGTGCCCGGTGCGTCGGGAATGTCCGGCGAATCGGGGGACTGCACGCCGAAACAGCCGCGATACGTCGCGTAAAACGAGCAATACAGCGCGGTCGTGACGATGATCGATGCCGGCATCAGCACCGCGAGCGCCATTTCCTGTCCCACGCCGAGCGCCTGCATCAGCGTGGTCAGGCCGAACGAGACCGCGAGCGCGATCACGATCCACAGCACGCCGTAAAAAATGAACGCGCCGCGATTGCGCCAGCACGAGACGAGGCTGAAGAACAGCGCCTTCGCGGGCGGCACGTCGTGCCACGCGACGAGGATCGGCGCGAACCAGAACAGCATCGCGATCGGGACATAGCACGCCATCGCGACGAGCACCGCGAGCGGACTGAAGCTCGCGGCAACCGTTTCCGGATCGCCGCTCGGGCCGTCGCCCATCATGATGCTGAGCAGCGTGCCGCCATCCACGAGCGCCGACGCCATGAAGATGACCATCATCGCGACGATGTACAGCGCGCCCAGCGCGAGCAGCCTGCGCGCGACGACGCTGCCGTACGAGCGGAATCCGTCGACGAGAATGGTCGGCCAGACGGGCTTGCCCGCGATCGTGTTGCGGCACGCCGCCATGAAGCCGACCGCGACCCCCGGAATGAACAGCAGCGGCAGCAACGGGCCGACGAGCGGCACACGGGAGATCAGCGTCATCACGAACAGATACGCGAAGAACACCGTGAGGAAGGCAAACGGGTTGCGGCGGAACAGCCAGATGCCCTGACGGAACCACACGTAGCCGGTCTTGGCCGGAACTTCGATCAGTCGCATGTTGCTGGTTATCGATTGGCGGGAGAAGCGGCTTTGACGCGTTCGCGCAGAATGCGTTCGAAATGGCCGGGATCGTGCGCTTTGAGCATTTGCGCTTCGCGCGGGCGATGAAAGTCGAAAAGGCGCGAGACCCAGAAGCGCATCGCGCCGGCGCGCAGCATGTCGTTCCAGTGACGCTCTTCGGCGGGCGTGAACGGACGCACCGTCTGATAGGCGCGCAGCATCGCATCGACGCGCGCGGGATCGAGCACGCCGGTGGCGAGATCGATGCACCAGTCGTTGACCGTTACGGCGACATCGAACAGCCACTTGTCGACGCCCGCGAAGTAGAAGTCGAAGAAACCGCCGAGGCGCGCGTGCTCGCGGCCGTGCGCGAACAGCACGTTGTCGCGGAACAGGTCGCAATGGCACGGGCCTTCCGGCAGCGACGCGTAATCCGCCGAGCCGAAAAATTCAGCCTGATGCGCGAGTTCGTCTTCGAACAATGCCCGCTGCTCGCCGCTTAAAAATTCGGCGATCGACGGCGCCTTCTGCTGCCACCATGAAAGGCTGCGCAGATTCGGCTGATGCTGCGCAAAGTCGCGCCCCGCGAGATGCATGCGTGCGAGCATCTGCCCCACTTCGATGCAATGCGCGGACGTCGGCGCGAGTTCGGGCGCGCCTTCGAGCTTCGTCACGATCGACGCGGGCTTGCCATGCAGCATGCCGAAGAGCGAGCCGTCGCGGCGCGGCATCGGATCGGGCACCGGCACGCGATGCGAAGCCAGATGGCGCATCAGATCGAGATAGAACGGCAGTTGCGTTGCCGTGAGATTCTCGAAGATCGTGAGCACGTACTCGCCGTGCGTCGTCGTGAGAAAGAAATTGCTGTTCTCGATGCCCGACTGGATGCCGCGAAATTCGACGACATCGCCGAGATCGTAGTCTTGCAGCCAGTCGCCGAGGTCGGCGTTGGTGACGGGAGTGAAGACGGCCATGCGGGAAACGTCGGTCAGGTTGGACGGCCAGGAAGAGGCCGGTGAACGGTGGCGCCGGGCATGCAGCCACGGTGCCGCGACCCGCCCGGAAAGAGCGGGTCCGAAGCCATCTTTAAGTGATCAGTAATGCAGGTTGATCGACGGCAGGCGCGTACTGGCCTTGCCGTTGTCGCGCACTTGCGGCGACGTGTCGGCGGGCGCGCTCATCTGATAGCGCGTGCCGAAATTGGAACGCACGTCGATTTCGACGGGCTTGCCCTTGTCGCGGAATTCGGTGATCTCGGTGCCGTTGGTGCTCAGCTCGTGATAGCTCGGTGTGCGCGGCGGCGAAATCTCGACTTTCGAGCTGACGTTCGCGGGCGGACGGTTGATGGATTTCAGATCGGGCAGGCCCGCCGCTTCTTCCGGCGACATTTTCTGCACCGCCGGTTGGGGTTCTGCGTTGGCGGCTTGCTGCGCCGGCTGCGCGAATGCGCCGAAGCTTGCTGCGGCGAGGACTGCCGCGGCGGCGGCGCAAAGGTGCGGCTTCATGATGGTTCTCCAGGCGATGGCCGGATTCTAACAAAACGGTTGCTGACTGAGCGGCGCGCGCGCAGCCAACGCCTTATTTTGCGCCGCTTTCGCGAAATTCGACTTCGAACGTCAAAAACGTGTTGCGAGGTGTGATCGCACGCACTCACGTGAGGAGGGACTTCATGGTCCGCACATTCTTCCGTGTTAATGTCGATTCATTACGAGGGCATCGAAGAAAGACACAAGATCATGACAAACGACCGGACTCAAAGCACGCAGGGCACGCCTGCCAACGATTTTCCGACCGAATCCTTCGAAGATCCCGCTGCGGCGGTCGCGCGTCTGTCGGCGATCTATGAAGCGAATACCGCATTTCTGCGCGATGCATTCGCGCGCTATCGCCGCAACGAGCAGTTCACGCATCGCGTGCGCGCGTGCTATCCGTTCGTGCGCGTGCGTACCGAGCTCAACTCGCAGATCGATTCGCGGCGCTCATATGGCTTCGTGGCGGGGCCGGGCATCTACGAAACGACGCTGACGCGTCCCGATCTTTTCGGCGATTACTATCGCGAGCAATTGCGACTGCTGACGAAGAACCATCACGTCGGGCTCGAAGTCGGTGTGTCGGCGCATCCCATCCCCATTCACTTCGCGTTCGCGGAAGGCATCCATCTCGAAGGCGATCTCGATCGCGACCGGCTGCTCGCGATGCGCAATATCTTCGATACGCCCGACCTCGCGCTGCTCGACGATCGCATCGTCAACGGCACGTACGAGCCGGGGCCGGGCGAGCCGCACCCGCTTGCGCTCTTCACGGCCGCGCGTGTCGATTTCTCGCTGCATCGGCTGAGGCATTACACGGCCACGTCGCCCACGCACTTCCAGAATTACGTGCTGTACACGAACTACCAGTTCTATATCGACGAGTTCGTGAAGCTCGGCCGCACGATGATGTCGCGCGCCGACGACGAGGAAACGCGCGCGTATCGCAGCGCGTATTCATCGTTCGTCGAACCGGGCGATGTCGTCACGTACAACGCGAATCTCGGCGAGCAGCCGGAGGAAGGCGCGCAGCCCGCGCGTCTGCCGCAGATGCCCGCGTATCACCTGAAACGCGCGGACGGCAGCGGCATCACGATGGTGAACATCGGCGTGGGGCCGTCGAACGCGAAGACGATCACGGATCACATCGCGGTGCTGCGTCCACATGCGTGGATCATGCTCGGACATTGCGCGGGGCTGCGCAATACGCAGCGTCTCGGCGATTACGTGCTGGCGCACGGCTATGTGCGCGAGGATCACGTTCTCGATGACGATCTGCCGCTTTGGGTGCCGGTGCCTGCGCTCGCGGAAGTGCAGGTTGCGCTGGAGCGCGCGGTGGCGCAGGTGACGCAGCTCGAAGGCGTCGAACTGAAGCGCGTGATGCGTACGGGCACCGTCGCGAGCGTCGATAACCGCAACTGGGAGTTGCGCGATCATCGCGAGCCGGTGCGGCGTTTGTCGCAAAGCCGCGCGGTGGCGCTCGATATGGAGAGTGCGACGATTGCGGCCAATGGATTCAGATTCCGCGTGCCGTACGGAACGCTGCTATGCGTGTCCGATAAGCCGCTGCACGGTGAATTGAAGCTGCCGGGAATGGCGGATCAGTTCTATCGCGCGCAGGTGGATCAGCACTTGCAAATCGGCGTCAAGGCGATGGAACTGCTGCGCGAGAATGGGTTGTCGAAGCTGCATTCGCGGAAGTTGCGCAGCTTCGCGGAAGTGGCGTTTCAATGATGCCTTCTGCGTGAGACGATGCGAGCGGTTCATGAAACCGCTCGCATCGAGTCTCGATTAAAGATAGAACATCCGATCCTCATCCGACTTGCTCTCAGCCGGCTGTTCGACCGATTCCTCGCGATCTTCATAGAAGCGCAACACGGCTTCGAGCACCTGATCCGGATCGTCGATGACTTGCATCAGGTCGAGATCCTTTTCGCTGATGACGCCGTTGGTCAGCAACGTGTTCTTGAACCAGTCGAGCAGGCCGGCCCAGAACTCCGCGCCGACGAGCACGATCGGAACGTGACGTGACTTCTTCGTCTGGATGAGCGTGAGCACTTCCGCGAGCTCGTCCAGCGTACCGAAGCCGCCCGGCATCACCACGACCGCGTCCGAGTTCTTCACGAACGTGACCTTGCGCGTGAAGAAGTGACGGAAGCGGAGCGAAATGTCCTGCCACTGATTGCCCGATTGCTCGTGCGGCAACTCGATGTTCAAGCCGACCGAAGGCGACTTGCCCGCGTGCGCGCCTTTATTCGCCGCTTCCATGATGCCCGGCCCGCCGCCGGATATGACGGCGAAGCCCGCGTCGGAGAATTTCTGCGCGATTTCGATCGTGAGCTGATAGTACGGCGACTCCGGTTTCAGACGCGCCGAACCATAGATGCTGATGGCAGGGCGGATCTCCGAGAGGTACTCGGTCGCCTCGATAAACTCTGCCATAATCGTGAACATCTGCCACGATGCGCGAGCCTTCTTGGCCGTCGCGCGCTCTTGATCTGCGAGCGATCGCAGACTCGGAATCACTTTTCTCTTGTTCATAATGCCTGAAGAACTAAGTCTTGAAGGTAAGACCCTGCTATTGGTCGACGGTTCTAGTTACTTGTACCGGGCCTACCATGCAATGCCGGACTTGCGAGGCCCCGACGGCGGGCCCACCGGCGCTCTGTATGGAATGATCAACATGCTGCGGCGCTTGCGGCGCGAAATCAATGCAGAGTATAGCGCGTGCGTATTTGATGCCAAAGGCAAGACTTTCCGCGACGACTGGTACGCCGACTACAAGGCCAACCGCCCTTCGATGCCCGAAGACCTCGCGAAGCAGATCGAGCCGATCCACGTCGCCGTGCGCGCGCTCGGCTGGCCGCTCGTGATGATCGAGCGCGTCGAGGCGGACGACGTCATCGGCACGCTCGCGGTCGAAGCCGAAAAGCGCGGCATGAAGGTGATCGTGTCGACGGGCGACAAGGATCTGGCTCAACTCGTGACGGATCATGTCACCCTCATCAATACGATGACCAACGAAACGCTCGACCGCGCCGGCGTGCTCACGAAGTTCGGCGTGCCACCGGAGCGCATCGTCGACTATCTGTCGCTCATCGGCGATACCGTCGACAACGTGCCGGGGGTCGAAAAATGCGGTCCCAAGACAGCGATCAAATGGCTCACGCAATACGAAACCCTTGATGGCATCGTAGAGCATGCGAACGAGATCAAGGGTGCGGTAGGAGACAATCTGCGCAAGGCTCTGGACTTCCTGCCGATGGCGCGAAAGCTCGTTACCGTGCACACGGAGTGCGACCTCACATCGCAAATCGAATCGATCGATGCGACGCTTCAATCGCGTCCCGAGTCGCGCGACGAACTGCGCGACGTGTTCCTGCGTCACGGCTTCAAGACGTGGCTGCGCGAAGTCGAAATCGCCGATGCCGTCGAAGGCCCGACCGATACGCCGCCCGCCGAAGTCACCGAAATCGTGCATCACTACGAGACGGTGCAGACATGGGAGCAGTTCGATGCGTGGCTCGAGCGCATCAATGAAGCGGAGCTCACATCGTTCGATAGCGAAACCACGTCGCTCGATCCGATGACCGCGCAGATCGTCGGCATGTCGTTCTCTGTCGAGCCGGGGCATGCGGCGTACATTCCGGTCGCGCATCGCGGGCCGGACGCGCCCGAGCAACTGCCGCGCGACGAAGTGCTCGCGAAACTCAAGCCGTGGCTCGAAGATGCATCGAAGAAAAAGGTCGGCCAGCATCTGAAGTACGACGAGCAGGTGCTCGCCAATTACGGCATCGAAATGCGCGGCGTCGAGCACGACACGCTGCTGCAATCGTACGTGCTGGAATCGCATCGTCCGCACGACATGGACAACCTCGCGTTGCGTCATCTCGGCGTGAAGACGATCAAGTACGAAGACGTCGCGGGTAAGGGCGCATCGCAGATCGGCTTCGATGAAGTGCCGCTCGACAAAGCCTCCGCGTATGCGGCCGAAGACGCCGATATCACGTTGCGTCTGCATCAGGCGCTCTATCCGCAAGTGGCGCAGGAGGAAGGCTTGTTGCGCGTGTATCGCGACATCGAAATGCCGACTTCGCGCGTGCTGCGCAAGATGGAACGAAACGGAGTCCTGATCGATCGCGAACGGCTCGAAGCGCAGAGCAACGAGATTGCGAAGCGGCTCATCGATTTGCAGGCGCAGGCGTACGAATTCGCGGGCGGCGAGTTCAATCTCGGCTCGCCGAAGCAAATCGGCCAGATCTTCTTCGAGAAGCTGCAATTGCCGGTCGTGAAGAAAACGCCGAGCGGCGCGCCTTCCACCGATGAAGAAGTGCTGCAGAAGCTCGCCGAAGACTATCCGCTGCCGAAGGTGCTGCTCGAGCATCGCGGGCTGTCCAAGCTCAAGTCCACTTACACGGACAAGCTGCCGCGCATGGTCAACGCATCGACGGGACGCGTGCATACGAACTATGCGCAGGCCGTCGCGGTGACGGGGCGTTTGTCGTCGAACGAGCCGAACTTGCAGAACATTCCGGTGCGAACGGGCGAAGGGCGGCGCATTCGCGAAGCGTTCATCGCATCGCCGGGCTGCAAGATCGTATCGGCGGATTACTCGCAGATCGAGCTGCGCATCATGGCGCACATTTCCGGCGACGAATCGCTGATGCGCGCGTTCAGCGAAGGCGAAGACGTGCACCGGGCGACGGCGTCGGAAGTGTTCGGCGTCACGCCGCTCGAAGTCGACAACGATCAGCGCCGCATCGCGAAGGTCATCAACTTCGGCCTGATCTATGGCATGAGCTCGTTCGGGCTCGCGTCGAATCTCGGCATCACGCGCGATGCGGCGAAGCTTTATATCGACCGCTATTTCGCGCGTTATCCCGGCGTTGCCGCGTACATGGAAAATACGCGCGTGATCGCGAAGGCGAACGGCTTCGTCGAAACTGTGTTCGGCCGGCGTCTGTGGCTGCCCGAGATCAATGGCGGCAGCGGGCCGCGCCGTCAGGCGGCGGAGCGCGCGGCGATCAACGCGCCGATGCAGGGCACCGCCGCCGATCTCATCAAGCTCTCGATGATCGCGGTGCAGGACTGGCTCGAAGCGTCGGGCATCGGCGCGAAGATGATCATGCAGGTGCACGACGAACTCGTGCTCGAAGTGCCCGAAGAGGCGCTGCCCGAGGTCAGGAAGCGCTTACCTGAACTGATGTGCGGCGTCGCGAAGCTGAAAGTGCCGCTCGTCGCGGAAGTGGGCGTCGGCACCAACTGGGAAGAAGCGCACTGAAATTCCCGGTGCAAGGACATATGCGCGGATGTCGCATATGTCCGACATGTTGGTGACTCGCTTGTGACTGTCACCGAAGCTCCGCACAATGTTTCAATCGAGGAAGATAAGCACGAAGGCCGATCGAATATAAAAGCACAGGGAGAGTTCCATGCATCGCTTCATCATCATCGGCGGAGGCGCAGGCGGCCTCGAACTCGCAACTCGTCTCGGCGACCGTTTCGGCTCGACGGATTCCAAAACGCCGCCGAAAGCGCAAGTCACGCTCGTCGACCGCAACCCGACGCATATCTGGAAACCGCTCCTGCATGAAGTCGCGGCGGGCAGCATGGATCCCTTCACGCAGGAACTCGAATACGCGGCACAAGCCCTGTGGCACGGCTTCGAGTTTCAGCAGGGTGAACTCGTCGGACTGAATCGGGCGGCGAAGCGCATCACGATCGGCGCGTTGCGCGATGAAGAAGCCGGCGAACTGCTGCCCGAGCGCGAGTTGGAGTACGACACGCTCGTCATCGCGATCGGCAGCACGACGCATTTCTTCGGCGTCGAAGGCGCGCAGCAGAATTCGATCGCGCTCGATACCGTCGGTCAGGCGGAGCTCTTCCGCAAGCGCCTGATCGCGGCCTGCATGCGCGCGGAGCATTTCGCACCGGAACCCGTCGCGGCGGGCGTGGACGAAGTCGACGAAGAGCCCGGCGTCGATCCCGTGCCGCGCATTCAGGTGGCGATCGTCGGCGCGGGCGCGACGGGCGTCGAATTGTCGGCGGAATTGCGCAATACCGCGCAAGTGCTTTCCGCATACGGCTTGCACAAGCTCGATCCGAAGCACGATATCGGCATCGTGCTGATCGAGGCCGGGCCACGCATTCTGCCCGCATTGCAGGAACGCGTGTCCAGCGCGACGGCGGAACTGCTGATGAAGCTCGGCGTAAAGCTGATGACGGGCGAAACCGTCGCGCAGGTCTCGCGCGACACGATCCGCACGGCGAGCGGCAAGACGATTCGCGCGGATCTCACAGTCTGGGCGGCGGGCATCAAGGCGCCCGCGATTCTCAACAATCTCGACGGACTTCCGACCAATCGTCTCGGCCAGCTCGTCGTGCGCCGCACGCTGCAAACCGAAACCGACGAGAACGTCTTCGCGCTCGGCGATTGCGCCGCGTGTCCGTGGCCCGGCAACGAGCGCAACGTTCCGCCGCGCGCGCAGGCCGCGCATCAGCAGGCGAGCTTCCTCTTCAAGTCGTTCGAGCGGATGTTGCAGGGCAAGCCGTTGCCCGAGTACACGTATCGCGATTTCGGCTCGCTGGTGTCGCTCGGCCATTACAGCGCGGTCGGCAATCTGATGGGCGGGTTGATCGGTGGCAACATGCTGATCGAAGGCCTCTTCGCGCGCTTCATGTACATGTCGCTGTATCGCCTGCATGTGGCCGCGCTGCACGGCTATGCGCGCATGGTGCTCGATACTGTCGCGCACTGGCTGCGCCGTTCCACCGCCCCGCGTGTCAAGCTGCACTGACGGAACAGATCCGCTGCGCCGTTCGTTTAAAGCTGTTTAGAATGAGCGGCGCGCTTAATGCATAACGCGCGTTCATCGTCGTGCAGCGCCGCGCGTCGTGACGCCTTGATCGCGTCGCGCGGATTTCAACGATCCTCGCCGTCGCGCGATCGAGTACGCGCCGCGACGGCATTGCCGCGGGAGCTTCGTATGCTAGACCCTGAAGTCGACAGCCTCATTCCGCACGTCCCGTTCAACCGACGCAATTTCATCAAGGCGACCTTCGGCACCGGCTTCGCGGCCGCCGTGCTGCCGGTGTCCGCGCAAACCGTTCACACCGACAGCGATGGGCTGGAAGCCGGCGCCATCGGCATACGCGGCGCGGATGGCACGCTCGTGCCGGCGTACCGCGCGCAGCCCAAAGGCAAGACGCATTTGCCGGTCATCATCGTGATTCACGAGATTTTCGGCGTGCACGAGCATATCGCCGACGTCTGCCGGCGCTTCGCCAAGCAGGGTCATCTCGCCATCGCGCCGGATCTCTACACGCGTCAGGGCGATGCATCGGCCTACAAGTCGATGCAGCAGCTCAACGAACAACTCGTGTCGAAAGTGCCCGATGCACAAGTGATCTCCGACATCGATCAGACGGTCAAATGGGCGGGCGAGCATGGCGGCGATCCGAAGCGCGTCGGCATTACCGGGTTTTGCTGGGGCGGGCGCATCACCTGGCTCTATGCCGAGCACAATCCCAATGTGAAGGCGGCCGTGGCGTGGTACGGACGGCTCGTCGGCAACAAGACCGAGAACACGCCGGCCAATCCGATCGACCTCGCGGGCCAGCTCAAAGTGCCGGTGCTCGGCCTATATGGCCGGCAGGATCAGAGCATCCCGCAGGATACGATCGAGCAGATGAAACAGGCGCTCGCGAACGACCCGCCGCCCGCGAAAGACTCGCAGTTCGTCGTCTACGACGACGCGCCGCATGCGTTCTTCGCGGATTATCGGCCGAGCTATCGCAAAGCCGACGCCGAGGACGGATGGAAGCGCGCGCTCGCGTGGTTCCGCGAGCACGGCGTCAAATAACGGCGTTCACGGATTCGGGCCGGTCGCGACGGGCCGGCCCGGATCGGCGCTCCACTCGCTCCACGAGCCGGGATAGAGCGCCGCGCCGTGCAGGCCGGCGATCTCCATCGCGAGCGCGTTATGGCATGCCGTCACGCCCGAGCCGCATTGCAGGACGACGCGGTCCGCCGGCGTCGTGCCGACGAGCGAACCGAACGCCTCGCGCAGTTCGTGCGCGGTCTTGAAGCGGCCTTCCGCCGTCAGATTGTTCTTGAAAAAGTGATTCAGCGCGCCGGGAATGTGCCCGCCGACGGGATCGATCGTCTCATTCTCGCCGCGGTAACGATCGGCGGCGCGCGCATCGATCAGCAGATGATCGCGCGTGCCGATGCTGCGCTCGATCGCCGGGGCGTCGATCGTCACCTGAAGCGGCGCGCCGGCCTTGAACGTGCCCTGCCTCTTCGGCGGCACGGCGGTATCGAGCGGATTGCCCGCGGCTTCCCAGGCCTGCAGGCCGCCGTCGAGCAACGCGACGGAATCGTGCCCGAGCCAGCGCAGCAGCCACCAGAGACGCGCGGCGTACATGCCGCCGTGGGCATCGTACGCGACTACTTGCTGGCCCTCGTTCAGGCCGAAGCTGGCCAGTTTGGCGACGAGCGCGGCGCGCTCCGGCAGCGGATGACGCCCGTTCGTGCCCGTCTTGACGCCGGACAGATCTCGATCCAGATGAAGATAGTGCGCGCCGGGAATATGCCCTTGCGCATAGGCCGCTTCGCCGGATTCGGGCGCGGCCAGATCGAAGCGGCAATCGAAGACGAGCATGCTGCCGGGCGCGGCGGCGAGCCGTTCGGCGAGATTCGCCGCCGAGATGAGCGTGGTGTAGTGGGTGTGCGGCATGACGGCTCCTGTGCGTCGCTCATGTGCGAGACTTGAACCGTTAGTCTAAACAAAAAGGCGGGCCTGAAAGCCCGCCTTTTCGTAACTCTGGCCGAACGGCCTATATCAGATCGCGCCGAGCTGATGCCGCAAGAACTCGTGGAAGTGCTGCATGCCGGATTCCATCGGGCTCTGATACGGCCCGACCTGATTCTCGCCGCGCGACATCAGCGCGCGCCGGCCCGCGTCCATGCGCTCGCCGATTTCGTCGTCCTCACGCGCGGTTTCCATATACGCAGCGCGCTCGGCCTCGATGAACTCACGCTCAAAAAGCGCGATTTCCTCGGGGTAATAGAACTCGACGATGTTCGTCGTCTTCTGCGTGCCTTGTGGAATCAGCCACGACACGACCAGCACATGCGGATACCACTCGATCATCAGACCGGGGTAATACACCATCCAGATCGCACCGAACTCGGGCGGCGCGCCGTTGCGAAAGCGCAGGACTTCGTCGTGCCACTTGCGATACGTCGGGCTGCCCGGCTTTTCCAAGTTCTTGTGGACGCCCACGGTCTGGACGCTGTACCAGTCGCCGAATTCCCACTCGAGGTTGTCGCACGACACGAAGCTGCCGAGTCCCGGATGGAACGGCGCGACGTGATAGTCCTCGAGATAGACTTCGATGAACGTCTTCCAGTTGTAATTGCACTCGTGCACTTCGACGTGATCGAACATGAAGCCCGAAAAGTCGAAGTGCTTTGCGGTGCCAAGCCTCGCGAGATCCGCGGCGACGTTGCGGCCCTCCGATTCGAAGAGCAGGCCTTGCCAGTTCTGCAGCGAAGTCTTGCCGAGGTTCAGGCAAGGCTTGTCCGCGAAATGCGGCGCGCCGAGCAGTTGACCGTTGAGATCGTAGGTCCAGCGATGCAGCGGGCAGACGATGTTGTCCGCGCTGCCGCGGCCATTGAGCATGATCGCCTGGCGATGGCGGCACACGTTGGACAGCAGTTCGATATTGTTCTGCTGATTGCGGACGAGCACGCGCCCTTCGCCTTCGCCCGGAAGCGCGAAATAGTTGCCCGCTTCGGGAACCATGAGTTCGTGCCCGACGTAGCGTGGACCTTGCTTGAAAAGTGTGTCGAGTTCGCGCGTAAGAAGCGCTTCGTCAAAGTAAGCCGTGACTGGCAGCTGACTGTGAATGGCGTTCAGCTGCAATGCATTGCTCAGATTGGACATTCCCACTCCCGTTAAGACGTGAAAGCAGTGAACAACCCAACCATCGAAGATTCGATTTAGGGAGCCCGCGATTATACCGAAATCCGCATCCTTGGGGTGCTTAAGGTCTTGATTTGGGTATAAATTGTCGCGAGAGTTCCTCGCAATCGTTGCGCCCGCGCGCTTGAATCGCACGTTCCTTCCCGATTGGCGGAGAATCCGGCAAAGCAATCTCGACGGTCCCGCGTGGACGGGATGCGGGTCGAAAATTTGGCTTTTGCCGTAGAATGTGCGACTTGGTTCCAAAAATTCAATTGCACATCCACGATTCATGGCGAAGACCGCTGTCCAGGAAACAGGCGAGCAAACCGGCGCAAGCGCACAGAGCGCGGACGCCGCCCCGCTTCCCGAGAATTACGAGGCGGCGCTGGCAGAACTCGAATCGCTCGTCGCGCGCATGGAAGAGGGCGCGCTGAGCCTCGAGGAATCGCTTGCGGCATACCGCCGCGGCGCAGCGCTTGTCGGCTTTTGCCAACAGCAACTCGAAAAAGTTGAGCAGCAGGTACGCGTTCTCGATGGCGAGACGCTCAAACCGTTGCCCGCCGAGGTGCAGCGCGCCACGCAGGGTGCCGGAGCGACGAACGACGACGGGGACGACGACCTATGACCTTCGAACAATGGATGCGCGCGACGCTCGATCGCGTCGAGACGGCGCTGGAACACTATCTTCCGGGCACGGACGTCGCGCCGGCGCGCCTGCACGAAGCCATGCGCTACGCGGTGCTGGGCGGCGGCAAGCGCGTGCGGCCCCTGCTCGTCCACGCGGCGGGCGAGCTGACCGGCGCGAGCGCGCAGGCCGTCGAAGCGGCGAGCGCGGCACTCGAAATGATCCACGTCTATTCGCTGGTGCATGACGATATGCCCGCCATGGATGACGACGCGTTGCGTCGCGGCAAGCCTACCGTACACATCCAATATGACGAAGCGACGGCACTGCTCGTCGGTGACGCGCTGCAATCGCAAGCGTTCGTCGCATTGACGGCGGAAGGCAACGGTCTGAGCGATGCCCAGCAAGCCGCGCTCGTGCGCGAGCTGGCGGTCGCGAGCGGCTCGCTCGGCATGGCGGGCGGTCAGGCGATCGACCTGGAAAGCGTCGGCCGCAAGCTGTCGCGCCCCGAGCTCGAGACGATGCATCGCAAGAAAACAGGTGCGCTGCTGCGCGCATCGGTCCGCATGGGCGCGCTCGCGGGCACGCATCCGGGCGCGGAAGCGCTGACGTCGCTGGATCGGTATGCGGCAGCGATCGGTCTCGCATTCCAGGTCGTCGACGACATCCTGGACGTCACCGCCGATTCCGCCACGCTCGGCAAGACCGCCGGCAAGGACGCGCAGCACGACAAGCCCACTTACGTATCGATCATCGGGCTCGATGCGTCGCGCGAACTCGCTGCGCAACTGGGCCGCGACGCGCACGCCGCGATCGAGCCGTTCGGCGCGCGCGGCCAGCGTCTCGCCGAGCTTGCCGACCTGGTCGTGAACCGGGTGAATTGATTGTTGAACGCGTGACGAACCCCACGGTGCGAAGAAAGAAACAATCGCACCGAACGAATCACGCCAGTTTTCCTAAAATGGGACGACGATGTACGACTTGCTGAAAACCATCGACGATCCGGCCGATCTCCGCGCCCTCGATCGCCGCCAATTGCAACCGCTGGCCGACGAGCTGCGAGCCTACGTGCTCGATAGCGTGTCCCAGACGGGCGGCCATCTGTCGTCCAATCTGGGCACGGTGGAGCTGACCATCGCGTTGCACTATGTGTTCGATACGCCTAATGACCGCATCGTCTGGGACGTCGGTCATCAGACGTATCCGCACAAGATCCTGACCGGCCGCCGCGATCAGATGCCGGGGCTGCGCCAGCTCGGCGGCATCTCCGGTTTCCCGCGCCGCGCCGAATCCGAATACGACACCTTCGGCACCGCGCATTCGAGCACGTCGATTTCGGCTGCGCTCGGCATGGCGATCGCCAACAAGCTGCAGGGCGACAACCGCTTTTCGATCGCCGTGATCGGCGACGGCGCGATGACCGCGGGCATGGCCTTCGAAGCGATGAACAACGCGGGCGTCGCCGACGACGTGCCGCTGCTCGTCATCCTCAACGACAACGACATGTCGATTTCGCCGCCGGTCGGCGCGTTGAATCGCCATCTCGCGCGTCTGATGTCGGGCCGTTTCTACGCCGCCGCGCGCGCGGGCGTCGAACGCGTGCTGCGCCATGCGCCGCCCGTGCTCGATCTCGCGCGCAAGCTCGAAGAGCACGCGAAGGGCATGATCGTACCGGCCACGCTATTCGAGGAGTTCGGCTTCAACTACATCGGCCCGATCGACGGTCACGATCTCGATTCGCTGATCCCGACGCTGCAGAACATCAAGGAACTGCGCGGCCCGCAATTCCTGCACGTCGTCACGAAGAAAGGCCAGGGCTACAAGCTCGCGGAAGCCGATCCGGTGCTGTATCACGGTCCGGGCAAGTTCAATCCGGCTGAAGGCATCAAGCCGTCGACGGCGCCATCGAAGAAGACTTACACGCAGGTGTTCGGCGAATGGCTGTGCGACGCCGCAGCGCAAGACTCGCGCGTGGTCGGCATCACGCCGGCGATGCGCGAAGGCTCCGGCATGGTCGAGTTCGAGAAGCGCTTCCCGGACCGCTATTTCGATGTCGGCATCGCCGAACAGCACGCGGTGACCTTCGCGGGCGGCCTGGCCGCGGACGGCATGAAGCCGGTCGTCGCCATCTATTCGACCTTCCTGCAACGCGCGTATGACCAACTGATCCACGACGTCGCGCTGCAGAATCTGCCAGTCGTGTTCGCGATCGATCGCGCGGGCCTCGTCGGCGCGGACGGCGCGACGCACGCGGGCAACTACGATCTCGCGTTCCTGCGCTGCATCCCGAACATGACGGTGATGGCCGCGTCGGACGAAAACGAGTGCCGCCAGATGCTCTACACGGCGCTGCAGCAGCCGAACCCGACGGCCGTGCGCTATCCGCGCGGCGCGGGCACCGGCGTGGCGACGGTCAAGCAGATGACCGCGATTCCGGTCGGCAAGGGCGAGATTCGCCGCGAGTCGTCGCAAAAGCTGGGCTCGGGCAAGCGCATCGCTATTTGCGCGTTCGGCACGATGGTCGCGCCGTCGCTCGCCGCCGCCGAGGAACTGGATTTGACCGTCGCCAACATGCGCTTCGTGAAACCGGTCGACGCCGATCTGCTGCGCGAACTCGCCGCCACGCACGACGCGATCGTCACGATCGAAGAAGGCACGATCATGGGCGGCGCGGGTTCCGCGTGCGTCGAAGCGCTGCTTGCAAGCTCCATCGTGAAGCCCGTGCTGCAACTCGGCTTGCCGGACGTGTTCATCGATCACGGCGATCCGGCCAAGCTGCTGTCGAGCGTCGGACTGGACGCGGCTGGCATCGCCAAGTCGATTCGCGAGCGCTTCATCGACGCAATCGAAAGCGCCAACGCAGGGAAGCTGACGAAGCGCGTCGCCTGACGACGCTTCGCTCGAACGGCGCGCTCGGGGTGCGCCGTGCATCAACGCTTTGGCACACGGCGCGGGCATCGTCCCGCGCCGTGTGCGCTTGAACGTATCGACCCGCTCGCGTCTTGCGCGACGCGCGGCGCATAAGGACAAAACAAATGAATCAGATGAATCCCGCCTTCGTGATGCCCGACGTCCAGAGCACGCCCGACACGCGTCAGATCGCGATTCAGCGCGTCGGCGTCAAGGGCGTGCGCTATCCGCTGACGGTGCTGACGGAAGACGGGCTGAAGCCGACCGTCGGCGTATGGAACCTCGACGTGCATCTGCCCGCGGAACAGAAGGGCACGCACATGTCGCGTTTCGTCGCGTTGCTGGAAGAGCACCGGCTGCCGGTCGATCAGCACGCGCTGCGCGGATTGCTCTCGCTGATGCTGGCGAAGCTCGAAGCGCACTCCGGCCGTATCGAAGTGACGATGCCGTACTTCGTCATGAAGACCGCGCCGGTCTCGGGCGTGAAGAGCTTGCTGGACTACGAAGTGACGTTTATCGCCGAGCGGCGTGACGGCGACACGCGCATGTCGATCAAGGTGCTCGTGCCGGTGACGAGCCTGTGCCCGTGCTCGAAGAAGATTTCGCAGTACGGCGCGCACAACCAGCGCTCGCACGTCACGATTGCGGCGGAATTGGCCGACGAGATGGCGGTGGAGGAACTGATCCGCATCGCCGAGGAAGAGGCGTCGTGCGAACTGTGGGGCTTGCTGAAGCGTCCGGACGAGAAGTTCGTCACCGAGCGCGCGTATGAAAATCCGAAGTTCGTCGAGGACCTCGTGCGCGATGTCGCGACGCGCCTGAACGCCGACGCGCGCATCGTCGCCTATACGCTCGAAGCCGAGAACTTCGAGTCGATCCACAATCACAGTGCGTATGCCGTGATCGAGCGCGACAAGCGCCGCGACGCCTGAACGTCTAGGCAAGCGCCGTTTCCGTGGAAACGTGCGCTTCCCGCACCGATTCCACCACGAGCGACGCCAGCCGCTCGACGAGCGGCGAGCCCTTTCCCGACGCGCGATGCAGCGCGAGCGGAATCGACGGCAGCGCGGGCAAACCGCCTTCGCCGCCATCGAGCGGACGAACGGTCGACGGCAGGCCGTAGCTCGTTCGCACCGTCACGCCGAGTCCCGCCGCTGCCGCCGCCCACAGTCCGGACAGGCTCGGGCTCGTGAACGCCACACGCCATTTGATGCCCGCACGGTCGAGCGCCGCCGCCGCCGCGCTGTGGAAGAGACACGGCCGATCGAAAACGATGAGCGGCAAGGGCTCGTCGGCGTCGAAATGCCAGGGAACGGTCGATGACGCAATCCAGCGCATCGGCGGCGCGGCGATCGGCTCGGGCAGATTCGACGCCTGACTTTCATCCGGCACGCCCGCCGCGCCCCACACGAGCGCGAGATCGAGCTGCGCGCCGCCGATGCGCTCCAGCAGTTCCGTATTCCGCGCGACGCGCGCTTCGATCCGCACTTTCGGGTGCGCTCGCGCGAAGCGTCCGAGCACATCGGGCAGCACGACTTCGCCGAAATCTTCCTGCAGACCGAGCCGGATCCAGCCTTCCAGATCGACGCCGCGAACCGCGACCGCGGCTTCGTCGTTCAGCTCGACGAGCCGCCGCGCGTAGTTGAGCATGACCTCGCCGGCATCGGTGAGTGCGAGCCCGCGTCCCGATTTGCGAAACAGCGGTGTGCCCGCCTGTTCTTCCAGCTTGTGAATCTGGGCGCTGACGGCGGACGTCGAACGCCCGACGCGATCGGCTGCTTTCGCGAAACTCCCGAGGTCCACGCCCGCGACGAAGCTGCGCAACACCGCGAGGTCGAAGGTTGTCTGGCTCATGATGACAGTCCCGATTTGATGAACGGTCCGTCGCAAACTTTGCGATTTTCAGGATGATGTTAAGCGTTCAAACTGGCCCCAGTCAACTTTTCGATGGACTGCGACATGGCCATTTCTCTCGCTTTGAACACCAAAACCGCACTCGGCGATGGACACCGCTGGAAAGTGCTCGGCGTGGGCGTCGCGGCGAACGCGAGCGTGTCGGCGGCGGCGACGGGCTTTCCGACGACCGCCGTCTGGGTGCGCGGCGCCTACCATCTGAGCAACGGGCAACTGGGCGTCGTGCTGGGCGCCCTAGGCTTGGGCGTCGCGCTGTCCGAATTGCCGTGTGGCGTTCTCACCGACAAGTGGGGCGACCGTCCCGTCCTGCTGACCGGTCTTTTTTCGACGGCCGCGGTGCTCGTCGCGATGACTTTGTTCGCGACGCCCGCGACGGCGAGCTTCGGCTGGCTCGTCTTCGCGATGTGCGCGCTCGGCCTGCTCGGCGGCAGCGTCAATGGGTCGAGCGGACGCGCGGTGATGGCGTGGTTCGGCGAAGGCGAGCGCGGCCTCGCGATGAGCATTCGCCAGACGGCTGTGCCGCTCGGCGGCGGCATCGGCGCGGCGTTGCTGCCGTGGCTCGCGTCGTCGCATGGTTTCGGGGCGGTATTCGGCGCGCTCGCCGCGATGTGCGCGCTGTCCGGCATTTTCGCCTGGCGCTGGCTTCACGAGCCGGCTGAAGCAGTTCATCGGGCGATTCGGAGCGCAGGCGCCGCGCCGCTGAAAAACGCGCTGGTCTGGCGCGTCGTGCTGGGCATCGGCATCTTGTGCGTGCCGCAGTTCGCGGTGCTGAGTTTCGCGACGATCTTCATGCACGCCGCCGCGCACTTCGGCCTGACCGCGATCAGCACGACGATGGCGACGCTCCAGATCGGTGCGATCGCGATGCGCGTCTGGAGCGGCCGCCACACCGACCGGCACCGCAACCGCCGCACGTACCTGCGCGTATCGACGATCGTCGCGTGCGCGTCGTTCGTCGTGCTCGGTATCGCGACGGCGCTCGGCGCGGTCCATTGGCCCGTTTTGCTCGCGGCGATGCTGATTCTCGCGGGCGTCTGCGTGTCGGCATGGCACGGCGTCGCGTACACGGAACTGGCGACGCTCGCGGGCACCGAACGCGCGGGCACCGCGCTCGGCATGGCGAACACGGCGGTCTTCGTCGGCTTTTTCGTGACGCCGCTCGCCATTCCGCACGTGCTCGCGATCGGTTCCTGGCCGATGGTCTGGCTCGGGGCGGGCGTGTGCGCGTCGCTCGCGTGGCCGTTGTTTCCGAGGCACGCGCGCGCTTAAACTGGCCGTCCACGTCATCACCACCACGCGGAGCGCATCTTGATTCTCATCGGCCAATACGATTCCCCGTTCGTGCGGCGCGTCGGCATCGCGCTGAAGCTCTACGACATGGCGTTCGAGCATCGCCCGTGGTCGGTGTTCGGCGACGCCGACAAGATCGCGCCGTACAACCCGCTGTGCCGCGTGCCGACGCTCGTGCTCGATTCCGGCGATACGCTCATCGAAAGCACGATGATCCTCGACTATCTCGACGCAGAGGCGGGCGATGCGCGCGCTTTGATTCCATCGGGCGGGCCGGAGCGACGTCAGGCGCTGAAGGTCTGCGCGCTCGCGACCGGTCTCGCCGACAAGGCCGTCGCGCTCGTCTACGAACGCGTGCTGCACAAGGAGAAATCGCAGGCGTGGCTCGATCGCTGCACGGGGCAGGTCGAGCGTGTGTTGAATGCGCTGGAAGCGGACCGCGCTGCGCGTGCGACGCCTTACTGGTTCGGCGATGCAATCGGCCACGCCGATATCGCCGTGGCCTGCGCGCTGCGCTTCGCGCGCGAGGCGCATCCGGAAATTTTCAGCGCGACGCGCTGGCCGACGCTCATCGGCCATAGCGATCGCTGCGAAACGCTGCCCGTCTTCAAGGCGATCGTGCAGCCGTTCAATCCGCCTCGATAAAGTGGCTCAGGCGCGCGCGAGCGACGTGAGATCCCAGCGCGGCTTCACGGTGAACGCGTAGTCGCGCAGGGCCTGCTCCGGCCAGCGCGACAGGCGCAGCGCGCCCGCGAGCGCGATCATCGCGCCGTTGTCGGTGCATAGCGACAGGTCGGGGTAATGCACGTCGAAGCGGCGCTTTTTCGCCGCCGCCGACAGCGCCTCGCGCAACTGCCGGTTCGCGCCGACGCCGCCCGCCACGACGAGCCGCTTCAACCCCGTTTTCTTCAGCGCGGCGAGCGATTTAGCGACGAGCACGTCCACGGCCGCATCGACGAAACCGCGCGCGAGATCGGCCTTGGCCTGCTCGCAGACGTTGTTGCCGAGCTTGCGGCTGTGCGTGAGCACGGCGGTTTTCAGGCCGCTGAAGCTGAAATCGAGATCGCCGGAATGGAGCATCGGACGCGGCAGCGCGACCGCGCCGGACGTGCCGAATTCCGCGAGCCGCGACACTTCCGGCCCGCCCGGATAGCCGAGGCCGAGCAGCTTCGCGGTCTTGTCGAAGGCTTCGCCGGCGGCGTCGTCGAGTGTTTCGCCGAGCGTCTCGTAGACGCCGACATCGGTCACGCGCATCAACTGCGTGTGTCCGCCGGACACGAGCAGCGCGACGAACGGAAAGGGCGGCGGCGCGTCGACGAGCAGCGGCGACAGCAAATGCCCTTCCAGATGATGGATGCCGACGGTCGGCTTGTCCCACGCCATCGCCAGCGCATTCGCGATGCTCGCGCCGACGAGCAGCGCCCCCGCGAGCCCCGGCCCTTGCGTGAACGCGATGGCGTCGATGTCGCCGCGCTGTGCGCCGGACTTGTCGAGCACTTCCTCCAGCAGCGGCAGCGCGCGGCGGATGTGATCGCGCGAAGCCAGTTCGGGCACGACGCCGCCGTAATCGCGATGCATCGCGATCTGCGAATGAAGGGCGTGCGAAAGCAGGCCGCGCTCGGTGTCGTAGAGTGCGAGGCCGGTTTCGTCGCAGGAGCTTTCGATGCCTAGAACTAGCATGGATTCAATGCGTTAGAGGAACAGAAAAGTATAGCAGCGGGCGTGATCGAGCGTGTCGAAGGTAAAATGCGCGCCATGGAATCCTTCGATATCGCCGTCATCGGCGCGGGCGCGGCCGGCATGATGTGCGCGGCCGTGGCCGCTCAATCCGGACGCCGCGTCGTCCTTCTCGACCACGCAGAGCGTCTCGCCGAAAAAATCCGCATCTCCGGCGGCGGGCGCTGCAACTTCACGAACATCAACGCGCAGCCTGCCAATTTTCTGTCGGCGAATCCGCATTTTTGCCGCTCCGCGCTCGCCCGCTACACGCCGCGCGATTTTCTCGCGCTGCTCAAGCAATACCGCGTGAAGTGGCACGAGAAGCACAAGGGCCAGCTCTTCTGCGACGACTCCAGCGAGACCATCATCGACGTGCTCAAAAGCGAGTGCGATGCCGGTCGCGTCGCGTGGCGGCGTCCGGTCGCCGTGCATGAGGTCCGTCACGACGGCGCGCGTTTCGCGCTCGATACGAACGCGGGCACGATCGGCGCGGCGGCGCTCGTGATCGCGACCGGCGGCCTGTCGATTCCGAAGATCGGCGCGACGGATTTCGGCTATCGCGTCGCCAAGCAGTTCGGCCACAAGCTCGTCGATACGCGTCCGGCGCTCGTGCCGCTCACGTTCACGTCCGCCGACTGGGCGCCGTTCGCGCAGCTGTCGGGGCTTTCGCTGCCGGTTCGCATCAGCACGGGCAAAGGCAAGACGCGCGGCGAATTCGACGAAGACTTGCTGCTCACGCATCGCGGCGTGTCGGGGCCGGGCGTGCTGCAGATTTCGAGCTACTGGAACACGTCGGAGCCGATTCACGTCGATCTGCTTCCCGACCTCGATCCGACCGCCATGCTGATCGAAGCCAAAGCCGGCTCGAAAAAGCAGATCGGCAATTTTCTGGCCGAGCACGTTCCCGCGCGTCTCGCGCACGCGTGGCTCGAAGCGCAGCGCGTGCCGGTCGACGCGCGCCTCGCCGATCTGCCGGATCGCACGCTGAAAGCGATCGGCGCATCGCTGTCGGACTGGACGCTCACGCCGAGCGGCACCGAAGGCTATCGCAAGGCGGAAGTCACGCGCGGCGGCGTCGACACGCGCGAGCTTTCATCCGCGACGATGATGAGCGAGCGCGTCGCGGGGCTGTATTTCATCGGCGAGGCGGTCGATGTCACCGGCTGGCTCGGCGGCTATAACTTCCAGTGGGCGTGGGCTTCGGGCGTCGCCGCGGGCAAGGCCGCCGCGGAGTACGCGCGAGACGCGGCGACGACCGCCTGAGGGCGTCCGTCCGGGGGTTTTGGCGAGTCTCGAAACGCGGACCCGTTTGCTATACTCGGACGGTCATCGGAGGATTCTCTCCGCTTTCCGCTGGCGCCAGGAAGGCTGTCTGCTAATCCCGCTTGAGGAGGCGTTCCCAAGCGGGTTTTTGCTTTCGCGGGACCGCCGCGCGCCGGCCGGAATTCAAACTTTCGCAATTGCACCGGGTGAACGATGAGCCTCAAAGACCAGATCAACGACGACATGAAGACTGCCATGCGCGCGAAGGAAACCGAGCGTCTCGGCACGATTCGTCTGCTGCTCGCGGCAATCAAGCAGCGCGAAGTCGACGATCGCGTCACGCTCGACGACGCGGGCATCACCGCCGTCATCGACAAGATGATCAAGCAGCGCAAGGATTCGATCAGCCAGTTCGAAGCCGCGAGCCGCACCGATCTCGCCGACAAGGAGAAAGCGGAGCTGGCGGTGCTGGCGGCGTATATGCCCGAACAGCTTTCCGCCGAAGCGATCGCTGCCGAAGTCCAGGCAGCCGTCGCCGCGACCGGCGCCGCCGGGCCGCAGGACATGGGCAAGGTGATGGGCGTGCTGAAGCCGAAGCTCGCCGGCAAGGCCGACATGACCGCCGTCTCCGCGCAGGTGAAAGCCGCACTCGCCAAGTAACGTCCGCAGCTTTCGATCGGTGATTCCGCACGCTTTCCTGCAGGATTTGCTCAACCGCGTCGACATCGTCGACGTGGTGGGCCGCTACGTCCAGTTAAAAAAGGGCGGCGCGAATTTCATGGGCCTTTGCCCATTTCACAACGAGAAAAGCCCGTCGTTCACGGTCAGCCCGACCAAGCAGTTCTATCACTGCTTCGGCTGCGGCGCGCACGGCACCGCGATCGGCTTTCTGATGGAGCATACCGGGCTCACGTTTCCCGAGGCCGTGAAAGACCTGGCGCAAGGCGCCGGCCTGACGGTTCCGCAGGAGCCTTCCAACTCGTTCCGCGGTGGCGGCGGCGACAGCGCACCGAGCAAGGCGGTCAGCGTCGCGTTGACGGACGTCATGCAGACGGCGTGCGATTTCTATCGCAAGCAGTTGCGCGGCGCGCCGAACGCCATCGAATATCTGAAAAAGCGCGGCTTGACCGGTGAGGTCGCCGCGCGCTTCGGGCTCGGCTACGCGCCGGATGGCTGGCAGAACCTCGAGGCGGCCTTTCCCGATTATCGGGATGAAAACCTGGTCGAGTCGGGTTTGGTGATCGTCAGCGAAAAAACGGATTCTCAAGGACAGGCGCGACGTTACGATCGTTTTCGCGAACGCGTGATGTTCCCGATCCGCAATGTGAAGGGCAACGTGATCGGCTTCGGCGGGCGCGTGCTCGACGGGGGCGAGCCTAAATATCTGAACTCGCCGGAGACGCCGCTGTTCAGCAAGGGCAGCGAGCTGTACGGCCTGTTCGAAGCGCGCTTGGCGATTCGTGAACTGGGTTACGTGCTCGTCGTCGAAGGGTATATGGACGTCGTCGCGCTCGCTCAACTGGGTTTTGCGAACGCCGTGGCGACGCTCGGCACGGCGTGTACGCCGATCCACGTGCAGAAGCTGTTTCGTCAGACGGATACCGTCGTCTTCAGTTTCGACGGCGATTCGGCCGGGCGGCGAGCCGCGCGTCGCGCGCTGGAAGCGGCGCTGCCGCACGCTGCGGACAACCGGACCATCAAGTTCCTCTTTCTGCCGAAGGAGCACGATCCGGACAGCTACGTGCGCGAGTTCGGCACGGACGGGTTCGGCGAGCAGGTCGATCGCGCGATGCCGCTGTCGCAGTTCCTACTGAACGAGGTACTGAACGACAAGGAGCTGGAGCAGCCCGAAGGCCGAGCGAAAGCGCTCTTCGACGCTAAACCGCTGCTGCAGGCGCTGCCCGCAAACGCGTTGCGGGTGCAGATCCTGCATATGCTCGCGGACCGGCTCGACACGCCGTTCACCGAAATCGCCGCGCTATGCGACATCGATTCGCGCGCTGCGGCCGTCGCGCGGGCAAACGTGCCGAAGAGCGAGCGGCGCCGCGTCACCGGACAGGAACAGCGCGCGCTGCGCAATCTGGTGATGTATCCGGGCATCGCGGTTTCGCTCGATCAGGACAGCGAGCGCACCCTCGTAACGATGACCGAGCACGGCGAATTGTTCAGCGAAGTGATCTCGCACGCGCGCGAACTCGGCGATGCCGCGCAGTTCCAGTTGCTGTCGGAGATCTTGAGAAATGCAGCAAACGCGCCCACATACGACGATATCTTTCAGGAAATTCTCGCCTATGATGAAAACGTTCGCGATTTGCTGATGCGCGATCCGTCCGATGAGGACGCGGCGCAGCGAGTCGAGGAACAAAAGCGTCTGCTGGCGGAAGAATTGCAAGCAACAGTGGTGAAGCTGAGGCACGACAGCTACCGGGCGCGGCTGGATCAACTGGCGCGGCAATCGAGTCTGTCGGCGGAAGAGGTCGCGGAGTTCTCGGAGTTGTCGGCGAGAGTGGCGCAGATCAAGGCTGGGCGGGGCGCCGGCGCGGATGGCGCAAGGTGAGAATGCTATAATAAAAAGTTCAAGTGAATTGCTTTTTGTCAACTGTTCAGGCGCTTTCGTCGTTTTTTCACGGTAGATGGGCGGCAGCGGTCGAGCAGTTGGCAAAGGGCATGTGAAGTTGTTTGCAGAGGGAAGCGAAGCAGGAAGGCGCTGGCTGAATGGGCCGTAGGCGACGAAGGTGGCACACGCCGCATAAGTCACACGAAACGGGCCGATAAGCACGCCGGCGAACAGACGGGCGCAAGGGAAGCGGCTGCTATCGAGGGTAGGGCGAGGAGACGATTCACACTCGTCCGAACCGCGATGGCGCCCCGGGCAGGGCACGCAGGACGAAGCAGCGTGCGCGTATTGGGTATTCACGGTTCCATCGGCTGTTGTCCAGCAGCCGCGAGTCGAGACTAAAGCCGGTATGGCGAACTCCATGACGAAAAAGCTGAACGATGTATCCGTCGAAGACGACGCAATGCAAAACGCAGAGTCTGGCGCCGCTCCTGCGGCGAAGGTCGAAAAGGCGAAGGCCCGCGATCGCCGCGCGAAGGAAAAAGCGCTGCTGAAGGACGCGTTCTCGTCGAGCGCGCCCGGCACCGTCGAGGAATTGGAAGAGCGGCGCGGCAAGCTGCGCGCGCTCATCAAGCTCGGCAAGGAGCGCGGCTTCCTCACCTACGGCGAGATCAACGACCACCTTCCGGACAACTTCACGGAAACCGAGGCGATCGAAGGCATCATCAGCACGTTCAATGACATGGGCGTGGCGGTGTACGAGCAAGCGCCCGATGCCGAAACGCTGCTGCTGAACGACAACGCGCCGAACGCGTCGTCCGACGACGAAGTCGAGGAAGAGGCCGAAGTCGCGCTTTCCACGGTCGATTCCGAATTCGGCCGCACGACCGATCCGGTCCGCATGTACATGCGCGAGATGGGCACCGTCGAACTGTTGACGCGCGAAGGCGAAATCGAGATCGCGAAGCGCATCGAAGACGGCCTCAAGCACATGGTCATGGCGATCTCCGCGTGCCCGACGACCATCGCCGACATTCTCGCGATGGCCGAGCGCGTGCAGAACGAGGAAGTGCGCGTCGATGAACTCGTCGACGGCCTGATCGATCCGAACGCGCAGGACACCGATGGCTTCTCCGAGCAGGAAGCGGAAGCGATCGAATCGGAAGAAGAAGAGACCGCGGAAGAGGGCGAAGAGGAAGAGGAAGAAGAGGACGACGGCAGCGCGCAGGCAAGCGCGAACGCCGCTCAACTCGAAGCACTCAAGCTCCAGTCGCTCGAGAAGTTCGCGCTCATCAGCGAATGGTTCGACAAGATGCGCCGCGCCTACGAGAAGGAAGGCTATAAATCGAAGGCGTATCTGAAGGCGCAGGAAGCCATTCAGACGGAACTCATGAACATTCGCTTCACCGCGCGTACCGTCGAGCGCCTGTGCGATACGCTGCGCGCGCAAGTGGACGAAGTGCGTCAGGTCGAGCGGCAGATCCTGCATACGGTTGTCGACAAGTGCGGCATGCCGCGCGCCGAGTTCATCACGCGATTCCCCGGCAACGAGACGGATCTCGAATGGTCCGACAAGGTCGTCGCCGAGGGTCACGAGTACAGCGCGGTGCTGGAGCGCAATATTCCGGCGATCCGCGAGCAGCAGCAGCGTCTGCTGGATTTGCAGGCGCGCGTCGTTCTGCCGTTGAAGGATCTGAAGGAAACCAACCGTCAGATGGCGGCGGGCGAGTTGAAGGCGCGTCAGGCGAAGCGCGAAATGACGGAGGCGAATCTGCGCCTCGTGATTTCCATCGCGAAGAAGTACACGAATCGTGGCCTGCAGTTCCTCGATCTGATCCAGGAAGGCAACATTGGCTTGATGAAGGCGGTGGACAAGTTCGAATATCGTCGCGGCTACAAGTTTTCGACGTACGCGACGTGGTGGATTCGTCAGGCGATCACGCGTTCGATCGCGGATCAGGCGCGCACCATTCGCATTCCGGTCCACATGATCGAAACGATCAACAAGATGAACCGTATTTCGCGGCAGATCTTGCAGGAGACCGGGCTCGAGCCGGATCCGGCGACGCTCGCCGAGAAGATGGAAATGCCCGAGGACAAGATCCGCAAGATCATGAAGATCGCGAAGGAGCCGATCTCCATGGAAACGCCGATCGGCGACGACGACGATTCGCATCTCGGCGATTTCATCGAGGATACGAACACGGTGGCGCCGTCCGATGCCGCGCTGCATGCATCGATGCGCGACGTCGTGAAGGACGTGCTCGATTCGCTGACGCCGCGCGAGGCGAAGGTGCTGCGCATGCGGTTCGGGATCGAGATGAGCACGGATCACACGCTGGAAGAGGTCGGCAAGCAGTTCGACGTGACGCGTGAGCGGATTCGCCAGATCGAGGCGAAGGCGCTGCGCAAGCTGCGGCATCCGAGCCGGTCGGACAAGTTGAAGTCGTTCCTCGAAGGCAACTGACGGGACTTGTTTTGAGAGGCGTTGTGAGGCAAACTCGCTACCCTTCGTAGTCGCCTCGCGCAATGATCTGAAGTGACAGGAAGCGCCGTTTGCGGCGCTTTCTTTTTGCACGCTCTGCCTGCACAGGGCCGGAAGCTTAACTGGTATAAGCTGTCGACTCATAATCGACCGATAGTGGGTTCGAGCCCCACCCGGCCCACCAGCACTTGCTCAAAAGTATCAGGGGGTTAGCGGATTTGCGTCCCTGATAAGGCGCTTTCGGGGACACTCGGGGACAAAGTGGGTCACGTGACCCACTCGGGCTTTTTGACACTCGCGCATCTCACCGCCGCCGGTTCAAGAGACGTTCACGCTTGCCGATACGCTTGAGCATATTTGCGAGATCGCCGAGGAGCGCGGCGGGCTATGCCTGTCGAGCGAATGCAGAACGATATGCAGGTACTGGCAGCAAAACATAGCGGGCGCTGTGTTTCGAAGCACTATACCGATGCGCAAACGTCTCTGCTTTGGCAGTGCGAAGAAGGACATCGCTGGCGTGCCAAGCTCGGTAAGGTCAACAGAAGCCGGTGTCCGGTGTGTGCCTTCGATCGCAAGCGTCTGGGCATTGGAAACACGCACGAAATTTGCCGCAGGTTACGGCGGAAAGTGCCTGTCCGACGATTACACAAACAATAGTGTCCTATTGCGCTGGGGATGTGCAAAGGGGCATACGTGGCAGGCGAAGCCCGTGAAGATCATGATCGGCCATTGGTGCCGGACCTGTGCGGTCGAACGGACACGTCTAGGCGTTGAGAAGATGCACGACGCCGCTGCGATGCACGGTGGCAAGTGTTTGTCGGAGACCGACGTCAACACCATCACGCCGTTGGAATGGCAATGCATGGACGGGCATACCTGGAGTGCAAGGCCCGAGAGCACCATTCGGACCGGAAGCTGCTGTCCGGTGTGCCGAGCGGTGAAAATAGCGCAGGCCAGAAAATCCGGCTTAAATTTGAAGAAGGTTTCGAAGGGCAAAGTCCCGATTCTGCTGTGAAGAGTCCGGATTGGTTCTCTGATGGCGCTGGTGGGTCAAACGCGGTGACGCTTGCGGGTCAGGGGCGATCTCGCCCCTGACAGCTCAGCCAACTCAGCCCAGGCGATACACCCTCGAAACCGTCCCCCGAAACAACGCCTGACGTTCCGCAGCACTTGCCTGTGAAGTCAATCGCTTGAACGCGTTCCAGCCGTTACTGAACGGGTAAGAACCCTTATCGACCGGAAAATTGCTTTCGAACATGCAGCGATCCGCGCCGAACGCTTCGATGCAGGTCAGCATCCACGGCTTCCAGGCTTCGGACAATTCAATCGATGAAGGTGGCCGCTCACCTTTTTCGAAGTCGAAACCGTTGATACGCATTCCGAGTCCGCCCACCTTCACATAAACGTTCGGCAACCGCGCAAGTTCGCGCATCGAACGCGACCATGCATCGAAGACCTCCTTGCGCTGATCCGCGTAGCTGGCGATTCTGACCACTCCCCCACAGTGATTGACGATGAACGGCGTGTCGGGATTTGCCTTCGCCAAATCGAACAATTCGGGAAGCTGAGGGAAGAACAGCCATGCGTCGTAGGAGAGGCCCAAGGCTTTCAACTGCGCGACGCCCGCACGATAACCGGAGTCGAGCAGAAGCCCGCGAGGAACTGCCGAAAGCGGGTTCACTAGCGTGGCGTCCGCATCCCAGGTTACGAGGTGCCGTACACCGCGCAAGCGGCCGTCGCCGGCCTCGAGTTCCGCTTCGAGTACGTCTCGCACGGCAGCGCCGCGACGGAGATCCGCGTATCCGACGATGCCCTTCGCTACCTGCGGCTTCTCTTCCTGCATCGGCGCGGTGACTTGAGCCACATACTCCACTTCGCCGATCGGCCGCATCGGTTCCGGACCCGTGGTGCGGTACCGCGTAAGCGCCTGCATGAAGACAGACGCGGTAATGTTGTGCCCGGACCGTGCATCCTCGAGATACTCGTCGAGCAAATACGTCCAACCCGGGCGCTCATAAAAGTGGTGATGCGCGTCGATGATCGGCATCTCCGGTTCGAGCGCCGCTTCCTTTCCGGATGCAAGCCACTCTGCCCGAACCGGCAGGTAATTGCTGGTCGTACTCATACTGCGCGTTTCCTCTTTGGCGAATGCGTGGCGCACGCTCAGCGCGGGCATCGCGATGGATGCGGCGACCGCGCCAAGCAGCCGGCGCCGGTGAATCGATTGAAGAGTTTGCATGGTCACTTTCCCTTGTTGAACGCGTAGAGGGAAAGCGTCAGCAACGTCGTGAACGCGAGTACGACGGCCAGACCGATCATGCCCGCGGTGAACGTGCCGAAACTATCCTTCAGATAGCCGACCAGATACGGACCGGCAAAGCCGCCCAGCGCGCCGATGGAGTTGATCAGCGCCAGTCCGCCGGCGGCCGCCTGACCCGACAGGAACCGGGCAGGCAGCGTGTAGAAAATCGTTCGGCCTGCGATGGTGCCGATCAACGCCAGCGTGATGCCCGTCAACGCAGGCACCAGTTGCTGAAAATATGTCGAGATGCCGAGCGCGATCGCGCCGATGAAAAGACCAGCCGCGAGGTTGGCGATATGGCCACCGCGGCGATCGACGCGCTTCGCCCACCACAAGAGCGCGATGGTCGCGAAGAAATACGGCACCGCCGATACCCAGCCCGTCTGGGTCACGCTCATGCCGTGCGCCTTGAGCATCTGCGGCAGCCATATGCCGATGCCGTAGGAGCCCATCGTGAAGCCGAAGGAAATCATCGCGAGGATGTACATCCGCACATCTTTGAGCGCTGCGCCGAAATCCTTTTTCTTCTGGCTCGCAGTGCCCTCGCGATCGAACGCGCTTTGCAGCGCCTGACGCTCCTCGGGCGAGAGCCACTTCGCATCGGCGGGTTTGTCCGCGAGCATCTTCAGGACGAAGAAGCCGAGAATGCACGCCGGCAGGCCTTCGACGATAAACATCCATTTCCATCCGGCAAGGCCGAGCAAGCCGTCCATCTTCAGCAGCCAGGTCGACAGCGGTCCGCCCACTAGCGACGAAAGCGGCGTCGAGACCGTGAACCATGCGAGCACCCGAGTGCGATAACTGGCCGGAAACCACACTGCGAGGAAGAAGATCACGCCAGGGAAGAATCCGGCCTCGCCGATTCCCAGCAGAAGACGAATCACGTAGAAGCTCGTCGGTCCAACCGCGAGCGCCGTCGCGGCGGCGAAGAAGCCCCACGTGATCATGATGCGCGCGAGCCATCGCCGGGCGCCGAAGCGATACAGCGCCAGGTTGCTCGGCACTTCGCACAGGCAATAACCCGCGAACATGATGCCCGCGCCCCAGCCGAACTGCGTCGCGGTCAAGCCGAGGTCGCGGTTCATCGTCAGCGCGGCGAACCCGACGCTGGTGCGATCGAGATAGTTGAAGAAATAGGCGAGCGCAAGCAAGGGGATGAAACGCCACGCGGCCTTTCTGACGGCCTGCTGTTCGAGCGTCGTATCGACCGCGCTCTCGGCCGTCATGTTCGATGAAATGGATGTCATGCTTCGTCTCCGGACGGAATACCCAACGCGCGGGCTCATGCCGGCCTACGCGAAGCGGCGTTCCTTTTATGCTGTTGTGCTCAGGCGCTCGCCAGTTCGTTGGCGGAGGGACTGGAAGGATCGTGGGAAAAGGCCGCCTGGCACTTCACGATGCCGGCGTCCGCCAACTGCCTCAGGTCTTCCGATGAGTAACCCAGCTCCAGAAGCAGCGCCTGCGTGTCCTGACCCAGCGAAGGCGGACCTGCGCGAAGCCGCAGACGCTCGCCGCCAAGGGTCAAAGGCAGCAATGCGGTCTTCGTCTGTACTGCTTTGCCCGCGCCGCTTGCGTCGGATGGCAGGGTGACATCGGCAAGTCCGTCCGTTGCGAGCAGATGCGGATCGTCGAAAAGATCCTGCGGCTTCGTGATCGGCGCGTACGGCAGCCCGCAGCGCTCGAAGATGGCGCCGATCTCGGCAGCAGTGAACGCTTCCATGTGGGCGCGAAGCCGCGGCATCAGCCATTCGCGGGCTTGCACGCGCTGATTGTTGCTGGCGATACGCGCGTCGGCCTTCAGATCGTCGAGGCCGAAGGCATCGCAGAAGAGCGCCCATTGCGTATCGGAGACGACCGCCAGGAAGATCTGATCGCCGTTCTTCACCGAAAAGACGTCATAGACTGCCCAGGCCGAAATGCGGCTTGGCATCGGCGCGGCGGTTTGTCCCGTCACGGCGTATTGCATCATGTGCTGCGCCACGAGAAACACGTTGTTCTCGAACAGGGCGCTCTGCACCTCTTGTCCGCGGCCGGTCCGCTCGCGTTGTGCCAGCGCCGCCATTGCGCCGATCGCGCCGAACATGCCGCCCATGATGTCGTTGACGCTCGTGCCTGCCCGCAAGGGTCTGCCTTCGGGACCGGTCATGTACGCGAGACCGCCCATCATCTGCACGACTTCGTCGAGCGCGGTGCGATGGTCGTAGGGACCGGGCAGGAAGCCCTTGTGCGACACATAGATCAGACGAGGATTGAGTCTGCACAAGGCCGAATAGCCGAGGCCGAGCTTGTCCACGGTGCCGCTCTTGAAGTTCTCGCTGAAGACATCGGCGTTCGCAAGCAGCTTGTGCACGATCTCCACGCCGCGCGGGTCCTTCAGATCGACGGCGATGCTTTTCTTGTTGCGGTTGAACGTGCTGAAGAAGCCTGCTCCCGAGCCTCGCAGATTGCGGGTGCTGTCGCCGGTGATCGGCTCGACCTTGATCACTTCCGCGCCGAGGTCTGCCAGCACCATGCCGCACGTCGGCCCCATCACCATGTGCGTCATCTCTACGACGCGCACGCCGCTGTACGGCAAGGACTGATCCGATTGCACTTCGCTCATTGCGCCGCTCCCAACAAACAGCCTTCCGGCTGGGGCGCACTCGGCGCGCGCCCGTCTGCGTACGAGAAACCTTTCGGCAATCCCGCGTCCTGTACGTGTCCGTAGAGCGCTTCGCCCGGAAGCGCCTGTGCGAGGATCGAGCGCGCGGCAATGAGCTTGTCGATGTCCATGCCCGTGTCGTAGCCCATCGCCTCGAGTAGAAACGCGAGGTCTTCGGTAACGATGTTCCCCGTCGCGCCCGGCGCGTAGGGACAGCCGCCGAGGCCCGCCTGACTCGAATCGATCGTGGTGACGCCGGCATCGAGTGCCGCCACGACATTCGCCAGGCCTTGACCGCGCGTGTTGTGGAAATGAGCGCCGCCCGCCTTCGCGCCGACTTCCGATTGCAGCCGGCGAAACAGGCGGCGAACCTGAACGGGGTTGGCATAACCGCTCGTATCGGACAGGCCGATTTCGTCGACACCGCATTCGGCCATCGCGAGGCACATGCGCATCGTCTGGTCGTCGGTCACGGTGCCCGCGATCGTGCAGCCGAATGCGACCGATACACCCGCTTCGATTTCTGTTCCGGGGAACTGCTCATCGCGCAGCGCGACGATGCTGCGCACCTCATCGATCAACTGCGCGGTCGTTTTGCGGACATTAGCCAACGCATGTTCATCGGTGACGGACACCGGCAACGTGACTTTATGGACGCCGGCTTCGAACGCGCTTTGCGAGCCGCGCAGGTTCGGCGCCAGTACAGCGACACGAAGGTCCGGAATGGATAACGCGTGAGCGACGACTTCGCGGATATCGGCCATTTGGGGCAGAAGTTTCGGCGGAACGAACGATCCCACTTCGATCTCCTTGAGTCCCGCTGCCGCCAGCGCGGATATCCATTCGAGTTTCGCGGACGTCGGCATGACGCTTCGGATGCTCTGCAAGCCGTCGCGCGGGCCGACTTCGCTGATCAGTATTCGGCGATGTGAGGCGCTCATTTCGCTCCTTCGTTCTGTCAGATAGACCTGTGTTTTGTTAGAGAGAACTTTAGGCGAAGATGTCTATCACTGAAAGCGGGGTTAACCCCGGATTTCAGAACTAGAGTTCTACCGGATAGAACTGTATAGTCGTGGAATTTGATTCGGGAGCGGTGCATGACCAAGGAAGACCAGCCGTCCGATACGAACGAGGCGTCGAGCGGCGTCGCCGTTCTTGACCGGGCGTTCGCCATACTCAATGCCTTCGGGCCGACCGACGACCAGCTGACCCTGACCGAGCTTTCACGCCGGACCGAGCTTTATAAGAGTACGGTTTTGAGACTGCTCGGCGCTTTGGAGCATGGCGGATTCATCCGGAAGTTGAGCGACGGGCAATACGCAATCGGTCATCAGCCGTTGCGGCTTGCGACGCTCTATCAGCGGTCGTTTCAGGTGGGGCCTGTGATCGAACCGTTGCTTCAGCAGTTGAGCCGGGACTTGGGCGAAACGGCCAGTTTCTACGTACGCCAGGGCGATCAACGTCTCGTGTTGTATCGCGTCGAACCTAGCCGCAGCGTTCGGGTATCGATTCGCGTCGGAGAGGAGTTCGCGATCGATAAGGGCGCCTCCGGCAAAGTCCTGCTCGCGTTCTCGGAGACACAGGATCCGCGCTGGCAAGAGATCCGCGAACGGCTATGGGCCACCTCGTTTGGCGAGAGGGATCCGGAAACGGCATCGGCCTCGGTGCCCGTGTTCAATTCGACCGGCGAGTTGCAGGGCGCGTTGACGCTTTCAGGACCCAAGGGCCGTTTCGATGCTCCGGCGGTCATCGATGCAGCATTGGCGATGTTGCTCGATAGCGCGCGGCGAGCGACCGTCGCACTGGGCGGAAACGGATCGAGATATGACGCGAGCATCGCGAGCTTCGTGAAAGCGCCGCCAGCCGCCGATGGAAGCGAGCGCTCTGCCTGAAGGACGGCAGTCACATGCTTTCACGCGCACGCCGCACGGATGAAGTCGGGAATCTCGACGGCTTTCAGCTTTCCATCGGCTTGCTTGACACACAGCGCGCGCGTCGCGCGAAATTCGCAGATCAGCGTTTCACCGCACACGATCCGATGCCGCTGAACGTAACGCGGCCGCGTAGCACTTGCTAGATCGATCTACTTGCCTTAGAGTCTTTTGACCAGGCCGAGCGTGCCCTGACCGCCCCGCCCAGGTCGACGCACGAACAATCTGCTCGCCGATAACGTGACCCCGACGCGGCCGCCGCGCTCGGCCTCGCGGGCACACGTGGCCCGCGTGATCCGCACGATGGCTGCGTCGACGGCGGCCCGATGATCCAACGTTTCTGAGGTGAACCATGCGTGAACTTAACGGGCGCGGCGATCTCTGCTGCATCAACACGGGCACGCTCGGCTATCGCGAGCCGATCGAAGTCACGGCCGGACGCATCGCCGAACAGGGCTTCGGCTGGATCACGCCGTGGCGTCAGGAAATCGACGAGAACAATCCGCAAGCAGCCGCCAGTGCGATCCGCGCGGCCGGCCTGAAGGTCGGCGCGTATTGCCGCACGGCGTATTTCGCGGCCAACGACGCCGCGGGCCGTCGCGCCGCGATCGATTCCAACCGCCGCGCGCTGGAGACCGCGGCCGTGCTGGGCGCGCCGATGCTCGTCGCCGTCGTCGGCGGATTGCCGCCCGGTTCGCGCGATATCGACGATGCACGCGAGCAGATTCTCGACGGTCTCGCCGCCTTGCAGCCGACGATGAACGAAACAGGCGTGCGCGTCGCGCTCGAGCCCTTGCATCCGGTGTACGCGGCCGATCGCAGCCTGCTCAATACGCTCGACCAGGCGCTGGACTGGTGCGACCGGCTGGACCCGTCGCGCGAGGGAGGCTTCGGCGTGGCCATCGACGCTTACCATGTCTGGTGGGATCCGGCGCTGATGCCCGCCATCGCGCGCGCGGGCGACCGGATCCTCGCGCTGCACGTATGCGACTGGCTGGTCGAAACCCGCGATCCGTTGCAGGACCGCGGAATGATGGGCGATGGCGTCATCGATCTCAAGCGGCTGCGCGCGGCGGTGGAAGCCGCCGGTTACGACGGTCCCGTCGAAGTGGAGATTTTTTCCCGGCTCGACTGGTGGGCGCGCCCGGCCGACGAGACGTTGCGGATCTGCCGCGAGCGCCTGTTCGAGTGCTGCTGAGCATCAACGTCCGACGTAAATCGGCGGCCGCTTCTCGCTAAAACTGCGGATGCCCTCCGCGGCATCCTCGGTGCTCGCGGCGAGCGCGCCCGCCATCGCTTCGAGAGTCGAGCCGGTTTCCTCGCCGCTGGCGGCGTTGAGCAACTGTTTGGTCAGTTGCAGCGCCACCGGCGCGCGCGCCGCCATGTCCAGCGCCAGTCGATGCGCACGTTCCAGCACGCGGTCCTGCGGCACGACCTCGTGCACAAGGCCGCACGCCCGCGCGTCCGCGGCCGTCACGCGCGCGCCGCTCAAGGCGAGGTATTTTGCGTGGCTCGCGCCGGTCAGACGCACGAGCCGCTGCGTGCCCGACCAGCCGGGGCAAGTGGCAATCGATGCCTCCGGCAGCGCGAAACGGGCCTCTTCGGCCGCGATACGCACGTCGGCCGTGATCGCCAGTTCCAGCCCGCCGCCGAAGGCATGACCGTTGATCGCCGCGATCACGGGCTGACGCAGCCGCGCCCATTGGTCGAAGACCTGATGACCTCGCCGTACCCAGTGGCGCCACATGTCCAGCGGCCTGAGCGCGGCCCATTCGTTGATGTCCGCGCCGACGCAGAACGCCTTCACGCCGCCGCCCGCGAGGATGACGACGCGCGTCTCATCGTCGGCTTCGATCGCGCGGGCCGCATCTTCGAGTTGATCCAGCATGGCGGGCGTCAGCGCATTGAGCTTGTCCGGCCGGTTCAGCGTGACGATGGCGACAGCCGCATCGCGAACGATGGAAACGAAGCGATCAGTCATGGCGTCCTTCGCGAGGTTTGAGCCGGAGTCCGAAGGGCGCATCGGTGAAAAGCGCTGCATCCATCTGACGCAGATCCGAGGCGACCTTTAGCGCAACCTCGGCCTGATCCAGAATGTCGCGCTGCAAATCCACGCCGGGAGCGATCTCGCGCACGGTCAGCCCGTCATCGAGAAGATCGATGACGCAGCGTTCGGTCACGTAGGTCACGCGCTGCCCGCGCTCGCGCCCCACGCGGCCGCAGAACGTGATCTGCTCGGCCGTCCGGACGAACTTGCGCGTGCGGCCTTCCTTGACGATCGCGAGCCTGCCGCCGCCGACTTCCAGCTGCGCGCCCGCGGTGAAAAAGCCCGAGAACACGATGCGGCGCGCATGAGCGGTGATATCGACGAAGCCGCCGCATCCCGCCGTCAGATACGGTTTCGACGCGAGCCGGGAGACATTCACGCTGCCATCGGCGTCGACTTGCAGAAAGGACAGCAGTGCGATGTCGAAGCCGCCGCCCTGAAAATACGTGAACTGATTCGGCGACGCGACGATCGCGTCCGCGTTCGATGCGCAACCGAACGCAAACCCGAGCAAAGGCATGCCGCCGACCGCGCCCTGTTCGATCGCCCACGTCACTTCGCCGTGCAAGCCTTCCTCGAGCAGGATGCGCGGCACATTGGCCGAAATGCCGAAGCCCAGATTGGCCGCGTACCCATGCGCGAGCTCCATCGCGGCGCGGCGGGCGATGACCTTCTCCGGTCCCCACGGCGTCGGCTCGAACGAATCCATCGGAAGCGTGACTTCGCCGCTGATCGCGGGATCGTAGGGCGTCTGCGTGGTCTGCCACTGGTCCGGATCGACCACGACGTAATCGACCAGATTGCAGGGCACCCGCACGTCGTGCGGCCGCAGCGTGCCGGATTTCACCACGCGCTTGACCTGCGCGATCACGATGCCGCCGTTGTTGCGCGCGGCCAGCGCCTGATCGATGCCGCCCAGCAGCGCGCCTTCGTGTTCGTAGCCGAGATTGCCCGCTTCGTCGGCCGTGGTCGCGCGGATGATCGCCACGCGCGGCGCGATCGCCGGGAAGTAGAGCCAGTCATCGCCATCGAAGGACACCTTGCGCACGACCGGACGCGCGGCGGCGGCGGCGTTCATCGCGCAGCCCTGTAAATCGGGATCGACGAACGTGCCCATTCCGACCTTGGTCAGCACGCCGGGACGCTTCGCGGCGGCGTCGCGGTGCATGTCGAACAGGATGCCGCTCGGAACGTTGTAGGCCTCGATTTCGTTGTCGGCGATCATGCGCCAGATGTTCGGCATCGGCAGCGACGACGGGCCGCTCGGATACGAGCCCGCGAGCGTGCGCGCGAGCAGCCCGGGCCGGGCGAGATGATCGATGCCCTTGACGCCGTACATGTCGCCCGCGGCGATCGGGTTCAGCGTCGTGAGGTCGCGCGGCTGTCCCTCGCGCTCGAAGCGCTCGCCGATGGCCGCGAGAATCTTGTCGGGGCAGCCGAGCGCGCTGGACGAGCTGATGCTGACGACATCGCCGGTTCGCACGAGCCTGGCCGCCGCGTCCGCGGTAATGAGCTTTCTCATGTTTTTATCGATGAAGGTCGAACAGCGCTGCGCCGCGCTTCATCGCGTTGCGGGCGATGATGCCGCGATGAATCTCCGAGGTGCCGTCGAAGATGCGATAGACGCGCGCATCGCGGTAATAGCGTTCGATGGCCAGCTCCTTGCAGAAGCCCATGCCGCCGAAGACCTGCACCGCGCGATCGACGACGCGCCCAAGCGTCTCGGAAGCCTGCACCTTGACCATTGAAATCCAGTCGCGCGCGTCCTGTCCCGCGTCCATCATGCTCGCGGTGTTGAGCAGCATCAGCCGCGCCGCGTTGATCTCCATCACGCTGTCCGCGATGAGTTGCTGGATCATTTGAAAATCGCCGATGCGCGTGCCGAACTGCCGCCGTTCGCCGGCGTACTCGATCATCATTTCGAGCACGTGCGTCGCCTTGCCGATGCCGCGCGCGCCGATCAACGCGAGGCGCACGCGGCCGAGCATGTTCATCGCGAGTTTGAAGCCTTCGCCCTGTCGTCCGATGAGGGCCATCGGCTCTAGCGGGACGTCGTCGAAGAAGAGTTCGTGGTGCGGCGTGCCGCGAAGACCCATCATCCGTTGATCGCGGCCGACAGTGAAACCCGGAAGATTCTTGTCGACCGCGAAGAGCGAGATTTCCTTCTCGCCGGTGCGGGCCGAGACGAGAAAGAAATCGCTCCATTGCGCATCGCTGATGAAGTGCTTGCTGCCGTTCAGCGCCCAGCCGAACGACGTCTTGCGCGCCGTGGTTTCGATGCCCTGGGCGTCCGAACCCGCGCCCGTTTCGGTGATCGCGAGGCCGCAGGTTCGCGCGCCGGCAATCGCCGGTTTCAGCCAGCGGTCGATCTGTTCGCCTTCGCAGGCGAGCAGCGCGTCGTAGACGTTGCCGAACGCGCGCCGCACGAGTATGTCGGAGCTGTGGCCGAACTGCTCCTCGCATAGCATCGAATCGACCGTGTTCAGTCCGCCGCCGCCGAGTTCGGCGGGCATGTTCACCGCATAAAGACCCAGCGCCCGCGCCCGCGCCTGCAAGTCGCGGGCGATCTCGGGCGCGAGCGCGCCTTCCTCTTCCACTTGCTGTTCGAGCGGCTGCAACTCGGACCGGACGAAGCGGCGCGCGGTCTCGATCATCATTTTCTGCGTGTCGCTCAGCGTGAAGTCCATCGATCTCTCCGATTCGAGTTTTAGTCAGCACTGGTCGCGGCGACACGCAGCGACGGATGCAACGAGACTTCGAAGGGCATACGTTCGAGCACGTCGCGAACGAGGTCGACGCCCGGCGCGATTTCGATCAGCCGCAAGCCTTCGGGCGCGAGTTCGAAGACGGCACGCTCGGTGACGTAAAGCACTTGTTGGCCGTCCGCGCGGGCGCGCTTGCCGCTGAACGTGATGTGACGCACTTGCTCGACCAGCTTCGGGACCGCGCCGTGACGCCGGATGCGCACTTGCCCGTCTTCCAGCTCGACTTCAAGCCCCTTCGCCTCGAACGTGCCGCAAAAGACGACCTTGCGCGTGCGCTGCGTGATGTCGACGAAGCCGCCCGGCCCGACGATGTTCTCCCCCAGCCACGAGACGTTGACGTTGCCTTGCGCGTCCAGCTCGCCCATGCCGAGGAACGCGATATCGATGCCGCCGCCGCTGAACAGGTCGAACTGATCGGTGGACTTGAGGATCGCGCTCGCATGGCGCGTGGCGCCGAACAGATCGCCGCCCAGCAGTTCGCCGTTGTGCGATCCCTGCTCGATCACGGTCCAGCTGATGTCCACGCCTTCCGCATGCGCCACCGCGGGAATGCCATCGGGCAAACCGTAACCGAAGTTGACGCACGCGCCGGGTTTCAGCTCCTTCGCGGCGCGTTTCGCGATGATGTAGCGGATGCCCTCGGGCAGCGGCGGCGGCATGCGCGTGTCGGGCGCGGGCGCTTCGCCGCTGATGGCCGGATCGTAGTGCCCGCTGGTCGTCTGCTTCTGATCCGCGTACACGCAGATATCGTCGACGAGAACGCCCGGCACGGTGACCGCGCGCGCCGGCGTGATCGGCGTGGCGCATACGTCGCGCACCTGCGCGAACACGCGGCCGCCGCGGTTGTGCGCGGCGAGCGCGGCGGCGAAAGCGTCGATATCGGCCGGCTCTTCGCGCGATGTCAGATTGCCCTGCATGTCCGCCGTGGTGCCGCGCACGATCGCGAAGTCGATTTCGAAGGGCTTGTACCAGAGCAGTTCCTTGCCGCCCAGCGTGACGACTTCGACGAGATCGTCCCGCGCGCGCAGGTTGACGCGCCCGCCGCCGTGGCGCGGATCGGCGAAGGTATCGAGGCCGATGTGCGTGACGAGTCCGTGGCGGCCCGCGCCGGCTTCGCGGATCAGCGTCTGGATCACGCCGGCGGGCAGGGTGTAGGCCTCAATGCGTTCCTCGCGCGCGAGCTTCTGCATCGGCTTGGACCAGGTCCAGTGGCCGCCGATCACGCGCTTCACCATGCCTTCGTGCGCGAAGCGGCTGATGCCGCTCTTGACGCCGTCGCCGATGCCGAGGCCGTGGATCAGCGTGAGATCGCGCGGATGGCCCGTCGCGAGAAAGCGGCGCTCGATGGCTTCCGTGATGTGATCGGGTTCGACGAGTCCGCCGCCCGAGCCGCTCAATACGACGACCGCGCCGTCGAAGATCGCCGCCGCCATGAAATCCGCATCGGTCAGGTGTGCACGCTTCATTTCATCGGTTCTCGTTGTCCGTCCGTGCGCCCGCGCGGACCATCAGCACGTTGATTCCGTCCTGGATCAGCACGCCGTCCTGGTTGTGTACTTCGACCTGCAAACGCACGATGCCGCGATCAGAGCGGCGCGTCGGACGCTTGTCCAGCACGCGGATGCGCCCCTGGACGCGGTCGCCGATCAGCACCGGCTTGTGAAAGCGATACGTCCACTCGAGCGTCGCGACGGCGGCAAAGCGCGTCGCCGCGCGGTTCTTGAGGCCGTCGAGCATGGCGAGGCACAGCAGACCGTGCGCGACGCGGCCGGGAAAGCCGACATCGCGGGCGAATTCGTCGTCCATGTGGACATCGAAGAAATCGCCCGAGATGCCCGCGAACTGCACGACATGGCTTTCGGTGACGACGATGCCCGACGTCGTGAAGCCGAGGCCGCGTTCGATCTCGTCGAAGAGCAGGGGATGGCTCATGCGGTTCCTTATCAGTCGAACTCGGGCGCATACGGCACCCGTTCGCGATTGACGATGCGGTAATTGGTGTCGTTCAGCGCGTCGATTCGATGCATGTCGATGCTCGACAGCGTGAAGTCCATCACGTCGAAGTTGGCCTCGATGTTCCTGCGCTGCGTCGACATCGTGTTGATCGGGACGCCTTTCTGGAGAATCCAGCGCAGCGCCACCTGCGCACCCGACTTGCCGTAGCGCGCACCGATTTCCTCGAAAAGCGGATAGTTGAAGATTTCGCCGCGCGCGACCGAGCAGTACGACGAAAGCGGAATGCCGGTCTCGATGGCGGTATCCATCAGCACACGCTGGTTCAAGAGCGGATGGAACTCGACCTGATTGGTGACGAGCGGCAGCGCGGTCGCGGCTTTCGCGGCGCGCATCATCGCGGCGTTGAAGTTGCTGACGCCGATATGACGCGTCAGGCCCGCGCGCGCCGCTTCTTCGAGGCGCCGCACGGAAGGCGCGACGTTGCCGTCCGCGGGCGGCCAGTGCAGCAGCAGGACGTCGGCCTGCTCGATCTTCAGCTTCTCGAGGCTTTCGCGCAGCGACGGCATGAAACGTTCGTCGGAATCGTTGGCGGGCGCGATCTTGGTCGTGATGCACAACTCGTCGCGCGGGATGCCGATCGCCCGCAGCGACGAGCCGACGCCGAGTTCGTTGTCGTAGAGCTGCGCGGTATCGATCGCGCGATAGCCGGTTTCGATCGCGTCCGTCAGCGCGTCGCGCAGTTGCTGTCCGTTGAGCGGCCAGGTGCCGAAAGATCGTTGATGCGTGCGTTGGAAAAGTATGTTCATGGTGTCGTGACATCAGAAGACGGCGGCCGTCTTCGCGAAAAAGGCGCGGATGCCGAGCTCCGCGTCGGGACTGGAGCGGACCGCGAGCGCGGCCGATGTATAGGCTGCGTGCGGATCGTCGTGGTCATCGACGATCAGCGCCTTGGCGAGCGCGGCGGCGCGCGGCGATACGCGGCACAGGCGCGCGGTCCATTCCTGCAACTGCGCTTCGACTTCCTGCGGCGCGCAGAACGCATTGACGATGCCCCACTGCAGCGCGGTCGATGCATCGATCTCCTGCGACAGCAGCACCGCTTCGAGCGCGCGCCCGCGGCCCGCGATGCGCTGCAAGCGGTCGCCGCCCTCCCAGCCGGGAATGGCGCCGATGGAAACTTCCGGAAAGCGCAGGCGCGCGCCGGTGCCAGCGAGCCGCAGATCGCAGCACAGCGCGAGTTCCAGGCCGCCGCCGAAGCACAGTCCTTCGATGACGGCCACGGTCGGGCAGCGCAGCCGTTCGAAGCGCCGGAACACCGCGTTGCCTTCGCCGACCCATTGCGTCGCGAATGTCTCCGGACTCAGCGCCGACCATTCGCGGATGTCGGCGCCGGACGAAAACACGCCGCCCGGCGTGCCGCGCAGCACGACGGCGCGAATGCCGTCGTCCCGGTTGATTTGCGCGATCTGCTCGTCGAGCGCGGCCAGCATCGCGAAGTCGAGCGCGTTGGCCTTGCCCGGATTGCTGAGTTCCAGCACGAGCACGGCATCTTCGCGACGCGAGAGAATGTGTCCCATCGATGGTTCCTCGGTCGTCGTGGTCACAGGCGCGGAACGGAGAGCGCGCCGTCGACGTTGAGCACGCTGCCCGTCGCGAACGCCATCTGTCCGCAGACGAGCGCCGCGACGGCCGACGCGACGTCCTGCGGCGCGCCCCAGCGCTTCATCGGGACGATGCCGCCGGCGATGCGTTCGTCGTAGCGCGCGGCGACGCCTTCCGTCATCGGCGTGCGGATGATGCCGGGGCGCACTTCGAATACGCCGATTGCGAGCGGCGCGAGGCGCAGCGCGAACAGCTTGGTGAGCATGCCCAGCCCGGCCTTCGACATGCAGTATTCGCCGCGCTCCGTCGACGCGAGTTCGGCGCTGACCGACGACACCGAGACGATGCTGCGCGAATCTTCGCTGCCGATCGCGGCCATGTGGCGCGCCACGGCCTGCGTGAGAAAGAACGTGCCGCGCATGTTGATATCGACGACGCGGTCATAGGACTGCTCGTCTACCTCCAGCAGATCGCCGCGCTGCCCGGCCGAGACGCCCGCGTTGTTGACGAGACAGGTGATCGGCCCGCAGTCCGAAACGATGCGCTCGACGAGCGCGCGATGGGCGGCGCTATCGGCGAGATCGTGCCGGTAAAAGCGTGCGCGCGCGCCGTGCGCTTCGACGGCGGCCATCGTTTCGTTCGCGTTGTCGTCATCGATGTCGATCAGCGCGAGATCGAACCCGCGCGTCGCCAGCTCGATCGCGATGCTCGCGCCGATGCCGCGGCGCGCGCCGGTGACGAGCGCGAGCGGCGGGGCGCGGCGCGGCGTCAGTACAGGAGATGAGGTAGCCATTCGGAGAACGCCGGCACGAAAGCCAGCAGCAGGATGGTCACGAACATGATGGCCATGAATGGCAGCATGGGCCGCACAAGATTCACCATTCGGATGTTGGCGACGCCGGTGACGATGAAGCAGGCCGTGCCGATCGGCGGCGTCACGAGCGAGATGCCGACGATGGCGATGGCGAGAATCGCGAAATGGATGTCGCTGAAGCCGGCGTCCTGCGCGATCGGCAGGAATAGCGGAATCAGCAGGATGAGCGCGGGAATGCCGTCGAGCAACGCGCCCAGCAGCCAGAACACGACCACGATGAACACCGTGAAGACGAACTTGTTGCCGGTCAGTTGCGTAGCGAATTCGGCGACCTGCTCGCCGACCGAGTTGTACGCCAGCATGTATCCGAGAATCTGCGCGACGCCGACGAGCGACAGCACGATTGCGCTGGTGCGGCCCGCCTTGATCAGAATGCCGAGCCATGCGCGGTTCGGAATGGATCGCTGCACGAGCGTGATGATCGTCACGTAGGCCACCGCCGCCGCAGCGGACTCGGTCGCCGTGAAGAAGCCCATGAAGATCCCGCCCAGGATGATGATCGGCGCACCGAGCGCGGGGATCGCGAGCATGAACGCGCGGCCGAGCTCGCGCACGCTGAAGTGGACCGGCGCGACCGGCGGCTCGGAGCGCGCGCGATACATGATGATGAGCATCTTCGTGATGCCGACCAGCAGGGCAGGCAGCGTCGCCGCGAGAAAGAGCTTCGTGACCGACATGTTCGCGACCGTCGCCAGCACGATGATCGTGATCGACGGCGGAATCAGAATGCCCGTGCCGGCCGCCGCCGCGATAATCGCGGACGACCATTCCTTGCGATAGCCGGCTTTTTCCATCGACGGCAGCATCGCCGAACTAATCGCGGCGGCATCCGCGTTGACGGAGCCGCTCAAGCCGGAGAAGACCATCGTCGAGGCGACGGCGGAAACGCCGAGCCCGCCGGGCACGCGGCCCACCAGCAGATTCATGAAGTTGACGAGGCGCCCGGCCGAGCCCGAGTGAAAGAGAATTTCTCCGGCGAGGATGAACAGCGGCACGGCGAGCAGCGTGAACGAATCGACGCCGTGATACATCGCCTGCGCGATGTTGGTCAGCGGCAGGCCTTGCATCAGGCCGTCGATGGTGCCGACCGCGCCCAGCGAAGCGATGATCGGCGCGCCGGCGACGACGAATAGCGCGAGCAGTCCGACGGTCAGAATCATTGCGTCCTCGTCTCGGTATGGCCGTGGCCGTGTTGCGCGCTTTCGAGGTTAGCGTGGGCGGCCAGGTCCCATGCGTGCGCCGCGAGATGCAGCAGACCCAGCGCGCTGCCGGCGGGAATCGCGGCGAACGATATCCATTGCGGGATGCCGCTCGGCGTCATCTGGTTGAGCCCGAGCTGCATGAACTGCCAGCCGCCCCAAGTGAGCGCCACGAGCAGGAAGCCCATCAACAGCATCTGCGCGAATGACGCCAGCGCGAGCCATCGGCCGCTCAGCTTGTCTTCGAAGAGTTCGAAAGCGACGTGCACCTTGTCGCGCACCCCGACCGCGATGCCGATGAAGGTCATCCAGATCATCAACGTGACGCTGACCTCGATGTTCCACGAGAGCGAGACGTGGAAGACGAAGCGGGACAGGATGCCCGCAAGAACGACGCAGAAGATCGCGAAAACCAGGACCGCTATCAGCAGGTCTTCGACGCTCGCGAGCACGCGCAACGCCGCAACCTTGTTGATGCTGTCCCGTGGCTCGCGCGAACGCGGATCGGGTTTCATGTCGGGAACCTCCGGCGGTTATCCGAGGGCGGGCAGGTAGGTGCCCAGTTCGGCGAAGTTGGCGCGGTACTTCGTATAGATCGGCTTGACCGCTGCCTGGAACGCGGGAAGATTCGCGTCGTTGAACGCCACGCCGGCCTTCTTCGCTTCGGCCAGATACTTCGCATCGGAAGCCAGCCACAGATCGCGTTCGTGCTGCTGAGCCTGCGCGGCGGCTTCCTTCACGGCGTCCTGTTTCTTGGGGTCGAGCGAGTCGAACCACTTCTTGCTGGCGAGCATCGGATCGATCGAGAAGAAGTGATTCGTGTACGAGTAGTGCTTCGCCACCTCGCTGTGATGCTGCTGAACGAAGAACGTCACCGAGTTCTCCGCACCATCGACGACGCCCTGCTGCAACGCGGAATAGATTTGCGTCGTGTCGAGCGGCGTCGCCTGTGCGCCGAGCTGGTTGAACGTCGCGATCATGATCTGATTGCCTTGCGTACGGATCTTCAGGCCCTTCAGATCGCCGGGTTCGTTGATCGGACGCGTGCGGTTGTAGACGCTGCGCAAGCCCGAGTCGAACCAGCCCAGCAGCACGAAGCCGAGATTGTCGAGGATGCCCGCATAGGCCTTGCCGAGCGCACCGTCCTGAGCCGCGAAGAGCGACTTCCGGTCGGGAAACGCGAAGGGCATCGCGAAGAGTCCGAGACGCTTGTCGTAGCCTTCTAGATCCGCCACGTTGGTCACCGTGACTTCGAGCGTGCCGTTGCGCAGTTGCTCGTTCATGCGCGTGTGGGAGCCGAGCACGCCGTCCGGAAATACGCGCGCGTCGAAGCCGGTCGTTTCCTTCAGACGCTTGGCCATCAGATTCTCGGTGATGACCTCGGGATTGTGGCGGTCGACGACATCGCCGATGCGGATCGTCGGGGTGTCGGCGCTCGCCAGGCGCGGCAGGCAACCCGCGGCCGCCGACGCAGCCGTGAGCATCAAAATCTTGCGGCGAGAAAGCAGATAGTCATGCATGTCTCGGACTCCTATGGGTCTGATGTCCATATTGCATTGCGACGAAAAAGGCGCGAAGAGACGCTGCCGATGCGACTGCGAAAATCTGTTAGATCGATCTACTACAGGGTAAAAGCTGCGCGGATACGGTGCAAGGAGATTTTTATAAGGGAAACCCGAACGGAGCACGTCCGGGTATGAAGCGCTTATTTGCGCGCGCCGCAGGTTCCGCGGATGACGAGAACCGGCTCCGAGACGATGCGCGTGGGCGTCCGCGAAGGCTCCGTCATGCGCTTGAGCAGCAGATCGGCGGCGGCGCGGCCGATGTCGTCCTGCAAGACCTGGACCGTGGTCAGCGGCGGCTCCCAGAGTTCGGCTTCCGGCACGTCGTCGAAGCCTACGACGCCGAAGTCTGCGCCAGGCTCGATGCCGTGGGCGCGCAGTCCGAGCATCACGCCGAACGCGACGATATCGTTGCCGCATACGACGGCCGTCGGCGGATTCTTCAGCGCAAGCAGTTCGGTGATGATGCGCTTTCCGTCGTGACGCGTGAGCGGCGACGGCACGAGCAGCCGTTCGTCGAGTTTGATCTTCGCGTCGCGCAGCGCGTCGCGATAGCCCTCGGCGCGGTCGCTGCCGGTCGACGCGCGCATCACGCCGCCGATCATCGCGATGCGTTTGTGCCCGAGCGAAATCAGATGCGAGGTCGCGAGCGCCATGCCGCGACGATTGTCCACGCCGACGTAATCGGCCTTGAGGCCCGGCACGTAACGCGAAGCGAAGACGCACGGAATGCCCCACGCGAGCACCTGACGCATCTGCGCGGCCGTCGTCGATTCGGTCGGACAGACGATGAGACCGTCGATATTGTGCTGCCGCACGGTATCGAGAAAGCGGCCTTGGCGTTCGAGCGATTCGTCGGTGTTGCCGAGCAGCGTGATGAACCCTTGCGTGCTCAGGCTCGCCTCGATGGAGCGGACGAGCATCGTGAAATACGGATTGGCGAGGTCGTTGACGACGACGCCGACGGTGTTCGTCTGATTGCTGCGCATGCCCGCCGCATGGCGGTTGTAGACGTAGCCTTTGCGCTTGAACGCTTCCAGCACGCGCTCGCGCGTGGCTTCGGAGATGCGCGGGCTGTTGCGCAGCACGAGCGAGACCGTGGCGCGGGACAGGCCGAGATCGTTTGCGATATCCAGCAGCGTGACGGGAGAACCTGGTTTGCCTCGGGTCATTGGAACGGTCGATGAGTCGTATGCCCGGAGTGTATCCGAATCGGCCGCGAGATCCGTCTTCCGGTCAGCCATGCGCGATGCCGAAGAACTCGGCGACGATCTCCGCCTGATTCTCCAGCAGATGACGCCCGAGATGGATGCGGTGGCCGCGTTCCTCGGCCTGACAGAGCAGTTGTGTGCGTTCAGGCTTCATGATGATGTCCGCCACCAGCACGCGGCGGTCGAGCCGGGCGATGTCGAACGGCAACGGATCTCCGGCCGCCATGCCGCACGGCGTCGCGTTGACGACCATATCGACATCCGCGGGACTGGCGCTTCCGGCCGAGACGTTCGCATCGGGATAAGCGTGCGCAAGCTCCGCGATCAGCGCGTCCTGCTTCGCGCGATCCACATCGATCAATTGCAGCGCTTTCACGCCCGCGCGGGACAGCGCATGCGCGAGCGCTTTTCCGGCTCCGCCCGCACCCGCCTGAAACACCGACATGCCGCGCGGCTCGTGGCCCTGTTTTCGCAGTCCGCGCGTGAAGCCTTCGCCGTCGTACATCTCGCCGACCCATTCGCCCGATTCGACGCGGCGCATGCAATTGATCGCGCCCACTTTCCGCGCAATCGGCAGGAGCCGGTCGACGAGGCCGGTCATCGATATCTTGTGCGGCACCGTGACGACGATGCCATCGAGATTGCCGATCGTCTTCAGTCCGGCGATGGCGGTCGCGAGCGACGCGGCGGGAATCTGCATCGGCACGAGCACCGCGTTCACGCCCATGCGCTGGAATATCTCGTTGAAGACGAGCGGCGAGCGCGCTTGCGCAATCGGATCGCCGACGATGGCGAAGAGGCGCGTGTCTCCGGAAACTGCGGCGTTCAGTGCGAAAGTCATGATGACGAGTCCGGGTTGACGATCATGAGTCGATGCTCATCCGACGAGGCGATCAGCGCGTCGATCAGCAGATGCGCATTCAAGGCGCTGCGCAATGACGCGACCGGCTCGATTCCGTGCGTGGCGGCGTCGATGAAATTGGCGATCACGGCCTGATGGGCGTGATGAGAGAAGGCCATCGGGTTCGCGCCTGAACCGAGCGAAGCGGTTTCGCCTTCGTCGAGCGTGGTGCCGTCCATGTACTGCACGACGAGCCTGCCGCCGCCGAGCGTCGCGCTGCCGTTGCTGCCGCTCAATTCGATGCGTTCGGGAAAGCCGGGAAAGATGGCCGTGCTGGCGTGCAGCGACGCGACGCAGCCGCTTCGGTATCGCATGACGCCCGCGACGGTGTCCTCGCATTCCATGCGGTGCGCGCGGCTCGTGATCGCGTAGGCGAACACTTCGTCGGGAAGGCCGACCAGCCACAAGAAAAGATCGAGCGTATGGATGGCCTGCGTCATCAGCACGCCGCCGCCGTCGCGCTCGCGCGTGCCGCGTCCGGGTTCGTCGTAATAGGACTGCGGACGCCACCACGGAACGGCGATGCTCGCGCTGTGGATGTCGCCGAGCGCGCCCGCGTCGAGCAATTGACGGAGCTTGCGCGCTGCGTCGCGCGTGCGATGTTGCAGCACCGCAGCCGCGACGATGCCGCGTTGCTCGCATAGCGCGACCAGCTCGCGCGCGCGAGACGTGGTGACGTCGATGGGCTTCTCGACCAGCAGATGTTTGCCCGCTGCCGCGATCATCGCGCCGAGTTCGAGATGCGTGTTCGGCGGCGTCAGCAGCAGCACGCCGTCGACGTTGTCATCGGCGAGCGCCGTGTCGAGATCGAGCGTGACGCGCGCATGCGGCAATTGTCGGGCGAAAGCGCTTGCGCGTTCCTGCGACCTCGCAACGACATACCGAACGGTCGCGCGGTCCTGCAAGGCCAGCAGACTCGCCAGATGCGGCGCGGATGCCATGCCCGCGCCGACGACTGCGAGCTTGAAACCGGTCTCGTTCATGTCTATTGTCTCCGTTGAAAGACAATAAGGTAGATCGATCTAATTGTCCAGCCGCCGATGACATCGACGGGAAAGATTCACTTGGTGTATTTCGCGAGCACCACGACGGAGAAAGAGTTCATGAACTGTTCGACGCGCTCGAAGCCGCCCGCGTCCTGTGCGAATACCGACAGGCTGTCGACGAGGTGCGTGAGCAGGAAGATCAGGTCTTCCTTCGGCGTGTCGCGCTTCAGCTCGCCGGTGCGGCTCGCATGCTCGACGGCGACTTCGACGGCCGCGTGGATCTCGGTCGTGAAGCCCGCGAGCGCCGCGCGCGCCTCGTCGGTCAGGACGTCGCTTTCCAGGCGCAGCCGGCCAATCAGACTCCACGGCCTGCGCGTCTTGCCGCCGGGATTGTATTTGCGGAACAGATTGCGGTTGTAGGCGACTTCCGCCTGCAGCTTCTCTCGCAGCGACAGCGTTTCGTCGAGCCAGATTTTCTTCTGTCCCGCGGTGGCGCCGGCCACGTATTCCTTCACCACTTCCTCGACGAGACTGTTCTTGTTGCCGAAGTGATAGTGGATGTTGGTGGTCGTGATGCCGAGCTCCTTGGCGATCACGCCAAACGTTGTCTTGTGATAGCCGTGCGCGATCAGGAGCTTCTTCGCCAGATCCTTGATGCTGTCGTACATCGGAGATTTTTTGGGCGCGGCGCTTGTTTTGTCGGTCTTGTCGTTCTGACTCAACGGTTCATCTCGGTGGGGATCGGACTGCCGGCTCGGCCTCGAACGAGGCGAAGCAACGGACGGGGATGCTGCGGAATTTGCGGTCGATTTTACACGACCCCCATTTGTCGATCTCTTCGCCGCCTTCTCCGCAAACGACTGCGCGCGTTCCATTTTTCGCCTCCCGAAAATCTCGTTGCGTAGTGCCCGGAAATGATGTTAATGTCCGCTCAACGTACTTACTAGTAAGTAAGTATAAGGGAATACTCGAATGGGACATCACTGCTTCGGCAGTGAAAAAAAAGGAGGCGCGATGCAGGAACACATGGTGGTGCGCAAACACGGCGCGGTCGCGGAGATCGTCATCAATCGACCGGAGAAGATGAACGCGATCACGCCCGAGATGACGCAGACGCTCGCCGGCATCCGGCAGGACATCGAGCGTGACGAAGCGATCCGCGCGGTGCTGCTGCGCGGCGAAGGCGAGCGCGCATTCAGCGCGGGAAGCGATCTCCATTCGCTCAAGACGTATCGCACGACGTGGGAGTTTCGCGCCCGCACCGATTACGCGATGGTCGTGCGCGAATTCACCAAGCCCGTCGTCGCGGCATTGAAAGGCTGGGTGCTGGGCGGCGGCCTGGAAATGATGCTTGGCGCCGATGTCCGCGTCGCGGGACAAAGCGCGAAGTTCGGCGCGCCTGAAGTGGTGCGCGGTTGGGTCGGCGGCGGCGGTGCGTCGCAAATGCTGCCGCGCCTCATCGGCTACGGGCAGGCCATGCGCCTTCTGCTGACCGGCGACACCATCGATGCGAACGAGGCGCTCCGCATCGGCCTTGTCGAGATGGTGGTCGAGGATGCGGCCGTCGTCGAAACCGCGATGGCGCTGTGCCGCAAGATGGCCGAGTTCAGCCCGATCGCGACGCAGTCGGTCAAGGCGGCCGTGCGCGCATCGCTTTCGATGAGCGTCGAACAGGGCATTCGCTACGAGAACGAGCTGACGTCGCTGTGCTTCGCCTCGGGCAACTACGAGGAGGGCGCCAACGCATTCGGCAATCGCGCAAGCCGGAACTGATTCGCGGACAAGTACGTCACGTCGAACATAACCAGACCAAAGAGAAGCAGGAGACAGCGCCATGCAAGTCGCACATGCGCAGAACGCAGACCGCAGGAACATCCGACGCGCCGTGTTCGCGTCGACGCTCGGCACCATCATCGAATGGTACGACTATGGGCTCTACGCAGCGGCATCGGGCCTCATCATCAACAAGCTGTTCTTTCCGCAGTTGTCGTCGCTTGCGGGCACGCTCGCGGCGTTCGCGACCTTCGCGGTCGGCTTCATCATCCGGCCGGTTGGCGGCATCGTCATTTCGCATATCGGCGACAAATACGGCCGCAAACCCGCGCTCGTGTTCTGCGTGACGATCATGGGCGCGGCGACCGTCGGCCTCGGCATATTGCCGACGTGGCAGCAGGCAGGCGTGATCGCGCCGATCCTGCTCGTGCTGCTGCGCATGATGCAGGGCTTCGGCGCCGGCGCGGAACTCGCCGGCGCAATCACGCTGATCGCCGAATACACGCCGCCGAGCCGGCGCGCGTTCTTTACGTCGATTCCGAACGCGGCCACCAACTTCGGCGTGATGATCGCGATCGCGACGTTCCTGATGATCTCGTACGTGCCGGAAGACATCCTGTTCACGTGGGCGTGGCGCGTGCCGTTCATCCTGTCGCTCGGGTTGTTCGGCGTCGCGATCTACATCCGCTCGAAGCTCGATGAAACGCCCGAATACGTCGCCGCGATGGAGAAGGCGAGCGCGAAGGCCAAGGCCGAGAAAGTGCCCGTCGCGGACCTGTTTCGCAACAGCCGTCGCGAGTTGCTGTGCGGCTTCTTCGCGATGGGCGGCCATCAGGCGCTCAGCTATGTGCTCAATACCTTTGCGCTGAGCTACATGACCAACACGGTCGGCATGGCGAAGGCTGACAGCCTCGTCGTACTGATCATCGCGCTGGGCTTCTCGCTTTTCTGCGCGCCCGTCGGCGGCATGCTCGCGGACAAATACGGCAGCGGCAACGTGTTCGCCGCCGGCGCGATGATCGCGCTCGCGCTCGTGTGGCCGCTCTTCCGCGCCATCGATTCGAAGGACATCGTGCTCGCCACGATCGCGATGAGCGCGGTCTATGGAATCAGCTGGGGCTGCACCTGCGGCGCACAGGGCGCGTTCCTGTCGAATCTGTTTCCGACGCAGTACCGCTTCTCCGGCATCGCGATGTGCCGCGAGTTTTCCGGCGCGCTGATAGGCGGGCCGACGCCGTTCATCGCGACCGCGCTCGTCGCATACGCGGGCGGCAAGCCGACTTACGTGATGGTGTTCCTCGCCGTCTTCTGCCTGCTCACGCTGATCGCGGCGCTGTTCGGCAAACGCCTCTCGCGTCATCGGGACGATCAGCCCGTGTTCCAGGAATCGCATTCGGCAATCTGACGCCGATGCGGGCATCGACGCAAACACAGACAATACCGGAGTAGATGACATGCAAATTTTGACCGCCGACCAGGCTGCATCCCTGCTGAAGGATGGCGATACCTTGATGATCGGCGGATCGGGAAGCGGGCACGCCGTGCCGGAAGCGCTGATCGAGGCGCTCGAGCGGCGCTTTCTCGCGCAGGGCGAGCCGCGCCGGATCACGTCGTTTCATCCGGTCGGCCTCGGCGATCGCGGCGAACGCGGCGCATCGCGGCTCGCGCATACGGGGCTGCTCAAGCGTGTCGTATGCGGCACGCTGGTCGATTCGCCGGCGCTCGCGCAGATGGCGCTGAACAAGGAAGTCGAAGCGTGGACACTGCCGCAGGGCGCGCTCTCGCAGCTCACGCGCGAGATGGCGGCGGGGCGGCCGGGGCTCGTCAGTCATGTCGGGCTGCATACCTTCGTCGATCCGCGCAATGGCGGTGGGCTTCAGGGCGCGCCGAGCGATGACGAACTCGTCAGCCTGATCGAGCTCGACGGCCGCGAGTGGCTGTTCTACAAGCCGTTCGAAGTCGATGTCGCTTTTCTGCGCGGCACGACGGCGGACGAAGACGGCAACATATCGATGGAGCATGAAGCCGTTTTCGCGGACATGCTCTCGATGGCGCAGGCGACGAAGCGCAACGGCGGTGTCGTGATCGTGCAGGTGAAGCGGCTTGCGAAGCGCGGCACCTTGCCCGCGAAGACGGTGAAGATTCCGGGCATGCTCGTCGACGCGGTCGTCGTTCAGGAGGATCAGCCGGTGACGTATCAGACGGCTTACGATCCGTCGTTTACCGGCGAAATGCGTATTCCGCTCGGCGGTTTTCCGCGCCTTCCGCTCGACGAACGCAAGATCATCGCGCGGCGTCTCGCGATGGAACTGAGCATGGGCGCGGTGTGCAACGTCGGCTCGGGCGTGTGCACGGGCATCGGGCTCGTCGCGGCGGAAGAGGACGTGCTGCATCACATCGTGCTGACGAACGAGCAAGGGCTGATCGGCGGCGCGCCCGCGGCGGGACTCGATGCCGGCGCCGCGCGCAACTACAGCGCGATCGTCGACATGCCGTATCAATTCGATTTCTACGATGGCGGCGGCATCGATATCGCGTTTCTCTCGGCGGTCGAGATCGACGCGCAGGGCAGCGTCAATATCAGCCGCTTCGCGAACAAGCTGATCGGCGTGGGCGGGTTCATCAACATCAGCCAGAACGCGCGCAAGATGGTCTTCGGCGGCACGTTCACGGCGGGCAACCTGCAAGTGTCCTGCGAAGGCGGCAAGCTGCAGATCCTGAAGGAAGGCGCGCATCGCAAGTTCGTGTCGAAGCTGCAGCAGGTGTCGTACAGCGGACCTTTCGCGCAGGAGCGCAAGCAGACGACACTCTTCGTCACCGAGCGCGCGGTGTTTTGCGCCATCGATGGCGCGCTCGAACTGATCGAGATCGCGCCGGGCATCGATCTCGAGCGCGACGTGCTCGCGCACATGGCGTTTCGCCCCGTCATCTCGCCCGATCTCAAGCTGATGGACGAGCGACTCTTCCGTCCCGAACCGATGGGCCTCGATGCCGTGATGGCGTCGCAAGGCTGGCCGTGTCATCCGCGGCTTGCTGAGTTAGCGGGGGGCGAGCGGTGAAGCGCGAGTTGCAAGCTCTTCGAATCGATGGATCGACGCGCCTCTTCGGCATCGTCGGCAGTCCGGTGACGCAGGTGAAGACACCGCAACTGATGAACGCGCTCTTCGACGCAAGCGGCATCAATGCGACATGCCTGCCGTTCGATGTGCCCGTGAACGTGTTCGAGCCGGCCGTAGCCGGACTTCAGGCGCTCGGCAATCTCGATGGCCTGGTCGTCACCGTGCCGCACAAGGTGCGCGCGATGGCGATGGTCGACGACATGTCGGACACGGCGCGGCGCGTCGGCGCGATCAACGTGATGCGGCAGCAGCCGGATGGCACCTGGTACGGCGATATGTTCGACGGCACAGGCCTCGTGCAGGGACTGACGCGACTCGGCTTCGAGGTTCGCGGCCAGCGCGTGAAGCAGCTCGGCGCGGGCGGTGCGGGCGCCGCGGTCGCGCACGCGCTGGCCGAGGCGGGCGCGGCGAGCATCGCGCTGAGCGATCCGCAGCGCGAGCTGTCCGAGCAGTTGTCGGCGCGACTGAACCGCTTCTATCCGGATTGCGAGGCTCGCGTCGATGTCGATCCGGCGAATGTCGCGGGCATGGATCTGCTCATCAACTGTTCGCCGGTCGGCATGAAGCCGGGCGATGGCATGCCGGCTTCCTTTGGCGCATTTTCCGAAGCGATGCAGGTCGTCGACATCATCATGACGCCCGCCGAAACGCCGCTGCTGAAACATGCGCGGCAGTGCGGCTGTCGCGCGACCAACGGACGGCCGATGATCGACGGGCAGCTCGCGGCGTTCGCGACGTTTTTCGGCATCGACATGCCCGCAGCGTTCCCTATCCTTTTCGACGCGCCTATCCGGACCTGACTACCATGCATATCGTTCTTCCGACCGCTTCCGGCGAGTTCGAAAACTACACGCTCAAAGGCGATCCGATCGGCGGCGCGCCGGCGGGATCGACATTCAACCGCATCGCCTATTCCGCCGCGCACGTCGTGGCCGATCCGCTTCGCAGCGGCGAACTGAATCAGCCCGCCGCACTCGACTGGGCGCGCACGATCGAATATCGGCGATATCTGATCGGCCAGGGGCTCGGCATCGCGGAGGCGATGGACACCGCGCAGCGCGGCATGGGCCTCACATGGGACACGGCGCTCGAGCTCATCGAGCGGACGATGCAGGAAACGCGCGACATGGCCGGTGCGCGGATCGCGTCGGGATGCGGCACGGATCATCTTCCCGCGCAGTCGGCCACGTCGTGCGGTGACGTCATCCGCGCCTATGCGACGCAGCTCGAAGCGATTCAGCGCACGGGCAGCCGGGTGATCCTGATGGCAAGCCGCGCGCTCACCCGCGTGGCGCGAAGTCGCGATGACTATCTGCGTGTGTATGGCGAAGTGCTCGCGATGTGCGACAAGCCCGTGATCCTTCACTGGCTCGGCGACATGTTCGATCCGGAGTTGAAGGGATACTGGGGCAGCGACAATCTCGACGAAGCAGCCGACGCGTGCCTGACGGTCATCACGGAGAACGCTGGCAAGATCGACGGCATCAAGATTTCCCTGCTCGACGATGCCCGCGAGATTGCCTTCCGGCGACGCCTGCCCGAAGGCGTCAGGATGTATACGGGCGACGATTTCAACTATCCGTCGCTCATCAAGGGCGATGCAGAAGGTTACTCGCACGCGTTGCTCGGCATCTTCGATGCGATCGCGCCGGCTGCATCGCAGGCGCTCGCGGCGCTCGCTGCAGGCGATCTCGCGCGATACGAGCGGGTTTTCGCGCCGACGGTGGCGCTCTCGCGCCACATCTTTCGCATGCCGACGCAGTACTACAAAACGGGCGTCGTCTTTCTCGCCTACCTGAACGGATTTCAGCCGCATTTCTTCATGCTCGGCGGTCACCACGGCGCACGTCCGCCGGTTTATCTCGCGGACGTGTTCCGTCTCGCCGATAAGGCCGGCCTGCTGCGCAATCCCGATCTCGCGGTTCAGCGAATGCGGCTCGTCATGCAGACGCTCGGACTTTGAACGCCGACTTTCTTGAAGGCACATTACAAGGACAGATGGAAGACATGACCCAATTACAGAACGAAGAAGCCGCCGTACAGCGCGGGCGTTTGCTCGCGCCGGGCATGTATGACCTGAACGACCTCGAGATAGGCGATCATTTCGTCACGTCCGGCATGACGTTGACGGAAGCGCATATTGTCAATTACGCGGGTGTATCGGGCGATATGTACGACATCCATCTCGACGATGTGGCCGCGCAGCAGGCGGGATTTTCCGGCCGGATCGCGCACGGACTGCTCGGCCTCGCGCTCACCGATGGTCTGAAGACGCGCTCACCGGTGCGCATGAGCGCGCTGGCGACGTTGGGATGGAACTGGTCGTTTCGGGCGCCGCTTCATATCGGCGATCGCATTCAGGTCGAAATCGAAGTCGTCGGTAAGCGGGTGACGAAGCGCATCGACCGAGGAATCGCGACGCTGAAGCTGCGCGTGCTGAATCAACTGGGGAACGTCGTGCAGGACGGGGAGACGCTGCTGTTGATGCAGAATCGGGCTTAGTTTTCTCAAATATTCGATACGCGCGACGATTGCCCATCAGCGGGCGTTAACGATCATCGTTTGACCGAAGCTCGGGCGGTCGAGCCCGATGCGCGCAACCAGTTGTGTCATGACCTCCCGCTCCGCACCGCCTCTGCGAGCACGAGCAACGTGCAGAATTGCAGTTTGGGTGCGCGTCACTGCGATCGCTGCGATCGCTGCTTTAACCTGGACATGCTAAAGGCTGGGTGCAGTTTCCATGTCGAGCGGCCCCACCTCCGATCAGTGCCGCAAGCGTCTTCGGACCATTCCTAAATGACAATGACGTCGCTCCGAGCGACGGAATATTAGGTCACAATCCCCTGCTAAATTATCCCGATTCGGAATGCCAAGCGATTGCGCGATGCAATCCTCGGGTCGTTAAAACGTCTACCTAAGTTGTCGTCGAAGTGGCGCTTAGCAGGGAGAGTGCTTTCGCATGTCAATGGTATTGCCAAGTCAGGCCTACGGCCTCCAGTTGAAGCCCCACCCCGCGCCCATCTCAGTATTGAGCTTCAATGGCGAGGCGCAAATTAGCGCGCTCTACAAGTTCAATATCGAATTTACGAGCCCTGTCGCCGATATTCCGATGGATCAGGTCGTTGGGCGGTCTGCGGTGTTGACCATCGCCCCCATCGATCCTCAAGAAGCTTATCTGCGGCAGATGTTCGGTGAACGATGGAAGGACTTCAGCAAGGCGCCGGAGCCTAGCGTCACGCATGGCGTCATTGACAGGTTTGAGACGCTCGGCACATCGACCGATGAAACCCGGTATCGCGTCACCCTGGTGCCGAAGATCGCGGAATTGGCGAGAGGCCGCACATGCCGATTGTTTCAGAAGCAATCGGTCGTCGAGATCATCACCGATACGCTGCGCCACTACGATTATCGCCTCGGTGTCGATTTCGATTTCAAGAGTCTGCGCGGCACGTATAAGCGGCTCGAATACGAGACTCAGTTCTACGAGACCACGTTCGCGTTCATTCAGCGCCTCTGCGCCGAAGCGGGCATCTGGTTTCGCTTCGAGCAGAAGAGCGATCGGACGGTGATCATCTTCGGGGATGATCTGGATGCGTATGCCCGCAAGCAGCGGGTGGTTCCGTATCGCAGCCACTCGGGGCTGGAAAGCGTGGGTGCCGAATCGATCCGTTCGCTCAGGACGATCACGCAGCGCGTGCCCGAGGCGGTGCAACTGAACGACTACAACCATCGTCAGGCGGACGTCAATCTGTTGGTCGAGGAGAACACCGCGCGCGCGGACAAGACCACCGATGGTGTCGATGGGACGTGGGGCGAGCATTACGAAACGCTGGAGGAAGGTCGCCAGATCGCGCGTCTGCGCCATGAAGCGCACATCGCCACGCAGATCAGCTATCGCGCTCGGGGCAATCCGTTCTCGCTCGAAGTGGGCGAGGTGATCAGGCTGGACGTGAATCCCAAGGATGCGCCCAACGGCCTGCTCGTTACGTCGATGCGTTGCGGCGGCGGCCGGGGCGTGTCGTACTGGAACACTTTTCGGGCGATCCCGGCGGATCGCAAGTGGCGCACGAGCATCGACGTGATCGAGCGTCCCAAGGCCGAAGGCATCTGGCCGGCCAGGGTGGATTCTCCCGGCAACTATCACTATGGCTATCTCGATGAAAAGGGACGGTATGTCGTCAAGATGCCGTTCGATCTGGACGAGTGGAGTCCGGGGGGCGCGAGCCGTCCTATTCGTATGGCCAAGCCTTATGCGGGGGCGGACTACGGTCATCACATGCCGTTGATCCACGGCACGGAGGTGGCGCTCATCTTCACGGCACAGGATCCGAATCGGCCCGTGATCGTGGGGAGCTTGCACGACAGCCTGAATCCGGATCTGGTCAACAACCTGAACAACACCCGAAATCTCATCCGCACGGCTGCGAAGAACGAACTTCGCATGGAGGATATCCGTTCGCGGATTCCGACAACGACGCGTCGCTGCCCGACATGGCGCGCTTCATGCGAATGGATAACGGTGTCATCGCTCAGTTTGTGGCGACGGAACTGGCGGGCGTGGTCAAGCGTCAAGGTGATCAGTGGGTCGCGGCGCAGGGATCCGACCAGGGCACGCTGACGCTCGATCCCGCGTTCCTCGCTGCGCTGAACAAGCTGACGCGTGTATCGACCGCGCTGTTCCCCTCGGGCGACGCCCGCGTGCGCTTCGAGCTACGCGGCGCGCCCACACCGGGCATCACGGACATGAAGCTGGTGTCATCGGGACAGCAGCTTCATTACTTCAATCAGATGGAACAGTGGGTGCCGTTCGAATGGCCAGGCCAGGCGCTGGATAACGACGCGCAGCTTCAATGGGAAACGGAGGAAGGCGGCCTGCGCTCGACGATGTACGCGCAAGGCCGCTTTGCGCTCATCCGTCTGATGGAGCGCGCCAAGGTCTCGCAGCAGGACAACGCGCGCTACGTGTTGTCGTGGACGCCCGACCAGGGCGTGGGTCCGGCGCTTTCGGTGCAACTGCGCGCTGAAAGCGGCGCGGGGCCGCTCGATGTGCTGGCGCTGCGCCACTTCACGCTGCCGACGCACATCTTCATGACAAAGTCCGTTGCTGAGAGAGGTTCGGGCCCGAACCCGCCGCCTTTACCGCCAGGCGCGTTCTCAGCGGCGCAGAAAGTTGGCGTGCCGCTGCCGGGAGGTCGATGATGCTGGCCGGATTGCTCAAGAAACTTCTCCCGTCTCAGGACGCCGATCAGCTCACTAGAGCGCGTCTCGATGCATGGAACACGTGGCTCACGCCGTTGTCTGGCGAGAACGGCGTCGGCCGCGATCCCGGCTATGAAGATGCCTTCTTCGAAGTGAAGGACGAAGCGGGCAAGCTCTCGAATATCGACGACGCGTTGATCGTTCGCGCGTGCGAGCAGTTGACCAAGGAAGTCGGCAAGGATCTGCGCGTGGCGGGTTTCTATGCCTTCGCGCGTCTGCGCCAGGATGGGCCAGCAGGCTTTGCCGATGGGCTCGAACTGACGGCCGCCTTGGTAGACCGGTTCGGCGAGTCGGTGCATCCATCCCGTGCCGAAGCCAGGAAGGGCGCGCTCGAGATGCTGGCGACCGCGCGCATCCTCGATCTGCTCGACGCCCGTGGCGCGTTCGCCCCCGCCGATCTGGAACGCGCGATCGCCGCGCTCGATGTGATCGTCGGGCGCACCAACGCATGGGCGCAAGGCGCGCGTCCGAACCTGCAGGCGCTCGTCGCGCGCTTTGAGCGCCACGACGACGCCATACAAAGCGCCGAACCGAGCGCGAGCGCGCCGATTCCCGCAAGCTCGTCGCTGCCGTCATGCGGTCCGATAGTCTCCGCACGCGATCTGCTCGATCAGGCACGCACGATGGCCGCATGGCTGCGCGATCAGGAAAACGGCTATCTGCCGGCGGCGCGTCTGGTGCGCAGCATCCGCTGGGACACGCTGCACGAAGTGCCGCCGGGGGATGCGAGCGGGCGCACGCGGATCGAGCCGCCACGCAGCGAAATCCGCCAGCATTTCAAGCGGCTCGTGCTGCAGAAACAGTGGAACGAACTGCTCGAACGCGTCGAAGGCGCGTTCATGGAGGGCGTCAACCATCTGTGGTTCGACCTGCAGTATTTCCAGCACGTCGCGCTAGATAACGTGGGCGCGCCCTACAACGCATGGCGCGATCTGCTGCGCGCCGACTTCGCGCTCTTTCTCGAACGGCTGCCGGGCATCGAGCGGCTCGCGTTCAACGACGGCACTCCGTTCGCCGACGACGCCACGCTCGAATGGATCGCCCGCCACGCCGTGGTGCGCGATCTGGAAGCGGGCGAGAGCGTGGCGTCGCTGCCGGTATCCGCGGATGCCGATGAGCACGCGGCAGGCGACTGGCCCGAAATCGAAGCGCAAGCGCGCGATCTGTCGTCACGCGAAGGCATCGAAGCGGCGTTTGCGTGGCTCGATGCGTTACCGGGCATGAAGACCGAACGCCATCGATATCTGCAACGCCTGGTGATGGCGCGCGTCGCCGACTCGGCGGGCCGTGCGGATACCGCGCTCGCGCTGCTCGCCGAATTGGACGCCGCGTCGCACTCGCTGCCGCTCACGCGCTGGGAACCGGCGCTGGTCTTCGAAGTAAAGCAGCAATTGATGCGCGCGCTCAAAACGCAAACCACGCGCAAAGACGCCGACAAAATCGCTCTGGGCTCGCGCATCAACGAATTGCGCAACGAACTGACCGTGCTCGATCCCGCCCGCGCGCTGACGCTTTCATAACAAGGCAATGAAGAACCCCTACGTAATCGACGGCGATCTGAACGCCGATGTCGACAGCCGTTACGACGATCCGGTGCTCGGCTACTACGAAGCCGAGATGCGCTATCTGCGCGAGTCCGGGCGCGAATTCGCCCGCGCGCATCCGGACCGTGCGCGCATGCTCAATCTGGACCGCGTCGGCGACCGCGATCCGTATGTCGAGCGGCTCTACGAAGGCTTCGCGTTCCTGACCGGCCGTCTGCAGCAGAAGCTCGACGACGAACTGCCCGAGTTGACCGAAGGCCTCGTCAGCCTCTTGTGGCCGCACTATCTGCGGATGATTCCGTCGTTGTCGGTCGTGGAGCTGATTCCGCTCGGCGAGAAGATGCAGAGCACGATTCTCGTCCCCGCGGGCGTGGCTGTACGGTCCGCGCCGATTCCGGTCCCGAAGGACGGCGGTGAAGGCATCACGCCCGAGACGGTGCAGTGCCTCTATCGCACGACGCAGGCCGTGACGCTTCAGCCGATCCAGATCGCGCGCGCCGGCCCCGCCGTGCGGAACGACGGCAAATCGGTCATTCGCATCGCGTTCGAGCTGGATCGTTCGACGCGTCGGGCGGAAACGGATCTGTCCCGCATCCGCCTTCACTTGAGCGCGGAACTTCCGACGGCTTTCGCGATGCATCTGGCGCTTACCCGCCATGTCGAATCGATCGAATGGCGCGTGCCGGAAATACGCGATGGCGAGGCGCGCGCGCTCTCGGGCGTCACGCTCGAAGCAGCGGGTTTCTCGCCGGAAGAACGCCTGTGGCCGAAGGCGGACGCCGCGTTTTCCGGCTATCAACTGCTGCTCGAATACTTCACGTTCCGCGAGAAGTTCCTCTTCGTCGATATCTGCGGATTCGATCTCAATCAGCTTCCCGAAGCATCGACGCAATTCGAACTGGAGTTCGTGCTCAAGAAGGCGTATCCGGCAGACCAGCGTTTCACGAAGGACAACGTGCGCCTGTTCTGTTCGCCGGTCATCAATCTGTTTCAACTCGACGCGGAAACCGTCACGATCGATCATCACGAGACCGAGTATCGCGTGGTGCCGGCAGGCTATCAGGGCGGGCACGTCGAAACGTATTCCGTCGACGCAGTAGAGTCGTTCGATCACCTTACCTCGGAGCGCTACGAGTACGTGCCGTTCGCGACCTTTCGGCATCGCGGCGGGATGCTGCGGCACGAGTCGCCCGAGCGGTATTTCCATACGCGGGTGCGCGCGGGGCTGGATGGTCTGCATGAAACGTGGCTGATCTTGGGCGGCAACGCATGGGAGTCGATGGCGGATCTGCCCGAGGAAAGCCTGTCGCTGCGCGTGACCGGCACCAACGGGCTGCTGCCGCGCAAGGGCCTGCGCGAAGCACGTCTGGACGAACTCGCCGAGAGTACGCCGAACGTCGGTGGCGTGCGCAATCTCGTGGCGCCCACATTACCGCTCTATCCGCCCACGGGCGACCGCTTTCAATGGCGCGTGCTGTCGCATCTCGCGCCGAACTTCCTGTCGATGATGAACGCAGAAGTGCTGCGTGGCGCCCTCGCGCTCTACGACTGGACCAACGACGAGTTGAACCGAAGGCGGCTGGCGGGCATCCTGCATGTGTCGGAGGAATTGCTCGAAGAGATCACGGGCGGCGCGGTCGAGCGCGGCGTGCTGGTCGAAGTCACGCTGGATTCGCAAGCGTTCTCGGGCGAAGGCGATGTGATGTTGTTCGGGGAGCTGCTGCATCGCTTCTTCGAGCTGTATGCAGAGGTGAACCTCTTCACGAAGCTCGCGCTGGTGACGCTGCCATCGAAGGCGCGCATCGAATGGCCGCGCAGCAAGACGCATCGGGCGCCGCTATGAAGCCGCGCGATTTTCCGAATGTCGAGCCGCTGGTCGCGGCGTTGCTCGCACGCGCCCCGCGCATGAACTTCATGCAGTTGTGCCGGCTGTTCGAAGCGAGCGCGCCGGATCGTCCCGGTTTCGGTGAACGCGATACGCCCGCGCACGAGCCGGTGCGTTTCCGGTCGCGCGCGCGCATGGGTTTTCCCGCTGGCGAAATCGCTGCCGTCGAGTTCGATGACCTCGATGACGGCGGATACGGCGAACCGCTGCCGCCGACGATCCGCACGACCTTCATGGGCCTGTACGGCGTAGACGCGGTGATGCCGACGCACTACCTCGACGACATCGCCATGCGCGAGGAAGGGCACGAAGCCGTCGAAGCGTTTCTGGACCAGTTCAATCACCGGTTCGTGACGCTGTTGTATCGCGCGTGGAAGAAGTACCGCTACCCGGAGACCTTCCGGCACGGCGGCGCCGATCCGTACTCAAGGAACCTGCTGTGTCTCGCCGGCTTCGGCTGGGGCAATAAACCCGCGCGTGCGGGCTTGCCCGACTCCCGCATGCTCGCGCTTCTTGGTCTGCTCATTCAGCGCACGCGCACGCCGGAAGGGCTGGCGGGCGTGATCGCTTTGGGTGCGCCGGGCGTGGATGTGCGCGTCGACGAATTCTGGCCCGTGGCGAGGCGCGCGGGCCAAGGCCAGCCGCTAAGCGCGAAAGCGATGATGGAAGGCAAACCACGCGGGTTGGGCGGCGGCTACGTGCTCGGCAAGCGCGTGCATTACCGCAGTCGCGCGGTGCGCGTGACGCTGCGTCCGACGAACGCGCAACAGGCGCACGACTTGTTGCCTGGTGCGTGGCTCCATCGCGATTTGATGGCCCTGGCGCGGCTCTATATCGGCACGAAGGCGGACGTGCATCTGCGCATGCAGATGTCCTCGCGATTCACGCCCGAGCCAATGGTGGGCAAAGCGCGTGCGCCCGTATCGCCGCGCCTGGGCTGGACGGTGGTGCTGCCCGTTCGGCAGGAACGCGAGATCACGGTCGAGTTGGGCGTCTGCGAAGCGTTTCCGGCACCGCAGCCGAACCCATACCTCGAACCGCATGCCGCATGAGAGGCCGAATGATGTCGAAACCGAATCAAATGGCCTGCGCGGTGTTGCTCATTCTCGGGCTGTCAGGCTGCGGCCTCTGGCAGGCGACCTCCGACGGAGCCACGAGCGCTTATCAAGCGATGACCGACTGGCGCGTGAAAGCGGTCGACGTCGACATGCGCGCCCGTGCCGGCCTGAATCCGGACGCTTCGGGCCATCCGCATCCGGTGGCGGTGCGCGTCTATCAGTTGAAGGATCGCGCGCGCTTCGACAGCGCGTCGTTCAACGAGCTTCTCCACCACGACCGCAGCGTGCTTGGGCGCGATCTGCAAGCGAGCGTGTCTGCCGTGGTCAATCCCGGCGCATCGGCGAGCGTGTCGCAGCCGATGCAAAAGGAGACCGCGTTCATCGCAATTGCCGCGTTCTATCGGAACGCCGATCAGGCGGGCGGCTGGAAGCAGGTCATCGCGGCCAGGAAGCTCCCTGACGACGCGCCGGTAAAGCTGACGCTGGCGGACAGCAAGCTCGATATGGAAAGCAAGGCGAAGGCGGGCAAGAAATGACGCGCGGCAGCGTCTGTCGTCGCCATCGTAGCTAAAGGGCGGTCGCGACAAAAGACCGATGGCTTCAAACATCAAACCGAATCGAAATCGACAATAACCAGCAATGCGGCACAACAGATTGAACGAATTACGCGGCGATGGCCTCGTCGCCCGCGCGACCCGAAGCGTGAACTCGGCGCTCTTTTTCATCGGCGCGCTTACGCTCGCCGGCTGCGGCGCATGGCAGGCCACCAAGGACAGCACGGTAAGCGCAGCCGAGTGGCTCTTCACCACGCAAGTCAAGTCGATGAACGTCGAACTGAACGGTCGCGCCGCGTTGAACGAGAACGCGACCGGCCAGCCGCTTTCGACGGTGGTGCGGTTCTATCAGCTCAAGGATTCGAAGACCTTCGCGCAACTCGAATACGTCCAGTTGCAGAACGCCGATCTCGAACTGCTCAAGACGGATCTCGTCGCCACCAAGGACGTCGTGCTGCGCCCGGGCGCGAGCGCGAGCGTTGCCGAACCGATGCAGAAGGACGCCGAGTACGTTGGCGTAGTGGCGTTCTTCCGCTCGCCGAGCAGCAACGGCGTGTGGAAGCTGTTGATTCCGAAGAAGCAGTGGAAGGACACCGATCCGGTGAGAATCAGTGTGCAGAGCAATCTGCTCGTGCTCGAAGGTGCGGATCCGAAAGCCGTGAAACGCGATGCGCCGCAGCAGTCCGTATCGAACGCCGGGGCGGCTGCCGCGTCGGCGGCGTCGAGTGTCTCGGGAGCCGCCGCCGCGAGCAAAGCGGCGGCGCAGAGCGTCAACACGGCGACCGACGCGCTCACAAGCGCCAAAGCGAGCGCAAGTTCGCTCTCGAAGAGCGCCGGCGGGTTGCTTTCAAATTGAACGTGTCGGAATGGTCCACCCGGCAGACCAATTCTTACCTCGTCTCACGCATGCGAGTCGCCCGCAAACAGCGCGAGATATCCTTCCGGGTCGACCGGCTTCCCGCCCACACGCACCTCGAAATGCAGATGCGGTCCCGTCGATCGACCCGTCGAGCCCACCTCGGCGATAGTCTCGCGCGGCTCGACCTGCTGTCCGACGCGCACTTCGATCTTCGAAGCGTGAGCGTATCGCGTGATAAAGCCGTTGCCGTGATCGATCTCGACCGTATTGCCATAGCCCGGCATCGGTCCGGCGTGGATCACGCGGCCGCCGGCGGCCGCGAGAATCGGCGTACCTGTCGGGGCGACCAGATCCACGCCCGGGTGGAAACTCAGGTGACGATTGAACGGATCCAGACGGTTCCCGAACGATGAACTCGTTCGTCCGAACGCGAGCGGACGACGCCCCGGAAAGGCTTCCCACGCCGCCTCGTGCTGCGCCGCGTCTTGTTCGAGCGCGCCAAGCGTCGTCGCCAGGCAGTCGAGTTCGTTGCTTCGGTTTCGCGGCTCCGGTCGCGCGTCGGCGGCCTGGCAAGGGCGGGGCGGAAGCTCTGGGCCGCCCGCTGCGTCGCTGGAGGCCGCGCGCACCGAGGCCACTGCGCTGGTCGCCGTGGCGCGCGGCGGTTTTGCGCGCAAGCGTTGATCGAACCCACTGAGCGTGTCCAACTGCGCAGCGAGCCGCTCCACGCGCGCATCGAGCGCGGCGTTCGACGCCTTCAGACGCGCGAGCTCATCGGCGTTGTAAGGGGCTTGGGCGTATCGGACGGCGGCGGGCTCCTGCGCACGCCGCATCTGAACGTCATACTGGCCCAGCGCGAGACCGCCTGCCAGCGCCAGCACCGCCACCGAGCAGGCAGTACCAACGATGGCGCGCAGCGCGCCTCGCCGCATCACGATGTAAAGATCGTTTTTCGAGCGCGAGATGACTGACACCACCCTTATCTCCCTGCAATCAGTGCGAGTTTTGAGATGGTAGGAGCGCGCCGGATCTCGGCCTATCGGACGAATCAGAGAAATTTGGGACAAGAGTCGATTCCGCGGCCTGCGCTATATCCGCTCATACATTCCGCCCTATATAAACAATAAAAATGTTTTGCTTTCATAGATGGTTCTTCTCCCTCAACATGAAGTGATCCGAAAAAGCAACTGGAGCGAGACATGGAAAGCACCGCGGATTTGAAGCGCTATGAATTGCTGATCAATGGCGAGTTCGTCCCGCCGAGCGGAGGCGACTACTCGACGAACCTCGATCCTTCGAACGAGAATCCGATCGCCCACGTCGCGCAAGGCACGTCCGCCGATGTCGACCGCGCGGTGCAGGCGGCGCGCGCCGCGCTCAAGCCGTGGAATGCGATCCGCGCCGCCGAACGCGGCCGAATCCTGATGAAGCTTGCCGATCTCCTGCGCGAAAATCAGGAAGAACTCGCGGCGCTCGAAAGTCTCGATGCCGGCAAGCCGATCTCCGGCGTACAACGCCAGGACGTGCCCGCCGCCATCGATACGCTCGCCTACTATGCCGGCTGGTGCGACAAGATCAACGGCCAGGTCGTGCCCGCACGCCCCGACGCGCTGACCTACACCGTGCGCGAGCCGATCGGCGTCGTCGCGGCGATCGTGCCGTGGAATTTCCCGCTGATGATCGGCATGTGGAAGATCGCGCCCGCGCTCGCGTGCGGCTGCACGCTGATCGTCAAGCCGGCCGAAATCACGCCGCTTTCGGCGCTGATGGTCGGGCGGCTCGCGCTGGAAGCCGGCGTGCCGCCGGGCGTGCTCAACATCGTGACCGGCAAGGGCTCGGTCGTCGGCGATTCCCTCGTCGCGCATCCGGGCGTCGACAAGGTGACGTTCACCGGCTCGCCGTCCGTCGGGCGCGGCATTCTGCAGGGCGCGGCGGGCAACTTCAAGCGCGTCACGCTCGAACTAGGCGGCAAGTCCGCCAACGTGATCTTCGCGGATGCGAACATCGACGGCGCCGTGCGCGCGGCCGCATCGGGCATCTTCTTCAACGCGGGGCAAGTCTGCTCGGCGGGCTCGCGCATTCTCGCGCAGCGCGCCGTATACGACGAAGTCGTCGAGCGCCTCGCCCAGCGCGCGCAGACGATCAAGCTCGGCGATCCGTCCAAACGCGAAACCAACATGGGCCCGCTCATTTCCGCCAAGCAGATGAAGAGCGTGCTCGACTACGTGGACATCGGCACGGGCGAGGGCGCCTCGCTCGTGACAGGCGGCAAGCGCGCGGGCGAACGCGGCTATTTCGTGGAGCCGACGGTGTTCGCCAACGTCGAGCACGAGATGCGCATCTCGCAGGAAGAGATCTTCGGGCCGGTCGCGAGCGTGATTCCCTTCGACGACGAAGCCGACGCGCTGCGCATCGCCAACGGCACCGCGTACAGTCTCGCAGCGGGCGTCTGGAGCGCGGATATCGGCCGCGTGCATCGCATGGCCGCGGAATTGAAAGCGGGCACGGTCTGGGTCAATACCTACGGTTTCACGGACGTGCGCCTGCCGTGGGGCGGCGGCGGCGACTCGGGCTTCGGCCGCGAACATGGCGACGTCGCCATCGAGAATTTCACCGAGCCGAAGGCGGTCTGGGTGGCGCTGACGCCTTGACGGAATGAACGCCGCGGCCAACCGCGGCGAAAGGGAAACGGGCGGTCCGACTCATCGAACCGCCCGTTTGGATCGGAAAGACCCGTCAGACGCGCGCCGTTTCCTCGTTGCGCGCCCGCCAGAGCCGCGCCCGCTGCGTGCTGTCTTCATATTGGACCGTGTTTTGCCGGCAGGCTTCGATTGTCGAATTCTTGCGCTCGACGATCGCCTGGCAAAGAAACTCGGCGCTGTAGGCCGTCAGCAAATGCGGGGAATGGGTTGCGATGTACTGTGCGATCTTCCCGTAATCGCTATCCGCCGATGCCAGCGCGCGATACGTCTGCACATCCCAGCGGAACATCAGGTCGAGTTCTTCGAAAGCCGTGTTGAACGCGCAGACTTGCGCCTGAAGTTCGCGGTCATCGTCGTGCGTTGCATGGATCATGATCGTCTCCTGTATGGCCGTGGGGCTTGAATGCAGGATAGAAAAGTCGATCCATATACGATAGTTAAAGTTTTTTCGCTTATCTATTCAGAAAGAATTATGCGTTCGGTTTGCCCGTCTTCGCGACGATTTGCGTGATCGCTTCGATCTGCGCTGCGCCTTCTTCGATCAGAAACTGCTTGAACGCAAGCGCCACCGGCGGTAGCCGCTTGTTGTTCCGATGCACGACGAACCAGTTGAGCATCACGGGAAAGCCCTCGATATCGAGCACCGCCAGCTTTCCGACCTGCAATTCCATGCTGATCGTGTGCGCGGACAAGAAGCTCAGGCCCATGCCGGCGATCACCGCCTGCTTGATCGTCTCCGTGCTGGTGATTTCCATCGCGACGTTAAGGTTCGGCAGCCGTCCGCCGAATCCTTCTTCCATCGAATTCCAGGTGTCGGAGCCACGCTCGCGCACGATGAACGGTTCGTCGGCGAGCGCTTCGAGCGGCAAGTTCCTCCGTCCGACGAGCGGATGATCCGGCGGCGCGACGATCACGTACGGATGGGGCGCGAATGAGACGTTCACCGTGTCCATATCGCGCGGGGGGCGGACCATCACGGCGAGATCGGTGAGATTGTCGGACAGCTGATGCAGCAGTTCCTCGCGATTGTGTACCGCGAGATTGAGCCGGACATCGGTATTGCGCTGCGTGAACGCGGCGAGCAAGCGGGGGAAAAAGTAATCGCCCGCGCTGATCACCGCGACGTTGAGCGTGCCGCCCGCGATGCCTTTGAGTCGGGCCATCGCATCGTCGGCTTCGCGGAATTGCTCCAGAATCGCGCGGCTGTAGTGAAGCATTTCATTTCCGGCCGGCGTCAGATAGATTTTCTTGCCGAGCTGCTCGAACAGCGGCAGCCCGGCGTGCTCCTCCAGTTGCTTCACCTGCGTCGAAACAGCCGGCTGCGTAAGGTAGAGCTCTTCAGCGGCGCGCGAGAAACTCAGTCGACGGGCGACGGTCTCGAAGATCTTGAGTTGACGCAGGGTGGCGTTGCGCAGCACAGCAATCCCTCATCCATTAACGATCACTAATTTATACAATAATTTTTTCTAACTTTCCTTAATCGTTTTTCTCCCCCACGATGCTTTCACGTCCGCGAAAGTTGTAAGGCGGACGGTTGCGCCAAGAGCGAACCGGCCACGCCAGACCCCAGGCATCGGCCAGTTTGCCGCAAAGCAACACGAGCACACTCGCAGCATGGAAGCCTGCAAAGGCTGCACAACCCATCCGGACTTTATTGGGAATCGCTTTGAAATGATTCTTCGATCGCCTGAAGCGGATGTTTGCCGGATGTGCGAATCGATCGCCCACCTCAAAACGCGCGACATGCGCAATACCCGTGACCGGCGGCCTCACGCCCATGCCGCCTGGACCGAGCATTTCCCCTGACCGACCGCTCGCCGCCGACGCACCGCGCCGGCTTCTCGCAGCACATCAAGCGCCGTACGAGCGCTAAGACAGATAACGGAGACAGACATGGCAAGCGCAGACACGGTTGTGTCCGGGCAATCGCACGGGCGTCACCACAACAGATGGATCCAGCTCGCAGTCGGCATCGTATGCATGGGGCTGGTCGCCAACCTCCAGTACGCATGGACTCTTTTCGTCGTTCCGATGGATGCGAAGCACCATTGGGGTCAAGCGGCGATTCAAACCGCCTTCACCATCTTCATCGTCACTGAAACGTGGCTCGTGCCCGTCGAGGGCTGGCTCGTCGATAAATTCGGACCGCGCCCGGTCGTGATGGGCGGCGCACTTTGCGCCGCCATCGGCTGGATGATCGACGCCCACGCCACCACGCTCACGCATCTGTACATCGCCGCCGTGGTCGCAGGTATCGGCGCCGGTTGCGTGTATGGCACCTGCGTCGGCACGGCGCTCAAGTGGTTCCCGGACAAGCGCGGTCTCGCGGCGGGCCTGACCGCTGCTGGCTTCGGCGCGGGCGCGGCTGTCACGGTGATTCCGATCTCGAACATGATCCAGAGCTCAGGCTACGAGCACGCGTTCATGTTCTTCGGCATCCTGCAGGGCGCGTGCATCTTCGTGCTCGCGCTGATGCTCGTGCGGCCGAATCCGCCGAAAGGCATCGTGCCGGCCAAGCGCATCGTGTCGACGAAGATCGACTACACGACAGGACAGATGGTGCGCTCGCCGCTCTTCTGGGTGCTGTATCTGATGTTCGTGTTCGTCGCGGCGGGCGGCGTGATCGCGACCGCGCAGTTCGGGCCGATCGCGAAGGAATACGGCTTCGCCAAGATGCCGGTGAATCTGCTCGGCGTAACGCTGCCGCTGCTCGCGATGACGCTGTCCATCGACAATCTGTGCAACGGCTTCACGCGTCCGCTGTGCGGCTTCATCTCGGACAAGATCGGCCGCGAAAACACGATGTTCATCATCTTTCTCGGTGAAGGCGTCGCGCTGCTCGGGCTGATGGAGTTCGGCCACAATCCGTATCTCTTCATGCTGTTCGCGGCGATGACGTTCCTCTGCTGGGGCGAAATCTTCTCGATCTTCCCGGCGACCTGCGCGGACACCTTCGGCAGCAAGTACGCCGCCGCCAACGCGGGCACGCTCTACACCGCGAAAGGCACGGCGTCGATGCTGGTGCCGCTCGCTTCGGTGCTCGCGTCGATCGGGTCGTGGAACGCGGTGTTCATCACGGCGGCGGTGACGTCGATCGCGGCGGGACTGTGCGCGAAATTCGTTCTCGCGCCGATGCGAAAGCGCTGGATCGAAAACACGCTCACGGAAGAGTCGTCGGCCGAATCGTCGATCAACGCGTCGTTACGGACCGGCTCGATTCAATGAAACAGGGCACGCCGACGTTGAGCGTATCGCTGCATCAACTGAGGCTTTTCGTCACCCTCGCGCGGCATCGCAGCTTCACGCGCGCGGGCGACGATCTCGGCATCACCCAATCGGCGGTGAGCCGCAGCATTCGCGAACTCGAAGATGAAATCGCGCTGCGGCTCTTCGATCGCACGACGCGTCAGGTCGCGCTCACCGAAACCGGACGCAAGCTGCTCGCCCGCATTGCGCCGCTCGTCGAGGAACTGGAAGCGACTCTGCGGCCGCGCGCGCAAGAGGGCGGCGAGCCGGGCGTCGTCAATCTCGCGAGCAGTTGCGCTCTCACGGCGAGCGTTTTGCCCGCGATGCTCGCATCGTGTCGCGAACGTCTGCCGGAAGTCACGATCATCGTGATGGATCGGCCGCAAAACGCCGTGCTGCAACTCGTGCGTTCGGGCGAGGCGGAACTGGGCGTCGCGATCGCGCCCGACAATCTCGACGAACTCGCCGCCGAGCCTCTTTTCGCCGATGGACTTGCTGCCGTCGTCAGCGCGTCACATCGACTGAGCGCGGCGGCGGGCATCGACTGGCAGCAGTTGCGCGGCACGCCGCTTCTCCTGCTCGACGATGACACCGGCAGCCTGGGCGCCATCGAGGCTGCGCTCGCGCTGCACGGCGTCGCGGGCGCGGTGCGCCAGAAATTCACGCAAGCTGCCGCGGTTGCGCGCATGGCGGAAGCCGGCCTCGGCGTCGGTATCCTGCCGATGCACGCGCGCGCTGCCATTGACTGCGCGCAGACGCGCATCATCCCGCTCGTGCCGGACACGTCGCGCACGATCATGCTCGTACGGCGCAAGAGCCGCGCGCTGCGCTCGAGCGCGGCGAACGTCTGGTCACACATCGTCGCATCCTCGTCGCATACTTTCATCTCGGGTCAGGCCGTCGAGGTCTGACCGACTTCTTGCCGCTGAAGGAAGCCCGCGGCGCATCTCGCGCATGCGGGTTTTCGCTCGTCTGCGAGCGCACGATTCGCCTTGTCCTGTCTGCACTCGGAATGTAGTATCTTGTATATCAGAGAGATATAAAGCTACAACCCTCAGGAGACGAACCATGAAGATCTGCGTGTACGGCGCCGGAGCGATCGGCGGCTATATGGGCGCGCAACTGGCGCGAGCGGGTGCGGACGTCAGTTTCGTCGCGCGCGGGCCGCATCTCGCGGCGATGCAGGCGAACGGCGTCAAGCTCCGGATCGATGGCGAGGAGCACACCGTCAAGGTGCGCTGCACGAACAATGCCGCCGAACTCGGCCCGCAGGATTACGTGATCGTCGCGCTGAAGGCGCATTCGATTCCGGGCGTCGTCGATCTGATTCCGCCGCTGCTCGGCCCGGAAACCGCGATCGTCACGGCCGTCAACGGTCTGCCTTACTGGTATTTCTACAAACACGGCGGCGAGCTCGAAGGCACGAAACTGCAGAGCGTCGATCCTGGCGGCCGCCAGTGGGACGTGTTCGGTCCGGAACGCGCGATCGGCTGCGTGCTGCTGCCGGCGGCGGAAATCGCGGAGCCGGGCGTCATCGAACATCACTACGGCAAGAAATTTCCCATCGGCGAGCCGAGCGGCGAAATCACGCCGCGTCTGCAGGCGCTGCACGACATGATGGCGAAGGCGGATATGGAAGCGCCGATGCGCGACAACATCCGCGATGAAATCTGGCTGAAGCTCTGGGGCAATCTGTGCTTCAACCCGATCAGCGCGTTGACCGGCGCGACGCTCGACGTGCTCACGAGCGATCCCGGCACGCGCGCGCTCTCGAAGGCGATGATGCTGGAGGCGAAGGCGATCGGCGACAGGATCGGCGTGAATTTCCGCGTCGACGTTGAGCGGCGCATCAACGGCGCGGGCGCGGTCGGCGCGCACAAGACGTCGATGCTGATGGACTGCGAGGCCGGACGCCCGATGGAAATCGATCCGCTGATGACGGTCGTGCAGGAAATCGGCCGCCTCGTGCACGTCGAAACTCCGATGCTCGATGCCGTTCTCGCATTGATCAAGCTGCGCGAAGGCGTGAATCAGGGCACGGCGAAGCCGCTGCCGCTCCCGCAATCTCAAAAAGCCGCCTAAACTGCAGACGAAGGGACCAGCGTTGTTTCTGATATACAAGATGCAAAATACTTGCGTGCTGTTGCGATGCAGCATATACTGAGGGCTCTTGAGTGATTCAACTGGAGCCTGAAATGAGCATCGCCCTGCTGGTTGTTGTCGGATTCGCGCTGGTTGCCGTTGGTGTAGGTGTTACGTTTATGATTGCGTCGGCCGTGCCGCAAAGCATGCTGCAGCGCGCACAGGATCACGGTCGCTTCGCCGGTCTCGCGGCGGATGACCAGAACGGCGGTTCGGGCAAGCGTGTCGACGCTCGCCGTCCGCACTTGGGAAATCAAGCCATCAATGCCATCTGATACTCAATCCGTAGATAGTCCGGAAGTTCGCCCCGATGTACGTCCGCCCGGGCTGACGCTTTCGCTGGAGCCGATCAATGCCACGGTTTCGCTGCGCGATCAGGCGTACGCGAAGCTGCGGCAGGCGATCGCCGAGGCGGACATCTATCGTTCGCGGGAAGAAATCCGTCTCGACGAGAAAGAACTGACCGAAGCGCTCGGCGTGTCCCGCACGCCGATTCGCGAGGCCATGACGCTGCTCGAGCAGGAAGGTTTTCTGCGCACGGTGCCGCGCCGCGGCGTCTATATCTTGCGCAAGACCAAGCGCGAGATCGTCGAGATGATTCACATGTGGGCGGCGCTGGAAAGCATGGCGGCGCGCCTCGCGACGCAGCGCGCGACGGACGAGGAAATCGCCCATCTGCGCCACATGTTCGACAATTTCCGCGACTCGACGCCCGCCGAGCATATCGACGAGTATTCGGAAGCGAATATCGCGTTCCATTCGGCGATCGTGCGGCTGTCGAAGTCGGAAATCATCTTCGACACGATCAAGAACATCTTCGTGCACGTCCGCGCGATCCGTAAGATGACGATCTCGCAGAGCGACCGGGCGTCGCGCTCGATCGTCGATCACATGCGGATCATCGAGGCGCTGGAGAAGCGCGACACGGAGCTGGTCGAGCGGCTCGTGAAGCAGCATTCGCTCGATCTGGCGGCGTTCGTCGAGGCGAATTGCGACTTTCTGGACTGATGACGGATTGAGTTGGAAAGCAAAAAACCGCATGGCGTTCGCCGTGCGGTTTTTTTATTTCGTCGTCGATCGAAACGGTGATGCGCGAAGCGGATAGTCGTCGCTCGGCAGCGCGCCGCGCGTCTCGACGGGCACGAAGCCGGGCGCATGACTCGGAGCCGGCGCGACGGCTTGCGATGTCGCGAACGACAGGGCAGTGACCTGGCCGATGCGCAAGGCCACCGCCATCGCAGAGTCGAGGTAGACGAACATGGCGCGGAAAAAAGGCGCAAGTCTATCGATGCTGCCCTTTCTCAGCAATAGCGCGCGCCCTTGCTCGGCCCGCGCCGGTTGCCCGCGTGACTAACGCATCGCGTGCAGCATCGTTTCGCCGAGCGCGGCCGGCGAATCGGCGACGTGAATGCCCGCCGATTTCATCGCGTCGATCTTCGCGCTGGCCGTGCCCGATCCGCCCGAGATGATCGCGCCCGCGTGACCCATGCGGCGTCCCGGCGGCGCGGTCGTTCCGGCGATGAAACCGACCACTGGCTTCGTCGTCTTCGCGTCCTTGAGAAACTGCGCGGCTTCTTCCTCCGCCGATCCGCCGATCTCGCCGATCATGATGATGCCCTCGGTCGCATCGTCCTCCAGAAAGAGCGACAGGCAATCGATGAAGTTCGTCCCGTTCACCGGATCGCCGCCGATACCGATGCACGTCGTCTGCCCGAGGCCGGCCGCGGTCGTCTGCGCGACGGCCTCATAGGTCAGCGTGCCCGAACGCGATACGACGCCGATCTTCCCCGGCCGGTGAATATGCCCCGGCATGATGCCGATCTTGCACTGCCCCGGCGTGATGACGCCCGGACAGTTCGGCCCGACGAGCCGGCTCGACGAACCGCTCAACGCGCGCTTCACGCGCAGCATGTCGAGCACCGGAATGCCTTCCGTGATGCAGACGATGAACGGCACCTGCGCGTCGATGGCTTCGAGAATCGCATCGGCGGCGAAGGGCGGCGGCACATAGATGACGGAGGCGTCGGCGCCCGTTTTCGCGACGGCATCGGCGACGGTGTCGAACACGGGCAAGTCCAGATGCGTCGTGCCGCCTTTGCCCGGCGTCACGCCGCCGACCATGCGCGTGCCGTACGCGATCGCCTGTTCGGAATGAAACGTGCCTTGCGCGCCGGTGAAGCCCTGGCAGATGACCTTCGTATCTTTATTGATGAGAACGCTCATTGGGCCACTCCTTGAGCGACGGCGCTGACGATCTTGTCGGCGGCATCGGCGAGATTTTCGGCGGGGATGATGGTGAGACCGGACGTGCGCAGAATCTCTCGGCCCGCATCGACATTCGTGCCTGCGAGGCGCACGACGAGCGGCACGCTCAGATCGATCTCGCGCGCGGCCGCGACGACGCCTTGCGCGATCACGTCGCAGCGCATGATGCCGCCGAAGATGTTGACGAGAATGCCCTGCACCTTCGGGTCGCGCAGGATCAGCTTGAACGCGGTCGCGACGCGCTCCTGGGTCGCGCCGCCGCCGACGTCGAGAAAGTTCGCCGGCTCGCCGCCGTAGAGCTTGATGATGTCCATCGTGGCCATCGCGAGGCCCGCGCCGTTCACCATGCAGCCGATATTGCCGTCGAGCTTGACGTAGTTCAGACCGTGCTTCGCCGCTTCGATTTCGGCGGGATCTTCCTCGTCCTCGTCGCGCAGTTTCTCGATGTCGGGATGGCGATACAGCGCGTTGTCGTCGAAATTGAGCTTCGCGTCGAGCGCCATCACGTCGCCGGAGCCGGTCACGACGAGCGGATTCACTTCCACGATCGACGCATCCAGATCGACGAACGCCTGATACAGCGCCGTGACGAACTTCGACGCAGCCTTGATCTGATTGCCGGTGAGCCCGAGTCCGAACGCGATCTGGCGCGTGTGAAAGGGCTGAAGCCCGGTCGCCGGATCGATCGCGACCTTGAGAATTTTTTCCGGCGTGCGATGCGCGACTTCCTCGATCTCCATGCCGCCTTCCGTCGACGCCATGATCGTGATGCGCGAGTTGGCGCGATCGACCAGCATGCCGAGATACAGCTCGCGCGCGATATCGCAGCCTTCTTCGACGTAGAGCCGCTTCACTTCCTTGCCCGCCGGCCCCGTCTGCTTGGTCACGAGCACGGACGCGAGCATCTTCTGCGCGTTCTCGCGCACTTCGTCGACCGACTTCACCACGCGCACGCCGCCTTTTCCGTCCGGATCGTTGGCGAAGCGCCCGGCGCCGCGGCCGCCCGCGTGAATCTGCGACTTCACGACCCAGACGGGTCCGGGCAGCGCGCGCGCCGCATCGGCGGCCTCCGTCGCGGAAAAGGCGACGCGGCCCTCCGGAACCGCGACGCCGTACTTTCGCAGCAGCGCCTTCGCCTGATATTCGTGGATGTTCATCTCGTCTCCTGATGTCCTCTGATGGGAATGAGCGAGCCGAGCAACAGCATCGTCGGCGCGCTGAAATACTGTATATCAGATTTCACCACGCGCAAAACTTTCGTTTGCGGGCTTCTGCAGCGTTAAATGAGTGCTTAACGGGCCGAGGCGGACGACGGTGATTGATGCACTGCAGAATTAAAAATCGGTCGAGCGTTGCTCACAGCGGCGTTCAAGGGATCGTGCGCTGCATCACAGGGTTTTCATCGACCGGCGGACGGTTGACTAATACTGTGTGTGGAATATTGTATATCACAGGAGGCGGGTCGCTTTGCGGTCCGACGGTCTACGCGCTCCGGGCACGACGGCGCGGGACGATGTACAAATAATCGCGAATCTATAAACGTCGAAAGAGAGTGGGAGACAAAGCCATGACGGTGAACACATCTGGCAAGGCGCTGGACGGCGTGCGAATCCTGGACTTCACGCACGTTCAGTCGGGACCGACCTGCACGCAGTTGCTCGCGTGGTTCGGCGCCGACGTCATCAAGGTCGAGCGCGCGGGTTCGGGCGACATCACGCGGGAGCAGTTGCGCGATATCCCCGACGCCGACAGCCTCTACTTCACGATGCTCAACCACAACAAGCGCTCGATCACCATCGACACGAAGAATCCGGAAGGCAAGAAGGTGCTCGAGACGCTCGTGAAGAAGTGCGACGTGCTCGTCGAGAACTTCGCCCCGGGCGCGCTCGATCGCATGGGCTTTACGTGGGAGCGCATCCAGGAACTGAATCCGCGGATGATCGTCGCGTCGGTGAAGGGCTTCGGCCCGGGACCGTACGAAGATTGCAAGGTGTATGAGAACGTCGCGCAGTGCGCGGGCGGCGCGGCGTCGACGACCGGTTTCGAAGACGGTCCGCCGACCGTCACCGGCGCGCAGATCGGCGATTCGGGCACGGGCCTGCATCTGGCGCTCGGCATCGTCACGGCGCTGTATCAGCGCAACACGAGCGGACGTGGTCAGAAAGTGCTCGCCGCGATGCAGGATGGCGTGCTCAATCTCTGCCGCGTGAAATTGCGCGACCAGCAGCGCCTCGAACGCACTGGCGTGATGAAGGAGTACCCGCAATATCCGAACGGCACGTTCGGCGAAGCCGTGCCGCGCGCGGGCAACGCATCGGGCGGCGGCCAGCCGGGCTGGATTCTCAAGTGCAAGGGCTGGGAGACCGATCCGAACGCGTACATCTACTTCATCACGCAGGCGCCGGTCTGGGGCGAAATCTGCAAGGTGATCGGCAAGGAGGAATGGATCGATCATCCGGATTACAAGACGCCGAACGCGCGCCTGCCGCATCTGAAGCAGATTTTCGAGGAAATCGAGCGCTGGACGATGTCGAAGACCAAGTTCCAGGCGATGGAAATCCTCAACAAGCACGACATTCCGTGCGGCCCGATCCTGTCGATGAAGGAAATCGCCGAAGAGCCGTCGCTGCGCAAGACGGGAACGGTCGTCGAAGTCGATCATCCGGTGCGCGGGAAGTATCTGACGGTCGGCAATCCGATCAAATTGTCCGACAGTCCGACCGAAGTCGTGCGCTCGCCGCTGCTCGGCGAACACACCGACGAAGTCATGGCCGAACTCGGCTACACGCCGGATCAGATCGCCACGCTGAAGAGCCTCGGCGCGATCTGAGCACATTGCCTTGCACTGACGTCCGCCTTCGAAAGAGGGCGGCGCAGGCCCCTGCACGCCCCTATAACGGAGACGCACCAAATGAACAGCACGGTTGCCCAGGACCGCGGCGAAGCAGCCAATTCATCCACGCACGCGGCGGCGGTCGTTCCGCTCCACGCGCCCGACGCGAAACGCCGCGTCGCGGAAGTGTTCGCCCGAGTGAAGGCGGAAGGCCGCACGTCGCTGACCGCGCCGGAAGGCAAACTCGTCTGCGATGCATACGGCATCGCGGTGCCGCAGGAAGGCGTCGCGAAATCGGCGGACGATGCCGCGAAGCTCGCGTCGTTCATCGGCTTTCCGGTGGTGCTGAAGATCGTTTCGCCGGAAATCCTGCACAAGACCGAAGCGGGCGGCGTGCTCGTCAACCTGAAGAATGAAGCCGATGTGCGTGCCGGTTTCGACACGATCATCTCGAACGCGAAGAAGTACGACCCGAAGGCGACGCTTGTCGGCGTGCAGATTCAGCAGATGGTCGGCGCGGGGCAGGAAGTCATCATCGGCGCGGTGACGGACCCGTCGTTCGGCAAGCTGATCGCGTTCGGTCTCGGCGGCGTGCTCGTCGAAGTGCTGAAGGACGTGACGTTCCGGCTCGCGCCCGTCACGCGCGAAGAAGCCGCATCGATGCTCGACGGCATTCAGGCCGCAGAAGTGCTGCGCGGCGTGCGCGGCACCGAACCGGTACATCGCGAGGCGCTGATTACCCTGATCGAGCGCGTGTCGCGTCTCGTCGACGATTTCCCGCAAATCGCCGAGATGGACCTGAATCCGGTGTTCGCGAGCCCGAACGGCGCGGTCGCGGCGGACGTGCGCATCGTGATGGATTTCGCGCCCGCCGAACCGCGCTATCGGCCGACGCAAGAGCAGATCGTCGCGCAGATGAACCGCATCATGAAGCCGGATGCGGTCGCGGTGATCGGCGCGTCGAACGAGGACGGCAAGATCGGCAATTCGGTGATGAAGAACCTCATCAACGGCGGCTATCAGGGCACGATCTATCCGATTCACCCGAAAGCCGACGAGATCATGGGCCGCAAGGCGTACAAGAGCGTGAAGGACGTGCCCGGCGTGATCGATGTCGCCGTGTTCGCGATTCCCGCGAAGTTCGTGGCTCAGGCGCTCGTCGAAGTCGGCGAGAAGAAGATTCCGGGCGCGGTGCTGATTCCGTCGGGCTTCGCGGAAACGGGCAATCACGAAGGTCAGGAAGAGATCGTCAAAATCGCGCGGCAATACGACATCCGCATGATGGGCCCGAACATCTACGGCTTTTACTACACGCCGAAGAATCTTTGCGCGACGTTCTGCACGCCGTACGACGTGAAAGGCAAGGCGGCGCTGTCGTCGCAGTCGGGCGGCATCGGCATGGCCATCATCGGGTTCTCGCGTTCGGCGAAGATGGGCGTTTCCGCGATCGTCGGTCTCGGCAACAAGAGCGATATCGACGAAGACGATCTGCTCACGTTCTTCGAGCAGGACGACAACACCGAAATCATCGCGCAGCATTGCGAGGATCTGAAGGACGGCCGTGCGTTCGCCGAAGCCGCAAAGCGCGTGTCGAAGAAGAAGCCGGTCGTCGTGCTGAAAGCGGGGCGCACGAGCCTCGGCGCGCGCGCGGCCAGCTCGCATACGGGCGCGCTCGCGGGCAACGACAAGATCTACGAAGACGTCTTCGAGCAATGCGGCGTGATCCGCGCGCGGTCGCTGCGCGATCTGCTCGAGTTCGCGCGCGGCATTCCGAAGCTGCCGACGCCCAAAGGCGAGAACACGGTCATCATCACGGGCGCGGGCGGCTCGGGCGTGCTCTTGTCGGACGCATGCGTCGACAACGGCCTCTCGCTGATGGCGATGCCCGACGATCTCGATGCCGCGTTCCGCAAGTTCATCCCGCCGTTCGGCGCGGCCGGAAATCCCGTCGACATCACCGGGGGCGAGCCGCCGTCGACGTACAAGAACACGATCCGCCTCGGGCTCGAGGACGATCGCATCCATTCGATCATCCTCGGCTACTGGCACACGATCATCACGCCGCCGATGGTCTTCGCGAAACTCGTCATCGAAGTGAAGGAGGAGATGAAGGCGCTCGGCATCGAGAAGCCGATCGTGGCGTCGCTCGCGGGCGACGTGCAAGTGGAAGAAGCCGCGGAATACCTGTACGAGCATGGCGTGCCGGCCTACGCTTATTCGACGGAACTGCCCGTTGCCGTGCTCGGCGCGAAGTACAAGTGGGCGCGCGGCGCAGGTTTGATCTGAGGTTTGGAGGAGGGGACAGGGGCGCGGACCACGTATGTCCGCGCCCTTTATAAGGGAGACACACTTGACACACTGGATTCGTTTTCGCGATGCCGGCGGCAGCATCGGTTTCGGTACGCTCGATCAGCATTCTGGCCGCGTCGTGCAGCACGACGGCGCGATGTTCGACAATCCGCGCCCGACCGACATGTCGTTCGCCGTCGACGACCTGACGCTGCTCGCGCCCTGTCAGCCGAGCAAGGTCATCGCGCTGTGGAACAACTATTACGCGCTGTCGCAGAAGCTCGACAAGGCGCCGCCGCAGCATCCGCTCTTTCTCATCAAGCCGCCGATGTCGGTGATCGGGCCGGGCGAGTCGATCCGCCGGCCGAAGAGCTATCACGGCAAGATCGCGTACGAGGGCGAACTCGGCATCGTGATCGGCAAGACGGTGAGCGGGGCGTCCGTGGAGGAAGCCGAAAGCGCGATCTTCGGCTACACGTGCGTGAACGACGTCACCGCGATCGAGCTGCTGCAGGAAGATCCCAACTTCGCGCAATGGTGCCGCTCGAAGGGCTTCGACACGTTCACCTGCCTCGGGCCGGTGATCGTCACGACGGGCAACGGCTTCGACTGGCGCACGGCGAGCGTCGTCACGACACTCGAAGGCGTCGAGCGCCAGAACTATCCGCTCGACGACATGATTTTCTCGCCCGCCGAGCAAGTGAGCATGCTGTCGCAAGACATGACGCTCGTTCCCGGCGACGTGATCGCGTGCGGCACCTCTATCGGCGTCGGCTCGATCAAGGACGGCGCGCGCGTGGATGTGTCGATCGCCGGAATCGGCACGCTGTCGAACGTGCTCGAAGCATGATCGCGGATGGACTCGCGGGCGCGCTCTGCGTGCTCGCGGCGCTGTCGGCGGGTTCGTCGATGCGTGCGTCGCGCGGAAGGCGGGAAACGGGCGCGCTCGTTGCCGCCGCGTGCTTCGCGAGCGGCGCATCGGGCGGAACCGCGCTCGTGCTCGCGCTGGTCGCGGGATTCATCGGGTATCGATCCGCGCGTGCGACGCCGGGTGTATCGGCGCAATCGCTCTTCGCGACGATGGCGTTCGTCGCGTGGGCGCTGCCGGGCCCGGACAGCGCGTATGCGGTGCTGGCGGGCGGCGCGCTGGCGGCATTGGCTTGCGTCGTCGTTCGCCGGCACACGAACGGAGCAAGCGCGAACCTTCAATCGATGCATCTCGCCTGCGCAGGCGCATGCGCGGCGTTCGCCTATGTGCTCGGCGTTCAGTCGGACGTGATTTCCGTCATCGCGATGCTCGCGCTCATCGGCGCGCACTTGTCGCTCGCGATGGGCGGCAACGCGGCCGCGCCGGTCGCATACGCGATGAGCGCGGCGGCGGCTGGCGGACTTGCGCTCGCGGCAGCGATCGGCGGTTCGCATGGCGCGCTCGTCGTGGCGGCAGTCGCGATCGCCGTCGGCTGCACGCGGTCGGCGACGCTCGTCGGCATCGTGCGCGAGACGCCATGAAACGACAAAGCCGGCGCAACCTTCGCGCCGGCTTTGCATCGCGATGCCCGAGACACATCAGCGATCGCGATTCCACAACGCGCCGAGCACGAAGCCGACGGCCGCCGCGATCAGCACGCCCTGAATCGGCTGGCTCGCGACCGCGAGACGCACGTTGTCGACGGTCTGACCATAACTTTGCTGCAAGTTGCCGTAAGCCTGCCGCACCTTGCCTTCGGCTTGCGTGCCTTCATCGCCCGTCAGTGCGCCGACTGCGTCCTGCACTTTGCCGACGACCTTCTGTGCCGCGCCTTCCACTTGATCCTGCACCATGGTGCCTCCCTTCGGTTGAGCGGTTTCTCGTAAATCCGGATTCGCCGGAACGCTCATCAGCAGCACGCAGCGTGCCCGGGCCAATTCAGGCCGAACCGATCAGTCCCTTCACGGCGTCGATCAAATCGTCGATAGAAAGCGGCTTGCGGCGAAACTGCGCATGCGGATGCTCGAGCGCCGGCGCATGCGCCGCCGCGCTCATGAGGATCACCGGCACGCGTGCGAGGGCGTCGCTCGCGGCCAGTTGACGGATCAGTTCGACGCCGTCCATGTGCGGCATCATCCAGTCGGTGATGACGAGGGCGGGCGGATTCGAGCGCGCCGCGTCGAGCGCGGTCCGTCCGTTGGACGCGGTCGAAACTTCGTAGCCCTCCATTTCGAGCACGAGGCGCCAGGTGGTCAGAATGTCGAATTCATCGTCGACGACGAGGATCTTCTTCATGCGCGCGCGCCGGGGTCCGACACAGACAGCGCGGGCGCGGCGATCGACGGGTGTCCGGACAAGATACCCGTCGAGCCAATGAAGCCTTCGCTGATATGCAGGCCGCGCGAGTCGATCGTGAGACGGCGGATCGCCGAATCGTGCGGGCCTTCGCGCTGCTTGACGATCGACACCATGCGATACAGCGAGGAATTCGCCTCGACATAACGCATGAGCACGATGTTCTCGGTCATCGCGGACGCGCGCAACGTCGTGGGCTGCACCGAATCACCGTAGAGCGGCATTTCCTCGGTGAGCAGGGTCGTCACGCCCGCGTCGCGCAGACGGTGCGTGAGCGCGTTGAGGAAGAGGCCGAAACGCTCCGTGCGGTTCGCGGACTGAAAAAAGCCGTCGATGCCGTCGACCACGAGCCGCGACGCATTCGTGTTCCGCACCGCGGTCATCAGTTCGACGGCGAGCTCGTCGATTGCGAGTTCGACAGCCGGATGCCAGCGGATCGCGAGACGTCCGTCCTGCACGGCCGGCGCGAGATCGATGCCGACCGACAACGCTTTGGCGAGAAGCCGCTCGGGCGATTCGTAGAGGCCGAAGTAGACGCAGCGCTCGCCGCGTTCGACGCCCGCCTGCAGGAACTTCAGCGACAGCAGCGTCTTGCCGATGCCCGATGGCCCGACGAGCGTCGTCGTCGAGCCGCGCACGATGCCGCCGCCGAGCATCTGGTCGAAATCGGGAAAGCCGAAGCTCAACTTGTTCTTGAAGTCCGGCGCGCCGTCATCGTTCGCGGGCGACGCCTCGATGCGCGGAAAGGTCACGAGACCGTTCTCCGTGATCTTGAAGAAGTGCTTGCCGAGCAGATGATCGCGGGCGCGCAGCTTGTGGACTTCGATTTCGCGGGCACGCCGCATGCCGGTGTTGTAGCGGTTCAGTTCGATGAGCCCGTCGACGAGCGTGTGCTCCGGATGCGGCTCGTTGCCCGAAAGCGGCGCGAGGATCAGCGTCGTGCAGCGCGCGGCGCTCACGAACGCCGAAAGCTCGTGGATGAACTGCGAGAGTTCGAGTTCCGTCGAGCTGAATTCGCGCGCGCTGCGAAAGCCGTCGATGACCATGAAGCGCGGCCGCCTCGTCTTGATCGTCGCCGCGATCAGCGCGAGAAAGCCGGACAGGCCGTCGCGCATCAGTTCGTGATAACCGGAGACGAAGAGCATCCGGTCGGAGATGGCGTCGGCGTTGTAGAACGACAGTCCGCGAAGATGAGACAAAAGCTTGGTGTGCGATTCGGCGATCAGCGTGATGTACAGGACCATGTCGCCCTGCGCGACGCGATGAAAGCCGATCTGCGATGAAAGAATCGTCTTGCCCGCGCCCGCCATGCCTTCGATCAGATACAGGCCGCCCTCGACGAACCCGCCGCCCAGGATGTCATCCAGGCCCGCGACGCCCGTCGTCACGTTGCCGTCGTTGGCAGCGTGTTGCCGGGGTTGAGCGGTGGAGTGCTTGTCGTCTTGGTTCATGGGATTTTCTTTTTTACTCGGCGTACCGGCTTTTTTGAGAAGGCGAATTATGGCTGACTATTGGCAAGCCGTGCTGGAAGCCATACCGCTCATGCCCGCCGTCGCGCCTTTGCGTGCGCGGTTTTGGGCGGCCACGCGCCTTTGCGTCGTCGCTGCGGCCTTTTGAAGCGAGCCCGCCGGGGCCGCGCGCGGGCGAATGCATCATGCACGCATTTTCTGCGCCCGAGCGTTTTTGCGGATGGGAGCGATTGCCCGCCAACAGGAATTCTTTGAGAACTGTCTCATGGGCACTCGGAGCAGCGGGTGATGAAATGACGAACGTCTTACAGAGGCGCCGTGTTTTCTCCCGCCGCTTCACTCCGGCGCTCGCGCGCCTTCATTGCCTTCATCTCGCCATGCACCGTTCGCACTCGATTCCGGGCGCTCTTGCGCTCGCCGCCAGCTTTTTTGTTCTTTTTGCCGCGACAGCTTCGGCCGCCGCGCCGCACGCCACCGAAAGCCTGCCCGACGCGCGCATTCTCTCGGCCGCGCCTTTCGTTTTCCACGGCGACCGCCATATTTTTTCGCGCATGTCCGTGGAGCCGTCCGATTCGCGCATCTTCATGCCGGTCGAAACGATCCGCAACCTGAGCGAGCCGCGTTTGTCGCAAGTAAGTTTCAAGCGCACATCGACCATTTAAAGACGCACGGATTAACGGCGTTCGAATGAAGTATTGAGTCGTCTGGAATCGATTGCCTTGCCGCGCCATAATTCTTTCCGGGCGACGCGCGTTGCCATTACGGAAAATCGCAATGAAGCGCTGGGTAATTGCGGAAATCGTGCTGATTGCCGCCGGTTTGTCCGGTCCGTTGGCGCGGGCCGCTGATTCATCGCCGATGAGGCCCGAAGCGGCTATTGCGAGCAATGGCGATGTCGCGGAACTCGAGAATCTGCTTGCCGCCGGGAAAATCACGGCGTTACGCAGGACGTTGAATGGCAGTTATGGCGCGAGTCTCTCGTATTATCCCGACGAGATGATTTATTACGCCGCGCTGTTTCAGCAAAGCAATATCTGGCGCGTGTTCAAAACGCAAAATGACGCGCGGGCCGAAACGGTCTATGCGGATTTCGCCAAGACGTCGAACACGCTCGCCGATGCGGAAATAAAGCGCATCAAGCTCGAAGCGGAGAAGGCATATGCGGACCGGCAGATCGCCGCCCAGCAGGCGCGCGCGAACCGGCTGCAAGCCGATCTCGATATTGCACGCGCGCAGCAAAATCAGGTGACGAGTTATCAAGTGGAGCAGCAGAATGCGATCCGCGAACTTCGCACGGAGCAGGCAGCGGCGCAGGCGCAACTTCGCGCGCTGCAGACCCGCGTGCAGGAGCTTCAGAAGCAATCCGACGGCGACCTTCCGGTCCCGCCCAAATAGGGGTTTCGATACGGGCGCCGCCGGCCTTGTATTTGGGAGTTGTCCGCTTAAATCGCACGAATTGTCACGCTACAATCGCGCAGCTTTCGGATTGCTTATCGAACGTTTGGCGCACCCGAAATCGATCCATCATTTTTCACGTCACCTTTGGGTTGTTCCCCGGCCCGGAATCGAGGTGCGCGCTCAGCGGCTCGCACTTTGAAATTGACTTGCATGACCACCAAGATGCTCACGAAAACCCTTGCTGTTAGTCTTATCGCCGCTGCCGTACTTGCGGGCTGTTCGTCCACGTCGGGACCGGCCTTCAATATCAGCGAAATTCAAACGTCGGATGGCCAGAAGGCTTTTCGCGCCGAATGCTACGGTCTGTTCGAAAACGGCAGCGCCTGCATGACCGCGGCTCAAAAGATGTGCGGCGATCAAAAGGTGAACGTGCTTCAGACGCTCGCCGGAACGAAGACGCCGAGCGATCCGCGCAACGTAATCTTCAACTGCGTGACGCCGCCCCAGCCGGTCGTTGCAACGCCGGAACCGGCGCCAGCGAAGGCCCCGGCTGTCGTGCCGCGCAAGATTTCGCTCGACGAAAAGACGAACTTCGCCTTCGACAGCGCCGCGTTGACGCCGAAGGCCAGGAGCATTCTGGATAAGCTCGTCGCCGACTCGAAGGGTGCGAATTTCGCGTCCGTCACGGTCGAGGGCTACACGGATTCGATGGGCCCGGATGCCTACAACCTCGGTTTGTCCCAGCGTCGCGCGCAGGCCGTGCTCGACTACCTGAAGGGACATGGCCTGAGCGCCGAGAACTTCGCGATGAAGGGTTTCGGCAAGGCCAATCCGATTGCGTCGAACGCAACGAGCGTCGGGCGTGCGGAAAATCGTCGTGTGGAAGTGATGCTTACGCCGTAATTCATCATCGGACGATGTCGAAAAAAACCCCCCGCGAACCGATGGTTCGCGGGGGTTTTTGTTTTGTCGCCGACTGTGCGCTGCTTCAGAAGAGCGCGAGTTGTTCGCGCCCCGGACCGCCCTCCAGCGTGAGCAAATGGCGTTTGCGTTCGACGCCGCCCGCATAGCCGGTCAATTCCCCGTCGACGCCGATCACGCGATGACACGGCACGATGATCGCGACCGGATTGCGTCCGTTCGCGCCGCCGACGGCCCGCGATGCGCCCGCGGGCAAGCCGAGCCGGCGCGCGAGATCGCTGTACGTCCACGCGTCGCCGAAAGGGATCTGGCAAAGCGCGTCCCAGACTTGTCGCTGAAAGGGTGTTCCGCGAAACTGCACCGCAATCGAAAACTTCCGACGCGTACCCGCGAAGTATTCGCCGACCTGCTCGCGCGCATCGGCAATCACGCGGGATCTCGGCGCTGTCTCCGACAGCGTCGGCGCGTGCAGACCATCGGGAAAATACTTCTGTCCGATGAAGAAGAGACCCGTCAGACATTCGTCTTCGGCGCGATACAAAATGTGCCCGAGCGGGCTCGGGCCGACATGGCATTCGATCACTTCGATTCTCCGCGCGGCTGTCTTCGGCGACGGCCGCTTCAGATGAACGGATTATCGGCGGTGCCTGACGGCGCATCCGGCTCGTCGGGCAGCTTCGCGGGCAGCGACGCATCGCTTTGCAACGCTTCGACGATCGCACCGATCGCCTTCTGAAGCGCCAGCGCGTTCGCGAGTCCGGCCTTGTCGCGGGCGATCGTCAAATTGCCGCTGATCGTGAGGCGCTTCACGCCGTTCTCGATGTTGATCGCGTCGCCCGCGATGTTCATCACATCCGTATCGTTTGCAAATGGCTTAAACACCGCGCAATCCTCCAATTCGCTTGTCCTTCAGTCCGTCCGGGATGCCGGGAAACGCGAGTCCGCTCATCGCTTCCAGTTCGTGCACGGTTTTCATCGTGTACGTGTTCGTCGGCGTATTTTCGATCACGACCGCGAACGCGATCTGACGCTGCGGCAAATAGACTACTTTATACAGTTGCGTGGGCACGAACACGCGCGATTCGCCGATCGTCTGCAACTGACGTCCCGAGAAGAGCGGCCCGGTGACGACATACGCTTCGCCCGATTCCTCCGTGAGCCTGCGCACCGCTTGCTCGATGCGCGACCAGATGCGCCGGTTGTTCGACGGATCCTGCGGGACGATGTTCGCGAGCGAGAACGATTCGGCCATGCCTTTCTTGCTTGCGCGATCGCCCGCGGGACTCATGTGGCCGCGGTCGTAACCGCTCCTCTTGTAGTCGGACAGTTGCGCGGCCTCGTCGGGCGGCAGACGTTTGTCGACGAAGAAGCGATTCGTGCGCGTGTTGTTCTTCGCCTGGTCGACACTGCTCGCGGTCAGATGTTCCGCCGACCACAGCGGCCCTTTCGTGATGCCGGAGTGCAGCAGCGCGAAGTCGGAATAGCAGACTTCCTGCGTCGACGCGCGCATCTTCGAATTGACGACGACCGGCGCGCGGCCGTTCGGGCTGAACTGCGGACAGTCGCTCGCGGATGCGCTGATGCACGCGAATGCGAGGAGCGCGGCGGCGAATGCCTTGATGCGGCGTTGCATGCTTGGAATGATCCTGACGACGATCGGGGTCGCAAAGTATAAGCGCTGAATACAGCATGCGGGCGCGTGCGAAATTCAGCCGCGCTAGAATGCGTCGGCCGACGTCATCTTCAGATCAAAAAATGAAACCAGCGCGCAGCAAGCCGTCCGTCGTTCGATCCTTGATGTTGTGTCTCGCGATGTCCTTCGCTTTACAAGCACATGCCGACGAAGCCACGCAAGCGGCCGGCAACGACGGCCCCGCATACGGCCCCGAGTTGCAGGGCTTCGACTATCCGTATCCGGTCGCGCGCTTCGCGCTTACGTCGCAGCGCCAGGTCGTGCGCATGGCGTATATGGATGTGCATCCGGCGCATCCGAATGGACGCACCGCGGTACTTCTGCACGGCAAGAATTTTTGTTCGGCGACGTGGAAGCAGACGATCCAGACCTTGAGCGATGCGGGCTATCGCGTGATCGCGCCGGATCAGATCGGCTTTTGCAAATCGACGAAGCCCGCGCGCTATCAATACAGTTTCCAGCAACTTGCCCGCAACACGCATGCGCTGCTGACCGCGCTCGGCGTGTCGAAGGCGACGCTCATCGCGCATTCGACGGGCGGCATGCTCGCGGTGCGCTACGCGCTCATGTATCCGCGCGAGACGGAGCAGCTCGTGCTCGTGAATCCGATCGGGCTCGAAGACTGGAAGGCGAAGGGCGTGCCGTCGATTTCCATCGACGACTGGTATGCGCGCGAGCTCAAGACGAGCGCCGACGGCATCCGCCGCTATGAGACGAGCACGTACTACTCGGGCCAGTGGCGCGACGACTACGAACCGTGGGTGCAGATGCTGGCGGGCATGTATCGCGGACCGGGCAAGGACATCGTCGCGTGGAACTCGGCGTTGCTGTACGACATGATTTACACGCAGCCCGTCGTCTACGAATTCGATCAGTTGAAGACGCCGACGCTATTGCTTATCGGCGACAAGGATACGACCGCGATCGGCAAGGACTTCGCGCCGCCCGAGATTCGACCGATGCTCGGGCGATATCCGGATCTCGCGAAGCTGGCGAAGGAGCGTATCGAAGGCGCGAAACTCGTCGAGTTTCCGGAGCTTGGGCACGCGCCGCAGATGCAGGATCCGGCGGCGTTTCATAAGGCGCTGCTGGAGGGGCTGGCGGGGCAATAGCTTCGATTCGCTCGCAAAGTTTCGTTGGCTGTTCTGCATTGCGATTTCGCTCAACGTGACCATGATCGTGCCACGCCGACGCAGGGCGGCCATTATCTGGCGCACGTTATGGCAGGTCTTCTCTTGTCGATGCTGACTGTGCCGACCTCCAAGAAAATCGTTGGACGAAGCGAGGGCAGACTTGCCATCCGCGCTGGAACCCGACGCACCATACCTCACCTTCCCAAAGTCGCACACGAAGCCCGCTCGATCGCCGGCACCTGAATCGCCAACGTAATACCTCTCGCCACCATGAAAACAGTGAGCGCCAGCCACAGCCCGTGATTCCCGAGCGATCCCGCGAGCGCCCACGCAGCAAGCAGAAAGACAGCAAGCGAGACGGCCATCGCTTTCATCAACTCGTGCGTGCGCGTCGCGCCGATGAACACGCCGTCGAGCTGAAAGCCCGCGACCGACGCGAGCGGCAGAACCGACGCCCACGGCAGATAGCGCACCGCCGCCGCCTTCACGACCGCCTGATCCGTGAGCTTGCCGATGATCCATTCGCCGCTAAACCAGAAGACGATGGAAAAGCCCGCCGCGCCGATTGCCGACCAGAACATCGTCACCTTCACGGCCTGACGGAACGCGTACCGGTCGCGCGCGCCCGCCGCCGCGCCGACGAGCGCTTCGGCCGCGTGCGCGAAGCCGTCGAGACCGAAGGACATGAAGGTCTGGAAGTTCAGCAGGACGGCGTTCGCGGCGAGGATCGCATCCCCCTGACGCGCGCCGAGATGCGCGAACCAGCCATACGAACCGAGCAGGCAGATCGTGCGGATGAAGATGTCGCGGTTGATCGCGACGACCCGCCTCAACGCGTGCGCGTCGAAGAGCGAGCGCGGGACGAGCGGCGCGAGACCGCGCGGACGCAGATGCCAAAGAATCGCGAGTCCGAGCGCAAAGCCGCAGAAATCCGCGAACGCCGTTGCCGCGCCGATGCCCGCGATGCCCCAATCGAAGCGATACACGAAAAGCAGCACCGCGATGATGTTCACCAGATTGATGAAGATCTGCGTGACGAGCGCGAGCCTCACGCGCTGGCAGCCGAGCAGATAACCCAACACGACGTAATTGCCGAGCGCGAACGGCGCGGCCCAGATGCGCGCGTGACAGTACGCGCTCGCGGTGCCCTGCACGGCAGCGCTGCCGCCCAGCGCGACGAGCGCGTAACGAATGATCGGCACTTGCAGCACCAGCACCGCCGCGCCGATCGCGAGTCCGAGCAGCAACGCGCGCAGCACGCTCTTGCGCAAGGCGTCGTCGTCACGCGCGCCGAACGCCTGCGCCACGAGTCCCGTCGTACCCATGCGCAGAAAGCCGAAGCCCCAGAACACGAAGCTGAAGACGAGCCCGCCGAGCGCGACGCCGCCGAGATACTGCGGCCCGTCGAGATGCCCGGCGACAGCCGTGTCGACGGCGCCGAGAATCGGCTGCGTGAGATTCGCGAGAACGATGGGAAAGGCCAGCATCAGCACGCGCCTGTGCCAGTGCACGGGCAGCGCGGCGGCATCGGTTGAATCGGTCTGCAAGGTCGGCGGCCTGAAGTTTCGAGCAAGGGCGTCATTGTCCGCAGCGGACGCGGACCACGCAACGTCTCGCGAACGCCGATAATGCGCCTCATGAAAACGTTCGCGCTCTATGTCGTCACCGCCATCGCCGAGATCGCCGGCTGCTATTTCCCTCATCGATGGCTCAAGGAGGGCGGCTCGCCGTGGCTCGTCGTGCCCGGCGCGCTGTCGCTCGCGCTGTTCGCGTGGCTGCTCACGCTGCACGCCGCGGCGGCGGGGCGCGTCTACGCGGCGTATGGCGGCGTGTATATCGGCGTGGCGATCGCGTGGCTATGGGCCGTCGAGCGCATCCGGCCGACGGCGTGGGATGTCGCGGGCGCGGCGATCGCGCTCATCGGCATGGGCGTGATCGCGTTCCAGCCGCGCGTCTAGAACCGCTCAGGCTTCCAGCGCCAGCAGCGCGAACGTCGCGAGCCAGTGCTCGCCCATGTAATCGCCCGCGACATGCGCAATGCCCGACGCCAGATGTTCGTGCGCCGCCGTCTCGAGCACGGCGATACGCGCATCGCCCGCCGGCAGCGCGCGTGCGATCGTGCGCTGACACCACGCGCGCGAGAGGTTCAGGCCGTCGAGATGCGCGAGCTTGCCGTCGCTGCGATCGGTGACGGTGGCCGGCGCGAAGAGCGTCGCGGGTTCTCGCTCGGCGATGCGCGGCAGAAACCGGTCGAACCAGCCGACGAAGCGCTCGCCCGGCAGCACATGACGCATCAGCACGGCTTCCATCAGCGACGGCGACAGGAACTCGTCGCCCGCCGGTTCCCACGCCTGACAGCCTTCGTCCTTCTCGAACCAGCGCAGGGCGGTTTCCTTCAGCAGATGCTCAAAATCGGCGTTCTGCGCGACGCGCGCGTAACCGATCGAAAGCGTCAAGGCGAACGCCATGTTGAAGTGCGTGCCGACGCGAAGCGGATACGTCGATTTCGGCAGGAATTCCTCGAAGCGTGCGACGAATGCGTCCGCGAGCGGCTGGAGCGTGCGGGCCCAGCGCGCGCCGTCGTCGGAACGCATCGAGCGCAGCTGGCCTGCGAGCGCGAGCAGCCACGCCCAGCCATAAGGCCGCTCGAAGCCGCGCGCGGCGGGACGCTGCAGATAAGCGACTTCAGCGGCGACGTTAGCCTCGGTGACATGCTCGTCGATCACGGCGCGAATGCGCGGCGCTTCCGGCAGATCCGGAAAGCGGTCGATCAGCCGAGCGATCAGCCAGTAACCGTGCACGCACGAATGCCAGTCGAAGCTGCCGTAGAAAATCGGATGCAGCGCGCGCGGGCTTTGCACGTCGGCAACGCTTGCCATGACGTGATCGAGCTTGTTGGGATATTCGCGCGTCAGGTGGCCGAGCGCGACTTGCGCGAATGTCGACGCGAGCGCGGCGTCGAGAATGATCGGTTGATGCTGACTCATGCAGTCCTCGTCGATGTGAATCGTGATCCCGAGACTTTATCGATAAATAATCGTCAAAATCTTTAATCAGGGTAATTACCTAGTACGAACGATCGAGGCAAAGACGATTTATGTCGAAAGCGTTGAACGATGCCGTCGCAAGGGCGGCAAATGCTTTTGCGGCAAGCCTGAGCGGGTGGGGCGGTCATCGGTGAACGCGATGCGGGGGCGTCCTTGCGCGAATTTTCCTACTCCGTCCGGCCGTGTTTCGCGCGCCACGATCGCGCGCCGGTTGCGAAACCGCGTATAAACTTGCGCCCGAACGCCGCCAAGAGCGCCCGGATCGGGGATGAAACCCCGACATACGCCATCCAGACAGTGACCAAGAGATCAGAAACAACATGACCGACCTTCCCGCTTACACCGCAGAGGACACCCGGCGCCGCGTTTTCGCCATCGTCGGCGCCTCGTCGGGCAACCTCGTCGAATGGTTCGACTTCTATATCTATTCGTTCCTCGCGCTGTACTTTTCGGCGGCGTTCTTTCCCGGCGGCAATCCGACGGTTCAGTTGCTGAACACGGCGGGCGTGTTCGCGGCGGGCTTCCTGATGCGCCCGATCGGCGGGTGGCTCTTCGGCCGCATCGCCGACAAGCACGGCCGCCGCAACGCGATGATGATCTCCGTCCTGATGATGTGCGGCGGCTCGCTCGTCATCACCTTCCTGCCGACGTACGCGTCGATCGGCGCGTGGGCGCCGTTCCTGCTGCTGATCGCGCGCCTGTTCCAGGGCTTATCGGTGGGCGGCGAATACGGCACCAGCGCGACGTACATGAGTGAAGTCGCGCTGCGCGGCCGGCGCGGCTTCTTCGCGTCGTTCCAGTACGTGACGCTGATCGGCGGCCAGCTCGCCGCGCTGCTCGTGCTCGTGATCCTGCAACTGTTCCTGTCGACGGAAGAGCTGAAGGCGTGGGGCTGGCGCATTCCGTTTTTCATCGGCGCGTGCGCGGCGCTGATCTCGCTGTACCTGCGCCGTTCGCTCGACGAAACGTCGACCGCCGAGACGCGCGATCGCAAGGAAGCGGGCACGCTCGCCGGCCTGATGCAGCACAAGGCCGCGTTCATGACGGTCGTCGGCTTCACGGCGGGCGGCTCGCTCATCTTCTACACGTTCACGACCTACATGCAGAAGTATCTGGTCAACACGGCGGGCATGCACGCGAAGACCGCCAGCAACGTGATGACCGCCGCGCTCTTCGTCTACATGCTGCTGCAGCCGCTGTTCGGCGCGCTGTCGGACCGCATTGGCCGCCGCGCCTCGATGCTTTGCTTCGGCGCGCTCGCGACCATTTGCACGGTGCCGCTGCTGCACGCGCTCTCCACGGTGACGAGCCCGGTCATGGCGTTCGTGCTGGTCGTGATCGCGCTCGCGATCGTGAGCTTCTACACGTCGATCAGCGGTCTCATCAAGGCGGAAATGTTCCCGCCGGAAGTGCGCGCGCTGGGCGTCGGCCTGTCGTACGCGGTCGCCAACGCGGTGTTCGGCGGCTCGGCGGAGTATGTGGCGCTGTGGCTGAAATCGGCGGGCAGCGAATCGACGTTCTTCTGGTATGTCACGGCGATGTGCGCCATTTCGCTCATCGTCTCCTGGCGCATGCTCGATCCGAGCAAGGAAGGGTATCTGCGCAACGAACCGTAAGCCGGCCGGCGGCGTGCGCGTCGTGTCGCACGCCCGCATCGGCGCGGACGCCGTTGTCCGCCCGGCTTGCCGATGAAGGTAGTATGGTGTTTTATGCGGTATGTAGACGACGCACCGGCCACGGTGCACGATGTTGATCGGAAAGCGCGGGAACCGGATATGCATGCGCGCAGCGCCGCCGCGCGCAAATCCGATGTGCACGTTCGGGCGCGTCGGACTGCCTGGAGCCTGTTCATGGAAGATTTCGACGAAACGCTGTTCATAGTCTGGCGAGCCAACCTCAATGTCCTGGTCGGCTCGCCGGGCGGCGCTGGCCGCCTCGCGCGCATGATGAACTTCTCGCCGACGTTCATGAAGCTGATCGTCGGCGGTCAGCGCGATTTCAACGAGGAATTCGTACGCGGCATCGAGCTCGTGACCGGCCTGCCGCCGCACTGGATGGACGAGCGCCGCACGCTGGACGAGATTCCGCCCGACGTCCTGCGCGCGATCGACGAGGAAACGCCGATGGCCGTGTTCCGCGGCACGGCCCATCCCGCGCCGAAGCGTTCCGTGTTGCGCGGCCCGGAACCGCTGCTTTCCCAGACCGAAGCGACGCGCCGTGTCGCCGATCAGGCCCAGCAACAGGCTGAAGCCAACCGCCGCGATCTGGTTTTTCGGAAGAATCGCGAGCTGCTGTCGCAGGACTTACGCCGCCTGGAGCGCCAGCTCGGCTTGCTGCAGGTCGAATCGATGCAGCCGAAGGTCGATGAACTCATCGCGTCCGATCGCATGAGCGAGTCGGCGAAGGCCGATCTGACCGGGCGTCTCGAACAGATCGACAAGCACGTCAAGCTGTTACATCAGCACGTCGAGAAGCTCGTGGTGCTGCTCTCGAGTCCGGATGAGCCCGACTCGGGCGAATAACCGAACGACTACTTGTTTTTCCGGTCTTCAGGCGATTCCGGCTCCGGATGCACCGCGATCGGATCGCTTGCGGGGAAGGTCTCTTCCAGCGCCTCGTCGAGCAAATCCTCTTCGGTTTCCTTCTTCGGTTGTTCCTGCTTCGAACGTTCATCCCGGCTGGCTTTGGTCATGGTGCGCTCCAAGGTGCGAAATCATGGACGATTCAATATAGCAGCCTCGATGTTCGCGCGCTTCAGCTCTCCCGCCGGTAATCCGCGGGGCGCACGCCCGTCCACTTCCTGAATGCGCGCCGGAACGCGCTCGGTTCCGCGAAGCCGAGCGCATCGGCGATTTGCGGAATCGTCTCCTGCGTATGCGCAAGACGCGCGATGGCCAGATCGCGCCGCAATGCGTCCTTGATCGTCTGATAGGTCAGCCCTTCCTGCTTCAGACGCCGCCGCAGCGTGGCTTCGGCCATATGCAGCGCGGCCGCGATGCTTTCGGCTTCCGGCCAGTCCGTCGGCGCGGTTTGCCGAAGACGCGTCCGGATGCGCGCCGCGAGCGAATCCGGATTGCGATACTTCACGATGAAATTCGCCGGCGCATCGCGCAGGAAGCGCTTGAGCGTGGCGGACGTCTGCACGATCGGCAGCGCCGCGCATTCGGCCGACAGGTCGACGAACGAGCGCGTCGCGTCGAAACGCAGGTCGTTGCAGAACATGAGGCGATATTCGTCGCTGTCGGCGGGCTCGGGGCAGCGCATGTGCGCCGCGAGCACCGGAATGCGCCGCCCGACCAGCCAGCACAAGAGCCCATACACGAGGATGAAGCCCGTCGCGTAGGCGAACATCGACTTCGGTCCGGCTTTGTCGGCGAGCCAGATTCGCACGCGCTTGTCGTCGATGTCCGGCTCGAAGCTCAGATCGTCGAGCACGAGCCGCATGAAAGTCGCGATGCGCCCGAGCGCCTGCGCGCCGTCGCGCGAGGAAAGCGCCGCGTGGCATAGCAGCACGAAGCTGCCGCGCCGCATCGGATGGGCGTCCTGGCCGAAGAACTCGTCGTCGAGCGCGTCGGCGGTGGCGTTCCACAGCTTGCCGTACTGGACCGGCGACACCCGCGCGCGCGGCGAATCGAGCGTCGCCGGCGCGATGCCCGCCGCGGCCAGCAAATGCCCGCGCGCGACGCCGCGCGATTCGGCGCATCGCAATGCGGCTTCGACGAGGCTCACGGAAATCGAGTCGCGCTCGATCTTTTTTTTGGTACTTGGGGTTGTCACTAGGTGGCCAAAGCGCTCAGTTAGCGTGATCGTTTTGGGCATCGGCTAACGTTAGGCGATTGCCTAGACTCGTGCTCAGACGGCCCAGCCGCCCATCATCGACCGGGCGAGCGGCGGCCAGAAAGTTTAAACGATCGATGCGGCGAGCCTCGCCGCGCAAGCCCCCATCACCGAATTCAGAACATGATCGACGCATTTCTCACCGAAGAGCAGCGCATGATCCGCGACGCGGCTCGCCAGTTCGCAACCGAAGCGCTCGCGCCGAACGCGGGCCAGTGGGACAAGGACGGCGCGATCCCCGACGCAGTCGTGCGGCAACTGGGCGAACTCGGCCTGCTCGGGATGATCGTGCCCGCCGAACTCGGCGGCACCTTCAGCGACTACACCGCCTACGCACTCGCGATGGAAGAGATCGCCGCCGGCTGCGCGTCCTGCGCGACGATGATGAGCGTGCACAACTCGGTCGGCTGCGGTCCGATCCTCGCGTACGGCACCGACGCGCAGAAGGCCGAATGGCTGCCGAAGCTCGCGAGCGGCGAGGTTATCGGCGCGTTCTGCCTGACGGAGCCGCAGGCGGGCTCCGAAGCGAACAACCTGCGCGTGCGCGCCGTCGAGAAAGACGGCAAGTGGGTCATTTCCGGCAACAAGCAGTTCGTGACGAACGGCAAGCGCGCGGGCGTGGCGATCGTTTTCGCCGTGACCGATCCCGATCAGGGCAAGCGCGGCCTCTCCGCGTTCGTCGTGCCGACGGACACGCCCGGCTTCAACGTCGGCGCGCCGGAGCACAAGCTCGGCATCCGCGCGTCGGATACGTGTCCGATCAACTTCGACGATTGCGCGATTCCCGCCGCGAATCTGCTCGGCAAGCGCGGCGAGGGCTTGAAGATCGCGCTGTCGAATCTGGAAGGCGGGCGCATCGGCATTGCGGCGCAGGCGCTCGGCATCGCGCGCGCGGCATTCGATGCGGCGCGCGCCTATGCGAAGGAGCGCGTGCAGTTCGGCAAGCCGATTCAGGAACATCAGTCGGTGGCCAACATGCTCGCCGACATGCAAACGCAGATCAACGCCGCGCGCCTCTTGATTCATCACGCGGCGCGCATGCGTACCGAAGGCGTGCCGTGTCTGTCGGAGGCGTCGCAGGCGAAGCTGTATGCGTCGGAAATGGCGGAGCGCGTGTGTTCGGACGCGATCCAGATTCACGGCGGATACGGCTATCTGCAGGATTATCCGGTGGAGCGTCATTATCGCGATGCACGCATCACGCAGATTTACGAAGGCACCAGCGAAGTGCAGCGGATGGTGATCGCGCGCAACGTATAAATCTTTGGAGACGCAATGAACGAAGCCCAGGCATTCATCGAAGCACGAGACTTCCTGTTTGCTCATCGCACGGACTACGACACCGCATATCGCGACTTCAGATGGCCGTCGCTCGATCGCTTCAACTGGGCGCTCGATTATTTCGATCCGATGGCGCGTGGCAACGACGCGCCCGCGTTGCAGATCGTCGGCGAAAGCGGCGACGAGACACGGCTTTCGTTTGCGCAGATGAGCGAGCGTTCCGCGCGCGTCGCGAATCATTTGCGGGGGCTGAACGTGAAACGCGGCGAGCGCATTCTGCTGATGCTGCCGAATCGCGTCGAGCTATGGGACACGATGCTCGCCGCGATGAAGCTCGGCGCGATCGTCCTGCCCGCGACGACGCAGCTTGCGAGCGCGGATTTGCGCGACCGCATCGCGCTAGGCGGCGTGCAGCACGTCATCGTCGATGCAGCCGAAACGAGGAAATTCGATGGCATCGACGTACCGGGCTTGCGCATCGCGGTGGGCGGCGCGCAGGACGGCTGGCTCGCGTATGAAGCCGCGTACGACGCATCGGCGGAATTCGCCAAGGACGGCGAAACGTCCGCGAACGATCCGTATCTGCTGTACTTCACGTCCGGCACGACGTCGAAGCCGAAGCTCGTCGCGCATACGCATCAGAGTTATCCGGTCGGGCATCTCTCGACGATGTACTGGATCGGCCTGCAACCCGGCGACGTCCACTGGAACATCAGCTCGCCCGGCTGGGCGAAACACGCGTGGAGCTGCTTCTTCGCGCCGTGGAACGCGCAGGCGTGCGTGTTCATCTACAACTTCAGCCGTTTCGACGCCGCCCGCGCGCTCGATGTGCTCGTGAAGCACGAAGTCACGACGCTGTGCGCGCCGCCGACCGTGTGGCGCATGCTCGTGCAGGAGCCACTCGCGTCGTACGAGGTGAAGCTGCGCGAGATCGTCGGGGCGGGCGAGCCGCTGAATCCGGAGATCATCGAGCGCGTGCAGCATGCGTGGGGATTGCCGATCCGCGACGGCTACGGCCAGACCGAAACCACCGCGCAGATTGCCAACACGCCGGGCCAGCGGCTCGTGCCGGGCTCGATGGGCCGTCCGCTGCCGGGTTATCGCGTGGCCTTGCTCGATCCGGATGGCAATCCTGCCGAAGAAGGCGAAATCGCGCTCGCGCTCGATCCGCCGCCGCTCGGCCTGATGACCGGTTACGCCGATAACCCCAAGGCCACCGAAAACGCGATGCGAGGCGGCTTCTATCGCACATCCGATGTCGCCGCGCGTGGCGCGGACGGCTACTTCGTCTACGTCGGCCGCGCGGATGACGTGTTCAAGTCGTCGGATTACCGCTTGAGCCCGTTCGAGCTGGAAAGCGTGCTGATCGAGCACGAAGCGATCGCCGAGGCGGCTGTCGTGCCGAGTCCCGATCCGCTGCGACTTTCGGTGCCGAAGGCGTTCGTCACGCTGCGTCACGGCTATTCGATCGGACCCGAACTCGCGAAAAGCGTGTTCGCGTTCTCGCGCGAACGGCTCGCGCCGTACAAGCGCATCCGCCGGCTCGAATTCGCGGAATTGCCGAAGACCATCTCCGGCAAGATTCGCCGCGTCGATTTGCGCCGGCAGGAAATCGCGCGCACGCAGGACGGCGCGCGCGGCGAGTTCGAGTTCTGGGAGGAAGATTTCCCGGAGCTGCGCCAGACCAGCAAGGCCGACTAAAGGAATTCATGAGCACGCTTGAACTTTCACGCGACGCGCCGGAAGTCGCCTTCGAGGTCGTGAACCGTGTGGCGATCGTCACGCTCGACCGTCCGCATGCCTTGAACGCGCTCTCGCACGGCATGATCGCGCATCTCGCCGAACGTTTCGCGCAATGCGCCGCGGACGATTCGATCGCCGCGGTCGTCTTGCGCGGCGCGGGAGAGAAGGCGTTTTGCGCGGGCGGCGACGTGCGCAAGCTCTATCACGCGGCGCGCAACGATCCGCATCACGAGACGCCGTGGCTCAAGTTTTTCATCGATGAATATCGGCTCGATTTCACGGTGCATCGCTTTGCGAAGCCGGTTATCGCGCTGATGGACGGCATCGTGATGGGCGGCGGCATGGGCCTCGCGCAAGGCGCGGCGTTGCGCATCGCGACCGAGCGCACGCGCATGGCGATGCCGGAGACGCGCATCGGCCTGTTGCCCGATGTCGGCGCGACGCATTTCCTGCGCGTGCTGCCGCGCGATCTCGCGCTTTACGTCGGGTTGACGGGCGCGCGTCTGTCGGGCGCGGATGCGCGGCGTGTCGGTCTCGCGGACGAATGCGTGCCGTCGACGTGGCTGCGCAGTTTCGTCGAGCGTCTCGAAGCTATCCGCTGGGACGATGCGCAGGACACGATGACGCAACTGGCGCGCGTGTTCGTGCCGAGCGCGAATATCGAACGGCACGCGCCGCTCGACGATATGCGCGCGCAAATCAAACGCCATTTCGCCGTGTGCGCGACGGGCGGCGTGGAACGCATCGTCGCATCGCTCGCAACGGATGAATCCGACTGGGCGCGCGCGACGCTCGCGCTGCTCGAAAGCCATTCGCCGACGATGCTCGAAGTCACGTATCACGCGCTTTTGCGTGGCCGTCAGATGTCGCTCGCGGACTGCTTTCGCATGGAACTCGGCGTCGTGTACCGCGCGATCGATGACGGCGATTTCGTCGAAGGCGTGCGGGCGCTCATCATCGACAAGGACGAGCGGCCGCGTTTCGCGCCGACGACGCTCGCGCAAGTGCGCGCCGAGCGCGTGCAGCACTTCCTGTCATCGCCGTGGCGCAGGGAAATGCATCCGCTCGCCGATCTGTAGGCGGGACCTCTCGACGGAATTCGCAAGCAAATGTTTCTGCAGCGAACCGTCCAGATGACCGATGGTCGAATCGGGCTTATCGAACATCGGACAATTCTGAGGAGGAACCGAACATGGCGAACCGTACGTATCGAACGGCGCTTCTTTCGGCTGGGATCGCATTTGCGGTAATCGCGCCGGGGGCATCGTACGCACAACTCAATCTTCAACAGTTCGGCTTCGGCAGCGGCAAGTCCGACGTGACGTCGGGCGCGAACGGCGCGACGCAGCCTTCGGCGCTGAATTCGCTTCTGCAAAGCTATGTCGGCGCGAACCAGCAAGTGCTGACCGGGCAGTCGACCCTCGCCTCGGCGATGGGCATGTCGAGCGTCGCGAGCCAGGCGCAATCGGCGGCGGGGTTGCTCTCCGGCGCATCGGGCGGGAACGCCGTTCCGAGCACGAGCGTATTGTCGCAACTCGGCGGCACGCAGCAGAGCGTGTCCCAATCGCTGATGCAGGCATTCACGAACGGCTCCGCGACGCCGCCGACAGCCGCCAGCAAGAAGACCTTCAGCGACGGCCTCGCGTCGCTCGGGCAGGGCGTAAAGCAGTACGCCGGCCTGCAATCGAATCTCGGCTCGGTGACGAATTCGATGAACATGTCGTCGCTGCTGGAGGCGGGTTCGAATCCGTCGACCGTGCAGGCGGCGAGCTATGTCGCGCAATCGGCGCCGGGGCAGTTGCAGTCGCTCATGCAGACGCTCTCGCAAGCGGTGCAGTACGCGAAGACCAATGGCATTTCGGTGCCGTCGATCGCGACAGCGGCGCTGAGCGGCGCGCAGTAACGCGATGTGAAGCGGCGATCACGCGCGCAAAGGAAAAGCGGCGGGGCTCATGCGAGCCACGCCGCTTTTTTCGATCGCGGGAGTTGGTTCAGTAGCTTGCCGCCTGACGCATCGCGAGACGCCTGAGCAGGGGCAGCGCCTGCGGCAGGCCCGATTTGGGCATCGAGGGCGGAAGATACGAAACGTCGGCGACGTCGGCGAGTTGCTGCATGCGCGGGTCGGGATCGAGCACTTCCAGCGCGGGCGGCTCGACCGGTTCGGCTGCGACGCGCTCCGGTTTATCGACGGAAATGCCGAGCGAATGACGCACGTCGACGCCACGGATATGCACCTTGTAACCCGCGTCGGTCACGACGCGTTCGCGCGATTTCCAGAATTCGAGTCCCGACGGCGTCATGGGATGCATCGACACGTATTCGACCACGATCTCATAGCCGCGAACTTTCGGATAATTCAACAGCAATTTGCCTGAACGAATATAACGGATGTAGCGGTCGATCTTCTTTGTGAGCAAATCCTGATGCTTCTCTTCATCGCGCCAGTCCAGATCGTCGAAGAGCCCGACATATACGCGCTTGAAGAGAATATTCACTCCGATGTAATCGATGTCGTCCACGTCACGCAAAGACATGGTCAATCCCCTGCGCCCTCAATCGGGCAAATAACGAAGGATTGCATTGTAACGGATATGCATCGCCCAAAAACCGTGAAACACCGTGTTAACCGGCACAAAATCTCATTTTCGTAAGAGTCCGAATTCTCGATTTAAGCGCATTCCGATTGTCGATAAAAAATGCGACAAATCGAGAATATCTTTATCAATTAACCCTGTCTTCCCGATGTATCCGCGAGACCCCGCGCCGACGGGGTGTTCGCGATTTCCTCGTTACTCATCGCTTCGACTTGCGGCAGCGGCGGTTGCTCGTTGATCCACGCGTTCAGAATCGTCGACGTCACGGCGAGAATCACCGGACCGATGAACAATCCGACTATTCCGAATGCGAACATGCCGCCGAGCACGCCGGAGAGAATCAGCAGCATCGAGAGATTCACGCCGCGCTTGATGAGAATGGGGCGCAGGAAGTTATCGAGCATCGCGATCATGATCGACCACACGAGCAGCATCGAAGCGACGACGGTCGATCCGTTCCAGAAGAGCCACGCAACGCCGCCGAGCAGCGGCAGGAGCGGGCCGATCTGCGCGAGGCAGAGCATCAGCATGACCGCGGTGATGATGCCCGCGGCGGGCACGCCCGCAACCGCAAGCCCGATGCCGCCGAGCGCCGATTGCGTGACCGCCGTCACGACGATGCCGAGCGCGACCGCGCGGATCGCGAGGCCGGCGAGCTTGACGGCTTCGGCGCCGCGCTGCGCGGCGATGCGCGTCGCGAAGCGCGTGACGAAGCGGCCGGCCGCCTCGCCGTTGGTGTACAGAATGCCGGAGATGATGACGGTGATCACCATGTGCATGACGAACACGCCGACCACGGCCGCATGCGAAAGCATCCAGCGCGCGACGATCGTCACGTAGGGTTCGAGCTTCGCGAGCAGGCCGCCGGGGCCGGCGTCGGAGAGCATCTGCCATTCCTTCGATACGCGCGCGCCGACGAGCGGCACGTCATGGATCCAGCCCGGCGGCGGCGGCAGCGCGTAGCTCGGCAGACTCTTGACGGCGGCCATGATCTCGCCGCCGTGCTCCGCGAGCGTCGAGATCGCCGAATAGAGCGGCAGCACGATGACGACCAGCAGCATCAGCAGCATGACGGTGGTCGCGATCCAGCGGCGGTTGCCGCAGCGGCGCTGCACGGCGAGCATGAGCGGCCAGGTCGCGACGACGATCGTCGTCGCCCAGATGAGTCCCGGCAGGAACGGGCGCAGCACGTAGAGACTGCCGACCGTGAGCGCGGTCAGGATCGTGATGACGAGCAGAATGCGCGCGATGTCCACCGGCTGGCGGGGATTCGGATTCGGCTGTCCGTTGGATAGGATGGGCATGATGCGTCCGGATAAAGGTGATGATCGAAGCGGCGCCCGCGCAAAGGCCACGCGCGTGACGAGGATGAACGAGCGATAAGCGAAAGCCGGCGATCCGGCAAGCCGCTCCCGGCATCGACGGGCGCAATCATAACGGCACTCCAATCCATACTACTAAAAATCGGCGCCCGTCTTCCCCTGAAATACCCTTCGTGCAGCGCGTGCCGAAACGAACGCGCGCCTTTAACGAAATCTGGAAATGCATTTTTAAATTGCCTATTCTTTTTTGCGGGCGCAGAAGAGGGCACGCAATGTTCCGCCGCGCATAACGAGGCCCACACAAGAACGATTTGGGAGACTGACATGGCCGGTTTTTCCCGTACCTCGCTCGTTGCGCTCATTGTTGCCGTCGGTGCTTTCGGGATCGTGACATCGCCCGGAATCGAAGCCGCCGACGAAATCCAGAACGCCAACACGACGCAAGCCTCGCCAGTCCCGAGCTCGCTGCGATCCATCTCGCAGCAGCAGCTCGACGGCGCCGCGGGCGACAGCGCGTCGTGGCTGCATTCGAACGGATCGTATGCCGAAACGCGCTACGCGCCCGCGACGCAGATCAACACGTCGAACGTCGCCAAGCTCAAACCGGCGTTCATCTTCCAGACCGCCGTGATGGAGTCGATGGAAACCGCGCCGATCGTCTCGAACGGTGTGATGTTCCTGACCACGTCCTACAACCACGTCTACGCGATCGACGCGGTCACGGGCAAGGAGTTCTGGCATTACAAGCACAAGATGGGTCCGGTCACGACGTTCTGCTGCGGTCCGAACAATCGCGGCGTGGCGATCTCGGGCGACCGGCTCTTCATGGGCACGCTCGATTCGAAGCTCGTCGCGCTCGATGCGAAGACCGGCAACGTGCTCTGGTCGACGCAGATCGCCGATCCCGAAGAAGGCTATTCGGAGACGATGGCGCCCGTCGTCGTCGAAGACAAGGTGCTGATCGGCACGAACGGCGGCGAGTACGGCATACGCGGCTTCGTGAAGGCGTTCGACGCGAACTCCGGCCAGTTGCTGTGGACGTTCTACACGATTCCCGATACCGGCAGCGAAGGCGTCTGGGCCGAGAACGACGCCGTCGGCCGCAACATGAAGCGCGACATCGCGGCGGAAAAGAAGACGCTCGCGGAGAAGGGCGGCGACTTCAACAAGACGCTCGGCGGCGGCGTGTGGATGGCGCCCGCGATCGATCGCAAGACGCGCACGGTGTACTTCGTGGTCGGCAATCCGTCGCCGGACCTCTACGGCGCGATTCGTCCCGGCGACAATCTCTATACCGATTCGCTCGTCGCCGTCGATCTCGACAGCGGCAAGTACAAGTGGCACTTCCAGTACATCGCGCACGACGTATGGGATCTCGACGCGGCGAGCCCGCCGATTCTCATCGACGTGAAGGACAAGAACGGGCAGATGATTCCGGGCATCATCCACGGCGGCAAGACGGGCTTCGTCTATGTGCACGATCGCCGCGACGGCAAGCTGATTCGCGTCTCCGAAGCGATGATTCCGCAGGAAGGCGTGTGGACACTGCCGACGCCCACCGGCGCGCGGATGCTGCCGGGCGCGAACGGCGGCGTCGAATGGTCGCCGATGGCCTTCAGCCCGAAGACGCGCATGGCGTATGCGGCGAACCTGCATCAGCCGATGACGTATCAGGTCGAGGAAGTCGCGTACCCCGGCGGCAAGCTGTGGCTCGGCGGCGCGTTCAAGGTGATTCCTTCCGAGCAGCAATGGGGCAGGCTTGTTGCGGTGAACGTCGATACCGGCAAGATCGCGTGGGGCTTCAAGACGGATCAGCCGTTGATCGGCGGCGTACTCGCGACGGCGGGCGGGCTCGTCTTCAACGGCGAAGGCAACGGCCTGTTCCGCGCCTTCGACGCCGCCACCGGCCGCAAGCTCTGGGAGTTCCAGTGCGGCGCGGGGGTCAACGCGCCGGCGGTGTCGTACATGGTGAACGGCAAGCAGTACATCGCGGTCGCGGCGGGCGGCAACACGCAGCTCGACTTCAAGCGCGGCAACAGCCTGCTCGTGTTCGCGCTGCCTCGATGATGACGCCTTCGAAGCGATCGAAACGCGTGCGTGTCTGGCTCGTCTACGCGCTGTGGCTCGTCGCGTGTCTGCTGTTGTCGCTGCCGTCGCTCTCGCGCGCCGCGGACGCGCAGACGGCTGCCGCGACGAAGGCCGCCATCTGCACATCGTGCCATGGCATCAACGGCAATTCGACGACGGGCGATTATCCGTCGCTCGCGGGGCAAACGTCGCGCTACATTTATCTGCAATTGCGCGACTTCAAGGCGGGCCGCCGCAGCGATCCGCGGATGTCGCCGATGGCCGCGAATCTCACGCCCGACGACATGCACCTGCTCGCCGATTACTTCGCCGCGCAAAAGCCCATCGCCGCCGATTTCAAGGCGGACCCGGTGAAAGTGGAAGCGGGCAGGAAGAAGTCCGAAGAGATTCTGTGCACGATGTGCCATCTCGGCGGCTTCTCCGGGCAGAACGAGATCCCGCGCGTGGCGGGACAGCAGTATCCGTACATCGTGAAGCAGTTGCAGGACTTCCGCGACCGGAAGCGCACCAACGACGCGGGCAACATGACGAGCGTGTCGAAGAATCTGACCGACGCGGACATCGAGAATCTGGCGAACTACATCGCGAATCTGCAATGACGCATGACAAAACGCCTACGCTTGCTGACCATTTTCCTGTCGATGACATGCGCGATCGCTTACGCGCAAGAGGACGCCTACACGCTCAACGAACGCCTGCTTTCCGCGACGCGCGAAGGCGATCAGGCGTCCGTCGCGCGCTTGCTCGATGAAGGCGCGGCGATCGATTCGCGCAATCGCATCGGCGACACGCCGCTCATCAGCGCGTGCAAGAAGGGCCTCGCGCCGATGGCGCGCATACTGATCGAGCGCGGCGCGAACGTCAGCCAGGCCAACGTGCAGGGCATCACGCCGCTGATGGCCGCGGCCTTCGACGGCAACGACGAAATCGCCGCGCTGTTGATCGCGCGTCACGCGGATGTCGCCGCGACGGATCGCGTCGGCAAGACGGCGATCGAATACGCGGCGGGGCAGGGGCGCACGGCGATCGTGCAGCTTCTGCTCGATGCCGGTGTCGATGTGAACGCGGCGTATCGCAATCATCTGACCGCGCTGATGTGGGCGGCAGGCTACGATCGCGACGAAACCGCGTCGATGTTGCTCGCGCGCGGCGCGAAACGCGATCTGCGCGACGATCGCGGCCTGACAGCGATGGACATCGCCGAGCAGACGCATTCGATGCGCGTCGTCGAGTTGCTGTCGAAGGGTTAATCGGCCGGGGAGCGTTGCGCGCCGACGCGCTGCAAATCGCTGGCTTCGGCCGTTTCGCGAACACGCGGCCGCGTCACGCGAACGCGTCGATGCCATCGACGAGACGTTGCGCGAGACGCGGTTGCCGCAACTGCTCGATCCACCATTGCAGCGCGCGGCCTTCGTGATCGCCGCGCCAGCCCACATACAACACGTTCGGCTCGCGCGGATCGGCGGTTTCCTTTTCGACGAGTTCGCCGCGCGCAAACAACGCCTGCACGCGATACCGCGGCACCCAGCCCGTGCCCAGGCCTTGCCGCTGGGCGAGAATTTTTGCGCGCATCGTCGGCACGGCGAGCGCGGCCTGACCGCCGAGCACGCCGTAAGCGCGTCCCGCCGAACGCGACGAATCCGCGACGACAACCGCACGATGCGCCGCGATCTGCTCGCGCTTGAGCGGCCCGCTGACGCTCGCGAGCGGATGACGCGGCGACACGGCGAACACCCACTGCATCACGCCGAGCTCGAACCAGCGCAGACCGGGAATCGCGGGCGGCTCGTTGGTCGCGCCGACGATCAGATCCGCGCGGCCGTCGCGCAACGCTTCCCAGGTGCCGGAGAGCACTTCGTGCGTGATGCGCAGCGCCACGCCGGAACCGAGCGCATCGAACGCCTGCACGACCGGCAGCAGCGTCTCGAATTCGAGGATTTCATCGCAGACGAGCCACAGCCGGTCTTCCCAGCCGCTCGCGACCTGCTTCACGCGCTGCGTGAGCCGCGACACGTCGAGCATCAGGCGCGAGGCTTCATCGGCGAGAAGATGTCCGGCGGGCGTCAGTTGCAGCCGATAACGCCGCCGGTCGAAGAGCAGCGCGTCGAAACGCGTTTCCAGTTGCCGCGCCGCGTGCGACACGGTGGACGGCGCCTTGCCGAGCCGCGCCGCCGCGCGCGACAAGCTGCCGGTTTCACGAATCGCATCGAGCAGCGAGAGTTCTTCCTCTGACAACATGTTCGACTCCATCGAACGAGTTCATCGTCCGGATCGTACGGCAAAAGCGCGGCGGGGGGCCAACCTGAGCGTCATCGGATAACCGAACCTTCGATGGAGCTGAACGATGAAAACCTTCCTACACACGATCCGCCGCGCCGTTGGCGTGCTTGTCGCCGCCGCTGCGCTGCAACCGTCCGCGTATGCCGCGAACGCGCCGCGCCCGCCGCAACCCGTCGCCGCCGCGAGCGCGATGCAGTCCCGCACGATCGATGCGAACGGCGTCGAACTGCACTATTTGCAAGTTGGACACGGCGACGCGACGCCCGTCGTCCTCCTGCATGGCTACACGGAAACGAGCCGCATGTGGCAACCGCTGATGACGCGTCTTGGCGGTGAGCGCGTCGTAATCGCGCCGGATCTGCCGGGCGCGGGCGGCTCCGCGATGCCCGCTTCCGGCTACGACAAGAAGACGCTCGCGCAAGACATTCACGCGATGGTGCAAGCGCTGGGCTATCGCAAGGTGAAGCTGGTCGGGCATGACATCGGGCTGATGGTCGCGTATGCGTACGCCGCGCAATATCCCGACGAAGTCGAAAGCATCGTGCTGATGGACGCGTTTCTGCCGGGCGTCGGCGACTGGCAGAAAGTCTGGCTGTTGCGCGATAAATGGCACTTCAATTTCTACGGCGACACGCCCGAAAAGCTGGTTCGCGGACGCGAGCGCGTTTTCTTCGAGCACTTCTGGAACGACTTCGCCGCCGATCCCGCGCATTCGGTGAGCGAAGCCGATCGCCGCTATTATTCGGCGCAATACGCGCGCAACGGCCGCATGCGCGCGGGTTTCGAATACTTTCATGCGTTCCCGCAAGACGCGGACGATTTTGCCGCGTTCGCGAAGACGCCGCTTCCGATGCCGATGCTCGTCCTCACCGGCGAGCGCGCGTCGGGCACGTTTCTGATCGATCAGGCGAAGCTCGTCGCGACGAACGTGCAAGGCGTGGTCGTGCCGGGCGCGGGCCACTGGCTGATGGAAGAAGCGCCGGACGCGACGATGGCGCAACTCGTGCGCTTCATCGAACAAGACTGATTGATATGAATGCCGTGGCGCGCCGATTGCGCCACCCCACGCAAGGAGAATCGAAATGGGACTGCTCGTCGACGGAAAATGGCAGGACAAGTGGTACGACACGTCATCCACGGGCGGACGCTTCGTGCGCAAGGACGCGGCGTTTCGCAACTGGGTCACGGCGGACGGCGATACCGGCTTCAAGGCCGAGGCAGGGCGTTATCACCTGTATGTGAGTCTCGCGTGCCCTTGGGCGCATCGCACGCTCATCATGCGCGCGCTCAAGGGGCTGGAAGCGATGATCGACGTATCGGTCGTCAACTGGCTGATGCTCCAAAACGGCTGGACCTTCGACGACGCGCCGGGCGTCGTGCCCGATTCGATCAACGGCGCGCGCTATCTGCATCAGGTGTACACCGCCGCCGATCCGCATTACACCGGTCGCGTCACGGTGCCGATTCTGTGGGACAAACAGCGCGGGACGATCGTCAATAACGAGTCGTCGGAAATCATTCGGATGCTGAATTCGGCGTTCGACGGCATCGGCGCGAAGCCGGGCGATTACTATCCGCGCGAGTTGCGCGAAGAGATCGACACGCTCAACGCGCGCATTTACGACACGGTCAACAATGGCGTCTACAAGGCGGGTTTCGCGACGACGCAAGCCGCCTACGAGGAAGCGGTGATGCCGCTCTTCGAGACGCTCGATTTTCTCGAAGAACGCCTCGGCACGCACCGCCATATCGCGGGCGACCGGTTCACCGAAGCCGACATTCGCCTCTTCACGACGCTCGTGCGCTTCGACGCCGTGTACTTCGGCCACTTCAAGTGCAATCTGCGGCGCATCGCGGATTATCCGAATCTGTCAAAGTTCGTGCGCGACGTTTACGCGATGCCGGGCATCGCCGCGACCGTGAACTTCGAGCACATCAAGCGGCATTACTACGAGAGCCATCGGACGATCAATCCGACGGGCATCGTGCCCGCCGGACCGGTGCTCGATTTCGTCGCTTCTCAATCGTACTGATACACGCCGCGCTTCGTCTTGCGACCGAGGCGTCCCGCCGACACGAGCTCGCGCAACAGCGGGCAGGCGCGGTACTTGGAATCGCCGAAGTCCTTGAGGAACACGTCCATCACCGAGAGGCACACGTCGAGGCCGATCAGGTCCGCGAGCGCGAGCGGTCCGATCGGATGATTCGCGCCGAGCTTCATGCCGGCGTCGATTTCCTCCGCGCTCGCGACGCCTTCGTACAGCACGAAGAACGCTTCGTTGATCATCGGCACGAGAATGCGGTTGACGACGAAGCCCGGCGAATTGCGCACGCCGATCGGCGATTTGTCGAGCTTCTCGGTGAGTTCGCGCACGGCGGACGCGGTTTCATCGCTCGTCTGCACGCCGCGAATCACTTCGACGAGTTGCAGGAGCGGCACCGGATTGAAAAAGTGCATGCCGATGAAGCGCTCGGGCGTGGCGAGCGTCGCGGCGAGCGCGGTGATCGAAATCGACGACGTGTTCGACGCGATGATCGCATCGGCGCGCGCGGCGTCTTCGATCTGCTTCAGAATGCGGTTCTTGAGCTCGGCGTTCTCGGTCGCGGCTTCGATAACGATGTCCGCTGCGGCGAGACGCCCGTAATCGGTCGACGTTTCGATGCGCGTCAACGCCGCGTCGCGCGCCGATGCCTCCAGCTTGTCCTTCGACACGAGCCGCTCGAGGCTGCCCGTCAGCGTTTTGATGCCTTTTGCGAGCGCGGCGTCGGTGACGTCGATCATCACGACCTTGAAGCCCGCGACGGCGGCGACCTGCGCGATGCCGTTGCCCATGGTTCCTGCGCCGACGATGCCGACGGTCTGAATCTTCATGCTTTTGCTCCTCCTTGATCTGCGCCGGCGCGTGCGGCCGGCAAACCGGAAATGGTCGAAAGCGCGCGAGGCGCGTCCTGGCATCGATTCTAACCAGCGGAAAAGGCGGTCAGATCTTTTGGCGCGATGCCGTTTGCGTCGCAAAACGCAAGGTATCGGTCGAGTCCGCTTTTCCAGTTTTCGGCGGCGAGGACGTGGCCCTTGTCGTTCACGAACAGCAGTTCGCCCTGAATGATATTGAGCGTGACGATGTCCGCGCCCCCCGAATCCGGTGGCAGCGCCTCGGGCGTGTGGCTCGAACCCGCCGTCTCGTACACGATGCTGCCCGGCTCCGCGATCCACTCGTGCTCGCGATATTTCCAGCGCCCCTGCACCGTATAGACGATCACGGTTCCCGTATGACGATGACGGGGCATCTCGCCTTTCGCCGGCGCCTTCATCATCGCGATGACTTCGCCGCGAACCGGGTCGAGCTTGAAATACTTGACGAGCACGCGCTCGCTGTACGGCGTGAACGGCACCCACGGCAGGTCGGCGTCGTTGAGGCACGAGGTCTGGATCTGTTCGAACAGCATGATGTGGCTCCTTTCGGGAACGGCCATTTTATGCACTGCCGCGCGCGTCGAACATTGGCCGAATGGCCGACCCCTTCATTCAAGCCGGAAGGCGCGGTATCTGCTATCGTCCACGCCATGTCGACCATCATCACCGTTTCCAATCTGTCCAAGACCTACGGGTCGGGCTTTCGCGCGCTCAGGGACATCAACCTCGAAATCCGTCGCGGCGAGATTTTTGCGCTGCTCGGCCCGAACGGGGCGGGCAAAACGACGCTCATCAGCACCGTCTGCGGCATCGTCAATCCGAGCGAGGGCAAAGTGACCGTCGCCGGTCACGATATCGTCACCGACTATCGCGCCGCGCGCGCGATGATCGGTCTCGTGCCGCAGGAGCTCACCACCGACGCCTTCGAAACCGTCTGGGCGACCGTGTCGTTCAGCCGCGGGCTTTTCGGGCGGCCGAAGAATCCGGCTTACGTCGAGAAGGTGCTGAAATCGCTGTCGCTCTGGGCGAAAAAGGACAACAAGATCATGACGCTCTCGGGCGGCATGAAGCGGCGCGTGCTGATAGCGAAGGCGCTCGCGCACGAACCGGAGATTCTGTTTCTCGACGAGCCGACCGCGGGCGTCGACGTCGAATTGCGCCGCGACATGTGGAACCTTGTGCGAGAGCTGCAGGGCAACGGCGTGACCATCATCCTGACGACGCACTACATCGAGGAAGCGGAGGAGATGGCGGATCGCATCGGCGTCATCAATCGCGGCGAAATCGTGCTCGTCGAGGAAAAGCGCGAGCTGATGCGCAAGCTCGGGCAGAAGAAGCTCACGCTGCAACTCGAACATCCGCTCGCCGAAATTCCGACGCAGCTTCAGCCCTACGGCCTCGCGCGTTCGGCGGACGGCGGCGAACTCACGTACACATATGACGCGCAGGACGAGCCGGGCCGCATTATTGCGCTGCTTCGTCACGTCGACGAAGCCGGCGTGCGTTTCAAGGATCTGCAAACGACGCAAAGCTCGCTTGAAGATATTTTCGTGAGCCTCGTCAGGGAAGCCAAATGAATCTATACGCCGTTCGCGCGATCTACCGTTTCGAGATGGCGCGCGCCGGGCGCACGCTGATGCAAAGCATCGTGTCGCCGGTCATTTCCACATCGCTTTATTTCGTCGTCTTCGGCGCGGCCATCGGCTCGCGCATTCCGGAAGTCGACGGCATCAGCTACGGCGCGTTCATCGTGCCCGGCCTCGTGATGCTGTCGCTGCTGACGCAAAGCATCGCCAATGCGTCGTTCGGCATCTATTTCCCGAAGTTCACGGGCACCATCTACGAATTGCTGTCCGCGCCGGTGTCGTACTTCGAGCTCGTCGTGAGCTATGTCGGCGCGGCGGCGACGAAGTCCGTCATTCTCGGGCTCATCATTCTTCTGACCGCGCGGTTATTCGTGCCGCTCAGAATCGATCATCCGGTGTGGATGATCGTCTTTCTGCTACTCACGTCGGTAACGTTCAGCCTGCTCGGGTTCATCATCGGCATCTGGGCCGACGGCTTCGAGAAGCTGCAGATCATTCCGCTGCTGATCGTCACGCCGCTCACGTTCCTCGGCGGCAGCTTCTATTCGATCAATATCCTGCCGCCGTTCTGGAAGGCGGTCGCGTTGTTCAATCCGGTCGTCTATCTGATCAGCGGCTTTCGGTGGAGCTTTTACGGACTCGCCGATGTCCACGTCGGCGTGAGTTTCGGCATGACGCTGGTGTTTCTTGCGGTGTTTATCGCGATCGTCGCGTGGATCTTCAAGACGGGATACCGGTTCAAGACGTAGCGCGGCGCCGGCTGTCAACCAAGGCATGAGGGCGTTCATCGTATGAAGATCATGAGGCGCACGAAGCGCAATTTTCTCGGTGCGATGGCGGCCGCCTTCACGGGCGGGTTTCCCTCGGCGCCCGCCAGATCGTACGAAATCGATCACACCAGCGCGGACTGGCGGCGCCGTCTGTCGTCGGAACAATTCCGCGTGCTGAGGCGCGGCGGCACCGAGCCGCCGTTCTCGAGCCCGCTGCTCAAGGAACGCCGCGACGGCACATACGCGTGCGCGGGATGCGGATCCGCGCTGTTTTCGTCGGCGACGAAATTCGATAGCGGCACCGGCTGGCCGAGCTTCTGGAAGCCGGTCGATGGCGCAGTCGCGACGCACGCGGACGCAACCGGCCACATGCGCAACGAGGTCCATTGCCGGCGCTGTGGCGGGCATCTCGGCCACGTTTTCGACGACGGTCCGAAACCTACCGGCCTGCGCTATTGCATGAACGGCGCGGCGCTTGAATTCCTGCACGACGAAGCCTGACATCGCGCAGTCATCCATCCATTTCTAGCCGACTCGCCATGAACGCACCTGAACTCAAGCTCGATGCCGCGAAGACCGCGCTCGTGCTGATCGATTTGCAGGCGGGCATCGCCGCCTTGCCCGTGCAACCTCACTCCGCCGCGAGCGTGCTCGCCAATGCGCGCGCGCTCGCCGACCGCTTTCGCGCGCTCGGCGCGCCGGTCGTGTTCGTCAAGGTCGCGTTTCCGAACGCCCCCGGCGGCTTGCGGCCGATCACCGACGCAGGTCAGGCGCAGGAAGCGCCCGAGCCGGCGGGCTGGAGCGACCTGTGCGCGGAACTGGACGTGCAAGCAACCGATATCGTCGTCACGAAGCGGCAGTGGGGCGCGTTCTACAATACCGACCTCGACTCGCATCTGCGCCGGCGCGGCATCGGCACGATCGTGCTGGGCGGCATCGCGACGGCGATCGGCGTCGATTCGACGGCGCGCGGCGCGCACGAGCGCGGTTATCAGCAAGTGTTTGTCGAGGACGCGATGAGCGATCTCAACGCCGACACGCACGAATCGACCTGCCGCTACATCTTTCCGCGCATCGGGCGCATTCGTTCGACGCAGCAGGTGCTCGCCGCGCTGGCATAGCGGCGCGTGTCGCCTATCCTGTAGCGTACGTCCGATATCGACGGACGCGAGAGGTGCGGCGATGGCGGCCATTCCCAAAGTAGCGATCGCGTGTCAGGGCGGCGGCAGCCATGCGGCATTCGCCGCGGGCGTGCTCGACCGGCTGCTGAGCGGCGAGTTCGTCAACCGCTTCGAACTGGTGGCGCTGTCCGGCACGTCGGGCGGCGCGATGTGCAGCGCGCTCGCGTGGTGCGGACTGCTGCTCGGCGGCCCGCCCGACGCCAGGCGGCGTCTCGCCGCGTTCTGGAAGGATCTGGAGGCGCGCGACGGGCCGGATATCGTCGTCAACGCGGTCGGTACGTGGTATGCACGCTTGCCCGTCAATGCGGAGATCAGTCCGTATCTGTATCCGCCGATAGCCGAAGAACGCCTGCGCGAACTGCTCGCCAAGCATCTGCCTTTCGCGTCGCTTCCCGCCGATCCGCAACTGCGCGCGAAGCCGACGCTTCTCGTCGGCGCAACGGACGTGCGTTCGGGCGACCGCGTGATCTTTCCCGGCGACAGGCTCGATCAGGACCAACTGGTCGCCTCGGCTGCGGTGCCGCCGCTGTATCGCGCGGTCGCGGCCGATGGGCGCATGTGCTGGGACGGCCTCTTCAGCAGCAATCCGCCGGTGCGCGAATTCACCGACTTCGCGCTCGATTCGCGGCCCGACGAAATCTGGGTCGTGCAGATCAATCCGCAGTATCGGCGCGAGTTGCCTGAATCGATGAACGAGATCATCGACCGTCGCAACGAGTTGTCCGGCAATCTCGCGCTCGGGCAGGAGCTTTACTTCACGACGCGCGTGAACGAACTGCTTGCAGCCGATGCGTCGCTCGAAAAGCGCTACAAGCCGATCAAGGTTCGCGTCGTGGAGATGCATCTCGACGCGAAGGATTATCCCGGGCCGCTCGACTATGCATCCAAGCTCGATCGCAATCCGGCGCTGATTCATGCGTTGATGCGCAAAGGACGCGAGCGCGCGGAATGGTTCTTCGACGCCCGCTCCGACTGAGCGCGCGAGGGCACCGCCCCGCACAGAAGCGTCTATGCGACGACGCCCGCGGCGATGTCGGCGAAAGCGTGAGTGGAGATTCGGACTCCGTGACAATCGAACTGCGTTTCATTGTTTAGGAGATTTCTTATGTCCTCGGTTTTTCTGTTCGCCTATTTTTCACTTACTCGCTGGCGGGGCCCCGCCCGTCAATCGAGTTGCCCGTTCATCACCGTGATCGGGAGTAGCGCTTGTCCCCGAGCGCTGGACGCGCGCCGCACCCTACGGCGCGCGTCCCTTTTTTTATGCGGCCGTAGCCGCAACCAGTCGAACCAGCGTGATCTCTGAAGGCGCGCCCAGCCGCTTGGGCGGTCCCCAATAGCCGGTTCCACGGCTCGTATAGACCCACAGTCCGTTGAACTTAACGAGTCCGGCGACGAACGGCTGTTGCAGCCGCACGAAGAAATTCCACGGCAGGAATTGACCGCCATGCGTGTGCCCCGAGAGCTGTAGCGTGAAGCCCGCTTCGGCGGCGGCCGTGGCGCTGCGCGGCTGGTGCGCGAGCAGCACGCGCACGATGGCGTCGTCGGGTGCGCCGCTGATCGCCTTCGCGGGATCGCTGCGATGCGCCGGATCGAAACTGCCCGCGCTGAAATCCGTGACGCCCGCGACCACGGCTTGAGCGCCGTCATGATTCAGCACGACATGCTGATTGAGCAGCACGGTCAGGCCGAGACGCCGAAATTCGGCGATCCACTTGTCCGCGCCTGAGTAATATTCGTGATTCCCGGTGACGAGAAACGCGCCATGCCGCGCGCTGAGGCCCGCGAGCGGGCGTGTGTGATCGGCGAGATTCGGCACGCTGCCGTCGACGACATCGCCTGTCACGGCGATGAGATCAGGTTCGAGCCCGTTCACGGCGGCGACGATGCGTTCCACATAGTGCCGCTTGATCGTCGGGCCGACGTGGATGTCGCTGATCTGCGCAATCGTGAAACCCTGGAGCGCGGCCGGGAGATTGTCGATGGGCACATCCACGCTCACGACCGGCGCGCGCCGCCGCGCGTTGTAGAAACCGATCGCGGAGAAGAGCACGGCGAGGAGCGGCACGGCGAGCGCGCTATAGCCGACGAGCATCGGCGAACCGACGGGCGCGCCGCGCAGCCAGTCGGCGAGATGCACGAAGAGGAGCATCACGTCGCGCGCGAAGGTCAGCAAGAGCAGCGACGAGAAAAAACCGAGCGCCGTCAGCCCGAACCAGGCGAGGCGATCCGCAAGCGACTGCGGTTCGATCTGCCGGGCCGCCATGCCGAGCGGAATCGTGATGACCGATGCCGCAAGCAACAGCGCCGCCAGCACCTTGAGCGGCAGGCCGACGGGCGCATCCGGGATGAGCCGGACGCCCACATAGATATGAAACAGAACGCCGATGCCGATGAAGCGGAGAAAGAATGCCGAGCGTCGCATAGCGCTCCTGGAGAGATCGGGGAAGCGGCAAGGAGACGGGCGGCGCGCGCCCGTGGCGGATATGGGGCCGATTCTACCGGTTAGACGCCGGGCGCGCCTTTGTCGACGCGCGTCGCGGAGAAGATGGCGAATCGTAATATATCGTTCGAATGGCTCGGCGCACGCGGCGCGGACGTTATAAATACGCCGCCTCGACTGTCGTTGCGACAGTCGCACGGCGGAATTTCCGCATCGCGTTTTTATTCGAGGAGTCCATTCAATGAATCTGAAACTGTGTGCCGCTGCAATCCTTTCCCTGTCCGCAATCGTCGCTTCGACGGGCACGGCGCTCGCGCAAGACAGAACGCTGGCGGCGACCGCGGAACAAGTCGTGAGCCAGGAGCAGCCGGTTCATATCCGGGCGCAGATCGTCGGCATCGATCGCGCGAATCGCGCGCTGATGGTGCGCGGCGCGAACGGTGATTCGACCGTCCAGGTGGGCAAGGAAGTCAAAGGCTTCGAGCAATTGAAAGTCGGCGACCAGATCGACGTCACCTACAAGGCCGCGTTGCTCGTCAGCGCCGAGAAAGTGACGGGCGCGGCCAAGGGCGACCGTACGCGCATCGATACGACGACCTATCAGCCGACCGTGGGTGCCGACGGCGTGACGGGTTTCGATGCGACGCGCCGCATCGAGACGATCGCGACCGTCGAAAGCGTCGACGTGAAGAAGCGCAAGATCACGCTGCGCGGCGCATGGCGCACCGAGACGCTCGACCTCACGCCGGGCATGGCTGCCGAGAAGCTGAAGAAGGGCGACACGATCCATGCGGTGTACGTGTCGGCGACGGCGGTGCAAGTGACGTCGGCACAATGATCGGCAGGACGTTCTGAACGGCAAAAAGCCTCGGCACGAAATGATCTGCTCTAGAAATCCTGGACACAAATGAGTGTTAGTGTTTCGGAGGCAATTTTCCCAATAGGAACGGGAGGTTGGCGATGAAGCGCAAGCAATATTCGGTGGAGCAGATCGTGGCCGCGCTCAAGCAGGCTGAGCTGGGCATGCCGGTGGCGGATCTGGTTCGGCAGCTCGGGATATCGGAGCAGACGTATTACCGATGGAAGAAGCAGTACGCGGGTCTGGAGTCGAACCAGGTCCGCGAACTGAAGCAACTCCAGGATGAGAACGAGCGGCTCAAGAAGCTAGTTGCGGAACTGAGTCTGGACAAGGCCATCCTGCAGGATATCGCCACAAAAAAGTGGCCGCGCCCGCGCTGAAGAGACAGGCAGTGAGCTACATCGTGGATCACTACGGTCTTCCGACGCAGCGGGCGTGCCGGCTGGTCAAGCAAGCTCGCAGTACCCACTACTATCGCAGCGTCAAGGACCCGCAAACGGCACTGCGTCAACGCATGCGCGAGATTGCGCAGACGCGCGTTCGATATGGCTACCGGCGCGTGCACGTGCTGCTCAAGCGTGAAGGTTGGCGTGTGAGCCGTAATCGGGTCTATCGGCTCTACGCCGAAGAGCAGCTTCAACTGCGTTCGAAGCTACCCAAGCGCCGCAAGATGGTGGTATCGCGCCGCGAGCGTTGCGTGCCGGTTCGTCCCAATGAAGTCTGGAGTCTGGACTTTGTGGCGGACCAGTTAGCCGACGGCACCCGCTTGCGCGCCCTGACGGTCGTGGACATCTTTAGCCGTGAAGCGCTGGCCATTGAAGTAGGCAAGCGCTTGCGTGCCGAGGACGTCGTGTCAGTGCTGAATCGTTTGGTGGCTCAGCGCCGCGCACCGAGGTTCCTGTTCGCCGATAACGGCAGCGAATTCTCGGGTCGCCTGCTGGACATGTGGGCCTACCACTACAAGGTGCAGATCGACTTCAGCCGGCCAGGCAAGCCCACCGACAACAGCTTCATCGAGACATTCAACGGCTCGTTCAGGGACGAATGTCTGAACCTGCACTGGTTCGAATCGTTGGCGGAAGCCAAACGAGAGATCGAGGCTTGGCGCCGCGACTACAATGAGACTCGACCTCACATGGCGCTCAAAGAGCTAACACCGGGTGAATTCGCCCGGCAATACAGCCTCCGGCCCACGGCCGAAGGCTCATGAAAGACCGAACACTAACGCTCGGCACTGTCCAAGAAATCCAAGCGGTTCAACAGCCCTTAGCGGCCTAGCCCAAAACTGTCCAACTTTGCGGGGTCAGTTCAGAAAGCGCCGAGGCTTTTTCTTTTCGCGTCAACGAAACGCGATCACACCGCCATGCAGAGATACTTGATGACGACGTAATCGTCGATGCCGTAATGCGAGCCTTCGCGCCCGAGGCCCGACTGCTTCACGCCGCCGAACGGCGCGACTTCGTTCGAGATGAGGCCGGTGTTGATGCCCACCATGCCGTATTCCAGCGCTTCGGCGACGCGCCAGATGCGGCCGATGTCGCGGCTATAGAAGTACGCGGCGAGGCCGAACTCGGTGTCGTTGGCGAGCTGCACGACTTCGTCGTCGGACGAGAATTTGAAGATCGGCGCGAGCGGGCCGAAAGTTTCTTCCTTCGCCACTTTCATGTCCGGCGTGACGCCGGTCAGTACGGTCGGCTCGAAGAACCCGTGACCGAGCGTGTGCCGCTTGCCGCCCGAAGCGAGCGCGGCGCCTTTCGCGAGCGCGTCCGCGATATGCGATTCGACCTTTTGCACGGCCGCTTCGTTGATGAGCGGCCCGAGCGCGACGCCGCTTTCCGTGCCGCTTCCGACCTTGAGCTTGCTCGCGGCTGCCGCGAGCTTTTGCGCGAAGGCATCGTAGACGCGCTCGTGGACGTAGAAGCGGTTCGTGCACACGCAGGTTTGTCCGCTATTCCGATATTTCGATGCAATCGCGCCTTCCACGGCGGCGTCGAGATCGGCGTCGTCGAATACGATGAACGGTGCGTTGCCGCCGAGTTCCAGCGTCACCTTTTTGACGGTCGGCGCGCTTTGCGCCATCAGCAGACGGCCGACCGCCGTCGAGCCGGTGAACGACAGCTTGCGCACGATCGGATTGCCCGTCATTTCGCCGCCGATCGCTTTCGGATCGCCGGTCAGGATGCTGAGCACGCCTTTCGGCAGGCCCGCGCGTTCTGCGAGCACCGCGAGCGCGAATGCGGAGAAGGGCGTTGCTTCGGCGGGCTTCACGACGATCGGGCAGCCGGCTGCGAGCGCCGGTCCGACCTTGCGCGTGATCATCGCGGCGGGGAAGTTCCACGGCGTGATTGCGGCGCAGACGCCGATCGGTTCCTTGGTCACGACGATGCGCTTGTCGGCGGCGGGCGTGGCGAGCGTATCGCCGGCGACGCGCTTGCCTTCCTCCGCGAACCATTCGATGAACGACGCCGCGTAGGTGATTTCGCCCTTGGCTTCGGCGAGCGGCTTGCCTTGCTCGGTCGTGAGGATGAGGGCGAGATCGTCGGCGTTTGCCATCATCAGGTCGAACCAGCGGCGCAAGATGGCTGCGCGTTCCTTGGCGGTTTTTTTGCGCCAGGCGGGCCAGGCGGTGTTGGCGGCATCGATCGCGCGGCGCGTTTCGGTTGCGCCCATGTTGGGGACTTTGCCGAGGGATTCTCCCGTTGCCGGGTTCACCACTTCAAACGTTTCGCCGTTGTCGGCTTGTTGCCATTCGCCGTCGATGTACGCTGCGTGACGCAAGAGCGTCGGGTCTTTCAGGTGTTCTTTCAGGCTCATTTGCTAGTCCTTTCGGGTCGGCTCGGGGTTGTCGCTGGATCCCGTTCTCGTGTCGGCTCCGGTGTTTCGCCGGATCCCGTTTTCTTAGTGGTCTATTAGCACTGCCCCGCACAGGGGCAACGCTAATAGACCGACGCGAATACGGGATCCGGCGACCAACGCAAAACAAAAAACCAAAAACCAAAAACCAAAAACCAAATCAAACCGCAACGCCAACAGTCTCCGTCAACACATCTTCAAGAATACCGAGCGCCTCATCAAAAACCGCATCCTGAATGGTGAGCGGAAACAGGAACCGAACCACGTTCGAATAAACGCCACAAACCAACAGCAGCAACCCGCGCTCCAGCGCCCGCGTCTGCACGAGCTTTGCAAAAGCAGCATCCGCATCATGCGAACCGGGCTTGCAGAACTCGACCGCGATCATCCCCCCCGGCCCGCGCACATCGGCGATCTGCGGCACATCGCCCTTCAGCGCTTCGAGTTTCGCCTTCAGCTTGTCGCCGAGCACAACCGCGCGCTCGCAGAGCTCTTCATCGTCGATGATGTCGAGCACCGCATGCGCCGCCGCCACCGCCAGCGGATTGCCCGCATACGTGCCGCCGAGCCCGCCCGGCGCCGCCGCATCCATGATCTCCGCGCGCCCGACGACGCCCGACAGCGGCATCCCGCCCGCCAGCGACTTCGCGATCGTCATCAGATCCGGCACGACGCCGTGATGCTCCATCGCGAACAGCTTGCCGGTGCGCGCAAAGCCCGTCTGCACTTCATCGGCGATCAGCAGAATGCCGTGGTCATCGCAAATCTTGCGCAGGCCGCGCACGAATTCCGTCGGCGCCGGAACGAAACCGCCTTCGCCCTGCACCGGCTCGAAGATGATCGCGGCAACACGCGTCGCTTCGATATCCGCCTTGAAAAGATGCTCGATCGCGCGCAGCGAATCCTCGACCGACACGCCATGCAGCGAATTCGGGAACGGCGCATGGAACACGTCCGACGGGAACGGCCCGAAGCCGATCTTGTACGGCGCGACTTTGCCCGTGAGCGCCATGCCCATCAGCGTGCGGCCGTGAAAGCCGCCCGTGAACGCGATCACGCCCGGCCTGCCCGTCGCGGCGCGCGCGATCTTCACCGCGTTCTCGACAGCCTCCGCGCCCGTCGTGAAAAACGCCGTCTTCTTCGCGTGCGAGCCCGGCGCGCGGGCGCTGATCTTCTCGGCGAGCGACACATACGACTCGTACGGCACGATCTGATACGCCGTGTGCGTGAAGCAGTCGAGCTGCGCGCGAATCGCCTCGACGATCTTCGGATGGCGATGCCCCGTATTGCACACCGCGATGCCCGCCGCGAAGTCGATGAAGCGGCGGCCCTCGACATCCCACAGTTCCGCGTTCTCGGCGCGCGCCGCGTAGAAATCGCACATCACGCCGACACCGCGCGGCGTCGCAGCGTTCTTGCGGGCGTGCAGATCGGCGTTCTTGAGGTTGGTGCTCACGGAAATCTCCTGGATCGTTGGTGGCCGCATCGGCCGACTGAATATAGAGACGACTATAGTAAGATTTGGCCCTCAAGTTCAGAGCCATTTCAATAAATCTATAGGAGCCAATTCGATGTCGACGCGCGCAAGCGTGCTGTCCGACTGGCTGGCGCAGCGCATCGATCGCACGAACGGCCAGCCGATCTACCGGCAATTGCATCGGCTGCTACAGCAGGCCATCCTCACGCGCGAGCTCGCGGCGGGCGCGAAAGTGCCGTCGTCGCGCTTGCTTGCCGCCGAGCTCGGCGTGGCGCGCAACACGGTGACGCAGGTCTACGAGCAACTCGCGCTCGAGGGCTACGTGTCGTCGGCGACGGGGCGCGGCACCTTTGTCGCGGACAGCACGCCCGACGACATCGTGTTCGACGACGCGCCGCCCGCGGCGATCGCGCCATCCGATGCACAATCGACGCTCTCCACGCGCGGCGCGCGGCTGATTTCGGGCGCGGGCGTGTCGAAGCGTCAGGGCGGCGCGTTCATGCCGGGCGTGCCGGACGTATCGCGGTTTCCGTCGCGCGTGTGGAACCGGCTGCACGCGAAATACTGGCGCAAGCCGCTGCCCGATCTGCTCACCTACGCGCCGGGCGGCGGCCACGCGGGACTGCGCCACGCGCTCGCGCACTATCTGCGCACGTCGCGCTCGGTGCGTTGCACGCCGGAGCAGATCGTCGTGACGACGGGCATCCATCAATCCATCGATCTCGCCGCGCGCCTGCTCGCCGATCCGGGCGACACGATCTGGACGGAGGATCCGTGCTACTGGGGCGTGCGCAGCGTTCTGCAGGTTTCGGGGCTCGATCTGAAGGCGATTCCCGTCGACGCGGAAGGCATCGCGCCGACATCCGCCGATCTCGCGTCGCCGCCGAAGCTGATGCTCGTCACGCCGTCGCATCAGTATCCGCTCGGCATGGTGATGAGCCTCGCGCGCCGCCGCATGTTGCTCGAATATGCGCGCCAGCACCGCTGCTGGATCATCGAGGACGATTACGACAGCGAATTCCGCTACGGCAGCCGGCCGCTCGCGTCGCTGCAGGGCATGGACACGGCGGGGCAGGTGATTTACGTCGGCAGTTTCGGCAAGACGCTGTTTCCGGGGCTGCGCATCGGTTATGTGGTCGTGCCGGAAGCGCTCGCGGAGAGCTTCGCGATGGCGAGCGCCGAGCTGTATCGCGAAGGGCAGTTGCTGCAGCAGGCCGTGCTCGCGGAATTCATCGAGCAGGGGCATTTCACGTCGCATATCCGGCGGATGCGCGCGCTCTACGGCCAGCGCCGCGACGCGATGCTCGCGACCATCGCCGCGCGCTACGGCGACACGCTTTCGATCGCCGGGGGCGATGCCGGGCTGCATCTCGTGCTGAAACTGCCGCGCCACGTCGATGATCGCGCGCTCGCCGCCGCCGCGCTCGCGCAGAACATCGTCGTGCGGCCGCTGTCGGGGTATTACGCGCATCGGCCGGACGCGGAATCCGGCTTGCTGATCGGATATGCATGCGTGCCGGACGACGACATCGCGCCGGCTTTCGCCACGCTCGCCGACGTGATCGACCGGTTTCTGCGCTAAAAGCGGTCGAAATTTCACGATTCGCTTACGGTCAGCGAAAAAAACGCGCGCGGAACTGGCAAGCGCGGCGCATGTGGAGGATCATGTGCGCCGTTTTCCGATCAACCGCAAGGGCTTCTCCATGACGATCTCGTCCGACCACCACTTCACCGTCATCGCCGATCTCTCCGACGACGCGCCTTCGCTGCGCGAAATTCGCCACGATATCCATCGTCATCCGGAGTTGTCGTATGAGGAGACGCGCACTGCGGCGCTCGTCGCGGAGCGGCTCGAAGAGTGGGGCTGGACGGTGACGCGCGGCGTCGGCGGGACGGGCGTCGTCGGCACGTTGAAGGTGGGCGACGGCACGAAGAGCATCGGACTGCGCGCGGACATGGACGCGCTGCCGATCATCGAGCAGAGCGGCAAGCCCTGGGCGAGCGAGACGCACGGCAAGATGCACGCGTGCGGCCACGACGGCCACACGACGATGCTTCTCGGCGCGGCGCGCCATCTCGCGCGCACGCGCAATTTCAACGGCACGGTGCATCTGTATTTTCAGCCGGCGGAAGAGCACGGCGTGCCGAGCGGCGCGCAGAAGATGATCGAGGAAGGTCTTTTCGAGCGCTTTCATTGCGACGCCGTGTTCGGCGTGCACAACCATCCCGGCGCGCAGCCCGGCACGTTCCTGTTCCGCAAGGGGCCGTTCATGGCGGCGGGCGATCAGGTGTCGATCGTGGTCGAAGGCGTCGGCGGGCACGCGGCGCGGCCGCATCTGTCGGTCGATCCGGTCGTCGTGACGGCGAGCATCGTCATGGCGCTGCAGACGATCGTCGCGCGCAACGTCGATCCGGCGCAGCCGGCCGTCGTCACTGTCGGCTCGATGCACGCCGGAACGGTCAACAACGTCATCCCGAATCGCGCGACGCTCGAACTGTCCGTGCGCTCCTTCGACCCGCAAGTGCGCGAACTGCTCAGGCGCCGCATCAAGGAACTGGTGGAATCGCAGGCGGCGAGCTACGGCGCGAGCGCGACGGTGAAGTATTTGGAAGGCTATCCGGTCGTCGTGAATTCGGACGCGGAAACGGAGTTCGCCATGGAGGTCGCGCGCGAACTGGTCGGCGCAGAGAACGTCGTCGCGCACGCCGATCTGCTGATGGGCAGCGAGGACTTCGCGTTCATGCTGCAGCAGCGGCCGGGCTCGTTCCTGCGCCTCGGCAACGGTGCGGGCGAGGACGGCTGCATGGTCCACAACCCGCACTACGATTTCAACGACAAGAATCTGCCGGTCGGCGCGGCTTACTGGGCGCGCCTCGTCGAACGATTCCTGGCGTGACCGAAATCACGCCGGCAGCCTGAAACTTCCGATCGCCTCGCGCAGCACATCGACCTGATCCTTCAGCGAATGCGCGGCGGCGGCGGCTTCCTCGACGAGCGCGGCGTTCTGCTGCGTCACCTGATCCATCTCGACGACCGCGCGGTTCACCTGCTCGATGCCCGCGCTCTGCTCGCGCGACGCGTGGCTGATCTCGTCGAGAATCTCGTTCACGCGGCGCACCGATTGCACGATTTCCGTCATCGTCGCGCCCGCGTTCGTCACGAGCGACGCGCCTTGCTCGACCGTCTGCGTCGACGTTTCGATGAGCGCCTTGATTTCCTTCGCCGCCGTCGCCGAGCGCTGCGCGAGACTGCGCACTTCCGCCGCCACGACCGCGAAGCCGCGTCCCTGTTCGCCCGCGCGCGCCGCTTCGACCGCCGCATTCAGCGCGAGGATGTTCGTCTGGAACGCGATGCCGTCGATCACGCCGATGATGTCGCCGATCTGCTGCGAGCTCGCGGTGATGCGCGTCATCGTGTCGATGACGTCGTCGACCACGCCGCTGCCGCGCGTCGCCACGTCCGCCGCCTGCTCCGCGAGACGCGCCGCCTGCGCGGCGCTCTCCGCGTTGTTCTTCACGTTCGCGGTCATCTGGTCCATGCTCGACGCGGTCTGCACGAGCGCCGCGGCCTGTTCCTCGGTGCGCTGCGACAGATCGGTGTTGCCCGCCGCGATCTCCGACGCGCCCACGTTGATGTTGTCCGTGCCGCTGCGCACGCGCGACACGGTATCGACGAGACCGCTCTGCATCACGCTGAGCGCGTGCAACAGACTTGTCGTGTCGTTCGGACGGACGTCGACGCTGCTCGTCAGATCGCCACGCGCGATGCGATGCGCCGCGTCGACCGCCAGTTCGAGCTCGCCGCCGAGATTGCGTTTGATGCTCCGCAGAACGATGAGCATCGCGGCCGTCGCGAAGCCGCCGAGCACGGCCGTGATCGCGAGCCAGCGCAGCGCGCTTGCCCAGAACGCGCTCTGCACGTCGTCCATGTACATGCCGGTGACGATGTACCAGTCCCACTGCCCGAAGCGCTGCGAGTAGGAGAGCTTGCCGACTGGCTTGTCGCTGCCGGGCTTCGGCCACAGATAGCTGATGAAGCCGCCGCCGGGCTGATCGCCCGCCTTGACGATATCGACGAACAGGCGAGTGCCCGCCGGATCGGCATAACTCGACAGATCCTGCCCGTTCATCGCGGACTTGATCGGGTGCATCACCATCCTCGGATGCGAGTCGTTGATCGAGAGATAGCCGTCCGTGCCGTAGCGGATCGCGCCGACCACTTCCAGCGCGCGCTTTTTCGCTTCGTCTTCGGTGAGCGTCTTGTTCGCGGCGAGCGCCGCGTAGTGCGCGGTGATCGAGTGCGCCTCGTTGACGAGCGTCTTCAACTGCTCCTTGCGGTCGTCGATCATCGACGTCCGGTTTTGCCATGCCCCGATGATCCCGATCGCGATCAAGCCGATCCACAGCACGGCGATCAACGAGCCGAGCTTCTTGTTCAACGTCATTCTGTTCATGTTGCGCCCGTCGCCTGTTTGCGTTGTATTCGCGTTGTCGTTTGCGACGGCGCACGCCGCCGCATGCCCGCTTTACGGCAGGCATGGGCGGCGAATGTAGGGCGGGAATTCCCGTAGGGAAGCGTCGGATCAGAGACGCCGGATCGGATCCTTGTCGGGCGGCGCGTCGGGATGCTGCGGCTCCTCCGGCCGATGACCGGGCGAAGGCGGCGTGAGCGGATCGGCTTCCGGATCGCGGTTCGGGTCCGCTACGGGATCCGGAACGGGATTGGTTTGCATGTCGAATTTCATGATGTCCCCCGAAAGGTGGCTCTTCGTCTATGCCGATTCGTGCGCCGCCGGCATGTGCAGCGTGAACGGCTCGCCCGGATGCGCGCCGCCGGTGTGCGAGAGCGCGTCGCGGGCGTGTGCGGCGATCGCGTCGCTGCCGGTGTCGCGCGGATGTTCGTCGAGCACGATATGCGGCGTGCCGAGCGCGCGGGCGGCGGCGACGGGCGAGGACGCTTCGGCGTCGTCGGACAGGAGCAGCCGCGCATTGGCGATCAGGCGCGGCAGCGTCGCCGGCGCGACGGCGCCCGCGAGAAAGAGCGCGGCCGTCTGCATCGCGCCGAGCACGCCGGCGGTGCGCTCGGGATCGGGCGAATCGCCGACGATCGCGATCTGCCAGCCATCGGCGGCGAGCTGGTCGGCGACATCGGCATATCGTTCGGCGGGCCAGGCGGGCGCGGCGTGATGGCTGCCCGGATGGATCAGCACCAGGCGCTCGCGCTCGATGCCGTGGAACGCGGCGAGCGTGTCGTAATCGTCGCTCCCGTCACGCGCGGCGGCGGGCGGGGCGCTCGGCGCGTCGGGGACGAGCGTTGTCGTGAGGTCGTCGCTCAACGTGGAAAGGGGATTGGCTCGCATCTTGGCTCCTGCAAGTGGCGTGGCCTCGCTCGATTCGGCGCAACTCGCGGGGCCGCGCGCTTGGCAAGCACCCGCCATGCCCGGCGCGTTTGCGGCAGGTTCCGCCTGAAAATGCCCGCGTTGGACACAGATTGCGTTCCGAAGCGTGACAGTTTGAGCGTCGATTGCGGCATCTGTCACGTATTGAAGGAGGCGCGGCGGCGCTCGTCAAGGCGCGAAGTTTTCAGCGTCGATGTAAAAAAGCCGCCACCTCGCGATGGCGAGGCGGCGGCTTGGATGCGGCGTCGAGCGGCGCTCAGGTTTCCGTGTTGCCGTCGGCGGCGGGCAGCGTCTTCGGCGTGAACGCTTCGGCGCGGCGGCGGATGCCGTCGACTTCGCCAGTCACGAACGTGCGCTTGTCCGCGGCGAGCGCTTCCTGATACGACACGCCTTCCGGCACGCGATGCAGCAGCGCGCGCAATTCGCCTTGCGTCGTCTGCTCGACGGGCTCGTAGTCGTAAAGACCGAGCTCCAGTTCGGCGCGCTCGTGCAGGATGAACAGGCACGACGCGAACACCGCGACGCCGAGCACTTCCTGCACGCCGAAGCGGAATGCGTGCGGCACAGGCGAGAACGGCAGCCACGCGATGAGCGCGACGCCCGCGAGCGCCACCGCGATGGTCACGTTGAGCAGCAATTGCAGACGCGCGACGATGCGCTCGCGTTCGGTCTTCAGTTGCCCGGCCGATTTCGGCACGAGCGCGCGTGTGTGCAAGCCCTGCGATTGTTGACGGCGGAGTTCTTCGAGCGGGAGAGCGGCCATTTGGGTGTGATGTGGACCATCGGTGAGCGCCAGTCGGCGCGACACCGGTATAACGCGCGGCTTACAGGAACGTTGACGACGCTTTCGTCTTGTTGCGTCCTGTTTCGTCCTGTTTCGTCCTGTTGCATCTGCGGCTCGTTCAGCGCGTCGGGTCCTTCACCGGCGTGCGGATGGTCGCGGTGCCGTCGGCGATCTGCTGCGCGAAAACGAGCGCCTCGACGATCGTCCCGAAGACTTCCGCGCGCACTTTGTCGTCGGCGAGGCGCATCAGATACGACGGGTGATACGTCGGCACGATGATGTGCCCCTTATGCTCGATGGTCTTGCCGAGATACTCGGACAACGCCGTGCGATGCCCCGTGAGCGCCTTGAGCGCCGTCGCCCCGAGCGCGACGACGACTTTCGGCCCGATGCGCTTCAGTTCTTCGTCGAGCCAGTAGCGGCAGGCTTCGCGTTCGCGCTGCGCGGGCGCGAGATGCGCGCGCTCCTCGCCTTGCGCTTCCCATTTGAAATGCTTCACCGCGTTGGTCAGATAGAGCGATTCGCGCGCGATCTGCGCCTCGGCGAGCGCTTCGTCGAGCAGCTTGCCCGCCTGACCGACGAACGGCTTGCCCTCGCGGTCTTCCTGATCGCCCGGCTGCTCGCCGACCAGCATCACGCGGGCGTCGCCGGGACCGACGCCCGGCACCGCCTGCGTCGCGTTGCGCCACAGCGCGCAGCGCCTGCATGCATCGAGCGACGGCGGCTCGATCAGCATCGTGCCCTTGATCGGCTCCAGATCCGTGTTGATGGCGACTTCCATGTCGGGCGGCACATTACGCGGATGACGGTCGCGCCGCGAATAGGGATCGGCGCGGGAGATCAGCGCGGGATCGGTGCGCGCGTTCTCCGGGCTTTTCCAGTAGCGCACCGGCATATGCGACGCCATTTCGGCGGCGTTTTCCTGCGCCGGCGCGAACGTGCTCTCGCAATACGCGAGCCAGAGCGCCTCGATGGCGTCGCCGCTGATGGCTTCGCCGCTCATCGCGGTGTCGCCGAAATCCATCGGCTTTTCTTCCGGCTCGCTCGTGCGGTCCACGCGCAGGAGCGCGCCGTCCCAGAACGCGGCGCCGTGCGGCGTGGCGATCATCCACGTGGCGCTGCCCATGCGCGTGGCGAAGTGCATCGCGGCGTGCTCCAGCACATCGTGCACCGGCTCGAACCAACTGATGAACTCGGGCGGCCCGAGCGACGAATCGCGATGCCGGAAACGCAGCACTCTGCGCATTTCGCTTTCTTCGGCCTCGACCGATTCGATCATGCGCCGCAGCCGATGCCCGTCCGGATCTTCCGGCGAGGCGATCGCGCGGTCGCCCTGCGTCCAGCGCCACAGCGCCTTGTAGAGAAACCGCCAGCGGTCGGGCGCGCGAAAGCACGCCGCCGTTTCGAGCATGGCGAGGAATTCGCGCGCGATCTTGACCGGCTTCTTCGCATTCGGATCCGACGGGCCGCGCGACGCAACGATGGAGCCGAACACCGTTGCCGATGCATCGGTTTCGAGCCATTCCACGTCTTCCGGGCGCGCGTCTTCCATGAGGAGATTGCGCGCCTCGGTACGCCAGGCAGCGAACGACGGATCGATGGTGACGCTTTTCATCGGCGAGCGGAATCATAAAAGCACTGTATATCCATACAGTAATTCTAGCGATTCCCGCCGCTTTTCAGCAACTATTTAGAGACGATCGCGCCCTTATACGGCGGAGCGGCCCGCCATTCACGGGAACGGCCATTGCTGAAATTCATCCATCGCGCCGTCTCGATTGCCAACGGAAAAAAACTCACACACGGAGCCGCCAATGCTTGCCATCGTCATTCCTGCTCACAACGAAGCCGCGCATATCGGCGCGTGCGTCGCGGCTGCACGTCGCGCGGCAGATCATCATCAACTGCTTGGCGAGGCGGCGCGCGTGATCGTCGTCGCCGACAGTTGCAGCGATGACACCGCCGCCATCGCGCGGGCGCTGGGCGCGGAAGTGACGTGCATCGAGGCGTGCAATGTCGGCGTCGCGCGCGCGCATGGCGCACAGCGGGCGCTGGCGCTGGGCGCGCGCTGGCTCGCATTCACCGATGCCGATACGACCGTCGCCGCAGACTGGCTCGTGCGCCAGCTCGACTGCTGCGCGGACGCGGTGTGCGGCGTGATCGGCGTGCACGACTGGTCGCCGCATATCGGCGCGGTGCGCGAGCACTTCGGGCGCACTTATACCGATGCGGACGGGCATCGGCATATTCACGGCGCGAACATGGGCGTGTCGGCGAGCGCGTACGTGAAGGCGGGCGGATTTGCGCCGCTGGAGACGAGCGAGGACGTGGCGCTCGTCGAAGCGCTGATCGCGACCGGCGCACGGATCGAGTGGAGTGCGTCGCCGCGCGTGGTGACGAGCGCGCGGACGGATTTCCGGGCGAAGAAGGGATTCGGCGCGACGCTGCTCGACGTCAGCCGGCGCTATCTGCCGATCGGCGCCGACGCCGAAGATTCCGCGGAAACGGCGGCGATCGCGGCTTAGGTCGCGCTCAAGTCTGCCCGAGGTCGCTCGGCAAATCCACGTCGCGCAGCACGTTCGCATCGTCCACTTCGACGATGAACGGCTTGTGCGTCGTGAAGATGGCGCGTGCGCCCGCGTCGCCGTCGAGCGTGGCGAGCATCTCGCGATGCGCGATGCCGAAGCCCACCGGATGCCCGCGCTTGCCACGATGGAACGGCGCGACGAGCGCTTCGCCGCCGTCGAGCGCACGCGCGACCGCTTCATACGACGACGCTTCGATCCACGGCATGTCGCCGAGCGCGACGAGCCAGCCATCGGCTTCGGACGTCGCGCGCACGGCCGCGGCGAGCGTCGCGCCCATGCCGCGCTCGGCGTCGACGCTGAAGATGACGTTGCAGCCTGCTTCGTTGAGCACGTCGGCGAGCTTTTCGGCGCCGGGACGCACGACCGCGATCACTTCGGCGCACACGGCGAGCAGCCTGCGCGCCGACTGGAACACGATGGGCGTTCCGTCGGGCAGGGTGGCGAGCAGCTTGTTGTGGAGTCCGGACGGGTCGAAACGGGTGCCGAGACCCGCCGCCAGCAGAATGCCGGTCGCGTTCGACGAATAGGTCATCGCGGGTGCTCGTGTGGGGATGAATCGCGATTGTGCGGCGCATCGAACGGCGTCGCAAGCATAAAAAAACACACGGCGGCCGGGCGGACCGCCGTGTGCGTCGTTTCACTTCACGCCATCGTCGGCGGCAGGATTTTGTCGAGCGTAATCGGCAGATCGCGCACACGCACCCCCGTCGCGTGATACACCGCGTTGCCGAGCGCGCCTGCCACGCCCGTAATGCCGATCTCGCCGATGCCCCGCGCGCCGTGCGGATTGATATGCGGGTCCGGCTCGCCGACGAACGCGATATCCAGCATGCCGATATCCGCGTTCACCGGGACGTGATATTCCGCGAGATTCGCGTTCGTATAGCGCCCGTAGCGCGAATCCATCTCGCTCTTTTCCAGCAGCGCCGAGCCGACGCCCCACACGATGCCGCCCATCAACTGGCTATGCGCGGTCTTTTCGTTGAAGAGCGTGCCGACGTCGTACACGCCGACGATGCGCGGCACGCGGATGATCCCGAGGTCCGCATCGACATGCACTTCCGCGAACACCGCGCCGAACGAGTGAAACGAATACTGCTTTTTCTCGTCGCCGGGCCGGGTCGTGGCGATCGCCTCGATCGGCTTGCCGCCGTTGCGCGCGATGATCGCCGCCGCGGGATCGCGCTTGTCAGGATTCGACAGGCTCACGACCCAGCCGTTGGACACGGTCACGTCCTCGCGCGCGAGACCGGCGACGGGCGATCCGCGATCCGCGAGCGCCATCGCGATGAGTTGATCGCGCGCCTCCATCGACGCCGCCCGCACCGCCGGCGACACGCTCGCCGCCGATTGCGAGCCGCCCGAGACCGGCGCCTTCGGCAAGGACGAATCGCCGAGCGCGAAGCGCACGTAATCGAGCGGAAAGCCGAGCGCGTCGGCGGCGACCTGCGTCATGATCGTGTACGTGCCGGTGCCGAGATCCTGCGTGCCGGACGCGACCATCGCGGTGCCGTCGGGCAGGATGCGCGCCACCGCCGACGCCTCGCTGCGATTCGCCGGATACGTCGCCGTCGCCACGCCCCAGCCGATGAGCGTATTGCCTTCGCGCATCGACTTCGGCGCGTGGTTGCGCTTGGACCAGCCGAAGGTATCCGCGCCGCGCCGATAGCATTCGAGCAGCGCCTTCTCCGACCACGGCTTCTTCTCCTGCGGCTCCATGTTCGCGTGATTCTTGATGCGAAACGCGAGCGGATCCATGTTCAGTCGATACGCCATTTCGTCCATCGCCGATTCGAGCGCGAACGAGCCGCTCGTCTCGCCGGGCGCGCGCATGAAGGTCGGCGTGCCGATGTCGAGCTTGACCAGCTTGTGCGACGTCGACTGGTTCGGCACCGCGTACAGCATGCGCGTGACGATCGCGGAGCTTTCGGTCCAGTCCTCGAACGTCGATGTCGTCGAAACGACGTCGTGACGCATGCCGGTCATGATGCCGTCATCGCGCGCGCTCACCTGAAAGCGCTGCTCGGTGAATGGCCGGTTGCCGACCATGCCGAACATCTGCGGCCGTTCGAGCACGAGCTTGACGGGGCGGCCGGTCTGCTTCGACGCCATCGCCGCCAGCACGACGTGCGACCACACCGACCCCTTGCAGCCGAAGCCGCCGCCGACGAACGGGCAGATCACGCGCACGTTCTCATCGGAGATGCCGAAGAACTTCGCGACCGCGCTTTTCGCGCCGGACACGCCTTGCGTCGCGTCGTAGAGCGTGAGATTCGGGCCGTCCCAGCGCGCGACGGTCGCGTGCGGCTCCATCGGATTGTGATGTTCGTACGGCGTCGTGTAGACGGCGTCGAGGCGCGTCGGGCCTTGTTTCAAACCGGCGTCGACGTCGCCGCGTTTCGTCGTGATCGCGCGGCCCATCATCTTTTCCGGCTGATACGCCGAGGCCTTCGCGCGCGTGAAATCCGCGTTGGGCATCGCGGCTTCGTAGCGCACGTCGACGTAACGCGCCGCGCCTTGCGCGTGCTCCAGCGAGTCCGCGACGACGACCGCGACCGGCTCGTTGCTGTAGCGCACCTCGTTGGTCTGCAAGAGCGTCAGCTTGCGCACGGCGGGCGGCTGCGCGTCGGGGACGCCGTTGTTCGGCAGGCGCATCGCGTTCCGATACGTCATCACAAGAAGCACGCCGGGCATCGATTGCGCGCGGCTCGTGTCGATCGACGCGATACGGCCGTGCGCGACCGTGCTCGTGACGATGACCGCATGCGCGAGCTTGGCGTCGGTGTTGTCGGCGGAATAGCGCGCCTGGCCGGTGACTTTCAGCACGCCGTCGGTGCGATCGAGCGGTTTTCCGATGACAGTCATGCGACACCTCCGGCCTGTTGAACCGCGCGCACGATCGCGCGCTGCGCGAGCACGATCTTGAACGCGTTGTCGCGCTGCGGCTGGGCGCCCTGTACGGCGAGCGCGGCGGCGTTCTGCAGCGTGGCTTTATCGAGCGATTGGCCGACGAGCGCGCGTTCGGTCGCGTTCGCGCGCCACGGCTTGTGCGCGACGCCGCCGAGCGCGATGCGCGCGCTCTTCACCGTGTTGCCGTCCATCTGCAACGCGGCCGCGACCGACACCAGCGCGAACGCATAACTCGCGCGATCGCGCACTTTCAGATACTTCGAGTGCGCGGCGAAGAGCGGCGGCGGCAGATCGACCGACGTGATGAGCTCGCCTGCGTGCAAGGTCGTGTCGAGCTCGGGCCTGTCGCCCGGCAGCCGATGAAACTCCGCGAACGGAATCGTCCGCTCGCCGTTCGGGCCCGCGACGCGCACGACGGCATCGAGCGCCGCGAGCGCGACGCTCATGTCGGACGGATTCGTCGCGATGCACTGACGGCTCGCGCCGAGAATCGCGTGCATGCGATTGTTGCCGTCGATGGCCGCGCAGCCGCTGCCCGGCGAGCGCTTGTTGCATTGAGGAAAGCCGGTGTCGTAGAAGTACGCGCAACGCGTGCGCTGCATCAGATTGCCGCCGACGGTCGCCATGTTGCGCAGTTGCGCCGATGCGCCCGCGAGCAGCGCCTGCGACAGAAGCGGATAGCGTTCGCGCACCCACGCATGATTGGCGGCGTCGCTGTTGCGCACGAGCGCGCCCAGCCGCAGACCGCCATCGGGCAGGGCGGTGATGCCATTCAGGCCGTCGATGTGCGTGATGTCGACGAGCCTCATCGGCCGCATGACGCCGCCTTTCATCAGGTCGAGCAGATTCGTGCCGCCGCCGATGAACATCGTGCCCGGCTGGCTCGCGGCCGCGAGCGCCGCGCCAATATCCGGCGCGCGCTGATAGGAGATCGCGTCCATGTGCGTCTCCTTATGCGTTGCCCGACGCGACGGCTTTTACCGCCGCGACGATGTTCGGATACGCGCCGCATCGACAGATGTTGCCGCTCATGCGCTCGCGAATTTCGTCGTCGGAGAGTTGCGCGGGGCGAAAGCGCACGTCGGCCGTGACCGCGCTCGCGTCGCCGTTGCGATATTCGGCGATGAGCGCCGTCGCCGAGCACAATTGCCCCGGCGTGCAGTAGCCGCACTGAAAGGCGTCCTTCTCGATGAACGCGCGCTGGATCGGCGCGAGCGTGTCGCCGTCGGGCGCGAGGCCTTCGACGGTCGTGACGGATTCGCCGTCGTGCATCACCGCGAGCGTCAGGCACGAGTTGATGCGCCGGCCCGACACGATCACCGTACACGCGCCGCACTGGCCGCGGTCGCAGCCTTTCTTCGTGCCGGTGAGGTTGGCATATTCGCGCAGCGCGTCGAGGAGCGTCGTGCGCGCCTCGACCTGCAGTTCATACGGATGGCCGTTGATGGTGAGCTTCACGGGCAACATCGGCGTGGCGGCGGGCGGCGGCGCCAAGGCCGGCGTCGCGGCCGGTTGCTGCGCGCGCGCGTGCGGCGCGGCGGTCACTGCTGCGGCCGCGGCGGCGGATTGCAGGAAACGACGGCGCGACGGCTTTCGCGCCGCGTCGCTGGCGTCGTCGTGAGGATGGGTATCGGCTGGGGACATGGCGATCGGTTGCTCCTCGCTCGTTCGGAAGGGCGTCGACGGGCTCAAGTCTTCACGGGGATTCGCTCGCAGCCGATTGCGACGGATCGGGCGGAGCGCCGATGCTCGAGTCCTCGGGGCGGCGCAAGAGGCGCGGTTCGCGATCGTTCGGCAACTGTAAGGGAACCGAACGTTCGTCGAGCCGCAATCGCAGACTACAGCAAGTGGGGTGCCATGCGCTCGGGACGGACGCTGGCTGGCTTATGAGCGGGCCGTGCGGGTAAATGCTGCATGCGCGCGTAAAACTAACGGTCTGGTTCGAAACCCACGTCACTTGATCAGCGCAAGCACGTCCCGAAAGCGCGGATGCCGGCAACTGCCCATCCATCCGAAGATCGTCGTTTCGACCGTCGTGAGCCGCGCGCCGTCCTGCCGCGCCCGCTCGATCGCGACGGCGCGATCCGCGGCTCGCCGCGACGCGACCGCGTCCGCCACGAATTCCACGCGATAGCCGAGCCGCAACACTCCGAGCACCGTCAGCAGCACGCACACATGCGCCTCCGCGCCGGCGACCCACAGCGTCGCGGGCGCGGGCGGCAGCGCATCGACGAACGCGGGTTCGAGCGTCGCATCGAATGTGTGCTTTTCGACGACTTTCGCAGACCGGAGATCGACGGGCAGGCTTTCGACCGTGCCGCCGAGCCCGCGCGGATTCTGCTCCGTAAAAAGCACCGGCACGTCGAGCAGGTTCGCCGCGCGCAAGAGCGTGCCGGCGCGCTCCGTCAGACGTTGCGCGCCATCCAGATGCGGCAGGAGCCGCGCCTGCATGTCGACGATGACGAGCATCGCGTCAGGCCTCGCTCTCCATGATCCGGTCGATGAGCCGCGCGTTCTCGCCCGCGGAGCCGATGCCCGCATGCTTGGCCATCGGCACGAAGAAGTGCGTGGCGATCGGCAGCTTCGAGCGTTCGAGCCAGTTGGTCAGATGCGCGGCGAGGCGCTTCGCCGGCGTCTTCAGTTCCTCGCGCAGCACGCCGGGCAGCTTCTCGAAGTGCCGCATGTCGGTCTGATACGGCTCGGGCGCGACGCACAGCGCGTTCGGCCGGCCATCGACATCGACGGGAAGGCGTTCCAGCGCCTGATGCAGCAGCGCGACGCCGAGGCCCTCGCCGCGCCACGGCTTTCTCACTTCCCACAGGCTGATGTAAATCACGCGATGCGCGTTGTAGACCTCGCACAGCTTCTCCGGACCGAGCGCTTCCGTCGATGCGAGCGCGAGCGAGAGCATTTCGCCCGAGTAAGTGTCGAGCGTGTAGACGAGATCGGCGCTGCTCGTGAGCGGCGGCACCTTGACGAGTTTCAGCCGCACCGCCGCCGCGACGATATCGCTGCCCGCCTCGTGGAAGACGGCGAACGCGGTGCCGAGCCGCTCGTCGTCGACCTGCGGGTATTCGTGACGATAGGTCATCGTGAAGAGAAACGGCCCGATCTTCTCGCGATACGCGAGCGGCCTGTCGACGTCGTAATCGTCGACGCCGTCGAGACCGTACGGATCGTAATCGCGCTTTTCTCGCCGCTCGCCGTTTTGCGCGGCGGCGAGCGCCGCGAGCGGACGGCGCGATTCCGGCACGAGATCCTCCGGCAAACCTTCCCAGCTCAGACGCAAAAACTCCCGTCCGCCGCGATAGTGCGTCTCGAAGAGCGAAAGAACCGGCTCGCCCGCGACCGGATCGAGAATGCGCTGGGCGCACTCGTAGGCGCGGTCGAGCAGCTGATCGGCTTCGGCGGGATCGGGCGCGAGATGCGGCTCGCTGCCTTGCGGCTCGGCGGGCAAGCCTTTTGCAACGCGTTCCTTGTGCGCGAGTTCGAGCCATTCGTCGGCCGCGCGTTCGGCGATGAAACCCGCCGCGATGCGATAGCCCGTCAGCACGATCGACTGGCCGGTGCGGCCGAGCGGGAACACGTACTCGTCGTTCATGACGTCGTCGACGGTGACGCCGCGGAACGTTTCGCGCGGCGCGTTCGCATTCGCGACCGCGTCGAAGCGATCATGCGACAGCACGTGGGCGACGAGGTCGGATGCGGCCGGACCGAACTCCGATCCGGCGCCGGGAAGCAGCTTCAGCAGGGACAAGGTACTCGCGGTATACGTGGTGCCGGTCGTGCTTGGTGTGCTCATGAGTGCCATCTCCGATCGTGAAGGGTTATCGTAACAAACCATCGTATTTACGGGAGAGATCGATGAGCGTTGAAAAGGACGAAACGCGGGCGGCTACGGTTCATGAAGGCGGATGCGCGTGCGGCGCGTTCCGCTTTCGCGCGACGGGCAAGCCCATTCGCGTCTGCATCTGCCACTGCACGACGTGCCGGCAAGTGCATGGCTCCGCCTTCGGAGCTTATGCGATTTACGCGCGCGGCAACGTGATGATGAGCGGCAGCCTTTCGACGTGGAAGAGTTCCGACGATGGCCGGCGGCACTTCTGCCCGGCGTGCGGCTCGGTCGCGTACATGGAATTCACGACGCGCGACGAAGTCGATCTGCCCATCGGCGCATTCGACGAAACCGGCGTCTTCGAGCCGACTTACGAGCTCTGGTGCAAGCATCGCGAGCCGTGGCTGCCGCAGGGCGCGCGGGCGGAATACGACGAAGGCCGTCCGCACTAGGCGCGCGATGACAGGGCGCATCCGCATCGGCATTTCGGGCTGGCGCTATGCCGGCTGGCGCGGCGTGTTCTATCCGAAAAAGCTCGCGCAGGCCCGCGAGCTCGATTTCGCGTCGCGCGCGGTCCAGACGGTCGAGATCAACGGATCGCATTATTCGCTGCAAAGCGTGACGAGCTATCGCGCGTGGCGCGACGCGACGCCCGATGGCTTCGTCTTCAGCGTGAAGGGGCCGCGCTATCTGACGCACATGCTGCGTTTTCGCGACGAAACGGCGATTCCGGCGATCTCGAACTTCTTCGCGTCCGGCGTGCTCGCGCTCGGCGACAAGCTCGGTCCGTTCCTCTGGCAGTTTCCGCCGAACTTTTCCTTCCGTCCCGAAGCCTTCGAACGCTTTCTCGAATTGCTGCCGAAGGATACGGTCGCCGCCGCGCGGCTCGCCCAGGGCCACGACACGCGCGTGAAAGACCCGTGGTTCGAGCCCGGAAGAAAGCGCGCGCTGCGGCACGCGATCGAGATCCGTCATCCGAGTTTCTGCACCGATGAATTCGTGCGGCTGCTGCGCAAATACGGCGCGGCGCTGGTCGTGTCGGATTCGGTGGCCGGCTGGCCCTATGCCGAAGATCTCACGTCCGACTTCACTTATTTGCGGCTTCACGGCAGCGAAACGCTTTATGGCGGCAGCTATAAGGACGAGGCGCTCGACGAATGGGCACGCCGCATCGAATGCTGGGCGTCGGGCGGACAGATCGCCGACGCGCGGCTGATTTCATCGGCGAAAGCACGGCCGCGCGCGGGCCGCGACGTCTTCTGCTACTTCGACAACGATCAGAAAGTGCGCGCCCCGTTCGACGCGCGACGCCTGATGGAGCGCCTCGGCATCGCGCTCCCCGCCGAGCCGCACATCGAGACGAAACGTTGAAGACCGGGACAGCTTTTGTCTCGCTGGAACTGCATGCTCTCGTCAACGGTCCGAGCAATTGCATTCGCGCCCGGAAAATAAGACGATAAGCGCGGGCAGCGGCAGGATCGAGAAACTTTGATTTTCATGGCCAACGAGGAGCATCGATACCATGACGAAGCAACCGGTCAGCGGCAGCGACAAGATTCATCCCGAAGGCGCGCAATGCATCGGCGACTGCGATCCGTCCGAACAGATCGAAGTCATCGTGATGCTGCGGCGCAAGGACGAGGCGGGCTTCAAGCAGATGATGGCGCGCATCGATTCCGGCGAAGCGCCCGCGCAAGCCGTATCGCGCGAGGAATTCGACAAACGTTTCACCGCCTCGGACGACGACATCGCCAAAGTGAAGGCGTTCGCGCAGCAGTACGGCCTGACGGTCGTGCGGGCGGAAACCGAAACGCGCAGCGTCGTGCTGAAAGGGACCATCGAACAATTCCAGAAGGCTTTCGACGTCAAGCTCGAACGCTTTCAACATCACAACATCGGCGAATATCGCGGACGCTCGGGGCCGGTGAAGGTGCCCGACGAAGTGCACGACGCCGTCACCGCCGTTCTCGGCCTCGACAGCAAGCCGCAGGCGCGTCCGCACTTTCGTTTCCGTCCGCCGTTCAAGCCGGCGCGCGGCGCGGCGAGCGCGTCGTTCACGCCGGTCGATCTCGCGCGTCTCTACGATTTCCCCGATGGCGACGGCGCGGGCCAATGCATCGCCATCATCGAACTGGGCGGCGGCTATCGCGATGCCGATCTTTCCGCGTACTTCTCGAAGCTCGGCGTGAAGTCGCCGCAAGTCGTGTCGGTCGGCGTCGATGGCGGCAAGAACGCGCCCACGGGCAATCCGAACGGCCCGGACGGCGAGGTGACGCTCGATATCGAGGTCGCGGGCGCGGTGGCGCCGGGCGCGCGCATCGCCGTGTACTTCGCGCCGAACAGCGACGCCGGTTTCGTCGATGCCGTCAATCGCGCGCTGCACGATTCCACCAACAAGCCTTCGGTCATATCCATCAGTTGGGGCGGGCCGGAGGCGAACTGGTCGTCGCAATCGATCGGCGCGTTCAACGACGTGCTGCAAAGCGCGGCCGCGCTCGGCGTGACGGTGTGCGCGGCATCGGGCGACAGCGGCTCGTCCGATGGCACGGGCGACGGCGCGGATCACGTCGACTTTCCGGCGTCGAGCCCGTATGTGCTCGGCTGCGGCGGCACGAGCCTGAAGGCGTCGGCGACGGGCATCGCGAAGGAAGTCGTCTGGAACGACGGCGATCAGGGCGGCTCGGGCGGCGGCGGCGTGTCGGGCGTGTTCGCGCTGCCGGCATGGCAGAAGGGTTTGTCGGTGATGCGTAACGGCAAGCAGACGGTGCTCGCGAAGCGCGGCGTGCCGGACGTTGCGGGCGACGCATCGCCGCTGACCGGCTATGAGGTGCTGATCGACGGCGAGGATACGGTCGTCGGCGGCACGAGCGCGGTCGCGCCGTTGTGGGCTGCGCTGATCGCGCGCATCAACGCGATCAACGGTTCGCCATCGGGCTTCGTCAATCCGAAGCTCTACACGGCGAAGACGGCGTTTCGCGACATCACGGAAGGCAACAACGGAAGTTTTTCCGCGGCGGCCGGCTGGGACGCGTGCACCGGCATGGGCAGTCCCGACGGCGCGAAGATCGCGGCCGCGTTGAAACCCGCGAAGTCTTTGAGCAAGGCGTAAGACAGTGAACAACAACCACGACGACGATTCTGGAGCGATCACGATGAACTCCGATCCACTGGCAGCGAGCGACAAACCTGCGAACGCGGAAGAACCGGCCTTGACCGCCGCCGCGAAGAAAGCGCCGAAGAAGACCACGACGGCGAAGAAGGATCAGCCGTATTTCGATCCGGTCGCGTACGGCAACGGTCCCGACGACGCCGTCGCGGCGACCGAGGCCGACGAGAACGCGGCGATCACGCATCACAGCGTGACGATCGGCGGCGCGAAGATCGCTTATACGGCGACGGTCGGCCATCTCGTCACGGTCGATCCGAGCAGTTCGAAGCCGAGCGCGAAGATGTTCTACGTCGCGTTCACGAAAGACGGCGCGAAGGAAGAGGCGCGTCCGCTGACCTTCTTCTATAACGGCGGGCCGGGGTCGTCGTCGGTGTTCGTGTTGCTCGGCTCGTTCGCGCCGCGCCGCATCAAGACGGCGATGCCGGGCTTCACGCCGCCCGCGCCGTATCAGATGGAAGACAACCCGGACAGCCTGCTCGACCGCAGCGATCTCATCTTCATCAATCCGGTCGGCACGGGCTATTCGGCGGCGATCGCGCCGAACAAGAATCGCGATTTCTGGGGCGTCGATCAGGATGCGGGGTCGATCGCGCAGTTCATCAAGCGTTATCTGACGAAGAACAATCGCTGGAATTCGCCGAAGTTTCTGTTCGGCGAGTCGTACGGCACGGCGCGCAGTTGCGTGCTCGCGTACAAGCTGCATGAGGACGGCATCGATTTGAACGGCGTCACGCTGCAATCGTCGATTCTCGATTACGCGCAGGCGGGCAATCCTGTCGGCGCGTTGCCGACCGCCGCCGCCGACGCGTGGTATCACAAGAAACTCGGCGTGCATCCGACGCCGACCAACTTGCTGACGTTCGTGGAGGAAGTCGCGGAGTTCTCGCGCACGGATTATCTGAACGCGCTGCGCAAATTTCCGCAGACGGACGATGAAGTGGTCGAGAAGCTCTCCGAATACACGGGCATCGACCGCGCGACGTTGCTGGCGTGGAGTCTCGATATCGCGGCTTACGACAGCCGGGGGAATTCGCTTTTTCTCACGACGCTCTTGAAGTCGAAGGGCGAATCGCTCGGCTCCTACGATGGTCGCGTGACGGCGATATCGACGGGCATCGCGGGCAAGATCGATCCGAATTCGGGCGGCAACGATCCGACGATGACCGCGGTGAGCGGCGTCTACACGACGATGTGGAACAGCTATCTGAACGAGCAGTTGAAGTTCACGTCGACGTCGTCGTTCACGGACCTGAACGATCAGGCGTTCCTCAACTGGGACTTCAAGCATACGGACCCGACGGGCGAACAGAAGGGCCTGGATTCGAAGGGCAACATCATTCTCTACACGGCGGGCGATCTCGCCGCGGTGATGGCGCTGAACGTCGATCTGAAGGTGCTGGCCGCCAATGGGATGTACGACTTCGTGACGCCGTTCTATCAGACGATCATCGACTTGCAGCAGATGCCGCTGATCGACAAGACGGTGCGGCAGAATCTTTCGGCGACGTTTTATCCTTCCGGACACATGGTCTATCTCGATGGCGGATCGAGGACGCAGCTCAAGGCGGATCTCGCGAAGATGTACGACGAAGCGACCACGAATCATGCGGCTATGAGCCGGATCATTACGTTGCAGAAGACTACGGCGGATAAGTTGGGGGCGTTGTCGCCGGTGGGGTGATGGTTTGCTTTTACCGCGAGGCGGTGGGGTTCGGGGGTTTTTTGTTTTGTTGTCGCCGGATCCCGTATTCGTGTCGGCTCCGGTTTTTCGCCGGATCCCGTATTCGTGTCGGCTCCGGTTTTTCGCCGGATCCCGTTTTCTTAGTGGTCTATTAGCACTGCCCCTGTGCGGGGCGGCACTTACTTTCTTTGCTGCTGCAAAGAAAGTAAGCAAAGAAAGCAGCTTCCGATACGCCCGCGGTCACACGCAATTTGGGTAGTCCTCTCGTCCATCGTGGGCTGCCTAAAGAGTGCCCTCATAGGCCCCATCGGGCTTGGCTCGCGCACGGTCTGCCACATCGCACCACACAACAAACTGGTTCAGCACCAAATAGCTCCAGCCCGCTTCGCGGCCGACCGGTCAATCGGGTCCGCGCGTGCTTCGCTACTAACATCTTTATCGCACTGCGCGCGCAAACCGATGGTTTCCCTTGCAGACCCGGCGGCAGCGCGTAGCGCTGTGCCGAAGCTCTTTCGTGCTGAACCAGCGCCCTCGAAGTTATTGGTTGGCAGACCGTGTGCGAGCCAAGCCCGATTAGGTGTTTGAGGGCACTCTTTAGGCGAGTGCCGCCTCGGACGAGAGGACTACCCAAATTGCGTGTGACCGCGGGCCTGAAAAGCTGCTTTCTTTGCTTACTTTCTTTGCAGCAGCAAAGAAAGTGAGTGCCGCCCCGCACAGGGGCAGTGCTAATAGACCGACGCGAAACCGGGATCCGGCGACTACAGCAAAGAAAGTGAGTGCCGCCCCGCACAGGGGCAACGCTAATAGACCACAAAGAAAACGGGATCCGGCGAAAACAACCACGGCGAAAAGCACCCCCGCCCGGGAACATCAATTGCGGTAGAGGACCGCAAGTCCTCACCCAAACCCGGAGTCCGCAAAAAAATGGCAATGGAGAAGCAACCGCCCGAAGGCGGCGTAGCCCGCACCCCCTCGCAGAGCAACACCAACAAAAAAGTCGAATCCCTCGAAACGTTCCGCTCCGACGCGACCAACCAGGCCCTGACGACAAACCAGGGCGTCAAGATCGCCGATAACCAGAACACCCTGCGCGCCGGCGAACGCGGCCCTTCGTTGCTCGAAGACTTCATCATGCGTGAAAAAATCACGCACTTCGACCACGAGCGCATTCCGGAACGCATCGTCCACGCCCGAGGCTCGGCCGCTCATGGCGTCTTCAAGGTGTACGAATCGCAGGCCGAACTGACGAAGGCCGCCTTCCTGCAAGACCCGTCGAAGGAAACGCCCGTCTACGTGCGCTTCTCGACCGTGCAAGGCTCGCGCGGCTCAGCCGATACCGTTCGCGACGTGCGCGGCTTCGCCGTCAAGTTCTACACCGAAGAAGGCAATTTCGATCTCGTCGGCAACAACATGCCGGTATTCTTCATTCAGGACGCGATCAAGTTCCCCGACTTCGTCCACGCGGTCAAACCCGAGCCGCACAACGAAATGCCGCAAGGCGCATCCGCGCACGACACCTTCTGGGACTTCGTCTCGCTCGTGCCCGAATCGGCGCACATGGTGCTCTGGACCATGTCCGATCGCGCGATTCCCCGCAGCCTGCGCACGATGGAAGGGTTCGGCATCCACACCTTCCGCTTCATCAACGCGCAAGGCAAAGGACGCTTCGTCAAGTTCCACTGGCGGCCGACGATCGGCTCCGCATCGTTGCTCTGGGACGAAGCGCAGAAACTCGCGGGCAAGGATTCGGACTTCCATCGGCGGGATCTCTGGGAAGCGATCGACAACGGCGACTATCCCGAATGGGAACTCGGCGTGCAGATCGTCGAAGAAGAGGATGAACACAAGTTCGACTTCGATCTGCTCGATCCGACCAAGATCATTCCCGAAGAGCTCGTGCCGCTCAAGATGATCGGCAAGCTCACGCTGAATCGCAATCCCGATAACTTCTTCGCCGAAACCGAGCAGGTCGCGTTCTGCCCCGGGCACATCGTGCCGGGCATCGATTTCACCAACGATCCGCTGCTGCAAGGGCGTCTGTTCTCCTACACCGACACGCAGATCAGCCGTCTCGGCGGCCCGAACTTCCACGAAATTCCGATCAACCGGCCACTCGCGCCACTCGCCAACGGCCAGCGCGACGCGATGCATCGCCAGACGATCGACAAGGGACAGGCGTCCTACGAGCCGAATTCCATCGACGGCGGATGGCCGAAGGAAACCCCGCCCGCCGCATCGGGCGGCGGCTTCGAAAGCTACACGGAGCGCGTCGAAGGCTCGAAGATCCGCGTGCGCAGCCCGTCGTTCAAGGACCATTATTCGCAAGCCACGCTCTTCTGGAACAGCATGACCGATCCGGAAAAGGATCACATCGTCGGCGCGTATTCGTTCGAGTTGTCGAAGGTCGAGCGCAAGCACATCCGCGAGCGCCAGCTCGGCATTCTCGCGAACATCGATGAGACGCTCGCCGCGCGCGTCGCCGAGAATCTCGGCTTGCCCGCGCCGAAGAAGAACGCGGATGCCGACGAGCTCGGCAAGTCTTCGGTGACGGAATCGCCGGCGCTGTCGATCGTCGCGAAAACGAAGCCGTCGATCAAGACGCGCAAAGTCGCCATTCTCGCCGCGCCCGGCGCCGATGCCGCGAGCATCAAGGCCGTGCAGGACGCGCTGAAAGCCGAGGGCGCGCACGCAAAGGTCATCTCGCCGACGCTCGGCTCGCCCGCGCAAGGCATCGAGGCCGATGCGACCATCCTCGGCATGCCGTCGATCATGTTCGACGGCGTGATCGTCGCGGGCGGCAAGGACAGCGCGAAGACGCTGTCGGAATCCGGCGACGCGCGTCACTTCGTGCTCGAAGCGTTCAAGCATCTGAAGGCCATCGGCGCGATCGGCGACGGCGAGGACCTGCTCGCGGCCGCGCATCTGCCGGGCGGCGAGGAAGGCGTCGCCGTGGGCAGCGACGCGAATGCCGTGCTGAAGAGCTTCATCGAAGCGATGAGCAAGCATCGCGTGTGGTCGCGCGCGCAAAAGGCGGAGTCGGTGCCCGCCTGACGCGCGTTTCGCGCCGCGCAACGAAGCGCGGCTTCATGCGTCACGCCGTCGATATACGCGCCCGGGTGTTTTTGAGACACTAGCCGCACTCGGGTCCATCGGGGCGTGACGTGTTCAATCTAGCGCAGCATCGCGCCGGCGCCGGGCGGGGCGCGTGCGCTGTTCTCGCGTGTGTGCTCTGCATCGCGTGCGGGTTTGCGCATGCGAAGGAGTCCATCGTGATCGGCGCGGTGCCGGGCATGGCGCCGCCGCTCGACATGGCCGATTCGGTGAATCATTGTTCGGCGCGGCCGGGCTTGCCGCGCGGCATCTCGGCCGATTTTGCGAACGCCGTCGCGAGTGCGCTCGGAATCGATCCGGACTGGCGCTTCTTTCCCGACAGGCCGGCGATGATCGCGGCGCTCAGGCTCGGCGACATCGACATGGCGACGGGCGCGACAGGCGAAGACGCCGGCGAACCGCTCGCGTTCAGCCGCCCGTATCTGCCGACGAAGCTGATCTACGTCGAGCCGCTCCATTCCCATCCGCCGACGCATCGGCTCGCTTACGTGGCCGCGCAGACATCGCCGGCGCGTCTGCGCGCGGCGTATCCATCGCTCGAACCCGTCGTTTATCCCGATCTGACCGGCGCGCTGCTCGCGGTGTCGCTCGGCGACGCGGACGCCTTCGTCGGCGACATGACCGTGGCCTCGTACACGATCGATCATTTCGATTTGCCGAACCTGACGATCACCGGTTTCGCGACCTTCGACGAAGGCGGCTACAGTTTCGCGTTCGCGCCCGGACGCGCCGACGCCGATGCGCTGCGCAAGCGCGTCGACGATGCGCTCGCCGCATTGCCGCCGAGCTTCGCGCTCGTGACGCACGAGCGCTGGCAGCCGGCGGCGTCCGCGATCACGCGCAACACGCCGATCCCGCTCACGCGCGAGGAAGCAGCGTGGATCGCGGCGCATCCCGTCGTGCATTATTCGATGCTCGCGCAGGCCGCGCCGCTGATGTTCCGCGATCAGCGCGGCAACGCGGCGGGCATCGCCGTCGATATCCTCGACGCGATCGCGCGCGTGACCGGCTTGCGCTTCGAGCCGCGCATACGCACGTCGATGGCGCAGTTGCGCGCCGATCTGAAGAGCGGCGCGTCCGCGATCGTGCCGTTCAGTCTCGGCGCGTTGTCGCCGTTGCCCGGCGGCGAGGCGACCACGCCGACGGGCGAAAGCATTTTTGCGATCGTGACCGCCGTGGGCCGTCCGCCCTTGCGCGACGCCGCCGCGCTCGCCGGCAAGCGCATCGCGATTCCGCACGATTGGCCGATCCTGAACTTCGTGCGCGAGGATGCGCCGCAAGCGCGCATCGTCGATTCGAAACCGTTCGACGGTCCGTTTCGCGCCGTGGCCAACGGCGACGCCGATGCGGCCGTCGCCGATCTGCCTTTCGCCAATTACGCCGTGGGCAATCCGTTTCGCGGCACGCTCACGATCAGCGGCGTGCTGTCGACGAAGCCGATTCCGCACGGACTCATCGTCAGTGCGGGCGAGCCGGTGCTGCTCGGCATCGTGAATCGCGCGATCGCGAGCCTGCCGCCGCCGGAACTCGAATCGATCCGCACGCGCTGGAAGCTCGCCGAGCATCCCGAAATGATGTGGGAGCGCCGCCGTCCGCAAGTCGAGCTGGGCGCGCTGCTCGGCATTGCGCTTTTGCTCGCGCTCGCGGGCTGGGCGTTGACGCTGCGCGTGCAGATCGCGCGACGGATCGCCGCCGAACGCGCCATGCGCGCCGCGAAGGAAGAGGCGGAAACGGCGAATCGCGCGAAATCGACGTTCCTCGCGACGATGAGCCACGAAATCCGCACGCCGATGAACGCCGTGCTCGGCCTGCTGGAAATGGAGCTGCGTGCGCCCGGCGAGCGCGCCGCGACCAAGCGCGCGCTGTCGACCGCGCATCACGCCGCGCGCGATCTGCTCGGCATGATCGACGATCTGCTCGACGTCGCGAAGATCGAGGCGGAGCGCCTCGTGCTCGCGCCCGCGCCGCTCGAGGTCGAATCGTGGATCGCGGGCGTCGCGGCGATCTACGAGCCGGCCGCCCGCGCTAAGGGCATCGCGCTCGTCGTGAAGCGGCTTTCCGGCGACGGTCCCGTCTGGATTCGTGCCGATGGTCAGCGTTTGCGGCAAATCGTCGGCAATCTGCTCTCGAATGCGATCAAGTTCACCGATACCGGCGCGGTCACGCTCGCACACGACATCGCGCCGGCGCTGGACGGCAGGCGCGCGGTGACGCTCGCGGTGTCCGATACGGGCATCGGCATCGCGCCCGGGAAGCAGGCGCTGCTGTTCACGCCGTTCGTGCAGACGCACGATGGCCGTGCGCGCAGCGTCGGTGGCACCGGCCTCGGCCTCACGATCAGCAAGCGGCTCGTCGAGATGATGGGCGGCGCGATCGAGCTGGCGAGCGAGCCGGGGCGCGGCACGCGCTTCACCGTGCGGCTCGATTTGCCCGAGGCGGATGCCGTCGCGTGCGCCGCCGATGCGCCGGCCGTGGAGACGGGCGTATCGGCGGAATCGCTTGCGGGCTTGCGCGTGCTCGTCGTCGACGATCATCCGGCGAACCGCATCGTGCTCGACGGACAAATCCGGCTGCTCGGCGGCGTCGCGCAACTGGCCGTAGACGGCAAGAGCGCGCTCGCACGCTGGCGCGCCGCGCCGCACGCCGTCGACGTGATTCTGACCGACTGCTCGATGCCCGAAATGAGCGGCGAGGAACTGGCCCGCACGATTCGCGAGGACGAAGCGAAGCATCCGGCGACGCGCGCCGTGCCGATCATCGGCCTGACAGCGAACGCGCAGCCCGAGGCGGCATTGCGCGCGGTCGCATCGGGCATGAACGCGTGCCTCGTGAAGCCGCTCGGCCTCGACGCGCTGCGCGAGGCCTTGCTCGCCGCGACGCGCGACGGCCGCGTGCCGGTTGCAGCGCCGGTCGCATCGGCGACGCGCGAATCCGGCGAGCCGGTTCTGGATGCCGCGTTGCTCGCCGGTTTCGGCGAGCAGGCCGGGACGCTCGTCGATACGCTGAAGTCCGCGAACGCGAGCGATCTCGCCGACGCGCACGCCGCGTTCGCCGACAACGACCACGCCTTGCTGCGCGACATCGCCCATCGCATGAAGGGCGCGGCGGCGGTGATCGGCGCGGCGTCGTTCATGCGCGCGTGCGTCACGTTGCAGCGCGACTGCGAACTGGCGGTCGACGACGATCGCAACGGCGAGGACGATGCGCGCATCGCGGCATCGTTCGCGGCGTTCGTCGCGGCGGCCGAGGCGCTCGATGCGGCGCTCGACGCGGCGTCGGCATCGGTTTGTCCGGCGTCCGGCGCGTCGACGTGACGCGGCTTCGCGGATCGCGAGCAACTCTTCGCGTGCGGCGCGCGTTTCGTGTGCTTTAATTGAACCTCCGATCATCTTGAAAACAAGCGGCGGACCGAGGCCGCGATCGATGGCGCACGAAACGCATGAGTCGAAGGGATACCGGGTTCACCGAGGAACCGAAACCGGGCGCGCGCCGCGCCCGCCGGGCCGCGCGCGCGGCGCTCGCGTGCTGCTGCGCGATGCTCGCATGCGTGCCCGGCACGCCGCGCGCCCAGCGCGCCGAATGGCTCGATGCGCGCGTCACGCAGGCGACCATCGTCGATACGATCTGCATTCCGGGTTACGTCGACCGCGTGCTGCCGTCGTTTGAAATCCAGATGCGTCAGAAGGAGCGGCTGCTCAAGCAGCGCAGCATCGATCCGTCGTTCGCGTCGGAATACGCGCTCGATCATCGTATGCCGGTGCTGCTCGGCGGCTCGCCCAACTCGCCCGCGAATCTCGATCTGCGCCGCTGGGAAGGGCGCGAGGGCCAGCGCCGAAAGGAACGGCTCGCGGTGTACCTGAAGCGCTGCGTCTGCACCGGCGACATGACGCTGAAAGAAGCGCAAACCGCAATGGCGGGCGACTGGCCGAATCGGTATCCGAATCTTTCCAGCATGACCTGTACGGGCCTGTAACGATGCGTTCGGCTTATCCGTCCGATTTAGAACATCTATTGAAATAGGCGGAATGTCGCATCACACGCGCCATTAACGGGATTAGTATGGAGCTATCTCGAAATTAGTCCTGGAGTCGCCATGATGCTCGCGTATGTGTCCCTCTTCGTTGTCGGTACGCTCGCGGCGCGGATGATCGCGAGGCAGAGCCGGCGGCCTGTTTTCGCACGCGCAAGAAGGTGACGGCGATGAACCTGCTCGTCTGGAATCTTCCTCAACGCTGCGCCGCGCGCGACGTGCGGCGATTTCTCGAGCACGAACTCGGGCAGTATGCGAGCGACATCGAAGTTCACGGCGCGGGCACCGCTCACGCCTACGCGACCGCCAGGCTCGCGACCGATGTGCCTTACATCGGCGAGGCGATCGCCCAGAAGCTGTGCCATCAGCGCTTTCACGACGAACCTTTGCGTGCCCGGGCTTCCGCGTCCGGCGACGCCTCCATCCGTCTGCATTGATGTTTCCGCTGCGCCGCGCATCGTCGCGCGTGCGGTCGGAACGAACTTTGCTGCGCTTCCGTTGACGAACCTCAAGTAGCGGCGAAGCCGGCGCGTCGTGCGCGCCGGCTTTTTTGTCGATGCGCGCAGTCTCGCGCATGGGCCGCTCGAACCGGGCGATCCGGTGGATCGTCCGTTGGCGAATGGCAAAGCGGATCAATCAAATCAATGCATCAGGCAGGAAAGAGCAGGACGAACAAGACGCCGATCGGCGCAAGGTTTCTCGTGTGCGCGGCGGCGGGCGCGCTTCTTTCGATCTCGACGGCGGCTCGCGCGCAGCCTCAGGCGGCCTCGGGCGCATCGGGAGCGGTCGCGCAGGGACGCGTGACGGCGTTGCCCGTCGCGCCCGTGGCCCGCTCTATCCCGGTGCCGCCGATGCCGCAGGGCGCAAGCATTCCGCAAGCCGCGAGCGCGCCCGAGCGCGCGCTTCCCGCCATGCCCGTGCCGATGCCCGCGCAAACCGGCTCCGGAAGCGTCGGCTGCATCGGCTGCATCGGCTGGATCGGCGGCGAGCGCAGCCAGCGCGGCATCGGCGGCGAGCGCGGCATCGGAAGCGGCCGCGCCCGAAGTGCCCTTGCCGCCGGAAACACCCGAGCCGAATCTCGCGCAGCGCAGCGGCATGCAGCCGGCCGGCGCGTATGCGATGCGGCAGACCTTCGCGAAGGAAGTCGATCGGCGGCTCAATGTGCCCGTCGCGGATCAGCAGGGCTACGGCCGTCTGCTGCAACGTACGCTGGAAGAAGACGGTCACGGCGGCCTCGTCAACGAATTCGTCGTGATGGTCGATCGCAGCGCGAACGTGCAGGCGATCTTCGTCTATTTCCGCGCGAAGGCCGACGATGCGTGGTCGATGATCGGCGCATCGCCGGTATCGACGGGGCGTCCCGGCAGTTACGATCACTTCCTCACGCCGCTCGGCGTCTTCCAGCATGTGCCGGGCAACATGGACTTTCGCGCCGAGGGCACGCTCAACGAGTTCAAGATTCGCGGCTACGGCGCGCGCGATATGCGTATCTACGATTTCGGCTGGGCCGAAGGCGAGCGCGGCTGGGGCCATGGCGGCAAGTCGCCGATGCGCTTTCAGATGCACGCCACCGATCCCGAGAAACTGGAGCCGCTGCTCGGCATGCGGCACTCGAAGGGCTGCGTGCGGATTCCGTCGACGCTCAACACGTTCTTCGATCATCACGGCATTCTCGATGCGCAATACGAGGCGCGCGTATCCGAAGGCCAGTCGATGTGGGTGCTGAAGGCCACGCGCAAGACGACGCCCTGGGCGGGGCATTATCTCGTCGTCGTCGATACCGGAAGGAAGACGCGGCCCGCGTGGGCGCCGGGTCCGGGCAAGGCGGTGCGCGAGCACATCCCGGCGGGCGCGGACACGGTCGATTGAGGCGTGCCGGGCGTGCTATTCCGAGCGCGCGAGCAGCACGCCCGCGAGCGCGAGGCCGAAGCCCGCGAGCTGCATCGCGTCGAGCGTCTCGCCGAATGCGAGATAGCTTTCGAGCGCGGCGAGCGGCGGCGCGAGAAAGAGCAGGGCGGTCGCGCGCGATGCGTCGCCGCGACGGACCATCCATACGAGCAGCGTCGTCGCGACGCCCGAGAGCATCACGATGCCCCACGCGAGCGCGAGCCACGTCGTCGTGGAGACGATGAAGCGATGCTCGCCTAGCGCGATCACGAGCACGAGCGCGACGATCGTCGCGCCCGCGTTCTGCAACGCGCTGGCGCTGCGGATATCGGCGCGCGCGAGCGAAGTCTTCTGATACAGCGTGCCCGCGGTGATCGCGACGACGGCGAGCACGGCGATCGTCGCGACGAGCCATTGCGGCGCGTGTCCGGACGATGCGTGCGTGACGGGCGCGCCGCTCGCCGCGATCTTCGGCGCGAGCACGAGCGCGACGCCGAAGAGGCCGAGCACGAGCCCGCTCCATGCGCGCGGCGAGAGCCGTTCACCGAAGAGCCGCGCGGCGACGGCGGCGGTCAAAAGCGGTTGCAGCGCGCCGAGCAGCGCCATGATGCCCGCGCCCATGCCTTGCGCGACGGCCCAGTAGCCCGCGCCGAGATAGACGCCTTGCAGCAGCGCGCCGGCGAACAGATGCCGGCCGATGTCCCCGCCTTTCGGCCATGGCGCGCGCGTGACGACGGCGATTGCGAGAAACAGCAGCGTCGTGCCGCCGAAGCGCGCGAGCAAATAGAGATTCGGATCGACGTAGGGCGTGATCGCCCTTGCGACGATGAAACCCGTCGACCAGAGAAACACGAAGACGGGTGCGGCGAGAATCGAGACCATGTGAGGCAAGCGGCGAAACGAAATGCCGCAGTATCGGCCGGAACGCTTGCGCGCGTCTTGTCTAACCGTGCACTTCGGCGCGGCGCGTCATTCGATGGTGAACGTATCGAGCGGCTGATTGGCGCGCGCTTCGCCCTCGAAACGCCGCGATAGTTGCGCATGCAAGCGCTTTGCCTCGTCGAGTGTGAGGTCGATCCAGTAGGGATCGCCAGCCGCGTCGTTCAGACGTTCGGGAGGGAACTGGATTTCGATCACCACGCCTTTCTTGTACATCGTGTTGCCTCGTTCAAAGCTCGTGCATAAGGCACGAAGTCTAGCGGAGGCGTGCTTGTCGATTGCGTACCCGGGGGAAAGAATTCATTGCGCGTCGTGGCTTGACGAATCGCGCTTGCCAGAGAAATGCCACATAGGGCCGCTAAACTCCACACGCCGCCTTGCCTTTCTTCATCGAACGATGCTCGCCGAACAACGTCACCAGTACATCCTCTCCGAATTGGACAAGCATGGCGCGCTCGCGGTGGCGGATCTCGTGCGTGCGTTGTCGGTGTCGCGCGAGACGGTGCGGCGCGATCTCAACGCGCTCGCCGGACGCGGGCTCGTGACGACGACGCATGGCGGCGCGTTATCGGTCGACCGGCGCGAGCCCCACGTCGATGTGCGCGAAGCCAAGAACGCGGCGGCGAAACATGCGATCGGCGTGCGCGCGGCGGCGTTCGTGCCGGACGGGGCGTCGCTCGTCATCGATTCGGGAAGCACGACGCAGGCGTTGGCGCGTGCGTTGGGGCAGCGGCATCGGCTGACGGTGTATACGAACGACTGGCGTATCGCGATGTTGCTGGCGCGGCGCAATGGCAATCGCGTGACTTTGCTGGGTGGCGAGATCGCCGATCTCGAAGATGCGACGTTCGGGCTCGATACCATTCAGCAGCTTGCGCAGTATCACGCGGATTTTGCTTTCGTCGGGGCGGGGGGGATTACGAATGACGCGCATCTGACGGATTATTCGCGGCTCGCCGCTGAGGTGCGCGGGAGCATGATCGCGTCTGCTGCGTGCCCGGTCGTGGTTGCTGATTGCTCGAAGTTCGGCCTGGTTTTGCCAGTTAGGATCGCCGGGTTCGAGGCGGTTCGGTTTCTGGTTTGTGAAGCTCTGCCTGAGCGGGGGGTCCGAAGGGCGCTGGCCGCGCGGGGGCTTGAGGTCGTTGTTGCTTGATTTTTGTTGTTCGCTTTCGATGGGTCTCGTTTTCGTGTCGGCTCCGGGGTTTTCGCCGGATCCCGTTTTCTTAGTGGTCTATTAGCGTTGCCCCTGTGCGGGGCGGCACTTACTTTCTTTGCTGCTGCAAAGAAAGTAAGCAAAGAAAGCAGCTTCTGATACGCCCGCGGTCACACGCAATTTGGGTAGTCCTCTCGTCGATCGTGGGCTGCCTAAAGAGTGCCCTCAAACACCTAATCGGGCTTGGCTCGCGCACGGTCTGTGTCATCGCACCACACAACAAACGGGTTCAGCACCAAATAGCTCCGGCCCGCTTCGCGGCCGACCGGTCCATCGGGGATGCATGTGCTTCTCTACTAACGTCTCCATCTCACGGCACTCGCCGCTCGCCGGTTTCCCTTGCGGACCCGGCGGCAGCGCGTAGCGCTGTGCCGAAGCTATTTCGTGCTGAACCAGCGCGCTTAACGTTTTCGGGCGGCAGACCGTGCGCGAGCCAAGCCCGACTGGGTGTTTGAGGGCACTCGTAAGGCGAGTGCCGCCTGTGACGAGAGAACTACCCAAATTGCGTGTGACCGCGGGCCGTGACGAGCTGCTTTCTTTGCTTACTTTCTTTGCAGCAGCAAAGAAAGTGAGTGCCGCCCCGCACAGGGGCAACGCTAATAGACCGACACCATAACGGGATCCGGCAAAAAGCACAGAGCTAAAAGCACAGAGCTAAAAGCAGAGAGCTAAAAACAAACCACAAGCCCCTTGGCGAAATATGCAAATACGTGGCGACCCGTGGCGCCTTCACGTCGATGTCACACATCTCTGCAATATTCCGGGTCGAAGGTCGCCCCCGACCTTCATCGATCCCCGACACGAGAGACCACCATGACCCGCGATTCCCGCTTCGCGCGCACTGTGCTGCCGGCGTTCGCCGCCGCGTTTGCTCTGCTTGCCGCGATGCCCGCTCACGCCGCCGACGCCGTCGTCCTCTACACCGCCGATGGCCTCGAGAATCTCTACAAGGACGTGCTTCCCGCATTCGAAAAGAAGGAAGGCGTGAAGGTCAACATCGTCACGGCGGGCAGCGGCGAAGTGGTGAACCGCGCGACCGTCGAAAAGGATTCGCCGAAAGCAGACGTCCTCGTCACGCTGCCGCCGTTCATCCAGCAAGCGCAACAAGGCGGCCTGCTGCAGCCGTATCAGAGCGTGAACTACAAGAACGTGCCCGCCATCGCGAAGGAAAAAGACGGCGCATGGGCCACCTTCGTGAACAACTATTTCTCGTTCGCGATCAATCCCGAAGTCACGAAAACCGCGCCCAAGACCTTCGCCGATCTCCTGCATCCGAGCTACTCCGGCAAGATCGCATACTCGAATCCAGCCACGGCAGGCGACGGCATGGCCGTCATCATCCTGACGTCCGCGCTGATGGGCGAAGACCAGGCTTTCAATTACCTGAAGGATCTCGAACAACACGCGAAGTTCCATACGAAGGGCACGGGCTATCTCGACGTGCTGCTCTCGCGTAACGAGATCGCATTCGCGAACGGCGATCTGCAAATGGACCTCGACGATGCCGCGAACGGCGGTCTCTCCATCAAGCCGCTCTTCCTGTCGCACAAGGCAGGCGAAGCGCCGAGCACATTCCAGCTTCCGTATGCAATCGGCCTCATCAAGAGCGGACCGAATCAGGCGGCGGGCAAGAAGCTCATCGACTATCTGATGTCGTCGGATGTGCAGTCGAAAGTGCCCGATATCTACGGCATCCCCGGCCGCACCGACGTGCCGCTCGCCGGCAAGAACGGCGAAGCCGTCAAGCAGGCGATCTCCGGCGTGAAGCTCATTCCCGTCGACTGGAACGAAGTCATGCAGAAGAAGGCGGGCTGGACCGAGCGCTGGAAGACCGAAGTGATCGGCAACACCGGCAAGCAGACCGACGTCGTCAAGCCGAAGTCCTGATGAGCGCCGTCCCCAAGGAAGCGTTCGGCGTCGATCAAACGCCGGGCGTGCACATCGATCGTCTGACGGTGCGCTTCGGCACGCGTACCGTGCTCGACGATCTCTCGCTTCGGATCCAACGCGGCGAATTCCTCACCGTGCTCGGCCGGAGCGGATGCGGCAAGACCACGCTGCTGCGCTTCATCGCCGGCTTCGTGAAGGCCGATGCGCTCGCGGGCACGCTCGCCGTCGCGGGCCGCGATCTCACGCACGTGCCGCCGCATCAGCGCAATCTCGGGCTGCTGTTCCAAAGCTATGCGCTGTTCCCGCATTTCTCGGTGTTCGACAACGTCGCGTTCGGCTTGCGCGCACGCAAGCTGAAGACGGGCGAGATCGCGCGACGCGTCGCCGATGCGCTCAAGCTCGTGCAGCTTTCCGATGCCGGTCACGTCATGCCCGCGCAGCTTTCCGGCGGCATGCAGCAGCGCGTGGCGCTGGCGCGCGCACTCGTCATCGAGCCGGACGTGCTGCTGCTCGACGAGCCGCTCTCGGCGCTCGATGCGAATCTGCGCGCTTCGGTGCGCAGCGAGCTGAAGGCGTTGCATGAGCGCTTGCCGAATCTGACGATCGTCTGCGTGACGCACGATCAGGACGATGCGCTCGTGCTCTCCGACCGCACGCTGCTGATGCGCGATGGCCGCATCGCGCAACTCGGTGCGCCGCGCGAGCTGTACGACGCGCCCAACGATGCGTTCGTCGCGCGCTATCTCGGTGCCGCGAATTTGCTGCCGCCGCGCGTGGTGTATCCCGTCGGCGATGCGCGGCACGACGAGCGCGAACGTCTCGCGTGCATTCGTCCCGAACGATTCGCGATCGCGCCGTTGGGAGAAGGCCATCTGCATGGCACGATCGCGTCCGTCGAATGGTATGGCGCGGCGCTTTCCATTTCCGTTGCGCTCGATGCGTTGCCCGGCGAGCCCGTGCTCGTGACGACGCAGCGCGGCCATTCGCGCATGCCGGACAAGGGCGCGCGCGTTTCCCTTCGCTTCGAGGCTGACGATGTCGTCCTTGTTCGTCGCTGACAGCGTCGCGCGCGACGAACGCGGCATCTGCGACGCCTATCTCTCCGCGCAATTCGCAGCGCACGCCAAAGAAGCGCAACGCCGCGAGCGCAAGGCGCGGTGGCATCTGCTCTTCATTCTCGTCGTCGTGCTCGGGCCGCTCGTGGTGTATCCGCTCGCGCGCCTCGTCATGTCGAGTGTGACCGGGCCGCACGGTTTCTCGCTGCACGCGTACAGCGCGTTCTTCAGCAACCCCGAAACGCGCGGGATGATCGGCACGACGCTCGGTATTCTCTTCGCGAGCGCGAGCATCGCTTCGTTGCTCGGCGTCGCGCTCGCATCGATGCTGTTCTTCAGGCCGTTCGCGCTCGCGCGCCTGCTCACGCGTTTTCTGGAATTGTTCGTCGCGTTTCCGTCGTTTCTGGTCGCGTTCACGCTGATCTTTCTATACGGCTCGCAAGGTTCGGTGAGCATCGGTCTGCAGCGGATCTTTTCGCTCGATGCGCCGCCGCTCGATTTCCTTTTCGGCATCGGCGGCGTGATTCTCGCGGAGGTCGTGTTCTATGCGCCGTTCGTCGTGCGTCCGACGCTCGCATCGTATGCGACGCTCGACATGCGGCTCGTCGAAGCCGCAAAGAGCCTCGGCGCCGATGGCTGGATGGTCGCGACGAAAGTCGTCTTGCCGCTCGCGTGGCCGGGCATCGCGGCAGGCACGATCCTCTGCTTTCTGCTGACGTTGAACGAGTTCGGCATTCTGCTCGTGCTCGGCAGCGCACATCTGATCACCTTGCCGATCGCGATCTACAGCGCCGCGACCGTCGACCTCGATCTGGCCACCGCGGCCGCGGGTTCGGTCGTGATGCTGTTGATGTCGCTATCGCTCTATGCGTTGTATCGACGCGTGAATCGGCAAACGAGTCGCCGTTCGGGAGAGCGCTGACATGCAACTCATCGCTGCTGCGTTCAGACCTCGCGCGCTCCTGCGTCATGCGTTCACGGGCCTCTTCGCGTTGCTGTGCTTCTGGCTCTTCGTGCTGCCGGTGATCGTCGTCGCGTTGTCGAGCGTCGCGTCGCACTGGTCCGGCACGATCCTGCCCGATGGTTTTTCCACGCGCTGGTTCGCGCGTCTTTCATCGAGCGATCTCGATGCGGTCGCGACGAGTCTCGAAGTCGGCCTGGGCGTCGCGTTTCTCGGCACCGCGCTGGGACTCTGGCTCGCGCTCGCGCTGGAAGGGCGCGACCGGCGCGGTCTCGGCGCACTCGTCGATGCCGTCGCGATGATGGGCAGCGGCGTGCCGAGCGTCGTCCTCGGGCTCGCCGTGTTGATCGCGTATCACAAGCGTCCGCTCGATCTGTCGGGATCGGCCGCAATCGTCGTGCTCGTGCAACTCGCGCTCGTGTTGCCGTTCTGTTATCGATGCGCCGCCGCGGCGCTGCGCCCCGAGCTCACGACGCTGCGCGAAGCCGCCGCGAGTCTCGGCGCGCCGCCGCGCATGGTGCTCTCGCGCGTGGTATTGCCGCAACTCGTGCCCGCGATCCGCGCGAGCCTCGCGCTCGGTTTCGCGCTCTCGCTCGGCGAACTTGGCGCGACGCTCACCGTGTATCCGCCCGGATTCGCGACGGTGCCGATCGTCGTCGTCGGGCAGGTGAATCGCGGTTACTATCTGCCGGCGTCCGCGCTCTCGCTGATTCTGCTGGGCGTATCGCTCGCGGCGCTTCTGCTGATCGCCGCACGCGCGCCACGCCGCTCCATCGCATGACAAACATACGGAATCCGAACTAAATATCGATGCCATCATGTGCCCGCAAGCTCTTCGTTAGCAATTTGCGGGCCGCTCTCCGTTTCCGCCTTGTCATACCAAAAAAAATAAAACTGGCGTAACCTGCACGTTCAGGCACGTCCGCACCCGCCAGACCGGGGCAGGGCGCCAATTCGGTGCGTCCGGATTGAACTCCCGTCAGGCTTTCGCGGTCGTTGCATATGTTGCAAACACCGGAGGTTTCGATGACATCCGTCGATCTGGAATTCGACCAGCTCAACAGTACCGTCGATGCGCTCAGGCGCTCCATCTCGAACCGCCTGATGTACGGCGTCGGCAAGGATGCAGTCACCGCGCAGCCGCGGGACTGGCTTCACGCCGCTGAACTGGCCGTGCGGGATCGTCTCGTCGCGCGCTGGATGCGCACCACGCGGCTCCAATACGAACAGGACGTGAAACGCGTCTACTATCTGTCGATGGAATTTCTCATCGGCAGAACTTTCAGCAATGCGCTGCTCGCGCTAGGCATCTACGACGAAGTGCGCGATGCGCTCGCCGGCTTGGGCGTCGATCTCGCGGCGCTCGAGGAACTCGAGCCGGACGCCGCGCTCGGCAATGGCGGCCTCGGACGCCTTGCGGCCTGTTTCCTCGATTCGATGGCGACGGTCGGCGTGCCGGGCTTCGGCTATGGCATCCGTTACGAATACGGGATGTTCCGTCAGACGATCGTCGACGGCAATCAGGTCGAGATGCCCGATTACTGGCTGCGCGCGGGCAATCCGTGGGAGTTTCCGCGGCCCGAAGTCGTGTACACCGTGCATTTCGGCGGGCGCACGGTGCAACATGACGATCGCACCGACTGGATCGACACCGAGCACGTCAACGCGATGGCCTACGACACGGTCATTCCCGGCTTCGCGACAACGGCCACCAACACGCTGCGCCTGTGGTCCGCGCGCGCAACCGACGAGTTCGATCTCTCCGCGTTCAATCAGGGCGACTATCGGCGCGCGGTGGAGGCGAAGAACACATCGGAACATGTGTCGCGTCTCTTGTATCCCGACGACTCGACTCAGGCCGGACGCGAGTTGCGTCTGCGTCAGGAATACTTCTTCGTCTCCGCGACGATGCAGGATCTGATACGCCGCTATCAGCGCACGCATACGCACTTCGGTCGGCTCGCGGAAAAGGTCGCCGTGCATCTGAACGACACGCATCCGGTGCTCGCGATTCCGGAGCTGATGCGCCTGCTCGTCGATCGGCATCATCTGCCGTGGGACAAGGCGTGGAAGCTCGTGCAGCAGATGTTCTCCTACACGAATCACACGCTGATGCCCGAAGCGCTCGAAACATGGGACGTCGAGATGCTCGCGCGCTTGCTGCCGCGGCATCTGGAGATCATCTTCGAGATCAACGCGCAGTTCCTGAAGCAAGTCACCGAGAAGTTCGGGCGCGATGTCGAGCTGATTCGGCGCATCTCGCTCGTCGATGAATTCGGCCAGCGGCGCGTGCGCATGGCGCATCTCGCGATCGTCGCGAGTCACAAGGTGAACGGCGTATCGAAGCTGCACTCGCAACTGATGGTGCAGAACATCTTCTCCGACTTCGCGCGCATGTATCCGGAGCGCTTCACGAACGTGACGAACGGCATCACGCCGCGCCGATGGCTCGCGCAGGCGAGTCCGTCGCTGTCATCGCTGATCGACAAGCGGCTCGGGCCGCGCTGGCGCACCGATCTCTTCGAGCTTGGCAGGCTGCGCGAATGGCGCGACGATCCGGAGTTCTGCAAGGCCTTTCACGATGCGAAGTTCGCCAACAAGCTGCGGCTCGTGGAACGCGCGAAACGGGACGCCAACGCGATCATCAATCCGGAAGCGCTGTTCGATCTGCAGGTGAAGCGCATCCACGAATACAAGCGGCAATTGCTCAACATCCTGTATGTGATCGTGCGCTATAACCGCATCCGCGAAAATCCGGAGCAGGACTGGACGCCGCGCGTCGTGATGTTCGCGGGCAAGGCGGCGTCCGCGTACAAGATGGCGAAGAACATCATCAAGCTCATCAACGATGTGTCCCGCAAGATCAACACGGACCCGCTCATCGGCGATCGGCTGAAGGTCGGCTTTATTCCGAACTACGGCGTTTCCGTGGCCGAGCTCATCATTCCGGCGGCGGATCTGTCGGAGCAGATTTCGATGGCGGGCACCGAAGCATCGGGCACCGGCAACATGAAGCTCGCGTTGAACGGCGCACTGACAATCGGCACGCTCGATGGCGCGAACATCGAGATCTGCGATGCCGTGGGGCGCGAGAATATTTTCATCTTCGGCAACACGACCGACGAGATCGAATCGTTGCGCGCGGCGGGTTATCGGCCACGGCAGATTTACGAGGAAAACGCGGAGCTCAAAGTCGCGCTCGACCAGATTCGACTCGGGCACTTCTCGCCGGAAGAGCCGCACCGTTTCTACGACATCTTCCATACGCTCGTGGACTGGGGCGATCACTACATGGTGCTCGCCGATTTCGACAGCTTCGACAAGACGCAGACCGAAGTCGATCTCAAGTACCGCGACAAGGATGCGTGGACGCGGAGCGCGATCGAGAACGTCGCGGGCATGGGCATTTTTTCGTCGGACCGCACGATCGCGGAGTATGCGCGCGACATCTGGCACGTCGAGCCGTTGCAGATCACCTGACGACGCGTTCAGCGCCGTGTGATGCGCGTAATGCGCGTCACGCGGCCGAGCGTTGCGTTGGGAAAATGCGCGGTGAGCGTGCCGATGACATCGTTGATGTCATCGCGATCGGTCTCGACATGGAGCGTGGTGCAATCGCGGAGGCGGCTCGTCTCCACGATATAAGCCTGCGTGCCCGCGCCGAACGCATACGCGAGCATGTCGCGTGCGGCCGACGAATCCAGTCCCGGAACGGTGAGATCGAACGCGACGCAGTGGCGTGCTTCGCGGCGGCGCGGCGAGCCGCCGTTGACCACGCGCGAAAGAGCGATCGAGTCGAATGTGCGGATATCCATCGATGGAAGCCGTCCGGCGACGGCTCGTTGTGGCGATGCCCGCACTCTAGCGCCGCGCGCCTAAAGGCCGGGCTAAAGAAGCGCGCCGCCGTGTAAACGGCGCATCAAGATCAGGCTTGCGATGACTTCGCGCCTGCGCTCGCCGCATGTTTCGCGACCGCCTCGCCGACGAGCGCCGCGACCTTGTCCGCGAATTCCTGATCCTTCGTGATGAGCACTTCGCGCTCGCCGTCGGGCGTCGCGACCATCAACTGATAGATCACGTCCTGCGTGATCCAGGTGAGATAACCCACGACGACGATCATCACGCCGAGCACGAGCGCCGCGCCCGAGCCGGTGAAGATGCCCGCGCCGAGCACGATCAGCCCGATCAGCGCGATGATGATCGGCAAAGGCTTCTGGCGCGGGATCATCACGACGCGCGCGGCGCGCAGATCGCGCAGCGGAATCATCTGACCGGACGCCGAGAGTCCGGCGCGCGAAAGCGTCACGCCACGTTCATTGAAAGGAGTATCCATAAGGGTTGTGCAGTCTTCTTGCAGCCGATGAAACCGGGGAGCGTACCAGACGGCGCGGCGCGGCGGCATGTCGCACATCGACGCATTCGGCGGGGTTTGCATATCGTAAATTTACGATATATACTTCGCAGCAAGACGATTCGGAACAGGCTGCACGTTCCGTCCGTCAGACGCACGAGCAACGAAATGGACATCGACGCAATTCACAAGGCCCTCGCCAACCCCCTTCGCCGCGAGATTCTGGAATGGCTGAAGGAACCCGAGCTGCATTTCCCTGATCAGGAATTGCCGCACGTGCACGGCGTTTGCGCGGGTCAGATCGATGGGCGCTGCGGCATGTCGCAGTCCACCGTTTCGGCGCATCTCGCGACCTTGCACAAAGCCGGACTCGTCACCACGAAGCGCGTTGGACAGTGGGTGTTCTTCAAGCGCGACGAAGCGGTCATTCAGGCGTTTCGCGATTCCATCGGGAATCTCTGAGCTTGCTTGCCATTCGGTGAAAGTCTGCTTTCAATTTCATTAGGAATCCAATTCATGTCGACTCTTTTCGATCCGCTTAAAGTTGGCGCACTCACGTTGAAGAACCGCATCATCATGGCGCCGCTCACGCGTCAGCGCGCGGGCGTCGAACGCGTGCCGAACGCGTTGATGGCGCAGTACTACGCAGACCGCGCATCGGCGGGGCTGATTCTGAGCGAAGCGACGTCGGTGACGCCGCAAGGCGTCGGCTATGCCGACACGCCGGGCATCTGGTCCGACGAGCAAGTGGAAGGCTGGAAGCTCGTCACGAAGGCCGTGCACGAAGCGGGCGGCAAGATCTTCCTGCAACTGTGGCACGTCGGCCGCATTTCCGATCCGATCTTTTTGAATGGCGAACTGCCGGTCGCGCCGAGCGCGATCGCGGCGGGAGGACACGTGAGCCTCGTGCGTCCGCAGCGTCCGTACGTGACGCCGCGCGCGCTCGAACTGGATGAAATCGCCGGTGTCGTCGCGGCGTACCGCAAGGGCGCGGAAAACGCGAAGCGCGCGGGCTTCGACGGCGTCGAAGTGCACGGCGCGAACGGCTATCTGCTCGACCAGTTCCTGCAGGACAGCACGAACAAGCGTACCGACGCCTACGGCGGCCCGATCGAAAATCGTGCGCGCCTGCTGCTCGAAGTCGTCGATCAGGCTATCGAAGTTTGGGGCGCGGATCGCGTCGGCGTGCATCTTGCACCGCGCGCGGATTCGCACACGATGGGCGACAGCGATCGCGCCGCGACCTTCGGTTACGTCGCGCGTGAACTGGGCCGCCGCAAGATCGCGTTCATCGCGGCACGCGAGCATGAAGCCGCCGACAGCCTCGGGCCGCAATTGAAGAAGGCGTTCGGCGGCGTGTATATCGCCAACGAAGGCTTCACGAAGGCCAGCGCCGAAGCGATCATCGCCCGCGGCGACGCCGATGCCGTCGCGTGGGGCAAGCCCTTCATCGCGAATGCGGATCTGGTGCGCCGCTTCGAAGTCGATGCCGATCTCAACAACTGGGACACGTCGACGTTCTATGCGCCGGGCGCGAAGGGCTATACGGATTACCCGTTGCTCGAAACGGCGGAATAAGACGCGTCGAAGTTAGCGTCTCGATGAAAACAGCGGCTCCGGCCGCTGTTTTCATTGATGGTTTCAAAGCTGCACCAAATAGTGTATTGCTGGCGTTCGGATCATTCATTCCCTTCATCGCTGATGTGCGAGCGGCTCATACCGCAAAGGAGTGCCTATGTCCTGGCTTACGGCAACACTGCGCAGTTATCCTGAAATCGCCATCTTTCTGTCGCTCGGCGTCGGCTATTGGGTCGGCGGAAAAAGCTTTCGCGGCTTCAGCCTCGGCGCCGTGACGGCGACCTTGCTCGCGGCCATCGCCATCGGGCAACTAGGCATCACCATTTCGTCGAACGTCAAATCGGTCTTCTTTCTGATGTTCCTGTTCGCCGTCGGTTACGGCGTCGGTCCGCAGTTCGTGCGCGGCATCGCGAAAGACGGCTTGCCGCAGGCGATCTTCTCCGTCATCCAGTGCGTGCTGTGCCTCGCGGCGCCTTACGCGGCGGCGAAGATCGCGGGTTATGACGTCGGCTCGGCGGCGGGCCTGTTCGCGGGCTCGCAGACGATTTCCGCTTCGATGGGCCTTGCCACCGACGCCATCAACCGGCTCGGCCTGCCGCCGGATCAGGCGAAGGCGCTGCTCGACGCGATGCCGACCGCCTACGCCGTGACCTATATCTTCGGGACGATCGGCTCCGCGCTGATTCTCGCGATGCTCGGGCCGAAGCTGCTCAACATCGACCTCGTCGCGGCCTGCAAGGAATACGAGGCGACGCTCGGCGGCGGCGGCGATCTCGGCGGCGCGGGGCAGGCGTGGCACAAGTTCGAACTGCGCGCGTATCGCGTGGCCGAGCACGGGCGCGCGGCGGGCATGTCGGTCGCGCAGGCCGAAGCGCTGGAGCCGGAAGGCGCGCGGCTCTTCATCGAGCGGATTCGGCGGGGCGGAACCATTCAGGAAGCGAAGATCGACGACGTGCTGCAACCGGGCGATGTCGTCGCGGTCTCCGGGCGGCGCGAGCTGCTCGTCGATCTGCTCGGCGGCGTCGCGACCGAAGTGGACGACGCCGAACTGCTCGCCGTGCCGATCGAAGGCGTCGATATCTACGTGACGAGCAAGGCCGTCGACGGCAAGACGCTGCAGGAGCTCGCGCATATGCCCGCGTCGCGCGGCGTGTTTCTGCGCAAGATCAAGCGCGGCGCGACCGAAACGCAGATACCGATTCTGCCGAGCACGAAGCTGCATCGCGGCGACACGATCACGCTCGTCGGCCGGACGCAGGACACGTCGGCGGCGGCGAAGGCGATCGGCGTGCTCGACCGTCCGACCGACGCCGCCGACATGGCGTTCGTCGGCCTCGCGATCACGCTCGGCGCGTTGATCGGCGCGCTCGTGCTGCATGTCGGCGCGATTCCGCTCACGCTGTCGACGGCGGGCGGCGCGCTCATCGCGGGCATCGTGTTCGGCTGGCTGCGCGCGATCCATCCGACGTTCGGCCGCATTCCGTCGCCGACGATCTGGTTCATGAACTCAGTCGGCCTGAACGTCTTTATCGCGGTCGTGGGGATTTCGGCGGGGCCGGGCTTCGTCGCGGGCTTGCAGAAGCTCGGCGTGAGTCTCTTTCTGTGGGGCATTTTTGCGTCGGCGGTGCCGCTCATCATCGGCATGTACATCGCGAAGTACGTGTTCAAATTTCATCCCGCGATCCTGCTCGGCATCTGCGCCGGCGCGCGCACGACCACCGCCGCGCTCGGCATGATCTGCGACGCCGCGAAAAGCCAGGTGCCGGGCCTCGGCTACACGGTGACGTACGCGGTCGGCAATACGCTGCTCACGATCTGGGGCATGGTCATCGTGATGCTGCTGACGTGACGCGGTCTTCCTGCCGCATTGTTTCCATCATCAATTCTGGAGGTGTTGGATGGCAAAGTCCGATAAATCGGGTTCCAACGACCGCGCCGGCATGGCGGCGCTCAGCCCGTTCGAGCTGAAGGACGAGCTCATCAAGGCGGCGGGCGGCGGGGCGGTCGAGCGTCCGGCCAATCTCGCGATGCTCAATGCGGGGCGCGGCACTCCGAACTTTCTCGCGACGATACCGCGTCACGGTTTCTGGCAACTCGGCCTCTTCGCGATGCGCGAGTCCGAGCGCTCGTTCGCGTACATGCCGGAAGGCGTCGGCGGTTTTCCGAAGCGCGAAGGGCTCGAAGAGCGCTTCGAGATTTTCGCGCGCGAGAACAAGGGCGTGCCGGGCATCGCGTTTCTTGCGGGCGCGGTGTCGTATGTACGCGATCAGCTGGGCCTGAACGCGGGCGACTTTCTCTATGAGATGTGCGAAGGCATCCTCGGATCGAACTATCCCGTGCCGGACCGCATGCTGAAGCTGTCGGAGCAGATCGTCGCGCAATATCTGCGGCGCGAGATGATCGGCAAGCATCCGTTCGTCGGCGAATTCGATGTCTTCGCGGTCGAAGGCGGCACCGCCGCGATGACCTACATCTTCAACACGATGCGCGAGAACTTCCTGATCGCGCCCGGCGACACGATCGCGCTCGGCACCCCGATCTTCACGCCGTACATCGAGATTCCGCGCCTGAACGATTACAAGCTGAAGGTCGTCAATCTGGAGGCGGACGTCGCCCGCGGCTGGCAATACTCGAAGGCCGAGCTCGACAAGCTGCGCGATCCGAAAGTGAAGGCGTTTTTCCTCGTGAATCCGAGCAATCCGCCATCGGTGAAGATGGACGACGAAAGCCTCGAATACATCGCGGAGATCGTGAAGGAGCGGCCCGATCTGATCCTTCTGACCGACGACGTCTACGGCACCTTCGCCGACGATTTCGTGTCGCTGTTCGCGTTGTGCCCGAAGAACACGATCCTCGTTTATTCGTATTCCAAGTATTTCGGCGCGACCGGCTGGCGTCTCGGCGCGATCGCGACGCATCGCGACAACGTGCTCGACAAGCAGCTCGCCGCGCTGCCGAAGGACAAACGGGCGGAGCTTCACGAACGCTACGAATCGATCACGACGGAGCCCGACAAGCTCAAGTTCATCGACCGGCTGGTTGCGGACAGCCGTACCGTCGCGCTGAATCACACGGCGGGATTGTCGACGCCGCAGCAGGTGCAGATGGTGCTGTTCTCGCTCTTCTCGCTGATGGACACGCCCGACGCGTACAAGAACGCGTTGAAGCGCCTGATCCGCAGCCGCAAGCAGGCGCTGTATCGCGAGATCGGCATCGCGCTCGAAGAAGAGGACAAGAACGAAGTCGATTACTACACGATCCTCGATATCGAATATCTCGGCGAGCGCAGGCACGGCCGCGAACTGGTCGACTGGGTCATCAAGAACACGGAGCCTTCGGAGATGCTCTTCAGGCTCGCGAAAGAAGCGCGTGTCGTGCTGCTGCCGGGGCGCGGCTTCGGCACGCAGCATCCGTCGGGGCGCGTGTCGCTCGCGAATCTGAACGAGAGCGACTACATGCAGATCGGCCGCGCGATCCGCAAGCTGATGGACGAGTACATCGAGCGCTATAACAAGGCCGTCGGCAAGAAGTCCGACAAGAGGTAAACAAATCGGGCCGCCCGATACGTCTGGCGGCCCGATCTCATGTCAACTCAGCAAGCAAGCTCAGAACTTGTGGCGGATGCCGATGCGGAACGCAAGCTGATCGTCTTCGCCCAGACCCGACGTGCCGAAGTAGCTCGACGACGACGAACCGATCGACGCCTGATTCTCGACGCCGCGGTTCGAACCCGAAGCCTTCTGATAGATGCCGAGCACGTACACATCGGTGCGCTTGGAAAGCGCGTAGTCGACGCTCGCGTCGACCTGGTTCCAGTGGCCGCTCGAGTTGCCCGTCATGTTCAGGTACGAGTAGCCGAGGCCGGCCGACAGCGCCGACGTGAAGCTGTACTTGCCGCCGATATCGAACGCGTTGAGCTTGGAGCTCGCGCCGTTGATCGGCTCGAACAGCGTGTTGGTCCACAGGCCGAACACGGTCGCCGCGCCGAACGCGTAGTTCGCGCCGACGCCGAACGTGCGCAGATCCTTGCCGGCGTTCGCGGTGCCCATCGTCTGGATGTTCGCGACGGCCGTGCTGAACGCGGGCGTCGATGCCGCCGGATAGCGGATGTCGGTGTACGCCGCGCCGATGCCGAACGGACCCGCCTTGTAGTTCAGGCCGAAGCTGTACGCGCGCGACGAACCCGCCGTCGTGGTCGTGCCGACGGTCGTGTTGGGCGTGCCCGCGAACGCGCCTGCCTGGTTCGAGAAGCTGTACATCGCGCCGAACGTCACGCCGTAGAAGCTCGCGCTGCTGAACTTGACCGCGTTGTTGATGCGGCTCGACGTCAGCTGGTCGACGTCGTTCATGTGATACGCGTAGTTGCCCGCGAGCGTCTGGCCGCCGATCGAATAGTTGCTGCCGAGGTAATCGGTCGAGAACGAATATTGACGGCCGAAGGTCAGCGAGCCGACGTCGTTCTTCGCGAGACCGACGTATGCCTGACGGCCGAACAGCGCGCCGCCCTGGCCGAGCGTGCCGGTGCCGCTATTGAAGCCGTTCTCCAACGTGAAGATCGCCTTCAGGCCGCCACCCAGGTCTTCCGAACCCTTCAGGCCCCAACGGCTGCCTTGCGCGACGCCGTCGTCGTACTTGAAGAGCTTATCGCCCGCGCGCGTCGCGGTTTGCGTGCTGTTGTTCACGTAGCTGATGCCGGCGTCGATGATGCCGTAGAGCGTTACGCTGCTTTGCGCTTGCGCGGACGTGGCGGCGAGGGCGGCAAAGGTGGCGAGCGCGGCGGTCGCCAAGAGATTCTTCTTCAAAACAAGCTCCGTATGATGGTTCGCGGTGTGGTTGTTGACGGTGTCTGCAGTGCGTCGCGCTCTGATGGCGCGTGGCGTTCGACGGGCGCAAATGTAGCGGGCGCTAAAGAAAGAAATGTGACAGTGCTTTCAGCCGCCTTGCGGTGTGTCGCGCGTGCAACAGGGATGGCGAAATATCGGCGCTTGTGTATTCGGCGCGTCCGATGCGATGCTCTCGGTTCCGTCACCGCGAGCGAAAACATGGACGAGCAAGGAATCCGCGAACTGGAGGAGCGCCTGAAGAAGGCGATGCTGGCATCGGACGTGGACGCACTCGATGCGCTAATGGCCGACGACCTCAGCTTCGTCGATGCGACCGGCAAGGTCTGGACGAAGTCCGACGATCTCAACGGGCATCGTTACGGCATGCAGCGCATCGAGAAACTGGACGTCGAGGATCAGAGCGTGCGCGTGTACGGCGCGTTTGCCGTGACGGTCACGCGCGTGACGCTTTCGGGAACGTTCGCGGGCGCGCCGTTCGCGGGCAGCTTGCGCTACACGCGAACGTGGGGCGACATTGGCGGCGCGTGGAAGATCGTCGCGGCGCAATGTTGTCTCGCGCCGTTCTGATCCGCCGCGAAACGCTTACGCCGACAGCAGCGAGCCCGTGCGATAGGCCTTCGCGCCCGCAATGCGCGCCACTTCCAGCCCGGCCGTCGCGAAGCGCGTGATATGCCGCGCGTACATCACGCCGGAGGTCGTGCACTTGAGCGTGGTGACGACATCGGTGAGGGGATCGACGATATCGGCGATCGGCTCGCCCGCTTCGATGAACGCGCCCACTTGCGCGCGAAACACGAGCACGCCCGACGCCGGCGCGACGATCGGCTCCGCGCCCGCGAGCGGCGTCGCCGGATACGCGAGCGGCGGCTGCTCGGGCACGGGCGCGTCGATCACGCCGCGGTGGATCAGATACTTGACGATGGCCTGCGCGTCTTTATCCGCGAGTTCGTAGGACACGTCGTGCTGGCTGCGCAGTTCGACCGTCACCGAAATGCCGCCATTCGGAATCGGGAAGCGCTCGCCGTAACGCTGGCGCAAATCCGACCAGCAGAAGCTGTGGATTTCGTCGAACGGATTGCCGACCGAATTCAGCGCGAGCAACGACGCTCTTGCATCGAGATAGCGCGCGAGCGGCTCGACTTCGTCCCAGATGTCCGGATTGGTGTAGAGATGCAGCGCGGCGTCGAGATCGCAGTGCAGATCGAGCACGACATCGGCGTCGAAGGAAAGCTTTTGCAGCGCGAGGCGTTGCGATTCGAGCTCGGTGTGCGGCGTCTGCTCGTCGAGCGCTTCTTTCATCGCGGCGCGCACGGCGAGCTTGTTCGCGCCGGCGTCCTTGCCGAGGCGCGCTTCGATGCGCGGCGCGATCAGCGCGGCGAGATCGTGGAAATTGCGGTTGAAGTTGTGGCCGCTGTTGGTCTCGAAGCGGCCCATCAGCGTGCCGTGCAGATGTTGCGACAGGCCGATCGGATTCGGCACCGGCACGATGACGACTTCGCCGCGCAGCTTGCCCGCCGCTTCGAATTCGGCGAGCTGGCGGCGCAGACGCCATGCGACGAGCATGCCGGGCAGTTCGTCCGCGTGCAGCGACGACTGGACGTAGATTTTCTGGCCGCCGCCGGGGCCGTAGTGAAAACTCGTGATGTTGCGGGAAGTGCCGAGCGTCGGCGAGATCAGGGAATGAGTTCTGGTTTGCATGTTGGTCGCGCGCAGGCGAGTGCGCGGTCTTGCCTCGGAAAAGTGCTCCGCGCCGCGGCGTCTCCTTCCGTCGGCGCTGTCTCGAACGTTCGATCTTAGCGGAAATCGGCCGCCGAAACCGCTGTCCGAAAAGCAAACGGGCTCCGCGCCCTTGAGCGCGGAGCCCGTTCGTCAGCCGGTGTGGCTTGTGGCGAGCGGCTTAGCTGCCGTACACGTCGAAGTCGAAGTACTTCTTTTCGAGCTTCTTGTAGGTGCCGTCCTTGATGATGTCGGCGATAGCCTTGTCGATCTTCGCCTTCAGATCGGTGTCTTCCTTGCGCAGACCGATGCCCGCGCCGTTGCCGAGCGTCTTCGGATCGTCGATGTTTTGACCGGCGAAGTCGTAGCCCGCGCCGCGCGGCGTCTTCAGGAAGCCGATTTCAGCCTGCACCGCGTCTTGCAGCGCGGCGTCCAGGCGGCCCGAGATCAGATCGGCATAGACCTGGTCCTGGTTCTGGTACGGCGTGACCGTCACGCCCTTCGGCGCCCAGTAGGTCTTGGCGTAGGTTTCCTGGATCGTGCCCTGTTCGACGCCCACGTTCTTGCCCTTCAGGCTTTCGGCCGTCGGCAGGATGTTGCTGCCCTTTTTCGCGACGAGGCGCGTCGGCGTGTTGAAGAGCTTGCTCGAGAAGGCGATCTGCTCGGCGCGTTGCGGCGTCATCGACATCGAGGAAAGCACGCCGTCGAACTTCTTCGCCTTGAGCGCGGGAATCATGCCGTCGAAGTCGTTTTCCACCCACACGCACTTTGCCTTCAGGCGCGCGCAGATCTCATTGCCGAGATCGATGTCGAAACCGACCAGCTTGCCGTCGGAACCCTTCGACTCGAACGGGGGATAGCTTGCGTCGACGCCGAAACGGATCGTCGAATAGTCCTTCGCAAGCGCCGGCGTGACGGCGGTGAGCGACGTGGCGGCGAGAAGGGACATCGTCAGTGCCGCGAGCAGTTTCTTCACTGTTTTAACTCCAGAAGGTGGTCAGTTCAGCCCGGAAGGTCTCGTACCGGACGTCCGGCGCGTCGTTGGGCGCCAGAGCATGATATTCCGCGGATCGTGTCCGTTCAGAATCGGCAGAAGGTTACCAAGCCAAAATAGTTCGGGAGCTAGTAAAAGCCCGGATAGCGGGGCTTTAGAGCTTTTCTTCGTATCGGGGGCTGAGCGGATGGTTCTTCCGGAAGCCCGGCAGTCCGATGGCGATCGGTGTGACGCACGAGGCGACGGGATTCAGCTTCCAGCTCATGTTACCCACCCGGTTAAAATTCGTCCCTCGTCCGACCGCGCCGCGCCAGCGATGCCGCGCGGCGCACCCCGCCTCATGAGGAGACACCCCGATGGCAACACCCCGCAGCGCACACGCAGAGGCGCTTCCCGTCACCGCCGGCAGCATTTCCGCCCGGCTCGATCGCCTGCCCGCCACGCGCTCCGTCTGGACGCTCATCGTCCTTTTGAGCCTCGGTTTCTTCTTCGAGCTCTACGATCTGCTGTATTCCGGATACGTCGCGCCGGGTCTCGTCAAAAGCGGCATTCTCACGCCGACGACCAGCGGACTTTTCGGCATGACGGGCGTCGCGAGCTTTATCGCGTCGCTGTTCGCGGGGCTTTTCATCGGCACGATCGCCTGCGGATTTCTCGCCGACCGCTTCGGACGGCGCGCGATCTTCACGTATTCGCTGCTCTGGTACACCGGCGCCAACCTCGTCATGGCGTTCCAGGACACGGCGACCGGCCTGAACATCTGGCGCTTCGTCGCGGGTGTGGGCATCGGGGTGGAACTGGTGACGATCGGCACGTATATCTCCGAACTCGCGCCGAAACACATCCGCGGGCGCGCGTTCGCGTGCGAGCAGGCGGTCGGTTTCATGGCGGTGCCGGTGGTCGCGTTTCTCGCCTATCTGCTCGTGCCGCGCGCGCCCTTCGGCATCGACGGCTGGCGCTGGGTCGTCATCATCGGCGCGCACGGGGCGCTCTTCGTCTGGTGGATTCGCCGCACGCTGCCCGAAAGCCCGCGCTGGCTCGCGCAGAAAGGACGCCTCGACGAAGCCGATCGCGTGATGCGCGCGCTCGAAGAGAAAGTCGCGCGCGAATACGGCAAGCCGCTGCCGCCGCCCGAACCCGCCGTCGAGACAGCGGAGCGGCGCGGCGCGTTCGCCGACATGTGGAAGCCGCCCTACGGCAAGCGCGCCGCGATGATGATCATCTTCAACATATTTCAGACGGTCGGTTTTTACGGCTTCGCCAACTGGGTGCCGACGCTGCTGGTCAAGCAGGGCATCACGGTGACGTCGAGCCTGATGTATTCGAGCATCATTGCGATCGCCGCGCCGGTCGGACCGATCATCGGGCTCGCCATTGCCGACAGGATCGAGCGCAAGACCGCGATCGTCGCGATGGCCGCGCTCAACATCGTCTGCGGGCTGGCCTTCAGCCAGTCGGGCAACCCGGCGTTTCTGATCGCGATGGGCGTCGGCCTCACGCTCTCCGCGAACATCATGTCGTACAGCTATCACGCGTATCAGACCGAACTCTTTCCGACGAGCATCCGCGCGCGCGCCGTCGGTTTCGTGTATTCGTGGAGCCGTTTCTCCGCGATTTTCACGTCGTTCATCATCGCGGGCGTGCTGAAGGGTTTCGGGACGACGGGCGTGTTCGTGTTCATCGCGTCGGCGATGCTGATCGTGATGGCCGCGATCGGTTTCATGGGCCCGCGAACGCGCGATCTCGCGCTGGAGAAAATCTCGCGATAGGCGAAAATGCGCGCATGATGCTGCGAGTCAGCGCCCTGTATGCCAAAATCCGCAGGACCTACCCATTCGGCGGCCAATATTCGAATATGTCCGACACGCTCAACCCGGTGGAAGCAGATCATGCGATGCGCAACTGGACGTACCGGTCGACGGGGAAGATTCCGATCGGTTCGGACCTGCACAAGCGCATGTTCTGCGAGATGTTGCTGACGACGCACAATCCGTACAAGCCGGCCGTCATCGACTGGCCGAAGCTCGATCCCGCGGCGTTGAAGCGCGTGACGTCGCTGCCGATCTGGGATATCGCGGTGCAGACGGAAGGGCGCGCGTCGATCCGCGTCGCGACCTACGCGGGCACCGTCGGCGATCCGCAATTGCGCGAAGCCTTGCGCATGAACGGCGGCGAGGAAGCGCGGCACAAGCTGGTGCTGTCGAAGCTCGTCGAGGCATATGGCATCGAGCTCGCGCCCGAACCGCCGTATCCCGCTCCCGACGATGCATTGCGCGCGTGGATGCTCACGGGTTACAGCGAGTGCATCGACAGTTTTTTCGCGTTCGGCCTATTCGAGGCGGCGCGACAATCGGGTTACTTTCCCGAGGAACTCGTCGAAACCTTCGAGCCGGTGATTCAGGAAGAGGCGCGGCACATCCTGTTTTTCGCGAACTGGGTCGCGTGGTATCGGCGGAGTCTGCCTTGGTATCGCAAGCCGTGGTTCCTGATCAAGACCGCGAGCGTGTGGATTTCGCTGATTCGCGACCGCATCTCGCTCGCGCGCGGCTTCGACAAGAGCGGCGCGGCGCAGGATGCGAACTTTCCGGCGAATGTCGGCGATTCGGTCGCGGGCGATGTATCGGTTCGCTCGCTGATCGAACTGTGTCTCGCCGAAAATGATCGCCGCATGGGCGGTTACGACGCGCGCCTGCTGCGTCCGACGACCGTGCCGAAACTCGCGCGGCTCGCGCTGCGCTTCGTCAAGAAGTAGGTTTCTCGCGCGCGGCGCTCGCTTCGAAGCGCCGCGACGCTTCCTCGACGTCCTGCCGGAACTGCGCGAGCGCCGCCAGCTGCGCGTTCGGCGGCTGCAGCGCCGCCCACAATACTTCCACCAATTCGTTCGCCGTCGTCTCGATCTGAGTCTGACTCAGGCGGCGCTTCGCGAGCGTCGCGTCCCACAGGACGTGCTCCATCGGCCCGAAAACGAGCGAGCGCAACAGACGCAACGGCATGTCGGCGCGCACGTGGCCGAGCGCCTGGCCGCGCGCGAGCACGTCCATCAGCGGCGCGGTGTAGCGGCGCTGCAGTTCGGTCAGCGTGTCGGAGAGATCGTGCTGCTTCGTGCGGCCTTCGGACAGCACGAGCGCGCACAACCCGGTGCCGTTCATCAGCATCAGCCGCATGTGCGTTCTGACGATGAACGCGAACTGCTGCCGCACGGAGCCGTCGCGCGGGAGGCCGCTCTCGAAGGCATCGATGATTTCGTCGTACCAATCCGCGATGACGCGCGCGCACAACTCGCGCTTGCCGCTGAAATAGCTGAACACCGTCGCTTCCGAAATGCCCGCGCGCTGCGCGATCTCGGCGCTCGTCGCGGCGTCGTAGCCTTTCTCGGCGAAGACGTCGCGCCCCGCCTGCAGGATGTCCTTCACGCGCTGCTGCGATTTGACGCCGGCGGGCGCGCGGCGGCCGGTGGCGGTGGTTTGCGTCGACATTGGCGGGAAACGTGGGGAAATAAATGTGAGCGTAGCTCAAAAATCTATTGACGGCTAGGCGATTTGAGCGTGAAATTGCCCCATTCCGTGGTTTGTGGTCCTGTGTGAGTGAGGCTCATATTTCAGGACGCACCGAAAACATCGCATCTGGAGGAGACGACCCATGAGCAACGTACCCGGCCTGAATTTCGCGTTGGGCGAAGACATCGACATGTTGCGCGACTCGCTCGCCAATTTCGCAGCGAAGGAAATCGCGCCGCGCGCGGGCGAGATCGATCACAGCGATCAGTTCCCGATGGATCTCTGGAAGAAATTCGGCGATCTCGGCGTGCTCGGCATGACGGTCTCCGAGGAATACGGCGGCGCGAACATGGGCTATACGGCGCACATGATCGCGATGGAAGAGATTTCGCGGGCGTCGGCGTCGGTCGGGTTGTCGTACGGCGCGCATTCGAATCTGTGCGTGAACCAGATTCATCGCAATGGCACCGAGGTGCAAAAGCGCAAGTATCTGCCGAAGCTCGTGTCCGGCGAGCATATCGGCGCACTTGCGATGAGCGAGCCGAACGCCGGCTCCGACGTCGTCAGCATGAAGCTGCGCGCCGAGGAAAAGGGCGATCACTACGTGCTCAACGGCACCAAGATGTGGATCACCAACGGGCCGGATTGCGACACGCTCGTCGTGTATGCGAAGACGGACATCGAAGCCGGTCCGCGCGGCATCACGGCGTTCATCGTCGAGAAGGGCATGAAAGGCTTTTCGGTTGCGCAGAAGCTCGACAAGCTCGGCATGCGCGGCTCGCATACCGGCGAACTCGTGTTCGAGAACGTCGAAGTGCCGAAGGAGAACATTCTCGGTCAACTGAACGGCGGCACGAAAGTGCTGATGAGCGGCCTCGACTACGAGCGCGCGGTGCTCGCGGGCGGGCCGACCGGCATCATGCTCGCGTGCATGGACGCGGTCGTGCCGTATATCCACGATCGCAAGCAGTTCGGTCAGGCGATCGGCGAATTCCAGCTCATTCAGGGGAAGGTCGCGGACATGTACTCGACGCTGCAAGCGTGCCGCGCGTATCTTTACGCCGTCGGCCGTCAGCTCGATACGCTCGGCTCGGACCATGTGCGGCAAGTGCGCAAGGACTGCGCGGGCGTCATTCTCTACACCGCCGAAAAAGCGACGTGGATGGCGGGCGAAGCGATTCAGGTGCTCGGGGGCAACGGCTACATCAACGAATATCCGGTCGGCCGTCTGTGGCGCGATGCGAAGCTCTATGAAATCGGCGCGGGCACGAGCGAAATCCGCCGCATGCTGATCGGCCGCGAACTGTTCGCCGAGACGGCTTGAGGCGCGCGTCATGACGATCATCGAATCGAAACTGAATCCGCGCGGCGAGGAATTCCGCACGAACGCGGCGGCGCTCGAAGCGCTCGTCGCGGACCTCAAAGAGAAGATCGCCAAGATCGCGGAAGGCGGCGGCGCGGCCGCGCGCGACAAGCACGTATCGCGCGACAAGCTGCTGCCGCGCGATCGCATCGCGCAACTGCTCGATCCGGGCACGCCGTTTCTCGAACTGTCGCAGCTCGCGGCGTACGGTATGTACAACGATGACGCGCCCGGCGCGGGCATCATCACCGGCATCGGGCGCATTGCGGGGCAGGAGTGCGTCGTCGTGTGCAACGACGCGACGGTCAAGGGCGGCACGTACTATCCCGTCACCGTGAAGAAGCATTTGCGCGCGCAGGAAATAGCGGAGCAGAACCGCCTGCCGTGCGTGTATCTCGTCGATTCGGGCGGCGCGAATCTGCCGAATCAGGACGACGTGTTTCCCGATCGCGATCACTTCGGCCGCATCTTCTACAACCAGGCGAACATGTCGGCGCAAGGCATCGCGCAGATCGCCGTGGTGATGGGCTCGTGCACGGCGGGCGGCGCGTACGTGCCCGCGATGAGCGATGAATCGATCATCGTCAAGAATCAAGGCACGATCTTTCTCGGCGGTCCGCCGTTGGTGAAAGCCGCGACGGGCGAAGAAGTCAGCGCCGAAGATCTCGGCGGCGGCGATGTCCATACGCGTCTGTCCGGCGTCGCCGATCATCTCGCGCAGAACGACGCGCATGCGCTCGGCATCGCGCGCAGCATCGTCGGCAATCTGAATCGCGTGAAGACGCCGACGCTCGCATTGAAAGAACCGCTGCCGCCGCGCTATGACCCGCAAAGCGTCTACGGCGTGATTCCCGTCGATACGCGCAAGCCTTTCGACGTGCGTGAAGTGATCGCGCGCATCGTCGACGATTCCGCTTTCGACGAATTCAAGGCGCGCTACGGCACGACGCTCGTCTGCGGTTTCGCGCATATCTGGGGGCATCCGGTCGGCATCGTCGCGAACAATGGCATTCTCTTCAGCGAATCCGCCTTGAAGGGCGCGCATTTCATCGAACTGTGCGCGCAACGCAAGATTCCGCTCGTGTTCCTGCAGAACATCACGGGCTTCATGGTCGGCCGCAAGTACGAGAACGAAGGCATCGCGCGCAACGGCGCCAAGATGGTGACGGCGGTCGCGACCGCCAAGGTGCCGAAGTTCACGGTGATCATCGGCGGCTCGTTCGGCGCGGGCAATTACGGCATGTGCGGCCGCGCGTATTCGCCGCGCTTTCTGTGGATGTGGCCGAACGCGCGCATCTCGGTGATGGGCGGCGAGCAGGCCGCGTCCGTGCTCGCGACGGTGCGGCGCGACGGCATCGAGAAGAAGGGCGGCACGTGGTCGAAGGAGGACGAGGAAGCGTTCAAGGCGCCGATCCGCGATCAATACGAAGTGCAAGGGCATCCGTATTACGCGAGCGCGCGTCTGTGGGACGATGGCGTGATCGATCCCGCGCAGACCCGCGACGTTCTGGGCCTCGGATTGGCCGCGACGATGAACGCACCTATCGAAGAAACACGCTTCGGCGTGTTCCGCATGTGACCTCGGGATGTAACGCCATGTTCAACAAAATACTCATAGCGAACCGCGGCGAGATCGCATGCCGCGTCGCGGCGACGGCGAAGCGCCTGAACGTCGGCAGCGTCGCGGTGTATTCGGACGCCGATGCCAAAGCGAAACACGTCGATGTCTGCGATGAAGCGGTGCATGTCGGCGGATCGGCGGCGTCGGAGAGTTATCTGCGCATCGAGCGCATCGTCGATGCAGCGAAGAAAACCGGCGCGCAAGCAATTCATCCGGGCTACGGATTTCTTTCGGAAAACGAAGCATTCGCGAACGCGTGCGAAAAAGCCGGACTCGTGTTCATCGGACCGCCCGTCGAGGCGATCAGCGCGATGGGTTCGAAAGCCGCCGCGAAAGCGCTGATGCAATCCGCATCGGTGCCGCTCGTGCCCGGCTATCACGGCGACGATCAGGATCCGTCGCTGCTTCAGCGCGAAGCGGATCGCATCGGTTATCCGGTGCTGCTGAAAGCGAGCGCGGGCGGCGGCGGCAAGGGCATGCGCGTCGTCGAGAGAAGCGAGGATTTCGCGGCGGCGCTCGCGTCGTGCAAGCGCGAGGCGGCGTCGAGCTTCGGCAACGATCGCGTGTTGATCGAGAAGTATCTGCTGCGTCCCCGTCACGTCGAAGTGCAGGTTTTCGCGGACAAGCACGGCAACGCGGTCTATCTATTCGATCGCGATTGCTCCGTGCAGCGGCGCCATCAGAAAGTATTGGAAGAAGCGCCCGCGCCCGGCCTCAACGACGAAACCCGTCGCGCGATGGGCGAAGCTGCGGTCGCGGCGGCGCGCGCCGTGAATTACGTCGGCGCGGGCACGGTCGAATTCATCATGACGCAGGACGGCCAGTTCTACTTCATGGAGATGAACACGCGCCTGCAGGTCGAGCATCCGGTGACAGAGATGGTTACGGGCCTCGATCTCGTCGAGTGGCAACTGCGCGTGGCGGCGGGCGAGCCGCTGCCGTTGAAGCAAAACGAGCTGAAGGTGCATGGCCACGCGATCGAGGCGCGCATCTATGCGGAGAATCCGTCGCGCGGCTTTCTGCCGTCGACGGGCACGCTCAAGCACGTGCGCATGCCGCACGCGGTTGAGTTTTCGATCGATGGCGACGTGCGCGTCGATAGCGGCGTGCGTCAGGGCGATGCCATCACGCCGTTCTACGATCCGATGATCGCGAAGCTGATCGTGCATGGGCGCGACCGTCGCGACGCGCTCGCCCGCATGGCGCGCGCGCTGGCGGAATGCGAGATCGTCGGCTTGTCGACGAACGTCGAGTTCCTGCAGCGCATCGTGAAGAGCGAGCCGTTCGCGTCGGCTGATCTCGATACGGGCCTGATCGAGCGTCATCACGATGCGCTCTTCGCGCCGACGCACGTCTCGCGCAAGAAGGGGCTCGCGCTCGCATGCGCCGCGCTGCTCACGCGCGAGGGCGGCGAGGCGCACGGACATTCGCCGTGGGATGCGCTGTCGCACTGGCGCATGGCGGGCGGCTACAGCCAGGATTTGAACTGGCGCGCGCTCGATACCGACGAAACGCTCAAGGTCGTGTTCACGAAGAACGGCGAGAAGCGCCTGCGTCTCGACGATGCCAGCGCGCGCTTCGACTGGTCGCATAGCGGCGAGACATCGTTCGCGGTGCAACTCGACGATGCGCTGATCAAAGGCCATGTCTTCACCGACGGCGACGTCTTCCACGTCTTCCACGAAGGCGCGGCGTTCCAGTTCGAATGGCAGAACCTGATGGCGCACGCGGGCGATGCCGAGCACGAAGGCCGTCTCACCGCGCCGATGCCCGGCAAGGTGATCGCGGTGCTCGTGGAAACGGGCGCATCCGTGACGAAGGGCGCGCCGCTGATGGTGATGGAAGCGATGAAGATGGAGCACACGATCGTGGCTCCGGCGACGGGCAAGATCGGCGAGATTCTGTTCGAGGTCGGCGATCAGGTCGCCGACGGCTCGCAATTGCTCGTGCTGGAAGTCGAGCAGGCCGCTAGCGCTTGACCTTGGCGGGCGCGCCGAGCAGCGTCTCTTCGCTCTCGGCGCGCACGAGAATTTCCACGCGGCGATTCAGTGCGCGCCCTTCACGGGTGTCGTTCGTCGCGATGGGCCGCAGATACGCCATGCCCTTCGTCGTGATCCGTTCGGCGGGCACGCCGCGCGCGATCAACGCCTGCGCGACGGCATCGGCGCGCGCCGCCGACAGTGCGCGGTTATAGGCGAGCGAGCCTTCGTTGTCGGTATGGCCTTCGATCAGCACGGGCCGCATGCTGCGCTTCAACACTTGCGCCGCGCGATCGAGCATCGGCGAATCGCTGCGGCGAAGCGTCGATTCATCGGTATCGAAGAGCGGCGTGTTCGGCAAGCGCATCTCCACGCCTCCCTTGACCGGCAACATCGTGATGCCGTATTGCGCGTTCAACCGGTCTTCCTTCGACCGATTGAGCCCGCTTGAACATCCGGCGAGCAGCGCGAGCGACACACATGCGCCCACCGTTGCGCGCGAAGCCATTGCCTTCATTGCATAGTCCTGCATCGAAATCGAGTCTCGATTATAGGGAGCGCGAAAGGTGCCTTCTGTAAATAACGTTGCCTGACTGCGCGCATCGAGTGGAATGATTCGTGCGTGATTACAATGCTGGCGAGCTTTCATGTTTCGCCGGTCATCGATCTCTCGAACAGAGCCTCATCATCCATGCCGATCCAGCCGCGCAACGACCCGACCCCGGACTCATCCGAGCGCACGCGAAAGATGCAGCGCACCGCTTCCGCCGCGCTCTATGCCGTGCTCGTTCTGGTCGCGCTCTATACGGCGCGTACCTTCATTCCGGCGGTCGTCTGGGCGAGCGTGATCGCGATTGCGCTGTGGCCGGCTTTCGGCTGGCTCGAACGCCGGCCCATGTTCAGACGGCATCACAACGTGCTTGCTGTCGGGCTGACCGCGGCCATCGGCCTGCTTTTCGTCGTGCCGTTTTTCATCGTCGCGGCGCAGACGGTGAGCGAAGCGCGCGACATGCTCCACTGGTTCCACGAAGTGCTGCGCACCGGCCTTCCGATGCCCGCGTTCATCGAGCATCTGCCGATGGGTTCGCAACAAGTCGCGCGCTGGTGGCAGGAGAATCTCGCGACGCCGCTCGAAGCATCGCCCGCAGTGAAGAACCTGCATAGCGCGACGGTCGTCGCGATGACGCGGCACTTCGGCGGGCGCGTCGTGCATGGTTTCGTCATCTTCGGCTTCATGCTGATGACGCTCTTCTTCGTGTTTCTCGCGGGTTCGAAGCTCGGCGAGCAACTGCTCGCGGGTTCGCGCCGCGCGTTCGGCCCGGATGGCGCCGCGATCGTTCGCCGGATGGCCGAATCGGTGCGCAGCACGGTCGTGGGGCTCGTGGTCGTCGGCTTGGGGGAGGGCGCGCTGCTCGGCGTCGCCTATGCGGTGACGGGCGTGCCGCATGCGACGCTGCTGGGCATGCTGACGGCCGTCGCGGCGATGCTGCCGTTCTGCGCGCCGATCGTCTTTCTCGGCTCGGCGCTATGGCTGCTCGCGCAAGGCTCGACCATCGCGGCGGCGTGCGTCGCCGTGTTCGGGCTGATCGTGGTGTTCGTGGCGGAGCACTTCGTGCGGCCGGTGCTGATCGGCGGATCGGCGCGGCTGCCGTTTCTGCTCGTGCTGTTCGGCATTCTCGGCGGCGCGGAGACGTTCGGGCTGATCGGCCTTTTCATCGGCCCGGCGCTGATGACGATTCTCGTCGTGCTGTGGACGGATTACGTCGACAACCGCAGTTAGCGCTTCAGCGCTTACTGCGGTGTCGCGAGGCAGCGCGACTGCATCCGTTCACCCGCGTTCCTGCACGCATACCCACGGCGACAGCACCACCGCCCACAATTGCGGATCGCGCGCGGCGACATCGGCGGCGGTCTCGGCCTGCATGCGTTCGACGAGTCCCGCCGAAAGCCATTGCGTGACCTGCTGCTTGTCGTCGTTGGCGATGGCTTCCGCGACGCTTACGAGATCGAGATCGCCCTTCACCCAGATGAGCTTGCCTTGCGCGAAAAAGCGCTCAAGCTCGGACCAGCCGATCTGGGCGGTTTCGGCGAGAAGCTTGACGTAGAGCGGGCTGGGCGTGGGAGCGTCGGACATGGAAAGAGTGCGGAGAAAAACGAAAGGCGTCCGACACTATAGCGCAGTGCCGGACGCCCTCGTTTCGAACGACTGCTGCGAGAAACTTTACAGATCGAAGAAAACCGTCTCGTTCGGGCCGCGCAGATGGATGTCGAAGCGATAGATCGTGCCCGACGAACCCGGCTTGGCCGACGCGCCCGCTTCGCGCTTCGCGACCAGCGTATGACGGCGCTCCGCCGGCACGCTCTGCAGCACGGTGTCCTTCGCGTTGGCTTCGGTTTCGTCCTCGAAGTAGATGCGCGTGTAGGTGTGCAGCAGCATGCCGCGCATCAGCACGATGACATCGAGGTGCGGCGCGGAATCGTCGGCGGTTGCGCCCGGCTTCACCGTATCGAAGATGAAGCGCAGCTTCGGATCCGTGCCCGTGCCGCAGCGCGCGAAACCGCGAAAGCCAGACTCGCGCGCTTCCTGCGCGCTCTGCACGTAGCGGCCGTTCGCATCGGCCTGGGCGATTTCGATGAGCGCGTCGTTGACGGGCTTGCCTTCCGCGTCGAACACGTTGCCGACGACGGCGATATGCTCGCCCGGCACTTCACGATCCGCCGCCGATGCGGTGAAGAGGCTCTTCAGATCGAAGTTGTACTGCTCGGGAACGAGGCCGTAAGCGAAGTACGGTCCGACGGTCTGCGAAGGGGTCTGTTTCAGCGTGGTCATGTTCGGTTACTCCGTCGGCGTTTGGTCCGGGCCGCGCAGCACGATGTCGAATTCGTAGCCGAGCGCGTAGTTTTCCTGCGTCGTGTCGATCGAAAAGGCCGAAACCAGACGCTTGCGAGCGTGCTCGGGAATGCCTTGGTAGATCGGATCGAGATCGAGCAGCGGATCGCCGGGGAAATACATCTGCGTGACGAGGCGCGAGCCGAAATATTCGCCGAAGAGCGAGAAGTGGATGTGCTGCGGACGCCACGCGTTCGGGTGGTTGCCCCACGGATACGCGCCCGGCTTGATCGTCATGAAGCGATAGCGGCCTTCGTCGTCGGTCAGGCAGCGGCCCGCGCCGAGGAAGTTCGGATCGAGCGGCGCATCGTGCTGGTCCGCCTTGTGCACGTAGCGGCCGGCGGCGTTCGCCTGCCACACTTCCACGAGCGTGTTGCGCACCGGACGGCCGCCTTCGTCGAGCACACGGCCCGTCACGATGATCCGCTCGCCGAGCGGTTCGCCGTTTTTCGCGGCGTTACGGGTGAGGTCGTTGTCGAGCACGCCCAAGTCTTCAGCACCGTAGACCGGCACGCGGCGGTTGCGCAGATTTTCCTTCAGCGGAATGAGCGGCAAACCGGGGCTGCGCAGGACCGACGACCGGTAACCCGGCGACAGATACGCGGGATGGGATTCCCAGTCACGCGGTGTGAGGATGGGGGAGGTCATGTCGACTGTCTCCTGTATTTGTGGAAGTTGAATAGGATGTTTCTGACGGCTACTTTATAGAACGACACAAGTTATGGAAAATGATGTTTCGTGCCATCTTGCATAACGGATCGTCATGGATACCGATTTCACCAACACCCGCGTCAAGTTCCGGCATCTCCAGTGTTTTCTGGCCGTCACGCAACTCGGCAGCGTGCAGCGCGCCGCCGATAGTCTGTCGATCACGCAGCCCGCCGTTTCCAAAACGATCGGCGAGCTCGAATCCATTCTAGGCGTGCGGCTGTTCGAGCGTGGGCGGCGCGGCGCGGTGCCTACGCGCGAGGGCCGGCTCTTCGCGCCGCACGCGAGCGCGTGCGTGGCGTCGCTGCGCGAGGGCGTCGACATGCTTCTGCGGGAACGTGGCGACGTGCCGGGATCCATTTCGATAGGCGTTCTGCCGACGGTCGCGCCGGTGCTGCTTTCGCCCGCGCTGACATCGTTCCGGCAGCAGTGGCCGGCGGTGTCGCTGTCCGTCTGGACCGATTCCAACGCGCTCTTGCTGGAAAAGCTGAAGGCGGGCGACGTCGATCTCGTCGTCGGACGCTTGTCCGAGCCGGAAGCGATGCACGGGCTGTCCTTCGAGCAGATTTATCGCGAGCCGCTCGCGGTGGTCGTGCGGCGCGAGCATCCGCTGACGCTCGAAACGCCGCTCACGCCCGCGCTGCTCGCGCGGTTCGTGATCGTCGTGCCGCCTTTCGGCACGCTGATCCGTCAATCGGCGGAAAGCGTGCTGACCGCGTTCGGCGCGCACGCGCTGACGGCGCTCGTCGAAACGTTGTCGGTGTCGCTTGGGCGCGCGCTCGCGATGAACAACGACGCCGTGTGGTTCGTGCCGGCCGGCGCGGTCGAGCAGGACATCGGCCTCGGACTGCTCGCCGCGCTGCCGATGCCCTTCGCGGGCACCGACGAGCCCATCGGCCTGATCCGCCGCAACGACGCCGCGCGCACGCCGGTGGAAGAGGCGCTCGTCGACGCACTGCGCGACGCCGGCCGCTCGCGCGCCGGGAGCAAATGACCGCCGACGCCGGGCGGCGCGCAAGTTGCTGAAGCAGCATTTACCGCGCAGATTTGGCGCGAAAGAAATACTATGACAAAAAGCTGCAGATAAGCGGTGACGGCAACCATCGGCCTTGGCGGCAGTCACTACCGATGTTGCCGGCAGCCTTTGTCCTGCACCTCCCGCCGCACAAACGCGCCGCACTCGAACAAGTTCGCAAGATGAAGACTGTACTGCTCGTCGACGACGACCCCGCCACCATCGAAGCCTGGACCCTCTCTATGCAAGGCGAGGATTGCAATGTCTTATGCGCGTTCGACGGCAACAAGGCGTTATCGATACTCGGCGAACAGAGCGTGGACATCGTCGTATCGGACTGGATGATGCCGGGCTTGGGCGGCGCGCTGCTCTGCCAGACGATGAAGAACGACGCGTCGCTCGCGCACATTCCTTTCCTGATGATTTCGGGGCATCCGAACCCGCCGGCGTTCGTCAGCTACGACGGCTATTTGCGCAAGCCCGTCGACGTGGGGACGCTGATCGCCGCGGTGAACCGCTTGTGCGCCGCAAAGAAACGTCCGCCGTATTGAGCGCCGTCTAGCGCAACACGGCGAGCGCATCGTCCATTTGCGACTGCGCGAGGCGGTTCAATTCCTGCGGAATCTGGCAGTCGAGCGGCAGGCAGGGCGTGACGATCACGCGGATATGCCCGCCGCGATCCGGCCACCCTTTCGCCGGCCAGACCTTGCCCGCGTCGTGGACGACAGGCACGACCGGCACCTTCGTCGCGCACGCGAGACGCACGCCGCCCGACGCCAGCTTGAGCGGCGCATCGTGCGCGACGCGCGTGCCTTCCGGAAAGATCACGACGGAATCGCCCTTTTTCAGCCGCGCGGCGCATTCGCGCGTCACGGCCGTATGCGCCTGACGGATCGAGCCGCGGTCGAGGCTCACCATGTCGAGCCCGCGCAGCACCCAGCCGAAAAACGGAATGTTCATGAGTTCGTGCTTGAACACGAAGCTGATGCGTCGCGGAAAGAGCGCCATGAACGAAAGCGTTTCCCACGTCGATTCGTGACGCGACAGGATGATGCACGGCCCGTCGGGCAGATGCTCCAGACCTTCGATCGAGCACGTCACGCCGGTGATGACGCGCATCATCACGACCATCGCGCGGCACCAGAGCTTCGCGAGCCGGTAACGTCCGTTGCGGCCGACGAACGGAAAGAGCGGCAGGATCAGAATCGACCAAACGATGCCGCTGCCCAGCAGATAGGTTGCAAAGAGCCACTTGACGAGGGTGCGTCGCATCGGGATTCGTGAATGACTGTGGGATGAACGGCGGGAATCCGCAAGCATAGCGTATCGGGTGAAACGCCCCGGATCGGCGTTTCGCGTCATGCGGCGTCATCGAAGCGATGCAACAATGGACCCCGACGAAACACACAGCAAGGAAACAGCGCAATGGAAAATCAGACGCCGGTGCAGTTCGACGAAGGCATGCTCGACGTGGGCGACGGTCATTCGATCTACTGGCGCGCGCAGGGCCCGCGCGACGCGCCGGTGATGCTCGTCGTGCACGGCGGCCCCGGCGGCGCGATGAACGTCAAATGGGCCGAGGTGCTGGAGCAGGACAAATGGCGCGTCGTGTTCTTCGATCAGCGCGGCTGCGGCAAGTCCACGCCGTTCGGCAAGCTGGAAGCGAACGGCATCGATGCGCTCGTCGGCGATATGGAAAAGCTGCGCGTCGCGTTACAGATCGAGCAATGGGCGATTTTCGGCGGCTCGTGGGGCACGACGCTCGGGCTCGCGTATGGCGTCGCGCATCCCGAGCGCTGCACGGGCTTTCTGCTGCGCGGCATCTTTCTCGCGCGGCGCGAGGACATCGACTGGTTTCTATGGGACGTGCGGCGCGTGTTTCCGGAAGCGCATCGCGCGTTCCTCGATGCCATCGAGGCGGCGTGCGGCCAGCGTCCCGCGAACGGGCAGGACATTTTGCGGATGACCGAAGCGCCGCTCGCGCGCTTCGACGAAGCCGGCACGCGGCTCGCGCGCGCGTGGACGCAGTACGAGACGACGCTTTCCGTCGTCAACAAGCCCGAGAAGGAACCGGCCGAGGAAGAGAAACGTCCGAGCGCGGAAGCGAACGCGGCGGCGATCTCGATGGCGTTGCTCGAACGGCACTACATGGCGAACGAGCTGCCGCCGATCCCGCTCTTGCCGCTCATCGCGCGGATTGCGCATCTGCCTTGCCGGATCGTGCATGGCCGCTTCGACATGGTGTGTCCGGCCGATCAGGCGCTCGACCTCGCGGCTCACTGGCCGGGCGCGGAACTGACCGTCGTGAATGCGGCGGGACACTGGACTTTCGAGCCCGGCAATGTCGCGGCGCTGCGCGCGGGCGCGGCGGCGCTGGCCGATGCGATCGCGCGGACGAAGCGCGCGACCGCCTGAGACGCTGAAGAGTCAGAGAATCGCGGGCGCCGCTTCGCTCAGGCGACGCCAGTCGAGATCGACGCCAATCACGACCGGTTTGGCGTTGCGCTGCGTCGCGATCGTCAGCGTCACACATAGCGACGTGCCCGTCACCGAGAGATACGGCGTGCTCGCGACGACCTGCTGCGGCTTCGCGTGCGCATCGACGAAATACGGACGATTGTCCCAGCGGCCCGTCGACGGATCGGCGATCGGCGCGAACCGCGCGGTCGGCGATCTCGCGGCCGCGCCCGCCAGGCCGGGCATGAACTCGCGGCCGCCCTGATCGAGGAAAAAGCAACTCAGCGTGCACGGCTGCGCGAGCAGGTCGGCGCAAGAGGCTTCGGCCGTCGCGCCCGACGCGAAACGCCGCGCCGCCTGCGTGAGTCCCGCGCGATAGGGCAGCAGAAGCAGATCGCCCGCGAGGCGCTCGGTGCGGCGCATCTGCGCGAGCGTGTCGAACACGTCTTCGAAAAGCGGCGTGACCGCGCCGCGCTCGGCGAGCCGCACCGACGGCATGCCGAGCAGATAGCCCTGGACGAAATCGACGTTCGAGCGCGCCGCCAGCATCAGATCCTTGTGCGTCTCGATGCCTTCGGCGACCACGAACATGCCCGACTCGTGCAGCAGATCGACGAGCTTCGGCAGCAACGCGTCGCGCATGTGAGCGCTTTTCGCCCGCACGAGACTGCGATCGAGCTTGACGATGTCCGGCCGCAGCGTCAGCAGCCGGTCGATGTTGGAATGCCCCGCACCGAAATCGTCGACCGCGACGAGAAAGCCTTGCGCGCGAAAGGAACGCGTCGCGCGCGCGATTTCCGCGACGTCCGTGCCGCCGGATTCGAGCACTTCGATCACCAGTTGCTCGGGCGCGAGACCGGATGCGCGCGTGGCCGCCGCGAGCCGCGCGGCATAGCCGGGATCGGTGAAGGTCGCCGGATTGATGTTGACGAAGAGCCAGTGCGCGGCGGGCAGCATCGGCGCCGCGTTGCGCAGGTGCGTGAGATGGCTCATGCGGTCGAGCTCGGTCAGCTTGCCCGCGACGATCGCGCGCGCGAAGAGATCGAACGGTCCGACTAGCGCGCGGTCTTCGGCTTCGCCGCGCAACAGCGCCTCGTAGCCCACCTCGCGCTGGTGCGGCAGGCTGTAGATCGGTTGCAGATGCGTGCGCAGCGTGATGCCGTCGACGATCTCCGTATGTCCGGTCAGCACGTTCAGGGACGCTGTCGCGGCGGCCGCACGGCGGTGCCCGGAGACGGCATGCGGGAAGCGAGCGCCGGCGGACGAACGCACAAAGGAGCAGTCAGGTCGATGAACGGCACGGCAGTCACGCGTTTCGGTGGGGATGAGCGCAATATCGGCTGGTCGCGTGCAAACTTGAGCGCGATCCGTCCATGCGTCGAGCGGGCTTTGTCGTCTCCGGTTTGCCGCCGACGCCCGCGCGACCTATCTTTGTTGGTGCAATGCTACGATCCGCGTGCAACTTAAGCCGGGCCGTGCCCGTCGAAAGTCGCAACGAACCCCTTGAGAGAGATAGATGGCGCAACAGAAAACCAACCCCAAACTCGAGCAGGCGCTGACGCGCGGCGATCTCGCGATCCGCCAGGCCAACTCGGGCCGCGCCACCGCGGTGCTGCGCGCGCTCGGCAAGATGATCGTCGAGGCGTCGGCGACGATCGGCGTCGAGGCGCACGTCGTCATCCACGACGGCGACAAGATCTACGATCCGGCCGACGGCGTCTGGCCGCAGCAATTGCTCGTGTCGCTCGACGGTCCGGTCGAGGATAACGATCCGGACGAAATCCGCACCATCACGCTGCTCGCCGACACGCCCGCGACGATTTTCCGCTGCGAGTGGCAACGCGCCGACGGCAATATCGGGCGGCAGGAAGGCCGTCCGCTCGCGATGGTCGCGTTCATTACCGACGTGGATATCCCCTGGCTAGACGAAGAGGACTGATTTTTTAATTCGCTTCAGCGCGTTTCATACTGCCGACACGATTATGTCGTGATAGAGCGGGCGTCCTTTCGGAAGGACGCCCGCTTTTTTCGTCCTCCCCGATCGCCTTTCGGCAATCCCAAACTTTGCATTTTTTTGGTTTCGCAGAATCTGCGAAGAAAAATGTAAGCAAACGTTACCGAACCCCTTTTATTAAATGTTTTCCAGCGTTTACGCGATGCTCCGCGACTGTTCGCCGAACGCTATTCTCCTGAATGCCTCTCGCGTCGGCCGGTGGCTGCTTACCCTCGTTCTTTCACCCTCATCGGGCGCGCATATACCTTCCTGGCATATGCATATTTCGGTTTGCGGCTGCGGCCGACGATTGGCTTTTTCGCCGATTAGAAGCTTTCTTCCACTGAATTAGCCCAAAAGTTGCTGAGAAACAGCGGCAAGCACGCACCCCCTTTTTCGACTTCGTGAGAGGCTCGACCCGCCCGTGTAAGGAACCCTCCAATAAACGTCCTCAACACGCGGCACCTTTCCAATCGCCAAGAAAAAATGGGGTTTACAAATGGAACGTCTGAACCTTGCCAACAATGCCGCCGCTAACCAGACCGAATCGGCGGTACGCCCGACTCTCACGGTCGTCCCCGCGCTTCAGAAAACGGAGCGCATGCCGTTTACTATCCGTATCGTCGAAGACGATGGCGGACTTCAGAAAGCCGTGAGCATCAGACGTTCGGCCTACGGGCGGCATCTGCCCGAATTCGCCGAAAAGATGACGATCGAGCCGTCGGACCGCGATCGCGGCACGGCGGTGCTTCTCGCGGAATCGAAACTCGACGGCGCACCGCTCGGGACGATGCGTATTCAGACCAATGCGTACGGCCCGCTCGCCGTCGAACAGTCGGTGCGTCTGCCGGATCATCTGGCGACGAGCCGCCTCGCGGAAGCGACGCGTCTCGGCGTCGCGGGCGGCATGGTGGGGCGGGTGGTGAAAGTGGCGCTGTGCAAGGCGCTCTGGATGTTCTGCGAACTGCACGGGATCGATTACATGGTGATCACGGCGCGCACGCCGCTGGATCGGGAGTATGAGGCGATGCTCTTCAAGGATGTTTTCGGCGTCAACAAATTCCTGCCGATGTCGCATGTCGGCGGGCTGCCGCATCGCGTGCTCGCGAAGGACGTCGCAGCCGCGCGCCAGCGCTGGGAAGAAGCCCGTCATCCGCTCTTCAATTACATGGTGAACACGCATCACCCGGACATCGATTTGCATTCTGTAGATTTATCTTTTGACTGGGAACCGGTACGATGCCCAGACGCTCCGTTGATGGCTTACGGCAGGTAAAAGAAACGGACGATCGTATTTAGGACGGTAATAGCGAATAACCGGACCAAGAGCGGTCCGGTTGGCCAAAAGCGGCGGCGCGCGGGGCTTCGGCCTCCGCCGCTGTCTGCGCCGGCGCATTTCGCGCTGGGCGCAAACGGGGGTTTTTCCAAGAATGGCGTCGGTTATTCCAGCTTCCTTATCGAGATTCAGACGCACGGGCTCGTGGATCGACGACGCGCTGTACGCGGTCGCCGTTTACGCTGTGCCTTTTCTGATTTTGCTCGGTACGATCGCCACGCTCTATTTCCTTCCGCGTCAATACGAAACGCGCGGCGCGGTTCCGCTCCAACTGCGCGTCGTCGCCGATAAAGCCGCGATCATGAATCCCGGCGACGCGCTCGTGGCGCTTCGAGGCGTCACGCCGGTATCGCGCTACAGCACGCGTCTTTCGGAAAAGCCGGTCTGGTTCAGTTTCACCACGCCAAGCATGAGCGCGCATTCATCGACGGTCGTCGAATTGCCGTCGCGTCACGCGCAAACGCTTGCCTGCTGGAACGCGGACACGCTTGCGCCGCTCGGCGAGGCGAGCCGCGAATCCGTCAGCGGCCAGATGCGCGCGGTTAAAGCCGGTTTCTCGATTCACGTCGGGCGATTGAAAGAACCGGAAAACATTCTCTGCCGGGGCACATTTTCCGGACCCGCGCAAATCAACGCATTTACATGGGAATGGCAAGGCCTCCGTAATTCGGCGCTCGATTTTCAGGAAAGCTCCGGATTGATCGCCGGCGGTTTGCTGACGCTCGCGGTATTCGTCTTCGTGACGGCGCTCATCAATCACGAATGGACCTATGTGATTTTCGCGGTATGGCTCGTCGGCAATCTGCGCCTCTGCGCAAATGCGATGGGCTGGGACATGCAATGGCTCGGCCGCGTATTGCCGACCGAATACATTCAGCCATTGCGGCAAATCACCTTCGCGGCCTATTACCTGTTGACGGCCGCGCTGTTTCAACAGCTTTTCCGGCGCGAGTTGCGCGTGGTCGGTTATCGCTGGCTGCTGCGCGTCATTCAGTACGTCGGCATTGTGCTGCTCGCCGCCGCGATCGCGTTGCCGTATGAGCTTTTCATTCCGACGCTCTGGGTCATCGCGGGTTTCGGCATATGCGTGCTGTTGTTCTTCCTCGCGCGGCTCGTGTGGATGGCGCGTTCGCGCACCGTGCTGTGGTATGTCGCGTCGCTCGCGATCGTGCTTTTCTCCACGTTCTCCGAAGTGCTCGGCGCGGCCTTCGGGCTGAAGGTGCTCGTCGGCGGCGTCAATACGGTGATGGCCGCGCTGTCGTCGAGCATGATGGCGGCGTTCGCGATCGCCGAGCAGATGCGCGCGGAACGCGATTTTCGCCGCCAGGCGCAGATGGAACTGCGCAACACCTACGAAGTCACGCCGATCGGCCTCTTCACGCTCGATTCCGACGGTCACTTCGTGCGCGCCAATCCGGCGTTGCGCGCGATGCTCGATCTGCAAAAGGCCGACTACAAGGTGCGGCACTGGAACGACTACTTCGAAGCCGGCGCGTGGGGCGCGCTGCAGGCGCTCGCGTCGAAGGGCAGCGACGGCGAACTCGAAATGGGCGGCTCGCCCGAACGCGGCACCGCCGAGCGCCGCTATCTGTTGAAGGCAATCCGCTCGAACGGCTGGATCGAAGGCTCGCTGCAGGACACGACCGAACGGTCGAAGGCCGTCGAGCGCCTTCGCTTTCTCGCCGAGCACGATTCGCTGACGGGCTCGCTCAACCGGCGCGGCGTCGAGAAGGCGATTGCCGCGCAAAGCGAAGAGACGCTGCCGTGGGCACTGGCCTATGTCGATCTCGACCGCTTCAAGCTCGTCAACGATCTCTTCGGCCATCGCAGCGGCGACGAAGTGCTGCGCCAGGTCGCGGCCCGCACGCGCGCGCACTTCGCGCGCAGTTATCCGGTCGGACGCATCGGCGGCGACGAGTTCGTCTGCGTGATGCACGACACGTCGATCGAAGACGCCATCGCGCAATGCCGCGAACTCATCTCCATTTTGTCGGATGCGCCGTATCAGGTCGGCAATCGCGCGTTTCAGGTGAAGGCGTCGATCGGTCTCGTCGAATGCTCGCAGGGCGTGCGCGTGCAGGACGCGCTCTCACACGCGGATCGCGCGTGCCGGGAAGCGAAAAAGGTCGCGCACACGCATCTCGTCACGTACCGCAAGGGCGCGGCGGCGTTCGAGGAGCGCGCGGAGGAACTGAAGCTCGTCGAGACGCTCGGGCGCAATCGCCTGCCGCCGGGACTTTTCCTCGTGATGCAGCCGATCATGTCGCTCACCAAGCCGACCGAATCGCTCAACTTCGAAGTGCTGCTGCGCATGCGCGCGCCCGATGGCGCAACGCTGCCTGCAGGCAAGGTGATCGTCGCGGCGGAGGAATCGGGCAACATTGCGGCGATCGATCGCTGGGTCATCTCGACGCTGCTGGACTGGATCGAAGCGCATCGGCATCAGCTCGGCAACACGCAGTTCATTTGCGTGAATCTTTCAGGCGGTTCGCTGAACGACGAGCAGTTCATGGAGGACATCTTCGCGCTCTTCGCGCGGCATCAGTCGATCGTGCATTACCTGTGCCTCGAAATCACGGAAAGCGTCGCGCTGCACGATCTGGAGAACACGCAGCGTTTCATCGCGCGCGTGCACGACATGGGCGGCAAGATCGCGCTCGACGACTTCGGCGCCGGCTACACGTCGTTCAAATATCTGAAGGCGCTGTCCGCCGATGCGCTCAAGATCGACGGCGAATTCGTGCGCTCGATGTGCGCGCATCCGGCCGATATCGCCATTGTCGAGGCGATCGTCGCGCTGGCGCGCAATCTCGGCATGCGCAGCGTCGCGGAGTGGGTCGAGGACATCGATACCTTGCGCGCGCTGCAGGAGATCGGCGTGGACTATGTGCAGGGTTTCCTCGTCGCGCGCCCGCAGGACAGCTCGGCGATTCTCGCGGCGAGCTCGGCTGCGAGCTTCGTCAAGGATCCGGAAGTCATCGGTTTCGTCGAAAGCCTGTCGGAGCCGGTGCAGGCGACCGTCTTCGACTACGAATGGCACGCGCGCGCCTCGGGCACGCACTGAGCGGCGCGCGTCAAGCCGTCTTCATCTCGTTCAAAATCTTCGCCGCCGCGATGGGAATGCGCGTGTCTTCCCATTGCGCGAGCCATTGAATCTCCTTGCGCGTGAAATAGCCGGGATGGTTGCGCAGCGCGAACTGCAAAGAATCGACGATGTGATCGCGAATGATTTGCGGCGCGTTTTCGTCGTTGACGATCGCGTGAAGGGCTTCCAGGGTGCTCATGTTTTCGATAAGACGAGGTTGATCGGCGATGACGCTCTCCCGAACATAACCGACTAAAAATCCGGAAAAAATTCGGCGCGGATGTTTAAATAAAAGGACTCGAATTAATCCAGCGGGGACAAACACATGAATCGCTCACGGCGCGCACGCTCGCGCCACGAGGCACGCGCCGATGTCTGAGCGGCCCGCGCACAAAGCTTCGATGCACTCCATCGGCTCGAATCAACTGGGCATGCGCCAGTTCAACGAGCGCATCGTCTTGCAGGCAATCCGCCTGCATGGCGCGCTGCCGAAGGCCGAAGTCGCGCGCATGACGCGCCTGTCGATGCAGACGGTTTCGCTGATCGTCGATCATCTGATCGAAGACGGCCTGCTCGCTAAAGAGCCGCGTTCGCGCGTGCGCGGGCGCATCGGGCAACCGTCGGTGCCGATTTCGCTGCGCGCGGACGGCGCGTTTTCCATCGGCGTGAAAGTGGGGCGGCGCAGCCTCGACGTGCTGTCGATGGACTTCGCCGGCAACGTGCGCACGCGCGAAACGCTGGAGTATCCGTATCCGGATCCGCATACGCTGTTTCCCGCGCTGGAAGAGCGGCTCGCGCGCGTCACCGCCGCGCTCGGCGACGACGCGCGCAAGATCGCGGGCATCGGTGTCGCGGCGCCGTTGTGGATCGGCGGCTGGCGCGATTTCTTCGACACGCCGCCCGACGCGCTCGCGGCGTGGGACGACATCGACATCCGCGCGCGCATCGAAGCGATGACCGCGCTGCCGGTCGAATTCGCGAAGGACACGACCGCCGCGTGCGCCGCCGAACTCGTGATGGGCCAGGGGCGCGGGCTGCGCGATTTCCTGTATGTGTTCATCGGGACGTTCATCGGCGGCGGGCTTGTCATCGATGGCCGATTGCACGCGGGACCGGGCGGGAATGCGGGCGCGATCGGATCGCTGCCGCTCGTCGGCGGAGGCGGAGGGAAAGGCAAGCGCGCCGGGCAGTTGCTCAACACGGCGTCGGTGTACGTGCTGGAAAAGGCGCTCGCCGCGGCGGGCGCGCCGGCCGCCGCGGCGCACGATGAGCGCGCGTGGTCGCCGGAGTGGCGCGCGCTGTCGGAAGCGTGGATGCGCGAGACGTGTCCCGCGATCGCGACGGGCATCGCGTCGTCGGCTGCATTGCTCGATCTCGAAGCCGTGGTCATCGACGGTGAAATCGACCGGAATCTGCTGCGCGAAGTCATTGGCCGCACCGATGCGGCGCTCGGCAACTTCGACTGGCAAGGCATGACGCGGCCGCGTCTCGTCGAAGGGCAGATCGGCCCCGACGCCCGCGCGATGGGCGGCGCGATCCTGCCGCTTTACGCGCACTTCGCGCCGAAGCACGAGCTCTTTCTGAAGCCGCTCGACGTCTGAATCATTCGAGCGAAAGGCGCGCCGCGAATGCGAGCAGCGCCGCGGAGAACGTCCAGCGCTGCACCGTCTGCGCTTTCGGATGACGGCGCAGCCAGCCGGAAATACGCACCGCGCCCGCCGCGAGCGTCAGGTCGAACGCGACGCCGACAACGACCAGCACGACGCCCAATTCCACCACTTGCGACCAGACCGGCCCCGTCTCCGGCCGCACGAATTGCGGCAGCAGCACGGAGCAGAACAGCAGCGCCTTCGGATTGAGGATGCTGCTCAGAATGCCTTTCGCGTAGGCAGAGCGCAGCGTGGATGCAGTGTGTCCGGATGCGGCTTCGAGTCCGAAAGCGGGCGAGCGGAAGATCTGGATCGCCACGTACGAGAGATATAGGCCACCCGCGATACGCACGCCGTCGTAAAGCCACGGCGCGCTGCGCAAAAGCGCTGCAACGCCGAGCGCCGACAGCGTGACGTGCGTCGCGCGTGCCGTGGCGAGACCGGCGGCGACGGCGAGTCCGTGGCGGAATCCGCGCGTGCCGCTCGTCTGCAGCACGAGCGCCATGTCCGGTCCGGGCAGCGCGTAGACGACCGCGAGCGCGCCGATGAAAACCCAAAGCAAGTGTGCCGAAACCATGATGCGCTCCTGTTCAGAAGGCTTTATCGTGCCACTTCGGAAAGAGCGATTTATGGTCTTTTGAGGCGATTTTGCGAGTCGGGTTGCAGCTTTCCTCTAAGATCAGAAGAGTTTAAAGGGGATAGCACCATGACCGAAATCGACCGCATCGATCGCGCGATGCTTGCTGCGCTCCAACACGACGGCCGCATGCCCGTCGCGAAACTGGCCGAGCGCGTCGGCCTGAGCGAAACGCCGTGCGCGCGCCGTCTCAGGCGTCTCGAAAGCGAGGGATTCATCGACGGCTATCGCGCCGTGCTGTCGCGCAAGGCGCTGGAACTGGGCGTCGTCGCGTTCGCGCAGGTGCGCTTCAGCGTGCACGACCGCGCGCTCTCGGATCGCTTCGAGCGCGAAATTCAGGGCATTGCCCGCATCGTGTCGTGCCACAACATTTCAGGGACGGCGGATTATCTGCTTCAGATCATCGCGCGCGATCTCGACGAATACGGCATCTTCATGCGCGACGTGCTGCGGACTTTGCCGGGCGTCACCGCCGTGGAATCGATGCTCTCGCTGCGTGAAGTCAAACGCGACAGCGGGCTTCCCCTGCCGTGAAGATTGTCTAGACAAGGAGCGACATCGCTCGAATGGGAAGCCTCGGGATTCCCCTAATACAACGTAAGTTGTATATACAAGAAGATGAAGTGAACTCGACGCGGGTTGTCGTTCGCGTCTGTCCACACTCACTTCTTGATGCGCAGGAGCAATCCGTGACTTCGACTTCCCGTTTTCGCGACACCGAGATCCGCGCGCCGCGCGGCACGCAACTCAGCGCAAAGAGCTGGCTGACCGAAGCGCCGCTGCGCATGTTGATGAACAATCTCGATCCCGAAGTGGCCGAGAATCCGAAGGAACTGGTCGTGTACGGCGGCATCGGCCGGGCGGCGCGCGACTGGGCGTGCTACGACAAGATAGTCGAAACGCTGAAGCGTCTGGAAGCGGACGAGACGCTGCTCGTCCAGTCGGGCAAGCCAGTCGGCGTGTTCAAGACGCACGAAAACGCGCCGCGCGTGCTGATCGCGAATTCGAACCTCGTGCCGCACTGGGCGAACTGGGAGCACTTCAACGAGCTCGACGCGAAAGGTCTCGCGATGTACGGCCAGATGACCGCTGGAAGCTGGATCTATATCGGCAGTCAGGGCATCGTGCAGGGCACGTATGAAACCTTCGTCGAGGCCGGGCGCCAGCATTACGGCGGCGATCTCAAAGGCCGCTGGGTGCTTACCGCCGGTCTCGGCGGCATGGGCGGCGCGCAGCCGCTCGCGGCGACGCTCGCGCTCGCGTGTTCGCTGAACATCGAATGTCAGCAGAGCCGCATCGATTTCCGTCTGAAGACGCGTTACGTCGACGAACAGGCGACCGATCTCGACGACGCCCTCGCGCGCATCCGGCGCTACACGTCCGAAGGCCGCGCGATCTCCATCGCACTGTGCGCGAACGCGGCGGACGTGCTGCCCGAACTCGTGCGTCGCGGCGTTCGGCCGGACTTGGTCACCGATCAGACCAGCGCGCACGATCCGCTCAATGGCTATCTGCCGAAAGGCTGGACGTGGGCGCAGTATCGCGATCGCGCGCAAAGCGATCCGGCGGCGACCGTGAGGGCCGCGAAGCAATCGATGGCGGAGCACGTCCGCGCGATGCTCGCGTTCCGCGAACAGGGCGTGCCGACCTTCGACTACGGCAACAACATCCGCCAGATGGCCAAGGAAGAGGGCGTCGAGAACGCGTTCGACTTCCCGGGCTTCGTGCCGGCGTATATCCGGCCGCTCTTCTGCCGCGGCGTCGGGCCGTTCCGCTGGGCCGCGCTGTCGGGCAATCCCGAGGACATCTACAAGACCGATGCGAAGGTGAAGGAGATCATCGCCGATGACGCGCATCTGCATCGCTGGCTCGACATGGCGCGTGAGCGGATCAGTTTTCAGGGCTTGCCGGCGCGCATCTGCTGGGTCGGCCTCGGGCTGCGCGCGAAGCTCGGCCTGGCGTTCAACGAGATGGTGCGCAACGGCGAATTGTCGGCGCCGGTCGTGATCGGCCGCGATCATCTCGATTCCGGCTCCGTCGCGAGCCCGAATCGCGAAACCGAAGCGATGCAGGACGGCTCGGACGCCGTGTCCGACTGGCCGCTGCTCAACGCGCTGCTGAACACGGCGAGCGGCGCGACGTGGGTGTCGATCCACCACGGCGGCGGCGTCGGCATGGGCTTTTCGCAGCACGCGGGCGTCGTGATCGTCTGCGACGGGAGTCGTGAAGCCGATGCACGCATCGCGCGCGTGCTGCACAACGATCCGGCGACGGGCGTCATGCGCCATGCCGATGCCGGTTACGACATCGCGGTCGAATGCGCGCGCGATCAAGGGCTCGATCTGCCGATGATCGACAAGCGATGAAAAAGCTCTGGCAACACTGCCACGCCGCGACGATGGCCGGCGGCAAGTATTCGGTCATCGACGACGCGGCGATCCTGACCGATGGCGCGCGCATCGAGTGGATCGGACCGCGCGCGGCCGCGCCGGATATCGGCGAATGCGAACGTGTCGAACTCGATGGCGCGTGGGTGACGCCGGGTCTGATCGACTGTCACACGCATCTGGTTTTCGGCGGCGATCGCAGCGGCGAATTCGAGGAGCGGCTCGAAGGCGTGAGCTACGCGGAGATCGCGGCGCGCGGCGGCGGCATCGCGAGTACGGTGCGCGCGACGCGCGAAGCCAGCGAAGACGCGCTGTTCAAAGCGGCGAAAACACGCGCGCTCGGCCTGCTGCGCGAAGGCGTGACCACGCTCGAAGTGAAGTCAGGCTACGGGCTCGATCTCGCGAACGAGCGGAAGATGCTCGCCGTCGCGCGTCGTCTCGGCGAAGCGCTGCCGCTGACCGTGCGCGCGACCTGCCTCGCCGCGCACGCGTTGCCACCCGAGTACGCGAATCGCGCGGATGACTATATCGCCCATATCTGCGATGAGATGCTGCCAGCGCTCGTCGAAGAAGGCTTGGTCGATGCCGTCGATGCGTTTTGCGAGCACATCGCGTTCTCCACGGAGCAAGTCGAGCGCGTGTTCCGATGCGCGCGCGATCTCGGCGTGCCAGTCAAAGTGCACGCGGAGCAGTTGTCGTCCTTGCATGGATCGTCGCTGGCGGCGCGGTATCGGGCGTTGTCGGCGGATCATCTCGAATACATGACCGAGGACGACGCCATCGCGATGGCGCAATCCGGCACCGTCGCCGTGCTTTTGCCGGGCGCGTTTTACATGTTGCGTGAAACGCAGTTGCCGCCCATCGACGCACTGCGGCGGCATCGTGTGCCGATCGCGCTCGCGAGCGATCTGAATCCGGGAACGTCGCCCGCGCTTTCGCTGCGCATGATGCTCAACATGGCCTGCACGCTCTTTCGCCTGACGCCCGAAGAAGCGCTCGCCGGCGTGACCTTGCATGCGGCAAAGGCGCTCGGCTTGCACGCGACGCACGGATCGCTCGAAGCGGGCAAGACCGCCGATTTCGTCGCCTGGCGCATCGGCAGGCCGGCCGAGCTTTCGTACTGGCTCGGCGGCGCGCTCCCGAACCGCGTCGTGCGGGGCGGTGCGGAGGTCGATATCGAGCGCATCGCCCGATGAAACAAACGCCTCGTCCGAACCGGAACGAGGCGTTTCACCAAGAAAAGAAACGATGAGGCGCGGCGTTACGTGCGCTTGCGGATCATTCCCCAGACGACGAGCAGGATGATTGCGCCGATCACCGAGGCGATCCAACCCGCCGGTTGTCCCGGCTGATACCAGCCGAGCGCCCGGCCGACGTACCCCGCGATCAGCGATCCGGCGATGCCGAGGACGATGGTCATGATCCAGCCCATGCTGTCGTCGCCCGGCTTCAGTGCGCGCGCGATGAGACCGACGACGAGTCCGACGATCAAAGTACCGATAAATGCAAGCATGCGGTCGCTCCTTGACTAAGTTTTACGGCGTTTTGATTGCGTTTGCGGAAGGATTCCGGACGATCCGGTACATCCAAAGTAGCACGGCGCAATGCGTTTGGGTATGACACTGGCCGTTCGGCTAACCCGTGGAGCACGAACGATGCCGCGTCCCGCCCCAAGGTAAAATTCGTCGCATTGCCTCTGCATGCGTTGCTACGATATGACCGATTCCGAATTCCCCTCCACCGACGAAGCCATCCACGAAGACCGCCTCTGGCGCGACGACGGCTGGACCGCGCGCGTCATCAAGAACGAGGACGACGACGGCTGGGCCGTCGAGATGATTCAGGCGGGCGAGGCGGAACCCGCGCTCGTCGGCCCGTGGACAATGGGCCGCGACAAGAAAAATCCGAAGCCGCTCGATGCAGGCGCGTTCCGCACGCTCGTCAAGACGGCGTCGGAAGTCTTGCGTCGCCATGAACAGCAACGTCATGCGATGTTGAACAAGAACGTCACCATCGACGTGCGGGGTGAGGACATCACCGTCACGCTGGAGATCGTTCCGGATGAAGACGATCCCTACGCCAATCTCAAAGCCTTCGATGCGTACGGCGCGCAACTCGCGTTCGTGCGTGTGTCGCCGGCGTTCAAGCTCAGCAAGGCGAGCGCCGAACGCTGGGCCGAGAACGATTTCGCCAAGCCGAACTGAATCGGCTGCAGAGCGCGCATGGCGCGGGCACAAATAGAAACGCCGTCGCGCTTTCGTGCGACGGCGTTTGAAGAAATCTTGCGAGTCGAAGCGGCGCTCAGCCCTTTCTGACGACGAACTCGATTCGGCGATTCGCGAAACGTCCGCTGGCAGTATCGTTGTCGGCGATCGGATTGGCGTCGCCGTAGCCCGCTGCCGTGAGCGATTGCGGCGGCACGCCGTTACGCACGAGGAAGCCTCGGACCGCCTGAGCGCGTTCCTTTGACACTTCCAGCTTGGCCGCCGCTCCGCCCTGGGCATCCGAATAACCCGCGATTTCGAGATTCACCATCGAACCCTTGGCTGCGCAGTTCTTGAGCAGTTGCGCCGTCTCGCCGAGCGTGGCGTAGGCGCTTTCCGGCACCTGCGCACTCGAACGCTCGAAATTAACAACCTGAAGGTCGAGCACGCGCGTCAGCTTGTCGCCGGAGCAAGGCGTGTCCGTGGCGAGCAGGCTCTTTAGCGCGCTGCGAAAGGATCGTGTCGCCGTGGCGACCGCGCCGTCCACGTCGAACGCCGCGACCTGGAACATGCCGCCGAGCGAGCTTCTCATCCTATCGACCCAGCCGAGCTTCGCGTTTGCGGCCGCGCCGCTCAGTTCCACCTTCGAGCCGGTGATCTTGGCTTCCGCGCCGGGCACGGCCATGAGCGGGAAGAAGTCGCTCAGACGCGAAAGCCAGGCTGCCGGGCGTGTTTCGGCAACGACGGAAATATCAGCCGTGTAGGCTTTGCCGAAGCGAGCCGTCAATGCGTCGATGAGATGCTTCTTCTCTGCTTCAGTGCCGACCGTCGCCTCGATCGCCGGGATGCCCGCCGAGTTGACGCTGAACAGCAACTGCGCGTTTTTCCATGAAGCCGGCGCGGCTTTCATTGCCGAGGCCGATTGCGGTGCCGCCGCCGTGTTGGCCGACGCATCGATGGATGACACGGCCGGCGTTTCATCGCTGACCGGCGAGACCGATGGCGTCGCGGAGGAAGCCTGCGTCGACGCATCGGCGACCGGCTGCGTGGCTGGCGCGGCGCTCAGATCGACGCTTTCGCCATGCGTGAAGCCACGGTAATAGACGAGCGCGAGGATGACGGCCAACACAGCGAAAAGCAGCCAGATCCACTTGTTCGAACGCTTCTCCGCCGGCTTGCGAACCGGTGCGCGCATCGGCGGCGGCGAGGGGGGCAAGGACGGCGCGGGCTTGGGCGCCGGGGCGCTTTGCGTGACGGCTTTCACGACGGGTTCGGGCGCAAGCGCCACCGCGACGTCGCCGTCGATGCGCGGTTCGAGGCTCGATGCGACGGTATCGAGGCGCGGCGTGATGCAACTGGTGAAGCCTTCGGTGTTGCCAACGCCGATGGCCGTCGCGACCGCGTTCGACATCGACGAATTGATCTCGCCGACCTGATCGCGCAGGAGCTTGGGCACCTGCGGCAGTCCCCACTGTGCAAGCAGGAAGTGGCGTTTCATGACGCCGAACAGCACGGCCGCCACGATGCCGGCGAGCGCCGACGTCGCTTGCGTCGGAACGCCGGTTTCTGCCGAGACGGCGTCGGTCAGGGCATCGACACGCTGGCCCGTCGCGAGCGCGGCAAGCGAGTGCCCGGTGGTTTCGAGCTGCTTGAGCCCGCCGGTGGTGGCGATCAGCTTTGAGAACTGTTCCGCGATGTAGGCGTTGGTCTCCGGCTGCATGATGACGGCGTAGACCGACTGCGAGCCGGGCACGAGCGTCGCCCGGTCCATGAGCGAGGCGACGAGTCCGGGCGCGATGCGCGCCGCGAGTTGCCGGACCATTTGCCCAGGTATGCCGAACTGCTGCGACAACTGCTCCGCGACGTTTTCCGAGATCGCGGCGTTGACCGCCTGGACCAGATTGATGCTCATCGACTGAATTTCCTTTCTACATGAGCGCTTAACGCAAGCGCAGAAGCGCAGCGGATTCTATATGCACAGTTATCCTAAAAAGAATCGTGCAAACTTCTTTACAAAAACGGTGCTTCGATGCGACTTGCCTTACGCTTTTTTTAGCGTGCAAGCGGGCTCATTTGCGAGAAAAATTTGAGAATCCGCTTGCAGGCGATGCCGAGCCACGACGGTTCGGCGGGCGCGGTTTCCGCGCTTTTCACGGAAAGCGCGACGAGCGACAGCATGGAATGAGACTGGATGAGCGTGCGATACGAAGCGTCGAGCGGCGACGTCCACGCGCACGAGCGGCAATCGTGCTTCGCGCACATATTGCAGGGAGGTTGATCGCGGTTCATGGCAGAGTCCTTTACAAGTATCCGCACATGATCTTCGATACGGGATCGCAAGGCGATCAGAGCCTTCCGATTGAACTCTTGGTTTTATTTTCGGAAATAGGACAAACTAGCTTGATAAATCCGGCACTGTTCGCACCAAAGGAGATGGCGATGCACTATCTGTTGATTTACGAACTTCGGTCTGACTATCTGGAGCGCCGCGCGCAGTTTCGCGATGAGCATCTGGCGCTCGCGTGGGCGGCGGTCGAACGGGGCGAAATCGTGCTCGCCGGGGCGCTCGATGCACCCACCGATCGCGCGATGCTGCTGTTTCACAGCGAATCGCCCGCCGCCGCCGAAGATTTCGCGAAGAACGATCCTTACGTGACGAACGGGCTGGTGGAGCGTTGGGAAGTGCGCAAGTGGAACACGGTCGTGGGCGCGAACGCAGCCACGCCCGTGCGATAGCGCGACGCGAAGATCACGCGTCGGCGGTTTCTTCCTCCGGCCGGTCCCGCCGCGAGGAACCGCGCCGCTGCGCCGAGCGATACAGGCTCGTCAACGTATCGTCGATCTGTTGCGAACGCTCGAAGAGCGTCGCGAGCCAGTCGACGAACGCGGATACGCGCGGCGTCGCCTGACGGCTCTTCAGGAACGCCACCGACACCTTGAGCGGCGGCGATTTCCATTGCGGCAGCACTTCGCGCAACTGTCCCGAGCGCAGATAAGGCTGCGCCGCGATCCGCAGCGGCTGAATGAGCCCGAGCCCTTCGACGCCGCACGCGAGGTACGCGTGCTCGTCCGCGACCTGAACGAAACCGCGCATCTTCATCGTGACGGCTTCGCCGTCGACAGCGAAATCGAAGTCGGCCGGGCGCCCGCTTTTCTCCGCAAGACAGTTCACCGCGACGTGCTGCGCGAGCTCGTCGAGCGTTTCCGGCGTGCCGTGCTTCTCCAGATACGCGGGACTCGCGCACGTCACCTGTTCGAGCATGCCGAGCCGGCGCGCGATCAATCCGGAATCGGGCAATTCGCCGAGCTGCACGCTGCAATCGACGCCTTCGCCGACGAGATCCACATTGCGATTGCCGATGCCGATCGACAGTTCGATCTGCGGATAGCGCGCGTGGAACTCCGGCAGCGCGGGCACGACGATCGACGTCGCGACGGTATCCGGCATTTCGACGCGCAGCCGTCCGCGCAGGCGCTCTTCGCCCGCGCCGAAACCGGATTCGAGCTCGTCGATATCGGCGAGAATTTGCGCGCAGCGCTCGTAATAAGCGGCGCCGTCGACGGTGAGATTCAGGCGCCGCGTCGTGCGTGCGAGCAATTGCACGCCGACTAGCGCTTCGAGTTGTTGCACGGTCGTCGAAACACTCGCGCGCGGCATGCCGAGCGACTCGGCGGCGCGCGTGAAACTGTTCGTATCGACGACACGCGTAAAGACACGCATGGCATGGACGCGATCGATCACGTTGAGTTTTCCTTTTATGACGATTGAATGGCGATGCGCGAGAAAAAACGACTTCACCGCGGCTGCGAAACCGCGGAAAAAAGGCGCATCGGCGATGGTTGAATCGTACGGACGGGAAGCGTCAACGTGAATACACAAAAATGGCGGATTCTTGCCTGATTCTTTTCGACGGCGAATCCTGCGCGCGTTACAGCATCGGCATTTCGCCGCGCAGGCGGCCCGCGACGCCCGAGAAGTCGCTGCCCGACGGCGCCTGATAAAGCCGCAGGCCCATCTCGGGAAGGATCGAGAGCAGATGATCGAAGACGTCGCCCTGAATGCGCTCGTATTGCGTCCACGCGGTGGTCGCGGTGAAGCAATAAACCTCGACAGGGATGCCGTCCGATTGCGGCTCCATCATTCGCACCATGATCGCCATGTCCTGGCGAATCTCCGGATGGCGCTGCAAAAACGCAAGCCCGTACGCGCGGAACGTGCCGATGTTCGTGAGCCGCCGCCGGTTCGCGGGCTCGTTCGCGAGTTCGCCGAGATTGCGGTTGGTTTGCTCCACCTCGGTCTGCTTCTGTTCCAGATAATCGTGCAGCAGGCGAAAGCGTTTCAGGCGCGCAGTCTCTTCCTCGGTGAGAAAGCGCACGCATTGCGCGTCGATACGCATCGTCCGCTTGATGCGCCGCCCGCCCGATTCAAACATGTGCCGATAGTTGCGATAGCTCTCCGAAAAGAGCTTGTAGGTCGGCACCGTGGTCACGGTGTTGTCCCAGTTCTGCACCTTGACGGTGTGCAGCGCGATGTCCTTCACGAAGCCATCGGCGGCGGCTTGCGGCATTTCGATCCAGTCGCCGATGCGCAGCATGTCGTTCGACGTCAGTTGCGTGCTCGCGACGAGCGACAGCAAGGTGTCCTTGAACACGAGCAGCAGCACGGCCGAGAGCGCGCCGAGACCGGAGAGCATCCAGAGCGGCGAACGGTCGATCAGTATCGACAGGACGAGCACGCCGCATACGAGCGCGAGTCCGAGCTTGCCGATCTGGATGTAGCCTTTGATCGAGCGTGTCTGCGCTTCCTTGCTTTCCGCATAAACGTCCTGCCACGCGGACAGGGCGCTGCCCGCGGCGAAGAACATGCAGATCCACGCGCCGCCGTGCGCGACGCGGCCGATGATCGTCGCCCAGTGACCGATGCGCGGCACTTCGTCGATGCCGAGCGCGACCGTCGCGAACGGCACCGCATACCAAAGCCGGTGATAAGCGCGATGCTTGATGAACGCGCGGTCCCACTTCTGATGCCCCGCGAGCACGAGCAGGCGATGCGCGACATGGAGCACGATGCGGGCCACGACCCATTGCACGAAGAGCGCGATCAGCGCGAGCGCGACGAGACCCGCGACCGTTTGCGCCCACGGATGAATGGCGAGCAGATGCGGCAGCGGATCGGGCAGGAAATCGAAATTCATAGGGATCGTGGAGGACTGAAGACGCGCGATCTTGCATCGCGACGCGCTCCGTATTGTGCATGATCGTGCGCGTCCGAGGCATCGGATGCGGCCGAGTTGCGGGCCGTGGCGCGCCTTATCGAAAACCCGAGTTCGATGAAAATGAATTTTTTTTGGCCGGATTTTCGAGTAAATATACTTTCATCGCGTTCAATCGCCATGAGGGCGCAGCGCATTTCATGTCCCGTTCACTATCGGTCCGTGCGCCGGCGAGCGCCGACGATCTGATCTCCGCGCGCATCGCGGCGGCCATGCCGACGCTCACGCCGATCCATCGGCGCATGGGGGCGTTCGTGCTCGCGAATCTGTTCCGCTCGGCGACGATGCGTATCGACGAACTGGCGGGCGCGGTGGGCGCGTCGGTGGCGACGGCGAACCGTTTTGCGCGTGCGCTCGGATTCTCCGGCTATCCCGCGTTTCGCGAGGCGCTCGTGCGCGGCTTCGAGGCGACCATCGCGCCGGTCGAGCGCTTGCGCACCGCGCTCGAATCGCCGGCGAGCGGCGCCGAAGTATTCGATGCATCGCTTGCACAGGCGGCGGCGAATCTGCGTCTCGCGCAAACATCCGTCGATGGCGCGAGGGCCGAAGCGATCGTCGATACGATTCTCGCCGCGCCGCGCGTCTTCGTGATCGGCTACGGCGCGAGCGCGTTTCTCGCCGGCCTGATGGAGCACGGTCTCACGCCGTATTGCGCGAACGTGCAATCGCTCGCGCTGATGGGCGGGCCGTCGCACGCGGCGCGCAGGCTTTTCACGGCTTCGCGCGGCGATGTGCTCGTCGCGATCGCGTTCCCGCGCTATGTCGACGACACCATCACGCTTGCGCGGCTCGCGCGCGATCACGGCTTGCGCGTGGTCGCGTTGACGGACAGCGCCGCGTCGCCGCTCGCGCAGGTCGCCGATCTCGTGCTCGCGATCCGCGCCGAGCGCAGGCTCGCGGCGAATTGCGATACCGCCGTGCTCGCCGTCATCGAAGCGCTGTGCGATGCGGTCGCGCATCGGGCGAAGCGTTCGGTGGAGGCGGCATCGGGATTGACCGAATTCGTGTTGCCGTGGCTCGTCGCCCCGGCGCTCGCCAAAGATGCGCGCGCCGCTCATACGACGCGCCGCACGACCGCGAAACGACACACTCACAGGGAACCGCGCGACTCATGAAGGTCACACCAGTCATTGCGATTCACGGCGGCGCGGGCACGCTCCTGCGCAGCGCGATGAACGCCGAAACGGAAGGGCGCTATCTCGCCGCGCTCACCGACATTCTCAGCGCGGCTCAGCGCGTGCTCGCCGATGGCGGCAGCGCGCTCGACGCCGTCACCGAAGCCGTGCGTCTGCTCGAAGACTGTCCGCTCTTCAACGCGGGGCACGGCGCGGTGTTCACGGCGGCCGGCACGCACGAACTCGACGCCTCCGTGATGGACGGCGCGACGCTCGAAGCGGGCGCGATCAGTTGCGTGACGCGCGTGAAGAACCCGGTGCTCGCCGCGCGCCGCGTGCTCGACGCGAGCGATCACGTCATGTTTACGGGCGCCGGCGCGGAAGCCTTCGCGCAGTCGCAGGGTCTCGAATTCGTCGATCCGTCGTACTTCTACACGGAAGCGCGCTTTCAGCAATGGCAGAAGGCGCGTGGCACGTCCGGCACCATGCTCGATCACGATGCGATGACGAAATTCGCCTTCGATAACGGCCCGGACGATCCTATCGATCCCGACAAGAAGTTCGGCACGGTCGGCGCGGTCGCGCTCGATTCGAACGGTCATCTCGCGGCGGCGACGTCGACGGGCGGCATCACGAACAAGCAGGCGGGTCGCGTCGGCGATGCGCCCCTGATCGGCGCGGGCTGCTATGCGAACGACGCGACGTGCGCGGTCTCCACGACGGGCACGGGCGAGATGTTCATCCGCATGCTCGCGGCGTATGACGTGTCGGCGCAGATGGAATATCGCGGCGTGTCGCTGGAAGAAGCATCGAACGATGTCGTGATGAACAAGCTGCCGCGCATCGAAGGACGCGGCGGACTCGTCGCCGTCGATGCGAAAGGCAACGTCGTGCTGCCGTTCAACACGGAAGGCATGTATCGCGGATTCGCGCGCGTGGGCGAAGCGCCCGTCACGGCGATCTATCGATGATGACGCTGCCCGAAGCGTGCGTCATCGACGTACACGGCCTGTCCGTGAATTTCCGCTCGCGCTCGCGCACCATCGAAGCGGTGCGCAACATCTCGTTTAGCGTCGACCGCGGCGAGACGCTTGCGATCGTCGGCGAATCGGGCTCGGGCAAGTCGGTCACGTCGCTCGCGCTCATGCGTCTCGTCGAGCATGGCGGCGGACAGATCGTGTCGGGCAGCATCGCGTTTCGCCGGCGCAACGGGCAAGTGCTCGATCTCGCGAAAGCATCGTCGGCGACGATGCGCGGTGTACGCGGCGCGGACATCGCGATGATCTTCCAGGAGCCGATGACATCGCTCAATCCCGTGTTCACGGTCGGCGACCAGATTGCGGAAGCGATCGCGTTGCATCAAGGCAAGAGCCGTTCCGATGCGCGCGCCGAGGCATTGCGTCTGCTCGATCTCGTGCGGATTCCCGAGGCGAGGCGCGTGTTCGCGCGCTATCCGCATCAGTTGTCGGGCGGCATGCGCCAGCGCGTGATGATCGCGATGGCGCTCTCGTGCAAGCCCGCGCTCTTGATCGCCGATGAGCCGACGACCGCGCTCGACGTGACGATTCAGGCGCAGATCCTGCAACTCGTGCGCGGCTTGCAGGACGAGATGAACATGGGCGTGATCTTCATCACGCACGACATGGGCGTGGTCGCGGAAGTGGCCGATCGCGTGCTCGTCATGTATCGCGGCGAGAAGGTGGAAGAGGCGCCATCGGACGCGCTGTTTCATGCGCCGAAGCATCCGTACACGAAAGCGCTGCTCGCCGCCGTGCCGACGCTCGGCGCGATGCGCGGCACCGATCGTCCCGCGAAATTCCCGATCCTCGAAGTCGAGTCCGCCGACATCGCGCCCGACGATGCGAGCGCGTTGCGTCCGTCGGAAGCGGTCGAGAAGGAGAAGCAGCCCGCCGTCGATGAAGCCATTGAACCGATACTGCGCGTGCGCGATCTGGTCACGCGCTTTCCGGTGAAGAGCGGCCTCTTTGGCCGAACGACGGCGGCAGTGCACGCGGTCGAACGCGTGAGCTTCGACTTGCGGCCTGGCGAAACGCTTGCGCTCGTCGGCGAATCGGGTTGCGGCAAATCGACGACGGGACGTTCGCTGCTCAGGCTCGTCGAGAGCCAGAGCGGGTCCATCGAATTCGATGGACGCGATATCAGCAAGCTCGAAGGTCACGCGTTGCAGGCGCTCAGGCGCAATATCCAGTTCATTTTTCAGGACCCGTTCGCGTCGCTCAATCCGCGTCTGACCGTGGGCTTTTCGGTGATGGAACCGCTGCTCGTGCATGGCGTCGCGAGCGGAAGACAAGCACAGGCGCGGGTCGACTGGCTGCTCGACAAAGTGGGCTTGCCGCCCGAAGCCGCGCAACGTTATCCGCATGAATTCTCGGGCGGTCAGAGGCAGCGCATCGCGATTGCGCGCGCGCTCGCGTTGAACCCGAAAGTCGTGATCGCCGATGAATCCGTGTCCGCGCTCGATGTCTCCGTGCGCGCGCAGATCGTCAATCTGATGCTGGATTTGCAGCGCGAACTGGGCGTCGCGTATCTCTTCATTTCGCACGACATGGCGGTCGTGGAGCGCGTGAGTCATCGCGTGGCGGTGATGTATCTCGGGCAGATCGTCGAGATCGGGCCGCGCGCGGCGGTGTTCGAAGCGCCGCGTCATCCGTACACGCGCAAGCTGATGAGCGCGGTGCCGGTCGCCGATCCGTCGCGTCGGCACGCGAAGCGCATGCTCGCCGCCGACGAGATTCCAAGCCCGATCCGCAAGCTCGGCGATGAGCCGATCGTCGCAAAACTGGTTGCTGTCGGACCTGATCACTTTGTCGCCGAGCATCACGTTGGCGGCGCTTACTAAAAGCAATTCGAAGAGCACCTCGAAAAGCACTTCAACAAGGAGTCCAACGATGCCGTCCTTCAAATTGCGCGCGATGCTCGCAGCAAGCGCGTTCGCCACATTGACCGTTCTCGCGCCGGTCGCTGCGCACGCGCAAAGCACCGCCGTGATGGCCGTCGCCTCGACCTTCACGACGATGGATCCGTACGACGCCAACGACACGCTCTCGCAAGCCGTGGCGAAGTCGTTCTACGAAGGCTTGTTCGGTTTCGACAAGGACATGAAGATTCGCAACGTGCTCGCGACGAGCTACGAGGCGAGCCCCGACGCGAAGGTGTACACGATCCATCTGCGCAAGGACGTGAAGTTCCAGGACGGCACCGACTTCAACGCCGATGCGGTGAAGGCCGTCTTCGACCGCGTGACGAATCCGGACAACAAGCTGAAGCGCTACAACCTCTTCAACAAGATCGAGAAGACCGAAGTGGTCGATCCGTACACGGTGAAGATCACGCTGAAGATTCCGTTCTCGGCGTTCATCAACGTGCTCGCGCACCCGTCGGCGGTGATGATCTCGCCGACCGCGCTGCAGAAATACGGCAAGGACATCGCGTTCCATCCGGTCGGCACGGGGCCGTTCGAGTTCGTCGAATGGAAGCAGACCGACGACCTGAAAGTGAAGAAGTTCGCGGGCTACTGGCGCAAGGGCTTGCCGAAGATCGACATGATCGACTGGAAGCCCGTGGTCGATAACAACACGCGCGCCGCGCTCATGCAAACGGGCGAAGCGGACTTCGCGTTCTCGATTCCGTTCGAGCAGGCCGCGACGCTCAAGTCGAGTCCGAAGGTCGATCTGATCGCGGCGCCTTCGATCATTCAGCGCTACGTCAGCATGAATACGCTGCAGAAGCCCTTCGACAATCCGAAGGTGCGCGAGGCGATGAACTACGCGATCAACAAGGAAGCGCTCGTCAAGGTCGCGTTCGCGGGTTATGCCGTGCCGTCCGAAGGCGTCGTGCCGCCGGGCGTCGACTACGCGACGCCGAAGCTCGGACCGTGGAAATACGATCCCGCGAAGGCGCGCGAGCTGTTGAAGGAAGCCGGTTATCCGAACGGCTTCGAAACCGTGTTGTGGTCCGGCTATAACCATACGACCGCGCAGAAGATCATCCAGTTCGTGCAGCAGCAACTCGCGCAAGTGGGCGTGAAGGCATCGGTCGAAGCGCTCGAAGCGGGGCAGCGCGTGCAGCGCATCGAGAGCGCGCCCGATCCGAAGACCGCGCCGGTACGCATGCTCTACATCGGCTGGTCGTCGTCGACGGGCGAAGCGGACTGGGCGATCTCGCCGCTCCTGAGCGGCGGCTCGTTCCCGCCGAAGCTCTTCAACACGGCGTACTACAAGAACGATCAAGTCGATGACGATCTGCAAAAAGCGCTCGCGACGACCGATCGCAACGAGAAAGCGAAGCTCTACGCCGATGCGCAAAAACGCATCTGGGCCGATGCACCGTGGATCTTCCTCGTCACGGAAAAGGTCGTGTATGCGCGCAGCAAGCGTCTGTCGGGCGCATACGTGATGCCGGACGGCTCGTTCAACTTCGACGAAATCGCAATCAAGTGATGGACGACGGCCGGGCTTCATCGCCCGGCCTTATCTGACGAACACGATGCTCAACTTCATCGCCAAACGCCTGTTCGGATTGCTGCCGACACTCTTCATCGTCGCAGTGCTGGTGTTCTTCTTCGTGCACATGCTGCCGGGCGATCCCGCGCGTCTCGCAGCAGGCGCGGAAGCCGACGAAGCCACGGTCGCGCTCGTGCGCGCCGATCTCGGCCTCGACAAGCCGCTGCCGCAACAGCTCGTGAGCTTCTTCGGCAAGGTCGTGCATTTCGATTTCGGCATGTCCACGCGCAGCAAGCGGCCCGTGTCGACGGAAATCGCCGAGCGCTTCATGCCGACCTTGTGGCTCACGCTCGCGAGCATGGTATGGGCCGTGATCTTCGGCATGACCATCGGCATCGTGTCGGCGGTGTGGCGCAATCGCTGGCCCGATCGACTGGGCATGACGCTCGCGGTGTCGGGCATCTCGTTTCCGGCCTTCGCGCTCGGCATGCTGCTGATGGAAATCTTCTCGGTGAAGCTCGGCTGGCTGCCCATCGTCGATGACGGAACGTGGAAAGGCTACGTGCTGCCATCGATCACGCTGGGCGCGGCGGTGGCCGCCGTCATGGCGCGCTTCACGCGCGCGTCGTTCGTCGAAGTGCTCGGCGAGGACTTCGTGCGCACCGCGCGCGCAAAGGGCGTGCATGAGCCGATGGTCATCGTGAAGCACTGCCTGCGCAACGCGATGATTCCCGTCGTCACGATGATGGGCCTGCAATTCGGCTTTCTGCTCGGCGGCTCGATCGTCGTCGAGAAGGTGTTCAACTGGCCGGGCCTTGGCCGCCTGCTCGTCGATGCCGTCGAGATGCGCGACTATCCCGTGATTCAGGCAGAGGTGCTGCTGTTCTCGCTGGAGTTCATCGTGATCAATCTGATCGTGGACGTGCTGTACGCGATCATCAATCCGACCATTCGCTTCAAGTGAGGACGCGATGAGCGTGACAGCCGAAAGCGCGACAACCGCGCCGCAAGAGATCCGCACGCCGTGGACCGAGTTCTGGCGCAAGTTCAGGCGGCAACACATCGCGATGATCGCGGCCGTGTTCGTGCTGCTGCTGATCGTGATCGCGATCATCGCGCCGTACATCGCGCCGTATGACCCGGAAAACTACTTCGACTACGACGCCCTCAACGCCGGTCCTTCGGCTGCGCACTGGTTCGGCGTCGATGCTCTGGGCCGCGACATTCTGAGCCGCATACTCGTCGGCAGCCGCATATCGTTGACGGCGGGATTGCTCTCGGTCGTGCTCGGCGCGGTGATCGGCACGTTCTTCGGCTTGCTCGCGGGCTACTACGAAGGATGGTGGGACCGCATCGTGATGCGTATCGCGGACGTGCTCTTCGCGTTTCCCGGCATTCTGCTCGCGATCGGCGTCGTCGCGATTCTCGGTAACGGCATGGTGAATGTCGTGTGCGCGGTCGCGATCTTCAGCATTCCCGCGTTCGCGCGGCTCGTGCGCGGCAATACGCTCGCGCTGAAGCATCTCACGTATATCGAGGCGGCCAAGAGCATCGGCGCCTCGGACTGGACGATACTCGCGCGGCACATTCTGCCCGGCACGATTTCATCGGTGGTCGTGTACTTCACGATGCGGATCGGCACGTCGATCATCACGGCCGCGAGCCTGTCGTTTCTCGGACTCGGCGCGCAGCCGCCGACGCCCGAGTGGGGCGCGATGCTCAACGAAGCGCGCGCCGACATGGCGATGGCGCCGCATGTCGCCATCTTCCCGAGTCTCGCGATCTTCTTCACGGTGCTCGCGTTCAATCTGCTCGGCGACGGCCTGCGCGACGCGCTCGATCCGAAGCTCGACCGGCCATGATGCACATCGGCTCGCTCGTCGCGGGGCCGCGCGGCACGATCGCGGATGTCGCGGGTGTGACGGTCGGTCATTGCACGCTTGCGCAAGGTGCGGTGCAGACCGGCGTCACGGTGATTCGTCCGCATGACGGCGACGTGTATCGCGACAAGGTGCCCGCTGCGGCGTGCGTCATCAACGGGTTCGGCAAGAGCGTCGGGCTCGTTCAGATCGACGAGCTTGGCGTGATCGAAACGCCGATCGCGCTGACCAACACGTTCGGCGTCGGCACGCTCGCCAATGCGCAGATTCGCGCGGCCATTGCTGCGAATCCGCGCATCGGACGCGAAGACCCGAGCGTGAATCCGCTCGTGTTCGAATGCAACGATGGCTATCTCAACGACATGCAGGCGCTCGCGATTCACGAAGCGCACTACACGAGCGCACTCGAGGCGTGCAGTGTCGAGTTCGAGCGCGGCGCGGTCGGCGCGGGGCGGGGCATGTCGTGCTTCGAACTGAAGGGCGGCATGGGTTCGGCTTCGCGTGTGGTGCATATCGGCGGCGACGCTTATACGACGGGCGCGCTCGTGCTCGCCAATTTCGGCAAGCTGCAGCAATTGATTGTCGAAGGCGAAGCGCTCGGTCGCAAACTTCAATCGAGCATCGATGAGAAGCCCGAGCAAGGATCGATCATCATGTTGATCGCCACCGATGCGCCGCTCGATGCACGTCAGTTGCGCCGTCTCGCGATGCGCGCCGCCGCCGGTCTCGCACGCACCGGATCGGTCTTCGGACACGGCAGCGGCGACATCTCGCTCGCCTTCACGACCGCGTACACCGTGCCGCACGATGCAGACTTCATCGCGATGCCGCCGCTCATCAACGACGCGCGTCTCGATCCGCTGTTTCAAGCCGCCGCCGATGCCACCGAACAGGCGATCCTCGATGCGCTTTACAGCGCGGAAACGGTCGCCGGGCGCAACGGTCATCGGCGCATCTCACTCAAGGACGCATTGAGAACACGACCATGAAAGTGCTGATCTCGGTGGATATCGAAGGCATCGCGGGCGTGTTTCATCCGGAGCAGACGCGCGCCGGCAACACGGAATACGAACAGGCGCGCCGCTGGATGTCGCGCGAAGCCGATGCGGCCGCACAAGGTGCATTCGATGGCGGTGCGACGCAAGTCTGGATCAACGATTCGCATGGCGGCTTTCGCAATCTGATGCCCGATCTCATCGATCAACGCGCGCGGCTCGTGCTCGGCAAGCCGCGCACGCTCGGCATGATGGCGGGACTGGAAGCATCGCCGGAAATCGTGTTCATGATCGGCTATCACGCGCGCGCGCAAAGCCGCGGCATTCTCGCGCATACGATCAACAGCGCGGCCTTTGCGCGCGTCATGCTCGACGGCGAGGAAGTGGGCGAGGCCGGACTCTATGGGCGGCTTGCCGAGGAACGCGGCGCACGCATCGCGCTGCTGACCGGCGACGACGTGTTCGGCGCCGAAACGCTGCCCGCATTCCCAGGCGCGCGCTTTCTCTGCGTGAAGACGGCGCACGGCTATTCGAGCGGTGTCACCGAAACGCCCGCCGCAGCGTGCGAGGCGATCCGGCTCGCCGCGCGCGAAACGATCGAAACGTCTTCCGGACATGCCCGCCGTCCGGCGATCACGGAACACCGCTGCGAGTTGCGCGCGCAAACGAGCGCATTCGCCGATCTCTTCTGCCAATGGCCGACGCTCGAACGCATCGATGCCGTGACGCTCGCTTTCGATGCGCCTTCGATGGAGCATGTCGTGCGGATACTCAATTGCCTTTCGGCAATGTCTTTCATGATACGGTGAGTGGTTGAACCAGGCGCTTCGAGTATCGTTAGAATGGCGTCTTTCGCGAGACCGCTCATGGTTTCGACTTGCTTGCAGACGACGCTCATGCATACCGTGAAGCTTGAACATAACGACGACGAAGTCCTCGATCCCGCCGATCCGCAACTTGTCGTGCGCGGCTCGCTCTTCATCGACGGTCACGATGCCGGTTGCTGGGAAGAGCGGCGCGACGGCACATGGGCGGCGCATGTGCGGCACAAGGGCGGCTGGATCGTCGAGACGAGCCGTGGCGCGCTGATCGAGCGGCTCGCCCGCGGGGCATAACGCAGTTTTCTTCGAACTGATTTAACACATTTCATGTATCTGTCGATCATCGCCGTGGGGCTCGGCGGCGGGCTGGGTTCGTTGCTCAGATGGGTCCTCGGCTTGCGCCTGAATGCGATTTTTCCGAATCTGCCGCTCGGCACCTTTGCGGCGAACGTCATTGCGGGCTACATCATCGGCGTAGCGGTCGCTTTTTTCGCGCGCTTTCCCGATATTTCGGTGGAATGGCGCCTGTTCATCATCACCGGATTGATGGGCGGCCTGTCCACGTTTTCCACGTTCTCGGCCGAAGTGGTCGCGCATCTGCAGCAAGGGCGGCTCGGCTGGGCGCTCGGGGAGATCGCGATTCACGTTGGCGCGTCGCTCGTGATGACCGCGCTCGGCATCGCGACGGTGGCCGTCGCTTCCTGAAGGACCCGATCGGCGGCGCGGCATCGGCATCCGTCTTTTTATCGATTTGAACGTTTGCGCGCGCCGATTCCGCTCATTCCCGTAAAGTTTTTTTCCCGCGTTTTGAACGCTAGACCCTCGCTGCTTCGGCAGCGGTTTTTTCTTTTGACAGTAACGAAGGTGATGAAATGCCAGGCCTGCCGCTCATCGAAGTCAGACCGTATCGTGCGAGCGATCTCGACGGTGTAATCGATCTGTTCCAACGCGCCGTTCGCGAAACGGCATCGGCCGACTATAACGAAGCGCAGATCGCAGCCTGGTCGCAAGCCGATCGCGACGAATGGGAACTCGCGCGCTTGAGCCGCCCGACTTGGGTCGGACTTGTCGACGGCGAACTCGCGGGCTTCGCCGATCTCGAGAAGAACGGTCTCATCGACATGATGTTCGTCGATCCGATACATCAGCGCAAAAGCGTGGCGACGTCGCTGCTCGCGCGCATCGAGGCCGAAGCGGAGGTGCTCGGCCTGACGACGCTGCATACCTATTCGAGCGTCACGGGGCGGCCTTTCTTCGAATATTGCGGTTTCACGATGCTGCTGGCGCGCGCCGTCGTCGTGCGGCAGCAGCGCTTTGTCCAGTTCGTGATGGAGAAAGTGCTGGATCTGTGAAATCTGTATAGACAACACGCGTCGATCTTCCGGGGCGAGCCTAGTGAAATCCCGGATAACCCCTTGTTTCGTCCTTTCTGCGCGATTAGACTTGAGTCTAACTTGTATAGACAGGACGAACCATGATCACGCTTACGCCCGGAAAACTGACGCTGCCGCAACTGCGCCGCATCGCGCGAGGCTCGGACCCGCTTCTGCTCGATCCGGCCAGCTTCGACGCGATCGATGCCAGCGCGCGCGCAGTCGCCGCGATCGCCGCGAAGGGCGATCCGGCTTACGGCATCAATACGGGCTTCGGGCGGCTCGCCAATACGCACATTCCGGCCGATCAGCTGGAACTGCTGCAAAAGAATCTCGTGCTGTCGCATGCGGTGGGCGTGGGCGAGCCGATGTCGCGTCCGGTCGTGCGGCTTTTGATGGCGCTCAAGCTGTCGAGTCTCGGGCGCGGCCATTCGGGCATCCGCCGCGAAGTCATCGACGCGCTCATCACGCTCTTCAACGCCGACGTCCTGCCGATCATCCCGATCAAGGGTTCGGTCGGCGCATCGGGCGACCTCGCGCCGCTCGCGCATATGTCGACGGTGCTGCTCGGCATCGGCGAAGTCACGATTCGCGGTGAGCGCGCCAGTGCGCTCGACGGTCTGGCGGTCGCGGGCCTCAAGCCGCTCACGCTGCAGGCGAAGGAAGGACTCGCGCTGCTGAACGGCACGCAGGCGTCGGCGGCGCTCGCGCTTTACAACCTTTTCGCGATCGAAGATCTGTTCCGCACCGCGCTCGTCGCGGGCGCGCTGTCCGTCGATGCAGCCGCCGGCTCGGTCGTTCCGTTCGATGCGCGCATCCATGAACTGCGCGGTCATCGCGGGCAGATGGAAGCCGCATCGGCGTATCGCACGCTGCTGAAGGGCTCCGGCATCAATCTGTCGCACGCGGATTGCGACAAGGTGCAGGACCCGTACAGCCTGCGCTGCCAGCCGCAGGTGATGGGCGCGTGCCTCGACCAGATGCGCCACGCGGCGGATGTCCTGCTGATCGAATCGAACGCCGTCTCCGACAACCCGCTGATCTTCCCCGATACGGGCGAAGTGCTCTCGGGCGGCAACTTCCACGCGGAGCCGGTCGCGTTCGCGGCCGACAATCTCGCGCTCGCCGCAGCCGAAATCGGCGCGCTCGCGGAACGCCGCATCGCGCTTTTGATCGACGCGACGCTCTCGGGCCTGCCGCCGTTCCTGGTGCGCGATGGCGGCGTCAACTCCGGCTTCATGATCGCGCACGTGACGGCGGCCGCGCTCGCATCGGAGAACAAGACGCTCGCGCATCCGGCGTCGGTCGATTCGCTGCCGACGTCCGCGAATCAGGAAGATCACGTCTCGATGGCGACGTTCGCCGCGCGCAAGCTCGGCGACATCGCCAGCAACACCGCGAACATCCTCGCGATCGAACTGCTCGCGGCGGCGCAAGGCGTCGATCTGCGCGCGCCGCATCAGACGAGCGCGCCGCTCGCCGAAGTGATGAAGACGCTGCGCGCGCACGTGCCGCACTACGACCTCGACCATTACTTCGCGCCCGACATCGCCGCGATCGCGACGCTCGTGCAGCAAGGCGCGATCGCGCGGCACAGCCCGTTCTCGTTCGCGTCGGAACAAGCTGAATGAGCACGCCCGCGTATCAGGAGATCAAGGACTACATTCTCCAGCGCATTCATATCGGCGAGTGGAAGGAGGGCGACCAGGTGCCTTCCGAAAACGAGCTTGCGCGCGAATTCAAGGTCGCGCGCATGACCGTGAACCGCGCGCTGCGCGAACTGACCGCCGAACAGGTGCTGACGCGCGTGCAAGGCGCGGGCACCTTCGTCGCGCAGCCGAAATACGCGTCGACGCTCGTCGAGATTCGCAGCATTTCGGATGAAATCGTCGCGCGCGGTCACACGTATCGCGCGCAGGTGCTGCATTTGGGCGCGTCGATCGTCGACGAAGCGCTCGCCGCCGAAATGCATCTCGCGCTCGGCAGCCCGGTGTTTCATTCGCGCGTGCTGCATTTCGAAAACGACGAGCCGGTACAGATGGAAGAACGTTACGTGAATCCCGCGCTGGCGCCGGAATACGCGCGCCAGGATTTCACGACGATCACGCCGAACCAGTATCTGATGACCGCCGCGCCGCTGCAGCGCGTCGAGTATCGGATCGAGGCATCGGTGCCGTCGGCGGAAATTCGGCTCGCGCTCGCGATGGCCGAGCACGAGCCGTGTCTGCTGCTGCATCGGCGCACGTGGTCGCGCGATGCGGTGGCGTCGGTTGCGAATCTCTGGCATCCCGGCGACCGCTACCAATTCACCGGACACTTCTGAACGTGACGATCATTCGTGCCGATTCGCTGACGCCCACGCCGTGGAAGAACGGCGGCGGCATCACGCGCGAGATCGCGGCGGGGCCGCAGGGCGTGTCGCTCGATGCGTTCGCGTGGCGTCTGTCGCTCGCCGACGTCGCATCCGACGGTGCGTTCTCGAAGTTCGAGGGCGTCGATCGCGTGCTCGTGCTGCTCGACGGCGCGGGCATGCGTCTGACGGAAGCGCACGGCGACGTGCATGTTCTCGATGCGCCGCTCGCAATCGCGCGCTTTGCCGGCGAGACGCCGATTCACGCCACGCTCCTCGCCGGCCCGACGCGCGATTTCAACGTGATGGTGCGCCGCGATCGCGCGCGCGCAACGGTGAACGCCGGGCGCGCGTCATGCTCGCTCGCGTTCGAACACGACGTGACGTTTCTGTTCTGCGTGCAAGGGCGGCTCGACATCAAGTTCGCCGACGACACATGCCATACGCTCGAAGCAGGCGACACCTCGCGCATCGATGGCGCGAGCGCGCTCGAATGCGCGGTTCAGGATGGCGCATCGTGGCTGCATATCGGCATCGACATGATGTAGACGCGCATCGACATAACAACGGAGACAAGCGATGAACGCATTCTTCGCGGAGCACGCGCGCCTCGCCGATGGCTGGCGTCGCGACGTGCTGCTCGAATGGGACGACGCCGGCACGCTCGTGCGCGTCACGCCGGACAGCGCGGCGCCCGCGGGCGTCGAGCGCGCGAAAGGACCGATCCTGCCCGGCATGCCGAATCTGCACTCGCACGCGTTCCAGCGTGCGATGGCGGGCCTCACCGAGTATCGCGCGAGCGTCGCCGATACGTTCTGGAGCTGGCGCGATCTCATGTATCGCTTCGCCGCGCGGATCGGCCCGGAATCGATCGCGGATATCGCGCACTGGCTTTACATCGAGATGCTGAAGGCGGGCTACACGTCGGTGTGCGAGTTTCACTACGTGCATCACGCGCCCGATGGCGCGCCGTACGCGAATCGCGCGGAACTCGCGGAGCGCGTCGTCGATGCGGCGGAGCGCGCGGGCATCGGCATGACGATGCTGCCGGTGCTCTACGAATACAGCGGCTTCGGCAAGAGCGTGCCGCGCGACGATCAGCGGCGCTTTCTCAATACGCCCGATTCGCTGCTCGGGCTCATCGACGCCCTCGCGCGCTCGCGGCCCGAAAACGGCGCGCGGCGTTACGGCGTCGCGCCGCATTCGTTGCGCGCGGTGTCGGGCGAATCGCTCGCGGCGCTCATCGAGGGAATCGATGCGCGCTTTGAGCGCGCGCCGGTGCATATCCATATCGCCGAACAGATGGCCGAAGTGGACGCCTGCGTCGCGGCTACGGGGCATCGTCCGGTGGACTGGCTGCTCGAACATTTCAACGTCGATGAGCGCTGGTGCCTCGTGCACGCGACGCACGTCGATGCCCACGAATGCGCGCGTCTCGCGGCGAGCGGCGCGGTCGCGGGTCTGTGTCTCACGACCGAAGCGAATCTCGGCGACGGCGTGTTCCCGTCGCGCGATTATCTCGACGCGGGCGGGCGCATCGGCGTCGGGTCCGACAGTCATGTCGGCGTCGACTGGCGCTCGGAGCTGCGTCTGCTGGAATACGGGCAGCGCCTTTGCCGCCAGCAACGCAACGTGCTGGCGTCGCCGACGCAAAGCCGTCCGGCCGATCGTCTTTTCGATGCCGCGCTCGATGGCGGCGCGCACGCGACGGGACGCGCTGTCGGTGCGCTCGCGCAAGGCTTGCGCGCCGACTGGCTCGTGCTCGACGACGCGCATCCGGGCATCGGCGGACATGCGAGCGACGCGTGGATGTCGAGCGCGGTGTTTTGCGAGCATGGCGAGACGCCGATCCGCGATGTCTTCGTCTCCGGCCGCAAGGTGATCAACGCGCGCCGTCACGCCGACGAAGACGAAGCGCTCGCGCGTTATCGCGCCGCCTTGCGCGGCTTGCTGGATTGAGGTCTCACATGAACGGCTCTTCGATCTTCACGCTGGAACGCGGCAACGCGCCGCTCCTGATTTCGATTCCGCACCGCGGCACGCAGATTCCCTGCGCCCTCGCCGACGAGATGACGCCCGTCGCCAAGCTCACCGAGGATTGCGATTGGCATCTCGAACGCCTCTATGCGTTTGCGCGCGATCTGGGCGCATCGATCCTGACGCCGCACTACGCGCGCTATGTCGTCGATCTGAACCGCCCGCCCGACGACGCGAATCTCTATCCCGGCCGCGACACGACGGGGCTCTGTCCGGTCGATACCTTCGACAAGGCGCCGCTCTACAAGCCGGGCCACGAGCCGTCGCGCGATCAGATCGATGCGCGCCGCGCGATGTACTGGCAGCCGTATCACGATGCGCTCGCCGGCGAGCTCGATGCGCTGCGGCGGACGCACGGCCGCGTGCTGCTATGGGAAGCGCATTCGATCCGCTCGGTCGTGCCGCGCTTTTTCGATGGCCGCCTGACCGATTTCAACTTCGGCACGGCGGATGGCGCGTCGGCGGCGCCGGGGCTGGCGGAACGGCTTGCGAGCATCGTCGAGCGCGACGGCCGGTACACGACGGTGGCCAACGGGCGCTTCAAGGGCGGCTATATCACCCGGCGTTACGGGCGGCCCGAAGAGGGCGTTCACGCGGTTCAACTGGAGCTTACGCAGGTCAGCTACATGGAAGAAGCGCCGCCATTCGCTTACGACGAAGCCAAGGCGAACGCGATCGAACCGCTGTTGCGCGAGCTCGTATCGGCCGCGCTTGCCTATGCGACCGCGGCTTGCTGACTGTCAGCCGGATGACGAATTGCTGGCGTCGGCGCAATGGCCGGATTCGCAGCGATCTCGCGTGCGCGCGGCGGACGTGAAAATTACGCTGGAAAAACAGTAACTTAAGCAGGGTCCGCCACACGTCCCGCGCACGCCGCGCAACACCGGAGCGAAACGCATTGTTGCGGTCCGGACAATTATGTTTCCTTGAAATTGGGGTTTCCCCTAAGTCCGCGGCCTCCTACACTGTCTTCAAGCGAAACGAAATCAGAAAACGCTTAAAAAGCTTCCGATTCGGTTTCGATTTCAAAACAAGACTACTGGAGGTTCATCATGATCAAGGCATTCGTTCCCGCACTCGTCGTCGCTGCTGCTTTGGCTGCCCCGACTTTCGCTTCGGCACAAAGCAATGCGCCGGTGACTCGCGCTCAAGTCCGCGCTGAACTGGTTCAACTGGAAAAGGCTGGCTACAACCCGTCGGAAGACCGCGTGAACTATCCGCAGAATCTGCAGGCCGCTCAAGCACGCGTGAACGCTGAAAATGGCGCGAACGCTTATGGTCCTTCGACCGCTGGCACTTCGCAATCGGGCGTAGCTGCTCCGGCCGCACGCGCCAACGTGTCGATGTCGGATCGCAACTCGGTCTACTTCGGTCACTAATCGAAGGTTGATGCAGCAGGGCAGTAGATGTGGTGAGCAGTAGCGGTTGAAGTAGCAGCAAGCATCAGAAAGTGCAGTACTTGCGAGAATGCAGTAGTAGTGCGTAGTAAAGCAGTACAGCAGCAAGAAGCAAGAAGCAAGCAGTGAACGCCGGCCGCCATCGAGCGGCCGGCGTTTTTTATTGCGCGTCGTCTTTCTCTTCCATGCGCGGCGACACCGCCCCGCACGCGCGAATCACGAGTCGCACGACTTCTTCCGTCTGTTCATCGAAGGCCTTGCGTGTGAGCGCGCGCTTGCCTTTCAACGCGCGTATCTGCGCATCGAAGTCGGCATAGTGCTGCGTGATCGCCCAGATCATGAACATGAACGTGTCCGGCTCGACCGGCGCGAGCAAGCCGCGCGCGATCCAGCTTTCGATGACGATGACGCGTGTATCGAGCCAGGGCTTCACGCGTTCGTTGAGAATGTCCTGCATGTGATGCGCGCCGTGGATGATCTCGCTCGCCCACACCTTCGAGCCGAGCGGCCTGCGTCGCGACAGGTCCATCTTTGCGCGCACATAGCCGCCGATCGCTTCCACGGGATCGTCGCTGCATTCGAAGGTATCCGCCGCGCGATGCCAGTCCTCGAACAGATCTTCGAGCACGCGCCGATAGAGCGCGAGCTTTGTCGGAAAGTAGTAATGCAGGTTGGCCTTCGGCAAGCCGGCGCGTTCGGCGATCATCGCCGTGCTCGCGCCTTCGAGTCCTTTCTCCGCGAACACTTCCTCGGCGCAAGCGAGAAGCTGCGCTTCGTTGCTCTCGCGGATTTGCGCCTTGCTACGCCGTGAAGGCGGCGCAGTGTCTTCGTTTCCGGCGATGCCGTTCGCCGCGTCGTCGTATCTCATCGTCGAGTTCTTCATCGTCGAATTCTTGGGCCGTGTGCCGCATCGTGCCTGATTCGCGTCATTCGTGCCATTCGCATGTTTGGCGCTGCATCGCGTCGAAAAAGCCATTGCAACCAATAGCTGCCGATGCTGCATCGCAATGGCACGCTTATCGCTTTATTTGCTCGGTGTTTGCCCGCACACGAAAGACGTTGATTTGCTTATTTTAATCGGCTACAACCTGTCCAACTGGACAGGATTTGAAGAGCGCTCGATTTATCGAAGAGGCGTGTCGTTCGCATCATTCATCGCATAAGAAAAACGTGCACCGGGCGCGTGCAGCATCGCACCGCAAACGTCCGGCATGCACGAAACGAAGTCACTCACATACGAAGTCCGATCGTAAGGAGCGAGGCGAATGAACGTCGTAACGGATGCAATCAGAGAAGCTGGTCTCGATACGTCCATCAAGGTGAACGGTCAGCGTCTATGGGACAGCCTGATGACGATGGCCAAAATCGGCGCGACCCCGAAGGGCGGTGTCTGCCGTCTCGCGCTGACCGATCTCGATCGCGAAGGGCGCGATCTCATCGTGAGCTGGGCGAAGGCAGCGGGCTGCACGGTGAGCGTCGATCAGATGGGCAACGTGTTCATGCGCCGCGCAGGACGCAATCTCGACGCGCTGCCGGTGGTTACTGGCTCGCACGCGGATTCACAGCCTACGGGCGGGCGCTTCGACGGCATCTACGGCGTGCTTGGCGGACTCGAAGTGATCCGCTCGCTCAACGATCGCGGCATCGAAACCGAGCATCCGATCGAAGTCGTCATCTGGACCAACGAGGAAGGCTCGCGCTTCGCACCCGCGATGGTTGCGTCGGGCGTGTTCGCGGGCGTGTTCTCGCTCGATTACGGTCTGTCGCGCAAGGACGTCGATGGCAAGACGATCGGCGAAGAACTCGAGCGCATCGGTTATGCGGGCGATGTGCCGTGCGGCGGCCGCAAGCTGCACGCGGCGTTCGAGCTGCATATCGAGCAAGGGCCGATACTCGAGGCCGAAGACAAGACGATCGGCGTCGTCACCGATGCGCAAGGTCAGCGCTGGTACGAGATCACGCTGACGGGCCAGGAAGCCCACGCAGGCCCGACCCCGATGCCGCGCCGCAAGGATGCGCTCCTCGGCGCATCGCGCGTGGTCGATCTCGTGAACCGCATCGGCCTCGACAACGCGCCGCTCGGGTGCGCGACGGTCGGCATGATGCAAGTGCATCCGAACTCGCGCAACGTGATTCCGGGCCGCGTGTTCTTCACCGTCGATTTCCGTCATCCCGACGATGCCGTGCTCGCGCGCATGGATGCCGCGTTGCGCGAGGGCGTGGCACGCATCGCGGGCGAGATCGGTCTGGAGACCGCGCTCGAACAGATCTTCTACTACGAGCCCGTCAAGTTCGACGCCGCGTGCGTCGCTTCCGTGCGGGCGGCGGCGCAGCGCTTCGGCTATTCGCATCGCGACATGGTGTCGGGCGCGGGCCACGATGCGTGCTATCTCGCGCAGGTCGCGCCGACGTCGATGGTGTTCGTGCCGTGCGTCGATGGCATCAGCCACAACGAGATCGAAGACGCGACGCAGGAATGGATCGAGGCAGGCGCGAACGTGCTGCTGCACGCAATGCTGGAGCGCGCGTCGGAACCGGCTTCATAAGCGACGTTTTCTGTTGTTACGTTCAGCACTGTCCGCGTCGATCGAACGCGGACGGCGGGCACTCGTACGTCCTCACAAGGAACGCGCATGACCATGAAATCGACCGGCGATATCGCGAGCCATCGCCTCACGCAGGAACAGCTCGCATGCGAATTCGCGGATGTCGCGCCGCTCCTCGACGCCACCGCCGCCGCTGCCGCCGCGAGCCGCTGCCACTACTGCTACGACGCGCCGTGCGTCCAGGCATGTCCGACGAGCATCGACATTCCAGGCTTCATCCGCAAGATCGGCAACGGCAATCTGAAGGGCGCGGCCGTCGATATCCTGTCGGCCAATCCGCTCGGCGGAATGTGCGCGCGCGTGTGCCCGACGGAGATTCTTTGCGAGGGTAGTTGCGTACGCAACCATCAGGGCGACGAGCCGGTGAAGATCGGCGCGTTGCAGCGTCATGCGACCGATTGGGCGATGGCCAGAGGCGTCGCGTTATTCGAACGCGCGCCGGAATCGGGGCGCCGCATTGCGATCGTCGGTGCGGGACCGGCGGGACTCGCGTGTGCGTATCGGCTTGCGCTTGCGGGGCATCGCGCGGTGATCTTCGATGCGCGCGAGAAGCCAGGCGGACTCAACGAATACGGCATTGCTGCGTACAAGACCGTCGAGGATTATGCGCAGCGCGAAATCGAATGGCTGTATTCGATCGGCGGTATCGAGATCAACATAGGTCAGTCGCTCGGCCGCGACTTCACGCTCGACGGGTTGCGCAAGCAATACGACGCAGTGTTCATCGCGTTCGGCCTTGCTGGCGTGCGCGAGCTGGCGCTCGAAGGCGAAGCGCTCGAAGGCGTGATGAACGCGGTCGATTTCATCGAGCAAGTGCGCGAGGCCGATGATCTCGCGAGCGTGCCGGTCGGGCGGCGCGTCGTCGTGATCGGCGGCGGCAACACGGCGGTCGATGCGTGCGTTCAAAGCCGCAAACTTGGCGCGACGAACGTGACGATGGCGTATCGACGGGGCGTCGAGAACATGAGCGCGACGTGGGCCGAACGTGAGTTCGCGCAGACGAACGGCGTGAGCATCGTCACGCACGCGAATCCGGTGCGATTGGTCGGCGATAACGGGCAGGTGACGGGCGTCGAGTTCGAACGCGGCGGCGAGCGCTTCGTGATCGAAGCGGACATGGTGCTGAAGGCGATCGGGCAAACGCTTGTTCCCGTCGGAATCGATCGCGAGTTATTGACGCTCGATGGCGGGCGCATCGTCACCGACGAGAACCGTCAGACGACGCTCGCGAAAGTCTGGGCCGGCGGCGATTGCGCGACCCATGAAGGACTCGATCTCACCGTGCAGGCCGTACAGGACGGCAAGCTGGCGGCCGCGTCCATCGACGCGTCGTTCGAACTGACTGCGATCAAAGCCGCCTGAGCCAAAAGGAGAACCACGAACATGGCTGATCTGACTTGCAACATCGCCGGCATCACGTCGCCGAATCCTTTCTGGCTCGCGTCTGCGCCGCCGACCGACAAAGCCTACAACGTCAACCGCGCTTTCGAAGCGGGCTGGGGCGGCGTCGTGTGGAAGACGCTCGGGCTTGATCCGCACGTCGTGAACGTGAGTTCGCGTTACGGCGCGGTGCAATGGAACGGACAAAGAATCGCAGGACTGAATAACATCGAACTGATTACGGACAGACCGCTCGACGTGAACTTGCGCGAGATCGAACAGGTGAAGCGCGACTGGCCCGACCGCGCGCTTATCGTCTCGTTGATGGTTCCGTGCAACGAGAAGGACTGGAAGTGGATTCTCACGCAAGTGGAAGACACGGGCGCAGATGCGGTGGAACTGAACTTCGGTTGTCCGCATGGCATGAGCGAACGCGGCATGGGCGCGGCCGTCGGACAAGTGCCTGAATACGTCGAGATGGTGACGCGCTGGGTGAAGGAAGGCACGAAGCTGCCGTGCCTCGTGAAGCTCACGCCGAACATCAGCGATATTCGCATGGGTTCGCGCGCCGCGTTCAAAGGCGGCGCCGATGGCGTGTCGCTCATCAACACGATCAACTCGATCGTTGCGGTCGATCTCGATCAGATGGCGCCGATGCCGACCGTCGACGGCAAGGGCACGCACGGCGGCTATTGTGGTCCCGCCGTGAAGCCGATCGCGCTGAACATGGTCGCCGAAATCGCGCGCGATCCGCAGACGCCGAATCTGCCTATCTCCGGCATCGGCGGCATTTCATCGTGGCGCGATGCGGCGGAATTCATGGTGCTTGGCGCGGGCAGCGTGCAGGTGTGCACGGCCGCGATGCACTACGGCTTTCGCATCGTGTCCGATCTCGCCGATGGCCTCTCGAACTGGATGGACGAGAAAGGCTACGCAACGCTCGATGACATTCGCGGGCGCGCCGTGCCGAACGTCACGGACTGGAAGCATCTCAATCTCAAGTACGACATCAAGGCGCGCATCGATCAGGACAAGTGCATCCAGTGCGGGCTGTGTCATATCGCTTGCGAGGACACATCGCATCAGGCGATCCTGAAGGAGAAGGACGGCAAGCGTCATTTCGAAGTGGTCGATTCGGAATGCGTCGGCTGCAATCTGTGCATGCACGTTTGTCCTGTCGAGCAGTGCATCACGATGGAACGCGTCGATGCGGGCGAATATGCGAACTGGACCACGCATCCGAACAATCCCGCGCGCATCGATGCGGAAGAACCCGCGAAAGCGGCATGAACATAGACATAACGTAGCGCTCGTCGTCGTTGAATCCCCATGATCAACCGCACACTCAACCGGAGTGCATCCGATGAATCAGACAGCGCATGACGTCGAGACGAGCAGCTTGTATAACGATGACCTCGCACCGACCGGCCCCGCACAGCGCACGTGGAAGTGGTATCACTTCGCGGCGTTGTGGGTCGGCATGGTGATGAACATTGCGTCATACATGCTGGCCGCGGGTCTCACGGACCAGGGCATGTCGCCGTGGCAGGCGGTGTTGACGGTTCTGCTCGGCAACATGATCGTGCTCGTGCCGATGTTGCTGATCGGCCATGCGGGCGCGAAGCACGGCATTCCGTATGCGGTACTCGTGCGCTCGTCGTTCGGCACGCAAGGCGCGAAGTTGCCGGCGCTGCTGCGTGCGATCGTCGCGTGCGGTTGGTACGGCATTCAGACGTGGCTGGGCGGCAGCGCCATCTATACGCTCTTGAATATCCTGACGGGAAACGCATTGCATGGCGCGGCGCTGCCGCTCATCGATATCTCGCTCGGACAACTTGCGTGCTTTCTCGTGTTCTGGGCCTTGCAGCTCTACTTCATCTGGCACGGCACCGATTCGATTCGCTGGCTCGAAAGCTGGTCTGCGCCGATCAAGGTTGTGATGTGCATCGCGCTCGTGTGGTGGGCGACGAGCAAGGCGGGCGGCATCGGTTCCATGCTTTCGGCGCCGTCGCAGTTCGTCGCGGGCGGCAAGAAGGAGGGGCTTTTCTGGGCCACGTTCTGGCCGGGGCTCACGGCGATGGTCGGCTTCTGGGCGACGCTCGCGCTGAACATTCCCGACTTCACGCGCTTCGCGCGCACGCAACGCGATCAGGTGATCGGGCAATCGATCGGCCTGCCTGTGCCGATGGCGCTGCTCTCGGTGATCTCGGTTGTCGTCACGTCGGCGACGGTCGTGATCTACGGCAAGGCGATCTGGGATCCGATCGATCTCACGAGCCGCATGACGGGCATCGGTGTAGGCGTGGCACTGATCATCCTCACGCTCGATACGATGTGCTGCAATCTGGCGGCCAATCTTGTTGGACCGGCTTACGATTTTTCGAGCCTTTGGCCGAAGGGGATTTCGTATCGCGCGGGCGGCATGATTACGGCGACGATAGCCATCGTCATGATGCCTTGGAAGATTCTCGCGACTACGCAGGGTTACATCTTCACGTGGCTCGTGGGCTATTCGGCGCTGCTCGGTCCGGTCGCGGGCATTCTGATGGTCGATTACTTTTTGGTTCGCGGCACGCGGCTCGATCAGCGCGAACTCTTCGATGAAGACGGTGAGTATTCGTATAGCGGCGGATGGAATGTGGCGGCGGTGGTGGCGCTTTTGGTCGGCGTGCTGCCGAATCTGCCGGGTTTTTTGCACACTGCGTTTCCGGGTTCCTTTCCTAACGTGCCCGCGTTTTTCAATACGCTCTATACGTATGCGTGGTTCGTTGGTCTCGTGCTGGCTGCCGTTGTGTATGGATCGTGGATGAAGTTGCGCGGTGGCGCGCGGGCCAGGGTTTTGAGTGCTTGAGTTTTTTGCTTTCGCTTTCGCTTTCGCTTTTGCTTTTGCTTTTGCTTTTGCTTCGCCGGATCCCGTTTTCTTTGTGGTCTATGAGCGTTGCCCCTGTGCGGGGCGGCAGTCACTTTCTTTGCTGCTGCAAAGAAAGTAACCAAAGAAAGCAGCTCGTTAAGGCCCGCGGTCACACGCAATTTGGGTAGTCCTCTCGTCGCAGATGGCACTCGCCTAAAGAGTGCCATCGAAGGACTAACCGGGCTTGGATCGCGCACGGTCTGACAAGCTAGTTTTCCAAGGGCGCTGGATCAGCACGAAACAGCTTCGGCACAGCGCTACGCGCTGCCGCCGGGTCTGCAAGGGAAACCAACGTGAGGAACACGCGGCGTGGTCAGAGGGAAGGGGAAGTAAAGAAGCACTCGCGGACCCGATTGGCCGTTCGGCCGCGAAGCGGGCTGGAGCTATTTGGTGCTGAACCGGTTTGGTGTGTGGTGCGATGAGACGGACCGTGCGCGAGCCAAGCCCGATGGGGCCTATGAGGGCACTCTTTAGGCAGCCCACGATGGACGAGAGGACTACCCAAATTGCGTGTGACCGCGGGCGTATCGGGAGCTGCTTTCTTTGCTTACTTTCTTTGCAGCAGCAAAGAAAGTGAGTGCCGCCCCGCACAGGGGCAGTGCTAATAGACCGACACGAACAAAGGATTTCACGAGAGCGGAAGCGAACAAGCAACGCAACGCAACGCAACGCAACGCAACGCAACGCAACGCAACGCAACGACAACCCCCCGGAGGGACACTTCAATGCCAACATTGATCCGCGGCGGCACCATCATCGACGCTGACCGCACCTACCGCGCCGATGTTCTCTGCGCAGACCCGCAAGCCGGTGGCACGATCCTGGCGATAGGCCTCGACATAGAGGCACCGTCCGATACGCACACTGTAGACGCCGGCGGTCAGTACGTCATGCCGGGCGGCATCGATCCGCACACGCACATGGAACTGCCCTTCATGGGCACCACCGCGAGCGACGATTTCTATACCGGCACCGCAGCGGGATTGTCAGGCGGCACGACGAGCATCATCGACTTCGTGATTCCGAGCCCGAAGCAACCACTCATGGATGCGTTCAAAGAATGGCGCGGCTGGGCTGAGAAAGCATCGGCGGACTACGGCTTTCACGTCGCGGTGACGTGGTGGGACGAGTCGGTGCATCGCGACATGGGCCTGCTCGTTCACGAACACGGTGTGTCGAGCTTCAAGCACTTCATGGCCTACAAAAACGCAATCATGGCCGACGACGAAGTGCTCGTGAACAGCTTCACGCGCTCCCTTGAACTCGGCGCGCTGCCGACCGTGCACGCGGAAAACGGCGAGCTCGTCTTTCAGTTGCAGAAGCAACTACTTGCGAAAGGCTTCAGGGGACCGGAGGCGCATCCGTTGTCGCGTCCGCCCGAAGTGGAAGGCGAGGCGGCCAATCGCGCGATCCGCATCGCGCAAGTGCTCGGCGTGCCGCTCTATATCGTGCATGTGTCGGCGAAAGATGCAGTCGATGTCATCGCCAAGGCGCGCAACGAAGGACTGCGCGTGTTCGGTGAAGTGTTGCCGGGCCATCTGGTGATCGATGAATCGGTGTATCGCGATCCCGACTGGACGCGCGCCGCCGCGCACGTGATGAGCCCGCCGTTTCGCACGAGCGAGCACCGCGAAGCATTGTGGCGCGGGCTGCAATCGGGACAGCTTCATACGACGGCGACGGATCATTGCGTGTTCTGCGCATCGCAGAAGGCGATGGGCCGCGAGGACTTCACGAAGATCCCCAACGGTTGCGGCGGCGTGGAAGATCGCATGTCGGTGCTGTGGCATCACGGCGTCAACATGGGACGTCTCACGCCGAACGAATTCGTGCGCGTGACATCGACGAACGCGGCGCAAATCTTCAATCTCTATCCGCGAAAGGGGGCGGTGCAGATAGGCGCGGACGCAGATCTCGTCGTATGGGATCCGAACGCGACCCGCACGATCTCCGTAAAGGCGCATCATCAAAAGGTCGATTTCAACGTCTTCGAAGGCATGCAAGTGCAGGGCGTCGCGACGCACACGCTCACGCGCGGCGCGCTCGCGTGGACCGGCGGCGATCTGCGCGCGGAACGCGGCGCGGGACAGTATCTGAAGCGTCCGCCGAACGCGTCGTACTTCGAGGCGGCGCGCGTCGCCAACAAGCTGAAGGAACCGCATCCGGTGAATCGCGCTGAATCGGCTTGATTTGCGCATCGGTCGACGAAGCTCCGCGTTGCATTCGACGCGGAGTTTTGTCACGTTTCGCGGCGTGGTCACGCGCCTGCAAGCATAATCCGGCAGGCTATCGATTTTTTGCGCCGCCCGATCATGCCGATGAAAATCACAAAGAAGCTACGCCGCCTCGCCGCGCCAGGTTTGCTCTGTCTGCCGCTCGCGTGCGCGGCAAATCCCAACGCGCTGTGGGAAATCGTCCACGACTACTGCGAGCCCGCCGCCGAGGGCGCGCAGGTCCGGCAGAAATGCGCGGACGTGAATCTGGCGGGCGGCTATGCGGTGCTGAAGGATATCGTCGGCGCCGCGCAGTATCTGCTGATTCCGACCGCGCGCGTGAGCGGCATCGAAAGTCCCGAACTGCTCGAGCCCCACGCGCCGAATTACTTTCGCGACGCATGGAATGCGCGCGGCTATGTCTTTCGCGCGTTGCGCCGGACGCTGCCGCGCGACGAAATTTCGCTCGCGATCAACTCGGCAAGCGGGCGCACGCAGAATCAATTGCACATTCATATCGACTGTCTCGCGTCGGATGTCGCCCAGACGCTGCGCGAACTGGGACCGGGCATCGGCACGGCGTGGAAGCCGCTGCCGGTGAGATTGCGCGGCCATGTGTACAGCGCGATGCGTATCGATGATGCTGATCTCGCGCATACGGATCCCTTCAAGCTCGTCGCGCCCTATGCCGCAAGCCGCGGCCAGACCATGGGCGAACAGACGCTGCTGCTCGTCGGCGCCGTGCGTGGCGATGGCGTGCATGCGTTCTTTCTTCTCAACGATCACGTTCAGCCAGGCAACTGGGCGTCATCCGAAGAGCTGCAGGATCATACGTGCTCGTTGGCCAATCGGTCTATAGAAAAGCCGTGAGGTTTTCAGAAGAATGAAGTGACGCAAATCGTTCGGAGTTCGGATGAATCGCAATCCGCAAATCAGAACTTTCGCGCCTTGTCACTTCTACTTCTGGGAACCACAATGAATGCACTTCGACATCACGTTTGACCCGTTGAAGGACGCGATCAATCGGCTTCAGCATGGTGTGTCGCTGGAGCTTGCGAGGGAGATTGCGTGGGACGATGTCGCGCCGAAGGTTGATGGTCGTCGCGACTATGGAGAGGTACGCGAAGTCAATTTCGCGCCCATTCGAGGCTTCATGTTTTGCGTAGTGTTCACGCAGAGAAGCGAAACGCGGCGCATCATCAGTTTGCGCCGCGCCAACAGAAGAGAGATAAATCGGTATGCAACAAACGTATAAAGGATTCATCCTTCCTACGCCCGAGGAAGAGGCGGCGATTCAGCGCGGCATCGAACTCGATCCGGATACGTGGAATCTGTCCTACGAAGAGTTTGAGCGACTGGAATCATCCGCCGCTTATCATCGTCGGCAGTCGATGTCTGGCGAGCTTCCGGCCGCATGACCCTCACCCCGCGTCGCGCGTGTTCATCCGATGCGCAAACACACGCGGCGCAATCCCTTCGACACGCGCTTCCGGCAACACGCGCTTCAACGTTCGCAAGGTGAACGCAAGGTCTTCGCTAGCAGTATCGAATTCGAGCCGCAGTTCGCAACCTTCACGCTGCGCCTGACTCACGTAGATGCCAAGCGGCGAATGAAACAACGCGCGTATGCGTTCCCGCGACGCTTCGCTATCCGCGAAATGCGCAAGCGCCAGAACCCGCACACGTTGACATGCACCTAACCCATCATCCTGCAATTTTCGACGGCTGACCGCCCACGCAAGCGACATATCCATGGCCGTTGCTCCATCACGTTTCCCTTGTGTAGAAGGATACGGCGGCTCGCGTCAACGTCACGCAAAGACATGTGCGCCGCGTGTAAAAAACGTATCAATCGAAGCCATGAAAGACCGCATCGTCCGGACCGATGGAAGCAGGCGACTTCCATGCCGCATCGCGCATCGAGTGACGCACCTGATGCTCGACGCCGAGCAGCACCGCGAAAATCGCCATGCGAACCGCAATGCCGTTGTCGGTCTGACGGAAGATCGCGAGGCGCGAGTCGTGATTCAGGTCGGTGGCGAGATCGTTCGCACCGGGGCGGCTGTCGCGCGGCAGCGGATGCATGATGAGCGTGTCGCGTCCGCATACATCGTCGACGAGCGCCTGGTTGATCTGGAAATCCGGCGTATAGCCTTCGATGGACTCATCGGCGAAACGCTCTTTCTGGATGCGCGTCGCGTAGACCACGTCGGCGCCCGCGAGTCCCGCGCGCAAGTCGCTCGTTTGTTCGATCACATGATCGCCGCGCGCGATGCGCTCGATGATATGCGCCGGCATCTCCAGCGAACCCGGCGACACGAGCGTAAATTTCAGTCCTTTGTAAAGCGAGAGCAGCTTGGCGAGCGAATGCACGGTGCGGCCGTACTTGAGATCGCCGACCATCGCGATATGCGCGCCATCGACGATCTTGCCGAGACGCGAAAACTCGCGCTGGATCGTATACAGATCGAGCAGCGCCTGACTCGGATGCTCGCCGGGGCCGTCGCCGGCATTGATGACGGGAATGTTCGTCGCGCGCGCGAATTCCGCGACGGAGCCTTGCTCCGGATGCCGCACGACAATCGCGTCGGCGTATCCGCTGATGACGCGGCTCGTGTCGTAGATCGACTCGCCTTTCGCCATCGACGAAAAGGTGAAGCCGGTCGTGTCGCACACGGAGCCGCCGAGGCGCGCGAACGCCGCGCCGAAACTCACGCGCGTGCGCGTGCTGGCCTCGAAGAACAGATTTGCAAGCACCGCGCCTTCGAGCACGCGCGTGATTTTTTTGCGCCGCGCGATGGGCTGCATCATGTCGGCCGTGCGGAACAGCGCTTCAGCCGAGTCGCGCGAAAACTGGTCGATCGAAAGCAATTGCGGCCGGCCTTCGAAGTCGATGGTCAAATGTGCGCTTTGCGTATATGGGCCACCTTCCGGCAAACCGCCGAGAATCTCGCCGACATAGCGCGCGGCGATCTCCGGCATCGCGCGCGACTCCGGCGATTCGTCCGGCAGCAACCATGTGTCCAACGCACGCCGCGACACGCCGATGCGCGATGCGAACGCGTCGCGCGTCATGTTCAGACGCCGCATCGCATCGCGAAGAATCGTCTGCTGCTGAAGTTCCTGAGTCACCGTCACCGCTCCCGAAATATACGCGGTGCGTATATTAGGTCACTCACCGATCAGATGCAAGACGAGTTCGCGCTGATGCTGCGCCGTCCGGTGCTCGAACACGTAGATGCCCTGCCAAGTGCCGAGCACCATCCGGCCAGCCTCGACGGGAATCGAAAGCTGCACCGTGGTCAGCGCGGTGCGCAGATGCGCGGGCATGTCGTCGGGGCCTTCGGTGTCGTGCACGTAGCGGCCGGGCGCTTCCGGCGCGACCGACTCGAAATAGCGTTCGAGATCCACGCGCACGTCGGGGTCGGCGTTCTCCTGAATCAGCAACGATGCCGACGTATGCCGGCAAAACAGCGTGAGCAAGCCAGTGCGGATGTCCTGAAGGTCGATCCAGTGATCGACGTCGCGGGTGACTTCGTGCAGGCCGCGCGAGCCTGTCGCGACCGTCAGATGGTGGAGTGCCTGTTTCATGTCGGTCTCGGTGCGAGGAATGGGCGGTGCGCCACATCGTGAGTTTACCGGCTTCCCGCGTGGCGTTCGATTCGACGCGATGAACTATGCTGTCTGGACGATGGCTCCACGAAAGGCGCGCACGATGACACGAAACGCGGCTTACGGAACGCTCGCGCTGGCGGCTGTGCTCGCCGCGGCCCCGTACGGGACACACTCCGAAGAAAGGCGCGAGAACCGCGGCAACGATCCGTTTCTGCACGTTTCGAGCGCCATCGCCGATTGCGCCGCTCCGCGCGGCCCGGTCGAAACGCATCAGGAATGGCTCGACGAAGCGCATTACCGCATCGAACGCGGCAATAGCTGCTGGATCGCGGGGCGCTGCCGGCTCGCCAACAGCTACGACTACGACAAGGAAATCGCCGAAAGCGTGACGCGGCGCCTGAATTCGCTCAACGCCTCGCTGCAGTGGCGCGAGAAAACGAGTTTGTGGCTCACGTTGCAGCGCCGCTTCATCTATCTCGACGGCTGCGTGTCGGGCGACTTCGACACGGCGCGCTTCGTGAAAGAGCTCGGCGAAACGGCCGATGTCGAAAAGGTCATCGACCGAACGACGCGCCGGCCGTGATCTCGCAATTGACCTAAGCTAAAAGAGAGACCAAACACGAGGAACCGCCGCGCATATGCGCGTCCGGCTTTCGCCGATGAAAACGAACTTCGCTGACTGGCTGTGCAGACGCGTGCGCCACGCGCTGCTGCTGATGGCGTTCGCCCTCGTGCCGATGAGCGCCGTAGCCGCCGTGGCGGCGCCCGTCGTCGTGATTCCGCTGAAGGGCGCGATCGGGCCGGCGAGCGCGGATTACGTCGTGCGCTCGCTCGCCCGCGCCGCAGACGAGCACGCGCAACTCGTCGTGCTCGAACTCGACACGCCCGGCGGCCTCGATCTCTCGATGCGCTCGATCATTCAGGCGATGCTCGCGTCGCCGGTGCCGGTGGCCGCGTTCATCGCGCCGAGCGGGGCGCGCGCTGCGAGCGCGGGCACGTACATCACGTACGCGAGCCATATCGCCGCGATGGCGCCCGGCACGAATCTGGGCGCGGCGTCGCCGGTGCAGCTTGGCATCGGCGGATCGGAGCGCGAGGGCAAGGCGGCGTCGAACGCAGACGCGCAATCGACCGAAACGCGCAAGCAGATGCAGGACGCCGCCGCCTACATCCGCGGCCTCGCGCAATTGCGCGGACGCAACGTGCAATGGGCCGAGCGCGCGGTGCGCGAGGCGGTCGCGTTATCGGCGACGGAAGCGCTGGAGCAGAAGGTCATCGACGTGACCGCCAACGACGTTCCCGACCTGCTCGCGAAACTCGACGGCCGTCATGTCAAAACCGCGAGCGGCGATCGCGTTCTCGCGACGAAACAGGCGCCGCTCGTCGTGCTGCAACCCGACTGGCGCAGCCGCTTTCTCGCGACGATCACCGACCCGAGCGTCGCGCTCATCCTGATGATGATCGGCATGTACGGCCTCTTCTTCGAGTTCGCGAATCCGGGCATGGTGCTGCCGGGCGTCGCGGGCGCGATCTGCCTGCTCGTCGGATTGTTCGCTTTGCAACTATTGCCGATCAGTTTCGTCGGACTCGGATTGATCGTGCTCGGCATGGGCTTTCTCGTCGCGGAAATGTTTCTGCCGACATTCGGCTCGCTCGGCATCGGCGGAATCATCGCGTTCGCGATCGGCGCGCTCATGCTGATCGATACCGACGTTCCCGGCTTCGGCATTCCCGTCGGGCTCGTTGCCGGGCTCGCGCTCTTCACGGCGCTCTTCGTGTTCACCGTGTCGGGCGTCGCGTTGAAAGCGCGCAAGCGGCCCGTCGTGAGCGGCGGGGAAGCGATGCTCGGCACCATCGGCGTGATGCTGGCGCACGAATCCGGCAGCGGCTGGGCGCGCGTGCAGGGCGAACGCTGGCGCGTGCAGGCGGACGCGCCGCGAGCGTTGCCGCAAGAAGGCGCGCGCGTGCGGGTGATGTCGCGCCACGGTCTTACGCTGACCGTCGAGCCGCTCGAAGGCGAACGCGAGGCGGGCCATTCCTGAACACATCGACAACGAGGCTTGAAAAATGGGGCTTACCTTCGGTTTCAGCGGCATTGTCATTGCGTTCGTCGTCTTCATCGTCGCGTCGGCGGTGCGTATTTTTCGCGAGTACGAGCGCGGCGTCGTGTTCATGCTCGGGCGCTTCTGGAAGGTGAAAGGGCCGGGGCTCGTGCTCATCATTCCGGTCGTGCAGCAGGTCGTGCGAATAGACTTGCGCACCGTCGTGTTCGACGTGCCGCCGCAGGACGTCATCACGCGCGACAACGTGTCGGTGAAGGTGAATGCGGTCGTGTACTTTCGCGTCGTCGATCCGGAGAAGGCGGTGATTCAGGTCGCGCGTTTTCTCGAAGCGACGAGCCAGCTCGCACAAACCACGTTGCGCGCGATTCTCGGCAAGCACGAGCTCGACGAGTTGCTGTCCGAGCGCGAGCGCCTCAATACCGACATCCAGCGCGTGCTCGATTCGCAGACGGACGCATGGGGCATCAAGGTATCGAACGTCGAGATCAAGGACGTCGACATCAACGAAACGATGATCCGCGCGATCGCCCGCCAGGCCGAAGCGGAGCGCGAGCGGCGCGCGAAGATCATCCATGCGGAAGGCGAGTTGCAGGCATCGGAGAAGCTGCTGCAAGCTGCGCAGATGCTCGCGCAGCAGCCGCAGGCGATGCAGTTGCGCTATCTGCAAACGCTCACGTCGATCGCCGGCGACAAGAACTCGACGATCGTCTTTCCGGTGCCGGTCGATCTCGTGAGTTCCGTCATCGACCGGCTGACCAAAGGCTCGACGCAAACTTAGACGAGAGCAGGGAAGTCGATCACCGTGTCGTTCACGCGGTTCACGAGGTTCGTGAAATTGATGACGCTCATCGCAAACAGCGTGTCGATGACTTGCGCTTCCGAATAGCCCGCTTCGCGCACTTCGGTAAGACGCGCCGCGTCGATCGTGCCGGTCGTGCCCGCGACATGCCGCACGAAGCGCACGAGCGCATCGCGCTTTGCATTGCCGGTCGCTTCGCCCGCGCGAATTTGCTGCGTTTCCTTCTGCGACAGCCCGACCATCTTGCCGACGAGCGTATGCGCGGCGGCACAGTAATCACAGCCCGCGAGTTCGCTGACGGCGAGCTTGATCGCTTCGACATCGGCCTTGTCGAGGCTGCTCTTCGCGAGAATCGCATCGCCGTTGAGCGCTGCGCCGAGCGCGGCCGGGCTATGCGTGCCGATGGTCGCGTAAGCGTTCGGCACCTTGCCCGCGGCCTTCTTGATCGCGGCGAAAAGATCGGCGGTGACGCCCGTTGCTTCGTTGACGTTGATTTGGGAAAGACGTGACATGGTGTGCTCCTTCGTTCGGTGTTGGCCATGTGGATGGCATGGGTTGAACTTTAGGCGCGTGCGTCTTTCGCGTGAATGCTCGCGCGGCTCGTAAAACCGCGCGATCGTCTCATCGTGCGAATGCGGCGGCTTCGTGCCATGATCGGGGCTTCCGCACGCATCGCGAACGCGCACATGGACTATCTGACGAGCCTGAAGGTGTTTTGCACGGTGGTCGAAGCGAAGAGCTTCGCGCGTGCGGCCGACATACTCGGCTTGTCGCCGCCCGTCGTATCGCGTGCCATCGCCGGCCTCGAAGACCGCCTCGGCAGCCGGCTCTTCAATCGCACGACGCGGCAGATCTCGCTGACGGAAACCGCCGAGCGCTTCTTCGCCGACTGCTCGCGTCTGCTCGACGAATTGCAGGCGATGGAAGAGCGCGCGTCGAACCGCGCGAGCGAAGCGACCGGCCTGTTGCGGCTCGTCTCGCACACGACCGTGATGATGAGCCGCTACGCGCCGCTCGTCGCGAGCTTCAGGCGCGCGCATCCGCATGTGCGCCTCGACGTGACGCTGACGGAGCGACCCATCGATCTCGTCGGCGAAGGCTACGATCTCGCCATCGTGCTGCCTTTCATGCTATCGACCGATACCGCCGTCACGCGCCTGCTGGAAACCATTCCGCTCGTGCTCGTCGCGAGCCCCGCGTATCTCGCGCAACGTCCCGCGCCGCGCCATCCGTCCGAACTCGCCGATCATGTTTTCGTGCCGATGTCGCCGTCGATCCGCAAGCCGGCGCTCACGTTCCGCATCGGCGGCGAGGAACTGCGCGTGCCGCTCAGTCACGACATCACGTCGAACAGTGCGGTGTTCAATCGCGAGATGGCCTTGCAGGGCTTCGGCATCGGCGTGTTGCCGACGGCGCTCGTGGCCGACGAGGTCGCGTCGGGGCGGCTCGTCACGCTGCTCGACGCCTACGAGCGCGTCGATTCCGCGATCGAAATCCGGATCGCGTACAGCACGCGCGCGCTGTTGCCGGCCAAGGTGCGCGCGTTCGTCGAGCATGCCGTGCGCTTCTGCGCCGACGGGAGCCTGCGTCCCGACGCGCCGGCAAACCGTCTTCGCGCCTTGTAGCACAGGCTCGGCGCGATTCTTTCCGTCTGCGTCATTCATTCATGCGCGCCGTGACGGTTGACTTGGTGCATATGCACAACTAGTCTTCCGGGCTATGACGGGCAATGGATTCAAGCCTTCCTTCAAACTTAATTGTGCATATGCACTCATCGCAGATGACGACTCCTACGACGAATATTCCTTCGGTAGCGGCGCCGGCGCTCGCGCGGCCCGCGCGCAAGATTCCCTGGATGCTGCTCGCGCTTGGCCTGGTCGGGCTCGTGCTGATCGCGGCGGCCACGTACTGGGCGCTCGTGCTGCGCTTCATTCAGACGACCGACGATGCCTACGTCGGCGGCGATGTCACCGTGCTTGCGCCGAAGGTGAACGGTTTCGTCACCGACGTGCTCGTGCAGGACAATCAGCCCGTTAAGGCGGGGCAAGTGCTGATCCGCCTCGACGCCCGCGATTACGATGCGCGCCTCGCTCAAGCCGACGCCGAATTGTCGGGCGCGCGCGCGGCGGTGGTCGAGTTGCAGGCGAAGGACGCGCTGCAGGCGGCCGTCATCAACCAGCAGCAGGCGGAAGTGCGCGCGTCGTCGGCGGAACTCACGCGCACCGGGCAGGACCGTTCCCGCTATCGCGAACTCGTGAAGGACGATGCGGTGTCGAACCAGATCGTCGAGCGCGCGGACGCGGACTACACGAAGGCGCAGGCGGCGGTGGATCGCAGCGGCGCGTCGCTCGTCGCGGCCAAGCGTCAGTTAAGCGTGATCGAAGCGCAGATCGCCGATGCGCAGGCGCGCGTCGCGACAGCGGAAGCGGCACGTCGTGTCGCGGAGCTGAACGTCGAATACACGACGATCCGCTCGCCGGTCGATGGCTATGTCGGCAATCGCACGGCGCGCGTGGGCGTGCTCGCGAACGTGGGCACATCGCTGCTGACCATCGTTCCGTCGACGGGCCTTTGGGTCGATGCGAACTTCAAGGAAGATCAGTTGAAGAAGATGCGCGCGGGCGACGAAGCCGACGTCGAACTCGACGCATCGAGCGTGCCGCTCACCGGTCACGTCGAAAGTCTCGCGCCCGCGACCGGCGCGACCTTCAGCGTGCTGCCCGCCGAGAACGCGACGGGCAACTTCACGAAGATCGTGCAGCGGGTGCCGGTTCGCATCCGCCTCGATGTGCCGAAGGGCATGGAAACGGTGCTGCGTCCGGGCTTGTCGGCGACGGTGAAGGTGCATCTCGCGAAGCAGTCGAACGGCTGAGGAGCGCGGCGATGACACACACCATTCCTTCCGATCCCGCGAGCCAGCCGATACGGCAACGCGTGTTCGCCTTCGCGCTGATGTGCCTCGGCTTCTTCATGGCGACGCTCGATATTCAGATCGTCGCGTCGTCGCTCAAGGATATCGGCGGCGGATTGTCGGCGAGCCAGGACGAGCTGTCGTGGGTGCAGACGTCGTATCTGATTGCCGAAATTCTCGTCATTCCGATGTCGGGCTGGCTCTCGAAAGTGTTCTCCACGCGCTGGCTGTTCGTCGCATCGGCAATCGGCTTCACGCTCACGAGCATGTTGTGCGGCATGGCGTGGGACATCAATTCGATGATCCTCTTTCGCGGACTGCAAGGCGCGCTCGGCGCCGCGATGATCCCGACCGTCTTCACGACCGCCTTCGTGCTGTTCCCCGGCAAGCAGCGATTGATTGCATCTACAACTATCGGCGCGCTGGCGTCGCTCGCGCCCGCAGTCGGACCGGTGATCGGCGGATGGATCACCGATCAATGGTCGTGGCACTGGCTCTTCTATCTGAACGTGGTGCCGGGTCTCGTCGTCGCGTTGCTCGTGCCGAAGTACGTGCACGTCGACGAGCCCAATGTTTCGCTGCTGAAGAAGGGCGATTACATCGGCATCGTGCTGATGTCGGGCTTTCTCGGCTGTCTGGAATACGTGCTCGAAGAAGGGCCGCGCAAGAACTGGTTCGGCGACGACGTCATCATCGTCTGTGCGTGGATTTCGGGGATCTGCGGCTTCCTGTTCCTCGTGCATGCGTTCACGGCGAAGGATCCGATCGTCGATCTGCGTGCGCTCGCGGTGCGCAACTTCGCGATCGGCAGTCTGCTTTCGTTCGTGACGGGCATCGGCATCTTCGTGTCGGTGTTTCTGACGCCCGTGTTCCTCGCGCGCGTGCGTGGCTTCGATTCGCTGCATACGGGTCTCGCGCTGCTTTCCGTCGGCTGTTTTCAACTGCTTTCCATCGGCGTGTACGGGTTCGCGTCGCGCTTCATCGACATGCGCGTGCTGCTCGCATTCGGTCTGATCTGCTTCGGCGCGGGCTGTTACTTCTATACGCCGCTGACGCACGACTGGGGCTGGCAACAGTTCCTGCTGCCGCAGGCGCTGCGCGGCATCGGCCAGCAATTCGCGGTACCGCCCATCGTGACGATGGCGCTCGGTTCGCTTCCGCCATCGCGGCTCAAATCGGCGAGCGGGCTGTTCAATCTGATGCGCAATCTCGGCGGCGCAATCGGCATCGCGGTGAGCGCGACGATGCTCAACGATCGCCTCAATCTGCATTACCTGCATCTGAACGAGAGTGTGACGATTGGCCGGCCGATCGTCGACGACATGATCGCGCGCAGTTCGGCGCATCTCGCTTCCGTCGCCGGCGATGCGTTGAACGCGTCGCAAGCGGGGCTGGCATCGCTGCACGCGCTCGTGATGCGCGAGGCGCTCGTGCTGACCTTCGCCGATTGCTTCTACGTGCTCGCGCTGTGTTTCCTCTTCGGCCTGATGACGGTGATGTTCGCCAAGCCGATCACGAGCGCGCCGCCTTCGTCCGACGCGCATTGAACCGGGCCTTATCTGGATCCTTCGATCATGAAGAAACTTCTCGTCGCAATACTTTCCGGCGTGACCGCGCTGACGCTCGCCGCGTGCGCGGTGCAGCCCGCCACGCACGCCGATCTTCCCGCGACGGTCAACGCGACCGCGCCCACGGACTGGAGCGTCGATGTGCCGAGACAGGCCGTCGATCCCGCTGCATGGTGGAATCAGTTCAACGATCCGGTGATGCATGAACTCGTCGCGTCGGTGCTGAACGATAACCTCGATGTTCAAGCCGCCGTCGAGCGCGTGAAGCAGGCGCAAGCGCTCACGACGCAACGCCGCGCGGCCTTGCTCCCGCAACTGGATGCGAACGCGGGCGGCGCGTACACGCGGCAGAACACGCCGCCGCCGCTCGGCTATGTGAAGCAGGCGGGCTTCGGCCTCGCGCTGAGCTGGACGCCGGACGTGTTCGGCGGCGAGCGGCTGGAACTGCTGGCATCGCAGGCGCAGCTCGTCGGCCGCGAACACGCCGCGGATCAGATCAGGCTCGCGCTCGCCGCGGACACGGCCGCTGCGTATGTCGACCTTCGCTGGGCGCAGGCGGAATCGAAGATCCTGCAAGACAATCTGCAGATTCGCGAACGCGCGTTGGAACTCACGCAACGACGCCTGCAATACGGTCTGTCGACTCAACTCGATGTCGCGCGTGCGCAGAATCAGTTGAGCGACCTGCAATCGCGCATCCCGCGCACGCAATCGACGATCCAGCATCAGCTGAGTCTGATCGCGGTGTATTCGGGCCGCACGCCGGAATCCATCGACAGGCTGATGCTCGCGGATGCGGGCGACGCGCCCGTGATTCCCGTTCCCGCCAGCGGCGCGCCGCAGATGTTGCCGTCCGATGCCTTGTTGCGCCGCCCCGATGTGCTCGTCGCGTATGCGACCGTTCAGCAGCGCGCGGCGGAAGTGGGCGTCGCGCGTGCCGAGCGTTATCCGAAGTTCTCGCTGCGCTTGTCGGATGGCTTGCTCGCCTCGTCGTATCTCGGCTTGCCGACGCTGACCGATAACCTCTTTTCCGCCGCGCTCAACGCGACGAGCCCGATCTTCAACGCCGGACGCATCACGGCGGAGATCGAGCAGAACGAGAGCCGGATGCGCGAGTCGGAACTGCATCTGCGTCAGACGATGCTCGAAGCGCTGAAGGATGTCGAGGATACGCGCAGCGATCTCGTCAGCACGACCGAATCGACCGCGCGTCTCACCGAAGCGCTCTCGGCATCCGGTCAATCGCTCACGCTGTCGACGCAGTTGTACAAGGGCGGCGCGGCCAGCTTTCTCGATGTGCTCGACGCGCAACAATCGTATCTGCGCGATGCCGATGCGCTGAATCAATCGAAGCGCGAACACGCGCTTGCCGCGGTGGCGCTTTATCGCTCGCTCGGCGGCGGTTGGAGCGTGACCGGCGACGACGATGCGATCAAGACCGCCAGCGATAAAACGGAGACGCCGAAATGAGTTTGATCGAAGAAACCGCCGCCGGCCTCGACGGTCTCGCGCAATTGCGCAGGTTGATCGCAAGCGGGCGCAAGCCGGGCATTCTGGTATCGCTGGATTTCGATTTCATCGAAGTGGAAGCGGGCAGGGCAGTGTTCGCGGGCGTCCCCGGCGATCACGCGTATAACCCGATCGGCACCGTGCACGGCGGCTATGCGGCGACGCTGCTCGATTCCGCGTGCGGCTGCTCGGTGCATTCATGCCTGACCGCGACGCAGGCGTACACGACGCTCGAACTGAAGGTCGCGTATCACAAGGCGCTCACGCGCGACTCGGGCGTGTTGCGCGCGGAAGGACGCGTGCTGTCGATCGGACGGCGCGCCGCGTTCGCCGAAGCGACGCTCAAGGACGCGAGCGGCAGATTGTTCGCATCGGCGACATCTACGTTGCTTGTCATGGAGCGATAAAAAGCCCGGCTTTCCATCGCAGGAAGCCGGGCCGCGAGCAACCGCAAAAGCCGCTTATTTCACGCTTTCCAGCGCCTTTCGCACCGTCGCGAAGATCTGATCGATCTGATCGTCTTCGATGATGAGCGGCGGCGAGAACGCGAGGATATCGCCGGTGTAGCGCACGAGCACGCCCGCCTCGAAGCACTTGACGAACACTTCATACGCGCGCGCGCCGGGTGCGCCTTCGCGCGGATCGAGCTCGATGCCCGCGACGAGGCCAAGATTGCGAATGTCCTTCACGAACGGCGCATCGCGCAGCGCGTGTGCGGCGCTTTCGAACTTCGCGGCCTTCGATGCCGCGCGCTCGAACAGCTTGTCGCGCTGATACAGATCGAGCGTCGCGATGGCCGCTGCGGCCGCGACCGGGTGCGCCGAATAGGTGTAGCCATGGAACAGTTCGATGGCGTTGGCCGCGCCCGCGTTGACGACCGTGTCGTGCACGTTGCGATGCGCGGCGACGGCGCCCATCGGAATGGTCGCGTTGTTGATGGCCTTGGCCATCGTGATGAGGTCGGGCGTTACGCCGAAGTATTCACTGGCCGTCGCTTTACCCAAACGTCCGAAGCCGGTGATGACTTCGTCGAAGATCAGAAGAATGCCGTACTTCGTGCAGATATCGCGCAGCTTTTGCAGATAGCCTTGCGGCGGCACGAGCACGCCGGTCGACCCGGCGAGCGGCTCGACGATCACGGCGGCGATCGTCGACGGATCGTGCAGCGCGACGATGCGCTCGAGGTCATCGGCGAGATGATCGCCCCACGCGGGCTGGCCTTTCGTGAATGCGTTGTGCGCGAGATCGTGCGTATGCGGCAGATGATCGACCGACGGCAGCAGCGCGCCCGAGAACGTCTTGCGATTCGGCGCGATGCCGCCGACCGAAATGCCGCCGAAGCCGACGCCGTGATAGCCGCGCTCACGGCCGATCAGACGCGTGCGCTGGCCTTCGCCGCGCGCGCGGTGATACGCCAGCGCGATCTTGAGCGCCGTATCGACCGACTCGGAGCCCGAGTTCGTGAAGAAGATGCGGTCGAGGCCTTCGGGCATCAGGCTCGCGACTTTGGTCGCCGCTTCGAATGCGAGCGGATGGCCCATCTGGAAGGTCGGCGCGAAATCGAGCGTCGAAAGTGCCTTTTGCACCGCATCGACGATCTCGTCGCGGCAATGGCCTGCGTTCACGCACCACAGTCCGGCCGTGCCGTCGAGCACTTCGCGGCCATCGGTCGAGCGGTAGTACATGCCCTTGGCGCTGTCGAGCATGCGCGGCGCGGCCTTGAACTGGCGATTGGCGGTGAACGGCATCCAGAACGACGAGAGGTCTTCGATCACGGGGCGAGCGGTCATCACGGGGTCTCCTGAAGAAGTACGGCCACTGTATTCCCCGGCAAAATTGCAAGGCATAGACAGTTGCTTCACTGCGCTGCCAACTGTGCTGGCAGAATGCTGCAAACTGTATTGGCCGGCGGACTTTCTCCGCGTTATTCTCGGACGCCATGATCGAACTCAAGCTGGAGCGCGGCGCGCGGCAGGCGCCGACGCTCGTCGAACAAATCGTGCGCGCGTTCTCCTCGGCGATCGAGGAGCAGACGTTGCGCGAGGGCGCGCTTCTGCCATCGGTGCGGCGTCTTGCCGAAGCCGAAAGTCTCAGCACGTTCACGGTGACGGAAGCGTATGGCAGGCTCGTGTCGATGGGCCTCGTCACGGCGCGGCGCGGATCGGGTTATCGCGTGGCAATACGCGGGCGCAGCGAGCGCGTGCGCGCCGTCGAATGGCAGCCGCCGAGCCTCACCGCGACGTGGCTTTTGTCGGACGTATTCGCCGATCATTCCGTGCCGATCAAATCGGGCTGCGGCTGGCTGCCTAACGAATGGGTCAACGAGAGCGGTCTGCAGCACGCGTTGCGCGCGGTGAGCCGCGTACCGGCGGCGCGCATCGCGGATTACGGGCATCCGTACGGCTTCGCGCCGCTGCGCGAGCGGATCGCGGAGCAGATGGACCGCCACGGCTTGCCGATCGACGCCGCATCGAACGTGCTGCTGACCGCGGGCGCGACGCAGGCGCTCGATCTCATCGTGCGCACGCTGCTGCGTCCGGGCGATGCGGTCGTCGTCGAAGATCCGGGCTACTGCAATCTGCTGCAGATTCTGCGGCTCGCGGGTTTGCAGGTGCATGGCGTGCCACGCACGGGGGCCGGTGTCGATACCGATGTGTTCGAGCGCATCGTCGTCGAGCATCGTCCGAAAGCGGTCTTTCTCAACACGACCTTGCAGAATCCGACGGGCGCGACCTTCGGCATGGCGTCGGCGTTTCGGCTGATGCAGATTGCGGAGCGGCACGGCCTGTGGGTCGTCGAGGACGATGTGAACCGCGAGCTCGCCGCGCCCGGCGCGCCCTTGCTCGCCGCCATGGAAGGGCTCAGCCGCGTGCTCTACGTCGGCGGTTTCGCGAAGACGATCACGCCCGCGTTGCGCTGCGGTTATGTCATCGCCGAGCGCGACGTATTGCGCGAACTGGCGCGCACGAAGATGGCGGTCGGGCTGACGTCATCGGAGGCGACGGAGCGCATCGTCGAGAAAGTGCTGACGGAAGGGCGCTACGCGCGGCATGTCGAATTCGTCGTGGAAAAGCTCAAGGATGCGCATGCGCTCGTCGAAGAACGCATGGATGCGCTGGGCGTTGAGTTGTTCCGGCGTCCGCGCGCGGGGCTTTTCCTGTGGGGCGCGTTGCCGATCGATCCGGCGGATGGAAGCGACGTCGCGACACGCGCATTGCAGCACGGCATATGGCTCGCGCCCGGCTCTTATTTCCGTCCGGACGATGCTCAAAGCGCATGTTTTCGATTCAACGTCCCTTATTCCGTGGACGATGCGCTTTGGACATTTCTGGAAAGAACGATAAAAGGCTTTTAAAACGGACACGACAAACTCGCATCATCGTGTCCGTTAATCGGATATTTATTGCGCCACTTGCGAAGAAGCGGAAGCCGAAACTTGCCCGCGTTGAATCTGCGCGGTGCGTTCCGTATTGCCGAAATCGCCGCGTCCTTGTGCGGCTTCTTCCGCAGCGAAGGTCTGCGCGCTGACGCCATGCTGCGAAGCCGGCGCTCCGACATCGGGACGATAATGCGGCGCCGGTCCATAACCGCTTGCAAATGCCGAGCCGGCGAAAAGAGAACTCAATGCAATAGCAAAGCCCACTACGAGTCGCTTGTTCACGAGGACGCTCCAACGAAGATATGAGGAGATGCGGTTGTCTGAAGCGACAACTGCAATCGGAGAAGCGAATCGTTGCTACGAAACGCCCCCGACATGTGAACGCAGTGTAGAAGGACTGAGCCTTTTTTTAATCGCACGAAAAGCCAATTGAGTTTTCGTCGATCTCAAACAATGGGATGACGTCAGGGTTTCATACGGAAGCATCGCCCGTTGTCGTGGATGGCGATGTTTCGGCACCGCCTTGTTCCGGCAATGCGGCTTTTGCCGCGCGTTTGCGGGGCGCGCTGCGCTTCACCGCCGGTTCCACTGCCGGTTTCGCCGCGACGGATTTCCTTGCTGCCGGCGCCGCTGCTTTCTTCTTCGCAGCAGTTTTTTTCGCCGCCGCTTTCCTCGCTACAGCCTTCGGTTTGACCGCGTTCTCCGCACTTTCCGCATCGATCAGAAACTTGCTGCGATCCTTCACGTTCGCGATCCACGCGGGCGGGCGCGCCCAGCCGCTCCACGTTTCACCCGTCTTCGGATTGCGATACTTCGCGGGCAGCTTTCCCTTCTTCGCGAGCTTGGTCATCGCTTCGTGACGGCCGGCGGGCGCGGGGTACGCGACCTGCGGCTTGCCCGCGCGTTTGGCCTTCTTGCCGTGACGGTCGATATCCGCGGTCGTGAGGCCGTGCCTTTCCATCAGCGCGCGAATATCGTCGAGTACGGCTTGCGCGCGTTTCGCGATCAGCTTCTCGGTCTGCGCCTGGAGCTTCTTCAACTTCGCCTGCATCTGCTTGAGCGTCGCCATCGTTGTCTCCTTGTTGTCGGTTATGTATGTGAGTCTAGGCGAGAGCGAAGCAAGCGGGATAACCTCGCCGCCCGCGCACGAAGTTATCCGCATTGGATGGATCGTTCGCGGGCAACGTATTCCAAATCACTCGCCGTAGATATCGAAGTCGAAGTACTTCTGTTCGATGCGCTTATACGTGCCATCCTTGATCATCGCGGCGATGGCGCCGTCGAGCTTATCCTTCAGGTCCGTATCTTCCTTGCGCAGGCCGATTGCCGTGCCCGGACCGAAGATCGCACTGTCTTCCAGCGCGCCGCCCGCGAAACCGTAGGGCTTGCCGCGCGGCGTCTCGAGAAAGCCGCGTTCGGCTTGCACCGCGTTTTGCAGCGACGCATCGAGCCGTCCGGCGAGCAGATCCTGATAAACCTGATCCTGATCCGCATAGGACACGACCTTCACGCCTTTCGCGCCCCAATGCACCTTCGCATACGTTTCCTGCATCGAGCCTTGCTCGACGCCGACAGCTTTTCCCGCGAGCGATTCCGCCGTCGGCTGGATGTTCGAATCGCGCTTGGCGACGAGGCGCGTGGGCACGTGAAAGAGCTTGCTGGAGAACGCGATCTGCTTGACGCGCGCGGGCGTCATCGACATCGTGGAGAGCACGCCGTCGAACTTGCGCGATTTGAGGCCGGGAATCATGCCGTCGAATGCATTTTCGACCCATACGCATTTCGCGTTGAGACGCCGGCATAGTTCATTGCCGACATCGATATCGAAGCCGACCAGCGTGCCGTCGGGCGCTTTCGATTCGAAAGGCGGATAACTCGCATCGACGCCGAAGCGGATAGTCGACCACTCTTTTGCATGCGCTCCGATCGATACGGCAAGCATCGAACCCAACAACACCGTTACCAGCCTCTTCACGATAGTCCCTTCTTTCTATGAGTATTCGAATGGTGGCGAATTTAACCGCCGTTGAAGATTATAGAGGCGTGCGCGCAGTGCAAAAGAAAAAGCGGCCGCGAAAAATCGCGGCCGCTCGAGGCAAAACTGATAACTTTTCCGATGCTTAACCCGCGCGTACTTCGACGCGGCGCGGACGCGCTTGCTCGCGACGCGGAATCGTGAGTCTCAGCACGCCATTGCTGAGATTCGCGTCGATCTTCGTCGTGTCGAAGTCTTCGCTCACCGTGAAGGCGCGTACGAAACGCGGCGCGCGCAGTTCGGCATGATGCACGCGCACCGTGCCCGGCACAGGCAATGATGCTTCGGCTTCGATGGTGAGGCGCGCATCGTGCACCTTCACGTCGAGCTTCTCGCGCGACACGCCGGGCAGATCGGCCCACAGCGTGATGCCATTGCTATCCTCGACGATATCGACCGCGGGTGTGACCGTTGCGCGGCGTGCATTGTCTTCGTTCTTGCGCGCAGCGTCGTTCGTGTTTTGCGCGGCGACTTGAGTGTTCTCGGTCATGATGTGCTTCCTCTTACTGAATGGTGATCGCACGCGGCTTCGATGCTTCGCGCTTGCCGATGGTGATGGACAACGTGCCGTTCTCATAGCGCGCTTCGACCTTGTCTGCGTCCGCGTTTTGCGGCAGTTCGATCACGCGGCGGAAGCTGCCGGTGAAGCGCTCTTTCGCATACGTGCGCGCGCCTTCCACCGTTGCCTGCGCCTTGCGTTCGCCGCTAATGGTGAGCGTGCCTTTATCGACGGTCACATCGAGCGATGCAGGCTCGACGCCCGGCGCGAACGCGACGATATGAATCGCATCGTCCGTGCTGCCGATGTTCAGACGCGGGAAAGCATCCGCGCGGCTCGAACGCATGCTCGAAGGAAGATTGCCGAAGAGCGAGGACATCTGCCGCTGCATGCGGTCCAGTTCAGAGAAAACGTCGCCGCTGAAATAAAAGTCACTCATGGTCCAGTCTCCGATAGTGCGGCCAGCGCGGCCTGCAACAGGAAGTTGAATCGACGACGCGGTTATCGCCGTCAGTGCATCGAAAGTAGGAGCGAAGGCTATCGTTTCAATACCGCCGCGCTATGTTTCAAGCGCAATTTTTTTTCTCCGGGCGGCTCTTGAAAGAAGCCGAAGCGCGCTTACATCCGTCCGAATGCGCTTCTTGCAGGTCGTTCTGCTACCGTCGAATACAGCGCAACTGCTGCTGTTTTTCATCTCATGAAGCCGGCATCATCATCGCGTGAAAGATCGATACGGATTCAGGCGAAGGAGCCGCTCATGGAACTCTTGAAGATGTTGCGCATCGTGCTTTGGAGCTTTTTCGGCGTGCGCAAGCGCGCTTCGCACAACGCAGACTTCGCGCAGGTCAGGTTGCCGCTATTGCCGGTCATCGCCGTGATGCTCGCGGGCGCATTCGGCCTGACGCTGCTGACGGTGGCGAAGCTCGCCACGGGTATCGCGCACTGAACGCACGAGCGCGCCGTCCCGCTCTTACAATGGCGATCGGATGATTGCCACGAGCGAGGACGGGAACGATGAAAGTATGCGTTTATGGCGCGGGCGCCATCGGCGGATGGATCGGCGTGAAGCTCGCGCAGGCGGGCTGCGATGTCAGCGTGGTCGCGCGCGGCGCGACCCTCGATGCGCTGAAGACGGAAGGGTTGCGGCTCGTCGAAAAGGACGCCACGCATGTCGTGAAGGTCGCGGCGAGCGCCGAACCCGCTGATCTCGGCGTGCAGGATCTCGTCGTGGTTGCAGTGAAGGCGCCCGCGATGGAATCCGTCGCCGCGCATATCGCGCCGCTGCTGTCGAATGAAACCCCCGTGCTGACCGCGATGAACGGCGTGCCCTGGTGGTTCTGCGACGGCCTTGGCGAACCATTCACCGGCAAACGTCTTTCGTCCGTCGATCCGCAAGGCAAGATCGCCGCGGCGATTCCGGGCACGCAGACGGTCGGTTGCGTCGTGCACGCGAGTTGCTTCGTAGAAGCGCCGGGCGTCATCCGGCATCATCAGGGCAAGGGGCTGATTCTGGGCGAGGCGACGGGCGCACCGACCGCCCGCACCGAATCGCTCGTTTCGCTCTTCTCGAAGGCGGGCTTCGACGCCACGCTCTCCGCGCAGATTCAACGCGACGTCTGGTTCAAGCTATGGGGCAACATGACGATGAACCCCATCAGCGCGATTACCGGCGCGACCACCGACCGCATTCTCAGCGACGATCTCGTGCGCGGCTTCGTCACGAACGTGATGCTCGAAGCGAAGGAAATCGGCGCGCGCTTCGGCATTCCCATCGAACAGAAGCCCGAGGATCGCCACGCCGTGACGCTCAAGCTCGGCGCGATGAAAACGTCGATGTTGCAGGACGTTCAGGCGGGCAAGGCGGTCGAGCTCGATGCGCTCGTCGCGTCCGTGCGCGAGTTGGGCGCGATGACCGGCGTGCCGACGCCGTTCACCGATGCGCTTCTCGGGCTCGCACGCCTGCATGCGCGCACGCTCGGGCTCTATCCGGCCTAAGCCGGTTCACCGCGCCACTCTGTCCGGCGAAGGCAGCACCTTCGCGCACACCCGACATCTTCAGAGGAACCCCATGGAGCAACAGGATCAGCGGGAAACCGCGAGCGAGCTCGTCGCAATGCGCGACATGCTGCGCGAGTTCGTCCGCGAGCGGGACTGGAGCCGCTTTCATTCGCCGAAGAATCTGGCTGCGGCGTTGTCGGTGGAAGCGAGCGAGTTGCTCGAACCGTTCACGTGGCTCGCCACCGGCGACAGAACCGAACTCGACGAATCGAAGCTGCAAGCCATTCGCCACGAAATGGCGGACGTGCTCGCCTATCTCGTGATGCTCGCCGACTCCCTCGACGTCGATCTGCATCGCGCGCTGATCGAGAAGATGGCGCTGAACCGGTCGAAATATCCGGCGCACAAAGTGAAGGGCGACGCGCGCAAGTACACGGAGTACGACGACTGACACCCGGACGAACGCCACTGGCGCACGATGCGCCCGCGCGGTTAAGCTTGGCGTTCAGCCCGTTCCCTTAGAGGATTGTCGATGGACTTTTCGCTTTCGCCGGAGTTGACCGATCTGCAGGCGCGCGTGCGCGCTTTCATCGCTGAAGAGATCGTGCCGTTCGAGCGCGATCCGCGTTGCACGCCGCATGGCCCGAACGAAGCGCTGCGCGCCGAGTTGATCGCGAAAGGGCGCGCGGCGAAGCTGTTGTCGAGCCACGTATCGCCCGAATTCGGCGGCCTGGGCCTGAATCACGTCGCGAAAGCCATTCTGTTCGAGGAGGCGGGCTATTCGCCGCTCGGTCCGGTCGCGCTGAACATCGCCGCGCCCGACGAAGGGAACATGCATCTGCTCGAAGCCATCGCTACGCCGCAGCAAAAGGAGCGCTGGCTGCGTCCGCTCGCGGCGGGCGAGATTCGCTCGTGTTTCTGCATGACCGAGCCGCCGCCGGGTGCGGGCGCCGATCCGGCGATGCTGCAGACCATCGCCGTGCAGGACGGCGACGACTACGTGATCGACGGACGCAAATGGTTCATCACGGGCGCGGAAGGCGCGGCGGTCGCGATCATCATGGCGAAGTTCGCCGACGGTCCCGCGACGATGTTCCTCGCCGATATGTCGAGCCCCGGCATCGTGATCGAGCGCGCGATGGATTCGCTCGATACGTGCTTTCCCGGCGGCCACGGCGTCGTGCGCTTCGAGGGCCTGCGCGTGCCGAAGGAAAACGTATTGGGCGAGCCGGGCGAAGGATTTCGCTACGCGCAGGTGCGGCTATCGCCGGCGCGTCTCACGCACTGCATGCGCTGGCTCGGCGCCGCGCGGCGCGCGCACGATGTCGCGACGGCGCATGCGCGGCAGCGTCAGGCGTTCGGCAAGGCATTGGGCGAGCACGAAGGCGTCGGCTTCATGCTCGCCGATAACGAAATGGATCTGCACGTCACGCGTCTCGCCATCTGGCATTGCGCGTGGGTGCTCGATCAGGGCGTGCTCGGCAAGCACGAATCGAGCATCGCGAAAGTGGTGTCGTCGGAGGCGCTGTGGCGGGTCGTCGACCGCTCGGTGCAGGTGCTCGGCGGGCAGGGCGTCACGCACGAAACCGTCGTCGCGCGGATTTTCGCGGACATGCGCGCGTTCCGTATCTACGACGGTCCGTCGGAAGTGCATCGATGGAGCATCGCGCGGCGCATCCTGCGCGGGCCGAAGCCGCGCGGCGAATCGGCCTGACGAATGCGCGCTTACTGCACGCGGGTTTCGCCGCGAGCCTGCCGTTGCGCGATGATGCGGCTCGCGCGCATCGCGTTGTCCGGGTAGTCCAGCCAGTCGTTCGGATCGTAGCCGACCGAGCGCCACAGCAGAAATTCCTGCCGGACCTGGTCGCGCGTTTTCGGCGCGTTCGGATCGGTGGTTTGCGCCGGCGGTTGCGCGAGCGCGGACGCGGCGCAGCACAAAGCGAGCGCGCCGAGGATGATGCGGGAAATGGATGTCATGACGAATACCTCACACCGCGTAGCACGGCGATTTCATTCTAGGTGACGGAACGAAAACGCGCAGAACACGTTGTTCGCGTTCGGCGCGTCGCGTTTCATATGTCGTGTGCTGACGAACCGCCCTATACTCGATTTCTTCGGGCGGGGCGTTCCGGCGATTCATAGAACCATAGCCTGAGCCAACGAATACACGACAAACAGGCCCAGTCATGAGCACGTCGAGCGTTGCCATCACCAGCAGTTTTCCGGAGATGGACGAACTGAAAGCGATTCGCGTCGCGGGCGGCGCGCGCTTCGCGTGGCACACGATCGGCGAAGTGCGCGCACGCGAGCATATGTTTCCGATCCTGACCGCGGCGATCGGCTCGGACGATCCGCAAGCGCCCGCCATCGGCTTTTTCGGCGGCGTGCATGGGCTCGAATGCATCGGCACGCAACTCGTCCTCGAATACATGCGCGCGCTGTTGCGACGGCTCGAATGGGACGACACGCTGCATCATCAACTGCGCGCGGTGCGGCTCATCTTCATGCCGATCGTCAATCCCGGCGGCATGTTCGCGCGCACCCGCGCGAATCCGAATGGCGTCGATCTGATGCGCAACGCGCCGCAAAGCGCCGAAGGACGCGTGCCGTTTCTCGCGGGCGGACAGCGCATCGGGCCGTGGCTGCCGTGGTATCGCGGCCCGGCCGATGGCCGCATGGAAGTGGAGAGCGCGGCGCTGCTTTCCGTTGTCGAGGAACAGTTGATGTCGCGGCCGTTGAGCTTCGCGCTCGATTGTCATTCGGGCTTCGGCTGGGACGACAGCATCTGGTTTCCCTACGCGCGCACCGAGCGGCAAATGGCGCATCTGCCGGAAATGTTTCTGCTGAAGACGATGTTCGAGGAGTCGTATCCGCATCATGGCTACGCGTTCGAGCCGCAGAGTCATCAATACCTGCTGCACGGCGATCTGTGGGATTTCGCGTATGACCGCTCGCGCGCACCCAACATCTTCCTTCCGATGACGCTCGAACTCGGCTCGTGGCGCTGGATTCGAAAGAATCCGATGCAGCTTTTCTCGCGCCTCGGCATCTTCAATCCGATCAAGGCGCACCGGACGAGGCGCGTGCTGCGGCGTCATCCGAACTTCTTCGATTTCCTCACGCGCGCGGCGTTCTCGTCGCGTCGCTGGCTGCCGAGCGGCGAATTCCGCGAGGACGTGCTGCGGCGCGCGCGCGAGCACTGGCAACGCACGGCCCTGCGATGAGCCAGTGGATCCTTCTGCGCGGCCTCACGCGTGAAGCGCGTCACTGGGGCGCGTTCGATGCGGCGCTCGCCGCGCATGGGCTCGCAGGCGCGGGCGAGCGCGCGATATGCATCGATCTGCCGGGCAATGGCGTCGAACGCGCGCATGGGGCGCCGCTTTCCGTCGTCAGGATGATGGCGTTCGTTCGCGAGCGCGCCGCCGCGCTGAACATACGCATGCCGTGCCGCGTGCTTGCGATGTCGCTCGGCGCGATGGTCGCCACTGCGTGGGCCGAACATCATCCCGGCGAGATCGAGCGGCTCGTGCTGATCAACACCAGCATGCGCCCGTTCGCGGGCGTGTCCGAACGCCTGCGTCCCAATGCGTGGCCGATGCTCGCGCGAATCGCAATGACGTGGACGCAGCCTGAGCGATGTGAAACGCTCATCCACGCGCTGACGTGCAATCGTATCGACACGCGTGACGCGGATATCGCGCACTGGGCGCATCTTCGGCGCACGCATGGCGCGAGCGCGGCGAACGCGCTGCGTCAACTCGCGGCGGCGGCGCGCTTTCGCGCGCGCGTCGATGCACCGCCATGTCCCGTATTGCTGCTATCGTCGGCGGCGGACCGGCTCGTCGATCCGATATGCTCGCTGCGCATCGCGGCGCAATGGCGTGCCTCGCACGCGGTGCATCCGTGGGCGGGCCACGATCTGCCTCACGACGATGCCAACTGGACGTGCGCAGCCATCGCCGCGTGGCTCGACGAGCGCAAGCGCACGCGTGACGTTTCAGTGACGAATGCATGACACCCATTTGTTTCAAGGTCAATATGAAACCGCCGATCATCAATCTCGATGCGCTCGAACCGCAACCGCTGCCGCCGGAATTCGCGCCGACGGGTGCCGCCGCCGAACGTTACGCGCCGCGCATTGCGCGTATCGGCGGCATGCTCGGCGCGAGGAAGCTCGGCTATAGCCTCATCGTGCTCGAAGCGGGCAAGCGCGCGTTTCCGTTTCATCATCATCGCGTGAACGAGGAGATGTTCTTCGTGGTGGAAGGCGAGGGCGAAGTCCGCATCGGCCAGGAGACGCATGCGATTCGCGCGGGCGACGTCATCGCCTGCCCGCCGGGCGATGCATCGACGGCGCATCAGATCGTCAACACGGGCGCGCAACCGTTCCGCTACCTTGCGGTCAGCACGATGCAATCGCCCGAAGTGGTCGAGTATCCGGATACGGGCCGCCAGGCCGTGCTCGTCGCCGACGAGCCGGGCGTGAAGGGCTTGCGCGCCGTGTTTCGCGCAAGCGATTCGCTGCACTACTGGGACGGCGAATAGAAATACAGCAGGCACGACGATGGCGAACACCGTCGTCGCTGCCTTCCATGCTTCGTCATGTAACCGTCACGAATTTCCCGTTAGCGCATGTAACGGACGTGCGTTTCGCGCGACGCATAGGGGAAATCTCGTGTTGCAACGCAGCATCCCATTGCGTATGCTGTTCCTGGCAGGTGGCACAGGCCGCCGCCGCACGCATTCGAGCATCGACACGAACAATCAAACGCCGGCAAGCACAGAGCGTTTCATCGGGCGGGCCGGTAAGCATTACGGTCGTCAGCCTGAGGGAGCCGCACATATGGAACTGACCACATCGTCGCAACCGACGCTGCACGTCTTTCATCAGGAAGGAGGGTGGCATTGGGGCATCACCGTCGAGCGAGCGGCGGGAGGCGGAATGAAGGTCGTCGCGTATAGCGACGAAGGCTTCGGATCCGAGGAAGAGGCACGCGAGGACGGCGAACACGTCCTGCGCTCGGAAGACTGGCGCTCGCGCCAGAGTTTCAGCCGCAGCGAGCGGCGTCAAGGGTATTCCTGATCGGGGCGGCACACGCTCGCCCCCGTTATCGTCCCACCGTTCTTTTTTCCCCTCGTTGCACCCACGCCTCGCTGCATCTTTCGCCTGCACCGGAAACGCGCGACACTGAACGCATCCGCATTCCGACAAGGCGCGTCCCATGCCGTCCGTTCCCTGTCCCTCGCACGCGACACCCGACAATCCCCGTTTCGCAATACGCCGCATGACGCCGCGCGATGTCGACGTCGCGCTCGAATGGGCCGCGACCGAAGGATGGAATCCCGGTCTCGACGACGCCCGCTCGTTCTTCGCCGCCGATCCGCACGGATTTTTCGTCGGCACGTGGGACGGCGCGCCGGTCGGCTGCATCTCGGCGGTCGCATACGGCGATGCGTTCGGTTTCATCGGCCTCTATATCGTGGTTCCGGAATGGCGCGGCAAGGGCTTCGGCATGCGCTTGTGGAACGAAGGCATGGCGTATCTCGGCGCGCGCACTATCGGGCTCGATGGCGTGCTCGCGCAGCAGCCCAACTATCGGAAATCCGGCTTCGTGCTGGCGTATCGCAACGTGCGCTATGAAGGCATCGCATCGGCGGATGAAGATCCTGCCGATGGAGCCACGATCACCGATGCGCTGAACATCCCCTTCGCGCGGCTTCTCGATTACGACACCCGCGTGTTCGCGTGCGAGCGCACCGCGTTCCTGCGAGCGTGGCTGTCGCAACCGCAGGCGCACGCGCGCGCACTCGCCGCGCTCGATGGCGACGCGGTGAGCGGCCTCGCCGTGATCCGGCGTTGCGGCGCGGGCCACAAGATCGGTCCGCTCTTCGCCGACGATCTGAGCACGGCGCGCGCGCTGTATCGTGGGCTCGTTTCCGTGCTGCCCGGCGAGACCGTGTTCCTCGACGTGCCCGAAATCAATCCTGCGGCGGTGGCGCTGGCGGTCGAACACGACATGACGAGCGTCTTCGAAACGGCGCGCATGTACACGCGTGCGGCCCCGGACGTGCCGCTCGCGCGTGTCTTCGGTGTAACGACCTTCGAGCTCGGCTGAGAACGCCAAAGACCGGTCAGGCCGGCGGCGTGCCGTCGTGAAAGAAGGTCTTAAGTTGCGAGCGCAGTTCGGGCGAATCCGTGTGCTGATGGACGGCGACGGCATGCTGCACGGCCGCTTCCATCAACTCGTCCTCGCTGTCGGCGGACAGGACGACGCTGCATTTCACGTCGCTCGGGCACTCGCGACAATCGATGTACTTGCGTGTCATGGCATCCTCCTCGCATGAGACGCTGAATCCAGTATAGGCGGCGCGCCGCGTCACGGTGACGAGGTTTGCGCGCGCGCGCACACTCCGGTAACGTGTGACGTCTGTGCCACGCGCGAGCCCGCTCATGAGCCACGATCATCCGCACCATCACGACCACGACCACGATCACGATCACGCCGGCAGTGAATTGCCGGAGATGGACCTGCGCGTGCGCGCGCTCGAATCGCTGCTGGTCGAAAAAGGGTATATCGATCCGCGAGCGCTAGACGTCTTCATCGAAACCTACGAGCACAAGGTCGGGCCGCGCAATGGCGCGCGCGTCGTCGCGAAGGCGTGGAGCGATCCCGCGTTTCGCACATGGCTTTTGGACGATGCCACCGCCGCCATCGCCTCGCTCGGTTTCACCGGCCGGCAAGGCGAGCACATGGTCGCGCTCGAGAACACGGAGGACGTACATAACATGGTCGTCTGCACGCTGTGCTCGTGCTACCCGTGGTCGGTGCTCGGGCTGCCGCCGGTCTGGTACAAGTCGGCGCCGTATCGCTCGCGTGCGGTGATCGATCCGCGCGGCGTGCTGCGGGATTTCGGCGTCGAATTGCCGGAACAGGTCGAGTTGCGCGTATGGGATTCGACCGCCGAAGTGCGCTATCTCGTCGTGCCGATGCGTCCCGCCGACACCGATCATCTCGACGAAGACGCGCTCGCCGATCTCGTCACACGCGATTCGATGATCGGCACGGGCGTCGCGCTCGCGCCGTCGCAGGCAACGGGAGCATCGGCATGAACGCGGCGCACGACATGGGCGGCATGCAGGCGTTCGGCCCCATCGAAATCGATGCCTGCGACGCGCCGGGCGCATCGCCGTTTCACGCGGAATGGGAGCGCCGCGTGCTGGCCGTCACGCTCGCGATGGGCGCGACGGGCCAATGGAACATCGACACGTCCCGTGCCGCGCGCGAAAGCCTGCCGCCCGCGCAGTATCTCGGCAGCAGCTATTACGAAATCTGGTTCGAAGGCTTGAAGAAACTCTTGACGGCGAAGGGACTCGCGAGCGCCGATGAGATCGCGAGCGGCCGTTCGCAATCCGCCGCGAAGCCGAACGTGCGCGTGCTGAAAGCGGAGGACGTAAGCGCCGCCCTGTTGCGCGGTGCGCCGGTCGATCGTCCGGCTGCGTCGGCGGCGCGCTTTTCCATCGGTGATGAAGTCCGCACGAAACTGATGAATCCGCCGACGCACACGCGTCTGCCGCGCTATTGCCGCGGCAAGCTCGGGCGCGTCGTCGCGGTGCGCGGCACGCACGTCTTTCCCGATGAAAACGCGCTCGGTCACGGCGAGCATCCGCAATGGCTCTACACCGTGCGTTTCGAGGCGAAAGACTTGTGGGGCGCGGACACGACCGCGTCGTCGGTGTGTGTCGATTGCTGGGAGCCGTATCTCGAATGACCTCGACCGACGCTGAATCGAAGCTGAAAGAACTGCGCGCCGCGTTGCCCGAACTGCCTTTCGACGGCGACGGTCCCGTGTTTCGCGCGCCGTGGGAAGCGCAGGCGTTCGCGATGGCGCTCGCGTTGCACGAGCGCGGCGTGTTCACCTGGAAGGAGTGGGCGCACGCGTTGAGCATCGCGATCGAGGACGCGCAGGCGGCGGGCGATCCCGATCACGGCGACACGTATTACGCGCATTGGCTCAGCGCGCTCGAACGCCTCACTGCCGAAAAGGGATGCGTGAGCGACGCGATGCTTGCGCAGCGGCGCGACGAATGGCACGAGGCCGCGCGCGCCACGCCGCATGGCCAGCCGATCGTGCTTACGCGCGCATTGCCCGCCGCGACGCTCGATGCGTATCGCGCGGCGATCTATCGGATCGAAGCGCAGCCGGACATCGACATGAAGATCGGCGTCGGGAATCGCGATGTCGTTGCCTTGCTCGAAAAGCATGGCGTCGCAAGCGCGGTGTTCGTCACGGCGTTCAATCCGTTCGGTCATGTGCTCACGCCGCAAGAAAATGCGCTGCGCCAGCGGGCGCTGATCGAACGCGTCGGACAGATGGGATTGCAGGCGCTGCCGGGCGCGGGCGTCGATCCGCAGCATGTCTGGGTGGCCGAAGCGAGCCTCTTCGCGCTCGGCGCGACCCGCGACACCGCCGATACGCTGATGACGCAATTCGCGCAGAACGCCGTCGTGTATGTCGACCGCGCGGGCGTGCCGGAATTGCTGCTGCATCCGGATCATCGCTGAAACTAACCAACAGGAGAAACCCATGCCGCTCGTTCGCATCGATCTGCAGAAAGGCAAGGACAGCGCGTATCGCACGACTATCGGCGATGTCGTGTACGACGCGATGCGCTCGACACTCGACGTACCCGAGAACGATCGCTTTCAGATCGTCGCGGAGCACGGCGCGACGGACTTCATCGTCGATCGCACGTATCTCGGCATCAGCCGCACGGACGATTGCGTCGTGATCCAGGTCACGCTCAACGAAGGCCGCGACCTCGCGAAAAAGAGCGCGTTCTACAAGGCGGTCGCCGATGGCTTGCACGAACGTCTCAAGCTGCGGCGCGAGGATGTTTTCATCAGCCTCGTCGAAGTGAAGAAGGAGAACTGGTCCTTCGGCAACGGCGAGGCGCAGTACGCTCCCAAATGACCGAAGCAACGATTCCCTTCGATGTCCGCCCGATGCCGCTTCCCGATCACGCGCCCGGTGACGTGCGCGTGTGGCTGCTTCATATCGATTTTTCGATGCCGCTCGACAGCGCCGCCTACGCCGTGATGAACGCGGATGAACGCGCGCGCGCCGCGCGTTTTCTGCGCCACGCGGATGGCGCGCTTTTTGGCGCGGTGCGTTGCGCGCTGCGGCATCTGCTCGCGGCCGAAACGGGCGACGATCCCGCGCGTCTCGCGTTCGATGCCGTCGATCGCGGCAGGCCGTTTCTCGTTCACCGGAACGCGCCGGATTTCAACGTGTCGCATTCGGGCGGCTATGGCTTGATCGCGATGTCGCGAGAAAGGCGCGTGGGCGCCGATATCGAGGAAGCGCGCGCGACGTTCGATTGGCGCGATCTCGCGCCCGCGGTGCTCGGGGATATCGACCGGCGCGAAATCGAAGCCTTGCCCGACGATGCCGCCCGAAACCGCGCGTTCTTCGACTGCTGGACGGCGAAAGAGGCGGTGCTGAAGGCGCACGGCGATGGCATCGGCAGCACGGATGTCGCGATGCACGGCTTTTCGGTTCTTCCGCGCAGGGACGTTCGCTATGCGGTGACGCGCGGCGCGGGCGCGTTCGACGCTATTTCGCTCACCGCGCCCGACGGATACGCTGCCGCGCTAGCCTGGTCCTATTGATGCGCCGCAGCGACGCTCACGCCACTTTCGTGCGGAGCAAATCCCGATGCGTGAGATACAGCCGCAAGTCGAATTCGATCTGATGGTAGCCGGGCTGCATCAACTCGCACAGGCGATAGAAGGCCTTGTTGTGATCGCTTTCCTTCAGATGCGCGAGTTCATGCACGACGATCATCCGAAGAAACTCGGGCGCGGTGTCCCTGAAAAGCGACGCAATGCGGATTTCCTTCTTCGCCTTGAGCTTCGCGCCCTGCACGCGCGAGATGGCGGTGTGCAGGCCGAGCGCGTGACGCAGCACGTCGAGCTTGCTGTCGTAGAAGACTTTGTCGATTGCAGGCGCGACGCGCAGAAATTCCTGCTTCAGATCTGAGCAATATTCATAAAGCGCGCGATCGGACTGTACGGCGTGCCTGTTCGGATAGCGCGCGTCGAGATACGAACCCAGTTGTTGCTGGGCGATCAGTCGGCGAACCTTGTCCTGCAGCACGTTCGGGTAGGCGCTCAGGTATTTCAGGTGTTGCATGACGGCCAAATTCGATAAAAATGCCTGCGTGCGCAGGCGGGCGTGGGACGCATCGGGCAGCGTCCGCAGCGTGATTTGCGCAGCGATTCAGCAATCATTTTAGTCAACGCCGCGCGGCCTCGCCGACGCCGTTCGCACAAGCGTGTTTCGACGCACGCAATTGCGTAAGTTTATGTTTCAGGCCGGTTTCGACCCCAGCGACCGTGCGAACATGCGCCCTCTTCGGGCAAGGGCGACAAAGGCGGTTTCTTCATGGCATCGAGCAAGGCTCATCATGCGACGGGATGGGCGGCAGGCATCATCGCGGCGGCGATCGTGACGCATCCGGCCACGGCGGGCGGCGCGAACATGCTCGCGGGCGTTTTCGCGCTGCTCGCGGGCGTCGCCGGGGCGACCGCGCCGGACTGGCTCGAAGTCGCGTGGTGGACGCGCGCGCGCAAGCTCTGGATCACGCATCGCACGCTCACGCACTGGGGCATCGGCTGGGTTGCGCTGCTCGCGCTTTCGTATCACTTTCTCGGCCGGCATCCGGCGGCGCCCGTCGCGTTCGGCTTCGCGTGCGGCGGGCTCATGCATCTCTTCGCGGACTGGCCGAACCCGCTCGGCGTGCCTTGGATCGCCGCGCGCCATTCGCTCAATCTATGGACGAGCGGCCATTGCGATCTGATCATCGTCGCGGCTGCGTGGGCTGCAGCGCTTTTCGTCGTCGACGATGTCTGGTTTCATCATGTCTATGGCCGCATGCTGCTGAACGCACTACATATCTAGCACGACATCGCGAGGAGTCACGTTCTCATGCAACCGAATCCCATGCGCAACCGCTTCGCTTACTTCCTTGCCGCCTTTCTCGCGATGCTCGCGCTCGGCGGCTGCGCGGGCTTCTTCAATCGCGACGCGATGCGCGTGAGCGTCGCGGGCATCGAGCCGCTCGAAGGGCAAGGGCTGGAGATGCGTTTCGCCGTGAAGCTGCGCATTCAGAACCCGAACGACGCGCCGATCGACTTCGATGGCGTCGCGCTCGATCTCGATCTCAACGGCCGCGCATTCGCGAGCGGCGTCAGCGATCAGCGCGGAACGGTGCCGCGTTTCGGCGAAACGGTGCTGTCCGTGCCGGTGACGGTATCGGCATTCTCGATGGCGCGCCAGGCGTTCGGCTTCGCGAGCGGCGACACCGTCAGCAAGGTGTCGTATGCGGTGCGCGGCAAACTCGCGGGCGGCGCGTTCGGCGGCGCGCGCTTCGCCGACAGCGGTTACGTCGATCTGCCGGGCATGGGCGCGCCCGGCTACTAGGGCGCGGACGGCTCCCACGGATCGTAAGGCACGACGCGATCCGCCTCGTTGGCGTCGTTGCGGGCGATCACGGCGCGCGCTGCTTGCGTCGCGCTCAGATTGACCGGCTGATGCGGCACGCCCGGCGGAATGAATACGAAGTCGCCCGGCTCGTTGATGACCGATTCCGCCAGTCCCGGCCCATAGCGCGTCTCGATGCGTCCTTCGAGTATGTAGATGCCGGTCTCGTAGCCAACGTGGATGTGCGGCTCGCCGCGTCCGCCCGGCGGCACGACGACGATATGCATCGCGAGTCCGCGCGTGCCCGCCGTCTTCGCCGACAGCCCGATGAAATACGGCAGATGCTGAACCGTCGCGAGTTGCTCTTTCGGACGCACCGTGACGACCGTCTGCTGCGCTGTCTCTTCAGTGAAATCCTGCATGGCGATGCCTCCGTGAGCCGCTCTTCAGCTATCGACAATAGTCGAAAGCCGATGTCGCGCAAAGGTCATGCGATGCGGCTAACGTAGCCGGAATGCGCGCACCGTCTTTGTGCAACCGCACATGCCCGACCCGCGAGCGATGCGCCGGGGCGGCGCATAATCTCCTTGATTCGAAGCGCGAGCCGCAATCGCACCGCAACCGAAAGCCTCGGGAGGACACCATGCTGGTCAAGAACGAAGCGCGGGTCGAACATCTCATCAACGATCTTCTCGAGTTCGCGAGAGGGCGATTGCCGGAGCCAAGCTTCAAGGTCATCGAGCCGCTGCTTCGCTATTACTACGAGCAGGTCGATGTCGAGGATATCGCGAGCCGCGATGTCGCCGATCTCTACGGCGCCGCGATGGCGCACTGGCAGACCGCGCAGAAGTTCGTGCCGGGGCGCGAGGTGCTGCGCGTCTACAACCCGAATCTGGAGCAGCACGGCTGGCATTCGGATCACACGGTCGTCGAGATCGTCAACGACGACATGCCGTTTCTCGTCGATTCGGTGACGATGGAACTCAACCGCCTGGGGCTCGCGCTGCATTCGGCGATTCATCCGGTGTTTCGCGTCTGGCGCGCGAGCAAGGGCGCGCATACGGGCGAGATCGAGCGCATCGGTCAGGGTCATGCCGAAGCGGGCGACGGCAACTCCGAGCTCGAATCGTTCATCCATTTCGAAGTCAATCGCTGCGGCGACGGCGAGCGTCTCGACGAAGTGCGCGAGAACATCGCGCGCGTGCTCGGCGACGTGCGCGCGGCGGTCGAAGACTGGCCGAAAGTCACCGAGGCCGCGCGTGTAGCGATAGACGATCTGAAGGCGCGCGATACGACGCCCGACGGCATCGAGTCCCGCGCGTTCCTCGAATGGATGGTCGCCGATCACTTTACGTTCCTCGGCTGCCGCGATTACGAACTCGTCGAGCATGAAGGCGGCTTCGCGCTGCGCGGCGTGGCCGGCTCGGGCCTCGGCATTTTGCGCGAAACCTTGCGCGCGCCGTCCGACGGGGACGTGACGCCGCTGCCGCCGGGCGCGGCCGCGATCATCGAAGGCGCGGCGCCGATCTTTCTGACGAAGGCGAATTCGCGCGCGACGGTGCATCGGCCGGGCTATCTCGACTATGTCGGCGTGAAGCGCACGTCGCCGGATGGCAAGGTGATCGGCGAACGGCGCTTCCTCGGTCTCTATACGTCGACGGCGTATCTCGTGCCCACGTCCGAGATCCCGATCGTGCGCCGCAAATGCGCGAACATCGTGCGGCGCGCGGGCTTTCTCGCGAAGGGGCATCTGGCGAAGTCGCTTATCACGGTGCTCGAACAATATCCGCGCGACGAACTGTTCCAGGCCGATGAAGACGTGCTCTTCGATATCGCCATCGGCGTGCTGCGTTTGCAGGAACATCAGCGCACGCGGCTTTTCGTGCGGCGCGACCGCTTCGACCGCTTCGTGTCGTGCCTCGTCTTCGTGCCGCGCGACAAGTTCAACACCGACTTGCGCCGCCGCATCAGCCGTGTGTTGATGGAAGCGTTCAACGGCAAGAGCATCGAGTTCACGCCGCTCCTGTCCGAATCGCCGCTCGCGCGCATTCATATCGTCGTGCGTGCGGACAGAGGCGCGATGCCCGAAGTCGATACCCGCGAACTCGAAGCGCGCGTCGTGCAGGTCGCGCGCCGCTGGCAGGACGATCTCGCCGATGCGCTCATCGACAGTCACGGCGAGGAAGCGGGCAACCGGCTCCTGCAGCGTTATGCCGATTCGTTCCCGGCGGGTTATCGCGAGGACTATCCGGCGCGCACGGCGGTGCGCGACATCGAATTGATCGAGGCGACGCATACGCGGCCCGGCGGCTTGTCGATGAGCCTGTACCGGCCGATCGAAGCCGGACGCCGCGCGTTTCGCTTCAAGGTGTATCGCGTCGGCGATCCGATCGCGCTGTCGCACAGCCTGCCGATGCTGGAGCATCTCGGCGTGCGTGTCGATGAAGAGCGGCCGTATCTGATCGAGCCGACCGGCGCGCCGAATGCGTGGATCCACGATTTCGGGCTGGAGTTGCAGGACGACGTGGAGTTCGATATCGACCGCGTGAAGCCGCTCTTCGAAAACGCGTTCGCGAGCGTGTGGTCGGGCGAGATCGAGAACGACGACTACAACCGTCTCGTTCTGCGCGCGGAGTTCGGCGCGCGCGACGTGACGATCATGCGCGCCTATGCGAAGTATCTGCGGCAGGTTGGCTCGACCTTCAGCGATGCGTATATCGAGCGCGCGCTGATCGGCAATCCGCTGATCGCGAAGAAGCTGCTGCAACTCTTCATGGTGCGTTTCGATCCGGCGCGCGGCGGCTCGGCGGAAGATCGCGACAAGGCCGCCGAACGCGTGCTCGCCGATATCGAAGCCGCGCTCGACAAGGTGCCGAATCTCGACGAAGACCGCATCCTGCGTCAGTTTCTGGGCGTCATCACGGCGACGGTGCGAACCAATCATTTCCATCGCGATGCGCAAGGCCAGCCGCGTCCGTATGTGTCGTTCAAGCTCGATCCGTCGAAAGTGCCGGGCTTGCCCGAGCCGAAGCCGATGTTCGAAATCTGGGTCTATGCGCCGCGCGTCGAGGGCGTGCATTTGCGCGGCGGACGCGTTGCGCGCGGCGGGCTGCGCTGGTCGGACCGGCGCGAGGATTTCCGCACCGAAGTGCTCGGCCTCATGAAAGCGCAGATGGTGAAGAACACGGTAATCGTGCCGGTCGGATCGAAAGGCGGCTTTGTCGTGAAGAATCCGCCGCCCGTATCGGATCGGGAAGCGTTTCTCAATGAAGGCATCGGGTGTTATCAGATGTTCCTGCGCGGCCTGCTCGACGTGACCGACAACCGCACGCCCGATGGCATCGTGCCGCCGCCCGATGTCGTGCGCCACGATCCCGACGATCCGTATCTCGTCGTCGCCGCCGACAAGGGCACGGCCACGTTCTCCGACTACGCGAACGCGATCGCGCACGAATACGGCTTCTGGCTCGACGATGCCTTCGCGTCCGGCGGGTCGGTCGGCTACGACCACAAGAAGATGGGCATCACGGCGCGCGGTGCGTGGGAATCGGTGAAGCGGCATTTCCGCGAGATGAACTTCGATACGCAGACGACCGATTTCACCGTGGTCGGCATCGGCGACATGTCCGGCGACGTCTTCGGCAACGGCATGCTGCTGTCGCGCCATATCAGGCTGATTGCGGCGTTCGATCATCGGCATGCGTTTCTCGATCCGACGCCCGATGCGGCCACGAGCTTCGATGAGCGCGCGCGTCTTTTCGCGCTGCCGCGCTCCAGCTGGGCCGACTACGATCCCGCATTGATCTCGACGGGCGGCGGCGTCTATCCGCGCACGGCGAAGTCGATTCCGATCTCGCCGCAAGTGCAGGCGGCGCTCGGCATCAGCGCATCGGTGCTCGCGCCGAACGAACTGATCCGCGCGATCCTGCTGGCCGAGGCGGATCTGCTCTATAACGGCGGCGTCGGGACGTATGTGAAGTCGAGCGCGGAGACGCATCAGCAAGTCGGCGATCGAACGAATGATGGCGTGCGCGTGAACGGCGCGGAACTGCGCGTGAAGGTCGTCGCGGAAGGCGGCAATCTCGGGCTCACGCAACTGGGGCGCATCGAGTTCGCGCAGAAGGGCGGCCGCATCAATACGGATGCCATCGATAACTCGGCGGGCGTCGACTGTTCGGATCACGAGGTCAACATCAAGATTCTGCTCGGCCTCGTCGTCGCGGATGGCGAGATGACCGAGAAGCAACGCAACGCGCTGCTCGCCGAAATGACCGATGAAGTCGGCCTGCTCGTGCTGAAGGACAACTATGCGCAGACGCAGGCGCTGTCGATCGCAAAGCGCCATGTCGCCGAAACGCTCGACGCCGAAGCCCGCATGATGCGCTTCCTCGAACGCGCCGGGCGCCTGAAGCGGCGTATCGAGTTCCTGCCGAACGACGACGACATCAACGAGCGCGCGGCGGCGAAGTCGGGGCTGACGTCGCCAGAACGCGCGGTGCTGCTCGCGTACGGCAAGATGTGGCTCTACGACGAACTGCTCGAATCGGACGTGCCCGAAGACGCGCTCGTCGCGGACATGCTGCCCGAGTATTTCCCGAAGCCCTTGCAGCAGCGCTATAGCGAGACGATGCAGCGCCATCCGCTGAAGCGCGAGATTCTCGCGACGCATCTGACGAACGCGCTCGTGAATCGTGTGGGCTGTACGTTCGTGCATCGGCTGATGGAAGAGACCGATGCGCGCCCGAGCGATATCGTGCGCGCGGCGCTGATGTCGCGCGATGTCTTCGATCTCGACGATTTGTGGCGCAGCATCGACGGACTCGACAACATCGTCGCGGATGAAGTGCAGGCGCGCATGTTCGTCGATGTCGTGCGTCTGCTCGACGATACGTCGCTGTGGTTCCTGCGTCATCTGAAGCACAACGGATCGGGCTCGAACGAGGCGAAGGGTTTGCTCGCGCGTTGCCGCGAGGCGGCGCTTCGACTCGCGCCGCAACTGCCGGCGCTCTTGCCCGCGACGCAGCTCGACGCGTGGTACGCGCGGCGGCGCGATCTGGAGGATGCGGGCGTCGAGAGCAGTCTCGCGGCGCGCGTCGCGAGCGGCGAGATCGCGACCGCCGTGCTCGACAGCGCGGAAGTGGCGGCGTGTTCCGGGCGCGGCCTGGAACTTGTGGCGAGCGTGTATTTCGGCATCGGCACGTTGCTCGATTATCGCGGCATCGCCGAACGGGCGATGGCACTGCCGATCACGACGCACTGGGACTTGCTCGCGCGCGCGGCGGCGCTGGAAGAGCTCGCGCGATTGAAGCGCGCGCTGACGGTGAGCGCGCTCGAACAGTCGCGCGGCATCGATGCGCCGGATGTCATTGTCGAGAGCTGGCGCGCGAAACGGCAGGACGCGCTGGATCGGTACACGCGCTTGCTGGCCGAATTGCGGGCGAGCGGCGGCGCGAGTTTGTCGATGCTGCTGGTGGTCGTGAGGGAGATGGCGGTGCTGGAGAGAGCGTAGGGACCGTGGGGATTGGCGGCCTTTTATCAATTCTCAACAAATCGTCTCAGGCGTTCCCCTCGGCACTCATTTTTAGGAACTGTCCTTCTTTTTGAAAGATTTGAATTGCCAAATAATTGTCGATTTTTCGAAAGCACCTGTCTGACGGCAGGTGTTTTCAAGATTCGACGTTTTGGAGGCAATTCATGAGCGTTATCAAAGGGCGCCTGGCGATCGCGGTTGCGGTCGCGTCCGTTGCAGTTCTGTTTGGCGGATGCGCGACCGAGGCGTCGCACTCGGTCGCGGTTCCCGCCGTCGCGAGTTCCCAGAAGCCGTTCGCGGGCAAGCCCGTGCCCGTCGCCATCGGCAAGTTCGACAATCGCTCGAATTACATGCGTGGCGTGTTCTCGGATGGCGTCGATCGCCTCGGCAGTCAGGCGAAGACCATCCTCGCCACGGCCTTGCAGCAAAGCCGACGCTTCACCGTGCTGGATCGCGACAACCTTGGCGAAACGAAACAGGAAGCCGGGTTCGCGAACAAGGCGCAGTCGATTCGAGGCGCGAATTACATCATCACCGGCGACGTGACGGAGTTCGGCCGCAAGGATGTCGGCGATCAGCAATTGTTCGGCATTCTCGGACGCGGGAAGACTCAGGTGGCCTATGCGAAGGTCAGCCTCAATATCGTCGATATCGCCACGTCCGAGATCGTGACGTCGAGCCAGGGCGCCGGTGAATTCAGTTTGTCGAGCCGCGAAGTGATTGGCTTCGGCGGAACGTCGAGCTATGACTCCACGCTCAATGGCAAGGTGCTCGATTTTGCGATCAGCGAAGCGGTCAATCACCTGGCCGAACAAGTCGATGCCGGCGCCCTGCCGGCCGCAAAGTAATTCCACTCGTTTTCATCCGAACAACAACATGATCGTCAAGATTCACAAACTGACCGGCTTCGCGCTGCCGGTCGCGGTGGCGTGCTCGCTGCTGACGGGTTGCGCAACACAGACCACGTCGCTTTATCAATGGGACGGCTATCAGCCGCAGGTCTACGAATACTTCAAGGGACAAACGAGTCCGTCCGACCAGATCGCCGCACTCGAAGCGGCCCGCGAGAAGGTCTTCGCAAAGGACAAGACATTGCCTCCGGGCTTTCGCGCGCATCTCGGCATGTTGTACGCGACCGTGGGCAAGGGCGCCGAGGCTCGTCAGCAATTGACCGAGGAAAAGGAGCGCTTTCCCGAGTCGTCTACGTATATGGATTTTCTGTTGAGCAAACTTCAGTAAGCACCGACCATGACTTTCAATATTTCCCGCAAACTCATCGCGGTGCTGTCGATCCTCTTGACGATGACCGCATGCGCTTCGCGCTCGCCGAGCCAGACGGACTACACGGCGTTCCGCAACAGCAAGCCGCGTTCGATTCTCGTTCTTCCGCCTGTCAACGACTCGAAGGATGTCGGCGCGACCTACGGCATGCTGTCCCAGATGACGATGCCGCTCGCCGAGGGCGGTTACTACGTCGTGCCGGTCGCCGAGATGGAAGAGACCTTCAGGCACAACGGTCTGACGACTGCAAACGACATTCAGGACGTTTCGGCGGCGAAGCTGCGCAGCATTTTCGGCGCGGACGCAGCGTTGTACACGAAGATCACCGCATACGGCTCGTCGTATCAAGTGGTCGCGAGCACGACTCAGGTCACGGCCGCGGCGAAGCTCGTCGATCTGCGCTCAGGCGAAACGCTTTGGAGCGGTTCGGCCACGGCGAATGGCAACGAGGTCGGCACGAACGTGAGCGTCGGGTCCGGTCTCATTGGCGCGCTTGCGCAAGCTGCTGTCACGCATGTCGTGAATGTCACCAGCAACAAGTCATGGGCCGTTGCGGGACTCACTAGTCAGCGCTTGCTGGCAACGGGTGGATCGAACGGTCTGCTGTATGGGCCACGCTCGCCGAAATACGGAACGGACTGACCGGGACATAACGCGAGAAGCGACAACGCGCCGAATCATCGGCGCGTTTTTTTTCGCCGATTAAACCGTCGTTTCCTTAATAGATGATCGTTAAATAAGGAATACACAGCAAAGCCATGAAGCACTGTATCCACTCGCTCGCCGCATCGGCAACTTTGTCCGATACATGCTAGATCGCATGCACGATTTAACTGCTCGGGCACTTTACATCGCGTAAATCAAGGCATTAAATCAACAGGCGGGCCGAAGCGTCCGCTTGTTGCAATTCATCCCCGTTCTCGTGATTTCTCCGACGTGCATCCGATCGACATGCCACGCACGATCCGATGGCGGGTTCCTTGCGCTTTCGCGTACCAACTGGCAGGGTCGGACACGTCGCGGCGCTTCATATAGCAGCGAGGTCTCACAATGAGCAACATTTCAGGCGAAGCGATCGACACCCTCAAGGCGTCGGTGCGAGGCAGGCTCATCACACCGTCGGATTCCGATTACGACGAAGCGCGCAAGGTCTGGAACGCGACTATCGACAGGCGCCCCGCGCTCATCGTGCGTTGCGCCGGCGCGGCTGACGTCATCGCCGCGCTAGCGTTCGCGCGCGAGCAGGGCGTACTCGTTTCGATTCGCGGCGGATCGCACAACATCGCGGGCAGCGCAGTCAGCGACGACGCCTTGATGATCGATCTCTCCGCGCTGAAGTCCGTGCGTATCGATCCGCAAGCGAAGCGCGGCTATGTCGAGCCCGGCGCGCTGCTCTCCGACTTCGATCACGAAGCGCAGGCATTCGGCCTCGCGACACCGCTCGGCATCAACTCGACGACGGGCGTCGCCGGTCTCACGCTCGGTGGCGGCTTCGGCTGGATCAGCCGCAAGTTCGGCGTGACAGTCGACAATCTCGTCGCAGCGGAGATCGTCACGGCCGACGGCACCTGGCGCCGCGTGAGCGCGGACAGCGAGCCCGATCTCTTCTGGGCATTGCGCGGCGGCGGCGGCAACTTCGGCGTCGTGACGCTCTTCGAATATCAGCTGCATGAAGTCGGTCCGCAGATATACGGCGGCCTCGTCGTCTTTCCGCTCGAACAGGCGAATGAGGTTCTGCCGAAGTATCGCGAGTTCGTCGCGCAATGTCCCGACGAGCTCACCGTGTGGGCCGTGCTGCGTCTCGCGCCGCCGCTGCCGTTTCTTCCCGAGGACGCGCACGGCAAGCCCGTGGTCGTGTTGGCGAGTTGCTATGTCGGCCCGGTCGAAAACGGCGAAAGGGCGCTCGCGCCCGTACGCAGCTTCGGCGCGCCCTATGGCGAACATCTCGGCGCGATGCCGTTCGCAGCATGGCAGAAGGCATTCGATCCGCTGCTCACGCCGGGTGAGCGCAACTACTGGAAATCGCACAACTTCGCGAGTCTGAACGACGCAACCTTCGACATCCTGACGAATGCGGTGAAGTCGCTTCCGTCGACGCAGTGCGAGGTCTTCATCGGCGCGATGGGCGGCCAGACGAATCGCGTGCCGGTCGATGCAACCGCTTATGCGAATCGCGATTCGATCTACACGATCAACATTCACGGCCGCTGGAGCGAGGCCGCGGACGACGAGAAGTGCACGAAGTGGGCGCGCGACATGTTCTCCGCGATGACGCCGCATGCAATCGGCAGCGTCTACGTGAACTTCATGACGGGAGAAGAAGGAGACCGTGTGAGAGCGGCGTATGGTCCGAATTACGAGCGGCTCGCCGAAGTGAAGCGGCGCTACGATCCGGATAACCTGTTCCGCAGCAATCAGAACATCACGCCGGCGGCGTGACGGCAGGTGCGTCGTGTTTCGCGATGAAACACGACGCACCGCAAGCGTCGTTCAGGGCCGGTTCAGTTGACGGCCGATATCGCGCGTGCCGAACCTCGACGCGTCGTTATCGGCTTCTTCATAGACGAGTTTGAGCGTTTCGACGCTCAGATATTGACGCAAGAGGCCCAAAAATTTTGGCTCGACCGCGAGACGCAGCCGGTCGAATCGTTGATGCAAGCGGCTCCGTTCGAGATAATCCGCGACGGTCCGCGCGAACTTCTCACGATCCATTTCTGCCGTTTCGGTCGCGCGCGGCGCGGGGTTCCTGAGGTCCTCGACTTGCCGCAAATCCAGCTTCAATCCCTGCGTTTCGAAGATCCGGGCACGGCTGCCGTCGGCGGCGAGAACCCAGGTGATGGCGGTCATGATGCTCCTCCTGTTCGCCAGCCCAAGCGGGCTCCCGCCATTGTGCGCCTAATCTTCGTTTAGCGGCTTCGTTGTCGCCCCGCATTCGTTTTCGCGGCGCAGCAACGCGCGCGCGAATGTGCATCAAGGCAGCATCGAACCGCTCGCTGCGAAGCGCGTGTGGAACGAAAACGCCTGATCGAGGCGATGCGGCGTATGTCCGCCGAGCGCTGCTGCATCGCGGTAATAGTCGCGCAAAAGATCGCGATAGAGCGGATGCGCGCAGTGCTCGATCACGCTCATCGCGCGTTCGCGTGGCGCGAGGCCGGTGAGGTTGGCGAGCCCGCGTTCAGTCACGACGATATCGACATCGTGCTCGTTGTGGTCGCAATGGGGCACCATCGGCACGATGCTCGAGATACGGCCGTCCTTCGCGATCGATTTCGTCGCGAACACCGCATACGCCGCATTGCGCGCGAAGTCGCCCGAGCCGCCGATGCCGTTCATCATGTGCGTGCCGCCGACGTGCGTCGAATTCACGTTGCCGTAGATGTCGGCTTCGAGCGCCGTGTTGATCGCGATGAGACCGAGGCGCCGAATCACTTCAGGATGATTGCTCACTTCCTGCGGCCGCAGCACGAGCCGGTCGCGATAGCGTTCGATCTCGTTGAACACTTTCTCCTGCCGTTGCGCGGACAGCGTGATCGACGCGCCCGATGCGAACGTCGCCTTGCCTGAGTCGAGCAGATCGAAGGTCGAGTCTTGCAGCACTTCGGAATAGATCGTCAGCGCTTCGAACGGCGACGCCGCGAACCCCGACAGCACAGCGTTCGCAATGGTGCCGATGCCGGCCTGCAACGGCGGCAACTGTTTCGGCAGACGCCCGCGCGAGACTTCATGCTGAAAGAACTCGATGAGATGACCGGCGATCAACGCCGTGTCCTGGTCGGCGGGCAACACGGTGGATGCGCTGTCCGGCTTGTCGGTGATGACGATCGCGGCGATCTTCTCGATCGGAATCTCGATGGCGGCCGCGCCGATCCGGTCATGCGGGCGCACGATCGGCAGCGCTTCGCGCGCGGGACGGCGCTCGGGAATCCAGATGTCGTGCAGGCCTTCGAGCGAGAGCGGCTGCGCCAGATTGATCTCGACGATCACGCGTTCGGCGAGGATCGCGAAGCTCGCGGTATTGCCGACCGAGGTCGTCGGCACGATGCCGCCGCTCTCGGTGATCGCGGCTGCTTCGACGATCGCGAGGTCGAGCTTGCCGAGGCGATTCGCGCGCAGCAGTTCGACCGTCTCCGACAGGTGTTGATCGACGAACATTACGTCGCCGCGGTTGATCGCGCGGCGCAAGGTCGTGTCGACCTGAAACGGCAGGCGTCGCGCAATCGCACCGGCTTCGGTCAGGATGCGGTCCGTGTCATGACCGAGCGATGCGCCCGTCATGAGCGTGATACGCAACGGTTCGTCTTCCTCGCGGGCGCGGCGCGCGATTTCGAGCGGCACGGCTTTCGCGTCACCCGCGCGCGTAAAGCCGCTTGCGCCGACGATCATGCCGTCGCGAACGAGTTGAGCCGCTTCGGCGGCCGTGGTGATTTTTCCGCGCAACGCGGCACAGCGAATACGATCTTCGTACATCGACGTCTATCTTCAAGAGCTTCGTTTAACCGAAGGCGATTATAGGTAGCGCGGTTTGCCGTCGAAATCGCAACGTTGAAAGACATTGTTCCAATGCCGTGCGACATTGCGCTTTGTCCAAATCGATGCACGCAAGCGCGTTCGCACGCGCCATGAAAGTGCGGCAAAAGAGCGCGCTGGCGAAAAATCGATTCGACTATAAGACGCGCGACGCCGTGGATTAATCGCCGGACCAGGAAGTCAGCTTTGCATGGCGAGGAAGGATGCGTTCAGCGATGCGCGTCGAAGGGCGCATCCGGATCCACCAGCGCCGTGCGGACGAAGTGCAGGCACGCGAGCACGCGCTGCACCTCGCGCCGCCTGCTGCGTTCGTCGCGCGTGCGTTCGAGCATGTCTTCTGCGATCACGATCGACGCGACGACCGAAGCTATCGCGCGACGCAGCGTCCGGCTATCCGGCGTGCGGAACAGCACGGCGATATCGCGCAACACACGCGCGAGCGACGTGCTCCACGCGATGCGCAATGCATCGGGAATGCACGCCGTATGCAGCGCGCGGGAGTCGCGCCGAAGATCGATCATCGCTTGTCCGACTTCGAGCGTGACGAGCATCCACAAAAGCGCATGCCGATGTTCACGCGAGCGTCGCGTGAGCAAGGCGCGCAATTGCGACATCAGATCGTGCGTGCCCGAATGGAAGCGCTCGCCGAGTCCCGCGAGCTTGCCTTCGCATGCGAGCGCCGCTTGCGCGCGCAATTGCGCGAGCGTCTTGCCGACGAGCCAACGCGTGCGTGGCGGCACGATGACCGCGCACGCGATGGCCGCGCCGAGCATCGCGACGAGAACGGCAACGCCGTTGTTCAGCAACAGGCCCGGATCGTAGACGATGCGATTGTCGGGCGCGGCGAGCAGGCAGAAGAACACGCAGAAGCCGATGCCATAGCCCGCGCTCGACGGACGCATCGCGAGAAAAGCGCCTGCCGCGAGCGGCGGCGCGAGCATCGCGCACAGGAGCGCCAGGCCGTCGATCGCCGGATACACGCGACACAGATATGCATATCCGATGACGATCGCGAGCGCCGCACCCGCGGCCATCTGCGCGATGAATTTCGAAGGCCGCGCCAATGCCGACGACAACGCGCACGCGAGCGTCGCGCCGATGACGGCGTAGCCTCCGCTCGGCCACGCCGTCACGATCCAGAACCAGGCCGTCGCCGCGATCACGATGCCTGTACGCATGAAGGTCGCGACGACGACGAAGCGGCTGGTCCGCGCGTCGTATCGCGGCGCCGCGCGATGGTTCGGAATCGACAGATAGCGAATCGTATCGGCGATGAAGCGATACAGCAGCTCCGCCGATGTCGTGAAATCGAGTTGCGTCGCGTGATCGGTGTGAGGGAGCGCGCGTTGTGCATCGCGCAGGCGTTTCGGCAGCGTCGCTTTGTAGCGCTCCAGATGTTCCTTCAGCGCTTCGCTTTCGAAGTTCTGCGCAAGCTCTTCGAAGAAGGGCGCGAGTGCATCGCTCGCGCGCAGGCGCTTCATCGATTGATCGAGCGCATGCAGGCGCGCGCACGCGTCCATGAAGGCGCTGTTCAGTTGCGCCAGCTTGCCGTTGCCCTGACGCATCGCGGGCGACTCATACGTGGCGAAACCACGCGTCGCTTCGAAGCCGACGATCTCATCGACGAAATCGGCGAAGCGGCGTTCGCGCGCGATACGCGAAAGACGTCCGCGCAATACGTCGGCGGCGAATGCGGCGAAACGCATCCGGCGCGCATCGAGCGACTGCGTGAGCGTCGCGCTCGCATGACGCGGAAACACGAGCGCGCTCACCACGCTCGAACACACGATGCCGAGCATCACTTCCGCACCGCGCGTGAGCGTTGCGATGAGCAGGCTGTTCGGATCGGTGACGGCGGGAATGCCGATCAGCGCAGCCGTATAGCCCGCGAGCACGAAGCCATACCAGCGAAAGTGCCGGTAACGCACGGCGAGCGCGGTGCACGCCGCGACCCATATCGTCAGCGCGAGCGCATGGAGCTCGGGCTGTTGCACGAACACGGCGCCGAGCGCGAGCGCGGCGATCATGCCGAGCGCCGTGCCCGCGAAACGATAGACGCTCTTCGCGAGCACCATGCCGGAGAACGGCTGCATCAGGACGAAGGTGGTCGTCATCGCGACGCGCGGCTGCGGCAATTCCAGCCGCATCGCGATGCTCATCGCGATGAACGCGGCCAGCAAGGTCTTTGCGAGATGCAGCCAGACGTGGCCATCGGTGACGAGCCAGTCGCGCATCGACAGGCGTGCTTGCTGGAGCGACATGCTGACCGCCGATAGTCCTCTCGTCATGAAGGCGCCGATTGTAGGCAAGCGGACCGGGCGGATTAATGTGCAAATCAGGGAACATTCTTTCCTGATTCAACAACAATCGATCGCGCGCCAAGGCGGACAATAGCGCTTCCGAAGTGAATGTGACGGTTTGATGGACACCCTACAGAACATGCGGGTTTTCACTCGCGTGATCGAAGCCGGCAGCTTCACGGCTGCGGCTCAGTCGATGAACTCGACGACCGGCGCGATGTCGCGCGCCGTATCCGAACTCGAAGCCCATTTGCGCACGCGCCTGATGAACCGCTCCACGCGGCGTCTCGCGCTGACATCGGCGGGCGAGCGTTATCTGAAGCGCGTGCGGCAGATTCTCGCCGATATCGACGGCGCCGAAGAAGAAGCAAGCTGCGCGTATGAGCATCCGACGGGCACGTTGCGCATGTCCAGTTTCGCGAGCGTCGGACAACATTACATATTGCCTGCGATCGCGCGATATCGCGCGCTCTATCCCGATGTGAAAGTCGAACTCACGCTATCGCAGCGCATGCCCGATCTCTTCGAAGGCAGCAGCGACGTAGCGGTGGTGTCGGCGGGCGCGCTGTCGGATTCTGAAGTGATTTCGCACAAGCTGGGCGAGACCTTCAGCATTCTGTGCGCGTCGCCGGAATACATACGTTCGCGCGGCGCGCCCGACGTGCCCGCCGATCTCGCGCAACACGATTGCCTCACGCTGCAGACGCCCGCGTTTCCCGCGCGCGAGTGGACGCTCGAAGGGCCGGAAGGCCGCGAGACGATGCAGATCAGCGGAACGGTGCAGGTGAACATCGCGGAATCGCTCGTCGTCGCGATTCGCGAAGGCATGGGCATCGGCATGTTGCCGCTCTATGCTGCGATCGAAGGCTTGCGCAATGGCTCGCTCGTGCGCGTGCTGCCGCAGCACACGCTGCAGCGCACGAATCTCTATGCGCTCTATGCGTCGCGCAAGTTCGTCGATGCGAAGACGCGTACGTGGGTCGAATTCCTGCGCGCGCATCTTCCCGACGTGATCGCGCGCGATGAAGCGTTGCTCGCGGAAGTGGGCCGAACGCCATCGAAGGTTCTGCGCGCCGCGTGAATCACGTATCGCTCCACATGCGCAACAGGTTGTGATAGCAGCCGACGAGCGTGCGTTTCGCGCTTTCGTCGCCGTTGGTCGCATTCAGGCGTTGAATGGAGTTGTCGAGATCGAAGAGCAGCGCGCGTTGCGCATCGTCGCGCACGAGGCTTTGCGCCCAGAAGAAACTCGACACGCGTGCGCCGCGCGTGACGGGCCGCACCTGATGCAGGCTCGTCGCGGGATAGACGATCGCATGTCCCGCGGGCAGCTTCACTTCCTGCACGCCGTACGTGTCTTCGATGATGAGCTCGCCGCCGTCGTATTCGTCGGGCGGCGTGAGAAAGAGCGTGATCGATACATCGGTACGCACGCGCGCGCCATGCCCCGGCACGATGCGGATCGCGCCATCGACATGACTGCCGAAATGCATGCCGCCTTCATAGCGATTGAAAAGCGGCGGATACACGCGATTGGGCAGCACCGCGCTGATGAAAAGCGGATGACGCTCCAGCACGCCGACGAGCGCGTCGCCGAGTTCGAGCGCGATCGGCGAGCCTTCCGCGATCTGCATGTTGCGCTTGACCGGCGCGCCCTGATAGCCCGCGGTCGCGCGGCCATCGACCCATGAGTCGCTTGCTTCGAGACGCGCGCGCATTGCGGCGGCGTCCTCGGGGGAGAGCACGTTCGGTATCGAGAGGATCATTGTTATTGCCTTCGCGAGCGCGCGCCATGAGTCGCATGGCGCGCGCATTCGCATCACATCACATCAACGGAAGCGGTAATTCAACGTCGCGATGAACGTGCGGCCGAGACCCGGCACCGCGCGTCCGCCATCGGACGGAATCAGGGCGTCGTAGTACTTCTTGTCGAACAGGTTCTGCACGTTGAACTGGATATCGTAGCGCTTCTGATGATATGCGGCCATCGCGTCCCAGCGCACGTAGCCGCCCGCTTGAACGAGATTGTTGTTCGCCGCGTAGCGCGACGATACATACGAAGGCCCGCCGCCGATCTGCCATACGGGCGTGAAGTCGTACGTCGTCCACAGCGTCAACATGTGCTTCGGCGTGTTGGCGGGCGTGTTGCCTTGCGTGCCGTCGAATGCCTTCAGGATGGTGCCATCCATGTACGTGTAGCCGCCGAACATCTGCCATTGCCGCGTGATGTGGCCGGCGATGCCGAGCTGATAGCCGCGCACGCGCACGTCGCCATCGAGTGAATAGCTGCCGTCCGAAGCGAGCGTGCGCGCATTGGTCTTCTCGATGTTGAAGAGCGATTGCGTGATCGACAGGCCGCCGTTCAGCAGATCCCACTTCGAGCCGATTTCATAGGACTTGTTGTGCTCGGGCGGCAGGTTTTGCTGGCCGTTGGTGAGCGTGAGCGCTTCGAGCGACGGATCGAACGACGTGCCGTAAGAGACGTAGTACGACTGCCAGTCCGTTGGCTGCCATACGACGCCTGTGCGCACGCTCGTGAAATAGTTCGTCTGCGTCGCGTAACCGGGCTGATTGATCGAGTTGTTGATCGCCGCTTCATAGCGGTCCCAGCGCACGCCGCCGATCCACTTCCAGTGCTCGCCGATCGAGATGGTGTCGTTCAAATAGACGCCGATGCCGTTCGCGCTCGACTCCGCGAGATTGGTCGCCACTTCGCGATAGTTCGCCGGACGCGGCACATACGCCGGATCCACGAGCGGCACGATGGCGAGCGTGTTCGACGGCAGACCCGGCGTGGTCGCCGTGAAGGTCTGGTTGCTATACGTTTCGTGACTCAGATCGACGCCCGCGAGCATGTCGTGCTTCAAGGGGCCGGTCGCGAACTTGCCTTGAACGTCGGTCGTGTTGTAGACCGAGTGATCGTTGATGGTGCGGTCCTTGCCTTGCAGACGCACGAAGAGCGACGAGAGCGGCAGCGTCGTGTAATTGCCGTTCGAGAGCGCGGGCGACGTGCCGAGCGGGCCCGTCAGCACGGCCGCCGCGTTGGTCGCGCGCGCTTCGGTGCTGTAGTGGCTGAACTGCGTCTGGTTGCGCAGCGTGAACATGTCGTCGAAGCGATGTTCGATGCGCGCGTTAACCGTCTGCACATCCTGAATCGTGCGGTCGTCGGTGAAGCCGTAGAAGGTCTTCGTATCGACGGGCGCGGGATGGCCGTTCAACGGCGGAATGCCGTAGTCGGGCTGATCGCGGTTGTGCTGGATCAGCGCCGACAACGTCACCTGCGTCGGCGTGCCGATGCCGAATTTCACTTCGGGCGCGATGCCGTAGTCCTTGTTGATCATCTCGTCGCGCGTCGAGCCCATCGACTGGCCGAACGCGTTGATGCGGAACGCGGAGGTATCCGTCATCGGCTGATTGATATCGACCGTCGTGCGATAGCGGTCGTGCGTGCCGGCTTGCAGCGAGACATCGGCGCGCGGATTCAGCGTCGGCTGCTTGCTGACCTGATTGATGACGCCGCCCGTCGAACCGCGCCCGAAGTACAGCGACGACGGCCCGTACAGCACGTCGATCGATTCCAGATTGAACGTATCGCGATAGTACTGGCCGCGATCGCGGAAGCCGTCGAGATAGATGTCGGTGCGCGCCGAGAAGCCGCGCAGGTTGATGTTATTGCCGATCTGGCCGCCTTCGGCCGCGCCGAGCGTGACGCCGGGCACGTTGCGCAGCGCATCGGAGAATGAGCTCACGGCCTGCGATTGCAGCACCGCCTTCGGCACCACGACGACGGCTTGCGGAATGTCGCGCAGGGCGGTCGGCACCTTTGCGCCGACGCTCGACATCTCCGGCTGGAAGTCGGGCGCGTCGGCCTGACCCGTCACCTTGACGGCGGGCAGGGTCGCGGTTTCGGGTGCGGCGGCGGGGGGCGTGTCTTGCGGTGCGGCTTGTGCGGATTGCGGTGCGGTCTGGGCGTAAAGCGGCGCGGCCATGGGCACGGCGGCAATAGTCACCAATGCCGCAGCAAGCGGCGTCTTTCTCAACATGTCGTTTTCCCGATGCTTGTTAGTGAAATTCAAATCGGCAGCGAAGCGGGTTTTCGACTGCCGACGTTGACCGATCCGAGATCGAGGCGAAGGCGGGCGACGTCGTCGAGAAAGAACCGGCGGCGGCGCCCTGAGAGCGCACGTCGCGCTCGACGGGCTTCATTGAGTCAACCTATCGGCGCGATCATGTTAAATGCGAATCAGTATCATTACATGTCTCAGAAACATTTGGAAATATCCTAGTTTCGCGACGGGTCTTTTTGCCCCTTTTTGTGACGGTGGCGCAACGTACGATTATGTAAGGTTGGCTTTGGCGCTTGGGCGGCGCCGCTGAAGGCTTGCTGGACGGGATCGAGCGGGCGAGCAGCAGGCGATGAAGAACGACGCTACGACGAAGCGCTTCAGAACCCCGCGACGCCCGATGTAACGAGCGAGTAAGGTCCGCTCGTCAATTGCTGTCTGAGAAACTCGATGCACACGCGAATCTTCGCCGAATGCGACGAGCGCGCCGACGTCACCGCCCACACGTCCGCGCGCTGCCGATAAGCCGGCAGAACGGGCACGAGACGGCCGTTTTGAAGACTGCCGGCGGCGTCCCAGATCGAGCACATCACGATGCCGAAACCTTCCTCGGCCCACTGCCGCACGATGTCGCTGTGGTTCGAAGCAATCGGCCCGGTCACTTTGACGCTTTCCTCGCCGTTCGGCCCGGCGAGCCGCCAGACGCCGAAACGCTGATCGCGCCCGCGAAACAGCAGGCAATCGTGATGCGCCAGTTCGGCCAGCGTTCTAGGCGTGCCGCGCCGTTCGAGATACGCGGGCGCGGCGGCGAGCACGCGAAAACTGTCGACGATCTTGTGCGCGATCAGATGCGGCTCCAGCACTTCGCCGACGCGAATGTCGATATCGAAGTTCTCGCCGACGAGATCGACGCGCCGGTCGAGCAGTTCGAGCCAGATTTCCAGCCCCGGATGGCGACGCCGTAGCAAGGTGAGCGCGGGCGAAACATGCTCGCGCCCGAGCCGCAGACTCGTGCCGATCCGCAAGACGCCGCGCGGATCGTCGAGGCCGGCGAAGGCGTCGGCCATGCCCTGGACGTCGTCGAGAATCTTTTGCGTCCATTGGAACGCCGCTTCGCCGTCGCTCGTGATGGACACGCGGCGCGTCGTGCGCGTGAAGAGCCTGACGCCGAGACTCGTCTCCAGCATCGCAATGCGCTTGCTGACGTGCGCCGGCGAGATGCCGGTCTCGGTCGCGGCGGCGATGAAGCTCGAACGCCGCGCGACGATGCAGAACAACTGCAAGTCGCGCAGGAATTGGTCGTTGTTCGCGACGAGCGCGCTTTGCGTTTTCATTCGAACGATGTTGGCCCGCTTGCGGCAGTGGATCAAGCCTAGCCGCAAGCGCGGCGCACGCGCAAGAACATCAGTTCGACAGCGACAGATACGGCGAGCTGAACGCCTGCGGCGGAAACACCGGCTGCGCGCCGCCCTGACGCGTGAAGCTGTAGCGCACATAAACGGCGGCGAGCCACTCGCGATACTGATACGCGTTGCCGAACGATGCCGTCGCGCCGAACGCGAGTTGTGGCGCGAGCTGGTATTCGCCCGTCGCGCTGAGCGAATACGACACGCCCGTCTTGCTCTGGCCGGGATAGATCGCGCCCGCATCCGGCGTCGCGCCGGAACTCGCGGCTCGCGCCTGATACGTGCCGTTCGTCGGGAAATAGTCCGACGCGTCCTGCCGATAATGCTGCACGCCGATCGAACCCTTCAGGTCGTACGTGAAAAGCCCCGTGCGTCCCATGTATTCGACCGGGAAGTTCAGGATCACGTACTGCTGCGGGCTGAAGTAGCCGCCTTGGCCATACGTGAAGTACGACAGGTTCTTGTCGTAGTGCATCAGCGTGGTGTTGGCGCCGACGGTCAGCGTCTGGTCGGCATCCTTGATGAGACGCGTGTAGATGCCGCCGCCGCCCTTCACCGCGTTGTTGGTCGCGACCTGATTGCCGTCGAGGAACTGATACGCCGCGTTCACGTAGACGCCGCTCGTGCCGTCGTCCCAGCCGAGGTCGGCGCGCGCGCCCGTCGATGTCACGCCGCCCCATTCGAGGTTCGCGCCCTGATCGCGCGCGCCGGCGTACGAAAGCAGGCTGTCGGTGACGGCGCGGCGGGCGACGGCGAGCGAATACGACACCTTGTCGGTGATCGCGTTCTGATACTGCAATCCGCCGACGACATTGGTCTCGCGAAAGCCGAGCGGCGTCGTGCCGACATCGCCCTTGAAGTTGCGGTTCTCGTAGCCGAGCGAGAGCCCGACGCCCGTCGCCGTCTGCGAGCCGTAGTTGTTGGTCGGCGGCGTGGCGGTCGCGCCGAGGCCGGAGCCGAAGCGCGCGAGCGTGTTCGGCTCGCTGCTCGCGGTGCCGGCGTCGAGCGTGACGGGCGTCGCGCGCACGATGACGTGGCCGTTGCCGGCCTTGATGCGGCCTTCGATGGGCGCTTCGATATCGGTCAGGTTCGAGAGGCCGTCCTCGCCGTCGCGGCTGCGGAAGATGAGGCCGCCGGAAATCGTGCTCGCCTGCTCGCGATTGATCTGCGCGAGTTCCTCCGCGACGCCCGCCGTCTGCGAATTCGCGACCGGCGCGGGAACGCCGCCCGTGCTCATCGTCGCGGCTGCGGCGGCGCGCTGCGCGGGTTGCGCCTGCGACGGGTAATAAGGCTGCGCGTAGCCCGCGGGCGGCTGCGGGATGTACTGCTGCTGCGCGTACTGCGGCGGCGCGTATGGCTGCGGCGCGTACTGTTGCGGCTGCTGGTAATAAGGCTGCTGCTGCGGCGGCGGCGCGCCGTAGGCGTACGGATCGGCGGGACGCGTCGTCGCGGTCTTGGGCGATGACGCCGGCTTTTTCTTCGAGCTGGCGGGCAGCGGCGCGTTGTACGCATTGGCTTGCGCCTCGCGCGCGCCGGGCGACATCGGCCAGGGCTCGGCATACGGATCCTGCGCGGCGTAAGGCTGCTGCTGATACGGCTGCGGTTGATACTGCTGCGGCTGCGTATAAGCCGGCTGATACCCGCCATCCTGTCCCGGATACGGCTGCAACGGCGCGCCCGATTGACCCGAGCCATACGCGTCGGGTCCGTAGCCGCCGCTCGGCACCGGGCGCGGCGCGGCGTTGGGCATCGTCATCGGAGCGGAGGACGGCGCGACGTAAGGCACGGAATACGGCGCGGGCTGAGGAGGCGGCAGATAGTTCGGCACGGGCTGCGAATAACCTTGAGGAAGGGCCTGACGATAAGACGCGTCCGATGCGAGCGCCGGGTTCGACGCCGTATCGACGGCCGTCTTGCCTTCGAACGGATTGGTGCCGGGCAGCGGATTCGAGCCGACACGGCTCATCGCGGTTTCCCAGCCGGGCGGGACATTGCCGCGTCCCTGCGCCGACGCCGCCGGCGCGGGCGTATTCGCGGCGACGAGCGAGCGTTGCAGGAACTGCGCGGCGAGATCGAGCTTGCCTTGCGCGCGATACATCCGGCCGATCGCGGCGAGCACGCCCGGATCGTTCGGCGCGGCTTCGTACGCCTGATTCGCGTAGGTCTGAGCGAGCTTGAAATCGCGCACGCCGCTCGCCGCCGACATCGCCGCCGTCTGCAAGCCGATATCGTCCGGACGGCGCGACAGCGCTTTTTGATAGCACGAGAGCGCGTTGCGGTCATCGCCCGCCGATGTGTACATGCGGCCGAGCGCCGCCTGCAGGTCGGCGTTGTCGGGCATCGCGGCGAGCCACGGCGCGATCACGTCGTAGGCGGCGGCGAGATCGCCTTGCCGGCGCACGACATCCGCACGCGCGATGACGATGCCCACGTTCAGATTGTTGAAGTCCGCGCGCTGCTGCGTCGTGAGCGGCATCGATTGCAGACGGCGCATCACCGAGCCGAGCTCGGCTTCCTGCTGCGTCGCCGACAGAATGCCCGCGTATTGCAGCAGAAGACCGGTATCGTTCGGCGCATTGGCGATGGCGCCGCGCACGAGCGACAACGCCCGCGCCGGATCGCCCGCCTTGACGTAGGCCGATGCCACCGCGCCCATCAGTTCCGCATTGCCCGCCGCAACGGGTTCCGCGCGGCGCAGAATCGCGAACGCCTGCTGACGCTGACCGGACGTAGCGGCGCGCGTCGCGAGATCGGCCTGCTGATGCACCCACAGGCGATGTTGCAACGCGGTCATCGCCGGCGTGCGTTGCGCGGCCGGAATGCGGTCGAGTTGCGCGAGCCCGGCCGGCCAGTCCTGCGTTTCGGCGGAGAGCAGCGCGCTCGCGTAGAGCGCGTCGGTCATGTCGGGATGCGTGGCGAGCAGGCCGTCCATCATGCTGCGCGCATTGCCGACCGCGCCCTGACGGACGTAGATGCGCGCGAGATCGAGCCGCAGCCACGGATCGTCGGGATTGTTGAGCAGCGCGTCTTCGAAGAGACTGCGCGCCGCACCGAGATCGCCGCGTGCTTCCGCCGCGCGCGCCTGTGCCGCCTGCGCTTCGCCGCGCAGCTTGTTGATGCCGCCGGCCTTCGCCTGCTGTTCCGTGTTCAGCCGATTGGCGAACTCGAGCGCTTCGTCGCCGCGCCCTTGCGCGGCCAGTGCGCCGACGAGTCCGCGAATCGCATCGGGATTGTCGGCCTGGCGGCGCAGCGCCATGCGATACGCCGCTTCCGCGCCGCGCGGGTCGCCGTTCGCGAGCAGCATTTCGCCGAGCAGCACTTGCGCGGTGACTTCGGACGGATCGGTTGCGATCGCGCGTTCGAACAGCGCCTTCGCTTGCGCGATCTGGCCGTTGCTGCGCGCGCCGATGGCATCGCTCGTATAGGTCCAGTAGGTCGCGCTCGTGAGCGCGTCTTTCCAGCGCGCCGCATTGCCGGCCCGCGACGCGCGTTCGAGATACGTGCGCGCTTCGGAAAAACGCTCCTGCTTCAACGACGCGACGCCCATGCCGCCGAGCGCATCGGCGTCGTTCGGATTGCTCGCCAGCACCGACGAAAAACGCGCGCGCGCCGTCACGAGATCGCCGCGATCGAGCGCGGTGAAACCTTCCGCGACGGTCCGTCCGCGCGCATCGACGGCGGCGTCGGCCTGCGAGCGCTCGCGTGCCGACTTGTCCTGCTGCACCATCGAATCGAAGCGCGCTTTGACGGCGGCGTCATCGGGCGCGACTTGCAGATACGCCTGATAAAGCGGCGCATCCGATGCGCGCGCGCCGAGCCACAAGAGCGCCTGCCGCCAGCTTTTTTTCGCGTCGGCGCCCACAGCGCTGTCGCCCGACAGCTTCGCGAGCCGCGCGATGCCGTCGCGCCGCGTCGTATCGCGATACGTCAGATGCTGCGCATAGGCGAGCTGATAGCGCGGCTCGTCTGGATTCTCGCGCGCCAGTTGTTCGAGGCCGCGCCGCGCTTCGTCCCAGCCTTGCGGCGTGGCGGCGAGCGCCTGGTAATACTCCAGCTGAAGTCCGGGCGTCGCGGGCTTGCCGTCGATCGCGCGCTTGTATTCCTGCACCGCCGACGCGCTTTGTCCGCTTTGCGCGAGACGCCGCGCGTCGTTCACGGTCTGATCGCGCGAACTGGTTTCGCCAAGCCGCCGGCCGAGTTCGTCGATGTTCGGATAACTCGGCGCGACCTGGCGCAACTGCGCGAGATACTGCTGCGCGCCGCTACCGTCCTTGCGATCGGCGAGCACCATGCCCATGCCGAAAAGCGCATCGGGCTGCTTCGGATTGATGCGCAGCACCTTCTGCCACGCCTGTTCCGCGAGATCGCCGCGCTTGTGCGCCTGCCAGTATTTGCCTTGATCGATGAGCACGTTCAGCGGATCGGCGGCGGCCTGCGCGAAGGCCATCGCCGGTGCGGCGCAGATCAGCGCCGCGATCACGCGTTTTCTGGTCTGGATCAGCATGCGCTTCTCCAGTTCGGCACGAGACGGCCGTTTTCATCGAAGCGATATCGACCGTCGATGAAACCGCCGCCAAAGAGACCGAGCACGCGATCGTAATAGACCGGCTCGCGTCCCGCGCCCGGCGGCGCGGTCAGCGCTTCGAGATGCGCGCGCGCGAGGCCCAGGCCGCGGTCGTCGTTGAGCGCCTTGAAGTACGGCGCGAGCGCGGCCCAGTAAGACAGCGGACCTTCGCCCGTCGCCGCGCCGGTCGTCACGTTGACCTTTTCCGGCGGAAAGCCCGCCTGCGCGACGCTCTGGCGCATGCCGCCGAGCGCATCGAGCCACGGACGCGCGAGCGGATCGCCCGGCGACGTCATGCCGGCCCACAGATAGACGCGGATCGCGTCGTAGCTGCCGACATCGCCGTTCTTCGGATCGACGACGAACCGGCCGTTCTGATACGCGGCCCAGTCCGGCGCGTAGCCGCGCGGCGACGTCACCTTGATCGTTTTCGCGGCGCTCTGCGCGAGCTTCGTCCACGGGCCGTCGGGCATGTCGTGCGCGAGCCCGCGCAAAACCGGCAGCGGCAGATAGCTCGGATTCAGCCGCGTCACGTCGCCGATGCGAAAGCCTTGCGGACCGGGAAGAAGCATCGGTCCGAGGCCGGGCAGGTCGACGGTTTCCTGCTTCACGATCTGCGTCGCGAGCGCGTAGGCGAGCTTCGTGTACGCCGGTTCCTTCCACAGGCGACCGGCCTGGAAGAGGTCGTACGCGATCCACACATCCGAGTCCGACGCCGAATTCGGGTCCATCACGCCGAACGAGCCGTCCGGTTTCTTGCCCCATTGCCATGCGGGCAGACGCACGTTATTCGAATCGAACTGATTGGCCGACAAGTTCGTGCGCGTCCAGCCGAGCACCCGGTCGAAGGTCGCGCGGTCGTTGGCGACGAGCGCGAAGAACAGCGCGTAGGACTGGCCTTCGGAGGTCGTCTGCTGCGCTTCGGTCGAACGGTCGATCACGCGGCCATCGGCCTGAACGACGCGCTCCACGAACAGCCGATACGCGGACCAGTCGCATTGCTGCGCCGCGTTTGCGCCCGTCACGGACGCGGCAATCGTTGCACCAGCGAAAATCTTGGCGGTCGATACCCGCATATCAGTCCCTCAGGCGCCGCGCGGCGATCGAGCGCAGCGTACGGTAGAACAGGGCCGCGATGATGAGCGCGGCGAGCACGCCGGCGAGCACCAGCAGAATCGGATGCGACGACAGCGCCCAGCGCATGTAGTGCATCGGCGAAAGATGGCCGACGTAGTACGCCTCGCCGTTCGACGTGACCGTCACCGTGCGGCCGTGGATCACGGCCATCGCGCCTTGAATCGACGGCAGCAGGTCGTTGTCGAGCAGCGCCGCGGAAAGATCGGCGTCGGACTGGCCCGCCGCGCTGATGAGCGCCACCGCGCTGCGCCCGCTCTTGAGCGGCGATTCGAAGCCGGTCAGAAGCGCATCGCCGTTCGAGCTGACGAGCGACAAATCCGCGCGTGCGGGCGAGCGTTCCGGGCCTTGCTCGCCATGCCACCAGTCGACGAGCTTGAACGCGACATCGGAAAGCTGGAACGTGCGCGCGTCGCCGTCGCCGGAAAAGGGCATCTGCTTCGCCCAGCGTTGCAGCAGCGGCTGGCGTCCGGGCGAACCGAGTATCAGCAGATCCTTGTCGGCGAAGCGGTCGACGTCGTTCGCGCTCGTGACCGTCACGCCCGTCACCGGATAACCCGTCGATGCGCCCATGCGGCCCATTTCGAGCAGATACAAGCTGTAGTCGGCCGAGTTCGGCTCGTTCGGCAGCACGACCGCCGTCTGCGAAAGATCGGCCATGCGCGTGAACGGGAAGCCGCCGTTGGCGAACGCGGCCAGATCGGGCAGCGCCATGTAGTGCGGGAAACCGGAGAGATCGATGGTCGAATTCGGATCGACCGCGCCGACGACGTTATCGAGCACGCGGCCCTGGCATTCGCCGGTCTTCGGGATGTCGTAATAGAAATGCAGACGCAGTTGCGCGCGCGGCGTGATGAGCAGCGGCGGCAGATAAATCTCGCGGCGCGCGGCGACCGTCTTGTCCGGCATCACGCGGCTGAAGTAGTGACCGAGATCGAACGTCGATGTGGATACGGCCGGAATGCGCAGCGACTGCACGAAGCCATTGTTGACGCTGATATTGAGCGACGAGCGATCCGGCGCGGGCCGCACCGTGTAGCGATAGCCGAGATCGACGGGCACGCCCTTCGTCTGCCACATGAAGAGATCGGGCGGCACGCGCAGATTCACGCGCACGGCATCGGCGTCGTAGCCGTAGGCGGTCAGGTCGCGCGCTTCCGCGAGCTCGCCGAAGCGCACCGGGCGGTCGGTCGGCAGCCAGTTGGGGGCATCGTACGGGCGGCGCGGCTGAAGGTCGTTGAACTGCGTGATCGTCGCGCTCGTGCCGGACAGCGTGTTCTGTCCGACGCCAAGGGCCTTCGCGGCGGTCTTCAGCTCGTTGTCGTCGCGGCCGAGCACGAGCAAGAGACGCCCGCGCGCGTTCGCGTCGCGTTCGACGAGCGCGATCGTCGGACCGGAGACAGCCGGAATGTCGACGCCCGCGATCTTCGCATCGCCGATGGCGAACACCACGGCATTGCCCGACAGCGGCACGTTGTCCGTCTGCGCCGGAAAGATCGCGCCGCGATAGCCCGCGAGCGAGCCGAAGTACGACGCGACCATGCCGGCGGCTTCGAGCGTCGGCAGGCTCGGCTTGCCCGCGAACACGAAAGGCAGTTCGAGGCGGCGCACGTCGCGCCGGTCGAAGAACGGAGTCGGCAGCGCGGCGAGATCGGGCTTGTTCGCGATCGACGCATACGTGAGATCGAGCGAACTCGCGTTGCTGACGGTCGCCCAGAGCGTCGAGTTCGACGGATCCTCGCACTGCTGCGTGTAGTGGCCGATCAACTGCACGTTGAGGTGATTGAACTCGGTGATGAAGCGCGGATCGATCGCCACGTCGCGCGCGACCAGCGTGCCGGCCTGTTCTTTCGGCACCGGCAGCGTCGCGGCCACTTCGCCGTTGATGAGCACCTTCAACTGCGAAATCGACGGCAACAGCGACGGCGAATAGCTATAGATCAGATGCAGGATCGCGCCGGTCACGACTTCGTCGCCGCGCACCGAAAACGCGATGCCGTTCTGGCCATCGGTGCCGCGCAGTTGCAGCGGATCGAGCGCGCCGTAATCGGCGAAGGTCAGCGTCTGACGGCGGCCGCCCGGAACCAGCGTGCCGGGATCGGCGGTCGTCGGAATGCGCGACGTGAGCGGCTTCTCGGGCTTGCCGGAAAACGCGGGCACGGGCATCGCGAGCGGCGCTTGCTGAATCGACGCCGGGTTGTAGACGACGGCGGGACTCGGCGCGGGCACGGCGCCGACGCCGGTCGCCTGCTGCGCGCCGCCGGTTGCCGCAGCGCTTTCGGCCGCCGCCGCGATGGACGCGAAGGGCGCGGCGAACGCCGTCTGCAAGGCCACGAAGACGGCCAGCGCGCGTGCAAAGGGTCGTTCGCAAAAACGCGGCGCGCGCTCGCCCGTTTCTTTTTCAACGCGCAACTTCGACATACCGATGCCCATTTTTATTGGTCTTTGGTTTTCAGCTTCTTCACATCGACCGGGCGCTTGTTCATCCAGGTTCGAAGGTCGCTGTACAAGTGCTCGAACAGTCCCGCGATGCCGCGCGTGCCGACGAGCAGCACATGCGACAGGCCGCGCAACGGCGTGTCCGGACGGCGTCCCTCCGACCATCCGGTCCAGGCGTCCGCGCGCGCGAAAGTGGTCTTCACGAAGTCGTATTCCTGCTCGCGCGTGAGTTGCGAGAAGCGCAGGCCGACGCGTCCGGGTTCCGTATAGCCGACCGTCGCCGGAAACGCGTATTCCTCGTCGCCGCGAAAGAGCGAGACGGTGACGCGCTCGTGCATCGGCACTTCGATCTTGCTCGGCAACGCGACGCCGACGCCGCCTTCCGAATAATCGATGGTCTCGCAGGCGAGCGTGCGGCCGGTCGAGAACTTGAGCATGACGGGCATTTTCATCGTGACGCGATGCGTCGCGCGGACCTGCTTGCGCTCGCTCGCCGCCGCCACCGATGCGCCGAGAATCAGCATGTTGTAGACCGTCCAGCAGAGGTTGAGGATGGTCGTGTTCACTTCGCTGCGCACATGCCAGTTGATGGCGATATGCACGATGCCCGCGACGAAGCCGAGCAGATTGAGGAGCAGCAGGAACAGATACGGCCGCGAGATGGACCAGTCGAAGTAATCCTTCGCGATCTGCCCGCCCTTGGCCGTCACGTTGAACTTGCCGAGCTTCGGGTTGATGACGGCGAGCAGCGTCGGCGCGGTGATGTACGACGCGAGCACCGATTCGTACACTTCGGCCCAGAACGAATGGCGGAAGCTGCGCTGCATGCGCGAATTGGTGATGCTCGCGTGCATCATGTGCGGCAGCGCGAAGATCGCGATGGTGCTCGCCGCCGCTTCGATCACATGCGCGCCGAAGAACAGATACGACAGCGGCGCGGTAAGAAACACGAGACGCGGCACGCCGTAGAAGAAGTGCAGCATGCCGTTGAGATAACACAGCCGCTGGCCGATCTTGAGGCCCTTGCCGGTAAGCGGATTGTCGATGCGGAAGATCTGCGTCATGCCGCGCGCCCAGCGGATGCGCTGCCCGATATGCCCTGAAAGACTTTCCGTGGCAAGACCGGCGGCCTGCGGAATCGCGAGGTACGCGGTCGTATAGCCGAGCCGATGCAGCTTGAGCGCCGTATGCGCGTCTTCGGTCACGGTCTCGACCGCGATGCCGCCGATTTCCTCGACCATCGAACGGCGCAGCACGGCGCAGGAGCCGCAAAAGAAGGTCGCGTTCCAGAGATCGTTGCCGTCCTGCACGAGACCGTAGAACAGTTCGCCTTCGTTCGGCACCTTGCGGAACGTGCCGAGATTGCGTTCGAACGGATCGGGCGAGAAGAAATGGTGCGGCGTCTGCAGCATCGACAGCAGCTTGTCGCGCAGGAACCAGCCGAGGCAGATTTGCAGGAAGGAGCGCGTCGGGATGTGATCGCAATCGAAGATCGCGAGGAATTCGCCCTTCGTGATCTTGAGCGCCTCGTTGATGTTCCCCGCCTTCGCGTGACGGTTATGCGTGCGGATCGTCCAGTTGACGCCCACTTCCTCGCAGAACGTCTTGAATTCGGGGCGACGGCCGTCGTCGAGTACGTGGATCGCGAGCTTGTCCGACGGATAGTCGAGCGCGAGCGCCGCGTAGATCGTCGGCTTCACGACGGAAAGCGGCTCGTTGTACGTCGGGATGAATACGTCGACGGTCGGCCACTGGCTGCGGTCGGCCGGCAGCGGCAAGGGCTTTCTCTTCAGCGGCCACGCGGTCTGGAAGTAGCCGAGCATGAGCACGAGGGTCGCGTAGACTTCGGCGGCGACGAGCAACATGCCCCAGGCGGCGTCGAGCGGACGTTCCCAGTAAGTCGTTTCCGTGAGCCGCCAGAACATGTAGCGGCCCGACGCGACGATCGACAGCATGATCATCACGAGCGTCGCGTACTGGCCTTGCAGGCGGCGAAAGCCGAGCGCGCAGACGAAGCAGATCGTCGCGAACGCGAGTTGCTGGCCGAACGCGAGCGGCACCGTGACGACGAAGTAAAGCGCGAACGCGGCGAAGAGCGTGAGCAGGATCACGACGATCCGGCTGCTCCAGATGCCTGCATCGACGAAACGTTCGAGGCGCGAGGTCGCGACGCTCACTTCGGTCTCGGGCGACGGGATCTTGGCGGAACTCATGCGAGCTTCCTCGGCGAAGCGGCCATCGCATCGACGGCCGAGAGGAGCCACTCGCCGCACGCGCGCAAATCGGCGGCGGCTTGCGACAGCGGATCGTAGTGGATGAGCGTCGTGTCGCACGCGAGCGATTCGGAGACGCCTTCGTCCTGATGGATGACGCCCGGAAACAGCTTCGTGCCGAGCATGTTGCGCAGCACCTTCAGCACGTCCTTGCTCAATTGACGCGACTGATCGACCTGATTCACGACGTAGCCCTGACCCGCGAAATCGGCGCGCGGCGCAGCGTAGGCGTCGATCATGCGCTCCATGCCGGGGATCGCGGCGTAGGACGCGGCATCGGCCAGCACGACGTTCAGCGCGAAGTTCGCCGCCGTCAGCGCGGTGCGCGTGTAGACGGACGAGCCCGGCGGCGTATCGACGATCACGATGTCGTTGGGGTCGAGCGCGAGCGAACCGAGCGCATGCGCGAGCCACGCCGGATCGCTATCGACGAGCGCCTCGAAGCGGCGGCGGTCGTCTTCGGTCACCGCGCCGTAAGGCAGCACGGTCACGCCGTCGACGCCATCGAACATCACCGTCTGCCAGGGATCGCGGCTGAGCGTCGCGCGCGAGATGCCGTCGATGCTGTCGAGCGGAATGCCGAAGTGCAGGCGCAGCGCGTTCTGCGGATCGAGATCGAGCACGATCACGCGACGATTGCGCGCGGCGAGCACCGACGCCAGATTGGCGGCGAGCGTCGTCTTCCCGACACCGCCTTTCGCGGAAACTACCGTGATGACTTTCATGAGCGTGAGAGGCGGCTCGCGCGAGCGTGCGCGTTCGTGAATTCGTCGCCCTGCGGACGGGCGTGGCGCAGGCGCTCGAACATGGCGTCGAGCGAGTTCGCGGACGCGCTCGGCGCGCTCTGCGTTTGCGGCTTGAAGAGCTTGCCGAGGATCGATTGCGGCGCGGCGGGCGCAGCGGCTGTCACCGGCGCGACTTGCGCAGGCGTGCGGCGCGCCGCGAAGTCCGTTCCGAACGAGGCGGCGGGGCGCGCGAGTTCAGTAGCGTTCGATTCGACCGGCGGGACCATTGTATGAACCGGCGCTGCGTTCGTCTTGGACACGGTCGCCGAATCTGGAATCGTTTCCGTTTGCGCCGGCGCCGATTCGCCGAGCACCGAAAAGCGCAGCGCGCTCAACGACTCCGCCGCCGGCGGATTGACGGCCGGAATCGTGCGGCGATGCGGCCGCGTGAAGAGAGGCTGCCTGCCGCGATGGATCGGCGTCGGCTTGTCGGCATGGTGAGCGGCGGGCGGGGCGGCGGCTTCGTCCGGGCGCGCCCGCGCGGCGTTCGGCTGCACGTCGTGGCGCGGCGCGATCTCCGGAATCGCCGGCTGCGCGAAGTCGAGCGTGGCAAGCAGCGGCCAGCGGGTGCGGGCCGTCGTGGCCTCCTTCTCCCGGCCGATTTCCTGATAGTCGCCTGCATTGCCGCCGAAATGATCGAAGAGCTTCTCGATATCGCGCGAAGTATTCATGATGCCGCTTCCTCGTCGTGCCTGTTCTTGATGCCTGGCCGGTGCTGCCTGTTTTTAGCCGCCCGTTCGGGGCGGTCGATGCCGCCGCGTCGAGGCGGCGGTCGCAATGTGCTGAAGATGCTTCAGGCCGCGACGCGCGCGAGCCTGAATTCGATGGCCGCGTCGTCGCCGAAGTCGCTAGCCTGACGGATCGCGAGTCCTTGTGCGCCGAGCCCGGCAAGCCATCGCTGATACGCGCCTTCGAGGAACGCGGGCGTCCATGCGAGCGCGCTTTCGCCGAAGGCGGGCAGCGGCGCGCAGAAATGCACGATGCTCAGATAGTCGCGCTCGTCGGAGAGCTCGACGAAGCCCCAGTCGGTGTCGTGCCACAGCGCGTTGAGCGCGTCGGCGAGCGCCGACGTGGAATCGCAGGGCGGCAGCGGCCGGGCTTCGGCGAAGCGGCTGCCGACGTTGTGCATCAGTTGACGCAGTTCGTTGCGCCCGATCTGCGCTTCGAACTCCTCCGCGAGCGCTGCCAAAAGGCCGCGCCATTGTCTGGAAATCTGACTGTCCAACAGATAATCGAAAATAGCGGCCATGTTTTGTTCGGCAGGGCGTGAGCCGCCGCGCGTGGTTGATCGGTCCTGCAGACTTGTTTGCGTTCTCGCGGGGGACTGCCGAACCGCGACGATGGATCCGGACGTTTGTCCAGGCGCTATGACACGTCTGAACTTACTTCAATGCAGTTGTTTTCGCCAGTAGAAACACTAGCAGAGGATTTTTTGTCGGATCGGGCGATCAGGACGCAGCAGACGACCCAATTCGGGCGTTCGGCCCTCGCGAGGATGGACGAAATATCGACAGACGCGCGCTATTCCGAAGTCGGATTCGGGCTCGCCCGCAACGGCGGCGGAAGTGTACCATCTCGTTAATGAGCAAAATCAGAGCGTTGGCTCTGAATCACACCGATTGACTTTTCGCGAAACGGCGCAGCCACGGCGTGAACTAAGCCATTGTTTTGTCTGATTAAACGGCCTAAACGCAATCGGACGCGTTGCGGGGCATTTATCTCCCGCAGGCAACGGCCGACAGGCAATCGAAACGCCGCTTCAAAGGGTTTCGCAAGGCCAAAAAAAACGCCCCGAATGGGGCGTTTCGTATGACGTTTAGAACGTTCAGGGATTCGCGCGTACGGCGTCCCTGACTGCGTCCATCACAATGCCGTAATTGAGCGGGATGTCCAGCGAATCGGAGTAGCCGGGTTCGTCGGCGGACTCCTTGGGGACAGCGTGAACCGGAATCGGTTCGTAGGCGGTTTCGCCTGCCGGATTGTCGCGTCCTTCGATGGCACCCTGCAATTGCGGATTCTTCACGGTTAACTCCTTCCGGTAATGGAGCGGCGAGGAACTGCAATATAAACCAATGTCATGACATTTTGGCGACTTCGATTTGGAAACTCGCTCCGAAACTGCTGCGGGCGGCGCGCCGGTAATCGCCGCTGTCGCGCATCTCGAAAGAGTGCGGGGCCTCTAGTTTAATGGTGCGGCGCGCCTCCGAAAGCGCCGTTTCATTATGACGATCGCATGCCGATATTGCGCCCGCCTCGCGAATTCGGCCCGGAAATTGCATGAGTCCATGTTTATCAGGTAAGTTTTTAATCATCGCCGCACGCTATTCGATTCTACGAATCGGTATTCTCCGGAAACAAACTCCATCGAAAGCGTCGGCTGTGGCGCCGGTTATTTCGCTCTATCATCAACCGCGCGGTCGGATCACGCCGGCGCGCCTGCCGCACATGCAAAGGAGAAAGTGGCAATGAGCAGAATCGCGATCATCGGGGCGACGGGCAATGTCGGCAGCCGTCTGGTGGAAGAATCGTTGCGCCGCGGACACACGGTCACGGCGATCGCGCGCGATACGTCCGGGCTCGCGCAGCGCGATGGCCTCACTCCGCTGAACGTCGATGCCCTCGATGCCGACGCGCTCGCCGCCGCGCTCGCCGGACACGACGCCGTGTTCAGCGCGACGCGCTTCGCCACGGTCTCCGAGCCGGCCATCGTGGAGCCGGTGAAGCGGGCGGGCGTGCGGCGCCTGCTGGTCGTGGGCGGCGCGGGCAGCCTGTACGCGGCGCCCGGCCAGCGCGTGCTCGATTTGCCCGATTTCCCCCCGGCGTACAAACCGGAAGCTACGGCGGGCGCGGCATTTCTCGACGCGTTGCGGCGCGAACGCGACGTCGACTGGACGTTCATCTCGCCGTCGGCGGAATTCGTACCGGGTCCGCGGACGCAGAAATTCCGGCTCGGCGTCGACGAATTGCTCGTCGACGGCAGCGGCCGTAGCTGGATTTCGTTCGATGATTACGCGATCGCGTTTCTGAACGAGTTCGAACGCGAATCGCACATCAAACAGCGCATCACCATCGGATATTGAACGCCGTCAGCCGTGCAAATCGACTTCCATTTGCTCGGCGTCTTTGGGCATCGCGGCGGCCAGAATCATCGCGGATGCGTTTTGCGGCTTCGGATCGCGCTGCGACGGCCGATAAACCTGATCCCCGCGATGAATCGGCATTCCCGATAGCGAGCACACGCCTTCGGCCGTCGCCGTGGTTGCGCGCCAGCCCTGATAGCCGTAGTGGCACGTACCGGGATCGGACCAGTACACGAGCGCCGTCGCGCTGCTCGGGCGCTCGATCACGCGCACGATGGCTTGCGGAAACGGCAGCCGATCATCCGAATGATGCGGATGCGTGCGATTCCAGTCGCGCGTCAGGCGTTCGAGAAACGCGCTCTCCGCGCGGGCGGATTTCTGGGAAGGTGCGGTGCGGGCGATATCCGTGGGCATCGCCTCGAGCAGGTGAACCGTCTGTGACCACGGGTCCGCTCTTTTCGTAAAAGCTGTCATGGCATTGTTCCAGGCTTTGACTCGACCTAGAACGTACGTCATTAAGCATATTCCGATAAATACCGCATCAGTGAATACACTATCCCGTTGCTGCGAATAATCGGGCGGCAACACAAGCGACCCTTCGTCGCGCCTTGGTGGGCGGGCGTTTAAGCGATTCGTAAGCTCCCTCGCGGGCCGGTGCAGACCGAAAAACCGACCGGAATCTTCCTCGTTCGCGAGCGTTTTGCGCGATTTGTACGGCAAGAGCACCTGGCGCGGATGCGAGAGCGACAGCGAGGCCCCGATCGGAGCCTCGCGGGATGGGCCCTTCGCATAGTCCTCGATGCGCGTCGCGGACCGGCCAATTTACGCGACGGCGCGCGCCGCCGCGCGGCCTCGCAGCCACTCCAACGCGAGCAGCAGGCTCGTCGAGAACACGATGAGAATCGTTGCGAGCGCCGCTATCGTCGGGCTGATATTTTCGCGGATGCCGGTGAACATCTGCCGTGGCAGCGTCGTCTGGTCGGCGCCGGCGAGAAAGAGCGTGACCACGACTTCGTCGAACGAAGTGGCGAACGCGAACAGCGCGCCCGAAATCACGCCCGGCGCGATGACCGGCAGCGTCACGCGGAAGAATGTCTTGAGCGGGCTCGCGCCGAGCGACTGACTCGCGCGCACGAGATTGTGGTTGAAGTTCTGCAACGTCGCGCCGACGGTCGTCACGACGAAGGGCACGCCGAGCGCCGCGTGCGCCAGAATCAGCCCGAAATACGTGTTCGCGATGCCGAGCGGTGCAAAAAACAGATACATGCCGACGCCGACGACGATCACCGGCACGATCATCGGCGAGATGAGCACGGCCATCAGCACGCTCTTGCCGATGAAATTCGCCTTCGTCAGTCCGACCGCGGCGAGCGTGCCGAGGATCGTCGCGACGAGCGTTGCCGAAGGTGCAACGATGAAGCTGTTCTTCGCCGCCATGCGCCATTCCTGCGACATGACGAGGTTGTGATACCAGCGCATCGACCAGCCGGGAATCGGATAGACGAGGAACGTGCTCGACGAGAACGACAGCGGCACGATTGCAAGCACAGGCAGGATCAGATACAGGAGCGTCAGCACGCACAGGATGCGCAGCGCGAAATACCAGATGCGCTCGATCGCGGACGTGTGCGGCGCGAACATCGGTTTGGCGAGTTTCATCTTCTTTACCCCAGGCTCACGTTCGCGCGCGTGAAGCGGCCGTAGACCACGTAGAGCAGCAGCGTCGCGGCGAGCAGCAGCGCGCCGAGCGCGCACGCCATGCCCCAGTTGATCGTCACGTTGGTGAAGTAGGCGATGTAATAGCTGACCATCTGATCGTTCGGCCCGCCGAGGAGCGCCGGCGTGATGTAATAGCCGATGGCGAGAATGAACACGAGCAGCACGCCCGCGCCGATGCCCGGATACGTCTGCGGCACGTACACGCGCCAGAACGCGGCGAACGGATGACTGCCGAGCGACACGGCCGCGCGCTGATACGTCGGCGGCACGGATTTCATGACGCTGTAGAGCGGCAGGATCATGAACGGCAGCAGGATATGCGTCATCGAGATATACACGCCGACACGATTGAACAGCAGCGCGAGCGGCGAGCCGATCAGTCCCGCGCCGATCAGCGCCGTGTTCACGAGGCCCTCGCTTTGCAGCAGCACGATCCACGCGGCGACACGCACCAGTACCGACGTCCAGAACGGGATCAGCACGAGCACCATCACGAGGTTGGCGCGGCGTTCGGGCAGCGTCGAAATCCAGTACGCGAGCGGATAGCCGAGCAGCAAGGCAAACAGCGTCACGCCGACGCCGATCACGAACGTGCGGCCGAATACGTTCAGATAGATCGATTGATCCGGGTCCGCATGGACGATATTGCCGAAGCCGTCCTGCTTGTGATCCAGCGACGCGAGGACATAGAACGGCGAATAGCGGCCGGCGTTCTTCGCGATCGCCTGCCAATAGGCGGGATCGTTCCAGCGCTCGTCGAGTTCGACGATCTTCGACTTGATCTGCGCGGCGGGCAGTGGCTTGCCGTCGTCGCCGGTGAGCGGCATCGCGCGCGCGGTCTTCGCGACGAGCGAGCGGTAGCCCGGAATCTCGGTGTTCAGCCGGCGGGCGAGGGCGCCCATCGATTCGCCTTCGGAAATCGCGGTCAAATCCTGCGCGAGCGCGGCATACGCTTCATCGGATGGCGGCGTCTTGCGGTCCCATTTCGCGAGCGCGGCGCCGGTGTGCGGCAGCGCATTGGCCACTTCGGGATTTTCGATGGCGCGTGTGAGCAGCGCGCCGATCGGCACGACGAAAATCAGAAACAGGAAGATGGCGAGCGGCGCGATCAGCGCGAGCGCCATCGCGCGCTTTTTCGCATCGGCGATCTTCAGTTCGCGCTTCAGACGCGCGCTCGATTCGCGCGATTCTTCCGCGGGGATCGTCATGGTGTTCACGCTTGTGTCTCCTTCTTGACGGTCGCGCCTCCTGGCGACGCGCGACCGTCGCGCCAGCCAGTGCTTACTTCGACGCCCACGCGGTAAAGCGCTGCTCGAGCTCGTCCCCGTGATCGGTCCAGAACGCCATGTCCTGCAGCACGGCGTTCTTCGCGTTCTCAGGCGAGTTCGGCATGTCGGCCTTGGTCTTCGCGTCGAGCGCGGCGATCGCGGCCTTGTTCACCGGGCCGTACGCGATGTTCTTCGCATAGGTTTCCTGCGGCTTCTGCGACACCGAATACGCGATGAACTGCTGCGCGACGTCCTTGTTCGGCGAGCCCTTCGGAATCGCCCAGTAGTCGAGGTCGTAGATGCTGCCGTTCCAGACGACCTTCAGGTTCTTGCCTTCCTTGCGCGCAGCGTCGATACGGCCGTTGTACGCGGTGGACATCACGACATCGCCCGCGACGAGGAATTGCGGCGGCTGCGCGCCCGCTTCCCACCACTGAATCGACGGCTTGAGTTCGTCGAGCTTCTTGAATGCGCGATCCGCGCCCGCCTTGGTACCGAGCACCTTGTAGACGTCCTTCGGCGCGACGCCGTCGGCCATCAGCGCGAATTCGAGGTTGTAGCGCGCGCCCTTGCGCATGCCACGCTTGCCGGGGAATTTCTTCGTGTCCCAGAAGTCCGCCCAGCCGGCCGGAGCGGTCTTCAGCTTGTCGCCGTTGTAGGCGAGCGCGGTGGACCACACGAAGAAGCCGACGCCGCAGGTTTGCGGCGATTCGGGCACGAGATCGGATTTCTTCGCGATCTTCGACCAGTCGAGCTTTTCATAGAGACCTTCGTCGCAGCCGCGGCCGAGATCGCCGGATTCCACTTCGACGACGTCCCAGTTGACGTGCTTCGCTTCGACCATCGCCTTGACCTTGGCCTGCTCGCCGTTGTATTCGACGGCCGTGACCTTGTTCTTCGACGACTGCTCGAAGGGCTGGTTGAACGCGACTTTCTGCGCGTCGCCGTTCGCGCCGCCGAAGTTGACGACGGTGATTTCCGCCGCGCCCGACATCGCCGACGCGCATGCGAGCGCCGCCGCCATGGAACACAAAGCGAACTTCTTCATGATGGTTTCCTCTCTTCTTCGACTTGGTTTTGTCAGTGGACCTACGGTTGGGAAGTTCAGGCGAACACGCGCAGATGCTCGGGCGCGAATTCGAGCGCGACGGGCGCGCCGGGCGTGAAGCCGTCGAGCGCGGGCGTGCCGAGCGGCACCTTGACGAAGCATTCGTCCTGTTCGCGCACGCCGCAGCGCATGCGAACGTGGTCGCCGAAATAGATGAGGCTTTTCGCTTCGCCGGACAGCGCGTTGATGTTGCCGTTCGCATGGCCGTTGCCTTGCGTGAGATCCGTGAGCTTCATGCGTTCGGGCCGGATGCACGCAATCGCTTCCGCGCCGGGCTTCGCGTTCGCGACATTGAGCCCGGACACGCGCGTGCCGTCGGCTAAACGGATCTCGCAGAATTCGCCCTGAATCTGTTCGATGGTCCCGCGCAGCCGGTTACTGTCGCCGATGAAGTTCGCGACGAACTCGTTGCACGGCGCTTCATACAGATGATCGACGGTGTCGAGCTGCTGCACGATGCCCTTGTCGAATACGGCGACGCGGTCGGACATGGTGAGCGCTTCGCCCTGATCGTGCGTGACGTAGACGAACGTGACGCCGAGCTTCTCGTGCAGCGCCTTGAGTTCGATCTGCATGTGCTCGCGCAACTGCTTGTCGAGCGCGCCGAGGGGTTCGTCCATCAGCACGAGCTTGGGTTCGAACACGAGCGCGCGGGCGAGCGCGATACGCTGCTGCTGCCCGCCGGAAAGCTGCGCCGGATAACGCTTCGCGAAGCTCTCCATGCGAACCATCTTGAGCGCGTTGTTCACGCGATGCGCGCGCTCTTCGGCGGACATCTTCCGAACGGTCAGCGGATATTCGACGTTCTGCTGCACCGAAAGATGCGGAAAGAGCGCGTAGTTCTGAAACACCATGCCGATGTCGCGCTTGTGCGGCGGCACTTTGTTGAGCAACTTGCCGTCGAGCCAGATCTCGCCGCCGGTCGGGAACTCGAAGCCGGCGAGCATCATGAGACAGGTCGTCTTGCCCGAGCCGGATGGCCCGAGCAGCGTGAGAAATTCGCCCTGATAGATGTCGAGATCGAGCGATTTGACGACGAGCGTTTCGCCGTCGTACGTCTTTCGAACGCCGCGAAAACTGACGATCACCTGATCGGATTTCATCTGTCCGTGTCTCCTTCGGAAAAACCCTGTTGCTGACTGCCGGACGGCTGCCGACGTGCGGAAATTATTTCCACTACCTGCGATAACTATAGCCCGCCACGGTTCTACAATGTGGAGCCATTTCAATATTCAAAATAGAACCACTTGAGGGTGACCGGAATAGTGGTTTTCATGCGATGGGAGATACCGTGGATACGATCATCCTGGCCGACTGGCTGAGCGCGCGGCTCGATCGCACGGCCGCCGAGCCGATGTACCGGCAAGTGCTCGAACTGATGCAGCAGGCCATTCTCACGAGCCAGCTCGCGCCGGGCACGAAGTTGCCGAGTTCGCGCACGCTCGCGATCGATCTCGGCATCGCGCGCAATACCGTCCTGCATGTCTACGATCAGCTCACGGCCGAAGGCTATGTGAATTCGACGACCGGCAGCGGCACGTATGTCGCCGACACCGCGCCGCGCGATGGCGTCGCGAAGAAAGCGAAAGCCGAGGAAACGAAGGCGTCGTGCACGATCTCGCGGCGCGGCGAGCGCCTGATCGCGCAGGCGGGCGTGTCGCCGAAACAGTGGGGCGCGTTCATGCCCGGCGTGCCGGACGTCGCCGAGTTTCCGGCACGCACATGGAGCCGCTTGCAGGCGCGTCTATGGAAGCGCGCGAACCCCGATCTGCTGACGTATGCGCCGGGCGGCGGCTATCGTCCGCTGCGGCGTGCGTTGTCGGATTATTTGCGCGTCGCGCGCTCCGTGAAGTGTCAGCCAGACCAGATCATCATCACGACCGGCATTCATCAGTCGATCGATCTCGCCGTGCGCCTGCTCACCGACTTCGGCGATCGCGCGTGGGTCGAGGAGCCGTGCTACTGGGGCGCGCGCAGCGTGCTGCAATCGTCGGGGCTGACGCTCGTGCCGATTCCCGTCGACGAGGAAGGGCTCAATCCGGCCGCGCGCGACATGACCGAGCCGCCGCGCATCGCGCTCGTGACGCCGTCGCATCAATATCCGCTCGGCATGGTGATGAGTCTCGCGCGGCGTCGCGCGCTGCTCGAGTTCGCGCGCCAGCACAAGGTGTGGATCATCGAGGACGATTACGACAGCGAGTTCCGCTACGGCAGCCGGCCGCTTTCGTCGTTGCAGGGACTCGACGACGCGGGGCAGGTGATCTATGTCGGCAGTCTCGGCAAGATGCTTTATCCCGGCTTGCGCATGGGTTACATGGTCGTGCCGGAGGAGCTTGTCGAAACGTTTCGCATCGGCGTGGCGGAACTGTATCGCGAAGGGCAACTGATGCAGCAGGCGGTGCTGACCGAGTTCATTCTCGACGGGCACCTGACGTCGCATGTGCGGCGCATGCGCGGACTGTACGGCGAGCGTCGCGAATTGCTGATCAACGCGATCCGCGCGCGTTTCGGCGATACGCTCGCCGTGCGCGGCGACGAAGCCGGACTGCATTTCGTGCTCGAACTGCCGCAGTTCGTCGACGATCGCGCGGTCGCCGCCGATGCGCTGGCGGCCGGCGTCGTCACGCGCCCACTGGTCAATTACTTCATGAACCGCGACGAGGCGTTGCGCGGTTTGATGCTTGGCTACGCGTGCGTGCCGAATCATGACATCGCGCCGAATTTCGCGAAGCTCGCCGATGTGATCGAGCACGCAATGGCGCCCATGCAGGTCGCGCAGGCATGAAGCCGTTCATCGCGCTACTCGGCTGCGCCGCGCCGGACCGCGCGGACGACGCGTGCGAGCGCCTTCAATGCATCGGCGGGCGAATCGGCGAATTGCGCGGCGACGATCGCGCCATCCACGGCGAGCGCGAGCGCTTGTGCATCGGCTTTGGCGGTGCGCGAAGCCGGCATCAGCGCGCGGATCGCCGCGGTCATGTCACGCTTGTGGCGACGTGAAATATCGATGGCCTGCGGCAGCGTCGCGCCGACTTCGACGACCGAATTGATGAACGCGCAGCCACGATAATTCTCGCTGCCGAACCATTCGGCGAGCGCGGGCACGAGCGCGTTGAGCGTTCCGCCGTGGCGCGCGAGCGCGTCGCGGAACCATGCCATCCAGTTATCGTGACGAAACGTGAGGAACGCGACGATCAGATCGTCCTTGCTCGGGAAATAGCGATAGAACGTCTTTTTCGCGACGCCCGATTCGGCGATCACGCGATCGATGCCCGTTGCGCGAATGCCATCGCGATAGAAGAGATCGTGCGCGGTGTACAGGATGCGCGCGTCCGGCGCGAGCTCGGAGAAATCGCTGGAGATTGCGGAAGTATTCATGCAATCGATTGTAGACAGGTTCGTCTACCTGCGCTAGAGTGCGTCGGGTAGACAGACCTGTCTACTCATCTCATCGCTTAGAGCAAAGAGGACTCGCCATGGAATCCAAGCCGCCGTTTCCGCCGTTCGATGAAGCATCCGCCAAGCTGAAAGTCCGTCTCGCCGAAGACGGCTGGAACACGCGCGATCCGGAGCGCGTATCGCTCGCGTATAGCGTGGACACGCGCTGGCGCAATCGCGCCGAATTCGCGAACGGGCGTGAGGAAGTCGTCGCGTTTCTGCGTCGCAAATGGGCGCGCGAACTCGACTATCGGCTTATCAAGGAATTGTGGGCGTACACGGGCAATCGCATCGCGGTGCGTTTCGCGTACGAATGGCACGACGACGCGAACAACTGGTATCGCAGCTACGGCAATGAAAACTGGGAATTCAACGAAGCGGGATTGATGACGCACCGTCACGCCTCGATCAACGATCTGCCGATCAAGGAAGCGGACCGCAAATATCATTGGCCGCTCGGTCGCCGGCCCGACGATCATCCGGGCCTGAGCGACCTGGGCTTCTGACTTCGGGGCCGGCTACATATCGCGTCGTCGCCGGAACGCCCACCATCCGGCGAGCGCGGTGAAGGTCGCGACGATCGCCACGAGCAGCCAGAAGCCGTGGTGATTTTCCGCGAGCGGAATGCCGCCGACGTTCATGCCGAAGAAACCCGCGACGATATTGATCGGCAGCGCGAGCACGGTCACGAGCGTCAGCGTGAAGAGCGTGCGGTTGCTTTGTTCGTCCATGCGCGTCGCGACTTCTTCCTGCAGGAGCTTGATGCGCTCGACGAGCCCGGCGAGATCGTTGAGCACGAGCGAGAACTCTTCGGTCGCGTCGCGAAGGTCCTGAATGTCCTGCGAATGCAGCCAGCGCGGCGGCCGCGCGAGCAGCCGGAACACGGAGCCGGGTTCGGGCGCGAGCAGGCGCTGCAGCCGGACGAGCACGCGCCGCAGTCCGCCGAGATCGGTGCGGGTCGCGGCGCCGCGCATCGACAGGAAACGGTCTTCGATGCCGTCGACCTCGACGCTCGTGCGCCGCACGATATGCACGAGCAGATCCGCCTGATCGCGCAACAGATGCGCGAGCAACTCGGCGGGCGAACGGAAGATTTCGCCGCGTCTAACCGACTCGCGCAGCGAATCGACCGATCGCAAGGGCTTGAGCCGCGCCGTCACGATCAGCTTCTGATGCGTGTAGACCCACAGCGTCGCGATCTCCGAGGGCGTCAGCTCGAAGTTGAACATCACATCGTTGATGACGGCGAGGAGCGCGCCTTCCTGATGCTCGATGCGCGTCGAATGCGAGCCTTCGTTGAGCGTGTCGAAGAACGCGTCGGGCAGGCCGAGGCGGCCGCGCATCCACCGTTCGCACGAACTGTTCGCGAGATCGAAGTGCAGCCAGACGAATTCCTTGGGCGTGTCGTCGCGGGCGAGCCATTCGCTTGCGGCTTCGGCATCGATCGGCACGCCGGGCAGATCGGCATGAAATCGGAAACCGCAGACGAGGCCGGAAAAGTCGGAGCCGTAAGGCGGTCTTTGCAGGGTAGCGGGATTCATGCGGGCGTTCGGTTACATTCTGAGTATGTCGGCGTGTCGGCGGATGACGCGGCCCCGACGCTTCTGGCATGCGCGTCGCCACGCGCTAGTGTGCCATCGGTCGCGCCCCGGATCGCGATCGTATCGCGTGAAAGCGAGCGAAACGATGGCCACGAACGCGGTGCGCCGTGCAAATATGACTGTCATTTTGTCGGCGTATCATCGCGCCACGCAAGACGGGCGCACGCGAGGCGCCGCGCGCGAAACTGGGGAGAAGGCAGTGGAAGACCATGACGACATGGACGGGGCGACGCAAACCACCGCGAACGGGCTGGTTCGCCTGGCGTCGGTGATTGCGGGACTGGCGCGCGAAGGCGCGATCGATACGCGCTTCGGCGCGAAGCTCCTCAAGCGGCTCGACAAGGAAGCGCGGCGCGTATCCGAACCCGGCGGCGCGCCGCTCGACGAGACGGAGCAGTCCGCGCTGTTCGGGGCGCTCGGAGAACTGGATGTCGCGTTGCGCCAGCGCGACGCGGCATCGCTCGTCGAGGCGAATGCGCGGCTGCGCGAGAGCGAAAGCGCGTCGGGAAAGCGTCGCAAAAGCCGGAAGAGCGGCGACGCCTGAGCTTGGCGGCGGGCGGGCGCGAAACATGCTGTTGGGCAGTCGTATGTTTCCGTCGAACGCCCATGCCCCTGTACTTGCATTCTCCTCATTGCGCGCTTTGGACGAATCGCAGCGTCGATGTCGACCGCGATTCGTGGCGCATCCTCATCGTCGACGACAACGCCCATAGCGCCGAAGCGCTTTGCGCCGCGCTCGAAGCGGAGGGCTTCGACACGCGTTTTGCGTTGTCCGGCGTCGATGCACTCCATACGATCGACAACTGGGTGCCGCACATCGTCATTCTCGATATCACGATGCCGGAACACGACGGTTTCGCAACCGCGCGCGTGCTTCGCCGTATCGCCCGCACGCGCGACGCGGTGATCATCGCGTTCACGGCGCTCGGTGAGGACATCGTGCGGGCGGAGGGCATGCATTCCGGATTCGACGGTTATTGCCAGAAGGGCAACCCGCCCACGGAACTGCTCCGCCTGATCGGACGGCTCGTTCACTGAGATAACGCGGGATGTCGTTCGCGCTAGCGGCAAATTCGCACGCCCGTGCGCTAGATAATTGTTCGTTCCCCGCTAAACGAAGCAGCCGAGCGCGCCGCTTGTCAACACGCGCAATCGCCCGCCAGGCGGACGTTTAGGACGATTTTGAACGATCGTGCGGCCAACTATTGTTGGTCCATACCGAAAACTGAATTGAAATTTATGGAGATAAAAAAGCGATAGTAGGGGTATACACTGCATTCCATCGACGTAGCAGACAGTTTCTCGCAAGACCGCTGCGGCGCTTTCTGATTGAACGTCAACCGTCTTTGGAGCTCACACCATGAAACGCAATCTTCTCGCTACCCTTCTGATCGCCGCTACCGCCACGCTCGCCGCTCCCGCTTTTGCAAGCGGCTACGGTCCGGCTCCGTTCTACCGTCCGGCTGTCGGCGCGCCGACGTCGCAACAAGGTCCGAGCGCACAAGCGATCGCCGCCGAAGAAAACGCGAACGGCACGAGCACGACCGCTTTCGGCGGCTCGCGCGACGCGCTGGCTCAGTCGGGCACCCGCACGCAATCGGCCAACAAGGCTCAGTCCGTCTTCTTCGGTCAATAACCGGTTCGGCCAGCCCGGCTCATCCGCCGGGCCGACAGGCTGAAAGACTGATTCGGCGCGCGCCGCGCAGGCTCAAAAGGTCTGCGTTGCGCGCGCCGAACGCGTTTCAGGCCGCGAGCGCGCCGCGCATCACGTTCGCGAGCTCCGACGCCTCGAACTTCGACACATACGCGTTCGCACCGACCTTGCGCACGTGCTGCTCGTTCGCCGATCCCGACAGCGACGAGTGAATCACCACCGGAATGTGCATCAGCCCCGTCTCCGCCTTGATGCGGCGCGTGAGGGTGAAACCGTCCATTTCGGGCATTTCCAGATCGGTGAGCACGAGCGCGATGTGATCCGCGACCTCGGTGCCGTCCTTCTCCGCCTTTCTGAGCGCCGCTTCCAGTACGTCCCACGCTTCCTGGCCGGTTTTGGTCATCACGAAGGGCACGCCCATCGCCGTGAGACTTTGCTCGATGAGCGCCCGCGCGACGCCCGAATCGTCTGCCGCAAGCACGCGCGCGCCCGGCTTGAGCTGCAGCCGACCGGTGTTGGCCTCGGTGATATCCGTTTCCTGCGACGGCAGCACATCACGCACGATGCGCTCGACGTCGAGCACCTGCGCGAGCCGCGAGCCGTCGACGTTGCCATCGAGCCGCGCGAAACTCGTCACGGTCTTGCCGCCCGAGTGCGATTCCGCCGACAGCACCTGATTCCACTCGAGCCGCACGATATCGTCGACTTCCTCGACCGCGAAGCCTTGCGTCGTGCGCGCGAATTCGGTGACGAGCAGAATTTTCGGACCGTTTTTCGGCCGGCAGCCGGTGATGCGCGCGAGATCGATCACGGGAATGATCTGGCCGCGGATATCCGCGACGCCGAGAATCTCCTCGCTCGAACCGGCGACGGCGGTGATCGTCGGCATCGCGAGAATCTCGCGCACCTTGAACACGTTGATGCCGTACAGCTCCCGTTGCTCCGAGCCCGGCGACTCGCCGAGCCTGAACAGAAGCAATTCGAACATGTTGCTGCCCGCGAGCCGCACGCGCTGCTCGATATCCTGTTGTGAACTGCTCACCTCGTTCTCCCTCTAAGCGATGCCTTCGTGTGTTTGCCGGTGGCTTCACTTTCCACCAGATGCCTGATTAGCGGCATTAATCGGCGAAACTGAAGGCATGCGTGACGACGCGCGAGATGAAACGCGCGGCGCACGTCTCGCGCGGCACCGGTGATCTATACTTTTTTCGAATGGTCGGGTTAATGCCGATGAAGGCATCGCGCGCGAGGCTTTACGCTGCATACAGGCGCAAGATAACCCGTCGCCCAGGCGCAACAACGTTCCCCGCTCATAACGGAGGCGCTCGATGGCAACAGTCGCACAGGTTCTGAATTCGAAACCCGACCAGACGGTCTTTACCGTTCCAGCCACGGCGTCGGTCTTCGATGCAATCAAGCTGATGGCCGACAAGCACATCGGTGCGGTGATCGTCACCGAAGGCGACGAGATCGTGGGCATCATGACCGAGCGCGACTATGCGCGCAAAGTCGTCCTGATGGACCGCGTCTCGAAGCACACGCCGGTGCGCGACATCATGACGTCGCACGTGCGCTACGTGCGCCCCGACCAGACCACCGACGACTGCATGGCGCTCATGACCGACAAGCGCATGCGTCACTTGCCGGTGATCGACAACGGCAGGCTCATCGGCATGATCTCCATCGGCGATCTGGTGAAGAACATCATGGCCGAGCAGCAGTACACCATCCAGCAGCTCGAGTACTACATTCGCGGCGAGCACACTTGATTGCCGGCGATCCGGCTGTAAGCATTTCGTTATAATCGGCAGGCTTCGCCTATGAGCGCGGAGCCACGCTCGTCGTGCGCGATCCGCGCGCGCGGAGCATCGAGGGAGCGCCGCCGATGACACCGACTGCCGCATCCGCATCTCCATCCGCCGACACCGCAAAAACGCTCGCCGCCGACGCGCCGTTCTTCATCGTGATGAACGCGGGCTCGGGACGCCGTCAGTCCGACGCGACCCGCAGCCTGCTCGAAAGCGAACTCGGCGCGGCCGGGCGACGTTTCGAATTGCGCGTCGTCGACGATCCGCGCGGTCTCGCGGACGTCGCGCGCGAAACCGCGGCGGCGGCGTGCCAAGCGGGCGGCGTGCTCGTCGGCGCGGGCGGCGACGGCACGCTTTGCACGGTCGCGCACGCGGCGCACGACGCCGGCTGCCCGTTCGCCGTGCTGCCGCGCGGCACGTTCAACTACTTCAGCCGCGACCACGGCATTCCCGCCGATCTCGAGCAATCGACGAAACTTCTGCTCGACGCGCGCGCCTATCCGGTGCAGGTCGGCTTCGTGAACGCGCGCATGTTTCTCGTCAACGCGAGCCTCGGGCTTTATCCGCGCTTGCTCGAAGATCGCGAAATCTACAAGCGGCAATTCGGGCGCAGCCGGCTCGTCGCGCTCTGGTCGGCGCTTTCCACGATGCTCAAGCCGCATCGCCATTTGCGTTTGCATATCGATCACGATGGCAGCACGACCGAAATTCGCTCGTCGACGCTCTTCGTCGGCAACAACCGCCTGCAGATGGAGCAGATCGGCATGCCGGACGAAGCGCGCGCGCTGGAACAGGGCTTGCTCGTCGCGATTGCGCCGCGGCCGGTCGGACGGCTCATGCATCTGTGGCTGTCGCTGCACGGCGCGGCGGGGCGTCTGTCGGATTCCGATCACGTCGTGAGCTTCACGTTCGAGCGCATCACGGTGACGCATCCGTCGAAGAAGCGCAGACTCGTCAAGATCGCGACGGATGGCGAGGTCGCGAAACTGCAGATGCCGCTGGAATTTCGCGTGTCCGACAAACCGCTTTTCCTGCTCAAGCCTGAGCCGACAGTGGCCGAAGCCAATCGCTCATGACCTTGCTGTTGCAGATTTCCGATACGCATTTCGGCACCGAGCGGCCGCCGGTGGTCGCAGCGCTCCTGCGGCTCGCCGATGCGCTCGCTCCCGATCTCGTCGTGCTGTCCGGCGATATCACCCAGCGCGCGCGCAAGCGGCAGTTCGCGTCGGCGCGCGCGTTCGTCGATGCGCTCGGCGCGACGCCGACGCTCGTCATCCCCGGCAATCACGACATTCCGCTTTTCGATCCGCTCGCGCGGCTGTGTTATCCGTACGCGAATCATCAGCGCGCGTTCGGCGCCGATCTCGAACCGGCGTTCGATTCGGCGGGGTTGCTCGTGCTCGGCGTGAACACGACGCGGGCGTATCGTCACAAGGACGGCGAAGTGTCGATGCAGCAGGTGAGGCGCGTCGCCGCGCGGCTGGAGGCGGCGAGCGCGGCGCAGTTGCGCGTCGTGGTCACGCATCAGCCGGTGGCCGTCACGCGCACTCAGGACGAAAAGAATCTGCTGCACGGACGCGAGCGCGCGGTGCCGCGCTGGGCGCGTGCGGGCGCGGACCTGATTCTCGGCGGGCATATTCATCTGCCCTACGTGTTGCCGCTGCACGATACCTTCGCGGGACTCACGCGCCGCATGTGGGCGGTGCAGGCGGGCACGGCGCTGTCGTCGCGCACGCGCGGCACGATCGACAATTCGGTGAACGTGATCCGCCACGACGCAAGCGTTGGCAATGGCGACGGGCGTCGCGCGACGGTCGAACGCTGGGACTATTCGGAGACGACCGAAGCATTCGAGATGATCGCGCGCCACGATCTCGCGCTCGGCGTCGCGCAACCGACGGATGCTGTCACGTCGCCCGGATGACGAGTTCGGCGAAGCCCGTCGCGGCATCGTGCTCACGCGTGTAACGTTCGCCGGGCAGATGCGCGACGATGATCTCCGCCGTCGTCCGCACGATGCAGCCCGGCGTGACGTGGCCGCCGGAGACGCGGCCATCGGCATCGGCGATGCTCATGTGCAGGTGCGGGCCTTGCGCTGACAGCGTGCCGGCGAGCGTGACGATTTCGAGATCGCCGCGCAATTCAACGGCTTCGTCGCGGCCCGCGTAGCGCAGACGCGCGACGTTCAGGCTGCCGATGCCCTGAAGGACGAACGCGGCGGAGAGCGCGTGCGCGCGGAAGGCATGATCGAGCGCGGCGCGCAGATCGTCGCCGGGCGACAGACGAAGGGTCATCGCATGCATGGATGAAGGACTCGTAGGGGATCACGTTCAAGACTACACGCTGGCGGATCGCGGTGGCATCATGGGCGCGGTCCGCCGTGGCTATTTCTTACTGTGGAGACGCCATGAGTTTCGAACTGACGATGCTTGCCTGGACGCTCGTGCTCGCGCTGGTGCAAGTGTTGCTCCCTGCGGTCGTGCGCAACCGCGAAGTCGGCATCAGATACCAGGCCGGCCCGCGCGATGCCGCCACGCCGCCGCCCAGCAAGCTTTCCGGACGGCTGATGCGGGCGCAGTCGAATCTGTTCGAGACGCTGCCGATTTTCGCCATTGCGGTGCTGATCGTGCACGTCACGGGGCGCGAGAACACGCTCACGCACTATGGCGCGCTCGCGTATTTCGTCGCGCGTCTGGTCTACGTGCCGCTCTACGCTGCCGGCGTGCCGTTCGTGCGCTCGCTGGTGTGGCTGGTGTCGGTCGTGGGCATCGTGCAGATTCTCGTTCCCATCATCTGACGAGGAGTGAAGGGCAATGACCGATCAAGCTTCGACCATCGAGATCGAAACCGCGCCGAATCCCGAATTCGCCGTGATCCTGATGCACGGCCTCGGCGCCGATGCCAACGACTTCGTGCCGCTCGTGCCCGAATTGCGTCTCGCCGATGCGCCCGCGATCCGCTTCGTGTTTCCGAACGCGCCGGAGATCGCCGTGACGGCGAATAACGGCTATGTGATGCGCGCGTGGTACGACATTCTGTCGTTCGAGGGCATCAACCGGCGCGTGGACGAGGCGGGCATCGTCGCTTCGGTCGGGCGCGTGCGGGCGCTTATCGAGGCGCAGAACGCGCGGGGAATTCCCAGTGAGCGCATTTTTATCGCGGGATTTTCGCAGGGCGGTGCGATGACCTATCAGGCGGGGCTCACTCATCCCGAGAAGCTCGCTGGGTTGATCGTGCTGTCGGGCTACATTCCTTCCGAAGGGCTGATCGATGAATCGCTTTCCGAAGCGAACCGATCGGTTCCCATCTTTGCCGCGCATGGGAGCTTCGATGATGTGCTCAATGTGGCTCTCGGTGAGCAGGCGTGCGAATTCGCTCGCGGGCAAGGGTGTGAGGTCGAATGGCATGCCTATCCTATGGCGCATTCGGTTTGTATGGAGGAGGTTGAGGCGTTGCGGGCTTGGTTGGGGGGGCGGTTGCGAGGGTGAGGTTTTTTTTCGCCGGATCCCGTTTTCGTGTCGGTCTATTAGCGTTGCCCCTGTGCGGGGCGGCACTCACTTTCTTTGCTGCTGCAAAGAAAGTAAGCAAAGAAAGCAGCTTTTCAGGCCCGCGGTCACACGCAATTTGGGTAGTCCTCTCGTCCTCGATGGCACTCGCCTAAAGAGTGCCCTCATCACAATAACGGGACTTGGATCGCGCACGGTCCGCCGCCCGAATACGTTGAGCGCGCTGGTTCAGCACGAAAGAGCTTCGGCACAGCGCTACGCGCTGCCGCCGGGTATGCAAGGGAAACCAAAGGGCGGCGATTGCAGTGAGATGGAGACGTTAGTAGAGAAGCACGCGCGGACCCGCTTGACCGGTCGGCCGCGAAGCGGGCCGGAGCTATTTGGTGCTGAACCAGTTTGTTGTGTGGTGCGATGTGACAGACCGTGCGCGAACCAAGCCCGATGGGGTGTTTGGGGGCACTCTTTAGGCAGCCCACGATGGACGAGAGGACTACCCAAATTGCGTGTGACCGCGGGCGTATCAGTAGCTGCTTTCTTTGCTTACTTTCTTTGCAGCAGCAAAGAAAGTGAGTGCCGCCCCGCACAGGGGCAGTGCTAATAGAACGACGCGAAACCGGGATCCGGCGAAAAAAAGACTCACGCACCCGAGTCACAAAAACCAGCAATCAAGGCAAGCATCCCACGCCGCAATTCCCCAGGACTAACGGGCTTGGAAAGCACGTCCTGCTCACACGCGAGCGGCACGATACACGCGGCCGGTTCACCGGTAACGACGAGACAAGGACAAGGCCGCCCAAGCCGCGTCGCACCGAGCATCGCCACTTCCCGCGCGGTCTTGGCATCACGCAGTCGAAAGTCGGTAATGATGAGATCCGGAAACCGCTCGATATCGCCGAGAATCGTCTCGAACTCCTCGAAGCTCGCCGCCGAGTCATAAAGCACGCCCCATTGCGACAGCAGCGCTTCGGTCGACGCCCGCACGAGCCCATCGTCCTCGACGAGCAACACATAACGCCCCTTGAGCTGCGCCATTTCCGCCGCCTCGGAACGCGCCGGCGCACGCGCCGACGGCGTGTCGGGCGACGGTCCGCACAGCGGCATTTCGAGCGAAAAGCGCGAGCCGCGCCCTTCGGTGGACTTCAGTTCGATGCGATGCTGATCGAGCATCGACATCACCGCATTGACGATCGACAGCCCGAGCCCCAGCCCCTTGTCGCGATCCTGCTCGGGATTGTCGACCTGAAAGAACGGCTGAAAAATCGCATCGAAATAATCGGCCGGAATGCCGATGCCGTTATCCAGCACGTCGATACGCGCGCGCGTCGGCGAACGCACCACGCCGACGATCACGGTCGGCTTCGAAGTCTTGCTCTGATCTGCATACTTGATCCCGTTGGACACCAGATTGGCCACGGCGCGCCCGAGCCAGTGCGCGTCGCTGCGCACGCAGACGACATCGTCCTTCGGGAGCCGCAGGCGCAATTCGACGCCGCGGCTCATCGCGAACGGACGCAACTGCTCGGCGGCTTCCTCGACGATCTGTCGCACGTCGAATACGTGATAGCGCGGCACGACGCGCCCCGATTCCAGCCGCGAGAGATCGAGCACCGCGTTCAGCAGCCGCGCGAGGATCACGGACGAACGCCCGCACTCGTTGATGAGCCGTTCGGCCTGATCGAATTCGCCGTTGCGGATGGCCTCGGCCGCCGCCTGCAGGAACAGATTGAGCGCGTGCATCGGCTGACGCAGATCGTGCGTCGCCGCGGCGAGAAAGTTGGATTTCTCGCGGCTCGCGGTCTGCGCGGCGATCATCTGCTGTTCGCGCAGCGCGAGCAGCGCGTTGGTCTTGTTCTCCTGATCCTTCTTGGAGACTTCGAGCTCGCGATTCTTGCGGCCGAGCGAAACATTCGCGGTGCGCAATTCGTCGTTGAGGGAAGCCAGCGCGCGCTCCGAACTATAGCGCTCGCGCGAGACGCGCTCGGCGTGCGTGCAGACGCCGTGCCCCACGACCACGACGTTGAACATATAGAAGAGCCCCGCGAAGAAATCCTCGGGGTTGAGCAGATGAATCGTCACCTGCAACACCACGATCGACGCCAGCGTGATGATGCCCGCTGTCAGCGCGACGCGAGAGCGCAGATAAAAGAAACTGAACTGGAAGAACAGCGCAAGGCACAGCCCGATGAAATGCTGCGTGTAGTTATAGGGCGCGGGCGTGATCGCGACCATTGCGAGGATCAGGCACAAGAGCCCGTAAATGCCCGTCAGAATGATGCGTTGCGCGGTGGCGTGCGAGCGGAACGACGGCCGCAGCACCAGCACGCCGACAAAAAACAGCAGCGCGATGCCCGCGAAGCGCAGCGCGAGGATGTCGGGCAGGCGCGAATCGAGCGCGCGGTTGCCCCGCGCGAAGCTGAAGTCCCACCAGAGGAAGCACGTCCAGATGGCAAGCGCGAGCAGCGTCGACGCGCGCCGGAATGCGCAGAAGCGCTGGCTGTGGTCTTCGAGAAACTGCGCTTCGAGGACGGGATCGGAAAACGGCGCCGGAATCGAGAGATTGCGCACCAGGCTCGCGCCGGCCTCGCGGGCCGCCGAGAGAAGAATGCCTGGATTGCGCACGCCGGCGGCGCGTTGCGGTACGGCCATCTTCATGCTCGCTCAGGGAATCGGGATATCTACTTTAGGCCAACGCGGTCAGACAAATACGCCTTTTTTTAGCAATCGGCCATTATCTCCGGCAATTATTGCGCTTTTTTGGCGAGTTGCGAGGGCACGCGGCGAGACGGAAGGAAGGAGGAAGGGAGCCGATCGGCGGGCGTTTGATCGTTTGCCCGCCGATTCGAAGGACAGCCACAACGAATGCCCCCCGCACGATGACGAGGGCGGTCTCGAGGAGAACCGTTCAGCTTTTCGGTTTGGCCTTGGTGGTGCGCTTCGTGACCTGCGTTTCCTTCGCGCCTGCGGCCTTCGCGGGCGATGCCTTGCTGCCGGCCGTTTTCTTGCGGCTCGACATTTCCGTTTCTGCGGGTTGGCTCGCTTGAGCCTTGCGTGGGGATGGCATGTTGACCTCCTTCAGTATGTGTCCATATCGACACATTGATAACCATAGGATGCGGTCAGCCGGTATTCAAGACTCGGCGGGCTTCTCGCGCGGCGCATCGGCCAAAAAACTTCTGAGAGCGAAGCATTTCGCCCGATGCCCGCAACGAGCGCGACGAGCGCGATCAGTGGAGGAGCTTCAGCCCCGCCGGCAGCGTTTCGCCGAACACGCGTCCGACGTCGGCGCGATCGAGCTCGACGGTCTCGCGGACCATCGCGATCCACGCCTGCGCCGCGCCCATCGTTTCGAGACGCTGCACGACAGCCGCGCGCGCATCGTCGGGCAGATCGCGCGAGCGGTCGCCGGTCATGCGCGCGATCTGCACGGCGGCGAACGCGGCAGGATCGACCTTCTTCCAGTCGAGCGCGAGGATCGCATCGAGCCAGACGACGGCGACCTCGGGCGGCACGACACCGTGCGCGCTGCCGTAAAAGGGCGCGCGGGCGCCGATGCGGCCCAGCGCCCACCAGCTTTGCACGCTCTCCGAAGGCTTTTTCAGGCGCGTGAGCAGCCATTCGCCGACCTCGATCTTGCGCTCGACCGGCACGCGTTCCAGCGACGCCGCGAGCCGCACCATGTCCTCGTAGCCCGCGCGCGCAGCGCCCGCCGCCTTGCGATAGCGGCTCGTGCCTGGCGGTTGCAGCACGAAGGCCATGTCGTCGAGCAGCTTGAGTTGCGCCGCTTCGGGCAGGCCACCGGCCGCGCGGCGCCAGAGCGTCCACCATTCGGACCAGATCTGGCTTTCGTTGCTGTACTGAATGCCCTGATCGAAAAGCGTCCAGAGTTGCTCGACACGCCATTCGTCGAGCGGATGCCCGAAGCCCGGACGCATGCAGTAGCCCGCGAGATTGAGCCACAGACGCTCGTGATCGGCGGTGCGGCGGCGCTTTTTCGCGCGCTCGAACAGCGCGCCGAAGACCTCGCGCAAGAGTGCGATGTCCCAGGTGTCGCGCGGGCCGAGCGTCTGTTCGAGCTGCGCGCGCAGGCGTTTGACTTCCTTCGGCCCGACATCGTGCGACTTCGCGCCGAACGTGCGGTCTATCAGTTCGATGGCTTTCGGCAGCGCCGGATGCGATTCGCTCACGGTCTCGTCGGTCTGCGGCGCCTCGCGGCGCAACTGGAATTCGAGCAGCCAGCGTTGCGCGGGATCGTCGACGGCGATGCAGTGCATCTCCAGCGTGCCGACTTCGGTAAGCGAGGTCGTCAGCTGAACCGCCGTTTCGCGCGCTCGGCCCTTGCCGGCGGCATGCGGATCGACGACGGTCGCGATCGGCGGCAGACGGATGAAATCGCCCGATGCGGCCGCGAGGTCTGCGAGCGCGCCCGCTTCGTAAGCCGTCTCCGACACCGACGACGCCAGGTGAAAGCGCACCGGCGCGCCGAGCGTGAGCGCGAAGGTGCGATCGGCGAGATGGATCGCCTGGCCTTCTTCGGTGCCGCGCGGCAGGACGCAGACGCCACGCATCGCGTTGGCATCGTCTTCGAGCAGCAGAAAGAAGCTGCGCGCCGAGCCACCGCCGATCTTGGGCGCATTGCCCGCGCGCGCGAGCGCGTAGGCGACCGCGCCGCGCGCGACCGCGACATCGGGATTGCCGTTCGCGAGCACGTTGACGGCTTCGCCGCGCCAGCCGGAAAGCGTATCGGCGATGCGGCGCGCGAGCGGAGCGGCGCGAAACACGCCGCCGTTCAACAGCAAGGTGTCCGGAATGGCGAGCGTTTCGGCGGGCGCATCGACGAGGCCGAGCGCCTTCTTCGCCTCGCCGGCATGCTGGCCGAGAAACGCCGCGATATGCCGCGTGATGGCCGCGTCGCTCGCATACGGCAGCCCGAATTCGACGATGCCGCCGCGCGAACGGCCGGGGCGATCGCTCGGGGCGACCATCGGAAAGAATCCTTCGACGATGATCCGCTCGATCTCGTCGCGCGTGACATCGGCCGAACGCGCGCCGCCGATCAGCTTCGAGCCCGCGCCGAGCAGCGTGATCGACGTGGATGCGGGCGCGTTGTCGCCTAGCAATTGCTCTTTCGCCGCGCGGCAGCGCTCGACGAGTTGCGACAGGCGTCCGGCGGAAAGACGCGCATCGCTGCCCGCGAGACGCTTCTCGACGAGATGCGCGAGCGCGAGATCCATGTTGTCGCCGCCGAGCATCAGATGGTTGCCCACGCCGATGCGCGTCAACACCGGCTCGCCGTTCTCCATCGCGACCTGGATGAGCGTGAGGTCGGTCGTGCCGCCGCCGACGTCGACGATCATCACGAGCCGCGTCGCCTTCAAATCATCCGCGAGCGTCGCGCGATGATGAAACAGCCAGTCGTAAAACGCGGCCTGCGGCTCTTCCAGCAGCCGCAGCTTTTCGAGTCCCGCCATGCGCGCGGCTTCGAGCGTCAGCGCGCGGGCGCCTTCATCGAACGAGGCGGGCACGGTCAGCACGACGTCCTGCGTGTCGAGCGGTGCATCCGGAAAGCGCTCGTTCCACGCCGCGTGGACGTGCGCGAGATAGCTCGCGCTCGCCATGACCGGCGAGATTTTTTCGACGTCGTCGCCCGCGCCCCACGGCAAGATGGCCGCGAGGCGATCGACCGCCGCGTGCGACAGCCAGCTTTTCGCGCTCGACACGAGCCGTCCCGGCACCTGCGCGCCGAGCATCCGGGCGAATCTGCCGATGACGGCGGGCGCTTCCATCTCGCCCCACGGCAATTGCAGATCCTCGGACTTGAGTTCGCCTGACGCGAAGTGATAGCGCAGCGACGGCAGAAGCGGCAGCGCCGCGACTTCGCCCGCGCCGACGAGCTGGTCGATGTCGAACACGCGGATATCGTTCGAGCCGATTTCCGCGTACGCGACGACCGTATTGCTCGTCCCGAGATCGATGCCGACGCTGTACCGCGCGCCGGACACCTTTTTCTTGCGCCCGGACACTTACAGGCCCATGCCCTGATCCGCGCCCGCGTTCGCGCCGCCGCGCACGTCGAACTCGACCTTCCAGCGCTCGGACGAGCCGCGCGGAATCGCTTCGAGTTCGAGCGTGCCCGCTTCGGTCACGCGTGCGTGCAGCTTGACGGGCACGACCTCGCCCGGCGTGCGGCCTTCGGGCGGCAGCGACGCTTCGATCTCTTCGAGTTCCTGCAATTCGTCCGGTTGCCAGTAATCGAGCAGCGTGCCGACCTGATCCTGACGACGCACCGAGGAGCCGAAGAAGCGGAAATGCACCGGCTCGCCGACGACGAGCCCGAATTCCTGCGCGGGCAATTCGGCGTCCGTGCCTTCCTCCATGCCGAACGGCGCGACGCACAGCGCCTGCACGGGCGGCTCCAGTCCGGGAACGGCCGGCATCGCCGATTCGACCGCGACGTAGTACGCGCGCGCCGTGCCGCCACGGATGCGCACGCCCTTGCCGCGCCGCACATAGCCGTAATAGGCCGCGCCGCGCGCCACCGCGAGATCGAGGTCCGCGCCTTCGAGCAGACGCGCGGCGGGCGCGTTTTCGGAGGCGAGCCATGAATTCAGCGTCGTCATCACGCGCTCGACGAGCAGCGGCGACTTGAACACGCCGCCGTTGAACAGCACGACGGTCGGATGCAGCAGCGTCGCGCCCTGCGGCGCCTGATGCTGCAAGCCTTCGACTTCCGCGAGCGCGTTGACCTGACGGCCGAGGAACGCGGCGAGATGGCGCGTGACGGCGGCGTCCTGCGCGTACGGCAGACCGAGTTGCGTGAGACCGACGCGCGCGCGCGAAACGGGGCGAGCCGCGGCATCGACTTGCGGGAAAAAGCCTTCGAGCAGGATCTGCGTGAGTTCGGCGCGCGTGAGTTCGGTGCGCAGCGACCCGCCGATCAGCTTCGAGCCGCGGCTCGGGACGACGAGCGGCACCGCATCGACGGACGGATCGGAAAGCAGCGTTTCCTTCGCCGAGCGGCACGCGTAGGTGAGGGCGCGCAACTGCCACGGATCGGGCTGCGTGCCCGATTGCGCGAGCTTGCGCGCGACGGTATGCGCGAGCGCGAGGTCCATGTTGTCGCCGCCGAGCAGGATGTGCTCGCCAACGGCCACGCGATGCAGTTCCAGATTGCCTTCGCGCTCGACGACCGCGATCAGCGACAAGTCGGTCGTGCCGCCGCCGACATCGACGACGAGAATCACATCGCCCACTTTGACCTGCTTGCGCCAGCCGCCCGACGATTTTTGAATCCAGCTATAGAGCGCGGCCTGCGGCTCTTCGAGCAGCGTCATGCGCGTGTAGCCGGCTGCGGCGGCGGCTTCGGCGGTGAGTTCGCGCGCGGCGGGATCGAAGGACGCGGGAATCGTCACGGTGACGTCCTGCTGATCGAAAGGCGCATCGGGATGCGCGTGGTTCCACGCTTCGCGCAAATGCGTCAGATAGCGCACCGAGCTTTCCAGCGGCGACACGCGCTCGACTTCCTCGGGCGCATCGGACGGCAGGATTGACGCGCGGCGATCGACGCCCGGATGGCACAGCCAGCTTTTCGCGCTGGAAACGAGGCGGATCGGCGTGCCCGCGCCCCGGCTGCGCGCGAGTTCGCCGACGATGAACCTGCGCTCCTGCGTCCACGGCAGCGTGAGATCGCCGGGCGCGAGCTCGTTCTCGTGCGGCAGATAGAGAAACGAGGGCAAAAGGTCGCGTTCTTCGGCGGCGCCGGGCGCGGTCAGTTGCGAGATGGGCAGCACGCCTTGCGCGGTCTTTTCGCCGTCGCTCGCGCCCATGTCGACGTAGGAGAGCGCGCAATGCGTCGTGCCGAGATCGACGCCGATCGAGTAGCGCGCCGGGTTATCGTTCGCTTGAATGTCGCTCACAGTTCCACCTCCGCGGGCGCGACGATGCTCGCATCATGGGACGGCGCGAGCTTCGGCAGGCGCGTCTCCTCGACCTTCCATCCACGATGGCTGATGCTGCCCGAAAAGGGCGGCTTGCCGACGACGTTGCCCGTCAGCCGGATGGCGGCGGCATCGAAACCCTCCTGCAGCGTGATGCGCGTGCCTTCCGCTTCGGTGCGCACGGGCTTGACCGTGAAATGCTCGCGCAGCACGTTACGGCAGCCGTCGTGCACGAGGCGGGCGGCCGCGCCGATATCGGCGTCGCTGTAATTGACGATGTCTTCTTCCACGAAATCGATGAAACGCGCGTCGCGCTGCAAAAGGCCGAGCAGTTGCAACGCGGCGACCGGGCTCGCCTCCTTCAGCGCGGACGGCGCGGGTTGAACCGGCGCGGCGGCAGGCTTCGGCGCTTCGGCTTTGAAATCGGGCGCGGCTGCGGGGGCTTCAGGCGCTTCGGGCGCTTCGCGCAGGCGCTGCACGCGGCCCGCGAACGATGCATTGCCGAGAATGCCGAAGAAGGCGCCGAAGGCAATGCCTATCCTGCCGAAAAAGCCTGGATTCATGTCGGTCATGTGATGCTCCTGTAGGCCGCGCGAGGACGACCCTATCCTCGGGCGGCGCGGGTGGCCGGTGTTCGGTGCCGTATCGGCGGGGTGATGCCGGGAATGTCTGCCCGTGCGGCTTTTCAGAAAAGGCACGAAAAACGCCAACGGCCTTTATACCGTATCCCGATATTTTCCATGATGTCGCGCCCCGGCCGGGAAAATCGCTCCGGATGGGCGCGCGGCGGCGGGCCTCATTCTCGCGATTTGCGCCGTCAAGTCAAGGCGCGGCAGGCTTCGCGGCGCGCTTCAGGCCTTGTAGCCGATCTTGCGCAGCAGGTCGTGGCGCCACTTCACGTCGTCTTCGCTTTCGACGCCAAGCGGCGGGAACCCGTCCACCACGCCGACGATCCCGCGTCCCTGATCCGTCTGCGCGACAAGCACCTGCGTCGGATTGGCGGTCGCGCAGAAGATGCGGCACACCTCCGGCACGGCCTTCACGGTATTGAGCACGTTGACGGGAAAGAAGCCGTCGCCGAGCACGATGATGAAGCTGTGTCCCGCGCCGATGTTCTGCGCGTTGCGCGCGGCCAGCTCGACGCCATGCTCGTCCGTGCCCGACGTGCGTACGAGCCGCTTGCCCGACGCCTCGCAGAACGCGAGTCCGAAGCGGATGCCGGGCACCGCGCCGACGAGCGCCTCGTGCAGATCCTCGACCGTCTTGATGAAATGCGACTGACCGAGGATGAAGTTGGTGTCCTCGGGCTTGTCGATGGCGATGGCGAGCAGTTCCATGGCGGATCTCCGGTGCGCGCTGGAAATTCCATGGTAGGCGCTTTTCTACGCGCGTATTTCGAACCCCGCGAGATACGCCGCCGCATCGCCGCCGTCCCAGACGCGGCCATCGCAGAACGTCGCCGCGCGCCGTTCGCCGGGAATCGCAATGCCCGCCGCCTGCGCTGCCTCCCGATAAAGCGCGGTCTGATTCACGCTCGCCGCGATGGCCGCATCGTCGATATCGGCGCCGAGCATGCCCCAGCGCCGGTATTGCGTAATGAACCAGACGCCGTCCGATACGCGCGGATAGTTCACCGCGCCTTCATCGAAGAAACGCACGGGCAGCGCGCGCGCATCGCCGCCATCGGATGTGGCGAGGCGCGGCTCGATCAGCGCGCGCGGCACGCCGAGCAGCGCGGACGACGACAGCGCCTCGGCGATCTCCTCGCGATGCGCCCGCGTATCGAGCCAGGCGCACGCATCGAGCATCGTGCGAACGAGCGCGCGCGCCGTCGCGGGATAGAGCGCCGCGAAATCGCGCCGGCACGCGAGCACCTTCTCCGGATGATCCGGCCAGATCTCGCTCGTGTACGCGACCGTCCTGCCCGCGTCGCGCGCCTCGGCGACGGCGTGCCACGGCTCGCCCGCGCAGAAGCCGTCGAGCGCGCCCTCGACGAGCGCATCGGCCATGCGCGGCGGCGGAATCACGATGCTCTGCACATCGCGCAACGGATGCACGCCGTGCGCCGCGAGCCAGTAATACAGCCACATCGCGTGCGTGCCGGTCGGAAAAGTCTGCGCGATGACCGGCGGCCGCCCGAGCGAATGCAACGCTTCCTTCACGCTGGCGCCGTTCCGGATCGCATCGGCCAACGGACGCGACAGCGTGATCGCCTGACCGTTGCGATTGAGGACCATCAGCACGGCCATGTCCGCCTGCGGCCCGCCGATACCGAGTTGCACGCCGTACACGAGGCCATAGAGCGCGTGCGCCGCGTCGATCTCGCCGGACAGCAGCTTGTCGCGCACGGCCGCCCACGACGGCTGACGGCACAGCTCGATCGAGATGCCATGACGCGCGCCGAGATCGCGCAACGCGGCGACGGCGAGCGGCGCGGCATCGGAAAGGGCGACGAAGCCGAGCCGCAGATGCGTGCGTTCGGGTTGGGAGGAAGTGATGTTCATGAGATGTCGATAAAGCTAGAGCAGATCGGCCATCGAAAGCAATTGGCGCGCGATCTCGGCGACCTTCACGCCCTGATCCATCGCGCGCTTGCGAAGCGCCGCATAGGCTTCGTTTTCGGACATGCCGCGCCTGTCCATCAGAAGACGTTTCGCGCGGTCGATGACCTTGCGCTGCTCCAGTTCGTCCTCGACCTTCGCGAGCCGCTGACGCAACTGCGCTTCATGCGCGAAACGCGCGAGCGCGACTTCGATGATCGGCGCGAGACGCTCGGGCGCGAGTCCTTCGACGGAATACGCGGTGACGCCCGCGCCCACTGCCGCGCGAATGAACTGCTGATCCGCGTCGTTGCTGAACATCAGCACGGGACGCGGCGCGGCCTTGTTCATCACCGCGAGCTGTTCGAGCGTGTCGCGCGAGGGCGACTCGGTATCGATGATGACGACATCGGGCTTCTGGCTCTCGACGGCCTTGTGCAGCGCCGAAGGCGCGGCCGCTTCGGCGAGCATGTCATAGCCCATGCGCGCGAGTTGCTCGCGCAAATCGCCTATGGGCTTGTCGGTGTCGGTGACGAGAAGAACGCGAAGCATGCGGGAAGCGGAAGCGGTCATGCGAGGGACGCTTGAGACTTTAACGCGCCGTCCGCGCTTTGAGAACCCGCTTTACGCGGCATGAGCGAAGCCTTTGGCGCTTTGCACATGCGCCGCGAATTCCGCCGCTTCGCCGATCGCACCGCCGATCAGAATCACCGCCGGACTGCCGAGGCCGGCAGCGTTGGCATCATCGGCAAGACGATCGAGCGTCGTCACGAGCCGCTTTTCCTGCGACGATCCCGCGTGCTGCACGACGGCCGCAGGGGTGCTCGCGGGCAACGCATCGAGCAACGATGCCGTCAGACTCGCGATGCGGCTCATGCCCATATAGATCGCGAGCGTGGTGCCCGTTGCGGCGAGCGCGGCCCAATCCGGCTGACTGTGATCCTGCATGTGCGCGGTGACGAACGTCACGCCCTGACAATGATCGCGATGCGTGAGCGAGATGCCGAGTCCAGCCGCCGCCGCGAATCCCGATGACACGCCATTGACGATATCGACCGGAATATCCGCCCCGCGCAATGCGGCGATCTCTTCGCCCGCGCGTCCGAAGAGCAACGCGTCGCCGCCTTTCACGCGCACCACATGCAGTCCTTTCTTCGCGTATCGCTGCATGAGGCGCTGAATGAAGGCTTGCGGCGTGGACTTGCATCCGCCGCGCTTGCCGACGCGAATCACGCGCGCGTTCGGCGCAAGCGTGACGATGTCGGCGTTGGCGAGATCGTCGACGAGAAGGACGTCGGCGGCGGCGAGCGCCTTCGCGGCGCGCAAGGTCAGCAAGTCCAGATCGCCGGGGCCCGCGCTCAACAGAGTGACTTTGCCTTTGATGGTGCTCATCGTTGCTTCCTGAGTCTGCGTGCTTCGTGTGTGAGGCATCGGCGCGGCAAACGCAGATAGCGTCCGCTCGTGTCGCTGCACGATGGGGACGCCTTTGTCCTTGCTTTCATGTATCGGGGCGCCGCGAACGCCGTTGCTCGCAGCGCTTTCGACAATGCAATAAGCGGGCCATTGGTCGAATAGGGCTTCGAGCACGTTATCCGCACTGTCGTTGTGCGCGGGTGGCACCGCGAGGGCGCATGGGCGCTTGCTCGATGTGAATGCGTGCGTTAACCGTGCAGTACAAAGTCGAGGAGCGTACGAAGCGATCGCTTGCACGTTCGCACGGCATCAGTGCTGCGTCGCACCATCCCTGTGCCCGCCTGCATCGAAACATGACGTGAAGCTCATGCGCGCAGTCCGTGCATATAACGCGCAAAGCCTTGCGCGACAAGCGTCCGAAGTCGATGCGGCGCGCATGGCATAGGCCTTGCCTTATGTCTCGCCATCGGATCAACGGCGATCCGTCCTGAATACAGCGCCCGGCAAGTGAAGAACATGCGGGCATCGGACAACGGCGTCCCCCGCATCGGCTTCCCGGCCCATGCGCGGGACGCCTTTCTTTTTTTGCGGAAAGACGATGGACAAAGCCACCCGGATCGATCTCTTCAGCATGCGCAGCGCGCCGATGCGCGCCTTCCATCTCACGTGGATGGCCTTCTTCGTATGCTTCTTCGCGTGGTTCGCCTGCGCGCCGCTGATGCCGCTCATCAAGCGCGAATACGGACTCACGGCGGATCAAGTTGCGAACATCAATATCGCGGCCGTCGCCGTGACGATTCTGGTGCGCCTCGTCGTCGGACCGATGTGCGATCGCTTCGGCCCGCGCCGCGTGTATGGCGCGCTGCTGCTCGCGGGTTCGGTGCCTGTCATCGGCGCGGCGCTCTCTACGGGCTACGACAGCTTCCTGTGGTGCCGTCTCGCGATCGGCGCGATCGGCGCGAGCTTCGTCATCACGCAGTACCACACGTCGGTGATGTTCGCGCCGAACGTCGTCGGCACCGCGAACGCAACGACTGCCGGCTGGGGCAACGCGGGCGCGGGCGCGGCGCAGGCGATCATTCCGCTTCTCGTCGCGGCAGCGATCGCGCTCGGCGTGGGCGAAGCATCGGCATGGCGCGTCGCTTTGATCGTGCCGGGCATCGCGATGCCGGTGATGGCCTTCTTCTACTGGCGCTATACGCAGGATTGCCCGCAAGGCGACTTCGTCGCGCTGCGCCGTGCCGGCGTCGCGATCGACGGCGGCAAGAAGGGCGGCTGGCAGAGCTTCCTGACCGCGTGCTCGAACTATCGCGTGTGGATGCTCTTCGTCACGTACGGCGCGTGCTTCGGCGTCGAAGTGTTCATCCACAACATGGCGGCGATCTATTACGTCGATCACTTCGGCCTCTCGCTCGCGCAAGCCGGCATGGCGGCGGGCAGCTTCGGTCTGCTCGCGCTCTTCGCCCGCGCGCTCGGCGGCTGGCTCTCCGATAAAGCCGCCGCGAAGAAAGGCCTCGATATCCGCGCGACCTTGTTGTTCGCGCTGATCGCGGGCGAAGGCATCGGCCTCTATGCGTTCGCGCATGCGCCGAGCGTCGTGCTCGCCATCGTCGCGATGCTTGCGTTCGGCCTCTTCACGCACATGGCATGCGGCGCGACTTACGCGCTCGTGCCGTTCATCGATCGCAAGGCGCTCGGCGGCGTGGCTGGCGTGATCGGCGCCGGCGGCAACGTCGGCGCGGTCGCAGCGGGCTTCCTGATGAAAGGCCTCGGCAACGCGCAAGCCACGCTCTCGATGCTCGGCGTGATCGTCGCGACGACGGCGCTCTGCGCGCTCGCCGTGCGCTTCTCCCCCGAACACAAGGCACGCGAAGCGGCACTGCGCGAAAGCGCGCTCGCAGCCAATAACGTCATTGCAAACTGAGAAGGCCCCGTCATGAAAATCGTCGTCATCGGCCACGGCATGGTCGGCCACAAGTTCCTCGAATGTCTCGCCGAGAGCGGCAACGAAGCGCTCGACGTGACGGTCCTGTGCGAAGAACCGCGCGCCGCGTACGACCGCGTGCATCTGACCGAATTCTTCACGGGCAAGAGCGCGGATGATCTCTCGCTCGTCGAAGAGGGCTTCTTCGAACGTTCGGGTTATGCGCTGAAACTGAATGCGCGCGCGGTGTCGATCGATCGCGCGGCGCGCACGGTGACGGCTTCGACGGGCGAAGTGCTCGCGTACGACAAGCTCGTGCTCGCGACCGGCTCCTATCCGTTCGTGCCGCCCATCGAAGGCCGTGATCGCGACGGCTGCTTCGTGTATCGCACGATCGAAGATCTCGAAGCGATGCAGGCATGCGGCGCGCGCTCGAAGACGGGCACGGTCGTCGGCGGCGGTCTGCTCGGTCTCGAAGCAGCGAAGGCGCTGCGCGACATGGGACTCGAAACGCATGTGATCGAATTCGCGCCGCGCCTGATGGCCGTGCAGGTCGATGACGGCGGCGGACGCGTGCTGCGCGCGAAGATCGAGGAGCTCGGCGTCACGGTTCATACGGGTAAGAACACGCTTGCGATCGTCGATGGCGAAGGCGCGGCCAACCGCATGAATTTCGCCGATGAGACGCATCTCGACACTGACATGATCGTGTTCTCGGCAGGCATTCGTCCGCGCGACGACATCGCGCGTGCAGCGGGTCTCGACATCGGCGCGCGCGGCGGCATCGTGATCGACGACGCCTGCCGCACGAGCGACGAAGCGATCTATGCCATCGGCGAATGTGCGTTGTGGAAGGGCCAGTTGTTCGGCCTCGTCGCGCCGGGTTACGACATGGCGCGCATCGTCGCGAAGCAGATCATCGGCGAGGAGGCGGCGTTCGCGGGCGCGGACATGAGCACCAAACTCAAGCTGATGGGCGTCGATGTGGCGAGCATCGGCGATGCACACGGCAAGACGCCCGGCAGCCGGACGTATCAGTACAGCGACGAGCGCAAGCAGGTCTACAAGAAGATCGTCGTGTCCGACTGCGGCAAGTTTCTTCTCGGCGGCGTGATGGTCGGCGATGCAGCGGAATACGGCACGCTGCTGCAGATGATGTTGAACAAGATCGAGTTGCCCGAAGCGCCCGAGTTCCTGATCCTGCCGTCGAGCGATGGAAAAGCGAAGCCCGCGCTCGGCGTCGAAGCCTTGCCCGATGCGGCGCAGATCTGTTCGTGCAACAACGTAAGCAAGGCTGAAATCTGCGCGGCTGTCTGCGCGGGCGCAACGAGCATTGGCGCGATCAAGTCGTCGTGCAAGGCGGGCGCATCGTGCGGCGGCTGCGTGCCGCTCGTCACGCAAGTGATGAAGTCGGAGATGAAGCGGCAGGGTCTCGCGGTGAACAATCATCTGTGCGAGCACTTCCCGTATTCGCGTCAGGAGCTTTATCACATCGCGCGCGTGGAAGGACATCGCACGTTCGGCACGCTGCTCGCGAAGCACGGCAAGGGACGCGGCTGCGATGTCTGCAAGCCTGCCGTCGCGAGCATTCTTGCTTCGTGCTGGAACGAGTTCGTGCTGAAGAAAGAGCACGCGAGCCTGCAGGATTCGAACGATTACTACCTCGCGAACATCCAGCGCGATGGCACGTACAGCGTCGTGCCGCGCATGCCGGGCGGCGAAGTGACGCCCGATGGCTTGATCGCGGTCGGCCAGGTCGCGAAGAAGTACGGCCTCTATACGAAGATTACGGGCGGCCAGCGTGTCGACATGTTCGGCGCGCGCGTAGAGCAATTGCCGTTCATCTGGGAAGAGCTCATCGCGGCGGGCTTCGAATCGGGTCATGCGTATGGCAAGGCCCTGCGCACCGTGAAGTCGTGCGTCGGCTCGACGTGGTGCCGTTATGGCGTCGGCGATTCGGTCGGACTCGCGATCGAACTGGAGAATCGCTACAAGGGTCTGCGCACGCCGCACAAGATCAAGTTCGGCGTGTCGGGCTGCACGCGCGAGTGCGCCGAAGCGCAAGGCAAGGACGTCGGCGTGATCGCGACGGAGAAGGGCTGGAATCTCTACGTATGCGGTAACGGCGGCATGAAGCCGCGTCACGCCGAGCTTATCGCGTCCGATCTCGATCACGACACGCTCGTGCGGTACATCGACCGCTTCCTGATGTTCTACGTGCGTACGGCGGATCGCCTGCAACGCACGAGCGTATGGCGCGACAACCTCGAAGGCGGACTCGAGTATCTGATCGACGTCGTCATCAACGACAAGCTCGACATCGCCGCCGAGCTCGAAGCGGAGATGCAACTCGTCGTCGATACCTACGAGGACGAATGGAAAAAGGCCGTCACCGATCCGCATACGCGCAAGCGCTTCCGTCACTTCGTCAACAGCGAACAGGGCGATGCGAACGTGACCTTCGTGGAAGAGCGCGGCCAGATTCGCCCCGCCACGCTCGAAGAGCGCAAGTCGAAGCTTGCCGAAACCGTTTAACGCGTGAGGAGAAACATCATGAACGACCGTATCGAACAGGACTGGACCGCCGTTTGTGAACTCGACGACATCGTGCCGGATACGGGCGTGTGCGCGCTCGTGAAGGGCACGCAAGTCGCGGTGTTTCATGTCGCGGGCGAAGAGGCAGCCGTGTACGCGATCGACAACTACGACCCGCATTCGCAAGCCGCGGTGCTCTCGCGCGGCATCGTGGGAAGTCTGGGCGAGCGTATCGTCGTTGCATCGCCGATCTACAAGCAGCACTTCGATCTGCGCACGGGCGAATGCCTGGAAGCGCCGGAGCTTTCGGTGAGCGCGTATCGCGTGAAGGTCGCGGGCGGCAAGGTGTGGGTCGCGGCATGAAGACCGAATATGCGGTTGCGGGCATGGCGGCGTTGAAGCACGCCGCATCGCGCCAGCGGCTCGTGGTGATCGGCAACGGCATGGCCGGTATGCGTACGGTCGAAGAACTGCTGAAGATCGCGCCCGAGCTGTACGACATCACCGTATTCGGCGCCGAGCCGTACGGCAACTACAACCGCATTCTGTTGTCGCCGGTGCTCGCGGGCGAGAAGAGCGTCGACGACATCATTCTCAACACGCGCGAATGGTACGACGCGAACGGCATCACGCTGCATGCGGGCGATGCCGTGATCGAAATCGATCGTGCGCGGCGCGTCGTGCGTTCGGAGAAGGGCGTGGAAGCGCACTACGACCGTCTGCTGATCGCGACCGGCTCGAAGCCATTCATCATTCCGGTGCCGGGTTGCGAGCTTTCCGGTGTGATCGCATTTCGCGACATTCAGGATGTCGAAACGATGCTCGAAGCGGCACGCGATCATCGGCACGCGGTGATCATCGGCGGCGGTCTGCTCGGGCTCGAAGCGGCCAACGGCTTGCAGCGGCAGGGCATGTCGGTAACGGTCGTGCATGCGAGCGGCAGCCTGATGGATCGTCAGCTCGATGCCACCGCGTCCGCGTTGCTCAAGCGTTCGCTCGAAGCGAAAGGCCTCAACTTCGCGATGGCCGCGCAGACGACGGAGATCGTCGGCGACGACCGCGTGCGCGCCGTGCGTTTCGCGGACGGCACGCAGATCGACGCTGATCTCGTCGTGATGACGGCGGGCGTGCGGCCCAACATCGCGCTCGCGAAAGAGGCGGGGCTGCATTGCGAGCGCGCCATCGTCGTCGACGACACCTTGCAGACTTTCGATCCGCGCGTGTATGCGGTGGGCGAATGCGTGCAGCATCGCTCGGCGACCTTCGGTCTCGTCGCGCCGATCTGGGATCAGGCGCGCGTGGCGGGCGCGCATCTCGCGGGCGCGGGGCATCGCCGTTACGTGCAGCGCGCGACGGCGACGAAGCTCAAGGTGACGGGCGTCGATCTGTATTCGGCAGGCGATTTCATCGGCGGCGAGGACAGCGAGGATCTCGTGCTGCGCGATCCGCGCCGCGGCGTGTACAAGCGTGTCGTGCTGCAGGCGGGACGCGTGATCGGCGCGGTGCTGTACGGCGACGTGAAGGACGGCGGCTGGTATTTCGATCTGATTCAGAGCCGCGCGGACGTATCGCATCTGCGCGGCAAGCTTCTTTTCGGCAAGACGCTTTGTGAAGCCTGAATACGGCCAAGGATAGAGAAACGTGAGCATGTCCATCATCCCCATTCAAACGGCTTCTGTTAAAACGACTTGCCCGTATTGCGGCGTCGGCTGCGGTGTGAACGCATCGCCGAAGAGCGCGACCGAAGTGTCGATCGCCGGCGATGAAACGCATCCATCGAACTTCGGCCGTCTGTGCGTGAAGGGCTCGGCGCTCGGCGAAACGATTGGACTCGAAGGGCGTCTGCTCAATCCGAAACTGCGCGACCGCCGCAGCGGCGCGCTTACCGATGCATCGTGGGCCGATGCCATCGGCACGGTTGCGAGCGGCTTTTCGCGCATCATCGCGGAGCATGGTCCCGACGCGGTCGCGTTCTATGTATCGGGTCAGTTGCTCACCGAGGACTACTACGTCGCCAACAAGCTGATGAAGGGCTACATCGGCAGCGCAAACATCGATACGAACTCGCGGCTGTGCATGTCGTCGTCGGTGGCGGGACACAAGCGCGCGTTCGGCGAAGACCTCGTGCCGATGAGTTATGAGGACCTCGAACTCGCGGACCTCGTCGTGCTCGTGGGATCGAACACGGCATGGTGTCATCCGATTCTCTTTCAGCGCATCGTGAAGATGAAGGAGAAGCGGCCGGAGATGAAGATCGTCGTCATCGATCCGCGCTATACCGCGACTTGCGAAATGGCCGATCTGCATCTGCCGCTCAAGCCTGGCAGCGATGTGGCGCTGTTCAACGGCCTGCTCGCGTTCCTCGCGGAGCACGGCGCAATCGATGCGGCTTTCGTCGATGCACATACCAGCGGTTCCGACGACGCGCTCGCAGCGGCGGGTTCTTCGGATCTCGCGCAAACCGCGAAAGACTGCAAGCTCGATCAACACGATCTGATGGAGTTTTATCGTCTTTTCGCGCGCACGGAGCGCGTGGTGACGGTCTATTCGCAAGGCGTGAATCAGTCGAGCGCCGGCACGGACAAGGTCAACTGCATCATCAATTGCCATCTGCTGACGGGGCGAATCGGCAAGCCTGGCATGGGACCGTTCTCGTTCACCGGCCAGCCCAACGCGATGGGCGGACGCGAAGTCGGCGGCCTCGCGAATACGCTCGCCGCGCATCTCGAGTTCGGCGATCCGCTGCATGGCGAGATGGTGCGGACGTTCTGGAATTCGCCTGCGATTGCAGAGCGCGCCGGATTGAAGGCCGTCGAGTTGTTCGATGCAATCGAAGCGGGCCGCGTGAAAGCCGTATGGGTGATGGGCACCAATCCTGTCGTCAGCCTGCCCGATGGCGATCGCGTGAAGCGCGCGCTCGAGAAGTGCGAGCTCGTGGTTGCATCGGACATCATCGAAAAGACGGATACGAACGCGTTCGCCGATGTGCTGCTGCCCGCGCTCGGCTGGGGCGAGAAGGATGGCACCGTGACGAACTCGGAGCGGCGCATCTCGCGTCAACGCGCGTTCATTCCGGCGCCGGGCAAGGCGCGCGCGGACTGGCGCATCATCTGCGATGTCGCGCGGCGCATGGGCTTCGAAGGCTTCGATTTTGCGGGTCCGCATGAGATTTTCGACGAGCACGCACGGTTGAGCGCGTATCGCAACGATGCGTCGGCGGGCGTGCATCGCGCGTTTCATATCGGTGGGCTGGCCGGGCTCGATCGCGCGCAATACGATGCGCTGCAGCCGACACAATGGCCGTTGCGCGAATCGGCAGAGGGAGGAACGGAGCGGCTCTTCGAAGATCACCGCTTCAGTCATGCAGATGGCCGTGCGCGCTTCGTAGCAACCGTTGCACGCGCGCCCGTGAATGCGCCCGATGACGACTATCCGCTCGTGCTCAACACCGGACGCGTGCGCGACCAATGGCACACAATGACGCGAACGGGCCGCTCCTCGAAACTCGCGGGCCATATCAGCGAATCGTTCATCGACATGCATCCGCAAGACGCGCTCGCATGCGGCGTGCGCGAAGGCGAAATCGCGCGCGTGTCGAGTCGCTGGGGCTCGATGATCGCGCGCGTGCAGCATGGCGGTGGCATGCCGCGCGGCAGCGTGTTCGTGCCGATCCACTGGAACGATCAGACCGCCTCCGACGCGCGCGTCGGTGCGGTAGTGAATCCCGTCGTCGATCCGGTTTCGGGCGAACCGGAGTTCAAGCACACGCCTGTCGCAATCGAGAAGTTTCACGTGACATGGCACGGCTTTTCGCTCTCTCGCGCCGCGCCGCACCTCGACATGGTCACGCACTGGACGCGCGTGCATGGCACGGGCTTCGTCCGTTACGAAATGGCGGGCCGTAATCGTTTCGATGCATCCCATGGCGATCATCACGATTGGGCGCGTGCGCTCTTTCATATCGACGATGAGCACGCTGACTGGATCGAATACGAGGACAAGAGCGCGGGCGTGTATCGCGCGGCGCATGTGGTCAATGAGCGTATCGAGAGTTGCGTGTTCATCTCCGAGCGGCCCGATCTGCCCGCGCGTGCGTGGCTCGCGACGCTGTTCGAAAAGGGACGCCTCGATGACGAGGACCGCGCGAGCCTCCTGCTCGGTCAGCCGATAGGCAAGGGCGAGGACACCGGGCCGACCGTGTGCTCGTGCTTCGGCGTCGGACGCAATACGATCTGCAACGCGATCCGCGACAAGGGATTGAAGACAGCCGCCGAAATCACCTCGTGCGTGAAGGCGGGCGGCAACTGCGGATCGTGCGTGCCGGAGTTGAAGAAGCTCATCGTTGAGACGGAAATGGCGCGTCTCTCCACGGTCTGATTCGTCCGTGGTCTAACGAACGAACGCGGGCGCATGTCGCCCGCGTTTCGCGTTTTCAAGCCTTCCGATTCCTGCGGAGATCTCCGGAAAAACCCTCGAAAACAGGGCGTTTCCGGGCTATTGGTATGCTCGAATGAGCGCTCGCCAACCAAACTCCTTACGATTTATTACCACGTGAAATGGTGTGTTGGATTGCCAACGCATTCGCCGGTTCATCTTCCGTACAGTCACCTCAAAACACAGGCACTAAACAAACGGATGCCTGAAAACAACACCAAAAGGTAATACGGGGATTGCGATGAAGAACGCAAAACTATTCGAACAAGCGGAAGGCCAGCGCGCCACGATCCGCTCATCCCAGGCCAGCATCGACCTGTTGCACGAACGACGACTTCTGATCGACGTGCGAGCCTCATTCCCAGTCTGATTCGTCAAGCCGCCCCAAAGGGGCGTCCTTTCTCAAACGCTCGCTGATCCATCGAAGCCAGATTCGATCAGACGTCGGAGATAGGAATACTAACGAAACGATATTTGCTGTATCCGCTACATACCGGCGTCGATGTAGCTGGAATTGACTGTGCGCCTACACTTGGAGACCTCACCATGCAACGCAAACTGATCGCAGCAGCCGCCGTCCTCTCGCTCGTTTCCGCCGCTGCCTTCGCAACGGGCACGAACTCCAGCTCGAGCTCGACCTCGGGCGGCACGACCAGCGCAGCCGTGTTCGGCTTCGGCTCGTTCACCGCAACCAACGCGGGCGCCGCCAACGGCCACGCTTCGTCGATCGCCGGCCAGGGCTACGGCGTGACGGGCAACACGACGAACGCGACGACGAGCCACATCAACACGTCGTCGGTGGGCGGCAAGGGCTTCGGCGGCTCGACGGCGACGGGCGTCTCGGGCGCCGACGCTGCCGCGAATGCCTGGAGCAAGCTGGGCGGCGGCTGGCGCTAAGCACACGGCGACGGACGGCGAACTTCGCCGCAACGGGGTTCGCTTTCCCGCAACCGATGTGATCCCGGTTCGAACAACAAAAAACGAAATCCAATCTTACCGATTCGATAAGGAATGCAAATCATGAAACGCACTCTGATCGCTGCTGCACTGCTCTCGCTCGTCTCCGTCGCCGCGATGGCCACGACCACGAACTCCAGCTCGTCCTCGACCTCGGGCGGCACGACGTCCGCTTCGGTCTCGGGCTTCGGCCGCTTCACGGCGACGAACTCGGGCACGGCCAACGGCAATGCGCAATCGATCGCCGGCAACAAGTTCGGCGTGACGGGCAACGCCACCAACGCAACGACGAGCCACACGAATACGTCGACGGTGAGCGGCTTCGGCCACGGCAACGCACAAGCGGGCGGCACCTCGGGCGCGGACGCAGCGGCCAATGCATGGAGCAAGCTGGGCGGCGGCTGGCGCTAAGCTGGTCGGCGACTCAAGGCAGGGGCGGCGTCATGACGAGCGTGCGCTTGCGGGATACCGCCTTTGCCGAACTCATAAAAAAACTCTAAGTCGTCCGGGACCGTCATGCGCTGTGGCGTTCCCCTTTTCTTCCGGAGAACCAAAATGAACAAGACCACTCTGCAATTGGCATGCGCGGTGCTGTTTTGCGCCGCGCAACTCGCCCACGCCGACACCACCGCCAATTCCTCGTCGGGCTCGGTTTCGGGTTCGACGTCGACGGGCATCGGCCAGGGCGGCGGATCGAGCCTCAACAACATCGGCACGTCGGCGAATTCGACGGCCAACACCAGTTCCAATTCGTCGTCGGTCGGCGGCCTCGGCGTCGCGACGGCGAGCGGCGGCCGTTCGACCGCGCAGGGCGGCTCATCGAATGTGAACATCTCGCTGACGATGCCGCAACTGACGACATCCGGCACGGATGCAAGCGGCGCCGATGCGACCGGCAAGGCGGCCACGAGCGGCCCCGGCACGAGCGCCTTCGACACGCGCACGACGGTCGACTACAACCAGAGCTCGTACTCGGTCCGCACGACGCCGTCGATCGCCGCACCCTCGCTCACCACGACGCTCTCCGACACCTGCATGGGCTCGGCCAGCTTCGGCCTGTCGATCACCGGCTTCGGCGCGACCGGCGGCACGACGCTCGTCGATCAGGCTTGCGTACGCCGCCTCGATGCACGCGAATTCCGCGCAATGGGCCTGACCGATGTCGCGCTCGCGCTCCTCTGCCAGAGCGAAGCGAACCGCCGCGCCGTCGAGGCGACGGGTCATCTGTGCCCGGGCACGACCACGCCGCTCGCGAAATCGGGCGAGGACGCGGTGCTGTCGGATGACGAGAAGTATCGCGATCCGCTGGTGCGCGCGCGCCTCGGCCTGCCGGTGACCGCCGCCAACAATCCGGAAGTCAGCATGAAGACGCAGAACGAGGCCAAGCAGGCTCAGCCGGCGCCCGCGAAGCAGGTCGCGCAGCCGACGCCGGTCGCCGCTCGCGTGTACGATCAGGCTGATACGAATGGCGTCGAAGTGGCGAGCACGCCCATCGGCGAAAAGATCGAAGTCTCGCTGGTGAAGTGAGGAAGCAACAGGTCCAATGGCAGGGTGACGCCATGGAGCGAGAGAGACGCGCCTGAGCAATCGGGCCGTCTCTACCTTTGAAGGGTTGGCTTTTGAAAGACTGGTCCCGGAGAGTCAACCCTCGTTTTCCCGCTGAGGCATGCGATGAAGAGTCACAAGAAAATGGCGGCCATCGCGCTCGCGGCGAGTGCGACGGTCTCGATGATGCCGATGAGCGCGCGCGCCGATGCAAGCGCCGGCGTGATCTGGGCCGCGAACCCGGTCGGCGTGCAGTCGATGCCCGATGCGCAGGCGCTCGCGCTCTTGCCTTCGAGCGGCTACGTGCCCTTGCAGACGTCGGGCGGCAAGTGCCTGCTCGTCGCGCGGCGCGGAACGCAGATCGTCGCAGTGGAGTTGTCGCCGCTCGCGATCGGCGCGAAGGTGATCGGCTGGAAGCCGCAGCAGATCGACATGAGCACGGTCACGTCGAAGTGGGGCTACGTGCCGCCGCAATCGTCGATCGATACGAAGAGCTTCGGCAATCCCGTCACGAGCACGATCTCGGAAGCGAACAAGACGGATACGTCGAAAGGCGGATCGTATGCGCGCGCGAGCAGTTGGGGCAATGGCAACGTCGAAGCGCATAGCAGCGCGATCGCGTCGGCAACGGGCGAGACCGAAGCCGCCGAATCGGTGACGGTGAACGGCAAGACGTATCGCAAGTACAGCCACTTCAGGCCGGCGACAACCGAAGCGCCGATGGCCGCATCGGATGAATACTTCTGTCAGTGATGCACGCGCTTCATGTCGTGGCGGACTTCCGTTCCACGACCGGCGGCACGGGCAAGGCGACGTCTTCGACGGGTCGCGATTCAGTGCCGAAACGCGCGACCGAGAACGAGAACGTGTTGACGCCGTTCTCGCTCGTCGCCGACACGGTGCCGCGATGCATCTCGGCCACCGCCTTCACGATGGCAAGCCCGAGGCCGTGATTCTCGCGGCTATTCGTGCGCGAACTTTCCGCGCGATAGAAGCGGTCGAAGAGATGCGCCATCACATGCGGCTGGATCGATTCGCCGGGATTGGCCACGGCGATGCGAATGCGCCCATGTTCCCGCGTGATGGCCACGGAAATCGTCGCGCCGGGCGCGCAATGCTGAATTGCGTTCATCACGAGATTGGACAGCGCACGGCCGAATAGCGACGTATTGACGAACGCGCGCGCATCGCCGTTCGCGACGGCGCGCACTCGCGCTTCTTCCAGCGGAATCTCGAGAAACTCCAGTGTGCGATTGACCTCCGCCGCGAGCGACACTTCGACGAGTCCCGTCGCGCGTTCGCCTTGATCGGCGCGCGCGAGAAACAGCATGTCGTTGATGATCGCGCGCACGCGTTCGAACTCCTCGAGATTCGATTGCAGCGTGTGACGCAGCTCGTCGATCGAACGATCGCGCGTCAAGGCGACTTCCGTCTGACCGATGAGAATCGTGACCGGCGTGCGCAATTCGTGCGCGACATCGGCGTTGAAGGATTCGAGCCGGCCATATGCGTGATCGAGCCGTTCGAGCGCGCCATTGAAGGACTTCGCGAGATCTTCGAGTTCCATCGGCAGCGCGCGCGTGTTCAGGCGTTGCGATCGATTGGTCGGACTCAGCTTCGATGCATCGCGCGTGAGGCGCGTGAGCGGTGCGAGGCCGAGCCGCGCGACCGAATAACTCAGCAGCAGGACCGCGACCGTGGCGAGCGCCATCAGCGCGGCGAGCGCGAGACCGAACGCGCGCATCGTATGAACGTTCGGCGAGCAATCGATCGCGACGAAGAGCTGCAGCGGCGGACGATCCCCGTTGGGCGGAATCGTGAGCGTGGTCATCAGCATGTCGTAGGCGCGATCTTCCGGACGGAAGTGAACGTAACCGCCCATCACGCGCTTGACGACGCGGCCCGCGGGCGGCGAGCCGTATTCATAGCGCGGATCGTTGCTGGACACGGCAAAGAGCGTGGAGCCGTCGCGCGGGGTGATGTCGGCGAGCTTCTCCTTCGCGATCTTCCATTTCTCCGGCGTCGATACATGCGTGACGATGAGCCGCGCAATCTCCGCGCGATTGTCGAGCGAGTCGCGCAAATGCTGCTCCAATTGCACGCGCAGCACGAGAAAGAGTCCCGAGCCGACGAGCGCGAACACGAACAGCGCGACGAGCGCGAACATGACGGCGAGCCGCCGCGAAATGGAGCGTTGCGTGCGCGGCTCGCGCGCGTCGCGTGCCTCGCGTGGCGTCGACGATATCCACTGCGTGTTCATGATGGTCTCGCGTCTTCCCTTGCTTCGCGCGTGTCGCGAACTTCGCGCACTTCGAGCACATAGCCCATGCCACGCACGGTATGAAGCAGTTTGGTGCGGAACGGTCCGTCCAGTTTCGCGCGCAGCCGCTTGATCGCCGTTTCGACGACGTTCGTGTGACTTTCGAAATCGACTTCCCAGACGAGCTCGGTGATCGCGGTCTTCGAGAGAATGTCGCCGTGACGGCGCGCGAGCACCGAGAGCAACTGAAATTCCTTCGCGGTGAGGTCGAGCCGCACGCCGTCGCGTGTTGCGCGGCGGCCGATCAGATCGACATACAGATCGCCGACCGATATCAATGTCGATTCCTGCGCGCGCGTGCGGCGGGCGAGCGCATGCAGACGCTCGACGAGTTCGAGAAACGAGAACGGCTTCGTGAGGTAATCGTCCGCGCCTTCGCGCAGCCCGCGCACACGATCGTTGATGTGATCGCGCGCGGTCAGCATGATGACCGGCGTCGACTTCTGGAGGCGCAGCGCCTTCAATACCGCGAAGCCGTCGCGTCTTGGCAGCATCACGTCGAGCACGATCACGTCGTAGTCGTATTCGATGGCGAGATGCGTGCCTTCCTCGCCGTCCATCGCGACATCGACGACCCAGCCTTGCTCGGTCAACCCCGAGCGCAGGTAATCCACCACTTTGTGTTCGTCTTCGACTATCAGGACTTTCATGCCTGGCACCTGTGCGCGTTCAGTGTGTGTTTACCGCATTGTTCAACTGCTAACTATACGAGCCTCGCGGGCATCGTGCTTACGTTTTCTTTCTACTCGCCCGAAGTAGTTGCGTTCGCAAGCTTCTGATCGTCGTTCGATGCAGTGTCCCATCCGCCGCCCAATGCCTTCACGAGCGCCACCGATACGGTGCGCTGCTGTCCGCGAATCTGCACGTCCTGTCGTTCGCTCGTGAGCAATTGCTGCTGTGCGGTGATGACGTCGAGATAGGCGACGAGCCCGCCCGAATAACGATCGTTCGCGAGCGACAGCAAGCGTTGCGCATCGACGACCGCGGCGTGCGACTGTTTCGCCGCGCCGTCCAGCACCGACAATCCGACGATGCCGTCCTGCACTTGCTGAAACGCGCCGAGCACCGTCTGCCGATAATTCGCGACGGCCGCGACATAGCCTTCGTTCGCGAAATCGACGGCTGCCGAGCGCCGTCCGCCATCGAAGATGACCTGGCTTGCCATCGTCCCGATGGTCCACAAAAGGCTCGGCGCGGAAATCAGACTTGAGAACGCCGTGCTTTCCCAGCCGACCGTGCCGTTCAACGTGAGGCTCGGAAAGAACGCCGCTTTCGCGACGCCGATCTGCGCATTGGCCGCGGCCATCGCACGCTCGGCGGATGCGACATCGGGCCGGCGTTGCAGTACATCGCTCGGCACGCCGAGTGGAATCGGCGGAAGCGGGCGTTCGTTCAATTCAGGCGCGATCGAGAATTGCGGCGCGGGCGTCCCGACGAGCGCGGCGATCGCATGTTCGAATTGCGCGCGCTGATTGAGCAGCAGTTGCGCCTGCACGCGCGTCTGATCGAGTTGCGCTTGCTGCTGCAATACATCGAGGCCTGACACCGCGCCGAGATCGTGTTGCGCCTGCACGTAATCGAGCGCTTTCTTTTGCAGCACGACAGAACGATTCAGCACGTCGATCTCCGCATCGAGCTCGCGCATCGAGAAGTAGTCGCTGGCGAGATCGGTGGTCAGCACGAGACGCGCATTCGCGAGATCGTCGCGCGACTGATCCGCCGATGCATGCGCGGCCTCCACTTCGCGACGGATGCGGCCGAACAGATCGACGTCGTAGTTGACCGTCGGCGCGAGCTTCAGATCGCTTTGAACGGTAGCATTGCTCGGCGTCGCGTAGTTGGTGACGGGCCGGTTCTTCGAAATGCGCGAGCGCGACGCGTTTGCACCGAGATTGACTTCAGGCAGCGCCAGCGCGGATGTTTGCGCGAGCGTCGCGCGAGCCTGTGCGTAGTGCGCGCTCGCCGCGGCGAGCGTCTGATTCTGTGCGAGCGCCTGCGTTTCGAGACCGTTCAACGTCACATCGCCGAAGCCTTGCCACCAGTCGGGCGCGAGCGGCGCATGCGACGGCTCGCCCACGCGCCAGTACGAATCCGTCTTCCACGTAGGCGGCGTTGCGGCGACGGGCCGATGATAGTCGGGCCCGACCGTACACGCGGCAAGCAGCGAGACGAGCGTGATGCCAAGCGCGGTCTTCATGATGCGGCCTTGCTGCCCGACGCGGGCTGTCGTTGCGTTTGCTGCGGCGCGATCACGACGTGATCGCCATCGGCGATCGAATCGCTCGGGTTGATGATGACCTTGTCGGTCGCGTCGATTCCGCTCTCGATTTCGAGCGATTGTCCGAGATCCTGCGCGATCACGATCTTGCGCAGGCTCACATGACCGTTGCCATCGACGACCGCGAGACGTGGACCTTCGGAACGGAAGAGCAGCGCGTTGCCTGGCACGAGCAGACGCGCGTGCGCGGTCGCGGGCACGGCGACCTGCACATACGCGCCGGGCCGTAGCCGCCCATCGGGATTCGGCAGCGTCACTTCGACTTGCAACGAGCGCGTGGGCACGTCGATCGCGCCGGAGATGTGGGTGATCTTGCCGTGGAACTGTTCGCCGGGCAGCTCCGCCTGCGTGACCGTCACGTCCTGTCCGACCGATACGTTCTGCGCGTAAGCCTGCGGCAACTGCACGAACACGCGCAACGGGTCCGACTGGGCGAGCGCGAAGAGCGCGCGGCTCGTGCCGCTGCCCGCATCGATCAGATCGCCGACATCCACATTGCGCTGCGTGACGACGCCCGCAAAAGGCGCGACGATGCGCTTGAACGATTCGAGCTGACGCAGACGCTTCACGTTGGCATCGGCGGCCGCGAGATTCGCGACGTCCTGGTTGTACGTGCTCTGACGCTCGTCGAGTTCCTGTTGCGACACGGCATCGCGCTGACGCAATTGCTGCCAGCGTTCGAGCGAGCTCTTCGCGAGTCCGAGGCTCGATGCAGTCTGATCGCGTTGCGCGACCGCTTGCGCAAGCTCCTGATCGATCTCGGGCGTGTCGAGATCGGCGAGCAACTGGCCTTGCTTCACGCGCGATCCGATATCGACATACCAGTGCAGCAGATAACCCGTCGCACGCGCATAGATCGGCGATTCGACGAAGCCGCGCAAGGTCCCCGGCAACGTCGTTTCGCCGCCGCCATCGGTCTCTTTAGGCATGACGACGTTCACGTATTGCTGCGCGTTCTGCTGCGTGCGCGCGGCGATGGAATGGCTATGCAGCACATCGGTGACGACCGTGCGCGCCGCGCCTATCGCGAGCAACGCGAGCACGATCACGAGCGCGATCTTCGCGCGTTTCCATTCGACGTTGCGCGGCGGCAGCGCGGGCCCTTCGTTCGGGTCGCGAGCGGGAATCGCAAGCGATGCGTGGTTCTTTTCAGTCATGTTCGTCGGGATGCTTTGATGTCAGTGTTGGCCGCTGCCGTCTTCATGTTGCGTGTTACCTCTTCGCGCGGCGCGCCGTGCAAGACGTGCGTGAATGCCTGCGAAGACGAGCGGCACGAAAAAGAGCGTGGAAACCGTTGCGAACAGCAGGCCACCGATCACCGCGCGGCCGAGCGGCGCGTTTTGCTCGGCGCCTTCGCCGAGGCCGAGCGCCATCGGAATCATGCCGATGATCATCGCGAACGCGGTCATCAACACGGGGCGTATGCGGCTCGCGCCCGCCTCGAGCGCGGCGGTGAGCGGCGGCATGCCCGCGTTCAGACGCTGTCGCGCGAACGAGACCATCAGGATGCTGTTCGCGGTGGCGACGCCCATCGTCATGATCGCGCCGGTCAGCGCGGGCACGCTCAGGTGCGTGCCGGTGAGAAAGAGCATCCAGATGATGCCCGCGAGCGCGGCGGGCAATGCGCTTACGATGACGAGCGGATCGATCCACGACTGGAAGTTCACGACGATCAGCAGATACACGAGCACGATCGCCATCGCGACGCCCAGTCCGAGGCCGACGAACGACGTCCGCATCGTCTCGACCTGACCGCGCACGACGATCTGGCTGCCGCGCGGAAGCGTCTTCTGCGCTTCATCGACGAGTTGATTAACCTGGCGCGCGACGCTGCCGAGATCGCGGCCTTCGACGCTCACGAAGAGATCGATCACGGGCCGGATGTTGTAGTGCGTGACCACCGCGAACTGATTCTTCGGCGAGAGGCGCACGAGATTGCCGAGCAGTTGCGTGGGACCGTTGAGCGATGCGGACACGGGCGTTCGCAGCAGTTCGTCGATCGATGAAATCTGATACTGCGGCGTCTGCACCGCGAGGTTGTATTCGACGCCGTTGCGCGGGTTGAACCAGAATCCCGGCGCGGTTTGCGAGCTTCCCGAAAGCGAAACCAGCACGTTCTGCGCGACGTTGCTTGCGGACAGATTGAGTTGCTGCAGGCGCGTGCGATCCATCTGCAAATCGATGGCCGGTTCGTCTAGCTTCTGCTGGATGTGCGTATCGACATTGCCGGGAATCATGCGGATCTGCTTCATCAGCTTGCTCGCGACTTCGAAATTCGCCTGGCCGTTCTGCCCTTGAATCTGCACGTCGATGGCGGCGGGCAAGCCGAAGTTGAGAATCTGCGTGACGATGTCCGCAGGTTGAAAGAAGAATTCGACGCCGGGAAAGCGGCGCGGCAGGAGCGCACGCAATTCGTCGATGTACTTTTGCGTCGGCGAATGATCCGCGTTGAGCGCGACCTGAATTTCGCCGTCGAGCGTGCCGATCGTTCCGGCATTGCTGTACGACAGGTTGATGCCGCTATAAGGCAGACCGAGGTTATCCAGTATCGTCGCGAGTTCGTCTTGCGGCACGATCTGGCGCACGACCTTTTCGACTTCATCCGCGAGTCGCGCGGTCTCCTCGATGCGCGTGCCGGTCGGCGCGCGCATGTGCAGGCGAATATCGCCCGCATCGACGCTCGGGAAGTAGTCTTCGCCGAGCACGAACACGAGGCCCGCCGACAACAGGCAGAAGCCGAGAAAGAGCGTCGCGAACAGACGCCGCTTCACGAGCAGGCTCGACAGAATCACGATATACGCGCCGCGCATGCGCTCGAAGCCGCGATCGAAGCGCTGATGCAGACGCACGAAGAGATTCGGCTTTGCCTTCGCATCGGGTGCGTGCGCGTGGCCCATCAACAGCATCGCGAGCGTCGGTACGAGCGTGCGCGAAAGGATGTACGACGCGAGCATTGCGAACACGACGGCTTCCGCAAGCGGCACGAACAGGAACTTGGCGACGCCGGTGAGAAAGAACATCGGCACGAACACGATGCAGATGCACAGCGTCGAGACGAGCGCGGGCACCGCGATTTCACCTGCGCCTTCGAGGATCGCGTCGTGCAGATTCGTGCCCATGTGCAGATGACGCTCGATGTTCTCGATCGTGACGGTGGCATCGTCGACGAGAATGCCGACTGCGAGCGCGAGGCCGCCGAGCGTCATGATGTTGATCGTCTGCCCGAGCGCATGCAGCACGATCAGCGACGAGAGAATCGAGAGCGGTATCGAGATCGCGATGATGCAGGTGCTGCGCCAGTTGCCGAGAAAGAGCAGGATCATCGCGGCGGTGAGCGCGGCGGCGATGAGCGCTTCGCGCACGACGCCTTGCACGGCGGCCTTCACGAACACCGACTGATCGAAGAGCGCGCTGATCTTCAGATCGGAAGGCAGCGACGCCCGCGCTTGCGGCAAGAGATCATGCAACGTATTTACGATGGACAGCGTCGACGCGTTGCCGTTCTTCAGCACCGAGATCAGCACGCCGCGATGCCCGTCCTGACGCACGATGTTGGTCTGCGGCGAGAAGCCGTCGCGGACGTGCGCGACTTCGCGCAGATAGGTCGTCGCGCCGTTGATCGTGCGAACCGGAATGTCGTTCAGGCCCGCGACGGTCGCGGGCGAACCGTTCATGTCGACCGTATATTCGCGCGGGCCGATCTTTGCGGTGCCGGTCGGAAGGATCAGGTTTTGCGCGTTGACGGCCTGGACGACATCGGTCGGCGTGAGTCCTTTTGCGAGCAGCGCGCGCGTGTCGAGATCGACGGAGATGAGGCGCGTCTTGCCGCCATACGGATAAGGCACGGCCGCGCCCGGAATCGTCACGAGTTGAGGGCGCAAGAAATTGAGCGCGGTATCGTTCAGGTCCTGCTCGGATTGCTTCGGACTCGAAAGCCCGAGCTGAATCACCGGAATGCTCGACGCCGAATAGCTGATGACGAGGGGCGGCGTCGCGCCCGGCGGCATCTGCTTCACTTGCGCCTGTTCGACGGCCACTGTTTGCGCGATCGCGGTCTGGATGTTCGCGGTGGGCTGCAGAAAGAGCTTGATGATCGCGATGCCTTGCAGCGATTGCGACTCGATGTGCTCGATATTGTTCACCGTGGTCGTGAGGCTGCGCTCGTTGACCGACGTGATGCGATTGGCCATGTCCTGCGCGGAAAGGCCTGTGTAATTCCAGATGATGCTGACAACCGGAATGTCGATTTCGGGAAGCACGTCCACAGGCGTCGTCACGAGGACGAACGGCGTCGCCAGCAGGATCATGATGGCCATCACGATGAACGTGTATGGCCGCTTAAGCGCAACGTTGACTATCCACATTGAGTCGTTCGGAAGAAGCTGGGAGAGGGCGCTGCGAATGAGGCGAATGCAACGCGCGGGACGCAATGACGGAGCGGGGCGTGCGGTTCGCCATCAGTGTCGTTATGGTAGTGGCCGGGTGCCAACGACAATATGACGTGAATATGGCGCCGATGTCAGATAAGGCGGTTTGAAAGCAAGCTTGCGAAAGCCCATGGTAGGGCGGAGCATTCGCATCGGACAGCGGGGAATAGCGAAGCGCGAGCGCGGGTTACGCGCTTCGAAGGGACGCGAGCGAGACGGCGCGGAAGGCCGCGCGTGTCTCGTTCGATGAGCGTGCGTTACTGCGGGGTTTGACCGAGCGGCGTCGTCGACATCGTGCGTCCCGAAGACGACGAACCGTCGCTGGACGAGCCATATGCGCTTTGCGCGCTGACCTTGGCTTCGGCTGCCTGGATGTCGTTCGGATAGAACGCATCGCGCTCGGACGGGTTATAGCCGGCTTGTTCGACGCGTTGCAGATCCGCTTTCACCTGCGCGCGCGTGAGACCTTCGGATTGTGCGAGCGCGGCGAGCGGCGCGGCAGCAAGGGCGATTACAGCGATGCGTGTGACTAGTTTCATGGCGCACTCCTCATGCGGGTAAAAATGAACGGGACGTGCGGTTGCGCGATATGCAGCGTCGGCACGCTCGCTACAGCCACCACTGAATTCTATTTGTCGTACCGTGACGAGATGCTGGCGATGAGATGACGCTTTGGTCAGATTGGGGCTGTCTGTGAATGCGCGCAGCCGGTGATAGACTCGCCCGCGAGACGCGCCTTGTAAGCTACCTGAACAACATCGTTCGCGGATGTTGTCCCCGATATCCCATCAGGACTCGATAAATTGCCGTTCAATCTGCCGACCACGGCCACCGCGCCGTTTTGCCCATCGGAAGTCAAAGGCTCCGTCGCCGTTTCGCCGGGCGCGCCGCTATGGAAGAAGCTTCTGCAATTCGCGGGGCCGGGCCTGCTCATTTCCATCGGCTATATGGACCCGGGCAACTGGGCGACGGATATCGAAGCCGGCTCACGCTACGGCTATAGCCTGCTCTTTGTCGTCGTGTTGTCGAGTCTTGCGGCGATGGTGCTGCAATGTCTTTCGATGCGCCTTGGCATCGTCACGGGAAAGGATCTCGCGCAGCTATCGCGTGAGCGTTACGCGAAACCGGTCGCGAACGTGCAATGGATGCTCGCGGAGTTATCGATCATCGCGTGCGATCTCGCGGAAGTGCTCGGCGGCGCACTCGCGTTTCATTTGCTGTTCGGCGTTTCGCTGATGTGGGGCGTGGTGCTCACCGCATTCGATACGCTCATCGTGCTGGGCCTGAAAGGCAAGAACTTTCGCGATCTCGAAGCCATCATGCTCGGGCTCATCGCGACGATCGGCGTCGGTTATATCGTCGAGCTCGTGCTCGTCAAACCGCATTGGCCTTCGGTTGCTGCCGGGCTCGTGCCATCGATTCACGCGTTGAGCGATCGCGAGCCGCTTTATCTCGCGATAGGCATTCTCGGCGCGACCGTGATGCCGCATAACCTGTATCTGCATTCCTCGATCGTGCAGACGCGCGTGGTGAATCGCGATGCGAAGAGCCTTGCATCGGCGATCAATCTTTCGCGGCTCGATACGATCGTGTCGCTCGTTCTCGCGCTGCTGATCAATGCGGCGATCCTGATTCTCGCGGCATCGGCATTTCACGCGACGGGGCACACGCAAGTGACCGAGATCGAAGATGCGTACAAGCTGCTTGCGCCTATCGTGGGAACCGGGCTTGCGGCGATTCTCTTCGCGGTGACGCTCTTTGCATCGGGCCAGAGTTCGACGTTCACCGGGACCATTGCAGGGCAGGTCATCATGGAAGGGTTCCTGCAACTGAAAATCCCGTGCTATCAGCGCCGATTCATCACGCGGGCGCTTGCGCTCGTGCCAGCGTTGATCGGCGTGTACGTGATGGGCAACGGCGCGGTCGGCAAGCTGCTCGTCGCGAGTCAGGTCGTGCTGAGCCTGCAACTGCCGTTCGCGCTTTATCCGCTGATCCGGATGACGAGCGATCGCGGCCTCATGGGAGCGTTCGCGAACAAACCGTCCATGAAGCTCGTCGCGTGGGCGCTGTTCGTGGTCATCAGCGCGGCGAACGTCTGGCTCGTGGTGCAGACGGTCGCGGAGTGGCTCGGCTGAAATGAAAAAGCGCCATGCACGATTCGATGTGCATGGCGCTTCGTCAAGCCGCGAGCGTTGTCTACTTCACCACCGCCGCCGGCGCATCCGACTTGACCGAGACCGGCGCGGGAAGCGCCGCTTCGACAGGCCGCGTTTCATCGACCGTGGTTCTGCCGCCATCGCGGAAGAACGCCTGTTCCGCGGCCTTGTTCAGCACGAGAATACTGATCCGCCGATTCGTCGGCTCGTCGACGACATCCTTGTTGAGCGGCAGCACGTCGGACAGTCCACGCACTTGCAGCACCTTGCTTTCCTTCATGCCGCCCGCGACGAGCGCGCGCCGCGCGGCATTCGCCCGCTCGCTCGAAAGCTCCCAGTTCGAATAGCCCGCCTGACCGCCGGAATAGGGCACTGCATCCGTATGCCCCGCGATCGACACGCGGTTATCGACATCGTTCAGCGATGCGCCGATGTTCGTCAGAATCGTCGTCACATAGCTTTCGAGTCTCGAACTGCCCGATGCGAACATCGGCCGCTTGAGCGAATCGACGATCTCGATACGCAAGCCTTCACTCGTGATCGCGATGCGAATCTGATCCTTGTACGCGCGCAGCGCAGGCGTCTGCTCGATGAGCGCCATCAGCTTCTGCTTGAGTTGCTGCAGCTTGCGCAAGTCGTCCATCGCAACGGCAGCGCGCGCGATCGATTGCGGCACCGGTTGCGTCTGGGTCTTGTTGCCTTCACCCGGACGCGTGCTCGACAGATCCCTGCCGCCGCCCGCGATGACGCTCGTATGCGCCGACGCGCCGCCATCGTTGCCGAACAATGCGGAAAGCGGCGTATTGAAGTATTGCTCGATGCCTTCCTTGTCGTACTTCGATGTCGATCCGAGCAGCCACATCAACAGAAAGAACGCCATCATCGCGGTGACGAAGTCGGCGTAGGCGATCTTCCATGCGCCGCCATGATGGCCGTGTCCGTGCGCCTTCTTCTTGCGCTTGACGACGACAGTCGGCGCAAGCACGGACTGCAGCGGATCGCGTGACGGTTTCTCAGCCATGTGCGTTGGTCCTTTGCGTACCCGATGTCATCACGAAGCCGCCTTCGGCATCTTGGTGGCACGAACCGCGTCGTCGAGTTCCTTGAAGCTCGGACGATCGGCGGTGAAGAGCACCTTGCGGCCGAACTCGACCGCGATCGTCGGCGCATAACCGTTCATCGATGCGAGCAGCACGGACTTCACGCACTGGAACGGCTTCGCTTCGGCCGCGCCCTTCGCGTTGAGCAGGTCCGCGAGCGGGCCGATGAAGCCGTACGCCAGCAGAATGCCGAGGAACGTGCCGACGAGCGCACCCGCGATCATCTCGCCGAGCACGGCGGGCGCGGCGCCGACCGAGCCCATCGTGTGCACGACGCCCATCACCGCGGCGACGATACCGAATGCAGGCAGGCCATCGGCCATTTTCTGAATGGCGTTCGCGGCGATCGAGCTTTCGGTGTGGTGCGTGTCGAGCTCTTCGTCCATCAGATCCTGCATTTCGAGCGCGTTGACATTGCCCGCCGACATCATGCGCAGATAGTCGACGATGAAGTCGAGCAGATGATGATCGGCCATGACGTGCTCGTACTTCTGAAAGACCGGGCTGGACTCGGGCGCATCGACATCGGCTTCGAGCGCCATCATGCCTTCCTTGCGCGCCTTCTGAAGCAGTTCGTAGAGCAATGCGATCAGCGCGAGATATTTCTCTTTCGTGTAGCCGCCGCCCTTGAACGCCTTCGGAATCGATTGCAACGTTTTCTTGAGCGTCGCGGTCGGATTCGACACGACGAACGCGCCGATCGCCGCGCCGAAAATACACAGCAGCTCGAACGGTTGCACGAGGGCCGCGAGGTGGCCCCCGACGCCGACGAAGCTTCCGATCACCGAGCCGATGACCAACAACCATCCGATGATGACAAACATGATTTCTCCGCAAAAGTCCGGGCGCCGCGGGCCGTGCGTGCTCGGGATTGAGACGCGCACGGCTCGCGACGCATTGTTCGCTTGTTGTTGGACTTATCGGCGCGAAAGTGCCGGAGATTTAGGGTGTCGCGCGCAAGTTTTTCTTCGCATATGTTTGCGGCGTAAATGTTACGTTCGTGGCGCCGCTTACTTCGCAGGTAATGGATCGCGTGATCATGTTTCGTCTAACATCGGTTGCATGAACTCGACCCTCGTACATCCGGCCGTTCGATCGGACGTCGGCGCGCTATTGCGCGAATGGCGTCAGCGCAGGCGCATGAGCCAGCTCGATCTCGCAGGCGTTGCGGACGTGTCCACGCGTCACCTGAGCTTCGTCGAATCGGGCCGCTCGCTGCCGAGCCGGGACATGCTGATGCGCCTCGCCGAGCAACTGGACGTGCCGCTGCGCGAGCGCAACACGCTGCTCGTCGCGGCCGGTTATGCGCCGCTTTATCGCGAGCGCGCGCTGGCCGATCCGCAACTTTCCGCTGCCAGGCGTGCTGTCGATCTCGTGCTCAAAGGGCATGAGCCGTATCCCGCGCTCGCGGTCGATCGTCATTGGACGATGATCGCGGCCAACGCGGCTTTCGCGCCGCTCGTCGCATCGGCGGATGCGCAATTGCTCGTGCCGCCGGTCAACGTGCTGCGGCTGTCGATGCATCCGCAAGGTCTCGCCGATGCCATCGACAACTGGCACGAGTGGCGCGCGCATCTGCTCGCGCGCCTGCGCCGGCAAATCGACGTGTCCGGCGATGCGACGCTCGTCTCGCTCTTGGCCGAACTGGAGGCGTATCCCGCGCCGCGTCACGCGACCCACGAGCCGCGCGGCGAGACCGATCCCGTCGTCGTGCCCTTGCGTTTGCGCACGCAGCACGGCGTGCTGTCGTTCTTGAGCACGACGACGGTTTTCGGCACGCCCGTCGACATCACGTTGTCGGAGCTTGCGATCGAAGCCTTCTTTCCCGCCGACGATTCGACCGCCGCCATCCTTCGCGAACTCGCCGACGCAAGACGTTGAGCTTGCGTCGCGCCGCGCATGCTTACAGAATTGAACCTAGTCGACATGCGCGGATCAATGAGAAAGCAGGCTGCGCGCCGCTTGGCGCGCAGCCTGTGTCAGCTTTTGTCCAACCAACGCGGAAGGCAGCGATGATTCAAACATTCGAACAAGTGATCGGCGGGCAAACGATGCAGTTTTGCGCCAGCATCGCGGAGGGCGGCGGGCCGCTGCGCGTCATCATCAGCCGTGCGGATTCGGCGGAATCGCTCGTGATCGTCGAAGCGGACGGCATCATCGGCGCGATCAAGGCCGAAGTGGAAGCGCCCGATACGCTCGTCGCCGATGCCGTTCGCAAGGCGCAGCAGGAAGCGCTCATCGAGCGTGCGCTGGAAACCGGCGCGGTGCAGACCACTAGCCTGTAACGCTCTTCGTCCACGAGCATCAGTAAGAATGCCCGCGCCGCTTTCAAGGCCGCGCGGGCATTGCTTTATGCGCGCGATGGCCGCCCGGCGTTCTACATGCGCGGTTCGCCGTTTTTCGGATCGGCGGGCACCATCGGCGTCGCGGAATCCGGGCCGTCAGGCATGTCCGGATCTTCGGGGTTCGGCGCGGCGTCGGGATCGAGCAGCTTGTCCGGGTCCGGTTCGAGCGGCTCCTCGGGGGAGCGGGGCATTGTCGACATGGTGTTGTCCTCAAAAGATTCGCGGCTTTACCTGGGCGTTGCAACGGCCGTTCCCGACGTCCGTCTCTAGGTAACACGTTCTTCGGCGTTCGCGCTCGCCGGATTGTTCACATGACGCGCGATCAACGCGGCGCACAACAGAAGCGCGACGGAGATCGCCGCCGACCAGCGCACCGCATCGACGATCTGGTGCGCGCTCGCCGCGCCGTCGCCATGAGCCGCGAGCGCGCCGAACGCCGCGACGCCGATCGCGCCCGCCGCCTGCCGCGCCGTGTTGAGCACCGCCGACGCCGTGCCCGCACGCGGCTGGCCGACGGTGCCGAGCAGCGCGGTCGTCATCGCCGGGACCGCGAGTCCCATCCCCGATGGAATCAGCAGGAACGGCACGAGCAGCGCGGCCGTGGGCGTCGTCGCATCGACGAAGGCGAGCGCGGCGAAACCGGCGGCGTCGAGCAGCGCGCCGAAGATCATCGGGCCGCGCGAGCCGAAGCGCGCGACGACAGGACCGCTCGCCAGGTTCGAGATCAGGAATCCGCCCGTCAGCGGCAGGAACGCGGCCGGTCTGCAAGGGCGTGTGACCGAGCACGCGCTGCAAATACAGGCTCAGCACGAAGACCATTCCATAGTAGGTGAGATTCACGCCGATACCGAAGGCCACGGCCGCGCTGAACGTGCGCTCGGCGAAGAGCGACAGCGGCAGCATCGGCGTGCGGCTTTCGCGCTCGATCGCGATGAACGCGCCGCCCGCCGCCAGCGCGAGCAGCAAAGCGCCGATGACGAGCGGATGCATCGGTCCGAGCGGGCGCAGTTCGATCACCGCGCCGACGAACGAGGCGAGCGCGACGATCGCCAGCGCCTGGCCGGGCAGGTCGATGCCGCGCGCACGACCGGCATCTTTGGGTCGCGCGTTTTCTATCCACGCGAGCGTCGCGACGATGCCCGCCGCGCAGATCGGCAGATTGACCCAGAAAATGCTGCGCCAGCCGAACGCCGCGATCAGCACGCCGCCGACGATCGGTCCCGCCGCGATCGACACCGCGCCCGCCGCCGTCCACAAGCCGACGGCTCGCGCGCGCAGACGCCGGTCGTGGCCGCACGCCGCGTTCAGCAGCGCGAGCGAGTTCGGCAGCATCGCCGCCGCGCCGACGCCCTGCAAGGCCCGCCCGGCGATGAGTTGCGTCGCGTCGCCGGAAAAGGCGCACGCGAGCGACGCCAGCGCGAACAGCGCGAGTCCGCCGACGAACATGCGCCGCGCGCCGAAGCGGTCGCCGAGCGAACCGGCCGAGAGCATGAGCGCGGCGAAGGCGAGCGCGTAGCTGTCGATGGTCCATTGCAGGCTCGCGACGCTCGCACCCAGATCGTGGCCGATGCGCGCGAGCGCGACATTCACGATCGAGACATCGAGTTGCGAGACGACGAAGCCGACGCTGGTCGCCGTCACGGTGAGCGTCTGCCGGTGCGGACAGACGCGTTTCGGATGAAGAAAGATTCGAGTTCATGCCGGCCATCGTAGGCGCGCGGCGCGGCCGATGTTTCGGCGTGGGCCGAAACGTGAAAGCGCAATGAAAAATGGCGCACCGCGTGAACGGTGCGCCACTTCGCGTGTGGAACGCTAACGCCGGATCAGCGCGCCTGCTTGATGAACAACGTCGTCAGCGCGCCGACCGCGCACAGCGCGCCGACGTAGATCGCGGGCGCCATCGGGCTCGATTTCATCATCAGCGAGACGACGATCGGCGTGAGTCCGCCGAACACCGCATACGCGACGTTGTACGAAAACGAGATGCCGGAGAAACGCACGGCCGCGGGGAACGACTTGACCATCACGAACGGAATCGCGCCGATCACGCCGACGAAAAAGCCCGCGAGCGCGTACCACGGCAAAAGCGCGGAGGCATCGGCCGCGACCTGCTGGAACATCATCCAGTACGTGACGGCGAGCGCCACGCCGCCGACGAAGATCGTCTTGCCCGCGCCGATGCGGCCCGCGATCGCGCCCGCCAGCACGCAGCCGATCGTGAGACACAGCGTCGCCGCGCAGTTCGCGACGAGCACCGTCGCCGGCGCGATGTGGAACTGCTTCTGCAGCAGCGTCGGCGTCATCAGGATCACGACGACGATCGCGGCGGAAAGCATCCACGTCAGCAGCATCGACACGATGACGGCGCGGCCGTGATCGCGCAGCACGGCCTTGAGCGGAAGTTCCGCGGCGAGCGACTTGCGCTTCTGCAACTCGGCGAACACCGGCGTTTCATGCAGCCAGCGACGCAGATACACCGAGCACAGACCGAAGATGCCGCCGAGCAGGAACGGCAGGCGCCACGCGAAATCGGCGACTTCGGCCGGCGCGAACGCCTTGTTGATGCCCGTGGCGATCAGCGAGCCGAGCAGAATGCCCGCCGTCAGGCCGGCCGTGAGCGTGCCGCACGCATAGCCGATATGACGCCCCGGCACATGCTCCGACACGAACACCCACGCGCCCGGCACTTCGCCGCCGACCGCCGCGCCCTGCATCACGCGGAACACGAGCAGCAGGACGGGCGCCATCAGGCCGATCGACGCGTACGTGGGCAGGAGGCCCATCAGGAGCGTCGGCACGGACATCAGCAGCACGGAAAGCGTGAACATGCGCTTGCGTCCGAGCAGATCGCCGAAGTGCGCCATGATGATCCCGCCGAGCGGGCGCGCGAGATAACCCGCCGCGAAGATGCCGAAAGTCTGCAATTGACGCAGCCAGTCAGGAATCGACGGCGGAAAGAACAATTGGCCGATGACCGGCGCGAAGAACACGAAGATGATGAAGTCGTAGAACTCGAGCGCGCCGCCGAGCGCGGCGAGCGTGAGCGTCTTGTAATCGCCGCGCGTGAGCGCACGGCCGGCCGCGCGCGGGGCGTCGGACAGAGGTGTTGCCTGCATCGGAAAAGAACCCGTAAGTGGAAAAGCCACGCATGACGCGCGGTAGAACGAGGCTTTGCCCTGCGGGAGTGACTAAACGCGCCGGGTGGACGCGAAGCGAAGGCCCGGGCGCGGAACGCGAACGATCCGGGCCGGAAGCCAGCGGGCGCGGATTCGAAAGCCGCTGCCCGTCATCCGCGCTGCGCGATGCGACGGACAGTCGCGGCGCAGCTTGCTACGCGACGTCTCGGTAAAACGGCGGAAGCGGGAACTTTTGAGCCAAACACGGCATGTTACAGGATGAAAACGCGCGCAAAAGCGAAAAGCCGTTCTAATTTCGAGATGGTTGCGCGCATCACGCCGCCCGTTCCGGGCGCTACGCAGTCACATGCGTTGACAATTCGGATGAGTCCGATGGGAAAGGGTCGCATCGCTGCCCAGAATTCGCAGCTTGTAAATCCCCGTCTCATCCCGCGACGAGACGCCCGGCGGGCGCCGCAAAACGGCCTCCGCTTCATGTCCCTTGGACTCATCAGGTAAGACACTATGCGCGTCGCCGTTTTGCAAACCGACCCCAGTTATCGAAATCTCATCAGCGATGTCGTCAAACGACTCGGCCACACTTGCGTGACTTTCGGCGATGGCCTCGTGCTGTCGAAGGCGCTGTCCCGCTCCACGGTCGATCTGCTGATTCTCGACTGGAATTCCACGGGCCTCTGCGGCCTCGATCTGCTGAAATCCGTGCGCTCGAGCTTCGGCGAACGCGTGCCGGTCATGTTCGCGACGCCGGACGGCGCCGAACACAACGTCGTCTGCGCGCTCACCGCCGGCGCGGACGATTTCGTCGTGTATCCGATCCGCCCGGGCGAGTTCGGCGCGCGCGTCGAAGCGCTCTTGCGCCGCGCGTATCCCGCGACGTCGAGCGCATGCCTCGAAGTCGGGCCGTATCGTTTCGACGCACGCCAGCAAACCGTCACCGTGCGCGGCAAGCCGGTGCAGTTGAGCGGCACGCAATTCCGTCTCGCGCAGCTTTTCTTCTCGAACATCGGCCGCGTGCTATCGCGCGATCATATTTTCGCGATGGTCTGGGGACGCGAGTTCCGCGAAACGACCCGCACGATCGACAGCCACGTTTCGCGCCTGCGTCTCGCGCTGGAAATCGAGCCGGTCAACAACTTCCGCCTGCAGCCGGTGTACAAGAGCGGTTACCGTCTGCTGCATCTCTACGATGAAGGCGCGGATTCGGATGGCGGTCTCACCGATCCCGCGCCTGCGCAGATCGCGGCCTGAAGCCGATCAAAAAGCAAATGCCGCCGGTTGACAAACCGGCGGCATTTTTCATTTCGCGCGCGTCTTAAAGCGCCGGCAATGCGGGGCGCGTCTCGATGCTCCGGCGAATCAGCGTTTCGACTTCCTTGCGCTCATCGCCGGCGAGCGGCAGGCGCGGCGGACGCACCGGCTCCGTGCCCAGACCGACGATCGCCTCGGCGAGCTTGATGTTCTGCACGAGCTTGTGCGACACGTCGAGCGCGAGCAGCGGCGCGAACCAGCGATAGATCGCGCGCGCTTCCTCGACACGCCCCGCGCGAATCAGCTTGCTGATCGCGACCGTTTCGCGCGGGAACGCGCACACGAGACCCGCGACCCAGCCGTGCGCGCCCATCAGCATCGCTTCCATCGCGAGATTGTCGACGCCGCAAAAAATCGCATAGCGGTCGCCCGTTTCGTTGATGAGATCGGTGATGCGGCGCACGTCGCCGCTCGATTCCTTGATCGCCGCGAACTTCTTGTCTTCGGCAAGTTCGGCGAACATCTTCGGCGTGACATCGACGCCATAAGCGAGCGGATTGTTGTAGACCATCAGCGGCAGCGGACTGGCATCGGCGACCATGCGGAAATGATTGAGCGTCTCGCGCCGGTCCGACAGATAACGCAAACCCGGCAGCACCATATAGCCCGCCGCACCGTGGCGCGCGGCGCGCTCGGCCTGGCGGCAGCCGTCGAGCGTGCTGTTCTCGGCGATCGTCAGGAGCACCGGCACGCGGCCGCGTGCGGCGTCCACGGCGATGTCGAGCACGTCGAGCTTTTCGTCCAGCGATAACGTCGATGCTTCGCCGAGCGAGCCGCACACGATGATGCCGTCCACGCCCGCTTCGATCTGCGCGTCGATGTTCTTCGCGGTCCACGCACGGTCTATGCTGAAATCGGCGTTGAACTTGGTGGTCACGGCGGGCATCACGCCTTCCCAGATATGCGTCACGGCGGCTCTCCGAAATTGATTGGACGGTACGCAGTGTAAGCACCGAAAAATCAGGCGTCTTGCGTGATTCGCGCGCGCCGCGTGCCGATTTCGGCATAGCCGTTTCGCACCGCGAAAAGCCCCACCGGACGATCTTCGATTATGCCGATTTCGTCATCCAAACCGTCCAGCCGCGTCAAGACGCCCGGCGTAAGCGTTTCTACGATTGCGGCATGAAAACCATCGACATCATCGACTCGCATACGGGCGGCGAACCGACGCGCCTCGTGATCGCGGGCGGCCCCGATCTGGGCAACGGCACACTCGTGCAACGGCTCGACGCGTTTCGCACGCGCTTCGATGACTGGCGCCGCGCCATCGTCACGGAGCCACGCGGCTCGGACGTGATGGTCGGCGCGTTGCTCTGCGAACCGGACGATCCCGCAGCCGCGGCGGGCGTCATCTTCTTCAACAACGTCGGCTATCTCGGCATGTGCGGGCACGGCACGATCGGGCTCGTCGCGTCGCTCGCCCATGCGGGCAGGATCGCGCCGGGGCGGCATCGGATCGATACGCCCGTCGGGCCCGTCGATGCGACGCTGCACGAAAACGGCAGTGTCAGCGTGCGCAACGTGCCGGCGTATCGGCATCGGCGGGCGGTATCGGTCGATGTGCCCGGCCACGGCACGCTCACCGGCGACGTCGCGTGGGGCGGCAACTGGTTCTTTCTCGTCGCGGATCACGGTCGCGAACTGGTGCCCGCGCGCATCGCCGAGCTGACCGCGTTCACCGAGGCGATCCGCGATGCCTTGCATGCGCAGGGCATCACCGGCGCGGACGGCGCGTTCATCGACCATATCGAACTGTTCGCGAATTCGCCCGTCGCCGGCGTCGACAGCCGCAATTTCGTGCTGTGTCCGGGCAGCGCCTACGACCGTTCGCCGTGCGGAACCGGAACGAGCGCCAAGCTCGCGTGCCTCGCGGCGGACGACGCGCTCGCGCCGGGCGACATCTGGCGCCAGGAGAGCATCATCGGCAGCGTGTTCGAGGGCAGTTACGCGCTCGACGGCGACGCGCTGATCCCGACGATCACCGGTTACGCGCACGTCATGTGCGAAGGACGGCTCGTGTTCGACGCGCGCGATCCGTTCATCAAAGGCATATGACGGCGGACGTGATCGTCGTCGGCGGCGGGATTGTCGGGGCGGCGTGCGCAGCCGAGCTTGCCGCGCGCGGCATGACGGTCGATGTGCTCGACGCGGGCGGCATCGGCGGCGGCGCGACGGCGGCGGGCATGGGCCATATCGTCGTGATGAACGATTCGCCCGCCGAATTCGCGCTGGCGCGGGCTTCGCGCGAACTGTGGCTCGCGCTCGGCCCGCAACTGCGCGAGCGCGATGCGTTCTCGCGCTGCGGCACGCTCTGGATCGCGGAAGACGACGAGGAACTCGACGCCGCGCGCGCGATGCGCGACGCATTCGCCGCGGCGGGCGTGCGCGCGCATATGGTCGACCGCGCCGCGCTGCGCGAATCCGAGCCGTCGGTGAGCCACGCGATGCAAGGCGGCCTGCTCATCGACGACGACGCGATCGTCTACGCGCCCGCCGCCGCGCAATGGCTGCTGGCGAGTTCGACGCGCATTCGCGTATCGACCGGCTGCGCGGTGCATTCCGTCGATGCCGCCGGCGCGCACGCGCGCGTCACGCTCGCGAATGGTGAACGACGAACGGCTGCGCACGTGGTCATCGCCAACGGGCTCGCCGCGCCGGATCTGATCGCGGGCCTGCCGCTCGAAGCGAAGAAGGGGCATCTGCTCATCACCGATCGTTATCCGGGCACGGTTCGTCATCAGGTGCTGGAGCTCGGCTATATCAAGAGCGCGCATCACGCGCGCGGCACGTCGGTCGCGTTCAATGCGCAGCCGCGTCCGACCGGGCAAGTGCTGATCGGGTCGTCGCGTCAATTCGGCACGCTCGATCCCGCCGTCGAAATGAACGTGCTCGCGATGATGCTCGCGCGCGCGACGCGCTATCTGCCGGGAATCGGCGGGCTCAATGCGATTCGGGCGTGGACCGGTTTTCGCGCCGCCACGCCCGACGGCTTGCCGCTGATCGGACCGGCGCGTTTCCCCGGCGACCGGCTGTGGCTCGCGGCGGGTCACGAAGGGCTCGGCGTGACGACGTCGCTCGGCACCGCGAAACTCCTCGTCGCGCAGATGCTCGGCGAGCCGCTTGCATTCGATATGCCCGACATGAACGCTTTCTGCCCGCAACGATTCGCGCCGGAGCACGCCGATGGCTGAGCGCGTGCGCGTCATCATCGACGGCGAATCGCTCGACGTGCCCGCGTTCGCGACCGTCGCGGCCGCGATCGCGATGCGGGGCATTCGTGGCACGCGGCGCTCTGTCACCGGCGAGCCGCGCGCCGCGCTGTGCGGCATGGGCGTGTGTCACGAATGCCGCGTGACGGTCGATGGCCGCGCGCATGTGCTCGGCTGTCAGACGCTTTGCCGCGACGGCCTGTCGATCGAGACGACGCGATGAACATCGAACGAGTGGACATCGCGATCGTCGGCGCGGGACCGGCGGGCTTGAGCGCGGCGCGAATGGCGGCGCGAGCGGGCGGGCGCGTCGCGCTCATCGACGACAATCCGCGCGCTGGCGGCCAGATCTGGCGGCAAGGTCCGACGCAAGCGCCCGCCGCGCCATTGCGCCAATGGCTCGACGAAACGCGCTCGCACGCGAAGCTGATCGTGATGAACTCGACGAAGGTCGCGGCAGCGCCCGGCGACAAACGGCTGCTGCTCGAACGCGACGGCGCGCCGCTCGTGCTCGCGTATTCGAAGCTCATCCTCGCGACCGGCGCGCGCGAGCGGCTGCTTCCTTTCGACGGCTGGACCTTGCCCGGCGTGACCGGTGCAGGCGGCTTGCAGGCGCTCGTCAAAGGCGGCATGCCGGTGCGTGGCGAGCGCATCGTCGTGGCGGGCAGCGGGCCGCTGTTGCTCGCCGCCGCCGATACCGCGCGTCGTCACGGTGCGCGCGTCGTCGCGGTCGTCGAACAGGCGCCGTTCGCGCGGGTGGCACGATTCGTCGCGTCGCTGGCGCTGACGCCGGGAAAGCTGGCGCAGGCCGTCGCGCTCGGCGTCGCGTGTTACCGGACGGGCAGCGTCGTCGTGAAGGCGCATGGAAGCGCGCGCGTGGAGGCGGTCACGATCCGCACGCGCGGGCGCGATGAAACGCTCGAAGCGGATCGCATCGCGTGCGGTTTCGGACTCGTGCCGAACACGACGCTCGCGCTCGCACTCGGCTGCTCGACGGACGAACGCGACGGCGCGATCCACGTCGACGGCGCCCAGCGAACCTCTCAGCGAGACGTATTCGCGGCGGGCGAATGCGCGGGCATCGGCGGGATGGAACTCGCGCGCGTCGAAGGCGCGATCGCGGCGCAGGCGGCGCTCGGCGTCGCCATCGATGCGCGTTTGGTGCGCGAACGCGATCGCTGGCGTGCCTTCGCGCGACGCGTCGCACGTACGTTCGAACTCGGCGCCGACGCCCGCGCGATGCCATCGCCGGACACGTTGCTGTGCCGCTGCGAGGATGTTTCAATCGGCGAAGTCGCCGCGCACGCGAGCTGGCGCGATGCCAAATTGCAGACGCGTTGCGGCATGGGGCCGTGTCAGGGGCGCATCTGCGGCGAGGCGGCGTCGGTCCTGTTCGGATGGCCGCGTGCGGTGGCGCGTCCGCCGTTCGCGCCGGTTTGCATCGACACGCTGATCGCTGCGCGCGAGCTGACTGAAACGCGTCATTTCTAGTGGGGCCAGCGCCAATTTTGTCCGCGTATTGGCGCTCCTATAATCGGTCGCCAGAATCCACCGAGCGCAACCGACACCCGCACGCATGACGATCGCACCACCTCCGGCATCGACGCTCGCCGACATGCTCGCGCATTTCGCGCTGCTCGCGCCGGTTTTCGACGCGATGCCCGACATCGTGTTCTTCGTGAAGGATCGCGAGGCGCGCTATGCGATGGTCAATCGCACGCTCGCGCGCCGCTGCGGTCACAAGGACGACAAATCCGCGCTGCTCGGCAAGACCGCCGAGGACGTATTCCCGCGTCGCTTCGGGCGCATCTACACGGCGCAGGATCAGGCGATCATCGCGCAGGGACATCAGCTGATCGATCAGCTCGAACTGCATCTGTATCCGGGGCGCGAGCCCGGCTGGTGCATGACGTGCAAGCAGCCGCTGCACGATACGCAGGGACATATCGTCGGGCTCGCGGGCATTTCGCGGGATCTGCAAGCGGCCGAAGGCACGCATCCCGCGTACAGCCGGCTCGCGGCGGTCGTGCAGCACATTCAGGAAAATTACGTGCAGCCGCTCAACATGCGGCAGCTCGCGCAGATGGCGAACATGTCCATCGCGCAACTGGAGCGCTACTTTCACAAGGTCTTTCATCTGACGCCGCGCCAGGTGCTGTTGAAAACGCGGCTCGACGCGGCCACTGCGCTCCTCGTCTCGCAGGAGAAAGTCACCGATGTCGCCGCCCTGTGCGGGTACACCGATCACAGCGCCTTCACGCGCCAGTTCAAGGCGACGGTCGGCCTCACGCCGAGCGAATATCGCGCGCTGCTGCAGGCGGGCACGTCGAGCGCCTCGCGCCCCGATTCCATCCGCGAGACAAACGTCTGATGGGAAAACAGGGCACGGCCGATGCCGGAATTACACGATCGTGCGCGTGTGACGAGCGTTTGGGCGAGGCGGATCGGCCGGGAGGCCCGCGCGACGCGGCGCTTGCGGCGAAAGATGCAAACCGGTCCGGTTTTTGCTCTTTTAGGCACGCTGCAACCGGGCGATTTTTCGCGTCGGCGCAGTCACAAACCGCGAGGCGTTCCGCACCGGCGTACGCGCGGCATAAAAAACGGTGCGTTCGGAATTCCCGCCGCGTTCTCGTGTCAATCAGTGCGCGCTACCGCGCGCGCGGCGGAAAGAGCTGGAGACCGACGCGAGAATTCCGTTTTTGGCAGTAGAAAAGAACATCATGAACGAAGTGGCAAGACTGGGGCATATGCGGATCGTCCTCATCGAAGACGATCCCGAGAGCAGAGCGTCGCTGCAGACGTTGCTGGAAGAAGAGGGTGCCGAAGTCATCGCCGTAGCCGACGCCGAAGACGGCGCGCAAGCGGCGATCGAGCATCTTCCGGATGCGGTGATCTGCGATCTCGACCTTCCCGAGATGGACGGTTTCTACCTCGTCCAACGTTTGCGGGATCACGAAATACGCGGAAATCTGCCGCCGTCCGTGGCGATCGCGCTGACGGGGCACGGCGGCGAGGAATACCGATTACGCAGCATCGGTGAAGGCTTTCAGCATTTCATGACGAAGCCGGTGCATCCCGACGAACTCGTCACGCTGATCCAGGACGCGGCTCGGGCCCGTGTGGTGATGTGATGTGATGTGAGTCGCGCGGGCCGCCATCGACGGCGGCCCGGAACGCCTAGGACCGGTCGCGGTTGCGCGCCCGCGTCGCGCCCGTGATGACGGCGATGCCCAGCATGATGACGGCCACGATCATGATCGTGTGCTGCGAGACGTGCATCGCCACGAGCGCCCACGACACGCCGCCAATGAAAATCAGCCAGCCTACGAGATAAATGATCAGCGTCATCGACTTCTCCTTTTTCGTTGTGTGTTAGAAATCGTTGCGCGGCCTTCATCGAAGGGCCGTATGCTTTCGACGCCCGGCCGCGCATCAGTTCGCTGGATGCAAGTGGCGTACCGCGAGCGGCATCGTCGAATATGAAGAAGAGTCCAGGCATGCTAACCGTTCATCATCTCAACAATTCCCGCTCGCAGCGCGTGCTGTGGATGCTCGAAGAACTCGGCGTCGAATACGAGCTGAAGCGCTATCAGCGCGACCCGCGCACGATGCTCGCGCCTGCCGAGTTGCGCGCGGTGCATCCGCTCGGCAAATCGCCCGTCGTGACCGTCGATGGCCTCACGCTCGCCGAGTCGGGCGCGGTCATCGAATATCTCGTCGAACGGTACGGCGAAGGCCGTTTCGCGCCGCCGCCCGGCACGACGCCCGAACGCGTGCGCTACAACTACTGGATGCATTACGCCGAAGGCTCCGCGATGCCGCCGCTCCTGCTCAAGCTCGTCGCGCGGCGGCTGGAGAGCGCGAAAATGCCGTTCTTCGCTAAGCCGATCGCAAGGCGCATCGCGCAGACGATGCAGAGCAGTTTCATCGATCCGCAACTGCGTCTGCATTTCGGCTATATCGATGCCGAACTGGCAAAGTCGCCGTGGTTCGCCGGCGATTCGTTCACCGCCGCCGATGTGCAAATGAGCTTTCCCCTCGAAGCCGGCAGCGCCCGCGCGGGCGCGAAGTCGATGACGCATATCCGCGCCTTTCTCGAACGCATTCACGCGCGTCCGGCATATCAGCGCGCGCTCGAAAAAGGCGGCCGATACGATTACGCAAGCTAGCCATCCGGCCTATTGCGGGAACGGTAAGCGCGTTGCGTACAATGACTCGGACGCAATCACTCAGCCCAAAGGCGACGCATGGCCCGAATCGTTCCCGACGACTGGAAGAACCTCGAAGCGACCGGCGCGGCGGCGCGCGAACTCGAAACGCTCGCGCGCCTCGAAAAGCTGCCCGACGACTACACGGTCTATCACGGCGTGCACTGGACTCGCGTCAACGAAGGATTTTCGGTCTTCGGCGAAGCGGATTTCGTAGTCGTCGCGCCGTCCGGCCGCGTGCTGATGATCGAGCAGAAGGCCGGTTTTCTGCGCGAGACGGGGCAAGGTCTCGTCAAGGTCTATTTGCAGAAAGAGCGCAACGTCGCCATTCAGCTCGCGCGCACGCTGGAGAACCTGCATCGGCGGTTCACGGCGGCGTTCGGCGCGGGCACGTACCGGATCGAGGAACTGCTTTACTGCCCCGATTACACCGTCAAGAACACGGCGATCGCGGGCGTGTCGCCGGCGCGCATCGTCGATGCGAGCCGCAAGTCGCAGCTTGCGCGCGTCGTGCTCGAAATCCTGCCGCCGGACGAGCCGCGCTTCGAATCGGCGGCGCGCATCCATCATTTTCTCGCCGACGAACTTTCGCTCACGCCCGATACCAACGCGCTCGTCGGTGCGGCGAACACGCTCGTCACGCGTCTGTCGGGCGGGCTCGCGACGTGGGCGCGGCGGCTCGAATTCGAACCGTTCCGTCTGCGCGTGATCGCGACCGCGGGCGCGGGCAAGACGCAACTCGCCGTGCGCGTGATGCGCGACGCGCTCGCGCAGGGCAAGAGCGTGCTCTACGTGTGCTTCAACCGGCCGCTCGCCGACCATATTCGTGCGATCGCACCGAAAGAGGCGAAGATCGCGAATTACCATCAGTTGAGCGCGGCCGTCGCGCGCGATGCGGGCAGTCCGCCGGACTTCAGTCAGCCGAATGTCTTCGCGACGCTCGAAGATCGCTTCGCCGCCGTGCCCGTGCCCGAGCAATGGAAGACCGATGTGCTCATCGTCGATGAAGGCCAGGATTTTCAGGCGGCGTGGGTCGAGGCGCTCGAACGTCTGCTGAATCCTGAAGGCGCGTGGTGGTGGCTCGAAGATCCGATGCAGAACCTGTATTTGCGCGAGCCGGTGCCGCTGCCGGGCTGGACGATCCTGCGCGAAACGACGAACTATCGCAGCCCGCGCGATCTACTCGGTTTCATCCGCAAGGTCGTCGGGCCAGATGTGCGGCTCGATGCGGGCAGTCCCTTCGACGGCTCCGACGTGAGCGTTTCGACCTACGCCGACGGGCATCCCGAGGAAATCATCGAGGCGACCAAGCGCGCGATCACGCACGCGTTGTCGCTCGGCTTTCGCAAGCAGGACATCGCGGTGCTGTCGTTCCGGGGCCGCGAGGGTTCGGCGCTCACTGCCGTCGATCACCTCGGCCCGCATCGGCTGCGCGCCTTCACCGGAACGTACGATCTGTTCGGCAACCCGGAGTATCGCGAGGGCGACGTGCTGCTCGAATCGATCTATCGCTTCAAGGGGCAATCGGCGCCCTGCGTGATTCTCACCGAAGTCGATTTCGACGCGCTCGACGAGCAGGCCGCGCGCAAGATCTTCGTCGGCGCGACGCGGGCGACGATGAAGCTGATCGTCGTCGCATCCGAGCGCGCGGCCCGGGCGATCGAAGCCTTGCAATAGCGGATGGCCGTCATCCGCACCGAATCCCCGTTGCGCGCACACGCCGCGCGACCCTGGTTTCGCCGGCTCTGGTATGCGGCGCTGATCGCGCTCGCGGTCGCGCCGCCGATCGGCGCGGTCGGCTACATGCTGTATTCGGGTCTGGTCGCGCGCGAGACGCATCGGCTCGTTCTGCCTTACGACGTGTACTGGGACGCGGCGCAGTTTCAGATCGCGTACGCGCGCTTCGAAAATCACGTTCTGCTGTATCGCAATGGCATCGACGAGGACGCGGGGGGCGTGCGCGCGAGCTATCGGCTGCTGCGGGCGCGGCTCAGGCAGGTGTCGGAATCGGCGGGTGTGTCGGACGATCATCAGGCGCTGCTGAACCGGCAGCGCGAGATTCTGCGTCAGTTGCAAACGGCGCTCGATTCCATTCAAGGCGATATCGACGGATTGCAGAGCGAGCACCAGCGCACCCTGCGCGTGATCGGCGTATTGCGGCAGAACGCGCCCGTCGTCGCGGAACTGGCGGGCGGGCGTCGGCTGATGGATGTCGCGGAGCGCGAGGCGATCGTGCGCGATTTCGAGGCGAAGCGCCGCTATCTGATTTACGGCGGCGTGCTGCTCGGCCTGCTCTCGGCGGCGGCGACGATCCTGCTGCTCTTGAACGGCTATCGGCGCACGCGCCTTATCGAACAGCAGCGTGCGGCGCTGGCGGCGGAGCATCAGGCGACGCGCGCGGCGCGCGAGGCGGGCGTCGCGAAAGACACGTTCCTCGGCATGATCAGCCACGAGCTGCGCACGCCGCTGCATGCAATCGTCTCGTCGGTCGAATTGCTCGGGCTGAACGCGCGCGGCGACGCCGACCGCAAGATCATGCAGCGTCTGGAAGCGGGCGCGCGTCATCTCGAGGCGCAGATGCGTGATCTGACCGATTACGCGCGTCTCGGCGCGGGCAAGCTCGAACTGCGCATGGCCGTGTTCGATCCGGTCGAATTGCTCGAATCCATCGTCGATGCGAACACACCCGCCGCGAGCGCGAAGGGCCTGGCGTTGCGCGGCGATTATGCGGGCGAGCGCGGCCCGATCGAATCCGATCCGCATCGGGTGCGGCAGATCGTGACGAATCTCGTGACCAACGCGATCAAGTACACCGAAGCGGGTTCCATCGACGTGCATTTCGCGCGCACGGAGAAGCGCCTCGACATCTCCGTGATCGATACGGGGCCGGGCATTTCCCGCGAGCAGTTGCCGCTCATCTTCCAGGAATTCACGCAGCTCGATTCATCGAGCACGCGGCGCTTCGACGGCGCGGGAATGGGCCTCGCGGTCGTGCGCGGACTTGTCGAGCTGCTCGGCGGGAAGATCGAGGTTTCGAGCGAAGTCGGGCAGGGCGCGGCGTTTCGCGTGAGCCTGCCGGCGGTCGCGGCGCGTCATGTGCCCCGGCGTGAGCCGGAAGCCGATGCGCCCGAGTTGCGCAAGTCGCGCGTGCTCGTGATCGACGACCACGAGTCGATCCGCGATTCTCTGATCGAAATGCTCACGCATCTCGGCTATTACGCGGTCGCGCTGCCGGATGTCGACAGCGCGCTCGCGTGGCTGCGCGCGAACGACGCCGACGTGATCCTCGCGGACCTGCATATGCCGGGCAAGGACGGCTATTCGTTCGCGAACGAGTATCGTGCGCGCAGTGCGCCCGGCGCGAGCGTGCCGATCATCGCGGTGAGCGCGTACGCGCCCGAACTGGTGGATCCGAGCGCGGCCGTGCTGTTCTTCGACTATCTGCTGAAGCCGGTGCGCTACGAGGTGCTGAAGGGCGCGGTGCATCGCGCGGTGACGGTGCGCCGGCGCGTCAGCTAATTGCGCATCAGCCGCTTGGAGAGATCGGCGACGAGAATGCCGAGCCTCGCGGGCTTCTCGAAACACGTCGCGTTGTAGTCGCGGATGACCTGGCTGATTTCCGATTCGCTCGCCTTGCCCGTGGTGAGCTCGCCCGTCAGCACGAAAACCGGCGCGTCCGGATTGTCCGACTCGCGCACCGCGCGGATCGCATCCGCCGACGTATGCACGCCGAACAGCCAGTCGATCACGACGGCATCGAACACTTGCGTCTGCAGCGCTTCGAGGAACGCGTCGAGGCCGTAGAAGGCCATCGCCGCGAATCCGGTGGCTTCGAGATAGTCGTGCAGATTGTCGGCCGAGGCGTGATCGTCGTCGACCACGGCGATGATGGGTTTGTCGGTATCCGGCCGGCGCGGCTGGATTTCGATCTTGTGGACGTCGCTGGCTTCGTGCAGCAGCACGCCTTCGTGCTTGGTGACGATCCAGCGATTGTTGAGTTTCTGCGCGATGAAATCCGGACGGCTGCCCGCATCGAGCGCGTTGCCGACCCACGCCATGCAGGGAATTTCCACCGAACCGAGCTTGAGCACGGCGTCGTGCGCGGTGCCTTCGGTTTCGTCGGGGCGCGTGTTGATCGAATCGAAGAGCTTGAGCGCGGGTTCGTCGAAGGCATCGGCGACGCGGCGAATCTGCGCGAGCGTCCACGGACTGTTCCCGCGCAGCTTCCGGTGGCCCTGCGAAAAGCTCAGGTCGAGAATGCGGCACAGCTCCGCTGTCTGCTGACGCTTTCCGATGCCGTGACGGCCCATGAGTTCGCGCACGCGTTCAGCGACGGCGAGGGATTCCGATGAAGACGTTTCAGTGACCATACAGCCAGTCGGATGCGTGAGAGTGGGACCGCGAGGGGCGTGAATCGGCGCGGGCCGGGCAGCCCATGCGCAGCCGATCCGACATTGTAAATGGCGCGGGTCCGCGCGCTCAAAATTGTCTCGATGGAACTCATTGATTCTAGTGATGAAACATTCCGCTACGCGAGCGCCGATGCCAGCTCGCGCGTCGGCTTCGACATGGCGGGAATCTCGTCGAGCAAGGTCGAAAGCTGGCTTTCGGCATCGCGTCCGCTGAATTCGCGCAAGGTCGCGAGCAACGTCCGCCACGGCGCGGGCCAGCGGGTTTCGCGCACGCAGCGGCCATTCGCGTCGGTGATCCGCAGCAGCGTGGTGTCGGGAAAGTAGGTCAGCGTGACGGGCATTCCGTCCAGTACGCAGGTAGCGGTGCAGGCTTTCGGTGTGAACATGCTTTTCCAGGTTGATTCGGTGTCGGGATCGACGGCTGGTGCATATAGCAACGGCCGTGCCTGGCACCACGATCCGGTGCGAATACGCACGCTCATCGAATCAAACAGGGTGAAAGTTCGCGAACATTGAACGGAGTATTGTCGATTTTCACGACAATTGGCGGCTTTACGCGGGATACACTGCGAGCATCATCGAATGGAGGTTGCCGTGCTCGTTGCTGCTTTCGTCATTTGCCCGCTCGGCGTGGCCGCGCTTTTCGGATTCGCGCTTTTTGCCGATAAGCATTTCAAGGATTCGGTCGCCATGCCGCGCGGCCACGTTTCCGGGATGGAAAGGCCCGAGCGCCGGCAAACGCACTGAAGGGCGAGGGAATCGAGATTTCTTCACGCCCAACGAGATATTTTGATTTTCGATGGATTTTTGGCGTTTGACTCGAGAAATCTTAACTTTCCGAGTCTGCCGCCCTGCTTGCGAACGCACCGTGCACCACTTCCTCGATTCGGTCGAGTACGGGGCGAGGAAGGTGCTGATACTGCTTCCTGCGATGCGCCGACAGGACCCCCTTGTTCGACTGAACCATCCGAATGAGCGCTGAAAGATCCTTTCGCGGCAAGTCGAACTCGTCGTTCAGTTGCGCAAAAGCGGCGTCGTAGCCCTGAAGCCACGCGATCTCGCGCGGAATTTCCTCGCGCACGGCCTCCTTGATCATCGCGTGCAGAAACGCGACTTCACGATCCGCGTTGAAGAACCGATACGCGCGGCTCGAAGGCGCACTCAGTACGAGCGGCTCCGTCTCGACGCGACGGTAATTCCACAGTCGCGTGACCGGGCGCGAGAACGCCGTCAGCACGGCGTGGTAAGCCGGAATGTTTCGCTCCATCACAGCCGACACCGGAATCACGGTATCCGCGCCTAGCACGCCCGAGCGCGCAAGCACGTGCTGGATGAGAAATCGATGCAGCCGGCCGTTGCCATCGAAGAACGGATGCAGATAAACGAAGCCGAAGGCCGCGCAGGCGGCCTTCACGAGCACATCGGGGCACCGTTTCCGATCGTTCACGAAGGCTTCCCAATCGGTCATCACGCGTCGAAGATCGTCAACCGGCGCGGGAAAGAAGTCGATCCGGCCCGCAGCGTCCTCCAGCCAGTTTTGTCTCGTCCGATACGACGCTTCCTGGCTATACACGTCCCGCACGATCACGTTTTGCAACTGCACCAGCCATTCTTCGTCGATCTTCGCAGGCTCGCCCGCGCGCTTCAGAAGCTGCACAAAACGCTCTTGCTTGTCGGAGCTGGGGGTTTCGGATTCGATCGCGTAGCTGCCGCGCGTCTCCGATAAATACAGAAAAGCGAGCGCGCGCTTGTACAGATCGGGGTCCTGCATCGCGTCGAGCGCGCTTTGCGCTTCCAGAAGCAGGTCTCTCAAGGGCGGATCGTCCGGAATCGCGGCGCGGTGCACGACCGGACAAAACCACGGCGTGCCCGGCGCGTTATTGCGCACGCGGTAGCGAGGCGAATTCACGGGCTGCGGCGCCGTGTAATAGACATCGGGCGCAAAGAGATCGACGTAACCGCCGCGGACGCTCACGCCCGCATCCAGTGCCTTGCCGGTCAGCCATTCCCACAGGAAACAGGCGCGGCGAATCTGCTCGCCGGAAGGCGTCGCGCGCAGACGGGCGATGAGTTCTTCCGGCTCGATATGCTCGAACGCGGCATCGATAATCTCGAGATTCACGCCTTCGTGGCGTAGCGCGAATTCCAAGTGACCGACGGGCGTATCGTCGAACGCCACGCTGTTTGGAAACAGAATATGGCTCTCGCTGTCGACGCGCCGGTTTACCGACGAACTGGCGTACGCCAGCCTCCGCGGCGGCGTTACGCGCAGTTCGCCGATGGCGATGAGTCGGGAATAACCGATCGGTGTCATCGAGATTTCTTAACGTTTATCGAGAAATTATAACTTTAGGCGCGTTTCCGCGATTCGTATCGAGAAATCTTAACCCCCCGCCCGCTTCGACTCCGCCACCGATCCGCTTTTGCTATCGAACGATCGCCCTTTCGAATTGTTGCGCTATTGCCGCCGGACTATAGTGCCTCTCACGGCATGACCATCCAAAGCAACGAACAACGAAAGGAGACACATCCATGAACCGTATCGACCTGGCGAACCGCGTCGTGATCGTCACGGGCGGCGCGCGTGGCATCGGCCTGGCTGTGGCGCAACGCGCGCTGCAGTCCGGCGCCGAGGTATCGCTCTGGGATGTCGACGGCGAGCGCCTCGCCCGCACGAGCGCCGAGCTCGCGGCAAAGTACAGGGAGCGCAAAGTCAGCGACGCGGTCGTCGAACTGACCGAAGAATCCTCCGTCGATGCAGCCGTGAACAAGGCGCTGGCGGCGCACGGCAAGATCGACGTGCTCGTCAACAACGCGGGCATCACCGGTGGCAACGGCACGACCTGGGAACTCGCGCCCGACGTATGGCGGCGCGTGATCGATGTCAATCTGATCGGGCCGTACCTGACGTGCCGCGCCGTCGTGCCTCACATGCTGAAGTCGGGCTACGGGCGCATCGTCAATATCGCGTCGATCGCGGGCAAGGAAGGCAATCCGAACGCGTCGCACTACAGCGCGTCGAAGGCCGGATTGATCGGGCTCACGAAATCGCTCGGCAAGGAACTCGCGGGCAAGAACATCCTCGTGAACGCCGTCACGCCCGCCGCTGCCAAGACCGAAATCTTCGATTCGATGTCGCAGCAGCACATCGACTACATGCTCTCCAAAATTCCGATGAACCGCTTCCTGATGCCGGAAGAAGCTGCGTCGCTGATTCTGTGGCTCGCGTCCGAGGACTGCGCGTTCAGCACCGGCGCGGTGTTCGATCTGTCGGGCGGACGCGCGACGTACTGAAACGCATCATCGGGAGACTCACATGAACCATTCCGCACAGGCGGAAGGCGCGGTCACGTCGCGTGTCATGCGCCGGCTGCTGCCGTTTCTGCTGCTCATGTACGTGCTCGCGTTTCTGGACCGCGCGAATATCGGCTTTGCTCAAAAGGCGCTGCAGCAGGACACCGGCCTCACGAACGCCGCGTTCGCCTTCGGCGCGGGCGTGTTTTTCGTCGGCTATGCGATTTTCGAAGTGCCGAGCAATCTGCTGTTGCATCGCGTCGGCGCAAAGCTGTGGATGTGCCGAATCATGGTGACGTGGGGCCTCGTCTCCGCGGCGATGGCCTTCGCGCATAACGCCACGACGTTCTATACCCTGCGCTTCCTGCTCGGCGTGGCGGAGGCGGGCTTCTTTCCCGGCATCGTCTATTACCTCACGCGCTGGTTTCCGCAATCGTCGCGCGCGCGTGCGCTCGGCGTGTTCTATTTCGGCGCGCCGCTCGCGTTCATCTTCGGCGCGCCGCTGTCCGGTCTGCTGCTCGATCTGCACGGCGCGTTCGGCCTGAAAGGGTGGCAATGGCTCTTTCTGGTCGAAGGACTGCTCGCGTCGATCGTCGGCGTGTGGGCGTTCTGGTATCTCGACGACGATCCCGCGAAAGCCCGCTGGCTTACGCCCGATCAGCGCGCGCTGCTCGCCAGCCGCCTCGACGACGATGCGCGCGCGGCGTCGTCGCACGGACCGCGCAGTGTGCTCGCGTCGCTCGTCGATCCGCGCGTGCTCGTGCTCTGTTGCGTGTACTTCCTGATTCAGGCGGCGGTGTACGGCGTCGTGTTCTATCTGCCGCAACAGGTGTCGGCGCTGCTCGGCACGAAAGTCGGATTTCGCGTGGGACTGGTGACGGCGCTGCCGTGGATGGCCGCCGTGATCGTGACGTGGATCGTGCCGCGCTACGCCGATCGCACCGGCCGGCATCGCGTGTGCGCGGTCGCGCTGCTCGCGATGTCGGGCGTCGCGATCGCCGTGTCGGGCATCGCGGGATCGCCGGTCGTGTCGCTGATCGCGCTGTGCTGCGCGGCGAGCGGCTTCATCGCCGCGCAACCGCTCTTCTGGACCTTTCCGACGCGTTATCTCACGGGCGCGGCCGCCGCGGCGGGCATCGCGCTCATCAATTCGCTGGGCGGACTCGGCGGCTTCTTCGCGCCGATGGCCCGCACCGCCGCCGAAGCCGCGTTCCATTCGGCGAGCGCGGGGCTGATGGTGCTGGCGGGCGCGAGCGTGCTCGCGGCGCTTGTCATCGTCGTGCTGGTGCGCGTGCCCGAACGTCATTCGATTACGCGCGGCGAAACCGCCAGCGCATCCTGAACAGAAAGAACAGAGAAGGAGACGAACACATGTCCATGCCGACGATCAAGCAAGTACGCGCTTTCACCGTTCGCGGCGGCGGCGCCGATTACCACGATCAGGGCGCCGATCACTGGATCGACGATCACATCGCCACGCCGATGGCCCGCTATCCCGAATATCGCGCGAGCCGCCAGTCGTTCGGGCTGAACGTGCTCGGCTCGCTCGTCGTCGAGATCGAAGCGAGTGACGGCACCGTCGGCTTCGCGGTGACGACGGGTGGCGAGATCGGCGCGTTCATCGTCGAGAAGCATCTGGCGCGCTTTCTCGAAGGCCAGCGCGTGACCGACATCGAAAAGATGTGGGATCAGATGTACAACGCGACGCTGTATTACGGGCGCAAGGGCATCGTGCTCAACGCGATTTCGGGCGTCGATCTCGCGCTGTGGGATTTGCTCGCGAAGGTGCGCCGTGAGCCGGTGTTCCATCTGCTCGGCGGACCGGTGCGCGACGAGCTGCAGTTCTATGCGACCGGCGCGCGTCCGGATCTCGCGAAGGAGATGGGTTTCATCGGCGGCAAGATGCCCTTGCAGCACGGCCCGGCGGAAGGCGAGGAAGGGCTGCACAAGAACATCGCGAAGCTCGCGGACATGCGCGCGAAAGTCGGCGACGATTTCTGGCTGATGTTCGATTGCTGGATGAGCCTCGATCTCAACTACGCGAAGCGCCTCGCGAACGCGGCGCGCGAGCACGGCCTGAAGTGGATCGAAGAAGCGCTGCCGCCCGACGACTACTGGGGCTATGCCGAACTGCGCCGTTCCGTGCCGGGCGGCATGATGGTGACGACCGGCGAGCACGAAGCGACGCGCTGGGGCTTTCGCATGCTGTTCGAAATGGGTTGCGCGGATCTCGTGCAGCCGGATGTCGGCTGGTGCGGCGGCATCACGGAGCTCATCAAGATTTCGGCGCTCGCGGACGCGCACAACGTGCTCGTCGTGCCGCACGGTTCGTCGGTGTACAGCTATCACTTCGTCGTGACGCGCCATAACTCGCCGTTCGCCGAGTTTCTGATGATGGCGCCCAAGGCCGATCAGGTCGTGCCGATGTTCACGCCCTTGCTGCTCGACGAACCCGTGCCGGTCAACGGCCGCATGAAGGTGCCGGAGACGCCGGGCTTCGGCGTGCGGCTGAATCCGGAATGCGCGTTGACGCGGCCTTACACACACTGAGGGGCATCGCATGTTGCTGGAGAACAAGGTCGTCGTAGTGACGGGCGGCTCGCGCGGCATCGGCCGTGCGATCGCGCTCGCGAGCGCGCGCGAAGGCGCGGACGTCGCGATCAACTACTGGCGCGACAACGACACGTCTTACGGGAAGGCGTCGGCGGTGGAATCGATCGTCGGCGAGATCGAGGCGCTCGGGCGGCGCGCGATCGCGGTCGAAGGCAACGTCGCCGAGCGCGAAACCGGCATCGAACTGATCCGGCGCACGGTGGAAGCGTTCGGGCGCGTCGATGTGCTGTCGAGCAACGCGGGCATCTGTCCGTTTCACGCGTTCCTCGACATGCCGGCTTCTGTCTATGAAACCACGGTCGCCGTGAATCTGAACGGCGCGTTCTACGTCACGCAGGCCGCCGCGAACCAGATGAAAGCGCAGGGCACGGGCGGTGCGATCGTCGCGACGAGTTCGATCAGCGCGCTCGTCGGCGGCGGCATGCAGACGCATTACACGCCGACCAAGGCGGGCGTGCATTCGCTGATGCAATCCTGCGCGATCGCGTTGGGACCGTACGGCATCCGCTGCAATTCGGTGATGCCCGGCACGATCGCGACGGACCTCAACGCCGACGATCTCTCCAACGAGGACAAGCGCGCCTACATGGAAAAACGCATCCCGCTCGGACGTCTCGGCGCACCGGACGATGTCGCGCAGTGCGTCGTGTTTCTGGCTTCGGATCGGGCGCGCTATGTGACGGGCGCGTCCTTGCTCGTCGATGGCGGGCTGTTCGTGAACCTTCAGTGACGCGACGACGCCGAGTACTTGCGCAACAACGCGATGAAGTACTCGGCCGGTTCGCTCAAGGTTTCGAACTTGCGCCGCAACAAGCCGAATCCGGACAGGCTCTTGCCGATTTCGATCGGCAGTTCGATCAGCAATTGCGCGCGCAGATAGTCGCGCACGACTGATTCCGGCAGCATCGCGACGGCTTCGCTGTTTTGCAGCAGTTGCAGCGTCGCGAAGATCGACGCGCATTCGACGATATCGGCGGGCGTCGTCAGCCCGGCGCGCGCGAGTTCGTCTTCGAAGAGGCCGCGCGCGGGACTCGTGATCGGTTGCAGAATCCAGGGCCAGCCGACGAGCGTTTGCAGCTCGAGCGAAGCCTTGTCCGCCAACGGATGCCCCGCGCGCACGACAAGCCGCATCGCTTCGCGCGCGAGCGGCTCGAAGTCGAAATCGTTGTGCTGCAACGGCGTGGTGAGGCGTCCGAGCGCGAGGTCGACTTCGCGGCGATGCAGCAATTGCACGACCTGATCGCTCGTCTCGCCGAGAATGCGCACGTTCAGTAGCGGACGTTCGGATTTCAATTCGGTGACGGCCATCGCGAGCACGTCGGGCGCTGCGCCCATGATCGCGCCGACCGTCAGTTGACCGTGACCGCCGCGGCGCTTGGCGTCGAGATCGTCGGCGAAGCGCGTCAGGTCCGCGAGCGAGCGGCGCGCGTAAGCGAGCGCGGCGGTGCCGAGCGGCGTCGGCTGCATGCCGCGTGCATTGCGCTCGAAGAGCAGAAAGCCGAATGCTTCCTCGATGTCGGCGAGCATACGGCTCGCGCTCGGCTGCGCGACGTTGATCGCGTCGGCGGCCTGATGCAGATTGCGCGCGTCGTCGAGCGCGACGAGAAGGGCGAGATGCTTGAACTTCAGCCGATTGACGAGCGCGATCGGTGAAAGGCTGGACGACACACTTTGGGACACGTTCTGGTTCATTCGACAGTCCGCTCGGAACCGCGCGATGATACGGCGCAGCGATACGTTTTTGCGATCGGCCAATCCTGCAATCGGATTGTCGTGTTATCGGTCGGCGAATTATAGTCGCAGCACAACGAGTCCCGAACACAGGGATTCACCAAACATAAAAAGGCGGTCCGCCATGGAGACAGTGGCATTTCGCATGACCCTCAAGCCGGGCATGCGCGACGAATACGAGAAGCGTCATCGCGAGATATGGCCGGAACTGGCCGATGCGTTGCGCGCCGCCGGAATCCGCGATTACCGGATCTTTCTGGACGACTCGAACGGGCATCTCTTCGGCATTTATCAGCGCACCGACACGCACACGACCGATGCGTTGCCGACGCTGCCCATCATGCGCAAGTGGTGGAACCTCATGGCCGAGTTGATGGACACGCACGCGGACAATTCGCCCGTGACGACGCCGCTCGTGCCGGTCTTTCATCTTCCCTGAAACGTTCGCCTCTTTCGCGAGGAACGCCATCATGCAGGTCGTCGATCCGCACATTCATTTGTGGGACTTGAAGACGCATCATTACCCGTGGCTTGCGAATCCGCAGACGTCGTTCGTCGGCGATGCGCGCGACTTGCAGCACGACTATCTGCTCACCGATCTGCTGCGCGATGCCGAAGACATCGAAGTGCTGAAGCTCGTGCACGTCGATGCAAATCACGATCCCGCCGATCCCGTCGAGGAAACGCGCTGGCTTCAATCGATCGCGGATATCGAAGGCATGCCGAACGGCATCGTCGCGGGCGCGGATCTGTCGGCGGATAACGCGCAGCAAGTGCTCGAAGCGCATGCGGCGTTCGCCAATACGCGCGGCATCCGCCAGATTCTCAACGTGCATGACAGCAAGCTCTACGACTACGTCGGGCGTCATTACATGCGCGAGCCGCAATGGCGCAGGCACTTCGGCTTGCTCAAGCGCTTCGGCATGTCGTTCGATCTGCAGCTTTATCCATCGCAGATGGAAGAGGCGGCGCAACTCGCGCGCGAGCATGCGGATACGCAATTCATCGTCAATCATGCGGGCATGTTCGTGGATCGCGCATCGACGCAAGGTTATCGCGCGTGGCGCGACGGCATGCGCTTGCTGGCCGCTTGCCCGAACGTCGCGGTGAAGCTGAGCGGCTTTGCGATGTTCGATCACGGCTGGACTATCGAAAGCCTGCGTCCTTACGTGCACGAGACGATCGATGCGTTCGGCGTCGAGCGCGCGATGTTCGCATCGAACTTTCCGGTGGATCGGCTGTTCGGCACGTACACGGCGTTGTGGAACGCGTATGCGCGCATCGTCGCCGACGCGAGCGACAGCGAGAAAGCAGCGCTCTTCGTGCGCAACGCGGAACGCATCTACCGCATCTGAGGAAAACGACATGACGACGCCACGTCTTGAACTGAGACACGCCAGCAAATCGTTCGGCCGCGTGCGCGCGCTCGGCGACGGCAGCCTGCAACTCTTTCCCGGCGAAGTGCACGCGCTGCTCGGCGAAAACGGCGCGGGCAAATCGACGCTCGTGAAGTTGCTCGCGGGCGTCTATCAGCCGGATGCGGGTGAGTTGCTCGTCGAAGGCGAGGCGCGCCGCTTCGCGAATCCGGCGCAAGCGCGCGATGCGGGCATCGCCGTGATCTATCAGGAGCCGACGCTTTTCGCCGATCTTTCCATCGCCGAGAACATTTACATGGGCCGCCAGCCGCGCGATCGCTTCGGGCGCATTCGCTACGACGAGATGCATCGCGAAGTCGATGCGTTGCTCGCGTCGCTCGGCGTGAATCTGCGCGCGCAACGGCTCGTGCGCGGATTGTCGATCGCGGATCAGCAAGTCGTGGAAATCGCGAAGGCGCTGTCGCTCGACGCGAACGTGCTCATCATGGACGAGCCGACGGCCGCGCTTTCGCTGCCCGAAGTCGAGCGGCTCTTCGCGATCGTGCGTGCGTTGCGCGAGCGCGATGCCGCGATTCTCTTCATCACGCATCGTCTCGATGAAGTGTTCGCGCTGACGCAGCGCATGACGATCATGCGCGACGGCATGAAGGTCCACGACGCGCTCACCGAGAACATGAACATCGATGCGATCGTGAGCAAAATGGTCGGCCGCGATCTCGACACGTTCTATCCGAAAGCCGATGTCGCGCCCGGCGACGTGCGTCTTTCGGTGCGCAATCTCACGCGCGAAGGCGTGTTCAAGAACGTGTCCTTCGATGTGCGCGCGGGCGAGATCGTCGCGCTCGCGGGACTCGTCGGCGCGGGACGAAGCGAAGTGGCGCGCGCGATCTTCGGCATCGATCCGGTCGATGGCGGCGAGGTGAAGATCGCCGGCAAGAAGCTCGCGCTTGGGCATCCGGCGGCGGCGGTGCGCGCCGGGCTCGCGCTGGTGCCGGAAGATCGTCGCGCGCAAGGGCTCGCGCTGGAGTTGAGCATTGCGCGCAACGCATCGCTGACGGTGCTCGGCCGATTGATGCGCCACGGGCTCATCACGGCGAGAAGCGAATCGACGCTCGCCGCCGACTGGGGCAAGCGCCTGCGTCTGAAGGCCAGCGATCTCGATGCGCCCGTCGGCACGCTGTCGGGCGGCAATCAGCAGAAGGTCGTGCTCGGCAAATGGCTCGCGACGAATCCGAAGGTGCTCATCATCGACGAACCGACGCGTGGCATCGACGTGGGCGCGAAAGCGGAGGTGTATCGCACGCTCGCCGAACTCGTCAGAGAAGGCATGGCCGTGCTGATGATTTCCAGCGAGCTGCCCGAAGTGCTCGGCATGGCCGATCGCGTGCTCGTGATGCACGAAGGCCGCATCAGCGCCGATATCGCGCGCGCCGAGGCGAACGAAGAACGCGTAATGAGCGCTGCGCTGGGCGCATCGCCTGCCGTTTTGGGGCACGCAGCATGATGACTCGACATACATCTTCACTCCCCGCGATGCACGCCGCCGATACGAAGCGCGAAAGCCTCGCGGTCACGATCGCGAAGAGCCGCGAGCTGACGCTCTTCATCGTGCTGCTCGTGCTGATCGGCGCGACCGCCGCGGTGAAGCCCGATTTCCTGAACCTGCAGAACCTGCGCGACGTGCTGCTCAACGTGTCGATCATCGGCCTGCTGACGGCGGGCATGACGATCGTGATGCTGATGCGGCATATCGATCTGTCGGTGGCGTCGGTCGTCGGCGTGAGCGCGTATGGCGTCGGCAGCCTCTTCGTCATGTTCCCGCACATGCCGGTGATCGTGGCGATGTTCGCGGGCATCGGCATCGGCTTCGTGATCGGCGCGGTGAACGGCGCGCTCGTCACGTTCGGGCGCGTGCCGTCGCTCGTCGCGACGCTCTCGACGCTCTATATCGTGCGCGGCGCGGATTACGCGTGGGTCCACGGCGGCCAGATCAACGCGACGAGCCTGCCCGACGCATTCGCGTCCATCGCGACGGGCTCGCTTATCGGCGTGCCGAATCTCGTGCTGATCGCGCTCGTCGTGCTGATCGCGCTGTCGGTGTATCTGAAGCAGTATCGCGGCGGGCGCGAGCATTATGCGATCGGCTCGAATCCCGAGGCCGCGCGTCTTGCGGGCATACGCGTGGATCGCCGCGTGATGATCGGCTTCCTGCTTTCCGGCGCGATCGCGGGGCTCGCGGGCGTGCTGTGGCTCGCGCGTTTCGGCACCGTCGATGCCAGCACGGCGAAGGGCATCGAACTGCAAGTCGTCGCCGCGGCGGTCGTGGGCAGCGTCGCGATCACGGGTGGCGTCGGGACCATCGCCGGCGCGACGCTCGGTGCGCTCGTGCTCGGCGTCATCAACATCGCACTGGTGGTGCTGCGCGTGTCGCCGTTCTGGCAGCAGGCGATTCAAGGCGCGTTGATCGTCGCGGCGATCGCGCTCGATACCTTGCTCGCGCGTTCCGTCGCGCGCCGCATGATGAGGAAACGCGATCATGGCTAAACCCGATTCCGCTCTGTCCACGACGAAACGCCGCTCTCTGCAATGGGAAGCGATGCTCGCGATCGTGCTCGTCGTATCGCTCGTCGCCGGGCGCGTGCTGTCGCCGTTGTTCCTGTCGACGGCGAACATCTCGAACATGCTCGCCGACTTCACCGAGATCGCATTGATCGCGCTGCCAATGACGCTCATCATCGTCGCGGCGGAGATCGATTTGTCGGTGGCGTCGGTGCTCGGCGCATCGAGCGCGCTGATGGGCGTGCTGTGGCACATGGGCTTGCCGATGCCGCTCGTGATCGTCCTCGTGCTCGCGTTCGGCACGCTTGCTGGCCTGCTCAACGGCCTCGTGATCGTGCGCTTCAGTCTGCCATCGCTCGCGGTGACGATCGGCACGCTCGCGCTTTTTCGCGGCCTTGCGTACGTGCTGCTCGGCGATCAGGCGATCGCGGATTTTCCCGCGTCGTACACGGCGTTCGGCATCGATACGGTCGGCGACACCTTCCTGCCGATGCCGTTCGTCCTCGTCATTGCAGGCGCGATCATCTTCACGGTCTTGCTGCAAGCGACGCCTTTCGGCCGCAGCCTCTTCGCGATCGGCGCGAATCCGACGGCCGCGCAATTTTCCGGCATCGATGTGGCGAAGACGAAGCTGAAGCTCTTCATGATGTCCGGCGTGATGGCGGCGCTCGCGGGCATCGTCTACACGCTGCGCTTCACGAGCGCGCGCGGCGACAACGGCGAGGGCTTCGAGCTTTCGGTGATCGCGGCGGTGCTGTTCGGCGGCGTGAGCATCTTCGGCGGACGCGGCTCGATGATCGGCGTGCTGCTGTCGCTCGTCATCATCGGCGTGCTGCGCAATGCGCTGACACTCGCGGACGTATCGAGCGAAACGCTCACCATCGTGACGGGCGCGCTGCTGCTTTCGTCGGTGCTGATCCCGAATCTCGTCGCGCGCTGGCGGGCCGCGCGCGAGAAGCGTCTGATGGCGCAGGCGCTTTGAACGTCGTAATCAACCAGCGCAGCCAATGCGCAATGACAGGAGACATGCCAACATGAATAAACCTCATCGATTCCTGCGCGGGCCGGCGCTGGCGGCGGCCTTTCTCGCGGCGACCGTGGCGCTTTCGGCGAGCGCCGCCGATATCAAGAGCGGCCTGAAGATCGCTTTCCTGCCGAAGCAGATCAACAACCCGTACGAAGTGATCGCCGACGACGGCGGCATGGCCGCGATCAAGGAGCTCAAGGGCGATGGCAAGGTCGTGGGTCCGTCGGATGCGGGCGCGTCGTCGCAGGTGAGCTACATCAACACGCTCATCACGCAGCGGCAGAACGCGATCGTGATCGCGGCGAACGATGCCAACGCGGTCGTGCCGTATCTCAAGAAGGCGATGTCGCAAGGGATCAAGGTCGTGACCTTCGACTCGGACACGGCGCCCGATGGCCGGCAGATCTTCGTCAATCAGGCCGATTCGGAAGCGATCGGGCGCGGACAGATCCAGTTGCTGTCGAAGCTGATCGGCGGCGAGGGCGAATTCGCGATTCTCTCGGCGACGCCCAATGCGACGAATCAGAACACCTGGATCAAGTGGATGCAGGAGGAACTGAAGAAGCCCGAATATTCGAAGATGAAGCTCGTGAAGATCGCGTACGGCAACGACGACGATCAGAAGTCCTTCGTCGAGACGCAGGGCTTGTTGCAGGCTTATCCGAACCTGAAGGGTATCGTCGCGCCGACATCGGTCGGGATCGCGGCGGCGGCGCGCTATATCTCCAGTTCGCCGGCGAAGGGCAAGGTCGTCGTGACGGGCCTCGGCACGCCGAATCAGATGCGCGCGTTCGTGAAGAACGGCACGGTCAAGGCGTTCCAGTTGTGGGATCCGGGTCAACTGGGTTATCTCGCGGCGTTCGCGGCGGCCAATCTCGCATCGGGGACGATCACCGGCAAGGAAGGCGATTCGTTCGAGGCGGGCAAGCTGGGCAAGCGCACGGTCGGCAAGAGCGGGGAAGTGATTCTCGGCCCGCCGACGACCTTCGATGCCGCGAATATCGACAACTTCAATTTCTGACGCGAAGGGCGCGCTTCGAGCCTGAGAGGATGACGAAACGCCCTGCGGGGCGTTTCGTTTTTCAGCGGCTGCCGCGTTGTCGATGCACGAAGGAAAAGCCTTTGCGATCAAAGCGTTGAGGCGATGCTCCCACGGCTATCCACAAGGCTCTCCACAGAAACTGTGGATAGGTTTTTGCTGCGTTGCTACGCCTCCTGTGCGGTCGACCGAACATCTAACTTGTTGAACTAAAAGCGTTTGAGACGAGTGATATACGGCCTAACTTGACCGTACAGTGTTTCCGATACCCGGCCAACCGGGAACATTTTGGGAACAGAAACGATTCAACTCAGTGAGCTTCAACTCACGGACCTGACCGTCGCCGACGATGGCCGGAAGCTGCGCGACAGCAAAAACTGCGCGGGCAAGGTCCGCATAGGGCTTGACGGCAAAATCAGCGTGTCCTTCCGCTATCGCTTCCGATTCGAAGGGGCCGAGAATTAAACAGCCGTGGTACGTGGCCTAAAGTCACCCTCAAGGACATTCGCTTCAAGTTCATCGACGTAAAGGCGCAGATCGGATCCGGGATCAACCCCGCCGCGCAGAAACGCGACGCGCGTGAACAGCAAAACATTGCAGCGATGGCGCGCTCGCGCCTGGTCGCGAACCACTCGTCCGTTTGGCCAGATGTGCGACACGCCTTGGTCGAGCAACGCCAGCGTCTGCGTCGCGCCCGCCACCGCGCGATCTGGGCCATTAGCGTGCCGAATGGAGATACGTGTGTCTCGGCGAGTCCTCCATCGACTTCCGAATGCGGAATCCATCGCTAGGGCATTCGGACATATCCGATAGCGCCCTCAATCTACAGGACATACGATCACTGTCCGGGGCTCTATGTCAGCCACTTTCTGATGGAATTCGTGTTGTCGGTTGTCGCCGAAGCGGCGTAAGCACCGAAGAATGGCCAAAGCGCAAACCGGCTCATTAAGCGCCATCGGGCACACAACGGTCGATGGCATCGGGCACGGCATCGGCAGGTGATGGTGGACACCGCCAGTTACACCCGCTTTACGCAACGTCTTGCCGCCGTGACCCCTATCCTCCGACACTGCGGTTCAATCACGCCCCGCAGACATCACTTAGAAAAGGAAATCTCATGTCGATTGGGGAGAAGCATACGACGGGCGAAGGCGGTATTGGCTCAGTCTTTGGCCGTCTGACGGACAGCCTGCGCGAAGCCATCTTCGTCGAAAATCCCAAAGGCGACGCCGGCAGTTCCAATCCAAACGTCACCCCAAACCAACCAACCGCAGCGACACAAGCGGCAGCGTCTGCGGCTGATAACCCTATGACGCCTCGGCTGCACGAAGCCGTGATGAGCCGCGCGACGGGGTTTCGTCAACTCGCAACCAACATGCAGGCGCTCGAAAAGGTCATCCCCGACGAAACCTCGCGCCTGAGAGCGGCCTTCGCTGTGCTCCAGCAAAGTGGCGGCTCAATACCCAACCTGCTGCAGGACATCGACCTGCACGCGCGTGACCTCGAGACACAAAGCCTGCGCTTTCGCGAGGAATCCGACCGCGAACGCAAACAACGAGTCGGTCAGCGGGAGAAAAGTCTCGAAGATGCCAAATCGTTAATCGACGCCGCGCAATTGGAAGTGAACCGGCAGCAGGAAATTATCGACGCCCAGCAGAAAAAGATAACTCATCTGAAGGTCGAGATTCAAAACCAGACAGCCGAACTCGACCGCGCTAGCGAGCAGTTCTCAGCAGCCGTCGAGCACGAAAAGAACTGGCTCGCCGCGCAAAGCAAAAACGTCAAGGCGTTAGCCACCGACTAATTCGTTTCAACCCAACACCGCTGCAGGAGCATTATGGACAAGGGCAACCTCTCACCCCAGGGTTTCACGCCCAAAACGTTCTGGGAGCGCCCGGAAGGAACGATGGGCATGGTGGTGGCCGCGCTGCTTGGTGTGGGCGGCATCACCGTGCTGTACAAGCTGCTTCCGTACCTGGTGTCCATCGCGACCAATACGCTAACTCTCGTCTTGACGTGTGTGGCGCTGGCCGCCATTCTTTATGTCGTGTTCGACCCGCGCTTCCGGACGCTGATCGCATACGCGTACAAGAGCCTAATGCGCTGGATCACTGGTCTTCTCATTGAAATCGATCCAATCGGCATCCTGAAGAACTACATCAGCGATTTGCGCAAGAGCAAATCCGTGATGGATGCGCGCATCAGCGATCTCAATGGCGTCATCCAACGTCTCAAGAACATCATCAAGAAGAACGAATGCGAGGCGCAGCAGGCGCTAAAAATCGCGCAGCAGGCGCAGAAAGTCGGTAACAACCAACAACTACTATTGCAATCACGTCAGCATGGTCGATTGGAGAAGGCCAACATGACCTATCTTGACCTTGAACAGAAATCCCAGTTTCTGTTCAACGTGCTGACGCGCTACCAGGATTACGCCGGAACCATGATCGCCGACATGGAGGAAGAGGTACGTGTGGAAACGGAGCGGCGGGAAATGACGCGTTCCGCCCACGGCGCCATGAGTGCAGCCATGCGCATCCTCAGGGGGCAGGACGCAGGGCGCGACATGTACAACGCATCCATGGAGTACCTGGCTGTCGACTATGCGAGCAAGATCGGCCAGATCGAAGACTTCGTCCGCGTGTCCGAATCCTTCGTCTCGGGCATGGACCTGGAGAACGGTGTGTTCGAAGCCGACGCGATGAAGAAGCTCGAGGAGTGGGAGCGCAACAGCAACAACCTGTTAATGGATCAGGACACCGTCGCCTCGCTCAATCCGGGCCGCGCGTCGAGCGCCGCCGCTTCCAGCCAGGAAGTGCGATTTCTGGAGTCACTTCCACCGGAGTCTTGACGCATGACTGTCTCAAGCGCCAAGGCCGTTCTTTGAAATTTTTCCGCCTGATCCAATCGATGACGCTGGTAATGGCGTATCGCAAGAGAACGGTCGAACGCGCGCTCTTTGCGTCGATGCACCGCGACCGGACCAGTCATTCAACGACTTGAACAATACTCAGCCATGAAGCTCAAACCACTTCCCAAATTCATCCTCATTGCCGCCATCGTCGGTGCTCTAGGCTACGGCGTCACCGTGGCAAATCAGAACGGCTGGCTGGGCACTTCGAAACTGCCCTCGAGCACGACGGTAACGGCGGACGTTCCCACGGGCGCGCTGCCGAACAGTCCCTCCGACCGGAGCGGAATGCCGACAAGCGGCTCGAACGTCTCGAGCTACGACCTCGGTGCGTCAAGCATGAACCGCCCCGTCCGCCTGCTTACCATTCCGTGGAACGCCACCTCCGCGCTGATGTACGCCAACGGCGATGCGGAAACCACGCCGAACAGTCTGCTGGGCCAGCGCGGCGTCAAGCTTCTTATCGAACGGCAGGACGACTACGGCCGGATGACCGAGGAAATGGCGAGCTTTGCCAAGGACTATAAGGGAGGCACTGCCAACCCGAGCAATGGCACGCCGATGGTGATCATCATGGGCGATGGTGTGCCGGCCTTCATTGCGGCGACCGACGATGTACTGAGCAAGTTCGGTCAGTCCGCCGAAGTGGTCGGTGCGGTCGGCTACTCGCGTGGCGAAGACCGCTGCATGCTTCCACCGGACGTTCGTTCGGATCCACAGAAAGCCCGGGGCTCACTGATTGGCGCCGTGCTGCGCGACGGTGATTGGAACATCTGCGTCAAGTGGGCGGGCGATAACGGCATCCCCGTCAATCCGAACGAACAGACCTACGACCCGGATGCCATGAACTTCGTCGCCACCTCAAGCTTCGCCGAGGCCGATGAAAAGTACATTTCCGGGTATTGCGAAGAGCGTACGGTCACGCAAGGTGGCAAACGCACCGCAGAAAAGCGTCGCGTCTGTCAGAACGGCACGGCAACCTGGACGCCGGGTGACGTCAAGGTCGCCATGAACCGAGGTGGCCTGGTGTCAGTGGCATCGACCAAGGAATACATGTGGCAGATGCCGTCCACGCTCATCGTGAACAAACAATGGGCCGAGAGGAATCCGGATGTCGTCAGCAACATATTGGCGGCCACGTTCGATGCTTCCGACCGCATCAAGGGCGCGCTTGGCCGCGGCGACGACTCAGAGCTCCTCAAGGGTTCGGCCGTGCTGGTGAAAGTACACAAGGAACAGACGCCGCAGTGGTGGGCCAAGTATTTCAAGGGCGTCACTGAACGCGACAAGCAGGGCCTCATGGTCGACCTAGGCGGGTCCACCACGAACAACCTGGCGGACAACCAGTTTCTGTTCGGCCTGAACGGCAACGATTCGGTCTATAAGCGTGTCTACGAAGTGTATGGCGGCATCAGCAAGAAGCTCTATCCCGACATCATGCCGAACCTGGTTCCCTACGCGCAGGCGGTGAACACCGCGTACTTGCAGCGCGTCGCGGAAGCCACCAAACCGAGCGCCCCGGTCACTACGGCCGACATGCCCACGTTCCGCCAGGATGCGGTGGTACAGCGAACGGTGACGCAAAAATCCTGGTCCATCGAATTCGATACGGGAAAGGCCTCGTTTAAACCGCAAGCTATTCCTGTCCTGGAGGAACTGCTGAACCAGATTTCCGTGTCCGGCCTGTCCGTGGTTATCACCGGCAATACGGACAACGTGGGCGACAGCAGCGCCAATCTGCAGTTGTCGCGCAAGCGCGCCGAAGCCGTGCAGACCTGGTTGCAGATGAATGCACCCAGCAGTTTCCCGCAAGGCCGTATCCGCGTGCGCGCCTACGGCGATGCGCAGCCGGTGGCTGACAACGCAACGGCCGAGGGCCGCGCTAAGAATCGCCGAGTCGATATCAGCATGGTTCAGACAGGCACCTGATCTTTTCATTTGTGGATGTTTCAAAGAACGGGCGCATACGCGCCCGTTCCTTTAGGAGATTTGATGAGAGCACTTTGGACTCCCTATGTGTGGTTCAGTCGTCGCAGTATCGTTGTCCTTATCGGCGTACAAGTAGCCGTTACGCTGGGGATTTGGCTGTCGCTGAGAGCCACGTGGCTGCCTTCTCCGGTTGGCATCATCGAGGCTTGGCGGCAGCTCATCGTCAACCAAGGCCTTCTGCCGAACCTGCTTGAAAGCATCCGCACCAGCCTGATTTCATTGGTTGCCGCGGGACTATTGTCGACGCTCATCGTCTTTCTTTCGACCGCGCCCTTGTTTTGGCCCTTCGCCAAATTCATGGCTGCGCTGCGCTTTCTCGGTTTCGCCGGCCTCACCTACATCTTCACGCTGCTCACGAAGAACGGTGACGACCTGAAGGTGGGCCTGCTCACCTTCGGCATGACCGTATTCATGACCACCAGCTTGATGGCCGAGGTGAAGGCCATCCCGCAATCCAGCATCGACCATTGCCGCACCCTGGACATGCACGGCTGGCGCATTTCCTATGAGCTGGTGCTGCGAGGCAAGCTCGACACAATCCTTGATCTCGTCAGGCAAAACGCGGCCGTCGGCTGGACGCTGCTGACCATGGTAGAAGGCTTGGTGCGTTCCTCGGGCGGCGTGGGCGTGATGCTGCTCAACCAGAACCGCTACTTCAACCTCGACGGCGTCTTCGCGATTCAGATCACTATCCTTCTGTACGGCCTTCTGCAGGACTGGTTCTTGGGCTGGGTGCGTCAAGCCGTATGTCCCTATTTGGCCACCGAATAAACCGACCGCAAGCAGAGAGTTCCTACGCCATGTCCGACACCGTTGCCGATTACAGCTACACCCGCTCTGAATGCCTCATGTCCATCGAGAACCTCGGCGTTCACTACGACAGGCCAATTCTTCGTGACATCAATCTCAAGATCTACGATATCGTTCGCCCGAACCTGACCCAAGGTCAGGTGGTGACGATCCTGGGCCCGTCTGGCATTGGAAAAACTCAGCTGTTGCGCTGCATTGCGGGGCTACAGTCACCAGCGACCGGTACCGTCAGCATCCAAGCCGAACACGGCGACAAGCACGTGCACGCCGGCGACGTGGGTATGGTCGGCCAGCACTATCCCCTGTTCAACCACCGGACTGTGGTGGACAACCTGTTGATCGCCGCCAAGCGGGCGAACAAGACGCGAGAGGCCGTCGACCATTACCTGGGTGATTTCAAGCTGGCCGATCAGGCCTCCAAATATCCAATGCAACTTTCCGGTGGGCAGCGCCAACGCGTCGCCATTATTCAGCAGTTGCTAAACCGCTCGCGCTTCCTAGTCATGGACGAACCGTTCTCGGGCCTGGATCCGCAAGCGAAGCAGATGGTCTGCGATACGCTGCTGACTGTGTCGCAAAAACACGAATGGAGCACAACCATTGTAATTTCGCACGACATCGATGCGGCCATATACATCTCAGACACCATTTGCGTACTTGGACGAACCCGTGATGGCCAAGGTCAGCCCCTTCCTGGCGCCACCATCGTGGACCGCTACGATCTGATGGAGATGGGCCTGGCTTGGCGGCCCGACAAGCAAAAGCTTCTTCAGTTTGCGACGCTGCGCGAGAACATCATAGATCGGTTCAAGACACTGCTTTAACTCAGGCCTGAATCGCGCGCCGGGAGCTCGGGTGAACAGCCCGGCGCAGGGGCGGGGCGAACGTTGGACGCTTCTCGATGTTGGGGCGCCTACCGCCCCTTTCAATGCATTTCTAACGCGGCTCGCGTGGCATCAGCACCGGTTCGTTACCAAATCCGAGTGATTCAGGCGGTTACGTACGGCCTACCGGGATGTCTGCGGGTGTGTGCCCGAAACTGTGGACAACCGCACACATTCATTTGATCCCCTGGCCGCCGCGCATCACCTGCACGGCGGTCGCCGATTCGAACCGCGCGTGCACCATATCCCCGGATTTCAACCCGGCGAGCGGCACATCCGGCGCGGCTTGCAGCGTCACCGTCTTGTTCGGCCCGCGCAGCGTGATGCGCCGGTTCTTCGCATCGACGCGCTCGATCGTCCCGATCACCTCGACGACGCGCGCCTCCGCCGCCACGCCCCCCGACGCGGGAATCAACGCGTCCGTGTCGATGCGCTCGCGGATGCCGTTCGACTTCACCTTCGTCGCGCTCACGAGCACCGCGCTGCGATATTCGATGTTCACGATATCGCCGAGCTGAAGTTTCTTCACATCGCCGACTTCGGGATTCACCGCCACTTCGACGACGCGCCCGCCCGGACCCTGCAGCGACACGCTGTTCGTCGTCGGATCGATGCCGACCACGCGCGCCTGCACCTGCGCGATGGCCGCCGCGCCGCGCGTCGTCGGGGCGGACGCGGCATCGTCGGCGGATGCGCTTCCGATCGCGCCGAGAGCGAGCGCCACGCAGGCGGCGAGAATCCTGACCGAACGATGCGAAGCTTGAGATGACGAGCGGAACATGCCGTGCCTCCTTATGTTCGTGTTGCTTCAGTCAACTTGCGGAACGCGCTCAGCGGCGCGACTTCGACAGCAAATGTCCGAGCCCGAGGTTCGTCGCGATCTGCCAGATATAGACGCGCGAGTAACGCACGCCGTAGCGCCGCTCGATCAGTTCGCGCAGACGCGCATTGGTCCACGTATCGCTCTCGAAACCATGCGCGCGCGCGGGCCCACGCAGCGCGGCGGCGATCCAGTCGAGCGCCTCGCGATCCAGCACCGACGCGCGCCCGCCCACGCCCATCTTGCCGAGCGCGTCGAGGCCGCCTTCGTCGACGATCGCCTTGTAACGCCGCACCGTTTGCAAGGAAAGATGCAGCGCCTCGGCCACCGCCTCGACCGACGCGCCACCGAGCAGCATGCGTCCGGCCGTCATGCGCCGCACGACGCTCGGCAGTGTGTCGGGACGGGAGAGCATGGCGCGCGCCGCTCGATCGTTAGGATTACTTCGGTTGACCGGGACGTCAGGCGCCACTGTGCGAACCCGAGCCGGTGCCTCGCGCGCGTTCCTGTGTCGGTCGATGCCGGCGAGCGGCGGGTGCAACGTTGCGGCGTCCGTATGCGTTCATGCGTGCCCCCTGGTCGAATGGAGACGGCGGGACTTGATCGGGCGTGCTTGACGTCAGGCCGATGCGTGGCTCGAATAGGAGCCGACTTACAGAGAAGTATCAATAAACGTTTTCAGGCTCGATGGGCAACCATCGGCGAAAATTTTTTGGGCTTGATAAATCCCTGTGAATTGCCTATGAACGCTGCCTATGAGCAGCGAAAACGCGACCGGCGAGCGCGCTGGGCGCAATGTACCGGGTCTGCGTTTCAAAGGACGCGCGCGAACCGCCGCCAGCGAGGCGCGGCCTGCCTCGGCAATGTGCCGACGACGCTCAAACGCGATAAAACTCGATGTCCTGCCCGGCGTGCACCGCACGCTTGAGCCACTCGGGCATATCGCCGATGCCGTCCCACGTATCGCCGCTCGCGTTTCGGAATATCGGCGCCCCGGCATCCGACGAATGCGGTATCAGGGGCAATTGCGGCATCGGCCGCTTTGCCTTGGGTGCGCCATGAGTTCCGTTGGTCTTGGTGAAGGAGGGCGGCGGCGGATTCTCCGCCGGCGCTTCGGCCAATGCTTCGGCCAACGCTCTTTCCGAAATGCCGAACTCAGCCATTCGGCTGCGCAAATACGCAATGATGCTGTCTCGCTTTCTTTCGTCCACGGCTTTCCTGATTCAGCTTTTTGATTTTCAGAGGACGAACCGAAACCCCGCGCGGACCGGGGCGGTTCGATGACTTGAATATATGTGTTTTATGAAGCGTGACGCAGCGCATGGCACGCGTCAATTAGTGTATTACCGCACGCCTATTAATTCGCGCGATGACTCTGCCTTTAATGTGTGCATTGCCACCAATGCGAACGTTCGCCCGCCCGAGCATCGCCGTGACGGACGCGCGAACGGGAAGCGCGCGGAACGTCACGTGGGGAGCCACGAACCGATGGCGAAACCGCTCCGCCAATTCCGCATGGCGGCCGAAACCTCGCTAACTCTATTGTATGCTGCCGATGGCAACTATTAAAACGTTTTAACGACTGTGTTGTTCCCCAGGTAATTCGGCACCGTGCGCGCGAATGGCGGCAATCAGCTCCGCGGGCGTAATTTCATAACGCACTTCGCGGTGAATGCCGGGTTTGCGCTCGTCGATTTCAATCAGCAGTACGGCTTTGCCGTCCGCTGCCGGTTCGAGGCGCAGCGAACGCACTTCCTGTCCGCTGGCATCGTCGTATTCCGTCAGGAGCGTCATGGCGCCAGTGGCGGCGCTTCTCGGCATCGACATTCTTCCTCCCGTCTTGCGACGTCGTTGTTGTTGTGTCGCCGCGCCGAACACCGGCATGCACGAATATCGGGCGCGCCATGCGGAGTTTCAACTTGGCAAGTGAAGCGGACGCGAAGGATGGCGCGGCCCGCGCCGTCCTCCGGTATCTCATTATTGCCTGTCAAAAGCGCGCGCGTAAAGCGGGAGACCCGTCGAAGCCTTGCGACCCCTAATTTTCTCTGCTCAGGCCGATGGTTCAGGCGCTCGCGCCGATCGCGTCGCGCGCCTGGCTCGTGAGCTCGAACGAGCGCAGACGCGCCTTGTGATCGAAGATCTGCGCGGTGACGATCAGCTCGTCGGCCTGCGTCTGATCGATGACCGAGCGCAGCCCGGCTTCGACATCGGCGGGCGCGCCGACGACCGAACACGCGAGCGAATGCTCGACGCCCGCGCGCTCGGCGTCGCTCCACGCGATCGACTCGACCGGCGGCGGCAATTGTCCGGGCGTGCCGCGCCGCAGATTGATGAACTGCTGCTGCAGCGACGTGAAGTGAAAGCGTGCTTCATCGGCGGTATCGGCGGCGAACACGTTCACGCCGACCATCGCGTAGGGCTTTTGCAGCGTCGCGGAAGGGCGGAATTGCTTGCGATAGACCTCGAGCGCGGTCAGCAGATAATCCGGCGCGAAATGCGACGCGAACGCGAACGGCAGCCCGAGCGCGGCCGCGAGTTGCGCCGAGAACAGCGACGAGCCGAGCAGCCAGATCGGCACGTTCAGGCCGGCGCCGGGCACCGCGCGCACGCGCTGGCCTTCGACCGGATCGGCGAAGTAGCGCTGCAATTCGACGACGTCATCGGGAAACGATTCGGCGCTGCCGTGCAGGTCGCGGCGCAGCGCTCGCGCCGTGGTCTGGTCGGTGCCGGGTGCGCGTCCGAGTCCGAGATCGATGCGTCCCGGAAACAGCGAAGCCAGCGTGCCGAACTGCTCGGCGATCACGAGCGGCGCGTGATTCGGCAGCATGATGCCGCCCGAGCCGACGCGAATCGTCTTCGTGCCCGCCGCGATATGGCCGATCACGACGGCGGTCGCCGCGCTGGCGATGCCCGTCATGTTGTGGTGCTCGGCGAGCCAGTAGCGCAGATAACCCCAGCGCTCGGCGTGCTGGGCGAGATCGAGCGAATGGGCGAAGGCGTCGGCCGGCGTCGAGCCGAGCGGAACCGGGGAAAGGTCGAGTAGCGAGAAGGGGATCATTGCGGCTTTCCGAAAGCGTGACGGATCGCGATGCATCCGGCATCGCGCTGGTTTCACGCGCTGAAAAGACCGATTGTGCCGAAAGTCCGCGGAATCTGCCGGAATGCACCGTGGGGCGAAGTGTCAGGCGAGGCGAGGATAGCCGCGCTCGATGGCCTCGCGCTCGTAGTCGAGAATGGCCGCGTAGTCCGTCTGTGTGCGTCTGACGATGCCTTTGAGCCTCAGCCGTGCGGCGAGCGCGGGGTCGTCCGCGAGTGCATCGGCGAGGGCGTCGAGGATTGCGTCGATGGAATCCGGCGGCACGCGCAGCGACGCGATGAACGGCAGCGCGCTCGCGCTGGCGGTCACGTCGAGCACGCGCACGCCCGCCGTCAATTCGGGCAGATGCGCCTGCGCAAACGCGAACGTGACGCAGTCGATCGCGGCGATGTCAGCGCGCGCTTCGGCGATTGCGGCGAGCGACGCGAGATGCGCGCCGGTTTTCGTCACCGACGCGAAAAAGCGCCCGTCGTTCGCGTAAGGAGCGACGGCGTGTCGGAAAAGGTTCATGCCGCTGTTGGAATCGTCGTCGTTGTAGGCTGCGTGCAGGTTTCGGCAGTCTTCGACCGATTGCGCGCCGACACGCGCCCCGATGACGATCACGCTGCGATAAGCGCCGGTTTCGCAGCCGGGCGCGTTGAAATCGGGCGCGCCTACGACTTGCACGCGATTCGCGAGCGCATGCACGAGCGGATAGCCGCAGGTTTGCGACAACAACACGTCGTCGCGCAGCCAGAACGCGGTGAGATCCGCACCGGGATCGACGATCTCGAGCGTATCGCCGCGTGCGCGTAGCCAGTCCGCGAGCTGCTCGCGGACACGTTCGAGCAGCGTGCGCCAATCCGCGGCGAGCGCGGGCGCGACGTTGTACATCGGCAGGGCGGCGATCCAGTGCATGACGCGAATCGTACCGTGGGAGGCGTCAGCTCGCGAGACGCGCGGGTTCGCGGCGCGCGTCGCGGCGTCGATCGGCAGATGCGTCCGGCGCGGCGAGCGGATGCACCGGTTCAGCAGCCTGCGCGAACGCGTGACGGCTCGCCCATTCGCCGTATCCGCGCACGACGAAACCGCCGTTGCTCGCGCGATAGGCATCGCGCCGCCGCGCATAGATCCGCCCGAGCGCGAACCACGGCACGCCCGGCAGATCGTGATGCACGGCGTGAAAGTTATTGTTGAGAAAGAGCAGTCGCCACGGCCACGCAGCCTCGTTGACGACCGTGCGTTCGCTATGGCTCTCCGCCGCGCGATGCTCCTGAAACGAGCGAATCGACGCCAGCGCGAGCGACGCATAGCCGACACCGAACACGAAGGCGCGCCACGGAATGCCGCATCGCGTGTCGAGCCAGCTCGCGAGCAGCACGAGCGACGCGAGATGCACGATCCAGCTCGCGACGATTTTCCAGCGCCGCTCGACGACGGCCTGCGCCGCCTCGCGCCACGATGCCGCGATCGAGAACCACGGCCCGACGAGCATCCGGCCCGCGAAGGTATTGCGCGCGGCGAGCGCGGCGCGCAGGACGGGACCCGCGCTCGCCCACTGTTCGGGCGTCACGTAATAGCTCTCGGGATCGCGTCCCGGCTCGGTCAGATGCGCGTCGTCGTGATGCCGCAGATGCGACTCGCGATACACCTCATACGGAAACCATACCGCGAGCGGGGCGATGCCGATAAGCATGTTGACGAGCGGCCAGCGCGTCGGATGACCGTGCATCAGCTCGTGCTGCAGGGACATATACCAGCACGACAGCACCGCGAGCAGCGCGACGGCCGGAACCAGCCCGATCGCGCGCGCGTTGAGCGCGACGCCGAACCATCCGCCGTAGATCGCGACGGCGACCGCCCACGTCGGCCATTCGCTGCGCCAGCGCCAGGTTTCGCGCTGGCGTTGGAGTTCCTGGCGTTGGGCGTCGTCGAGATAGCGGGGCATGGCGGACGTCGAAAATGGCGAAGGGCCATGGTAGCGGCGCGTCGCACGCCTCCCAACCAAGGAATCCGGCTAAGGATTTCGCATTCGACGCAATATGCATCCGATTTTTGACCATGCATCGGCGCACGTTATGCTTTGTCCCTTCATCCTCGCAAGCGCGCGCATATGTCCGAACCGATCGAGCCCGCTTCCGCGCCGCATCAGGCGCATCGCAACCTGCCGCGCAAATCCGCGCGGCTCATCGGCGGGCTGATCGCGTTCAACGTGCTCGCATGGCTCTGGGCGTTGGTCGCGTTCCGTCACTATCCGCTGCTGCTCGGCACGTCGTTGCTCGCGTATTCGCTCGGGCTGCGCCATGCGGTCGATGCCGACCATATCGCCGCCATCGACAACGTCACGCGCAAGCTGATGCACGAAGGCAAGCGGCCGCACTTCGCCGGCTTCTTCTTTTCGCTCGGACATTCGACGATCGTCATCGCCGCCACCGCGCTCATCGCCGCGACGGCGATGGCCGTGCACGGCCGGTTCGCCGAGTACCGCGAGATCGGCGGAATCATCGGCACGTCGGTGTCGTCGCTCTTTTTGTTCGCGATCGCGGCGATGAACCTGTTCGTGCTGCGCGGCGTATGGCGCGCGTTCCGTCGCGTGCGGCGCGGCGAAACCTGCCGCGACGACGACATAGACATGCTCACGGTCGGCGGCGGTCCGCTTGCGCGCATCGCCCGTCCGCTTTTCAGGCTGATCGGCAAGAGCTGGCACATGTATCCGCTCGGCTTTCTGTTCGGCCTCGGCTTCGACACGGCGACCGAAATCGGGTTGATGGGCATCGCGGCGGCCGAAGCGGCGCGCGGCATGCCGGTGTGGTCGATTCTCGTGTTCCCGATGCTGTTCACGGCGGGCATGTCGCTCATCGACACCGCCGACAGCCTGCTGATGACCGGCGCCTACGGCTGGGCCTTCATGAAGCCGATCCGCAAGCTCTACTACAACCTCACCGTGACGCTCGTCTCGGTGCTGATTGCCGTGCTGATCGGCGGCATCGAGGCGCTCGGGCTGATCGCGGACCGGCTGCGGCTGAAGGGCGGACTGTGGGACGTGGCAGCGTCGCTCTCCGAGCACTTCGGGATGCTCGGCTACGGCATCGTCGCGCTGTTCGCGGCGTGCTGGATCGTCTCCGCGCTCATCTACAAGTGGCGCGGTTACGAATCGCTCGACGGCGGGGTCGCCAGATAATCAACGGGCATTCTTCCTGCTTCGTGGATGCGCCAGCCGCTCATCCACATTTCGCATCGAGCGGCGTTCAGGGAGAAAGAACATGAACGACCCGCAAGCGGGGGCCGACTCGCCGCATCTCGACAGCGCCGAGCAGGAGCAAGCCGCCGAGCATTCCGCACCGCATCCGCTCGTCATCCACGAGATCGTGCGCGAGGAAGGCGAAGTCGCGATGGAGCGCACCTTCGCGGCGCTGATGTGGTCGGCGCTCGCCGCCGGCCTGTCGATGGGATTCTCCTTTCTCGTCCAGTCGATTCTCGAAAGCGCGCTGCCGGAGGCCCGCTGGACGGGACTCGTATCGAGCTTCGGCTACACGATCGGCTTCGTCTTCGTGATCCTCGGACGTCAGCAGCTCTTCACCGAAAGCACGCTGACGGCGGTGCTGCCGGTCCTTACGCGGCGCGATTTGTCGACGTTGTTCAAGGCGCTGCGCCTTTGGGCGATCGTGCTTTTCTTCAACCTGGTCGGCACGACGATCTTCGCCGCGATCCTGCAGATTCGCGGCGTCTTTTCGCCGGAAGTGAGCGAGGCGCTCGCCAAGGTCGCGATGACGCCGCTTTCCGCGGATTTCGGCGTGACCGTCGTTCGCGGCGTGTTTTCCGGCTGGTTGATCGCGCTGATGGTATGGCTGCTGCCGAGCGCGCGCTCGGGGCGGCTCCTCACGATCCTGCTCGTGACCTACACCGTCGCTGTGAGCAAGCTCACGCACGTCATCGCCGGATCGGTCGAAGCGGCCTACGCGGTGATGATCGGCGCGGCGGACATCTCCGACTACTTCTTCGTGTTCCTCGTGCCGACGTTCATCGGCAATGTGATTGGCGGCGTGTCGCTCGTCGCGATCGTCAATCACGCGGCGATCGCGCCAGAGATCACGAGCGCGCCGCAGCGGCATCGCGACTAAGCGCGCATCATTTGTTGTTGCCCGCGCCCGTGCCGTAAAGGCCGTTGTTGAAGCCGGTGCTGCCCTCGGCCTTGTGCTTCTTGTCGGCGGTCGCGGCGCGGCCCTGCGCGGCATCCTTCGATTGCGGTTTCTGCGATTCGACCAGCGGCGAGCCCGATGGATTCGCGCGCGAGCTCGAATCCGACTGACGGCTTTCCTGTCGCTCCGACCCGCCGCCGTTCGTGATCTGCGCGACGCCGACCGTGCTGAACGTCGCGATGAGACTGGCGACGATCGCGTTCGCGAGCATCGGCGAGGGCCGGCGCGATGCGCCCGCGCGGTCGTGAAAGAAAGTGGACATGGCGATTCCCGGCATGATCGAAAGACTAGCTTTCGAGCATGAACGGTGCCTGACGCGGCAAAGCGGCGCGTTGAAACGCGCGTGCCGTGAATCGTCGGAAGTTCAAAGGACCGTTGCACGCCCGCTTCGTCGCGAGACGCGGGCGCGAACGAGGGATTCGCGCCGCAGCGCGAGCGGCGAAAGCGGTTCTTAGGCCGCTTTCGCCCAAAGCCTGTTGGTCGATCTTTTACGGCTGCCGGAGCCGTCGCGCGGACCGCTGTCGACTGTGTCGAGCGCGACGCGCAACGCTTCGATGCGTTGCTTCTGCGCCGGCACGAGCGCGTAACCCTTGACCACGGCGGCGAGCCGCTCCCGCCAGTATTCGACGTTGAGCGTGCCGGAAGACTGCTTGTGCATCGTGCGAAGTTGCGCGAGTGCGCGCTCGATGTGCTGAAGCTCGACGTCAGCCAACGCCGAGGGCAAGAGACTGCCCTTGGTCTCGTTTTTCTTCTTCATTATTTGGTCTTCCTCTCGGCCATACGACGGCTTGTCCCGACATCGGACACGCGCGCCGTTGAGGCACCCCGTTCACCCGCGCATATTTTTGTGGCTAAGCGGGTGGCCCTTGCTCTTTTCTTCGGATGACCGATCGTTGCCTGTCTCGGCGATTTCGATCGTTAACAAAAATGTACGCAACGCGGACCTGATGGCTCCGTCTGTCATCGCACATTGGTGTGAGAGCAACGCGGGGATTTCGATGTTGCGTCGCGCAAGGGCGACGCAGGCCGATCATTCGTCGTTCGCGGACGGCGTTTTTGCCGTGCGTTTGCCGCTGCGGCCAATCTGTTCTTCCATCGCGAGATCGAGCTTGCTGGCCTTGCGCGGCTTGGCCGGATCGCGGGCGTTGACGAACGCGACGAAGTCGTCCATCGGCATCGGCTCGGAGATTTTCTTCGTGCCTTCGGGCGCGCGCTCGGCGAGATAGAAGTAGCCGCCCGGCATCGAGATGGCCGCGTAATTCGCGTTGCCGCTGCGCGTCTTGAGCCGTTCGACGGCGCTGATGGCTTTGGTCGAGCGCATGGTCCTGTCTGCTTATTTCTGAGGTTCGTCGTGAGCGGTGGCGTCCGCCGGCGCGCATTTCTTGCCCGCGCCTTCGATCCACATGTTCGACGGATGACGCTGCCCCGGATAGTACCGGTACGTGGTCTCGCCGTTGTCGTAGCGGACCTTGATGACGTTGGAATCGCCGAATTCGAGCATCACGCCTTGCGGGATGGACGTCTGCTTGTATTGGGCGTCGTGCTTTTTCGCTTCGGCGGCGATGCACTGCACGATGCCGTTCACCTTGTTTTCCGTCGACGATTTCTCGACTTCGGGTTGTCCTGCATCTTCGTTATGAAACTGGGCGCAGGCGGCGAAAAGCACAGGCAACGCGAGCGCCGCGGCGAGTTTTTTCATGGTCTTTCCCGTTTGATCTTCTGGTGCCGAACACGACATTAGAGCACAAGCCCTTGACAGTCCGGTCACGCTGCAGCAAGGCCCGCGCCCGCGTGCGCCGCGCTTCATGCGTCGGGCGGCACGCCGAGCAGCGGCAGCGTCGCGCCGACGATGCCCGAGAACACCGGCCCCGCGACCGTTCCGCCGTAATAGGTGCCCCCCGTGGGCTCGTCGATCATCACGGCGACGATCACGCGCGGATCGCTCATCGGCGCGATGCCGACGAACGACGCGCGGTACTTGTTCGCCGCATACGAGCGTCCGACCTGCTTGCGCGCCGTGCCCGTCTTGCCGCCGACGCGATAGCCTTCCACCGCCGCCGCGCGGCCCGTGCCGTGGTCGCCGGTCGCGTTTTCGAGCATGTTGCGCACGGCCTTCGCGGTCGCGGGCTTCGTCACCTGCACGGCGTCGCGGCGCGTTTCGCCGTGAATCAGCGTGGCGGGATAAAAGCGTCCGTCGCCGGCGTACGCCGTGTAGATCTGCGCGATCTGCACGAGCGACAGCGATAAACCGTAGCCATACGCCATCGTCGCCTGTTCGATCGGCTTCCAGCGCTCGGGCGCGCGCAGGCGGCCGGTCGCGGCGCCCGGAAACGTCAGCTCGGGCGCGCGGCCGATGCCGTATTCGCGGTACTTGTCCCAGATCGTCTGCGCGGGAATCTGCAGCGCGAGCTTCGTGAGCGCGACGTTGCTCGACATCTGCACCGCCTCGGACACGGTGATGACGCCGTGATTCGACGTGTCGTGAATCACGTTCGGGCCGAGCTTGAACGTGCCCGGCGATGTGTCGATGCGCGTTTCGGGCCGCACGCGGCCGAGATCGATCGATAGCGCGGCGACGAGCGGCTTGATCGTCGAGCCGGGCTCGAAGGTGTCCGTGAGCGCGCGGTTGCGCAACTGCTCGCCGGTGAGGCGCGAGCGATCGTTCGGATCGAAACTCGGATAGTTGGCGAGCGCGAGCACTTCGCCGTTCTTCGCATCCAGCACGACGACGCTGCCCGCGCGCGCCTTGTGCTTCGCGATCGCCGCCTTGAGTTGCGAATGCGCGAGTTGCTGGATGCGCCGGTCGATCGTCAACTGAATGGTTTCGCCGTTCTGCGGCATGGCCGGCTCGCCGATCTGCGAGACCACGCGCCCGAGCCGGTCGCGGATCACTTCGCGCTGGCCGGCCGCGCCCGTCAGACGCGCGTCGGCGGCCAGCTCGACGCCTTCCTGCCCGTGATCCTCGTTATTCGTGAAGCCGACGACGTGCGCCGCCGATTCGCCTTCGGGATAGAAGCGCTTGGTGTCCGGCACGAGCGTAATGCCCGCGCGCCCGATCGTCGCGATGCGCTCGGCGGTTTCCGCTTCCACCTGACGTTTGAGCAGGACGAACGCGCGAGTCCCGTCGATGCGGCGCTGCAGATCCTTCGGCGGCATGTCGAGCAGGCGCGCGATCTCGCCACCGTGATCGCCGTCGAAGAGCTTGGGCGTCGCCCAGACTTCGTAGGTCGCGAGGCTGACGGCGAGCATCGCGCCATTGCGATCGACGATGCGTCCGCGCGTCGCCGAGAGCGCCAGCGTGCGCTGATAGCGCTTCTGGCCTTCGCCGATATAGAACTTGTGGTCGATGACCTGGACCCACAGCGCGCGTCCGGCTAGCGTCAAAAACGCCGCCGTCACCCCGATGACGACGAGCCGCGAGCGCCAGGCCGGCAGCCGGTTTGCGAGCACCGCGCTGCGGTGATGCGTCTGGAAATCGCTGCCGCCGCGCGTCTTCTTCTTGAACATCGTGGTCTTCTGATTAAGCTTGGTTGGGCAGACGGGCGAGGGCGGCGTCGAGTTCGGCGCCATCCGGCAGACGAATGCCGAGTTCGCCTTCGAGCACGCGGCGCAGACTGGCCGTGCCGTCGAGTTCGCGATGATCGCTGCCTTCGCGTTCGTCGTGGATCGAAAAACGCCGGTTGAAAAGGGCGAGGCGCTTGCCCGGCGCGAGACGCGCGGCGAGCAGGTTGTGCAGGAAGATCGACTGCGGATACATCGACACGAAATGATTGGCCATCTCGTAGTCGGCGTCATACTGCGGATCGAGGTCGAAGCGATAGACGTTCGTCCACGCGCCGTTCACGAGCGCCTGCAGGACGTAGCCGGGCGCTTCGCCGGCCCCTTCGAGGCGGAAAGCGCCGTGCGGCGTGATCTGTTCGAGGCCCGTCTGGAGCGCGAGCGGCGCGGAAAGCGTCATGCCGCCGAAGCCGACGTCGGCGAGGAACGCGCCTTCGTCGAGATCGACGAGCAGCAGCATATGCGTGCGCGCAGGCATGTCAGACAGCTCGCGGCCCCACAGGACGCGTCCTGCGAAGCTGCGCACGCGAAAACCGAGCGTCTGAAGTACGCTGCGAAACAGCAGGTTGTGCTCGTAGCAGTAGCCGCCGCGCCGTCCGGCGACGAGCTTGCGCTGGATCGATTCGAGATCGAGCCGGATCGGGCGGCCGATCAGCACGTCGAGATTTTCGAAGGGAATGGCCTGAGGATGCAGCAGATGCAGCGCGCGCAGTGTGTCGAGCGTCGGCGCGGGCCGCACGGATTCCGCGTACCCGATGCGCTCGAAGTAGGCGGCGAGGTCGATGGAAGTGTCGTGTGCGTTCATATGGAGTTCAGGCTTCGTCAAGCTTCGATGTCGCAATGTCCGCGAGTGCTGTCGTCAGGCGCGCATATTTTACGACACGAAAGGTTAAAAATTACAAAATGCATACGTTATTCGTCGCGCGAGCTTGCAACGCGTCGTTCGAATGAACTGTGCCGCATCGATGCAGGTCTTTCCAGGTTCAAGCGCAACTGACAAGGGGCGATACGCCATGCCGAAAGAATCGAACGAAGCGAATCAATCGAAGGAAAACAACCCGGCCAGCGCGACGTGCGCCGGCAAGCATCCCGCGCCGCCATGCACGCTCGTGATTTTCGGGGCGGGCGGCGATCTCACCAAGCGCTTGCTGATGCCGTCGCTCTACAACCTGTCCGCCGACAAGCTGCTCGACGACGGCATGGAGATCATCGGCGTGAATCACGGCGAGCGCGAGACGTCCGAATGGCGCGACGAGCTCACGCAATCGCTGCGCACGTTCGCCGCCGACAAGGCCGCGACGTTTCACACGTCGCAGTTGAACGAGGACGCGTGGAACTGGGTCGTCGGGCGGCTCGAATATTTCCCCGGTGAATTCGAAGAGGACGAAACCTTTGCCCGGCTCAAGGCGCGGCTCGCGCAGGCGAAGTCGGACAACGTCGTGTTCTATCTCGCGGTGGGCGCGCGGTTCTTTCAGCCGATCATCGAGCATCTCGGCGCGGCGGGCATGCTCGAAGAGAAGGACGGCAATTTCAGACGGCTTGTCATCGAGAAGCCGTTCGGCAGCGATCTGGCGTCGGCGCAGGAACTGAACCGCTGCATCCTCAAGTATGCGGACGAGTCGCAGGTGTACCGCATCGACCATTTTCTCGGCAAGGACACGGTGCAGAGCATTCTCGCCGTGCGCTTCGCCAACGCGATGTTCGAACCGATCTGGCGGCGCGAGTACATCGACAACGTGCAGATCACGGCGGCGGAGACGATCGGCGTGGAAGGGCGCGGCAAGTTCTACGAGCAGACGGGCGCGTTTCGCGACATGCTGCCGAACCATCTGTTCCAGTTGCTCGGCATGGTCGCGATGGAGCCGCCGAATTCCTTCGATGCCGAATCCGTGCGCGACAGAAAAGCCGAAGTCTTCGATGCGATCCGTCCGCTCACCGCCGACGACGTCGTGCTCGGCCAGTACGAAGCCGGACCCGCCGGGCCGGGCTACAAGGAAGAACCGGGCGTGGCCAAAGATAGCCGGACCGAAACCTACGCGGCGGCGCGCGTGTACGTGGAGAACTGGCGCTGGGCCGGCGTGCCGTTTTATCTGCGCACGGGCAAGCGGCTCACCGAGCGTCGCACGGAGATCGCGGTGCAACTGAAGGCGGTGCCGTTTTTGCTGTTTCGCGATACGCCCGTCGATGCGCTGACGCCGAATGTGTTCACGCTGCGCATCGATCCGGCGCACGGCACGAGCTTCGATTTCAACGTGAAAGTGCCGGGACCGGTAATGCAGATCGGCAAGGTGCGTTCGAGGTTCGACTATGCCGACTTCTTCGCGGAGCGCGCGAACGTCGGCTATGAGACGCTGCTCTACGACTGCATGCTCGGCGACGCGACGCTCTTTCAGCGCGCGGACAGCATCGAGACGGCTTGGGCGGCGGTGGATCGCGTGCTGCATCCGGACAGTCCGCTGCCCGTGCGCGGTTACGCGGCGGGCAGCGCGGGGCCGGCCGAAGCGGACAAGCTGCTTGCCGACGACGGCCGCGCGTGGCGACCGCTGACCGACGCGCACAAGAAGAACTGAACTCATCTCATCGCAACGCAAACTCAAAAGGACAACGAGCGTGAGCACAGAATCAAGAGCCAAGCAGAAGACCCACGTCACGGCGGACAAACTCGCGATCAAGGCGGAACGCATTCTCGCGATCGATATCGGCGGGACCGGGTTGAAGGCGGCCATCATCTCGGCGGACGGTGAGATGAAGAGCGACCGCGTGCGCGTGGCGACGCCGCATCCGGCGAAGCCCGACGTGGTCGTGGAGACGCTCATCGAACTGATCGCGCCGATCGTCGCCGAGCCGCCGACGCACATTTCCATCGGCTTTCCGGGCGTCGTGCGCGATAACGTCGTGCTGACCGCGCCGAATCTCGGCACGCCCGCCTGGCGCGGCGTGCCGCTCGCGCAACTGATCGCCGAGCGCCTCGGCAACGTGCCCGCGCGCATGATCAACGACGCCGAGATGCAAGGGCTCGCGGCGATCGAAGGGCGCGGCATCGAAATGGTGCTGACGCTCGGTACGGGCGCGGGCACCGCGCTCTTTCGCGACGGCGAACTGATGCCGCATCTGGAGCTCGCGCATCATCCGGTCGCGAAGGACAAGACTTACGACGAGTACATCGGCAACGCGGCGCGCGAGAAGGCGGGCAAGAAGCGCTGGAGCCGGCGCGTGGAGAAGATCATCGGCATCCTGGCGACGCTGACGAACTACGACAGGCTGTGGATCGGCGGCGGCAACGCGGCGCATATCAAGTTCAAGCTGCCGGATAACGTCGCGGTCGTGTCGAATGCGGCGGGCATCGAAGGCGGCGCGCGGCTGTGGCATCCGCGCTCGGTGCGCGAGACGCGCCAGTTGCCGCATTTCAATCAGCGTGAAGGGGCGCACTGATGAACGCCAACAGCAAATACGGACTTCACAGCGTGAACGGCGACGCCGATGCGGCGTTCGCCGCGCTCGCCAAAGCGGAACTCGTCGTCACCGATTGCGACGGCACGCTGCTCTATACCGACAAGGCATTGGGCCAACCGGCGATTGACGCCGTGCGTCGCCTGAAGGAAGCGGGCGTGCGCTTTACCGTGGCGAGCAGCCGGCCGGGCAAGGGCATGAGGCATATCGTTGAGGCGCTCGACGTCGACATGCCTTACGCGTCGTACAACGGCGGCAGTCTCGTCAGGCCGGGCACGTGGGATTTGCTGTCGTCGCACAAGCTGCCGCGCGATGTCGTGCAGACATCGCTCGAAGCGCTCGCGTCGGCGAACGTCGACGCGTGGGTGTTCATCGACGACGCCTGGTATCTGACGAATCAAGAAGGCACCTACGTGCCGCTCGAAACGCGCACGGTCGGCTACGAAGGCGTGCTCGTCACGCGTTTCGACGATGTCGATCTCGGCGAGGTCGACAAGATCGTCGGCTCGACCGCCGATACGGCGCTGCTCGCGCGCGTCGAAAGCAGCGTGCAAAAGCAACTGGAAGGCCGCGGACACGCCGCGCGCTCGCAGACCTATTACCTCGATATCACGAGCCTGGAAGCGAACAAGGGCACTGCGGTACGCGAACTGGCGCAACTCGCGAACGTGCCGCTCGAACGCGTGGCCGTGCTCGGCGACATGGGCAACGATGTGGCGATGTTCGAGATCGCGGGCGTATCGATCGCGATGGGGCAGGCATCCGACAGCGTGCAGCGTCGCGCGAGCCTGGTCTCGAAGAGCAACGACGAGGACGGCTTCGCGGTCGGCATCGACGCGCTCTTGGCGGCGCGCGGCTGAAGGAAGAAGGGACATCGACGCGCTGCGCAGCCTTGACGGATGAGCGGCCGCGTCGAAGTTCAGAATGATCCGCGTGTTTGGTTCAAAAGCGCGCGCTGCGGATCAGGCTCACGCTCGTTACGGATGATGCAGGGAAATCAACGACGGCGCATCGGTGCGCGCGGGGCGCCGCCACCGGCACGCTCGTCCTTGTGACGGAAGTTGATGCGGCCCTTCGTCAGGTCGTACACCGACAGTTCCAGCGTTACGCGGTCGCCGGCCAGAATACGGATGTGATTCTTGCGCATGCGGCCCGAGGCGTAAGCGCCCACGACGACGCCGTTGTCCAGCGTCACGCGATAGCGGCTGTCGGGAAGCACTTCGTCAACGATACCGTCGAGTTCGATGAGTTCTTCTTTCGCCATATGGGGGCTCCTGTAATGAGTTGTAGTGGGTGCTGCCGCGCATCGCGCGAAAAACGCGCATTCGACGCCAACGAACCGTTCTGCGCCGCTGCCCGAAAGCGTCGTCGCTACGAATCGTAAGTGGCGATGCAAAGCGTGGCCTGGCGCGTCCATGCACGATAAACGTGCATGCGGGGCGCGCTGCGTCTCTATCTCAGGCTCGTCGTGAGCTTGACGGCATAGGCCGGACGACAGGGCGAACCGCGGATGCGGCGCGCCGTGGCCGGCATGACCGGGACGGCGACATCGGCAACAGCAGAGCCGATGTGCGGTTGAAACGGAAAAGCAACGTGTGCTGCGGAAGTGAGCGCTTCTGCCGTGCGCTTACGTCATGTGCGGTCGATAGGCCGATTTTGCAAGGCCAGATGACATTCTCTCGCAAATCGCTTGATTAGACAACGAATTTCGCCCGAAGGTTCCGAAAAGGAACATTCTTGCTACAGCCAGCCGGCCTTCTTGAAGCGCCAGTAGAGCACGACATCGACCACCAGCATGACCGCGAGACACGTCGGGTAGCCGTAGACCCAGTCGAGCTCGGGAATCGACTTGAAGTTCATGCCGTAGATGCCGGCGATCATCGTCGGCACGGCGAAGAGCGCGGCGAACGAGCCGAGGCGCTTGGTCACTTCGCTTTCCGCGAGCGCGATCAGACCGAGATTCACCTGGATCGCCGTGACGATCATTTCGCGCCGTCCTTCGATGGTCTTCACGATGCGCAGCAGGTGATCGTACACGTCGCGGAAATATTCCTGCATGCCGGAGCACACGCCGGGCGAGCGCCCGCCATACAGCTTGCTGACGGCTTCGAGCAGCGGCGCGGTGTGATGCTGCAGGATCGTCATGCGCCGCTTGAGCGAGTACAGATCCTCGATGATCTCGCGCGATTCCACCGAGCCTTTTTGCTCGAAGATGCGCTCTTCCACTTCGTCGACTTCCGCGCCGAGCGTCTCGAGCACGGGAAAGTATCGATCGACGACCGCATCGAGCAGCGCGTACATCACGAACGCGGGGCCGTGCTTGAGCAGATGCGGCTCGCGCTCGCAGCGCTTGCGCACCTCCTGAAAACCTTGCGTCGTGCGGTTGCGGACCGAAAGCACGTAGTTCGTGCCGACGAACACGTTCATTTCGCCGACGAGCACTTCGCCTTCTTCGTCGAATTCGACCGTATGAAAGACCGCGAACAGCGAGTCGCCGTATTCCTCGATCTTCGGCCGCTGATGACCGTGCTGCGCGTCTTCGACCGCCAGCTCGTGCAAGCCGAACTGCTGCGTCATGTGCGCGAGTTCGCCAGGACCAGGCTCTTTCAATGCAACCCAAATGAAAGAGTCGGGCAGATCGCGATAGGCGTTGATATCGTCGATCTCGACGTCCGCGAGCTTTCGGCCATTCTGATAAGCCGCGCAATTGACCAGCATGGGACGCCCTTTATCGTTATCTGGATATAACCGGCCACGTGTCGATGGACGCTCGAAGTCGCGTGATTTCGCCAGGGGCGCGAGCGCGTGGCCTTGATCCATCGAATCTTAGCCGGACACGCGCCCGGCTGCCAGCACGCGCGGATTCTCCGGCGCTCGTTGTCTGCCGTCAGTTCGAGACGAGGTCGATGTTGTATTCGGGCGGCGCCGGCAGACTCGGGACGTGCGCCGTCTGCGAATCGAACTTGGTGAGCTTGCCTTCGACCGTCGCGCCGATATCCATGCGCAACTGCTGATAGTAAATGTTGCCCAGCACGCGCGCGTTCGACTGAAGTTCGACGAAATGCGCGACGGTGACATCGCCCGTCACGCAGCCGTTGATGATGACGTTATAAGCGCTCACGTTGCCGCGAATCGCGCCCTGATCGCTCACGACGAGCAGCGTTTCTTCGCCCGGACGGCCGGCCACGTTGCCCGTGACCTGGCCGTCCATGCGCAGGCCTTCGCTGAACTCGAGATCGCCCGAGATATGCACGTTATGCGCGACGAGCGTCGCGAGCTTGGCCATCTTGATGCCGTTGGAATCCTTCTTCGATGAAAACATGTCGAGTCCTTGCGATGCGGTAAAGGGTTGCTGCACGAAGCCCGCGCTGACGCGTGCCGCTCAATTGGGTTTTTGCTGCTTCCTGAGGAAAGCGAGATCGGTCTGCAGACGCTGGATTTCGGCCGCGCTGTCCTTTACGCGGTCTTCCAGCGAGGTACGGCTCGCCATCTCCTGTTCGAGCGCGAGCTGAGCATGCGCGAGCTGCTCGCGCAGCTTTTGCTCGGAGACGGGTGGCGCGCAGAGCGCGTCGAGCTTGCGCACGTCTTCATGCGAGCGTTTGAGTGCGAAGCCTGCGGCGGCGAGCGCCGCGATCGCACACACGGCCGCGATCAGTCCGAGCCAGATGCCCGCGCCGCGCCTCGGCGTCAGCGAATAGGACTGGCGGGAGAGTTGCAGCGACAGCCGCTTCGAATCAACTTTGCGCATGCGACAAACGCCTGAAGAGCGCGAGATAGGGAGAAGGATTGATCTGAGCGCCGTCGACGATCACTTCGAAATGCAGATGCGGCCCCGTCGAGCGGCCGGTCGAGCCGACTTCCGCGATCACCTGTCCCGGCATCACGAATTCGCCGGTTTTCACGAAGATGCGCGACGCGTGTCCATAGCGCGTCACCATGCCGTCGCTGTGGCGGATGTCGACCGAAATGCCGTAGCCGTTGCGCTCGCCCGCCGCGATGACGCGTCCGCCCGCGCTGGCGAGAATCGGCGTGCCCGCCGGTCCGGCGAAGTCGATGCCGGGATGAAAGCTCAGACGCCCCGTGAACGGGTCCAGACGGTTGCCGTAAGGCGAGCCGCTGCGCAGGCCGGGTGCCGGATTGCGGCCGGGAAAGGCCATGTACGCGGCGTAGTGGGCGAGCGTTTGCGTCTGCAATTGCGAGACTTCGTCGTTCAGGCAATCGATGATCCGATGCGCGCTCTTCAAACGCTGCCGCGGCGCGCCCGCCGCCGCGCGGCCGATATCGCACAGGCGCGGCGGCAAGGCGGGGCCGCCCGCGCCGTCGAGCGACGTGGCTGGCTCTTCGCTGTCGGGCAGCGGCGGCACGTCATGCACGCCGGACGTGCCGCCCGCGCCGTGCGCGGCCTTCAGATGCGTGTCGAATTCGTGCAGCTCGCTGACTTGCGCGGACAGGCCTTCGACGCGCGGCGTCAGCTCGATCAGCGCGGCATTGATGCGGCCGAGCTCTTCGATCTCGTACGAGCGGCGCGACATCAGCGTCTGCTCCTCGCCGAGATGGCTGCGCGCGAACATGGTGCCGATCGCGATGCCGAGCGCAAGCGCGGCCACGAGAAGCGTAATGGCGCCGATGACCGCGATGGCGCGCGCCGTGCGGGCCTCGACGAAACGGATGCGCTGGCGGGACATGGACCGCCGTGACCAGATGACGAAAGCCATTAGCGCACGGCGCGGCCCGTCGGGGCAGCGGGAAAGAAACTAGAGGAAATCACGGGAATGGAGTGCGCCGCGCTCTCCACGGCAATGCAATGAAACTGGCCGGCGATTATGCCCGAGCTCGCGTGGGCGAGTGACGTTTCGGCAGGACATCGAAGCAAAATTCCACGAATTTATCGAGTCAAATTTTGTGATGTTCGCGGTGGCGTCACGCATACCACGTTCGGTCTCGAATCGCTGTCAAAAAGCGTGTCGCCGGTCAGGATCACTTGACATCGACCCAGGCCATCTGCGCGCCGTCTCCCATCAGGAAGCCGCGGTTCGCTTCGGCCGCCGCGCGCAGGTAGTCCCATACAGCCGTGATGCGCTTCAGCTTGCGCAAATCCTCGCGGCAGGACAGATAGAAGGCGCGCGTCACGACGATATGGTCGGGCAAGACCGGCACGAAGCGCGGATCGGGCGCGGTCATGAAGCACGGCAGGATCGCGAGCGCGCGGCCCTGCAGCGCGGCGAAGTACTGCGCAATCGCGCTCGTACTGCGCCAGCGCGACACCGCGCCCGGCACCGCGCGTTCGAGATACAGCAATTCGTAGCTGAACGCGAGATCGTCGATATAGCTTGCGAAACGATGATGACGCAGATCGTCGCTCGTGCGGATCGGTTCGTGCGCGTCGAGATAGTCGGCGGTCGCGTAGAGCTTGAGCCGGTAATCGCACAGCTTCGTATAAACGTATTGGCCCTGCTCGGGTCGTTCGAGCGTGACGGCGATATCCGCCTCGCGCTTCGACAGACTCACGAAATGCGGTACCGGCAGCAGATCGATGGAGATGTTCGGATGCGCGTCCTGAAAGCGCGCGAGTTGCGGCGCGAGAAAGAAGCAGCCGAAGCCTTCCGTCGAACCGACGCGAACGTGTCCGGACAGCGCGTGCCCCGTATTGGCGATCTGCTCGGTCGCGGACTGCACCGTCGTCTCGATCGAATCGACGTAACCGAGCAGGCGCTGGCCTTCGGCCGTCAGAATGAATCCGCCGCTGCGCGATTTGTCGAACAGAAGCGTGCCGAGCGCGTCCTCCAGCGCGCGAACGCGCCGCGCGACCGTCGTGTAATCGACGCCCAGACGCTTCGCCGCGCCGCTCGCGCGCTGCGTGCGCGCGACTTCCAGGAAGAAGCGCAGGTCGTCCCAGTTGAGGCGCCCGATATCGAGCTTGGCGCTTGGAATAACGTTTGGCATGGCGTTTTTTTGCATATCGATCGGGTGTTTTTCTAGTGCCATGATGGACTTTTGCATAACTATACTCAAGGAAACGAGCGTGCTGCACTGCGCGCCGATTTCTTATAAACGGAGACGACATGCCTTTTCCCTTCGGCGCCGCACCGGCGCTCCGTCCGCGCGTCTTCGTTCCCCTTCGTGACAACTCATCCAAAAGGAGTGACTCGTGAATATCGCTGCTGAACATCCGGCGCAGAGTGCGTCCGTCCGTACGGCCAAACTGCTGATCGACGGCCAGTTCGTCGATTCGAAGACGACGGAGTGGCGCGACATCGTCAATCCTGCGACGCAGGAAGTCGTCGGTCGCGTGCCGTTTGCGACGGTCGATGAAGTCAACGCCGCCGTTGCCGCCGCGCACAAGGCGTTTCAGACGTGGCGCACGACGCCGCTCGGCACGCGCATGCGTCTGATGCTCAAGTTTCAGGACCTCGTGCGCCAGAACCAGAAGCGCATCGCGCGGACGCTGACGGCGGAGCAGGGCAAGACGCTCGCCGATGCCGAAGGCGACATCTTTCGCGGTCTCGAAGTGGTCGAGCACGCGTGTTCGATTTCGACGCTGCAGCAGGGCGAATTCTCCGAAAACGTCGCGGGCGGCGTCGACACGTACACGCTACGGCAGCCGCTCGGCGTGTGCGCCGGCATCACGCCGTTCAATTTCCCCGCCATGATCCCGCTGTGGATGTTCCCGATGGCGATCGTCTGCGGTAACACGTTCGTACTGAAGCCGTCCGAACAGGATCCGCTCTCGACGATGGAACTCGTCGAACTCGCGCTCGAAGCGGGCGTGCCGGCGGGCGTGCTGAACGTCGTGCATGGCGGCAAGGAAGTCGTCGATGCGATCTGCACGCATCGCGATATCAAGGCGATTTCGTTCGTCGGGTCGACGGCCGTCGGCACGCACGTCTACAACCTCGCGAGCCAGCACGGCAAGCGCGTGCAGTCGATGATGGGCGCGAAGAATCACGCCGTCGTCCTGCCCGACGCCAACAAGGAGCAGACGCTCAACGCGCTCGCGGGCGCGGGCTTCGGCGCGGCGGGTCAGCGTTGCATGGCGACGTCGGTGGCCGTGTTCGTCGGGGCGTCGAAGGACTGGGTGCCGGAACTCGTCGAGAAAGCCAGGACGCTCAAGGTCAACGGCGGCACAGAGCCGAATACGGACGTCGGCCCGGTCGTGTCGAAAGCGGCAAAGGAGCGCATTCTCGGGCTCATCAGCAAGGGCGTGGAAGAGGGCGCGACGCTCGCGCTCGATGGCCGCGATATCGACGTGAAGGGCTACGAGAAGGGCAACTTCATCGGACCGACGATCTTCACGAACGTCGATACCGACATGTCGATCTACAAGACGGAAATCTTCGGCCCGGTGCTGTGCGTGCTGCAAGCCGATACGCTCGACGACGCCATCGCGCTCGTCAATCGCAATCCGATGGGCAACGGCGTCGGTCTCTTCACGCAAAGCGGCGCGGCGGCGCGCAAGTTCCAGAGCGAGATCGATATCGGTCAGGTCGGCATCAACATTCCGATTCCGGTGCCGGTGCCCGCGTTCAGCTTCACTGGCTCGCGCGGCTCGAAGCTCGGCGACCTCGGCCCGTACGGCAAGCAGGTCGTGCAGTTCTACACGCAGACGAAAACCGTCACCGCGCGCTGGTTCGACGACGCCACCGTGAACGACGGCGTCAACACGACCATCGCGCTTCGCTAAAGGGAGATGTCCATGCGAATCGGATTCATTGGTTTGGGTCACATGGGCGGTCCGATGGCCGCCAATCTCCTGAAGGCCGGCCACGCGGTGACGGCGTTCGATCTCGTCTCCGCCGCGCTCGATGCGGCGAAGGCGGCGGGCGCGACGCTCGCCGCATCGCCGCGCGCGGCGGCGCAAGGCGCGGAAGTCGTCATCACGATGCTGCCCGCCGCGCAGCATGTGAAGACGGTCTATCTGGGCGATGACGGCGTGCTCGCGGGCGTTGGGAAAGGCGTGCCGCTCGTCGACAGCAGCACGATCGATCCGGCGACCGCGAAGCTCATCGGCGAGGCGGCGGCGAACCAGGGCAACCCGTTCGCCGATGCCCCCGTTTCCGGCGGCGTCGTCGGCGCGCAGGCGGGCACGCTGACGTTCATGGTCGGCGCGGATGAAACGCTCTTCGAAACATTGCGTCCCGTCTTATCCGGCATGGGCAAGAACATGGTGCGATGCGGCGAAACCGGCACGGGCCAGATCGCGAAGATCTGCAATAACTTGCTGCTAGGGATTTCCATGATCGGCGTCGCCGAAGCGATGAAACTCGGCGAAACGCTCGGCATCGATCCGACGAAACTCGCGAGTATCGTCAATACATCGACTGGGCGTTGCTGGAGCTCGGATACGTGTAATCCCTATCCGGGCATCGTCGAAACCGCGCCGGCGTCGCGCGGTTATTCGGGCGGTTTTGGCGCTGATTTAATGCTCAAGGATCTCGGACTTGCCGTCGATGCAGCGCGCGCCGCGAAGCAGCCGGTATTCATGGGTGCGCTGGCACAACAGTTGTATCAGTCGATGAGCCAGCAAGGATTCGGCGGGCTCGATTTTTCGGGCATTATCAAGTTGTACGCGAAGAACTCTGGCGTTTGATACGGCTCGAACACTTTAGGAAATCGGCACGTATGCGCGTGCCGAATTTAGGGCCGGGAAATAACTGCTTTATTCAGTTGCACTGCACAACGAAGCGCGTAAAGCCTTATTGGATACGATCATCGGGAATACGATGATTCGCTTTCCAAAAAATTGTCCTATTCTGAAAGCACGACGCCCGTCTGCCGTTCGATCAGAACGCTCCGGTTTGCGCCACGGTGCAGGTAGAACGCCCGTCGTTTTCGGGCAATCAGATGAGGAGTACGCGATGCAAGTAACACGTCACTTAAATATGGAACTGCGGCACGCCACGGTGCCGACTTATGTAGCCAGCTATTTCTTCCCGTTGCTGCTATTGGCATACGAAGCTTGGCGAGTGGGGTCTTGGGTGGCGGTGAACGGCTTTAACTTTCTGAACTTCAACTCGATGGGTTACGAGTTCGCGTTGATGATTGCCGTGTTTTGCATGCAGGTCATCGTGGAAATCGCGTTCCTCGCGGGCGCCGTGCTGACGAAGCACAAGGACGTCGGACATAGACTGGCGAATTTGTCCTTGGGGCTTTTCTGTTCGCTCGTCGTGCTCGGGTTCGATCTCGCACTGCAATATGGTTTGAGCGGAAGCTGATCCTTGCTCTTTCCGACGATAAACGCCGGTTGCTTGCAACCGGCGTTCGTTTTTTTTGGATCAGCAACCCGCGGCGCTTGGTAATGCCGGCGGTGTTTCCGATCTTTCCTCGTAGCATTTTCTATCTGCATCTTTTAGCGCGGTGCGCAAGCCTTCTTCCACGACCGGATGATAGAAAGGCAGTTTGAGCGCTTCATCGAGCGTCAATTCCAGTTGCAGCGCCCACGCCAGCAGATGCCCGAGATGCTCCATCGCCGGGCCGCAGCCTTGCGCGCCGCGCAGCTTGCCGGTTTTCGCGTCGGCATAGACGTGCAGCAGGCCGCGATTCTGACGCATGACGCGGCTTCGTCCCTGATTCTCGAACGATGCTTCTCCTGTGACCGTCATCGGCTTGTCGAGATCGTCATACGATGCGCCGACGATCGCCACCTGCGGCTCGCAGAACACGATCGAGAACGGCACCTTGCGCTCGATCCGCTGCACGTCCGGAAAGCGCGCGGCGTTGTCGCCGGCGAGCTTGCCTTCGTCGGCGGCGTCGTGGAGCCACGGGCGTGCGCCGTCGCAATCGCCCGCGATGAAAATCGCGCTGTCGCCGCATTGCATCGTTGTTTCGTCGAAAAGCGGCGCGCCTTTTTCGTTCAGTTCGATGCCCGCGTTTTCCAGCGCGAGCGGCTTCAGATTCGGCGCGCGTCCGGTCGCGGCGAGCACGAGATCGAAGCGTTCGACGCGCGCCACGCCGTCCGGCGACGTGAAGCGCAGCGTCGGCTGGCCGCCCTCTAGCGACATGCCGTCGATTTTCGCGTCGGGATCGAAATAGAACTCGTCGGCGAGCGCGGCGATAAGCGCATCGCGCACCGGTTTGTCCATAATCGCTCCCGCGCTGCCGCCTTTGCCGAACATGAAAATTTCGATGCCGAGCCGCGCGAGCGCTTGCCCCAACTCGAGCGCGATCGGTCCCGCGCCGAACACGGCGATGCGCTTCGGCAACGTGCGCAGTTCGAAGAGATCGTCGCTCGTGATGAGTTTGTCGCCGAACACCTTCAGCTCGTCGGGCACGCTCGGCGCGGCGCCCGTCGCGATGACGACGCTTTTGGCCTCGACGCGCGTGCCGTCGCCCATCCGCAATCGCGTCGGCGCTTCGAAGCGCGCCTTGCCGCGCAGCAGCATGCCATCCGGCAGCGCTTTGATTTCGTCGAGTACGCCCTTGACGAAGTGATCGCGTTCGCGCCGCACGTAATCGAGCACGCGCGCGCGATCGGCTTCGAGCGCGTGCGTGCCTTCGATGCCGCGCGCGGCGAGCGAATGCGCGTCGTGCAAGCCGTTGGCCGCCGCGAGCAGCAGCTTCGACGGCATGCAGCCGACGCGCGCGCAGGTCGTGCCCGGTTCGCCGCCCTCGATCAGCACCGCGTTCGCGCCCGCGAGCCGCGCCGCGCGAAACGCGGCCATGCCGGCCGTGCCCGCGCCGATCACGGCGACGTCCACCTTGATTGGGTTCATTCCGTTGTCCGCCATCAGCCGTTATCCGCGAATCCCGGATAGAGCGTCATGCCGCCATCGACGAAAAGCGTCGTGCCGACGACGTAATCGCTATCGTCAGACGCAAGCCACACCGCCGCGCGCCCGATATCCTCGACCTCGCCGACGCGCCCATACGGAATCAGCGTCAGCAACTTGTCGAGCTTGTCCTGCGTATCCCAAGCGTCCTTGTTGATCGGGGTGCGGATTGCGCCGGGCGCGATGCCGTTCACGCGAATGCGCTGCGGCGCGACTTCCTGCGCGATCGTTTTCATCATCATCTGAATGCCGCCCTTGGACGCAGCGTAGTTCACGTGTCCCGCCCACGGAATGACCTCGTGCACGGAACTCATGCAGATGATCTTCCCGAGCGCCTTCGACACGTCGCGCATGCCGCGCCGCTCGAATTCGCGCACGGCGCGCTGCGCGGTGAGGAACTGGCCGGTGAGATTCGTTTCGATGACCGTCTTCCAGTCGTCGAGCGTGAGCGCGGTGAACTTCGCGTCCTTCTGCAAGCCCGAATTCGCGACGACGATATCGACCGTGCCGTAGCGCTTCACGACGGCATCGAACATCGCGTCGATCTGGGTTTCGTCGGAGACGTCCGCGCCGACCGCGAACGCTTTGCCGCCTTTCGCCGTGATCGCGGCGGCGAGCTTTTCGGCGGGTTCCGCGTGCGAGTGATAGTTGATGGCGACGTGCGCGCCCGCATCGGCGAGCGCGGTCGCGACGCCCGTGCCGATGCCCGAACTCGCGCCCGTCACGAGCGCAATCTGGCCTGCGAGGGGTTTATGCATATGCGCTCCTGCATTTGTATTAATTTGTGCCTTACGCAAATTGCGCGCCCGCCGGCGCAAGTTCGCGAACAGGAAACGCCGATAATGCGGCCTTTAGGCTACGCGCGCGGGAACCATGTTTCGACTGCAGCTATTTTTCGTCTTTCTGATGGCATTCCATCTATCGGACAGTCATGCAACCAGCGCCTACGACGCGTTGCGTGCGCCGGTTCCCGCATTGCCCGGCGAACGCGTCGTGCAAGTGCCGGTCGGCGAGCGCGGCGATACCGCGCAATTGCAGGTGACGATCGCGATGCCGGAGGGCGCGGGACCGTTTCCGCTCGCCGTCATCAATCATGGCGGTTACGGCAAGAAAACGAAGGCGACGATGCCACGCTTTCATCTCACCTATCTGGCGAACTACTTCATGTCGCGCGGCTACGCGGTTGCGCTGCCGATGATGCGCGGCTACGCGGGATCGACGGGCGAACTGCGCGCGCACGGGTGCGATCTGGCGGGGCTCGCGAACAAGGCGGCGGACGATATCGGCAAGGTCATCGCGTACATGCGTCAGCAGCCTGACGTCGACGGTTCGCGCGTCGTTGTCGCAGGAGAGAGCGCGGGCGGTTGGTACAGCCTCGCGTTCGGGGCGCGAAACGCGCCGGAAGTGAAGGGCGTCGTGAACTTCTACGGCGGCGTGCGCGTCGACGTATGCGCGTCGGACGACGCTGCGCTCATCCGCGACAGCGCGGCGCTCGGCGCGCGTGCGCACGTTCCGTCGCTGTGGCTGTACGGCGAGAACGATTCGTTCTTTCCGGCCGGCACCTGGCGGGAAATGTTCGCGCGCTACACGTCGGCGGGCGCGAACGCCGAACTTGCGAACTACGGCGCCTTCATGACCGATTCCCACAAGCTGCTGGGTTCATGGGAAGGCTTGCGCGTGTGGACGCCGAAACTCGATGCGTTCCTGAAGAAAATCGGCATGCCGTTCGCGTCGATTTACCCGGAGAACATGCCGATGGCGACGCCGCCCTCGAGCGGATACGCCGCCGTCGACGACATCGCCGCGGTGCCGTATCTCGGCAGCGAGGGCATGCGCGCGCTGTATCGGAAGTTCCTCTCGAAGCCGATTCCGCGCGCGTTTGCAATCGGACCGAACGGCGGCGCGGCGGCGCACGGCGGCTTCGATCCGTTGACGCAGGCCCTGCGCGACTGTGCGGCGCTCACGGCCGATTGCCGTCTCTATGCGTACGACGATCAGGTGGTCTGGACGCGCTCGGGCCCGCCCGCGACCGGTTTCGCCGCGCTTGCCGATGCGAGCGCCGTGCCGTTCATCGACGCCGCCGGTCGCAAGGGCTACGACGCGTTTCTGAAGTTGCCGCGTCCGCGCGCTTTCGTGATCGCGCCGGATGGCGCGTGGTCGATCGCGGCACTCGGGCCGGACCCGATCGCATCGGCGATCGCGCATTGCAGTCGCAAGCATCGCGGCTGCGCGCTCTACGCGGTGGATGGCGACGTCGTCTGGACGGCTCAGCCGCCCGTCAAATCCCGATAAACCTCCGCGTACTTGAGCGCGGCGTCTTCCCAGCCGAAGCTCCGGCCCATCGCGCGCTTGACGACGGCCTTCCACTCCGTGCGACGCGCCTTGAGCGCGAACGCGCGCCGGATCGCGCCGACGATGCCCGCGCGATCGAAAGTATCGAAGACGAAGCCGGTCGCGAGATCCTCGGCGAGATTTTCGAGCGATGAATCGACGACGGTATCCGCGAGCCCGCCCACGCGATGCACGAGCGGCAGCGAGCCGTACGCGAGCGCGTAGAGCTGCGTGAGCCCGCACGGCTCGAAGCGCGACGGCACCATCACGACGTCGCTGCCCGCGATGATCGAATGCGAAAGCGTCTCGTCGAAGCCGAGTTCGACCGCGACCGCGCCCGGATGCGCCGCCGCCGCGTTCTTCATGCCGGTTTCGAGCGCCGGGTCGCCGGTGCCGAGCACGACGAGCTGGCCGCCGCGCTGGACGATATCGGGCACGGCCGAAAGCAGCAGGTCGAGTCCTTTCTGCTCCGTCAGACGGCTGACGACGCCGAAGAGCAGGGCGTCGTCGTCCTTCGCGAGACCCATGCGCTCCTGCAGCGCCGTCTTGCATTTCGACTTGCCGCCGATCTTCGCCTGCGTGTATTTCGACGCGATGGATTCATCGGCGGTCGGGCTCCAGATCGAATAATCGACGCCGTTCAGAATCCCGGTGATGTCGTGCGTGCGCGTCTGCAGGAGACCGTGCAGTCCGGCGCCTTGCGCCTGCGTCTGGATTTCGCGCGCGTAGGTCGGGCTGACGGTAGTGATGCGATCGGCGAAATAAAGCCCCGCCTTGAGAAACGAGACGTGGCCGTAGAATTCGACGCCTTCCACCGCGTAGAAATCGCCGGGCAATTGCAGCGCGCCGAATTCCGAAGCCGGAAACGTGCCTTGATACGCCAGGTTGTGCACCGTCATCACAGTGCCGACCCGCGCCGCGCCGCCGCGCTCGAACGCGCGCAGATACGCCGGCGCAAGTCCCGCATGCCAGTCGTGAGCGTGGACGATATGCGGCTTCCATGCCGGGTCCACGCCCGTCGCGATGCGCGCCGCCGCCCAGCCGAGCAGCGCGAAGCGGCGATCGTTATCGGCATAGGGACGATTCGTCGCATCCATATACGGATTGCCCGGACGATCGTAGAACTGATCGGCGCGCACCACATACACGACGATGCCGTGCGGCTGCAGCACGCCGCGCTCGAGGCGGATATTGCCCGCGCCGAACGCGCTGCCGAGATCGGCCACGGGCTGAAGATCGTCGAGACCCGCGAGCACGGCGGGAAAGCCCGGCAGCACGACGCGCGCGTTCGTGCCCAGTTGCGATTGCGCGGGCGGCAACGCGCCGACCACATCGGCGAGGCCGCCGGTTTTCAACAGCGGAAACATTTCTGCTGCGGCATGCAGCACGCATACGGTCATCGGCACTCCCGTCGATTGGTTTTTATTGGCCGGCGCGCGGCGTCTAACGCTGTCCGAGCCGCGCCAGCGCGTCGCGTGTGATGAGCGTGACGCCGGACTCCGTGCGGAAGAAACGCGCGGCATCGTCGTCCGGATCCTCGCCGACCACGAGACCTTCGGGCACCGTGCAGCCGCGGTCGATCACGACCTTCTGCAAACGGCAACTCGGCCCGATGGTCACTTGCGGCAACAAGACTGCCTCATTGATGTTACAGAACGAGTGGACCCGCACCGCCGACGAAAACACCGACTTCGACACCTGCGATCCCGAGATCACGCAGCCGCCGCACACGAGCAGATTGGTGATCGCGCCTTGCTGCCCGTTCAGGTCGCGTACGAACTTGCCGGGCGGCAACTGCTCCTGATTCGTCCAGATCGGCCATTTGCGGTCGTACAAATCGAGCTCCGGAATCGTCGATGCGAGATCGAGATTCGCGGACCAGTACGCATCGACGGTGCCGACATCGCGCCAGTACGCGGGCGCTTCCGGATCGCTGCTCGACGTCACGCACGACATGCTGAACGGATGCGCGATCGCCTTGCCGGTCGTCACGACGCGCGGAATGATGTCCTTGCCGAAATCGTGATCCGTGTTCGACGTCTCGATGTTTTCCTGCAGCAGGTCATACAAATACTTCGCGCTGAACACGTAGATGCCCATGCTCGCGAGCGCGATGTCGGGCTTGCCGGGCATCGCGGGCGGATCGGCGGGCTTTTCCAGGAAATCGGTGACGCGGCGGTTTTCATCGACGTGCATCACGCCGAACGCGACCGCATCCATGCGCGGCACCTCGATGCAGCCGACCGTGCAGTCCGCGCCGCTTTCCACATGGTCGAGCACCATGCGCGTGTAATCCATCTTGTAGATGTGATCGCCCGCCAGCACGATGACGAACTCCGGCCCGATCGAGCGGACGATATCGAGGTTCTGATAGACCGCGTCGGCGGTGCCGCGATACCAGCTCGAATCCACGCGCTGCTGCGCCGGCCAGATATCGATGAACTCGTTGAACTCGCCGCGCAGGAAACCCCAGCCGCGCTGCAGATGGCGGATGAGCGAATGCGCCTTGTATTGCGTGACGACCGCGATGCGGCGGATGCCGGAATTGAGGCAGTTGGACAGCGCGAAGTCGATGATGCGGTACTTGCCGCCGAAGTGGACGGCCGGCTTCACGCGCTTGTCGGTGAGCGGACCGAGCCGGGTGCCGCGCCCGCCGGCGAGGACGATTGCGAGGGTCGACTTCTGCAAATCGGTGCGATTCTTAGCCAGCATCTCCATGTCAGCCTCCTGATTTGACCTGCGACTATTGATGTTCGATGTCTTGCCGTGTGTGCGTCCTCGTATGCTTTTGTTGGTATCTGTCGATGGAGCATTATCCGGCGCGCATTCGAATTCGTGTGCTGAAGTCGCCCGTTTTTTTCGCCGGGCGATGCGGACCGTTTCGCCGTCCGCATCGAGCAATGCGTGTGCCGAACGCGCACGAGCGTGCTGCGGTGTTGCAGACGCGCGACCTTTGGACTTCCTGTCGATCGCATCGCTCGACAAAACGCGTCCGCGCAATTTATAACGGGCACGCCATGCCGCAGTGCGTCGAGGCACGGCACAATATGAAGGTTGCACTGCCCGCGCACGGCGTCCGCGGGCGTGCTTCCGAAACCATCGTCGCGTTGCGTTGCGTTGCGTTGCGCTGCACGGCGCTGGCGCGCGACGAGCGTTTCGACGTTTCATCCGACCGGACACGATCAATCGGGAAAGCAGAACATGAACAACGTCCTGAGCATTCAATCGCATGTGGTGTTCGGCCATGCGGGCAACAGCGCGGCGGTTTTTCCCATGCGGCGACTCGGCGTGAACGTCTGGCCGCTCAACACCGTGCAGTTTTCCAATCACACGCAGTACGGCCGCTGGACAGGCAGCGCCTTCGATGCCGACGAATTGCAGAACGTCATCGAAGGCATCGGCGCGATCGGTGTGCTCGGGCGCTGCAACGCGGTGCTCTCCGGTTATCTCGGCGCGCCGGAGCAGGGCCGCGCGGTCGTCGAAATCGTGAAGATGGTGAAGGCGGTGAATCCGCGCGCGCTTTATTTTTGCGATCCGGTCATGGGTCAGACGGGCGGCTGCACGGTCGCGGCCGGCATCGAGGATTTCCTCGTTACGACGATGCCCGGAATCGCCGATGCGATCATGCCCAATCACGTCGAGCTGGAAAAGCTCGTCGGGCGTCCGATCGAGACGGTCGAGGAAGCCGTCGACGCATGCCGCGAAGTGATCGCGCGCGGGCCGCGCATCGTGCTGGTGAAGCATCTGCTCGATCGCAACAGCCGCGCCGACACCTTCAATATGCTCGCCGTCACGCCCGGCGAGGCGTGGTTCGCGCAGCGCCCGCTGTATCCGTTCGCGCGCCAGCCGGTGGGCGTCGGCGATCTGACGAGCGCGGTCTTCGTCGCGCGCACCTTGCAGGGCGACTCGCTGCGCACCGCGCTCGAGCACACGCTCGCGGCGGTCAATGCCGTCGTCAAGGCAACGTACGATGCCGGGCGTTACGAACTGGAGATCGTCGCATCGCAGGACGAGATCGCGAAGCCGACCGACCGTTTCCCCGCGATCCGCGTGACCGGCACGGAGATGGTCAAGGGCGGCTAGCTCGCGTCCATCAGACCGAAACGCCACGAAAGGCGCCGCGTCGCGGAAAGCAGCGCGCGGGCGAGCGGGCCGTCCGCGGCGCTGTCGAAGCCCCCCGACGAACCGATCAACGCGATCACGAGGCACACGCTGCCGGTGTGATCGAACACGGGCGCGGCCAGCGTATGGATGCCGGGCACCGGCGCGCCGAGCGCGGTATCGAGGCCGCGTTCGCGGATGTCGTCGAGCCGTGCGCGATACGCGGCGTCGCTTCCCGCAGCCGCTTGCGCGCCCGCGAGGCGGATGGCGTCCTGCGTCATCAGGCTCGCGAGCATGTCGGCGGGAAGGTGCGCGGCGTACACCCGCCCGATGGCGGTGTTGACGAGCGACATCACCGTGCCGACGCGCAAGCTCACATGCTGCGGCCGCGCCGATTCCTCCAGCCGGATCACGGTCGGGCCGAGCGGTCCGAGCGCGGCGGCGGCGACCGTCATCGACGTGCTCGCGGCGAGCGCGACGATCTCGGCTTCGGCATCGCGGATCGGCGAAAGGCGCTGCAGCGCGATCAGCCCGAGCTCGCGGCTCAGCGGGCCGGCGTGGAATAGCCCGGCGTCGTCGCGCGCGAGCAGGCCGACCTTCACCAGACTCACCAGATGCGCGAACGCCTTCGCGGGCGGCATGCCGGCCGCGGCCGCGAGGTCGCGCAGCGTGAGCGGCTCGCCGGCGGCGACCAGCGCGCGCAGCAGATCGCCGGTCGCGTCGAGCGCGTTGATGCCGCGCTGCGGCTTCGTGTCCTCGTCGAAGATCGTCATGAAAGCAGTCCGGAAATGTCGCGCGCGGCATCCTTCAGCGCGTGCGCGAGCGGGCCGTCCCACGCGACGTCGGCGAGGCCGGTCGGTCCGATCGCCGTCAGTGCGAGCTGCATCCGATGCGCGCCGTCGAACACCGGCACGCTCATGCTGCTCACGCCGGGACTCGGCGCATCGACGCTGCGTTCGATGCCGCGCGCGCGAATCGCTTCGATGCACGCGGCCATCTCCGGCGCATCGGCTTCGTCCTGATGCGCGAGCATCGCGGCGACGCGGGTGTCGTCGTCGAACGCGCGGAACACGCGGCCCGTGGACGTCGCCGAGAGCGACATCACCGTGCCCACGTGCAGATTCACATGCAGCGGATAGCCGCCGCGCTCGTAACGCACGATCGTCGGCCCTTGCGGCCCGGCGACGCTCACCGCGACGCTCATGCCTGTCGCGAGCGCCAGCGCCGACACGCGCGGCGCGGCGGCCCGATACGCCGGCTGATGCTCGAGATTCAACAGGCCGAGCCTGAGCGAGAGCGGCCCCGGCTCGTAATTGCCGGTGAGCGCGTCGCGCTTGACGAGACCGAGCCGCGTCAAGCTCACGAGGTACGTGTGGGCCTGCGCGGTCGACAGTTCGGCCGCTTCGGCCAGCGCGCTCAACGCAAGCGGCTCGCGGCGCGCGGCGAGCGCATCGAGCAGACGCGCGCCGACTTCGACGCTCTGGATGCCGCGCTGTTTCTTTTCTTCGCCGATTTCGGAACGAGCCAAAAGCACTCCGCGATCTATAAAGGATGAACGAACCGCAGATGTTAGCCGAGCAGGAATCATCCGATGAAGCGATTCGGTACTTACCCGTAATTTGCAAATAGCAAGTATGCTTGCTGTTGACAAACAACGGCATCACGCCGATCATCCACCCATCCCCACGAGAATGGAAGCGAGACACGACCATGGCAAAAGCATTCGCATCGCAGGCCGATCTGGAAGAGAAGAAGATCACGTTCACGCAACTCTCCGAGAACGCATACGCGTACACGGCGGAAGGCGATCCCAACTCGGGCGTGATCATCGGCGACGACGGCGTGCTCATCGTCGATACGACCGCCACGCCCGCGATGGCGCAGGATCTCATCGCGAAAATCCGCAGCGTCACCGACAAGCCGATCAAGTACATCGTGCTGTCGCACTATCACGCGGTGCGCGTGCTCGGCGCGTCGGCGTATTTCGCGGAAGGCGCGCAGCAGGTCATCGCGAGCCGCGGCACGTATGAAATGATCGTCGAGCGCGGCGAGCAGGACATGAAATCGGAGATCGAGCGCTTTCCGCGCCTTTTCGCCGGTGTCGAGACGGTGCCGGGCCTGACGTGGCCGACGCTCGTCTTCGAGAAGGAAATCACGCTGTATCTCGGCAAGCTCGAAGTGAAGATCGCGCATCTCGGCGCGGGTCACACGAAGGGCGATACGGTCGTCTGGCTGCCGTCGCAGAAAGTGCTGTTTTCGGGCGATCTCGTCGAGTACGACGCCGCCTGTTACTGCGGCGATGCCCAACTCGAAGAATGGCCCGCGACGCTCGAAGCGCTGCGCGCGCTGAAGGCCGACAAACTCGTGCCGGGACGCGGCCCGGCGCTGCTCTCGCCGGCGGAAGTCGACAAGGGCCTCGATTACACGAAGGACTTCGTCACGACGCTCTTGCAGGCGGGCCGCGAGGCCGTCGCCGAGAAACTCGACCTGAAGGGATCGATGGCGCTGACGCGCAAGGCGATGGATCCGAAATTCGGTCACGTCTTCATCTACGAGCACTGCCTGCCGTTCGACGTCTCGCGCGCTTACGACGAAGCGAGCGGCATCAAGCATCCGCGTATCTGGACGGCCCAGCGCGACCAGGAAATGTGGGCCGCATTGCAGGACTGACCGCCGTTTCTTGCGGCGCGCACTGACGCGCCGCTTCTCCCTCTCTCAAGGCAAAAGGCGCGCGCAAGACGCCGGCCTCATTACGCCCATCTGGAGCGAGACATGTCGAAGTCGATCAGCACGGCGGCGCTTGAGCCCAGCGCCGTCGCGGATGCGCACGCCCAATCGGACGACGCGCTGTTCCGCAAAATCGCGTGGCGCATCATTCCGTTTCTGTTCCTGTGCTACGTCGTGTCGTTTCTGGACCGCATCAACATCGGCTTCGCGCAATTGCAGATGAAGCACGATCTCGGCTTCTCCGATGCAATGTACGGCCTCGGCGCCGCCGTGTTTTATGTCGGCTACGTGCTTTTCGAAGTGCCGAGCAATCTGCTGCTCGCGAAGTTCGGCGCGCGCCGCACGTTCACGCGGATCATGCTGCTGTGGGGCGCGGCGTCGGTCGGAATGATGTTCGTATCGACGCCCGGCCATTTCTATCTGCTGCGCTTTCTGCTCGGCGTGTTCGAAGCGGGTTTCTTTCCGGGCATCGTGCTTTATCTGACGTACTGGTTTCCGCCGAAACGGCGGGCGGGCGTGATGTCGGTGTTCTTCGCGGGCGTGGCCGTCGCGGGCGTGTTCGGCGGACTCGTGTCCGGCTGGATCATGCGCGACATGGCCGGCGTGATGGGCCTGCACGGCTGGCAGTGGATGTTCGCGATCGAGGGCGCGCCCGCGGTGCTGCTCGGTCTTATCGCGTTGCGCCTGCTGGTGGACACGCCGCGCGATGCGCAATGGCTCACGCAAACGGAGCAGGATCGGCTCACGGCACTCTGCGCGACCGGCCATCACGAGAAGCACGATAACAGCGGCATGCTCGACGCGCTGCGCAATCCGCGCGTCTATCTCTTCGCGTTCATCTATTTCTCGCTGACGTGCGCGTCGCTGACGCTGAGCTTCTGGATGCCGCTGATGATCCGCGACTTCGGCATCACCGATGTCATGTCGGTCAGCCTCTACACCGTCGTGCCGAACGCGATCGGCGCGGTGGGTCTGATTCTGATCGCGCGCCATTCGGATCGCGTCGCCGAGCGGCGCAAGCACTTCGCGTGCTGCACGATCGGCGGCGGCGTCGCGCTCGCGGCCCTCACGCTGCATTTTCCGAGCTTCCCGCTGATGCTCGCGATTCTCTCGCTCGCCGCGACGCTGATTTTCGCCGCGCTGCCGATCTTCTGGGCCGTGCCCGCCAGCCATCTGCCGGGCAAGAGCGCGGCGGCGGGCATCGCTTTCATCAGCAGTATCGGCATCACGAGCGGGATCGTGAGTCCGTGGGTGATCGGCCAGATCCGCACCTCGACGGGCAGCATGGATCTCGCCGTGCATCTGCTTTCGTTGCTGCTCTTCGCGAGCGGCGCCGCGCTGTTTTTCGGGCTGCGGCGCGGCAAGTGAGCGTCAGGCCGCAGCCGCGGCCATCGCCTTGAAGTTTTCCGGCGTCGCGAAGGCGAGATATTCGGCCTGCATGTCGGGTGTGAGGAATTCGAGCATCGTCGAGTTCTCGATCCAGAATTCGACGACGTGGAAGAAGTTGTCGCCGCGCGTGCAGCGCACCGCACGCCAGCCTTCGCGTTCGCCGATCGCGATGACTTCCTCTGCGTTCAGCTTCGTCGCGATGGCCATGTGGAACGCGCTGTACTGCGGGCGCTTCACCGTGTCCGCGCCATAGCTGACGCTTTCCTCGTGACCGCCGCCCGGCGTGATGACCTGATCGCTCGGATAGACCTCGATGATGCTGCCGCGATCGTCGCCGGCGACCGCCATCCACGCGCCGGGAAAGGGCGAGAAGGGCGCGGCGAAGCCATCCCACAGTTCGGCGAGCACTTGCGCGACGTGTTTCGGATCGTGGGCGGGAATGGAGGCGTGGAAGATCATTGCGATGGACTCCGGTGGACGTGGGGCGGATTGCGCGGCGATTGCAGAGCCGCGCGGTGGAATGTCGATTCGCAGTGCTATGGTGTGCCGGGATTCTTCCAGAGTCTATTGTTATGAGTGTTTTCAAACGCGTCAGGACTCAGCGCTTATCCGACAAACGCCGAACTTGTTATTAAGCCGCCGGAACAGAGCGCCAATCGCTACGCCGACGCAAAAGCGCCGATATCCGCCGTCAGCCGCGCCGCGTCGCTCAGAAAGATGCCGTGCGGCGCGCCTTCATAGACGACGAGCCGCGCGTTCGGAATCAGGCGCGCCGTGCGCTGCGAAGTCAGTTCGAGCGGATTCGATTCGTCGCGATCGCCTTGCACGATGAGCGTCGGGACGTCGATGTCGCGCAACTCGTTGCGGAAATCGCCGCGATTGACGGTTTCGTTGCACGCGAAAAGCGCCTGATGCGACGTGCGCAATGCCATTTCCCGAATCCAGTCGATCATGGCCTGCGACGCGCCCGGCCCGGCGAAGGGACGCGCGTTGTCGGCCAGCCATTGCGGATAGTCCGTCGTCAAGTCGTGCAGGAAGGCATCGTTGTAGTCGCGGTCGATGCCGTCGGGATTGTCCGGCGTCTTCGCGAGCATCGGCAAGGTCGAAGCGATCAACGCGAGGCGCGCAATGCGCGTGCTGCCGTGACGCGTCAGATAGCGCACGGCTTCGGCGCCGCCCATCGAATAGCCGACGAGCGTCACGTCCGACAGATCGAGCGCATCGATGAGTGCGGCGAGATCGTCCGCAAGCGTGTCGTAGTCGTAGCCGCCGCCCGGATCGCTCGATCGTCCGTGGCCGCGCCGGTCGTAGGTGACGCAGCGAAAGCCCTGTCGCGCGAGCGACAGCATTTGATAGGCCCACATGTCGCCTGGCAGCGAATAGCTCGGAACGAAGACGATCGTCCTGCCGTTGCCCGGCGTGCCTTGCGGATGCCAGTCGCGATAGAACAATTCGACGCCGTCTGCGGTCGCGATAAAACCTGGGCGTGAGTGCTTTGCAGGCATTTCCGTCTCCTCGTCGATGAACAGTGTGAGTGCATCGTCGCAGGAGAAAGTGAGCCGGACAATTACGCCAGAGGTAATAGGCCGCGTGCAAAAAAACGCCGCCCGGGGAGGCGGCGAGAGCGTCCGCTTGTGGGCTCGTTAGTCGAGTGCGGACGCTTGAGGAGACAGGGCGAATGAACTCAGTATGGCAAAGCGCCGCGCCGCACACAATCGCCGATTCGAATCACTGCATTTCAGCATGACCTGAAGATAGTTCGATATGCAGATTAAACGATCCGGCATTGCTATTTTCGGATTTATCTCGTGCTTTACGGTATTCCTATGAACCTTGATTCATATAAACTCAGCACGCGTTTCAAACACCGTTCTATTGCAGTCATTCATGTACTCCGATTCATTCGCACCTCCGCTCTCTTTGTCCGATGCGGCCCACGCGCTGGCCGTCGCGCTCGACATTCGCCGCTCGGGCGACTGGCTCGCGCTCGAACGTTTCTGCGTCGAAGCACTGGAACGATTCCCGAGAGACTACGAGCTTCGCTGGCAACTGAGTCATTGCTATTGGCTGCGTCACGACAGCGTATCGGCGGAAGCGATCATGCGCGAAGCCGCGCGGCATCATCCGGACAATGGTCACGTGACCGGCGCAATCGCCATGTACCTCAACGAGCAGTCGCGCTACGGCGAAGCGGAAGCGATGTACCGTCTGGCGCTCTCGCAGACGCCCGATGCGGCCTGGCTCGCCGTCGATCTCGCCGACCTCGAATTGCGGCGCGGCGCGTGGCGCAGCGGCTGGATGCGCTTCGATCGCCGCACATCGGAACAGGGCGACAACGGCGTCGTCGCGCGCATGGAGCGGCTCGCGCCGGGCTGGCGCGGGCAGCCGCTCGACGGCAAGCGCGTCGTGGTTTACAGCGAACTCGGCCTGGGCGACGACATTCAATTCGTGCGGTACTTTCCGCAATTCGCGGAGGGCGTGCGAAGAAACGGCGGCGCGACGCTATTGGCGGTGCGTTCGGCGCTGTATCCGCTGGTGCGGCGGTTCGTGCCGGACTGCGTGCAGATCGAAGCGCACGACTTCGGCACGGTCGATTACACCGTCGGCATGATGAGCCTGCCTGTCTGGATCGGTCTGCTGCCGCATCACGTCGATGGCCGCGCGTATCTTCACGCCGCGCCTGAGCGCATCGACGCGTGGCGGCGCGAACTCGCATCGGACGGCACCCATGCGTTGCGCGTCGGTCTCGTGTGGGCGGGCAGCCCGACGCATCGTCGCGACGCCCAGCGCAGCATTCCCGTCGAAGCGCTCGCGCCGCTCTGGAGCCTGCCGAACGTCACGTTCCATCCCGTTGCGCCGGGCCGCGAAGACGATATTGCCGCAATGCGTTCGGCGGGCGCGCGTATCGCCGGCGTGCCCGACTATCGCGAGCAGTTTCATGATTCCGCCGCGTTCGTCAGCGCGCTGGATGTGCTCGTGACCATCGACAGTTCGCCGCTGCATCTCGCCGGCGCGCTCGGCAAGCCGGTGCTGGCGATGATCGATCGCGCGTCGCATTGGTGTTGGGGTGAAGACGAGACGCAGCCGTGGTACGACTCGGTGCGGCTCATTCGTCAGCGCGAACCGGGCGATTGGGCCCCGGTTATCAGGCGCGTCGCTGCGGCGGTGTCGGGGCGGCTCATCGGACGAGCGGCGCCGGAAGATCAGCAGGCGTCCGCGCCCGTCAGTCTCGGGTAGCCGGGCTGGCTCGAGTCGATCGTCGTCACGCAGGCACCCTCGTTGAGATCGAGCGGGCTGTCGATGTCGCGCTTCGAGCCGTCCTTCATCTGCACGCTGTAGCGGTAGATTTTCGCGGTCTGTTCCGGGGCCTTCTGGAACAGGTTCGTCAGGTCGAAGCTCAGGCCTGCGCCGCCGCCCACGCCGTTCCATCCATTGCCGCCGATGCCGCCGCCGCCCACGCCGACGGTCGGTCCGGAAGAAGAAGCCGTGTTCGTCGACACAGTCGTCAAATACTGTTTGCCAACTATGCGGCCGGTCGCGAGCGTGCCGTCAGCCGGCAGCGGCGCCGATGCGCCCGGTCCCGATGCGCACGCCGCGAGAACGGCATATGCGATGGCCGCGAAGCCAGCTCGCGCAACGCGTTGAATTGTTTTTCGATCCGAGTTCATTCCAGCCTCTTCCTTCCATTGCCCTCGATGCGAGCGCACGAGTCTTGTGGAATCGGCCGCTAGCGCCGGCGTGGCGGGAACGTGGCGCAGAAATACGCCGCCTTCGAAGGGGCGGCGTTCGTCGACGATTCGTTCCGGAGCTTGCAAGCCGGCGCGCTTCGCGAGGGACGCGAATGCGCGGCGGGAATGTTGACTGATCGTGTTTCGCGATTGAACCAGATTGCTCCGATTCCTCGCACGGCAAACGGTCCCGCGATTCACCCCTTCAATAGATACGCGACGATCGCATCGCACACGCGCCCGAACATCTGCGTGCCGGTGACGGTCGTGCAGCCTCGCGCGCGGGCGGCCTCGATGAAAGGCGTGACCGGCGGCTTCGTCACGACATCGCCGACGAAGGTCGTCGGTGGCAGGCGCGAGACGTCGATCGGCAGCGGGTCGCCCGGACGCATGCCCGCCGGCGACGCATTCACGATGAGATCGTAGGTTTCGGCAGCCGAATCGTCGGCGACGCTCACCGCGCCGCGCCCCAGCGCAGCGAGGCGCGAGGCGAGGGCGCCGGTGCGCGCGGCGTCGAAATCGCGGATCGCGAGCGAGGCCACGCCCGCATCGACGAGCGCGTGGCCGATCGCCGAACCCGCGCCGCCCGCACCGATCAGCAGCGCGCGTTTGCCCTTCGGGTCGCAGCCCGCATCTCTCAACGCCGCCACCATGCCGATGCCGTCCGACGCGCCGCCGTGCCAGGTGCCGTCGGCATTGCGCTTCAGCATGTTGACCGCGCCGAGGAACGCGCCTTCATCGGTCAGCGAACGGCAGTATTCGGTCGCGCTGAACTTGTGCGGGACGGTGACGATCACGCCGTCGCAATTGCGCAGCGGCGCGATGCCCGCGAAAAACGCGCCGAGATCTTCGGGCGCGACGTGCGCCGGAATCACGATTGCATCGCGTCCCGCCGCACGCAGCGCCGCTGTTACGCCGGAAGGCGAGCGTACCTGCGCGATCGGATCGCCGACGATGAAATAGACGCGCGTCGCGCCGCTCAAGCCCGCATCGAGCGATGCGGAAAAAGAAGTGTCCTGCGCCATGCCTCGATTGCCTCCTGATCCGTGATCGGAAAATAGTGTGACCGCACTCGCTGAATGCTAGTTGAAAATGGAATGCTATTCAACAAAATTGCTACTTGAAGGAAGGCAACTAACGGTCTTCCCGAGTCGCGACCACCAAAAAACGCCGGCAGACAGACGGCTGCCAACGCGCATTCAGAGAACGTTCGGCTCGTGCGCGCCCGGACTTGCGCCAGCCGCTGCCAGCGCTTCGTGAAGTGTGTCGTACACGTTCGATGCGCCGAGCGCGGGCGTCAGTCCGTGCCGGTCCATGTCGCTGCGCAGGAAGCGGTTCACGCGTCCGAATATCACGACGACGCCGCGTGCGCGCAGCGTTTCGACCAGTTCGCCGATGGTGCGGGCCGCCGAATAATCGAGGTCCGTGATCGCGCCGGCATCGACGACAAAATGGCGCAACTCGTCCGGCGCCGTATCGACGAGATTCGTCACTTCGGACGCGAAGAAGTGATCGTTCGCATAGAACAGATCTGCGCCGAAGCGATAGACGATCAGGTGCGGCGCGGTCATCGCGGCGGGCCTCGTCGGCTCGTACTGCCACGGTTTGCCGGGCGCGACGGGCGTGAGCACCATCGTGTGCGGATGATAGCTGTGGCGCACGTGCCGCAGCAGCGATAACGCCACCGCGAGCAGAATGCCGTGCTCGACGCCCACCATGACCACCGCAGCCGCCGTGATGAGCGCGAGCGCGAACTCGCCGGGGCTTTCCGCGCGAATGTCCTTCAGGCTTTGCACGTTGATGAGCCCGATCGCGATCGTGAACACGATGCCCGCCAGCACGCAATGCGGCAGATAGCGCAGAAAGCCGCTCAAGAAGAGCAGCACGACGGCGACGACTGCCGCGAACACGAGCTGTCCGAACTGGCTGCGCGTGCCGGCGCGGTCGGCCATCGCGGTCTGCGTCGGACTGCCGTTGACGACGAACGTGCCGCTCACGGCCGCCGCCGCGTTCGCCGCGGCCAGACCGAGGATGTCGCTGTTGGTATCGACGTCCTCGCGATACTGCTGCGCGAAGACCCGCGCCGCGGCGGCGCTCTGCGCGATGATCATCACGAAGCACGACAGCGCGACCGGCACGAGGTCGAGCGATTGCTGCCAGGTGATGTCGGGAAAACGGATCGCGGGCAGGCCGCCATCGACCGGACCGAGCACCGAGATGCCGTGCGCGGCGAAATCGAACGCCTTGCTCGCGGCGATGCTGCCGATTACCGCGATGAGCGGCATCGGCAGGCGCGGCGCGAAACGCTTGCAGCCGAGAATCGCGACGACCACGGCGAGCGCGAGCACGAGCGTCGGTCCGTGCGCGTGCACGAGATGACCGAGCACGTAAGCAAGCTGGGCGAGACTGCGCGAGGACGGATACGGCACCGTCATGCCGAAGAGATCGCCGAGCATCGCGATCGACACCTGTACGCCGACGCCCGCGAGAAAACCGGTGAGCACCGTGCGCGACAGGAAATCGGCGAGAAAGCCGAGTTTGAAAAGCCGCGCGACGAGGAGCAGCGCGGCCGTCTGCAACGCGACCATGCCCGCCAGCGCGACGTATTGCGGGCTGCCCATCGCGGCCATCGACGAAACCTTGCTCGCGAAGATCGTCGCGGTCGCCGAATCGGCCGCGACGACCAGATGCCGCGACGCCCCGAACAGCGCAAACGCGATGAGCGGCAGGAACGCGGTGTAGAGGCCCGTCACCGCGGGCATGCCGGCGATGCGCGCATAGCCGAGCACTTGCGGAATGTCCATCGATGCGAGCGAGATGCCCGCGAGCGCGTCGCGCCACGCGGCGGCGCGGCTGATCGGCAGGATGCCTTTGAGCAGTGTCGTTTTTTGCATGCTGGCACCGTGTTCCTGAAGAGGCGATCGTGCCCCAAGGAACAGGCGGTGCCAAGACCCGCTTCGTCTATCGATAGAACGCCACGGTTTGCCGCAATCCGTCGATCAGCGGCGTTTTCGGAAGGCCGGGCAGCGATCGGGCGAGCGCGGGATCGTCGGGAAAGGATGTCGCGATGGGCAACGGCGCGCCTGCTGCGTCGATGCGCGCGCCGGGCGCGATGCGCTCGAGCGTCGAGACCACGCTTTGCATCGGCGTGATGTCGCCTGCGAGCGTGAACGCGTGCGCGCCGTCGAACGCGGTCACGAGCGCGAGTTCGTAGGCGGCGGCGACGTCATCGGCGTAGACGAGGCCGGTCGCGCCCGTGAAGGGAATCGTGTACGGCTCGCCGCGCGCGGCCGCACGGCACGCGAGACTCGGACCCGCGCTCGAACCGGTCTCGCGTCCGGCGCCGTACACGACGAGCGGCCGGAATCCGATGCTCGCGATTCCATGATCGTGCCAGTACGCCCGCGCCGAGCCTTCGCACGCGAGTTTGAACGCGCCGTAGTGCGTCAGCGGAAAGGGCGTCGCGCCATCGTCGGGGCCGAAGACGCCCGCGCTGCTCGCGTAAAGCACCGAGCGCAAACCGCACGCGATGGCCGCATCGAACACGTTCAGCGTGCCGATCAGATCGATGCGCGCGCCGCGCACAGGATCGGCGGCGCACGCGGGCGTAAGCACGCCCGCGAGATGTACGACGGCATCGCAGCCGTCGAGCGCGTTCGCCACATCGCGCGCCTCGCCGATATCCCCGATCCGCCATTGCACGTCACCGGCGCGTTCGGGCGCGAGCGCGTACAGAAGGCGCGCGTCCTCGCGGACATCGAATGCGCGCACATCCATGCCGCGCGCGAGCAGCCGCCGCATGACCCACGCTGCCAGAAAGCCGCTTCCGCCTGTAACCAGCACTCGCATACCGTTTCTCCATCGTCTCAAAAAGAACTTGGCTTACGTCGCGTTTCTGGAATAGTATTCCAATATCAAAGAGAGTTCTACAGGAAGCGTGCACATGGCGGAGACACTGGACAAACTGGAACAGAACGAGACCTTCGATGTAATCGTGGTCGGCGCGGGCGGCGCGGGCATGTCGGCGGCGCTGGTCGCGGCGATCGATGGCGCGCGGGTGCTGCTCGTCGAGAGCACCGAATACGTCGGCGGAACGACCGCGTACTCGGCAGGCACGACGTGGATTCCCGCGTCGAAGCACGCGGCGAGCGTCAATCGCGACGATTCGTCCGCGAATGCCGAAGGCTTTCTGAACCGCGCGGTCGGCGAGCGCAGCAGCGCCGCGATGCGCCGCGCGTTCCTCGACGCCGGCCCGAAGGCCGTCGCGCACATCGAAGCGAACTCCGATGTCAAATATCGCGCGCGGCCGTTCCATCCGGACTATCTGTCGGAAATCGAAGGCTCGACGTTGCGAGGCCGCGCGCTGGAGCCGCTGCCGTTCGACGGCCGCAAGCTCGGCCGCGCGTTCTCGCTGATTCGTCCGCCGATTCCCGAATTCACCGTGCTCGGCGGCATGATGGTCGACCGCGACGACGTCGGGCATCTTTTGAACATGACGAAGTCGTTGGCATCGTTCAGGCACGCGGCGAAACTGCTCGCGCGTCATGCACGCGACCGCATGAGCTCGCCGCGCGGCACGCGTCTCGTGATGGGCAACGCGCTGATCGGGCGTCTGCTTTACTCGCTGCTTCAGCGCGGCGTGACCGTGCTGACGAGCACGAAGGTGGAGGCTTTGCACGCGGGCGCGAATGGCATCGAAGCCGTGACGCTGAGCCAGATCAACGAGCGTCGGCGCGTCAACGTGAAGGGCGGCGTGATTCTCGCGAGCGGCGGATTCAATCGTCATCCGATGCGGCGCGCCGAGATGCTGCCGGGCGCCGATGCGGCGTGGTGTCCCGGCGCGCCCGGCCACAGCGGGAACGCGCAGGATCTCGCGCTCGCGGCGGGCGCGCGCTTCGGCGTTGGCGCGCTGTCGAACGCGTTCTGGGCGCCGGTCTCCGTGCGCAAGCGCGCCGACGGTACGACCGCCGTGTTTCCGCACTTCATCATGGATCGCGGCAAGCCCGGCATGATGACCGTCGACAAGTCCGGCAAGCGGTTTCTCAACGAAAACACGTCGTATCACCTGTTCGGGATTGCGATGCAGACGGCGAACAAGACGACGCCCGCCGTGCCCGCCTATCTCGTCACGGACTCCGAAGGATTGCGCAAGTACGGCCTTGGCATGGTGCGTCCGGGCGGCAAGGGACTCGCGCCGTTTCTCGCCGATGGCTATCTCGTCGAAGGCAAGACGCTCGACGAACTGGCGGACAAGCTCGATATCGACAAGGCCGGTCTCGCCGATAGCGTCGCGCGCATGAATCGCTACGCGCAAACCGGCGTCGACGCGGATTTCCAGCGCGGCACGACCGATTATCAGAACGCCAACGGCGACGCCAACTGGACCGGCCCGAACAAGTGCCTCGGTCCGATCGGCCAGGCGCCGTTCTATGCGGTGCGGCTCTATCCGGGCGATATCGGCGCGGCGACCGGCCTCGTTATCGATACCGACGCGCGCGTGCTCGACCGCGACGACCGGCCGATCGTCGGCCTCTATGCCTGCGGCAACGATGCGCAATCGGTGATGGGCGGCGTGTATCCCGGCCCCGGCATCACGCTCGGACCCGGTCTCGCGTTCGGCTATCTCGCGGCGCGCCACGCGACGTCGCGCGCGAAGCAACCGAAGCAGGACGAAGCGCTCGATCTTCCGGTCGATCTTTCAATGCACGCGCACGCCAAATGAAGCTCGAACCGATTCTCGAATGCGACGTCCTCGTGCTCGGCTCCGGCGCGGGCGGCTTGTCGACCGCGGTCACGGCGGCCACGCGCGGCCTGTCCGTGCTCGTCTGCGAGAAGGAAGACGTGTTCGGCGGCACGACCGCGTGGTCGGGCGGCTGGATGTGGATTCCGCGCAATCCGCTCGCGACGCGCGCGGGCATCGTCGAGGATGAAAGCGCGCCGCGCACGTATCTGAAGAGCGAACTCGGCGCGCATTTCGATGCCGCGAAAGCCGATGCGCTCATCGAGCACGGTCCGCGCATGATCGAATTCTTCGAGCGCAATACGTCGATGCGTTTCATCGACGGCAACCGCATCCCCGATTTCCACATGACGCAAGGCGCGGCGACGGGCGGCCGCTCGGTCTGCGCGATGCCGTTCGACGGACGCGAGCTCGGCCCGCTCATCGACAAGCTGCGTCCGCCGCTCGCCGAAGTAACGATCAAGGGCATGGCGATCGCGTCGGGACAAGACCTCGCGCACTTCCTGAACGCGACGCGCAGCGCGAAGTCGGCGTGGCACGTCGCGAAGCGTTTCGCCGCGTTTGCGTGGCACATGCTGCGTTATCGGCGCTCGATGCATCTGGTGAACGGCAATGCGCTCGTCGCGCGGCTGCTCAAGTCGGCGGCGGATCGCGGCGTCGATCTGCGCACGCGGGCGAAGGCGGTATCGCTGACGCGCGAGGCGAATCGCGTGACGGGCGCGCGCGTCGAGATCGATGGCGTCATGCACGACGTGCGCGCGCGGCGCGGCGTCGTGCTCGCGTGCGGCGGTTATCCGCACGACGCGAAGCGGCAGACCGAAACGTTTCCCGTGATGCCGCACTGGTCCGCCGCGCCCAAGAGCAATACCGGCGATGGCATTCGCCTGGGCGAAGCGGCGGGCGCGCATTTCGACGCGTCGCTCGAAGCGCCCGCCGCGTGGGCGCCGGTGTCGCTCGTGCCGAAATCCACGGGACGCGAAGTCGCGTTTCCGCATCTGATCGAGCGCGCGAAGCCGGGTCTGATCGCCGTCACGCGCGCGGGCAGGCGCTTCACGAACGAGGCGTCGTCGTATTACGACTTCATCTCCGCGCTCATCGGCACGACGTCGCCGGGCGAAGAGACGTGCGCGTGGCTCGTCTGCGATCACCGGTTTCAGCGCCGATACGGCCTCGGTTTCGCGAAGCCGTTTCCGTTTCCGCTGCGGCCTTACGAACGCTCGGGATATCTCAAGTCCGCGCCGACGCTCGAAGCGCTGGCGCAGCAATGCGGCATCGATGTGCGCGGCCTCGCCGATACGGTCGCCACGTACAACGGCTACGCGAAAGACGGCTTCGATCCGCAGTTCCACAAGGGCTCGACGCCGTATAACCGCGTTCAGGGCGATGCATCGCACAAGCTGAATCCGTGTCTCGCGCCGATCGTCGATGGGCCTTTTCACGCGGTGAAGATCGTGCCGGGCAGCCTCGGCACGTTCGCGGGTTTATCGACGGATGCGCGCTCGCGTGTTCTCGACGACATGCGCGCGCCGATTCCCGGCCTCTACGCGGTCGGCAACGACGCCGCGAGCATGATGGGCGGCCACTATCCCGCAGGCGGCATCACGCTCGGCCCAGCGATGACCTTCGGCTATCTCGCGGGCCTCGAACTGGCCGAACCGGCGCGCGAGGACAGCATCACGAATCTCTCCAACTTCCATCAGGCAAGGACTCTGCAATGACTCTGTACGACACGGTCACGTTGACGGTGAAGATCGGCGCGAACGCGCAGGTCTTCGAAAACATCAAGGCAAGCGGCGATGCGCCCGGCTCGAAGCTGCTCGGCTGCTGGTATTCGGATATCGGCGCGCTCGGCAAGGTCATGGTGCTGCGCGGATTCGAATCCGAAGCGGCGCTGATCGGGGAACGCCGGCGCTTGCTGCTCGAAGGCAATCCGTTCGGCTGCGGCGAGTTCATCACCGATGTCGAAGTGAACAGCTACGCGCTCTTTCCCTTCCTGCCGCTGATCGAGCCGGCCGTGCACGGCGGCATCTACGAGATGCGCGTCTACGGCACGAAGCTCGCGAGCCTGCAACACACGATCGACGCATGGCAGAACGCCGTGCCCGAGCGCACGAAACGCTCGCCGCTCATCGGCGCGATGTACGCGCTCGACGGCACCGTGCCGCGCTTTCTCAACATCTGGCCGTACAAGAGCGTGGACGAGCGCTCGCGGATTCGCGCGGAAGCCGTGAAGGACGGCATCTGGCCGCCGAAGGGCGGACCGGCGCATCTGACGACGATGGAATCGACCATCTACGTGCCCGCGCCGTTCTCGCCGCTGCGCTAACCGGAGATTGTCGATGTCACGACGCAAGCTATCTCTGTCCGCGCTGACGATCCTCGAACTGACGCCGCCGCAGATGGTCGAGTGCGCCGCGCAGGCGGGCTACGACTTCGTCGGCCTGCGCCTCGTGCCCGCGACCGATACGGAAGTGCGCCACGAGATCGTCGGCGCGACACCGCTGAAACGCGAGACGCTCGCGGCTTTGCGCGATACCGGCATCGGCGTGCTGGATGCCGAAATCCTGCGCCTCAAGCCCGACACGAACGTCGCCGATTACGAACCGATGCTCGCAACCGCCGCCGAGCTGGGCGCGCGCTACGTGCTCGTCGCGGGCAACGATCCCGACGAGGCCCGCACGGCCGAGCGGCTCGCCGCGCTGTGCGATCTCGCGAAGCCGTATGGCCTGTCGCCGTCGCTCGAACCGATGCCCTGGACCGACGCGAAAGACATCGTGCAGGGCGCGCGCATTGTGAAAGCGGCGCAGCGCGCGAATACGGGCCTCATCGTCGATCCGATCCATTTCGACCGCACGGGATCGTCGACGCGAACGCTGCGCGAATTGCCGCGCGAATGGTTCGGTTACGTGCAGTTCTGCGACGCGCCCGCCGAGCGCCCGAGCGATCTCGAAACGTTGCTGTATCAGGCGCGCGCCGAGCGGATGATTCCGGGCGAGGGCGGCCTCGATCTCGCGGGCATTCTGCGCGCGTTGCCCGACGATCTTCCGCTCTCGCTCGAAGTGCCGATGAACGAATGGGCGAAATCGGCGAGCGCGCTCACGCGTGCGAAACGTCTGCGCGAGGCGACGATTGCATGGCTGGAGGAAACATACGCCGGTTGAATTCCGAGGTGGAATCATGTTCTCATTCCGAATCATCGGAACTTCGAGAGACTGAAAGATGGCGGGAAATCTGGAGCGGGCGTTGTCGATCATCGAATTGCTGGCGAAAAACGGCGGGCGGATGCAACTCGCCGCCATCGCCGACACGCTCAATATTCCTCGCAGCGGCACGCATCGCCTGCTCGCGATGCTGATCGACGAAGGGTACGTGCGGCAGGACGAGGATCATGGCGAATACATGCTCGCGCTCAAGCTCGTGTCGCTCGCGCTCATCTATCTGTCGACGGGCGGCGTACTCGACGTGTCGCAGCCCGTGCTCGACCGGCTCGCGGCGCAATCCGGCGAACTGGCGCGGCTGGGCGTCGTCGAGGACGATCACATTACGTTCGTCGGCAAGGCGCAGGGCGCGAAGTCGGGGCTGCGCTACGACCCGGACATGGGCAGCCAGCCGCCCTTGCATTGCACGGCGAGCGGACAGGCGTGGCTGTCGTCGCTTTCCGATGAGGAGGCGCTCGAACTCGTGTCGAAGCAGGGCGGGCTCGGCAAGCCCGGCTCGGGCGGACCGAAGGCGCCGAAGACGATCCAGCAGTTTCTCGCCGATCTGCAGGCGGCGCGCAAACGCGGCTACGGCATCGCGAGCGAGACGTACGAGGCCGGCATGACGTCGATGGCCGCGCCGATTCATCATCCGGTGACGGGCGTCGTCGTGGGCGTCGTGAGCCTCGCCGGGCCGACGAGCCGTTTGCCGGAGGCGCGTCTGAAGGAGCTCGCGCCCGCGCTGCTGGAAGCGGCGTCGGACATGGGCGCGGCGACGTTGAGTTCGCCCTATTTCAAGCGGTCGGCGGCGAAGGTGGAGGGGAACGCTGTCAGTGCAGGCTGATGCTGGATTAGCCCGAATGGACGAGGTGACGCGGGGAAAACGCCCGCATTATCATCGTTTTCATCATGAAACGAGAATTTGAAATGCCTCCTCCACTCGATCCGATCGTGTCCGAATTTGCCACTGTCTGGCGGCGGTGGAAATGCGTCTGGTCGTGTCGATGCTGACGGCGAACTTCACCGCGCAACTCGCGACGAATCCCGCCGATATCCACGAGGTCTGCACCTTCACCGTCGGCCCGAACGAAATGCCGATGCGTCTTTTCTGCGATGAACGCGTCAGCCGGCGTCCACGGCATCGCGCGCGGATGAGGGCGCCGGCACGCCGCCTGTGGCCATCCACAGCACTTCGGCGTCTTCGTCGCTCGTCGAAATCGCCGCGTGGCCGGTGCGGCTGTCGAAGTAGATGCTGTCGCCGGCATGCAGATGCGTCGGTGCGTAGAGTTCGGAATAGAGGCACACGCTGCCGCTGATCACGTAAAGAAACTCCTCGCCTTCGTGACGGCCCCAGTCGTCGAACGCATCGAGCGTGTGCGCCGAAATGCGGATGCGAAACGGCAGCATCGCCTTGTGCGCGAGTTCGGTGGCGAGCAATTCCATCTGATAGCCGCGATACGCGTGGCGCTGTCCTTCGTTGCGGCGCGTGAGCGCGCGCCGGCCGCTCGCATTCGGCGCGGGCGCGGTGCCGAAGAGTTCGGCGAGATCGATCTGCAGGCCGCGCACGATTTTCTGAAGCACGTCGAAGGTCGGCGACATCAGCCCGTTCTCGATTTTCGACAGCGCCGACCGCGACACGCCGCACATGCGGCTTGCGGTTTCGAGCGTCAGGTCGTGCGCGAGCCGCGCGCGTTTCACGCGGGCACCGAGATCGGACGCGGATTGTTCGGGCGAATTCTTGGTGCCGGGGCTGGACATGGGAACGTGTGGGAGCGCTTTGTTTCCGATAATAACATCGCGCAAAACGGCGGCGAACGGCCCGCATCTGGTGACAACCCTAATATTGACGGCTGTTGTGAGCGCCATCGGCAGCGCGTATAGTCTCCTGACTTCCGAAAGTTTCTTATCAGAAACTTTTGCTCCGACGAACGAACCCGCTTCGCAAGGACTTTCATCGTGAATGCACAATCGATTCTTTCCGACCTCGGCATCGCGAGCCTCGTCACCGATGGCGATATCGCCGTCACTTCCCCGATCACGGGCGAAGTCATCGGCCGCGTGAAGCAGAACACCACCGCCGACGTCGACGCCGCGCTCGCCGCCGCCCGCACCGCGTTCGCCTCGTGGCGCAACGTGCCCGCGCCGCGCCGCGGCGAACTCGTGCGCCTGCTCGGCAATCGGCTGCGCGAGAAGAAGGAGGCGCTAGGTAGGCTCGTGTCGCTCGAAGCGGGCAAGATTCTCCAGGAAGGCTTGGGCGAAGTTCAGGAAATGATCGACATCTGCGATTTCGCCGTCGGTCTCTCGCGCCAGTTGTACGGCCTGACGATCGCGTCGGAGCGGCCGGGTCATCGCATGGCGGAGACGTGGCATCCGTTCGGCGTGTGCACGATCATCTCGGCGTTCAATTTCCCGGTCGCGGTGTGGTCGTGGAACGCGGCGCTCGCCCTCGTGTGCGGCAACGCGGTCGTGTGGAAGCCATCGGAGAAAACGCCGCTCACCGCGCTCGCCGTCGACCGCATCCTGCGCGATGCCATCGATGAATTCGGCGCGGCGCCTGCGGGCCTCGCGTCGGTCGTCATCGGCGGGCGCGAGGTCGGCGCGGCGCTCGTCGCGGACAAGCGCTCGGACATCGTCAGCGCGACGGGCAGCACGGAAATGGGCCGCAAGGTCGGCGTCGCGGTCGCGGAACGCTTCGGCCGCTCGATCCTCGAACTCGGCGGCAACAACGCGGGCATCGTGTCGCAGACGGCCAATCGCGATCTCGCGCTGCGCGGCATCCTGTTCTCGGCGGTCGGCACGGCAGGGCAGCGCTGTACGTCGCTGCGGCGTCTTTTCGTGCACGAAAGCATCTACGACGAAACCGTCGCGCGTCTGAAAGATCTCTACGCCAAAGTGCCCGTCGGCAATCCGTTGGAGCAGGGCGTGCTGATGGGCCCGCTCATCGACGTGCAGGCGTTCGCGCGCATGCAGGACGCGCTCGAACAGGCGAAGGGCGAAGGCGGCAAGGTGACGGGCGGCGAGCGCGTGACCGTGAAGGGCCACGAAAACGGCTACTACGTGCGCCCGGCGCTGGTCGAAATGCCGTCGCAGACGGAGGTCGTGCTGAAGGAGACCTTCGCGCCGATTCTCTACGTGATGCGCTACACGGATTTCGACGAAGCCATCGCCGCGAACAACGCCGCCGCGCACGGATTGTCGTCGTGCGCGTTCACCACCGATCTGCGCGAGGCCGAGCGCTTTCTGTCCGCATCGGGCAGCGACTGCGGCATCGCGAACGTGAACATCGGGCCGAGCGGCGCGGAGATCGGCGGTGCATTCGGCGGCGAGAAGGAAACCGGCGGCGGCCGCGAATCGGGCTCGGATGCTTGGAAAGCCTACATGCGCCGCGCGACCAACACGATCAACTACTCGTCGGAATTGCCGCTCGCGCAGGGCATCGACTTCAATCTGAGCTGAGGCCAACGTGAGTTCGAGCGTTGTCATCGTAGGTGGCGGCGTGATCGGCAGCTCGGTCGCGTACTTTCTGCGCGCATCGGACCCGACCGTGCAAGTCACCGTGATCGAGCGCGACCCGACTTACGCGCGTTCGTCGTCGGCGCTGTCGGCGGCCTCGATCCGGCAGCAGTTCTCGACGCCGCTTTCGGTACGCATGTCGCTCTTCGGCATCGACTTCCTGCGTTCGATCGGCGAGCGGCTCGAAGTGAACGGCGAGCGTCCGTCGATCGATCTGCACGAAGGCGGTTATCTCTTTCTGGCGACGGCGGCGGGCGCGTCGACGCTGCGCCAAAACCACGCGTTGCAGCGAGCGCTCGGCGCGGACATCAGCCTGCTCGACGCCGCGCAACTGCGCGCGCGTTTTCCGTGGCTCAACACGGACGATCTCGCGGCGGGCGCGTTCGGCGAGAGCGGCGAAGGCTGGTTCGACGGCTACGGTCTCGTGCAGGCGCTGCGTCGCAAGGCGCAGGCGCTCGGCGCGCGTTACGTGACCACGGAAGTCGTCGGCATCGAACGCGAAGGCCGGCGTGCGAACGCCGTGCGCGCGGCCAACGGCGAAACGTATCCATGCGATGTCGTCGTGAACGCGGCGGGCGCGTGGTCGCGTCCGGTCGCGGCGATGCTCGGCATCGACATTCCGGTGTTCGCGCGTCGGCGCAGCATCTTCAATGTGTCGTCGCCGGCGACGCTCGAGCGCGCGCCGTTGCTGATCGATCCCACGGGCGTCTATTTCCGTCCTGAAGGGCGCACGTATATTTGCGGCACGTCGCCCTCGGCGGACAACGATCCCGACGACCTGCCGCTCGACGAAGTCGATCACGCGCTCTTCGACGACGTGATCTGGCCGACGCTCGCGCATCGCGTGCCGGCGTTCGAGGCGCTGCGCGTCGAGCGTTGCTGGTCCGGCTATTACGAATACAACGTGCTCGATCAGAACGCGATCATCGGCCATCATCCGGATGTCGATAATTGCATCTTCGCGAACGGGTTCAGCGGACACGGCCTGCAACAAGGCCCGGCAACAGGGCGCGGCGTCAGCGAACTGATTTTGCGCGGGCGTTACGAAACGCTCGATTTATCGCCGCTCGACTGGACTCGCGTGCTGGAAGGCCGGCCGATCGTCGAAAAGAATGTCGTATAACTGATAGAAGACTGCCAACGCCGCTTTCCATAATCGATGGTTCAAGTCTGCCCGGTCATGCACCGGGCATTTTTTTCGCTACGAAACAGACAGGCGGATTGGAACCGGTTCGGATTTGCGTTGCGAACGGGCATTCTTATCATCATCGTCAGGCTGGCGGGCTTCGTCCATTAATGAAATCCACTAGGGCCAGCCGCTTTCGATGAGTGCATTCTGAATCTGTCAAAACGCTTTTTTCGCGCTTCATAGATAGGAGACAAAACATGGAAGCCAATACGAGCGCGCATTTCTACGCCTGGATCGACGACGGCGAGCTGCCGCACGACACGAGCGTTCCGGTGTCGCATCGTTCGAGTCAGGTATCGGCCGAACCCGAATATATCGCAGAGATTTGCGGACGTTTCGGCAAGACCGATGACGAAAAAAACTCCTGCGTCATTCGCGGATATAACTGACGCCCTTTAATGCAGTGTGTTGCGTTCGTGAGACGCTTTGTCACGACGCATATTTACGCGCACAAAGATGCGCCATGCGATTCATGACGCACCTTCATGAAACGCATATAGCGAATTTTTGTGTGCGTTGCCAAACGGAACGCGGTCCGGTGAGTTTGTAAATCGGAACTGCGTAAATCGAACCCGCCGCGTGCGGGTTTTTCCATTCTGGATGTCCGGAAAACAGGTTCGTGCCGCCCGGCAGCGCCTGGCCGCCGATGGCACAATCGCCGCAACGCAGGCAATCAGGAGCAAAGGTGGCGAACCTGGATCTGGACAATCCGTTTCTCGAAGCGCTCGGCGCGACGCTCACGGAATGGCGCGCGGGCTACGCCGAATTCACGATGCCGATACACGCCGGGCATCTGAACCGGCAGCGCATCCTGCAAGGCGGCGCGATCGCCACGCTGCTCGACGCCGCTTGCGGCTACGCCGGTCTCTTTCCGACCGGCGCCGCGCCTGTGCACGGCTTCACTCTTTCGCTGACCGTGAACTATCTCGATCGCGGCATCGGCGACAAGGTCGTCGCAAAAGGCTTTCTCGAACGTCAGGGACGCTCCGTCTATTTTGCACGCGGCGAAGCGTGGGTCGACGATCGCGTGATGATCGCGAGCGCGCAAGGCACCTTCAAATACGCGCGCTGATGGCTACCCGCAATCTCCTTCGGCGTCTCGATCTCACGACGCTGCAACTCTTTCTCGCGGTGTTCGAGGAAGGCACGCTCACGCGCGCGGCGGAACGCGAGGCGATCGCGGTGTCGGCGGCGAGCAAGCGTCTGCTCGAACTGGAGCAGGCCGTCGGCGCCGCGCTGTTCGAACGCAAGGCGCGCGGCATGGCGCTGACGCCGGCGGGCGAAACGCTGCTTCATCACGCGCGGCGCGTGCTGCGCGATGTCGAGAACATCGGCATCGAACTCGCCGAACATGCGAGCGGCGTCCGCGGCTACGTGCGGATGATGGCGAATCTCTCGGCGATCGTCGAATTCCTGCCGGAAGACTTGCGCGCGTTTTCGTCCGTGCACGAGCAGATCAAGATCGATCTCGAGGAGCGCCCGAGCGGCGGCATCGTGGAAGGCGTCGCGGACAGTCTCGTCGACCTGGGCATCTGTTCCGGCGACGCCGACACGCGCGGCCTCGAAACCGCGCATTACCGGCACGACCGGCTCGCGCTCGTCATGCCCGGCGATCATCCGCTGGCGAAGCGCGCGAGCATCGCATTCGCGCAGACGCTCGACTTCGATCACATCGGGCTGCATTCGGCGAGTTCCATCAACCAGCGCACGCATCTCGCGGCGCGTCAGGCGGGGCGCGCACTGCGGTTGCGCATCCACGTTCCCGGTTTCGACGCCGTGTGCCGCATGGTGCAGGCGGGCATGGGCGTCGGCGTGCTGCCGATGCAGGTGTTCGAAGCGATGGGTCGTCAGCTCGGACTCGCGGCCGTCGCGCTCGACGACGACTGGGCAGCGCGCAGCCTCGTGATCGTCGTGCGCGATTCGGATGCGCTATCGCCCGTGAGCCGGCTGCTGTTCGATCATCTGCGGACCGTCGAAGCAGGCATTTAGCATTCAAAAAACCGGCGAGCGTTCGCGTTTGACGAACGATGCTTGCCGAAATGCGGTTGGACGTCCCCGAGCGTTCGCCAATAAGCTTGTCTCCATCGAAAAGCACATCATCAGGAGACAGCAGCATGAGCGGACCTCTCCAGGGCATTCGCGTCATCGAAATCGGCACGCTGATCGCCGCGCCGTTCGCGGCGCGCATGCTGGCCGAATTCGGCGCGGAAGTCATCAAGATCGAAGCGCCGAATACCGGCGATCCCCTGCGCAAATGGCGCAAGCTGCACGAGGGCACTTCGCTCTGGTGGTATCTGCAATCGCGCAACAAGAAGTCGGTGTGCGTGAATCTCAAGTCGCCCGAAGGCGCGGACGTGATCAAGCGTCTCGCCGCCGATGCCGACATCGTCATCGAAAACATGCGGCCCGGCTCGCTCGAAAAACTCGGTCTCGGCTGGGACGTTTTGCATGCAATAAACCCGAAGCTCACGATGGTCCGCATCTCCGGCTACGGCCAGACGGGTCCGTACCGCGACCGGCCCGGCTTCGGCGCGATCGGCGAGGCGATGGGCGGCATCCGTTACACGACGGGCGACGCAGAAGGGCTGCCGGCGCGCGTCGGCGTGAGTCTCGGCGATTCGCTCGCTTCGCTGCACGGCGTGATCGGCGCGCTGATGTCGGTGCTGCGCGTGAAGACCGGCAAGGGCGACGGCCAGGTGGTCGATGTCTCGCTCGTCGAAAGCGTGTTCAATCTGATGGAAAGCCTCGTACCCGAATACGATCTGCTCGGCCATGTGCGCGAGCGCAGCGGCGGGGCGCTGCCGGGCATTGCGCCGTCGAACACGTATCGCACGGAGGATGGCGGCTTCGTGGTGATCGCGGGCAACAGCGACCCGATCTACAGGCGGCTCATGAACGTGATCGGCCGTCCCGATCTCGCGGACGATCCCGCGCTTGCCCGCAACGACGGCCGCGTGCGTCACAGCGCAATGCTCGACGAAGCGATCACCGCGTGGACCTCGCATCACTCGATGGACGATGTCCTGGCGACGCTCGAACGCGAGGAAGTGCCGTCGGGTCGCATCTACTCCGTCGCGGACATCGTCAACGACACGCATTACCAAGCGCGCGACATGCTGCTGAAGGCAGAACTGCCGGGCGGCGCATCGGTGAAGATGCCGGGCATCGTGCCGAAGCTCTCCGATACGCCGGGCGAAGTGCACTGGCAAGGCCCGGCGCTCGGCGAGCATACGCAATCGGTGCTCGAATCGCTCGGCTTCGCCGCGGATGAAGTGGAACGGTTGCGTGCCGAAGGAGCGGTGCAATGAATTACGAATACAAAGAACCGTTGGTCGTGCAGGAGGTCGCGCCGCGCGACGGTCTGCAGATCGAAAAGCAGTGGGTCGAGACCGAAGACAAGATCGCGCTGATCGACGCATTGTCGGCGTGCGGCTTCTCCCGCATCGAGGCGGGCTCGTTCGTGTCGCCGAAAGCGATTCCCGCGCTGCGCGATGGCGACGCGGTCTTCAACGGCATCCGGCGCGGGCGAGGCGTGATCTACGTCGCGCTCGTGCCGAACGTGAAGGGCGCCGAGCGCGCGCTCGCCGCGGGCGCCGATGAACTGAACCTCGTGATGTCCGCGAGCGAGACGCACAATCGCGCGAACATGCGTATGAGTTGCGAGTCGTCGCTGGCCGGTTTCGGCAATGTCGTTCGGCTCGCCTCCGGCAAGGCTTCGCTGAACGCGACCGTCGCGACCGCGTTCGGCTGCCCGTTCGAGGGGCGCATCGACGAAGAGCGCGTCGTGTCGATCGCGCGGACGTATCGCGAAATGGGCATCGACGGCATCACGCTCGCGGATACCACCGGCATGGCGAATCCGCGTCAGGTCGCGCGGCTGGTCGCACGCGTGCTCGAACACGTCCCCGCCGCCGATCTGACGCTGCACTTTCACAATACGCGCGGCCTCGGCCTCGCCAACGTCCTCGCTGCCTACGACACCGGCGCGCGCCGTTTCGACGCCGCGCTCGGCGGTCTCGGCGGCTGTCCGTTCGCGCCGGGCGCTTCGGGAAACATCTGCACCGAAGACCTCGTGAACATGTGCGATGAGATGAGCATTCCGACGGGCATCGATCTGCCAAGGCTGATTGCGCTGTCGCGCACGTTGCCCGCGCTCGTCGGACACGAAGTGTCGGGACAAGTCGCGAAGGCGGGACGCAATTGCGATCTGCATCCGGCGCCCGATTACGTGCAAGCGATCTAATTCAAAAGACCAAAACAACACTGGAGACAAAACATGAGCGATCTAAGCGTCCACGCGGCCGATGAGCCGCACATTGTCGGCAACACCTCGCACATCATCCGCAAGGTGGCATTGCGGCTCATGCCGCTCATCATGCTGTGCTATTTCTTCGCGTTTTTCGACCGCATCAATATCAGCTTCGCGAAGTTTCAGATGCAGAGTTCGCTCGGCCTGTCGGACACCGCATACGGTCTCGGCGCGAGTCTTTTCGTGATCGGCTATGTGCTCTTCGAAGTGCCGAGCAACATGCTGCTCTACAAGGTCGGCGCGCGCCGCTGGATCGCGCGCATCATGATTTCGTGGGGCATCGCGACCGCGCTCATGGTCTTCGTGCAGACGGAATGGCAGTTCTACGGACTGCGCTTCATCATCGGCGCGATGGAAGCGGGCTTCGCGCCGGGCGTGCTGTATTACCTGACGCTGTGGTTTCCGGCGAGCTATCGCGGGCGCATCACGTCGATGCTGTTTCTCGCGTCGGCCTTCTCGGGGCTTTTCGGTGCGCCGCTGTCGGGGCTCGTGCTCGGGCATCTGAATGGCGTCGCGGGCATCGCGGGATGGCACTGGCTGTTCCTGCTCGGCGGCCTGCCGTGCGTGCTGCTCGGCATTCTCGTGCTGAAGGTGCTGAAAGATCGCGTCGATGACGCCGCGTGGCTCACGAGCGACGAGAAGACGTATCTGAAGAGCCAGATCTCGACGCAAAGTCAGCATACCGACACCGGCCATTCGCTGTTCGGCGCGATCAGGACGCCCGGCTTCCTGATGCTCGGCCTGATCTACTTCCTGATTCAGATCGCGTCGTACGGTCTCAACTTCTGGGCGCCGCATCTGATCCGGGCGGCGGGCACGCAGAATCCGACGATCATCGGCTTGCTCACGGCCGTCCCATATATCTGCGGCGCGATCTGCATGGTCGTGGTCGGCCGCATGTCGGACCGGTCGGGCGAGCGCCGCAAGTTCGTCGCGACGCTGCTCGTGATGGCGGCTGCCGGCTTCTTCGCGGCGGGCATCTTCGACAAGCAGACGACGCTGCTCATCGCCGCGCTCGGCGTGATGGGCGCGGGTGTGATCGCCTCGATTCCGGCGTTCTGGGCGCTGCCGCCGAAGCTCTTGACCGGCGCGGGCGCGGCGGGCGGGATTGCGCTGATCAACACGCTGGGGCAACTGGGCGGCATCGTGAGCCCGGTGATGGTCGGCCGCATCCGCGACACGATGGGCAGCACGACGCCCGCGCTGTATGCGATCGGCGCGATGAGCGTGCTGTGCGCGCTGTTGCTGCTCTTCGGCTTGCCGCAGACGCTCAGGCAGAAGGATCATTCGGAGCGCAAAGCCTGACGCCAAGGCTTCTGCGAACGGGAAAGCGCCCGGCGGACTGCATGTCCTGTCCCCGGGCGCTTTTTGCATTTTGCATCTGGCGTTTTGCATTCATCAGGCCAGATGGCATCTTGCATGCCGCATTCAGTCTCGCATCAATCCTTCCACGTCCACTCGCGGATCTCGTCGCGATCGATGCCTTCCTCATGCGCGTACCGCACGCTCTCGATGATCTGGTTCTTGAGCCATTCCTTCGTATGCGCGCTGCTGCCCGCGATGCGCGGCACGCGGTCGATCACGTCGATCGCGAGCGTATAGCGATCCACGCCGTTGATGATCGCGAGTTCGAACGGCGTGTTGATGTTGCCGCGCTCGCGATAGCCGTGAACGTGCATGTTCGCGTGATTCGTGCGGTTGTACGTGAGCTTGTGCACGAGCGACGCGTACGAGTGGAAGTTGAAGATCACGGGTTTGTCGCGCGTGAAGATCGAATCGAAATCGCGATGCGACAAGCCGTGCGGATGCTCGGTGTCCGGCAGCAGCCTGAAGAGATCGACGACGTTGACGAAGCGGATCTTCAGATCGGTGCAATGCGCCTTCAGGATTTCGACGGCGGCGAGCGCTTCCATCGTCGCGATATCGCCCGCGCACGCGATCACGACATCCGGCTCCGCGCCCTGATCCGTCGACGCCCAGTCCCAGATGCCGATGCCCTTCGCGCAATGCACGATGGCGTCCTGCATGTTCAGATATTGCAGATGCGGCTGCTTGTCCGCGACGATCACATTCACGTAGTCGTGCGTGCGCAGACAGTGATCCGCGACGCTCAACAGGCAGTTCGCATCGGGCGGCAGATAGATACGCACGACGTTCGGGCTCTTGTTCGTGACGACATCGAGAAAGCCGGGATCCTGATGCGTGAAGCCGTTGTGATCCTGCCGCCACACGAGCGACGTGATGAGCAGGTTGATCGACGGCACCGGCGCGCGCCAGCCGACTTCGGTTTTTGCTTTTTCGAGCCACTTCGCGTGTTGGTTGAACATCGAATCGATGACGTGCACGAACGCTTCGTAGGTCGCGAAAAGACCGTGACGCCCGGTGAGCACGTAACCTTCGAACCAGCCTTCGAGCGTGTGCTCCGACAGCATCTCCATGACGCGTCCGTCGACGGACAGCGCGCCGCCGTCTTCGTCTTCGGGCAGCGTCTGTGCGATCCAGCGCTTGCCCGATACTTCGTACACGCCGTCGAGCTTGTTGCTCGCGGTCTCGTCCGGGCCAAAGAGACGGAAGCTCGTCATGTTGCGGCGGATCACTTCGCGCAGGAACGTGGCGAGCACGGCCGTCGGCGACGTGTAGACGCTTGCGGCGCGTTTGAACTCGAACGCGTAGTCGCGGATATCGGGCATGTCGAGCGATTGCCGCAGCGCGCCGCCGTTCGCGTGCGGATTCGCGCTGATGCGGCGCGTGCCTTCGGGCGCGAGCGCGCGCAGCGGTTCGATCAGACGGCCGTCTTCATCGAACAGTTCCTCGGGCTTGTAGCTGCGCAGCCACGCTTCCAGTTGCGCGAGACTGCGGGGATTGCTTACGGCATCCGCGATCGGCACCTGATGCGAGCGCCAGTAATCCTCGACCTTCCGGCCGTCGACTTCCTTCGGTCCGGTCCAGCCTTTGGGCGTGCGCAACACGATCATCGGCCAGCGCGGGCGCGTCACGTTCTCAGGATTGGCGCGCGCGTTCGCCTGAATCGCGCGGATATCGGCGATGCAGCGTTCCAAGGTCGCGGCCATGCGCTGATGCATCGTTTCCGGATCGTCGCCTTCGACGAAATGCGGCGCGTAGCCGTAGCCCCTGAACAGGTCTTCGAGCTCGTCGTGCGGAATGCGCGCGAGGATCGTCGGATTGGCGATCTTGTAGCCGTTCAGGTGGAGAATCGGCAGCACGGCGCCGTCGGTCGCGGGATTGAGAAACTTGTTCGAATGCCACGATGTGGCGAGCGGGCCGGTTTCCGCTTCGCCGTCGCCCACGACCGCCGCGACGATCAGATCGGGATTGTCGAACGCCGCGCCGAACGAATGCGACAGGCTGTAACCGAGCTCGCCGCCTTCGTGAATCGATCCCGGCGTTTCCGGCGTGCAATGCGAGCCGATGCCGCCCGGCGACGAAAACGCGCGAAAGAGCTTGAGCATGCCGCGCTCGTCGAAACTGCGATCGGGGTAAATCTCCGAGTAATGGCCTTCGAGCCACGAGTTCGCGAGCGTCGCGGGCGCGCCATGGCCGGGACCGGAGACGAACAGGACGTTCAGATCATCGCGCTTGATGAGCCGGTTCAGATGCACCCAGACGAACGACTGGCCGGGATCGGAGCCCCAGTGTCCGAGCAGACGCCGCTTGATGTGTTCGCGCTCGAGCGGCTCGCGCAGCAGCGGATTCGCCCGCAGGTAAATCATGCCGACCGAAAGATAATTGCAGGCCCGCCAGTAGGCGTCGATCTTCGCGAGAAGATCGGGATCGAGAGGCGTCTCGAGGGCGGTCGTGCGAGTGACGTCGTCGTTCAATTGGTTCTCCTGATGAGTGAGAGGATTGGTCGAGCGTCGTGCGTGCGGCTTGCGCAGATCGAATCCTGCGCGCTGGTTAATGATCGGCTGTGATTGTGGCGGTTTGGTTGCAGGGCACGCGCGGCGCCGTCCGGTACATCTTACCGGCGGCGCGGCAACGATGGTGGCGAGCGCGTCATTCCATCGCGGCGTGGCGGAGGTCGTAGTCCATGATAAGCGCGCGGTTATCTTCCCACATGCCGATGTAATGAACCATGAAGCTGTCCGGGCGGCGATAGACCCAGGGCGTGTTCAGTTCGATGAAATCGTAAATGCGCGTCGCATCGAAGTCCGGCAGCGAGTGGAAGACATCGATGAAGTAATACTGATCGCCCTGGTTCGCATAGATGTGGGATCTGTCGTCCAGGTTCCGGCACCTTTCGATCACACGCGCGAGAGCGTCGTAGTTCTGCTGATTGCGCTGAAAGCCCATGATGCCGGAGTTGAACGCCCACGTTCCGATATCGCGTGCCAACACGGTGTCGCGTTCGCGCGTGAGCGGTTCGAGACGGCGGTTCATGTCGTTGATGAGCACATCGGCATCGAGCCAGAACACCCATTGATGATGCGGCAAGTACGCGTGCAGCAACGCGGCCTTGTGCCAGTTCGCCGACGTCTTTCCGTCGTTCAATCGCGGCGGAACATCGCGATGCACGTAAAGCGTGTAACCGTGGCGTTTGCAATATTGCCTGATGTTGGCCTCGGCGATGCGCCCGTACTGCGCGATATTCGGCGTATAGAGCATGACGATCGCGATCGCGTGGTTCGGTTGATAGACGCTTTGCGTTTCGGTTTCATGCACGCCCGGATTGGCGAGCGAGAGAAACGGCGTTGCGCGCGTCCTGCATTCGTTGATGTGTTCAAACGCTGCCGCACGAAGCCGCCGATGATGTTTCTCGTCGCGAAAGCAGGTGGAGAAGCTGTTCCACGTCGCCCAGACGCATTCGAGATTGACCGCGGCCGGAAGCACAACGTACACGTCGCCGACGCGGAACTGTTGCGGGCAAATCGTGAAGTCATGCAGCATTTCGCCTTCGTTTTCCGGCAACGCGACGCCGAGCCGGCAGCGGCCGACGAGATCCGCGAGCTTGCGGCGCACCGGTTCCGTATTGCGGAAGATGAGGATATCCGTCTGCGGGATATGGCCTTCGGCGCAAGTCAGGAGCCAGTCGCGCCCGGCCATGAGATCGGGCAATGCGACGGGCCGCAGTATCGCGGCGTTCTCGCTCAGCAGCATGAGGATTTCGTTCGGCGCGGCGCGGCTCAAATGACGCAGCAACGCTTCGTACTTGTAGACCCATTGCAGGTGCTTGTTGCTTCCCGACAAATCGGACAAGTCGATCTCGATGTGGCGATAGCCGAATTCCCGTGCGTAGTGGCGATGGTTGGCGAGCGCGCCGGGCGCGTGGTCGGACAGAAGGCTTAGGACGATCATGAGAGGCGGAAAGCGTTTGAACGGATTGCTTGGGCGAACCGCCTAGCATCGCTGTAAAGCGTTCCGGGTCGCATGGGAACTGTCCGAAAAGCGCCAGTAATACGCCGTTTCTCAAGCGCCCATAGAATGTCCGAATGATCCGAAAATCCGCTTCCATCGCCGACGCGCTGCACGGCTTTCATCCCGCCGTCGCCGCGTGGTTCGGCGCCCGCTTTCCCGCGCCGACCGCGGCGCAGGCGCGCGCGTGGCCGCTCGTCCACGCGCGCCGCTCGACGCTCGTCGCCGCGCCGACCGGCTCCGGCAAGACGCTTACCGCGTTTCTCGCCGCCATCGACGAACTGGTGCGTGACGGCGTCGCGCGCGGCGGGACGCTGCCGGACGAGACGCGCGTCGTATACGTGTCGCCGCTGAAGGCGCTGTCGAACGACATCCACGTCAATCTGGAGGAGCCGCTCGCGGGCATCGCGCAGACCTTGCGCGAATCCGGCGTGGCGGCGCCCGAGATTCGCGCGGCCGTCCGTACCGGCGACACGACGCAGCAAGAGCGCAACGCCGTCAGGAAGCGCCCGCCGCATATCCTCGTTACGACGCCGGAATCGCTCTACGTGCTGCTGTCGTCCGATTCCGGCCGCGCGATGCTTTCGACCACGCGCACGGTGATCGTCGATGAGATTCATGCGGTCGCGGGCAGCAAGCGCGGTTCGCACCTGAGCCTGTCGCTCGCGCGCCTCGACGCGCTGTGCGAGGAAGCGGGCGGGCAGCGGCCCGTGCGCGTCGGCTTGTCGGCGACGCAAAAGCCGATCGAACTCGTCGCGAAGTTTCTCGTCGGTGATAACCAGCCCTGCGAGATCGTCGATGTCGGACATGTTCGAGCGCGCGATCTCGCGCTCGACCTCCCGCCGATGCCGCTCGAAGCGATCATGTCCAACGACATGTGGGAGCGCGTCTACGACCGTCTCGCGGAGCTTGCCGGGCTGCATCGGACGACGCTCGTCTTCGTCAACACGCGGCGCATGGCCGAGCGCGCGGCACGGCATCTGACCGAGCGCCTCGGCAAGGAAGCCGTCGCCGCACATCACGGCAGTCTTGCGCGCGAGCATCGGCTGGACGCGGAGCAGCGTCTGAAGCGCGGCGAACTGCGCGTGCTGATCGCGACGGCGTCGTTGGAACTGGGCATCGATATCGGCGATGTCGATCTCGTCTGCCAGATCGGCTCGCCCGGCTCGATCGGCGCATTCTTGCAGCGTGTCGGGCGCTCCGGGCATCACGTCGGCGGCGTGCCGAAAGGACGGCTTTTCCCGACCTCGCGCGACGATCTGATCGAATGCGCGGCGCTCCTCGATTGCGTGCGGCGCGGCGAACTCGATGCCCTGACGATCCCGCACGCGCCGCTCGACGTGCTCGCGCAGCAGATCACCGCCGAAGTCGCGTGCCGCGAGTGGGGCGAGGACGCACTGTTCGAGCGCATCACGCGCGCGTATCCGTACGCGACGCTCGATCGCGCGCATTACGAGGCCGTGCTGCGCACGCTCGCGGAAGGCTATACCGGACGGCAGGGCGTGCGGGCGGCGTACGTGCATCGCGATGCGGTCTCGCGCACGCTGCGCGGCCGTCGCGGCGGCAAGCTGACGGCCGTGACCTCGGGCGGCGCGATACCGGACAACGCCGATTTCGCCGTGATCCTCGAACCGCAAGGCTTGCAGATCGGCACGGTGAACGAGGATTTCGCCGTCGAGAGTCTCGCGGGCGACATCTTTCAGCTCGGCAATACGTCGTACCGGATCGTGCGCGTGGAAGGCGGGCGCGTGCGCGTCGAAAACGCGAACGGCCAGCCGCCGAACATCCCGTTTTGGCTCGGCGAAGCGCCGGGCCGCAGCGACGAGCTTTCTCATGCGATTTCGCGTCTGCGCGCCGATGTCGACGCATGGCTCGATAGCGGCGTCGAAGCGACGGTCGCGCGGCTTGCACAAGAAAGTGGCATCGACATCGAAGCCGCGCGGCAGATCGTCGATTATCTGGCGCGTTCGCGCGCCGCGCTGACCGTGCTGCCGACGCAGGACACGCTCGTCATGGAGCGCTTCTTCGACGAATCCGGCGGCACGCAGCTCGTCATCCACGCGCCGTTCGGCAGCCGCGTGAATCGTGCGTGGGGACTCGCGCTGAGAAAGCGCTTCTGCCGCACGTTCAACTTCGAGCTGCAGGCGGCCGCGACCGAGGACGCGATCGTGCTGTCGCTGACGGGCAGCCACAGCTTTGCGCTCGATGACGTCTGGCGCTATCTGAAATCGGCGACTGCGGAGCACGTGCTGATCCAGGCGCTGCTCGACGCGCCGCTCTTTGGCGTGCGCTGGCGCTGGAACGCGACCAACTCGCTTGCGCTGCCGCGCTATACCGGCGGGCGCAAGGTCGCGCCGCAGTTGCAGCGCATGAAAAGCGAGGATCTGCTCGCGGCGGTGTTCCCGGATCAGGTCGCGTGCGCGGAAAACATCGCGGGCGAGCGCGACGTGCCGACGCATCCGCTCGTCGAGCAGACGATCGACGATTGCCTCCACGACGCGATGGATGCCGACGCGTGGCTCGCGCTCCTGCGGCGCATCGAAGCAGGCGATGTGCGGCTCGTCACGCGCGAATTGCCCGCGCCGTCGCCGCTCGCGGCCGAGATTCTGTCGGCGCGGCCGTATGCGTTTCTCGACGATGCGCCGCTCGAGGAACGCCGCACGCAGGCCGTGCTCGCGCGCCGATGGAGCGATCCGCAATCGGCGGACGATCTCGGCGCGCTCGATCCCGACGCCATCGCGAGCGTGCGCGACGAAGCCTGGCCCGAAGTCACGAGCGCCGATGAAATGCACGAGGCGCTTTCGACGCTCGCCTGCATCGCCGAATCCGAAGCGCAACGCGACCCGCAATGGATCGCGTGGCTGGATGCGCTCGCGCGCTCCGGCCGAGCGACGCGTCTGCAGATCGCGGAGCACGACGCGCTGTGGACGCCCGTCGAACGTCTCGCGTGTGTGCGCGCCGTCTACGAGCATGCGCCGATGCATCCGTCGCTGCAGCCGCCGCCCGGTTTCGACGATGCGTGGACAACCGACGACGCGCTCGTCGAAATCGTGCGCGCGCGTCTGTCGGGATTCGGGCCGCTGACGGTGCCGGAGATCGCCCGTCCGCTCGCGCTGCCCGCGTCGGCGATCGCGCTCGCCCTGACGCGGCTCGAAGCGCAGGGCTACGTGATGCGCGGACGGTTCGCGCCGGGCGCGCAGGTCGAAGAGTGGTGCGAGCGGCATTTGCTCGCGCGGATTCATCGCTATACGGTGCGGCGGCTGCGTCGCGAGATCGAGCCGGTCGAGCGGCAGGATTTCATGCGCTTTCTGCTCGAATGGCAGCGCGTCGCGCCCGATTCGCGCGGCGAGGGCCGCGACGCGCTCGGCGCCGTGCTCGAACAGCTCGAAGGTTTCGAGGCGCCCGCCGTCGCGTGGGAGGAAGAAATACTGCCGGCGCGCATCGCCGATTATTCGGGCATGTGGCTCGACGATCTGTGCCGCGCGGGCAAGCTCGTGTGGACGCGTCCGGCAGGACGCTCGCGCGCATCGGGCGGTCCGGTGCGCGGCACGCCGATCGTGCTGCTGCCGCGCCGTCACCTCGATGCATGGAACGCGCTCATGCGTCCCGACGAAGCGCCGCAACTGTCATCGCGCGCCGAACGCGTGTTCGACGCGCTCAAAGCGCACGGCGCGATGTTCTTCGACGAACTGCTCTCCGACGTGCGCCTTCTGCGCACCGAACTCGAAGACGCGCTCGGCGAACTGGTCGCGCTCGGACTCGTCAATGCCGACAGTTTCGCGGGCCTGCGCGCGCTGCTCGCTCCGGCGGCGAAGCGCAACGCGTTCGCGCGGCGTCCGAGGCGCGGTGGCCTCTTCATCGGCGGAATGGACGACGCGGGCCGCTGGGCGCTCCTGCGCCGCGCGAAACCGGACGACGCGCGCGAAGACGGCGATCTCGAACACATCGCGCTGACGCTTTTGCGGCGCTACGGTGTCGTGTTCTGGCGTCTTCTGGAGCGCGAGGCGCAATGGCTGCCGCCGTGGCGCGATCTGCTGCGCGTCTATCACCGGCTGGAAGCGCGCGGCGAGATTCGCGGCGGGCGCTTCGTCGCCGGGCTCGCGGGCGAGCAATTCGCGCTGCCCGAAGCCGTGCCGCTGCTGCGCGACATGCGCAAGCGGCCGAAGGACGGCGTGTTCGTGGCGCTGTCGGCGGTCGATCCGCTCAATCTCGTCGGCACCTTGCTGCCGGGAGAAAAGGTGCCGGCGCTCGCGGCCAATCGCGTGCTGTATCTCGACGGCGTGCCGGTCGGCGCGGTGGTCGCGGGCAAGACGCGCTATTTCGGCGATTTCGATGGAGAAGGGCGCGAGCGCATGCGTCTCGCGCTCGTCAAGCGCACGGCGCGTTCGCTCGGCAGTTCCATCGGCAGCGGAGTGACGGGCGCGAGCATGCCGACGCGCCATTGAAGCGGCGAAGGACGCGATCCCTCGCCGCTATCGACGTTATTTCTTCGAGACGAATCTCGTGGTGAACGGACCGGCCTGCGTAGCGGGCACGTCCTTCACCGGCACGCCCGGATAATCGACGACGCGATTCGTCGCCGATGCCGGCCGGATGCGAAACAATGGACGCACGCCATCGCGCGCGCCGCCGACGATCGTATGCATCGCCTGCCTGTCGAGTTCGACGCTGTCGGCGAGATCCCTGATTCTGATGACGGCCATGGATGCTTCCTCCAGAGTGGGGAGTCGCAATCGAGTATAGACAATCGTCTTCGATGTGCCGGAGCGACTCCGTGATCCGCAACACCGATCGCGCGTGAACGCCAATGGCGGCACAAGGCGCGTGCCTTCTGCCGCAAAGACGTTCGTGAAGATCAATGCGAATCGCGTGCCAACGCCGCGTGCGAGCTGCGTGAACTGTCCAGTGCGTTGATTTTTTTGTCCTTTTCGCCACGCGGCGAGTTCGTGCCAAGCGTATTTCGATGGCGTGACGCCAACACTCGTCATCGATGTGTCGGTCTCCGAACGACATGTGCGCGATGCCGCTCATGATCGAAAACGCCATTTGCGAAAGCTCCATGTGAAGGCTAGTATCGAACGATCACCGGGGTTTTGTTACGACAAGTAGTTGTCGATCGATTGGAGCCGCGTCGCGTCGCACAGATGACAAGTTTTGCGCAAGCGATTCGTACTTATCGGGGCGACGGCGGGTCGCGCGACGAGTTCTTTGCGGGAGTGGACGGCGCACTGGCGACCGAACAGACTCCGGCAAGGCGGCTCATGGAGATCCTCGACGAGGAGCACGCGGCGCGGCCGTTGCCCCCCGACATCTATGCGGCCATCCGCCGCCGCATCGAGCATGCGGCGCGCATGCGTCCCGAAGCCGATTCTCCCACCGGGCCCGCGAGCCGCGACGAGACGCGTCTGCAAACGTCGCCGGGTTTCGCGCCGCCGCCTTCGCGCGATCCGAGCGGCGGCACCGGGAGTCAGGCGACGCAAGTGATGGTCGATCACGATCAGCAGATGAAAGGCGTCGGCGACACGCTCAACAGCCGTTTCGTGCTGGAAGAATGTCTCGGCATCGGCGGAATGGGGACCGTGTACAAGGCGCTCGATCTGCGCAAGCTCGAAGCGTCGGACCGGCGGCCGTATGTCGCGATCAAGGTGCTCAATCTCCAGTTCCGCGGCAATCCGAAATCGCTGATCGCGTTGCAGCGCGAGGCGCGCAAGGCGCAGCAGCTCGCGCATCGGAATATCGTCACCGTGTACGACTTCGACCGCGACGGTCAGGTCGTCTATCTGACGATGGAATATCTGTCTGGCCAGCCCCTCTCGCGTCTGCTTCGGAACCCGAACTTCAAGGGCATGCCGTTCTCCGAGGTCTTTCCGATCTTCAAGGGCATGGCCAACGCGCTCGCCTACGCGCACGAACGCGGCTTCGTGCACTGCGATTTCAAACCGGCCAACGTGTTTCTCACGGACACGTCGGAAGTGAAGGTGATCGACTTCGGCATTTCGCGCGTGATCCAGCGGCCCGAGGAGGAAACCGAGGCGACCGTGTTCGATCCCGGCAGCCTCGGCGCGCTCACGCCCGCGTACGCGAGCCCGGAGATGCTGGAGCATCGCGAGCCCGATCCGCGCGACGACATTTACGCGCTCGGCTGCATCACCTACGAATTGCTGACGGGCAAGCATCCGTTCGATCGCGTGCCCGCGTTGCAGGCGAGAAGCGCGGGCATGAAGCCGCAGCGTCCCGAGCATCTCGGCAACAAGCAGTGGAAAGCGCTGAAGGCCGCGCTCGCATTCGAACGCGAAGCGAGGACGCCGAGCGTCACGCAATTTCTCGAAGATATCGCCGACGAAAATGCCGCGTCGCCCGCGGGCCGCAAGGGAAAAAAAGGCGGCGTGCCGAAGTTTGCGATCGGCGCGGCGGCGCTCGTGGCCCTGCTGGCGGCGGGCGCGGGATATTACTTCTACGATCAGTCGAGGGGCGGCGAGGAAGTTGCGCACGAAGCGCCGCCCGCGCCGGCAGAAGGCAGCGCCGCGGGCACGGTGACACCGCATTCGCCCGGCGCGCCCCCCGCTTCGGCGGCGGTGGCGGTCACGCCCGCCGTGCCCGCGACGCCCGTTCCCGAACTCACGATGGCCGCCGTCACGCCCGTGCTCGGGAGCGTGCCGTGCTCGGCGCTGGTGGCGTCGGTGCACGATCAGACCGTCGACGTGCAGGGCTTCGTATCGCAGAAATACGGTCTCGCGCGACTGAAGGAAGCGCTCGGCCGGGTGCCAGGCGTGAAGACGACGAACTTCGGCGTGCAGCCGGTCGCCGACGACAAATGCGATCTGCTCAAGGTGTACGGCCCGTTCTGGACGGCCAACCGCCAGTCGGGGCGACCGGCATCGGTGCACACGCGCTCGCGCGCGACGAGCCTTACCGAAGGCGACCCGCTCATCGTCGATCTGATGACGCCCGCGTTCGAGTCCTACGTCAACGTCGACTATTTCATGCTCGATGGCAGCGTCGTGCATCTGTTGCCGAACGCGCGCTCGCGCGACAACCAGGCGCCCGCGAACTACACGGCGACCATCGGCACAATGGGCGATTGGGTCGTCGGCAAGCCGTTCGGTTCGGAGATGATCGTGCTGACAGTCACGCCCGCGCCGCTCTTCGACTCGCCGCGCCCCGACAGCGAAGCGAAGTCCGAATATCTGCGCGCCGTCGACAAGCGGCTCTCGGCGCTCGCGGGCAAATACGGCCGCGAGCGCGTCGCCGTCGATATCTTCCAGATCACGACGCAAGCCAAAAAGTAGCGCCGGCTCAGGGTTTCGTGGCGGACGCCAGCACACAGGGCATCGGCACGAGCAGCTCGCCGTGCCGCGCGTACGCCGTCACGCGGGCGTGCACTTCCTGCGCGATTGCGGCAAGCGCGCTTTTCGATTGCGCGCGCAGCAGCGCCGCCATTCGCACGCCGCCGTGCATCAAGGCGTCGAGCGGCGTTTCGGGCAGCACGAGATGCCACGTTTGCTCGACTTCGACGGCGCGCGCGTCCGCAAAGCCGGCTTCGGTGAGCACGCGCACACATTCGTCGGGATCGCTGAAGCGAAAGAAGGGCGGCGAGGGCGGCAGTCCGACATCGAGCGTCCCATGCAGCCGGACCGCGTCGAGCACCATGCCGAAGCCGACCGCGCGTTCGGGTGCAGCCCACGCGGTGAACGCAATGCGTCCGCCCTGGCGGAGCACGCGCGCCGCTTCGTCGAGCGCGCGCTCGGGCTCGGGAAAATGCAGCATGCCGAAGTTGATGCCGACGGCGTCGAAGCTTTCGTCGCCGAACGGCAACTGCTCCGCGCCCGCGAGATGAAACTCGATCTCGGGATGAAACTGCCGCGCGTGCGCGATCATCGACGCGGAAAAATCGACGGCCGCCGCAGTCGCGCCACGCTCGATCGCCGCCGCGGCGAGATTGCCCGGCCCGGCGGCGACATCGAGCATGCGGATGCCCGGCGCGACCGAAAGCGCATCGAGCAGCGCGGGATGCGCCTGAACGGTCAGCCTTCCAAAATAGTCCTCGTACGACGGGACCACATGCTCCCAGCCGTCCTTCTCGAACGCTGCGAATTCGTCGAATTGCATGACGCACCTCCGCTCGCCGCACGCGCGGCTCGTCGTTGCCGGAGGCCGGGCCTCGTCAGGACCGCGCGAGGCTAGGTCTTGGGCTTCTCGATAGAAGCTTTGAGTTCGTTCAGGGCGTCTTCCATGCGTTTGCTGACGAGCGCATAGGCTTCGGCCTGAGTCTGCTGGGTCGTGCGCGCGATGTCCTGCATGTCCGCGAGCGCGTTGTGCAGCGCGCGTTGCACGACTTCGTTGGCGTTGAACGGCGGTTGCGTCGAGGTCGTGGCGAATTGTTTTGCGATGCCTTCGAGATCGCTCAAGGTCCGGCGCAGGATTTCGAGTTGTTTGTCGCGCAGCGCCTCCATGCCGCCGAACGCGACGCGATTGGTCGCCGCGAGCGCTTCGACGTCCTTGCGGCGCGATTCCATGATCGCGGTGACGTCAAACCCAGGAAGCTGGTACTGCTGGAACATGGCTGCAAACTGGCTGAACGGATCGCTGAAATTTTGGTTCATCGTGCCTCCCCAGGGTTTTGTCGGTCGAATGCGAGCCATTCTTGCGGGCAAAGGCGAGGATGGCCCGGGCAGCATGCGCCGTGTGCGCGAAGCCATGCCAACGCGCAGCCAGCACCTGATACTACCAATATAAGCCGTGGAAATGGGGCAAGGGAAAACACCAGAACGAGCGGTCGCCTCCCGAGCGCGCGCGGCGTTCGGTTGAGGTTGATGCAGGTCAATTCGTGCCGCGCCGAGCAAGCGACCATTGAATTATCGCGGCGCGGTATCGGTGCGCCCGACGGTCGGGAGAACATCATGATCAGGGGTGAAGGGCGCATCGTGGCGGCTTTGGGCGCGGTGTTCGTGACGCTGGGCGGCATCAATGCGGCGCTGCGCGGCCTGCTCTTCGACGAGACGTCGGTGATGTACTACGGCGTGCTCGCGATACTCATCGGGGCTGCGTCGTTCGTCGTGATGCTGACACCGTTCCCGAGCGACGAGCCCTGACGATTGAGCGCGTGCCGATCAGATTCTCTCCTCGTCGGCGAATACGCCGTGCTCCGCCTTGATCTGCTCGCGATCGATGCACTGGACGTGCCAGCGTCCGGTGCTCTTCATGCCCGCGCCGTCGGCATACCAGAGGACGCGTCCCGCGAGACCCTCGCATGGGCCATCCGGCGCGTCGACATCGAGGCGCTCCAGAACGCAGATGGGATCGCCCACTTGCTGGCCGCAAATCATCGTGCCGTTCGAACCTGTGCGCAAGCCGCCCCAGTCCGGCACATCGACGGACTGATGACCCTCGCGCGACCATCGGCGGGTTTCCTTGTCGAGCCACAGGATGGCGTAGGCCGCCGATTGAGCGCCTTCGAAGCCATCCAGCTTGACCGTGATACGCATGTCATCCTCCATGAAGCAAATTCGATGGACGAAGACGCTCGGCGCTTTCGCCGGCCATGAGCGTCCTCGGTTGAATGGCGGCTTGCGCCGCGCGTATTGTTGAGGCGTTGCGACCCGATCTTCTCAGACCGCGATGAGAGGTTCGAACTGGACGCCGCAGATAAGTTTAATCGCGCCGCATGTAATGGGTTCCATCGCCGATGCGTTCGTATGGCACGCTTCGGATCGCGAACTTGCCGCGCCGCAACAGCGATGATGTCCGAACCAAACAAGCAAGTCCGATGCCGAAATGTGTCGCCGACACATGTTCGCTTCGTGACTGCATGAGTCAAGTTTAGTACGACAATCTGACCGTTCAGCGACAGTCATCGGAGGCAAATCGCCGCACGCGCGAGCAACCGATGCGCGATGCGTGCGCCGCATCATCGCGTGATGTGGTGTAACCAGAATGCCCGTCGAGCGTGCATCGGTGCACCAAGGCGGCTTCGCGCGCCCCAGCGCATCGCGCGTGCGTGCCGTTCGTTTGCTGCTGCGACGGACAACACGCTGCGCTGCAATATCGATGGAGATGAATTCATGCGCGCAATGGTCTTCGACGGCAACGGTCCTTTCCTGCAGTTGCGCGATCTGCCCGATCCGGTGCCGCGCGCAGGTGAACTGCTCATCGACGTCCATGCGTGCGGCGTGTGCCGCACCGATCTCCATGTAGTCGATGGCGAGCTCGCGCATCCGAAGCGGCCCGTGATACCGGGCCACGAGATCGTGGGAACGGTCGCGCGGCTCGGCGCGGGCGTGACGAACTTCGCGCCCGGCGATCGCGTGGGCGTGCCGTGGCTGGGCCATACCTGCGGCCGTTGCCGCTACTGCATCGCCGGCCGCGAGAATCTCTGCGATGCGCCGGGTTTCACCGGCTATACGATCGACGGCGGTTACGCGCAACGCGTCGTCGCCGATGCGCGCTACTGCCTGCATCTGCCGCAACGGTATTCGGACGTGGAAGCCGCGCCGCTGCTTTGCGCGGGACTGATCGGCTATCGCACGCTCGCGGTGGCCGGCGACGCGCAGCGCATCGGCATCTATGGCTTCGGGGCGGCCGCGCATATCGTCGCGCAGGTGGCGAAGCATCAGGGGCGCGCGGTCTATGCGTTCACGCGTCCGGGCGATATCGCGGCGCAACGTCTCGCGCTCGCCCTGAAGGCGCATTGGGCGGGCGGCAGCGACGAGACGCCGCCCGATGAACTCGACGCCGCGCTGATCTTCGCGCCCGCCGGCGCGCTCGTGCCCGCGGCGCTCAAGGCGGTCGCGAAGGGCGGCGCCGTGGTGTGCGGCGGCATCCACATGAGCGACATTCCTTCGTTTCCGTATGCGCTGCTCTGGGGCGAGCGGCGCGTCATGTCGGTGGCGAATCTCACGCGCGAGGACGGCCGCGCGTTCATGGGGATCGCCGCGCAGTTTCATTTGGATCTGCACACGACACCTTATCCGCTCGACGAAGCGAACCGCGCACTCGCCGATCTGCGCGACGGCAAGCTGACGGGCGCGGCGGTGCTGACGGTCCGCGCGTGAATCAGTGATGTTCGAGCATCGCGCGATCGACGATGCGGACCTGACGCCCGTTGAGCCCGATCGCGCCTTCGCGCTGCAGCTTCGAGAGCGTGCGGCTCACGGTTTCGAGTTCGAGCCCGAGATAGCTGCCGATATCCGCGCGCGTCATCGGCAAGAGAAGATCGACCGGATGTCCGCCGGATGACGTTGCGCCCGCGTCGAGGCGTTCGGCGAAATCGAGCAGGAACGCCGCGACGCGTTCGCGCGCGGGCATGGTGCCGAGCATCAGCGCGAGACGCGATGCGCGCACGATCTCCGCGCTCATGATCGCGAGCAGTTCGTGCTGCATCCCCGCGTATTCGCGACACAGCGGTTCGAGAATGCCGACCGGCATGATCCGCACGACGCTCGCTTCGAGCGCGACGGCGTCGCTTTCGTGCCGGTTCGTGCATATGCCGTCGAGACCGAGCGTTTCGTTTTCGAAGTGAAAGCCCGTGACCTGCGTGTGCGGCGCGCTGTCATCGTCGCTGCTGGGGAATGTCGCAACGGTCTTGAAGCAACCGCTTTGCACCGTATACAGGCTGCGCAACGGCTCCCCCGCGCAATACAACGCATCGCCACGCTCGACGGTGCGCGTCGGAAACGGGATCGCGTCGGTGTCCGAAAAGCGGACGTGCAACGTCGGCGCGCGCCGGGTCGAAGCGCCTGCATCGATTGAAGGTTCCATTGCGACTTCCTCCTTCAAGACCAGTATGGTTCACGAATGGAGGAAAAGAAAATCGGCCTGACTCGCGCGACCGTTTCAGAACTCGATATCGAGTTCGTCGATTTCCTCGGCTTCCTGTTGCGCATCGGCGATCCAGCGGCGCATCTCCGGCATCGCGAGAATGCGCTCGCCGTACGCGACGATATCGGCGTCGAGCTTGACATCGTAGGTCACGAAGCGCGTGACGACCGGCGCGAACATCGCGTCCGCGCACGTCCGTTCGCCGAACAGATACGGACCACCATACTGCGCGAGACATTCATGCCAGATCGTCACGATCCGCTCGATGTCGGTCTGCGCGCGCGCCCATACCTTGAAGCCCGGAAAGTGCGCCTTCAGGTTCATCGGCAGGGCGGAGCGCAGTGCGGCAAAACCCGAGTGCATCTCGCCGCAAATCGCGCGGCAATGCGCGCGTTCGGCGCGCTCCTTCGGCAACAGGCCGGCATCGGGGCATACTTCATTCAGATATTCCGCGATGGCGAGCGTGTCCCAGACCTTGATGCCATCGTGAAAGAGACACGGCACGAGTATCGATGGCGACAGCAAAAGCAGTTCGGCGCGCGCGCCGGGATCGTCGGCGGGCATCACGACTTCCTCGAACGGCAGTCCGCTGAACTTCGTGAGCAGCCAGCCGCGCAGCGACCAGGACGAATAGTTCTTGCTGCTAATGGTGAGCGTGGCGTTCGCCATGAGTCGTTCCTCGCGCGTCGTGCACCAAGACGGATCGAGCGCGGTGCGCCCAAGCACCGAAGCGCGGCAAAACGCGCTCGTGAATGGCATCTGTGCAAAGCCTATGCCAATCGCGTGACATATGAAGGCCCATGTAGCCATCGATTGGCATGGCTATTGCCTCCTTTCGTCGCCATGAATCCGTTCACCTATGCGGGCTATCAGGCCTGGTCCGATTCGATGCTGCCGATCCGCCACGCCGCCACGCTCGTCGAAGGCGCGCTGCGTGTCTGGAAGGATATCGGCGAGACGCCGCAGGCCCGCGGTATGGCGGCGCTCTGCGAACAGGTCGCGCTCACGGGCCTGACGCACGCGCGGCCGCCATTCGATATCGCGCCGGTGCAAGCCGAAGGCAAAACGATGCGCGTCGTGGAAGAAGTCGCGGCATCGACGCCGTTCTGCGATCTGCTGCATTTTTGCAAGGACGATGCGTCCATCGTGCAGCCGCGCGTGCTCGTTATCGCGCCGATGTCGGGCCACTTCGCGACCCTCTTGCGCGGCACCGTGCAGACGATGCTCGCCGATCACGACGTCTATATCACCGACTGGCGCAATCCGCGCGACGTCTCGCTGATGCACGGCCGCTTCGGCTTCGACGAATACGTGCAGCACATCATCGATTTCATCGAGACGATCGGGCCGGGCGCGCATCTGCTCGCCGTCTGCCAGCCGACCGTCGCGGCGCTCTCGGCGGTTGCGCTGATGGCCGAGGACCGGCATCCCGCCGAGCCGGCGAGCATGACGCTGATGGCCGGTCCCATCGATACGCGCGTGAACCCGACGCGCGTGAACGAACTCGCGAAAAGCAAGCCGATCGACTGGTTCGAGCGCAATCTCATCAGCATGGTGCCGTTCGGTTTCGCGGGCGCGATGCGGCGCGTTTATCCGGGCTTCGTACAGCTGGGCGCGTTCATGTCGATGAATCTCGCGCGTCACATCGAATCGTTCGAGGAGATGCATCATCAACGCGCGAAGGGCGACGTCGCGAAGGCCGATGCGATCCGCGTTTTCTACGAGGAATACTTCGCGACGATGGACCTCACCGCGGAGTTCTATCTGGAAACCGTCGACACCGTGTTTCAGCGGCACGCACTGCCGCTGAAGCAGCTCGAAGTGCGCGGCCGCAAGGTCGATCCGTCGGCGATCCGGCGCACCGCGCTTTTCACCGTCGAGGGCGAGCGCGACGATATCTGCGCCGTCGGCCAAACGCTCGCGGCGCAGGATCTGTGCGACAAGCTGCGGCCGTATCTGAAGGCGCATCATGTTCAGACGGGCGTCGGCCACTACGGCGTGTTCAACGGCAAGCGCTGGGAGCAGCAGATTTATCCGCGCATTCGCGCATTGATCCACGACAACGAGCCCAGTCCCGCCGGTGTGAATGCGCGCACGCAGCCGATGGTGCCCTTGCACGCAATCGCGCCGCTCGCACGCGAATCCACGGTCGCAGAGGATCAGGCGCAGACGGCGAACGCGGGCGATGACAAACAGGCGATCGCCGATCCCGAATAACGCTAGCTCGAGAGCGGCAGAACGATGCGCGACTCCGCGCCGCCGCCGTCGCGCGCGCGCAGTTCGAGCGTTCCGCCGTGCAGCCGCGCGATGCGCTCGACGATTGCAAGTCCGAGGCCCGTGCCCTTCGGCTGGCCTTCGCCGCCGCCGCGCTTGAACGGCTGCTTCAGCGCTTCCGGATCCTGACCGCCGAGGCCTTTTCCGCGATCCGCGATCACGACGCAGGCCGTGTTCGCCTCGCGATCTGTCCACGTCCGCACTTCCAGGCCGACTACGCCGTAGAGCACTGCGTTCTGCATCAGGTTCATGAGCATCCGCATCATGCTGATCGGCCTGAACGGGAACGGTTCGATCTCGCCGAGATCGAGCGCGAACTCGTGCCCCAGTCCGGCGAAATCGGCGGCCAGATTGGCGATCAGCGCGTTGAGATCGCCGACGACGGGCGTTTCCTTCGCGCCGCTGCCCGCGTAGTCCATGAACTGCTGAAGAATCGTATCGATGGTGTCGAGATAGCCTTCCGCCGATGCCGCGAAAGCCGCGTCCGTCGATGGCACGGCGGACATCGCCATGGCGAGGCGCAGCTTGGTCATCGGCGTGCGAATGTCGTGCGAGATGCCCGCGAGCATCAGCGCGCGCGTGGCGTCGGCTTCCTTCAGCGCGGCCGTCATGCGATTGAAGGCGCCGCTGACCTGGGCGATTTCCGTCGGACCGTCGGTCGGCAGGACGCCCGGCTCGCCGCCCGCGGACACGAGCCGAGCGGCATCGGCGAGATGCGCGAGCGGACGGTTCAGATGGCGCTGGATCAAGTACGCCGTCGCGAACGCGAGCGCGCCGAGTCCGAGCGAAAGGAAAAGGGCGGTCGCGAGGCCGTCGTCGTGCGCGGCTTCGGGCACCGGCAGCGCCAGCCAGCGCGGCTCGCCCGCCAGATGCGCGCGGATCCACAAGCGCTGCTGACCGTCGTCGGACGCTTCTGCGCCTTGCCAGCGCACGAGCATGTCGGCGGGCAGATGCGCGCGCAGGCTCTCGATGAACGTCCGGCGCTGATACGTTTGATAGAAGCGCAAGCGCGATCCCGGCGCCATGTCGCGCGCGCCGGCGGGCAGTTCGGCGCGAAGGTCGAGGTTCACGGCAACGCCTTGCGCGGCTTCGGGCGGCGAAGTTTTCAGGAGCGTATCGAGCGTGACGATATAGCTCGCGAAGGTCGCCGCCGCGCGCTCGATGCGCGGCGTCTGGATGAAATGGAGCAGCACGGCGATCGCGCACACCTGGCTCACCGCGACGAGCGCGACCAGCAGCAGGATGTTGCGCGCGAAGAGCGAGCGCGGCGCCCACTTCACGATTCGATTTCCGCGAGCAGCATGTAGCCGACGCCCCACACGGTCTTGATGAACCGAGGCTTGCCCGGATCTTCCTCGACGATCTGACGCAGCCGCAACACCTGCACGTCGATGCTGCGATCGAGCGCGTCGTGATCGCGGCCGCGCGTGCGGGCGATGAGGTTGTCGCGGCTGACCGCGCGGTTCGGCGACGAGCCGAGCGCCGTGAGCAACTGCATCTGCGCGGAATGAATCTCGAACGGCTCGCCGCCGCGATACAGCTTTTGCTTCGCGAGATCGAGGCGGAAATCGCCGAAACGGATGCGCTGCTGCGTATGCGTCGGGTCGCCCGCCGCAATCTTCTGGCGGCGCAGCAACGCACGCACGCGAGCGACGAGTTCCTGCGGCAGAAAGGGCTTGGCAAGGTAATCGTCGGCGCCGGTTTCGAGGCCGACGACCTTGTCGACCGGATCGCCTTTCGCGGTGAGCATCAGGATCGGCAGCGTCTGGCCTTCGGCGCGCAGGCGCTTGCAGACCGAGAGGCCGTCTTCGGGCTCCATCATCCAGTCGAGCACCAGCAGGTCGTAAGGCTCGCGCTGCAAATAGCGGTCGAGCCGCTTGCCATTTTCGACGACGCGTACCTCGAAACCCTGCGAACTCAGAAATCGCTGCAGCATGTTGCGCAACTCGGCTTCGTCGTCAAGCACGATGATCTTCGGCAGGGTTTCCATGGAGGCTCCGGGTCAGCGTTGCGCGGCGTGCTCGTGCATGAAGGCTTCGATTTGCGGCAGCGTGACGTAGCCGTTCTTCTGCGTGTCGATTTCGTCGAAGTGCTTGGCGACCATCGGCATGCCCGTGGATGCCTGCTCGCGCGTGAGCTTGCCGTCGTGCGTGGTGTTGGCGCTCGAAAAGCGCGTCTGCAACTGGCCGAGCACGTGTTCGAGGCGCGGGCTCGCGCCCATCGGCTGCGTAGCGGTCTGCGCGAACGCCGCGCCCGACGTGGCGCACGCCGCGCATGCCGCAAGGATGACAAGAATCTTTCGCATGGCTCTCTCCCCTGATTCGCTACGGATGAACGTCGACGGTGATGCCATTCTATTGAGCCGCGCCGCGAACGCAATCTTGGGGATGCTACGAATCATGTCGCCGTATTTCGCGTTCGATGCCGCGCATTCGCGCCGACATCCCGCGACATAAGTTACGACTCACGCATCGGGCAGGGCTTCGCTATCGTTCTCATCGCCGGCAGTTGCATTTCTTTGTTGCTGCCGTATTCAACGTCTCACGATGCATGAGGACTTCAACATGAATTGCCGTTTGCTCAGCGTTTCCGCCGTTGCCGCCATCAGCCTGACCTGCGCGAAGACCGCATCGGCTGGAACGAGCGTGCAGGTTTCCTACGTCGCGCCCGCCGTCGTTTACGCGCCGCCGCCGCGTCCCGTGTACTACTACGCGCCGCCGCCGAGGCCGCCGTATTACTACGTGCCCGCGCGCACGATCGTCGTCGAGCCGGCGTTCGCGCCGGTGGTGGTCGCCGCGCCGCCGCCTCCGCCGCCGCAGCCTGCCGTCATCGTGACGCCGTATGGAGTTGCGCCTGCCGTCAGAGTGACTTACGCGCAGCCGGTGCTCGCGACGCCCGTCGTCGTCATGCATTGATCAATGCGATCCACGGCCGCCTCCTATACTGGATGAACCGCATCGGCGCAACTGCCGATGCGGCGGCGAGCCCGGCGCGTCGCGCCGTTTCATGGCGTTCCAACAGGAGGATCGAGCCATGCTATTCATCGTCAACTGGACTGCGCAACCCGAGGCCGAACGACTCGCGGCCGAGCGATTCCTGCAAACTCGCGGCGCGCCGCCCGACGGCATTCATCTGCTGGGCCGCTGGCATGCGATCGGTTCGATCTGGGGTATCGCCGTGTGCGAATGCGACAACGTCGAGCCGCTCGCGCAATGGGCGCACGAATGGGCCGATTTGTTCATGTTCGACATCAAGCCGGCGATCACGGACGAGCAGGTCGGAAAAATGCTCGCCGAGTATGCGCAGCGACAGTAGCGGGGCAAGCGGCCCGATTCGTCGTACGAACGCGCGTCGAGAGCTTAGGGTTTGCGTGGCTTGCAGCGGCACGGAGAATGCCTCAACATCACAAATGTACTAGTTAGTTCAAATTTGAGCGCCATATTCGATCTCCGCGAAGTTGTTTCAAGCATGGCGCCGTCAAGGAGCGAAGCGTGACCCAATCCCCTACGAAAGAACCTTGCGTCATATCGGTTGCGATCACCGGCTCGGTGCCGCGCAAGAAAGACAATCCCGCCGTGCCGATCACGATTGCCGAGCAGATCGAAAGCACGCACGAGGCGTATGAGGCGGGCGCGACGCTCGTGCATCTGCATGTGCGCGACGAGGATGAACGATCGAGCTCGGACCGGCACAGGTTCGCGGAATTGCAGGAAGGCATCCGCAAGCATTGCCCTGACATCATCATCCAGTTCTCGACGGGCGGGCGCGGGCGTTCGTTCGAGCAGCGCGGCGCGATGCTGGACTTGAAGCCTGACATGGCGTCGCTCGCGACGGGATCGGTCAACTTTCCGACGATCGTCTACGAAAATCCGCCCGATTTCGTGCGCTCGCTCGCGCAGACGATGCTCGATCACAACGTGAAGCCCGAGATCGAGATCTTCGATCTGGCGATGCTCTATAGCACCGTCGATCTCGTGAATCAGGGTTTGTTGAAATCGCCTGTACACGTTCAGTTCGTGCTCGGCGTGAAGAACGCATTGCCCGCGCGACGCGAGATTCTCGAGTTCGAGGTCGAGCAGTTGAAGAAGAATCTGCCGGATGCCACGTGGACGGCTGCGGGCATCGGGCGCCATCAGCTCGAAGTGAATCATTGGACGTTGCAATTGGGCGGACATTGCCGAACGGGACTCGAAGACAACGTGCGCTGGGACAAGGACACGCTCGCGAAGAGCAATGCGCAACTCGTGAGCCGGGTGGCGTCGTTATGCGCGGAGTACGGTCGGCCGGTGGCGACGGCGAAGGAAGCGAGGAAGCTGTTGTCGATCTGAATTTCGATGGCGATGGCCGAAGCGCGCTTGCGGGAGACCGCGGGCGCGTTTTTGTTTACGCTGCGCAATATCGCTTCGCATGCCGAAATGTCATTCACGGCTCGCACTTCGCGTGCGGTGAAATACTGAGCATGGGACAGGCGGCTTGCGGTGCCTCGCGCGAAAATCTGCCTGACAAAATCTGCCTTACAATCGGTCTCCACCCTGACAAGCACGTCACGCGCGAACATGAACGAGCGTAAGTCATCCGGCCTCGCCGACCGGATTTATAGCGACATCCTCAACAGCATCATCGAAGGCGAGTTCAAGGAGGGCGACCGGCTCCTCACCGAACACGCGCTCGCGGAACGATTCGCCACCTCGCGTCCGACCGTGCGCGAGGCGCTCGCGCGGTTGCGCGCAGACGGCATCATCGTGACGCGGCGCGGATCGGGAACGATCGTGGGTCGCCGCCCCGATCCCGACGTGCGCCGCTTCGCTCCGCTGGAAACGCTATCCGACATTCGTCGCTGCTACGAATTTCGCGTGGTGACGGAGTCGGGCGCGGCGGAACTGGCCGCCGTCAAGGCCGAGGAGCAAGACATCCGCGCGATTCAGGACGCGTGGGACCAGCTCGAACGCGTCGTCGAAACGCAGGAGGGCATCGGCGCGAAAGACGATTTCGCGTTTCATCTCGCGGTCGCGCGAGCGTCTAAAAATCAGTTCTTCATCACCGTGCTGTCGTTCATCGAAGAACAGGTCGAAGTCAGCATGAACCTGTCACGCAACCTGTCGTACGTGAAGACGCTCGAACGCCAGCGTCTCGTTCAGAGAGAGCATCGCGAAATCCTTGAAGCGATCCGCGCGCGCGATTCCGCCCGAGCCGGGCAAGCGATGAAGGCGCACCTCGAGAACGCGGTCGAGCGCATGTTCGGTGAATAATTTCGACCCGACAGTTGTCACACAACCTTAGCCAACTTGCGATAAACCGGCTCCCTCCCGGCAAAGTTGTTTGACAACTTTAACCCGCCTTGCTACCTTCTGCGGACCTTTTCCGTCGATTCAGCGAGGCGTCATGAATACCGATCCCATCGTCGTCAGCGAGTTTTCCGCATCCGTCATGGCGGTGCCGCCCCTGGCGCGTCGCCCGGATTATTCGCTCGATCCCAAAGCCAACCGCAGGCTGATCGCTCATATCGAGGCCGGCGGCGTCTCCACGCTGCTTTACGGCGGCAACGCGAATCTGTACCACGTCGCCGTCAGCGAGTTCCGGGAGTTGCTTGACATGCTGGCCGAGTCGGCTGGTCCGCGGACTCGCGTCATTCCGGCCATCGGCCCTGACTACGGGAAGATGCTCGATCAGGCGCGCATCCTCGCGCAGACGGGCTACCGCACCGCGATGATCCTGCCGCTCGCGGGTTTCACCACGCCGGAGGGCGTCGCGCACGGCCTCAGACGTCTTGCCGATGTGGCCGGCATGCCGTTCACGCTCTATATCAAGAGCGAGAGTTACATCGACGTGGACGGGCTTGCCGGCCTCGTCGATGACGGCACGCTGCTCGCGGTGAAATACGCGATTCAGCGGGCCAATCCAGCGGACGACGGCTATCTGCGGCGCTTGCTCGAAAGCGTGCCGGCGTCGAAGGTCGTGTCGGGCATGGGCGAGCGCCCCGCGCTGGTTCACACGCGCGACTTCGGTCTCGCGTCATGGACGACCGGCTCGGGATGCATCGCGCCGCACGCAGTGATGGCGCTGCTGCGCGCCGCAAAAGCAGGCGGCACCGGGGCCGATTCCATCCACGAGCACTTTATGCCGCTCGAAACCCTTCGCGACGAAGTCTCGCTGATCCGCGTTCTGCACGACGCCGTGACCTTATCGGGCATCGCCGACATGGGCCCGATACTGCCGTTGCTGAGCGCGTCGCCTGAAGCTGCCTTGCCGGCCATCGAACGTGAAGCGCGCGCGCTGCTCGCATTCGATGAAACCCTCCGCGTCTCCGGGAAACGTGCAGGAAACCCCAGTTAAATACAGGTTAAAGCGGGAGGTAACAAGCGCTCGGGGTATATCCCGAGTCGGCTTGCAAAGCGCTATCGGCAGAGGAAAAAAGGCGGTTCGGCTGTTTCGGTAACAGCATCGGCGGGTTGCGATTTGCTTGACATCCTATAACCTCGTTAGCTATTTTTCAGCATCCAAGCCGCAACGAGGACGCACGCGCACGATAGACACGCAAGAATCAGAACGAAGTACAAACAGGCCGGCGATCAACACAATCGACAACATCGACGATCCGACCGGACCTCTTCCCGACCAGCGGTTGCGAGAGAAGTGAGGAGACAACATGGCTTTCAAGGCAGGACTGTCAGTGAAACTGGCGGCGATTTGCGTCGCCGTGAGCGCGGCTTTCGGCACGAGCGCGGCCCACGCGGCCGATCCCGTGTCGATCAACATCGTCGACGTTGCAGGCAATCTGCAACTGACGCAAAAGGGCTTCGAGGCGTTCAAGGCCAAGTATCCGGACCTCGTGTCCAGCATCACGTTCACGAATGCGCCGGCGCCGCAACTGCCGGGCAAGATCAAGGCGATGCAGGCGGCGGGGCGCTCGGACATCGACCTCGTCGTGACGGGCACCGACGCGCTCGCGGCCGGCATTCAGCAAGGTCTGTGGGAGAAGCTTCTGCCCGACAACGCCAAGGCATTCCCCGGCGTGCTCGACAAGTACGCGCCCGGTCCGCGCAAGATGCAGGACATCGCGCAGGGCTACGGTCTGGAAGTGACGTACATGCCAGCGGGTCCGCTGCTCGAATACAACCCGGCCAAAGTCACCGATGTCCCCAAGACGCCGGATCAACTGCTCGCGTGGTGCAAGGCGCATCCGAACAAGCTGATCTACGCGCGTCCGGCCAACTCCGGTCCGGGCCGCACCTTCCTGATGGGCCTGCCGTACGTGCTCGGCGACAAGGACCCGATGGACCCGATCAACGGCTGGGACAAGACCTGGGCGTTCCTCAAGCAACTGAACGACTGCATTCCGTACTACCCGGGCGGCACGTCGGCCGTGATGAAGGAGCTGGGTGAAGGCACGCGCGACATGACCGTCACCGTGACGGGCTGGGACATCAATCCGCGCGCGCTCGGCATCGTGCCGGCGGAATTCAAGGTCGGCGCATTCGACAACATGACGTGGGTCAACGACGCCCATTACATGGTGATTCCGAAAGGCGTGCCGAAGGAAAAGCTCGACGTGCTCTACAAGCTGATGAACTTCATGCTCGAGCCGGCGCAGCAGGCGCTGACATATGACGATGGCTATTTCTATCCTGGCCCGGCGGTGAAGGACGTGCCGCTCTCGATGGCGCCCGCGAAGAGCCAGGAAGTCATCCAGAAGTTCGGCCGTCCGGAATACGCGAAGCTCCTCGCCGACCGTCCGCACGTACTGCCGCTGAACGCGCAGGCGATGGTCGCCGCGTTCCAAAAATGGGACCGCGAAATCGGCGCGGCGAAGACGAAGTAAGTCGACGTATCGGTGTGATGAGACGGCGACGTTCCTCGCGAGGAGCGTCGCCGCTTGTACAAAAAAGCGCAGGAAATGTCATGAAGCACACTTTTGAGCAGTTGCGCCTCGACTCGGTCTCGCGCAGCTTCACCAACGCCGAAGGTCAGCAACTCGCGGCGTTGAAGGGACTCGATCTGAACATCCAGCGCGGCGAGTTCATCGCGCTGCTCGGACCGTCGGGCTGCGGCAAGTCGACCGCGCTGAACTGCATCGCCGGATTGCAGCCGTTGACCGGCGGCGGCATCTGGCTCGACGACAAACGTATCGACGTGCTGCCGCCCGAAAAGCGCGGCTTCGGCATGGTCTTTCAGAACTACGCGCTCTTTCCGCACATGTCGGTGCTGGACAACGTCGGTTTCGGATTGAAGATGCGCGGGGTATCCAAGGCCGAAGCGACGAAGCGGGCGAAAGCCGCGTTGCAACTCGTGCAACTGATCGGCCACGACGCCAAGCTGCCCGGTCAGCTTTCCGGCGGCCAGCAACAGCGCGTGGCGATCGCGCGCGCGATCGTCATCGAACCGCCGCTCGTTTTGATGGACGAGCCGCTCTCTAACCTCGACACCAAGTTGCGCATCGAAATGCGCGCCGAGATTCGCCGCATCCACGGCAAGCTGGAGCGCGCGACGATCTACGTCACGCACGATCAGGACGAAGCGCTCTCGATGGCCGATCGCATCGTCGTGATGAAAGAGGGCGTCGTGCAGCAGGTCGCGTCGCCGAAGGAAGTCTATTCGCGTCCGAAGAACCTGCACGTCGCGCGGTTCATGGGCTTTCGCAATGTCGTGCAGGCGACGCTCGAAGGCACGCAGGGCGATTGCGTCGCGGTGAACGCGAACGGCGTCAGGCTGCTCGGCACGCCGATGGAAGGCTTCGACAGCAAGCGCGTTGCGGTCGCGCTGCGTCCGGAAGACATGGAGCGCGTCGCGCCCGGCACGGAAAACGCGTTCGACGCGCACGTCGAAGTCGTCGAGTACGGCGGACGCGATTCGCTCATCATCATCGATACGGCGTTCGGCAAGCTCTGGGCGCGCATCGCGGGCGAATGCAGCGAAGGCGAGCGCATCACGCTGCGCGTCGCGCCTTCGAAGACGCTCGTGTACGGAGAAGAAAAATGATCGCGCTTCCCGCGCAGCGCGATCCGAAGGGCTGGCTCGTAGCGCCCGCGCTCATCTTCATTCTCGCGCTGTTCATCTATCCGTTCGCCTATGGGCTGATGCTGTCGTTCAATCCGATGAACGGCGGCGGCATGTGGGCGAACTACGTCACGTTCTTCACCGATTCGTCGATGTGGCCGACGATCATCGTCACGCTCAAGCTCGCCGTGCCCGCGACGATCATCAACGTCGGCGTATCGGTGCCCGTCGCGTTCGCGCTGCGCCGCACGTCGCCGTGGCAGAAGTTCGCGACGACGCTGCTCGTCGTGCCGGTGACGCTCGGCACCGTGCTGATCGCCGACGGCATGCTCACGTACTTCAGTCCGAACGGCTGGTTCCCGCAGGCGTTGCAGGCGCTGCATCTCTACGGCGATGAAGTGCGTCTCACGCACAACTACTGGGGCGTGCTGATTTCGCTGATCGTGTCGGGATTTCCGTTCGCGTTTCTGCTGACGCTTTCGTACGTGACCGGCATCGATCCGACGCTCGCGCGCGCGGCGGCCACGCTCGGCGCGAATCCGTGGCAGCAGTTCCGTCAGATCTATCTGCCCTTGCTGTTGCCCGGCCTCACGATGACCGCGTGTCTCTCGTTCGTGCAGGCGTTCTCGGTGTTTCCGTCGGCGGTGCTGCTCGGCGCGCCGGCCGGCCCGACGCGCGTGATCTCGATCGCCGCATCGGAGGCTGCGTTCGAAAACTACGACTACGCGCTCGCATCGACCATCGCGATCGTGATGGGCTTCGTGCAGTTGCTCGTGGTCGGCGGCATGCTCGGCGCGCGCCGCTTCTTCTATACGGGTCCGGTGACGGGAGGCAAGGGATAATGACGACCGATAACCGCGCGGCGTCCGGCTGGCAGGCCGGCGCCCCGACTCGAAGCACGGGCAAACAGATGAAACAGCAAGCGAGCCTGCGCGCCAGGCTATGGAAGTTCTTCGTCTGGACGACGATGGCCTTCTTCCTCGTCAACGTGCTGCTGCTGATCGCGACGGTCGCCGTGAATTCGGTGGCGACGCGCTGGTTCGGCACGCTGCTGCCGCAAGGCTTCACGCTGCACTGGTACGCGCAGGCGTGGAGCGACTTCCAGCTTTCGAGCGTGCTGCTCGTGACGCTCGAAGTGGTCGGCGCGGTCGTTCTGCTGTCGATCGCGCTCGGCGTGCCCGCCGCGTATGCGCTCGCCCGCGTGCAATTTCCCGGCAAGCGTTTCGCGATGCTCGTCTTCCTGCTGCCGCTGATGGTGCCGCCCGTGACCTACGGCATCCCGATGGCGACGGTCATGTACAAGTTCCATCTCGCGGGCACGCTGACCGGCGTGATCCTCGCGAACCTGGTGCCTGCGCTGCCGTTCGTCATTCTCGTGATGACACCGTTCATCGAGCAGATCGATCCGAATCTGGAATCGGCCGCGCGCATCTTCGGCGCGAACACGGCGAAGTATTTCCGCTACGTGCTGCTGCCGCTGCTCGTGCCGGGCATGCTGGCTGCCGGCTTGCTGGTGCTGGTGCGGACCATCGGCATGTTCGAGCTGACGTTCTTCACCGCCGGTCCGACGACGCAGACGCTCGTCGTCGCGCTGTACTACGCGGTGTTCTCGACGGGCGTGCGCGCGCCGCAGTCCATCGACGCGATGGCGATGATCTACATGGCCATCACGATGATCTGGGTGCTGATCGCGTTGCAGTTCGTGAGCCCGACGCAGCTCGTGTCGCGCGTGAAGGAACAGAAGCAGTGACGAAATTTCGTGCAGTTGGAGAGCTGAACGCGGAACCGCGCCTGAGTATCGCGAGCGGGCCGCATGTGCTCGAAATTGCGCCGATGGCGGGCGGGCGCATCACGCGCTTCGCCACGCGGGATGCGCGCGGATTGCATGACTGGCTCGCGCCGGTGACAGTCGCGAGCTGGTCTTGCGATGCGTGGCCCAAGGGCGGCAGCTATCCGCTCGTGCCGTTTTCGAATCGCGTGCGCGATGCGCGTTTTCCCGCGCCGGACGGTTCCGTCGTCGAACTGGCGACGTTTCCAGGCATGACGCACGCATTGCATGGATTCGGCCAGTACGCGGCGTGGAGCGTCGAGTTGCACGAGGCGGATTGCGTCGTGATGCGTTACACGCACGGCGAGGGCGAGCACGGCTGGCCGTGGGCGTTCGAGGCCGTGCAACTGATCGAGGCCAATGCGGATGGCGCGCGGCTGTCGATGCGTGTCGCGAACCGGTCGTCGAGCCCGATGCCGGTCGGCCTCGGTTTTCATCCGTATTTCGTCGCGCTGGAAGCCGAACTCCATACGACGACGCATTGGCGTCACGAAGCCGAAATCGCGATCGAGCCGACGGACGAACGTCCCGCGCTTCTCCACCAACGCGAGACGGAAGGGTACACGCGCTATCTGAGCGGCTGGGACGGCCGTGCGACGCTGCATTACGCCGACGGCCGCACGCTCGGATTGATCGCCGACGACGCGCTCGGTCACGTCGTCGTGCATTGTCCGGCCGGGGCGGGTTATCTGTGCGTCGAACCGGTGTCGCACGTGAGCGACGGCTTCAATCTCGCGGCGCAGGGCTTGCGCGGGACGGGCATCGCCGTCATCGAGCCAGGTAGTGAAATACAGGCGTCGCTCTCGATGGCAGCCGGCGCGAACCCGGCCCGGCACGACGGCGCCGCCGCCTGACGCGCGCTTCGACACAGGCGCGCTCGCGGACCGCGCGGCAGCGCGATGCGTTCGCGGGCAGCACGCCCCCGACGATGCAAATATCCGTGTTCATGGCGCACCTCCATCGACTCAGCGCGTGAGCGGCATCGAAAAGAACGATTCGACGAGATCGACGATGCGCCACGTCGCGCAAGGCCGGCGGCAATGGGCGTCGAAACCGGCGTCCTTGAGCGTCTGCACCGGATCGGCGGGCCACACGTTGCTCATCGCGACGAGCAGGCGGCCGGTGACATCGCCGTCCGTACTCAACGTGCGCAGAAAGACGTAGCCGGATTCGTTGTCAAGGCTCGTGTCGAGAAGCAGCGCGTGCGGATGCCAGCTATTGACCAGCGCGCGCACCGATTTCAGATCCTGCGAAAGGATGACCTGCAAGCCTTTGAGCCGAAGTTGCACGGCGAGCGAATCGCCGATCGACTTGTCCTTGTGGGCGATCAGCACACGGCGCGATGCGTCTCCGGTACGCGCCCGCTTGATGCGCCACAATGCGAATTCGCTTTCGCTGGCGGCCAGACGGCTTGACATCTCATCCTCCATTCTCGTTTTGGGTTACGTGGTGATTCGACTGCGTTCAGTTTCGGCCGAACGTGGCGGTCGCCAAACCCGGCGCGGGAGGGGAACGCGGGAGATTTTGGGAGACTGCCGAATGTATCCCTGCGAAAGGAGGGTGGAAGTCGGGCAAGGCGCGCGTAATATCGGAACCGTTCTCGGAGCGTCGCAATGGAAAATGGCTATTTCAAAACTGTGTTGCTAGTAGAGGACGAAGGGCTCACCAGGAGCGCGATGAAAAGCCTGATCCTGGCGAACGAGCCTTTGCTCGAAATCGACGAAGCCGATGGAGTCGAGCAGGCGAAAGCCAAGCTTTCCGCCAATACCTACGATCTGATGTTTCTCGACTACCACTTGCGCGGCCAGGCGACCGGCATGGATCTGCTCAACTGGATCCGCGAAGAAGAACGCGAGGTCCAGACGATCATGCTGTCGGCGCAGGATGACCGCGACACGGTGCTCGAATGCATCAAGAACGGCGCGTGCGGATTCATCTCGAAGGGCAGTGAGCAGGGCGCGGGCGTGTTTCGCGAGGCGCTGAAAACGATTCTGAACGGGCGCGTGTATTTGCCGAATACGGTGCTGGGCAAGGGCGGTCACAGCCCGAAGCCGGTCTCGCCGCACGCGGGCGTGACGATCGAATCGCTCGAACTGCCGCCGCGCCTCACCGAGACGCTGCGCTATCTGCTGCAAGGGCTGTCGAACAAGGCGATCGCGCGAAAGATGAACATCAGCGAAAACACCGCGAAGGAATATTCGAGCGATCTGCTCGCGCGCTTTCACGTGACGCGGCGAACGTTTCTAATCGTCGAAATGGCGCGGCGCGGGATCGAAATGCCGATGAGCAATACGTCGTCGGCGTCCTGAGCCGCCAGTTTCTCTTCCTCGACGCGGGCGCACCGAAAGGGCGTCCGCGTCGTCTTTTTTTCATCGGTCCGATGAATCATCCCGGGGATGGTAAGGTAGAGCCCGGACTAAATTTGAGATGGGGTCAGCGTAGGTGATTCGCAGGATGACGTTCACGAAAATGCAAGGCGCCGGCACGGCATTCACGGTGACAGCGGCGCTGCTTCTTGGCGCATGTGCGCCGCTTCCGCAGCAGAACGACACGGACGCGGCCGCGGCGGCATCGGCGGCATCGGCCGCGCAAGCGGCTCAGGCGGCGGTCAAGGCGCCCGTCGCGCCGGCGCCGCCGGGGGAAAGGCGCATCATGGTCGGCACCGCGAACGGCTATCACCTGATGCTCAAGACGACGCCGCCATCGCAAGTCTGCGACGACAACGCGTTCGCAGACGGCGTGCGCTACGGCTATGCGCTGACATGGAACCGGCTCGTCAGCGAAGACGTGCGCAACGGCGGCAAGGCGAAGCGCAAGTTCGACGCATCGGCCGTTCATTCCCAGGACGATCAATACAAGATCCAGTGGGAAGGAAAGGAGCGCGTCAACGCGTGCGCGTCGGATGGTTATCTGATCGGGCGTGTCGTCGGGACGCATCTCGCCGGCGTCGACATGCGCAACGGCAAGCCCTCCTGAAGCGCGGAAACCGGGGTTAATCGCAGGTGTGCGTCGCGGTGACGTAGCGGCCGGCCGCCGCGATGTCGCCGTAGATCGTGTAGCCCGTGCCGTTCGCCGACGCCTGCGCGATGACGAGCACCAGCGACTGGCTCGTCAGGCCGCCGCTGGGCACGGAGACGGCCAGCGTGTCGGAGCTCGGCGAATATTCGCGCACGCGCGGCGCGATCGGCGTCCATTTTTCCTTCACGCAGCGGATGAACTCGTACGGCTTGTACTGCGACGTGCCCGACCCGAACGGGACGGTCTTGAGCAGGGCGTCGTCGGTCGAAACGCAGGCGCTCAGGGCGCACGCGCCGATGGCGGCGAACAAGATCGATGTGGTTTTTCTCATGATTCCGATGCCTTTTTCTGTAGTATCCGCTTAAGCTACCGACCCGCGTCTATTCGATGCCCGACAAGCTTCACGGCCGTCGATCCTAACCGTTTCCCTGACAAACCGTAAAGCATGGGCGACCGCTCGTTCGTGCCGGTCGCGCTGTCCGGAACTCCGCGCCAGATCTGAAAGCAAGCTTTCGATCCGTAGTTTTCCCAATATTGGTCAAGTCGGGTCAACCATGGCCGTTATATAGGCGTTTCACACGTTGAAGCCTTTTGTATGGCGCGAGCGCGGGCGGCGGGAGCCGAAATGGCGCTCTCCGTCCGCGCGAAGTCCCGGCAATGCGTGGACCCCGATAACCTTGACGTACCGTTGCCGTCGTCGATTCGCTGACGAAACGCAGCGTGAGCCAGTTTCATAGAACGCATGTCTCGCACAAAGTTGCTCGCCCGGCTTCGCGCCATTTCCCCGATCGGACGTTTGTCCGGCGGCGTCGATCTTCAGCGGCTCGCCGCCCCCGTGCTCACGGTCGTCATCTGCGTGCTGCTGCTCGTCGTCTTCCAGCATCTTTCGCGCTCGGTCGATTACAAGTCGGTCATGCACTCGCTGCGCATGATGACGGCGCAAGCGTGGTTCGCCGCGCTGTTCGCCACCGCGCTCAGCTTCGCCGCGCTCGTCGGGCGTGACGCCGTGGGGCTGCGTCACATCGGCGTCGCGGTGCCGCGGTCTTTGTTGTGGGTCGGCGCGACGGTCGGTTCGGCGCTCGGCAACGTGACCGGTTTCGGCGCGCTGACGGGCGGCGCCGTGCGTTGCCGCGTGTACGGCGCGGCCGATGTCACGCCCGCGCAAGTCGGCCGTCTGACGATTTTCACGAGCATCACGCTCGCGCTGTCCCTCGCGTTCATGGCCGCCGCCGGCATGGTGTTCGGCGCGGAGACGCTCTCCGGCATGATGCACCTGCCGCCGGCCGCGTTGCGCGCGACCGGCGCGGCGCTGCTCGCCGTTTTCGCCGCGATGGTCATCGTCTGCGGCCGCGAGCCGCGCACTTTGCACTCGCGCTGGAAGTGGCTGTCGTTCACCGTGCCGGCGCGCCGCGATTTCGTCGCGCAGGCCGCGCTCGCCGTCGTCGACGTGTTCGGCGCCGGACTCGCGCTCTGGGCGCTCCTGCCGAATCCCCAGGTCGGCTTCGGCGAATTCATGACGGTCTTCTCGGCGGCGATGCTGCTCGGCATGATCGGCCATACGCCGGGCGGCGTCGGCGTGTTCGAGGCGGCGATGGTCTTCGCGCTCGGCGGCAGCGCACAGACGCCGGACGTCGTCGCCGCGCTGCTCGCGTATCGCGCGATCTACTTCGGCTTGCCGCTGATCCTGTCGGCCGGCGTCATGGCCGCCTTCGAAGGCCGCGCGCTGAAAGGCCGCTTCAATTTTCTGAGCCCGCATCACGTTTCGCAGCTTGCGCCGTTGTTCCTGTCGATCGTCACGTTCGCGGCAGGCTCGATGCTCGTCATCTCGGGCGCGACGCCCGCGTTCAAGATGCGTATCGCGCTGTTGCAGACCATCGTGCCGCTTTGGGTGCTGGAAAGCTCGCAACTGCTCGGCTCGGTGCTCGGCGTGCTGCTGCTGTTCGTCGCGCGCGGTCTCATGCGCCGCCTCGACGCCGCCTGGTGGCTCGCGCTGATTCTCGCGGTGGCCAACCTCGCGCTGTCGCTCGCGAAAGGTCTCGCGTTCGTCGAAGTGGGCGTGCTCGCGTTTCTCGTCGTGCTGCTCGTCCTGACGCGCGAGCGCTTCAATCGCCGTTCATCGCTCTTCGCCGAGCGTTTCACCGCGACGTGGCTCATTTCGATCGGCGTCGTGATGGCGCTCGCCGTGTGGATCATGTTCTTCGCCTTCCGCGACGTGCCTTATAGCCGCGATCTCTGGTGGCAGTTCGCATTCGACGAGCGCGCCCCGCGTGCGCTGCGCGCGACGCTCGCGGCGGCGCTGTTCGCGTCCGCGTTCGCGGTGTGGCAACTGCTGCGCCCGGCGGCGGGCCGCTTCGTGAAGCCCGCGCCGCAGGATCTCGCCGATGCCGCACGCATCCTGCGCGCGCAGGAACGCAGCGACGCCGGCCTCGCGATGATGGGTGACAAGAGCTTCCTCTTCTCCGAGTCGCGCGAAGCCTTTCTGATGTACGCGAAACACGGCCGCACGTGGGCCGCGCTGCACGATCCGGTCGGTCCGCGCCGCGAGTGGGCCGAACTGATCCGCAAGTTCGTCGAGCTCGCGCACGCGCACAACGGCCGCGCGGCGTTCTATCAGGTGCGCGCCGATGCGCTGCCGCTCTATCTCGACGCCGGCCTCACGCTGATGAAGCTCGGCGAGGAAGCGCATCTCGCTCTGTCCGACTTCGATCTGAAGGGCTCGCATCGCTCGCATTTGCGCTATGCGATCAAACGGGGCGAGCGCGACGGTCTGGACACGGAAGTCATCGGACCGGAGCGCATCGGAGCAAGCATGCCGATGTTGCGCGCCATCTCCGACGACTGGCTCGGCAGCCGCTCGGCGCGCGAGAAGAGCTTCTCGGTCGCGGCGTTCAACGAGGAATACCTCGCGGCGCAGTCGGTGCTGCTCGTGCGCCAGCAGGGCGAGCCGGTCGCGTTCGTCACTTTCATGACGACCGACATGAACACCGAAGCGACCGTCGGCGTGATGCGCCATGTTTCGGCCGCGTCGCCCTACGCGATGGAATATCTCTTCACCAAGCTCGCGCTGCATCTGAAGGAAGCGGGTTTCAAGTCGCTGTCGCTCGGCATTGCGCCGCTGTCGGGCATGGAGCCGACGCCGCTCGCATCGCCGTGGCATCGGATGGCCGGACTGGTGTGGCGCTTCGGCGGCCGTTTCTACAACTTCCGCGGTCTGCGCGGATTCAAAAGCAAGTTCCAGCCGCGCTGGGAGCCGCGCTATCTGGCGGCGTCCGGCTCGGTCGGCGTATTTTTCACTTTGGCGGATCTTTCGCTCCTCGCGGGCGGCTGGCGTTCATGAAATTCCTTTGCAAGAAAGCGGCGGCGCTCGTGGTGGCCGCCGTCTGTGGTGTGTCCGTGACGGGTATGGCGCATGCCGCCGAGTCGATCTCCGGCGGACGTTACGGTCAGGTCCAACTCACGAAGCCTGCGGGCGACATGACCGGCTTCGTCGTGCTGTTTTCCGAGAAGAGCGGCTGGACGCCGGCCGATCAGCAGGCCGCCGATGCGCTCGCCGCCAAGGGCGCGATGGTCATCGGCGTCGACACGCCGCGCTATGCCGCGCGCCTCGCCGCCGACAAGACCGAGAAGTCCTGCCACAACCTCGTCGGCGATGCGGAAAACATGAGCCATCAGCTCGAACGCACCGTTCAGTCGAATCGATATTTTTCGCCGATTCTCGTCGGCAGCGGGCAGGGCGCGATGGTCGCGGAAAGCGCGCTGAAGCAGGCGCCGGACAACACCGTCGCGGGCGCGGTCTCGCTTGCGGCCGACCCGATGCTCGACCCGCGTTTCAATCCGTGCGCGCCGGATGCGACCATCATCCACGCAAAGGGTTTGCCGGGCTTCTTCGAATACACGGCCGTGCTGGAAGCGAACCGCTCGAAGGCCGACGCGCTCGTCGCGATGACGGCGCCGCGTCTGAAAAAAGCCGGGCGTCCGACCGAGAACGATGTCTCCGATCTCCCGCTGATCGAACTGCGCGCCGCGCAACCGACCGACTTGCTGGCGATCGTGATTTCCGGCGACGGCGGCTGGCGCGATCTCGACAAAACGATGGCGCTGGCGCTGCAACGCGATGGCGTGTCGGTGATCGGCGTCGACTCGCTGCGTTACTTCTGGAGCGAGAAGTCGCCGCAGCAAACCGCCGACGATTTGGCGCGAATCATCCGCACGTACAACGCGCGCTGGCATACGAGCCATGTCGCGCTCGTCGGCTATTCGTTCGGCGCGGACGTGATGCCGTTCGCGTACAACCGTCTGCCGGACGCAGTCCGCGCGCAGGTGTCGTATATCTCGCTGATGGGCTTCGCGCCCGACGCCGACTTCCAGATTCGCGTGACGGGCTGGCTCGGCATGAAGGCGAGCGACAAGGCGCTGAAGGTGCGGCCGGAATTCGACAAACTGCCGCCATCGATGGTGCAGTGCATCTACGGCGCGAACGAAGAAGACACACTGTGTCCCGCGCTGACGAAGACGGGCATCGAAGTGGTGAAGCTGCCGGGCGATCATCACTTCGGCGGCGACTACGATGTGCTGGCGCGGCGGATTCTCGCGGGCTGGCGCAAGCAGATCGCGGCGCGGCAGCAATAACGCAGCGCCGCGACCGGCTTACTTGAGCGGGCCGAGATAATCCCGCTTGCCGATCGGCGCGCCGAGATGGCGCAGGATGTCGTGGGTCGTGACGACGTGGAAATAGAAGTTCGGCAAGCCGAAGCCGAACAGATAATCGTCGCCTGAGAACGAAGGCGAGAAATCCGGGAATTTCAGCGTGACGGTGCGCGTTTCGCAGCCGGCGAGCGAAGCCTTGTCGATGCTCTTCAGGAACGCGATCGTCTTCTCGATGCGCGCCTGCAGCGCCGGAAAGCTGTCCTCGTTGTCCTCGAAGCGCGGCGCCTCGATGCCCGCGAGACGCGCCGCCGAGAGCTTCGCCGTGTCGCTCGCGCGCTGGATCTGCGCGGCGAGCGGCAGCATGTCGGGCGCGAGGCGCGCGTTGATCACATCGGCGTGAGCGAGGCCTTTTTCATCGGCGAAGGCGGCGCCTTTCTTCAGCAGATCCGCGCAGACTTCGAGTCCGCGAATGAAGACCGGAATCGATGCGCGATACATCGTGAGGGACATGGGTTGCGCTCCTTGAGGTTTGAATTCGACAACGACAGGGGTCACAAGCATAGCGCCGCGCCCGGTTGCCTGCTCGAATCGGCCGGAGTCACTCACGAACGGGAAGCCTGCGCATGCCGCGCTTCCCACGCGCGCACGTCGGCCTCATAGCGCTCGAGCGCTTCCCTGTACAACTCGAACACGCACTGATTGCAGCCGCTGCGGCAGCAGTCTTCCGGCAGCGGACGCTCGGGCGGCGTCGGGCGAGGATCGTCGGCGGGGTGGGATGGATCGTTCATCGCTTCATTGTGCATCGGCTTCGCTGAGCGGACGCGGGCGGCTAGACTTTGGCTGCGGCGCGCGTCATGCGCAATGCGATACTGCGCGCGGGGCGGCGATTGCGCCCCGTCATCACGTCGATCGGATCGAGGAACTCACGCGATGAATCAGATCGTCAGCCTTGCGATCTCCGCTGCGCTCGCGAGCGCTTTGCTTGGCGGCTGCGCGGCGCCCGGCCAGCAGCCGGAGTCCGGCGCTCAAACAGCCTGGCACGCCGAAATCCGCCGCACGCAGGACGGCATTCCGCATATCCGAGCGGCCGATTGGGGCAGCCTCGGCTTCGGTTTCGGCTACGCGCAGGCGCAGGACAATCTCTGCACGCTCGCCGATGGCTTCGTCACGTATCGCGGCGAGCGCTCGGCGTATTTCGGCGCGGATGCACGCCCGACGTCGGCGGCGACGTTCGGTCAGCCGCGCAACATCGACGCCGATTTCTTCTTTCGTCTGGTCGGCGATCAGGCGGCCGTCGAGCGTTACCGTGCGGCGCAATCGCCCGAATTGCGCGATCTCATCGACGGCTTCGCGAACGGCTACGACCGCTATCTCGACGACCTCAACGCCGGCAACTTTCCCGAGGCACATGCGGCGTGCCGGGGCAAGCCGTGGGTCGACAAGATCAGCGCCGACGATATCTACCTGCGTCTGATCGCGGCGAATCTCGCGGGCGGCTCGGCGCGTTTCGTGACGCCGATCGCGTTGGCGCATCCGCCGAAACCGGGCGCGGCGGCCCCGCGCGGCGACAACGCCGACGCCGACGCCGCGCGTACCGCGCTCGATTCGCTGCGGTTTCCGATCGGCGAAAATCCGGGCATCGGTAGCAATGCGCTCGCGTTCGGCGCGCAGATCACGCGCGACCGGCGCAGCATCCTGTTCGGCAATCCGCACTGGTTCTGGCGCGGCCCGGACCGTTTCTATCAGGCGCAACTGACGATTCCCGGCCAGACGAACGTCGCGGGCGTGTCCTTTCTCGGCGTGCCGCTGATCGTCCTCGGCTTCAACGAAAACATCGCGTGGACGCATACGGTGTCGAGCGCGCGGCGTTTCGGCATCTTTCAGTTGACGCTCGATCCCGCCGATCCGACGCGCTATCTCGTCGATGGCCAGAGCGAAGCGATGACGCCCGTGCCGCTCACCGTGCGCGCGCGCCGCGCCGACGGCACGTATGAGTCCGTGTCGCGCACGCTGTACAAGACGCGCTTCGGGCCGGTCGTCGATCTGTCCGCGATGGCGCAAGGCCTCGGCTGGACCGCGCAAACCGCCTTCGCGATCGCGGACGTGAACGCCGACAACACGCGCGCCTTTCAGAACTTCTTCGCGTGGAATCAGGCGCGCTCGCTCGCCGATTTCATGGCGATCCAGAAGCGCTACGCCGGCATGCCGTGGGTCAACACGTTCGCGATCGGTCGCGACGACGTGCGCGTCTGGTTCGCGGACATCGGCCCGATCCCGAACGTGCCTGACGCGCTCGCGCAATCGTGCACGCCGCCCGCCGGACGCGCGTTCGCGGCCCGCGCGCCGGGCGTGCCGTTCCTCGACGGCTCGAAAAGCGCGTGCGCGTGGCGCGTCGATGCGACGAGCGCGCAGCCGGGCGCGTTGCCGCTGGAGCAACTGCCGAGCGCCGTGCGCGGCGACTACGTCGGCAACTTCAACGACAGCTACTGGCTCACCAATGCGAATGCGCCGATGTCTGGCTATCCGCGTATTGCGGGCGCGGCGCGCGTCCAACAATCGCTGCGCACGCGCTACGGCCATCTGCTCGCGGCGCGTCTGCAGCGCGAACGCGGCGGCGTGACGCGCGAGGCGCTCGAATCGGCGGTGCTCGAGACGCACTCGATGTCCGAGCGGCTGTTCCGCCGGCCGCTGCTCGACGCCGTGTGCACGGTGAATGAAGCGGGCGGGCCGCTGCACGAAGCCTGCGAGGTGTTGCGCAAGTGGAACGGCACGGCGGATATCGACGCGCGCGGCGCGAACCTGTGGGACGAGTTCTGGCAGCGCGCGATGCAGATCGCGCCCGAGCGCCTGTACGAATCCGGCTTCGATCCGAACAAGCCGCTCGCGACGCCGGGCGGCTTCAACATCGACAATCCTGCCGTCGTGCAGGACTTGCGTCAGGCGCTGGGCGGCGCGGCGCTCGCGCTGAAGCTGAACGGCTTCGCGCTCGATTCGCGGCGCGGCGACATCCTCTACACGACGCGCAACGGCGCGCGCGTGCCGCTTTACGGCGGCTGCGACGAAGCGGGCTATTTCACGATCGTCTGCGCGCGGCGTCCGCTCGATCCCAAGGGCTATCCGATGGACTCAAGCGGCCAGGGCGACAGCTACGTGCAAGTCGTCACCTTCGGCGAAAACGGCGTCGAAGCCGACACGATGCTGTCGCACTCCGAATCGGACGATCCGGCATCGCCCCATTCGGGCGACGCGACGCGCGCGTTCGCGGCGAAACGCTGGGCGCGCTTTCCCTTCACCGAACAGTCGATCGACTCCGATCCGGCGGTGACGCGCGTCGTCGTTTCGGGAACGCGCGACGGAGGGCCGGGCGCGCCGAAACGTTGAAAAAAGTCGCGGAAAACGTGCGCGCGCGGCTCGGCGGCGGTCGAACCGCGGGCAAATCCCGTCTATGATGGAAGTTTGCCTCGAAGGGAAACACGGTCATGACTATCGGCGACAGCACGCATCACGACGAAGCAGTACGGCTCGATTCCGTCGCGCTGCGGGATTTCGTGGATCGCAAATGGAATGACGAAATCGTGCCCGCGCTGACGGACTACATCGCCGTGCCCGCGAAAAGCCCGATGTTCGACAGCGACTGGGCGCGTCACGGCTTCATCGAACGCGTGGTCACGGACGCCGTCGACTGGATCAGAACGCAGCCGGTCAAAGGCCTGAAGGTCGAAATCGTCCGCTTGCCGGAGCGCACGCCGGTGATTTTCTTCGAAGCCCCCGCCACGCGCTCGGGCAGCACCGAAACAGTCGTGCTGTATGGCCATTTGGACAAGCAGCCGGAATTCGAAGGCTGGCGCAGCGATCTCGGTCCGTGGACGCCCAAGCTCGAAGACGACAAACTGTACGGCCGCGGCGGCGCCGACGACGGCTACGCGACCTACGCGAGCATCACCGCGCTGGCGGCGCTGGATGCGCAGGGCGTCGAGCGTCCGCGTTGCGTGGGTATCATCGAGACGTGCGAGGAATCGGGCAGCTACGATCTTTTGCCGTATATCGATGCCTTGCGCGACCGGCTCGGCGATGTCGGCCTCGTGATCTGTCTCGATTCGGGCGCGGGCAATTACGATCAGCTCTGGCTCACGACGTCCCTGCGCGGCCTCGTCGCCGGCGATCTCGAAGTGCAGGTGCTGGACGAGGGCATCCACTCGGGCGGCTATGGCGGCATCGCGCCGTCGGCATTTCGAATCTTGCGGCAACTGTTCGAGCGCCTCGAAGATTCGAGCACCGGCAATCTGCTGCCGGAAAGTTTTCATTGTCCGATTCCGATGCTGCGCCGGCGCGAAGCCGAAATGACCGCGCGCATTCTCGGCGACGATGTCTGGAAGAAGCTGCCGTGGGCGTGCGGCGCCGATGGCGGCAGCGTTCTGCCCACGACGACCGATCCGCGCGAGGCACTGCTCAATTCGACCTGGCGGCCGTCGCTCACGGTGACGGGCGCGTCGGGCCTGCCGCCGCTGGCCGATGCCGGCAACGTGCTTGCGCCGCGCACGGCGTTCAAGCTGTCGCTGCGCTTGCCGCCGCTCGTCGACGCTGCCAGTGCGATCGTCCGCCTGCAGCGGCTGCTCGAAATGGATCCGCCGTACAACGCCAAGGTGACGTTCAAGCCCGAAGCGGGCGCGGCGACGGGCTGGAATGCGCCGGATCTCGCGCCGTGGCTGCGCTCGTCGCTGAATGAGGCGTCGAAACGGCACTTCGGCGCGGATGTCGCATACATCGGGCAGGGCGGCACGATTCCGCTGATGAATACGCTCAAGGAAGGCTTCCCGCGCTCGCAATTCATGGTGTGCGGCGTGCTCGGTCCGAAATCGAACGCGCACGGTCCGAACGAATTCCTGCACGTGCCGTACGCGAAGAAGCTGACGGCGTCGGTGGCCGAGGTCATCGCGGCAGCGCCCTGAGGCCGGGCGGCCGAACTTCTGTCTGGAGAAAGCCCGGTTCGTCCGGGCTTTTTTTCGGCCGATTTCAGCGATTTCGTAAAAACAAAGTGGTAAGGCCAGTTGATCGTCTGTAAAGTGATAATCCGCGCGCATCTCGAAAAGCAGAGCGCGAGCCATCAACTATGGAGACGAGTGTCGCAATGAATGCATCCCCCACGTCCACCCCATCCGCCACTGAACGGCGCATCGCCGCCGACACGCTGCACGCGTACGTCCGCGCCATCTGGGAGTCGGCCGGCAGCGCGCCGCGCGAGGCGGAACTGGTCGCGGATCACCTCGTGATGTCGAACCTTTCGGGCCACGATTCCCACGGCGTCGGCATGATCCCGCGCTATGTCGCGTCGCTCTCCGAAGGTCAGTTGCAGCTCAACACGCACGCCGAAATCGTGCGCGATGCGGGCGCGGTGCTGACCGTCGACGGCCGCAAGGGCTTCGGTCAGGTCGTCGCCTACGAGGCGATGGAGCACGGCATCGAGCGCGCGAAGAAGCTCGGCGTATGCGCGGTCGGCTTGCGCAACGCGCACCACATCGGGCGTATCGGCCACTGGGCGGAACAGTGCGCGAAGGCCGGACTCGTATCGTTCCACTTCGTGAACGTGGCGGGCGATCCGCTCGTCGCGCCCTTCGGCGGCATCGACCGGCGCTTCGGCACCAATCCGTTCTGCGCAGCCTATCCGCGCGACGGCAAGAGCCCGCTCGTGCTCGATTTCGCGACGGCGGGCATCGCGTACGGCAAGACGCGCGTCGCCTACAACAAGGGCGTAAAGGTCGCGCCGGGCATGTTGCTCGATCATGAGGGCAAGCCGACGATCGAGCCGAAGGTGATGCACGAGGAGCCGTTCGGCTCCCTCACCGCGTTCGGCCTGCACAAGGGTTCGGGCCTGGCCGCGCTGTGCGAGATCTTCGGCGGCGCGCTCTCGGGCGGCTACACGACGCACGAAGAGACGCTGGAGAAATCGAGTGCGATCATCAACTGCATGACTTCGGTGATCGTCGATCCGAACGCGTTCGATGCGCCCGCCGCGCAAGCAGAGGCCGAAGCGTTCCTCGAATGGATGAAGGCGTCGCCGCGCGCGGAAGGCGTCGATGCGATCTACGCGCCGGGCGAGCCGGAAGAGGCGCGTCGTGCGGACCGCGGCGCGAACGGCATCGCAATCGATCCGACGACGTGGCAGCAAATCCGCGATTCGGCGACGAAATCGGGCATGCCGGAAGCGGAAATCGAAAAGTTCGCGGCCGCACTGCAGTAATTGCGTGAAGCGGTAGCCGCGGCAAATTGGTCAAGCCAATTTGCCGCGCGAACTTCACTCAAGCAGTCAATTCCGTTTCGATCCATTCGACCACCGACGTGCGCGACGGCTGCCAGCCCAGAATCTCGCGGGTGCGCTTGCTGCGCACGCGGCTGTTCGAGCCGAGGCCGTACGAGGCCATCTCGTAGCCCCATTCCTTGATCGCTTCTTCGAGCGGCCAGTCTTCCGGCCCGCGCAGATCGAGCGCCTTCGCCATCGCGACGGTCATGTCGCGGAATTGCGCCTCGCCGCTTTCGACGAAGTAGAACGTGCCCGCAGGCGACTTTTCGAGCGCGAGCCGATAGATGGTCACGACATCGTCGATATGCACGTTCGACCAGATGTTGAGGCCACGCCCCACATGGCGCACGATGCCGCTCTTGCGCGCCTGTCGTTCCAGACGCGGCAACTGCACGCTCGCGGTATCGCGCACCGCGCCGTGGCCGTAGATCAGCGTGTTGCAGAACACCGTCGAGCGCACGCCACGCTTGGCGGCGTCGAGCACGAGATTGTCGATCGCTACGCGCGGCGCCTTGTCGGGCGTCGGCTCCGGCAGGTCGTCCTCGGTATAGATCTTCTCCGATGCCTCGCCGCCCGATGCGTCGCCGACGATGCTCGATCCGCTCGTATGCAGAAACGGCTTGTTCGTGCCTTCGAGCGCGCCGATCAGCGTTTCGACCGCGCCGCGATGATCGCTGCTCGCCGCGTTGATGACGGCATCGGCCGCGTGCGCTTCGGCGGCGAGCAAGGCCGCGTCGTCGAGACTGCCGATCACCGGTTCGATGTTCAGGCGTTTCAGTTCGTCGGCCTGTTCCGCGCGACGGATGAGGCCGCGCACGCGATGTCCGTCCCGCGCGAGTCCCGCCGCGATCGAGCCGCCGATGAAACCGCCCGCGCCCGTGATGAAAACGTTCATGTTCTTGCTCCGTTGAATGTTCAAACTGCGATGAACACAGTATGAGCCGCTTCGACTTTCGCAAAAACGGTGATAGTCTCAAATGAAACTTGACTCGGAATCAATAATCCGAGGCCATCCACCCAACGCGACCGACGATGCCACCGATCGAACTCATCAACGCTCCGGGCCTGCCGATTCCCGCCGGACACTACAGCCACGCGACGCGCGCCGGCAATCTCGTCTGCGTTTCGGGTCAATTGCCGATGCGCGCGGACGGCACGCATACCGGCGATCTCCCGTTCGACGAGCAGGCCGAACAGACGCTTTCGAATCTGCGCACCGTGCTCGAAGCCGCGGGTGCGAGCCTCGCGGATTGCATCGAGGTGACGGTGTATCTCGTCGGCGTCGAACACTGGAAAGCGTTCAACGAGATCTACGCGCGTCACTTCGGCGCCTGGAAACCGGCACGCGCCGTCGTGCCGGTCGGCGCGCTGCACTACGGCTATCTGCTGGAAATTTCCGCGCGAGCGTGGGTCGAACGCGTCTAGCCGTTACGCGAGATCGAGCGATTTTGTCAGGTCGCCGAGCGGCGCCTGACCGCTTGCGGCGAACGCGCGATCCCGCGCGGCCACGCCGTCCAGCGGCGCGAGATCGTGCACGCGCGAGATGAAGCGCAGGATCGAGTTCGTGTCATACACGGTGTGATCGACGTAGCCCTTCTTCGCGAACGGCGAAATCACGAGCGCCGGGATGCGCGAACCGGGCCCCCAGCGATCGCCCTTCGGCGGCGAGACGTGGTCCCACCAGCCGCCGTTTTCGTCGACGGTGACGATCACCACGGTGTTCTCCCATTGCGGCCCGCGCCGCAGACGCTCGATCACGTTCGAAATATGCCGATCGCCCGAAGCGACATCCGCATAGCCCGCGTGCATGTTGAGATTGCCCTGGGGCTTGTAGAACGTGACGGCAGGAAGGCGGCCCGCGTCGATGTCCGCGAGTAGCTTGTTCGTCGACGGATCGTCGCCAAGTCCCGCGTCGCGCAAATGCTGCGCCCGTGCGGCCGTGCCCGGCGCAAAGTTGGCGAAGTAATTGAACGGCTGATGGTGGTACTGGAAGTCCGGCACCGCGCCGGTGTCCCGATGTTCCAGTGCGTACTGCCACGCGCCGCTGTACCACGCCCAATCGACGTTCTTGTCCGACAGGCGGTCGCCGATCGTCGCGTACGTCTGCGGCGGCAATACCAGCGCGTTCGAGCGGTCCGCATAGCGCGAGTCGCCGCCTTGCGGAGGCGGCACGTTGCTCGGCTGATACGGCGGGAACATGGTGTTGACGGCGTATCCGTCCGCCGTGAGCGCGCCGTCGCGCACGTACTTCGGCGGGCCCTCGAGCGCGGATTTGGGCGAATCCGGGGCGAGCTTCAGGCGCGAACCGGCAGGATCGTCGCCTTCGACGACCGCGAGCAGCTTCGCAGCCGGGCTGCCTTTGACATCGGGATAGAAGGGCGCCTGCGCGGAAATGAGGAAGATGTGGTTCAGCCAGGAGCCGCCGAACGCCGACATGAAGAAGTTGTCGCAGAGCGTGTATTGCTGCGCGAGCCCCCAAAGTTTCAGCGTTTCGGGTGAGTTTTGGTAGTGCCCCATGACGAGGCCGCCCGAATCGCCCCACGCCGCGAACTGGTTGTTGCGCCCTGCGTTGATCTGCATCTGATTCTGATAGAACCGATGCACGAGATCGCGCGTGATGACGGAATTGGGCAGCGGCGCACCGTGCGCGTCTGCGATCTGGAAGGGCGCGTTGCGCAGATCGATGATCTGCTGCTCGGTGATCGCGTAGCGCTTGCCGTCGACTTCCTGCGCCTGCGGCACAAGCCCGCCCCAGATTTTCGGCAGCGTGGGCATGGGCGTGACGCCATCGCGATCGAGTTGCGTGTAGTGCGATGCCGGCACCGCCGACAGCGGATATTGCACGCCCGGATAGTTGCCGTAGAGATTCGTGAAGCTGCGGTTTTCCGCGTAAATCACGACGATGTGCTGCACTTTCGCGGCGAGCGTGCGGTCGAGTGCGATATCGGCGGCAGTTTTCGGGGTGGTCGGCTTGTTTTCGAACAGATTGCACCCGCCGAGCGACAGCCCCGCCAGGCCCACGCCCGCGGCGAGCAGCCGCCGCCGCGCGGGGTCGGCGGGTGCGTCGCCTGCTGGCGTATCGTTGCCGGAAGGAAGCTCGTGCTGCGGATGATCGTTTTCATTCATCGCCTGACTCCTCGTGAATATGCGGCCCACGCCCGTTGACGCACGCTGCATGATCGACGCCGAAAGATGACGCGCCCGTTACCGGCGCCCCGACTTGAACCGCTCTGCGTGCGGCTCAACTGAGTGGGGATGATGCCGCATCGTCCCGCCGCGGGAAACCCGGCCGAACGACATAGGCAAAAAACAGGAATATCGTACGAATCGGCCTATGTCTTTTGGCCGACTGGAAAGCGCGAACGACCGTGACTAACATCAACTGAACACGAGCTTTGCTCCGACGAGAACGAGCGTCGCGGCGAGAACGTGACGGAGTAACGCTTCCGGCGCCTTGGTCGACAGCATGCTGCCAAGGGCGATGCCGGGAATCGAGCCCACGAGGAGCGAGGCGAGCAAGGACCAGTCGACTGAGCCGAGCATCCAATGGCCGGTGCCGGCAATCAGCGTGAGCGGCACCGCGTGAGCCACGTCCGAGCCGACGATGCGCGCCGTCGCGAGACGCGGATACAGCAGCAGAAGTACAGTCACGCCGATTGCGCCTGCGCCCACGGAAGTGATCGAGACCAGCAGGCCGAGAATCGCGCCGGTGAAGACGGTCCACGCGGCGGTACGCGTCGGGTGTTCGGGGCGGCCATGTCCCTTTTTGTAGGCAAGGCGCGCGAGTTGCGGCCGGAAGATCAGCGAAACCGCCGTGATGAGGAGCGCGGTGCCGAGTATCAGCTGGATGAGCCGCGCGGTGCCCGGCGCTGTCACACCGTGCTCGTGCAGAAAGTAGAGTGTGATGGCCGCAGCGGGCACGCTGCCCGCCGCGAGACGGCCGGTGATGCGCCAGTCGACCGAGCCCTTGATGCCGTGCACGAGCGTGCCGGCCGTCTTGGTCGCGGTGGCGTACAGCAGATCGGTGCCGACGGCGGTCGCCGGATGTATGCCGAACAGCAGGACGAGCAGCGGGGTCATCAGGGAGCCGCCGCCGACGCCCGTCAGGCCGACCAGGAAACCCACTGCGAGACCTGAGGCAGAATAAAGTAAGTCGATATGCGGAAATGACATGCCGGACGCCCGCAACCCTTGCTGGGCGGGGCTGTTTAACGTTCATCCAAAATTTGTCCGAATCGCGACTCTTGGCTTCGGACATCCTTGTACGACTCGGTCATCGCGGCCGACCGACGCCCGAAAATTGCCCGGGCAAAATCCTTTCCTTTTTCCTGCAAACGGAGGCGCGCCGAGAGCGGTCGGATTTCGTGAGAACCTTTCGGCGTCGCGGCTTAGGGCGTCCCGATTTCGCGCGCGTCCGCGAAGTACTCTTTCAGCGATCGGAGCCCAAACGCTGCGCCGGCCTTCTAATGAAACCGTGCGCCTCCCGGCAGACGCCTTTTAGCGCTGGCCGGACAAAAGGGCTAAGAGCATAGCACTCTTCAGCTATGGCTCGCGGAGCCTATGCCGAACTGACCAGCCTGGCCGGCCTAGACCGCAGTTGGGCTTGCGCGTTGTCCCGATTCGATCGAGAACACGCGCGCGATTGCCGGAATGCGTCGAAGCAGGAAAACGAACCCGACGGCTAACGCCATTTCCGAAGCAGCGAAGACGAACCACGGCGTGGTCGGCGCGAACAGCCACTGAGCAAAAAGATTGAGGGGATAGTTGAACGCGAATATGGGCAGCGTGTTTTTACCGAGAAAACTGAGTGCGCGCGACGTCGCGGTGAGCCGGGCTAACCTGGCCAATGCCCATATCCCACATATTGATGCGAGGAGGAAAAGCGCTGGATTACCGATAGTCTCGCCGGCGAGGTTCGCTGCTTTGGGATTCCACAGCGAAGCGATGATCCATCCGAGCGCGCAAAGTGGCAGCGTCCAAGCGGGAAAACGCCTGCCGTCCAGCATTTTGGATTCGGCTGCAACGAAACCCAGGTGGAAATAAAAGAGCGCGACAAAAGCGATCTTGATGTTCCAGGGTGAGAAGCCTTTCACGAAGGCCATTAACGTGCAGCCGACGACCAATGATGCGGCGATCACGACATGCACAACGTGTCGCGCGTACCGGGTCAACGCCGCGTACATGGCTTCGGTGCAGAACAGGCAAGTTAGAAACCAGAGCGGCGTGCAATAGAAAGTAAGATTCGATCGAGGTATGGAATACGCCGTACCCCCGAGTTGCACGAAGAATTGGGAGAGACTGGTTGTATTCCCAAATAGAATCGACGGGAAGATCGCGATTGCGGCGGCGACTGCGTACGGCATCAGAAGGCGTCGGGAATTCCTGCGCATGACCTCTAGCGGACCTCTCTTGCCGTTGAAAAGGTATCCAGACAGGAAAAAGAACAGAGGCATATGACACGAGTAAATGACTCGGAAGAGCCACTCTGGCAAACCAATGGCGTGTCCAAGGACAACAAGAACGATCCCGATCCCTCGGGCTGCGTCGATTGTTCTGTTGCGCAAATCCACCTCTGAGTTCGCTCAAAAAGCGCAATTTTAGCCCAAGCCATTGCCACATAAGGCCGAGAGGCTTATGGTCCGACATATCGAGATGACATTGCGCGCGGAGAACGCGTCAGGCGTGGGCGGGTCGAAAGGCTGTCGATGACAGCGGGTAAGCGCCCCCGAACGCCTCACGAAACCCTTCAGATTACTTTCAGGAAGGTGCAATGAACACACAGGAACAGCAGCAACAGCAGCAACAACAGCAGATGCAGGTGTCGCAATCGAAGCTGCCGGACGAAGCGTTCATCCCGACGGAGCACCCGAACATACCGAGCGAACGCCAGTTCGTGCTGAAGTCGGGCAACACGTTCGCCGTCTACGATGCGAACGGCGATATCCGCGGCGACGACGACGGCCTCTTCGTCAACGACACGCGCGTGCTTTCGGAGCTCGTGCTGACGTTCGGCGGACGCGCGCCGTCGCTGCTTTCGGGCAGCGTATCGAGCGACAACGCCGTCTTTACCGCGCACCTGACCAACCGCCCGCTGCCGCCCATCGGCGGAGCACGCACGCCGGAAGGCGTAATCCACGTCGAACGCAAGCGCGTGCTGTCGGGGCATGTGCTGCACGAGAGCATCGTGCTGACGAACTACGGCACGGAGCCGTCCACCGTGCCGCTGTCGATCTCCTTCAAGGCCGACTTCCTCGACATGTTCGAGGTTCGCGGCGCGATACGTGGCAAGCGCGGGGCTTTGCGTCCGCCGGTCGTCGAGAACGGCGAGGTCGTGTTGCGCTATGTCGGCCTCGACGAGGTGGAGCGCACGGCGCGCATCCAGTTCACGCCCGCGCCGGACGTGCTTTCGCCCACCCGCGCCGACTACGCGCTGCATATCCAGTCCGAAACGGCCATTTCCGTGTATCTCTCGGTGACGGCCGTGACGCACGCGCTCTCGGACGCCAGCGAGCAAAGCAAGCGCAACGCCGCGGAAGCGGCCGAATGCGCGCCCGAATCGGGCCGTCCGGCGATCCGCGACGCGCTCGTGGAGGCGCATCGCCGCATGCGCGACCGGCGCCGCGCGAGCGCGCGCGTGCGTTCGAGCAATCCGCTCTTCAGCGAATGGATCGACCGTTCGCTCGCCGATCTCGGGCTGCTCACCACCGATCTCGAAACCGGCCCTTATCCGTACGCTGGCATTCCGTGGTTCTCGACGGCGTTCGGCCGCGACGCGATCATCACGTCGCTGCAAATGCTCTGGCTGCATCCGACGCTCGCGCGCGGCGTGCTGCGCTTCCTCGCCGCGAATCAGGCGCGTGAAGACTCCGCTTTCCGTGATGCCGAAATCGGCAAGATCATGCACGAGACGCGCAAGAGCGAGATGGCGGCAACCGGCGAAGTGCCGTTCGCGCTCTATTACGGCGGCGTCGACAGCACGCCGCTCTTCATCGTGCTGGCGGGCGCATACGCGGAACGCACCGGTGACACCGCCCTGATCGATGAAATCTGGCCGGCGCTGCAGCTCGCAGCGCAATGGGTCGCGCGCCATTGCGACAAGAATCCGCACGGTCTGCTCGACTACCAGCGCGCATCCGAGCACGGTCTGGCGAATCAGGGGTGGAAGGACAGCCAGGATTCGGTCTTCCACGCAGACGGCAAGTTTCCGATCGGCCCGATCTCGCTCGTCGAAGTCCAGGGTTACGCATCGACCGCGTTTTCCACGATGGCGCGTCTCGCCCGCGAGCGCGGGCAAGGCGAGAACGCAAGCGAGTTCGAGCGGCGTGCGCGTCACATTCGCGAGCGTGTCGAAGAGATGTACTGGATGCCGGAGATGGATTTTTACGGCATTGCGCTCGATGGCAAGGGCGAGCTATGCCGCGTGCTGTCGTCGAATGCGGGGCATCTGCTCGCGTTCGATCTCGTCGAACGCGAACGCGGCGAGGCTGTCGCCAAGCAACTCGAATCGGCGCTCTTTCACACGGGCTGGGGCGTGCGGACGCTTGCGGCGGGGCAGCCGCGCTTCAATCCGATGTCGTATCACAACGGCTCGGTATGGCCGCACGACACCGCGCTCTGCGCACGCGGCCTCGCGCGCTACGGCGATCGCGGCGCGGCCGTGGGACTGCTGCAGTCGCTGTTCGAAGCCGCCGTCACGTTCGACATGCGTCTGCCGGAGCTTTTCTGCGGATTCACGCGCCAACGCGGCGAACGGCCGATCGCCTATCCGGTCGCGTGTCTGCCGCAGGCGTGGGCGGCGGGCGCGCCTTTCATGATTCTGGAAGCGTGTCTCGGCGTGACCGTCGACGCCGTCAAGGAAGAAGTGCGTATCGACCGGCCGGAGTTGCCCGAAGGCATCGACTGGCTCGAAATCGGCGATCTGCGGCTCGGCGACAAGACCGCGACGATCACGTTCCGGCGCGTCGGCGGGCAGGTCATTCCGTCCGTCGAAGGCGACGTCAGGGTCGTGGCCGTTCTGTAACGTCGACGACGCACGGCGCCGACCAAGCGCCGTGCGACCGGTCCGCGCTTATACCGCGACGCTGCCCACGTAATTTTCGGCGAGGGCAGTGGCGGCCGCGCGCGATGTCGTCACATGTTCGAGTTCGGCCACCTGCAGGCGCTGCTCGAACGGCGACGTATCGTCCAGCTTGTGCAGCATGCGCGTCATCCACCACGAGAAATGCTCGGCGCGCCAGACGCGCTTCAATGCCGTTTCCGTATAGCGGCTGAGCTTCTCGCCGTTGCCTTCCTGATAGAAATCGAGAAGCGCGGCGTTCAGTACGCGCACGTCCGACACGGCGAGGTTCAGGCCCTTCGCGCCTGTCGGCGGCACGATATGCGCTGCGTCGCCCGCGAGGAACAGCTTGCCCGACTGCATCGGCGTGGACACGAAGCTGCGCATCCCGACGATGTTCTTCTGGAAGATCTTGCCTTCGGTGATCTGCCAGCCATCGGCGGTATCGACGCGTGCGTGCAGTTCGGCCCAGATGCGGTCGTCGGACCAGGCATCGACCGTATCTTTCGGATCGCACTGGAAGTACATGCGCTGCACGCCCGGCGAGCGCGTGCTGATGAGCGCGAATCCGCGATCGTGCCGCGCGTAGATGAGTTCATCGGAGGAGGGCGGCGCTTCGACCAAAATGCCGAACCAGCCAAACGGATAGATGCGCTGATAATCCTGCCGCACCGCTTCGGGAATCGACTGTCGCGAAACGCCCTGCGAACCGTCGCAGCCGATGATGAAGTCGCATTCGAGTTCTTCGTCGCGGCCTTCGTGCTGATACTTGATGCGCGGCTTGCGATCGCTGCCATCCTGAAAGTCGTGCAGCGACACATTCGACACGTTGAACTTCAGCTCGCCGTTCGCCGCGAGCCGCGCCGCGACCAGATCCTTGATGACTTCGTGCTGCGCGTAGACCGTGATTGAGTGACCTGTGAGCTCGGTCAGCGCGATACGGCGGCGCTGGCCTTCGAACGCGAGCTCGAAACCGTGGTGCAGCGCGCCTTCGGCCTGCATGCGCGCGCCGAGACCGGCCTGAGTGAGCGTGTCCATCGTGCCTTGTTCGAGCACGCCGGCGCGAATCGTCGATTCGATGTCGTTCTGGCTGCGCGCTTCGAGCACGACCGATTCGATGCCGCGCAAATGAAGCAGGTGCGAGAGAAGAAGCCCGGCCGGGCCGGCGCCGACGATGCCGACTTGAGTACGCATGATTGTCTCCGTGAGGCAGTGGTGATGTTGTGCGTACAGTGTCGGCAGAGCGGCCTTATGCCGCAACGCGATAGGGAGGATAAGAACTATCTGATTCGGAGATAAAGCCCCTAAAACGCGGCAAAATGGCCTGAAGTACGGGTAAATCCCTAGCCGGCGCGGGCCGGTCGCCCGCGCCGGACGGCCTTACTCCGCCGCTTCCTCCTTCAACTGATTACGTCGATATTCGCCCTGGCGCGTGAGCATCCAGCCGGGATATTCCGACGGCAACTGGCTCACCTCATCGAGCGCGGCGAGTTCGTCTTCGTTGAGACGCACGTTGGTCGCCGCGATGTTGTCGTCGAGCTGCTCGATCCGTTTCGCGCCGACGATCACGCTCGACACGACCTTCTGATGCAGCAGCCAGGCAAGGGCGATCTGCGCGACCGATACACCCTTGGATTCCGCGATGCGGCGCATCACGTCGACGCAGTCGTACGCGCGGTCGACATTGACCGGCGGGAAGTCGAACTTGGTGCGCCGGCTGCCTTCTTCCTTGCCGCCTTCGCGCGTGAACTTGCCCGAAAGCAGGCCGCCCGCGAGCGGACTCCAGACCATCAGCCCGACGTTCTCGCTTTGCAGCAGCGGCACGATTTCGCGTTCCAGATCGCGGCCAGCGACCGTGTAATACGCCTGAAGCGACTCGAAACGCGCAAGACCGAGACGCTCGGAAATACCGAGCGCCTTCATGATCTGCCACGCCGCCCAGTTTGAAACGCCGATGTAACGCACGTGTCCATGCTGCACGAGATTATCGAGCGCGCGCAGCGTTTCCTCGATCGGCGTCGCCGGATCGAAACCGTGAATCTGGTACAGATCGACGTGATCGAGCTGCAGCCGCTTCAGGCTCGCCTTCACGCCATCGATGATGTGATAGCGCGACGCGCCGCGCGAATTCACGCCCTTGGTGCCGGTCTCGCCAAGGATTTTCGTCGCGACGACCACGTTTTCGCGCGGCACGTTGAGGTTCTTCAGCGCCTGGCCGGTGATGATTTCGGATCGGCCGTCGGCGTAGACGTCGGCGGTGTCGATGAAATTGATGCCCGCATCGAGCGAACGGCCGATCAGCTTGTCGGCTTCCGCCTGCTGCAACTGACCGATGTTGTCCCAGATTCCGCCCGTTCCGCCGCCGAAGGTCATCGTGCCCAAGCACAGCTCCGAGACGAAAAGACCGGTGTTGCCGAATTTCCTGTAACGCATGGTTGCTCCCGAGTGACTGGAATGGCGCGGCATCGCACGACCTTCACGACAGGGTCCGCGCCGACAATGCAGTATCGTCCCGGCGCGCGGCGGGTTCATAGCCTGATCCTGTTCAATCCTTGCCTGTTCCTGCAAACGCTGGGGGCGCGCGCGAGCAATCACGCGCTCGCGCGAGTAAGCTAACCAGACTTCTCCCATCTTGAAAATGGTCCGCAAACCATGGCTCTGAACGACACGCCCGGCTTCGCCGGAAAAGAAAGTCATGACCAGCCGAAAGAAACGCGTCATGACGCCGCGCTGGATCAGGCGCGCCTCGATCTCGTCGCGCTGCTCGACCGTTTCACCATCGGTTGCGAAGGCTCGGTCGAGACGCCGGTGCCGGGGCTGTTCCTGCATCGGATCATGAATCCGGGCGGCCCGAAGCACGGCATCCAGACGCCCGCGCTCGCGCTCATCGCGCAGGGCAGCAAGCGCCTCATGGTCGGCGACGAGGTCTATATCTACGATCCGATGCACTATCTGGTGTCGTCGGTGGATCTGCCGGTGTGCGGGCAGGTGTCGGTGGCGAGCGAGTCCGAGCCGTATCTCGGCATGCGGCTCGATCTCGATGTCGACGAAATCACGTCGCTGATCCAGGACGAAAGCCTGCCGCCCGCGACGCAGACCGACGCCTCGCGCGGCCTCTACGTGAACCGCCTCGGCAACTCGATGCTCGATGCCGTGTTGCGCCTTTTGCGGCTCGTCGACACGCCCGAGGACGTGCCGATCCTCGCGCCGCTCGTGAAGCGCGAAATCCTGTATCGCCTGCTGATGAACGGCTCCGGCGCGCGTCTGCGGCAGATCGCGCTGCAGGACAGCCAGACGCAGCGCATCGCGAAGGCGATCCAGTTGCTGCGCCAGCATTTCGACCAGCCGCTGCGCGTGGAGGACATCGCGCGGGACGTGCACATGAGCGTGTCGTCGCTGCATCATCATTTCAAGGCGGTGACGGCGATGAGCCCGCTGCAATACCAGAAGCAGCTGCGGCTTCAGGAGGCGCGCCGCCTGATGATGCTCGATATCGTCGATGCCGCCACCGCCGCGCATCGCGTGGGCTATGAAAGCGCATCGCAGTTCAGCCGCGAGTACAGCCGGCTTTTCGGTGCGCCGCCGTTGCGCGACACCCGCCGCTGGCGCGACGCGACGGCCGCCGCCGCGGGGGCCTGAGCACCGAAATTTCAACGAAGCACTGGCCGAGCGCGCGCGAATGGTCTTGAATGGATTGCCGACAGGCGATGCGACGGCGCTGCCGCATCGATTTATTTCATCGTCCGCGGAATAGTGCAGCGCTTCCGAACGTTCTACGGATACTTCTACAACAAGGAAGATGAAATGAAGAAGCGTATCCAGATGTTCGTCGCTGCCGCAACCGTCGCTACCGCTTTTGCTTCGCTCGCGTCATCCGCGCATGCTGCGGCGCCGAAAGAATCGAACGGCATGTTCGTCGATGAAAACGGCATGACGCTCTACACCTTCGACAAGGACACGAAAGGCGGCCCGAGCGCGTGCAGCGGCGGCTGTGCGCAGGCCTGGCCCGCCGCGATGGCGAGCGACTCCGACAAGCCGAGCGGGAAATGGACCATGGAATCCGCCGACGGCGGCAAACAGTGGGCCTATGACGGCAAGCGCGTCTATCGCTTCGCGAAGGACACGAAGCCCGGCGACAAGAACGGGGACAATTTCCGCGATGTCTGGCACGTCGTGAAGCCCTGAGCGCCTTCGCATCGATGCGGGCTCGCGGAATAAATCGGCGAGTCCGCCAGTCTTTCAATCAACAGGTAACGACCATGAAACGATCGATCGGCGTGACGGCGCTCCTGATCGCGCTCGGGCTCGCGCTCGGCACAGCGGGCTGCGCGAGCGGTACGCAAAGTGCGCCGCCTTCTTCTGGCGCGCCGAGCGGACCTGCCGGCGGAGGCAGCTACTGATGGCGAACGCCTCCGGCTCGCCCCGCACGCAAGAGGACGCACGGTCTTGAGCTTCGAGAGCGATCTTCTCGCGCATCTGCCGCAGTTGCGCCGCTACGCGCGCGCGCTGACGGGCGATCGCGCCTGGGCCGACGATCTCGTGCAGGACGCGACCGAGCGCGCGCTCAATCGCGCCCGGTCGTTTCATGCGGGCACGAATTTGCGCGCGTGGCTGTTCACGATCATGCGCAATCTGTATATCGACCAGTTGCGCGGTCGCCGCGATATCGCCGTCGACGACGAAAGCGCGCCCTGGCGGCAGATGGCCGCGCCGCGCGGGGAAGTCGACGGCCTCGTGCTGCGCGACGTGCAGCGCGCGCTGTACTGTCTGCCGGTCGAGCAGCGCGAAGTGATGCTGCTCGTGTGTGTCGAGGAAATGAGTTATCAGGAGGCGTCCGTGGTGTTGAATGTGCCGACCGGAACCGTGATGTCGCGCTTGTCGAGAGCGCGGGAGCACATGCGCGTTCTGCTCGGCGAGGAATCGGGCCGCAAGGCGTCGCCTTCGTCGCTGAAAGTGGTGAGCCGCTCATGACCAATCAAGACCGTCCATCCGAAGGCGGCGACCGTATGGGGCCGCCCAAACCCGATCGCGATCTGCAGGCGCTGTCCGCCTTTATCGACGACGAACTTCCCGGCAATGAGCGCGATGCCGTGGCCGAACGCGTCGCGGGCGATCCCGCGAGCGAGGCGACCGTCGCCGCGTATCGTGCGCAGGACAATGCGTTGCGCGCGCTCTTCGCCGATCAGAGCGAGCCGCAGATCGTGCGTCTGCGGCCGCGCTCGCGCGAGCGTTATCTGATCGCGGCAGGCTTCATGGCCGTCGGGCTCGCGTGCGGATTCCTGTTGCAGATGCTCCTGCCCGCGCTCGGCGACAAGCCGCGCTTCGCGGAACGCGCGGATATCGCGTATGCCGTGTACGCGCCCGAGCAGCGGCACGCGGTGGAAGTGGCGGCGTCGCAGCAAGATCATCTCGTCACCTGGCTCTCGAAGCGGCTGAATCGCGCGGTGACGATTCCGTCGCTGGCCGAGTACGGATTTCAGCTCGTCGGCGGACGCCTGTTGCCGGACGAAGAGGGTCCGGCCGCGCAGTTCATGTATCAGAACGCGGCGGGCGAGCGCCTCACGCTCTACATGACGACCGCCACGATCAGGCGCAACGACAGCAAGATCCGCACGCTGAAGGACGGACAACGCACCACGTTCTATTGGGCGTGGAATCGCGTCGGCTATGCGCTTTCGGGGCAGATCGGCGAGGAAAAGCTGCAGGCAATCGCCTATGACACCTGCAAGGAGCTGGGCGGCGATCCGAAGAACTGGTGAGCCGGGAATCCATAAAAAGGCCGCAACGATGCGTGATCGTTGCGGCCTTTCTCATGCGCGATCGTGCTTATCGATAGCGATGCGGCGGAGGCGGCGCGACATGGTGATGATGGCGTTCCCATTCCTGACGCTGCCAGTAACGATGACCGTCCCAGTAGCGCTCGCCATGCCAGCCGACCGTCACGCGATGCGTGGGACCGTGGTGAACGTCCGCCGACGCCGCGTTTGCGAGACCCATGCCCAGCGCGGCGGCAAGGGAAGCGATCAACAGGCTTTTCTTCGTCTTGTTCATGATGTGTGCTCCTTGGTCGTTTGCCTGGCGGTGAAACCGCGAGTCGATTGGTCGCAGTTCGGCCAAACTTTGGCGTGTGGTTCAGGACCGGCTTATCAACGGTAGTAATCGTGATGATGGTGATAACCGCCGCCGTCCGGCACGACGATGCAGCCCGATAGCGCGCTACCCAACAACACGCTCAACGCTGCAAGGATCGCTAGTTTCTTCATGGGTTTCTCCGTGTGAATCCATGGAGACCAATTTAGCGGTTCGCAAAATGACAAGCCGTGTTCGTTTGTAAGCAAACGTGTAATCTGAAATATTCGCGACGGGCGTCTACAAGCTCCGTCGTGCGCCGTTGTACGGCGGATGCAGGACGCGCTATTCTGAACTCCGATTCGAAATGTCGGAGTGAACATGTCTCACATCAGCACGGGCGTCGAGTACGCGCTGCACTGCATGCTGTATCTCGCGGAGCCGCCACACGGCGTGCGCGAGGCGAGCGTGCGCGATCTGGCGGAATTGCAGGGCGTGCCTGCGGAATACGTCGCGAAGCTCTTCACGAAGCTGCACAAGGCGGGACTCGTCGTCGCGACGGAAGGGGCGCGCGGAGGTTTCGCGCTCGCGCGTCCGTCGAAGGAAATCAGCGTGCTCGATGTCGTCGACGCAATCGACGGCGACAAGCCTCTCTTCGAATGCAGGGAGATTCGCGCGCGCTGCGCCGTGTTCGGCGACGACGCGCCGCCTTGGGCGACGAGCGGCGTATGCGCGGTTCACGCGGTGATGAAGAACGCCGAAAAGCGCATGCGTGAAGCGCTCGCGGCGGATCGGCTGGCGGATCTCTCCGGGCGCATGCATGCGAAAGCGCCGCGCACGTTCGGGCCGCAGGTCGTCAAATGGCTCGGCGGGCGCACGGACCAGCGCCGCGCGGCCAAGCGCTGAAAGACTTTAGCGGACGATCTTCGGCTTCATGTTCGGCGTGAGCGATACGCCGACCACATGTCCGGCGCGCACGCCGCAGCGGCTATCTACGCGCGTCCATTGCTCCTTGCCGCGCGCCTTCGCGAACGCGCGCATCACGATGACCTGATCGACCGGAATCGGGTTGCCGACACTGAAGATCGTAGTATCGTCGTCGATCTTCGCGGAGAGCACGCGGCGGTCGGGCACGATGAGCGTGTCGTACTTCGGCGCGTTCTCCACCCAGCGATCGAATGCGGCGACACATTGCGCGACGGCATCCGGTACGTGAAGCCTCGTCAGATACGAATAATCCTCGGGCACGTCCGGCGTTTCCTGCGCCTGGACGAGCTGAAACATCGACGCCGACAAAGCGAGCGCGGCCAGGGCGGGAGCAAGAATGTTCTTCATGCGATGGGCGATGAAAAGGGCGTTCGGAGATGTTCGGGCAGAGCGCGGATCGCCGGAGCACGGATCGCGTGAATGGCGCTGAACGTGCGGTGCGCGCGCCTGCGCAGGAATGGCGCGAAGTATACCGTGTGACGTTTTGTGACGTCGAGCGATTCGCGCAGGTCGAATGCCGATCGAAAGCCTCGCCCGCAGCGATGTATCCTTTGATGCCGATAAACACGCGAACGAGGTGCCCAATGAAAGCGGTGCGATGGTCGCAACGAGACGGCTCAGGGCTCGAGCATCTCGTTCTCGATGAAACGCGCGATGGCATCGTGATCGAAAGCGCGGTCGTGGGCGAAGACGAAGCGTGTGCCTTCGGTCTCGTGTATCGCATCGAATGCGATGCGCGCTGGCAAGTGACGCGGCTCGCGCTGAAGCTCGCGGGCGGCGCATCGCTCGATCTGCATCGCAGGGACGGCGACAACGGCGACGCGCACGCATGGACCGATGCGAACGGCGAGCCGCTCGAGGCGCTGCGCGGCTGTATCGACGTGGACATCACCGCGACGCCTTTCACCAACACGCTGCCCATCCGCCGCCTGAAACTCGAACGCGGCGAACGGCGCGTGATTCGCGTCGCTTATGTGCGCGTGCCCGAGCTCGGCGTGAGCGCGGTGGAGCAGGCTTATACGTGCATCGAGCCGGATTGTCGCTATCGTTACGAAGGGCTCGACACGGGCTTCACGGCGGATATCACCGTCGACGAAGACGGCCTCGTGATCGACTATCCCGGCCTCTTCACGCGCATCCGGCGATAATACGCAGACATTCGCCTCAACCGATTTCCACTATGACCGACACGACTTCCCCCCGGCTCACGAGCCTGTCCCACGGCGGCGGCTGCGGCTGCAAGATCGCGCCCGGCGTGCTCGCCGACCTGCTCAAGCGCGCGACGCCGCTGCCCGCGTTCCCGAATCTTCTGGTCGGCAACGACACCGCCGACGATGCCGCCGTCTACAAGCTCAACGACGAGCAGGCGATCGTCGCGACGACGGACTTCTTCATGCCGATCGTCGACGATCCATTCGACTTCGGCCGCATCGCCGCGACCAACGCGCTCTCCGACGTCTACGCGATGGGCGGCAAGCCGATTCTCGCGCTCGCGCTCGTCGGCATGCCGATCAACGTGCTGCCGCATGAAGTCATCGCGCAAGTGCTGAAGGGCGGCGAAGCGGTGTGCGCGGAAGCGGGCATTCCGGTGGCGGGCGGCCATTCGATCGATTCGGTCGAGCCGATCTACGGGCTTGCGGCGCTCGGCATCGTGCATCCGTCGCGCGTGAAGCGCAACGCGGCCGCGCGCTCGGGCGACGTGCTCGTGCTCGGCAAGCCGCTCGGCGTCGGCGTGCTGTCGGCGGCGCTGAAGAAGGACAAGCTCGACGCGGCGGGCTACAGGGCGATGATCGACGCGACCACCAAGCTCAATCGTCCCGGCGCGGAACTGGCGCAGCTCGAGGGCGTGCACGCGCTCACCGATGTCACCGGTTTCGGCCTGCTCGGTCACACGCTCGAACTCGCGCGCGGCGCGCAACTGACGGCGCGCATCCGTTACGCCGATCTGCCGTGGCTGCCGCAGGTGCGCGAATTCGTGCGCGCGGGCATCTACACGGGCGCGTCGGGACGCAACTGGAGCGCGTATGGCGACCACATCTCGTTGAACGTCGAAGGCAAGGAAGGTGAGGAGGCCCGCGCCTTGCTGACCGATCCGCAGACCTCGGGCGGCCTGCTCGTGTCGTGCGCCCCGCATGCCGTGAACGACGTGCTCGCGATCTTCCGCGCGGACGGCTTTCACGACGCGACGATCATCGGCGAAATGGTGGACGGCCGGGGCCACGTCGACGTCAGCTAAACAAACTCGAAACGCATGAAGGAAGAATCCCCGAAAGCCATTTTCTACGCGCTCGCCGCGAATTTCGGCATCGCCGTCTGCAAGTTCGGGGCGGCTGCCTTCACCGGCTCGGGCGCGATGTTCGCCGAAGCCATCCATTCCACGGCCGATTGCGGCAACCAACTGTTGCTGCTCTTTGGCCTGAAGCGCGCGCAGGCGCCCGCGAACGCGCTGCATCCGCTCGGCTCCGGGCGCGAAATCTATTTCTACGCGCTCATCGTCGCGCTGCTGCTGTTCTTCGTCGGCGGAGCGTTCTCTGTGTACGAGGGCGCGCATCGGTTGATGCATCACGAGCCGTTGTCGAACCCGATCGTCGCGCTCGTGATTCTCGGCATCTCCGTCGTGCTCGAAGCCTTTTCGCTCGCGGGCGCGATCCGCGAAATCCGCAAGGGCGCGCCGAACAAAACCTTATGGCGATGGTTTCGCGAAACGCGCGAATCGGAATTGCTCGTCGTCGCCGGCGAGGACGTCGCGGCGCTGCTCGGCCTTGCGATCGCGTTCGCCGCCGTGCTCATGACGATGCTCACCGGCAACCCGGCCTACGACGCCGCCGGCTCGATCGGCGTCGGCGTGCTGCTGATGATCATCGCGTTTCTCGTTGCGCGTGAAGTGAAGTCGATGATCGTCGGCGAATCGGCGAGCCCGGAAGTACGCAAGGCGATCGACGCGCACTTGCGCACGCGCCCGGAAATCACGCGCATCATCAGCCTCATTACGCTGCAATGGGGCAAGCACGTCGTGGTGGCAGTGCAGGCCGAAATGATCGATTACGCCAGCGGCGGCGCGATGATCGATGCGATCAACATCATCGAAGACGATCTGCAGCGCGCCTTTCCGCAAGTGCGCTGGGTGTTCTTCGAACCCGACGTAGCACGCGATCGCGGCGAGCCGACGGCCGCCTGAGGCGAGGGCAGGTAAGGAGCGCGGCGTGCTACGGCTTTCAGGGTCGTCCGGGACCGCTCCTGCCGCGCGGACGTCATCGCGCTAGCATATGGCGTGCGCGTCGTCCGCATCGAGTCCCTGAAATTCTGTGATCTTCATCCGACCCATGCGCAAATTGCTCCTTGCAGTGCTGCTCGTCGCCGTGGCGAGCGTTCTCCCGATCTTTTCCCAGTCCTCGTTCGCCGCAGCCGCTTCCGCGCAGCACGCGTCGCAGCCGGCGGTCGCGCTGACGCCGCAGCAGGCGCGCGATGCGCTTGCCGTGCTCAACGATCCCGCGCGCCGTTCGCAAGTCGCGGATACGTTGCGCGCGATCGCCGCGGCCGGCGCGCTGGCCGCGCCCGCGAGCGCGCCGCAGGCGGCATCGTCCGCGGCGCCGGCATCGGGCGCATCGGGCGTGCTCGCGCATTCGTTGACCGCGAATGGGCTCGCGTCGCAATTGTCGCGGCAGGCGGGGCACTGGCTCGTCGAGATCGGCGCGGGGCTGCGGCATTCGACCGTCGCGCTGCTCGATTTCGGCTCCGTGATTTCGTGGTGGCGCGACCGTACGTCGAGCGACGCGGGGCGCGCGCTCATCGGCCATGTCATGTGGACCGTGCTGGCCTCGCTGATTCCCGCGTTGCTGCTCGAATTCTTGTGCTTGCGCCTGCTGAAGCGCCCGCGCGCCCGGATCGCGGCACGCGGCGTCGCCGATGCTGAGGAGCAGGATCCCGACCTCGTGCGCGAACAGCACGCCGCCGAGCGCGCGGAAGACGCCGCCGCGCAAACCGGCGACGCCACCGCGATGCATCTCGCCGAGCGCAAGGCGGACACCGCGCGCGGCCAGCGTCACGCCGCGCGTCACTGGACGCTGTTGCAGCGCCTGCCGAGCGCGCTCCTGTACGGCTTGCTGTCGCTGGTTCCGCTGATCGTGTTCATCGGCGTGGTGACGTTGCTGATGTCGATCCTCATCGACGACAACACGGCCGAGGCGCGCGTCGCGGGCTCGCTCATCGACGTCTATCTGGCGTGCCGCGCCGTCGTGATCGTGAGCGGCTTTTTCGTCGCGCCGCGTGCGCCCGGACTGCGCCTCATCCAGATGCGCGATGCCGCCGCCGCGTACACGCATCGTTGGGTGCGGCGCATCGTGTGCACCGCCGGCGCGGGCATCGCGCTCGCCAATGCCGGCGAACCGATCGGCCTGTCGGGCGATGCGCGCATCGCGGTGCTGAAGGTCACGCTGCTGATCGTGCATCTGATGATCGCATTCGTGATCTTCCAGAGCCGCAATTCGGTGGCGGAGCGCATCCGGCAGCGCGCGCGTTCGAACCGCTCGGTGAGATTGGTCGGCGCGTGGTTCGCCGATATCTGGGCGGGCGTCGCGATCTTCTTCGTGATCGCGCTGTGGTTCGTGTGGGCGCTCGACGTGCAGAACGGCTACCGCACGCTGTTTCATCTCGGCGGCGTGTCCTTGCTCGTGCTGGTCGGCGCGCGCGTGCTCGCGATCGTCGCGTTCGGCGCGCTCGGCCGCGTTTTCCATCAGAACGACGAAGAGGATCTCGCCGGCGAGTCGATCGCGCGGCGTCGCGCGTATCGCTATTACCCGGCGCTGCGGCGTATCGTGCAGGCGCTGATTTCCGTCATCACCGTGGTCGCGCTGCTGCAGGTGTGGCACGTCGATATCGTGCATTTCTTCACGTCGGGCGGCGTCGGCAACCGGCTCGCGTCGGCGCTCGTCACCATCGTGATCGCGGCCGTGTTCGCCGTGCTCGTGTGGGAAGCGGCGAACATCGTCGTCGAACGGCGGCTCGAACAATGGACCGCGAGCGGCGAGCGTCTGCGCGCCGCGCGCCTGCGCACGCTGCTGCCGATGATGCGTACCGGCCTTTTCATCGTGATCGCGATGGTCGTCGTGCTGACGGGCCTTTCGGAACTCGGCGTGAACACCGCGCCCTTGCTCGCGAGTGCGAGCATCTTCGGCGTGGCGCTCGGCTTCGGCTCGCAGAAGCTCGTGCAGGATCTCATCACAGGCATCTTCCTGCTGATGGAAAACGCGATGCAGGTCGGCGACTGGGTGACGCTCGCGGGCGTGTCGGGCACGGTCGAATATCTGTCGATTCGCACGGTGCGCTTGCGCGGCGGCGACGGCTCGCTCTACACCGTGCCGTTCAGTTCGGTCTCGACGGTGAACAACACGAATCGCGGCATCGGCAATGCAGCGGTGCGCGTCTCGATCGCACTCGGTCAGGACGTCGATCTCGCCATTTCGACGCTGAAGGAAATCGGCGCCGCCTTGCGTGACGACGAAGCGTTCCGCGACGGCATTCTCTCCGACTTCAGTTTCTGGGGCGTCGATGCCGTCGACGGCTCGACCGTCACGCTCGCCGGCCAGATCCAATGCCGCGACAGCGCGCGCTGGCCGGTGCAGCGCGAGTTCAACCGGCGCATTCTCAACGAGTTCACGGCGCGCGGCATCGAGATCGCGAATCCGCAGCGCAACTTCGTGATCGTGAACGGCGGCAATCAGGAAGGCGGCCCGGAAGGCGTTCAGGACGCGGACGAGGCGGGCGCGGATCAGCGCGGCGAGCCGTCGAAGGCCGCGCAGCATCCGACGGGCGAGGCGGCGGGTTCGGCGAACGTCGCGTCGAACGCGCCGCCGCCGCGCTCATCGCAAAGCGGCACCTGAGTTTTCGGTTAGCGCTCCTATAATCGTGCGGGTTGACCGCGCCCTGGCCGGGCGCGGTCTTCTTTCGAAGGTCGAACCCTTACGAGGATCCGCTCGCCATGAGAAAACTCCGCGCGTCACGATCGATAAAGCTCAGAAAAACCGCCTGTGCGTCACTGTTCGCCGCCGGCCTCGCGACCCTGACAGGTTGCGCGTTCGCCCAGCCATCCGATGACAGCGGCCCCGAAGGCGGCCGCCACGTCAAAGTGATGATCGTCACGATGTTCGGCCCCGAGGGCCAGGTCTGGCTCGACAAGCTCGGTCCGTGGCAGGCGATCAAGGTGCCGGGACTGTCGCCGGATTATCCCGAGGTCAATTGCAATCGCGACGATGTCTGCGTCATCACGACGGGCATGGGTCACACCAACGCGGCCGCGTCGATGATGGCGCTGGCATTCTCCGACCGCTTCAATCTGCGGCACACGTATTTTCTCGTCGCGGGCATCGCCGGTATCGATCCGAAGCAGGGCACGGTCGGCTCGGCAGCCTGGGCGAAGTATCTCGTCGATTTCGGCATTCAATGGGAACTCGACGCGCGCGAGAAGCCCGCCGACTGGCCTTCGGGTTTCCTCGGCATCAACACGAAAAGTCCGTACGAGAAACCGCCGCTCGACTATCGGACGGAGGCGTTCGCGCTCAATGCATCGCTTGCGGATGCGGCCTTCGCGATCTCGCGCAACGTCACGCTCTCGGACAGCGATCAGGCGAAAGTCGCGCGCGCGAAATTCAACTACGCGCCGGCCAACCAGCCGCCGCGCGTGATCCAGTGCGACACGCTCGCCGGCGATACGTGGTGGTCCGGCAAATATATCGGCGAGCGGGCGAGGGAGTGGACGCGCCTCCTGACCGACGGGCGCGGTGTCTATTGCACGACGCAACAGGAAGACAACGCGACGTACGAGGCGCTCAAGCGCGCGGCGAGCGTGAAACGGGTGGATCTGTCGCGCGTGGCGGTGCTGCGCGCCGGATCGGACTTCGACCGGCCGTACGAAGGGCAAGCCGCTTCGGACAATCTGCTCAATTACGCCGATCAGGGCGGCTTTGCGCCGGCCATCGAAAACCTGTATCGAACGGGCAATCCATTCATACAGGAGGTTGTTACACATTGGGGCGCCTGGCGCAAAGGCATCCCGCAAAAGTAACGCCACGGCGTTACAAAGCCGGTAACAAGGCCATGTTTCTGGCAGTAACAACTCTGTTACTGCGACCAAGTAACTATTACCTAACCTGCCGCGGATCGGTAATCGCCGATTTCGCGGCATTTTTTTGCTCTTTCACGTCCGATGAATGGCGAATAAAAGCTGGGTCTTGGCGTCAACGGAATCCCGTAAATGCCCGTTATATGGCGCGGAAGGCGATTATTAAGATAAAAACGAAGCCGCGCCGGGCGGACCTCGCAAACGTTAGACAAATACGCACCGGATCAAAGAATCGGTCAAATTCTCCAGACCGAAAAAATTACCGACCTAAAGTGTTGTTTGCAACAAAATATTATTGAGACACTCTTGCTTTAGGTTCAGACAGTTCTTAGAATCCGTCTCACAGTGGTTGTTACAAGATGTAACGCACTGAAACAAAGATTACGCGGTACGTAGCCGGGCAGAACGAGTCCGGTGAGGCACAAAAAAGACATCGGCAAAAAGCCGGCGGGAAATCGGGGATTTACTGGAAGTTGCAACCATGAACGGTCGCGAAACGCTGGAATCGATCCGGGAAATCAATTTGTCGTACATCATGCTCGCGCAGCGTCTGCTGCGCGAAGACCGCGCCATCGGCATGTTCCGGCTCGGTCTGTCGGCGGAACTCGCCGATCTGCTGTCGGGGCTCACGCTCGCACAGGTCGTCAAGCTCGCGTCGTCGGATAACCTGCTTTGCGCATTCCGCTTCAACGATCACACGATGCTGTCGGCCTTGGTGCAGCCCGCGAAGAACGCGGACATCGCGCCGACGCACGCGGCAATCCTGCTGGCTGGCCAGCCGGCCGAACAGTTCGCTTAAGTGATGACGGAGCGAGCCATGCTGAAGAAGAGCCTCACTGAAGACGCCCAGGAAGTGTTCCGCGCCATCGCGCTGATCGAGCTCGGCGCGCGCATGCAAGTGCTGGAGAGCGAACTCACGCTCTCGCGCGATCGCATGATCCGCCTGTATCGCGAAGTGAAGGGCGTGTCGCCGCCGAAGGGCATGCTGCCGTTCTCGGCCGACTGGTACATGACGTGGCTCGCCAATATCCACGCATCGCTTTTCTATAACACCTATACGTTCCTGAAGAACGAAGCCGGCTGTTCGCATCTCGATGCGTTGACCAAGGGGTATCGGCTGTATCTCGAGCACTGCAACCATAGCGGCGCCGAGGCGGTACTCGATCTTACGCGGGCCTGGACTCTTGTGCGCTTCTTCGACGCGGGCATGCTGCAGATGACGGCTTGCTGCCGCTGCACCGGGAAGTTTGTCGCACACAAACATGATTTGCAGAACAACGTGGTGTGCGGGGCCTGCCAGCCGCCGTCACGCGCGGGGAAGACCAAGAAAGCGGCGGCCGCGAAACAGGCCAGCAAAGAAGCCGCGCTGGAGGTAGTGATGTCGAAGAACGAAGTGCCGGAGCATGCGGAGCACACGGTACTCGCTAACGTAGCGGCAGTAGCGGCGTTACAGCCGCAACGAGCTAGCCTGGTCGCACAGGCTGCTTAGGCGGTAGCGGCCGCCGGCGTTCCTTCCGGGGACTGTCCGCGAGGATGGTGGATGTCCGGCTCGCCGCTACCGCGTTTTACTTCTCGTCCGTTTTCCCGAATCCATAGCCCGGCGCCGATTGGCGTGCCGGGCTTTTTTGTTTTGCCGCCCAGTAAAATGCTTCGATGGCACGCGCTCTCGAAGATAACGGCTTGGCTACCGCACAACAGGGTTTTCTGCTGACTCGCCACTGGCGCGACACCGCGGCAGGGACGGAAGTCGATTTCTGGCTCGCGACCGACGACGGCCCGAGAAAGATCCGCATCGCGACGCAGACGAGCGTCGCGTTCATTCGCGCCGAAGATCGCGCGAAGGCGGAGCCTGTCGTCGCCGGCGTGCGCGACACGTATCTGCGCGAGCTGCCGCTCAAGGACTTCCGTCAAAAGCCGGTGCTCGGGCTTTACTGCCCGCAGTATCGTCAGTTACTCGCGCTCGAAAAGAACCTGAGAAGCGCCGGCGTCAATGTCTTCGAGGCCGATATCCGTCCGCACGAGCGCTATCTGATGGAGCGCTTTATCACGGCGCCGGTGTCGTTCGAAGGCGCGCCGCGCGACGGTTACATTTGCAGCGAACTGAAGCCCGCGCCGGATTACCGGCCGTCGCTGAGCGTCGTGTCGCTCGATATCGAAACGAGCGTGAAGGGCGATCTCTATTCGATCGCGCTCGAAGGCTGCGGCGCGCGTCAGGTGTACATGCTCGGACCGCCGACCGGCGCCGCCGAGCCAGCGGATTTCGCGCTCGACTATTGCGACACCCGCGCCGACATGTTGCGCCGCTTCAACGCGTGGATCGCGCATCACGATCCGGACGCGATCATCGGCTGGAATGTCGTGCAGTTCGACTTGCGCATCCTCCAGCGGCACGCCGACGACTACGGCGTGCCGCTTACGCTCGGCCGCGACGGCGGCACGGTCGAATGGCGCGAGCACGGCATGAAGCGCAATCACTGGTTCGTGTCGATCGCGGGCAGGCTCGTCATCGACGGCATCGAGGCGCTGCGTTCGGCGACGTGGAATTTTCCGTCGTTCAGCCTGGAGTACGTCGCGCAATCGCTGTTAGGCGAGGGCAAGGCCATCGACAGTCCGTACGCGCGCATGGACGAGATCGAGCGGCGCTTTCAGGAAGACAAGCCCGCGCTCGCGCGTTACAACCTGAACGACTGCGAGCTCGTCACGAAAGTTTTCGACAAGACCGAACTGCTGCCGTTTTTGCTGGAGCGCGCGACCGTCACCGGTTTGCAGGCGGATCGCAGCGGCGGATCGGTCGCGGCGTTCACGCATCTGTATATGCCGCGGATGCATCGGCTCGGCTATGTCGCGCCGAATCTCGGCGACGTGCCCGAGGAAGCCAGTCCCGGCGGCTTCGTCATGGATTCGCGTCCCGGTCTCTACGATTCCGTGCTCGTGCTCGATTACAAGAGCCTGTATCCGTCGATCATCCGCACGTTTCTGATCGATCCGGCCGGGCTCGCGCAAGGCATGGCGGCTTCCGACGAGACCGCCACGGTTCCCGGCTTTCGCGGCGCGCGATTTTCACGCGACACGCACTGTCTGCCCGCGATCGTCGCGCAAGTGTGGGAAGCGCGCGAAGCGGCGAAGCGTCAGCGCAACAAGCCGCTGTCGCAGGCGCTGAAGATCATCATGAATTCGTTCTACGGCGTGCTCGGATCGAGCGGCTGCCGCTTTTTCGATCCGCGTCTCGCGTCGTCGATCACCATGCGCGGTCACGAAATCATGCATCGCACGCGCGAGCTGATCGAAGCGCGCGGCTACGGCGTCATCTACGGCGATACGGATTCCACTTTCGTCTGGCTGAGGCGCGCGCGCAGCGAGGAAGACGCGGGGCGCATCGGCCGCGCGCTCGTCGCGCATGTCAACGAATACTGGCGCGAGCATTTGCGCGAGACCTTCGGGCTCGACAGCGCGCTGGAATTGCAGTTCGAAACGCATTTCACGCGTTTTCTGATGCCGACGATCCGCGGCACGGAAGAGGGCAGCAAGAAGCGCTACGCCGGCCTCACGACGCGCGCCGACGGCACCGAGGAAATCATCTACAAAGGGCTCGAAACGGTGCGCACCGACTGGACGCCGCTCGCGCAACGCTTCCAGCAGGAGCTTTACCTGCGCGTATTCAAGGGTGAGGCATACGCGGACTACGTGCGCGATTACGTCGGACGCACGCGGCGCGGCGAGCTGGACGAACTGCTCGTCTATCGCAAGCGCCTGCGCCGCACGCTCGGCGACTATCAGCGTAATGTGCCGCCGCATGTGCGCGCCGCGCGCATCGCCGATGAGTACAACGCGCGTGCCGGACGCCCGCTGCAATATCAGAACGGCGGCTGGATCAGCTATGTGATGACGGCGGTCGGTCCCGAACCGGTGGAAGCGCGCCACGCGCCGATCGACTACGAGCACTACGTCAGCAAGCAGCTTCAGCCGGTCGCGGACGGCATTCTGCCTTTCCTGCGCGACGATTTCACCGCGCTGATGTCCGGTCAGAAAGAGCTGTTCTGAGTTCCGAGTCTAGAAACGCACGCCGAAGCCCGCTTCGATGATGTCCGCATCGCGGTCGTAACGCGTGACCATGCGATTCCACGTCACGCGCGCGAGCCATCGATCCGAGAAGCGGTAACTCGCCGACACCGATACGAGACCGGAGAAGCGTCCGTCGCCGGTGCGGTTCTGCGCCAGATCGTCGTTCTGCGTAATCGACAGATACGGCCCCGCGCCGACGCCGAGCGTCAGCTTGTCATTCAAGAACGCGCGCGTCGCCCAGAGTTGCGCGGCAACGCCGTCGCGGCGCGACTGGACGTGGCCGCCTTCGTGCAGATACGACGCGGTGAAGTCGAAGTAACGCCACAATCCGCGCCGATATTCGATGCTCTCCGCCAGATTCGTTTCCGAGTCGGGACTGTTGAGGATCGTCGTGCCGAGCATCACCGTGACTTCGTTGTTGGTGACGTTGGTCGTGCGCGACACGGGGCGCGCGCGCGGTCCGCGTCCTTCGGGCGCGTCGAGCTGATAGCCGATGCCGAAGAGCAGCGCGGTCGTGTCGGGACCGCCGAATGCCTGCACGCGATTGAGCTTCATCTCCGCGATCCAGCGGTTGTCGAAGTAATACGCCGCGCGCAGCGTGAACATCGCGCCCCAGCCGTGCGTGTTCGAGTATTCGCCGCCCGACTGCGCCTCGCTCGTATCGAAATAGCGATACGGCCCGGCGCCCGCCGACAATTCCAGCCGCTCGTTCCAGAGCGGCAGGCGTCCCCATAACTGCAGCGCCTGCCCGTCACGGTGATGATCGGGAATATGGCCCTCATTGAGCCAGGAAAAGCTCCAGGCGGCGTAAGGCCCGAGCCCTTCACGATAATTCGCTTCCCACGAATACGTGTTCTGGCTGCTGCTCTGGAGTGCGCCAGCCAGAAACGAAAATTCCTGCGAGTGAGCCGCGCTGCTCGCAATGCCGAGTAGCGCGAAAGCGATCGCGCGAAGGGCCGTTCTGCAATGTCGTTCGTTCTGGGTTCTTGTCATCGGCGAGGTCGGATTCGGAAGGTTCCGGCAACTTTCGTGCGGTCTGTTCCGATGCAGGATACAGACTTAGGAAAACTCCCGCAAAGTTCTGACTAATTCCTATTTCCACCGACGGCAAGGTGAAACGTTTGCGCGGAACAATCGCTCGGCATGCGTTCGCAGCCACTCACACGCGGGGTTACGCGTTTCGCGGACCTTGCGTAGATTGAGTTCTCCCAGTGCATTCAGGCAAACGAGGTCAGCGATGGACTCCACCCCAATCGAATATCGAGGCTGTGAGCTTTCGGTCATCGTCCAGCATCGGGCTGGAGAATTCGTCGCGACGCTTCTGATCGAGCGGCCGGGCGGCGTGCGGCGCGCGATCGGGCCGATGCGCGCGTTTGCGACGGCGCAGGCCGCCGCGAACTTCGCGTTCGAATGCGGCAAGGCGGAACTCGACGGCGCATCCGCGATGCGCGCGCCGCGCGTGGCGGTGTCGGGCTGATGCCGTCGCTCAGGCGCCGCTCGTGCGCGGCTCGCCCGAAGTCGCCGCCGCGGCGCCGTCCGGCGTCGCCGGATGCCGCGCGCGATACACCACGAGCGCGCACACGCTGACCGCAGCGATCGCGACCGGCCCGGCTACCGCTTCAAAAATGCGCGGCGGCAACCAGGCGCGCCGAGCATCGCGCCGCCCGTGCCGGTGCCCGTCACAAAGAGCGCACTCAGCGACAGCCACGCGAGCGCCGGTTTCCCCGCGAGATGTCCGAACGACGCGAGACTCGACGTCGCGCACACGAACGCCGCCGCGACCACCTACTGCGGATTGACAAGAACACACGCAATAGCATCGCTGACCGCGCCGTCGACCCGTCTCAAGAAATGCTGAGAATCGGCCTATTCCTAGGGGCAATCCGCTGATTTGACGCAATAATTTACAAATCCACGAGACGGGCCGGATAAGCTCGGATGTTCCATCCGGGCGGGTCGTCCGTATCTGCTCGCTTTCCGTCTTCCGACTGTTGAACCGCCATGGTGACTCTGGTTAGCTGTTTCTCCGATCGCAACGCGACATCATCGCTCGACAATCACATCGAATATTGCCGGCGCGCGAACGCGAAGCATCGTTTCGAGCCGATATCCGGCTGCGTCGATTCGCTCGAATTGCGCACGCTCTACAAATACCAGTTGCTGAACGACGTACTGCGGGAGGCCGAAGAGGGCGAACTCGTCATTTTCGCCACGGAAAACGCGTTGTTCCTCCGCTTTCACGACTTCGAGCCGATCATGGCGGACCGCGACGTCCTGGTCACGAAAGGGCATTTCGGCATTAACACCGAGATGTTCGTGCTGCGAAACAATGAAGAGAACCGGCGCATGATTCGTGGCTTCGCCGCGCAATGCCGCAAATACTTCGAATACGGCAAGTTCGTCACGGAAGAGGAACTGCTCGAAGCCCTGCCGACCGTGCCCGACTGGGACGACCTGAACGGCGTGGTGCCGATCGCGTCGATGTGGGCGAGCCAGCATCCGGATATTCGTGGCCGCGAAGTCGTCGCGGTGTCGATCGTCTACACGCCGCGCCTTTACAGCAAGTACGGGCCGCTGTGGCGCGCGGTGTTCGCGCGGCATGTGAGCGCGTGTCACGCGTCAGGCGATCTTCGCTTTTTCGACGATGCAGCGCCGATGTCGAGCGATTCGAACGAGCCGCTTTCGGTGTATCAGCCGGGACGTCCGATCGCGGTCGTGATGCTCTATACGCCCAACATCGCGAGCTATGCGCGCTTCGGCGAAGCGAGTCTGCGTGCGTACTGCGAGCAGCACGGTTATACGCTTTACGTGCATCGCGAAGTGCCGGCCGATTTCGGCCGCGATGCGTGCGGCAACTGGGCCAAGCCTTTTCTTCTCAGCAAGTACCTGCCGCAGCACGAATGGGTTTTCTGGATGGACGCGGACATCATCGCGATGAACCGGAGCGTGAAACTGGAGAAGTTCACCGAAGGGCGCGAACGCGTGCTGACCGCGGACATCTGCGGCTGGCGTTTCAATTCGGGCGTAATGGGCTTTCGCAACACCGAGGCGAATACGAACGTGCTCGACGCCGTGCTGGCGAAAGTGCGCGAGATCGAGGACATCCAGTACACGTTTTCGAGTCAGGGCGACCAGTATGTGTTCATGGAGCAACTGATCGCGCACGGTCTGTGTCCCGAGATGGATTCGCCCGAACTCGTGAGCTTTCGCGAACTGAACACGCCCTGGTATTACGCGGACCGGAACACGTTCCTCTGTCACTTTCACGGCCTGAGCACCGAGATGCGGGCGCTGTTCATGTCGATGGATTCGGTGCCGGAAGGCGGCTTCGAAGCCATCGAACATGCGGCGCCGCGCACGCCGCTCCTGATCCGCAAACCCGCGTGATCGCGGCTTACGCGCCGGCCATCTTTCTCATCAGGCGCACGCGGGGATCGACTGCTTCCTGCAGCGCCGGCTCCTCCGCGAAATGCCAGGCGAGGCTGCGCGCACGCACGCGGCGCGTCGGCTTGACGTGCTGACGCCGGCGCACCAGCGAGCGCACGGCGCGCCCCAGCGCCAGATCGATGGCTCCGCGCCAGTCGCGCGCAATCGACGTCGCGACGACCTTGTTTTCCCGATTCAACTGCACTTCCACCTGACAGCGCTTGTCGACGCCGCCGCGCGGCCCGTTGATGTCCGACAAGCTGACGGTCGCCTTCGAGATCAGCCACGCGAGACGGCGAAAGACGAATTCGCTGCGCGCTTTCGCAAGCTCGTGCATCGCAATGGCTTCGGGGTCGCGGGACTTGAACAGGACTTTCATTGACGCCTCCTCGTTGAACATGGATTCAGCGTAAAGGCCGGTCGCGATCCGAAAAAGCAGACTGAACGGAACCTAAGCTTCGAAAAAACCGAAGTTAGCTCGTGGCTCGCGCAAGCACCTGCTGAGTCAACGGATGATGCCGTCCGCGCCGCGACACGATCGCGTGCACTTCCTCTTTCACGTCCGGCGAGCGGCCGAGCCAGCGCAGTCCGCGCAACAGCGGCGCATCGCCCGCGCCGAATTCCGCGAGCGGAAACACCCCGAGGCCGCGCGCGCCGAACACGGCCATCAGCGCACTGTCCTCGAATTCGCCGACGATGCGCGGCGCGATGCCTTGCGCCTCCAGCCATCGATCGAGCCTTGCCCGCAGCGACGAATGGCCGGTCGGCAAAAGAATGGGCAGCGACGCGAGACTTTCAGGGAAACGATCGATCGCGCTCTTGCGCACGATCGAAGCCGGCCCGTACCAGTCGACCGGCGAGGCGATCAGCCGCTCGCTCGTGAGACGCAGATTGTGATTGTGCGGCGCGGGGTGGCTCGCGAGCACGAGATCGAGCCGATGCAGCGCCAGTTCGCCGAGCAGTTCGTCGGTCTCGCCTTCGTGACACAGAAGACGCAGCGACGGATTGCCGAGCACTGGCGCGAGCAGCGCGTGCGCAGCAAGCTTCGAAATGCCATCCGACAGGCCGACCGCGAGACGCGCGAGCGCGCCGCTCGCCGCCTCGCGCACTTCGTCCTGAATCGACTGCCCAATATGAAAGATTTCCTCCGCACGCGCGAAGGCCACCTGTCCCGCTTCGGTCATCGTGACGCCGCGGCCTTCCGGCTTGAGCAGTTGATGCCCGAGCGATTTTTCCAGCTCACGCACTTGCGCGCTGATGGTTTGAACCGCCATGTCGAGCCGTTCCGCTGCGCGCGCGAATCCGCCTTCCTTCACGACAACCCAGAAATAATGCAGATGACGATAGTTGAGCATGTGCCGTGCGTCCTTTTCGATACATCGAAAAAACCGAAGTAGGGCTTCGATTATCGCTGATTTTTTCGAGTACGAGTTCAGCCGATCATGGCGCGATACGTTCAATCAAAAACCCTGTTACTCATGGAATATCTCCTTTCGCTCGCCGCCGATCCCGCCGTCTGGGCCGCGCTCGTCACGCTGATCGTGATGGAAGTCGTGCTCGGCATCGACAATCTCGTCTTCATTTCGATTCTCAGCAACAAGCTGCCCGTGGCGCAACGCGCGCGCACGCAGCGCATCGGCATCATGCTCGCGCTCGTCATGCGGCTCGCGCTGCTCGGCACGGTCGCGTGGATCGCGCAACTGACCACGCCGGTGTTCTCCATGTTCGATCATGCGTTCTCGTGGCGCGACATCATCCTGCTCGCGGGCGGCCTGTTCCTCGTCTGGAAGGCGACCACGGAGATGCGTCATCACGTCGGACGCGAGCACGATGTCGTGCCCGGCGTCGCGTCGAGCGTCGGCGGCATGACGGCGTGGGCTGCGATCGGCCAGATCCTGCTGCTCGATCTCGTGTTTTCCGTCGACAGCATCATTACGGCGGTCGGCATGACCGAGCATCTGCCGATCATGTTTATCGCCGTCATCTTCGCCGTCGCGACAATGCTGTTCGCCGCGCAACCGCTCTCGCGTTTCATCGAACGCAATCCGACGGTCGTGACGCTCGCGCTCTCGTTCCTGCTCGTGATCGCGATGACGCTGATCGCCGAGGGTTTCGGCACGCACGTGCCGAAGGGCTACATCTACGCGGCGATGGGCTTCGCGGGATTCGTCGAAGGTTTGAACCTGCTTGCAAGGCGCGCGAAGGGCAAGCGCGAGGCGAGCGTTCCCGCGCGTAATTCCGCTTGCTTCTCGTCGTCCGAGTGACTACGTTATTCGTTAGCCAACGTCTAAATTCTTTCGGGTCCCGAAATAATCAACCGACAAATTCGCGCGCGTCGCGGCCATGGCGACCAATCGTCGGCGGAATGCAGGCGACAGGAGCGAAGATGAGCCCGCATTGGGAGATCGGCACGGTGAGCGAAGCGTTCGAGCCCATCGCGCGGATCGATCCATACATCGTGTGGGCGCACGCGACGCGCTATCGCGATCTCGGCGGCATGCCACGCGGCCGAATTCCCATCGCCATCGAGATGAAGCAGGGCGGCGAGACCGCGCAGCAGTTCGCGCAGACGATCGAGCGTAACGGCTGGCAACGCTGGATCTGGATGTCGGCGCTCTATCGCGATCCGCCCGCGGGGCTCGAAGCGACGCGCTTCTGCACGGCTCACGTGACGCGCGAATTCTTCGCGCATCTGAACACCGATCTCGCGGGCAAGTTCGAGCGCTTCACGGAGGCGCTGGCGATTTCAACGCACGTCGATGCGCGTACGGAACGCGTGCCTGCCGATCATGCACCGATGCGCGAAGGGCTGGGCAATGCGATCGTCGGCGTGTGCGATGAAGATATCGCGTTCACGCATCCGCGATTCTCCGAGGATGCAAACGGAACGCGCACGCGCTTTCAATGCTTCTGGAATCAGAACGATCCCGCCGACTCCGCAGCCGGGCTCGGTTACGGAAGCGAGCTGCTCAAACATCAGATGGACGCGCTTCTGGGCGACGCGCGCCTTCATGCGGAAGCGGCGGGCGCATGCATGTACGATCCGTCGCGCACGCAATCGACAGCCGATTGCGACGCGCCCTTGCCGATGATCGGCGTGCAACTCAAACGACGCTATCGCACGATGCGCGACGCGTTCGGCCCTTGCCCCGATGCGGAAGTACTCGACGCCGTCCGCTATGTCGTGCAGCGCGCGCAGGACATCGGCAGTGCGGCGTGTCATGCGCTCGTCAGTCTGAATATCGGCAATGTCGCGTGGCAGCAGGACGGCAGTTCGCTCATCGAATGCGCGCTCGACGAACTGATGGACAGCGGTGCATGCTCGGTCGTGCTTCCGTCCGGCAATGTCGACTTGTCGCGCTGTCGCGGTGCATCGACGCTCGCGGAGCGCGCGGAATCGGAGTGGCGCTGGCGCGTGCGCGCGCATTCCGAATCGCCGAGTCTCGCGGAAATCTGGCTGTCGACCCGTGATGGAACGCCTGGCGTCGACGTGCAGATCGTGCCGCCCGACGACGTCGCGAGTGCATGGATCGGGCTCGGCAACGTCGGCACGTTTACGCGCGGCGGCGATCCCGTGTGCACCGTCGTGCATCTCGGGCGCGGCGCGCGCGGCGAAGGGCACATGATCCTCGTCGCGCTCGCGCCGACCGCCACGCGCAGCGGCGTGCGCCGCGCGACCGCGGGCGAGTGGCTCATCCGCCTGAGGAACAACGCGCGCGCGACCGTCACGGCCTATGCGTGGATGCAGTGCGACGAAACATGGGCGCGCGATCCTGCTCAACCGCGCGCATGAAGCGCGATGATCTCCTGAAGATCGAGGTCGTGCTCCAGCGAATGCAGAAGCTCGTCGTGGATTTCCCCCGCGCGATGCATCAGCAGCAACTCCGTGCGCCCGGCGGCAATCGCGGCGAGCACGACGTCGTAGTGCGCGTGGCGGGCATCCGTCGGGAACTCCTCCATGTCCTCGAAGCGCTTCGTGAGTCCCGCGCGATACGTGTATTGCTCGAGCAGTCGCGGATGGATCACATTGCCATCGGCGTCGTGCACCAGTGGCTGGATCGCCGCCAGTTGCGCGGTCTCCATGCGCGCCCACGCCTGCGGCTCGCTGAGATGGCGTGACGAGCGCTCGTGACCGCGCGTGAGCGACAACAGCGCGATGAGCGGGCCGATTGTTGCGCCCTGCAGGAGCACGGTGACGAGAATCACCGCGAAGCCGGCAAACACAATCAGATCGCGGCCGGGCATCGTCTCGGGCAACGAAAGTGCGACGGCAAGCGTCACCACGCCGCGCATGCCGGCCCAACTGACGACCGTGGCCGCGCGCCAGTCGGGAACGCCTGCGGCGTCCGCGCGCTTGCGTCCGGTGACAGTCCACGCGAGCCACTTCATCGCCTCGACGCCGAACACCCAGACAAAGCGCGAGAGGATCACGACCGCGATCACCGCCGCCGTCGCGGGTCCGAGGAGAGAGAATGCATCGCCGACGCCGCCGAGCCGCACCGCGATGCCGCGCAGCGACAGTCCGATCAGCACGAACACGAGCGCTTCCAGCACGAACACGACAACCTGCCAGAACGCCGTGCCGCGCATGCGCTGCGCCGCCGTGAACACTTCGTGCTGGTGCCAGCCGACGACCATGCCGCACGTGACCGTCGCGATGACGCTCGATACGCCGAGCTCCTCGCCCGCGATATAGCTGACCCACGACGTCAGCATCGACGTGGTGATGACGAGGTAATCGTCCTCGAGCGCGCGCATGAGCTTCACCGCGATGAAGCCCGCGACGATCCCGACGACGATGCCGCCGATCGCCAGCCCCGCGAAGCTCGCGACGGCGCGTGGCGCGCTGAACACGCCGCTCATCGCGGCCACGAGCGCGAAGCGGAAGAGCACGAGGCCGGCGGCGTCGTTGAGCAGGCTTTCGCCTTCGAGCAGCACCATCAGCCGACGCGGCAGCGCGACGCGCTCCAGCACGGCCTTGGCGGCGACCGCGTCGGGCGGCGAGACGACCGCGCCGAGCGCGAAGCACGCGGCCCAGGGAAGTTGCGGCACGACGAGATGTACCGCGACGCCGACGACGAGCGTCGTGAACGCGACCGCGCCGATCGCGAGCAGCAGAATGCCGCTCAGGTTCCGCTTGAAGTCGTCCCACACGAAGAAGTACGCGCCGTACATCAGGAGCGGCGGCAGGAACACGACGAGCACGAGCTCAGGGTCGAGCTCGAATTGCGGCAGGCCCGGCACGAACGCCATCGCGACGCCGCCGACGAGCAGTGCGGCCGCGGGCGGCAGGCGCACGCGCTTGGCGAGCACTTCGAGCGCGATGATGGCGATCAAGGAGACGAGCACCAGATTGAATGCCGTAGCGGCGTGCATGGAATGTCCTCGGATTGTTTGGGATTTTTTTGCGGCAGTGCGCGGCGGCCCACGCAGATGACACGCCTCGCGCTGATACCATCGACGCGGGACCGGGCCGCGAGCCGGGGTCATCGTATCCGAAAGGGAGGAGTAATGAGACGAAAGTCGTCGGGCGTGGCTGTGGCGGCCGTTCTGGTGGGCGTCGCCGTGGCGGCTGTGGTCTATATCGCGAGCTTCGGCCGTTCGCGTCATGCGGATGCCCCCGTGCCGACGCCTTCCGTGCTCGCCGCGCAAGACGGCGCCGCGAGCGCGGCCGCTTTCGGCGACGCGCCGAAGCATCCGGAGACCGCACCGGGCGACCGGACCGCCGCGCGCTGATTCGCACTGTCTAGCGTTTGTCGCACGCATCGTAGCGGTCGCGTTCGACAGGAATATGACTTGCTCGATTTCCGACGATGTCATTCCACGCTCGTCGGGAGCACTTCGCGATGGGACACCATCCTGAGCAGATTCCACCGGCCGCGCTGCCCGTCGACGGGCGCGGCATGATCGGCAACATGAAGACGGCGGCGCTCGTGTCGCTTTGCGGCGCGATCGACTTCATGTGTTTCCCGCGCATCGACTCGCCCACGGTCTTCGCCGCCCTGCTCGATGGCGATCGCGGCGGCGCTTTCGCCATCACGCCGCGCGCGCCCAACGCGAACGTCAAGCAGATGTATCTGCCCGAAACGAACGTGCTCCTCACGCGTTTCATGACCGGCGACGGCGTGTGCGAGCTGCTCGATCTGATGCCGGTCGCATCGAACGGGACGCGCGCCGATGCGTTGCCGAACTGCGTGCTGCGCATCGTGCGGCTCGTCTTCGGACGCATGACGCTCGACGTGCGCTGCGATCCGCGCTTCGATTACGCGCGCGCGAAGCACACGGCCCATGCGGTGGAGAAGGGCGTCGAATTCATGCGCGACGACGGTGCGCCGTCGTTGCGGCTGCGCTCGAATGTGCCGCTTACGATCGACGGCCAGAGCGCATGCGCGACGCTGAATTTGGAAGAAGGCGCTTGCGCCTGCTTCGTGCTCGGCGAGGCCGAAGGGCTCGCCGACATCGACGCGAATCACGACTCGATCCTCACCGAGACCATCGATTACTGGAAGGAATGGTCGTCGCGTTCGACGTATCGCGGGCGCTATCGCGAAGTCGTGCTGCGCTCGGCGTTGACCTTGAAGATGTTGAGTTCGGAAGAATTCGGCGCGATCGTCGCCGCGCCGACCTTCGGCTTGCCCGAGGCGCAGGACGGTTCGCGCCGCTGGGATTATCGCTTCACGTGGATACGCGACGCCGCGTTCTCCGTCTACGCGCTGCTGCGCCTCGGCTACACCGGCGAGGCGGAACGCTTCATGAAGTGGATCGCCGAGCGCAGCCGCGATTGCAGCGCGCACGGCCAGTTGCGTGTGATGTATTCCGTCGATGGCGCCGACGCGCCCGAAGAAAGCGAGCTGAAGAGTCTCGTCGGCGAAGTGCCGGGACGGATCGTGATCGGCAACGGAGCGCGCGAACAAGTTCAGCTCGATGTCTACGGCGCGCTGCTCGATTCCGTCTATCTCTACAACAAGTACGGCGCGGCCATCTCCTACGATGGCTGGCGTCACGTGACGCGCACAGTCGATTACGTCGTCGAACACTGGCGCGAGCCGGACAACGGCATCTGGGAGTTTCGCAACGGCACGCGCGCATTGCTGCATTCGCGTCTGATGTGCTGGGTGACGGTGGATCGCGCGCTGCGGCTTGCAGAAAAGCGCTCGTTGCCCGCGGCGCTTGCGCGCTGGTTCGAAACGCGCGATGAAATCCATCGCGACATTCACGAACAGTTCTGGAACGACGACATCGAGAGTTTCGTGCAGACGCCCGGCTCCGACACGCTCGACGCCTCTGCATTGATGATGCCGCTCGTGCGCTTCATCGGCCCGAAAGATCCGCGCTGGATCGGCACGCTCGATGCAATCGGCCGCGAGTTGCGCGTCGATCCGCTGATCTTCCGCTATACGCGCGGCTCGACGCTCGATGGCTTGCCCGGCACCGAGGGCGGCTTCTCCGCGTGCTCGTTCTGGTATGCGGAGGCGCTCGCGCGCGCCGGACGTGTCGACGAAGGCCGGCTCGTGTTCGAGAAGATGCTCGCCTACGCGAATCATCTCGGGCTCTTCTCGGAGGAAGTGGCGACGAGCGGCGAGGCGCTCGGCAATTTTCCGCAGGCGCTGACGCATCTCGCGCTCATCAGCGCGGCGTATCAGCTCGACAGGAATCTCGATCGCGTGCACGTTCCCTGGACGTGATCGCATGAAGAGAAGAGGACGGGCGCGACCCCGTCCTTTGCCGATCAGTCGTACAGCACGGCGGCGATCTTCGGATCGTTCATGTTGGACTTGTCGTACCAGTAGAAGCCGGTATCGACCTTCTTCGGCAGCTTTTCGCCCTTGAGCGCCTTCATCGCCGAATCGACGACGCACCTGCCGATGCCGACCGGATTCTGCGTGATCGCACCCGCCATGAGGCCCGACATGATGTCTTCCTTCTGCTCCTTGCCCGAGTCGTAGCCAATCAGCACGAGCTTCTTGCCCGATTCCTTGATGCCGATAGCCGCGCCCGCGGCCGAACCTTCATTGGCGCCGAAGATGCCCTTGATGTTCGGGTTGGCCTGAATCATCGCCTTCGCGATCTCCGCCGACTTCAGATGATCGCCGCCGCCATACTGCACCGATACGATCTTGATGTTCGGATGCTTGGACTTCATCTGATTGAGGAAGCCGTCGCGCCGGTCGATGCCGGTGCGGCTCGTCTGATCGTGAACGATGACGCCCACTTCGCCCGCATTGCCGATGGCTTCGGCCATCTTGTCGGCGGCGAGCGCGGCGGCGGCGAGATTGTCGGTGGCGCAGGTGGTGAGCGGAATGTCGCTATCCACGCCCGAGTCGAATGCGATCACCGGAATCTTCTGGTTCTGCGCCCGCTTGAGCAGCGGAACGGCGGCCTTGCTGTCGAGCGCGGCGATGCCGATCGCCTGCGGCTTCTTCGCGAGCGCTGCGGAGAGCATGTCGATTTGCTTGTCGACCATCGCTTCGGTTTCGGGGCCTTCGAACGTGATGCGCGCTTTCTGCTCTTTCGCGGCCTGTTCCGCGCCCGATTTCACGGCTTGCCAGAACTGATGCTGGAAGCCTTTCGATATCAGCGGAATATACGGCTCGTCCGCATACGCGGCGCTCGTTGCGCCGACGAGCGCGCCCGCTCCGATCAGTGCGCCGATGATTCTTCTTTTCAGCATGATGGATCTCCTCCAAAGGTCAGGTTATCGATTTGTGCTCGCCGTGCGAGCTTTGATGCTCCCTGTCACGCTCCGCCTTTCTTGCGCCGCAGAATGTCCGCATACACCGCGAGAATGATGATGAGGCCGGTCACGACGATCTGCCATTCCTGAGCGACCGACATGATGCGCAAGCCGTTGGTCAGCACGCTCATGATGAACGCGCCGATGATCGTGCCGAGTATCGTTCCCGAGCCGCCCGATAGCGACGTGCCGCCGATGACGACCGCCGCGATCGCATCGAGTTCGTAGCCTTGTCCGAGCGCGGGCTGCGCCGAATTCAGCCGCGAGGCGATAAGCAGTCCGGCGATGCCGCAAATCGCGCCGCCCAGACCGTAGATGGCGATCTTCCATCGGTCCACGTTCACGCCCGAAAGACGCACCGCTTCCTCGTTGCTGCCGAGCGCGAACGTATAGCGCCCGAGCGCGGTGCGATTGAGCGTGATGGCGCTCGCGATCGCGAGAAAGAACAGGATCAGCACCGCGTTCGGAATCGGCACGCTCGGCAGGAAATAACCGATCAGCGAGTCCTGCGAGATCATGTAGAAGTTTTCGGTGTCGGTGAAGTAGATCGGCTTGTCGGACGCGACGACGAGCGACAAGCCCTTCAGCAGCATCATCATGCCGAGCGTCGCGATGAAGGGCGGGATCTTCATCTTTGCGGTCAGCGTGCCCGAGATGGTTCCGCATATCGCGCCGGTGACGATCGCGGCGATCACGCCGATCCACATCGGCAAATGCCAGTAGGTGAGGAACACGCCGCATATCACTGCGGTGAAGGTCATCAACGTGCCGACGGACAAGTCGATGCCGCCCGTGATGATGACGAACGTGGCCGCGATCGCGAGCACGCCGTTGACCGCCGTCGCCTGCAGGATGCCGAGGATGTTGTCCATCTGCATGAACGCGGGCGACGCGAAGCTGAAGAACGCCAGCAGCAAGATGAGGCTCGCGAACGCCAGCAGCTTCTGCAATGCAGTAGGCGAAAACACGCGCGCGCGCAGGCCGCCAATGCGTCGTTCGTTGGTGAGCGGCGCGGTATCCGTGGGTTGTGTCATGAGTTGACCTCGTGTGTTCGAAAGTCCGGCTTATGCCGCTTGCAAAGATTCGCGCCGCGTCGCGAGCTGCATGATGCGCTCTTGCGTCGCTTCGCCCGATGACAGCTCTCCGGTGATGCGCCCCTCGCACATCACGACGATGCGATCGCTCATGCGCAGCACTTCCGGAAGCTCCGACGAAATCATCACGATGGCCTTTCCTTCCTGCGCCAGCGCGCGCAACAGCTTGTAGATCTCGCTCTTCGCGCCGACATCGATGCCGCGCGTCGGCTCGTCGAAGAACAGCACGTCGCAATCGCGCTCGAGCCACTTCGCGATGACGATCTTCTGCTGATTGCCGCCCGAAAGCAGGCGCGCGGGCTGAGTAGGCGAGGGCGTGCGGATCGCGAGCAGCTTGATGAAATGCGCGGCCGTCTTGCGAATCTTCGCGCGGCGCAGGAACATGCGGCCCGCGAGAAACTTGCCGAGGTTCGACATCACGATGTTCGATTCGACGTCCATGCCCGTTGCGAGACCGAAGCGCTTGCGGTCTTCCGACAGGTAGCCGATGCCGCGCCTCACCGCATCGCTCGGCTTTCTGATCGCGGCCTTCGCGCCTTTGACGAAAATCTCTCCTGATTCCACCGGGTCCGCGCCGAACACCGCGCGCGCGACTTCGGTGCGACCCGCGCCCATCAGGCCGGCGAAGCCGAGGATTTCACCGCGATGCAACTTGAAACTGACGTCCCGTACCAGCGGCCCGGCGTTCAGATGACGCACCTCGAGCGCCACTTCGCCCTGATGCGCGCCGCCGAGAAACGACGTGAGGTCGGTGAGCGTTCTGCCGACCATCATGCCGATGATCGTCTCGACGCTCGTCTCATGCGTGTTCACGGTCGCGACATATTCGCCGTCGCGCATCACGGTCACGCGATCGGAAATCTGCTTCAACTCGTCCATCTTGTGCGAGATATAGACGATGCCGACACCGCGCTCCTTCAATTGCCGGATGATGCGAAACAGCTCGGCGATTTCCGCATCGTTGAGCGCGGAAGTCGGCTCGTCCATGATGAGCACCCGCGATTCGAAGGACAGCGCCTTGGCGATCTCGACCATCTGCTGGCTCGCGACCGTGAGCGTGCCGACGACGGTGCGCGGATCGAGATTCACATGCATGCGAGCGAGAATCGCGCGGGCGTCGTCGTTGAGCTTGTCTTCGTCGAGCAACAAGCCCATGAGCTTGCAAGGCTCGCGGCCGATGAAGATGTTCTGCGCGATCGTCAGATGATTCATCAGTTGCAGTTCCTGATGAATGATGCCGATGCCCGATGCCTGCGCCTCGCGTGGACTCGTGAAGTCGACCGGCTTGCCGTCGACGAACATGTCGCCGGAATCGCGCGTGTACACGCCCGCGAGAATCTTCATGAGCGTGGACTTGCCCGCGCCGTTTTCGCCCATCAACGCATGGACCTCGCCCGGCATGACGTCGAAGCGCACTTCATGCAGCGCGCGCACGCCCGGAAAGCGCTTGCTCAACTGATTGACGGAGATGAGGGGTGTCATGGATGTGGCATGAATGCTCGGTTTCGTTGGACCTGTCATACGTGCGTCGAACGGCTATGGCGCGAACTGGTCGGGCCGTTCCTGCGCCGAACGGCGCAATTCCGCGACGACCTGATCGAGATGATCGTGCATCGCCTTCGCGGCAGTGTCGGCGTCGCCGCTGCGAATGGCGTCGAAGATGCGTTCGTGTTCATCGAGCGTATGGACGAGGCGCTCCGGACTCGCGAGAAGCTGTCTCGCGCGATCGAGCGCGCTGCGCGACACGGCGACGATCTCCTTCACGCGCGGCAGGTTGATCGCGTCGAGCAGGATTTCGTGGAAGGCGAGATCGAGCGTATGGAAGGCGAGACGCTGATCGGTCTTCAGCATCATCCGTTGCTGTTCGAGATTGAGCGCGAGCGCGTCGAGCGTCGCGGCCTCGCGAATGCGGGCGACGCCGCGCACCGTCTCGACTTCGAGCGCGCTGCGAATGAACAGATGCTGATGAATGTCTTCGAGCGCGATGGGCTTCACGCGCGTGCCGCGCTGCGGCAACACTTCGACAAGACCTGCGTGCTCGAGCCGGGCCAGCGCGGCGGAAACCGGAAATCGCGAGACGCCCATGCGCTCGCAGACGGCCAGTTTGTCGATCATCATCCCAGGCTCCAGCGCCAGCGTGACGATAGCTTCCCGCAACGCTACCTCGACTGCATCGGTCAGGCTGCCGCGTTCGCCGCTGCCGATCTTGTGCAGTGCATCATAGGGAGTGCTGACGGTCGTCACTGTATCGAGAGACGTGTTCACCGGCGCTTGATTTTCGAGATGGATGCTAGCATGCTAGAAAGCATCGACGGCGTTGTCAACGCGTGCATATGCCTAGTTCGAAGATTGGGACGTAGCGACTTTTTCATCGGTTAAATCGCAGACTCGACTTGGTCGACGACGCTTTCGGAGGGCGTTCATATGACAACGATCACCAGGCTGTCCGTGAGGGACATTCGCTTTCCCACATCGCGTTCGCTCGATGGCTCGGATGCGATGAACGCGGCGCCGGACTATTCCGCTACCTACGTCACGCTCGAAACCGATTCACCGGTAGGGCACACGGGCCACGGCCTGACGTTCACGATCGGCCGTGGCAACGAGATCTGCGTGGCGGCCGTGAATGCGCTGGCGCCGCAAATCGTAGGGAAGAAGCTCGCGGACATCACCGCGAACATGGGTGCGTTCTGGCGTGAATTCACGTCGGATAGCCAGTTGCGGTGGATCGGCCCGGACAAGGGCGCGATCCATCTCGCGACGGCGGCGGTCGTCAACGCGGCATGGGACCTGTGGGCGAAGTCGGAGGGCAAGCCGGTGTGGAAGCTGCTCGTCGACATGACGCCGGAAGAGCTCGTGCGTTGCCTCGACTTCCGTTACGTGACCGACGCCATCACGCCGTATGAGGCTATCGCGATTCTGAAGCGTCATGAAAAGACGCGCGGCGAACGTGTGAAGGAAATGCTCGAACAAGGTTATCCGGGCTATACGACGTCGGCGGGCTGGCTTGGCTACGACGACGACAAGATCCGCCGGCTCGCGCGTGAAGGCGTCGCGCAAGGATGGACGCATTTCAAGCAGAAGGTCGGCGGAAACATCGAGGAAGACGTGCGGCGCGCGCGCATCTTGCGTGAAGAGATCAGCGAAAAATCGAAGCTGATGATGGACGCCAATCAGGTATGGGACGTCGACGAAGCCGTGACCAACATGCGACGTCTCGCGGAGTTCAATCCATGGTGGATCGAAGAGCCGACGAGTCCCGACGATGTGCTCGGGCACGCGGCCATCCGCCAGCGCCTGAGTCCGCTGATCGGCGTCGCGACGGGCGAGCACTGCCAGAACCGCGTGATGTTCAAGCAGCTATTGCAGGCCGAGGCGATCGACTTCTGTCAGATCGACAGTTGCCGTCTTGGCGGGCTGAACGAGGTGATCGTCGTGCTGCTGATGGCGGCGAAGTTCGGCGTGCCGGTGTGTCCGCATGCGGGCGGCGTCGGGCTGTGTGAGTACGTGCAGCACATTTCGATCTTCGACTATGTTTGCGTGTCGGCGTCGCTGGAGAATCGCGTGCTCGAATATGTCGATCATCTGCACGAGCATTTTGTCGATCCGGTCGTGATTCGCAATGGGCGATACATGCCGCCGCAGAAACCGGGCTACAGCATCGAGATGAAAGCGGCGTCGCTCGACAGGCATCGCTTTCCGGACGGTGAAGCGTGGCAGGGTTTGAAAAGGAGTTGATGATCGTTTGGCTACGGGCCGTGCGGGTGATACCGGCGGCTCGCGGCGGCTGACACGCGGTATGGCTGCGGTGTTTCTCACTTGGGACCTACAAACAAAACGCTGATAATTTGTGTTATGTAAACCGGCGAAGTTGCGGTCGAGCGGTCTTCACGTCCGAAAAATCCTCGATCAAAAATTTTCGCCTGAGAATCCCCACAACGCGAAACTTTCCCCTATAATTCGCGGCTTCCGTAGGCTCGTAGCTCAGCTGGTTAGAGCACCACCTTGACATGGTGGGGGTCGTTGGTTCGAGTCCAATCGAGCCTACCAACGACATTCAGACGCACCGTCGCGATCGTATCGCCACGGTGCGTTTTCATTCCAGGCGCGTCAGTCCCAGCAGTTGCGGAACGCCACCGCGACGATCACCGGCACCGTCAGCACGAGCGGAATCGCGAAGTACGGCACTTCGAGATGGACGATCCACGTATAGATCAACCAGGCGACGCCCAATGCGAGCGTGGCAAGTCCGATGAGCGCCGTCAGCACGTTGAGCGTGCGTGGCGTCATCCGCTTGCGGGAGGCTTCTTTGCCCGACGGAGTTTCCATGGCAGCGGGCGCATTCGAGCGCGATACGAGTACGTCTCAATTTTATACCGCCGTGCTCGCCGTCGTATTTCGAATTCTTTTGACGAAACCGTCCGCCAACATCAGCAATGAATGGCCATGGGAAGACTTTCCGAATCGAACTCGATGTCGTCGGGCAGACGGAATGTCGTTGCCGAAACGATTCGGCGCGCGGTCCATAACGCCGCGAATGCGTCGAGCACATCGTCCAGCGACGCTTGCGCGGGCTTGCGCGCCGCGAGCGCCGTATCGATCGAGCCGCCGAAGCATCGCACGAGCAACGCGCGACGCAATGCGAATCCCGATGCAATCGCCTTGCTTTCGCGCAGGCCGTGCGCCGGACCGCCCTGCTCCATTCGCAGATGCATGAAGCTCAACTCGGGATGCACTTCGAAGACGCGCACATCATCATCGGCGAGCGTGCGCAGCATGTCATCGACTTCTGCAATCTTGTTGCGAAGGTGAAATGCCTGAATGGAGATTCGTTTTCCGGTGACGGCCTGATTGACCGCACACGCTTCTTCATAGCTCGACGAGACTAAAGCCGCGCGAATCGGCGGCGTAAAGACAGAGCTTGCGCGCGGACGTCCGAGTATTTTTCGAGCGAGCGTGTCACACGTCCGAACGCCATTCGATGAAAGACCGATCGGCATATCCACAGCAACGATAGCATTCGCGCGCTTCCATTCGAGCAGATCTTCGAAGCGGCCGATAACTTTCGTCGCGATCGAATCAACGATCATGAAATCATGCGTATCTCTTGAACGCGAGAAAAAAAGCCCGGCGGGAAATCGTTCCGGCCGGGTCAAAGCACGCCCCTGGAAATACTTAAAAGTTATGCCGTATGCCGAGCGTCACGGACAACTGGCGATCGCTGTTCGAATTCGGCAGATTGGGAATCTGCGCGTAATTCGCCGGTCCACCCGTCGCCGGATCGATGCCTAGTCCCGCGCCGACCGCCTTCTGCATGATCGCGACGCCATACAGCGCAGTGCGCTTGGACAGCGCATAGTTCGCGCCGACGTTCACTTGATGAAAACGCGTCGATGAAACCCCGTCCGGCTTCGCATTGTTATAGATGTAGGCAAGCCCGAGTTGCAGGAACGGCGTCGCGGCATAAGTCAGATTCACTTCGCCGATATCGAACGCGATGTCGCGGCCCTGCGGATTAGCGCTATCGGCGAAGTACTGGCTATGCTCGAGACGACTATGCGTATAAGTCAGCGCGATAGTCGCCGGCCCGATTGCATAAGATGCGCCCGCGCCATACGCCTTCAACGCTTCCGCGTTCTGCAATTGACAATAGAGTGCCGACGGATTCGAACACGCGAAATCGCCGATGTAGCCGTTTGCTCCGCCCAAAGCCGCATCGAGCGGATTGTGCAGGTTCAGATAACCTGCGCTGATCGAGATGGGCAAACGCGTATAAGCCGCGGCGAACGAATATCCGCGCCGTTGCCCGAAGTCGCCTGCAATGCCGCCGAGGCTATAAGTGCCGCCCACCGAAAAGCCGTTCCAGTCCGGGCTCGTGTATTTGATCGCGTTGTTGAAGTTGAACGCTTCGTTAAGGTTATCGACGTCGCCGATATGCGAACCATAAAGCGTCGCCCACGAATTGCTCGATACGTAAGGCCCGAGGAAATCGCTATACGAGTCGTATTGACGTCCGAGGGACAACGTGCCGAACTGTTCGTGCGCGAGGCCCACCCAAGCCTGACGGTTGAATAGCGCCCCGCCCTGCACCAGGCTTCCCGTTCCCGTATAGAAACTGTTCTCCACGTTGAATTTCGCTTGCAAGCCGCCGCCGAGATCTTCCACACCGAGCAAGCCGAAGCGTGAAGGCACGAGATTGCCGCCGGACAACGCGAAGTTATGCCCCGAACCGACGCTCCCGTCCGCATTGGTGACTTGCTGATTGGTCGTATAAGTCAGCCCTGCATCCACCGTTCCATACAGCGTCACATTGCTTTGCGCCGATGCGCTCGCGCACACGGCGAGCGCCGCTGTCGAGACAAGTTGCCGCGCGATCGTTTTAGTTGTCATGCAAGCGTCCTCACGCGTAGTTGATCAGCACCGACTTGGTCTCTGTGTACATGTCGATCACCGCGCGTCCGAGCTCGCGCCCGAAACCCGACTGCTTGAATCCGCCGAACGGCATCGCGTTATCCAGCAGCGAGTGGCAATTGACCCATACCGTGCCCGCCTTGATGCGCGGCACGAGCTTGTGAATTGCCGAGAGATCGTTCGACCAGATGCTCGCGCCGAGTCCATAAGGCGTGTCGTTTGCCTTGGCGACCACGCTGTCGATATCGTTGAACGGCATCGCGACGAGCACCGGTCCGAAGATCTCTTCGCGCACGACCTTCATCGAATGATCGGTATCGACGAGCACTGTCGGCTTCACGAAGAAACCGGCGCCGTCCTTGGGCGCACCGCCCGCGATAGCACGCGCGCCTTCATCGCGGCCCGCTTCGATATAGCTCAGCACACGATCCATTTGCCGTGCGGAAACCAGCGGGCCGATCTGCGTCGATTCATCGAGGCCCGGTCCCATCGGCAAGGATTGCGCGATCGCCGCGACACGCTCCATCACGCGATCGAATACTTTCTCGTGCACATAGACGCGCGAGCCCGCAGTGCAGACTTGTCCCGAGTTGAAGAAGATCGCATTGGCGACGCCTTCTGCCGCTTTATCGATATCGATATCCGGCAGCACGATAACCGGCGATTTGCCGCCGAGTTCGAGCGACATGCGCGTCATGTTATCGAGCGCCGCGTGACCGATAGCTTTACCCGTCGGCGTGGAACCCGTGAACGCGATCTTGTCGATGCCCGGATGACGCGCGAGCGCCGCGCCCGCCGTGTGGCCGAGGCCGGTGACGACATTCACGACACCCTTCTCGATGCCCGCCTCTTCGATCAGCATCGCGAGCCGCAACGCGGAAAGCGGCGTGTCTTCCGCAGGCTTCAGCACGACGGTGCAGCCAGTCGCGAGCGCGGGCGCGAGTTTCCACGATGCCATCAGCAGCGGAAAATTCCACGGAATGATTGCGCCGACGACGCCGACCGCTTCCTTGCGCGTATAGCCGAAGAAATCGTTCGACGGGCTATATGGAATCGATGCTTCCAGCGTGCTGCCTTCGATCTTGGTCGCCCAGCCGGCCATATAGCGGAAGCATTGCGCGGCCATCGACACATCGAGCCCGTGGGCGACCGTGACCGGTTTGCCATTGTCGAGCGATTCGATTTCCGCGAGCTCGCGCGCGTTCGCTTCGATAAGATCGGCAACGCGCAGCAAGAGACGCTCGCGATCGGTCGGTTTCATGCGCGACCATGCGGAGTCATCGAACGCGCGGCGTGCGGCTTGCACGGCGCGATCGACATCGATTTCGTCGGCGCTCGGCACGCGTGCGAGCAGTTCTCCATCGGCGGGATCGATCACATCGAGTGTCGCGCCGCTCGCGCTATCGACCCATGCGCCATCGATGAGCATTTTTTTCGCCGATGCGAGGAATGCGCGCGTGGAATCGAGCATCGCGGGATGCTGGCTGTTATTCATCGGGTTGTCTCCTAGTAATGTTCCGGGACGGCGTTCACGCCGTTCTCCTGCAATTCCTTGACGAGCTTCATGCGGATACGCGCGACATCGGTGAGCGCGGGTCTGCGATGCGCCGCAATTTCTTCCGCCGTATAAGGCTTGAACGATGCGGGCCGCGATTGCTCGTTCATCGTCGCGAGCAACCAGTTCAAGACGTTCGCGAGCTCTGCGTCGTTCAATGCGGAATTGGCAGCGCCCGGTACTCGCATCACAAACTGACGGCCGTCGGGAAGCGAGACGAAATGACCGAGCGAGTTGCGCAATGCGGGCACCTTGCCGGGAATGCCCGAGCCGTCGGCGGTGTGGCATCCCATGCAATTGAGCACCCAGTCCTGTCGCGCACGCGCCGCGTCGTACGCCTGCGTCTGCGATGCCGCCGTCGTCGACAGCGCGGCCAGCGTCGCAGCGACGAGCATCGCGCGCGGCTTCATAGCCCCAGGCCCTTCACGACTGCTTCGCGACGCTGGTGCACGGCGGTCTGATCGAGCGGGCCCGCGCGCCATGCCTTGACTTCGGCGACGTCGAAAGGCTTCGCTGAACCATGCTGCGCGTTCAGATCGAACACGACGTAGTTCAACACATCCGCGATCTCTTCATCGGAGAGCGATGCGAAGCTCGGCATCTTGAAGTTATAGCTTTTCTCCTTGACCTTGATCGGGCCGAACATGCCATAGAGCACGGTGTGCCCTAATTGCGCGCGGCCATCGGCAGAGCCCGCATATTTGCCGGGATATTCGACGAGCGGCGGCGCAAGTCCGTCCATGCCTTTTCCGCCTGCCTGATGACAGACCGCGCATTTGCCATCGAAGGTCGATTTGCCGCCCGGGTAATGCACTGTCTGTGCAAAAGCGCCCGAAGCAAAGCTCATTGCGCCGGCGAGCAACGCCGCCATCAAAACAGTTGCAGTCTTCATTGCGTTGCCGCTCCCAACAGGACCGATACCGAGCAGTGGTAATTCGAATTGCCGTTCGCCATGCACCAGTTGATATCGTTATTGAGCGATAGCTTGTAAAGCGGCTTTTCGCGTTCATTGCGATTGCAGAAGCAGCGTCCGCAGCTCGTCTTGCCGCAGCAGTCGTTGTACGACACGATGTAATCCGAGCCGTCGTGCGGATTGCGGCAGGTACCGATCCACGTGATCGGCGAAGGCGTCGTGCCCGGCGGGCAACTGCTCGACGTGCCGCCACAGCAGCTGCAAAGCCAGCCGTCGATCGCGCAATACTTCCAGTAGTCGCAACTCGTCGGATCATCGCTCGCCGATGAACCCGGCTTCTTCGGCTCCGTTGCATAGGCGGTGCGATCGACCGGCAACAGCGGCACCATTGCCGATCCGACCAGCACTTTCCCGAGCTTCGCCATCGCGCTGCGCCGCGAACTGCGTTGCGCGACGCCGCGTGCCTTATGTTCGAAGAATGAATCCAGCCATTTCATGGACGCTCACCTGTAGGAATGGAAAAGTTATCGGCGTCTTCAGGCGTGCTGCCCGACTTGCGCTTCGTGGTCGTGATGGCCGTGATGCGCGTGGTCATCGTGCTTGCCGTGCACGAATTCCTGCAGCGACGCGACACCGAGTTCCTTCGCTTCGAACAGGCTTTCCAGATGTTCACGCGTGTTCACGAGACCTTTCGCGCGGACCTTGCCTTCGTCATCGAGCAGCACGGCATAGGGCAGCTTGCCGATCTGATAAGAAAGGCCGAGTTCCTGCGACAGCACATACGGATATTGCGAAAGACCGGACTTGCGATAGAACGCGGCGTGCTCTTCGAATTCGCCATCGCTGGCGAGCACGATGTCGACCGAACCTTCGCGCGCCTGGATCGACGGAAGCAAAGGCAGCAGCTTCTTGCACACGGGGCACGTCGGCGAAAGGAAGAAGACGAGCGTGTTGCGCTTCGAGTTCGACAGGCCGCCGACCTTCACTGCGCGGCCGGCGATATCGCCGAGTTCGAACACCGGTGCGATCGCGCCGACGGCCGGTCCCTTGTCGATCATGAGCGCGCCCGCGGGCATCATGCGTTCATAGAGAATGCCGACTTGGCGAACAAGTGCGAGACAGATCGCGCCGAGCGCGAGCAAAGCGGCCCACGACAGTGCGGCCGAAATTATCAGGGCGGTTTGCATCATGAATTCCTCAGAGAATCGAGCTTGGGAAGATTGACCAGCAGCACGTCGAGCGTGAACCACGCGGCGACGGCGAAAAGCGTGCAGGCGCCTGCGCTCAGATAGTCGAACCACATCAGCGCGCGGCTCGTAGCGGGAATGAGTGCGGCGGCCGCGAGCGCGGCGAGCATCAGAGCACGCGCGACGTGCCACCATCCGATCGACTTAGGCGTGCGCGTCGATGAGCTTGCTGCGACGAAGCCCGAGCAGCCACAATCGATGTCGGTATGACCGCGCAGCACGTTGATCGCGAGCGCCGCGCCGAAGAGCACGAAAAGCGCGGCCAGCACGATGGCGCTGACCATGCGGGTATCGGCGAACAAGACGCCGATCGCGCCAGCCGCTTCGAGTGCAGGCAACGCGAACGACAACGGCGTCACTGCGAACGACGGCAGCAAGGCGAACGCTTCGAGCGAAGCGCGAAAGCGTGATGGTTCGCGCCACTTCGGCGCCGTGCCCGCAAGTGCGATGATCGTCGCGCTTGCGATGCACACCATGAGAATGACGGGATCGATCATCGCGTCACCTCAAGGGTTGAGCAGCAACGTCGACGTCGTGCCGAGTTGCTTTTCGACATGCTGGCGCTTGCCGGTCGTCGCGTCCATCACGACGAGATCGGATGTCGGCGTGAGGCCGTAGAAGAGCGGCTTGTCATCGGTGCTGACCTGAATCGCGAGCAGCGGATCGATCTTCTGCTTCGCGAGATCCCAGCGTGCTACGCGCTTCTTGCTCTGCGTGTCGTAGACCCAGATCTCCGTGCCCGGCTCTTTATGCGAACCGTCCGCGCCCTTGTGCATGGCCACGTAAAGACGATGTGTGCCCACATTCAGCGCGGTCTGCTGCAAGCCTCCCGGACGCCAGCCTGCCTTGCGTTCCTGATCGTTCAGCAAGGACCACGACGTTCCGAACACCGGTGCATCGCCGGAGAAATCGGCGGTACGCACGTTGCCGTTGAACGTGGTGAAGAGATACTGGTTGCCGTCGCGCACCGCGTTGATGAAGGCCGGGTCTTTATCGACGTCGATGAACGCGTCGGAGACCTTGCGGCTCGCTTCCTTGCCGCTTGCATCGAGCTTGATGGTGAGCGCCTTGCCGCTCTCGCACAGTGCCGAGAAGCGGTCATTGCCGCTCGGATACGCGAGCACGCAAGCATCGGTGTCGATCTCTCCGAGAACCTTCTTCGCGGCCGTATCGATGACCGTGACCGATGTCGACGGCGTAATGTTCGACACGTAAAGTCGGCTACCGTCTTCCGAGAGGATCGTGCTGTAAGGCGTCGGCACGGTCTGACCGTGCTTGGCCGGGATCACGATTTCATCGGTCACCTCGAGCGTCGTGTTATCGATGATCTCGACTACATCGGTGCGTACGCCATGGCTGCCGCGCGCGAAATACGTCGTCGCGACATAGCTCGTCTTGTGGTCGGGGGAGATCGTGAAGCCCGGAGCGAAGCCTGCATCGATCTCGCCGAGGAAGCGCTTCGTGTCGCCGTCGAAGACATGAACGCGCGCATCGGTCATGCTCGCAAACGACACATCCGTCACGAACACGCGATGCGGGCTATAGGGCGGGACCTTCGCAACCGTCAGTTCTTCCGGCTTTTCGGCCGCGCCCGCGTGCGGCTGACACGCAAGCAGTCCATACAGTAAGGCCCCCATGGCGGTGGCTAGCCGTCTCATCTCCATCTGTGCGTCTCCTTGTTTATCGTCGAAACGACTCTAAAGACGACAATAAAAAGAAGCACTTCGGAACCGGCAGCGCGTGCGTGCCGAAATGGAGCATTCGAAAGGGAGCCGACAGAGATGAGGCTTTTCGCGCAGATTTTCGAAGCACGAATGCCGATATCAAGCCGCGACAATGCGGCCTGTTATCGGCAACCAGGAATGCGTGAAGCGCTGTTCAGCGGGCGCGCGGCGTTTGAGAGGGAAGTTCGCCGAACAGGCTTTTGTAATCGCTCGCGAAGTGGCCGAGGTTGGAAAATCCCCAGCGCATTGCAGCCTCGCGAACCGGTACTTCGCTTTGCGATGTCGTCGTAAGAAGCCGTCTCACCTGAGCAAGGCGCACGGCTCGCAGATAACTTACAGGGTTCATCTGCGTGACGGATTGAAAGCTGTTTTGAATGGTGCGGCGGCTCACGCGCAGTTTTTCGCATAAATCCAGCACCGATATCGGCTGCTCCGGACGCGCAAGCACGAGATCGTGTGCGCGCCGCACGACGTCGGCGCGGCACGCATAAGTGAGCCGGTCCTCGCGCGTCGGTACATGAAACGTCAGGAGGTCGAGGATGCTTTCCGTGACCGTATGTGTGAAGCGATGCGCGCCATCATCGGACAAAATCGGATTCCGGTCCGCCAGCACGGTCTCGACCGCCGCGATGATGCGCTTACCCGCACGCGCGCCGGCCGCGCCGGGAATGCTCAGCACATGACGGCTGAGGATTTCGTCCTGCACATCGACGCCCGCCGCGTCCGCCGCTGAAGCAAGCAATTGCGCATCGATGGCGACGCCAAGCATCGACATATCGGGCGGCGAATGCAGAAGAAATTCCTTGTCGCCGGGCGCGACGACGAGCGCGTTTTCGTCGACCCGCACGCCCTGAAACGAGAACGGCGCGCCACCGCCGAGCACGAGTCCGAACGTGACGAATCCGGCCGGCAATTGCCCGCGCTGAACGATACGCACGTTCGCAGATTCCTGAAAGACCTGAACGCCCGCTAATGAAACCTGCTTCACCGTGCTGCGGAATGCGCCCTCGCCCACCTGGTCATAGCGCTGCTCCCACCCCGCCAGCGCATGCGCGTGATGGTCGGCGTCCTCGAAGGTTTCGTAGTTGGCGTACATGCCCTCCTCCTGCTGCTTGCGTCGCCTCGACGCGACTGCTTATAGGTTTTCAATTTTTTTGCGTCAAGCTTTTCGATTCTTCTCCTCTAGTGCCTGTTGCGCAATCCTAGGAATGCACGATTGAAAAACACATGCGCTCATGCGTAGGCGATCACGCGCTATCGCGAAGTTCAGTAATTACTTTTACAACTAGTTCGCAAGGATTGCACCCTGATAGTGCGCCCAAGAAGGTTCGCAGATCAGAAGTCTGCGTTTTGACCTCGCGACACGGCAAATCAGTCAAAAGCGCATCTATCGATAAATGCCGCCGATGTCGATTCAAATTTGCCTCACTGATGATCGCATCCCTTTTCGGCGAATTTGACGCCGATATCCTCCGCATCGACACTGCCTCACACCCGAACCTCACCTCCCAACCACCATGAAGCCCAAAAGCAAGCGCTATACATACGAGTGGTATGTCGTCGTGATCTGCATGCTGGCTTATGTGTTCTCGTTCATCGACCGGCAGGTGCTCGCGCTTATGATCGAGCCGATCAAGCGCGATCTGCATCTCAGCGATACGCAGTTCAGTCTCTTGCACGGCTTCGCGTTCTCGCTTTTCTACGCGGTGATGGGCATGCCGATCGCGTACCTCGCGGACCGTTTCGCACGTCCTCGCATCATCGCTGCGGGCATTGCGCTGTGGAGCGTCGCGACCGCGGCATGCGGCCTGAGTCAGAGCTTCGTTCACATGTTCGTCTCGCGCATGAGTGTCGGCGTGGGTGAAGCCGCCCTATCGCCGGGAACCTATTCGATGCTCGCGGATTTTTTTCCCAAGGAAAAGATGGGCCGTGCAATCGGCATCTATTCGCTCGGCTCGTTCATCGGCGGCGGCATTGCATTTCTTGTCGGCGGTTATGTGATTGCATTGCTCAAGCACGCGAGCGTGTTCGCCTTGCCGCTGGTCGGCGAACTACGCGCATGGCAATTGACGTTCTTCATCGTCGGATTGCCGGGTCTTCTCGTCGCCTTCGTCTTCATGCTGACGGTACGCGATCCCGCGCGCAAAGGACTTGCGCAGGACGGGTCAGGCAAGGTCAAGCGAGTCGCGATGGGCGATGCGCTGCGTTTCATCGCCAATCATCACAAGACCTTTTTCTGCCACTACGTCGGCTTCTCGTTCTATGCGATGGGCCTGTACTGTCTGATGAGCTGGACACCTGCGTTCTATATGCGCCGTTTCGCTCTCTCGCCGGTCGAAGCGGGTTATATGCTCGGCATCGTGATGCTCGTCGCCAATACGACGGGCGTATTCTGCGGCGGCTGGCTCAGCGACTGGCTGCTGCGTCGCGGACACACCGATGCGCCGATGCGCGCAGCGTGGATCGGCGCGGCATGCATGCTCGCTCCTGCGATCGCGTTCACTCAGACGACGAGCCTCGCCGCATCGCTCGCATGGCTCGTCGTGGCGATGTTCTTCGCGTCGTTCCCGTTGCCGACTTCCGCCGCCGCCATGCAGGCACTTGCGCCGAACCAGATGCGCGCACAGATATCCGCGATGTTCCTGCTGGTATCGAATCTCATCGGACTGGGTCTCGGCACGACGCTCGTCGCGCTTATCACCGACAAGGTATTCGGATCGCCGCTCGCGGTTGGACACTCGATGGCCATCATCAATGCCGTGGCGATCGGGCTTGCTGCCGTGCTGCTTTTCGTCGGATGCAGCCAATACCGATCGAGTCTCGAACGCGAAACGCGTGAAGCGCGCGTGACGATCGATAGCCCGGGCCTGCATGAGAGCATGCCCAGCGGCGCAACGCCGACACCTCGATATGCCGAGCGCTTGTGATCCATGTTGCTCACTCAACGCGCAACGTCGTGTCAATCCGTATGGTGCAACAAGGGCAACGCGAAGCAGCATTCCAGTCCGCCGCCCGCCGCGCGTTGCGCCCAGATCCGTCCTTCGTGACGCGACACGATGTTCTTGCACAGCGACAGGCCGATGCCGTTGCCGCCCGCCTTCGACGACGAGAAGCCGTCGAACAGGCGTTCGAGCGCATCATCGGGCACGCCTGGTCCGTCGTCGATCACATGCAGTTCGGCTGTCTTTCCGTTCATCATCGCGGCAAGCGTGACGGTGCCGGCAGACGGTTTCATGCCGCTCATTGCTTCGACTGCGTTGAATGCCAGATTGAGGATCACCTGACCGATAAGCACGCGCTCGCAACGTATCGGCAACGGCTCGTGCGATGGCTCGATCCTGACCGTCACGCCTTCGTCTCGCGCGCGCAACTGGATGAAGTAAGCGACATCCGCGAGCACGTCGCGAAGATCGGTCTGAGCTTCGGCAGGCTCCCGCTTCACGATGAACTCGCGCACGCTCTTGATGATATGCGCCGCGTGCTCTGCTTGCCGGTCCGCTGCACGCAGGCCCCAGATCGCGCTGTCGATGGAATCTGGCTGCGCGAGCCGCTGAATCGCGCCTTCGATGAAGTTGCGCACGGCAGCGAGCGGCTGGCTCAACTCGTGTGCGATCGCGGTCGCCATTTCGCCCATAGCGTTATAACGTCCCGCGTATTCGAGCATCCGCGCTTCGCTTCGCCGGGCTTCCTCGATCGCCACTTCATCGCTGATGTCGCGGAAATGAACCAGTGTGCCGTCTTCGATATCGATGCGCCTGCACGTTATGCGCAGCCATCGTTTCGCGCCGTCACGACGCGTGATCGCATAGCGTTGCGCGGGCGTCGAATGTTGGCGCGTCGCACTGCGCAACTGGGTGACGAGCCGGTCGCGATCGGCTCTCGTGCAATAGTCGAGCGCGACGCCGAGCGGCGCATCGTTCGCGACACCGAGCACGCGTCGTCCCGATTCGCTGATGAAACTCACCTTGCCGCGCGGCGTCAGCACTGCAACGCCCTCACCCAGATCCTGCATGTATTCGCGCAAGCGTGTTTCATAACGGCGCAATTTCTGCCGCATTGCATCTTCGGCGCTGATGTCGCGAAACTGCACCATCACAACTTCGCGTCCCGTGAGCGGTACGTATGTCGCGATTGCCTCGGACAGCATGTCGACGCCCGCGCGCGAGCGATAACACCACTCATAACTTTGCGGACCTTCCGTGATGGAGCGATCCATCGCATTCACGGCAATTTCGCGACGATACCTGATGTCGTCGCGCGTCATATCGTGCGCCTTGAGCGGAAGCAATTCTTCCACCGAAAAACCCAGCGCGATGCATGCTGCGCGATTGGCCCACACGATGGCCTTCGTTTCGGCCTCGTGTAGCAGCACGCATTGCGTCAGCGCATCGAGCAGGCGGTGGAAATCGTCTTCGGTGGGGAAGTTCATGTCGTGGCGCATGGGATACATGGTTGCAACGCTAACCATAGCATCGGCGCGTCCCGCACGTCCCTAAAGATTTCTTTAGCCGGACGGGAGGCTTCACCGAATCGCACGCTCGCCTTCCCAATTGTTTCAGCCTTTTTGCATTCCTAGACTGGCATTACTGCGTGTGGCTCGAAAGCACTTCAACCCAATCTCATGCGCCATACGAACGAAAAGGAGATGTCCCCATGTCAGCATCCGCGATTGCAGCCGCCCTTCGCGACGATCTGTCCAGTCAACCCGACGCGATAGCGCTCGACGATGTGATTGCCGAAATCGCCCGGCGTCGCGATGAATTCGACCGCGTGTCGCACGTACCGCGCGATGTCATCGACAAACTCAAGCGCGCAGGTATCTATCGTGCGGCCACGCCAAAACGATTCGGCGGTGACGCGCGCGCGCCGGGAGAATTTCTGCAGATGATCGAGCGCATCGCTGTCGCTGACGGCTCCGCCGCATGGGTCGCGAGTTTTGGATCAGCGAATCTCTATCTCGCCGCGTTGCCGCTTGCGACGCAAGCTGCAATCTACGCCGACGGTCCCGACCAGGTGTTTGCGGGCGGCCTCTTCCCCGTTCAGAACGCACAGCCAGCATCGGGCGGCTATCGCGTGAGCGGCACATGGAAGTTCGCGAGCGGCTGCAAGGGCTCGGACTGGCTCGGCGTCGGCATCGGCACCAGCAAGCCGGGTGAAGCACCAGGCAAGCCGCGTACGGCCGTGTTTCGCCCCGCGCAAGTCGAGATCGTCGAGAACTGGAACGTCGTCGGCATGCAGGGCACCGGGAGTCACGATTTGCGCGTGACGGATCAGTTCGTTGCTGAAGACTGGACGTTCGTTCGAGGTGGCCCATCAACGGTCGATGAACCGCTCTATCGCTATCCGACCATCGCTTATGCGGCGCAAGTGCTCGCCGTCGTGAATCTCGGTCTGGCGCGCGCAGCGCTCGATGTCGCGAATCATATGGCCGGAGGCCGCAAGACAACGACAGGCGCGCCGCAACTCGCCGACCGCGCCTATTACCGGATCGAGCTTGCAAAAGCGGAAGCACAACTGCGCAGCGCACGGGCCTTCTTCTACGAATCGACCGACAGCGTATGGCAATCGATTCTCGCGGGCAATGAAGTTATGCCGGAACAAGTGAGCCTGCTACGCCTCTGCGCAACGCAGATTGCGCGTGAGGGCGCCGATGTCGTGAATCGCGCCTATCGACTAGGCGGCACGATGGCGATCTATCGCACGCATCCATTGCAACGCCTGATGCGCGACGCGATGGTCGTCACGCAACACGCATTTCTCGGCGAAGGGAACTACGACGGCGCGGGTGCCGTGTTCGTCGGTGTGCCGCCCATTCCCGGCTATCTTTGATCCCCATTCATCGCATAACGCATAACATCAGGAGTAACGCTTCATGACCGATAACCGAAACCTGCCTTTGCGCGTGCTCTTTTGCTGCGGCGTAACGCAGAACTTTTTTGATTTGCCGCGCGAGAAGGTCGGCGAAGTATGGCAAGCCTACGGCAAGATGCTCGCTGCTGTCGAAGCGATGGAGAACGTGCGCGTGCTGGGCGTGATGGACGACGATCGTCTCGTCGTCGGCCAATCCGATGGCGCGCCGTGGACCTTCTACATCATGGCCGACGTAGCAGACTTCGATACGGCCGCCGCGGTATGCAATCTCTATCGCACGACGCCCGTCGGCGAATACAACCTGTGGCGTTATGGAAAGATCGAGGCGCGTGTCGGACGTGCATTGTCGGTACCGTGATGCAATGCTCTGCGCCGTCGCCGCATACATTGCGGCCGCTCTCGCCCATTAGAAAAGGAACTCGAATATGTCCAAGAGAATCGCGCTCATCACGGGTGCCGCGCGCGGCCTCGGTGCCGTGGTCGCGCGCCGCTTTCATGCCGCAGGCTATAGGGTTGCGCTGGCCGATATCGCAATTGAAGCAACGCAAGCGCTCGCATGCGAGCTGAGTGCGGACCAGAGCAGCGCATTCGCCATCAGGCTGGATGTGACGTCGAAGACGGACTTCGAACACGCACGCGATGCCGTGCATGAACGCTGGGGCCGAATCGATGCGCTCGTCAACAACGCGGGTGCATCGAAAGTCGTGCCCGTGATGGAGATTACCGCAGAGCAGTTCGATCAGGTCATCGATATCAATCTGCGCAGCGTGCTCTTCGGCTGTCAGGTATTCGGCCTCTATTTCGCGGATCGCGGCGCGGGTCGCATCGTCAATATCGCATCGCTGGCGGGACAGAACGGCGGTTCGGCGACCGGCGCGCATTACGCGGCCGCCAAAGGCGGTGCGATTACATTGACCAAGGTTTTTGCGCGCGATCTGGCCGCGCGCGGCGTGACCGTCAATGCGATCTCACCTGGTCCGCTTGACCTTCCGATCGTGCATGAGAGCCTGCCTGCCGACAAACTCGACAAGGTTATCGCCGGCATTCCCGTGGGACGTCTCGGCTCGGCCGATTACATCGCCGACGTGGCCGTGCTGCTCGCATCACCGGATGCGTATTTCGCCAACGGTGCATGCTGGGACGTGAACGGCGGCCTTTACATGCGTTAGCGAGTTCGAATCATGCGCGCTCGTCGCCGGATGGGCTCCATACTTCGAGCACATCGCGCACGAGCGCCGCGATGGACGCAGCTCCGAGCTTGTCCTTGATGCTCGCGCGATGCACGTCGACGGTCTTGACGCTGATCTGCAGATCGGCGGCGATGCGCTTGCTCGCTTTGCCCTCGATCACGCCGCGCAAGACCTCCTTCTCGCGCCCGGTCAGCGAGTCGACGCGCTCGCGCAACTCGCGTTGCCGCTGGTCTTTCGCGTGACGCTGCATCGCGAGCTTCATCGCGCGCTGCACGCGATCGAGCATTTGCTGGGAGTTATAGGGCTTCTCGACGAAATCGATCGCGCCATGCTGAAGCGCGCGAACGGACATCGGAATGTCGCCGTGACCGCTCACGAAGATGATCGGCAAAGTCGCACCGCGGCGGTTGAGTTCGGCTTGCACGTCGAATCCGCTCGCCTCCGGCATCCGTACATCGAGCACGAGACAAGCGGGACGACTCACATCGAATGCGCGCAGAAAATCGGCGGCATTGGCGAACCCTTCCGACTTCACGCCGACTGAATCGAGCAGCCATGCAAGCGAGGTACGCATGCCGTTGTCGTCATCGACGATATAGACCATGGGAGCGGAAGAATTCATTGCGATTGCTCTTTCGATGCGCGCATCAGGGACCAGGCGCGCCGGAGGATTCGGCTGTCTCATCGCAGGGTCTGTTTTTTGATGCGCCAATGATAACCAGCCGAAATTCGCCGCGAAAGTCCTTTCTTTACCTCGATGACGCGAGATAGGTAAAAGCTTTAGTGCGTTCGGTAACTACGCCGGGCGAGCGGGCGGGACGTGCCGATTTTATTTGTGCGGTTCAGCGCGTACGCTTGATTGACCATTTGCTATACACAACCTGAACATGAAACGAACAGGAGACGCTCCCATGTCCGCGCTGCCCCGTCCCGACCTTTCCGATATCGATCAGGTGCGCAAGCTGTTCCGCCAGGCCATGGCTCATCTGGGCGCAGCAGTGAATGTCATCACGACGACAGGCACGCATGGCCGTTGCGGCATTACCGCGAGCGCGGTGTGCTCGGTCACGGATGCGCCGCCTACGCTGCTCGTCTGCATCAACAGGTCGAGCGCCATGCATGCCGCATTCGTGAACAATCGCAATGTGTGCGTGAACGTGTTGCCGGGTCATCTCGAACAGATCGCGCGACACTTCGCCGGTCTCACGCAATTGTCGATGGACGAGCGCTTTTCGTTACCGGTGTGGGACGAAGGCGCGAACGGCGTGCCGGTGTTGCGCGATGCGCTCGCCAGCCTGCAAGGCACGATCGTCGAGGCGAAGGAAGTAGGATCGCACTCGGTGATGTTCGTGCAAACCACCGCGATCCGCGTGCGCGACGACGGCGATAGCCTGATTTATTTCGATCGAAACTTTCATCGCGTGCCGCGTGCATGTGATGCGCGGTAGTGCGTGCGCGAGCCTGATTCGTTTTCAGGCTCGCGCACACTGATCAATTCAACGCCGAAAGACGCGTATTCAGCCGCGCACGCGTGATCGCTGCGATTTGCGCGAGCGCCTCATCGAGTTCCTGCTGCGTGCTGCGTCCAATGCGACGTTCGAGCGCGCTGAAGATGCCTTCGCGCGTGTAGTGCCGCACGCAGATGATGAATGGAAAGCCATGCCGCTCGAGATAAGCTCTGTTGAGACGATCGAGCGACGCTTCCTGTTCCATCGACATGGCATCGAGCCCGGCGCTCTTTTGTTCGGCATCGGAATCGGCCGTCATCGTTCCCGAGCGAATGTTTGCGCCCGATAACAACGGATGCAGGTTCAGAAATGCGCGCTGGCTTTTATCGTCCAGATTGCGGATGACATCCATCATCGCGTCATGCAAGGCATTGGCGGATGCGAACGGCCGCACGCTCCACGCGCCCTCCGCCGCTTGCGGAAAATGCTCGAACACGCTTGCGAATGCACCAATGAATGCCGCGCGGTCCAGCGAATTGACCGGCTCCAGGTTGATCGACTGTGACATGCTCGCGTCTCCTATGGCGTGTCGATGGCAATTCGTGCCGAGTATAGGAACCGCGCGAGCGAGCGGCGAGACAGCCGATCCTATTGACCGCATAACAGAACACGATAGCGCTATGCGCGATGCATGTCGCGCAGCGCGCGCAATTCCTGAGCGGCCGCCGTCAGCATGCCGCGCAGCCAGACGTGCGATGCCGAGCGATGCCGCGACGGATGCCACAACTGATAAAAGCGCATGAATGGAAACTCAATCGGGGCGTCGAGCACAACGAGCGGAAGATGCTGCGCGTGATAATTCGCGAAATGCCTGCCGGTCGTGAGAATAAGATCGGTGCCCGGAATCAGGCTCGGCGCGAGATTGAAGTACGGGCAGCTCACGCGGTTATCGCGATGCACGCGCATGGTGCTGAGTCCCGTATCGACGACGCCGCGCTGATCGCGCGAATATGGCGTGGGCACGATATGCGATGCACTCAGATAGTCCTGGGCATCGAACTTGCCTGATTGCGCATAGACGCTATCGCGCGCGACCACGCACACGACATCGTCCTCCAGCAATACCGACAAATGAAGATGCTCGGGCGGATTGGGCCAGTTGCCGATCACGATATCGGGCGAGCCTTCGGAAAGCCCCTGTTCGTAATTGAATGAAGCCGAAAGCGGTACCGCAATGAGGCGCGCGCGTGGTGCAGCGTGCCTGAATTCGCGCACGACATGCGCAAAAAACGGGGGCGCCAGGTAATCGGGCATTCCGACGGTAAAGCTTTGCTCGGTTGTCGCGGGATCGAAATGATCGTCGGATACGAGCAGGTTATCGAGCGCACTCAATGCGGCCTGTGCGCTCTGCGCGAGCTGAATCGCGCGTTCGGTCGGCACCATCGCGTTCTTTTCGCGCGTAAGCAGCGGATCGTTGAAGATGGCGCGCAGACGCTTGAGCGCCGAGCTGATGGCCGGCTGCGACTGGTTCATACGAATGGCCGTGCGTGACACGCTGCGTTCCCCGATCAGCGTGCACAGCACGCGCAGCAGATAGGTATCGAATGGATCGTCGGTGCGATTCATGATGATTTCGGTGTCTCTATTGTTCGCGTGGCTGCGCCGCTATTTTGCCAGCCGGCACTGCGGGAACCGCTTCATGCGAGGCGCGCTAGGGTAATCCATAAGGCGTGAAAAGTGCGGCGAAAAACCGTGCAAAGCCCTATCGCACAAGGCTTTCGAACCCATATACATGTTGCTATGGGGCCTATTGGCTCGTCCCCCGTTCCCGATTTTTTGGCCGTTTCTATACTTGCTTCCAACCGAGCGCACGGCCGTGTCCGCGCGACGCAAACCGACTGGAAAGGAGAAACCATGTCGCTCATCAAACAGGAGATGCCGGTTTTCGCGAGCGCGGTCGAAAGCGCCGAAGCAAGCGTCTATCGCAAGGTTTCATGGCGCCTGCTGCCGTTCCTCGGCGTGCTGTGGGTGCTCGCTTGGCTGGATCGCGTCAACATCGGCTTCGCGAAGCTGCAGATGCTCGACTCGCTGCATTTCAGCGAAGCCGTATACGGTCTCGGCGCGGGCATCTTCTTCATCGGCTACTTTCTCTTCGAAGTGCCGTCGAACATGCTGCTGCAGAAGATCGGCGCGAAAAAGACCATCATGCGTATCACGATATGCTGGGGCGTCATCTGCATGTTGCAAACGCATGTCACCACGCCCACGCAGTTTTATGTCCTGCGCTTCCTGCTCGGCGCATTCGAAGCAGGGTTTTATCCGGGCGTCATTCTTTACCTCACTTACTGGTATCCGTCGCAGCGGCGTGCGCGCGCCTTCGGCACGTTCATGTCGGCTTCTGCGATCGCGGGCGTGCTCGGCGGTCCTCTCGCCGGCTGGATCATGACGTCGATGGGCGGCGTGCACGGCATGCACGGATGGCAGTGGCTCTTCATCATCGAAGGTATTCCGTCGGTGCTGGCCGGTGTGTTCGCGTACTTCTACATGACCGACAAGCCCGAGCAGGCGCGCTGGCTTTCCGATGATGAAAAGCGCGTCGTGCTCGATGCCCTGCAACGCGACAACGCAGCGATGGGCGAACGCGGTCACGACTGGCGCTCGCTCTTCAAGAACCGCAAGGTGTGGCTGCTGATCGCGATCTTCTTCTGCCTGCTGTGTGCGAACTCGACGCTCACTTTCTGGATTCCCACCGTCATCAAGGACGTTGGCATCAGCACGCCGATGGCGGTCGGCTGGATCGCGGCGGTCGCCTATTTGTGCGGTGCTGCGAGCATGATCATCAACGGCGCGCACTCGGATCGCAGCAATGAAGTGCGCTGGCACTTCAGCGGTGCGGCAATCGTCGGAGGCATATCGATGGCCGCGCTCGCGATGCTGATGGGTTTCGACAAGATCTCGCCGGTGATCGCGCTGCTTGCGATGACCGCATCGCTCATCGGCACGATGAGCGCGATTCCCGTTTTCTGGCAATTGCCCAACCGCTATCTCGCTGGCAGTGCGGCCGCAATCGGCGTGGCGCTCATCAATTCCGTCTCCAATCTCGCAGGCTTCGGCGCGCCCTATGTGATGGGACTCATCAAGAACGCGACGGGCAAGGTGACGACCGGCCTGTACCTCGTGGCCGTAATCGAAGTGCTGGCCGCGGTGCTCGTGATCGTCGGCATCCGCAAGCTCGGCAACAAACAAGAGGCCTGACATGCGCGACAAGAACACATCATCCCCTGCATTCGACGTGAGTCGCCGTCGCTTTGCTCTGCAATCTGTGGCACTTGGCGGCAGCATGCTGATCGCGAAGACGGCGCTGTCCGCCGATGCACCCGCGCCAAATCAGGCGACCGGCCCGGTGCAACAGGATGGCCTGAGCCCACGCCTCACGATGCACGGCCTGGACACATGGCATGGCACGCCCGCTTCGGGTATGCGCGTCGAGCTGTTTGCGATCGACGACGGGCGTTCGAAGTTCCTTCAGACGATCACGCTGGCTGCAAGCGGACGCAGCGAGCCTCCCCTCCTGATCGGCGATACCTATCGCGCGGGGACTTATGAGTTGTTGCTGCATGTGGACGAATACTTCGCCGCACGCAAGGCGGATCTTCCGCAGCCGATGTTTCTCTCGAAGATCCCGCTGCGCTTTCGCATCACGGACGTCAATCAGCGCATTCATTTGCCGGTGCTGTTCGGACCGTGGAGCTACAACTACTACCGCGGCAGTTGAGCCGGAAAGTACTCGAACGCGAGATCAGGAGAAAACATCATGGCCGCAGGCATTACCACGCACGTACTCGACGTCGCACTCGGCAAACCCGCCGCCGGGATGCAGATCGAATTGTTCGATATCGGCAGCGAGCCGCCCACGCTGCTCGCGCGCACGCGCACCAATCGCGACGGACGCACCGACTCGCCGATCCTGCCGGCGGCGCAAGCGCGAGCGGGGAATTTCGAGTTGCGCTTCTGGGTCGCCGATTACTTCAAGACGCCCGATGTATTCGCGGACGTCGTGCCGGTTCGCTTCACGCTCGCCGATGCGACGCAGCACTATCACGTCCCGCTGCTTTGTTCGCCTTGGAGTTTCGGCACCTATCGCGGAAGTTGAATCAGCGCTTACTGCAATTGACGATTGATGTTTCGCAACATGGAGACGCGCACGAACGGATAAGAAAATGTCTAAAGCAACTTCCATTTCTTATTCGAACCGGAGTGAAATCTGGATTTGCAATGTGCGTCTCACCACTTACCGTCCTGGAGCGATATTCTAGACTTTCCACTGCTACGCATTTACACGAATCTCCTCTAGCGCATTGCGGATGTGCATGGCATAGTGCGATCGACGATCTATTAGAGGTAACTCATGTCAACGCTAGAAAGTATTCAGGCGCGTATCGAAGCACTTCAAGCGAAAGCGGATGCGCTCGTTGCAAAACAATCCGAGAATGCGCTGCAAAAGATTCATCACCTGATGTCGAGCCATGGATTGACCATCTCGGACATCGAAAGCTATTCCGGTTCACGCAAGAAGGCGGGCAGTTCGGCTTCCGCGAAGAAGCCCGGCGCAGTCGCCTATCGGGATCCAAAGACCGGTGCGACCTGGAGCGGCCGCGGACGCGCGCCGGGCTGGATCGCCAATGCAAAGGACCGTAGCAAGTTTGCGGTTGGAGCAAGCGCGCAGGGAACCAAGGCTAAAGGAAAAACGCGCGCTGCTGTCAAGCGCAAAGCAAAGGGACAACCGCGCGGCCCTCAACCCGCGCTCTATCGCGATCCGGAAAGCGGCGCAACGTGGAGCGGTCGTGGCCGCGCACCCGCATGGCTCGCATCGGTTAAAGATCGGACGCCGTTTCTGATTGCCTGACACTGTATTCACACAAACGGCGGAGTTCGTGCACGACTCCGCCGTTTTCTTTGCGGTCCGGAGTTTCAATCTATACACGCGGATCGAAATCGAATTCGATCCTGATGCCGCCCGGTTCGTAAATCATCATGTGGCGCTTTGGACCGGCTCCTAGCAGTTCCGGCGCGAATTCCACTGCCACTCCCGGCCATGTCGACACGCGCTCGAGAATCGTCGCGAGTGCGGCTTCATCCGTTGCGCGCAATGCGAGATGATGAAGCCCGATATTCTTTCGCCGATCGAATGCTATAGGCGCCGATTCATCCTTCACCTGCCATAACGTAACCAGCAGCTTTCCGTCCGATACGAATACGGCGGGATACTCGGACCGCTCGCCGACGATCTGCCAGCCGAGACATTGAACGAAAAAGTCACGCGTTGCGTCGAGATTGCGCACAGTGAGACCTACGTGATCGATTCCAGATGTCAGCATCGCTTCCTCCGCGTGCATTCGAGCGTTCAGGAGAAAGGCCCCCGAACATTCGACATGCTTATGCCAGCGTCAATTTGACGTCGATATTATTGCGCGTTGCATTCGAATAAGGACAGACGATATGCGCCTTGTCTACAAGCGCCTGTGCCTCGCTGCGATCCATTCCCGGTAGCGAGATCTTCAATTCGACCTCGATGCCGAAACCGTTCGGGATTTGACCGATGCCCACGCTGCCATCCACCGCGACATCTTTCGGCAGCGTGATCTTGTCGCGAGCGGCGACGAATTTGATCGCGCCGATAAAGCACGCGCTATACCCTGCGGCGAAGAGTTGCTCGGGATTGGTGCCATCGCCACCACCGCCGCCGAGTTCTTTCGGGGTTGTCAGCTTGAGATCCAGATTGCTTTCGGGCACGGTCGCGCGGCCGTCGCGCCCGCCAGTGACATGAGCATGTGCACGGTATAGAACCTTTTCAATCGACATCGCCAGACTCCTGTGCGTTGTGTTGAGCGGATCTCGCGGCGCGCATGTGCCGGACGAAGTCCGCCGACATGAGTTCCCCACTGGACGCTGCCCGATATGGGCACGTTCCAATAGCGAAGGATACTCAAGTCACGGCGAGCTCGCCTGACGCATGACCGACGCGCCGAAGCAAGCTCGCTTCAATCACAAGACGACGGGTTCTCTGCCTGAAAAGACCGGATCTGCAACGGGCGATGTGTTTTCCTTCGCGATACGTTCGCACACCGCGACCACATGCGCCGAACCGGTCGTCATGAAGAGGGCGTGATCGAGGTCCGAAAAGATCGCCATTCGCACGGATGGATAGCGCGACAGTCGCGCGCCCTGCTTGCCGAAATGCGCGGCGATCAGATCCATGCCCGCATCGTACGCGCCATAGACGAGCGCTGTCTTTACGCCTTTGGCATCGAGCGCACGAATGATCGGTCCCGGTTCGGTCGCGAGCTCCGGCGCCGTGCTGCTCAGGCGGTCGAGCCTCAACACATCGACGATACGCGAACGCGCGCGCGTCGCCATATAGCCGAGCACGAAGCGCAATACGCGCATCAACTGCTTTTCGCCGCGCAGGATCGCTTTCCATTTCTGCGGATCGAGCATCGAGAATGCATAACCCGCCATGGAATTGCGCGTCGATTGACGCAAGCCGTCGGGCGCGACGTCCGCCGGTCTTTTAAACGTCGGCAGATTGACTGTGACGACACCGTTGATCGCATTCTCGGCGACCGCCGCCTTGAGCGCGTGATAAGCGCCCGAGCACACGCCGAATGCAAAGATCGACTTGTAGCCCTGCCGCGCGAGCCAGCGTGCGGCGGCCGCGGTGTCGTCAGTCGCGATCTGGTTATAGATTCGGCCGAACGCCGTATCCGATTGCACTGCGCCGGGCGCGGCCGGACTGTCGCCTCGGCCTCGCGCATCGAAACGCAATGATGCGATGCCGCGCCGCGCAAGCTCGCGTGCAATGCGAACGGATAGCCGGCTGTCGCCGACGCGCGCACTCGCCGATGTATTCGCAATGAGAAACACCGGACCTCGCGCGGCCCCCGTGCGCGGCTCGCACAAAATGCCGAAAAGCTTTTCGTCGCCGATGCGTACTGGGCGTTCGATAGCTTCGGGTGTGTCTATCTTTAGAGCGGACCAGTCAAAGGCATCGGCCGACGACGGCGCTTGCCTGTTTGATGAATCCTTGCCAGCGATCCATTCCACGACTTGGGCGAACGCTGCGCGCGGCAATGCGTTGAATGCAGTTTCCTGAAGAAAGCCAGTGAGATCTTCGAACGGACGCGCCTGTGCTTCCACGCCCTTTTCGATGAGCGCGTCGCACAATGGATCCGTGCCGCCCGCCTTCATATTCATGACCAACGCGCGACGCGCTGGTGCCGCCGCAGCGTCTCTTACGCTCGCGACGAGATCGATCGCCTGCAATGAGCCTTTGAATTCATCGCTATAAACCTGGCCGAGGACGTTGAGCCGCGCGTCGTCCTTTTGCATCTCACGCAAAGGCGGTGCAAGCAGTTCGAGCCATGTCTTGCGCACGATGCTCAACTCGCGCATATACACGCGGCCACTCGCAACGGGTGCGAGCAGTACGAGGTCATCGACCGGTTGACGCAATGCGGCCTCGAGCGCGAACGCGGCGCCCACGCGAAAGCCGCATAACGTGACGTGCTCTATGCCTGTCGATGTCTTCAGCCATTCGATGGCCGCGTCGACGTCGTCGACAGACGATTGGAATTGATCCGGTGCGAGATCGGCGCCCGCCGAGTCGCCCGTGCCTCGATAGTCGAAACGCAGCACCCATATGCCTCGCGCAGACAGCGCTTCGGCGAGATGCCGCATGCCGCTATATGTCCACACGTATTCGTGCCCATAGGTATTGCAGAGCACTACGCCGCGCGTGCCGCTTCCGGCGTGCAGCCATCCGAATCGGTTCCCGAATACAACCGGTCTCATATCGATCTCGTCCTCGTCTTTGGTGGCGCGCAAGGATCGATGACTCGTCGTCCCGTTCTTGCAATGCCTGGCCGTCAACGTCCCGCCGAATACGGGATCGCGAGGTATTGAGACGATTATATTAAGCGTCCTCTTCGTAACACGGGTTGCACCGGCGAATAGGTGCGAATGAGCTACCTATTGGCGCATAAGACATGGCTTGTGTGAGCTACCGCTCATTTCTTTATGCAAGGTTCGTCGGCATAACGTCAGATTGGCCGCAGACGAGTCCCCTCGCCTGCCTATATGACTTTTTGGAAGATCGATTCTCTATCAGAGATCCAATACGAGTACCTTGCTCGTCGCACGCGACACGCACGCGGTCAGATAGTCGGTCTTTTCTTCTTCGCTCATGATGCAGTCGTTGTGCTCGACGTCTCCTTCGAGATAACGCACCTTGCACGTACCGCACAAGCCCGCGCAGCATGATGTGTCGATGAACACGCCCGCTCTCGCCAGTGCATCGGCAATGCTCTCGTCCTTCGTCACTTCGATTTCCTGTCCTGTGCTCGCGATACGCACGATGAAGCTGTCGTTCGCATCGTTGGCGGCCTGCTCGCCAGCGTTGCGCTCAGGTGCCTTGAAGTGCTCGAAATGCACCGTTCCGGACGGCCAGTGCCGCGCCGCATCCGCGCATGCTTGCATGAAGCCGCCTGGACCGCAGTAATAGACGTGCTCGCCTTCGCCGGGCGCATTCAGCAAGTCCCCGATATCGAGGCCCGCCGATGGATCGCCGCCATCGAAATGAAAATGCAGACGCCCGCTTGCGCGCATGAGCTCGAATTCCTCGGCGAACGCTGCGCTGCCCGCATCTTTCGCGCAGTAATGCATTTCGTATTCGATACCGGCATCGTCGAGTTCATGCGCCATCGCCTTCAATGGTGTGATGCCTATCCCGCCCGCGATCAGCAACACGCGGCGCGCGCCGTCGACGAGATGAAAGTTATTGCGCGGCCGGCTTACACGCACGATGTCCTGCACGCGCAATTGCTCGTGAAGCGCCTTCGAACCGCCGCGCCCGCGTTCATCGCGCAATACGGCGATCACATAGCGATGCCGCTCGCGTGGCGCATTGCTGATCGAATACTGCCGCACGACGCCGCCCGCGAGATGAATGTCGATATGCGCGCCCGCCGTGAAAGGCGGCAACGGCGCACCGTCGGGATCGACGAGTTCGTATGAATTGATGCCTCGGCCTTCGAAGCGGACCTGACGCACGAGCAGATTCAAGGTCTGACTCTGCGCGTCGGTCGAGATGGATTGTGTTGACATGGTCGACTTCCTCGAATCGATGATCCCGCATCGCGAGAGCGCCGTGCGCCCTCGTCGGCCGGCTTATTGCTTCATCGCGAGTTCGAGTTCCTCGAAGCGTTCGCGTACGAATGCGGTACGTGCATCACCCTTCAGCTTTTCGCTTTCCGCAAGGATCGCAACGATCTGCCTCGTCACCTTGCGACGGCGCACGACTTCTTCTTCGACGGTTTCGCCTTCGGGAATCTCGAACACATTGCCCGAGCAGAAGCTATTCGGCGCGCCCGCGTTCTCACGAAACCATTCCGCGAAGTTTTGCGCCGACGCGGCCGGATTCGAACCGCGCAACGCGTCGCGCAGCATCTTGCGGAACAGGAACAGGCCCGCGTCGAACTTGGTCGGATTCTCGAGCGCATGCACCGCGATTGGCCGTTGGCTGATGATGGCTTCGTAGTCGCCGGGCGCGTATTGCGCCAGCTTGTAGTTCGCACGCTCGCGATGGTTGGGCGGAATCGGCACGATGTCCTCGATCGTGTATTCGGCGAAGCGCTCGGGACGACGCATCGCGACCTGGCCGTCGAGGAAGTCGATCGACTCATAGCCCACCAGTTCCTTCTTGCCGATACCGCGCGTATCGATGCCGGGGCCCATGACGCGCCAGCCGATCATCTTGCTGTTTTGGTCGTCGACCGGAACCGTCCATCGGATGATATGAAAGCGGCTGAAGAGCTTCTTCTTCGAACCATCTTCCGATGTATAGGCATGCAGGCTCAGATTTGGCAGCACTTGATGCTGCACGCGCACGAACAAGCGGTCCTTGTTCACGCGGCGCGCGCCCGCGCACGCGAGACTGCGGCCTTGTTGGACCGGCTGAAAATGCATGTCGGGCGCGACTTCCATCGACGCTGCGCCGACTTCGTCGAACGTCGTGCCCTGGAACTGTCCTTTCACCACGTTCTTCGCGGCATGCAATGCGGTCGGATGAAAGTTATCGGCGGCGTTGTCCTGAACCTGCAACCAGTTGCAATGCTGGAAATTGCTGTAGGGCACGAGTTCGTCGCCGGGCATCACGGTGTAGTCGCCTTCCCACTCCGGAAACGGCGGCTCGTTTTCCGGCGGTCCCATGTAAGCGAACACGAGACCGTGACGCTCGACTGCCTTATACGCACCCTGCCGAATGGAACACGCGTACTTTTCGGCCTCTTTCTCTTCGCCCTTCGGAAACGGCACATGCAGGCACGCGCCGTCCACGTCGAACACCATGCCGTGATAACAGCACATGATGCCGCGCTCTTGAATCGCGCCGTATTCGAGCGATGCGCCGCGATGCGCGCAATGCGCGTGCAGCAGACCCACACGCCCGCTGCCGTCGCGGAATGCCACCAGTTCTTCGTTGAGGATCTTCAGAAAGCGCGGCGTGTCGGTCAGCTCCATCGACATGCAGACCGGATGCCAGAAGGCGCGCATGTATTCACCCATCGGCGTCCCGGGGCCCGTCTCCGTCAGTTCCGGATCGTGGCCCGGCACCTTGTTCACGTAGTAACCGCCGTAGGGCACGAGCTTCTTGACTGTCGCGGCCGCGCCGCCGCTGCTCTGATGCCCTTCCAGCTTGTCCGATTTGATGGTCATGGGAAATCCTGTTTCGAGTGGGGTTGAATCGATCGATGCCTGAGACCTGAATTCTGCCTTCCGAACTCCGAACTCTGTATACAAAGATTAGCGATTTGGATCGGCGTTGTCTCTATGGGTAAACGTGAATGAAAACAGGCACGCGATAACGTTGCGTTGACGCGTAAGGCCGGCCCGCTGTACCCTTGCCGTATTCTGTATCCAGAACTTACGCTCGAATCATGCCCGCCAAACTTCTCAAGCTCCAGGCCCGCACCGACTATGTCGACGAGGTCTACAAAGTTCTGCTCGACGCCATCAGTTCGGGTTCGCTCGCGCCCGGCACGCGCATCACGCAGGAAGAGATCGCCGAACAGCTTGCGATTTCGCGCTCACCCGTCCTGCAGGCGCTGCGTCTGCTGAAGAAAGACGGTCTTGTCGTCGATGCGCCCGGACGCGGTCTCCTCGTCACGCCGCTCGACCCCGCATGGATCAGTCATCTCTATGAGATTCGCGGCGCGCTGGATTCGCTCGCTGCGCGTCTCGCCGCCGAACGCGGCGCGAAGATCGACAAGGCGATCATCACCAATGGCAGGCGCGCGTCGAAGAGCGACGATGTCAAGGCGATGATCGATGCCGACATGGCCTTTCATAACGCGATCTACGTGGCATCGGGCAATCCGTTGATCGCCGAGACCGCGCAGACGCACTGGGTTCATCTGCGCCGCGTGATGGGCGCCGTGCTGCAGGCATCGGGACAACGCAAATCGATCTGGGACGAACATGCTGCCATCGCGGCGGCCATCGCGGAAGGCAACGGCCACCGTGCCGCCGAACTTACCGATCTGCATACCGCCAACGCGCGAAGAAACCTCGTCGAACGGCTCGGCGTCGTGCTGAGCGAGCAACGCGAACGGGAATCGGAAGCAACGTGATCTCACGCACGGGTTGCGAGTTGCATCGACGGCGAAAGCCCCTGTTTCAAGGGGCCGTTTCGCTTGGCGTGCGCGAGTCAGTCGCTGCGACGGCGGCTGTTCACGAGCGCGGCGGGCACCGCGAACACGAGCAGGCTGCCGATCACGCAACTCGCCGCGAGACCGAGCACGCCGCTGCCCGTCGAACCCGACTGCGTCTGGATCACGCCGATGAGCCAGGGACTCACGACGCCCGAGATGCTGCCCACGGAATTCGCAAGCGCAAGGCCCGCGGCCGCAGCGCCGCCGCTGAGAATCGCGGACGGCAGAACCCAGAACTGCGAGATGGTCGTGACCACGCCCATCGTCGCGAGCGTGAGACCGATCATGCCGAAGAACGTGGAGTGCGCGTACATCACGCTCATAAAAAGGCCGAGCGCGCCGACGAAACCCGCGCCCGCAAGATGCCAGCGTCGCTCGCCACGCTTGTCCGAGCTATGGCCGACCGCGAGCATTGCAATGGCGCCCGCTGCATAGGGAATCGCCGAGAGCAGGCCGATATCGAGCGGATCGGTCACGCCGCTCGCCTTGACGAGCGTCGGCAGCCAAAAGCTCACGCCGTAGAGCCCCATCGTGAAGAAAAAGTACGTCACGGACAGCAGCAGTACTTTCGGATGCAACAATCCATCCTTTACCGAATGCAGCGCATGCGCCGGCTCTTCGTCGCGCAGATTGGCTTCGAGCATTGCTTTTTGCGAGTCGTTGAGCCACTTTGCATCGGCGACCTTGTCGTCGAGATAGAAGTACGCGACCACGCCCAGAACGGCCGTCGGAAGGCCTTCGAGCAGGAAGAGCCATTGCCATCCCGCGATGCCGTGCGCGCCGCCCATATGCGTCATGATCCAGCCGGACAGCGGCCCGCCAACGACGCCGGACATCGGAATGCCCGTCATGAAGAGCGCGGTTACTTTGCTTCGGCGCGAAGCGGGAAACCAGTACGTGAGATACAGCAGGATCGCCGGAATGAAGCCTGCTTCGGCCACGCCGAGCATGAAGCGCATGATGTAGAAGCTCGTCGGCGTCGTGACGAACATCATGCCGGCAGAGATCACGCCCCACGTCACCATGATGCGCGCGATCCAGCGACGTGCGCCCACGCGCAACAGAATGAGATTGCTCGGCACCTCGAACAGCAGATAGCCGACGAAAAACACGCCCGCGCCCGCACCGTAGACGGCGTCGCTGAAATGCAGATCGTTGAGCATCTGCAACTTCGCGAAGCTCACGTTGATGCGATCGAGATACGCGCACAGATAGCACACGAAGAGAAATGGCAGCAGACGCCATGTCACCTTCGCATACGTCGACGATTCATCGCCTGTCAGATACGCAACCGGACTGTGGGAACTCATGCTTTGTCTCCTGGTTATGTCATGCGTCTGGATCGCTCACATGTTCGTCACCTCAAACCAGAAAGACAAACGATGCCTGTTCATCCATCCATGACAGGCTCTCATGCATAAGGTGTTTCCATGAGGCGCATTCCGAACTTCGTACTCCTGCGCGCATTCGAAGCAGCCGCGCGTCTGGAAAGCTTCACGCTTGCCGCAAGCGAGCTTCATCTCACGCAATCGGCGATCAGTCATCAGGTCAAGGAACTCGAGCAGTATTTCGGCAGGCCGCTCTTTCATCGGCGCAACCGGCGCGTGGAGACGACGTCCGAAGGCCGTCGCCTGCATGAAAGTCTCGGACGCGTGTTCGATGTCATCGAAGCCGCATGCGCCGAAGTCACGCTCGATCCGCTCGCGCAAGTGCTCGCCGTTCATTGCGCGCCAAGCTTCGCCGTGAAATGGCTCGGGCCGCGTCTGCCCGAATTCATGCAGGCCCATCCGAACGTGACGATACGTCTGTCGTCGGACGCTGAGCCCGCCGATCTCGCACGCGCGCGCGAAGTCGACGTTGCCATTTCATATGGCTTCGCACACGAACGTGCCGGTGTCGTCTCGCGCGCACTGGGCACGGAGCGCATCATCCCGATGTGTTCTCCGTCCTTGTTGCAGGAAGGCGTGCCAGCGCCGGAGCACATTGCGAGGATGACGCTGATCGACTCGCAACTCAGCCGTGTGACGTGGCCCGGCTGGTTCGAGCTCAATGGGCTCGACATGCCACGCGGGCCGCGGCCTTCGTTCGACCGTGCGGCGCTCGCGATATCCGCGGCGGTGGATGGCATGGGCGTCGCGCTGGAAACGACGCGCCTCGCCGAGCGCGAGCTTGCGCGCGGCGATCTGATCGAGTTGGGCGCGGGTGTGTTCGCGCCGCTCGCAAGGGAGACGCACTTTCTCTCTTATCGCGCCAACGAACGTGATGTCGAAAAAGTGAAATGTTTCTGTGACTGGGTGCTGGCGAAGGCTGGCCTCGAAGACGCGAAAGAAGTCGAAGCGTGAGGCGAAATCATGCCGCCTGTCTCGCCCGCTCCTCCTCGACCATCCGGGCGTGTGCATACACGCGATCGCGTTCGCGCGCGACGAGCGTGCGCTTGCGTGCAAGCGTCTGTCGATGATATTTCGGGTCACCCATCTGCATCACGTATTCACCGTGACGATGACGCAGGTAGCGCTGGAAAAACTCGGCGCCGGGCAAGCCGCTGTCGAGCGCCATGAGCACGCCGTAGTCGATGTCGTGCACATCCCCGAGTGCCTTGATTGCGGATTCGAGCGCGGCATAACGCTGCGGCAGTGGCACCCCCTTGTCGCATAGCGCATGAAAGCGCTGATAGGTCAGCACTTGTCCGTGCGATGCACACCGCCATAACACTTTCGCAAGCCGTTGACTGAGTTCCGTTTCCACGTTTCCTCCCGCAAGGTGCGCGGATCGTATGAGTGTGACATTCCACCGTCATTCGGATTTCGAAGACGGCATGCGGTTGCCTGGAAAATCACCTGCAACGCCAGAAGATATGCGCAACGCTCGCCATTGCGCCAAATCGCCTTGCGCGCATCGCCGAAAGCGTCATGCACTGCGGCCAGGTCGAAGAAACCTGTCTATGAAGATTCAGTTGAGCACGTTTTAATAATTCGCATGTTTCTATTTCCCACGCTGAAAGAAAGAACTCATATAGCGAAGAACACGAAATGCGATAAACGTCTATGCTTATTAGACCTTTCACAATGCACATATAGCATTGCGCACGAATCCGCACCGCTGCATGATGCAGCAGTGGACTCGCGGGAACCTTCTGACACGAGCGACTCGGCGCGACTTGTGTGCGCTTTCGCTTAATATTGACCTCGGCGGGTCTTATTGATTGCCACGCCACAGCGCCGTAACTTTTGACCAGCAACCATGCGCGGCGGCTGCGACTCGATTACATGCTAGCAAACATATTGCAGGAAACCAAGGAAAGATTCCACATGAAAGAACGTTCCGCGCTTTCGCGCGGCTGTCGTTCGGCATTTTTTTCCATCGTCGCCTGCGGCCATATCGGCCGATCAATTCGCAATGCAATGAAGAGGAGCCTCTAAAGAAACCGTATAACTTGCTTAAGCAAAGACGCCACGCAGATTACGCGCCGTTTCACCTGCGCCGCTCGACGCGCACTTCACACGCGGCACACTTCTTAAGATTGGTTTAAGTCTGAGAGACTAAAACGTCATCAAACGGGCAAGATAGTGCCCCTGCAATTTGCTTCGTTCGGTTTTCACGAAAACGTCCACGCGGATGGTCAGGCCGGGCAACGCCGCACGCGCAATCCAACAGCGCGATCAGGCGCAGGCGACGACCATCCCATTCAGCCCGGCAGAAATGCCGGGCTTCTTTTTAACCGCGCCCTCCGCGCACTTGCGGCGCGCCATTGCCGGTCTGCGTAAAGGCGACGGGCAGATCGAAGTGAAACGTGGTGCCCGTGTCTTTCGAATCGATCAGGCGAATCTGGCTGCCGTGCAATTGCAGCATGCGTTGTACGATAAGCAGCCCTAGCCCGCCGCGATGCGCGCCGCCCGAAGCGAACGGACGCATGAAAAGCGCCTTGCGCATTTCCGGCGGAATGCCCGTACCCGTATCGCTGATCGTGACTTCCACTCTGTCAGATTGTTCGCGCGCAAGTGCAAGTGTCACGTCGACGACGCCTTGCGCAGGCGTATGACGGATCGCGTTATCGAGCAGATTCGTGAACACGCGCTCGATCATGCCGAGGTCCGCCGTTACGTTCGGCAAGCGTGGCGCGATCTGGGCATTCAGGCGCACGCCTCGCGATTGCGCGGGCAGTTCAAACTTTTCGAATACGTCCTGCACCAGATCGGCGAGAGAGAACGCCTCGGCTTCGGGCGCGACCATGCCGTGTTCGAGTTTCGCCAGTTCGAACAATGACTGCGCGAGATGACCCACCTTCGCGCTCTGTGCAAGCGCGATCGACAGATAACGACGCCGATCGGTATCCGGCAGCGTGTCGGACTTGAGCGACAGCGTCTCGAGATAACCATGCAGCGATGACAGCGGCGTGCGCAAATCGTGCGAGATGTTCGCGACCATCTCGCGACGCTCGCGATCCTGCTGACCCAGCGCGCGCCACTGCTCGCCGATGCGTTCCGCCATCTGCGCGAACGCGCTTTCGAGCACGACGATCTCGTCGCGTTCGTTCGCCCGCGCATCGGGCGTGTCGATGCGCGCGAGCGCCGGCGGTTCTGCTGGCGCGCCACGCGCGTCGAACTTGCGCATTGCTTCGGTGAGGCGGCGCAGCGGCCGCGTAACGAGCCCGAATGCAACCAGGCCCGCGACGAGCCCGAGCAATGTGACGAGGCCCATCGACGCGAGCGTGGTGCGCAACACCGCGCTCGCCGATGCCTTCGCAGCCAGCGCATCGTGCTCCTCGCCGAGCAGCACGACATAGACATAGCCGAACGGCGGCTTGCCGGGCGCGGCGAGCGGCGCTGCGCTGAAGACTTTGCGCTTGCCCTCGCTGCGCGGATCGTCACCGAGAATCGGCAACACGGCGCCGTCGAGGAACTGCCGCACCGGCGCGAGATCGACATGATCGCGCTTGAGATGTCCGGGCGGCGCATCGTCGGCACGCACGCGCCCCGTGTTATCGAGCAGATAGACTTCGACGCTCGGGTTCACCACCATCAACTGACTGAAGAGCCGGCGCACGGCGGGCGCATCGATGTCGTTGGCATCGGCGAGCGCGCCGTCACGCGCGATATGCGCCGCAAGCCCGCGCGAAAGACTCTGAATGACTTCCTTCTCGCGCAGATCGCTCGCGCGAATCTGCAGCCACGCCGATGCGCCGCAGCACGCGAGCAACAGCACGCAGAACACCGCGAAGAGCCGTTGCGACAAGGTGAGCTTCACGACGCGCCATCCTTGCCGTCAGGCGATTGCGCCGCGAGCTTATAGCCGTGGCCCCATACCGTGAGAATGCGCTTCGGATCGGCGGCATCTTTCTCTACTTTCGCGCGCAAACGATTGATATGCGTATTGACCGTGTGCTCATAACCTTCATGCCGATAACCCCACACCGCATTGAGCAGGTCCATGCGCGAGAACACCTTGCCCGGATGACGCGCGAAGTGATAAAGCAGATCGAACTCGCGCGGCGTGAGTTCGATGCGCGCGCCATCCACCCATGCTTCGCGCGCGAGCGGATCGATCGCGATGCCCGCCACTTCGATGCGCCCCGTCTCCAGCCGCGAGTCCTTCGCGACCGCATCGACGCGGCGCAGCAGCGCCTTCACGCGCGCGACGAGTTCGAGCACCGAGAACGGCTTCGCAAGATAGTCGTCCGCGCCGAGTTCGAGGCCGAGAATGCGATGCACCTCGCTCGAACGCGCGCTCGTGATGATGATCGGCGTATAGCGTGTCATCGCGCGCGCACGCCGGCAGATTTCGAGGCCGTCGACGCCGGGCAGCATCAGATCCAGAATCAGCGCATCCCATCCGCCCTGTTCGAGCAGGCGCAGCCCTTCGGCGCCATCGGCGCTATGCACGACTTCGTAGCGTTCGTCGCGCAGGTTGAGACTCAGCACATCGGCGATATGCATGTCGTCTTCGACAATCAGAATGCGTTTCGGATGATCCATGAGGAATGTTATCGGCAGAGAAAAACACGCGCGCCCAATCCGCAGAACAATGGACGAGCGTCTGTGCCATTGTGCAGAAAAGCGCGCGGCCAAGTATCACATTTAATTTAACTTTCGGTGAGGACTCGGGGATGCGCGCGCGAATACGATGCCGCTACACCACTCGAACACGAGGCACGCATCATGCAAACCCGCCGCCGCTTTCTCCTCACAGGCACCGCGGCCGCCGCCGCAGCGTTCGCACTGGGCGGACGCTTTCGCGCGCTCGCGGCCGATCCGAAGACGCAGGAAAGCTTCGAAATCGTCCATAGCGACGATGAATGGCATCGTCTACTCGATCCGGTGCAATTCGACGTATTACGCCGCGAAGGCACCGAACGCCCTTATACGAGCCCGCTCAACGACGAGCATCGCGCGGGCACGTTCAGTTGCGCGGGTTGCAAGCTGGCGGTGTTCTCCTCGCGCACCAAGTTCGACAGTCATACCGGCTGGCCGAGTTTCTGGGCGCCGCTCGATCATGCGGTCGCGACGCGCATCGACGGCTCGTTCGGCGTCGTGCGTACCGAAGTGCATTGCCGGCGCTGCGGCGGTCATCTGGGCCACGTCTTCGACGACGGTCCGAAGCCCACGGGCCTGCGCTACTGCATGAACGGCGTCGCGATGAACTTCACGCCCGGCGCAGCCTGAATCGCGCCAGCACTCCGATCAACCTCGACCACCCGATACCATCATGCTGCTCATCGTTCTTGCCTATCTCGGCGGCGCGCTGACGATTCTCAGTCCGTGCATCCTGCCGGTGCTTCCCTTCGTGTTCTCGCGCGCGGATCAGCCGTTCGTGAAAAGCGGCTTGCCGTTGCTCGCGGGCATGGGCCTGACCTTCGCCGTCGTCGCGACGCTCGCGGCCGTCGGTGGCGGCTGGGTCACGCAGGCCAATCAATACGGTCGCTGGGCGGCCATCGTCCTGCTCGCAGTGTTCGGCCTCACACTGCTGTTGCCGAGTCTCGCCGAGCGCGTGATGCATCCGCTCGTGAGCGCGGGCAATCGTCTCACCGCATTCGCGCAACGCGGCGACGGCAAGCCGAGCTTCGTCGGATCGTTCATGCTCGGCATCGCGACCGGTCTTCTGTGGGCGCCCTGCGCAGGCCCGATCCTCGGACTCGTGTTGACGGGCGCGGCGCTCAACGGCGCGAGCGTCGGCACGACTCTGCTCCTGCTCGCGTATGCAGCGGGCGCGGCGACCTCGCTCGCGGTTGCCTTGCTGATCGGCGGACGCGTGTTCGCCGCGATGAAGCGCTCGCTCGGCGCAGGCGAATGGGTGCGGCGCGGCATCGGCGGGGCGATGCTGCTCGGCGTTGTCGCGATCGGGCTCGGGCTGGACACCGGCGTGCTCGCTCGTGTATCGACGGTCGCGACCTCGGGCATCGAACAACAGCTCGTCGACAAGCTCTCGAACAAGAACCAGGGCGCGATGATGATGTCCGCGAACACGGCGAACGTCGATAACAACGGACCCGCGATGATGCGCGCGAGCACCGAGCCGCCGAAGTCGCCGAACCCCGCGCCGCTGCCCGTGGAAGGCACGCTGCCTTCGCTCGATGGCGCGGTGCAATGGCTCAACTCGCCGCCGCTTACAAAGGAAGCGTTGCGTGGCAAGGTCGTGCTCGTCGATGTATGGACGTACTCGTGCATCAACTGCCTGCGCACGTTGCCGTATGTGAAGACGTGGGCGCAGAAGTATCGCGATCAGGGGCTTGTCGTGATCGGCGTGCATGCACCGGAGTTCGCATTCGAGCGCAACGTCGATAACGTGAAGAAGGCGGTTCACGATCTCGGTATCGATTATCCCGTTGCGATCGACAACAACTTCGCGATCTGGCGCGCGTTGAATAATCAGTACTGGCCGGCGCATTATTTCATCGACGCCAAGGGGGATATCCGCTATCACCACTTCGGCGAAGGCGATTATGCGCACTCCGAGCAGGTGATTCAGCAACTGCTTGCCGAAGCGGGTCACGGCGCCGCGCCTGCCATGGCGATGAGCGCGAAGCATGACGATAACGACATCGGTCAGGGCGCGATGATGCAGGCCGACAACGCGGACATGCGTTCGCCTGAAACGTATATCGGTTACGAACGCGCGCAGCAGTTCATGTCGCCGGGCGGCGAAACGCAGGATCGCATTCACGACTATGCCGCGCCCAACGCCCTCGACGTCAACGACTGGGGACTCGCGGGCGCGTGGAAGGTCGGCGCCGAGCACGCGACGCTCGAAGGCGCGACGGGGCGCATCGTGTATCGCTTTCATGCGCGCGATCTGCATCTCGTGCTCGGGCCGTCGAAAGATGGCAAGCCGGTGCGCTTTCGCGTGAGCATCGATGGCGCGGCGCCGGGCGCATCGCATGGCAGCGACATTCAGGCGGACGGAAGCGGCACCGTGACCGAACAGCGCCTCTATCAGTTGGTGCGGCAGGCGGGCCCCGTCGCCGACCGCACGTTCACCATCGAATTTCTCGACCCCGGCGTCGAAGCGTATGCCTTCACGTTCGGTTGAATGCGACTTCTTGAGGAGCAGACATGTTCAGGACCAACAGCATGACATTCAAGGCCGTCAGCGTGGCCGTATTGTTCGCGGGCGCGTTCGCACTGCAGCGCGTCGCGCATTCGAGCGAGGAAGCCGTGAAGATTCCGCCGCCCGTGCATGACGAAAGCGCGACGGCCGTGCATACGGAAACGGCCGTATTCGCGGGCGGCTGCTTCTGGGGCGTGCAAGGCGTGTTTCAGCACGTTCGCGGCGTGAAGGAAGCGCTGTCGGGCTATGCGGGCGGCGCGGCCGGCACGGCGCAATACGATCGCGTGAGCGAAGGCGATACCGGTCATGCGGAATCGGTGCGGATCACGTATGACCCGGCGCAGGTGTCGTACGGCAAGCTGCTGCAGATCTTCTTTTCGGTCGCGCACAATCCGACGCAACTGAACTATCAAGGCCCCGATCACGGCACGCAATATCGCTCGGCCGTATTCCCGACGAACGCAGCGCAGCGCGAGATCGCCAATGCGTATATCGCGCAGCTCGACAAGGCGCATGTGTATGGCGGCAAGATCGTCACGAAGATCGAAGACTACAAGGGCTTCTATCCGGCCGAAGGCTATCACCAGAACTATCTGACGGAGCATCCGGAAAGCCCTTATATCGCGATCAACGATCTGCCGAAAGTGGCGAACCTGAAGCAGATGTTTCCGGACGCCTATCGTCAGGACGCGGTGCTCGTGACGGTCGCATCCAAATAGGCATCGACGATCGCGAGCACATCGGGCATGTTGCGCCTGCCGAAACCGAGGCGCACATGCTCGTCGCCGTGATCGACCAGCGTCGAGGGCAAGAGGAGCACGCCCGTGCGTTCGAGCAGTTCTGCGCAGAACCGCTCGGCGCCTTCGCGCTTCAACCGCACGAAACCGATCGTGCCCGCGCGCGGACGATGCCACTCGAAACGATCCGCATGGCGCGCGAAGAAGGCGTCTAGCACGCCCAGATTCGCGCGGATCATCGAAACATTGCGTTCGATAAGCGCATCAGTGTGGCGCACTGCAATCGCCGACAGATACTCGCTCGGCGCGCTGTTGCTGATGGTGAGATAGTCCTTGAACGTGCTCATGCGTTCGAGCACTTGCGCGCTCTTCGTCGCGATCCAGCCGAGGCGCAGGCCGGCGAGCCCGTGCGTCTTCGAGAGCGCACCGAGTGAAATCGCGCGCTCGTACACATCGCATGCGGCGGGCAGACGATCCGCGCGATCATGTTCGAGCCCGCGATACACCTCGTCGCTGAATAGCCATAGTCCATGCTTGCGCGCGAACGCGACGATCGCATCGAACACGTCGCGCGACGGCAGATAACCGGTCGGATTGTGCGGCACGCACATCACGAGCGCGCGTGTGGCCGGCGTGACGAGCGTTTCGAGCTCCGCCGGATCGAGCGACCAGCCCGCTTCTTCCCGCGCCTTCCACGGCGCAACGCTCACGCCCAGCGCCTCGGCCACCGTGTAATGCGACTGATAGCCCGGCATATGCACGATCATGTGATCGCCTGGCGCGAGCATCGTGTTCATGAACGAATAGATCGCTTCCTGAGCGCCCGTGTGCACGATGATCTCGTCAGCATCGATGTTCTCGTACAGCGTCGCCAGTTCGCGCCGCAGCGCGGGTGCGCCGGGATATTCCGTATAACCGAGCCAGGTATCGCGCAGACCGTCGATCGAGTCCGGTTCATATGCAAGCAGTTCGCCGATCGACATCGATTCGGGATCGGAAGTGCACAACAGATGGCGCGCGGTGAATTCGTGCTGCGAGAAATAGCGTTCGAGTTTGAACGGGTTCGGTTGCATCGCGTCGCTTGATCGGAATGGAAGAAGGCTCTAGTTTGCGCGTCTGATGTACATTCACACAGCTAAACTTTCTAATTCCGATTAAGGAACGCTAATGCTCGAGTACGCTCTCCTCGATTCGCTGCTTGCCGTCGTGCGCACCGGTTCTTTCGAGCGTGCGGCGCGCGAACTGAACGTCACGCCTTCGGCCGTCTCGCAGCGCGTGAAGCTCCTTGAAGAGCGCGTAGGCGCCCTGCTCGTCAAGCGCGGCCAACCATGCGAAGCAACCGCTTCCGGCGCGCTCTTGTGCCGCCACACCGAACGCGTGCAATTGCTCGAAGCCGAACTCGGCGGGCACATGCCAGCCTTACCGGGCGCGCAGAGCGGGCGGCGCGCGAAATTGCGCATCGCGGTGAACGACGACAGCATGAGCACATGGTTCATCGACGCCGCGGCGGACTTTTGCATCGAACGTGAACTGCTGCTCGATGTCGTCGTCGACGATCAGGATCACACGGCGCAACGCATCCGCGAAGGCGATGTGCAAGGCGCGATCACCACGCAAGCCGAGCCCGTTCCCGGCTGGCGTTCGATGAAGCTCGGACGCATGCGTTATCGCGCGGTATGTTCGCCCGCGTACTTCGCGCGCTATTTCGCCGATGGCCTCACGCGCGATGCGTTGCGCCGCGCGCCCTGCGTCAATTTCAACGAAAAGGATGAATTGCAGAAGCGCTTCATCAAACGCATGAGCCGCGCGGAGATCGAACCGCCCGCGCATGTCGTGCCGCATGGCGAGGGCTTCGTGCGCGCGTGCACGTCGGGGCTGGCGTGGGGAATGTGTCCGCAACGGCTCGTCGCGCAGCACGTCGAAAACGGCGACCTGGTGGAAGTGTCGCCCGGTGCGCGCTTCGACGTCGATCTTTACTGGCAGAGCTGGCGTCTTTCGATCGGCTGGCTGGACGACTTCAGCGCGATGCTCAAACATCGCGCCAGATCGTTTCTCGATTGAGCATTACGCTTCGCGGGTTTCGATCGAATCCACGCGATCTCGATAGAACGCGAGATGATCTTTTATCGACGCAACAGCCTCATAAGGAGACTCATACGACCACACCGCGTTGGCCGACTTTTGTCCATCTGAAGGGATACTGTAATAGCTGCACTCACCCTTGTAAGGGCAGTATGTCGAGTGCGACGTGCGTTCGAGTTGCGACATGTCCACGTCCTTGCGCGGCACATATAGCACCTCGGGATACGATGCCTCGCGCAATGAAAGCGCTTCGGTCGTATCGGCGATCACGCGTCCGCCCGCTTTGACCAGCACGCGCGACGGACTGCGCTCGATCGTGATCGGATGATCGGGACCGGGAATCTTGACGGCTTTATCCATGAGTGTCTTCCTGCGAACGAACGCACCATAGCGAACGGAAGAATCGATGGTAACGCCGTTGCGTCGAACACGCAGAACCCGGCCCCTCGCAGCATCAATGACCGAAATAAAGGGGCTTGGTGCCGTCGTTGTCCATCCGCGGCATCGCGCGCATGCCTGCAGCCGAGCGGCCGCTGGTTGCGCCGCCGTAGGAATTCATATCGGCGTTATAGGCATTGTTCTGCCCCGATGCGCGGCGCTCGGCGCGCTGGATATCCGACGGATACGAAGTCTGGTCCGAGCGCGACGGATCGTAGCCCGCTGCTTCGACCTGCCTCAGATCTTCCTTCACCTGACCCCGCGTAAGCGACGAATCGGTTTGCGCGAATGAAAGCGCCGGCGCCACCACTACAGCGGCGACGGCCACGGCTTTGACGAACGATTTCATGGTGAACCTCCGGTATGTTGGCCTGCGCACGGTGATTTCTGTGCGTGCTTCATACTCAGCATCGCCCGTGCCCGGCAACGACCGTCGTCCGTCTAAAACGCGCCTACGAACCCTTGCTCTCGATTGCCTTGACGAGCGCATGCAGCACGCGATTCGCCGGCGTCGGCACGCCGAGCGCTTCGCCACGCCGCACGATCAGCCCGTTCAGATGATCGATCTCGCTCTTCTTGCCGCGCGCGAGATCCTGCGCCGTCGACGAGAACTGATTCGGCATCGTCTCGGCGATACGGCGCACGGCGGCATCGACATCGCCGGGAATCGTCACGTTGTCCGCTTTCGCGACCGCAAGGCATTCGTCGACGACATCGCGCATCGTGCGTGTAATGCCCTCGCCCTGCACGAGCTTTCCATAAGGCAACTGCGTGATCGCGGACAGCGCGTTGTAGGCGCAATTCAGCACGAGCTTCGCCCATAGCGCGCCGCGCACGTTGTCGGAGATTTCGGTCGGCACGCCCGCCGCCACGAGCGCACGCGCAACGCCTTCGCTCTTCGTCGATGGCTCGATCACGAGTTCACCGCGTCCGTTGTGCTTCACGTGCCCCGGCCCCGCCATTTCCGTCGCGACGTACACGACAGCGGCCGCCGCCTCTTGCGGCAACAGTTCGCGCAGGCGCTCCGCATTCTCGACGCCGTTTTGCAGCGACAGCAGCAGCGCATCGTGTTCGAGATAAGGCGCGAGTGCCTTCGCGGCGCTTTCGGTGTCCGTGGACTTCACGCAGAAGAGCACGAGTTGCGCGCCCTTCACGGCGCTCGCATCGGTGCTCGCGGCGACGTGTACCCGTTCGTCGAAATGCTGCGTGTCGAGCCGCAAGCCGTCGCGTTCGATCGCCTCGACATGCTGCGGCCGCGCGATCAGCACGACCTCGTGACGCGCGCGCGCGAGCATGCCGCCGTAATAACAACCGACCGCGCCCGCACCCATGACGGCGACTTTCATGTTTCGCTTCTCCCGTTGCGATGTTGAACTGTGGCTCGAAAAGGTAACACATGGCTGCGGACTGTCCGTTACGTCACGGATGTTGCGCAAACGCTTGCGGACTTCGCATGGATTCGCGCATCTGCCCGTGTCCACGCGATTTTGTGGTCGGACGCACCATAGTCAGTCGAATTCGCGGCTCACCATATTGTTAAAACGGGCCACGCACAATACGCTTCTTTCAGCGGATCGACGACGCTGTCCAAACAATGCCGACCGCTGCGGGGTGTGCGGCCAAGGCCGCATCGAGTAGTCAAATCCGGGGGACCAAATACACGGCGTGCCGGGCAAGCGCATCACGCGAGCGGTCGACCGTGCGGCGCACCGAGGCGCCGTGAACTTAGACAAGCGCTGGCCTTGCCGCTCGGCGACGAGCAGCTCGAAGCCGCAGGCGCGGGCGTTATCACGAGAACAAAAACATGAATCATGGATATGAAGCATCGCTCGTCAAGCGCGTGGTGAATCAACTCGTCGCGGGCATCGTGAGCGGCGAATACCAGGACAACGTGCTTCCGCCACAAGTCATTCTTTCGAAGAAGCACGGTGTGAGCCGGACCATCATGCGAGAGGCGTTGAGCATTCTCATCTCGCGCCGCATGCTCGACGTGCGGCCCAAGACGGGGACGCGCATCAAGCCTGCACGCGAATGGCTTATCATGGACCCGGAAGTCGCCGAGTGGCGCATGCGTGCGCTGCACGATCCCGACTGCATCCGCAGGCTGATGGAATTTCGTGCGCTCGTCGATCCGCCTGCCGCCGCGCTCGCCGCGACGCGTGCGAACCGGCATCAGCGCATCGCCATCAACGCGGCCTATCAGCGGCTCCTGCATGCGAGCCCGTCCGAACCCTTGCAGTCCGCCGCCGAAGAGGCGCTGCAGGCCGCCATCGTCGATGCAAGCGGCGATGAAGTGCTACGGCAGATGGGCAGCGTCGTGCGCGTCGGCATCCGCACCATGAAGGCGGCGCTGCGCAATCAGCCCCATGCGCTGCCGCGCGTGCCCGATTCGCAGCTCGGCGATTACGGCAGGCTCGTGCGCGCGATCGAAACCGCCGACGGCGACGGCGCGCGAGCGGCCATGTCGCAAGTGCTGTCGCGCACGGCCTCGCTCTGGATCGAAGAAATCGCCTGAAGCCGGTTCTGAATCACCATTCGGATGCAGCGGCGGGCAGGCCGCCCGCATCGCCTTCATGGCCCGCCGGGAGCGCATCTTGCGCGCCCGGACGCCGCACTTTCGCCTCGCATGCGCCGCGCGCGTGACTACAATGAGTCATGCCTGTGCATGCGCGGCGTTGAAAAACGGAGGCAAGAATGGCAGAGCTCGAAAAGGAAAGGGTCGTCGGCGTCCTGAACAAGATTCTCGAATCCGAACTGGCGGGTGTCGTGCGTTACACGCACTATTCGTTTCTCGTCTTCGGCTTCGGACGCATTCCCATCGTCTCGTGGCTGCGCGCACAGGCCGATGAATCCCTGCTGCACGCGCATCAGGCCGGCGAATGGATCACGACGCTCGGCGCGTATCCGTCGCTTGAGATAGGCCCGCTGCTCGACAATCACACGTTCGACATCGCGACGATCCTGCGCGAATCGCTGCAATCGGAAAACGTCGCGCTCGGTCAATATCGCGAGTTGCTCTCGCTCGTCGAAGACCGTTCCGTCGCGCTGGAGGAATACGCGCGGCAGATGATCCAGGTCGAGGAACTGCACGCGGGCGAAGTGGACAAGATGCTGCGCAGGCCCGGCGAAGTCGAAACGTCGCCCGAGCGACGCACGGGGCATAACTGAGCGAAATGAAAAGCGCCGGTCCGCATTTCGCGGGCCGGCGCCTGAGACGCCCGGAAGCGCCGTGTCTTACTTCGGCTGCGCGACCGTGCGCAGATAGGGCTTCAGCGTCTTGAAGCCTTCGGGATACTTCTTCTTCGCGTCTTCATCCGAGACGGACGTCGGAATGATGACGTCGTCGCCCGGCTTCCAGTTCACCGGCGTCGCGACCGTGTGCTTCGCGTTCAGTTGCAGCGCGTCGAGCAGGCGCAGCACTTCGTCGAAGTTGCGGCCCGCGCTCATCGGATACGTGAACGTGGCCTTCACCTTCTTGTCCGGACCGACGATGAACACCGCGCGGATCGTCGCGTTGTCGTTCGCCGTGCGCGGATTCGCGCCGCTCGCGTTCGGATGGATCATGTCGTAGAGCTTCGCGACGTTGAGATCCGCGTCGCCGATCATCGGATAGTTGACCGCCGTGCCCTGCGTTTCCTCGATGTCCTTCGCCCACTGCGAGTGATTCGTCACCGGGTCGATCGAGAGGCCGATCACCTTCGTATTGCGCTTGTCGAACTCGGGCTTGAGCTTGGCCATATAACCGAGCTCGGTCGTGCAAACCGGCGTGAAGTCCTTCGGATGCGAGAACAGGATTGCCCATTTGTCGCCGATCCACTCGTGAAAGCGAATCGTGCCTTCGGTCGTCTCTGCCGTGAAATCGGGGGCTTCATCACCAATGCGTATAGCCATATCAAATCTCCACGTGAGGAAAAGGCCGGTGAACGTTCCATATGCATAAGAACGGTTTCCGGGTTAAGGATTGCAATCGTGAATGTGATTATAGTGCGCGATGCATCGGCAATTGATGACCGCTGGCGTCGTGTGGTCATGCGTCGCGCCGCACGAGCCACGGCGGATATAGCCAGCGGCACGTTTCCTGCTCCGTACCCGCGACGCCGTGAATAAGCATATTTCGTAAATGTCCGTTGCTCGCGTTTCGCACGGCGCCGCGCTCGAATTCGCCGGCGAAATCTGCTATCACGAGACACATACGTCAGACCGAACGTGCAAGTGCAAGGCCGCAGGCACCTGGATCATCGCGCAGTCGAACAGGCGACAGAATTCGCCGCGCCACCCGGCGTGGCCACGCTGCCGCCGCATAAGGAGGCGATCGTGACCGTCATGCAAAGAAAGTCCGTTGCTGCGTTGCAAAGCGAAGCGGCCGAAAGCGAGGAAGTGCTTCAGGAACACGGCGGCCACGCGCTGAAGCGTTCGCTCACCGCGCTCGATGTCGTGTTGCTCGGCATCGGCTGCATCATCGGCGCGGGGATTTTCGTGCTGACGGGCCACGCGGCCGCCACCAACGCCGGCCCCGCGATCATCATCTCTTTCGTGCTCGGCGCAATCGTTTGTGCGCTCGCTGGCCTGTGTTATGCAGAGATGGCTTCCACCGTGCCCGTATCGGGGAGCGCGTACACCTACGCTTATGCGACGATGGGCGAACTGATTGCGTGGCTCATCGGCTGGGATCTGATACTCGAATACGCGGTCGGCGCAACGACCGTCGCGATCGGATGGTCGGGTTATGTCGTGAGCTTTCTGCATTCGATCGGCATCGACATACCCGAGCAGCTTGCGAAAGCGCCTTTCGCTTACGATCCCGGTCACGGCTGGAGTCATGTCGGCGCGATCCTCAACGTGCCCGCGATGGTGATCGTCGGGCTCATCACGATTCTTCTGGTTATCGGCATACGCGAGTCGGCGCGTGTGAACAGCTTCATCGTCGTCATCAAGGTGCTGATCGTGCTCGCGTTCATCGCGGCGGGCATCGCCTATGTCGATACGAACCACTGGGTCACGGCGCAAAATCCGACCGGCGCGTTCATACCGCCGAATACCGGCGAGTCGGGCGTGTTCGGCATGAGCGGCGTGTTGCGTGGCGCGGCCGTCGTGTTCTTTGCCTATATCGGTTTCGATTCGGTATCGTGCGTCGCGCAGGAGACGCGCAATCCGCGACGCGACATGCCGATCGGCCTTCTCGGTTCGCTCACGATCTGCACCATTCTCTACGTGCTCGTTTCGTACGTACTCACCGGCATCGTGTCTTACGACAAGCTGAACGTGTCGGACCCGATCGCAGTCGGCGTCGATGCGATCGGCATGCGCTGGCTTTCGCCCATCGTGAAACTGGGCGCGATTTTCGGTCTGACGTCGGTGATTCTCGTGCTGTTGCTGTCGCAGCCGCGCATCTTCTATTCGATGGCGAAGGACGGACTCTTGCCACCGTTCGCATCGAAGATTCACCCGCGCTTTCACACGCCCTATATCACGACCATCATCACCGGCATCATCGTGATGATTCTTGCGGGACTGTTGCCCATCGGTCTCGTCGGTGAACTCGTGAGCATCGGCACGCTGTTCGCGTTCATGGTGGTGTGCATCGGCGTGCTCGTGTTGCGCATCACGCAGCCGAATCTCGAACGCGCATTCAAGACGCCCGCGGTGTATGTGGTCGCGCCGCTCGGCGCGTTGTCATCGCTCTTTCTGATGTCCGGCCTGCCCGCCGATACGTGGATACGGCTCATCGTCTGGATGGCGATCGGCGTCGTCATTTACTTCGGCTACGGCATACGTCATAGCAGGCTGCGCAATCAGCGAGAAGCCGCGCCGCGTCGCCCCGCTCGCGGATGACATTCGAAGGGCCGCTCGAATCGCGGCCCTTGCTTCATTCCGACGCGCGTTTCGATTCGTGTTCGCGCGCTTCTTCAGGGCTTTCGTAGATATACGGCGCGACGCCGCGACGTTTCAGTGCGTCGCCGAGTTTCAGCCTTAGAAAGCCGCTCGTCGTATAGCGCGTCACGCGGTCATAGTGTCCATCGACGAGCTTCGTGACCATTTCCGAATACGCGTCGAGCATGTCGGGGCGAATCGAAAAGTTATCGTAGTTCACGATCGCGTGCGGCTTCGTCGTCACGCCCGCTAACTGCTTTTCGACTTCGCGGCGAATCGCTTCGACATCGCTCAGGCTCTTCACTTCATGGCCTTCGAAGTTGATGAAGAAGAGATTCTTCTCCGCGTCGTAGCTGAAGCGTTCGGAGAGATCGAGCCTCAGCAGGATATTGCGCAAGCCCATTGGCGCATCGCGGAAGATGCGTTCGTCCATCAGACGCGGCGGCGTGTCCATGATCGGCGCGAAACCCATTTGCGCGACGATGTCTCGCTCGATATCGACGCCCGGTGCGACCTCGGTCAGCGCAAGTCCCTTGTCCGTGAGTTCGAACACGCAGCGCTCGGTGATATAGATCACGGTCTGCCCGCGCTCCGCCGCATAACGCCCGCTGAACGTGCGATGCTCGACGGCATCGACGAACTTGCGGCATTCGCCTTCGCGGCGAATCTCGAGCTTGCCTTCGTTGATCGCGACATGGAGCTTGCCCGCATTGAAAGTGCCGACGAACACGACCTTCTTCGCCGCCTGGCTGATATTGATGAAGCCGCCCGCGCCCGCGAGCTTCGGCCCGAACTTGCTCACGTTGAGATTGCCTTCGCCGTCCGCTTGCGCAAGACCTAGGAACGCGATGTCGAGGCCGCCGCCATCGTAGAAGTCGAACTGATACGGCTGATCGATGATCGCCTGCGTATTCGTCGCCGCGCCGAAATTGAGGCCGCCCGCGGGAATGCCGCCGATCACGCCCGGCTCCGTCGTCATCGTGAAGAGATCGATCACCTGCTCTTCGTTCGCGACGCTCGCGATGCCCTCCGGCATGCCGATGCCGAGATTCACGACGCTATTGGCCATCAATTCGAACGCCGCTCGCCGCGCGATGATCTTGCGTTCCGTAAGCGACATCGGCGGCACCGAACTCGCGGCCACGCGCAATTCGCTCGAAAACGCCGCGCTGTATTGCTCGCCGAAGGTCTGCCAGTGATTGTCGGGCTTTGCCAGTACGACGCAGTCGACCATCACGCCGGGTATCTTCACTTGGCGCGAGTTGAGCGTGTTCGATTCCGCAAGCCGCTCGACTTGCGCGATCACGATGCCGCCCGAATTGCGCGCGGCCATCGCGATGGACAACGCTTCGAGCGTCAGCGCTTCCTTTTCCATCGTGACGTTGCCGTTGAGATCGGCGGTCGTGCCGCGCACGATGGCGACGTCGATCGGAAAGGTCTTGTAGTAGAGATAGTCCGTGCCGTCGATCTCCATGAGCCGCACGAGATCTTCCGTCGTGCGCGCATTGAGCTTGCCGCCGCCGTTGCGCGGATCGACGAAGGTGCCGAGCCCGACCGTCGAAAGTTGCCCTGGCCGATGCGCGGCGATATCGCGAAAGAGCTGCGAGATCACGCCTTGCGGCAAGTTATACGCTTCGATGCGATTCTCTATCGCCATCTTCTGAAGGCCCGGCACGAGTCCCCAGTGCCCGCCGATCACGCGCTTGACGAGCCCTTCGCGCGCCAGATGATTGAGGCCTTTGCTGCGGCCATCGCCCTGGCCCGCCGCATACACGAGCGTGAGGTCCGCGATCGGATCGTCGCCTTCGACGAAGCGTTCTTCGAGCGCGATCGCCACTTCCTCCGCGAAGCCGATGCCGACGAAACCGCTCGTCGCGATCGTGTCGCCCGAGCGTATCAGCCGCACGGCCTCGCGCGCGGACGAGATCTTGCCGCGTTCGACGAGGCGCGCTGTCGATGGAAACGGATGGCGGGTCGGCGTGTTGCTGGCGGTCATGGCGTCTCCTGTCTGCCGCATTTCTTATCGTGAGTTTCGCTTGAATACGCGCCGCCTGCTTGCGTCGAACGCACGCAAATCCGCTGACTTGCGCCGTCATATCTCGACGCGCGCGCCGAGTTCGATCACGCGATCGGCCGGTAATCGCAAATAGGCCGCGACGTTGCCGACATTGTGCAACATGATCGCGAACAGCCGTTCGCGCCATAAGGCCATGCCGGCGCCGGGCGTCGGCACGACGGTCGCGCGCGACATGAAGTACGAGATCGTCGCGCGATCGAATTTCAGCCCGGCCCCGCGGCACTTTTCCAGCGCGGCGGGAAGATCGACTTCGTCCTTGAAACCGTAGTTCACCGTCACCTGGAAGCAGCCGTTGCCGAGCGTTTCGATCGACACGCGGCGCGCTTCGTCGACCCATGGCACAGGCTCGGTCGCGACCGTCAAAAAGACCGTGTGTTCGTGCAGCACGCGGTTATGCATGAGGTTGTTCAGCAGCGAATGCGGCACGCCGCTCGGATCGTTCGACATGAAGATCGCCGTGCCTTCCACGCGCGCCGGCGAACGTTCGAGCAGGTTGGCGAGAAACGGCTTGAGCGGCATCGTGCCCGCACGCGCGCGCGCTTCCTGAATCATCATCTGCGCACCGCGTCCCCACGTCGCCATGATCGTGAACATCACGAGACCGATCGCCACCGGGAACCAGCCGCCGTCCGCAATCTTCAGGCAATTCGCCGAAAAGAACATCGCGTCGATCACGAAGAAGAATGCGGTGGCGAAGATACATAGTGCCCAGTTGTATCGCCACGCATAGCGGATCACGAAGAACGTCAGCAACGTGGTGATGAGCATCGTGCCCGTGACCGCGATGCCGTATGCGGAGCCGAGCGCCGTCGACGAGCCGAAGCCGAGCACGGCCGCGACCACTGCGAGCAGGAGCGTCCAGTTGATGCCCGGCACATAGATCTGCCCGATCTCCCGCGCCGATGTGTACACGACGCTCATGCGCGGCAGAAAGCCGAGCTGCATCGCCTGCTTGGTCATCGAATAGGTGCCCGAGATCACGGCCTGCGATGCGATCACGGTCGCGATGGTGGAGAGCACGACCATCGGATACAGCATCCACGATGGAAAGAGCCGGTAGAACGGATTCTGCAACGCGGCGGGATCGGCGATAAGAAGCGCGCCCTGACCGAGATAGTTGAGCGCGAGCGCGGGGAAGACGATCGCGAACCATGTCAGGCGGATCGGCCGCGAACCGAAGTGGCCCATGTCGGCATAGAGCGCTTCGGCGCCCGTGAGCGAAAGCACGACCGCGCCCAGCGCAACGAATGCGAGCCACCGATGCCGCATGCAGAACTCGAGTCCTTCGAGCGGATTGAGCGCCGCGAGGATATGCGGCGAATCCTTGATGTTCATGAGCCCCGACACGGCCAGCACGATGAACCACAGCACCATCACCGGCCCGAAGACGGCGCCGATGCCCGACGTACCGTGCTTTTGCATCACGAACAGCGCGACCAGCGCGACGAGCGTGAGGGGCACGACATAAGGCTGAAGGCCGGGCGCCGCCACTTCGAGGCCTTCCACTGCGCTCAGCACGGAAATGGCGGGCGTGATGACGCCATCGCCGTAAAAGAGCGCCGCGCCCATCACGCCGACGAGCAGCAGCACATGCTTCAGCCGCTTCTTCGATTCCACCGACGATGCCGCGAGCGCGAGCAGCGCCATGATGCCGCCTTCGCCGTGATTGTTGGCGCGCAGGATCAGCGTCACGTACTTGAGCGACACGATGATGGTGAGCGACCAGAAGATCAGCGACACGATGCCGATCACGTTCGCCGGCTGCAAAGGCAGGCCGCCCGCGGGATCGAACACGGTCTTGAGCGTATAGAGCGGACTCGTGCCGATATCACCGTAGACTACGCCGAGCGCCGCGAGCGAGAGCCCCATCAATGCCGGATGGCCGTGCGGCTTCGGCGCGTGATTGTCATCGGCCGGCAAGCCGGGTGCAGTCGATCCCATGATTCCTCCCTGCTTTTCCGAGCCGCGCATGCGGGCGGCCTATTTGTCAGAGGATGAGCGTCTGCCTTGCTGTGTCGATAAAAGTATAGGAACGAAGCGCGGTTATGTCCGCGCAGGCTTCGTTACGCGTATTTGATCTGAGCGACCGCGCGCAGCTCGTCGGCAGTGGCGGTGCCGTAGCCGAAGAACTCCAGATACGCCGGAATCATCTCGAACAGCATGTCCGTGCCGACCTGCACGGCGCAGCCCTTGTCTTTCGCGGCGCGCAGGAGCGGCGTGTATTCCGACTTCATCACCACTTCGCCGACGAACGTGCCTGGCGCGATGCGGTCGATATCGAACGGCAGCGGGTCCGTGTCCTTCATGCCGAGCGGTGTCGCGTTGACGATGACGTCGAAGCCGTCGGGATCTTTCGTATCGGTTCTGACGATCAGGTTCGGATAGTGCTCGCGCAAGCGCGAGGCGAGCCCTTCGACGGACGCCGTGTTGGTGTCGAAGATAGCGAGTTCCGCGACGCCCGCCGCCGCGAGCGATGCCGCGATCGGCGAGCCGACGCCGCCGCTGCCGAGCACGAGCACGCGTGTGCCCGCGAGTTTGCGGCCCTTGCGCTCGACGCCGCGCACGAAGCCCGCGCCGTCGAACTGATCGCCGACGAGCCTGCCGTCTTCGCGCTTCAGGATTGCGTTGCAGGCTCCGGCGATGCGCGCGGTGGGACTCACTTCATCCATCAGGCCGACGGTCGTGATCTTGTGCGGCATGGTGACGAGCGCGCCGCGGATGTTCGTCAGCTTGAACAGATGCGGCAGGAACGCGACGTAATCGTCGGGTTTGACGCCCATCGGCACGACGACCGCATCGATGCCCTGTTTGTCGAACCAGGGGTTGTAGATCATCGGCGCCTTGAACGCTTCGGTCGGGTAGCCGAGGTGAGCAATCAGAGTGGTCTTGCCGCTGATCATGGCAGCTCCTTTCACGATGTCGGACGCGCGCGGTCGCGCTCCGATCATGATAGAGCGGATTGCGTCTGCCGCAGTGCGGCAATCAGTGACTCGCGCCAAGGTAGGCCGCCTTCACCGACGGATCGTTGCGCAACTGCTCTGCCGGGCCGTGCGTCGCGACGCGTCCGTTTTCGAGCACGTAGCCGTAATCCGCGACATTGAGCGCTGCGGCTGCGAACTGTTCGACTAGCAGCATCGTGACGCCGTCCGCTTTGAGGCGCTCGATGATGCGAAAGACTTCGTCGACGAGAATGGGCGCGAGACCCATCGACGGTTCGTCGAGCAGGACGAGGTCCGGATTGAGCATGATGGCGCGCGCCATGGCGAGCATCTGCTGTTCGCCGCCCGATAGCGTGCCGGCGAGTTGATTGCGGCGTTCTTTCAGACGCGGAAAGAGTTCGATCGCGCGTTCGAGATCGGCGCTGACATCGCCCTTCGGGCGCGACCATGTGAGACGCGGAAAAGCGCCGAGCAGCAGGTTATCGGTGACGGACATGGTCGCGAATACGCGGCGTCCTTCCGGTGAATGCGCGAGTCCGAGGCGCGCGATCTTGTGCGAATCGAGCGAATCGATGCGCTTGGAGTTGCTGCCGACGCCCATTGTGATTTCGCCTTCGGTCGGCTTGATCATGCCGGAGATGGCGCGCATCGTCGTGGTCTTGCCGGCGCCGTTCGAGCCGATCAGCGTGACGACTTTTGCCTTCGGCACGTTCAGTGAGATGCCGTGGAGGACTTTGACTTTGCCGTAACCGGCGTGGAGGTTTGTTATCGTCAGCATTTTTCTTTTTCGGCTTTTGGGGGAATCCTGTGATCGTGTCGGTCTATTAGCACTGCGGGGCGGCACTCACTTTCTTTGCTGCTGCAAAGAAAGTAAGCAAAGAAAGCAGCTTCCGATACGCCCGCGGTCACACGCAATTTGGGTAGTCCTCTCGTCCTTCGTGGGCTGCCTAAAGAGTGCCCTCATAGGCCCCATCGGGCTTGGCTCGCGCACGGTCTGTCTCATCGCACCACACAACAAACTGGTTCAGCACCAAATAGCTCCGGCCCGCTTCGCGGCCGACCGGTCAATCGGGTCCGCGCGTGCTTCTCTACTAACGTCTCCATCTCACTGCACTTGCCTCACGTTGGTTTCCCTTGCGGACCCGGCGGCAGCGCGTAGCGCTGTGCCGAAGCTCTTTCGTGCTGAACCAGCGGCCATCTAAAACTAGCTCGTCAGACCGTGCGCGATCCAAGCCCGATTGGTCCTTTGAGGGCGACACTTAGGCGAGTGCCATCGAGGACGAGAGAACTACCCAAATTGCGTGTGACCGCGGGCTTGAAAAGCTGCTTTCTTTGCCTACTTTCTTTGCAGCAGCAAAGAAAGTAGGTGCCGCCCCGCACAGGGGCAACGCTAATAGACCACTAAAAAACGGGATCCGGCGAAAACAAAACCTAAGCCACCTGCGCCGCCTGCCCCCCCAAATAAGCCTCGATAACCTTCTCATTAGCCTGAATCTCGGAAGGCTTCCCTTCGGCGATTTTCTGCCCGAAGTCCAGCACGGAAACCGTATCGCAAACGCTCATCACCACATCCATATGATGCTCGATCAACACAAGCGTGATGCCATGATTGCGCACCTTGCGAATGATCGCGACGAGTTCGCGAATATCCGGCGCGGTCAATCCGGCCGCGGGTTCATCGAGCAGAAGCAATTGCGGATCGAGCGCCAACGCACGCGCGATTTCAAGCAGACGCTGCTTGCCGTAGGGCAGATTGCGCGCTTCCTCTCCGGCGACATGCTCCAGGCCCACAAAACGAAGCATGTTGAACGCACGCTCGCGCGCCGCGCGCTCTTCGCGCCGATATCGCGGACTCATCACGCCGACATCCGCGATGTTCGATCTGAACGTGTGATGCAAGCCGACGAGCACATTCTCCAAAGCCGTCATCTCGCCGAAGAGCTGCACGTTTTGAAACGTCCGAGCGATGCCCGACAGCGCAATCTTCGACGACGTACGCCCCGCGAGCGATTGCCCCTCGTATTCGATCGCGCCAGCAGTCGGGACATAGATGCCCGTCAGCACGTTCATCATCGTGCTCTTGCCGGAACCGTTGGGACCGATGAGGCCGTGGATCGTGCCGCGCTTCACAGTGAGATTCACATCGTTCAACGCCTTCAGGCCGCTGAACTGCATCAGCACGCCGCGCACGTCGAGGATCGTATCCGCGCCTTCCGTATCGACCGCCGCGACGGCATCGTCCTGGCGCGTATGGCTCGCGAGCTCATCGGTATCGACCTTCGTCACGCGCACGCGGCCAAGGTTCAGCGTCTTGCGCACGAAGCCGACGATGCCATCCTGCAGGTAATAAACGACGAGCAGGATCATCAGACCGAAGATGGTCAGACGCCAGTCGGTGAGCGCCTCGATCCAGAACGAAAACACCGCTAGTCCCGCCGTGCCGACGATCGGCACCGCAACGCGCTGCGGCGTCGTGGTCTTCTTCGCGAGCGCAAGCGCGGCGCCCGCGACGACGACGACCGCCAGCGCCGTCGCGACGACGCGGAAGTTGGAGATATCGTCGAGCAGCTTGGGTAACATGACGATCACCGTCGAACCGATGATCGCGCCCGTGCGCGTCTTGCGTCCGCCCATGATGATGGCGAGCAGGAAGAGGATGGTCAGTTCGAAGTTATAGGTGTTAGGCGAAATGTATTGCTCGGAATACGAGTACAGGCAGCCCGCGAGGCCCGCGAATCCCGCACTGATTACGAATGCAATTACCTTGTAGCGATACACCGACACGCCCATGCAGTCCGATGCGATCGGGCTGTCTCGCAGCGCTTCGAATGCGCGCCCGAGATGCGACTTCAGCACGCGATGCACGACGATCAGCGACACGACGAGCAGCGCCGCGACGAGCCAGTAGTACTGCACCTCATCGAGCCTGTGTCCCGCGAACATCGGCTTCGGGATCTTGAGACCCATCGGTCCGTTGGTGAGGAAATCCATCTCGTTGATGAGAATCTGGATGATCGTGCCGAACGCGAGCGTCACCATCGCGAGATACGGACCGGACACGCGCAGCGCGGGCAATGCAAGGATCGCGCCGAAGCCGGCTGTGATCAGAATCGAAAGCGGCGCGGTCAGATAGAACGGCATGCCGAGCTTGATGAACAGCACGCCCGCCGTGTATGCGCCCACGCCGAACAATCCCGCGTGACCGAGCGACACTTGCCCCGTGTAACCCACGACGATATCGAGCCCGAACAGCAGGATCGCGTAGATCATGATGGTTTCGACGAGGTGGATGTAGTACGGATTGCCCGACGCCACCGGGAAAATTGCGAGTGCGGCGAGTCCGACGAGCGCCGCGATCCAGTTCTTTGCTTTCATCGTCGCCGCCTCAGACTTTCTTGATCGCCGTCTTGCCGAAGAGACCTGCGGGCTTGACCGCGAGCACGATCAAGAGCAGCACGAGTCCCGGCACGTCCTTGTAGCCGGTGGAGATATAGAAGCCGGTCGTCGTCTCCGCGATGCCCAGGATCATCCCGCCGACGATGATGCCCATGCCGCTCGACAAGCCACCGATGATCGCCACGGCAAACGCCTTGAGGCCGAGCACCGCGCCCATCGTCGCGCCGGTCAATGTCAGCGGCGCGATCAAAACCCCTGCAAATGCAGCGGTCAACGACGAAAGCGCATATGAAAACGTGATGACGAGGCCGGTGTTGATGCCCATGAGCGACGCTGCATCGCGATCGTTCGCGGTCGCGACCACGGCCTTGCCGAAGATCGTCTTGCGGTTGAAGAACTCGACCGCGAGCATCATCACGAGCGCGCCGCCGACGACGAGCAATTCCATCGGCAGCACGTTTGCGCCGAAGACCTTCAGTGGCGCTTCGGGCAGGGGCGAAGGAAAGCGCAGATCGTCGCGGCCCCAGACGTTTTCCGCGACGTTCTTGAAGATGATGCCGAGCGCGATCGTCGACATGATCCAGCCGAACTCGGACTTGATCTTGATGGCGGGCCGCACGCCGATGCGTTCGACGAACGCGCCCTGCGTGAGGCCGAAGAGACACACGAGCGGAATCATCAGCCAGTAGTTGACGCCAGCGGATACGAGCGTGAGGCCGACGAGCGCGCCGAGCATCAGGGCATCGCCCTGGCCGAAGTTCAGCGTGCCGGATGTGGCGAAGGTGAGTTGATAGCCGAACGCGATCACGGCGTAGATCATGCCGAGTGCTATGCCGCTATAGACGAGTTGAAGGAGGATCATGGTCGGGGTTTTTCTTGTGCAGGTCTGCGCTTCTTGAGATTCCTGATTTCGCTTCGGTCTATAGCTTTTGCGTGATGCTGTTTTGCTGGATCGCGTTTTCGTGTCGGCTCGGTGTCGTCGCCGGATCCCGCTCTCGCGTCGGTCTATTAGCACTGCCCCTGTGCGGGGCGGCACTCACTTTCTTTGCTGCTGCAAAGAAAGTAAGCAAAGAAAGCAGCTTCTGATACGCCCGCGGTCACACGCAATTTGGGTAGTCCTCTCGTCCTTCGTGGGCTGCCTAAAGAGTGCCCTCAAACACCTAATCGGGCTTGGCTCGCGCACGGTCCGTCTCATCGCACCACACGCCAAACGGGTTCAGCACCAAATAGCTCCGGCCCGCTTCGCGGCCGACCGGTCAATCGGGTCCGCGCGTGCTTCTCTACTAACGTCTCCATCTCACTGCAATCGCCGCCCTTTGGTTTCCCTTGCATACCCAACGGCAGCGCGTAGCGCTGTGCCGAAGCTCTTTCGTGCTGAACCAGCGGCCATCTGAAACTAGCTCGTCAGACCGTGCGCGATCCAAGCCCGATTGGTCCTTTGAGGGCGACACTTAGGCGAGTGCCATCGAGGACGAGAGAACTACCCAAATTGCGTGTGACCGCGGGCTTGAAAAGCTGCTTTCTTTGCCTACTTTCTTTGCAGCAGCAAAGAAAGTAGGTGCCGCCCCGCACAGGGGCAACGCTAATAGACCGACACGAATACGGGATCCGGCGATATAAAAAAATCAATTCGACGCAGTAGTGGTCTGCTTGGACCGCAGAGTCCCGCCGCCTTTCTTATCGGCGTCATACGCATAGATCACCCGCCCGCCCTTCACCTCCCCGATAACCGGCACATTCGGCGTAATAGCCTCGTGATCGCCCTTCGTAAAGGGCTTGTCGTACACCATCACGACACCTTCGACCTTAGTGTTCAAATTCTCGAGCGCTTCCTTGACCTTCGGCCCATCCGTCGTCCCCGCCTGCTTGATGGCCGCAGCAAGCAAATACACCGAGTCGTAACCTTGGGCAGCAGAAACCGGCGAATCGATCCGCTCGTTCTTCGGCTTGAATTCCTTCAGATAAGCCTCGATGAAGGCCTTGCGCTTCGGCGTGTTCGCTTCCTGAATGAAAGTCTGCGGCATGCGCGCACCTTCGCCGTTAGTGCCGGCATTGTCGATGTAATTGGCCATCGAAAGCGTCCAGCTACCGATCAAAGGCACCTTCCATCCAAGCTTGGCCATGCCGTTCGCGATCTGCGCAAGCTCGGGCCCGATGCCGTAAGTCAGCACCGCTTCCGCACCCGCCTCCTTCGCCTTCAGCAACTGGGCCGTCATGTCGACGTCCTTGATGTTGAACTTCTCCACGGCGACGGGCTTCACGCCTTTCGCGGCAAGCGCCTTTTCCAGATCCTCGCGGCCGAGCTGGCCGTAGTTGGTCGAATCGGCGAGAATCGCGACCTTCTTGAAGCCACGCTTCGTCACCGCTTCCTCGACGATCATCGGTGCCTGAATGCGATCGGCGGCAGCGTTGCGGAACACGTAGTTATCGGGCTGATCGTCGAATTGCTTCGTCACCACCGTGCCGGTCGCGACATTGTTGAACACCGGAATCTTCGCTTCCTGAAAGAAGCGCTGCGATGCGAGCGCTACGCCCGTGTTGATATAGCCGACAACCGCGACAACCTTCTCCTTGTTGATGAGCTCCTGCGCGATCTGCACGCCGCGCTCGTTCTTCGCTTCGTCATCGCGCTCGACCAGCACGATCTGACGCCCAAGCACGCCGCCAGATTTGTTGATCTCGGCGGTGGCAAGACGCACGCCATCGCGCATGCTGACACCCATGGAAGACGAACCGCCCGTGAACGGACCATCGACGCCGATCTTGATCGGGTCGGCCGCGTGCGCCAACGAGAAAACGCCGAACGCGAGCGTGCTCGCAATGAGCTTCATCTTCATGTGTGTCTCCGTCGCCTGATTCGTTATTTGAAAGTCCCATGCAACGCGGCGAACTTCGCAATGCCTTTTAAACGCATTCCGCGTTATCGATTACATAGACTGTGAGCGAGTTTAGAAAAATGTAAGGATATGACCATATTCGGACATACCCGAAGAGCACGAGCGTTAGGCCACACCCAATGCATCGCAACTGTGCAAAGCCCGGCATAACCCGGAAAAGATGCGAATTTAGACAGCATCCCAAAGCGTTTTCATGGCTTTCGAAACGGAGAAAACAGCGGGTATACGCGTAACGCCAAAGAAAAAAACGCGCGGCATCCCGGAGGATGACCGCGCGTAACCTTGCGCACTCTTCAGGCTATCGCAGCGATGACAGCGTTTGCGCGATGCACTTGTTATCGCGGCGCACCGGTTTCGATCGCGTGCGCGAACTGACGCAGCACCGCGCCCGATGCATCGGTGACGGCCCAGAACGTCATGCCATCGTGATTCCAGCGCGCGAGCGCGTAACCATCGTCGGATTGCGTGACGACCGGCTCCGTCTTCGCTTCGCCCTTGCGCTCGGGAAATACGTACACGTCGATCGGATGCTTCAGGTAGCGATACACGACGACCGCCACCGGCCGATGATCGATGTAATCCAGCCGTCCGCCGACGAGCGCGAAGCCCGGACCCGCGGGATCGATCACCGGCGGCGCATAGTCGATCCGGCCGTTGAACCACGGCTTCACCGTGTGCTTGTCGCTGGACAACACGTCGATCGGACGATCCGAGATCAGCGCGCGCACATGGCTCGACACGATCTCCTGCGCGATGGGCGAGCCCGTCGATACGGACGAGACGAGCGGCAGCGCCTGGAACCACAGCATCGTGCCGAGCACGAGCGCCGAGAGCGTCGCGCCCGCGAATGCGCCGCCGAAGAACGGCCACGGCGCGGCAAACGGATTGCGCGAGCCGCGTTTCGCCGGACGCGCCGGCTCGCGCCTGCACGCCTCTTCCTCGGCCTGAGCCCGCACGCGCGCCAGCACTTGCGTGCGCAGATGCACCGGCGCGCGCTGATACAGCGAACCATCGGTAAGCCTCGCATCGAGCGAGGCAATGTCGTTATTTTCCATTTCCCGACTCCTCTGCGTGACCCGGTCCCGCGCGGCGCACGAGGCGCACGCTCGGCTTGTCCTGCCCGCCCTGGGCCGCGCGCACCGCCCCCGCCAGCATCTTGCGGCCGCGCGCGAGCCGTGACATCACCGTGCCGATCGGCACGCCGGTCACGGATGCGACTTCCTTGTAGCTCATGTCTTCGAGTTCGCGTAACACCAGCACCTCGCGAAAGGCGATCGGCAGCGCCTCCAGCGCGCGATGCACCAGATGAATTTCGTCGCGGCGCACGGCGAGCGTTTCGGGATCGGCCGCGCCTTCCTCCGACCATCCCGGCAAGGCTTCGTCGCCGCCCAGTTCCTCGTCGTAGGGCGTCGCGTCGGCGAGTTGCACGCGCCGCCGCCACTCCGTGAACCACGTATTGCGCACGATCGCGAGCAGCCACGCACGCGCGTTCGCCTCCTCGCCGCCTTCGAATCCGCCGAAGAAACGGAACGCGCGCAGATAGGCTTCCTGCACGACATCGTCGGCATCGTTCGCGCTTCCCGACAGCCAGCGCGCGAGGTTGTACGCGGCGTCCAGATGCGGCATCACCGTCGCTTCGAAGCGCGCGTGGACCGCCTCGGCGTCCGCCTGGCCGCGGCGCCCGGACCTGTCTTCTTTCGACCTGCCTGGCCACATCGCGCGGGTCTCCTTTCCACAATCACGTTCGGAAAACTTCGTTCGGGCGCGGCGGCATCGCTTTTCCGCGCCTTCCCATCCGTTACTCCTCACGCGGGCGCTTTATTCCCGTTTGCAACGGCGACTCAAAAAAATATAGCGGGAATATCCCGCCGCATTCGCTGGTTCGATGGACGGATGCCAACGCGATCCTGCCCGCCGCAACGGGCATCGCCGGCTTCGCGCCCATGCACCGAGCCGCCGTGGGCCCGACTTCACCGATTCGAACGACAAGAACCGCGGCCGTCATCATCAAAGGAACCATCATGAAACCCGACCCGAACGCACTGCCGCCCGCGCAGCAACGCGACGAACTCGACGAGCACGGCAAGCGCCGCCGCACCGCACTTTCGTGCATGGCCTGGGCGGGCGCCGGCGTCATCTGGACGGTGAGCGGCGGCGTGCCCGTTTCGCGCCTGATCTCGTCGGTGGAAGCGGCCGAGCAGACCGGCTCGTTCAGCTTCGTGCAGATCAGCGACAGTCACATCGGCTTCAACAAGGATCCGAACACGGAGCCGACGAGCACGCTCGAAGAAGCCATCAACCGCGTGAGCGCGATGGAAAGACGCCCCGCGTTCATGATCCACACGGGCGACATCACGCATCTGTCGAAGCCTGCGCAATTCGACACGGCGACGCAGATCATCGGCAAGTCGGGCATGGACGTGCATTACGTGCCCGGCGAGCACGACGTGCTGGTCGAAGAAGGCAACGCGTTTTTCGACCGCTTTTCCGGGCAATACGGCAAAGGCAGCACGCGTCACTGGTACAGCTTCGATCAGGGCGGCGTGCATTTCATCGGCCTGACCAACGTGATCGACCTGAAGGGCGGCGGCCTCGGCTTTCTCGGCGATGCGCAGCTCGCGTGGCTCAAGGCGGATCTGCAGGGCAAATCGAGCAGCACGCCGATCGTCGTGTTCGCGCACATTCCGCTGTGGGCGTTGTATCCGCAATGGGGATGGGGCACCGACGACAGCGCGCAGGCGCTCGCGCTCTTGAAACGCTTCGGCTCGGTAACGGTGCTGAACGGCCACGTCCATCAGGTGGCGCAGAAAGTGGAGGGAGAGATGCGCTTTTATTCGGCGATGTCGACGGCGTTTCCGCAGCCCGCGCCGGGCGCACCGTCCGGTCCGGGGCCGATGAAAGTGCCATCCGAACAATTGCGCACGATGCTCGGCCTGCGCGAAGTCACGCATATCGCGGGACGCGGGCAACTTGCCGTCACCGATACGTCGCTCGCGGGGGTGCAGTCATGATCGCATCGACGATTGCGCACTACGTTTCGCCCGACAATCTCCGCCCGCTCGCCGGCAAGCTGCTGCGCCAGGCCGCGCTTGCGCTGGTCGTGAAAGGCGTCATCGGCGTGGCGATTCCGTCGGCGTGCGCGGCAGAACCCGCGCAACAGGTCGCGCTGGCGAACGCGCCGACCGTTTCCATCGACAACTTCGCGTTCAATCAGGCGACGATTACCGTGCCCGTCGGTACGAAGGTGACGTGGGTGAATCACGACGACATGCTGCATACCGTCGCCGACGAGGGAAAGAGCTTCAAGTCCGATCCGCTCGACAGCGGCGACAGCTTCTCGCATGTGTTCGACAAACCGGGCACGTACAAGTACTTCTGTTCGCTGCATCCGCACATGACGGGGACGGTCGTCGTGCAATGAGTCGCGTCAGCCGCGCGCCTTCGCGATCGCGGCGAGATTGCCCTCGCCGAATCCGTGATGCCCGCGCCGCTCGACGATCTCGAAGAACATGTCGCCGGGCTTGCGCTCGACGAACGTCTGCAGAAAAAGCTGCGGCGTGCCGTCTCCGAGAATCTCGCCGTCGACGAGAATGCCGCGCGTGCGCAGCTTTCCGATGTCGAGACCGTGGCCCGGCAGACGCTCGTCGATCTCGTCGTAATAGCGCGGCGGCGGCTGCAGGAAGCGCACGCCGCGCGCCATCAATGCATCGACGGAAGCGAAAATATCCGCCGATGCCAGCGCGATATGCTGCACGCCCTCGCCTTCGTGATCGGGCAGATATTGCTGCATCAGATCCGTGCGATAGGTGCCTTCCTCGTACACCGGAATGCGGATCGCGCCGCACGGCGAAAGCGTGACGGCGGAATCCTGCGAGACGTGCCAGTCCGGATGCACCTGATGAATCTCCGAGAAGTGCAGCACTTCCCGATAGAAATCGAGCCATTCCTGAATGCGGCCTGCGCCGACCGTCTGCGTGAAGTGGTCGACTTCGAGCAGGCCGGTGCCGTTGAGATCCGCGCGTGCTCCGGGAATCGGACGAAAGTCGATGTCGTAGATCGACGTCTCGCCGCTGTTCTTGCCCGGCCAGTGATCGACGAAATAGATATGGGAATCGCCGATGCCTTGAATCGCCGGAATCGCAAGCTCGTTCGGGCCGATTTTTTCGCCCTCGAAATCCCACGCGCCGTATTCGAGCGCGCGCTCGTGGGCGACCTGCGCATCGAGCACGCGAATGCCGATCGCCGCGATGCCGACGCCATGCGACTCGGCAAAGCGCGACGCGAACGAATCCGGCTCCGCGTTCAACAGAAAATTCATGCTGCGCTGGCGAAAGAGCGTCACCGCCTTGCTGATGTGCTGCGCGACGGGCACGAAGCCGAGCGTCTCGAACAGTCGGGCGAGCCCTGCAGGATCGGGGCTGGAAAACTCGACGAACTCCAGCCCCGCGATGCCGAGCGGATTGTCGCCGAGGTTCGAATCGGGCGTCGCGCGGGCGGAGGAAGAGGAGTCGGGCTGGGTCATCGGCAATACCTCGAAAATGTACGATCTGGTTCACGGACGCAAAACTACCACGACCTGCTGCTTCCGTGCGACCGGCGGCTTCATCCAAATGGCCGCGACGATGCGCCTAGAGTAGCGGCAGCGGGATTGCCGTGTCAAAGCCGGGGCCGCCCGACGCGTCCCGGCCGATCGTACGCGCCTTCAGGCGGCGAGGCGCGCCGCGCTCATCGACGGACGCTTCGCTTGCGGCGGAAACACGTTCCAGGTGCCGTCGTCATGGCGGAAGAAGATGATCGCGAGCGGGCCGCCCGGATGCTGGGCCTCGATGCAGACGTAGCGCGCGCCGGTGACATGCGAACGGCACAGACGCACGACGCGTGCCGGATGCGCGGCAGTCGGGGCGAGCCATTTGTCGACGGCCCAGTGCAGCGAGTTTTCGGTGGTTTGCATGATGGTCTCCTCGGAATCGATCGGCAAAACGTGAGGTTCAGGCTGCGAGCGCCACATTCATGCGGCGGCGGCGTTCGGCGGCGACATAGGCGCGGAAGAGTCCCGCCACGGCTCTGACGGCCGCGTGGGGATCGATGAAGCACGCTTGCACCTGACGGCTGCGGGCGCGGCCGTCGAGGCACCACGTAACGAAGTGCTCGCAGTTGTTGGTGAGCAGGTGATAGTTGTCTTCGCCGAGGCGGCTGCGGGCGCGGCGCACCGCTTCCATGCCGACGAACTTCGCGGCCGGGTTCTGGCGGATCGTGACTTCATGACCGGCGGCGAACTGCTCGACCGGGACTTCCTCGACCGGGCCGCGATGCAGCGACTTCGCGAAACCGGCATAGTGGATAACCATGCCGTTGCCGGCGTAGATGCCGTGATGTTCATAGCCGGAACGGCGCGTGACGAGTTCGGTGCCGAGCGCGGGTTCGTCGTCGAGCGAGAAGCCGTTCGCGGCGGCTTGCTGTTCGATCAGTCCGATTTGCTGGTTGGTTGACATGGCTGGCTCCGATTTTTCTTTGCTGGCGCCAGGTGTTTGTTCGGCGCCGGGTTGCCTAGCCTTTTGCATCTTCCTTGCCAGTTTCGATAAGCCATTGATTACGTGTGGTTATTGCGGAATCGCGAGCGTGTTTCGACGGCGTTGTGTTTTTCATGGGCCAACAGTTTTCTTGCGTGTTTGTTGGACCTGCTGCACCAGAATTCGCGTCGTGCGGGCCGATCGGACGCGCGCCGCGTGTGTTGGTTATGCGGCGCGACGCCAACATCGCTTGTTGGCGACGATCCAACGGATGCGATTCGGCACCCTGCCATTTCGTTTGCGCCGATGCCGCCAGAACGCCGCCCCATCGGCGATTCGGACGCAATCTCCGCCATTTGGCGTGCGTCGGCATGGGCCTTGCATTGATCCGTGCGTCCTGCTCACAGGCCATCCCGGAGAAACGACATGTGCGCCTTGACCGTCAGCGATCTCGAATACGACCGCGTGCTGGATCACGCGGCGATGTCGGCCATCAGCGGCGGAGGCGGTGCGCCGTGGGTGTTCGGCTGGATCACGCCTTTCGTGGAGCGTTCATCGGGCGGCGGGGCCGCAGCCGGCGCGATTACGCTGGTCGATGTGACCAACAACATCTACGCGGTCACGAACAACATCACCAATAACGTGACGAACATCACGGTCGGCCAGATGGTCAATCAGTTTCAGAACGTCGCGGTCAGCAATACGGGCAACGGCGCGACCCTTACCGTCAGCCCGAATTCGGTCGCGGGGAATCGCGCGGGCTAAAGCGGTGCAGATCAAGATTCGCTTCGGACGCGCGTTGGTACACAATGAGCGGGATCGTCCGCAAGGCCCGCCCGACGCCGCGTCACCCAGCATTCCGGAGGTTGCCGTGACCTTCACCACCGAGTTTCGATGGACATCCGCCGCCCGCACCGACACCGGCTGCGTCCGGCAGATCAACGAAGACGCGCTGCTCGATGCGCCCGAGCGCGGACTGTGGGCCGTCGCCGATGGCATGGGCGGCCACGCGGTCGGCGATCTGGCGAGCCGGATGGTGATCGAGAGCCTCGCGAAGGTATCGCCGGCGAACAATCTTGCGGGCACCATCGCCGATGCCCGCGCGCGTCTTCTCGACGTGAACGACAAGCTGCGTGCGGAAGCGGCGCGGCGCCAGGTGTCGCGCATCGGCAGCACGGTCGTCGTGCTCGCTGCGCGCGATGGCGCGTGCGGTTATGTATGGGCCGGCGACAGCCGCATCTATCTGCTGCGCCAGGGACGGCTCGTGCAGCTCACGCGCGATCACAGCCACGTCGAGGAACTGAAGGCGCGCGGGCAACTCACGGCGGAAGAAGCGCTGCATCATCCGGCGCAGCATCTGATCACGCGCGCGGTCGGCGCGCTCGATGTGCTCGAACTCGACGAGAACACGCTCGCCCTGAACGACGGCGATACGTTCCTGCTATGCAGCGACGGTTTATCGAACGAAGTCAGCGAAGCCGAAATGATGAGCGAGCTCGCGCCGGGCAATTGCGATGTCGCCGCGCAAAGGCTGCTGGAAATCGCGCTCGCGCGGGGCGGGCGCGACAATATTTCAGTGGTCGTCGCGCATGCGGTCGATTTGATGGCGACGGATAAGACGCAGGTGAATCCGTCGATTTAAAGGCGGCTCAACCGCCCGCCTCCTTGTTCTTCTGCGCCGCCGCTCGAAACTCCTTCGAATGCAGCCCGTGCTTTTTCAAAAGCATCTGCAGATGCGAGCGGTTCATCTCGTACCGTCTCGCAAGCTCGGCCACCGTTCCGCCGGTTTCCTGCAAGCCTCGTTCGAGAAACGCGCGCTCCGCTTCGTCGCTGGCGACGCGCTTCGCTTCCGCGAGCGAGCTCGCCGTCGCGATGCCGTTTCCGCTCGCCGCCGGCCCGCCCATTGCGAGCGAGAGCGATGACTTCGGCCGTATATCGACCGGCAGATGATCGATGTCGGCCATATCGCCCGCAAGACACGCGAGGCGGTACACCACGTTCCGCAACTCGCGGATGTTCCCCGGATAGTCATAGTTGCGCAGAAAATCCCGTAGCCGCGGCGACAACTTCACCGGCCGGCGCTTCAATGTCGCGGCCGCTTCGTCGCCGAAATACGCGAGCAGCAGCGGAATTTCATCGCGCCGTTCACGCAAAGCAGGCAGCGTCAGATGAATGACGCTCAGCCGATAAAACAGATCCTCGCGAAAACGCCCCTCGTCGCAGAACTTGCGCAAGTTGCGATTGGTTGCCGCGACGATGCGCGTATCCACCGCGATGGGCTCGTCCGAACCCACGCGCTGAATTTCATGCGCTTCCAGTACGCGCAACAGCTTCACCTGCCCCTGCAAAGGCAGTTCGCCGATCTCATCGAGAAAGATCGTGCCCGTGTGTGCGCTTTCGAATTTTCCCTTGCGATCATTGCTCGCTCCGGTGAACGCGCCCTTGCGATGCCCGAATAGTTCGGACTCCAGCAGATTGTCCGGAATCGCGCCGCAGTTCACCGAGATATACGGCTTGTCGGCACGCGATCCGTTCGCGTGAATGACCTTCGCCATCAATTCCTTGCCGGTGCCGCTTTCGCCATCGATCAATACCGGCAAGTCCGTCGGCGCGGCTTTTTCCGCGATTTCCAGCGCTTCCAGCAACTTCGGGTTATCGCCGAACGTGCCTTCGAATACGAAGCTGCGTTCGATCAGCGCCTGCCGCCGCGCGCCCGGCGGAAGATCGCGCTTCGGTTCGGCGGCCGCCGCCTGCACGAAGCGCTCCTTGTGCGACAGTTGCATGACTTCGTCGCGCAGGGTGCTCGCCTGCCGCAACAGCTTTTCGATCTCGGGACGCTCGAGCCGCGAGGTCCATCGAAGCGTCGAGCGCAAGATCTCGATCTTCTCGATGAGCCCCGCATACGAAATCGCCGATGACGCGGGCGCGCTGGTATCGCTTTCCGGTTGGTCGAGTATTTTCATGCTGCGCTCAGTTGCTTTTGCACGAGTTGGTAGTACATGCCCTTTCTCGCGACGAGTTCGTCATGCTTGCCCTGTTCGACGATGCCGCCTTCGTATAGCACGAGAATCTTGTCGGCGCGCATGATCGTCGAAAGGCGGTGCGCGATGATGACCGCCGTGCGCCCTTTCAAAATCTCCTGCATGTTGCCGAGAATATTGCTTTCAGATTGCGTATCGAGCGCGGACGTCGCTTCGTCGAATACGAGCAGACGTGGATCGTGATACAGCGCCCGCGCGATGCATAAGCGCTGAATCTGTCCGCCCGACAACCCTACGCCGCGCTCGCCGACCACCTGCTCATAACCGAGCGGCATCTTCGCGATGAACGCGTGCGCGTCGGCCATCTTCGCGACTTCTTCGATACGCCTTCTGTCCGGCGCTTCATCGCCGCTCGCGATGTTCTCCGCGATCGTCCCCGAAAACAGCAGGTTGCTCTGCATCACATAGCCGATCTGCGCGCGAAAGAACCCTTTATCGACGACGTTGATATCGTAGCCATCGACGGTCATCTTGCCTTCGCTCGGCGCATAGAAACCGACGAGCAGTTTCGCGAGCGTCGTTTTACCGGAGCCGCTGCGCCCGACGATCGCAATCAGCTCGCCCGGCTTGATATCGAAGCTGATGTTCTCCAGCACGTAGGGCGCATCGCCTTCGCCATAACGGAAGTACACGCCGTTGAAACTGATATCGCCCTGCAGGTCGGGCAGCATGACGCGCTGCTGCATGTCTTCGGGCTTCTGCTCCGGCTCGATATCGAGCACGTCGCCGAGCCGCTCCATCGCGACGCCCGCATCGTTCAGCAGGCTCCACAAGTTGATGAGACCCATCAGCGGCGCGAGCACGCTGCCCATGTAGGCATTGAACGCGATCAGTTGCCCGATGGTCAGTTCGCGCGCAAGCACGAGATTCGCGCCGACCCATAACACGCCGATGGTCGTCGCCGCATTGAGCAACTGGCTGCACAAGCCCACCACGATATTGAAGCGCTGCGACTTGTATTGCACTTCGAGCGACTTCGCATACTTCTTTTCCCACTTGAGACGCACCGCGCGCTCGATACCCATGCCCTTCACCGTTTCGACGCCGCCGAGTGCTTCCATCAGATACGAACGCGCATCCGTTCCCGCTGAGAACGTTTCGCGCGCGTTCTGCTTGATGCGCGGCGTCGCGACGACCGTGAGCACCATCATCGGGATGACGAACGCGATCAGCAGCAACGTGAGCTTCACGTTGTAGAGGAACATGATCGTGAAGTAGATGAAGATCATCAGCAGGTTCAGCACGGTCGATACCGTCGATTCGGTGAGAAACGCGCGAATCGTGTGATTCTCCTGGAAGCGCGCGAACACATCGCCGGTCTTGCGCTTCGCGAAGAAGCCGAACGGCAGCGAGAACGTGTGCCTGAAGAACTGCGACATCATCGCGAAGTCCATGTTGCGGACCATGAAGTTCGCGAGATACGCGCGTATCGTCGTCATGAGCTGCGTGAACAGGCTCGCGATGATGAGCCCTGCGATCAGCACATGAAGCAGGTTCACGTTCTGATGCACGATCACGCCATCGAGAATGTTCTGGATGATGAGCGGCGGTATCACGCCCAGCACTTGAATGACGAAGGTCGCGAGAAAGAGATGCAGCAGGATCTTCTTGTACGGCTTCAGATAGCCGACGAAACGCAGCCACGGCGAACGCGACACGGCCTTTTGCGTGAGATCCTGCCCCGGCGTGAAAAGCAGACACGTCCCGCTCCAGCCGCGCTCGAACTCGCCGACAGTCATCTTCCTGAAGCCGATCGCCGGGTCCGCGACCCATACGTTCTCGCTCGACACGCCATAGACGATGATGTAGTGGTATCCCTCCCAATGCGCGATGAACGGCATCTCGAAGCCGCGCAACGATTCGAACGTGCACTGCACGCCGCGCGTCGTGAAGCCGAGCGATTCGCCGGCGCGTGCGAGTGAATCCAGCGTCGCGCCGGATGTCGTGACGTTGGCCAGTTCGCGCAGCTTGCCGAGCGTCATGTTGATGCCGTAGTGACGGCAGATCATCGCGAGACAGGCCGCGCCGCAATCCATCTCCTCCGCCTGCTCGATCCACGCGAAGCGCTTGATGACGCGCTCGCCTAGTTCGGGCTTCGTGTGCAGATCGAGCATTGCGGGCAACTTGCGGCGCTCGGTAATCTTCTTCTGCCGCTGCAATTCGCGCTCGGTGAAGCGGATGCGCTCTTCGAGCACTTCGCGCAGCTTCACGTTTCGCTCGATGATGAAGTGCACGGTCTTCTCGGGAATCACGAGCAGGCGCGTATCGGTGCTCGCGATGGCGGAGGCCATCTGCTCCTGGCGCATCACGCAGGCCTTCTCGCCGAAGATCTCGCCGGGACCGAGCGTCGCGAGCACATGCCGCTCGCCGCCCTCTTCGCGCACGATCCGCACTTCGCCTTGCCGCACGACATAGAGACGCCGGTCGTCGCGCGACTCCTGCTTGAGAATCTCCTTGCCTTCCGCGACACGCTTCACGCCGACGCTGCGCACGCATTCTTCGAGTTCGGCCTTGTCGAGCTTGCCGCGCAGATCGAAGAGCTTTGCGACGAAGCCGCCCGCCGAGTTAATGGCGACATAGCTCGTGACGAAGGCGAGCGCGGCGGGATTCTTCGCGATGACGGGGTCGATCGCCGTGCGCGGGATGAACAGCAGCTCGGTCTTGCCGGAGGAGCGCACCGACGACTCATGGCGATAGTCGCGCAGCATCGCGATATCCGCGAAGGTCTCGCGCTCCTTCTTCACCCCCATGCTGATTTCCTTGCCGTGCTCTTCGGTGAAGATACGCACGGACCCCGCTTTCACGATATAGAGTCCATCGGCCGCATCGCCCGCGTTGCACACGGTCTCGCCGAAACCGAAGCGCCGCGACTCCGCTTGCGCCGCGAATTGCTCGATTTCCTCGCGCGTGAAGGGCGAAAGAATCTCCACCGACGAAAGAAAGTCGGCAGGCGAATCAAGGCTCGATGGAGCGTCCATGTCGTGTCGCGTTCCGGTCGATCAGCGTGCTTCGATGACGTGTTCCTGCGCACGCGCCATCATCCAGTCTTCGCGCAGCAGGCGGCGAATTTCCGCGGACACGTCCTCGTCGAGCTTCGCCGGATACTTCGCCGTCACCGCGAAAATCTCATACGATGCGCCGTCCGCCGATACGAACGGCCCGAGCAGATCGCCGACCTCCGCGTTGAAGACTTTCGCTTCGACGTCCGGTTTCATCTGTCCGCGCATCACGCGGCCGATCACGCCGCCCGCGTCGCGCGTGTCGGCGAGCGAGTGCTCGCGCGCCATGTCGGCGAAGCTGTCGGGATCGTCGTTCAGATACGAGATCATTTCCTTCGCGCTGCCTTCGGTGTCGAGCAGGATATGACTGACTTCGATGCTGTCGAACTTCGGCGAGTTGAGCTGGAAGTACTCTTCGATCTCGCGCGCCGTGCCTACCTTGTCGAGCATCTTTTCCTGATACAGCGTGTCGGTGATGAAGACCTCGAACTCGTCGAGGCTCACATGCAGCGCATCGAGATAATTGTTCATGTCCGCCGCGCGATGCAGACCGCGAATGCGCCGAAACTGATCGGCGCGATTCTGGATTTCATCGTCGCTCACGGCGATACCCGACTTCTTCGCCGCGCGCACCGTGAGCTTGTCGCGCACGAGCTGCTCGATGAGACTGTCGAACTGACCATTCAACTTCAATAACCTGATGAATTCGCCGACGTCGACCACTTCGTCGTCGATACGCACAATCGCCGTCATATCGTTCTCCGTTCGGTTCCATGTTGAATTGCGCATCATGTTCGCGTTGCGGCGCCCGTGTAACCCCCCATATTTATCCCGCTACATTGCGGAACGGATCCAGCCCGAGATCGATGAGGCGCCGCTCGCGCACGACGATCTCAGCGGTCGCCGTCATGCCGTAACGCAGCGGATACTTCGTGTCCGCGATCTGATAGGAATCGCGATCGAGCGTCACGCGTCCTTCGTAGACGGGTTGCTTGCTCGTCGGGCTCGGCTTGGTCGCGGGCGAAATGAACGCGAGCGTGCCCTCGATCACGCCATAGCGCTGATAAGGAAACGCATTGAACTTGAGCTTCACCCGCTGCCCTTCGCGCAGAAACGCGCGGTCGTGCTCGGCGATCTCGATCTTGAGCACCGGCTTCGCATTGGCCGGCGCGATGCCGCCGAGCGGCGTGTTCGCCTGTATCTTGTCGCCGGGCTGCGTCGATGTCACGTCCGTCACCACGCCGGACACCGGCGCGAGAATCAACAGGAAATTGTCCTTGTCGATGTTCTCGAACTTGATGCGCGCGGCCGCATCCGCGACGAGGCGCGCGGTCTGTAGTTGCAAACGCAACTTGTCTTCGGTGCTCGCGACTTCGCGCATCGCGGCTTCGTATTGCAGACGCAGGCTCGTCGCTTCCTGACCGCTCGTTTCCAGTTGACGCTTGGCCTGCGTGAAATCGTGACTCAGACGGAAGTCGAGTTCCGCGAGCCGCGATTGCTCGACGCGATACGCGCCGTCCGCTTCGAGATAGGCATTGCGTTTCTGATCGACCTGCGCTTCCGCAATGCCGCCGCCGCCCGGCAACGCGAGCAGACGCTGAAAGCGGTCGAGTTCGACCTTCGCGGCATCGCGGGCGCGGCGCGCGTTTTCGAGCGTGCTGCGCGCTTCCTGCAACTGCGCCTTCTGACCTTCCGCGAGCTTGCTCGTGCCTTCGGCCACGCGCTGCTGATGTTGATGCTCTTCCACATCCATCTGATCCTTGAGCGCGGCGATCTTGCGCTCCATCAGCAGCTTCTTTTCGGGGAACTGCTTCCATTCGCGCTCGGCATCGTCGAGCTTGAGCTGCGCTTCGAGCGCATTGGTCGCCGCTTCGATCGCACCGCGCGCATTCAGGCGCGCGACGACATCGTCCTTGCGCACGGGCTGCCCTTCGGCGATATAGAGATCGGCGAGCTCGCCGTCGATCGGCGCATAGAAACGCCGCACTTCCGATTCCGGCGCGAGCGTGCCTTGCGCCGTCACCATCACGTCCGCATGGCCGACGAACGACCACACGAGCGCCGACGCGACGAGCGCCACCATCGCGAAGACAAGGCCCTGCGTGAGCCGCGCGGGCTCCGCCGTGAGAATCGCGATGCCTTCGGCGCCGTGTTCGCCTAGCGCCTCCGACAGCGGCTTAAGGTGTGCGTCTCTCTTCACTGCTCGTGCCTCCGCCGATCAGACTCAGCTTGGTATTGAGAAGCCCCGGTTCGAGCACCATCCGCAGATCCTGCAGCGAACGCCGTTGCAGATCCGCTTCGGTGCTGATCTCATTGGCGAGCGCGGTCCACTTCGCCGTCGCGCTGTCCGCCTTAACCTGCCGGAAAATACGCATGCCGCGCGTGGCCGCGTCTTCCGCGTCGGACAGCAGCCGTGCCTGCGTCCGGAACACATCCGAGACGCCCGATTCGAGCCGCTGCGATCCGCCGATGCCGCCGTTCGTCCGATACTGCTGCCACGACGTTTGCGCCTGCGTCATCAACGCTTGCGCGCGGGCCGTCGCCCTGTCCTTCAACGCGGTGAATTCAGGCGCGACAGCTTTCGCGTAGAACGCGTCGCTCTCGAGATCGAGCGTCTCGTAGAACGACAGCAGCGCGTCTTCGTAGCCCTTCGAGCCGCGCGCCTTTTGCAGCTCGGCGAACTGCGCGGCCACGGCTTTCTTGTGCGCGAGTTCCTTCTGCACGGTCTGCGTCCACGAGCCTTGAGGCAGCTTTTGCAGCGCGTCGATCGCCTGCGCGCTCTGTCCGCGATTCCATGCATCCGCGACGCTCGTGTATTGCGCGAGCACGTCGGGCGGCGGCAACTGGCTCGCGGTCATCTGCCGAAATTTTTCCTGGAACGGCGGCGTCGAGAAATGGGCCTTGCTGACCGAACCCGCGAGCGGCGCGAGGCTCGCACCGTTGATGCTGCGTCGCAAGCCCGCGTAGGCATCGAGATCGGCGCGCACGCGATCGAGACCCGCGAGCCGCGGATACTTGTCCGCATATTCCTTCAACGCCGCGCCGATCGCATCGGGATCGTCCTGGCCGAGATTCTTCGCGATGCTGGCATCGAGCCTCTCGATGGCCGCGAGATACACCGAATCGTCGCTTTGCAGCTTGCGCAGATGACTCAGCGCGAGCGCATACGGATCGCGGAACTCGGGCACATAGCCCGCGATGCGGTCCAGATCGCGCTGATGTCCCGCCGCGTCCGCTTCCCAATGCTTCAGGATTGCGCCGATGCGCGGCTCGTCGCCGTACATGCGGATCGGCGCTTCGGCGCCGCCACGGCTCATCACAAAGCTTTCCAGCTTGCCGATCCATTCGAGTTCGTCGATAAGCGAATGCACGTCTGCGTTGTGCTCGCTGAGCGAACGCATCTGCGCGATGATCGCGTCTGCGTTCGCGAAATCGCCCTTTTTCAGTGCAGCAAGCCAGCGCGGCACGTTCGACTTGAGCACGGCCTCGGTGTTCATCGACGTGAACGGCGCGTCCTTCGGATGCGTCTTCAGATAATCGTTCGTGACGGCCGCGGCCTCGGCGTACTCGCCGTGCTCCATCAGCGATTTGGCCTCACGCTCGTTCGAACCGCTATAGAAAAGCGCGGCGCCGACTGCAACGAGCGCCGTCAGCACGCACGCCACGATGATGCGCGCGCGGCGCGCGGCGCGCGCATCGTCGTTCGCGAGCACACGGCGCAACTCCGACACGAAGAGCCCGAACTTGCTGCGCTTCGCGGCGCGCGCGTCCGGGCGCTTTTCCTCGGCGGGTGTCGGCTGCGCCTCTTCGTTGACTTCATCCTCGCGCGCCGCGGCCTGATCGACGCAGAAGATGTCGAGAAACGAATGCGCCGAGCCGACGAAGGTCGTCTTGTCGCTGTCGGATTCGTCGTCGTGCGATGGCGCGGCGACCTGCGCGACAATTTCCGTGAGCGTCGATTCGCTTTCGTCGCCGTGCAGATGCACCACGTACGCGAAGTGCGTTCCGCCGAACGCGACGGTATCGCCGTTCTTCAGTTCGACCGCCGACGCGCCGAGCCGCTCGCCGTTCACGAACGTGCCATTGGTGCTGCCGAGGTCCTCGACGAACGGCGCGCCGCCCTTGATGAACACATGCGCGTGGCGCCGTGACACGTAATTGACCTGATGCGGATACTCATCGCGATAACGCGAAAACGTGTCGTCGGTCTTGCTGACGAGAAACGGAAACTGCGCGAGTTCGATCGGCTGAAGACCGAGATCGTCGCGCTGCGGCGTGAGCGTGAGGCCGATTGGTTTCGGCGCATTCAGACGCCGCGCGCGCGGCGCGAACTGCACGCGATACGACAGCTTGCTGCCGAACGAAATGACATCGCCGCTTCGCACGCGCGCGGGCGTCTCGCGCACGGGCGTGCCATTTACGGCCGTGCCGTTCTTGCTGGCGAGATCGGCGATATAGACGAACCCGTGCTCGATGAAGATGCGCGCATGACGGCGCGAGAGCTGCGCCACGGCTTCGGGCGGACTCGTATCGAACGGCGCTTCGGCGCGGCCGATAGCGAAGAGATTTTCGTCGATACGGATCTCCGTGAGTCTCTCCGCCAGCTCGCGCGCAAGCTCGCCATGCGGCGCGGGCTTCAGGACGACGTCGAACGCCTCGCCCACGCTCGGCTGCGGATCCGCCACGGAAAAGCCTTGAGCCATGTCCATGTCACGAGGTACGTCCAGCCGCTGCCGCCGACGCGCCAGAGGATTGCCCGGCAACGTCGGGCGCATGGACAAGTTGGACCGCGCCGTAATCGAAGTCATTTGCAGCCGGCGGCTGTTGAGAGTTTAAGTCACGCATCGTCGTAGTCAATCGTGCTGCACCGCTGCATCACGCCATCCATGAGCGATCCGGCACGATCGTTAGCAATTCATATTATTAATTTGGTGCACATTATTCATGGAGTGCTTCACTTCAATCCGTCCTTGCTTGCGCTTTGCACATCGACGGTCGGCCAGCCGCCGCCGAGCGCCTTATAAAGCGTCACCGTGTCCGACAGAATTTGCTGATGGTTCGCGAGCAGCGCGAGTTGCGCCGCGAGCAGCGTGCGCTCCGTCTCGAACACCTGAAGCTGCGAGATCACGCCCTCTTTCAGTTGCGCGTCGATCTGCGCGGCGACGATCGTCAACTGATCCACTTCCTGTTGCAGCTCGACGCGCTGCTTCGTATGCGAATCGAGATTGACCAGCGCGTTCTCCACTTCTTCGAACGCGTTCATCACCGTGCTGCGATATTGCTGTTCGGCCACCGTCGTCTGCGCCTCGGTCGTCTTGACGTGAGCGCGCACGGACGGATCGAGAATCGGGATATTGATGCTCGGCACGAAACTCAGCGTGAAGATCTTCAGGAGATCGGTCAGTTGAAAGCTTGCAGTGCCCGCGCGTCCGGTCAGGTTGATGGTCGGCAGTTGCGCGAGCTTCGCCTGGCCGACGAGGTCATACGCTTCGAGCACGCGATATTCGGCCGCGATCAGATCGGGGCGACGCGCGAGCAACTGCGATGGCAATCCCTCCGGCACCGGCGGAATCTGCACGCGCTTTTGCAGCTTGCCGTCGGGCATCCGGAACTCGCCTGCCGGCACGCCCATCAGCGTCGAGAGCGCGTTGTTCGCGAGATCGCGCGAGCGGCGCAACTCCAGCAACTCGCGCGTCAGCCGGTTGAGTTCGGCGCGCTGCGTGAGCACCTGCGTCTTCGGCACGAGGCCGTTCTTCTGCATGCCTTCGAAGATCGTCAGGATCTGCTGGTTGGTCGCGATGGTCTGCTTCTGCTGATCGATCTGATCGTCGAACTGGAGAATCTGGAAGTACGTCGTCGAGACGAGTGCGACGAGTTCGAGATAACCGGCGCGCCAGTCGGCCTCGGTCGCGCGGAATTCGGCTTTCTGCGCCTGCACGCCCTTCTCCACCGAGCCCCAGATATCGATGTCCCAGCTCACCTGCGTCGCCAGGTTGTACTGCTTCGAGAACTGCTGGCCGGTCGTCTTCTCGAAGCTCGCGCCCGCGCCGAGATCCATCGACGGCAACGCGCCCGCGCGCGCCTCGCCGATCTGCGCGCCCGCCACCTGGATGCGCGCGGCCAGCACCTTGATGTCGAAGTTGCCGCTGATGGCCTTTTCAACCAGCGAGTCGAGATACGGGTCGTTGAACTGCTTCCACCAGTCGGGCCGGATCGTGTCGGATGCGGCGACCTTCGCTGCGTCGGTCTTCGTGAAGGCGGTTTTCTCGGGCGTGTCGGGCCGCTGATACGTCGGCGGCGTCACGTCGATGCAGCCCGAAAGCAGCGCGGCTGCAACCAGCCCTAACGATGGCAACAAGGCTCGCACGATCTCGCTCCCGGTGAACGCGCACCGACGGTCAGTTTCATGGGTGAGAAGCACGGCGCCGGCCGTCCGGTCATTCAAGTAAATCACACGGCGCGCCGCGACTCCATACGGGTTAAGTCACGTTGCGCGCGCGTGCTCTTGAGGCACGTCGCGCGTCGTCGTGACGCGGTCCGGCGACGGATGCGACCCGCGCGCGAACCACTACGCCCGATGCTGAGGGCGGTGTTACGGCGAAGCTCCCCGCGCCCCGCCTTTGCTGCGACTACCTCGATGCTTACCGCACCGATATGCGGTTCATTCCTCGCGACGTTTCGCTTATGCGAGATCGCCCGCGATGCCGAAGTTCACGTTGGCGATGTTCTTCGCGCTCTGCGTCGGCGTGACTGTCGACTGCGACTTCAGCGCTTCGGCGAAGGCGATGTTGCTGCCGTTCTGATTGAACGTCGTCTGCGTCTGATTGATGATCTGCTGCGGATTGAACGGCATCGAGAGCGTCGTGCCGTTCATCGAGATGAAGCCGGGAAACAGGACCGCGGAGCCGCCGCGCACCGCCGACATTGCACGCGTGTCGAGATCTTCGGTGACGGGAAGGTCCTTGATGGTCAGCGTCTTCATTTCCGCTCTCCTTGGGTGCGCGTCGCGCATTCGGTGGTGGCTCGGAGCAACTTGTCTGCTCGCCGCCATTCAATGCACAGGCTGTGCCAATCGCGTCATGCGTCATGCGTTTTTCTCTGCGCGCCGCGCTGCATATGGGCTGCGCCGATTTACGCTGCATCTGTCCTTCTAAGCCGATGATGCTGCCCGCCCGACACTTCCGATCTTCACTGTCTGTTGCCCGGCAACACCCGTGCGATTTGCAGGGGACGAACGATCCCCTCCGCGATACGCACGCGGATACGAGTTGGATGAAAGCAATCGGGAAAGGCGCCGCTCGATGCATCACGCGGCGCCCGGACTTACTTGACGTAGATCGTGATCTTTCGGGAATAGACGGGCGGGTTATGCGGTATGTGCTTGTCATCGCCCATCAAAAGCTGAAGCGTGTGCTTGCCCGGCGGCAGTTCGATCATCGTTTCGGTCTCGCCGGCGCCGTAGTGCAGATGATTGCGATCCGATGGAATCTCCTGATCCATCGGCGGCAGGTCCACATCGATCAGCAAATGATGATGCCCCGTGTTCGGAAACTTCACGCCGCGCGGCGCGACGCCCATGAAACGCAGCCCGAACCAGACGCGGAACGGCTTGCCCGCGGGCACGGTCTGGCCATCGTTCGGAAAGCCGATGTACGCATACGCGTTGGCCGGCGCGGGCGTCGTCCCGGCGAGTGCATGAGGCGCGGCGAACGCCGTCGCGAGCGTGGCGGCGACGAGGAGCGAACGCGGCAGCGCGAGCGCATCAGCGGATCGTTTGTTCATGTCATGTGCCCTCGGCAAGTGCACAGCTCATTTCACGATGATCGTGATCTTCTTCGAATACACCGGCGGGTCGTGCGGAACGTGGTTGTAGTCGCCCATCAGCAACTGCAAGGTGTGCTTGCCCGGCGGCAATTCGAGGCGAGCATCGGTTTCGCCCGCGCCGTAATGCAGGTGATTGCGATCGGACGGGATCTCCTGATCGAGCGGCGGCAGATCGGTATCGACGAGCAGATGGTGATGCCCCACGTTCGGCAGATCGACGCCCTTCGGACATACGCCCATGTTGCGCAAGCCCATGCGCACCCATAGCTTGCCGCCCGTGATCACGGCCCCGTCCGGCGGCCAGATGATGTACGCCTCGGCGTTCGGCGGCGCGGGCGTGCGGGCACGCGCGGCGGAAAACGACGAATCGGCGGCCAATGCGGCCAGGGAAGCCAGCGCGCCAAGCACGGTTCTTCTCAGCATGTTATGCACGCCTCTCTCGTTGAAAGGCCTCGCGGATGGGCCAGGGAAATCGCTCCGGGCACGGACGAACGCTCGTGCTCGAGCGCGATGCGGATTACCTGATGCTGCGTCGCTGGTTTTTAGATTAGGACGTAACGTTTAAAAAAGATACGGTCACGCGGGGGGCCTGATTAACCTCATGACGAATACCTCCTTTCAGGGGATTAAGCGGCGTCTGAGCGCGTGCTATCGTTGTTGATGCCGTACCCGAAGCGTTGGCATCGCACGCGAATGCAGTGCGATGCCCTCCACTCAAAGCCGGACGGACAGGGTGTGAACATGTGGCGAACTCTTCTTATCGCGAGCGTTGTCCTGACGATCGGCCAGACGCTCGTATCAGCGAACGCGGCATCGGTCACAGCGCCGCCCTCTTCCCCGATCTCGACGATCGCACACGCGCCCCGTCATCTCGCGCTCGTGATCGGCAATGCCGACTATCTCGATCAGCCGCTCGCGAGCGCATCGCGCGATGCCGACGACATGAGCATCGCGCTGAGCGCGCTCGGTTTCGACGTCACGCGCCGCACGAATCTCGACGAAGCCGCGATGCGCCAGGCACTCGATGCGTTCGCCGCGCGCCTCGGCCCCGACGATACGGCGCTCGTCTATTTCGCCGGCCACGGATTGCAGGCGGGCGGCGATGCGTTGCTCGTGCCGCTCGACGCGCGCGAGCAACGCCCCGCGACGCTCGTGCGCGATGCGATTTCCGCGCGGGACATCGTCGAGCGCATCACGCGGGCGCGGCCGGACGCGGCGAACATCGTCGTGCTCGACATGTGTCTCACCGATCCCTTCGAGACAACGCGCGCGCGGACGTGGACGCTGCCGCCGCGCACGCTCGTCGCGTATGCGGCTGCGACGGGCGATGCCGCATCCGAAGACGCGCGCAACGGGCGCTATACCGCGGCGTTGCTGCACGCGTTGGGCGCGCGGTCATCGGTGACGCCGGCGGCGTTCGCTGCGGCGGCATCGGATGTCGCGCGGGCATCGCATGGCGCGCAGCGGCCGTGGATCGCGTCCACGCTCGATGACGGCTTCGCCATCGCCGATACGACGTCGAACATGCGTATAGCGGACGCGACCGCCATCGTGCCTGCCGAATCCGCCAGCATCGTCCGCACGCGCGGCATTCTGCCGAAAGACAGCAACGAGCAGTACGAACTGACGTTCTGGGATTCGATCAAGGACAGCACCTATCCGAGCGATTACGAAGCCTATTTGAAGGCTTATCCGAACGGCCGATTCGCGGCGCTCGCGAAGGCGCGCATCGAGCGTTTGCGCGCAGCCGGAAATGCAAAGCCCGCCGCTTCCGCGCCACCTGCCGCGACCGCCGCACCGGCCGCACCCGCACCCGCGCCGAAGCCGACGCCCGCGCCGTCCGCGCCGGCTACCGCTGCCGCGCCTGAAAAACCGCGCCCGAGCACGGCGGCAGCGCCTGCCGCGCCGCCCGCCGCCGTGACCACCAAACCGGCCGCCAAGACGGCGAGCGGCGGCGAGATCAAGGATTGCCCGGCGTGCCCTGTGCTGATCCCGATCGCCGCGGGCAGCTTCACGATGGGCAGCAACAACGACGATCCCGCCGAGAAGCCGCCGCATCGCGTGTCGGTCGGGCGTGCGTTCGCCATCGGCAAATACGAAGTCACCGTCGAGCAATGGAACGCCTGCGCCGATGCGGGCGCATGCACGCGCGTCGCGCCCGAAGGCGAATCGACGCCGCCCGGCAACGCGCCGATGCGCAACGTGAGCTGGGACGACGCGCAGGTCTACGTCAAATGGCTGAGCAAGGTGGGCGGCAAGCCGTATCGCTTGCCGACGGAAGCGGAATGGGAATACGCCGCGCGCGGCGGCACGCAATCGACGTACTGGTGGGGCGATCAGATGAAAAAAGGCACCGCCGACTGCAAGGATTGCGGCGATCCGTACAAGCCCGAAGCGCCGACGCCGGTCGGATCGTTCGCCGCGAACCCGTACGGCCTCTACGACATGAACGGCAGCGTCTGGGAATGGGTCGCCGACTGCTGGCACAGTTCCTACAAGAACGCGCCCGCCGATGGCCGCGCCTGGGACGATCCGTCGTGCAGCGTGCGCGTGATTCGCGGCGGCTCGTGGCGCGAAGGCGCGGCCTACATGCAGTCGGCGACGCGCTTCAAGTACAGCTCGAGCGTGCGGCAATCGCAGAACGGCTTTCGCGTCGCGCGGGACATGGAGTGAGGTTCATCCGCCCAGCGCTTTCAGGATGATCTGCGCCTGCGTGTCCCGCTCGATTTTCTTGAGCAGCGGCAGCGCCGCCCGAAAATCGTCGGGCGTGCAGACTTGCCTGCCGAAGCGGGCGTCGAGCGTGCGCGATATCTGGATCACGTTGGTCGACGGATCGAACACATAGCGCGCGCGATAACGAAAAACATCGCTTGTCAGATCGAGATCGTCGGGCACTTCGGCGACGTGCGTCGTCTTCGGCAGCGTGATCTGCGCGGTTTCGTCGAACGTGCCGCCGATGCACAGATACGGCTGCGTGCGCGTGCGCTCGGCGAGCCAGTTGCGCACCGCCGTCGCGATGCCGCCCGACAGGCTCGACAGCGCGGGCAATGCCGTCGTGCCCGTCGGCCAGACGATGTCGTCGAGCGTGCCGCGCAGCGTCGTCGCGAACGGGCCGCCGGTTGCATCGACGTCGCTCGTCGTCAACGCCCCCGCGCCGCGCAGATTCGTGTAACGGAGCCGGTCCGCCGCGATCTGGTCGCGCCGTTGCGCATTCGCGAGACGCAGGTTGATCCGCTCGATTTCCGCGCTCCATCCCGCGTCCTCGACCCAGTAGGCGAAATTCGCCTCGCCCTTGTCCGCGACCTCGATCTGCAGCCGTGCCGTGCGCGCGAGCGGCTGCGTCGCGGGCGTGCGGGCCAGCGCGCCGGTATTCACGAGCAGCGCGGGCCGGTCCATGTCGGCGAGCGGCAGAAAGCCGAATTCGACGCTCGCCGCCGTGCTGTCCGCGAACACGTTCAGATCCGGCAGCCAGGTGACGATGTGGTTGATCGCGCCCGATCCGTAACCGGGCACCGACGGCAGCGTATAGACCGAACCGAGCCCGATGAGCGCGGGCTCGTTGCGAATGCCGACGGCATCGAGCAGCGCGCCGTAGAGCGCGACGTGATCCTTGCAATCGCCGTAGCGATTCGCGAGCACGTCCGTCACGCGATGCGGCACGGCCGGACTCTGCCCGATGAACATCGCGACGTAGCGGATATGGTGACGCACCCAGTCGTAGAGCGTTTTGGCTTTGGCGCGGTCGTCGGCGGCGTTTTGCGTGAGCGATTGCGCGAGCGCGCGGATTGCGGGATCGGTCGCGCCCGGATCGGCGGCGGCGTCGCGGTAGGCCTTCGCGAAGCTCGCGTAATCGGGAAAGGTCGTGACCATCAGCCGATCGCCGTATTGCGCATAGCCCACGGAGCCGCTTTCGATGCGCGCGAAACGATCGTGCCGGTACGTGAACGCGTAACGCGTGCGCCCGTTCGCCGTGACGGGCGGCTCGGCGACATAGCCGCGCGCATCGGCATAAAGCGGCTTGTCGGCGGGCAGATCGAAGACGAGCGTCTGCTGCACGACGGGCCGCTGCCCCGGATCGACGTAATAGTTGAATTGCCCGGGAATGACCGCCGCCGCCTGGCTCTTGCGAAAACGCAGATGCACGGTCGAGCGGATGCCCATCGCCGGAAAGATCACCGCGCGCAGTTTCGCGTCCTGAAACGTCGGCGCGCCCGCCGAGCGCGGCTCCTGAACGTCGCGGATCTGATCCGGCGAGACGTCGTGGCGCGCGCCGCTCGCATCGATCGAATAGGCCTCGACGATCTCCACCTTCGACACGCTCTTGTCATACCAGACGTAGCGCTGCGCGATTTCGTCGACGCCCGCCGACGTGTTCGCGCGCAGCACGGTGATGTCGTCTTCGGTGAGCGAGCCGTCGCTCGCGACGACGAACTCATGAACGTCGCTGACGATCGTCGACGGGTCTTCGTCCGCCGCGACCGCCGCGCACGGCCACGCGCACGCGAACGCGATGTAGCACGCCATCCGGGAAATGTTGCGACGTGCCATGTCGAAGTGTCCGCGCCGCGCAAGGGAAAACTCATCGTACAGGAGGACATGGCGGCCGCGCACGCCCGTTCAACCGGATCAAAAGTGCGACGAATCCTGGGACGAATCGAAGCGCGCGACATTTTGTATCATATTGCGATACAATTTTACGATTGTCGCACGCTTGCTTTTCGCGCCCTCGATCCGGCCAGCCAGTGTGACCTTCCACTGACTCTTCCCGGAACGCTGAAAAGTGACGCGTATCGCATTGCTTCGCTGGCTCCAAGGCTTTCTTCCCGCTCCGGTCACGCTGCGCTGGACCGAGCGATTGCGCGCGGGGCTCGGCGCGCTGATCGGCATTGCGCTGACGGGCGGGCTGGCGCATCTGCTGATCGGCGATGCATCCGCGATTCCGTATCTCATCGCGCCGATGGGCGCGTCCGCCGTGCTGCTCTTCGCCGTGCCCGCGAGTCCGCTCGCGCAGCCGTGGTCGATCATCGGCGGGAACATCGTGTCGGCGACGGTCGGCGTCAGCTGCGCGATGTTCGTTCACGATCCCGTCGACGCTGCCGCGCTCGCCATCTGTCTCGCGATCTGCGCGATGTTCGCGCTGCGCTGCGTGCATCCGCCTTCGGGCGCGGTCGCGCTGACCGCCGTGCTCGGCGGGCCGTCGATTCACGCGCTCGGCTATGGCTTCGTGTTCGCGCCGGTGGCGATCCAGTCGGCGGCGCTGCTCGTGTCGGCGATCGCATTTCACGCGCTCACCGGGCATCGCTATCCGCACGGCCACGCCGCGCCGAAACCCGCGGTCGCGCCGCCCGGCGCCGACTCGTTCACGCGCGCCGACCTGCAGGCCGTGCTGTCGCGCCGCAGCGAATTGCTCGACGTCGATCCGGACGATCTCGAAGCGCTGCTTCGCGAAGCGCAGTTGCAGGCCTACGCGCGCCGGTTCACGGAGTTCACGTGCGCCGACATCATGTCGCGCGCGATCGTCTCCGTGACGCCCGAGACGAGCGCGCAGGCGGCGCTCGCGCTCATCGACAGGCATCAGGTGAAGGCGCTGCCGGTAATCGACGCGACGCGCCGCGTGTGCGGCATCGTCACGCGCGCGGACCTGGCGCCGGTGCGCCGCGACGGCATCGGGCAACGCGCGCAGCAGGCGATCGAGCGGCTGATGCGCGGCCCGTCGACGACGCCGCCGCTCGTCGCCTCGCTGATGACAACCGACGTCTGCACCGTGAAGACGAGCACCGCCATCGCCGATCTGGTGCCGATGTTCGCGCACTTGGGGCATCACCACATTCCGGTGGTCGGCGCGCACGATCAGCTCGCGGGCATGATCACCGAAGCCGATCTGATCTCCGGCCTCTATCGACAATCGTTCGCGGGCGAGCGCAAGACCGCCTGAGCGCGTCCACTGAAATCCGATGAACACTCCGCGCAAACTCGACAAGCCGGACTTCGAGCAACTGTCCGAATTCCGCTATCAGATGCGGCGCTTCGAGCGCTTCTCCGAGCAGGCCGCGCAGAACGAAGGCATCACGCCGCTGCAATATCTGCTGCTCCTGCACATCAAGGGCTATCCGGGGCGCGAATGGGCAACGGTCGGCGAACTCGCGGAGCGGCTGCAATCGCATCATCACGGCGTGGTGGCGCTCGTCACGCGCTGCGAGGCGGCCGGGCTCGTGCGACGCGCGCAGAGCGAAGAGGATCGCCGTCAGGTGCGGGTGCATCTCGAAGCGCGCGGCGAAGAAGTGCTCACGCGCCTCGCCGCGCTGCATCGCGCGGAGATCAAGTCTCTCGATGGCGCGTTCCGCGTGCCGCAGATCGATTTCTGAATTCCTGGAGCGCCTTCATGGACCATCACAAACGTGACTTTTCGGTCAACGACCGGCTGCTGAAGATATGCGGACTCGCCGCCGTCATCGGCGGCATCGCCACGCTCGCGGCCGTCGTACTCCTTGCGCTCATCCATCTGTTCACGAACCTGTTTTTCTTCGGCGCGCTTTCGCTCGAGGACAACTCGCCCGCGCTCAATACGCTCGGGCCGTGGGTGATCGGCATTCCGGTGATCGGCGGACTGATCGTCGGCATGATGGCGCGCTTCGGCTCGGACAAGATTCGCGGACACGGCATTCCGGAGGCGATCGAGGCGATCCTGTTCGGCAAGAGCCGCATGTCGCCGAAGGTGGCGATCCTGAAGCCGCTGTCGTCGGGGATCGTGATCGGCAGCGGCGGGCCGTTCGGCGCGGAAGGCCCGATCATCATGACGGGCGGCGCGCTCGGCTCGCTGATCGCGCAATGCATCGACGTGACCGCCGCGGAGCGCAAGACGCTCCTGGTCGCGGGCGCGGCGGCGGGCATGACGGCCGTGTTCGGCACGCCGGTCGCGGCGGTGCTGCTCGCGGTCGAACTGCTGCTGTTCGAATGGCGGCCGCGCAGCTTTCTGCCGGTCGCGCTCGCTTGCGCGGTCGCGGGCTTCGCGCGCGCGGCGGTGTTCGGTACGGGCGCGCTCTTTCCGCTCCAAACGCCGCCGCCGCACATGATTTCGCTGCTTTCGTGCCTCGTGGCCGGGCTGTTGTCGGGCGCGCTGGCGTCGGGGCTGTCGGCTGCGCTCTACAAGCTCGAAGACCTGTTCCACAAGCTGCCGATTCACTGGATGTGGTGGCCGGCGCTCGGCGCGGTGATCGTCGGTATCGGCGGATATCTCGAGCCGCGCGCGCTCGGCGTGGGCTACGACGTGATCGGCGATCTGCTGCATCAGCACATCGCGATTCAGGTGGCGCTGTCGATTCTCGCCGTGAAGGCGATCATCTGGGTCGTCGCGCTGGCTTCGGGCACCTCGGGCGGCGTGCTCGCGCCGCTATTGATGCTCGGCGCGGGCCTCGGCACCGCGCTCGGCGCGATCCTGCCCGGCCACGACACCGCGCTCTGGCCGCTCGTGTGCATGGCCGCGACGCTCGGCGCGACGCTGGGCGCGCCGCTCACCGCGATCGTCTTCGCCTTCGGCCTCACGCACGATGCGAACGCGCTCCTGCCGCTGCTCGCCGCGACGCTCGTCGCGCACGGCTTCGCGACCGTCGTCATGAAGCGCTCGATCATGACCGAGAAGATCGCGCGGCGCGGTTATCACATCTATCGCGAATACGGCGTGGATCCGCTGGAGCGCCATCACGTCGATGAAGTCATGACGCGCGACGTGCTGACGATCGACGCCGCCACGCCGCTTTCCGACGTGCTCGCGAAGCATTTCGGGCCGCAACAGGTGCATCGGGCGTATCCGGTGGTGCGCGAAGGCGTGCTCGTCGGCATGCTGGACCGGGCGTCGCTCGGGACGTTGATCGGGGCGTCGCCGGTGGCGCAGTCGGGCGTCAGCATCGGCGATGCCTTGCAGCGCATGGAGCACGGCGCGCCGGCGTTCGCGCTGCCGGGCGAGCCGTGCCGCCTTGCCGCGACGCGTCTCGCCGTGCATGAACTGGAGCGCCTGCCGGTGGTCGCGGACGAGGCGTCGCGGCGGCTCGTCGGCATCGTGTCGCGCAGCGATCTCGTGAAGCCCGCGCGCGCGCACTTCGACGAGGAACATCGGCGCGAGCGCTTCAGGGGCTTTCGGCGGACGGCGCCGGCGCTGAAGAAGCACTGAAGGATGCGAGGTCGGCGCAGAGATCGGCGAGCGGCTGCGTCCAGTCGCCCAGTTGGGTCTGACGATAGAGCCGCATCGACGGATACCACGGCGTGAAGCGCTGACAGTCGAGCCAGCGGCTGTCGCAGGCCCGCGACAGCAACACCCGCACCGGCCGATTCAGCGCGCCGGCGAGATGCCCCGTGCCCGTATCGATGGTGACGAGCAGATCGAGCTTCTCCAGCACGCGGGCCGTGTCGCCGAAGGTCGAGAGATGCGGCGCGATATCGGTCACGCCGTGGCGGTTCATGATCGCGCGTTCGTCGTCGCCGAGTTCGCCGACTTGCAGCGAATAGAACTGACAAGCCTGATTCGTCAGCAAGGATTCGAGCCGCTGAAGCGGCATCGAACGATACGGTTCGTGCCGCACGCCGCTCGCGCTTCTCCAGATCAGGCCGATTTTCGGGCGCGTCGTTTCGACGTTCAGCAGCGCATTGGCGTCATCGGACAAACGCTTGGCCGGATCGATGGCGATGCGCGCGGCGGGATTTTCCATCGGAAAGTATGGCGAGCGTTGATAGCGCGCGTAGAGACTGAAACCGAAGGTCACGCGATCGCAGCACGCGAGTTCGGCCGCGCGCTGCTCTTGCGTCGCCATCGACAGCTTGACCTGCTCGCTCTGTCGGAAGACTTCCTCCCAACCCGAAAATTGCTCGGAGACGATCATGCTCGCCCCTTCGCGCAGCAGCGCGTCGATGTAGCGCGAGAACTGCACGAAATCGCCGAAGCCGCCCTCCGCGGAAATGAAAATTCGCTTGCCCGCGACGGACTCGTCCATGCCGAGCAGCTTGTCCGGGAGCGCGCCGGCCCAATCGGGATCGGATTCGAGAACGAGTTGATGAAAGACTTCGGCATACGATCTGCCGCGGATCGTGCGATAGCGTTCGTTCGCCTCGTGAAACTTGCCGAGGGCGAACTGCACCATGCATAGCTCTTCGGTCAGCGCGTATCGATTGGCCTGCGAAAGCGGCTCTTCGAGTCCGAGCTTCAGGAATTTCTCGGCTTGCGCGTGCATCCCGAGAAAGCTCAGGTCGACGCCGAGTTGGGCAAGCCAGCAATCCGGGTTCGCCGACGCGGCGAGTTGCCCGGCGAGCGCACAGGCTTCGGCGGCGCGTCCTGCTGCTCGCAAAGTGCGGATGAGGTCGAGCGGCGCCATGTCTCGTATGTTGTCGATATCGGCCATGCTGATTTTTTGTAGGAAGGCTGCGGGCGGGAGGCGGTATGTTAGTTCCCCGATGCATCGCGAGCGCAAAAAAGCGTCAATCCAAGGTAGATGTATCGGCCCAATGGGGGAAGGCACTTTGCGTCAAAAGGCGTTTCGGGGAGAGAAAGAATCGTGGGTGGCACTGGGCTGTGCCGATGAAAGCATCGGCGTCGGATTGCGCGTTCGCTGACGAACGTTCGAAACGGATCGCCCGATGTTCTCTACTATGCAAACTCTCCCGCTGACATCGCCCCGCCCATGCCCAACCGCCGCGCTTTCCTCCGCCTGACCGCCGCCGCGCTCGCCACGCAGGCATTCGACACGGCACAGGCAGCCCAACCCATGCACACCCGCCCGATCCCGTCGACGAAAGAGCCTTTGCCCGTCATCGGCTGCGGCACCTGGCGCACCTTCGACGCCGGCGACGACCCCGCCCGCCGCCGCGAGCTCGCCGAGGTCCTGCGCGCGCTTTTCGCCGCGGGCGGCTCGGTAATCGATTCATCGCCGATGTACGGCTCCTCCGAAGCCGTCGCGGGCGCGCTGCTCGCGCAATCGCATACGCGCGACAAAGCGTTCATCGCGACGAAAGTCTGGACCGACGGACGCGAGGCCGGCATCGCGCAGATGGAGCAATCGCTGCGCTTGTGGCAGACCGATCGCGTCGATCTCATGCAGATTCACAATCTGCTCGACTGGCGCACGCATCTCGCCACGCTGCGCGACTGGAAAGCCGCCGGCAAGGTCCGCTACATCGGCGTCACGCATTACACGTCGAGCGCGTTTGCGCAGGTCGAGGCGGTGCTGCGCTCGGAGCGCATCGATTTCGTGCAGATCAACTACGCCGCCAACGACCGCGATGCCGAAGCGCGCCTTCTGCCGCTCGCCGCCGAGCGCGGCGTCGCGGTCATCGTGAATCAGCCGTTCGGCGGCGGATCGCTGCTCGCGGGCCTGCGCAACCGGCCGCTGCCGGATTTCGCGCAGGAAATCGGCTGCACGTCGTGGGCACAGCTCCTGCTGAAGTTCGTGCTGGGCAACCCGGCCGTGACCTGCGTGATCCCCGGCACCGGACGCCGCGAATACATGATCGATAACGCGCGCGCGGGCATCGGCAACTATCCCGATGAAGCGATGCGAAAGCGCATCGCCGATGCGGTCGCGTAAGGAGATGAGCATGAGCGATCCGTACGACCTGCAGCGTTTCGTCGACGCACAGGAAAGCGTCATCGACGACGTGCGCGCCGAGCTTTCCGCCGGCCACAAACGCACGCACTGGATGTGGTTCGTGTTCCCGCAGATCGTCGGCCTCGGGCACAGCGCAATGGCGCAGCACTACGCGATTTCGTCGCGCGACGAAGCCCGCGCCTATCTCGCGCATCCCGTGCTGGGCGCGCGGCTCGTCGAGCTGACGCGCATCGTCAACGGGCTGCAGGGACGCACTGCCGGGCAGATTTTCGGCTATCCGGACGACATGAAATTCCATTCGTCGATGACCCTTTTCGCGCACACCGCCGACGATCCCGCCGTCTTCGAAGAAGCGCTGCGCCGATATTTCGACGGCCAGTCCGACGAGGCGACGCTTTCCCGCCTGACATGACGGGCATGGCCGTTGCGCTTCGGGAAACGTCCACTTTTTCCGGGAGCGCAAGCCATGGGCCAATCCTTCAAGCTGCACGATCACGTCCGCTGGAATACGCCGCAAGGCGAAACGACGGGCCGCATCGTGCGCATCGTCACCGAGCGCACGACGCTCGACGGCCACACGGTCAACGCATCGCACGACGATCCGCATTTCGAAGTCGAAAGCAACAAGAGCGGCAAGCGCGCCGTTCACAAAGGCGACGCGCTCAAGCGGATCTCGCATTGACCGCGCGCACCGCACGTTCGCACTATTGCAGTGCGCGCGACGCCACCTGACACCGTTCCTGCAGAAACCACGATAAACGTTCAAACTTCTACCGCGCTGGAAGCTTGAATCGCGCATTTCAATTGAACCGGATTGCCCCAATCCTTTGAGGAATCGAACCAATGAAATCGAAACTCGTGGCACTGCTCGTTGCATCGTCGGCACTTGGCCTGACTTCCACGGCATCGTTCGCCCAAGTCGCAGGCACGCAGCCGCTCGGCGTATCCGTCGAAGTATCGACCGCCATCATCGATGGCTGGAGCATCAAGAAATCCGTGTTGAACAAGCCGGTCGTCAACGAACAGGGACAACGCGTCGGCGTCATCAACGACATCATCGTCGCGCCCGACAAGTCCGTTTCGTTCGCGATCATCGCCGCTAACAAGTTCCTCGGCGTGGCGCGTCACGACGTCGCGATTCCGATCGAGCAACTGGACGTGAAAAACGGCCAGTTCGTGCTCGCGGGCGCGACCAAGGAGGCGATCAAGGCGCTGCCCGAGTTCCAGTACAACAAGGTGAAGGCGACGCCGATCCCGCGCGCGCAATTCGAGCATCATTGATTCGCCGTAGTGCCTGACGGGGCGGCCGCGCGCCGCCTCGCCCGCGTTCAACCGGAGCCAGCCGATGTTCAAAGCCCTCATCCTCGACAAACAGGACGACCGCACGGTCGCGTCCATTCAGTCGATCGACGAAGCCCGACTCGCTTCATCCGGCGATGGCGGCGACGTGCTCGTGCGCGTCGACTTCTCCACGCTCAACTACAAGGACGGACTCGCGATCACCGGCAAGGCGCCCGTCGTACGCACCTGGCCGATGGTGCCGGGCATCGACTTCGCGGGTGTCGTCGAGACGAGTTCGCATCCGGATTACAAGCCCGGCGACAAAGTCGTGATGAACGGCTGGGGCGCCGGCGAAACGCATTGGGGCGGGCTCGCGCAGAAGGCGCGCGTGAGCGCCGCTCATCTGATCGCGCTGCCCGCGAACATCACGACGCGCCAGGCGATGGCCGTCGGCACCGCGGGCTATACCGCGATGCTTTGCGTGCAGGCGCTGGAAAAGCACGGCATCGGCGCACAGGACGGCGACGTGCTCGTGACGGGCGCGAACGGCGGCGTCGGCAGCTTCGCGGTCGCGATTCTGGCAAAGCGCGGCTATCGCGTGATCGCGTCGACGGGCCGTCCCGAGGAAGCCGCGCGGCTGCGCGAACTGGGCGCGGCGGATATCGTCGAGCGCGCGACGCTTTCCGAGCCGGGCAAGCCGCTGCAGAAAGAGCGCTGGGCGGCGGCCGTCGATTGCGTCGGCAGTCACACGCTCGCGAACATCTGCGCGAGCCTGCGCTATGGCGGCGCAGTCGCCGCGTGCGGCCTCGCGCAAGGCATGGATCTGCCGGCGTCGGTCGCGCCGTTCATCCTGCGCGGCGTCGCGCTGCTCGGCGTGGACAGCGTCTACGTGCCGCGCGAGCGGCGCATCGCGGCGTGGCGGGCAATCGCCGATGAAGTGCCGGTCGCGACCATCGAAAGCGTCGCGACGACGATCCCGCTCGCCGATGCGCCCGACGTCGCCGCGCGTCTGCTGCGCGGCGAGGTGAAGGGGCGCGTGATCGTCGACGTGAACGCCTGAAGCGGCGTCAGAACGTGCTCCAGCCGTCGGCGGTGGCGGGCTGCGCCACGGCCGCTTGAGCGACGCGCGGCGCGGGTTTCGCAACCGGCGTGCGCGGCGCGTGCGCCACGCGCGGCGCGGCCTGCGTGATCGCAGCCGTCGCGCCTTCCACCGTGAAGAACGCGACCGCCTCGTTGAGCCTGCGCCCCTGCTCTTCGAGCGACGTCGCGGCGGCGGCGGCTTCTTCGACGAGCGCGGCGTTCTGCTGCGTGACCTCGTCCATCTGCGTGATCGCGAGATTCACCTGCTCGATGCCGCGCCCCTGCTCCGCGGACGCCGCCGCGATCTCCTGCATGATGTCCGTCACGCGCGCGACGGCCTGCGTCACTTCGGCCATCGTCGTGCCCGCTTCGCTTGCCAGCAGCGAGCCGTCGCGCACCTTGCCCACCGAATCCGCGATCAGTTCCTTGATTTCCTTCGCCGCCGTCGACGAACGCTGCGCGAGGCTGCGCACTTCGCTCGCGACGACCGCGAAACCGCGGCCCTGCTCGCCCGCGCGCGCCGCTTCCACGGCCGCGTTGAGCGCGAGAATGTTGGTCTGGAACGCGATGCCCTCGATGATGCCCGTGATATCCGCGATCCTGTCCGAGCTGTCGCTGATGCCGTTCATCGTGTTCACGACTCGGCCGACGACATCGCTGCCCTTCTTCGCGATATCCGACGCGTTCGATGCAAGCGAACTCGCCTGCTGCGCGTTCTCGGCGTTCTGACGCACCGTCGACGTGAGCTCTTCCATGCTCGCCGCCGTCTCCTGCAGGGAAGCGGCCTGCTCTTCGGTGCGCTGGCTCAGATCGGTATTGCCGGTCGCGAGCTCCTTTGCCGCGCCGCCGACCGCGCCGCTGCTTTCGCGCACGCGGCTCACGATGTCGGTGAGGCGCGCGTTCATCGTGGCGAGCGCGCGCAGCAAATCGCCCGTTTCGTCCTTCGTATTCGCGACGATGCGGCTCGTCAGATCGCCGCGCGCCACCGTCTGCGCGATGCCGACCGCCTCGCCGATCGGCGCCGTGATCGAGCGCGTGACCAGCACGCCGCCGATCACCGCGAAGAGCGCCGCCACCACGCATAGCGCGATCAGCACGTTGCGCTGCGTCCGATAGCTCGCCTGATCCGCGCGCACGATTTCCTCGCGGCGCGTCGCGGTGTAGGCCGCGTAGTCGTCGGTGGCCTTGACGAGTTGCGCGAGCAGCGGACGGCACTCGTCGTCGAGCGCCGTCACCGCTTCCTCGTGCTTGCCCGCGAGCGCCAGCCCGGCGATCTTCGTCGCGACGGGACCGTACAGCGCCTCCACGCGCATCATTTCGGCGGCGAGACTCTTCGCCTTGTCGCTCGTATCGCTCGCGCTGGCGAGCATGTCGTTGAGTTGCTTCAGGCGCGCCTGCACGTCCTCGTGGGCGCGCGTGGCTTCGGCTTGCTCGAGTTCGATATCGGACGGTTTCGTGACGAGCACGAGATTGCGCGCGGCGATCGCGCGGCGGTCGACGGCCGTGCGAATCTGACCGGCGACATCGGCGCGCGCGTTGATGCCGTTGACATAGTGCGCGAAGCCGTCCGTCGCGACGGACAGCGCGCGCAGCGACATGCCTGCCACCAGCACGACCAGCACCGCCAGAATGCCGAAGCCAGCGATCAGCCTGTTCTTGATCGTGATGTTCTTGAGGTTCATTTTCAGGGTTCTCTCAGGGTCCGTTCGGGGGACATACGGCGTCCGTGTGATCGCTTCGCGCGGCATACTGCTACGCGAGCGAACGATCGAGCGCAAAAGATGCGCGACGCTCTAAAGCTGATTACGGCTCACGATTTTTGGACTGAAGGGAAAAGATGCAAATAGTCTGCACTTTGTCCACGACGTTCGGTAATACCGTTACCATACAGATGCGCGAAGTTAGGTAAGCATTTCATTTTCTTTCCACGAACTTCTACATTCCGATGCCCGAGATCCTCGATCAGCGCACGCCCGGATTCGCCGATGCGCTCGCGACGCTTCCGCCGACGCCAACCGCCGGTCTCGCCACGAACGAACGCTACTGGGATGCGGTGCGCGCGCTGTGGCGTCACTCCGACGAGCTCATCAACCTTGAGAACGGCTTCTGGGGTGCGATGACCGAGCCGGTCAAGGCGATGTTCCATTACTGGACCGAGCGCGTGAACCGCGAGACGACGCTTCTGATCCGCCCGCATCTGATGTCGCTGTATCAGGGTTTGCGGGAGCGCGTCGCGATGGAAATGGGCTGCGCGGTCGAGGAGATCGAGCTGACGCGCAACGCGACCGAAGCGCTGCTCGCGCTCATCAGCGGCCACAACCGCCTCGCGCCGGGCGACACGGTGCTCTACAGCGATCTCGATTACCCGTGCGGCAAGGACGCGATGGAATGGCTGCGCGAGCGGCGCGGCGTCACGCCCGTGCGTATTACGATGCCGGAGCCCGCGACGCGCGAAGCGGTGCTCGACACCTACGCGAAGGCGCTGCGCGCGCATCCGCGCACGCGGCTCGTGCTGTTGTCGCACGTCTGCTTCGCGACGGGCCTCGTGATCCCGGTCGCGGAGATTTCGGCGATGGCGAAGGAAGCCGGCGCGGACGTGATCGTCGATGCCGCGCATTCGTGGGGGCAACTCGCTTTCGACGTGCCCGACTTGAACGCGCCGTTCGCCGCGCTGAACCTGCACAAGTGGATCGGCGCGCCGCTCGGCTGCGGCGCGATCTACATCCGGAAGGGACACGTCGCGTCGATCGATCCGTATCTCGGCGACCGCTCCTGGCCCGCCGACGATATCCGCGCGCGCGTGCATACCGGCTCGCCGAACTTCGCCGCGTGGTTCACGCTGCCGTCGGCGCTGGACGTGCATCGGCGCATCGGTGCGAAGGCGAAGGAAGCGCGTCTGCGTGCGTTGCGCGATGCCTGGGCGAAGCCCGCGAGCGAGCTTCCCGGCGTGCAGATTCTGACGCCGCACGATCCGTCGATGACCGCCGGCATCACTGCGTTCCGCCTGAACGGGCGCGCGACGAAAGCAGGTTGCGATGCGATCGTCGCCGCGCTGCGCGATCGCTTCGGCGTCTTCACGGTGACGCGGCCCGGCCCCGACGCGGGCGAAGTCGTCCGCGTGACGCCCGCGCTCTTCTCGCGCATGTCGGATGCCGAGCGTCTCGTCGAAGGCATCGCGGCGCTTGCGCGCGAAGCGAAGTAAGCGTCAGCGCGTCACCGGCCGTGCGTCGAGATGCTCGATCAGGCGTTCGAGCGCGTCCGAGCACGGCGCTTCGACTTTCAGCGCGAGGAGCGCGTCGGCGCGTGTCTTGCCGATGTTGATGGCCGCGATCGGCTTGCCGCTTTTCGCGGCCCACTCGCAAAAGCGATAGCCCGAATACACCATCAGCGATGAGCCGACGACGAGCATCGCATCGGCGGCTTCGAGCGAGCGTGCCGCGTCGTCGACGAGCGCGCGCGGCACGCTCTCGCCGAAGAACACGACGTCGGGCTTGAGCACGCCGCCGCAGCGCGTGCAGCCGGGCACGTCGAAGGCGGCGAAATCGAGATCTTCGATATGCGCGTCGCCGTCGGGCACCGCGGGCGCCGTATAGCCGACGAAATCCGGATTCGCCGCTTCCAGCATCCGCTGCACGGCCGCGCGCGTATGCCGCTCGCCGCATTCGATGCAGCGCACTCGCCCGATATTGCCGTGCAGCTCGATCACATCGGGATTGCCGGCGCGCGTGTGCAATCCGTCGACATTCTGCGTGACGAGCCGATGTACCCGGGAACGCGCGGCGAGCGCGCGCAGCGCGTGATGCGCGGCGTTCGGCTGCGCGTTCTGCACGACCGGCCAGCCGATGAGGCTGCGCGCCCAATAACGCCGGCGCGCGTAGTCCGAACCGAGAAAGTCCTTCAGCAGAATGGGCGCGCGGCCCGTGCGCTGGCCTTCGCGATCGCGATAACAGGGAATGCCCGATTCCGTGCTGATGCCCGCGCCCGACAGCACGAAAAGCCGCGGATGCCGCTCGACGAATTCATGAAGCTGCTGCACTTGCCGTCCTTTTTTCGCTTGTCCGAGCGATTTGCTCTGGTGGAAATATAAGGCGAAACCGCCCGCGCCGCTGGCTGCGCATCCGGCCTTACCACTTTTTCGATATTGAAATTGGCTTGACCAAATCGGCGCGCATCGTTAGATTGACGGACGCCCCACTCCAACGACATATCGAGACATCCAGCATGCTGACCGTCATCTGCGAAACGCCCGGAACCCTGAAAGCCGAACAGCGCGAGAAACCGCAGCGCGCCGACAACGAAGTGCTGCTGCGCGTGAAGCGCGTCGGCGTGTGCGGCACGGACCTGCACATCTTCACCGGCAATCAGCCTTATCTGTCGTATCCGCGCGTGATGGGCCACGAGCTGTCGGGCGTGATCGAGGAAGCGGACGCATCGAGCGGGCTGAAGGCGGGCGACACCGTCTACGTGATGCCGTATCTGTCGTGCGGCAAGTGCATCGCGTGCCGTCAGGGCAAGACGAATTGCTGCGTGAACATTCAGGTGCTCGGCGTGCATCGCGATGGCGCGTTCACCGAATATCTGAATCTGCCCGCGCAATTCGTCCATAAGGCCGAGGGCGTCACGCTCGATCAGGCCGCGATGGTCGAATTCCTCGCGATCGGCGCGCACGCCGTGCGTCGCGCGGACGTGCAGCCGGGGCAGCGCGTGCTGGTTGTCGGCACGGGTCCGATCGGCATGGCGGCCATCACCTTCTCGCGGCTGCGCGGCGCGAACGTCACCGCGCTCGATACGCGCGAAGACCGGCTCGCGTTCTGCAAGCGCGAACTGAAAGTGGACGCGACCGTGCAGATCGGCGAGCAGGACAAGGAACAACTGTCGACGCTCACGAATGGCGAATTCTTCGATGTGGTGTTCGACGCGACCGGCAATTCGCGCGCGATGGAACGCGGCTTCGAATTCATCGCGCACGGCGGGAAGTACGTGCTGGTGTCGATCGTGCCGGATCGCATTTCCTTCGCCGATCCGGAGTTCCACAAGCGCGAAGCGACGCTGCTCGCGAGCCGCAACGCGACGCCCGAGGACTTCGAGACCGTGCTCGCCGCGATGCGCAAGGGCGAAGTGCCGACGGATGCGCTCAACACGCATCGTCTGACGCTGAGCGATGTGCCGACGCAGTTCTCGTCGCTGCTCGATCCGAAAGCGGGCGTCGTGAAAGCGATCGTCGAATGCTGACGGGTTGAATCAGGGCGCGCCGCGTACAAAGCGCGGCCGTCCTTGCGCGTCGTGCCACGGCTCGGCGCTTTTGCACCAGATTTCGTACTGCGGCGGATAAAGGCCGGTTTCATCGAAGATGCCGGTCGGCACCTCGATTTCGTCGACGCCGTCGAACGCCAGATAGACCGGCGATCCGCACAGCGGGCAATGATGCCGCCTGCCCGTCGCGGAGCTCGCCCACGCGACCGTTTGGCCCGTCACGGCAAACGCATCGCGCGGAAAGATCGCGTAAACGCCGAACGGCGCACCGTGGATGCGCCGGCACGTCATGCAGTGACACAGATTCACTTCCTTCGGCGCGCCCGCGACGCGCACCCGCACCGCGCCGCACGCACATCCGCCTTCGTGAAGCGGCTGATTCATCGGGTGAAGTAGCCGCGGTTCTGCATGCATTCGCTGTAGGCGCGCCAGTAGCGCGTCATCGGCGGCTCGGGCGGCGGCAGCGGCGGCATCTTCATGTCGCCGCCGTAGATCGCGTCGGATGCGCCGGATGCGCCCGCCGCCATCGATGCGGGCATCGCCGGCATGCCGGGCATCGCGCCGGATGCGGGATGCGGCAAGGCGGTCACGCCCGTCGCGCCGGACGCACCCGACGCGGCGATCGCCGCCGATGCGCCCGATGCAGGCGCCGCCGCAGACGCCGCGAGCGCACCCGATGCGCCCGCCGCACTCGCCGGCAACGGCGGCTCGACCGGACGCGGCGGCGTGAGCGTGCGCGTGTCGCGCTGCGCCTGAGCGTCGCGCGATGGCGCTTGCGACTCGCGCGCCATGTTCACTTTGGTCGTCTGATTGGCGTAGCCGTAGCAGGCGGCGTTATCGATCGATTGCTGCCACGCGCTCTGGCTGCGGCCTGGCACGGTGAGCGGCTGTTGCGCGAAGGCGGCGCCACACGCCGCGAGCAAAACGAATCCCGCGTAAGTGGAAGGTCTCATTGGCTTGCAGTTCCCCGATGCGGTTTTATTAGTCGTTGCAGTTTCTTGCGCCGCTCGGACACACTTCGAGCGACGCGAGTCTGCGCCGGGCCTGCTGTCAAGGATACCGCGCCCGCCGAACCGTCCACGCCAGAAGCACTGGCATCTTCCGCCAACTTTCAGACGATGCGCGGCGCGGCGCACATTTGCCGCGATGAACCGCGCATCAGAACTTCATGCCGACGCCAAGGCCGATCACCCACGGATCGATCTTGAGCGAGCCGAGATCGGCGCCGCCCGCCGATGCGCTCGTTCGCATCCAGATCTTCTTCACGTCGGCGTTGACGAACAAATTCTTCGCCACCTGTACGTCGACGCCCACCTGCAACGCCGGGCCGAAGCTGCTGTGCTTGATCGACACCGGCGTGTCGCCCGCCTTGAGCTTGTCGTTGTAGAAGTACGTATAGTTCACGCCCGCGCCGACATACGGACGCACGCGCCCCGCGTGATTGAAGTGATATTGCAGGAGCAGCGTCGGCGGCAGCACGCCCACGCCGCCAAGCCCGCCGATGTTCGATGTCACCTGATGCCGCGACGTGCCGAGAATCAATTCCACACCGATGTCATCGCGGATCATGTACGTGAAATCGACCTCCGGCACGATCGCGTTGTTGACGTTGACACCGAGCGTGCCGAGCGTGCCCCCCGCTGTCACATCGGGCTGAATGCTGATCGCGCGCAGGCGAACCAGCACATCGCCGGCGTGGATGCCGCCCATCGCATCGCTCGACGATGCATCGCCTGCCGCCTGCGCCGCGCCCGCGAACAACGCCGCGCATGCCATGACGATTGCCCCGAGACCCTTTCTCATTTTTAGCTCACTCACGTTAAAAGTGAGAATTGTCCGAGCGAGGGTCGGTCGCGCCTTTGACCACAATCAACGCGCGCCAGACGCGCGCCGCCTATCGCAGCAAGCCTTGCGCGCGGACAAGCATGCTTTACGCATCGGCGGGTCTGCGACCGCGCGCCACTTGCGGGCGGGTCCGCGCCTTGCTGAACGAAGAGAACGTGCAGAACAAAGGGAGGAAGCAGATGAGACCCACAATCGGCACACTCGGGCGCATGACGGGGATTCTGCTCGGCGGCACATTGGCCGTCGTGGCGAGCGCGCAGCAGGCGCCGCAAAAACCGAACAAGCTCGATTACGACAGTACGCCCGCGTATCAGGAGAAAAACGTGACGCCGCCCGCTGCGGCCGCCGCGAATGCCAGCGATGCGCTGAAGACGCGGCCGGGCAAGACGTCATCGGGCAAGGGCGCAGCGCCCGACCGGCCGAACGGACTCGGCTTCGACTCGGGCGCGAGCGGCATGAGCAAGAAGCAGTAGATCACGCGTCGGCCGGCTTGTCCGGCCACGGCCACGTCGAATAGCGCGACGGCTTTTCCGCTTCCGCTGCCGGCGTGGCTTCGTGCGCAGGCGCCGCGCTCGTTGCGACTTCGGGGAGATCCTCGCCGAACCACGGCACTTCCTTGCGCCGCTCTTCCATGTAGGCGTTCCAGCCCTTCGCGTTGTCCGCGAAGAGATCGTGCTTCACGGTGTTCGCCAGCATCGGGCGATTCAGCGTTTCATCGAGCAGCGCTTTCGGCCAAACGAAAAACGCACCCGATGCACGGCGGATGAAATCGCGCGGCGGCATGGTCGCGTCGACGAAGCCGAGCAGCGTGAAGCCCGCGAGCGCGTCGTTGCCCTTCACCGCTTCGCCGATGCTCGCGTATTCGTCGGCGCATTGGCTCAGGCAAAACACGGACTCCAGCACGTCGCCGAGATGCAGCAGCAGTGCGCGTCGTTCGTAGGGATCTTGCGTGGCGGTCTCTTGTTTCGTCATTCGCTGTTCCGATATGTCGAGGGTGGATTCTGCGGCGCGCGCACTGTCGCACGGGCCGCGTTCATCTCGAATTTTAGCGAACCCGGCGTCACGCGTCGGCGCGCCAACGCCCCGATCACTTCACAAAGCGCGTGCGAAAGCTCAGTCGATAATCATTCGGCGATACACCGAGCCGCCGCGTGAACACGAGCCGCATGCGGTCCGCCGTGCCGAAGCCGCAGTCGTAGGCGACGGTTTTCAGCGGCTTGTCGCTGCTTTCGAGCATATTGCGCGCCGCGTCGACGCGCGCCCGTTCGACGAACTCGTGCGGCGTCAACTGCGCGAGTTGCACGAAGGCGCGCGCGAAGTTGCGCTCGCTCATGCCCGCGACGCTCGCCATGCGCGCGACGGACAGCCGCTCGCCGATGTGCTCCATGACGTACGCCTGCACTTTCGCGACCGGCGACGTGTCGTCGGCGGGGGCGCTCAGATACGGGCTGAACTGCGATTGTCCGCCGCGCCGCTGCGCGAATACGACGAGCCGTTTCGCGACCGCGAGCGCGACTTGCGCGCCGTGATCTTCGGCGACGAGCGCGAGCGCGACATCGATGCCCGCCGTCACGCCCGCCGACGTGACGAGATTGCCGTCGCGCATATAAATGCGATCGAGTTCGACGCGTGCGCGCGGAAAACGCTCCGCGAGCCGCGGCGCATTCTGCCAGTGCGTGGTGACATTGCGGCCGTCGAGCAGGCCCGCGTGACCGAGCGCGAATGCGCCGGTGCAGATCGAGCCGTAACGCTCGCAGCGCGACGCCGTATCGACGAGCCAGGTGCAGAGGCGCCGATCGGGTTCATCGACGGGAAGGCTCGGACCGCCCGCGACGAGCGCCGTGCCGTAATGGCGATCGGCTTTGTCGAACGGCAGATCCGCGACGAGCCGCGTGCCGTTCGACGCGCGCACGATGCGCTCCTCCGGTCCGACAAGCGTGATCTCATACGCGTCCGAGGCAGCGATGAAGCCGTTCGCTTCCGCGAAGACATCGACGGGACCGGCCACATCGAGCGCCTGCACGCCCTGAAAGATTGCGATTGCAACTGTCGGCATCGGAGAGAAAGTCGGTGATGAGCGCGCGTGGCGGAAGACGGCGTGCGCCTGGCAGAGTTCGACGCGTCGTTTCGATTGAGACGCGAGCGCCTTTTGAAGAGACTGAAGGCATCGGACGCGCTGCGCGATTTTAGCAACGCACGACGCTTCGCGTCTTTCATCGACTCACATTCCGGAGCTTCAAACATGAGCGAAATCATCGCAGGCATGAGCATTCCCGACAGCCAGATGGCGCGCGAAGCCACGCAACTCGTACGCGATACGGAACCCGACCTGCTCTATCATCACTCGCGCCGCGTGTTCCTGTTCGGCGCGCTCGCGGGCGAACGCAAGCGGCTGAAATACGATCCCGAACTGCTTTATATCGGCGCGATGTTCCACGACATGGGCCTCACCGATGCATACAGCAGCCCGCACGACCGCTTCGAAGTCGATGGCGCGAACGCGGCGCGCGATTTCCTGCGCGGGCATGGCATCGGCGAAAGCGAGATCGAGCAGGTGTGGGATGCGATCGCGCTGCACACGACGCCCGGCATTCCGCAGCACAAGAAACCGGTGGTCGCGCTCGTCACGGCGGGCGTCGAGATGGATGTGCTCGGTCTCGCCTACGACGAGTTCAGCGCCGATCAACGCCGGCTCGTCGTTGCGGCGCATCCGCGCGAGGCGAACTTCAAGGAAGGCATCATCGACGCCTTCGCCAAAGGGACGATCGCCAAGCCGGAATCCACTTTCGGCAACGTCAAGGCCGATGTCCTCGCGCTGAAAGACCCGAACTACAGGCGCCTGAACTTCTGCAGCATCATCCTCGGATCGGCGTGGAACGATCAGCCGCACGATCATGCGACGTGCCGCAATCCTTCGCATCGACACGCGTAGTTCAGCGACAAACGCGATACGGACCCATGTCGACGTGAAAGTGCGTCTTGTGCAAGGCGTTGTAGTCGGGGCCTAATGTGGTATCGAAGGCATGACACGCGCCTTCGTGAACGCGGCGCAGGAACTGGCCGTCGGGCGACGCGGCATCGTCCCAACGAGCGAGCGTGATGCGGCGTCCGTCATCGAGCACGAAGCCGGTTAGATCGATGGCGTTCGCGCTCGCGTGCTGGCTCAGCGCCGCGTCCTGCTGATGATTCACATTGCGGCAAGCATAACTGCCGACATGCTCGATGCGCGCGATGCGCTCGCCATATGTATCGAGCGCGGCCGCCTGAAGATATTGATGCTCGAAGTAGGCGATGCCGAGCGCGAGCGGACACGTCGCGAGAAACGGCGCGCTGAAGCGCACGTCTTGCGATTGCGTGACGCGTACGACGCTTTGGAGCGCGCATCCGCCCGGTCCGGTCGCATCGGCCATCTCGCGATAGACGAGACCCGAGCGTGCGAGCGCGGCATCGCAGCGTTGCGCGTCGTGCATCGTGCGCCATAATTTGAAGCGCGTGAGCGGACCTTGCGGCGCGCGCACGTCGAGCGGTGCGAAAGGATCGTAACGCTCGGGCAGCACGATGCGTTTCGAATAGACCGCGTAGCCGAACATCGCCGCGCCGGCGAGCAACGCGAGGAACAGCCATCCGACGATGCGTGCGATCACGCGTGATCGGCCGTGTGCGCCGCGCTCACGCGCTCGGCGAGCTTGGCGTCGTAGCTCGAATGTACATGCACGCGCTTTTTCTCGGGATACGCGTACGAATACGCCTTGCGCAACGCGAGCGACGCTTCGTGAAAGCCCGACAGAATGAGCTTCTGCTTGTTCGGATAGTTGGCGATATCGCCGACTGCGAAAATGCCCGGCCGCGACGATTCATAGTTGGACGTATCCACTTCGATGCGGCCGCCGCGCACGTCGAGATTCCATGTCGCGATCGGCCCGAGCTCCGACACGAGACCGTAGAGCGCGACGATCTTGTCGACGGCCAGATCGGTCGAGCCTTCCACCTGCTTGATGCGTGCGCCGCGCAGCACGCCATCGGGCGCATCGAGCGATTCGATCATGCCGACGACGAACGACATCTCACCGGCTTCGACCGCGCGCTTCATCGTCGCGACGGAATTCGCGGCTGCCGAAAACCCGTTGCGCCGATGCACGAGCGTGAGCTTCCTGGCGATGTCCTTCAATGCGAGCGCCCAGTCGAGCGCCGAGTCGCCGCCGCCCGCGACGACGATCTCCTTGTCCGCGAAATCGGCCGCGCGCGAGACGCTGTAATGCACGTCGCGGCCTTCGAGCGCGGCGGCTTCGGGCAACTGCAGACGCTGCGGAACGAACGCGCCGTTGCCCGCGGCGATGAGGATCGCGGCGCAATCGAAAGTCATGCCGTTTTCGGTAGTCACGGTCCAGCGATGATCGTCATCGCGCTGCGTGACGGATTGCACGCGTTGATCGAGGTGGATCGGCACGTCGAAGGGACGAATCTGTTCCAGCAGGCGATCGACGAGCTCGCGCGCGGTGCATGAGGGAATCGCGGGGATATCGTAGATCGGCTTGTCGGGGTAGAGCTCGATGCACTGTCCGCCGATGCGGCCGAGCGTATCGACGATCTGGCACGAGAGGCCGATGACGCCCGCCTCGAAGGCCGCGAATAGCCCGACCGGGCCCGCGCCTATGATCAACACGTCGGTTTTTATCGCTTCGCTTTGAGGTTCCATTTCGGGGTTCTTTCCTTGGCCTGCTGACTTTTTCAGCATTCTTCGGGCCACGATACAGAAAGCGTTCTCTCGCGGCAACGAAACCCCTTGCGGCTTAGCGGCGATTGCTTTCAGGCGTCAGGCGCGGGCATCGAAGGCTTTGTCGAAAGAAACGGTTCCGGCGGGGACTTTTTCGCTGAAAGCTAACGCCTGGAAGTATTCGGCGGGCACGCCGGGGAGCGTGAGCGCGGATTCGGGTCGGAAGCCGAAGCGTCCGTAATAACCTGGATCGCCGAGCACGACGCAGCCCGCGGCGCCATCGCGCTTCAGGTGCGCGAGCGCTTCCTTCACGAGTTCGCCGCCGATGCCTTCGCGTTGACGCGCGGGCGTCACGGAAAGCGGACCGAGGCCGAACCAGCCGCTCGCGGTTGCGCTGATGCTGATGGGCGAGATCGCGATATGCCCAATGATGTCGCCGTTTTCCACCGCAACGAGGGATAGCGTGAGGCGGCCCGTTTTTCGCAATGCGTTGACGATGAACTGCTCGGTGTGGCTCGAATAGGGCATATCGAGAAATGCGGCAGTGGTCAGTATTTCGATCGCGTCGATGTCGCTGAGTTGCTCGTGGCGGATTGATGTGGATGCCTTCATAGGGTGCTCTGTCTTGCGGTGGTGAGGCGTGCATTCTAGCTCTGGGCTATGTCGCCGGATCCCGTTTTCGTGTCGGTCTGTTGGCGTTGCCCCTGTGCGGGGCGGCACTCACTTTCTTTGCCGCTGCAAAGAAAGTAAGCAAAGAAAGCAGCTTTTCAGGCCCGCGGTCACACGCAATTTGGGTAGTTCTCTCATCGCAGATGGCACTCGCCTAAAGAGTGCCCTCATAGGCCCAATCCAGCTTGGATCGCGCACGGTCTGCCGCCCGAATGCGTTGAGCGCGCTGGTTCAGCACGAAAAAGCATCGGCACAGCGCTACGCGCTGCCGCCGGGCATTCAAGGGAAACCATCGGTTTGCGCACGCAGTGCGATAGCGATGTCACTAGCGAAGCACACGCATCCCCGATTGCCAAATCGCGCATGACCGCCGGCCTATCAGTAGCTGCTTTCTTTAGTTTTAGTTACTGCAGCCCCGCACAGGGGAAGTGCCAATAGAGCGACGCGTAATCGGATTTGATAGAAGCCGAAGGCAAACCAAACATCACTTCGCATTCGCCCCCGAATTCAACTCCCGCGCGTAATACATGGCAGCAGCATCGATCTCCTCGGGCGTCATGTTGCGCGCGACATTGCGCATGACCCCATCGATATCGTTGGTCCGCGTCCCATTGGCAAACGCCAGCAACTGCGATTTGGTGTAAGCCGCCGGCAAGCCATCGAGCCACGGACTCCCCGCCTTCGTATCGATGCCCCCATGACACACCGCGCAAGGAGCGATATTTCTCATCGGCGCACCGTGCGCGACGATCGGCGGCGCAAGCGCACTGCTCACCTTGCGCTGCGCCGGCGGCCGCGGCAAGTTCGCGTAATACGCAGCGAGATCGCGCATGTCCTGATCCGAAAGATTCATCGCCATCGGCGACATCACCGCGTTGCTCCGCGCGCCCTTCTGAAAATCGATCAATTGCTTGTAAATCACCGACGCATATTGCCCCGCCAGATTCGGCGAGTTGGCCTCGCTCATGCCACGCTCGCCGTGACACATCGTGCAGCGTAGAGCCAGCGTCGCGCCACGTCCGATCGAATTCGCGCTCACCTTGTCGAGCAGTTGAGGCGTCATCTCGACGCTCGTCAGCTTCTCTTTCGGCTCGACCGCCGCGCCGCTCGCATACCACTCGCGCGGCACGCCCGCCGCGCTGCAGATCGCATTCCAGATGCCGGCGAACTGCGCATCGCGCTGCACCGAAGGCAGCCACACGAACCCTATCAGCGCCGATACCACCGCAACCGCGATCGTCCCCAACACGCTGACCGTGAACCAGCGATTGCGAAATGTGAAGAGGCGTTCGTCGCTCATCGCTGCGCTCCGATCGGCACCGCAGGCACCGCCGTGTCCGAACGCGCCAGCAACTGCGCAATCGGATAGCCGTAGTTGACGAGCGTAAGCCCGATCATCAGCACGAGCCACAGCGCAAAGCTGTTCAACGCCACCGGAAGCGTGCGCGGCTCATGCACCGCGCGGCTGAAGCGGAACGCCTCGGGCTGCACCAGCGGCGCGCGATGTCCCCTTATCAGCACGATGAAAAACAGCACCGCCGACACAACCAGAATCAGCCCGCCGACAACCGATATCACGACGGACAGCGCCTGCGCCGCAAGCGCCGGATCGTTGTAGTCGTAGAACGCCATGCGTCGCGGCATGCCAAGAATGCCGACGAAATGCCACGGAAAAGTCAGCACGATCATGCCGATGAACCACAGCCACAATTGCCAGCGCATCAGCTTCACGCTCTGCAATGCGCGGCCCGTCAGATGCGGCCACAGATCGTAGGCGATCACGAAGTACATGATGACGATCGCGCCGCCGAAGATCAGATGGAAATGCCCCGTCACCCATTGCGTGTTGTGCACGGTCGAATCGAGCTGATAGCTCATGTTGATGAGCCCGCCCGCGCCGCCGAAACCGAGCATCACGAACGAGAACGCGAGCGCAAGCATCATCGGGTTATCCCACGGCAACGCCTTGATCCAGCCGAGCGGGCCGCGTCCGCCGCGCAGCCGCGCCGCAATCTCCACCGACGCGCAGATCGTGAACACGGTCAGCAACGTCGGCACGGCGACGAGCGTCGTAAAGACCGAATGCATGAACTTGAAGCCCGAGCCGACTTGCGGATCGGCAAACAAGTGATGAATGCCGATGGGCATCGACACGACGAGGAACAGGATGAACGAGATGCGTGCCATCGCATCGCTGTAGAGACGGCCGCCGATCGCGCGCGGAATGATCGTGTAATACGCGATATACGCCGGCATCAGCCAGAAGTAGACGATCGCGTGCAGCGTCCACGAGAAGAACACGCGCGCGAGTCCCGCGTCGATGGTCGTCTTCCAGCCGATCGCGACAGGCAGAATCATGAACAGCACTTCGATGGCCGCGCCCACCGCCGTCCAACCCCACAGATACGCGCCCGCGACGGTCGCGAACATCGCGAGCGGGATCGGCTTGCCGCGATTCTCGCGCTTCCACGACGCGAGATTCACCGACATCAGCGCCACCCAGACCCACGATCCGACCACGACGAACACGACGCCGACGTAATAGAACACGTTGCCGATCATCGGCGGATAAAAGGTATAGAGCACGGATGCGAGACCCATCGCGACGGGCACAGTGGCCGTCACCGCGCCGATCGCGACGAGCCAGAAGCCGAGCCACGCGAAGCGCAAACCCACGAGCGGGCGCTTCAACGCAAGCTCGCTGACTGCATAGCCGAAGCCCATCGCGATGAGCGTCGGGAACGCGTAGCCCATCACCGTGCCGTGCTCCGTCACCGAGCGATAGTAAAGCTCCGGATTCTGCAGCCACGGATGCAGCGGACTGCGCACGAGCATCTGCCATGCGCCGAGCAGCAGCGCGACACCGAAGGCGATGAACGCCAGCCAGAAATGCGCGAGGACGAGGCGCTTGCTATTGAACACAGGACAGTCTCCGCGAATTGGCCGGCATCTTGTCGGCCATCTGCATGAATTCGGCGCGATCCACCACCTTCACATGCGCCCACATGTTCTGATGCCCGGTGCCGCAATACTCGTGACAAGGCATCAGATGGTCGCCCGGCTTGTCGAAGGTCGTCTTGAAGGTCGAGACATAGCCCGGCTCCAGCATCGAATTGATGTTCGTGTCGGTGATCAGAAAGCCGTGCACGACATCCGAACTCGTCGCGCGGAACGTGACCGGCACGCCCGCCGGCACGACAAGACATTGCGGCGTGAACGAATACTGCTGCGCGACGATACGCACCGTCACGGAGCCGTCCGCCTCGGGCGCGCTGCCGAGATTGCTTTCGATGAATTCGCCCGATACGTGCAGCGTTTCCGGGCGGACCGTCTCGACGCGCGAGGGCGGCATCATCGCCCAGTGCACGCCGGTGTAGACGACCATGCCGACCAGCACGACGACGATCGCGAGCACGAGAATCGCCCAGCGCCGTTCGACCCGTTCGGCGACATCGTGCGAGCTTGGATGGATGGCCATATGCGACGCCTTAATGAATCACTGGATCACGCCGCGCGGCAGGAACACGGCGAAGTAAAAGATGAACCAGATGCCGATCACGATCGCGGTCGAGATGCCCGCGAGCGCGATCGCGCCCGACGGGCCGCGCTTCACGATCTCGTCGAGTTGCGCGTCTTCCTTCGCGAGTTCATTCGGGTCTTCGGTCATGGTGTCGTCGATGCTCAATAAAGTGGCGCCGAACGCAGCTCGTTCACTTCCTTCACGGAAACCGGCGTGCCGTGGTTGCCCCACGCGGTGCGGATATACGTGACGACCGCCGCGACCTCGACATCCGAGAGCGACTGCGCGAACGGCGGCATGCCGTAAGGCTTCGGGTTCTTGAACGTGCCCGGCGGATAGCCGCCGTTCAGCACCATGCGGATCGGATTCACCGACGAGTTCATCACGATCGATTGATTGTTCGCGAGCGGCGGGAAATCGGGCGGCTTGCCCTGGCCTTGCGTCGCGTGACATTCGGCGCAGTGCTGGTCGTAGACCTTCTTGCCGAGCGGCGCGAGATCCGAGCGCGCCTCGACGGCCGCCTGGCTCGGCGGCGCGGGCTTGTCGCCGGAACGCGCGGGCAGCGCCTTCAGATAGACGGCCATCGCGCGCACGTCTTCCTCGCTCAGATATTGCAGACTGTCGTAGACAACTTCGGCCATCGGTCCATACACCGCGCCGCGATTCGACACGCCCGCATGCAGCAGGCCGACGATGTCCTCCATGCTCCAGTCGCCGAGACCCGCTTCCTTGTTCGACGTGAGCGACGGCGCGTACCAGTTCTGGATCGGGATCAGCCCGCCTTCGAACGCCTTCGACTTCACATTGCCGCCGAGCGCGTTGATCGCGGTGTGGCACATCGAGCAATGACCGAGCCCTTCGACGAGATACGCGCCGCGGTTCCATTCCGCGGATTGCGTCGCGTCCGGCTGATACTCGCCCTCGCGAAAGAAGAGCGAACGCCAGCCGTACAGCAGCTCGCGTCGGTTGAACGGAAAACGCAATTCGTGCGGCCGGTTGGGCTGATGCACCGGCGGCGTGGACATCAGGAATGCGTAGATTGCGTCGGAGTCGGCGCGCGTGACTTTTGTATAGGACGTATAGGGCATCGCGGGATAAAGCAGCGAGCCGTCGCGTGACTTGCCCGAGTGCATCATCGTGTAGAACTCGCCGGCGCTCCAGCTGCCGATGCCCGTCTCCTTGTCCGACGAGATGTTGGGCGTGAAGAGCGTGCCGAAGGGCGTGTCCATCGGACGGCCGCCGCCGAACGTCTTGCCCGCCGGCAGCGTATGGCACGCGATGCAATCGCCCGCGCGCGCGAGATATTCGCCGCGCTTGACGGTCGCGGCGTCGGCGCTCTGCGCGATGGCATGTTCGATCGGCGCGGCGCACGCCGCCATGAAGACCGCGACGGTCAGCGCTCGGAATGGGCGAAAACGGAGCACGTCGGGTCCTCGCTTAGTTGTGGACGCTGCCGCACGCGAGCGGCATCTTGAGCGAACCGGCGGCGACCGGCACCGGATCGGCCGGCGCGGGCAGCGTCGCGAGGTAGGCCGCGATCGCGGTGATGTCGCGGTCGGAGAGCAGTTTCGCGACCTGCCCCATGCAATCCGGCGCGACCGTCGAGCGCGTGCCGTATCGCCATGCGCCGAGTTGCGCGCTGATGTAGTCGGCATGCAGGCCGAGCAGACCGGGAATCGCCGGCTCCATGCCGGTCATCGACGCGCCGTGGCAGCTCACGCAGGCGGGCACGTTGCGCGTAGCGTTGCCCTTCGTGACGAGCGTCTTGCCGAGCTCTAGCGTCTTCGAATCGACGGTGACGGGCGACGGCGGCGGAAACGGCGGATGTTCGCTCGCGAAGTATTCCGCGATCTGCTTCAAATACGCGTCGGGAAGATACGCGAGCAGGTAATTCATCGGCGGATACTTGCGCCGGCCGTCGCGAAAAGCGAGCAGTTGGTTGTACAGATAGCCGGCGGGCTTGCCGGACAGACGCGGGAAGTAGTCGTTGTCGGTGCCCTGGCCCTGCGAGCCGTGGCATGTGGCGCATCCCATCACGCGGGCCTGCATCGTGTCGGGCGCGCGCTCCAGCGGCGCGTTGTCGGCCGCGAACGCTCCGATGCTGAAAAACGCGAAGAGCGCGGACCAAAAGAATGTGCCGAGCTTTGCCACGTTTCGCACGTAACCCCCGTTGTCGATTTGCCGTGTTCGATGTGCCGGGCGCGTGCTGCTCGTCCGGCTCGGTTCTTCAAGGCGCTGCAATGTTCTTGCTGCAGATGGGTTGCGCTAGGCTTTTCTGATCTTAGAAGAGATCGCCCGTTTTTCCCAACTCAGAGATTGTCTCAATCTGTCACATCGATGCGCGTGACAAATCCGAGTGTTTTTTGCGTTCGAACAATGAACCGCATCTTTTTGAGACGAGCAACGACGTCGACCCGATCTGCTAAGGACTGTAGATAGTCGCTTTGCGCGGCCATGTCCATCCTTTCGAGATGAACGAGGTGTTGCTCATTTGAGCCCGAGGCGCTTGGCGAGGCGATTGAGATTCGCGCGATCCAGACCGAGCTCGCGCGCCGCCGACGCCCAGTTCTGGTTGTGACGCTTCAACGCGTCGAGGATGAGCGTGCGTTCGTAGGCCGTCACGGCGTCGCGGAAGTCGGCGCCCGGCGCGGGCAGCGGCGCGGCTTCGACGCGCGTCGCGGCATCGGCGGCCAGTGCGGTGTCGCCGGCGAGCGTGAGGTCGGCGGCGGTGAGCGTGAGGATGCGCGGACGTTCGCGATGCGCCGCGAGCGCCTTCAATGCGCTGCGTCCGATCAGATGCTCCAGTTCGCGCACGTTGCCGGGCCAGCGATACGCGAGCAGCGCGGCTTGCGCATCGGCGGAAAGACGCAGGCTCAGGAGGCCGAGGCGCGAGCGGTTCTCTTCGAGAAAGTAGCCGGCGAGCAGCAAGACGTCGCGTCCGCGTTCGCGCAACGGCGGCACGACGAGCGGATACACCGACAGCCGATGATAGAAGTCCGCGCGAAAGCGCCCTTCACGCACTTCCTCGGCGAGATCGCGATTGGTGGCGGCAATGAGCCGCACGTCGACCTTGTGCTCGCTGTCCGAGCCGATCCGCTGCAACTGGCCGTTCTGAAGCACGCGCAGCAGCTTGGCCTGCACGGGCAGCGGCAGCTCGCCGACTTCATCGAGAAAGAGCGTGCCGCCATCGGCGAGTTCGAACTTCCCGCGCCGGTCCGACGACGCGCCCGAAAACGCACCGCGCACATGCCCGAAGAGCTCGCTTTCGACGAGCGTATCGGGCAGCGCCGCGCAATTCAGGCTGACGAGCGGTTTGTCGGCGCGCGGCGAAAGCGCGTGAATCTCGCTCGCGACGAGCTCCTTGCCGACGCCCGTCTCGCCGGTGATGAGCACGGTCAGATCGCTCGACGCGACGATCGCAATCTCTTCCTGCAAGCGGTTATGCGGCTCGCTGCTGCCGATCATTTCGCGCCTGCGCGGCCCGCTCGCCTGCCGATACACCTCCGCACGCTGACGCTCGGCCTCGCTCGATTTCGCGAGCGCATCGATGCGCTCGGCGACGCTCACGGTCGCCGCCGCGAGACTCAAGAACGCCTGCAGCGAAGCCATGTCGATGCCGTCGAAGCGCGCGGGATCGAGCGCGTCGAGCGTCAGCAAGCCCCACGCGCGCCCGTTGATGACGAGCGGGCAGCCTAGACAATCGTGCACCTCCAGACCGCCGCTCACGCCCTTGACCAGTCCGTCGTAGGGATCGGGCAAGTCCGAGCCGGCGGCGAAGCGCGTCGGTTCAGCGCGCGCGAGAATGCGTGCGAACCGCGGGTGGTCGCTCACGCGAAAGCGCCGGCCGAGCGTATCGCCCGAAAGACCGTCGATGGCGAGCGGCACGAGCGTGTCGCCGTCGAGCCGCAAGAGCGCGGACGCATCGCTCGGAAACAGCGCGCGCGATGTGTGCAGCAAACGGCGGTAGCGCTCGGTGTCGGGCATCTCGCTCGACAGGTCCTCGATAAGCGGAACGAGCGCATCGAGCAGCACGCGTGAAGTCATTGCGACTACGTCAGCAGTCCTTTTGACTAGAGTCGAATCGACCATGTTTGATAATAAACGATTGATTTATCGACGATTCTACTCTGGCACGGATCGTGTATAGATTCTGCCGAAGAATTCAGACGCGAAAGCGCCCTGCTTTCGCCTTTATCACACGAGGAAACGAACAATGCTGTCAGCAGAACACCGTGCCATCGTCAAAGCGACCGTTCCCCTTCTGGAAAGCGGCGGCGAAGCCCTCACCACGCACTTCTATAACAAGATGCTCAGCGAGTATCCCGAGGTCCGCCCGATGTTCAACCAGGCGCACCAGGCAAGCGGCGCGCAACCACGCGCGCTCGCCAACGGCGTGCTGATGTACGCACGGCACATCGACGAACTGGAGAAGCTCGGCGGGCTCGTCGGCCAGATCATCAACAAGCACGTCGCGCTGGACATCCAGCCGGAACATTATCCGATCGTCGGACGCTGCCTGCTCGCGTCGATCCGTGAGGTGCTCGGCGCGGAAATCGCCACCGACGCCGTCATCGAGGCGTGGGCCGCGGCCTATGGGCAACTTGCGGATCTGCTGATCGGACTCGAGGAAGGCATCTACAGCGAGCGCGAAAACGCGCCGGGCGGCTGGCGCGGCACGCGGCGTTTCGTCGTCGCGCGCAAGGAGAAGGAAAGCGACGAGATCACGTCCTTCTATCTCGTGCCGGAAGACGGCGGCGCGCTGCTCGACTTCCATCCGGGTCAGTACATCGGCTTGCGCCTGTTCATCGACGGCGAGGAACTGCGCCGCAACTACTCGCTCTCGGCCGCACCGAACGGCCGCGAATATCGCATCAGCGTGAAGCGTGAGGCGAATGGCAAGGTGTCGAATTTCCTGCATGAACACGTCGGCGAAAACAGCGTGCTCGATCTCTATCCGCCCGCAGGCGACTTCAAGCTCGAACACAACGACAAGCCGCTCGTGCTCATCAGCGGCGGGGTCGGCATCACGCCGACGCTCGCGATGCTGCAAGCCGCGCTCAAAACGCAACGCCCGGTGCACTTCATCCACTCGGCGCGGCACGGCGGCGTGCACGCGTTCCGTGCGGCGATCGAGGAACTGGCGGCGCGCCATCCGCAACTGAAGCGCTTCTACTGCTACGAGCACAAGCGCGATGGCGATCTCGAAGCGCACGGCATCGGCTTTGTCGACGAAACGCTGCTCGATACGTGGCTGCCGAAGAACCGCGATGTCGATGCCTACTTCCTCGGGCCGAAGGCGTTCATGAAGGCGGTGAAGAAGCATCTGAAGGCGCTCGGCGTGCCCGAAGCGCAGAGCCGCTACGAGTTCTTCGGCCCGGCCGCCGCGCTCGACTGATTCCGTGCGTGGTGCGGCCCTCGACCCGCGGCGCATTTGGCCGCGGGTTTTTTTGCGCGTTCCAGCCTTTGCAAGTGGTTACCTCGATTTTGTAGAAACCGGCCATTTCAAAAGGCCAGCCAGACGCCTAATCTGCTCTTGCCGCGCCGATCTGGCGCACTTTCAGAACCCAGGCAAAGAGGATACGCAAATGGAACCCCGTCTCGACTTCTACAAAGCCAATCCCGCAGCAATCAAGGCGCTGGTCGGCGTCGAGGAGCGCATCGCGAAGTCCGCGCTCGAGAAATCGCTGACCGAACTGGTACGGCTGCGCGCATCGCAGATCAACGGCTGCGCGTTTTGCGTCGACATGCATACGACCGATGCGCGCAAGGGCGGCGAAACTGATCGGCGGCTGGCGACGGTCGTTGTCTGGCGCGAGACGCCGTTCTTCACCGATCGCGAACGCGCCGCGCTCGAATGGACCGAGGCGTTGACGCTGGTGTCGCAAGACCACGTACCCGATGCCGTGTGGGAAGCCGTGAAGCCCCATTTCAGCGACGATGAAATTGTCGACCTGACGCTGCTCGTTTCCGCGATCAATAGCTGGAACCGTTTCGCGATCGCTTTCCGCAAGCTGCCGGCGTGAGGGCATCGACATGAGAAAGCGCGAAATTCTCGTGCTGGCGGCCGCGCTGATGATCGGTGCAGCGAGCGCCGGCGCGCACGACGCGGCGGGCGCGGAACTCGTCACGCCGATGATCAAGCAGGCCGTGCCGGAAGTGGCCGGCAAGAACGTGCTGATGGCGACCGTCTCGTACAAGCCGGGACAGTCGTCGGAGGCGCACATGCATCCGGGGTCGATCTTCGCTTACGTGCTGGAGGGCCGCGTGACTTCGCAGCTCGAAGGCGGAAGCGCGAAGACGTATGGCCCCGGCGAATCGTGGTACGAACCGCCGGGCGCGCATCACATCGTGTCGAAGAATGCGAGCGCGACGAAGCCGGCAAAGCTGCTCGTGTTCGCGATCGTCGGCGATGGCGATCCGGTCAAGCAGCCGATCCCGCATTGAGGACAACATGAAGATCGCAGAACCCGACACCGTTTTCATCGCGACGCCGCAGAAGCGTTCGCCGGAGCATCGGCCGCGTTTCGCGCTGTTCGATCTCGGCTTCCGGCCGTTCTACCTGTGCGGCGCGGCGTTCGGCGCGCTCTCGGTGACGGTGTGGCTACTGGTGCTGTCGGGCGTGCCGCTCTTCGGCGGCTATCTGCTGCGCGCGGATCCGGTCGCTTGGCACGCGCACGAGATGGTGTTCGGGTTCGCGGCGGCGATCGTCGCCGGCTTTCTGCTGACGGCCGTGCGCGCGTGGACCGGACGCGACACGGCCAAGGGCGCGACACTCGCATCGCTCGTGCTGCTGTGGCTCGCCGGGCGCGTGCTCGTGTGGAGCGGCCCGGCGCTGCCGGCGGCGATCGTCGATAGCGCGTTCCTGCCGGTCGCCGCGATTCTGCTGCTGCGGGTGCTCGTCGAGGCGGGCAACCGGCGCAACTACTTCATCGCGGTCGTTGTGTTCGCGTTCGGCGCGCTGAACGCCGCGTTCCACGCGTTCGCCATCGACGCGCGCCCCGATCTCGCGATGCGCGCGGTGTGTGCGTCGGCGGGCATCGTCGTGTTGCTCGTCGGCGTGATCGGCGGACGCGTGATCCCGATGTTCACCGCCAATGCAATGCCCGGTTTCATCGCACGGCGCTGGCGCTTCGTCGAGTTGATGGCCGCGCCGCTCACGATCGCGGCGTTTGTCGCGGACGCCTTCGCGCTCGATGGCGCGATCGTCGCGCCGATCGCCTTGCTGGCCTGCGGCGTGCATCTCGCGCGGATGATCGGCTGGCGCTCGTACGCGGTGCGCGGCCGGCCGATTCTCGCGATCCTGCATCTCGCTTATGCGTGGCTGCCGCTCGGCTTCGCACTGCTCGCGCTGTCGGCGCTCGGATGGACACGCGTGCCGCACAGTCTCGCGATGCATGCGTTCGCGGCTGGCGCGATCGGCGGCGCGATCATCGCGATGATCACGCGCACCGCGCGCGGGCATACCGGACGGCCGCTCGTCGCGGACACCCGCGATGTCGCGTGCTACGCGCTCGTGATGTCAGCGGGCGCACTGCGCGTGCTCGGGCCGCTCGTCGCGCCTTCGTGGCATTCGACGTGGGTCTTTGCGGCTGGGTCGTGCTGGGTTCTTGCGTTCGGGCTCTACGTCGCCGCTTATGCCGCGCCGCTCTTCAAGCCGCGCGCGGATGGCAAGCCAGGTTGAGACGGCGACGGATTTTGACATCGGGAAGCGAGGGTTCCGCGAGAATCGCGTCCGGCTTTCCCGATTCCGATTCCGATCCCGCCATGAAGCACCTTCGTTCTCTTTGCGCCGCGGCGACGCTCATCGCCGCTTTGCTCGCCCTTTCCGGCTGCGGCCTCTTCGGATGCAGCGGCTTTGCCACCAACGGCGGCGGCTTCGGCGGCTGCAGCGTCGGCACGCGGTTCTGATTCGATGGCGCGAGGCGGGCGACAAGCCGGGTCGCAAGGATCATCGTCATCACAGCGCAACGCCGCCCGCGGCCTTCGCCTTTTTGGCGCCCGAATACCTCGCCTTCAATCCGAGCGCCTGCTTCTCGATCAAATACCAAGAGAGCGCGCCCGCGAGCCAGGAACCGGGCAGCGCGATCAGCATCATCTGTAGCGCGGAGCCGTCCGGATAGAAGTGATTCACGACCTGCTGAATCGGCCAGCCATAGAGATAGATCCCGTACGAATAGTCTTCGATGGGTCCGAGATTGAGCTTTGGCGCGAAGGCGATCATGAACACGCCATAGGCAATCACCGCGCCGCAGGCAATCTCGAACGCCGGCTGACGGTAGGAAAGCACCGCCGCAAGCAGCAGCGCGAAGAGACCCTGGCGGTTCAGCGGGATGAAATCCCGGTTGACGTAGAGAAAGACACCAGCGGCGAAAAACACGGCAACGCGAAGGTTGGACGGATCGCCCGTGATGAACGGCATGTAGGTCGGCGCGAAGAGTCCGATCGCGACCAGGGCGGCGATGCAGAGGTTAGCGACCCATCGACTGCGAAGCGCGCCGAGCGCGCCGAACACCAGTACCAGGACGTAAAGCCGGACCTCGACCCAGATGCTCCACAGCGTTCCGTTCACGGCGTTCCGCGCGTGATTGTCCGTGAAGACGCCGGGCAAGCGCTCGGCATACTCATACAGAGAGGCGTTGCGCCAGACAAAGCCGTACGTCTCGGGTGACTCGAAGTAGATTCCGCGCGAAAGCGTCGTCAACGACGGTCCGAGCACGAAGGCGAGCAGCGCCATGCAAACGACCAGCGCCGGGAACAGACGCAGGGCGCGCGAGATGACGAAGTCTTTCACGCTGTGCCGACGATCGAAGCTGAACGTGATGAGAAATCCGCTGATGACGAAAAAGATATGCAGACCGAGATCGCCCGAATATCGGTAATGCAGGATCGACGTCGTGAAATCTCTGAGACCGTTGGTCGTGGCGGCAAGCGCGAACGAATGCCCATAGACAACGAGCGAAGCGGCGATAAGACGCAACAGCAGGAAATTATTACTGTCCTCTCGGCCGTTCTTATTAAAAGCTTGTCCCAGCGTTCTCATGAATGCCGCCTATGTGGAAGGCGGAATTGTAACGCGGTGTGACACAAATTAATAAGTTGCCGAAGCGGCGGCCCGTTTGACCCGCTCCCTTCTCCGCGCGGCTTCAGCCGAAGACGCGCGGAGAGGACCTTCACACGAGCACTGCTCGGCCACGAACCGGCACAAGGACGTTCGCGGACGACAGTGAAAACCAGGCTAATTTCAGGAAGATATCTGGTTCGTTTTGGTTAGCCCTTGTTGCATGAGACTTTGCTGGGTCTGCGAATGTGCATTGCGCATCGGCTTCAGCACGAAAAGCGCGAGCAGCGCCGATATCGCCGCCATCCCCGCCGCAAGCATGAACACGGCGTGCCAGCTGCCGGTCATCGTCGTGATGACGCTCGAGAACGGCACCAGCAACGCCGCCGTGCCCTTCGCCGTGTACAGCAGGCCCGCGTTCGTCGCCGCGAACTTCGGACCGAAGGTATCGCCGCACGTCGCCGGGAAGAGACTGTAGATTTCGCCCCACGCGAAGAACACGATGCCCGTCAGCACGACAAACGCGATCGGGCTATGCCCGTACTTCGACAACGCGACGATGCCCACCGCCTCGATCGCGAACGCGACGAACATCGTGTTTTCCCGTCCGATGCGATCCGAGACCCAACCGAAGAACGGCCGCGTCAGACCGTTGAGCACGCGGTCGATCGTGAGCGCGAAGGTCAGCGCGGGCAAGGTCAAGCCGAGTATCGACACGGGCGAATCGTGCAAGCCGAAGTCCTTCGCGATCGGACCGAGCTGCGCGGTCGCCATCAGGCCGCCGGCGGCCATCATCACGAACATCAGATACATGACCCAGAAGATCGGCGACTGCAGCACCTGCTTCGGACTCGCGTTGTAGACCGCGGCCTTGACCGTGCTCTTCACCGTCGCGAGCAACTGCGCGGGCGGCGCATAGAGCGCCATGCCGAGCAGGAAGACCACGAGGCCCTGGCCGAGACCGAACCACAGGAACGTCGCTTCATAGCCGCTCGATTTGATCATGTGCGCGATCGGCACGACGGTCGCGGCGGAACCCATCCCGAAGCCTGCCGCCGTGATGCCCGCAGCAAGTCCGCGCCGCGTCGGGAACCACTTGAGCGCGTTGCCGACGCACGTGCCGTACACCGCGCCCGCACCCACGCCACCGACCGCCGCGGCGAAGTACAGAAGCGGCAGCGACGACGCCACCGAGTTGATCGCCCACGCGATCGCGCATAGCAGCCCGCCACCGACCACCACCGGCCTTGGACCGTACTTGTCGACGAGATAACCCTCGATAGGCACGAGCCATGTCTCCGTCACGACGAAGATCGTAAACGCCACCTGAATGGCCGCGCGGCCCCAGTGGTACTTCTCGTCGATCGGATTGACGAAGAGCGTCCAGCCGTACTGCATGTTCGCGATCATCGCCATGCAGATCACGCCGAAAACCAACTGCACCCACGGCGACGCGAGGCGCGACGCCTTGTCATCGCGGCCCATCTGGTTCATTCCCATGCCTGTCTCCTTGGCAAATATGCCTTGTGTATGCGGACGTCGAACGACGCCTCCCGCGACGCCCATTCATGCTGCGCGCATATACACAGTATGTGATATATCAAGTAAGTCAAGCGAAAGAAATGGCGGGGTTTTCACTTAGAGGATGAAACGGTGTAAGCGCATGAAAGCTGCAGTGAGCGCGGATCGTACAGACGAAAAAAAGCCCGGCAGAGGGAGACCTGCCGGGCGATGAGCGTGGGCGAGACATGGCAATCCGCAGCACGCCCTCTCTTTATAAATGAAAGTTAAACGTAATGTAAACGGGTATTTTTGTAGGGTTTACGCTGCGGTGTTTTTAGGCGTTTTCAGAACACGTTCACAGGGACATTGACCATCAGCCGGTAGACGTCGCTCGTGCCGTCCGGATAGTACGCGCTATTGCTGTGATGATGCATGTAGTAGAACTTGATCGACGTGTTCTTGAACTTGCCGTCGGGAATCGTGTAGCTCGGGATCACGCCGATTTCGTAGTGCGTACCGCTGATCGGCTTGCCGTTCACCAGATAGTTAGCCGCCTGAGCGCTGTCGCCGTTAGCCATCGCGCTGCCATCCGCGCCCCAGCCGTAAGCACCCCACAACGCGAACTTCGCGCCGGGCAGGCCGTATTCCTTGAGGTTGAGCGAATACGACAGGCTCACCGATTTTTCATGCGGCTGGTTGTAGTCGACATCGAGCGAATTCGACAGATAATCGCCCGCAGATTGCCCCATGTAGTCGAACGTCTGATCGCTCACGATCTGCTGGAACGCGAACTGCACCGTATGCGCGCCGTGCGTGCCGGCGAGCGCGAGCGAATACGCGTTATTGTTGATCGACCCTTGACGCTTGTCGCCGATCGCGCCGGTGTAGTAGTAGTTCAACGAACCCGTCCAGCGGATGCTCTTCGGATCGCCGATGCTCTGCGTCGCCGTCAGGTAGTACTGCTGCCATACGTTGTTCGCGACGCTGCCGTAGAGCGAGACGGCCGTATCGTCACCGTGTGTCCAGTCGCCGCCGAAGTACGTGAACTGCGAGACGTGCGTGCCGCCGTATTCCGTCGTGAGGCCGGTGACGGTCGTCATGCCGCGCGCGATCACGCCATCGACCGTGCCGGCCTTGAGCGTCAGGTTCTTGATCTCGTCGCTGGCAAGCGAGAAGCCGCGATACGTCGGCGGCAACGCGCGGTTGTCGTGCGGCACGAGGAACGGGTTATCGAAGAGTTGCTGACCGTATTTAAGCACCGTGTTCGACACGCGCGCCTTCACGTCCCACACGCCCGGATACGCCCACGCGAGCTGGTTCGCGCCGCTCGGGTCGCCGCTCGAGGAAACGTGCACGCGATTGCCCGCGCCCTGCCCGCCGTTCAGCTTGAACGCACCGAAGAGCGACACGTCCGCACCCACGCCGATCAGCCCTTTCGTATAGCCCGACTCGAACACGGCCTGCGCACCGAGGACCCACGCGTCCTTCTTGCCTGCGCCCTTGAATTCGTCATGCTCTGTGAAGGACCGCATCAACAGATTCAAGTGCGAATCCTCGATGAATCCCTTCGATTTCGCCTGATTGCTGACGGGCGCATCGGCTTCCGTGTTGGGCGGCGAATCCGGTGCCAGCGCCTTTTGACGCGTGAGCAGATCATCGTCGGCGGATGGCTGCTGCGCCTGCGCGGCCTGCGTCGGCGCCTGTTGCGCATGTGCCGGAACGGCTGCGGCGATATAAGCGCCGAAAAGCAAAATGGACAATGCCGCTGACGTTTTTTGTTTTTTCATGAAAAGTATCTCCACTGACTCGACCCGCAAACAACATGAAATGAACAACTAGAAAGGATTCCGAATTACTCGACAAAGTGAACCGTACCCGTCGATCGCGAAGGATCGGCACGAACGGTCCGTTCAGGGACGCGCTAGTAAAAGAGAAAGTGTCCCTTTACGCCGGGGCCATCGCATACAGACAGGCGGCCGACGAACTCTCACCAAGCGCGCGCAACACCGGTACTTCGCGTGCGCAACGCGCGTCGGCCATCGGACAGCGCGTATGAAACACGCAGCCCGAAGGCGGATCGATCGGGCTCGGAATGTCGCCCGACAGAATCTGCACGGTCTTTGCGCGCTCGACGGCCGGATCGGGTACCGGTACCGCCGACAGCAACGCCCGCGTATACGGATGGCGCGGCGTGTCATAGAGCGCGTGCTTCTCCGCGAGCTCCATCACGCGGCCGAGATACATCACCATCACGCGATCGGAGATGTGCCGCACCACGGCCAGATCGTGCGCGATGAAGATAAGCGCGAGCTTCATCTCTTTTTGCAGCGACTTCAGCAGATTGACGATCTGCGCCTGAATCGACACATCGAGCGCGGACACCGGTTCATCGCAGATGACGAGCTTCGGCTCGACGATCAGCGCCCGCGCAATGCCAATGCGCTGACACTGCCCGCCCGAAAACTCGTGCGGATAGCGGTTGATCATCTGCTCGCGCAGACCGACCTTGGCCATCATCGCGCGCACGCGTTCTTCGACTTCGCGCGTGTTCATGCCCGGCCGATGCTCGACGAGCGGCTCCGCGATGATCTGCCCGATCGTCATGCGCGGATCGAGCGATGCGAGCGGGTCCTGAAAGATCATCTGCACGTCGCCGCGCACGCGATGCCATTCACGCGTCGAAGCGCCCGACAAGCGCGCGCCCATCCACACGATGTCGCCGCTCGTCGCGGGAATGAGATTGAGGATCGCGCGCGACAACGTGGACTTGCCGCAACCCGATTCGCCGACGACGCCGAGCGTCTCGCCCGCCTTGAGATCGAAGCTCACGCCGTCGACGGCCTTTAGCGTGCGGCGCGCCGCCCACGGCAGACGGTTCTTCGGCTTCACCTGAAAATGCACGCGCATGTCGCGCACGGAGAGAATCGTCGCGTCAGACATGGCTCGCTTCCTTCTTGATCAGATGAACCGGACGATGACAGGCCCGCAGCCAGCCCGGTCCGATCGCCTTCAGCGCGGGCGCATCGACGGCGCATTCATCGCTTGCATCGGCGCATCGTTCGTGGAACGGACAGCCCGCCGGCGGATGGGCCATGTTCGGCGGATTGCCGGGGATGCCGGTCAGCTCGCCGCCGTCGTGATCGAGACGCGGCAACGCGCGCAACAGGCCGACCGTGTACGGATGCGAAGGCTGCGCGAACAACGTGTTCGCATCGCACTGTTCCATCACACGCCCGCCGTACATCACCATGACTTTTTCGCACAAGCCGGCGACGACGCCGAGATCGTGCGTGATCAATACGATCGACGTGCCGAAGTCATGCTGGAGATTGCGCAACAATTGCAGAATCTGCGCTTGCACGGTGACGTCGAGCGCGGTGGTCGGCTCGTCGGCGAACAGCACTTCGGGCTCGCACAGCAACGCCATTGCGATCATCACCCGCTGACGCATGCCGCCCGACAACTCGTGCGGATACTGCCCGATGCGATGCGCGGCCTCGGGAATGCGCACGGCTTCGAGCAACGAGATTGCGCGCCTCTTCGCTTCGCGGCGCGTGACGTTCTTGTGCAGTTCGAGCACTTCGGTCATCTGCCGCTCGATCGTGAGATACGGATTGAGCGAGCTCATCGGATCCTGGAAGATCATCGACAGGCGATTGCCGCGGATGCGGTTCATCGCGCGATTCGTCATGCCGATGAGATTCTCGCCGCGATACATCGCGCGTCCGCTCGCGCGCCCATTCGATGCGAGCAGGCCGAGCATCGCGAGCACGCTCTGGCTCTTGCCCGAGCCCGACTCGCCGACAATGCCGAGCGTCTCGCCCTCTTCCAGCGTGAAATTCACGCCGTTGACGGCGCGCACGGCGGCGTCGTGCGTCCTGAATTCGACTTGCAGATCGTTGACTTCGAGTAGCGGCATGGCTCACCTGTCCTTCGGATCGAGCGCGTCGCGCAGCCCGTCGCCGACAAAGTTGATGCAGTAAAGCGTGATCGAGAGCAGCGCCGCCGGGAACAGCAGAATCCACGGCGACGACTCCATCACGCCGACGCCGTCTTGAATCAGCACGCCCCAACTCGTCATCGGTTCCTGCACGCCGAGGCCGAGGAACGACAGCACGGATTCCGTGAGGATGACGGCAGGCACGGTGACAGTCGTATAGATCGCGACGATGCCGAGCAGATTCGGCACCACATGCCGCGCGATGATGCGCCGCGTCGGCACGCCGATCGCGCGCGCCGCTTCGACATATTCCTTGGAGCGGATCGACAGCGTCTGGCCGCGCACGACGCGCGCCATGTCCATCCACGAAAAGATCGTGATGGTGATGACGACGAGATAGAACTCGCGGCCGAGCAGCGTCACCATCAGGATAGCGATGAGCAGATACGGAATCGCGTACATCATGTCGACGATACGCATCATCGCGTTATCGACGCGTCCGCCGACGAAGCCCGCGACCGCGCCCCACAGGATGCCGAGCGTCACCGACGTGAGCGTGGCGAGCGCGCCGATCATCAGGGACACGCGCCCGCCGATCAGGCAGCGCACGAGCAGATCGCGGCCAGTGTCGTCGGTGCCGAACAGATGCCAGTTGGCGAGCGTCGGCGCGACGCTCGTCGCGTTCCAGTCGGTCGAATCGAATTCGTTCGGCAACAACCACGGTCCGACGATGCACGCGAGCGTGATCAGCACGAGCAGCACGAGACTCACGACCGCCGCCTTGTTGCGCAGGAAACGCGCGCGCGCGTCCTGCCACGGGCTGCGGCCGGCGACCGCCTTTTCGAGCATCGGTGCAAGAGAAGCAGATTTCATCGCGCGCCCTTTCAGTAACGAATCTTCGGATCGAGCCACGCATACGCGAGATCGACCAGCAGGTTGAGCAGCACGGCCACCACCGTGACGAGCACGACGAGTCCGAGCACGAGCGTGTAATCGCGATTGGCCGCGCCGTTCACGATCAGCTTGCCGATGCCCGGCAGCGAGAACACCGATTCCGTGACGACCGCCGCCGTGATCGACGAGATCGCGAGCGGGCCGATCACCGAGACGACAGGAATGAGCGTCGGCTTCAGCGCATGGCGCAGCACGATGGTGCGCATCGGCAAGCCTTTCGCGCGCGCGGTGCGGATGTAGTTCGTGTTCAGCACTTCGATCAGACTCGCGCGCGTCACGCGGCCGACCGTGGCGACGTTGATCATCACGAGCAGCGCGACGGGCAGCGCCATATAGCGCAACTGGAAGTCGTTCCAGCCGCCCGCGGGCAGCCACTTGAGCAGGATCGCGAAGACGAGGATCAACACCGGCCCGAGCACGAACGACGGGAACGCATTGCCCGCGTTGCTGGCGAGCATCAGCACATAGTCCGCGATGCTATTGCGGCGCAGTGCCGCGGCGATGCCGAGCGCGACGCCGATCACGATGGCAAGCAGCATCGACACGCCGCCGATCGTCAGCGACACCGGCAGCGCACGAAGCACGAGATCGTTCACGCTCCAGTCGGCATAACGGAACGACGCACCGAGATCGCCGTGCAGAAGGTCTCGAAGATAGAACACATACTGCTTCCACAGCGGCTCGTCGAGGTGATACTTCGCCTGCAGATTCGCGAGCACTTCCGCCGGAATCTTGCGCTCGCCATCGAACGGACCGCCCGGCGTTGCGTGCAGGAGCAGATAGCAGATCGTCACGACGATCAGCAGCGTCGGCAGCGTGAGCAACACGCGCCGCAAGGTATAGGACCACATGAAAGGCTCCTTGCCGTCAGTGCTTGACGATGTAGAGATCCTTGCTGCCGTAATGATCCATCGGATTCTTCAGCGAGTATCCGCCGACGTAGCTCTTCACGAGGCGCGGCAGGCCGTATTGCAGGAGCGGCAGCATCGGATAGTCGTCCATTACGATCTTCGCGGCCTGCGTCTGCAACTGCGTGCGCTTGGCTTGATCCGTGGTTTCGCCGGCTTCCTTGATGAGCGCGTCGGCCTTCGGGTTGCAGCTGAAATTGTCGTTCTGCTCCGACTTGCATTGCACGAGCGTGAGGAAGGTCGTCGCGTCGTTGTAATCGGCGACCCAGCCGTTGCGTGCGATCTGATAGTCGCCTTCATGGCGCTTCTTCAACAGCACCTTGAACTCCATCGATTCGATGTCCATCGTGAGGCCGAGCTTCGACTTCCATTCCGATGCGACGAAGATCGCCATCTTCTTGTTGTAATCGCTCGTGTTCATCGCGAATCGCAGCTTCGTTCCGGGCTTCACGCCCGCCTGTTCGAGCAGCTTCTTGGCTTCCTCGACCCGCTTGGCCATCGGCCACGTCGCCCATTCGTAGTTCGACACGTCGGCGCCGCTCACGCCCTTCGGCAGCAGGCCGTAAAGCGGCGTCTGACCATCGGCGGTCACGCGTTGCGCGAGCAGGTCGCGGTCGATGACCATCGAGAGCGCCTTGCGCACGCGCACGTCCTTCAGCAGCGGATCGCGATTGTTGAAGCTGTAGTAGCGCGTGCCGAGAATCAGCGAGTTGCGGATGTCCTTCGGGAACTGCTGGCTGTACTTCGCATAGGTGCCGGTCGGAAGCTGATACGTCATGTCGTTCTCGCCGGACTGGAACAGCTTGACGTCGGTGTTCTCGTCTTCGACCGGCAGATACGTGACTTGCGTCAGTTGAACGTTCGCCTTGTCCCAGTAGTTCGCGTTCTTCGTCAGCACGAGCTTGCTGTTGACCTGCCAGTCCTTCAACTGGAACGCGCCGTTGCTGACGATGTTGCCCGGCTTCGTCCATTCCTTGCCGAATTTCTCGATCGTCGCGCGATGCACCGGCCCGAGGTTCGGATTCGACATCAGTTCCGGCAGGAACGGCACGGGTCCGGCGGTCTTGATTTCGACGGTGCTCGCGTCGATGGCGCGCACCCCGAGCGCGCTCGCCGGCTTCTTGCCCGCGGCGATATCCGCGCCGTTCAGCAGGAACGGGCCGTACACGCTCGCATACGACGACGCCGTTTTCGGGTCGAGGAAGCGCTGGCAGCCGTACACGAAATCGTTTGCGGTGACGGCGTCGCCATTGGACCAGCGGGCGTTCTTGCGCAGATGGAAAATCCAGGTCGTCGCGTCCTTCTGTTCCCATTTTTCCGCGACACCGGGCACGACCGTGCCGTCCGAATTCGTCGCGGTCAGGCTCTCGAACAGGTCGCGCGAGACGTTGGCCGCCACCACGGTTTCGACCAGCGCCGGATCGAGCGTCTCGACCTCCGAGCCGTTGTTGCGCACGAGTTCCTGCTTCGCGGCGAGCGCAACACCCGGCGGCACGATGGCGGCCGACGCGTTCAGCGCGGAGAACGCGAGCAGCGCCGCGGCGGCGGCGAGTTTCGTGCGTTGGATCGATGCGTGGGGAACGGCAAAAAACGTCATGGGGAATCCTCTTTCCTGTCTCGTTTATCGATTGTTGCCTTTCGCCGGGCTTTCGAAATTTGGCAGTCCTTCGTGTAGCGGATCGTTTATCGCCGTTGGGATAAACAAAGCAGCTTCAAGCCCGGAGAATCTAACGTATTGCTTTCTATCTTCTGTCGGCGCGCCAATGCCGATAACTCGTTGAAAACCGCGCGTCTGGCGGATATTTCTTACGTAGACGCTTTCATTCGTGCTTCAGGCTGGCGGCGAGTATTTCGTATCAATAAGACGGATGCCACTCACATGTGCTTATAGTCACTAAATTTTTCGAATAGTCGTTCAATTTGTTGGTTTAACGCACTTTCGGGCTTTGGTTAGCTGAACAGGGTTAAGGCAGCAAGTGTTTGTTTCCTATAAGATTGCGTCGCCGTATAACCGCCGCTTTAGAGCCGTCCGAAAGATGATCCGTTTCCGCCAGATCGAGGCATTTCGCAGCCTCATCATGACCGGCACCAGTGTCGGCGCAGCAAAAAAACTCCATGTGACGCAGCCCGCAATCAGCCGCCTGATCGCCGATCTCGAAGCCGATCTCGGCTTCAGCCTGTTCTCGCGCATCGGCGGCCGTCTCAATCCGACGACCGCCGGCCTGCGCTTCTACAAGTCCGTCGAGGAAAACTTCCTCGGCCTGGAGCGCTTGAAGCAGGTCGCCGCAATGATTCGCGAGGAAGCTTCAGACAGCCTCACGGTCGCATGCATGCCCGTGCTCGCGACCACGCTTTTGCCGCCCGTACTCGCCGATTTCACCGAACGTCATCCCGGCGTGCCGATCAAGGTCGATTCGGTGAAAGTGCCGGAAGTGCTGGTGAACCTGCAGAACCACAAGGCCGATGTCGCGTTGAGCCTGGCGTTTCCGGCGGTCGCGGGCATCGAGGTGGAGACGCTGCTCAAGGCGCGCGCGTCGTGCGCGATGCCCACGACGCACAAGCTCGCGAAGAAGAAGATCGTGCGCCCTTCCGACTTGCGCGGCGAAAAGCTCATCGGCTGGCTGCCGAACGCGCGCCAGCCGTACGAGGCGGAGCAATCGCTGATTTCATCGACGGAAGACCGGCCGCGTTACACCGTTTTCACCGACACGGCGCACACGCGTTACGCGATGGTGGCGGGCGGGCTCGGCATTTCGATCGTCGAGCCGTTCGCGGCCAAGGTCTGGCGCGCGCACGGCGTGGTCGTGCGGCCGTTCGAGACCGACATCGAGTATGAATACGTGCTGTCGTATCCGAGCAGCGGCATCCGCTCCGATCTCGTCGCATCGTTCCGAAGTTCGGTGAAGCGCGTGGTCGAGCACTATTCGTTCGAGGCCGCCGAAGAAGCGCCTCTCGCGGAGGACTGACGCACCGCGCGCCACTCGGCCGCCGATCGGTTTTCCGTTTCATACTCTCGTCTGTTGCGCCCGCTTCAAACCCTCATCCATACGGAGCACACATGCACGATCTGAAAGGCAAGTCGATTCTCATCACCGGCGCGAGCACCGGCATAGGCGCGGCGGCGGCGCGGGCGTTCGCGCAATACGGCGCGAATGTCGCGGTGCACTACAACAGCTCGAAAGACAAGGCCGAGGAAGTCGCGAAGGACGTGCGCGCGCTCGGCGTCACGGCGATCACCGTCGGCGCGGATGTGCGCGATTCAAAAGCCATCGATGCCGCCGTCGCGCAAGTCGCCGATACCTTCGGCAAGATCGACGTGCTCATCAATAACGCGGGCAGTCTCGTGAAACGCGAGCCGATCGCGTCCGCGAGCGACGAGCTCTTCGACGAGATCATGCACATCAACGCGCGCTCGGTCGTCGCGTTCACGCGCGCGGCGCTGCCGTCGCTGCGCTCGGGCGGCGGCGGCTCGATCATCAACGTGACATCGGTGGCGGCGCGCAACGGCGGCGGGCCGGGCGCGCTCCTCTACGCGGCGTCGAAGGGCTTCGTCAGCACCATCACCAAGGGCATGGCGAAGGAACTGATGCCGGATCGCATCCGCGTGAATGCGGTCGCGCCCGGCGTGATCCAGACGCCGTTTCAGGAGCGCTTCACATCGCCGGAACAACTCGAATCCTTCCGCAAGGCAATTCCGATGGGCTTCATCGGCGAGCCGGACGATTGCAGCGGCGCGTTCCTCTATCTCGCGTCGGAAGCGATGTCGCGCTATGTGACGGGCCAGATCATCGACGTGAACGGCGGCCAGTTGATGCCCTGAGCGTCGCGCGGCTCGTGGTATATAAAGCGCTGGTCTTTCGTCGCATGCAATAAAGGAGAACGCAGGAGATGCTTTTGAAAAAGGAACTTCGCATCCGCTCGGTCGCACTCGGCGCCATCGTCGCGTCGGCGCTCATGACGGCGGGATTCGTCGAGACGGCGCCGGCTTACGCAAAAACCACCGACAATCAGCCGGCGGTGCTGACCGCGTCGGCTGTCGCGGTCGCCGACAAATACGCCGCCGACACCGCGGAACAAATCTTCAAGCTGGGCGGCAATGCGGTCGATGCGGCCGTCGCGATCGCCTTCACGCTCGCCGTGACGTATCCGGAAGCGGGCAATATCGGCGGCGGTGGCTTCATGACGCTCTACGTCGATCATCGTCCGTACTTCCTCGACTATCGCGAGCGCGCGCCGCTTTCGGCCACGCGCAACATGTATCTCGACGACAAGGGCGAGGTCATCAAGGGCATGAGCCTCATCGGGCATCGCGCGGTGGGCGTGCCGGGCACGGTCCAGGGCATGTGGGAAGCGCAGAAGCGCTTCGGCAAGTTGAAGTGGAAACAGGTGCTCGCGCCGGCCATCAAGTACGCGCAGGACGGCTTCGAAGTCGACGATCAGCTCGTCTCGCGACGCGACAACGCATCGAAGGAGTTCGCCGGCAAGACCAACTTCGATCTGTACTTCGGCGGCATGAAGGCCGGTCAGGTGTTCAAGCAGCCGGATCTCGCCAAGACCTTGCAGCGCATCTCCGATAAAGGCGCGAAAGGCTTCTACGAAGGCGAAACCGCCGAGCTGATCGCCAAGTCGATGGAAGGCCACGGCCTCATCACGACGCGCGACCTGAAGGACTACAAGGCGGTGTGGCGTCAGCCGATCACGGCGAGCTGGAACGGCTATCGCGTGATCACCGCGCCGCCGCCGAGCTCCGGCGGCGTCGGCCTCGTGCAGTTGCTCAAGATGAAGGCCGACCTCAAGGACAAGTTCCAGGACGTGCCGCTCGATTCCGCGCAGTACATCCATCTCGTGGCCGAAATCGAGAAGCGCGTGTTCGCGGACCGCGCGCAATATCTCGGCGATCCGGACTTCTACAAGGTGCCGGTCGCGCAGCTCACCAACGACGACTACATCCTGAAGCGTGCGCAGGAAGTCAATCCCGACAAGCCTTCGGACACGAAGAGCGTGCAGCCGGGACTCGGCACGTCGATGCCCGAGAAGGCGGAAACGACGCACTTTTCGGTCGTCGACAAATGGGGCAACGCGGTATCGAACACGTACACGATCAACGGGTATTTCGGCTCGGGCGTGATCGCGGAAGGCACGGGCGTCGTGCTCAACGACGAAATGGACGACTTCGCGTCGAAGCCGGGCGTGCCGAACATGTTCGGCGTCGTCGGCAGCGATGCGAACGCCATCGCGCCGAAAAAGCGTCCGCTTTCGTCGATGACGCCGACCATCCTCACGAAGGACGACAAGGTCGCGATGGTGATCGGCACGCCGGGCGGCTCGCGCATCTTCACGTCGATTTTCCAGGTCATCACGAACGTGTACGACTTCGACATGCCGCTGGCGGAAGCCGTCGGCGCGACGCGATTCCATCATCAGTTGCTGCCGCCGGACACGATCTATCAGGAGCCGTTCCATCAGCTCGACGCGAGCGTCGTCAAGCAGCTCGAAGACAAGGGCTACAAGTTCACGATGCAGAACTTCAATGGCGACATTCAGGCGATCCGCATCGACGGCGACAAGCCCGAACCGATGTCCGATCCGCGCGGACGCGGCGTGTCGCGCGTCATCCAGTAACGCGCCTTACAACGTCGAACGAGTAAAATAGCGGCCCGGTCCGGACTAGGCGTTTCCCCTAGTCCGGCCTTTTTTCGCTCATGCGAGAGCCCCGCCCCGCGCGGGATTCGCGGCATATAAGCCGCTCGGCATGAGCGGCATGTTTTTCATGGGATTGGACCCCGCGTTCTGTTCCCCTAGTCTCTGTCCTGACCGAGTGCAGCCATCAGAGCGCGTCACCCGGCATTCATCCAGAACTACATACGAGACGACCCTGACGATGGACCCGCGGTGCCGGCGAGCTGACAAGCGCGGCGCACGGCGTTCCGTTTCAGCGTGCTGATAAAGGAGCAGCTCATGTTGGAATCCTCCGCCCAGCAGCTTGGCGACATCGACATCACCCCCACAGAACGAGAGGAAAGCGTTCAGACCGCCAGCGGCGGATTTCTCGATCGCTATTTCGGCATTTCCAAAACCGGCAGCACGGAAAAACGCGAGATCGTCGCGGGCGTTACGACGTTCCTCGCGATGGTCTACTCCGTGTTCGTCGTGCCGGGCATGCTCGGCAAGGCCGGCTTCGACACGAGCGCGGTGTTCGTCGCGGTGTGCCTCACGACCGCGTTCGGCTCGCTGCTGATGGGCGTGTGGGCGCGTCTGCCGATCGCGATCGGCTGCGCAATCTCGCTGACTGCGTTCACGGCCTTCGGTCTCGTGCTCGGCAAGGGATTGACGCCGAACATCGCGCTCGGCGCCGTGTTCCTGATGGGCGTCGTGTTCACCGCGATCTCCGTCACCGGCGTGCGTTCGTGGATCCTGCGCAATCTGCCGACGGGCGTCGCGCACGGCACGGGCATCGGCATCGGCTTGTTCCTGCTGCTGATCGCATCGAACGATGTCGGGCTCATCATCAAGAATCCCGCGCCCGGCATGCCGGTGTCGCTCGGGCATATCACGGCGTTTCCGGTGCTGATGTCGGTGGCGGGCCTCGCCGCGATCTTCGGTCTGGAGCGCCGGCGCGTGCCGGGCGGCATCCTGCTGGTGGTGATCGGCCTGTCGGCGATCGGCCTGATCTTCGATCCGTCCGTGCGCTTTCATGGCGTGTTCGCGCTGCCGGCGTTGTCGGCGCCGGGCCATGCATCGCTGATCGGTGCGATGGACATCAAGGGAGCACTCTCGATGGCCGTACTGCCGAGCGTGCTCGCGCTCGTGATGACCGCCGTGTTCGACGCGACCGGCACGATCCGCGCGGTCGCGGGCCAAGCGGGCCAGATCGACAAGAACGGACGCATCGTCAACGGCGGCCGCGCGCTGACCGCCGATTCGCTCAGCTCGATCTTCTCCGCCTGCTTCGGCGGCGCGCCGGCTGCGGCGTATATCGAATCGTCGGTGGGCGTGGCGGCGGGCGCGAAGACGGGTCTCGCGGCAAGCGTCGTCGGCGTGCTGTTCCTGGTGGTGATGTTCCTGTCGCCGCTCGCCGCGCTCGTGCCTTCCTACGCGACGGCGCCTGCGCTGATGTACGTCGGCCTGCTGATGCTCGGCAACGTGAGCAAGCTGCATTTCGAGGACACGGTCGACACGATGTCGGGCCTCGTTTGCGCGGTGTATATCGTGCTGTCGGCGAATATCGTGACGGGCATCATGCTCGGCTTTTGCACGCTCGTGATCGGCCGCATCGTCGCGGGCGAATGGCGCAAGCTGAATGTCGGCACGGTGGCGATCGCGGTCGTGCTCGCGGTTTTCTATCTCGGCGGCTGGGCGATCTGATCGACGGCTCTATCGCGTGAAGCGAAACGGCGCGCTGCCCGAGAGGACAGCGCGCCGTTTTTCATGGCCGTGTTACTTCGTGACGAGCGCGACGGAACCCGTCTCCAACAACGACTTCAAATTCGACAGAATCTTCGGCCATCCGCCCGACACGGCCTCGATGAACGGTTTGCTCTCGCTGACGTGCGTGACCGTGAGCTTGACCGCATCGCCGAGCGCCTCGATGTCGTAGGTGCAGCGCGACCAGCCCGCGTCCTTCAGATCGTCGCGAAATTCGTTGCGCCATTTCAGCACGAGGCGTTTGCCCGGCTCGGCTTCGAGCACTTCTCCGGCATCCGCGACGCGTCCATCGGAAAACAGCATCTTCCACGCGGAGCCTGCTGACCAGTCGGATTCCTGATGCATCCCGAACCAGTACTGCCGAACGAACTCAGGCGTCGTCAGCGCTTCCCACAGCTTTCCCGGCGTCGTGCGGATGTAGGTCACATACACAAACGTGTCGCTACTCATGATCGTCTCCTTCAAGCGTGCGTTTCAGGTCGGACAAAGCGTCCAGCCGCGGACGCTCGAACTTGCTGATCCAGCGTTGCGCGATCTCGTGGATCGGCACCGGATTAAGGAAATGACGCTTCTCGCGGCCATGACGCTGCGTCGACACGAGATTCGCGTCTTCGAGTATCGCGAGATGCTTCGACACGGCCTGCCGCGTCATGCCGAGGCCGTCGCATAAATCGCCGAGCGTCTGGCCGTTCGCCTCGCGAAGCCGGTCGAGCAGTTGCCTGCGGCTCGCGTCGGCGAGCGCGCGAAAAACCGAATCGTCATCCATGAACGGATTATGCAACCATTTGGTTGCATGTCAAGCGCGAAAACGACAACGCCCCGGAAGCTCTTCACTTCCGGGGCGTTGCGGATGATGCTCTTGACCGGGATGCTGTCGCGCGCGGCTTACTTGCGGCGATACGATTCGACGAGAATCTCGCAGTTCTGGAGATGCAGTTGCAGCGCACGGTTCCACTCACGACGCACCGCAGCCTTTGCCGCGCGCAGCCAGGAACCGAACGAAACGACCAGGGATTGTTGTGCGGTGGTTTTCATGTGGGTCTCTCAGGGTAAGTAGCTAGGGAATAACCCTAACTATACGCCTTTCTCGCTGCACCGCAACACGTTTTCAAAAAAGCAACAGGGTATTCCCTAGGTCGATCGGTCAATTTTTCTCCGGCGCGTCGGGCGCCAACTGCACGCCCTTTTTGAAGATGAAGCAGCCGTAACCCCGAGATTCGCCGGTGGCGATCACGCAATACGCGTTCTTCGCGCGCTCGTAGAAGGCAAAACGCTCGATCGACGCCAGCGGCACGGCGCGCCCCTCGGCGTCATCGACTTCACGCTGCGCTTCGCGTTGCACGGCGGGCAGCGCGGCCGCGTCGCCGACGACCTCCATGCGCTGAGCAGGATGATCGACGAACGTATCGAGCGGCAGCACCGACAGCACCGCCCGCACCGCGCGCGGCGAACTCACGCCGTCGAGCCGCAGCACGCGCCCGAGCACCGTCTGTCGCGCGACGGAATCGGCGGGAAAGTTGGCGTCGCAGATCACGACTTCGTCGCCGTGACCCATCGCGCAGAGCGCGTGCAGGATGTCCGCGTTGAGCAGCGGATCGATGTTCTTGAGCATGTTTCTTGTTCTCCATGACGTAAGGCCAGCCGAATCTATGGTACCCGCCGCCGCGCAACCGAGGCGCAGCTAAGGCACGAGCAGGTCGCCCTGCCGCGCCGCGTCCGCGCCCGCGATGCGCGCGACCAGCATTCCCGCCGTCGCGAAGCGCGTCCAGTGCCGCGCGTAGAGCAGCCCTTCCGTCTGCGCCACGAGCGGCACGAGGCGATCGTCGAGCGGATCGAGCACGTCGGCGATGACGTCGCCCGCGCGAATCCGCTCGCCGATTTCGCGCCGATGCAGAATCACGCCCGACATCGGCGCGTGGATGTACTCGCATCCCGCAAGCGGCGTCGCGGGATTGCGCAGCGGCGGCGGCTTCGGCGCATCGCCTGCGATCATGCCGATGTGCGTCAGATAATCGACGATCGCCTGTGCATCGCGCGCCGCCATCTCGTGCGACACGTCCCGCACGCCGCGCAGTTCGAGCGTGACGGATTGCGCGCCCATCGGAATCGGAAAGCGCTCGCCGAGCGCACCGCGCAGATAGCGCCACGCCGCCGTGCACGCCTCGTCGAACGGCTCGCCGCCCGACACGTCCGCAAGCAATTGCGCCTCGCTGCCGAGATAGCGCGCGAGCGGTTCGATCGCGGGCCACGCGCCGGGCGTCGTGTAGAGATGCGCGACGGCTTCCCAGTCGCAATGCAGGTCGATGACGAGATCCGCGTCGCACGCGAGTTTCATCAGCTCGATGCGTTGCGATCCGAGCTCGGTCGCCGCTTCGAGCGCCGCCAGATGCTCGCGCAGCGCCGCGCGGATGAGCCGAGCGTTCCGCGTCGCGTCGCCCGTCAGACGGTTCTTGAGTTCGAGCGCCAATTCCGCGCCGAACTCGGGAAAGCGCCGGTTGAAGTCCTGCCCCGAGCGCATCTCGAAGCGGCCCATTTGCGTGCCGAACCAATGCTGGTTCAATCCCGCCGGATTCGCGACCGGCACGACTACGACACGCGCGTTCAGCTTCCCCGCTGCTTCCAGTTCGGCGAAGCGCCGCTTCAGATACCACGCGACGACCATGCCCGGCAATTCGTCGGCATGCAGCGAAGCCTGGATATAGACCTTCGGCGCCGCGTCGCCGTCTTGCGGACCGAATCGATAGCTCGTGATCGCGCGCCCTGTGCCGAGCGACGCGCCGACGAGCGGATGATGATGAACCTGCATCTTCGATGTATCTCTCGTCGAAAGCGAAAAGAAAAGGCATCGCGAACGATGCCTTTCCGGTCGAAAACGAATGCGGCGGGCGGCGCTTACTGGATCGAGATATCCGTCTCGAAATACTTCGCCATGATGCGCTTGAACGTGCCGTTCTTCTTGATCTCGGCGAACGCGTTGTTCAGGCCGTTCTTCAGATCGGCGTCGCCCTTGCGCAGACCGATGGCCGTGCCAGGACCGATGATCGCCTTGTCCTCGACGATCGGGCCGACGAGCGCGAACGGCTTGCCCTGCGGCTTCTTCAGAAAGCCGATGGCGGCTTGCGCGGCGTCGGTGAAGATCGCGTCGATGCGGCCCGCGACGAGATCGGCCTCGACCTGTTCCTGATCGCCGTAAGCCACGACGGTCACGCCTTGCGGCTCCCATTTCACTTTCGCGTAACGCTCCTGCACCGTGCCTTGCTCGACGCCGACGCGCTTGCCCTTCAATGCCTGCGGCGTCGGCAGGATGCCCGAGCCGGCGCGCGCGACGAGTTGCGCGTGCGTGTCATAGAGCGGATCGGTGAAATCGATCTGCTTCAGGCGCTCTTCGGTGATGCCCATGTCGGACAACACGGCGTCGAATTTGCGGGCCTTGAGGCCGGGAATCATGCCGTCGAAATTGTTTTCGACCCACACGCACTTGACCTTCATCTGCGCGCAGAGCGCATTGCCGAGATCGATATCGAAGCCGGCGAGCTTGCCGTCGGCCTGCTTGGATTCGAACGGCGGATAGGACGGATCGACGGCGAAACGGATTTGCGTGATTTCCTTCGCTTGCGCCGAGAAAGACACGGCGGCGAGTGCTGCAAGCATCGCGAACGATGCGGACTTCTTCAATGACATGCTTTTCCTTCAGGACTTTCGATGAGACCGCGAAACGTCGCGCGCGGACGCGCGCGAAAAACCGTGAATGGTAACAAAATCGCACGATTGATCGGACGACGCGCGTCAAGGCACGACCGAAAGAAACAGGAAAGCCGCAAAGATCACGAGATGCACGACGCCTTGGAGCACGGTCGAGCGGCCCGTGCCGAGCGTAATGACGGACACGAGCAGCGTGAGCGCGAGCATGACGATTTCCTTGGGCGCGAGCCCGAGCGAAATCGGCTGGCCCATGAAGATCGACACGACGGCCACTGTGGGAATAGTCAATCCGATGCTCGCGAGCGCCGAACCGAGCGCGAGATTCAAGCTCGTCTGGAGGCGGTTCAGGCGCGCCGCGCGCAAGGCGGCGAGTCCTTCCGGCAGCAGCACGAGCGCGGCGATCACCACGCCGACCACAGCCTCGGGCGCGCCCGCCGCCGCGACGCCCGCTTCCACCGCCGGCGACAGCAGCTTCGCCAGCCCGACCACCGAAACCAGCGAAAGCATCAGAAAGATGAGCGCGACCCACGCCTCCCGGTTGCTCGGCGGCGGCGCGTGCGGCGCCTCGTCCTCGTCCTGCACGCCCGCGGCGGCCGGCGGCGCGAACGGCAGGAAATAATCGCGATGGCGGATCGTCTGCACGAACACGAACGTCACGTACAGCACGAGCGAAATCACGCCGACGAAGATCAGTTGCGACGTCGAAAGCGCGGGACCGGCGACCGTGCTCGTGAAATTCGGCAAGACCAGTGTAAGCACGGAAAGCGCGCACAGGATCGCGAGCGCGGCGCTCGCGCCTTGCAGCTGAAAATCCTGCACGTGATGCCGCAAGCCGCCGATCAGCAGACACAGCCCGACGATCCCGCAACTGCAGATCATGATCGCGGCGAACACCGTGTCGCGCGGCAGACCGGCTTTTTCCGGACCCCCGGAAAGCATCACGGAGACGATCAGCGCGACTTCGATCACCGTGACGGCGACCGCGAGCACCAGCGTGCCGAACGGCTCGCCGACGCGATGCGCGACCACTTCCGCGTGATGCACCGCCGCGAACACGGCGAACGCCAGCGCGATGGCCGCGAGCACGATCAGCGCGCCGCTGTGTATGAAAGCGGCCGCGGCCAGCACGACGAGCGCGAGAATCGGGGAAACGAGGGTCCAGTCCAGCTTGAATTTCATCGGCGCTCCGGGCGGATCGGTTGAATGGGATCGTCGGCTCTTGCGATGTAGCCACGAGGTTGCAGCAAAAACGCGCCGAATGCATCGGACCTGCGCGAGCGCCGCGCGTGCGAAGGGATTGCCGTGACAAAGGGCCGCAGACCATCGGCATCATAGCGAAAACGCAACCGCGCGCCTTCGGCACGAACGGGTGTATTTATTGCGCAATTGTCAGAGAATAACGGCTCCAGTGGTTACGTTAAGCACGGAGACACATGCTCGTCGCACCGATACCCGAGAACGAATCCGCCCGCCTTGCCACCCTGCGCACGCTCGGCATCCTCGATACGCCCGCCGAAGAACGCTTCGACCGGTTGACGCGTCTCGCGCGCCGCGTCTTCGACGTACCCATCGCGCTCGTCTCGCTCATCGACGAAAACCGTCAGTGGTTCAAGTCGTGCGCGGGTCTCGGCGTGCAGGAAACCTCGCGCGACATTTCTTTCTGCGGACACGCGATCCTGCAAGACGACGTCTTCATGATTCCCGACGCCCGCGCAGACGTCCGCTTTCACGACAACCCGCTCGTCTCGGGCCATCCGGGCATCCGTTTCTACGCCGGTCAGCCGCTCATGGTGCCCAACGGCAGCAAGCTCGGCACACTCTGTCTCATTGACACGCGCCCGCGCGAGCTGGACGGCGACGAACGCGGCCTGTTGCGCGATCTCGCGCATATCGCGGAACAGGAGATCGCGGCGATCGAGCTCGCGACCGTCGACGAGCTGACGCTCATCGCGAACCGGCGCGGCTTCGAAGCGCTCGCGCAGCATGCGCTGAACGTCTGCAAGCGCCTTGAGCGCGACGCGTCGCTGCTCTTCTTCGATCTCGACGATTTCAAGCAGATCAACGACACCTTCGGTCATGCGGAAGGGGATCGCGCGCTCGTGACCTTCGCCGCCGCGCTGCGCGAATCGCTGCGGGAGAGCGATGTCATCGGCCGTCTGGGCGGCGACGAATTCGTCGCCCTTCTGACCGACGCCCGCGAAGACGAAACGCGCCGCGCGCTCGATCGCCTGCGCGAATTGCTCGCCGCGAGCAATGCGGCATCGGCGCCGGGTTATCGGATTCGCTTCAGCGTCGGGCAGACACAGTTCGACGCCGATCGGCATTCGTCGGTGATCGATCTGCTCGCGGCAAGCGACAGCAAGATGTACGCGCAGAAAGCCGCCCGCAAAAGCGCTCCGGCGCGCTAGCGCCAACGAGCGTTGCGATCTGTGCTTTGATCCGAAACAGATTGCGTTTATTCAAATAAAAGGCGTCGCAGGCAGCGATTGTCCAGCGCGCCGCCAAACGAAATACTTATTCAACGCGCCGAAAATACGGCGGGAATAAGTTCGACGTCAAAAAACGTAATAATCGCGTCAGCCGGGCACGAAGCAAAAACCGAAAATCAGTGTTTCAGTTGAACTGACGCACTTCCATCATATAATTTATTTCAATCGGCAAAGAAAATTTACGCGGACTAAATCATGTTCCTATAACAAAAAGGTATTCTCTGATGATTATCTCGTCGAATTTCAATCATCAATTCAGGAGAAGACAATGACGACTATCTTCGCGAAACTCGCGCTGTGCGCCGCGGTTGCAGGCGCGTTATGCAGCATGGTAAGCGCATCGGCGAAGGAAACGGCGACCGCGCATAAACCAGATCCCGCCGCAATGGAAGCGCTGGCCAAAATGAGCGCTTATATGCAAACCGTGAAGCAGTTCGTTCTGGATGTCGATTCGACGACAGATCAAATCATGGTGGACGGTAAAACGGCACAATTGGTCCAGTTGTCGCACACGACGAAGCTGACCGTAAATCGCCCCGATCATCTCAAGGCGGATATTTCCGGCGGTGCGCCTGGCAGCAGTCGTCACGCCTATTTCGACGGAAAGCACTTCACGCTTTACACTGAGCCGGGCAAATACTATGCGACGGTGCCGGCGCCGGCCACCATCAAGGAACTGATCAGCGATCTCGGCGACAAGTACGGAATCGAATTGCCGTTAAGCGATATTTTCACGCTGGGAGCGAATCCGGACGACATGAAAAGAGTGCTTTCCGCCGCCTATCTCGGTGACGAGACAATAAACGGCGCGACGTGCTCACATTATGCATACCACGAAAAATCGGTCGATTGGCAGCTCTGGGTTCAGAAAGGCGATAAACCGCTGCCGTGCAAGTTGAATATCGTGACATTGTCGGACAAGGAGCGGCCGCAATACACGGCGATTTATCGCTGGAACCTCAATCCTGAAATCGGAAATGGCGCATTCGCATTCTCGGCCCCTGAGAACGCGCGCGAAATCAAAATCGTGCAGGTCAAAGACACGCAATAATCGATTAATGTAGAGATCATCATCATGAATTTGAAGAACTTCTCAAGCACGGCATGCGCGGCGCTCTTACTGGCAACAATCGCGTCGACGGCAAGCGCCTTTCAAGTCCGCGGCGGCGCTCAAACGTCCGTGAATAGCGGCGCCTGGCAGAGCGCGCATGAAACCAATGTCGCGACACGGCAAGCCAACCGCACGACGCGTGAGGGCAACCGGCAGGACACCGTTCAGCAGGTCAGTTCGAACCGAACGAACGCGGCGACAAACATCAGCAATAACCGGATGAATGCGGCGCAGAACATCAGTGACAACCACGGCTGCTGCTACAACAACGGCGGCTGGTACAACGACCATCCGGTGGCAACCGCTGCCGCCGTCACGACAACCGTGGTCGCGACGGCAGCCATAGTCGGCTCCATCGTTCATACACTGCCGCCCAGTTGCTCCGCGATCAGCGTCAACGGCGTGACGTATCAGCAATGCGGCTCGACGTGGTATCAGCCGCAATACTCGGGCACGTCCGTTCAGTACGTGGTGGTCAACGCGCCTCACTGACCCGCGGTCGAGTTCGCTTCACTCGCTGCCGCTCTCGCGGAAATACAGGCGGCGCGGCAGGCCCCACACTATCAGCATCGCGCCCAGCAGGCACGCGCACGCGATCGCATAGAGGCCGGGCGTCGCGCTGCCGGTCATCGTCTTCACTTTGCCGACCATGTACGGACTGATGATCCCGCCGAACTGCCCGACCGAATTGATGAGCGCGATGCCGCTCGCCGCTGCGATACCGGTGAGAAAGCGCGTCGGCAGAATCCAGAACAGCCCGAGCGACGTAATGATGCCCGTCGCGGCGATCGTGAGGCCGATCACGAGCATCACCGTGTTCGTCGGGAAAAAGCCGCACAGCACGTAACCGATCGTGCCCGCGAGCGCGCATGCGCCGAGGTGCCAGCGCCGTTCGCCGGTCCGGTCCGAATGCTTGCCGATCAGGATCATGCCGATGCCCGCGACCGCGTAAGGCAGCATCGAGATCAGGCCGATCATGAACGGATCGCTCGTGCCCGCGGTTTTCACGAGCTGCGGCATCCAAAAGACGAGCCCGTAGATGCCCATCGCGAGGAACAGATAGATGAGCGCCATCACGAGCGTGACGGGCTGGCTGAACGCGGCCTTCAGCGAATGCACTTCGCCGACTTTCGGATCGCGCGCGAGTTGCGCTTTCAGCGCGCGCTTTTCGCCGGCGTCGAGCCACTTTGCGTGATCGACGTCGTCATCGACGAACGCGAGCACGACAAAGCCGAGCAGCACCGACGGAATGCCTTCGAGCAGAAAGAGCCATTGCCATCCGGGCATGCCGTTCAGGCCATCGCAGAACTTCATGATCGCGCCCGACAGCGGGCTGCCGATGATCCCGCACAGCGCGATCGACGCCATGAAAAACGAGTTGATGCGCCCGCGCCGCGACGACGGAAACCACTTCGTGAAGAAGTACAGCGCGCCCGGCACGAAGCCCGCTTCGAGCGCGCCGATCAGAAAGCGCAGCACGTAGAACCACGTTTCGCTGCGCACGAACATCATGCACGCCGACGCGATGCCCCACGTAATCATGATGCGCGCGATCCAGCGCTTCGCCCCGACGCGATGCAAAACGATATTGCTTGGCACTTCGAATAAAAAGTATCCGACGAAGAATACGCTCGCCCCGAAGCCGTACATGGCGTCGGAGAAGCCGAGCTCGCTTTGCATCTGCAGCTTCGCAAAGCTGATGTTGATGCGATCGAGATACGAAAACACGAAGCACGCGACGAACAGCGGCACGAAGCGCCAGAACACTTTCTTGTAGATGCGGCTGTCGTCGAGCGTCGCCTCGCGCGGGGCGGCGAAGGTATTCATGTGGCTTGTCTCCTTGATTTTCTTGTCTTGACGCGTGTGTTCAGTAAGTCGCGCGTCCTCCGGAGAGATCGAAGACCGCGCCCGTCGTGAACGAGTTCTCCGACGAAGCGAGGAACGCGACCATCGATGCGATCTCGTTCACTTCGACGAAGCGTCCGCGCGGAATCTTCGACAGCATGTAGTCGATGTGCTCCTGCTTCATCTGCTCGAAGATTTTCGTGCGCGCGGCGGCGGGCGTCACGGCGTTCACCGCGATATCGAGGCCGGCCGTTTCCTTGCCGAGACTCTTCGTCAGCGCGATCACGCCCGCCTTCGCCGCACTGTACGCCGACGCGTTCGGATTGCCTTCCTTGCCCGCGATCGACGCGATGTTGACGATGCGTCCATAGCCGCGCGCGATCATCGCCCTGACGATCGCCTGATTCACATGGAACGCCGCGTTGAGGTCGACGTCGATCACGCGCGACCATTCTTCCGGCGCGTAATCGGCGACCGTCGCGTTCGCGCCCGCGATGCCCGCGCTGTGCACGAGCACGTCGATTTGCCCGAAGCGCTCCAGCGTGCGCGACGTCGCGTTGGCAACTGCATCGCGATCCGTCAGATCGACGAGCACGGTCTGAACGTCGCCCAGACGCGCGCGGGCATTCGCCAGCGCGGCTTCATCGCGATCCCACAACGAGACGCGCGCGCCGCCTTCGAATAGACGCTGCGCCACCGCGTAGCCGATGCCCTGCGCGCCGCCCGTCACGACAGCCGCGCGATTCGTGAAGTCGTATCGGTTCATGCGTCCACCGTGCGTTGTTGTTGAACGCCCAGACCTTCGATGCCGAGGCGCATCGTCTGTCCCGCGCGCAAATAGATGGCGTCCGGCTTCTGCCCCATGCCGACGCCCGGCGGCGTGCCCGTCGAAATGACATCGCCCGGTTGCAGGCTCATGAAGCGCGAGAGATACGCGACGATCTCGCCGACCTTGAAGATCATCGTGCTCGTGTTGCCGTTCTGATAACGCTTGCCGTCGACTTCGAGCCAGAGCGGGAGCTTGTGCGGATCGGGCACTTCGTCGGCGGTGACGAGCCACGGACCGATCGGGCCGAACGTATCGCAGCCCTTGCCCTTGTCCCAGGTGCCGCCGCGCTCGATCTGATATTCGCGCTCGGAGACATCGTTGATGACGCAGTAACCGGCGACGTGACTCATCGCATCGGCTTCGTCGATATACGCGCCGCCCTTGCCGATCACGACGCCCAGTTCCACTTCCCAATCAGTCTTCTTCGAGCCGCGTGGAATGCGCACATCGTCGTTCGGGCCGACGACCGCCGAGAGCCACTTGTTGAACACGACCGGCTCCGACGGCACCGGCAGATTCGATTCCGCCGCGTGATCGGCGTAATTGAGCCCGATGCAGATGAACTTGCCGATGCGTCCGACACACGGCCCGATGCGTTCGTTCGAAGGCACGACGGGCAGTGTCGATGGATCGAGCTTCGCGAGACGTGCGAGCGATTCGGGCAGGAGCGCATCGCCCGCGATATCGCCGACGACGCCGGACAAGTCGCGGATCGCGCCGCTGGAATCGAGAAGGCCGGGTTTTTCGCGGCCGGGAGCGCCGTATCGCAGCAGCTTCATGAGTCGGTATTTCCTTGACGAGGTGAACGGAACCCACAATGTAGAGAACGCTGCATCGCTTGAATAATGAAAGCTGCTGCCGGGGCAATAACTTTCCGTTATCTTCTCGTTGTCCCTATGCCTGCCGAAACCATGCTGCCGAATGCCGATTCCATCGCCGCGCGCTTGCGGCTCAAGCAACTGCGCCTGCTGATCGCGCTCGACGATCATGGCTCGCTGCATCGCGCCGCCGACGAAATGGCGCTTACGCAGCCCGGCGCGACCAAGGCGCTGCGCGAGATCGAAGCGACGCTCGGCGCCACGCTCTTCACGCGTTCGGCGCAAGGCATTCAGCCGAACGAACTCGGGCGCTGCGTGATCCGCTATGCGCGGCTGATTCACATGGACGTCGCGCATTTACGCGAGGAAATGGCGGGCATTCTGCAAGGCACGGGCGGACGGCTCGCCATCGGCGCGATCACCGGCGCGGTGTCGGGCGTGCTCGTCGATGCACTCGCGCGACTGCGCGAGCGGCAGCCGGCGCTGACCATCGAAGTCGTCGAAGACACGAGCGCGCGCCTGCTCGCGCTGCTGGATCAAGGCAGGCTCGACGTCGCGATCTGCCGTGCGAGCGTCGCGCGTCAGCCGGATCATTACCACTACGTCGAGTTGCGCGACGAACCGCTCGCGATCGTCGCGGGCGTCTCCCATGCGCTCGTCGATGCACCGCGCGTCGAGTTGAGCGAACTCGCTTCGAGCCGATGGATCGTCTATCCGGCCATCATGCCGATCCGCAGCCTCTACGAGCGCGAGTTCAAGGAAGCGGGGCTGCCGCTGCCCTTGCATCCGATCGAAACGGCATCGACCATCACGACCGTCCTGCTGCTGCAGCGCGATCCGACGCTCGTCGCAATGATGCCGCTCGACATGGCGACGTTTCTCGCCGGACACGGACTCGCGAAGCGGCTTGCCATCGCGGTGCGTTCGCGCACGGAGCCGTATGGCGTCGTGACCAGAAAAGGCGCGGCATTGCCGGCGCCCGCGCGGCTCATCATCGAGGAACTGACGCGCGAAAAAAACGCGGACGGGTGATGTGGCCGTCCGCGTTTTCGGCTTCGACTGCCACGCCGCTTACGACACCAGCTCGGCGTTCAACGTGATCTTCGCGTTGCCCGCAAACAGCTTCGACACCGGACAGCCCTCTTTCGCGGCCTGCGCAGCCTTGTCGAAAGCGGCTTTGTCGGCGCCGGGAATCTTCGCCTTGAGATCGAGCTGGCAGGCGGTGATCGTGAAGCCGTCGCCGTCTTTATCGAGCGTCACGGTCGACTTGGTTTCGAGGCTCTCGGCCTTCATGCCGGCCAGCTCGAGTTGCAGCGAGAGCGCCATCGTGAAGCAGCCCGCGTGCGCCGCGCCGATCAGCTCTTCCGGATTGGTGCCCGGACCTTCCTCGAAGCGCGACTTGAAGCCGTACGGCGCCTCGTTGAGCACGCCGGTCTGCGTCGAGATGAAACCCTTGCCGTCCTTGATGCCGCCGCTCCATTTTGCCGATGCTGTCTTTTGCACGAGAGTTCTCCAGAAGATAAATTGGAACCGACGATTCGCACGCGCCGTGCCCGAACGGCGCCCTTCGATAGCCCGAGCGCTTGCATCGTAGCCGATCGCTCGAGCGGGTGCAGGGAGCCTGCGCATTGGACTATCATCGCCCGTTCGCGTTTAACACAACACCACATCACATGGGTCCACCTACCGAACGCATCACCGAAGACCGCACGCCGCCCGATCACGTCGATGTCGTCGTCGTGGGCGGCGGCGTCATCGGCATCAGCACGGCGCGCGCGCTCGCCGAAAAAGGCTTGTCGGTCGCCGTGTGCGAAAAGGGCTATATCGCCGGCGAGCAATCGAACCGCAACTGGGGATGGTGCCGCGCGACGCATCGCGACCTGCGCGAACTCGAACTGAGCCTCGAAAGCCTCAAGCTCTGGCGGCGCATCGATGCGGAACTGGGCATCGACACCGGCTTTCGCGAATGCGGCATTCTCTACGCCGCCGACGATGCCAAAGCCCTCGCCGATCACGAAGCCTGGCTCGCGCGCGCCGTCGCGCTCGTCGGCCGCGACGCGCTCGATTCGCGTATCACGTCGCCCGACGAAACCGGCGCGTTGATGTCCGGCACGTCGCGACGCTTCGCGGGCGGCATCTACACACCGAGCGATGGCCGCGCGGAACCGCAACGCGCCGTGCCCGCCATGGCCGCAGCGCTGCGCGAACGCGGCGTGAAAGTGCTCACGCCCTGTGCGGTGCGCGGCATCGAAACGAGCGGCGGCGCGATACACGGCGTGGTCACGGAACACGGACGCATCCGCTGTTCGAGCGTGGTCATCGCGGGCGGCGCGTGGACGCGCTATTTCGCGGGCAGTCTCGGCGTAGATGTGCCGCAACTCATGGTGCGTTCGTCGGTCATGCGCACCGCGCCGCTCGACGGCGGACCCGACGTCAGCGCGTGCAATCAGGAAATGGGCTATCGCAAGCGTCTGGACGGCGGCTACACCATCGCGAATGCGTTTCACAGCTATCACGACATCACGCCCGACAGCTTTCGGCTCCTCGTCAAATTCCTGCCCGCGCTCAGGAGCCAGATCGGTTCGATCAAGCTCGGACTCAACGCGCGCTTCTTCGAGGAACTTCGACGCCCGCGCCGCTGGCCGCTCGACCGGCCGACCGTCTTCGAAACCGCGCGCACGCTCGATCCGGTGCCGGTCGAATCGTTCAACGAAGCGGCGGTCACGGAGTTCCGCAAGCTCTTTCCGGCGCTGAATCCATTGCGCATCGAACAAGCGTGGGCGGGCTATATCGACGTGACGCCAGATGCCGTGCCGGTCATCTCCCGCGTGGATGGCAAACCGGGGCTTTTCATCGCGACGGGTTTCTCGGGGCACGGCTTCGGCATCGGTCCGGGCGCGGGCCGACTGATGGCGGATATCGTCGCGAACGACGCACCGATCGTCGATCCCCGCGCGTTTCGCCTGTCGCGCTTCTTCGACGGCAGCAAGATCGAGCTCGACGGCGGATTCTGATGCGTCGCGCGACCGCGCGTCGGCGGCGCGCACGCGCTAACATACCGGTTTTGCGGACGTCGCCGGAAACGCGGCGTTCGCCCGGTTCAGTCAAACGGCGCAAACACGCGCCGTTCGTTTTTGAGGCTCACATGGCATCCACGTCAGTTCTTTATATCGACGTCTGGTCGGACTTCGTGTGTCCGTTCTGCTATCTCGAGACGCCCGTGCTCGACCAGTTCCGCAACGCATACGGCGATGCGGTCGAGATTCGCTGGCACGCGTTCGAATTGCGTCCGGAGCCGACGCCGCTCGTCGATCCGAACAGCGAGCAGATCGTCGAATCGTGGGAGAAATCGGTGCGTCCGCTGGCGGAAGAACGCGGCGTGACGATGCGTATGCCGCCGGTCGCGCCGCGCAGCCGCAAGGCATTCGAGACGGCGATGTTCGCGCGCGAATCCGGCCGCTACGATCTCGTGCATCGGGCGATTTTCAAGGCGTATTTCGAGGAAGGCATCGATATCGGCGATACCGACGCGCTGCTCGACATCGCGGCGACCTGCGGCGTGGATCCCGAACTGCTCGAGGAAGCGCTCGATGACGGCACGTACACCGATCTCGTGATCGAAGACGAAGAGTTCGCGAAGAAGCTCGGCGTGACGGGCGTGCCGTTCGCTGTGCTGTCGCGCGAGCCCGCGCCCGGCCAGGAACCGCCGCCGCCGATCGCGCTGCGCGGCGCCGCGCCGATTCAGCATTTCGAGGCGGCGGTCGAGCGGCTCTTTCCCGACGGCTTTCCGGGCGCCTGAAGCGCGTCGAGGCCGCTTAGCTGTGCTCGGCCATAAACGATTTCAGCGCGATCCGCTGCGACGGTTCGAGCGTTTCGAACTCGAGCCCGTACGCCGCGCTGCCATCGGCAGGATCGGTCGCGCCGACATGGCGCACGATCGCGATGGTCTCGATCTTCACCTCGACGCCATCGGTCCTGAACTGAAATGAAAGTTGCAGACGCTCGCCCATGTGCGCGACCGGATTCGCGACGGTCAGCGACATGCCGTACGGACTGATGTCGCTCACGCGGCCCAGTTGCAGCGCGCTCTGCGGCTCCCCGACGGCCGCGAAATGCGCCGCGAGACGAGTCGGCATCCGCGCGAACTTGCGCGTGCGCAATCGGCGGATCGCGCCCGGCGCCGATAGCACCGCGTAATTGAACGGCTCGCGGCAGGTGGCATCGACGGTGCAGGCGAAGCGGAACACGCCCCGCCCCGTCAGCGCGACCAGATCGACCTGCTCGCCCAGCGTCAGAACGAGCGGATCGAATCCCGCCATCAAAGGCTGCGTCACGAAGAGCGAACGCTCGCCATTGCGGCGCGGCGTCGAAAAGCCGATCACGCGGCTCGCGTACATGGCAGAACCCGTGCCGCCCGTGCCGCGCAAGCCGACCCGCGCGCCGATCGTGAGACCGATGTCCTCCAGCGTCAGCGGCCCGTCCTTCGCGAACTCTTCCTCGGGCGCGCTCGGCGCTGCCGCCTGAATCGCACGATTCGGCTCGAAGTGCCGGAACATGAATTCGAGCGCCGCGCCGTCCGGCACGACGGCGCCGGCGTCGAACAACATCGCGCCATCTGCGGCGACGATCGGCCATTCGAGCGGCGTGCCAAGCGGAATCTCGGACGGTTCGAGACGCGCCAGCGACTGGCGCGCATCTGCGACGGTTTCTTCGGTCATCTTATCGGACGATTCTTAGGTGTTTTCCGCAATCGTCGTGCTTGCCGGGGTTGCCGTCAAGTGCTGTATGGCAAGTTTTACGTTAGCGTACTGATATTTTTTCCGCGCGATGGATTTTCTACCGGGCCAAGCGTCGCATGAGTTTATGCGCACAAAGTTTCGCTGCGACTCATGTTCAGCGAACCGTAGCGCCCGATTCGGCCGAATGAGGAACGGGTTTTTGCGGCGAATTCGTCACGCTTTCGATGGCAGCCAGCACTTGCGGCACGTCGGGAGGTGCGCCCTCTTCGCCGATCGACACCGACCGTCCGGGATCATTCACGCCGAAATGCTCTCGCGAGGTCGCGGCAAACAACATCACGGTGCGGCGCTGCAGGGCGTGCGCGAGATGCACGAGCCCGGTATCCGCGCCGACAACGAGTTCAGACGCCTGAATCCAGTGGGCGCATTCCACGACCGACAGCTTCGGCAGCACGGTCGCACCCGGCACGAGCGCGGCGATGGCTCGCGCCTCGTCCTGCTCGCGCTCCGTTCCCCACGGCAGCGCGATCGAATAACCGCGCGCGGTCAGCCAGCGGCCGACTTCGCCCCAATGCGACTGCGGCCACTTCTTCACGTCCGCCGACGTCGCATGAAACAGCATCGCGATGCGCGCGTCGCGCGGAATGTTCAGTTCGCGGGTGGGCGCGGGCAGGCGGATGTTGAAGTCGGGCGGGTCTTCCAGACGATAGCCGAGCGCATCCGCGACGCTCACGCGCATGCCGCGCCAGGCATCGGTGAGCGGACGCGGACCGAAGCGCGCGTTGTACGCGAAAGCCGCGCCGCGCTCGCCGAGATCCTGATTCAGATACCCGTAACGCCGCCGTCCGCGCGCGATGAACGCGATGATCGCGCTCTTGTAGACACCGTGAATATCGACGATCACGTCGTATTTTTCCGCGCGCAACTCACCGATCGACGCGCCGATCTCCTTCAGATCGTTCCAGCTGCGCGCCTTCTTGAACTTGCGCAAGGGCGCGCTCAGCACGCGATCGACGCCGGGATTCCAGCGGATGATATCGGCGAAGGCGGCGTCCGCGGCCCAGTCGATTTTGGCGGAAGGAAACGCGCGCCGCAGATCGGCAACGACGGGTAGCGTCTCGACGATATCGCCGAGAGACGTGACTTTGACGATCAGAATTCGCTTCATGAACGGGACGAGAATGTTCCGGTGCGAGTCGCGGCCAGCGGCAATGCTGGGCCGAACCCGGAAAACCAGCGATTCTAATGAATTTGAGACGAACGCGATGTCAGCGTTTGTAAGGACTATCCGGAAACGGACGCTGCGACGGCTTCAGAATAGACCAATTCACAGCGTCCGGTTGCCGCGACGCGCGCCCGTCGATCAGAGCGAACGCGTCGAGAACGTGTCGCACTGGGCGACATCGCCCGATGACATGCCGCGCCGCAGCCAGCGCTGGCGTTGCGCGCTCGTCCCGTGCGTGAACGCCTCGGGCACGACGCGACCTTGCGATTGCTGTTGCAGACGGTCATCGCCGATCGCGGCCGCCGCGTTCAAGCCTTGCTCGAAATCGCCCGGCTCGATCAGCTTGGCGTTCTCGCGCTGCGCGACCGCGGCCCAGACGCCCGCGAAGCAATCCGCCTGCAACTCGACGCGCACCGACAGCGCGTTCGCCTGCTCGCGCGACATTCGCGAGCGCGCCTGATCGACCTTGTTCATGATGCCGAGCGCGTTCTGAACGTGATGCCCGACTTCATGCGCGATCACATACGCCTGCGCGAAATCGCCGCTCGCGCCGAAGCGGTCGCGCAACTCGCGATAGAACGAAAGATCGATGTACACCTTGCGGTCGTTCGGGCAATAGAACGGGCCCATGGCTGCCTGCCCGGTGCCGCACGCGGTTTGCGTGGCGCCGGAAAACATCACGAGCCGCGGCGCCGGATAGTCCTGATTGAACTGCGCGCGAAAGATGTGCTGCCACGTCTGTTCCGTGTTGCCGAGCACGCGGCGCACGAACACGGCGCCGGGATCGTTGGCCGGTTGCGCATTGGACGGTGCGGCCTGCTGTTGCGGCGCGTTGCCATGCAGAACTTGCGCGCCGTTGATGATCGTCATCGGATTGATGCCGAAGAAATACGACGCCGCGAGCGCCACGACGATCGTCCCGATGCCGATCGATCCGCCGCCCATTCGAAAACCGCCCCCGCCGCGCCGGTCCTCTACATTCTGACTTTCCTGCTGGTCATCGAGGCGCATGATGCTTCTCCTTCCTACGCGCACGTCGCGCGTGTCAAAAGCGATTATGGTAACCGCGCCTGTCGCACGTCCCGTGCCGCGACAACGTAAAAGTTCTTTCTGAACCGATCAAAACCGGCGCCTCTTGCGCGCGGCGATTCCAGTGCGGTCGATTGTCGCGAAAACGCGTGCGCGATCTTGCCGCAGCGCACTAAATCTCCATCTCGAAATCATCGAGAAATCAATCCGATAGCGGTGCTAAACCCTTGAAACTGCGGCATTTGCGCGCAATGACAATTCACTGACGCAGCGCAACACCCGTCTCGAAACAGAGCTAAGCTCCGGCCCGTCGCACGTCTCGATCAGCACAGGACACAACCGCTCCCGACTGCGGGCGCGCGTGAATTTCAAGGCACAAGTCATCATGCATTCGACTCCCGAAGCACTCGATCTGGCCCGAATCCAGTTCGCGTTCACCGTCTCGTTCCACATCATCTTTCCGGCGCTTTCCATCGGGCTCGCGAGTTTCATCGCCGTGCTCGAAGGCGCGTGGCTCAAAACCGGCAAGCCGGTCTACAAGGAGCTGTGTCTCTTCTGGTCGAAAGTCTTTGCCGTCGCGTTCGGCATGGGCGTCGTGTCGGGCGTCGTCATGGCGTACGAATTCGGCACCAACTGGGGCGGCTTTTCGAGCTTCGCCGGTCCGATCACCGGGCCGCTGCTCACCTATGAAGTGATGACCGCGTTCTTCCTCGAAGCGGGCTTCCTCGGCATCATGCTGTTCGGCTGGAACAAGGTCGGCCCGAAGGCGCACTTCGGCGCAACGCTGATGGTCGCCATCGGCACGCTCATCTCCACCTTCTGGATTCTCGCCTCGAATAGCTGGATGCAGACGCCGCAGGGCTTTCGCATCGAAGGCGATCATGTCGTGCCGGTCGACTGGTGGGCGATCATCTTCAATCCGTCGTTTCCGTACCGGCTCGCGCATATGGCGATTGCGGCGTTCATCGTGGCGGCGCTCGTCGTGGCCGCGACCGGCGCGTGGCATCTGCTGAAAGGCCGGCGCGATCCGGCCATCAAGAAGATGTTTTCGATGTCGCTCTGGCTGCTGCTCGCCCTGACGCCGATTCAGGCGCTCGTCGGCGACGCGCACGGCCTCAACACGCGCGAACATCAGCCGGCGAAGATCGCGGCGATCGAAGGCATCTGGGAAACGGAGAAAGGCGGCACCGCGCTCAATCTCTTCGGCATTCCCGACATGGAAGCCGAAACGACGAAATACGCCGTGCAGATTCCGCATCTCGGCAGCCTGATCCTCACGCATAGCTGGGACGGCGAGATTCGCGGCCTGAAGGAATTCCCGAAGGAAGACCGTCCGAACTCGACGCTCGTGTTCTGGAGCTTCCGCGTGATGGCCGGACTCGGCGTGCTGATGATCGTGATGTCGTTCGCGGCGTGGTGGCTGCATCGCAGGCGCAAGCTGTTCGAGGCGCGCTGGTTCCATCGCTTTGCGCTTGCGATGGGTCCGAGCGGATTCATCACGCTGCTCGCGGGCTGGGTCACGACCGAAGCCGGACGCCAGCCTTGGGTCGTGTACGGCGTGATGCGTACTGCCGATGCCGTCTCGCCGGTCACGGCGCAGCAAGTCGGCGTGTCGCTGCTCGCGTTCGTGATCGTCTACACCTTCGTCTTCGGCACGGGCATCTACTACTTGCTGAAGCTGCTGCGTCACGGCCCCGCGTTGCCGGGCGCGTCGACGCAGCCGTCGGACGGCAGCGCGCGGCGTCCGCTCAGCCTTCCGAATCAGTCCATCGAAGGAGCTTAAGAACATGGACCTCACACTCGCCTGGGCCGCGATCATCGCGTTCGGCCTGTTCCTTTACGTCGTGCTCGACGGCTTCGACCTCGGCATCGGCATTCTCTTCCCGTTCTTTCCGGATCAGCACGATCGCGACGTGATGATGAACACCGTCGCGCCCGTCTGGGACGGCAACGAAACGTGGCTCGTGCTCGGCGGCGCGGGATTGTTCGCCGCGTTCCCGATGGTTTATTCGACCGTGCTGTCCGCGCTGTATCTGCCGCTCGTGCTGATGCTCGTGTGCCTGATTTTCCGCGGCGTGTCGTTTGAAATCCGCGCGAAGGCGCAGCGCACGAAGCATATGTGGGATCTGGCGTTCATCGGTGGATCGGCGGGCGCGACGTTCTTTCAGGGCGTGGCGCTCGGCGCGTTTCTCGACGGCATTCCGGTCGCCGACGGCCGTTTTTCCGGCGATGCCTTCGGCTGGTTCACGCCCTTCTCGATCTTCACGGGCGGCGCGCTGGTCGTCACTTATGCGCTGCTCGGCGCGTGCTGGCTGATCGCGAAAACGGAAGGCGATCTGCAGCGGCGGATGTATCGCGTCGTGTGGCCGCTGACCGTTCTGCAACTCGCGACGATCGCGGTCGTCAGCATCTGGACGCCGTTGCAAGACGCGGGCATCGCGTCGCGCTGGTTCGATTCGCCGTGGTTCTATCGCATGTTGCCGGTGCCCGTGCTCGTCGCGGTTTGCGCGTGGGCGATGCGCCGCTCGATCGCATCGCGTCACGAGAAGCGGCCGTTTGCCGTCGCGCTCGGCTTCGTGTTTCTCGGCTACTCGGGTCTGGTGCTGAGCGTGTCGCCGCACGAGATTTTCCCCGGCGTTTCGATCTGGGATGCGGCCGCGCCCCGTTCGAGCCAGCTCTTCACGATCGTCGGCGCGGCGGTGATTCTGCCTGTGATCGTCGCTTACACGACGCTAGGCTATTGGGTCTTCAGAGGAAAGGTGCGTCATGGCGAACATCACTACCATTGAGCGCGCGCGCAAGGTGTTCTGGTTCGTCGCGTTGTGGATGGCGGGCGTCGGCGGCGCGATGCTGCTCGCGCTGCCGTTCAAGTTGCTGATCAAGGCGGGCGCGGCGATTCATTGAGGCGCCGCGCGCGTTCAGAACACCGCCGCCGCAATCACCCCGCCAACGATCCCGAACACCACGACCGACGCGGCCACGAACGCGAGCACGCGCGGCGGAAACGACCGCGCGAGCATCGCGAGCGACGGCACGCTGACGGGCGGCAAGGTCATCAAGAGCGCGCCGGCCGGTCCCGTCGCCATGCCGAGCGAAAGCATCGCCTGAATGATGGGCACTTCGCCGGCGGTCGGAATCACGAAGAGCGTGCCCGCGACGGCAAACGCCGCGATCCACCACATGCCGTTGCCGATATCCGGACCGATGTGCGGAAAGAGCCAGGCGCGCGCCGCGCCAAGCAGCAGCACGAGCACGATGTATTCGGGCACGAGCCGCAACGTCATGCGTCCGAGAATTTTGATCCAGCGCGAAAACGCCGTGCCCGGCTCGTCCTCTTCGATCAGCTTGGCAAGCGCCTGACGCGACGACGCCGCCTGCGCCGGCGTCACCATCCGGTTGATCGCGTAGCCGAGGCCGAACACCATCAATACGCCGAGCACGAGCCGCAAACCGGTCCACTGCCAGCCGAGCACGAAGCCCATGAAAACCAGCGCCGCCGGGTTGAGCACGGTATTGCCGAGCCAGAAGGCGACGGCCGCGCCCGGCGCCGCTTCGCGCGCACGCAGCCCCGCGACGACGGGCGCGGCGCAACACGTGCACATCATGCCGGGCAAGGACATCAACCCGCCGTTCACGACGCTGCCGAAGTTGTGCTCGCCCAGCGCCCGCGCGACCCAGCGCGGCGGAATCAGCGCCTGCACCGCGGAGCCGAGCAGAAGGCCGAGCACCATCGCCTGCCAGATGGCCTTGCCGTAGGCGATCGCGTAGTCGAGCGCGGCTTGCCACGACGGCTCCGGCGCGCTCGCCGACGTGCCCATCAGAATGGATTTGCCGATCGAATGCTGGCTCGCCGCGACGAACGCGCGGTTGTAGTACGGAAACCATTTCACGTAGAACAGGCCCACGACGGCGATCAGCAGGAATACCAGCCAGCCGCGTGCGACGCGAGGTTGTGAAAACGTGGTCATATCTTTTTCTTTCGAGTGATGAAATTGAATCAGAGCGCGGGCGTCGTCTCGGCGAGCCGGGCGAGCAAGGCTTTCGCCTGATCGACGCTGTCCGCGTCGTTCGGACGGAACAGCACGTGCGCCGCATGCGGCAGCTTCGTATAGAGCGCCTGGCTGCTGCGTCCATACGCCGGATCGTAATGACGGTCGATCAGTTCGGCGAAAAGCTCCGCGCGCGCGTTGTCATCGATCAGCCGATGCCAGTGCGCGACGCGCTCCCGGCTATGCAGCGCGACGAGCTTCGACAATTGCGCCTTGAAAAACACGGGATCGTCGAAAAGATGCGCGTAATCCTGCAGCAAGAACGCGATGCGGTCCTCGCGCCGCGCCTCGACTTCCACGCACGACGCCGCGTGCAGATTGTCGAGGATGGCGTCGGGCATCGTGATCGATCCGATGCGCCGCCCTTCCGCTTCGACAAAAACCGGTTTCGCCGGATCGAAGCCCGAAAGCGTCTTCAGGAGCGCCGAATCGAACGCTTTTTGCGTCGGCTGCGGGCGTCCCGGCAGCGCGCCGAGCAAGGAACCGCGATGCGCGGCGAGTCCTTCGAGATCGAGCGTCTGCGCGCCGGCCGCGTCGAGCGCCTTCAGCAGCCGCGTCTTGCCGCTGCCCGTATGGCCGATCAGCGCGACATAGCGAAAACGTCCGGGCAGCGTGCCGAGCCGCTCGATCACGTCGCGCCGATAGCTCTTGTAGCCGCCGTCGAGTTGCCGGGCCTGCCAGCCGATCATGTTGAGCCACGTCGTCATCGAGCCGGAGCGCTTGCCGCCGCGCCAGCAATAGACGAGCGGACGCCAGTTGCGCGGCTTGTCGGCGAAGATCGTGTCGAGATGCATCGCGATATTGCGCGCGACCATCGCCGCGCCGACGCGCGTCGCCTCGAACGGTGAGACCTGCTTGTACATCGTCCCGACGATCACGCGCTCTTCGTTGCTGAGCACGGGCGCGTTGATCGCGCCGGGAATGTGATCCTCGGCGAATTCGAGCGGTGTGCGGACGTCGACGATTTCATCGAACTCGCTCAGGCGATCGATGGGAACGAGCAGGTTTTTCACGGGCTTGCGGGCGGGTTTTGGCTGAATCGAGCGAAAAATTATCGCATGCGGGCGGATTTCGGCCCGGACGCGCTTTTTTTGACCGACGCGCGATGCCCGCGAAAGCGGCTAAAGTGCATGAATCGATGCTTCCGAGAGGAAAGCAATGAGCTTTCACGAGACGATTGGCGCGCGCCGCTACCGCTTCGACGATCTGAAGACGCTGCTCGCGCGCGCCAGCCCGCGGCGCTCCGGCGACGAACTCGCGGGCATCGCGGCCGCCACCGAGGAAGAACGCGTGGCCGCGAAAATGGCGCTCGCGCAGGTGCCGCTCGCCGCGTTTCTCGACGAGCCGCTCATTCCCTACGAGGACGACGAAGTCACGCGCCTCATCGTCGATACGCATTCGCGCGAAGCGTTCGCGCCGATCGCGCACCTGACGGTCGGCGAATTCCGCGAGTGGCTGCTCGCCGATACCACCGACACCGCCGCGCTCGAACGCATCACGATGGGCGTGACGCCGGAGATGGCCGCCGCCGTTTCCAAGCTGATGCGCAATCAGGATCTGATCCTCGCTGCCAGAAAACGCCCGGTCGTCACGCGCTTTCGCACGACGATCGGCCTGCCGGGGCATCTCTCGGTGCGCCTGCAGCCGAATCATCCGACCGACGATCCGAAGGGCATCGCCGCATCGATGCTCGACGGCCTGTTGTACGGCTGCGGCGATGCCGTCATCGGCGTGAATCCCGCATCGGATTCGCCCGCCGCCATCGGCAAGCTGCTCGCGATGATGGACGATTTCCGCCAGCGCTACGACGTGCCGATGCAGTCGTGCATCCTCACGCACGTCACCAACACGCTCGCCGCCATCGAGCAAGGCGCGCCCGTCGATCTCGTGTTCCAGTCCGTCGCGGGCACGGAGCGCGCGAACGCGAGCTTCGGCGTGTCGCTCGCGTTGCTGGAGGAAGCGCGCGACGCGGCGCTCTCGCTCAAACGCGGGACCGTCGGCGATAACGTCATGTACTTCGAGACGGGGCAAGGCAGCGCGCTGTCGGCGAACGCGCATCACGGCGTCGATCAGCAGACCTGCGAAGCGCGCGCGTACGCGGTCGCGCGCCGCTTCCAACCGCTTCTGACGAACACGGTGGTCGGCTTCATCGGCCCGGAATATCTCTATGACGGACGGCAGATCATCCGCGCGGGACTCGAAGACCACTTCTGCGGCAAGCTGCTCGGCGTGCCGATGGGCTGCGACATCTGCTACACGAATCACGCCGAAGCCGATCAGGACGACATGGACACGCTCCTCACGCTGCTCGGCGTGGCGAACGTCAACTTCATCATGGGCGTGCCGGGCGCGGACGACGTGATGCTCAACTATCAAAGCACGTCGTTTCATGACGCGCTCTATATCCGCCGCGCGCTGAACCTGAAACGCGCGCCGGAATTCGAAGCGTGGCTCGCGAAGATGCGCGTCACCGATGGCCGCGGCAATCTGCTCGCCGCGCCCACGCAACCTTTGCTCGACTGGATCGACTCATGACGAACGCCGATGCCTGGGACGCGCTGCGGCGCTTCACCAACGCGCGCATCGCGCTCGGCCGCGCGGGCAGCAGCCTGCCGACCGCGCCCTTGCTCGCATTCGAACTCGCGCATGCGCAGGCGCGCGACGCGGTGCATCAGCCGCTCGATACCGTCGCGTTGCGCGAAGCCGTTCGCGCCGCCGGCTTCGATACGCTCGATGCGCAAAGCGCCGCGCCCGATCGCGATCGCTATCTGCGTCGGCCGGATCTGGGCCGCGTGCTGAACGATGAAAGCGCGCAACGGCTTGCAGCGCACGCATCCGAAAGCGATATCGTTTTCGTCGCCGCCGATGGCTTGTCGGCCTTCGCCGCGCAACGTCACGTCGCGCCCTTGCTCGCGACATTGCGTGCGCGGCTCGACGGATGGAACGTCGGTCCCGTCGTGATCGCGACGCAGGCGCGCGTCGCCCTCGGCGATCGCATCGGTGAGCTTTTGCGGGCGCAGATCGTCGTCGTAATGATCGGCGAACGGCCGGGGCTCAGTTCGCCCGACAGCCTCGGTCTTTACGTGACCTACGCGCCGCGCGCCGGACGCAACGACGCCGAGCGCAACTGCATATCGAATGTGCGGCCCGAAGGACTCGACTACGAAATCGCCGCATTCAAGCTGATGTGGCTGCTGAACGAAGCGCGCCGCCTGAAGCTCACCGGCGTCGGGCTGAAGGATCACAGCGGCGCGTTGCCCGCGTCCGACGCGAAATTGCCAGCCGATTAAACGCGCAACTTCCGATACAGCGTCGTGCGCGATATGCCGAGCGCGCGCGCCGTCGCGGATACATTGCCGCCGTGCGCCTTGAGCGCGGCGCTCACCGCGCTCGCTTCGATGTCGACAAGACGCGCGACGTTCGCGGGCGGCGTTGCGTTATCGAATGTGGGCTGTTCGCCGAGTTCATCGACGAAATCGTGCGGAAGATGTTCGATGCGGATATGCGTGTCGTGATCGTCGAGCATCGCGGACGCCGTGCGCAGGACATTGCTCAACTGCCGTATGTTGCCCGGCCACGGATGACGCGCGAAGAGCGCGAGCACGTCGTCGTCGACGTACACGACGCGCCCGGCGAAACGCTCGTGCCGCAGAATCTTGTCGACGACCGCGCGCAGGTCGGAGCGCGCGGCAAGCGGCGGCAGCGTCACAGAAAGACCGTTGATCCGGTAATACAGATCTTCGCGGAATTCGCCCTGCGCGACGCGCTCGCGCAGCTTGCGATTGCTCGCGCAGACGAGCATGAAATCGACCGGCACCGCGCGCGCGGCGCCGAGCGGCTCGACGACGCGTTCCTGCAGCACGCGCAGCAGACGGCTTTGCATCGCGAGCGGCATGTCGCCGATTTCATCGAGAAAGAGCGTGCCGCCGTTCGCCTGCACGATCTTGCCGATCGCGCCGCGCTTCGCCGCGCCCGTGAACGCGCCCTGCGCATAGCCGAAAAGCTCCGATTCGATCAGCGTCTCCGGCAGCGATGCGCAGTTCACCGCAACGAACGGCCCCGCGCGGCGCGGCGAATCGTCGTGGATCGCGCGCGCGAGCATTTCCTTGCCCGCGCCCGTTTCACCGCCGATCAGAATCGGTATGTTCTTGCCGATGACCTTGCGCACGCGCGCGACGATGTCGTTCATCTGCGCATCGCCGGTACAGAGATCGGCGAGGCTCGAACCGGCGCGCTCGCGTGCGGGAATCGTGCTCGTCGTGCTCGGGACGCTCGACATGTTCCGCGCGTGAAAATCGACGCTCGCGAACACCGCGACGCCGCTATGCAGTTCGAGCCGGCAAGGCGCATCGCCCGCGCGCGCGATGAGTTCATCGACGCGCTCGCCGAACAGCGCATCGAGCGTCTGCGAACGCAAAGCGCCGAGTTCGAGACCGAGCTGAAACTGCGCGCTGCGGTTCGCGCAGAGCAGGCGCCCGTCGAGATCGAATACGGCGATGCCTTCCATCAACGTGCCGATGAACTCGGGCCGGCTATGGAAACGGATGCGCAGGCCGTCGCTGAACCCGCTCGCGATCAGTCGGTTCTCGATCATCTGCGCGGACATTTTCACGAGCGCCATCGTGTGCTGGTGATAGCCGCGTCGGTCGCCGGTGACATCGAGCACGCCGGAGAGATTGCCGTGCGGATCGAGGATCGGCACGCTGGAACACGTCAGAAAGTGATTGGCGCGCAGGTAGTGCTGGTCGCCGTGCACGGTGACGGCCGTGCGCTCGGCGATCGTCGTGCCGATCGCGTTCGTGCCCTGATGCTCCTCGCTCCAGAGCGCGCCCGCGCGCAGCGCGACTTTTTCGGCGCGTGCGAGGAAGTCGTCGTCGCCGAGTGAATGCAGGATCAATCCGCTCGCGTCGGTGAGCGCGATCATGCTGTGCGTATTGGCGATCTGCGCGTACAGCGTTTCCATCACCGGCAGCGCGTGAGCGAAGAGCGCACGGCTTTCATCGAGCTTGACGGCGAGCTCCGTGCCCGACAGCACGGCGTAATCCGGGCGCATCGTCTCGCACAGCCCGAACGTGGCCGAGCGCTCGTGCGAATGACGGATGACGTCGCGTTGCGCCGGCTGCAAGGCCGCGCCGATGGCATGCTGCATCGCCTCCTCCTTTTCGATTCACGGTCGCGTGAACGTCTTCTCGGGGCAATGTAACACCGTCGCCGCACGCGGGTCGATGCGAGGAACCACGCGGTACGGCGCCCGGCGCTTTCCCGCGCTACAGCACGAGCGAGCCCGCCGAAATCGCGACGACGAGGAATATGACGAACAGAATCAGGAAGATGAAGAAGCAGATCTTCGCGATGCCCGCCGCACCCGACGATACGCGCGTAAAGCCGAAGAATCCGGCGACGACAGAAATGATCGCGAACAGAATGGCGAGCTTGAGCATGGCAGGTCCGATTTTTGTGTTGTATTCGGTGACTGCTTGCAAGACCTGTGCCTCGGTTCTTCGCGGGCGGTGCTTATCGAAGTCGGCGGCAAAATCAGACCGTTAGTTGCAATGAAAGCGCGATAAAAAAGCGGGCAGTTCGACTGCCCGCTTCGAAGAGATCACCGTATGCCGCGCCCCCGATTGTCGGCTGCGGCGACCGTCGCGGGTGCGGCGGCGGCCGTCGCCGGGACCGGCTGACGGGTGCCGAGCCAGTTCGAGATCCGCTGATGCACATGCGGCACGGCAAGCAGCGCGCCGATCGCGATGGCGTCGGCGGCGAGTCCGGCAGGCACGTTGATGAGGCCATCGGTCAACGTGAACAGGATCGAATCGACGACGAGCGAAATCACCGTTCCCGCCACGAATGACACCATGCCCGCGCGTCCCAATGCGCCGACCCACGGCAGGCGCGTCGCCACCGCCTTGACGACGCCGTAGCGCGCCAGATTCGCCGCGATCCACGCGATGGCGAGGAAATTCACGACGCGCGGACCAGCAAGGTCGCGCTTGAAGGCGCTGTCCAGCACCGGCGGCAGCACGAGCAGCTTGTAATACGCCATGCCGGCGATCAGCGCCACGGCGCCCGCGCTCACGATCCAGCCGAAGCGGTTCGCGCTCACGCGTTGATAGATCGGCTGGCAGCGCGCCAGCACGCCGAGCACGAACATCAACTGCCAGGCGGCGGGATTGAAGTCCCACAGATTGTCGTCGACGGACGGCATGAATTCGCCGATCTGCGCCGCGAACGCCCACAACGCGAGGCTTAGACCGAGCAGCAGCCAAGGCTTGCTGCGCGCGAGCGGCAGCATGAGCGGCACGGCGAGTGCGAAGAGCGCGTACATCGGCAGGACGGCCGAGAGATAAGGCTGGCGCTCGAATGTGAGAATTTCCGCGATCGAGGAAACCGGCTGCGACATCAGCGTGTCCAGGTCATGCAGCGCGAGATTCGGCGCGTGGCCAAAAAAGGGCCGCAGCAGGAACGATGCGACGAGCATCAGCGCCGCCGTGACGAGAAACGCGCGATAAAGCTCGAACGCGCGTTTCACGAAGCGCCTGCGCGCCGCGCTTTCGGAGCGGCGCTCCGCGAGCGACGCGTAGGCCGTCGCCGTGGCGAAGCCGCCGAGGAACACGAAGACTTCGGCGGCGTCATTGAGCGCGAAGGCATGCAGCGTGAAACGCGACACCATGCTGCCGCCGATATGATCGACGACGATGATCAGCAGTACCAGTCCCCGGAAGAAGTCCAGCTCGACGAGACGTTTTGATTTTTGCTGCATGCGGCTTGCTCAGTGTCCTTGCGGCGACAGTTAAACACGGCCGCGAACACGCGGCGCGAAAGCATTGGAGTTTACCCGTATTTGCGGCAGTGCATCACGCGAACAGATGCAAATAAGCGTTTCAAATCCGATATTTGTCGGTTTGAACAACATCTCGCGTCGGGGATTGTCACCGGCTGGTTTCGATCAGGCGCAAGCTTTCAAGTTCATTTCATTTTTCCCGCCGAACAGGCTAATATCTCGCCCTCATCTCGAACGCTCCCGAACCATGGACTATCTCGTTGCCCTTCTCGCCGATCCCGCCGCCTGGGCCGCACTCGCGACGCTCGTCGTCATGGAAGTCGTGCTCGGCATCGACAACCTGATCTTCATTTCGATCCTGACCAACAAGCTGCCCGCGGCGCACCGCGAACGCACGCAGCGCATCGGCATCGCGCTCGCGCTCGTGATGCGGCTCGGCCTGCTCGGCACGGTCGCGCTGATCGTCCGCCTCACCACGCCGATCTTCGAAGCGTTCGGGCACGGCTTTTCCTGGCGCGACCTGATTCTTATCGCGGGCGGCGTGTTTCTCGTCTGGAAAGCGACGACGGAAATCCGCCATCACGTCACGCACGACGCCGACGAACACGCCGGCCCCGCGTCGGGCAAGAGCCTGACGCCGCTGTCGGCGATCGGCCAGATCCTGCTGCTCGATCTCGTGTTTTCCATCGACAGCATCGTGACGGCGGTCGGCATGACCGAGCACATTCCGATCATGTTCGTCGCGGTGATCGCCGCCGTCACCGTGATGCTGTTCGCGGCCGGTCCGCTGTCGCGCTTCATCGAGCGCAATCCGACGATCGTCATGCTCGCGCTCGGCTTCCTGCTCGTGATCGGGATGACGCTGATCGCCGAAGGCTTCGGAACACACGTGCCGAAGGGCTACATCTATGCGGCGATGGCGTTCTCGGCGCTGGTCGAGGGCCTGAACATGCTCGCGCGGCGCGCCAAGGGACGCGTTCGCGAGTAACGCGCGCGGGCGGACGTTCGCTAAAGTTTCGGCGCCATCCGGCCGATATCGGACGGATGAGCACCCAACCCGCTTCCATCGAACGCGCGCCCGGTCGGCGCTGGCTCAACGGCTCGCGCGTGAGCGCTTATTGCGCGACGATCCTCGTCGTGCTCCAGTGTTACGGGCTCGTTCTCGCCGTGCGCAGTGCCGTGGCGGAGAAAGGTCATCCGGCCGGCTGGGACTTTCTGACGTTCTGGTCGGCTGCGCGCCTCGCGCTCGCGGGGCATCCGCTCGACGCCTATTCGGCGGACGCGATCAAGCACGTCGCGCAGCAACTGGGGCCGCACATCATCCTGCCGGGGCCGTGGTTCTATCCGCCGAACTTTCTGCTGCTGGTGCAGCCGTTCGGCTTCCTGTCGGCGCCGCTTGCCTACGCGCTGTTCGCTTCGATTTCGTCGGTCGTCTTCGTGCTGCTGGCCCGCCGCGCGCTGCCGATCCCCGACATGATCATGTGGATCGTCGCGTTTCCCGGCATCTGGCTCAACGCGGCCCAGGGACAGAATGCCGCGCTCACCGCGAGTCTCGCGCTCGCCGCATTTCTCTCGATGCCAAAACGGCCGATGCTCGCGGGCGTCTTCATCGGCCTGCTTTCGATCAAGCCGCATCTGGCCATCCTGTTTCCGCTCGCGCTGGCGTGCGCGGGCATGTGGACGACCTTCATCGCCGCCGCGCTGACGACGATCCTGTTCACCACGGTTTCGGTCGCCGTCTTCGGCCTCGACATCCTGCCGGTCTTTCTGCACGGACTGCACGATGCCAACGGTTTCACCGCGAGCGGCAGTCTTCCTTGGTTCCAGATGGCGAGCCTCTTCGCGAGCCTGCGCATGGCGCACGTCGCGACCGGTCCCGCCTATGTCGCGCAGGCGTGTCAGGCGACCGTGGCGATCTGCGCCGTCGCGTGGGTATGGCGCAATGCGAAAGGACTGGAAGTTCGCGCGACGGCGCTCGTCGCCGCGACGTTCATGATCAGCCCCTACATCTATAACTACGACGGCGTGTGGCTCGGCATCCCGCTGGCACTCATCGCCGCGCGCGCGCTGCGCGACGGATGGCTGCGCGGCGAGCCCGCGATCCTGTTTTTCGCGTGGATCTATCCGCAGTTGGGAAATCAGTTGGCCAAGGACTGCGGCGTAGGTGTAGGACCGCTGGTTTTCGCGTTGCTGATTTTCGTGGCGGTGCGGCGCGCGCGTCTCGAAGCCGCGGGCGCCGATCCGTCGCGTTAGAGCGCGTCAGAAAGGCAGTTCGCGCTGCGGATTGTCGGGCGCGGGCTGGTTCGACGCCGCCGGCAGCGGTTGCGCGCGCAGCCAGCGTTCGATGGCATCGACGACATGTTGGCGCTCGGCGTCGTCGAGCGCTTTTCCCGCCGCGATGCCGTGCCATTTCGCGAGACACGAGCGGCAGCACGTCGCCGTCGCGTGCTGCGCGATGAAGACAGGATGCCCGCGAAACGGTGTCTGCTTGCCGTCGTTCAGCGGCGCTTGCGGCGCAAGCCGCTTGCCGATCAGCTCATGCGCCTGCGCGACGACCGTGTCGACGCCCTTCTCCCTTAAAACTTTCCCCTCACGCACGCCGAGCGCGAAACGGCGCCGGAATGCCGATTTCGCGAGCGCATCGAAGACGGCGTCGAGGTCGCGCATCGCGTCATCGATCCTTCGCGTAGAGCGTGGACTCCGCGAAGCCGTCGGCGGCCAGCACGCGTCCGACGAGAATCATCGCCGTGCGTTCCATGCCCGCCTCGCGCACTTTCGGCGCGATGTTCGCGAGCGTCCCTTCGACGCACGTCTCGTCCGGCCAGCTCGCGCGAAACACGACCGCGACGGGACAGTCCGCGCCGTAATGCGGCACGAGCTCCGCGACGATGCGCTCGATATGCCGCACGCCCAGATGAATCGCGAGCGTCGCGCGATGACGCGCGAGATCGGCGAGGCTCTCGCCTTCGGGCATCGACGTCTTCGTCGCGTAGCGCGTGAAGATCACGGTCTGCGAGATGCCGGGCAGCGTCAGTTCGCGCTTCAGCGCCGCCGCCGATGCCGCCGTCGCCGTGACACCCGGCACCACTTCGTAGGGAATCGCGAGCGCGTCGAGCCGGCGAATCTGCTCGCCGATCGCGCCGTACAGCGACGGATCGCCCGAATGCACGCGCGCCACGTCGTGCCCGTTCGCGTGCGCTTCCTGCAGGAGCGCGACGATCGCGTCGAGATCGAGCTCGGCCGTGTCGATGCATTTCAGCGCGCGATGTCCGTCGAGGACTTGCGTCGGCACGAGCGAGCCGGCGTAGAGAATCACGGGACATGCGCGGATCAGCCGCTGCCCCTTTACTGTGATGAGTTCGGGATCGCCCGGTCCGGCGCCGATGAAATAAACGGTCATGGTCTGGTGAGCCAGTGTTGAAGCGCGTCGCGGGCGCTGGCGGCGTCGTCGAAAATACGGTCGGCGTCGGGAAGCGCGGGCCGCGTGAGCATGACGACGGCGATACCGCGTTCCCGCGCGACCGCGAGCTTCGCCTCGGTCGCCCGCCCGCCGCTGTTCTTGCTGACGACGACATCGATACGCGCCGCGTCGAACAAGGCGCGCTCGCCGGCGAGATCGAACGGACCGCGCGCATCGACAATGCTCGCGCGCGCGTTGCCCGGATGCGCGTCGAGACAGCGAATCGTCCAGTGCTGCGACGCGGGAATGTCGTGCAGATGCGCGAGCGCCTCGCGCCCGAGCGTGAAAAGCGGCCGATGAAACGGCGCGATGCATTCGACGATCTCGCGCCAGTCCGACGCCTCGCGCCAGTCGTCGCCCGCCTGCGGCTGCCATGCGGGACGGCGCACCGCCCAGAGCGGCACGTCGGCGAGCGCGCAGGCATCGAACGCGTGGCGGCTCATCTGCGCGGCATAGGGATGCGTCGCATCGACGACGAGCGTGATGTGCTCGTCGCGCAGATATCGCACGAGCCCGTCGATGCCGCCGAAACCGCCGACGCGCACCGTGCACGCCAGATCGCCCGGCACGCGCCCGAGGCCCGCGAGACTGTAGACGTGCGTCGTAGGAAGCGCACGCGCGATCGCGAGCGCATCGCCGGTGCCGCCGAGCAGCAGCACGCGCGTCATGCCGCGCTCCCGACGATATTGCCCTGCCGGTCGATCGCGAAGGTCTCGACTTCGATGCCTGGCGGCAGCACGTCGAGCGCGACATCGCGCGCGCGTCGGCAGACGATATCGCCGAGCGCGATGCCTTCGGCGCGTGCGAGCTTGAGCGCTTCCTGACTCGTGTTGGCCGCGCGCATCGACGCCAGCAGTTCGGCGTTCGCGCCCGCATCGGCGGCCCAGACGGCGAGCAGCGGCAAGTCGATGCTCGAACTGCGGCTGTGCAGATCCATATGCCCCGCCGCGAGCTTGGACAGCTTGCCGAAGCCGCCGCACAGGCTCAGCTTGTCGACGCTCGCGCGGCGCAAATGCTTGAGCACCGCGCCCACGAAATCGCCCATTTCGATCAATGCGATGTCGGGCAGGCCGTAGCGCGCGCGCATCGCGTCCTCGCTCTGGTTGCCGGTGCACGCGGCGATATGCCGATACCCGTTCGCCCGCGCCACATCGATGCCCTGATGAATCGACGCGATGTACGCCGAGCACGAAAACGGTCTGACGATGCCGGTCGTGCCGAGTATCGACAATCCGCCGACGATGCCGAGGCGCGGATTCATCGTCTTCTGCGCGAGCGCTTCGCCGTTCTCCACGCCGATGGTCACGTCGAAACCGCCGCGATAGCCGACGCTTTTTGCGAGCGCGTCGAGATGCTCGGTCATCATCTTGCGCGGCATCGGATTGATCGCCGGTTCGCCGACGGCGAGCGCGAGGCCCGCGCGCGTCACCGTGCCGACGCCCGCGCCCGCATGAAAACGCACGCCCGGTTCCTCCGACAGTCGCACGCGCGCGAACACGAGCGCACCGTGCGTGACGTCGGGATCGTCGCCCGCATCCTTGATGACGCCGGCTTCGGCGGCGGCGCTTTCATCGGGTAAACGGCGGCAGAACGAAAGCATCATCGTCACGCGCTGGCCCTTCGGCAGGACGATCTCCGCGCGCTCGCTCGTCTCGCCGAGCAGCAAGAGGCGCGCGGCCGCGAGACTCGTCGCGTTCGCGCAGCTTCCTGTCGTGTAGCCGCTGCGCAGCGGCGCGGCTTTCTCCGGTGTCTCTTCACGCATGACGCATCACGGTTTGCTCGCGTGCAGGATGGTGATCGGCAGCGCCTGACGCCACGTATCGAAGCTGCCGAGCGGTTCCGCCTGCGCGACGCCGATGCGCGTCAGCTCGCCGCCGTGCCGCGCGCGCCATTCGACGAGCGCCGCCTCGCTTTGCAGCGTCACCGCATTGGCGACGAGCCGCCCCCCCTGACGCAGACGCGCCCAGCACGCATCGAGCAGGCCCGGCACCGTCAATCCACCGCCGATGAACACCGCGTCCGGCGCGGGAAGGCCGTCGAGCGCGGCGGGCGCTTCGCCTCTGACGAGTTGCAGCGCGGGCACGCCGAGCGCATCGCGGTTGTATTCGATGAGACGCTGACGGCTCTCGTTCGCTTCGATCGCGATCGCCCGACACGCGCCGTGCGCGCGCATCCATTCGATGCCGATCGAGCCGCAGCCCGCGCCGACGTCCCACAGCAGTTCGCCGGGCTGCGGCGCGAGGCGCGCGAGCGTCACGGCGCGCACGTCGCGCTTCGTCAACTGGCCGTCGTGGCGGTAGGCGTCGTCGGCGAGACCGGGCGTGAGCGGCGGCCCGGCGTGGCCGGCGTGCGTCCGGCACTCGATCGCGATGAGATTGAGCGCGGCAACGACGGGCTCGCGCCAGTCGTCGGCACGCTCGTCGATGCGGCGTTCGTCGCTGCCGCCGAGATGCTCGAAGACGGTCATGCGGCTCGCGCCGAAACCATGCGCGGTCAGAAGCGTGGCGACGGCGGCGGGCGTCGTGCCGTCCGCGCTCAGCACGATGAGGCGCACGCCGCGATGCAGATTCGCGAGCAGCGACGCCGCCGGCCGCCCGACGAGCGATACGCAGACGGCGTCTTGGAGCGCCCAGCACAGGCGCGCCGCCGCGAGCGACAGCGACGACGGCGCGGGAATGACGCGCATTTCGCCGTTGGCGACTTCGCGCGCGAGCGTCGCGCCGACGCCGAAGCACATCGGATCGCCGCTCGCGAGCACGCAGATGCGCGTCTTGCCGTCGCGTTCGGCGAGCACGGCATCGAGCGAGAAGGGTTTCGGCCACGGCATGCGGCGCGCGGCGATGCGATCCGGCAGCAACGCGAGATGACGTTCGCCGCCGTGAATCGACTGGGCGTCGAGAAGCGCGCGACGCGCGGCGCGGGAAAGTCCGTGCCAGCCGTCTTCGCCGATGCCCACCACGGTCAGCCAGTTCGACATGCGCGGTCTCCTTGCAGCGATTCCGATCGCGTTCCCGGATACATGCCGGAAGCGCTCGGAGGGTCGATAAAAGCGGGCATAATACAGGTCCGTCGGCGCCCGGGGTCGTGAGACCGAGGGCTTAAAAGGGAACACAGCAAAACTGTGGCTGCCCCCGCAATTGTACGCAGCGAGTCCGCGCTCCACTGCCACTGGTTTTTACCGGGAAGGCCGGCGCGAATGTCGACCTGCCAGCCAAGAGACCTGCCGATCCAACGCATTCGCGCGACGCCGACCGGGCGGGGTGTACCGGTTCGCTCATCACGCGCGAAGCCCAACGGGTCACGCTTTTGAATTCTTTCGACCGCTCATCGCTCAACGCAACGCCGCGTGCTTCCGCATGCCCGGGCCTGATGCGCATCGTGCCCGCGCGCGATGGCGGCCTTGCGCGTCTGCGTCTCGCGGGCGGCGTGTTGAGCACGCGGGCGGCGCGGGCCGTCGCGCGCGCGGCTCGCGAGTACGGCTCGGGCGTGATCGAAGTGACCAATCGCGCGAATCTGCAACTGCGCGGCATTCGCGACGATGCCCACGCCGCGCTCGTCGACATCGCCCTCGACGCGGGCCTCGGCCCGTCGACGGCGGGCGCAGACGACATCCGCAACGTAATGCTGAGCCCGCTTGCGGACGACGGCACGCGCGCGCTCGCCGCGCGGATCGTCGATGCGATGCAGGCCGATGCGTCGCTGCATGCGCTGTCGCCGAAATTCGCGCTCCAGCTCGACGCCGGCGAGCGCCTCGCGATGCTCGATCATCCGCACGATGTTTGGCTTTCCGCCATCGAGGATGGCGCGCGCTTCGCATTCGGCCTCGCCGGAACGATGCGCGATCCGGCGCTCGGCGCGATCTCGCGCGACGATCTCGTGATGTTCGTCCTGAACGTGTTGCGCAGCTTTCTCGCGCTGGCGACGCCTGAAGAACATCGCATGCGCGATCTGCTTGCGCGTATCGGCGTTGCGCGCTTTCTCGACGCCTTACGTTTCGACGCCGATATCGCGACATGGACACGCGCACCCGCCGATGCATCGCTGCGTCTCGGCGCGCACGAGGAGCCGCATCGCGCGACGTGGTACGCGGGTGCGCAAACGCCGCTGGGCCGTCTCGATGCGACGACGCTCGAAGCGCTCGCCAATCTCGCCGACGCACACGGCGCAAGCCGCCTGACGATGACGCCGTGGCAAAGCGTGCTGATTCCCGGCCTCGCGGCGCATTCAGCGCATGACGTGCTGCAAGGGCTGCACGCGCTCGGCCTTGCAACCGGCGCGCACGAACCGCTCGCGCGCCTCATCGCGTGCGCGGGTTCGGAAGGCTGCGCAAAGAGCCGTGCCGATACCAAAGCCGATGCTCACCGGCTCGCCGCGCTCCTGCCTTCGGATGACGAGACGCAGGTGCATCTGAGCGGCTGCGAGCGTTCGTGCGCGGCGGCGCATCCGGTTCCGGTCACGCTCTACGCAGTCGCGCCCGGACGATACGACTTACATCGCGACGCACGAGCCGTCGCGCGCAATCTGACCATCGAAGAGGCGGCCGAACGGCTCGCCCGGAGCCATGCCGATGCTTGACTACATCCGCGACGGCGCGGAGATTTATCGTCAGTCCTTTGCGACGATCCGCGCCGAAGCCGACCTCGCCGCCATTCCCGCCGATCTGGAGAAGCTCGCCGTGCGACTGATCCATGCGTGCGGCATGGTGGATATCGTGAGCGATCTGCGCTTCTCGCCCGGCGCGGGCAGCATCGGAAGAAAGGCGCTTGCAGCGGGCGCGCCGATCCTGTGCGATGCGCGCATGGTCGCCGAGGGCATCACGCGCGCGCGCTTGCCCGCCGACAACCGCGTGATCTGCACCTTGAGCGATCCCTCGATTCCCGAGCGCGCCCGCGCGATGCGCAACACGCGCTCGGCCGCCGCGCTCGAACTATGGCGTGCGCAACTCGAAGGCGCGATCGTCGCGATAGGCAACGCGCCGACCGCGCTCTTCCATCTGCTCGACATGATCGATGCCGGCGCGCCGAAGCCCGCGCTCATTCTCGGCTTTCCGGTCGGTTTCATCGGCGCGGCGGAATCGAAAGCGATGCTCGCCGCCGATAGCCGCGGCGTGCCCTTCGTCGCGCTGCTCGGCCGGCGCGGGGGCAGCGCGATGGCAGCGGCCGCAGTGAACGCACTTGCTTCGGAGGCCGAATGATGCGTGGACGTCTCTTTGGATTAGGCGTCGGCCCGGGCGATCCGGAGCTGATCACCGTGAAGGCGCTGCGGCTTTTGAAGGCCGCGCCGGTGGTCGCGTATTTCGTCGCAAAGGGCAAGAAGGGTAATGCGTTCGGCATCATCGAATCGCATCTCGACGATACGCAGATGCGCCTGCCGCTCGTCTATCCGGTGACGACCGAAGCGCTCGAACCGCCGCTCTGCTACGAGACGATCATCAGCGCGTTCTACGACGAAGCCGCGCTCACGATATCCGGTCATCTCGAATCCGGCCGCGATGTCGCCGTGATCTGCGAGGGCGATCCGTTTTTCTACGGCTCGTACATGTATCTGCACGATCGTCTCGCAGCACGCTTCGATGCAGAGGTCGTGCCGGGCGTGTGCTCGATGCTCGGCGGCGTGGCCGTGCTCGGCGTGCCGCTCGTGTATCGCAATCAGAGTCTGTCGGTGCTGTCGGGCGTGCTGCCTGAAGACGATCTGAAGCGCCGTCTCGAAGGAGCCGATGCGGCCGTCATCATGAAGCTCGGCCGCAACTTCGAGAAAGTGCGGCGCGTGCTGGGCGAACTCGGCCTCGACGATCGCGCGTTGTATGTCGAGCGCGCGACGATGGCCAACCAGCGCATCGTGCCGCTCGATGAAGTCGATCCGATGGCATCGCCGTATTTCTCGCTGCTCGTCGTGCCGGGGAAAAAATGGCGCGCATGAAGGCTTCCATGCCGATGGCGATCGTCGTGCTCGGCGCGGGCGCGCTCGATACCGCGCGTCGCATTCAGGCGCGCTTTCCGCAATCGCGCGTGCATGGACTGGCGAGCCGCGTGAGCGCGGACATCGCGTATGACGACTTCGGCGCGCACGTGCGTGGTCTGTATGCGTCGGGCGCGGCGATCGTCGCGCTGTGTTCCGCGGGCATCGTGATTCGCGCGCTTGCATCCTGTCTCGCCGACAAAGGCAACGAACCGCCCGTGCTCGCCATCGCGCAGGATGGCAGCGCCATCGTGCCGCTGCTGGGCGGCATGAGCGGCGTGAATGTGCTTGCGCGCGAGATCGGCGACGCCTTGCAAGTCGCACCCGCGATCACGACGAGCGGCGAATTGCGCTTCGGGAAATGTCTGCTGGCGCCGCCCGAAGGTTATGCACTTGCGGATATCGAGCAAGGCAAGCGTTTCGTGTCCGACCTGCTGGCGGGCGCGACGACGCGCATCGAAGGCCACGCGCCCTGGCTCGACGATGCCGCGCTGCCTCGCAACGACGATGCGCGTCTTGCCGTTCGCATCACGCCGCTTGCCACGCGCGATGAAAACAGCCTCGTGATTCATCCGCGTTGCGTGCTTGCGTGGATCGAAGATATTTCACACGACGATGACGTCGCCGAACGCGTGCGAGCTGCCTTGAACGAACGTGGTCTCGCACCGCTTGCGCTCGCGGCGTTGACCGCGCCCGCTCGCTACATGGCTTCGCGTCCGCTCGAAGATGCGGCGCGTGCGCTCGATGTGCCGTTGCGCTTCTGCGATGCCCCGCCATTCGCTCGCAACGATGCGCGAGGCGTTGCGCTGCACGTCAGCGATACGCCGATCGATGCGGGATCGATCGGCCATGCGCGCGGCACGCTGACGGTGATCGGCCTTGGTCCCGGCAAGGCGGAACTGATGACGCCCGCCGCAAGAAGCGCGCTTCACGACGCACAAGACGTGCTCGGTTACGAGACGTATGTGCGTATGGCGGGACCGTTTCGCGACGACCAGCGCGTGCACATCACCGACAATCGCGAGGAACTGCAGCGCGCGCGACACGCGTTCGAACTCGCGAGTGAAGGCCGACGCGTGATCGTGGTGTCATCGGGCGATCCCGGCGTGTTCGCGATGGCCGCAGCGGTGCTCGAAGCACTCGACGAAGGACGCGCCACGCATCCCGAATGGAATGCGGTGAAGCTTCAGATCGTGCCGGGCGTGTCGGCCTCGCTCGCGACGGCCGCGCGCGCGGGTGCGCCGCTCGGCCATGACTTCTGCGTGTTGTCGTTGTCGGATAACTTGAAGCCGTGGAGCGTGATCGAGAAGCGCATCGCGCATGCAGGCGAAGCGGATCTTGTGATGGCTTTCTATAACCCGCTGTCGAAGGCGCGGCCGTGGCAGTTCGATCGTGCGATCGACGTCGTGAAGCGATATCGGGACTCGGACACGCCGGTCGTGCTGGGAAGAGATATCGGACGTCCGGCGGAGGCTTTGCGCGTCATTGAGCTCGGTGAACTGAAGAGCGAGCTCGTCGACATGAGGACGATGGTCATCGTCGGATCATCGATGACGCGTGTCGTCGGGGATTGGGTTTATACGCCGCGGTGGTATGACTGAGGATGCGTCGAGAGTCAATGCTTGCCCGCTTTTGAACGCGAACGTACCGTCCAGTCAGGGTGCGCTACCCGTCGTTTGACCAGCCGCTCCAATTCCTTGCTGTGGTACAGGTCGAGGCACTTGAGAAAATCGAAGCGAATGTCCGCTCCCTTCGCTTCGGCCTCGACAAGCGGATTATAGTAATCGCGCCGTAGATACTTGCGCACTAGCGCCTCCACTTCCGCGGGACTTTTATCGAGGTCGTAATAAGTCCAGTCTCTCAGTGCGCTCGCGCTACTTCCGGCATCGACGGCTGCGTCGTTACTGCCTTTGTACGCTGTGGCGACGCATATGGCCAAGACCATGTCCTTGTAATTCTGGGCGTAGGTACGCGATGGCGCTTCCGGCGAGTTTTCGTTGGGGGGAATGGTCTGTCCGCTTGCCGTAGCGCACGCCAGCGCGAGAATCACCAGGCTGGTCCATCGCTTCATGACAGGCTCCAAAAATGCGCCTGGTCGGTCCTGTATCGAACCCCAGGTTCGTTGAAGTAACAACTGTCGTAGCAAACGATACCGTTGTACAAGGTGGCATGGCCTTGTGCGTCTCGCCATCCCGACGTTTCAAAGAGAATCACACCTTTTTTGCCTGCGAGCCTGCCGCCTCCCGAGGGCGGATATTCAATCGTTTCCGGCTTGCCCCAACGCTGTTTGAGAAATTCGATGAGGTCCACCACGCGAAAGAAGTAGCGTCGACGATCAGCGCCTGAAACCGCCTTCCCATCGATGGCTGGAATGGTCACGCCCGAGTGATTCAAGATATAGCTCATGCGAACCGCGCACGTGTTCTTCCACCTCGCTTCCGCACCCACCTCGTTGATGTTGGCGGCTACCTTCCCACCAATCACCGTCGCGACCTTCCCCTCGGATTCGATGGATCGAAGATTTCCATGGATGCCGACCACGCGGCCGCAAAGCTTGGTCTGTACATTTGTTATCCTAATTATTCATAGCCAAACAACTCGGAAATATGCAGGCGATTATAAAGTCGATATAGCTCGCTGAATCGCTGCAAGCCTGATCGCGCAAAATTCGGACAATCACCGTGGCAGTCGGCAATATTCGAATCGATTGCTCAACAATCCGAGATTCTTATCAGCGCATCCGCAAGCACATATCTCGCGCTCCACTCGCGCGCGAGCGCCTCGCCGCGCCCGACCCGAATCGCGCCTTCCTCGAAATCGACGACGACGATCTCATCCGCTGCGTGAGGTGCTTGCGGTTGCTCGTTCGTTCGCCCGTCGGTGAGCACCCACAAGCAGCGCCGTTGCGCTGGTCTGCGCCGAGCCGCTTTTTCAAGCACCGTTCCCGCGCTCGCCAGCCCAAGCGCGAGAGGCGTGCCGCCACCGCCGCCGATCGGCGCGACCCACCGCTCATTGAACCAGTGCGCCGCGCCCGGCTGACGACGCACTTTCGCGCGTGCACCGCCGAAACATATCAGCGCAATCTCCGCCCGCTCACGATAAGCGCGATCGAACAGCGCGACGAGCATGCCCTTCGCGCGCGCAAGGCGCTCGCCGGCGAGCATCGAGCCGGAGCAATCGAGCAGAAAACAATGCAGCACCGCACCGTCGCCCTGCGTGCGCCGATATCGCAAATGCTCCGTAGCAAAACGCGCGGAACGCTTTGCGCGCAATGTCGCCATCCAGTCGATCGACGCGCTGACTTCGCCCTCGCGCGTCGCGCTGCGGCCTTTCGCGAACGCTTCGTTCCATCGAAGACGATGCCTTGTGTCGAAGGCATTCGCGTCGCGCCTTCGATGGTTCAGGCTTTTTTTGCGGCGAGCGGCCTCACTTGCTTGACCTTCGCGGTTCCCGTCGGCTCCGGCGGCATGTAGCCCCAATCCGCTTGGTTCGAGCCTGCATCGGGCGACGTCGACTCGCGGCCTGCCGGTTCGCGTGAAGGCGCTTCCCCTTCTCTTCGCCGATGCTTAAGCACCGCATCGGCGACGCGTTCGACGTGCGTGACGTTCACGCCCGCTGCTTCCTCCAACGCAGCCAGCGCTCGCGCCGCGCGCAGCATGACGATGTCCGCACGCAAGCCGTCGACATGCGCCTCGATGCAAAGCTCGCTCACGCGCGCATGAACCGCATCATCGAAATCGAATGACGACAATGCCGCGCGCGCCGCGTGAATGCGCGATTCCAGCGAAGCCTGCTCGTCGCGATGCCGCGCGCGAAACGCATCAGGATCGGCATCGAATGCAAGACGCGCCTTGACGATACGTTGCCGCACGAGCGCATCGAAGCAATTGTTCATCTCCACGGCAAGACCGAAACGATCGAGCAATTGCGGCCGCAACTCGCCCTCTTCCGGATTCATCGTGCCGATCAGCACGAAGCGCGCGTCGTGCCGATGCGAAATGCCATCGCGCTCGACGATGTTCACGCCGCTCGCCGCAACATCGAGCAACTGATCGACGAGCGGATTCGGCAGGAGATTCACTTCATCGACATACAGCACGCCCCGATGCGCCTTCGCAAGCAGGCCCGGAGAAAACTTCACACCGCCGTCGCGCAATGCGCTTTGGATGTCGAGCGTGCCGATCAACTGTTCCTCGCTCGCGCCGAGCGGCAAGGTCACGAGCTTCCCTTCGGGCAGCAACTCCGCGAGTGCGCGCGTCGCGGTGGATTTCGCCGTGCCGCGCGGCCCGCTCACGAGCACGCCGCCGATCGAAGGATCGACGGCCGCGAGCAAAAGCGCCTGCTGCAAGGGCGCCTGTGCGACGAGCGCCGAAAAAGGAAACACGGCAGATGTGATGGATTCGTTCAAGAATGTCGGCCTTCGATGTGCTGTTCGACATCGAGCAGATGCCGTTCGACCTGCTCGCGATAGCCAGCGGGTTGCTGCCACAGACCGCGTTGCATCGCTTCGAGCAGACGCTCGCAGATCGATTGCAAGGCGTGCGGATTGTGCTGCGCAATGAACTCGCGCGTGTCGGCATCGTTCACATAGGCATCGGTGACCAGCGCGTACTGATGATCCGACACGACGCGCGCGGTGGCGTCGTAGCCGAACAGGTAATCGACGGTCGCCGCGAGTTCGGACGCGCCCTTGTAACCGTGCCGCTTCACGCCATCGATCCACTTCGGATTGACCACGCGTGAACGCACCACGCGCGCAATCTCTTCGTTCAGCGTGCGAACGCGCGGCGCAGCGGGATTGCTGTGATCGGCGTTATACGTCTGCGGCTGCACGCCCGACAGATAGCGCACGGCCGCGACCATGCCGCCCTGGAACTGGTGATAGTCGTTCGAATCGAGCAGATCGTGTTCGCGATTGTCCTGGTTCTGCACGACGACATCGAGCGTCGATAGCCGCGCGCCGAAGCTCGCGCGTGCTTCGACGCCGTCGCCCGATTGCGAATACGCGTAGCCGCCCGCGCTTTGATACGCGGCGGAAAGATCCGCATCGGTCTGCCATTGCTTTGCGTCGATCAGTTCCTGCAGACCCGCGCCGTATGCGCCCGGCTTCGTGCTGAACACGCGCCAGCCCGCTCGACGCCGCGCGTCCTTCGTCTCGATGCCGCGCGCGATCAGCTCGTCGCGCTCACGAAGGATGCGCGCGCGGATCGGGTTGACATCGGCGGGCTCGTCGTCCAATTCGGCGACGGCCTGCACCGCCGCATCGAAGAGATGAATGAGATTCGCGAACGCATCGCGGAAGAAGCCCGATACGCGCAATGTCACGTCGATGCGCGGCCGGTTGAAGATCGAGATCGGCAGAATCTCGAAGTCGGTCACGCGATGACTGCCCGCCGCCCACTTGGGCCGCACGCCGATCAACGCGAACGCCTGCGCGATATCGTCGCCGCCGGTCCGCATCGTCGCCGTGCCCCACACCGACAAGCCGATTGCCCGCGGAAAATCGCCGTGATCCTGCACATGGCGTTCGACCAATGCGTTCGCCGACTTTACGCCGAGCGACCATGCGGCTTGCGTCGGCAATGCGCGCGTATCGACGGAATAGAAGTTGCGGCCGGTGGGCAGCACGTCCGGTCTGCCGCGCGAAGGCGAGCCGCTCGGACCCGGCGGCACGAAACGGCCTTCGAGACCTCGCTTCAGTTGCGTCAGCTCTTGCGGGCCGCACGCATCGAGCCGCGCGAGCACATCGCCACGCAGACGTTCGAGCACGAGCGATGCACGCGGTCCGGGCGCGGCTGCGTCAGCATCGGACAATAGTTGCATCGCTAACGATTCGAGGCGCTCGCGCGTATCGCCTTGATGACGCCACGGCGCTTCACTCACATCGGCAAGTGCTTGCGGACGCGGGCCGGTCCACGGCGCGGCCCAATCCGCATCGAGCGGATCGAAGATATCGGGCAATTGCAGATCCCGTGCGATCGCGACGATCAGGCTCGCGTTCGCGCCCTGGCCGTCGCCGATCGGAAAGCGGCCGAGCGCGAGCAGCGTGTCGCGTCGTTGCACGCCTTGCGGCGAGACACCGAATACATGCAGGCCGTCGCGAATCTGCGCTTCCTTCAGTTCGCAGAGATAGGCATCGGCGCGCGTGAGCAACGCGTCTTCACCCACGGTATCGCGTGGCGCATCCAGCCCGAGTTCCTCGTGCAGCCGGTTCTCGACGATGTTCGCGAGAATCGTCTTGCGCAGCAGCTTGGCGCGGCGCACATCGACCATCAACGCTTCGTAGTATTCGTCGACCTGACGCTCGAGATCCTGCAATGGCCCATAGTTCTCGGCGCGCGTGAGCGGCGGCATAAGATGATCGATGATCACGGCCTGCGCGCGGCGCTTCGCCTGACTGCCTTCGCCCGGATCGTTGACGATGAACGGATAGAGATGCGGCATCGGTCCGAGAATCGCATCCGGCCAGCACGATGACGACAACGCGACGCTCTTTCCCGGCAGCCATTCGAGATTGCCGTGCTTGCCGACATGCACGAGCGCATCCGCCTGAAAGCGCAGACGCAGCCAGAAGTAGAACGCGAGATAGGAATGCGGCGGCACGAGTTCGGCATCGTGATAGCTCGCGTAATCGTTGCGCTGCCGCGAACGCGAGGGCTGAATGCCGATGAACACTTCCCCGCAGCGATAGCCCGCGATCATGAAACGGCCGCGTCTGATCGTCGGGTCGTCTTCGGGTGCGCCCCAGGTTTTTTCGAGCGCGGCGCGCGCATCGGCGGGCAGTGTGCGATACGCGTCGAGATAGTCATCGAGCGAAAGACTCTGCAACGCAGGGCGCATATCGCGGACGACGGGATCGTTGGTCACGCCTTCCGTCAACGCGGCGATGAGCGCATCGCCGTTCGGCGGCATCGTGCCGACGCGATAGCCTTCTCGCGCGAGCATCGACAGAATGTTGATCGCGGATGCAGGCGTATCGAGTCCCACGCCATTGCCGATGCGCCCTTCGCTCGCCGGGTAGTTCGCCAGCACGAGCGCGATGCGCTTCTGCGCGTTCGGCGTATGACGCAGCTTGGTCCACCGCCGGCTCAGTTCGGCGACGAAGCGCACGCGCTCCGCGTCGGCCTGATAGCGCACGACATCCACCTGCGTATGCTTGCAGTGATATGCGAGCCCCTTGAAACTCACGGCGCGCGTGATGATGCGGCCATCGACTTCGGGAAGCGCGACATGCATGGCGACGTCGCGCGAATTCAGGCCGTGATTGTCCTTCTGCCAGTCATCGCGATTGCCGCCGCTCAGGATGACTTGCAGCACGGGCGCATCGCCCGCGACTTCGAACGCTTCGTCCTCGCCGATCACGCTCGCCGCAAAAGCCGTCGTGTTCAATACGAGCGATGCGCGATGCTGCGCGCACAAACGCTCGACCACTTCGCGGCTCACGCTTTCCTTGAGCGACGAAATCGCGATCGGCAACGGATTCATGCCTTCTTTTTCGAGCGCTTCGATGAGCGCATCGAACACGGCCGTATTGCCCGATTGCAAATGCGCGCGGTAAAACAGGATCGCGGCGACGCCCGCGCCTTCGGTCCAGCGCGCCTGCCAGTCGTCGATGACCGCGATATCGCGCTCGGGATGATAGATCGCGACGGCGGGCAGCGGACTCGGCGGCTGCGGCTCGCGCCCGAAGCCGAACGCGCGATGCGCGATCGCGCGTAGAAACTCCTCGGCATTGCGCGCGCCGCCTTCGCGCAGATAGCGCGACAGCTCGCGGCAAAACGCTGCATCGGCCGTGCTCTTGCCGATAAGATTCGGGTCCTCGGTGAGATCGCCCGAAAACATTGCGAGCATCTGCTTGCGCTCTTTCGCGAGCGCGACGAGCCGCTCGATGCCGTACGGCCAGTACGATTCGCCGCCGAGATGATCGACGATCACGACCTTCGCGTGACGCAATACATCGTCGACATAGAAATCGACCGATGCGGGCTGACGCAGAAACGATTGATTCGCGAGCCGCACGTCGGGAAAGCCCGGCTCGAGACGCGGAAACGCGCTCGCGAGCAACGCGAGCGTCGTATCGGCGGAGCTGAGCACGACGATCGGCGCGCTCGTCTGATCGATACGCATGACGCCCTGCGCGTCGTCGACGAAGCCTCCCGGCGTCGTGCGGAGCAGATGCATCGCGGTTACGCCTGCACGGGCGCGCTCGCGAGCGCGGCGTCGAACGCGCGTTGCAGCGTCGCGCGTTCGAGGTCTTCGCCGATCAGCACGAAGCGGCTTTGGGTCTTCGCTTCGCCCGCTTCCCAGCGGCGGTCGAAGTAACTGTCGAAGCGTCGTCCGACGCCTTGCACGACGAGCCGCATCGCCGCGCCCGGCAACGCAGCGAAACCCTTCACGCGATAGATCGTGTGCTGCTCGACGAGCGCATGCAGCGCGGCCAGCGCCTGCTCGCGCGATTCGACGTTGCCATGCACGACGACCGAATCGAACTCGTCATGATGATGATCGGCGTGGCCTGCTTCATCGGGCGAACCGTGATGATCGTGCCGCAAATGAATCGTCTCTTCCGATGCCGATTCGAGACCGAGCAATGTATGCACATCGAGCCTGCCCATCTGCGCGGGCACGATCTTCACTTCGGGCGGAATCTCGGGCCGCACGAGCGCTTCGACCTTTCGCAGCGCTTCATCATCCATGAGATCGGTCTTGTTGACGATGACGAGATCGGCAGACGAAAGCTGGTCCTCGAACAGTTCATGCAGCGGCGATTCGTGATCGAGATTGGGATCGGCCTTGCGTTGCGCATCGACGGCGACGGGATTCGCCGCGAACTGACCGCTCGCGGCAGCGGGTCCATCGACCACGGTCACGACGGCATCGACGGTGAATGCGTTCTTGATCGACGGCCAGTTGAACGCCTGCACGAGCGGCTTCGGCAAAGCGAGACCGGACGTTTCGATCAGCACGTGATCGATGCTCTCGCGCCGCTCGACGAGTTGTTCCATGACCGGATAGAACTCTTCCTGCACGGTGCAGCAGAGACAACCGTTCGCGAGCTCGTACAGATTGCGGTCTTTCGAGCCGGCTTCATCCTCGCAACCGATGCCGCAACCCTTCAAGATCTCCCCGTCGATGCCGAGCTCGCCGAACTCGTTGATGATCACCGCGATGCGCTTGCCTTGCGCATTGGAGAGGATATGCCGCATCAGTGTGGTCTTGCCGCTGCCGAGAAAGCCGGTCACGACCGTGACGGGAATCTTGCGGGTTTGCATCGTCGCTCCGTGGCTTCGGTTGCATGCGCTTCATGTCGCGCGATGCCTGGCAACGCGGCTGGATGAAAGGGAAACGCACGCTTTTATGGATCATGGGCCGCGCCGCATCCCCGCGACAGCAAGCCCCGCTCAAAGTCTGGCCGGTATCCGGGCTGACGACGACGCCGCTTCGCCTTCCCGCGCGTTTCTCACGCGCAGTGGCCTCGAAGCCGGCTTCCCGTACACGCGATGAAAATGCCGTGCGCGGTGAATCGCTTACCGTTGCGGGGGCAGCGCAGGTTGACGTGCGTTCGACGAATCGAAAGGAACGCGCCCTGCTTCCCGTTTAACTGCGCACGAGAGAATCCGCGCGCGAGCACCAAAACTGCGTGAAAGTCTAGGCCCGGCGGGCGCGAGCGTCAAGAAAGGTGGTAAGGTCGGCGCACATGGAATCCGTCATCGCTCACATGAATCAGCCCGCTGTCACGCGTCTTGCCGTGGGGATCGGCTGCAGGCGGGGCGCGAGCGCCGACGCAATCGAGCACGCCGTGCGCGGCGCTTTGGGCACGCTTGCGTTCGGCGACATCGCCATCATCGCGAGCATCGACGCGAAACGGCACGAGGCGGGACTGCTCGCGTTCTGCGAGCGTCATCGTCTGACATTGCGCTTCTACGGCGCCGATGAAATCGCGCAAGCGCCGCGCACGGCGATATCGCATCATGCAATGGCGCATATGAACGTCGATGGCGTATGCGAGCCTTGCGCGCTGCTCGCGGGCAACGCGCGAACGCTCATCGTGCCAAAGACGATCGATTGTGGCGTAACCGTCGCGATCGCAGCGATGCATGCGCCCCGCGCGAACGGAACATGAATACCGGTCTTGCGGTCGTGCGCGGACGCGGCGTTTCGGCGAGCGGCTTCGCCACGACCGGTTTGAACTTGTCGCGGCAAAGCCAGACGAGAACGCCAAGCGCGACGAGTTCCAGATAGAGATAGAGCGCGTCCATTTGCTTGCTCCTCGAGTCGGTGATTACGTTGATTGCATGATGCCTGCCGTCTGTTAGCGCAGAATTAAGCCGCCGCCTGTTGTACGATACGGCCGTCTTTCTCTGGAGCTCCCGTGAAAACCGATACCAAATCGCATCTGCGCATGACCCAGCGCCGCAAGGAAGGCCACGAGAAAAAGCAGGCCGCCGCCGATCACGAGAAAGGCCTTTTGATCGTGAATACCGGCAACGGCAAGGGCAAGACAACGGCCGCGTTCGGCATGGCGGTGCGCGTGCTCGGACACGGCATGAAGCTCGGCGTCGTGCAGTTCATCAAGGGCGCGCTGCATACATCGGAGCGCGATTTCCTCGGCGCAATCGCGCATTGCGATTTCGTCACCATGGGAGATGGCTACACCTGGAACACGCAGAATCGCGAAGCCGACATGGCCACCGCGCGCAAGGGCTGGAACGAAGCGCGCCGCATGATCGAGAGCGGCGAATATCAGATGGTCGTGCTCGACGAACTCAACACCGTGCTCAAGTACGAGTATCTGCCGCTCGATGAAGTGCTCGACGTGCTGAAGGCGCGGCCCGCGATGCTGCATGTCGTCGTGACCGGTCGCCACGCGCCCGATGCGTTGATCGAACTTGCCGATCTCGTCACGGAAATGCGGCTCGTGAAGCATCCGTATCGCGAGCAAGGCGTGAAAGCGCAACGCGGCGTCGAGTTCTGAGCGATGCCCGACTGCCCCGCTCTCTTCATCGGCGCGAGTGCGTCGCATCAAGGCAAGACCACGGTGACGGCGGCGCTTGCGCGTCATCACACGCGCCGAGGACTGAAGGTACGCGTGTTCAAGACCGGCCCGGATTTTCTCGATCCGATGATTCTCGAACGTGCATGCGGCGCGCCCGTTTATTCGCTGCATCTGTCGATGGTCGGGCTCGATGCGTGCCGCGCGTTGCTCGCCAAGGCCGCGCGCGAGGCCGATCTCATTCTCATCGAAGGCGTGATGGGTCTCTTCGACGGCACGCCGAGCAGCGCCGATCTGGCCGCCACGTTCAACGTACCGGTGCTCGCGGTGATCGGCGCGCACGGCATGGCGCAGACGTTCGGCGCCATCGCGTTCGGGCTCGCGCGTTATCGCGAAGATGTGCCCTTTCATGGCGTGCTCGCGAATCGCGTTGCATCGGCGCGTCATGCGCAGATGTTGTCGGAGACTATCCCCGTCGACTTGCGTTATTGCGGCCATCTGTCGAATGCGGACGATATCGCCTTGCCCGAGCGTCATCTCGGTCTCACGCAGCCCGATGAAATCGCGGGCCTCGACGCACGGCTCGACCGCGCCGCCGATGCAATCGCGCAAACGACGCTCGCCGATCTTCCGCCGCCCGTTCATTTCGACGATGCGACGCTGCCCGCGCCGCCGCGTCTGCTCGACGGCGCGCATATCGCCATCGCTCGCGATGCGGCGTTCTCGTTCGTGTATCCGGCGAATGTCGATGTGCTCATCGCCATGGGCGCGCGCATCAGCACGTTTTCTCCGCTCGCCGACGAACCCGCGCCGCACGATGCCGACGCGCTCTATCTTCCCGGCGGCTATCCCGAACTGCATGCCGCGGCGCTCGCTTCGAACGAACGCGCGCGTGCATCGATCGTTGCGCACGTCGAGCGAGCGAAGCCCTTGGTCGCGGAATGCGGCGGCATGCTGTATCTGCTCGACACGCTGACCGACATCGAAGGCACGCGGCATGCGATGCTCGGCATCCTTCCCGGCGACGCGGCGATGCAACGCAAGCTGTCGCGCCTCGCGATGCAGCGCATCGACACGACGCATGGAGCGATGACGGGTCACACATTCCACTACTCGACGCTCGACACGCCGATGCAGCCGGCGCTCAAGGCCGCTCATGCCACGACCGGCACCGAAGGCGAAGCGCTCTATCGGCATGGTTCGGTGTCGGCCACTTACATGCACGCTTACTGGCCGTCGAATCCGGCCGCGGCCGCTGCGCTCTTTCGCGGCGAATCACTATGACAACGACGCAAGACGATCTCGCTTTCACCATCGAACGCGCGAAAGCGCAGGAACCCATCGGCTCGCCATGCACCGATGTCTGCAAGCTCGATCAGGAAACGGGCCTGTGCCTCGGCTGCTTCCGAAGCCGCGAGGAAATCAAGACCTTCAGATCGATGGACGATGCCGCGAAGCTCGATCTGTTCGATGAATTGCTCAAGCGTCGTGCGGCGAAAGAGCAAACGAAAAGCCCGCGTTCCTGACGAAGCGCGAGCTTCATGAGCGACGCCGAACCGCTTACGCCGCAGCCATTCTTCTCACCGCCGGCCGCTCGAGTTCACGCGCTGCGAGCGCACCGAACACGAGACCGAGCGTCGTCCATAACAGCGCCTGCATGCCGATAGCGGCCACGCGGAAATTCCACAGCAGCGAAGCGGAGAAATCCGGGGGCACTTCATCGACGGACGGCAGCGCGACCTGCGCCGCCACGATCACGACGATATACGCAGCCGCCGCGATGAGCGTCGCGTTCCACCCGCCATGCCGCGCCACCATGCGCCGCTGCAAGCGCACGGCGAAGACGGCAGCCGCGATGGAAATCGCCACCATGCCGAAGAAAAGCGCCGTGCGCGGCCCGATGGTCTCGGCATTGCCGACAGCGGGCGGATTGGGCGGGTACTTGAGGAACGGCACGATGGCGACGCTCACGAAGCCGAACAGCGCGAGCAATGCCGACGTGCCGCGCGCGCGCAACGCGCCGAGCCGTCCATAAGCAAACGCGAACACGAGCGAGAAGAGACCGCCGAGCGCGGTGCCGAACACGGCGACGCCGGTCAGAAGGCCGAGGCCCGCTTGCGTATCGCGAGACACGAGCGCTTCGTCGCCGTGATCGTGCGAATGCGCTTGCGTGGCAGCCGCATCGGCATGACCGTGCTCATGTTCGTGTTCATGCTCGTGCTGTTCCTCGAACGCGATGGCGCGTGCCACCGACGGTTCACCGAACGCACGCGCGAAGCCGAAGCCGATCAGGCCCGCGACCAGTCCCGCGATCATGCCGCGTATCAGCAAAGTGCGAATCATGATGCTTCCTCAGTGGCACGGAAAGCCGAGCAAATGCCGGCCGTCATGCACGAATTCGTGGACGTACGTGCCCGAGAAAATCGACGTCGCGCCCTGTTCGGCGCCGACGAAATAGATTGCGATCAGCAGAATGAGGCCGATGAAGACGGCCCACGGCAACACTTCACGCACCGGAATGGGCACGGGTGCATCGAGTGACGGGGAAACCGGAGCGGAAAAGACCGGCGCGTTGGAAGCATTCATGGTGGTTCTCCAGGGAAAAGCGCGTCCCGATTGACGAAGAGCATGCAGCGGGGTCTGACTCGCGGCGCCGCGCTTTCGCGTTGACGTACCGCACACAGTGGCGCGACCGTGCCGGGTTTGCACCGGCTTCCTCGCACTGCAAGCTTGCCATTCTATGATGATCCGCTGCAAAGTAAAACGATTCCGATTCGACCGCCACCTGCCTTGGAACTCATTCTTCTCTGTCACGCCGCCACGCGCGCGATGAAAACCGGGCACTTTCCCACCGGCGACGAACCTCCCGAGCGCGATGCGCGCGCGCAGCTCGCGTCATTGCACGCCTTGCCCGACACGCGCGTGATTGCGAGTCCCGCGCGCGTCGCGCGTGAAACGGCGGCGTGGATCGCGGATGCATTCGAGATCGTTCCCGCGTTCGACGACATCGACTATGGCCGCTGGCGCGGGCATTCGATACGCGAAACGGGCGAGCGCGAACCGGAACATGTCGCTGCCTGGCTCGCGGATCCCGATGCGCGTTCGCACGGCGGCGAAAGCGTCGCCATGCTCGCCGCGCGCGTCGCCGAGGGCTTCGCTTCGATCGACCGGCTCGACGCGGGGCGCTGCATCGTCGTCACGCATGCGATCGTCGTGAAAGTGGCGCTCGCGCATGCGCTTCGCCTGCCGCTCGCATCGATCTATGGGATGAACTTCGCGCCGCTCTCGTCCACGGTGCTGGAACGCGCCTCGCCCGCCGATACGTGGACCGCCCTGAACTTCGCTCCATACGAATAGCTCAAAGCAGACAGCGCATCGCGTGCGCGGTGCGCGTTCGACTCAACCAGGAGACTCAGATGGCGCATTACGTGGATGGATTCGTCGTACCCGTACCGATCGACAAGGTCGACGCTTATCGCCGCATGGCCGAAGCCGCCGGCAAGATCTGGCTGGAACACGGCGCACTGGAGTTCGTGGAAACCATCGCCGACGACGTGAAGCCCGGCAAGCTCACATCGTTTCCACAGAGCGTGCAGATGAAGGAAGGCGAGACCGTCGCGTTCTCGTATATCGTCTACGAATCGCGCGAGCAGCGCGATAGCGTCAACGCCAAAGTGATGGAAGACCCGCGCCTCAAAACGATGATGGAATCCGGCGAGACGCCGTTCGATCCTCAACGCATGTTCTTCGGCGGCTTCACGACCATCGTCGAACTCGGGCGCGACTGATCGTTCTTATCCGCTCAATCGAGTCACTACTTCGAAGGAACCGCATCGACATGTATATCGCCATGAACCGCTTCAAGATCGTGCCCGGCGCCGAAGCCGACTTCGAACGTCTGTGGACGAGCCGCGATACGCATCTGAAGGATGTGCCCGGGTTCGTCGAGTTTCATCTGCTCAAAGGACCGGTGAAAGACGATCACGTTCTGTATTCGAGCCATACGATATGGGCGAATCAGGCAGCCTTCGAAGACTGGACGCGTTCGGACGCGTTTCGCGCCGCGCATCGCAATGCCGGCGGTGAGACGCGCCAGCTTTATCTCGGTCATCCGGAATTCGAGGGCTTCGAAGTCATTCAGACCGTCAAATAGAGCGGTCAAGGCGCAACCGAACGTTCGCGCACTTTTCGGCGAGCACGCGCGTTTTACACACGTGTGAAAAAACGCGCTTCGCCGAAGCTGTCTTTTCAGACGTGTTCTAGGCCTTTGCGCCGCGCGCCATGCGCTGCAGCGTCGATGAATCGATCGCCGCCGCGCAGATTCGCACCGCTTCCTTCAGCGTGCGCGGACGCCCCGCACCGAATTGCGATTCCAGCATCGCGACGGCGCGCAGACGCTCGTCATTGCCGAGTTTCTCGCCCGTCGCAAGCTCAAGAACCGAGATGAAATAAGCCGCAGGCGGCGCCGCGCTCGCATGCGGAGTCGTCTGGCGTTCCCCGTCCGCCGCGCCACCCGCGCCCTCACGTCCGTCGTCGCGCGCCGGAATCCACGGGTGCCACTTGCTGTCGTATCGACTTTTCATGGGTTAGTTCGCTGGCTCGATTGCTGTGGCGCACCTTGGCGCCGTTTGTCATGTGACGCTTATGGCGTCTCTGTCATTAAAGAGACTTACAGCAAGTACCGTTCCAAGCTGGCGTTCCCCTTGCACGGCCTAGCGCGCCGCGACGCTTTCCTCCGACAAAACCGCACGCGCGACGCGACATGCCGCAAGATCCCAAGCCGCGCAGCCGACCGATTTGAACATCACCGGTTGCAATGCATCAACGGCTTTGGACGGCGCCGCGAGCGCGAGCGCCAATGCGTGCACATCGTTCCATTCGACGCTCGCGAGAATGAAATCGCCTGCTTCGTGACGCGCGCCCGCAGGGTCGTCGACGTAAAGCGCGCTTGCATGCACGGTCGCGGCGGCGATCTCGGCGGCATCGGCGGTGAATGCGCCCACGCCGATCACGAGGCGGCCCGCGCGCGCGGGCAACGTATAGACCGGCGTCTTGCTCGTGGTCGCGGCGATGACGACATCGATCGAATCGGGAATCGTGGTCTCGTCGAGCGCGGCAAGCTGCTTCGAAAGCGATGCATGCGCCGCACAGAACTCGCGCGCGCGCCCGGGACGCGAGCCTTGCACGACGATGCGCGCATCGGGATAAATAGCGGCGAGCGCCTCGACGTGATACGCAGCCTGCTTGCCCGTACCGATGACGAGCACCTCGCGCGGCGCGGCATCGTGAAGCGCGCGGATCGCGAGCATCGATACCGCCGCCGTGCGCCGGCCCGTCACCGTCGGGCCATCGAGCATGAATTGCGGCACGCCCGTCATGGCATCGTAGGCGGTCACCTGACCGTGGATCGTCGGCAGGCCGAGCGCGCCGTTGCCCGCGCAAACGTTCACGAGCTTGTGCATCGCGAGATCGGCGGCGCTCGCGGGCATCGACAACATCACGCCGCCTTCGATCGGCACCACCATGCGCTCTGGACTCACGATGCGTCCCGCCGCGTAATCGAGCATCGTCGCGGCGAGGGTGTCGACGAGCCGATCATACGGCACGAGGCGCGCGGTTTGAGCTTCGTCGAAACTATGGATCGTTGCGGTCATCGCGTTCGCTCGCTTGATATGGGGAAGATGAAATCGAACTTCAAAATCCCATCGAAGTGCCGGAACATTCTAACGGCGCGCGACGCCGCGTCATAAAGCAGCGAATCGCTCGCTAGAATGAACGAATCAGCCGCTGTCATGTGACTGCCATCGAATGTCGTCACAATCGGCCGTCCCGCGCCGCGACCGTCATCGCGACGGCGGCAGCCCAAGAACGCCACGGAGCCCCTCATGAACACGACGGAAAAGCAGCGCCGTTTCCACGCCGACATCATCGACAGCTACGACGAAGAGTTCGAGATGGAGATCGACGATCGCTTCCTGGACGGCGAATCGACTTTCTCCGATGAAGAGCGTCAGTTACGCAAGACCTATTTTCGCGAGCTGTTTCGCTTGCAAGGCGAACTCGTGAAGCTGCAGGACTGGGTCGTGCACGAGGGGCATCGGCTCGTGGTGCTGTTCGAGGGACGCGATGCGGCGGGCAAAGGCGGCGCGATCAAGCGCATCACGCAACGGCTGAATCCGCGCGTGTGCCGCGTGGCCGCCCTGCCCGCGCCGAACAATCGCGAGCGCACGCAATGGTATTTCCAGCGCTACGTGTCGCATTTGCCGGCGGCGGGCGAGATCGTGCTGTTCGATCGAAGCTGGTATAACCGCGCGGGCGTCGAGCGCGTGATGAACTTCTGCACGGACGAAGAGTATGAGGAATTCTTCCGCTCGGTTCCCGAGTTCGAGAAGATGCTCGTGCGAAGCGGCATTCAGATCGTGAAGTACTGGTTCTCGATCACCGACGACGAACAGGAAGTGCGCTTCCAGGCGCGTATCGAAGATCCTTTGAAGCAGTGGAAACTGAGCCCGATGGCCCTGGAGAGCCGCCGCCGATGGGAGGCCTACACGGCGGCCAAGGAAGTGATGCTTCAGCGCACGCACATTCCCGAAGCGCCGTGGTGGGTCGTGCATGCCGTCGACAAGAAACGTGCGCGCCTGAACTGCATTCATCACTTGCTGAGTCAGGTGCCGTATCACGATGTCGAGCATCCGCCGATCGAACTGCCCGACCGCGTGTTCAATCCCGATTATTTGCGCCAGCCCGTGCCGGATGAGATGTACGTTCCCGAAGTGTATTGAGGTCGATAGCGCGGCGCGCGTCAGCAGCAGTTGTTGCAGGGCAGATGCTTCACGCTCGCGCCATTGCGCTGACGCGAAACCGCATGACGCAGCGCGAACTGATATGCGTGCTGCGAACCTCTCAATACCATTACGAACATTACTTGCGCGAGATTGAAGTCGAGCGTGACCATCAGGCGCGTCAACAGTAGCAGTGGCAACACCACCGCCGGCTGATACAGTTGTTTTGCGATCAAGTCTTTCATCATCGGCTCCCTATCCCATGATTGAAATTCTATGGATTCGAGCCGTGCGGATAAACGCCCCGCAGGTGAAGACATATGTTCCGGGAGGCGAACAATCGAGCTGTCATCGATGCGCGCCCCGAGAAAAAATGGCCCTGCGCGATGCAGGGCCATCTTCATGCTACTTCTGCGCGAGACTCGGCTCGGGCACCGGCGTGGGCTTCGCATCGCCCCAGCCGCCGCCCAGTGCGCGGATCAAATTCACCGTCGATACCGCCTGCGTGCCCCGCAACTGCACCGAGGCGCGCTGCGTCTGCAATACGGTGCGCTCCGCATCGATCACGTCGAGGTAATTCACCGCGCCTTCGGTGTACTGCGTGCGCGACAACTGCGCGGCACGCACCGACGCCTTCACTGCATCGTCCTGCGTCGCGGTCTGATCTTCGAGGATGCGCAGATCCGACAGATTGTCCTCGACCTCGCGGAACGCAACGAGCACCTGCTGACGATAGTTCGCCGAATCCTCTTCATATATCGCGCGCGCATTCGCGAGATTGCCCTTGCGACGGCCGCCATCGAAGATCGGGATATTCAGCGCCGTACCCGCGAACGGCCCGAGCAGGAATGTGCGGCTCGACCACTTGAAGAGATCGCCGAGCGTCGCGGATTCGAAGCCGCCCGAGCCCGTCAACGTGAGCGACGGGAAGAACGCCGCCTTCGCCACGCCGATACGCGCATTGGCCGCAGCCATCGCGCGTTCCGCCGCCGCGACATCGGGACGACGTTCGAGCAGCGCCGAAGGCAAACCGGGCGGCACGCGCACCGTTACCGGCTTGAGCGGATTCGCGGCCATCGTGAATTCGGCGGGCGACTTGCCGAGCAATACCGCGAGACTATGTTCCGATGCCGCGCGCAGACGTTGCACCGTCATCGCATCCGAACGCGCTGTCGCGAGCTCGGACTTCGCGCGGGCCACGTCGAGTTCGCTGATATCGCCTTCGGTGTAGCGGCGTTGCACGAGCTTCAACGCTTCCTCGCGTAGCTGCACGGTGCGCGTGAAGACATCGCTTTCCGCATCGAGCTCGCGCAGATTGAAGTAGTTCTGCGCGACGTCAGCCTGCAATGCCAACTGCACCGAACGGAACAACGCCTCGCTTTGCTGCGTGTCCGCGTTCGCGGCTTGCACCGAGTTCGACACGCGGCCGAACAGATCGACTTCATACGACACGCTCGCCTGCGCGCGCCACAGCGTTTGCGCAGGCACGTTGCCATCGGCGGGCAGGAACTGCGATGCCGGCGAGAACTTCTCGCGCGTCGGGCCGAAGCCCGCATCGAGCGTCGGGAACAAGCCCGCCCGCGCCGTCTGGTTGATCGCGCGCGCTTCCTTCACGCGCGCGGCCGCCGCCTTCAGGTTCTGGTTCGCGTCCTGCGCCTGCTTTTCCAGATCGTTGAGCGTGGCGTCGTCGAAGATCGTCCACCATTCGCCGCGCATCATCTCTTCGGACGGCTGCGCGGTCTTCCACGTACCCGCTTCCGATGCATCGAGCGTCTTTTGCGGCGTTTCCTTGTAGGCGGACGGCGCATTGACGTCGGGCTTCTCGTAGGTCGGCGCGAGCGAGCAGCCCGCGACCAGCAACAACGACGCCATCAGACTCGATAAAACATGCAGCTTATTCATCATTCACCTCACTGCGCTTCGACCGAAGCACCAATACCGCGCATCTGCGGATGCGTGCCGTGCTTGTCCGTTACGTGCTCGGTGCGCGAGAGCTTGCGCAGGATCACGTAGAACACCGGCGTCAGCATCAGGCCGAAGAGCGTCACGCCCAACATGCCGAAGAACACCGCCACGCCCATTGCATGACGCATTTCCGAACCCGCGCCCGTCGACAGCACGAGCGGCACCACACCCATGATGAACGCGATGGACGTCATCAGAATCGGGCGCAAACGCAGGCGGCTCGCTTCTATCGCGGCCTGCACGATCGTGCGGCCTTGCATCTCCAGTTCGCGTGCGAACTCGACGATCAGAATCGCGTTCTTCGCCGACAAGCCCACGAGCACCATCAAACCGATCTGCGTGAAGATGTTGTTGTCGCCATCGGTGAGCCATACGCCGACCAGCGCGGACAAAATACTCATCGGCACGATCAGAATGACCGCGAGCGGCAGCGTCAGGCTTTCATACAACGCGGCGAGCACGAGGAACACGAGCAGCACGCTGATCGGGAAGACCCACAGCGCAGCGTTGCCCGCGAGGATCTGCTGATACGTGAGATCGGTCCATTCGAACTTGATCCCGCGCGGCAGCACTTCGGCCGCGATGCGTTCCGCCGCCGCCTGCGCCTGGCCCGATGAATAGCCGGGCGCAGGACCGCCGTTGATATCGGCGGCGGTATAGCCGTTGTAGCGCACGACCATCTCCGGACCATACGTCGGCGTCACCTTCACGAGCGACGACAAGGGCACCATGTCGCCATTCGCGTTACGCGTCTTCAGCAAGCCGATGTCTTCCGGATTCGCGCGGAACGGCGCATCCGCCTGCACGCGCACCTGATACACGCGTCCGAAGCGATTGAAGTCGTTCACGTAGAGCGAGCCGAGATACACCTGCATCGTGTCGAAGACGTCCGTCACCGAGACGCCCAGCTGCTTCGCCTTCACGCGATCCAGATCGACGTTCAATTGCGGCACGTTGATCTGATAGCTCGAGAACGTCGGTCCAAGCTCGGGCGTTTGCGATGCGCGCTTGATGAACGCCTGGGTCGCATCGGCGAGTGCCGCATAGCCGAGCGCGCCGCGATCCTCGAGCTGCATCTTGAAGCCGCCGAGCGTGCCGAGACCGAGCACCGGCGGCGGCGGGAACACGGCGATGAACGAGCCCTTGATGCCCGCGTACTTCTGATTCAGCGCGCCGGCAATCGCGCCTGCGGACAGCGCCTTGTCATGCACGCGCTCCTTGAAGGGCTTCAGCGTGACGAACACGATGCCCGCGCTCGACGAGTTCGTGAAGCCATTCACCGACAAGCCCGGAAACTCCACCGCGCTTTCCACGCCCGGCTGCTTCAGCGCGATATCCGACATCTGACGGATCACGCCTTCCGTGCGATCGAGCGATGCGCCGTTCGGCAACTGCGCGAAGCTGATGAGGTACTCCTTGTCCTGTGCGGGCACGAAGCCGCCCGGCACGATCTTGCCCATCAGCACCGCGCCGCCGAGCAGAACGGCATACACGACCATCATCAATGCCTTGCGGTTGATGACGCTCTTCACGCCCTTGCCGTACGCATCCGAACCGCGATGAAAGACCTTGTTGAAGCCGCGGAAGAAGCCGCCGAACACGCGGTCCATGCCTCGCGTGAGCCAGTCCTTCGGCTCGTCGTGGCCTTTCAGCAGCAGCGCGGCGAGCGCCGGCGACAGCGTCAGCGAGTTGAAGGCCGAGATCACCGTCGAGATGGCGATGGTCATCGCGAACTGCTTGTAGAACTGGCCCGTGAGACCCGACATGAACGCGAGCGGCACGAACACGGCAACGAGCGTCAATGCAATCGCGATGATCGGCCCGCTCACTTCGCGCATCGCCTGATACGTCGCTTCTCTCGCCGATAACCCCGCTTCGATGTTGCGCTCGACGTTCTCGACGACCACGATCGCATCGTCGACGACGATACCGATCGCAAGCACCATCCCGAACAATGACAACGCGTTGATCGAGAATCCGAATGCAAGCAGCAGCGAGAATGTGCCGACGATCGACACCGGCACCGCGAGCAGCGGGATGATCGACGCGCGCCACGTTTGCAGGAACACGATCACGACGAGCACCACCAGCGCGATCGCTTCAGCGAGCGTATGAATCACGGCTTCGATACTGGAGCGCACGAACTGTGTCGGGTCATAGACGATCTCGTATTCGAGACCCGCGGGCATGTCCGCCTTCAGTTCCTTCATCGTCTTGCGGACTTCGTCGGAAATCTGCAGCGAGTTCGCGCCCGGTTGCTGATTGATTGCGATTGCAACTGCCGACTTGTTGTCGAGCAACGAACGCAGACCATATTCCGATGCAGCCAGCTCGACGCGCGCGACATCGGAGAGATGCGTGACCGCGCCATCGGGCGACGTCTTCAGCACGATGTCGCGAAACTCCGACTCGTTCTGCAAGCGGCCGCGCGCATTCACGTTCAGTTGCAGCGGCACGTTCGGCAGCGTCGGCGATCCGCCGATCACGCCCGCCGCGACCTGCACGTTCTGCTCGCGGATCGCGTTGACGACATCGGTCGCGGTCATGCCGCGCTGCGCGACCTTTTGCGGATCGAGCCACACGCGCATCGAGTAATCGCCCGAGCCCCACAGCTGCACTTCGCCCACGCCCGCGATGCGTTCGAGCCGGTCCTTCACGTTGATCAGCGCGTAATTGCGCAGATACGTCATGTCGTAACGGCCGTTGGGCGAATTGAGGTGAACGACCATCGTCAGCGTCGGCGACGATTTGATCGTCGTCACGCCGAGACGCTGCACGTCCTGCGGCAGACGCGGCAATGCCTGGTTCACGCGGTTCTGCACGAGCTGCGTGTTCTTGTCCGGATCGGTGCCGAGCTTGAACGTTACGGTCGTCGTGAGATTGCCGTCGCTGTTCGCTTGCGACTGCATGTAGAGCATGTCCTCGACGCCGTTGATCTGCTCTTCGAGCGGCGAGGCCACGGTCTCCGCGATCACCTTCGGGTTTGCGCCGGGGTACTGCGCATGCACGACGACCGAAGGCGGCACGACTTCCGGATATTCGGAGATCGGCAGCTTGAACATCGCGATGACGCCCGCCAGCAGCACGACCACCGATAGCACGCCCGCAAAGATCGGGCGATCGATGAAAAATTTGGATATGTTCATGACGAGTTCTGTCTGTTGCGGATGACGCGCATCACTGTGCGGATGCCGTCTTCACGGCGGGCGCTTTGTCGTCGTCATTCATCGCGACGTTGTTGGCCTTGATCACATCGTTGGGACGCACGCGCTGCAGGCCGTTGACGACGATGCGCTCGCCCGGCTGCAAACCCTTCGAGATCACGCGCAGGCCTTCATGCGTCTGACCCAGCGTGACTTCGCGATACTGCACGCGGTTGTCCTTGTCGACGACCATCACGTACTTCTTGTCCTGATCGGTGCCGATCGCTTCGTCTTCCACGAGCACGGCCGGATGCGGCGAGCCGCCGCCGACCTTCACGCGTGCATAGAGCCCGGGCACGAGCGTGCCGTCGGGATTGTTGAAGCGCGCACGCACGCGGATGGTGCCGGACGTCGTATCGAGCCGGTTATCGACGGAATCGACGACGCCATCGCGCGAATAGCCATCTTCGTTCGCGAGACCGAGCGACACCGGCACCGTGCTGCCCGCATCGCGGCCGAGATAGCGCAGATACGTTTGTTCATCGACATCGAAGGATGCGTAGATCGGCGATACGGAAACAAGCGTCGTGAGCAAAGGCGCATTCGCCCCCGTCGACACGATGTTGCCCACAGTAAGTTCCGCGCGCGACACGCGGCCCGACACCGGCGCGACGATATGCGTGTACGCGAGATTGATCTTCGCGGCTTCGAGCGCAGCCTGCGCGGCCTTCAGGTTGGCGACGGCCTCGCGCGCAGCGTTCTGTTTCTCGTCGTAGTCGCGCTTGGCGATCGCGTTGTCGGCGAGCAGGCGTTCGGCGCGCGCTGCATCCGTCGACGTATAACCATTGCGCGCCTGCGCCGCCGCGAGCTGCGCCTGAGCGCGGTCCACTTCGGCTTCGTAAGGACGCGGATCGATCGTAAAGAGCGCATCGCCCTTCTTCACGAGCTGGCCGTCCTTGAAATGCACCGCGACGATCGTGCCGGGAACGAGCGGACGAATGTCGACGTGATCGACCGCTTCGAGCCTGCCCGAATAGCTTTGCCAGTCGGTGATGGTCTTCGACACGACCGCTGCGACGTCCACTTCCGTTGCAGTCGGGCTGTGCGCGGCGGCTTTGGCTTCGTTGATCGCCGAATCGCCGTGGCCGCGCAAGGCGGTATAACCGCCCGCGCCGGCGACGATCAGCACCGCGCCTAGCGCGGCGTAGATGCGTTTGCGAGTGAATGACATGGTGAAGGCTCCGGTTAGCGTTGAGATTGTTGTTGTGTGATGCGTGGCTGGCGTGCCGAATCTTGCGGTTATCTTTCGCGCTTACTTCGCGCTTACTTCGCGCGTGCGAGGCGCTTCCTGAAGAACGCGACGACATCCGCGAGCGCTTCGGGATGCGCGGCGAGCGCCTGATGCGAGGTCTTGCAATGACGCGTGACTTCGGTCGGCACACCCGCTGCGATCAATTCGCCCGCGTATTTCTCGGCCTCGATATGCAGCAGATCGTGCTCGGCGCTCGCGATCATCGCGGGCGGCAATCCGCCGAGACGTCGCGATTCGAGCGGCGCGGCGTACGGATGCAGACGTTGCGACGGATTCGGCAGATACGCGCGATACCACTGCGCGCATTCGCATGCTTCGAAATCGGGGCACAGCACTTTGCGTTCGTCGGCGAGGCGCGTCATGCTCGGGTCGAGCAACGGCGCGAGCAGCGCTTGCGCGGACATGCGAATATCGCCGCGATCGCGCGCGATGGCCGCGACGCAGGTCGCGAGATTGCCGCCCGCGTCATGGCCCACGACGCCGATGCGCTGCGGGTCCGCGCGCTGCGAACGCGCATGCGCGACGGCCCATTGCGCGGCGCGATAGCCGTCTTCGGGCGCGGCGGGAAACGGAAACTTCGGCGCGAGCGAATAGCCGACAGACACGACCCACGCGGGCGTATCGCGCGCGATCGTCGCTGCTGCGATATCCGCGTCGTCGAGTCCGCCGCGAATGAATCCGCCGCCGTGGAAGTAAAGAACGATGGGCAGGATCGTGCCGTCCGATGCGGGACGATAGCTGCGCAGCGTGATCGGCTGCGCGTGTCCCGTGATGTGCACATCTTCGATGCACAAGCGCGGACTCGACTCCAGATCCAACAGTGTTGCCATGGTTATTCTCGGTGCGAGGCCCATGCTGCAAGGCCTTCACGCATAAGTTGCGATGCTGCGAATTCTGGAGGCCGCGCCTTTTTTAATAAATGCCTATAATCCGGCAACACAATTCGGTCGCACCGAACAATCGTGGTTATCCCTCGCGATTGTTCTTCCGTCATTCTTTAGCGCGCGCTTAAATAGTTGCATCGCTAAGTAAAGAAGGTGAGAGAACATGGATCGGCTTCAGGCAATGCAGGTCTTCACTCGCGTCGTCGACACCAACAGCTTTTCCCGCGCAGCGGACACGCTCAATCTGCCGCGCGCCTCGGTCACGACGATCATCCAGAATCTGGAAGCGCATCTGAACGTGCGGCTGCTTCAGCGCACGACGCGCAGGCTCAATCTCACGCCGGACGGCGCAGCGTATTACGAGCGCTGCGTACGCATCCTCGCGGACATCGAAGAAGCGGAAGGCTCGTTTTCGAACAACGGGAAAGGCCCGCACGGCAAGTTGCGCGTGGACATGCCCGGCGCGATCGGGCGGCTCATCGTGATGCCGCAGCTATGCGATTTCCACACGCGCTATCCGGAAGTCGAACTGATGATGGGCTTCGGCGACAAGCCGGTCGATCTGATTCAGGAAGGCGTCGATTGCGTGATTCGCGTGGGCACGCTGCAGGATTCGAGTCTCGTCGCGCGCCGCATCGGCGTGTTTCAGGGCGTGACGGTGGCCGCGCCCCAATATCTGGAACGCAACGGCACGCCGAAAACCATCGACGATTTGCAGAATCACACGGCGGTGAATTATTTTTCGAGCCGCACGGGCCGCATCATGGACATGGATTTCGTCGTCGACGATGAAACCATCGAAGTGAAGATGCGCGGCATGATCGCGGTGAACGACGCCGAAGCGTATTTGAGCTGCGGCCTGAAGGGCGTCGGCATCATCCAGGTGCCGCGCTTCATGGCGCTGCCGCATCTGCGCGCGGGCGAGCTCATCGAAGTGCTGCCGCAATGGAATCCGCTGCCGATGCCTATTTCCGCGGTGTATCCGCATAACCGGCATCTGTCGCCGAAGGTGCGCGTGTTCGTCGACTGGGCCGCGGAGTTGTTCGAGCGCTGCCCGTTGCTGCAAGGTCAGAAGGATGCAGAGGAACGCTGCCTGCCGACGAGCACGCCGTCGCCGACCATCGTGCGGCATGGCACGCCGGAAGTCGCGGGCACCGAGGACATAGTTGCATAGCTAAGCATCTGCCGAGAGGCGGCCACGGAAAACAAATCATGAACAATGAGATTACCGTGCGCCGCCTCGGCGCGAATGAAGTCACGCGGTATATCGAAGCGCTGGCGGACGTGCTCATCGATTGCGTCGAAGGCGGTGCGTCGGTCAGTTTCATGTTGCCTATTTCGCGCGCGACCGCCGTCGAATTCTGGACGCGCGTCGCCAATGGCGTCGTGCGCAACGAACGCATCCTGCTCGTTGCAGAGAGCGCGGACGGGCATGTGCTCGGCACGGTGCAGGTCGTCATCGATCAGCCGGAAAATCAGCCGCATCGCGCCGATATCGCGAAGATGCTCGTCGCGCGCCGCGCGCGACGCCGTGGCATTGCACAGCATCTGATGAGCGCCGCCGACGATGCCGCGCGTGCAGCCGGCAAGTCCGTTCTCGTGCTCGATACCGTCACCGGCGGCGATGCAGAACGTCTCTACCAACGCGCCGGATGGCAGCGTGTCGGCGTCGTGCCGAACTACGCCTTGATGCCCGACGGCACGCTCTGCGGGACTACGTTCTTCCATAAGCAGCTTGCCTAGCGCGCCTGCAAACGCCCACGCATCAAGCCTCTGCGCGATTATTCGCCGAAATCGATAAATCTATTCGCTGATACGGCATTTATCCGCCGGTATCGCGCGGCTACATTCAATCCCAACGCAGCACGCTCAACGCCGAATGCAATCCGCATTTGCCCGCACGCTGCATCGGAATGAAAGGAGTCGCAAGCATGAAACAACTCATCACGGGGTTTTCTCTCGCAGCCATCTCCGCCGTCGTCACGACGACCGCTTTCGCGGAGAGCGGCCAGGGCATCGGCCACGCAGGCACGTATCAGGTTCAGACGCAAACTCAGGCCAATGCGAGCGATACGCCCAAGACACGAGCGCAAGTGCGTGCCGAACTCGCGGCCGCGTACTCGAACGGCTCGTTGCCGGCATTGAATCGCAACACGTATCCGGATCGCAGCATGTGGGGCGATGCCATCGCCGCGCAAAGCGATCAACGCGCACGCGATGCGGCGCAAGCGGAAGCGCGCAATCGCGGGATCGTCGAATACGCCAATGGCTCGGCGACGCAAGGCAACGTGATCGCGCGTTGATTGCGCGATCGGCAAAAGAATCAAGAGGTCATCATGTTCGAAAACACGTCGCTCGATCAGTTCTCGCTTCTCGACGAACTGCCAACGCTCACGCCGGTGTGGCATCCGTTCACGCAGCACAGCGCGCATGAACCGGGCGTTGCACAAGATACGAAGCAGGAGAGCACTGAACGCTCGCATTGAGCGTGACAGGAAGGCGCGGACGAATGCCCGCGCCTTTTTTTCAACTCAACCGCACGCGCCGATTTCGCCGCATGCCGTGCAGAAGTCGCAGCCGTCCTTGCGGATCACTGCATTGGCGCCGCATGTCGCACATTTACGGCCGTGCATCAGGGGCAGGCTATGTGGATCGATTTCGCCTTGCGCGGCACCTTCGGATATGTCATCGCGTTCATCGGCTACAGCTACCGGATGCGGCGCGCGATCGGCGCCCTTGCGCGCAAGCACGCGCGACGGTACCTGGTTGCCTTCTGCATCGAGAAAACCGCGTCGATGAAGAATCTGCTGGATCGCATACGCTAGCGCGGCCACTTCCGAATCGTGCCAGCGCGGACTGCGATGTCCGTCGAGCCTTTCGACATCGCCGAGACGCACTTGTCCGCGATCCCACGACACTTTACGCATGTCCTGAAGCGTGCGCGCCGCGAAGCCGCCGCGCGCGGCCAGCGAGATCGAACGCATCGTCGCCGTGATCCATTGCTGTGATTCGTCGCGCTGCCCGGTGGGAATGAAGAACTCGATGGGCCGTTCGATCGTCACGTCCTCGCCGCCGATGCGCCCCGTCACTTCGATGAACGACACCGCCAGATAGAGCGACTTCTTGCCCGCCTGCGTCAGATACTCGACCTTCTCGATGATCGCAGGCAGCTCTCCTTTGGGCCGATGATCGATCGCGATGCGCAACGGATCGAGATCGAGCTCGGGGTCCGGCGAATCGCTCGGCGTTTCGGCAGGCGCGACGGACAGCACCGCGCCCAGCGTCTCGTTGGGCCGATACGTTGCAAGCCCTTTCAAGCCGCGCCGCCACGCTTCGAAATAGAGATCCTGAAACTTGTCGAACGGATAATCGGCGGGCACATTGACGGTCTTCGAGATCGACGTATCGACGAAAGGCTGCACCGCCGCCATCATTTCCATGTGATCGTGCGCGGACATGTCCAGCGCGCTCACGAAGTAGTCGGGCAACGCATTCACATCGCCGCCCATCTCGCGATACAGCCGGTATGCGTGATCTTCGACAGCGAAGGTCTGACGCGAACCGTCGGCCATGCGCTTCGTGCGCTGATACGTCCACGAGAACGCGGGCTCGATGCCATTCGATGCGTTGTCCGCGAACGCGAGGCTCACGGTGCCTGTCGGCGCGATCGAAAGCAGATGGCTGTTGCGAATGCCGTGCTCGCGAATCGCGCGCTTGATGTCGTCCGGCAAGCGCGAGGCGAATGTGCCCTCTTGCAGATAATGCTTTGCATCGAAGAGCGGAAACTTGCCGCGCTCCTTCGCGAGCTCGACGGATGCGCGATATGCTTCGTCGCGCATCGTGCGTGCGACGCGCGTAGCGAAATCGCGGCCTTCCTGCGCGTCATAGCGCAAACCGAGCATCACGAGCGTATCGCCGAGGCCCGTAAAGCCCACGCCGATGCGCCGCTTCGCCGCCGCTTCGCGCGCCTGTTCTTCGAGCGGCCAGAGCGTGACGTCGAGCACGTCGTCGAGAAAACGCACTTGGGTGCGCGTCGTGTGCGCGAGGCCGTCCCAGTCGAACGACGGCGCGCCGCCACGCATCTGCGCAAACGGGTCGTGCACGAAGCGCGTGAGATTGAGCGGGCCGAGATTGCAGCAACCGTATGCGGGCAGCGGCTGCTCGCCGCATGGATTGGTCGCGCGGATCGACTCGATCGCGCGCAGGTTGTTGTCATCGTTCATGCGCGACATGAACACGACGCCCGGCTCCGCGACATCGTAGGTCGAGCGCATGATCGTGTTCCACACTTCGCGCGCCTGCACTTCGCGATAGACCCACAAGCCATCATCGCGCTGATGCATGTCCGCGGCTGCGCGTTGCGCGGGCGATGGCTCGGCCTTGTGCACGAGCTGCCACGACGCGTCGTCGGCGACGGCCTGCATGAACTCGTCCGTCACCGCGATCGATACGTTGAAATTGTTCCAGCGTCCTTTCGTGTGCTTCGCCGCGATGAATTCGAGCAGATCGGGATGCGTGCAGTCGAGAATGCCCATTTGCGCACCGCGCCGCGCGCCGGCGCTTTCGACCGTGCGGCACGATGCATCGAATACATCCATGTAGCTGCATGGGCCTGACGCCGCCGATCCGGTTGAATGCACGCGCGCGCCTCGCGGACGTATGGCGGAAAAGTTATAGCCGACGCCGCCGCCGCGACGCATCGTCTCGGCCGCTTGCAACAGCGCGACGTAGATGCCCGGCAAGCCGTTGCTATCGACGCCCTGTATCGCATCGCCGACCGGCTGCACGAAACAGTTGATGAGGGTCGCATCGATGCCCGCGCCCGCCGCGCTCATGATGCGCCCCGCGCCTAGCGCGCCGCGCTTGAAGTTATCGACGAACTCCGCTTCGATCTTCGCGCGCGTTTCTTCAGGGTCGGCCCGCGCGACACCGCGCGCCACGCGGCGATAAATATCGTCGACGCGAGTCTCGTCGCCCTTGGCGTATTTTTCGAGCATCACGTCGATGGAAAACTGCTGCGGTGCGATAGCGGTGCTGGGATTGTCTTCGGCCATGTCGGTTCCTTGAATCACTGAGGCGGCAGGCGTCGGGGTCGGAAACCCGCTATGCGCCGACGCGTTCCGCCGCAAAGGCAATGCCCGACGATAGCGCGATTTCTCCCCGCTCGCCATCGAGCCGTTAAACTCGCTTGATCGAAACCAGGACAATCAGCCGACCATTCGCATGAACTCGCGTCATCCGCCGCTCTTCGGCATCTCGGGCCGCTCGGGCCAAGGCAAGACCACGTTGATCGAAGCGCTTCTGCCGTGGCTGCGCGCACGCGGCGTCACCGTCAACGTCATCAAGCACAGTCATCATTCGATCGAGCTCGAACCGCCCGGCAAGGACAGTGCGCGCTTTCGTCGCGCGGGCGCGGGAGAAGTGTTGATCGCATCGCCGTACCGCTATGCGATCGTGCGCGAGTTGAATGGCGACGCAGAGCCGCCGCTGAGCGAACTGGCCGCGCGACTCAGTGACGCGGACCTCGTGATCGTCGAAGGATTCGCGCGCGAAACAATGCCGCGCCTCGAAGTCGTGCGGCCCTCGGCGGGCCGCGATCCGCTTTACAAGAGCGATGTGGAGATAGTTGCAATCGCAACCGATGATGCCGCCGCCCTCGATTCAAACTTGCCGAAGCTCGATCTGAACGACATCGCGAGCATCGGCGCGTTCATTTGCGAGCGCATGGGCATCGCGCTGAACGACTAGTTCGCGGCGAGGCCCTGACGCGCCATCGCGAGCGCTTCTTTCAACACTTCGTTATCGCCGATGTGATTCGCGAGCAGCAACACGAGCTTCGCGTTGAGCATGTGGCTGGCTTCGTCGGAGAGGCCGTTGTGCGTGTCGATGAGGCGCTCGTAGAACGCATCGTGATCGGCGATATTCAGTTCGAGATTGAGCTTCATACGATTCATCATCCGTTGCAGGTTGCACGCTTGACCGCAGCCGTCACCGATGCGGCATCGAAGGCACGCCAGCGCGCGCATACGTGCTGATCGGGACGCAGCAGATAGAACGTGCCGGGACGCGCGTCGAAGCGATGCGCGACCATGCCTTCCACATCTTCCACGACCGTCACGCCGGGCACGGTACACATCATGCCTCGAGGCACGACGACGAGCGCATGAACCGGAAGCCGCCCGTTCGACAAAGCAGCCAGGCTTTGCGCGCAGACTTCCGGGCCGTGTCCGAGCCCGCAGAAATAGATGCCCGTGAATGCGCTGCCGTGCGTCTGCGGCAACAGCCATGCGTCGCGGTCATCGACGCGCACGGGCGCATCGACGCACGGGGCGCCGGGAATCATCGCGCAATTGAAGGCGTCGCCTTCCTTGTCGGGCGTATTGAGTGTCGAGTCGCGCAGCACCGCGGGCACCGAGAGCCGTCCACTGTTCGCCATGCGTCTTGCGAACGCGCAGTCCCTCGCGAGATTGAGCGTCGCATCGCGAAAGAGCCTCGAAACGGCGCTCTTCGGCGTGATGAAGTCGGTGGCGCGCGTCGAGTTGAGGATGTTTTCGTCGGCGGCGTATTCGCGCTCGGATGCGTAGGTTTCGAGCAGCGTATGCGGCGCATCGCCGTTCACGACCAGCTTCAGTTTCCAAGCGAGATTGTCCGCATCCTGCACGCCGCTGTTCGCTCCGCGCGCACCGAACGGCGACACGCCATGCGCGGAATCGCCCGCGAAGATGATGCGTCCGTGCCTGAAGTCGTCCATACGCAAACAGGAGAACGTGTAGACGCTCACCCATTCGAGTTCGAATTCGGCGTCTTCGCCAAGCAACGCCTTCACGCGCGGAATCACACGCTCGGGCTCTTTTTCCGCGACCGGGTCCGCGTCCCAGCCGAGCTGAAAATCGATGCGCCATACATTGTCCGGCTGACGATGCAGCAGCACCGACTGATTGCGATGGAACGGCGGATCGAACCAGAACCAGCGTTCGGTCGGGAACGGCGCCTTCATCTTCACGTCGGCGATCAGGAAGCGGTCCTTGAACGTGCGGCCGTGGCTGTCCAGACCGAGAAGCTTGCGCATCGCGCTGCGAGAACCATCGGCGGCCACCACGTAGCGCGCCTTGAGCGGATACGCGCCATCCGGCGTTTCGACTTGCAGTTCGACGTGATCCTCGTGCTGCGTCACGCCGGTCACGTTGCTCTTCCAGCGCAGTTGCAATGGCTCCAGTTGCATCGCGCGTTCGGCGAGAAAGCCTTCGACGTAGTACTGCTGCAAGTTGATGAACGCGGGTCGCGAATGGCCGGTTTCCGGCAGAAGATTGAACGTGTAGACAAGCTCATCCTGCAGAAATACCTTGCCGACATTCCAGCTCACGCCCTTCTCGATCATCCTGTCGCCGCAGCCCAGACGATCGAAGATTTCCAGCGTGCGCTTGGCGAAGCAGATCGCGCGCGAGCCGCTCGACACGGTGTCGTCGTTATCGAGCAGCACGGTACGCACGCCCTGCTGCGCGAGATCGATGGCCGTGGCCAGTCCGACCGGACCTGCGCCGACTATCGCAACGGGATAAGGCGACGACGCGGGCGCATCGTGATCGGGCGCGCGTTCATATTCGAAGCGCAGAGAGGCGTAGTTCACGGACATTCGGTCGTCTCCATCGTCGAGTCGCTTTCGTCTGACAGGACTAGGTCGGCTCGGGCGCGAATCGCTTCGCTTTCGGTTAGTTGTTCATCATTGTACAAGCCGTTTTACATTGTTGAATTTAGGTTTACCCGAATGCCACGGACGAGCGCTTGCATCCGCTTACGGTTTCTTCAAGGTACGCCCGTTCACGGGAATGCGGCGTGCAAACGCAGCAAAGCCCATATGGACTTCAGAGGATGAAAAGTGAATGCCGGGGCACTGGCGCCCCGTTTGATCGCGCGACTTCGATCAGACTGCGACGAAGCCGAGCATCTTCGATACGCGCTGCGCGCACGCGTGCAGCGCCGTCGCGATGTCGCCGTTCCACGCGCCGTCGAACGATCCGCTCGGGCCGATCGCCGTGATCGCGAGCACGATATTGCGCGTGTGATCGAAGACCGGCGCGCTCATCGCGCTGATGCCCGCGACGGGCTCGTCGATCGCCCGCGCGATGCCGTGCTCGCGCACTTCGGCGAGCATCGCGTCGGTTTGCGCACGCGTGTAGTCGCGCCGTTGCGCGCCGACCTGCAACGCGCCCGCACGCTCGATGGCGACGAGCGCATCGACGGTCATCGGCGGCAGATAAGCCGCGAATGCGCGGCCCGTCGCCGTCTGCAGCAACGACATCACCGTGCCCGTACGCATCGTGACGTGGATGGGCACGCTCGCCTGCTGGATGTGAACGATGGTCGGTCCATAGCTGCCCGCAGTCGCGAGCGCGACCGTATGCTCGATGCGGGGCGTCACGTTCGCTACTTCCGCAATCGCGAGGCGCACCGGATCGACGCGCTGCAGACTGATCAGACCCATTTGCAGCGCGAACGGCCCGAGTTCATAGCGGCCCGTCGCGGGATCCTGCTGAATCAGGCCGAGATTGCCGTAAGACACGAGATAAGGATGCGCCTTCGCCGACGGCATGCCGGCTTTCTTCGCAAGATCGCCGAGCAGCATCGGGCCGCCGTGGTCCACGAGCGCGCGCAAAAGCGCTCCGCCTACTTCGATCGATTGAATCCCGCGGCGCACTGCGCTCATGCCTGACCTTGTGTTGTTGTCCACGATGCGCGCGATGATAACCGCACTCGCGTGCGTATCGTCATACTTCGGGGTTCAGGCGCTGTATCAATTCGCGATGTTGCGGATAGCGCGCCTCCAGCGTGCCCGGCACGGCCAGTTCGAACTCGCTGAACTCGAAACCCGGCGCCACCGTGCAGCCGACGAGCGATACGCCTTCTCTATCGTGACATTCCGCCGCGAACCAGTCGCCCGCTTCGACGACGGTCTGAAACACGGCATCGGCACGATCGAGCGCATTGCCGAGCCGATGCGTGACTAGCGTTCCGTTCGCTTTGAGCACATGCACGTCGATCGGATCGCCTGCGTAGAAGTGCCAGACTTCATCGGAGCGAATGCGATGCCATGCCGAATGCGCGCCATCGCAAAGCAAAAAGTAGATCGCGGTGGACGCCGAACGCGTTTCGCGTTCGTCCTCGCGCACGACGTTGCCGCTCGCGCGATACGTCTCGCGAAAGAAGCCGCCTTCGGGATGCGGCTCGAGCTTCAGACGCCGAATGATTTCGCTGCTGTCGATGCGTTCGCGTTGCATGTCGTTCCTTTGGCAGAGCGGTTGCGGTTCGCGTATTCTGCATCGGATTGCTCGTATCGCCATGCTCTTCAACTCATCGACCAACACCATGACTCTTTCTTCTTCCTTGCTCAACGCTTTCGCGCCGACCGGCACGCTGCGCGCGTCGATCAATCTCGGCAATCCGATCCTCGCGCATCGCACCGACAGCGGCGAGCCGGGCGGCGTATCGGTGGACATCGCGCGCGAGCTGGCGTCGCGGCTCGGCGTGCCTGTCGCTTTCACGTCGTTCGACCGGGCCGCCGAATCGGTCGAAGCCGTCACGAACGAAAGCGCGGACGTCGGCTTCTTCGCGATCGATCCGCTGCGCGGTGCGGGCATCGCCTTCACCGCGCCGTACGTGCTGATCGAAGGCTGTTATCTCGTGCGCGAGGCATCGCCGCTCACGCGCAATGAAGATGTGGATCGCGAAGGCAATCGCATCATGGTCGGCAAGGGCAGCGCGTATGACCTCTTTCTCACGCGCGAGATCAAGCATGCGCAGATCGTACGCACGGCGTCGTCGCAGGCCGTCGTCGAAGCCTTCCTGCGTGACGGCCTCGAAGTCGCCGCGGGCGTGAAGCAGCAACTCGAAGCCGACGCGTCACGCACGCCCGGACTGCGCCTGCTCGACGGACGCTTCATGGTGATCCAGCAGGCGATGGGCTTGCCGAAGCGCCGCGGCGACGAAGCCGCGCTTTATCTGCGCGACTTCGTGGAGGATGTGAAGCGCTCGGGCTTCGTCGCCGCTGCGCTTGCACGGCACGGTATCAAGGGGGCATCGGTTGCCCCGGCAGCGTAATCGCTCACGCGTCGATGAACGCCGGCGTCACGCTCGCCATCACCGACTGGATCGACGCGACGTTCGAGCGCGACGTCGCGGGCGGGCTTGCCGCGTTCAATCGCGCGCAACTCGGGCCGAGCCATCAACGCGATCTGGCGGTGTCGCTCTATCGCGATGACGACTTTCTGGGCGGGCTCGCAGGCTACACGGCGTGGGACTGGCTCTTCGTGAAATGGCTGTGGATACGCGAGGACGCGCGCGGCGCCGGACTCGGCGCACGCGCGCTCGAAGCCGCCGAAAGCGAAGCAAAAAAACGAGGATGCCGCGCCGCGTGGCTCGATACGGTCAACCCCGCAGCGCGCGCCCTCTACGCGCGCTGTGGTTACGAGCTTTTCGGCGAACTCGCGGATTTTCATGCGGGTCAGCCGCGCTACTTCATGCAAAAGCGCTTCTAGTCATTTGGCGTTTTGCATTTCGCATGCATGAGACCAAAGCGCATTTTGAATTAAGCATGCGATTTCAGCCGTTCCGCGACACGCGCCGTGATCGCACTGCGCGCGGCCAGCGACGGCGCGCAACGCTCGCGCACATCGTTCGCGACCGCGGCGGGCGCGCGCGCCGGATCGCCCGAGTCGAACGGCGGCGCCGGCGCGTATTCCATCTGCAATTGAATCGCCTGCGCTTCGTGCTCGCCGACGAGTTCGGCCGCGAGCGTCAGCGCGAAATCGATGCCCGCCGTGATGCCGCCGCCCGTGAACAGGTTGCCGTCGCGCACGACGCGCTCGTGCACCGGAATCGCGCCCAAATCCGGGAGCAGATCGTGATACGCCCAGTGCGTCGTCGCACGCTTGCCGCGCAAAAGCCCCGCCGCGCCGAGCACGAGCGAGCCGGTGCAAACCGAGGTCACGTAGCGCGCGCCCGCCGCCTGTTCGCGGAGGAAGGCGAGCGTTTCCTCGTCTTCCATCAGATCGCCGACGCCTGAACCGCCCGGCACGCACAGCACATCGAGCACGGGGCAATCCGCGTAGGTCACGTCGGGCGTCAGGATCATGCCGGCGCTCGACCGGACGGGCTCGCGCGTCTTCCAGACGAGATGCACCTTCGTGTCGGCCATGTGCGCGAACACGTCGTAGGGGCCGGTCATGTCGAGTTGCTGCACGCGAGGAAAAAGCAACAGGCCGATATGTAGCGTCATCGTTTTCTCCTTGATCGAGCGTGTTTTTCGTGTGGACGAACCGATGCTACGCCGCTACGCTATGGCGAATTCGACACATAACCCACGTTTTACGCCAACTTGTCTTTCGTGGAAAACGCCATGCGAACCATCGACGTGCTCGCCTTCCCCAACGTGCAGTTGCTCGACGTCGCGGGCCCGTTGCAGGTGTTCGCGTCCGCCAATGACCTGGCGGTCGCGGCGGGCTTGCAGCGGCCGTATCAGCCGCGCGTGGTTGCGCGGGGCGGCACGGTGAACGCGTCGGCGGGACTGGGGCTCGTCGGCGAGGCATTGCCCGATGCGAGCGAAGCGTGCGACACGCTGATCGTCGCGGGCGGCTGGGGCGTGCACGAAGCGGTGCACGACCGTGAACTGGTCGATTGGGTGCGCGCGCGTTCGGCGCACGCGCGGCGCACGGCGTCCGTTTGCACGGGCGCGTTTCTGCTTGCCGCCGCCGGCCTTCTCGACGAACGCCGCGCCGTGACGCACTGGACGCGCTGCGGGGAACTCGCCACGCGCTTCCCGGCGATCCACGTCGAGCCCGATCCGATCTTCATCCGCGACGGCGACGTATGGACATCCGCGGGCGTCACGGCGGGCATCGACCTGTCGCTTGCGCTCGTCGAAGACGATCTCGGCCGCGCGCTCGCGCTCGACGTCGCGCGCCATCTCGTCGTGTTCCTCAAGCGCCCCGGCGGGCAGGCGCAGTTCAGCGCGGCGCTGTCGTTGCAGAAGTCGGGCGAACGTTTCGGCGAGCTGCATGCGTGGATCGCTGAAAATCTCGCGGCGGATCTTTCGGTCGGCGTGCTTGCCGCGCGTGTCGGCATGAGCGAGCGCAGCTTCGTGCGCCATTACCGCGCGCAAACCGGCATGACGCCCGCGCGCTCGATCGAACGCATGCGCCTCGAAGCCGCGCGCCGCCTGCTCGGCGATACGGCGCTTCCCGTAAAGCGCATCGCCGCGCGCTGCGGATTCGGCACCGAGGAAACGATGCGGCGCGGTTTTCTGCGTTCGCTGGGCGTGTCGCCGCAGGCGTATCGCGAGAGATTTACCGGGCACGATCGCGTCGAAACCGCGCATCCGGCATGAATGCCCGTATGCATTGCGGCACGAGCGGCTTTTTTTGAACCGCATGCTCAAGGCTGTATGCTCCGTGCCGTTACCCATATAGAGCCTTTGCTTGTTACGCGCGCCCGGAGCAGCGTGCGAGCGCAGTCGCTGAACGAGACCCGCCCGACGTGGCGGCAATATGGCCTGGAGCGCCGATGAGTGTGTTTCCCGCGTACGACGCGCAGGTTGCCCGCGCAACCGCGGTCGAGCCTGCAACCGTGGCGGCGACCGATGAAAAGATTTTCGCGAGCGTGGCGTCATCGATCGACGCATTGCTGCGCGAGGCCGCCGCGATGGGCTGCCCGCAGCAATGGGCGTGGTATCGCGCGGGCGAGCAGTTGCATCTCGAGCGGCGCGGCGATGCAGCGCTTCCCGATGCGCAGGAATGGCCGCATGGCATCGCCGAGGAACGCCTGACGGAGGTGTGCATCGATAACGGCTGGCACTGCTGGCCGACCGGACGCGGCGAGAGCGTGCTCGGCTGGCTGCTCGCGCCGGTCACGCATCGCGACGACGCGCATCTCGCCGAACTCGCGCGCACGCTCGGCGAGCGCGTGCAGGCCGATGCCCTCGCACGCGCGCAACTCACGCAGCGCGTGCTTTATGAAATCGCCTATCTGGCGAGTTCCGTGCCCGAGCGCGCCGATTTTCTGCGCGGCGTGCATGAACGGCTCGGCACGCTCATCGACGCGGAGAACTTCTATCTCGCACTCTACGATCGCAAGACGGGCAAGATCACGTATCCGTATTATGTCGACGTCATCGATACCGACGTCGTCGCGGCCGAAAACTACGACATCCTGAATCCGGAACGTCTTTCGATGACGGGTCGCGTGCTCACGAGCGCGCAGCCGCTTTTCATCACCGCCGGGGATATTTGCGCGGCGGAGCGCGCGGGCCATTTCTATTGCATCGGCGACCGCCCCGAGTTCTGGATGGGCGCGCCGCTCAAGAATGCGAGCGACGAGGTATTCGGCATGCTCGCGATGCAGGTCTATGACGTATCGCGCATTTATACCGTCGAGGACCGCGCGCTCTTTCTGGTCGTCGCACGACATGTGGCGATGGCGCTCGACCGCATCCTGCATCGCGCCGATCTCGAAGAGCAGGTCGCGCACCGCACGTCCGAACTGTCGAAGCTCAACGCGGCGCTGCGTCACGGCATCGCCGAGCGCGAACGATCCGAGCATCTGCAAGCTGCGCTCTACCAGATCGCAGAATTGTCGAGCCGTCCCGGCGACATGATGGAGTTCTTGCGCAGCCTGCATGGGATCGTCGGCGAATTGCTTTACGCGCGCAATTTTTATATCGCACTCATCGAACCGGAAACGGACGAAGTGTCGTTCCCGTATTACGTCGATGAAATCGTGCAGGAGCGCCCCGCGCCGCGACGCGGACAACGCGGCCTCACCGAATATGTGATCCGCGAGCGGCGCGCGCGGCTGATCGATCATGCGGAGGCGCTGCGTCTCATCGAAGAAGGCGCGTTCGAGATCGAGCATAGCGAAGTGCGTCTGCGATCGTGGCTCGGCATTCCGCTCTTCGATGGCGATGTCGTGCGCGGCGTGCTCGCCGTGCAAAGCTATTCGCCGCTCGTGCGCTATTCGCTGCGCGATCAGGAACTGCTCACCTTCGTGTCGCGGCATATCGATACGGCGCTTTCGCGTCGGCGCGATGCCGAAGCGCTGCATGCCGCGAACCTCGAACTTGAAGCGCGGGTCCAGGCGCGCACGCGCGAACTCGACGATGTCAACGCACGCCTGCTTTATGAGAACTCGCACGATTCATTGACGGGCTTGCCGAATCGAAGCCATCTGATGCACAAGCTGCGCTGCGCATGGCAGGACTATCAGACGCGCGGCGACCAACTCTCGGTGATGTTCATCGACCTCGACCGATTCAAGGTCGTGAACGACAGCCTCGGCCATCACTTCGGCGACATGCTGCTGGTTCAGGCCGCGGCGCGCTTGCGCGATTGCCTGCGTTCGACGGATCTGCTCGCGCGCCTCGGCGGGGACGAATTCGCCGTGCTCTCCCCGGATGCACACGTTCGCGATGCGGTATCGATCGCCAAGCGTATTCTGGCCGCGTTCGATCTGCCCTTTCACATCGAAGAGCATGTCGTGTTTTCGTCGTGCAGCATTGGCATCGTGAGCGCGGACAGCCAGTTCCATACCGAGCCCGCCGACCTGTTGCGCGACGCCGATACCGCGATGTATCGCGTGAAAAATGCGGGACGCGACAGCTTCGTCGTGTTCAATCAGGAACTGCGACGTCAGGTGTCGGACCAGGTGGAACGTGAGGGCGCATTGCGCAATGCGATCAAGCGCGATGACGAACTGCTGCCTTATTTCCAGCCTATCGTCGACGTAAAGAGCGGTGAGATCGTCGCGCTCGAAGCGTTGATCCGCTGGCATCAACCCGATGGCCATATCGTCGGGCCGGGTGAATTTCTTCCTTCGGTCGAAGGCTTGAGGCTCATCGGCAGACTCGATCTATACATGCTCGAACGCGTTGCCGCGATTCTCTCGAATGCGCGCTTCGCGCACTGGCCGCCGGTGCATGTGAACTGCTCCAGCTATAGCATGACGCGCCCCGAATTCGCCGATGACGTTCTGGCGCTATTGCGTCGCTATCGCGTCTCGCCGTCGCGCGTGTGCCTCGAGCTTACCGAAGGCGCGCTCGTGGCCGAGCCCGATCTCGCGCGGCGCACCATGCAGCGACTGGCCGACAACGGCATGTCTGTCGTGCTCGACGATTTCGGCGCGGGTTTTTCGTCGCTCAGTTATGTGCATCAATACCAGTTCACCGGCCTCAAGATCGACAAGTCGTTCATTCTCGAACTGACCGAAAGCCCGCGCAGCCGTGCGATCGTGCGCGCGATCGTGCGCATGGCGGAATCGCTCGATCTGACGCTCGTCGCGGAAGGCGTCGAAGATGCGGCGACGCTCGCCGTGTTGCGCGACATGGGCGCGGCGCAGGCGCAGGGCTATTTCTTCGACAAGCCGCTGCCGCTCGACGCGCTCACACGCACCGCGCTCGCTCCGCGCGCGACGACGGCAAGCGCGGCACTGTAGCCGCGTGCATCAAGGCATGCCGCCCAGCGACGGTGAAATGATGCTGCCCGGCTCGCCCTTCGGCGCACCGCTCTCATCGGCCACGGCGCGTGTCGACACCGGCGCGTGGTTCTTCGCGCAGGTCTCGACCGAGTCGCTGCCGAGGCATTGCTGAAAGCCATCGGCAGTTGCCTTGGTGTCGAAGCTATAGATGATCTCGCCGACCTTGACTTCGGTGTCGGAGATGCGGTCTGCTGCAATAGCCATGTTATGTCTCGCCTCGATTTCGGTTGGAACGTATCGACAATTCAGCATCAACCGATCCCGGTGACGGGTACGCGCGTTGCTGAATCGTCAGGGTTATCGTCGAATCGAAAAGGAGGCGGAAATGGCACAGCATCCCGCGCATTCGCAGAATCACCGGCATCCGGATGAGCCGCGCCCGGAAGAAATCGCGCGCGTGCTAAAGGGCGCCGACTATCCGATGGGCAAGGAAAAACTTCTGACGCTCGCGAAAAGCAATGGCGCGGACGGCGAGGTCTTGGCCGTGCTCAACAAAATGACCGATCGCAATTTCGACAGCGAAGATGCGGTGCTGCGCGAAGCCACGCGCGTCGAGTAACAGCGACATAACTTTCGCTTATTCCGCAATGCGGCATTCAATCCTGCCGCCCCACGCTTTCGATCTTTCCGCAAGGCACGTGTTTGACGAGGAAAATGTAATGGCCGAAAAACCCGCAGCTCCCGATACGCACGACAAGCCGCGTGCGCCCGGAGGCAATAATCTGAGCAATATCGACCCTGCTGAAGCAGACCGGGTCATCCCTCGGCCGGGAGAGGCAATGGAACCCGACCCGGTCCATGATCCTGACAAGATCGGCACGACACCTGACGATTCGGGAAATCGCCCGAGACCGCTATAAAAAATTTAAATGAACGCCGGTGCAATTTCCAATCGTGTCATACCTGTTCTCGCGCTAGCATCTAAAGTGCGTCGATTTGGGATGCGCGGCTTTGCACGGCGCCTGCAGCAGAAGAACCGCGCAATGGCCCGGCATCCGTCTGGCCAATCATTGCACAAGGAGGCTCTATGAAGTGGGAAACCCCGAGTTTCACGGATATGCGCTTCGGCTTTGAAATCACGATGTATATCGCGACGCGCTAATCGGAAATGACAAAACGGCCACCTGAGTGGCCGTTTTGTTTTATGGGCGCGTCGAATCGATGCGTCAATCTTTGCCCGGCGTCCTGGATTGTTCGTTCGCGGGATCGGGAAGATCTGCGTTCTGTGCGTCAAGCCCGCCCTTTCCTGCAATTTCCGGCTCATTGCCCGATCCATAAGGCACTTCCGCCGTCTGATGCGGATGCTGATCGAGCCGACGGTTCTCCGGTTCGATCTCCGCTGCATTCGGGTGAGGCGCGGAATGCGGTTGCTGATGGCGTTTCTCTTCGCTCTCGCTCATCGTGAATCTCCTTTCGATGGGGCACCGAAGATTACTCAGCAACGCACGTTCCTTCAGAATCGCAAAAAGGGCCCGCAATGTTTCGCGAGCCTCTGCCAACACAACTACCCATACCGCTACTCAAGAGAATCAGATCGCTTGCGTAGCGAGTGCCGAGCCGATAACTTCGTTCGCCACCGCATCCACGGCCTGCTTCACGATGCCGACGATTTCGTCCGCTTCTTCACGCGTCGTGACGAGCGGCGGCGCGAAGCCGAGGATATCGCCATGCGGCATGGCGCGCGCGATCACGCCGCGTTCGAGTGCTGCCGCCGATACCTTCGGGCCGACCTTCAGCGCGGCGTCGAACGGCGTGCGCGCGTCCTTGTCGGCCATGAATTCGAGCGCCGCGAGCATGCCCGCGCCGCGCACTTCGCCGACGAGCGGATGCGAATCGAAAGCCGTGTGCAATTGCTGCTGGAAATACGCGCCGACATCGGCGGCATTCTGCGTCAGGTTTTCGCGCTCGAGAATATCGAGGTTCGCGATAGCAGCAGCCGCGCAAATGGGATGCCCCGAATACGTCCAGCCGTGTCCCATCGGACCATGTTCCCGCGAGCCCTTCTCGATCACGTCCCACACCTTCTCGCCGACGATCACGCCCGACAGCGGCGCATAGGCGCTCGTCAGGCCCTTCGCGACCGTGATGAGATCGGGCTTGATGCCGAAGTGCTGCGCGCCCATTTTCGAGCCGAGACGGCCGAAGCCGCACACGACTTCATCGGAGATCAAAAGAATGTCGTGCTTCCGCAGAACATCCTGGATAGCTTCCCAATAACCTTGCGGCGGCGCGATGATACCGCCCGTGCCCATGACCGGTTCGGCGATGAATGCAGCGATCGTATCCGCGCCTTCTTTCGCAATCAGCTTTTCGAGTTCATCGACGCAATACGCGGTGAATTGCGCTTCGCTCATGCCGGCGGGCGCCTTGCGATACCAGTGCGGACACACCGTGTGCTTTACGCGGTCGATCGGCAGATCGAAGTTCTGATGAAAGCTCGGCAGGCCCGTGAGACTGCCCGTCACGATGCCCGAACCGTGATAACCGCGCTCGCGCGAGATGATCTTCTTCTTGTTCGGACGGCCGAGAACATTGTTGTAATACCAGACGATCTTGATCTGCGTTTCGTTCGCATCCGATCCCGACATGCCGTAATACACCTTCTTCATGCCCTCGGGCGACCAGTCGATGATGCGCGACGACAGCTCGATGATCGTATCGGTCGAGTGACCGACATACGTGTGGTAATACGCGAGCTTCTTCGCCTGCTCATAGATTGCGTCGGCTACTTCGGTGCGGCCATAGCCGATGTTCACGCAATAGAGGCCCGCGAATGCGTCGATATAACTTTTACCTTGATGATCCTGAATGCGGATGCCCTTCGCGCCCGTGACGATCTTGCCGGGCAGCGCGCCGCTCGCGTGATCGTGTGCATGCGTGGACGGATGCATGAAGTGCGCGCGGTCTTCGGCGAACAGTTGCTCGAGCGATTGATTCTGCTGGGTCATGTGCTTCTCCTTGATATGCGGTACTGCGTGTCTCTGAGGATAGGTCTTCAGGCCGCGCTCGTGAGCGGCAGGCCGAGATTGCCGAGGCAAAAGTATTTCGTTTCGACGAAGGGCTCGAAGCCTTCCGCGCCGCCTTCGCGTCCGAGGCCCGATGCCTTCATGCCGCCGAACGGAATCGGCGCGCCGGTGAACTTCACGCCGTTGACCGACACCATCGCGAAATCGAGTCGGCGCACGAGCTGGAAGATCGTGTCGATGCGCGTCGCACAGACGTAGGCGGCGAGGCCGTATTCGGTGTCGTTGGCGCGCGTCACGGCTTCGTCGAGCGTATCGAACGGCGAGATCGCGGAGATCGGCGCGAAGTTCTCTTCGTCGTAGATACGCATGCCCGGTCTGGCATCGGCGACGACGGTCGGTTCATAAAACCAGCCACCGAGCGCATGAGCTTTGCCGCCGACGGTGATGCGCGCGCCTTGCGCCTTTGCATCCTCGACACGAGCGACGGTCGCATCGAATGCGGCCTGATGCATGAGCGGACCGACATCGACATCTGCTTCGAAGGCCGTCCCTACTTTCAGCGCTTTCACCGCTTGCGTGTAGCGTTCGACGAACCGTTCATAAAGCGGACGCGCGACGAGAATGCGGTTCGCAGCGCAGCAATCCTGCCCCGAGGTTTGAAACTTCGCGCCCACTGCAACGCGCACGGCCTGTTCCAGGTCCGCGTCTTCCGTCACGATGAAAGGCGCGTTGCCGCCCAGTTCCAATGCGAGCTTCTTGATGCCCGCCTGCGCTGCCGTCTTCGCAACGAGACCGCCGACGCGCGTCGACCCCGTGAAGCTCACGGCGCGCACGCGCGTATCGCTGACGAGCGTTTCCATCGCCATTTGTGGCTCGCCGATCACGACGTTGAACACGCCCGGCGGAAAGCCTGCTTCTTCGGCGAGTTGTGCGAGTGCGATCGCGGAGAACGGCGTTTCATGCGCGGGCTTCACGACGACGGTGCAGCCCGCGGCAATCGCGGCGGCGGCCTTGCGCGTGATCATCGCGACGGGGAAATTCCACGGCGTGATCAATGCCGCGACGCCGACCGGTTCCATCACGGTGCCGAGATGCGCGCCATCGATATGCGTCGGAATGGTGCGGCCCGCCAGGCGTTTCGCTTCGTTCGCGAACCATTCGACGAAGCTCGCCGCATAGGTGATTTCGCCTTTGGATTCCGCGAGCGGCTTGCCTTGCTCGAGCGACAAAATGCCGGCAAGGTCCGATTGATGACGCATGATGAGTTCATGCCAGCGCAGGAGCAGCGCACTGCGCTTTCGCTGCGGCATCCAGCGCCATGACTGGAATGCGCGATCGGCGGCATCGATGGTGGCGACGATTTGCGCCTGATCGAGCATCGGGACATGGCCGATGACGTTCTGATCGGCGGGATTGGTTACTGCAATCGATGCGGCGCTGTCGCTGTGAATCCAGCGGCCGTCGACATAACAGAGGGATTTGAATAGAACGGGATGGCCCAGCAGCATGTTCGTCTCCTTGCTCAAAGCGTGCTTGATTTGCATGGTTCGATGGGTCCACTTTAAGGGCGTTGCCGCGATGGAGTTTTTTGTTATTGCCCTCGGGCGGTTGGTGTTTTTTCTGTTTTTTCTGTGCTTCTTTTTGCGTTTTTTTTGGGCTTCCCCGAGCCGACACAAATACGGGATCCGGCAACCAAAAAATAACTAAACCACATCGTCAACCCAATCCGGCGGCCCTTCCGTACTATTCTTCACGACTTTCGTAACGATATAAGTGAAGTACCGCTCGATACCCAACTCTTCGACGAGCAAAGAATCGATGAACCGCTGATAGTGATCGATATCCCGCGACACGACGTGCAGCACGTAATCCACGCCGCCGCCGGTGGCATAACACTGCACGATCTCGGAAGCCGCCGCGACGCGCTCCTCGAAGCGCCGCATATCTTGCGCGGTATGACGCGAAAGCGTCACCTCAACGACAATACGGCTGCCCTTGAAAGCAGCCGTCCAGTCGATATCCGCGCGATAGCCCTTGATAAGCCCGCTGTCTTCGAGTTTCTTCACACGCTCCCACGCGGGCGAGATCGACAAATTGACCTCTTCCGCAAGGCGCGATTTCGTTATGCGGCCATCCCGCGCAAGAATGCGCAGAATGGCCAGATCGTAGCGGTCGAGCTTGATCAACTTACACGCTCACGGCAATGTTGCGTTCGACGATATCCGCGACCACGGCCACGGTGTCGCCCATCTGCACGAGGCCCGGAAAATGCCGCGCCGCAAGCAGTCCGTCACGCTTCGCGCGATATTCAACCGGCGTCGCGCCCGTGCGCGTAACGTCATACACGCGCGCAAGCACATCGCCCGCTCTCACCATGTCGCCGAGATCGCGGCACATTTCGAGCAGGCCCGTATGCTCGCTCGTCGTGTAGCAGGAACCATCCGGCATGTCGAGCAACGTCGTCGTGCGCGCTTCGCCGCGAACCACCTCCTTCTCGATGATGCCCGCATACGCGAGAAAGCCGTACACGCCGCGCTCCGCCACCGCGACGCTCTTCGCCGTCGACGAACCGCCACCGCCCAGTTCCGTCGAGACGAACACCTTGCCCGCTTCCTCGGCCGCGCTGTCATACAGACCGATGCTGTCGAGTTCGAGCATCCGCATCGAATACGGCGCGCCGAATGCACGCATCGCGGCTTCGCAACGCGACTGCTGCGTCCCGTCGTTCAATACATGAATGGCCGCAAACGGCAGAAAATCGAGCGTGCGGCCGCCCGCGTGGATATCGAGCACGTAATCGGCGAGCGGCAACAGATGACGCTGAAAGTAATCCGCGATCTTTTCCGTCACCGTGCCGTCGGGCTTGCCCGGAAAGCTGCGATTCAGATTGCCCGCGTCGATCGGCGAAGTGCGCGAACCCGCGCGAAACGCCGGATAGTTCATGAACGGCACGATGATCACGCGGCCGTTCACGTCGCTTGCCTTCAACGTCGATGCGAGCTTCGCCAGCGCGATCGGCCCTTCGTATTCGTCGCCGTGATTGCCGCCCGTGAGCAGCGCGGTCGGTCCGTCGCCGCGCTTGATCACGGTGACGGGAATCATCACGGCGCCCCACGCGGAATCGTTGCGCGAATACGGCAGCTTCAGAAAGCCGTGCTGTTCGCCCTCTGCATCGAAGTCGACGGTCGGGCTGATCGGTGACGCGCGCATCGTGCTACTCCTTCACGAACAATTTGCGAGGCGTGTTGCAGAAGGTCTCGACGCCGGTGTCCGTAATCAGGATGCTCTCCGTGATTTCGAGGCCCCAGTCGTCGAGCCACAGCCCCGGCATGAAGTGGAACGTCATGCCGGGTTCGAGGACGGTCTGGTCCCCGGGACGCAGGCTCATCGTGCGCTCGCCCCAGTCCGGCGGATAGCTCGCGCCGATCGGATAACCGCAACGGCTATCCTTCTCGATGCCGAACTTGCGCAACACCGCGAAGAATGCATTGGCGACGTCCTCGGTCTTGTTGCCCGGCTTCGCCATCGCGAGACCCGCCTCGATGCCTTCGACGACCGCCTTCTCGCCTTCGATGAAATGCTGCGGCGGGCGGCCGAGATACACCGTGCGCGAGAGCGGGCAGTGATAGCGCTTGAAGCATCCGGCGATTTCGAAGAACGTGCCCGCATTCGCCGTGAACGTCGAGTCGTCCCATGTGAGATGCGGCGCGGCGGCGTCGGAACCCGTCGGCAATAGCGGCACAATCGCGGGATAGTCGCCGCCATAACCTTCGACGCCCGTGATGCCCGCTTCGTAAATCTGCGCGACGAGATCGCTCTTCTTCATGCCCGGCTCGACCGTGTCGAGAATGCGCGCATGCATCTTCTCGACGATGCGCGCCGCGACGCGCATGTACTCGATCTCGCGCTTCGACTTCACTGCGCGCTGCCAGTTGACGAGCGCGGTCGCATCGACGAACTTCGCGTTCGGCAGATGCTGCGTCAGCGACGCATACGCCTTCGCGCTGAAGTAATAGTTGTCCATCTCCACGCCGATGCGCAACGTGTCCCAGCCACGCGCGGCAATTACTTCGGATGACAGATAATCCATCGGATGGCGCACCTGCGACTGCACATAGTGATCCGGGTAGCCGACGATATCGTCGTGCGACATGAACACCGTGCGCTTCGCGCCGTTCGCGTCCTGGCCGCGGCCGTACCAGACCGGATCGCCGTGCATCGCGAGCAGCACGCATTGATGCACGTAGAACGACCAGCCGTCGTAACCGGTGAGCCACGCCATGTTGGTCGGGTCGGTCACGATCATCAGATCGATGCCCGCTTTCTCCATCGCGCGCCGTGTCTTCGCGATCCGCGCGTCGTACTCGCTGCGTTCGAACGGCAGGCGTACCACGGGCGCCCCTCGTTCATCCAGCTTCTTCTGTTGCGTGATTTCGGACATCGTCCCCTCTATCAAGCGGTCACATCGTTGTGGAAAATGGTTCCTGCCTGTGCCGCGCGCGCTCGCTGAATGGCGAGCGTCGCGATCGCGGTGTCTTGCGCGCCGGTGCCGGTCAGATCGCAGACGGTGATCTCGTCATCGCTCATACGGCCTTGAGCCTGTTGCGCGATGACTTCGCCAAGCTCGGCAAAAGATGCATCAGCATCCGTCACGCCCGCTTCGATCGCATGATGCAGCTCGCCGAGCACGCGCACTTGCTGAAGGCGGTCGCACACATAGCGCGCTTTGGCGAACACGTCCGGAGCGATTTCATTCTTGTGCTCCGCATCCGATCCCATCGCGGTGATATGCAAGCCCGGATGCAGATCGCGTGCGTGTATCAGTGGCTCGCGGCTCGGCGTCGTCGTGATGGCGATATCGGCGTGCTTCAACGCCTGGTTCACGCTGTCGGCGACATCGCATGGCAAGTCTTTGCAGTCACGCGCGAACTGCTGCGCGCTCTTCGGATCGCGCGCCCATACGGTCACATGCCCGATGTCGCGCACGAGCCGCAACGCCTTCAATTGCAGACGCGCCTGCTCGCCCGCGCCGATAATCGCGACGCGCTTCGCATCCTTGCGCGCGAGCCAGCGCGATGCAACCGCGCCCGCCGCAGCGGTACGCACGGCGGTGAGATAACCGTTGTCGAGCAACACGGCTTCCGTGAGACCGGTGCGCGCGGACAGCACGAGCATCAGGCCATTGAGGCTCGGAAGTCCGAGCGACGGATTGTTGAAGAAGCCAGGGCTCACCTTGATCGCGAAGCTCGGAAAGCGCGGCAAATAAGCGGTTTTCACGTCGACTTCGCCGGCGTGCTCGGGAATGTCGAGACGCAGGATCGGCGGCATTGCGACGGCTTCGGTCGCGAGCGACTTGAACGCGGCTTCGACTTGCTCGATCGCGTCGAGGTCAAGCGGCACGAGCTTGCGCAATTGCGCCTGCCCGAGCAGCACGGTGGAGGTATCGATGTTGGACATGGGTTCAGGCCGCTCCGATGAGTCGACGATGCGTTGCGATATCGATGTTGCTGCCGCTCACGACGATGACGATCGGTCCGTTCGCGGCTCCAATCGCGCCGTCGAGCAAAGCCGCGATGCCGACCGCCGCCGCGCCTTCTACAACGAGCCGCTCTTCGCGATACGCGTGCACGATGCCGCGCGCGATCGACACTTCATCGAGCAGCACGACATCGTCGATGAGATCGCGCGTCATCGCGAACGTATGTCTGTTATCGAGGCCGATGCCGCCGCCGAGCGAATCGGCGAGTGTTTCGAGTTCATCGACGAACACCGGCTTGCCTGCCGCGAGACTCGCATGCATCGCAGCGCCGCGTTCCATCGACACGCCGATCATCTTCACGTCGGCACGAATGCTTTTCGCCGCGAACGCGACGCCGCTGAATAAGCCGCCGCCCGACAAGGGCACGACGATGCTCGCCGCATCGGGCAGCGCTTCGAGAATTTCAAGGCCGATGGTGGCTTGCCCCGCGATCACGCGTTCGTCGTCGAAGGGCGGCACGAATGCATAGCCTTCTTGGCGCACGAGACGTTGCGCTTCGACCTGTGCATCGTCCTGACTCTTGCCGACGATGACGACACGCGCGCCGAGCGCGGCCACCGCATCGACCTTGTTCTTCGGCACGAGCGACGACATGCACACTGCTGCTTCGATGCCGAGCGCGCGTGCCGCGTGTGCAACCGCGCGGCCATGATTGCCCGTCGATGCGGTGACGACACGCTTGCAGCCTTGCTCCGCGATCTGTGCGAGCGCATTGGTCGCGCCGCGCAGTTTGAAGCTGCCCGTAGGTTGCAGCGTTTCGAGCTTCAGATGAACGGGCACGCCCGCGATGCGCGAGAGCGACAGCGAATGAACCAGCGGCGTGACGAGCGCGCGGCCTTCGATGCGCTGGCGGGCGCGGTAGACATCGGCGAGCGTGAGTGCGGACATGTGCGGCTGAATTGCGTTTGAGCTAACCATGCAACTCAGTCTAATGTCCTAAAAAATCGTTTTCGATTGTCCTAGTTCATTTAGTTGAAGTCATGCACATGCGGGTACTGACCGAAGACTTCGCGCATCGTTTCGACCGCGCTGCGAAACGTGCTTTCGCCGACTTCCGCGCCCACGCATAGCCGCACCGCATTGGGCCGGTCCGCGCCGCGCACGAGAAACGGATCCGGCGACGTCACGGCGATATTGCGATTGCGCAATTCACGCGTGATGCGCTCCGCTTCCCATTCGTCGGGCACACGCAGCCATACCGAAAGCGCGTTCGGATGACTGCCGAGCACGTATTCGCCGAGCACTTCGCGCACGACGCCCTGGCGTGCCGCGAGCCGCTCGCGCTGAATCTCCACGAGACGTTGCGCGGTGCCATCCGTGATCCAGCGCGCGGTGACCTCCGCGATGGGCGACGTCGCCATCCAGCAACTGACGCGCAGCACGCTTTCCGCACGCAACGCAAGACGCCGCGGCACCGTCATGAAGCCCGTGCGCAAGCCGCTCAATACGGACTTGGTCATGCTCGTGCAGTAGAAAGCGAGTTCCGGAATGAGGCTCGCGATAGGCGTCTGCGTTTTCGCGGGCAACGCGCCATAGACATCGTCCTCGATCACATAGACGCCATAGCGTTCCGCGATGCGCGCAATCGCGCGGCGGCGCGAGTCGGGCATCATCGCGACCGTGGGATTGTTCAGCGTCGGCGTGCAGACGAGCGCGCTCACGCGTTCGCTGTCGCAGACTTCCTCGAAGTGCTCGGGGCGAATGCCGTGCTCGTCGATCTCAAGACCTTTGAGCGTAAACCCCAACACGTTCGCCGATCCGATTACGCCGTGATCGGTGAGGCTTTCGCACAGCACCGTATCGCCCGGCCCGACGATGCTCGCCAGCGCAAGGAAGATGCTATGCGCGACGCCGTTGGTGACGAGCAGCGTCTCGACCTTCGCGGGCATGTTGAGCGAAGCGAGCCATTCGACGCCCGCCTGTCGATGACTGTCGAAGCCCGCAATCGGCCGGAACGCGCGTATCCACGGCTGATCGTCGATGGTCGAAAGCGTCGCGCAGACCTTGCGCCACATCGCGTCATGCTCGGGCGTATGCACGATGCGCGCGATCGAGAAATCGACGACCGAGCGCTCGGCGGTGTCGAGCATGTAATTGGACATCGTTTCGGTCACGCGCGCGCTGACGAAGCTCCCGCGTCCGACCTCGCATCGAATCAGCCCTTGCCGTTCGAGTTCCTTGTAGGCATTGGTGACGGTCTGCACGCTGATCGCGAGATCGGCGGCGACTTCGCGTTGCGGCGGCAACCGTTCGCCCGATGCGAGCGCGCCGCTTTCTATATCGGCGGCCATCGCCTTGACGAGCCGCTTGTACTTCGACTGCACGCCCTGCACGGTACGCACGGCGTCGCGCCATCTTTCATTCACTTGCTGTTCCTCGCATGCCTGGTTCCATGCGCAATAGTGGCCCAAAAGCGCGCGCGAAAATAATTGTCCTAGAGCAATCGGAACAAATATATGGCTTTGTATTCTGCGTCGGTGGCTATGCGGCGAGTGACTCCAAAGCCCCTTGGAGTAAGGGTTTTCCTCGGTCTCTCACATGCAGCGCCGCCCCACTCGACCACGCTTGAAGAACCATTACTACGGGAACGATATGAACACGAAGCGACTGTCTGGAATGCTGGCGGCGTGCGTCGCGGCAGCGAGTCTTGCCGCCTATGCCACGAGCGCGAACGCGGAAACCACGTTGCAGCGCATCCAGCGCACCGGCGAGGTGCGTATCGGCTATGCGAACGAAACGCCCTTCGCCTACACGACGCCCGATGGCACCGTAACCGGCGAATCGCCCGAGATCGCGAAGAAGGTGTTCGCCAAGCTCGGCGTGAAGAAGGTCGATGCGGTGCTGACCGAATGGGGCGCATTGATTCCGGGCCTCAAAGCCGGCCGCTTCGACGTGATTGCAGCGGGCATGTACATCACGCCCGAGCGTTGCAAGCAAGTGGCGTTCGCCGATCCGCAATATCAGATTCCCGACACGCTGCTGACGATGAAGGGCAACCCGAAGAACCTGCACAGCTATGCCGATGTCGCGAAGCAGCCGGACACGAAGCTTGCTGTAATGGCAGGTACGGCGGAACTCGGTTATGCGCGCGCGGCGGGCATCAAGGACGACCAGATTCTTCAGGTTCCGGACACGACCGCGCAATTGCAGGCCGTGCGCGCGCGTCGCGCCGACGCGGCTGTCGGCACCGCATTGACGATGAAGGGCCTCGCCGAAAAAGGCGGCTCGGCGGTCGAGGCGATCAAGCAGTTCAACGACGATCCGAAGCACACAGGCTATGGCGCGCTCGCGTTCCGACCCGAAGACACCGATCTGCGCGACGCCGTCAACAAGGAGCTGCATCAGTGGCTCGGCACCGACGATCATTTGAAGACCGTCGCGCCCTTCGGCTTCGACAAGTCCAACGTGACAGCGAAGAAAGCGCCGGAACTGTGCGCCGGTTGAGCATCGATGCATCGCGACGCGCAGCTTCATCTACTAGCGAGGAACTGTCATGAGTGACCTCCGTGAGCTTCTGCCCTTGATGATGAAGGGCACGCTCGTCACGATCCAGATCGCCTTCATCAGCATCCTGCTTGCGATCGTCATGGCGGGCGTCGCGACGGCGTTGCGCGCCGCGCCATACCGTGTCGTGCGATGGATCGGCAACGTGTATGTCGAAGTGTTTCGCGGCACTTCGCTGCTCGTGCAGTTGTTCTGGCTCTTCTTCGTGCTGCCGCTGCCGCCGTTCAACGTGCAACTGACGCCCTTCACGGTCGCCATCGTCGGGCTCGGGTTGCACTACGGCGCGTATGGCTCCGAGATTCTGCGCGGCGCGCTGCGTTCGGTGCCGGGCGGACAGTACGAAGCGGCGCTCGCGCTGAACATGCCGGCCACGGCGCGGCTGCGTCGCATCGTGCTTCCGCAGGCGATGATCAACGCGCTGCCGCCCGCGACGAATCTGATGATCGAACTGTTGAAGGGCACATCGCTCGTCTCGCTGATCACGCTGTCGGATCTCACGTTCCGCGCGCGCCAGCTCGACGAAGCGACCTTCAAGACAGCGGAAATCTTCGGGCTCACGCTGCTCATCTACTTCGTGCTCGCGCAGGTGATCGTCGCCGTGATGCGGGTGTTCGAGCGGCGCGTGAGCAGTCATGTCGCGATCCGTCGCGCGAGCCGCACCTTACCGGGGGCCGCATCATGACGTCGCTGGGTCAACTCTTCGATGTGAAATACGCGCTGCAGATCCTGCCGGAACTCGCGCGCGCGGCGACTTATACGATCGGCATCACGCTCGTCGGGTTCGCCATCGCGCTCGTGCTCGGCCTCGTTCTCGCCATCATGCGGCGCAGCGATTTCGCGCCGCTCGCGAAGACGACTGCGTTCTTCATCGAGTTCATACGCAGCACGCCGCTGTTGATTCAGGTGTACGTGCTCTTCTATGTCGCGCCGCTTTACGGCTTTACGATGTCGGCGTTGACGGCGGGCACGCTCGGCATCGCGGTCCATTACGCATGCTACGTGTCCGAGGTGTATCGCGCGGGACTCAACGGCGTTGCTCGCGGACAATGGGAAGCATCGTGCGCGCTGTCGCTCAGGCCGTGGCGCACCTATACCGGCGTGATTCTGCCGCAAGCGATCCGCCCGGTGATTCCCGCGCTCGGCAACTACCTTGTTGCGATGTTCAAGGACACGCCGGTGCTCTCCGCGATCACCGTCGTCGAACTGATGCAGCAGGCGAAGAACATCGGCTCCGAGACCTTTCGCTATCTCGAACCCATCACGATGACCGGAATCTTCTTTCTCATCATCAGCGTGACGTTCGCTTCGGGCGTGCGTCATATCGAACGGCGCGTGAGGCTGCCATGACCGCGACTCAATACCAGGAGCAGCAGATGAAACGGGATTTCGACCCCGCGCTCGGCCGCGCAGCCGACGCCAGCGCGAACACGCCGATGGTGCGCTTTCGCAACGTCACCAAACGCTACGGCCCGCTGACCGTGCTCGACGGCCTCGATCTCGATGTCGCGCCGAACGAGAAGGTGGCGATCATCGGCCCGAGCGGCTCGGGCAAGTCCACGCTATTGCGCGTACTGATGACGCTCGATCCGCTGACCGATGGCGTCATCGAAGTGGACGGGCAGCCGCTCACGCACGAAATGCGCGGCGGCAAGCTCGTGCCCGCATCGCCGCGGCATATTCGTCAGGTTCGCAGCAAGATCGGCATGGTGTTTCAGAGCTTCAATCTCTTTCCACACATGACCGCGCTCGCGAATACGATCGAAGCGCCAATGAGCGTGCTCGGATTGTCGAAGAAGGAAGCGACCGAGCGCGCGCGCGAACTGCTGTCGCTCGTCGGCCTCGCGGAGAAGTGCGAGCATTACCCGTCGCAATTGTCGGGGGGACAGCAGCAGCGCGTCGCGATTGCGCGAGCGCTCGCCATGCGGCCGAAGATCATGCTGTTCGACGAAGTGACATCCGCGCTCGATCCCGAACTATGCGGCGAAGTGCTCAACGTGATTCGCCGTCTCGGCGAAGAACACAACCTGACGATGCTGATGGTCACGCACCAGATGGGCTTCGCGAAAGAGTTCGCCGATCGCGTGTGTTTCTTCTCGCAAGGCAAGATCATCGAACAGGCGCCGCCGCAGCAGTTCTTCAGCGCACCGCAGCATGAGCGCACGCGGCAGTTCCTGCGTGCGGTGACCGAGGCGCTTTGATTCGTTGCTGCGCGCGGCGCGGGTGCGGCTTACTGCGTGCTCGCCGCCAGCGGCGTATAGGTTCCCGTGAGTGCCTTGAGGAACGCGACGATCGACTCGACATCCGCTTCCGATAGCTTCGTTCCCACTTCGTACTTCGCCATGTCGCGAACGGCCTGATGCAGGTCGTTCACGTTGCCGTCGTGGAAATACGGCGCGGTCAGCGCGACGTTGCGCAGTCCCGGCACCTTGAAGCGATGCAGATCGCCCGGATCGCGTGTCACGTTCGCTCGGCCTTTGTCCGCATCCGTCAATGCAACGCCGCGCGCCGCGAAGTAATCGCCGGCGAGTCCCATCCGTTCATACGACTGGCCGCCGAGATTCGCGCCGACGTGACAGTTCGCGCAACGGTTCGCCTTGAATAGCTGATAGCCGCGCAATTCCTGCTCGTTGAGTGCGGTCTTGTCGCCGCGAAGATAAGCGTCGAAACGGCTCGGCGTCAGCAAGGTCTTTTCGAATTCGGCGATGGCGTCCGTGATGTCGTCGCCCGACCAGCCGCGTTCATACACACTCGTGAAGGCGCGCGTGAACTCCGCATCCTTGTTCAGCTTCCCGATGATCTGATCCCACGAAACCGAAGCCATCCCGACCGGATTCAGCGGCGGCCCGCCCGCCTGATCCTGCAGCGTCGCGGCACGTCCGTCCCAGAACTGCGCGTGATTCAGCGCCGCGTTAAATACGGTCGGCGCGTTCACGCCGCCGAGTTGACCGCCCACGCCGAGCGATAGCTTGCGGTTGTCGACGCCACCGGTTCCGAGGCCATGACAGCTCGCACACGAGATCGAATTGTCAGACGACAGGCGCGGATCGTGGAACAGGCGCATGCCGAGCGCGACCTTGCGCGCATCGACGGGCAGCGATGCCGGCAAGGGCTGCACCGGCTCGTTCGCGAATTCGTCGCTTACGCCGTGCGTCGCATAGTTCGCTTTGCGGACATCGGCGATCCATTCGAGCAGCATGTCGCGATCATCCTGCGTCAGGCCCGTGCTCCAGTGCACGGCGCGGAACGCAGCGGGCGGCATCGTGCCGTCTTTCACGACTGTTTCGAGCTTGGCGATATCGGCTTCAGGCGCGGGCGTGCCGTCTTCGAGAGCGTTGTACAGCGCGTCGATACGGAAATGACGCAGCCCTTTCTCGACGTCATGCTTCGATAACTGCGCGATGCCAGGCCATGTCGAATACGACGGCAATTCGGCCTTCGTCGAATGGCAGTAATAGCATGCGTTGCGGTTCAGCACGTTGCGAATGGAACCCGCTTGCGCCGACGACACCGGCCCTTCTGCGGCCTTGCTCGCATACGCCGTGTCGTGCAGATACGCATAACCCGACATGCCCAGATATCCTGCAATGACGACCCCCGCGACCGCTAACAACGACTTCTTCAACATGTTTGACATCGACTGGCTCTAGCTTTCGAATTAGTTGGCTAGCGATGCTAACGAACGCGGCCGGAATCGTGGTTGAGAGCCGTCAACGTTCTTTCCCGGACAACTTGTCGCGCTTGATGCGTGGCGTCGAATGCCGTGCGCCATGGCGTCGCATGAGCGTCGAGGACCGTTTATTGCTTCCCGCTCATTCGATGACCACCGGAGAGTGCGATGCCCCCCACCCTGCATAAAGTCGCGCGTTTCGCGGATCTGTCCGCCGGGCGCGGCACGCGCGTGTGCGTCAAGAGCGAAGACAAGGACGCGAAGGACATTCCGATCCTCCTCGTGCGCGACGGAGAGAATGTGCGCGCGTACACCGCCAAATGCCCGCATGCGGGCGGGCCGCTCGACGAAGGCGCGATTTGCAACGGACGCATCGTGTGTCCGTGGCACAAAGGCACGTTCGATGTCGGCGACGGCAGTCTCGTCGAGCCGCCGCCTTTGAAGGCGTTGACGCGCTATGAAGCGATGCTCAAGGACGGCGATGTGTATGTGTCCGCGCAACCCATCGAGAGCGGCGACGTATCGCAGAAGCAGACCAACGATAGCCGGACCATGCTCATCGTGGGCGCGGGCGCGTCGGGCGCGGCCGCTTGTTCGGCGTTGCGCGAAGCCGGTTTCGGCGGACGCATCGTGTTGGTCGGCGGCGACGCGCGCGAGCCGTACGATCGCACCTCGCTCAGCAAGTTCACGCTCGCGGGCGACATGCCACCCGACGACGTTCCGCCCCTGCTCGACGACGATTTCTTCGCGAAGCACGACATCGAACGCAACGAATCGCCTGCCGTTCATCTCGACGCGAAGAACCGGCGCGTCGAACTCGCAAACGGGCACAAGATCGATTACGACGCCGCGCTCGTCTGCACCGGCGGCGTGCCGAAGCCGCTTACGACGCCCGGCGCAAACCTCGCGCATGTACATCTGCTGCGCACTCGCGAAGATGCGCGTGCGATCCTCGCATCGCTCGAACAGCACAAGCGCGCGGTGATCGTCGGGGCGAGTTTCATCGGGCTCGAGGCGGCTTCATGTCTGAGGAAGCGAAACGTCGACGTGACCATCGTCGCGCCGGGCAAGGTGCCGTTCGCGAAGCAGTTCGGCGAGCGCATCGGCGAGATGTTCAGAAAGCTGCACGAGAAGAACGGCGTGACGTTTCATATGAATGCACGCGTAAGCACATTGAGGGGCGGCAACGCGGTGAGCGAAGTGATCCTCGATTCCGGCGAGAAGATCGCAGCCGATGTCGTGCTCGCGGGCACGGGCGTCGATCCCGCCACGTCGTTTCTTGCGGACGTCGAACTCGCGGACGATGGCGGCATCGATGTGGACACGTCCATGCTCGCCGCGCCCGCGCTCTATGCCGCCGGCGATATCGCGCGCTTTCCGTTGCCGCGCTCGGACCAGCGCGTGCGCATCGAGCATTGGCGTGTCGCGCAGCAACATGCGCGCGTCGCCGCGTACAACATGGCGGGCAGCGCACGCACGTATGTCGGCGTTCCTTACTTCTGGACCTATCACTACGAGAAGACCTTCGACTATCTTGGACATGTCAGCGAGCCCGACAGCATCGAAATAGACGGCGATCTCGAAGCGCAGCATTTCATCGCGTATCTGATGAAGGATGGACGCGTGGGCGCGGTGGTCGCGTGCGAACACGACGCCGCCGTGTGCCGTCTCGCCGAAGCGATGCGCGAGCCGCTCACGCTCGAAGACGCACGTCGCATCGCCAACGCCTGAGCGCGCGAACATGGCCACGAAACGCGCCGATATCGACCCGCAACAGACGCCCGCATCGCTCGACGAATGCCGGCGTTGCGCGCTCTGGGAACACGCGACGCAAGCGGTGCCGGGCAACGGTCCGCGTCATGCGCCGATCATGATCGTTGGCGAGCAGCCGGGCGATCAGGAAGACTTGCAGGGCAAGCCGTTCGTCGGGCCTGCCGGCGCGATGCTCGATCGCGCGCTCGAAGAAGCGGGCGTCGCGCGCAAGGAGGTGTATGTAACGAACGCGGTCAAGCACTTCAAGTGGGAACCGCGCGGCAAGCGGCGTCTGCACAAGACGCCTGCGCAGCGCGAGATCGATGCCTGCCATTACTGGCTCGATCGCGAGACAGGCGATGTTGCGCCGAAAGTGATCGTCGCGCTCGGCTCGACTGCGCTCAAGTCCGTGTTGCGCGATTCGAAGGCGACCCTGCAGGCCTCGATGGGGCACGCGCTCGAACACGAGGGACATGCGATCGTCGCGACCTATCATCCTTCGTTCGCGTTGCGCGCGCCCGATCCGGAAACACGCGAGCGTGCATACAAGGCAATCGTCGAAGCGTTGCGCGATGCACATCGGCTCGTCGCGCGTCATCGGAAATAGCGTTGAGGGAATGACTATGACAACGAGCGCAAAGACAGCAGCGAAAAAGAAGAATAGCGGCAAGCGGCCCAGCACGCGCCAGCGGCATTCGCTTGCGAGCGTCCGCAAGAAGCCGGAGCGCACGACGCATCGCTGGTCGCATCATGTGATGGAAACGAGCGATGCAATGGATATTCAGCGCGACATCTTCAAGACCGGCAACGCGCAGGAAATCGCCGATTCGCTCAAGCGCTCGTCGACGCGCAGCACCCGCCGCAAGGGCTCGCCGTTTCAATCGGCAATGTCGATGCTGAACTTCTACATCAATCGCGCGGGGCGCAATCTGCCGAAGTCGCGCAAGAGCACGCTGGAACGCGCGAAAAAACGCTTGCGCGAAGCGTTCGGACGCAAGCCCTGAAACGTCCGCGCGGCCTCGTCGGAACGAGGCCGCGCGCGTTGCGTGGCTACCGCTTCTCCATGAAGATCAGGGTTGCCGCTGACCGCCCTGATGCTGTGGCAACGGCTGATTCTGCTGCTGCTGACCGCTCTGCTGATCCTGTTGCGGTTGCCCCGGCGACCGGTCTTGCTGGCCGTGCTGCTTGGGCGTCGATGGCTGATTGCCCGTTTGCTTTTGATTTCCGCTCATGAAGCCCTCCTGGCTAAGTCATCGCGTAGGTTAAAAGCCGCGGCTTGCGCCGCACGATAGTGCGAGCATCGCGCGTACCAGAACGGACGTCCACATTATGCGGGCGCTTCGCAACGTCACGAGGAACGTCTCTTGCTCCCGCTAAAAGACGATGCGACCCGCTCAAAGGAGACAGCAATGGCGCAAGAACCTCCTCTCAATCCCGGCGATGAAGCCGAGCCCGGCGTGCCCGGTACCGGCGAAGACATCTGTCCGGACTGCAACGGCTCGGGCAAGCTCGAAGGCGCCGACTGCAAGACGTGCGGCGGAACGGGCAAGGTGACGCAAGGCATCGGCGGCGGTTGAATCGACGTTTCAGGAGTCACGTTTGAAAACGCATCCGAGCCATCTGGCAGGCACGGTCGCGCTCGCGTTGTTGCTCGCGAGCGGCGCGGCCATCGCCGACGATTACGCGAACGACTTTGGCCCGAACCCGACGCTGCCCGCACCGCGCAGAGCGATGATGCCGACGGTGAACATCGCGCCTGCCAAACCTTGGGCGCAGGGACAAAAACCCATCGCGCCCGAGGGTTTCGATGTGACCGCGTTCGGCACGGGGCTCGAACATCCGCGCTGGCTTGCGACGCTGCCCAATGGCGACGTGCTCGTCGCCGAAAGCAATGCGCCCGCGAAGCACGACGAAAACGCCGGCATCAAAGGCTTCGTCATGAAGAAGGTGATGAAGCGCGCGGGCGCGGCCGTTCCAAGCCCGGACCGCATCATGCTGCTGCGCGATGCCGATGGCGACGGAATCGCTGAAACGCGCAGCGTGTTCATCGACAAGCTGCATTCGCCGTTCGGCATGGCGCTCGTCGGCGACGATCTCTACGTCGCGGATACCGACGCGATCCTGCGCTTCAAGTACGAAAACGGCACGACGCAAATCACGACGCCGGGCGAGAAGTTCATCGACTTGCCTGCCGGCGATATCAACCATCACTGGACGAAGAACATCATCGCGAGCCGCGACGGAAGGAAGCTCTACGTGACGGTCGGCTCGAACAGCAATGTGGCGGAGAACGGCATCGACGCGGAGAACGGCCGCGCGGCGATCATGGAAGTCGATATCGAATCGAAGCAGTCGCGCCTCTTCGCGACGGGCTTGCGCAATCCGAACGGCATGGCGTGGCAGCCGCAGAGCGGCGCGCTCTGGACCGTGGTCAACGAGCGCGACGAACTCGGCAACGACCTCGTGCCGGACTATCTGACCTCCGTGAAAGACGGCGCTTTCTATGGCTGGCCATACAGCTATTACGGTCAGCATGTCGATGATCGCGTGAAGCCGCAACGCGCGGATCTCGTGCAATCGGCGATCGCGCCGGACTATGCGATCGGCGCGCACACCGCTTCGCTCGGTCTCGCGTTTTATGACGGCACCGCATTTGCGCAACGCTATCGAAATGGCGCGTTCATCGGTCAACATGGTTCGTGGAATCGCAAGCCGAGAAGTGGCTACAAGGTGATCTTCGTGCCCTTCGACAATGGCAAGCCTTCAGGACCGCCCGAAGATATTCTGACGGGCTTTCTGTCGTCGGATGGTCATGCGCTCGGCCGTCCTGTCGGCGTGGCGATCGATGGCAAAGGCGCATTGCTCGTCGCCGACGATATCGGCAATACGGTGTGGCGGGTCGCGCCCGCCGCGAAATAAATGGCCGCGCGAAAGTCGGCACGCGGCGCGCCAGGTCTCTTCGCGCTCGCGGAAAAGCAGATCGTCGGGCTTTACGATGCGGGCGTGATGTCGCCTGCGGTGCTGCATCACGTCGTCGCGGCTTACGCGAATAGCAGCATCGACTGGAACGAAGATGGCACGCTGCAAACCGTCGATGGCCATACGGTGCACGAAGCCGTCGTGCTCGTGATGATGCCGGGACGTGCGTTGAAGAACGCACGCAAGGACTTCATCTCCGTGGTCGAGCATCTCGCGGGCGGCGCGCGCGAGATGCAAGAGGACGAAGCGCAAGCCGAGGACGACGAAGATCTCCTGACTCAACTGGGCGGCGACCCATCGCCGCCGCGCGCGAAGGCGCGCGCCGCGAAGAAGAGCACGGAAGAAGAAGCCGAGCCGAAGCGCGCGGCGTTCAATCCGCTCGTCGGCGCGCGTGCCGTGCGCAAGTAGCGGCATCACGGCACGCGCCTGTCGCGATCAATGCGGCACGCCCGGCGCGATGAGATCGAGCAGATCGTCCATGTCGAATGGCTTCGCGAGAATGGGCACGCCGAGATGCTTCGCGCGTTCGAGTTCATCGGCATAACCCGTCATCAGCACGAGCTTCTGCGATGGCAAACGCGACATGATCTGCTCGGCCAGATCGATGCCGTTCATGCGGCCCGGCATCTGCACATCCGACAACACGAGATCGAATCCATAACCTTCGCCCAATAGCGCGAACGCGGCATCGGCGCTTTCTTCGTGATGCACCGCGCAGCCGAGCACTTCGAGCACCGCCGTCACGCCCGCCGCGACATCCGCGTTGTCTTCCACGAGCAGCACCGACGTGCCGCGCAACGGCTCGTCTTCTTCATCGGATACGGGCACGATCGGCGGCGTCTCGACATCGGGCGGCACATAGGCCTTCGATTCCTTCGGTGCCGGACCATGATGGCGCGGCAAATAGAGGCGCACGGTCGTGCCCGATCCCGCCACGCTCGTGATGCGCGCCGTGCCGCCCGCCTGCTCGCACGCGGCGAGCACCTGCGTGAGGCCGAGGCCCGTGCCCGCGCCGCGCTGCTTCGTCGTGAAGAGCGGCTCGAACGCGCGGCGCTGCACTTGCTCGGTCATGCCTTCGCCGTTGTCGGTGATCGAGACGAGCACGTATTCGCCATCGGGAATATCCGTTTCCGCGCCGCGCACGCGCGCGTTCTGGCAACGGATCAGCACGCGCCCGCCGTGCGGCATCGCATCGCTCGCATTCACCGCGACGTTCACGAGCGCGATCTCCAGTTCGACCCGATCGGCCATGACGCGCCACAGATCGGGCGATAACTCCAGCGTCACCGCGACGGACGGATGCACCGATTTCTTCACGAGATCGAGCACGCTTCGCAGCCAGTCGGCGGGATCGACGAGCTCGCGTTTCAGCGGCTGCTTGCGCGCGACGCTCATCAGCCGCCGCGCGAGCGATTCGGCCCCGGCCGTGGCACGTTCCACCGCGAGCACTTCGCTTTCGACGTCGTTGAAGCGCTTGTGTCGGGCAAGCTCCATGTTCGAGCCGACGACCATCAGCAGATTGTTGAAGTCGTGCGCGACGTTCGCGACGAGATTGCCGAGCGCGCCCATGCGCCGCAATTGCCGGCTCGACGCCTCGACGGAAAGGCGCGTCGCGACTTCGGCCTGCCAGCGTTCCCATGCGGCCTGCTCGGCATTGAGCCGGCGGATCGAGAACAGGATCAGCAGCCACACCGCGATGCACGGCACGAGCGCGATCGTCGCGACGAGCGCAAGGTGATTGCGCCAGCGAGCGAGAACAGCGGAGGCCGCATAGCCCGTCGACACATAGAGCGGATAGTCGCCCACGCGTCTGAACGCGAGCAAGCGATCGACGTGATCGACGGTCGAACGAAGACGCATGCTGCCGTAAAGTTCGTTGTTGCGAAACGCGGCGGTAAAGGGTGTATTGGTCGCGGGTTGCCTGCTCTCCATGGCGGCCGGAAAGCGCGCGAGGATATTGCCGTCGCGCCGATAAAGCCCGATGACGACCGCCTTGTCGCCCGCCGCGAGTTCGCGATAAAAATCGGTGAGGTAGTCGCGCTTCAACGCAATCGACACGACGCCCAGAAACTTCCCGTTTCGGCCGATGCGTCCCATCGTCGTCGTGAAGACATCCGAGCGCGCCACCTTGCCGCGCAAGGGCAACGAAAAGTACGTGACGGGCGCCACCGCACGCGCGGACTGAAAATCGTCGCGATCCTCGATCGATATCGCGGGCGCGGGATACCACCGGCTATTGGCGAGCAGCGCGCCTTTCTCGCCGAACACGGAGATCGCCGCGATCTGCGCGAGCGTGCCGCTCATGTCGTCGAGCGTGCGATGCAGCTCCGCTTCGCGGCTCTTGATGAGCGCGTCGTCGCTATCGCCGAGCAGATCGACGATGCGCGTCTCCAGTTGCTGATTGAGGTCGATCACTTTCAGCGCGTGCTCGTCGGCGACGCGCGTGAGGCGTTCCGTGAGTTCCCGCGCATCGGCGAAGCGGCGCTGATGATCGTAGTAGCCGTAGATGCAAAGGCACGCGACCGGAATGACGATGGATGCGCCCAATACGAGCAGCAGCACCTTGCGCATCGATGCGAAATTGCGGGCAGGCAGCGGCAGATCGAATGTCGCGGTCTCTGTGGAGTCCAAGCGTTGCGTCTCCGAGGAAGTCGACCGGCATATCGTAACCGGCGAGGAGTCGGAGCGGTATGAAGAATGAAGAAAACGCCGGCATTCTCTTTAAACGCGGCGAGTGCATCGGTCGCCGGCGGCCTTTCTTCTCATTTAGCCAGGCGCATGCCTGGCCACTCGTCGCAGGGCTTGTGGACCCGGCGCGAGCGTCGGCTTCAGCCGGCCATTTCGCGATCGGGCGTCGCGGATATGCGATGAATCGCGAGATCGGCGCCATTGAACTCTTCTTCGCGATCGAGCCGCAGGCCCACTGTCATCTTGATGGCGCCATACACGAGCGCACCGCCCGCGAGCGCGAGCACGACGGCGCCCGCCGTGCCGATGAGCTGGGACCCGATCGATACACCGCCGATGCCGCCGAACGCCTTCTGCCCGAACACGCCCGCCGCGATGCCACCCCACGCGCCGCACATGCCGTGCAGCGGCCACACGCCGAGCACGTCGTCGATGCGCCAGCGGTTCTGCACGCAGGTGAACATCTGTACGAAAAGCACGCCCGCGACCGCGCCGACGATCAGCGCGCCGAGCGGATGCATGAGGTCCGAGCCCGCGCATACCGCGACGAGACCCGCGAGCGGCCCGTTATACGTGAAGCCCGGATCGTTGCGGCCCGCGAACCACGCGGCGAGCGTGCCGCCGACCATCGCCATCAGCGAGTTGACGGCGACGAGGCCGCTGATCTTGTCGACCGTCTGCGCGCTCATCACATTGAAGCCGAACCAGCCGACCGCAAGCACCCACGCGCCGAGCGCGAGAAACGGAATGCTCGACGGCGGATGCGCGGCGATGCGCCCGTCCTTGTGATAACGCCCGTGACGCGGCCCGAGCAGCAGCACGGCGGGCAACGCGACCCAGCCGCCGAACGCATGCACGACGACCGAGCCGGCGAAATCATGAAACGGCGCGCCGAACGCGTGCGTGAGCCACGCCTGAATGCCGAAACGCTCGTTCCACGCGACGCCTTCCAGTAAGGGATAAATGAAGCCGACGATCACGCAGGTCGCGAACAGTTGCGGATTGAACTTGGAGCGCTCCGCAATGCCGCCCGACACGATCGCCGGAATCGCCGCGGCGAAGGTCAGCAGAAAGAAGAAGCGCACGAGCGCATAGCCGTTGTGCTGCGCGAGGATATCGGCGCTGTGCATGAACTGCACGCCGTACGCGATGTTGTAGCCGATGAAGAAGTACGCAAGCGTCGACACGGCGAAGTCCACGAGGATCTTCACGAGCGCATTCACTTGATTCTCGCGGCGCACGGTGCCGAGTTCGAGAAAGGCGAAACCTGCGTGCATCGCAAGCACCATCGCGGCGCCTAACAGCAGAAAAAGAGTGTCGGTTCCGGATTGGAGTGCCTGCATGATTCGAGCGATTGGTCTGGAAGAGGCGCACGTTTTGCAAGTTCCGGGCCAACTTGGCGCAGACGGCATCCAAACGGTGCAGACGCTTTGCGCAGCGCGGATTGGCATGGTGCAACGGGCCGCGACGCTAACTTTTTCGGTGCGCCCGATCTTGGTGCAGTGCCCCGTTGCATGGCATTGAATGCACCGCGCAAGAGCCAAATATTTCGATGCGAAGGGACGTCGTAGGCTTATCGCAAGCATGCGATGCGATGCACGTTCGCGTTGCGTGGCGAGTATTCTGAAGACTGGTCGCGTGCAAAACGGAGTGGCCATGACCTCACGCATCGAACGATTTGGCGAGCACGTACGCATGGAATCGCATGAGCGCGATCCGCGTGTCGTCACGGTCGTGCTCGATCGGCCCGCGCGTCGCAATGCCGTCGATCGTTCCATGGCCGACGCATTGCGAGAGGCGTTCGAGCGCTTCGATGCCGACGATGCGTTATCCGTCGCCGTGCTATGGGGCGCGGGCGGCACGTTCTGCGCGGGCGCTGATCTGTCCGCACTCAACGATGACTCGCGCCGCAACGAGATCCATGCCGACGGCAGCGGCCCCGGCCCGATGGGACCGACGCGGCTCACGCTGCACAAACCCGTGATCGCCGCCATCGCCGGTCATGCGGTCGCGGGCGGACTCGAGCTTGCCGCGTGGTGCGATCTGCGCGTCGTCGAGGAACACGCGGTGCTGGGCGTGTTCTGCAGACGCGTCGGCGTGCCGCTCATCGATGGCGGCACGATACGGCTGCCGCGTCTCATCGGCATGTCGCGCGCGCTCGATCTGATCCTCACTGGCCGCGCCGTCGATGCTGACGAAGCGCTCGCTATCGGCCTTGCGAATCGCATTGCGCCGGCGGGCGAAGCGCGCAATGTCGCCGAAGCGCTCGCATGGGAACTGGCCGCGCTGCCGCAGGCCGCGTTGCGCGCCGACTTATGCTCCGCGCACGACAACGCGTTCGATGCCGACTTGGGCCGCGCCTTGCAGCGCGAAGGCGCGAGCGGATATCGCGCGGTGTGCGATGAAGGTCTCGAAGGCGCGACGAGTTTCATCGCAAGACATCGGGACTGAAAGGACGAGCGACATGAACTCAGTGTTCGAGAACCGTAGGGAAGCGGGCCGCGAGCTCGCGCAGCATCTCGGCGCGTATGCGGACCGTGACGACGTCACCGTGCTCGCATTGCCGCGCGGCGGCGTGCCCGTGGCATACGAAGTCGCACGTGCATTGCGCGCACGGCTCGATGTGCTCGTCGTGCGCAAGCTCGGCGTGCCGGTGCAGCCGGAACTCGCGATGGGCGCGATCGCATCCGGCGATGCGTTCTTTCTCGACGAGCGCATCGTGGAATATGCAGGCGTCGGGAAAGACGAACTCGATCGCGTGATCGCGATGGAGCGCGCCGAGCTCGAGCGGCGCGAGGCGCTGTATCGCGGCGACATGCCGCCGCTCGATATGAACGGACGCGTGGCGATCGTCGTCGATGACGGCATGGCGACCGGCGCAACGATGAAGGCCGCGGCGATGTCCTTGCGTCATGCGCGCCCGTCGAAGATCGTCGCAGCGCTGCCCGTTGCGCCGCTCGATTCGGAAGCGCGCGTGGAAGATATCGTCGATGAATTCGTCTGCGTGATGCGGCCGCATCGATACTTCGGCGTCGGGCAGTTCTACATCGACTTCGATCAGACGAGCGACGACGAAGTGCGCGAGTTGCTCGATGCGGCCCGCAAGGATGTTTAGCGCAGCCAGGGCGCGTCGTGCGATTCCTGCGTCTTGCCGTATTTTTCACGCGCGGCCTTCAACGACTGCTTCTCGATGACGCCTTCGTCCACGAGCGATTTCAGCGCGGCGATGACGATCGATACGCGATCCACTTCGAAGAACTCACGCAACGATTGACGCGTATCGCTGCGGCCGAAGCCATCGGTGCCGAGCGTGACGTAACGGCGCGGCACATACGCGCGAATCAGTTCGGGCACCGCGCGCACATAGTCCGTCGCCGCGATCACCGGCCCGCGCGATGATTCGAGCGCGCGCGTGACGAAGGGCACGCTCGCATCGTCGTCGGAGAGGCGCGCCGCGCGCTCGCATGACGCGCCATCGCGATGAAGCTCCGTGAAGCTCGTCACGCTCCACACGGCGGCGTCGATGTTCCAGTCGTCTTTGAGCATCATGCGCGCGGCGATCGCTTCGTTGAGGATCGCGCCCGAGCCGAGCAATTGCACTTGCGCATTGGCATCGCCGCCGATGCGATAGATGCCGCGCAAAATGCCTTCGCGCGTGGACGCATTCAGCGCACTGCCGGGCGCGGAAGGCTGCGCGTAGTTTTCATTCGTCACCGTGATGTAATAGAACACGTCGTTCTGGCGTTCCATCATCTCCTGCATGCCTTCATCGACGATAGCCGCGACTTCGTACGCGAACGCGGGATCGTAAGCGCGGCAGTTCGGAACCGTCGATGCAGAGAGATGGCTCGTGCCGTCCTGATGCTGCAAGCCTTCGCCGCCGAGCGTCGTGCGGCCCGCCGTCGCGCCGATGAGAAAACCACGCGAACGCTGATCCGCGGCCGCGAAAATCAGATCGCCGATGCGCTGAAAACCGAACATCGAGTAATAGATGTAGAACGGCAGCATCGGCAGATCGTGCACGCTGTATGAAGTCGCCGCCGCGATCCACGACGACACTGCGCCCGCCTCCGAAATGCCTTCTTCGAGAATCTGCCCGCGCGTGTCCTCGCGGTAATAGAGCATCGAGCCCATGTCTTCCGGCTCGTATAACTGGCCGAGCGGCGAATAGATGCCCACTTGCCTGAAGAGATTCGCCATGCCGAACGTGCGCGCCTCGTCCGCGACCACAGGGACGACGCGCGGTCCGAGCGTCTTGTCCTTCAGCAAGCTGCCGAGCATGCGGACGAAAGCCATCGTCGTGGACATTTCCTTCGCTGATGCGTCGAGCGCGAACTGGCCCCACGTAGCGAGCGCGGGCGGCGTGATGCCAAGCGAAGCCTTCGCGCGCCGTCGCGGCAGATAACCGCCCAACGCCGCACGACGCTCGTGCAGATAGCGCATTTCGGGCGCGTCATCCGCGGGCTTGTAGAACTTGAGCTGCTCGACATCGTTATCGGAGAGCGGCAGGCGAAAACGATCGCGGAACTGCTTGAGATCGTCGAGATCGAGCTTCTTCTGTTGATGCGTCGTCATGCGGCCCTGCCCCACCGCGCCCATGCCGAAGCCCTTCATCGTCTTCGCGAGAATCACCGTCGGCTGGCCCTTGTGCGAAAGCGCCTTCGCATAAGCGGCGTGGAGCTTGCGCACGTCGTGACCGCCACGGCGCAAACGGTCGATATCTTCATCCGACATATGCGCGACGAGCGCCGCGAGTTCCGGATTCTGCCCGAAGAAGCGCTCGCGGTTATAGCGGCCGTCATTCGCCGAGAAAGTCTGGAATTGGCCGTCGACGGTATGCGCAAATGCGCGCAGCAATGCATTGGAGCGATCGCGCGCGAACAGCGCGTCCCAGTCCGAGCCCCACAAGACCTTGATGACGTTCCAGCCCGCGCCGGTGAATTGCGCTTCGAGTTCATCGACGATGCGCCCGTTGCTGCGCACAGGGCCATCGAGCCGCTGCAGATTGCAGTTGATGACGAACACGAGGTTATCGAGTTGCTCGCGCGCTGCGAGCGACAGCGCGCCGATCGATTCCGGCTCGTCCATTTCGCCATCGCCGAAGAAGCCCCAGACCTTGCGGCCTTCCGTGTTCTTGAGATTGCGGTTCTGCAAATAGCGCATGAAGCGCGCTTGATAAATGGAATTGATAGGACCGATGCCCATCGACCCAGTGGGGAACTGCCAGAAATCCGGCATCAGCCAGGGATGCGGATAAGAGCACAAGCCCGGTCCCGCGATCTCGCGCCGATAATGCTTCAGATGTTCTTCGCCGAGAAAGCCTTCGAGAAACGCGCGCGCATAGACGCCCGGCGACGAATGCGGCTGAAAGTAGACGATATCGCCGCCATGCGTTTCATTCGCGGCTTTAAAGAAGTGATTGAAGCCGACCTCGAAAAGATCCGCCGCCGATGCATAACTTGCGATATGGCCGCCGAGTTCGCCATAAGCCCGATTCGCGCGCACGACCATCGCGAGTGCATTCCAGCGCAACACCGCGGCGAGCTTTTCCTCGATGTCGAGATTGCCGGGATAAGGCTGTTGCTGCGCCACGGGAATCGTATTCGCATAAGGCGTCGCGCGCGCCCGCGCCGATTCGACGCCCACCGACAGCGCGTGCTCCGCGAGCCGGTCGAAAAGATACTGCGCGCGATCCTTGCCTACGTGTTCGACGACCGCATCGAGCGCCTCCAGCCATTCGGCGGTCTCGCCGGGATCGATGTCCTCGCGTCCCTTGGCAATGGAAAGAAGCTGGGTGGTACCGCTCGACAAGTCCGTCATGGCGCGACTCCGCGTTGGCTAGAGAATACGCTCAAGCATATCCTTTGATGCGCAGAATGTGCGTCTCATTTGGCTGCCTTCTCCCTTTGCTGTAGTGTGTTTATTCTTCGGAAACGCCAAAAACCGGAATCTTTCGACTATGACAGCACACTCGAAGCAGCGCCTCGACCGCATCGACATCGGCATATTGAATGAGCTACAGCAAAACGCGCGCATCACCAATTCGGAACTCGCCCGCGCCGTCAATCTTTCGCCGACGCCCTGCTTCAACCGCGTGCGCGCGCTGGAGAAGGCGGGCCTTTTCAAGCAGCACGTCACCTTGCTGAATCCGGAAGCGCTCGGGCTTTCCATCAACGTCTTCATTCAGGTCAGTCTGGAAAAGCAGATCAAGGATGCGCTTGCCCGTTTCGAGCAAGCGATCAGCGAGCGGCCCGAAGTGATGGAGTGTTATCTGATGACGGGCGATGCCGATTACCTGTTGCGCGTCGTATTGCCCGACGTCGCCGCGCTGGAGCGCTTCATCCTGGAACGGCTCACGAAGATGCCAGGCGTTTCCAACATTCGTTCGAGCTTTGCGCTCAAACAGGTGCGCTATAAAACCGCGCTGCCGTTGCCCGCGTCGGGATTGACCCTGCCCGATCAGAATGCCGACGAGGCAGAATGGACCTGAGGGATAGTGCAACGAGCGGTCGATCCTTCCGACAGCACTAAACATTCCTGTAATTCTTGCGATGACGCGGTGCATCGCCTATAACTCGTGTGGCCTGTGCGGCATGTTTTCCCGGCTTGACGTGTTCTCTGACGAATTACCACGCACGCGAGAAAGACATGAACATCGAAACCGTACGTGTATTCATCATGACGCGCGGCGTCGATTTCGCGATCATGGTGATCGGCGCGATCGCGCTGTGGATCATCGGGCGCTGGCTGATCGGTCTCGTCACGAGCACGATGCGCAAGCTTCTTTCGCGCAACGGCCGCGTCGATCCCACGCTCGCGCATTATCTCGGCTCCATCGTCGGCGTCATTCTCAATCTGCTGCTCGTACTCGCGATTCTGCAGATTTTTGGCGTGCAGACGACGTCTTTCGCGGCGTTGCTCGCGGGTCTCGGTCTCGCTATCGGCACGGCATGGGGCGGGCTGCTCGCGCACTTCGCGGCAGGCGTGTTCATGCAGGTGTTGCGGCCCTTCAAAGTGGGCGATTTCGTGACCGCGGGCGGCGTGACCGGCACCGTCACTGAGCTTGGTCTTTTCGGCACGACCATCACGACGCCCGACAACGTCGCGGCCATCATCGGCAACAACAAGATCTTCTCCGACACGATCTGGAATTTCAGCTTGCTGCCGCATCGGCGCGTCGAACTGAGCGCGAAGATCGCGAATGGCGTCGATCCGCTCGATGCCATCGCGCGTCTGAAGGAAGCCGTCGCGAAGATACCGAACGTGGCGACCACGCCGCCGCCCGATGTCGAAGTGCTGTCGTTCACGCCGGAAGGACCGCTTCTGTGCGTGCGGCCTTACACCAATACAAACGACTATTGGCAGGTCTATTTCGACACCAATCGCACGATCATCGAAACGTTCAGGCAAGCCGGCTATCCGACGCCGGAAACGCCGCTCGTGCGCCGCGTCGTCAACTGATTTTCACGCGCGAATGCTGAACTAGAATGAGTGGAACCGGCGTGCCTTGCGCCGGATCACCGGTCGCGCGCGGGAGGATGCCATGCCGACTTATCAATACCGTTGTCAGGATTGCGGCGAGACCTTCGAGCACGCGGAGCACATCGTCGAGCATGCAACGGTGCAACTCAAATGCCCGAAGTGCGGCAGCGAGAAGGTCGCGCACGCACCGGCGCCGTTCGTCGCGAAGACCACGAAGAAAAGCTGAACTTCAAGCCGCGCGAAACCGCACTTCGTGCGACGGCAGGCCGCCCAGACGTTGCGCGACGTGATCGATGAACGCGCGCAAGCGCGGCGCTTCGTGACGGCTCGGCGGCCATAGAATCTGAAACACGCCTTCCGTACGCATGTGTGCACCGAGCACCGCGCGCAGCATGCCGCCGTCCATCGCGCTCTTCGCGACGAAATCCGGCACGCACGCGAGCCCCAATCCGGAGATGCAGGCTGCGAGCACGGCTTCCATGTCGTTGAACGTGAGCGTCGCGTGCGGATCGATTGCGAACGTGTGATCGTCACGCGCGAAACGCCAGGGCTCGGGACGGCCGCTCGCCGGAGAACGGAAGCGGATGCACGCATGGCCATCGAGATCGCCGGGCGTCGCGGGCTCGCCATGACCCGCGAAGTATGCGGGCGAGCCAATCACGACCGGACCGTATTGCGTGAGCGGGCGCGCGAGCAATTGCGAATCGGCGAGACGCCCTGTGCGGATCACCGCGTCATACCCTTCCTGCGTGACATCGACTACGCGATCGCTGAATTCGATATCCAGTTCGATGTCCGGATAGCGCCGCCTGAAGTCCGGCACGAGCGGCATCAATAGCCGCGTGCCGAGCGACGGCGCGCTGATGCGCAGGCGTCCGCGCGGCGACGACGTCGAATGGAACAGCTCGTTCTCTGCTTCTTCGAGATCGGCGAGCATGCGTTTGCAGCGCGCGAAGAAACGTGCGCCTTCGTGCGTGAGGCCGATCCTGCGCGTCGTGCGATTGAGCAGTTGCACGCCGAGCTTCGCTTCGAGCCGCATCACGCTCTTGCCTACTGCCGAAGCCGACAATCCGAGCGCGCGCCCTGCCGCGACGAAGCTGCCCGACTCGGCGGCGCGCACGAACGCGACCATGCCGGAAAGACTTTCTGTCGATGGAGGCGCCCCGGACGAAGTCGCCGTGAGAGACCCGTGCGAAGCCTGCGATGGAACGGTGGTCATATTCATGTTCTGGCGAAAAAGAAGGCGCGACGGATTGCGCCTGTCTTCTGCGAGAACGTGCGTGATGCCGATTTATTCCCGACTTACCCGCGCTCTCGTGTAGTGCGGCGCGTCAGCCGTTCAGTTCCTCGTGCAGCGCGACGTATTCCTGCGCGAGCTTGTGACGCGGTTCGAGATAGATCATCGGCCGCGCGTGCTGATGGCTCTCGCGGATTTTCACGGAGAGCGACAGATGCGAATTGAGCACAGGCAAATCTTCGCCGCGTAGTTCGTCGACGAGTTGCTGGGGCAGGCTTGCGCGCGGCTGGAACTGATTGATGACGATGCCTTCGACGCTCAGATCCGGATTGTGATCGTGGCGGATCTCCTGCACGTTATCGAGCACCGAATAGAGCGCGCGGCGCGAGAAGTCGTCGCAATCGAATGGAATCAGACAGCGCTCCACGGCGATCAATGCGGAGCGCGTGAAGAAGTTGAGCGCGGGCGGCGTGTCGATATAGACGGCGTCGTAGTGTTGCAGTCCCTTCAATGCGTCACGCAGCTTATAGATCTTGTAGCGCGATTCGAGCTTGCTTTGCAGCGCTTCGAGATTCGGATGCGACGGCACGATGTCGAGATTCTCGAATGGCGTTGCATGAATGAAGGACTCGAACGCCGGTTCGCGAAAGCTATAGCTCAATGCGGATTCGAAGAAGCTTGCGAGATTCGGCTGTGCATCGCGGGCTTGTTCGCCTAGCAGGTACTGGCTTGCATTGCCCTGCGGATCGAGGTCGATGACGAGTGTGCGCAGGCCCCGGGAAGCGCTGATCGCGGCGAGATTGCAGACGATGGTGGACTTGCCTACGCCACCCTTTTGATTGAAGACCACACGGCGCATCGGGTTTTTCTTCCTGGGTTTGTGAACGCTCGTTTCTTTGTGCGTTCTGGCTGGGGTTGAGCGGTTCCAGGGATGTGATCTTATCGCATCAATATGGTTGCGGTTTTTGGCTTTGGGTTTTTGTTCGTTTGTTCGGGAGGTGTCGCTGGATCCCGTATTCGTGTCGGTCTATTAGCACTGCCCCTGTGCTAATAGACCACTTAGAAGACGGGATCCGGCGAAAGCGAAAAAATCAAGGAAAAGCCGGAATCGTAGGATCGGCCCCTTCGACATCGGCCTCCGGATGATGACTCTTCACCAGCGCCTCGATCTCCTCGACACGATCCTTCGGCACATCGACCATCATCAGCAATTCGCCATCGTCGATCGCATGCTCGAACCGCCGCAAACGCGTATTCGGAATGCCCACGCCGATCATCGTCGCGGCCCATGCGCCGAAGCCCATGCTCGCGAGCGTCATGCAAACGACCGCGCCGCCGGCAATCGTCAAACCCGCAGGCGGAAATGCCATCGCAACAAGTCCGGCGAGCGCGCCCGTCACGCCTCCTGCAGCCGTTCCGCGAGCAAGCGCAGGCAAGAGATCGGTGCGTTGAACGAGTGTCGCTTGAGGCAAATCCTCCAGCGGTTCATGAGGCCGCGCAAGCACATGGATATGCCGCCATTCGATTCGCTTCAGCAGCAATTCGTCGATGATCCCCTTCGCGCTCGCCACACTCGGCAGCAGAAAATAGATGCGCCTCATCTCGCACCTCCATATCGGAGCGTCATGAATCCAATATAGACGACGCGCACAGGAACGCTTTTCAACACGCACGAAGCAAGTCACCGTGCTTGGGTATCACCATGCAGGCAGCGCACGCTTATGCGAGTATCTCCGGATGCGTTCGAACGATTCGCATTCGGAAAAGGAGCAGCATGACGCACATGAACACCCCTTCGTGGCAGGACGTAATCACGCAAACCGAACGCGCACTCGCATGCGGCGCACTGCGTTCGTTCGATACCGCGCAAAGCGTGATCGAAGATGGCGGCGTGCGCTTTCTCGTACGACAGGCCGCTAATATCGCGCGCAAGGAGCAGGCATCGAAACTCGCGGCAAAGTCCGCCGCCGATGCCGCGAGCGCATGGCGCGATCCATTCTCGCCATGCGAGGAAGCGCTGCGTGTCGGCGATATCGGCGAGCGGCATTTTCTGTTGCTCAACAAGTTCAACGTGCTCGCGCATCATCTGCTGATCGTGACGACGGACTTCGAGCCGCAAGAGACGCTCATCAGCGAGGACGACTTCGCCGCGCTCTTTGCCTGCCTCGATCGTTTCGATGCACTCGGCTTCTATAACGGCGGCAGCATCGCCGGATCGAGCCAGCCGCACAAGCATCTGCAGATGGTGCCGCTGCCGCTCGATGGTCAGGCATTGCCGATCGAAGCGGCCATCGAAGCGGCGCGCACGAGCGGCATCTTTCGCGTGCCGCAACTCGCGTTCGCGCACGCAGCCGCATGGCTCGACGATGACAGCATCGCCAACGTGCACGCAACCTATCTGCAACTGCTGAACGCGATCGGCGTGCAACCGCTCGATGTCATGGGCGTCGAACATCAAAGCGCGCCTTATAACCTGCTCGTCACGCGTCGATGGATGCTCGCGGTGCCGCGCAGCGTATCGCATGTCGAGGGCGTCGCGGTGAATGCGCTCGGATTCGCCGGCTCGCTCTTCGTTCGCGACGACGCACAGCGCGAGGTCGTCGAAACGCTGGGTCCGATGAAACTACTTGCAAACGCAACTATCTCTTGAAATCGGCTCCGGCGACCCGCATGTCCGCATCCAGACATCGGGAGTTCAAGGAACATGGGAAGCCGGCCTCAATTCATCGACGATCTTGCGCGCGGGGCGCAGGACGCCGCGCCCTCCACCCCGCTCGACCCCATCGACGCTATCGACGATGGGGCCCTGCTCGACGCCTATTCGCGCACCGTCATCGGCGCGCTGGAGCGCGTGCAGCAAGCAGTCGTGTTCATTTCCGTCGAACGTCAACTGGCTGACGCGCGCGGCGCGCGACGCAGTGTCGGCGGCACGGGCTCGGGATTCATCTTCACGCCCGACGGCTATCTGCTGACCAATAGTCACGTCGTGCACGGCGCGACGCATATCGTCGTCACGCTCGCCGATGGCACGCGCTTCGACGCCGATCTCGTCGGCGACGATCCCGCAAGCGATCTCGCGGTGCTGCGCATCGGCTCGCCGGAGCCGCTGCCGCATGTCGAACTGGGCGACTCGGGCCGCCTTCGCGTAGGACAGATCGCGATCGCGGTAGGCAATCCGCTCGGGCTCGCGCAGACCGTCACGACGGGCGTCGTCTCCGCGCTCGGCCGAACGCTGCGCTCGACTTCGGGCCGCATGATCTATGACGTCATTCAGACCGATGCCGCGCTCAATCCCGGCAACTCGGGCGGGCCGCTCATCAATTCGGCAGGCCAGGTGATCGGCGTGAACACCGCGATCATCGCCGGCGCGCAGGCCATCTCGTTCGCGACCGCGATCGATACGGCGAAGTGGGTCATCATGCAGATCTTCGCGTACGGGCGCGTGCGGCGCGCGTATATCGGCGTGGCGGGTACGACGACGCCGATCTCGCGGCGCGTGCAGCGCTTTTTCGCGCTTCCGTCGGCAAGCGGCGTGCATGTGATGGAGATCGTCAAAGGCAGTCCGGCCGCGCTCGGCGGCCTGCGCACAGGCGATCGGATCGTCGCGGTGGATGACGTCGCCATCGATAGCGTCGACAGTTTGCAGCGCACGCTGGACGCATCGCGCATCGACAGGCCGGTGAAGATCGCGGTGCTGCGCGGCACGCAGAAGCTCGATATCGACGTGACGCCCGTCGAGCAGACGGGCTGACGCGGCGGCGGCGCGTGCCTCGATGCACACGCGCCGCCTCCCAACGCTTCACTTCACTTCCTGCTGCCGGTCTCCCGCGCCGCTTGTCCCGCGTACCCGGTGTTTCGTGCGCGCGCATCGGCGAAAACATCGGCCAGACGCTCGCGCAGCGCGTCGGCGTCGCGGCGCAACGGCGCGTTCGCCGACGCATCGATCAACGCATCGATACGCCGTTGCCAGTACGCCTGCTGCATGACGGCATGCCGCATCGGCTCCCCGCGTGCTTTCGCCGCCACGCGCTCAAGCTCCGCGATCATCCGGCCGATGTGCGCGAGTTCCTCCTGCGCGAGCTGATCGACGCTCACAGGCTCCTCCTCGTTCCGCGTCTGTCATGGAGCGCGGTTCCATGAATGCTAAACGTCGCAACCGAAGGCTTTATTCCAGCGGCGCAAGGAAACGAAGCGATTCCGCACCCTGGCCCGCGCTTTGCGCTGTTTGCAATGTCTCGACGGCTATGTGCGCTAACGACCGGTCGCGCGTGCGCGGCTCCGGCCTAATGTGGAAGCAGCAGACAGTGTTCGCGCGCACGGGCCGCCCCGTTCGAACGAGCCTGCCCTGTCGGGGAAGGTCCTAGAAAAAGGATTGCCATGACCACGCACAAGAAAAACCAGACGGCGATGCGCCGCGAAGCGTTCCGTTGCACTGGCGCACAACTCGACGCCATCCTGCGATTCGGCGAGGAACGCAAGCTGGAGAATCAGCCGTTGCATATCGTCGTCGCTGAATACTGGCGCTATCAGGCGCACGCGAAAGCCGCCTGATCGTTCGTACTTCTCGCCGGTTTCGAAGCATCGCCCTGCGGGCCGCGCGGCGCTATGTACCCGCTATTGTCCCGACAGCACCCGCTGCTTCAGCACCCAGATTGCCGTGGGCACTGCGTAGTAAGCGCTGACATTGCCCGTGACGAGCTTGCCCGTCAGTTGAATGCGTGCGTTCTCCGTGGGCGTCGCATCGATGATCTGCACCGCCGACACATTCGTCTGCTGGCGACCGCCTTGTCCTGTGCTCGCGCTCATCACGCACACCGGACGCGACAGCGATAGCACCCACGCGGGCTTGGGGGACGCATCGCCTTCGCGTGCGGACTGGCGCGTCGCCGTGCCTTCGAGCGTGACGACATCGCCATCGTTATAGCAAGGCGCCGCCGCTGCGGAGCCTGCCATCAGCACGAGCACCCAAGCACAGGCTTTCGCAATCATTCGAACCTCGCGAAGAGCGCGTCGCGTGACGCGCGGATCCGGGAAAGAAGCTCAGTTACTTTAGGTGATCGGCGTTGGGGTCGCAACCTGCGGACGAATGGTCATCCTCGGCGCTCCTTTCAGAACCTTCATTCGGGAACGCGTGTTGCTGCACTTCATCTGACGAATCGAAAGAGCGCGGATCACGACTGCGAAAGACCGCGCATGAAGACATTGCCGGTCCGCGACTCATTCGGACTGACAGAGGGGGCGACGATGAATCAGGTCATAGTTGGTGTGTTCGGATCCTATCGGGACGGACACGACGCGCTTCGCGCATTGCAGCTCGCGGGTTTGCGACGCGACGACGCGCATCTTTATCGGGCCGGACGTGGCGAGAGCGATATCGATGCTCTGCTGCCGCCCGCGCACGACGAGGACGATGCGGAGTACGTCGCTCATGGCGAGCATCAAGGCGTGATCTGCGCGCGCAATCGGTTCGTGCCGCACGAGCCGGTCTCGCCGCGCCCGCCCGCGTCTCATGCCGCCGACGACGCCACGCCACAGCGCACGCTGCTCGTCATCCGCATCAACGATGACATCAAGCCGGGCGCGATCGGCGAAATGCTGCACGAGCACGGCGCGATCGCGGTCAAGGACGCGAGCGGCCACTGGCGCTTCTCCCCGTTCAGGAATCCGGCGGGCGTCTGAGCGCAGCGTTTTCAGTGCATGCCCGGATGAGGCTTGCGAACGACGGAGGGCGCTTCGGACTCGGCGCGCTCATCGTCTTCCGATGGGTCGTCGGACGAAGGCTCGTTGGCGAGATCGCGCGCTTCCTGCGCCGCCGCCGCCGCACGCAACGTCCGACAGCGCGCCGAGTGGCGGAACGTCGCGAGCAGGCGAACGACTTCGCGTGTTCTCGTTCTCATTGTTGCCTCCTTCGAAGCAGTTGAGAAACTACTTTAAGTGTAGGCGGCAAATGCTCAGGCGCAAGGCGTTCCATCGAAATAATGTGCGCCGGCGCATGCGCGTTGCATGCGTTTCGGACGCGCATAAAAAAGCCGGACGGATGCTTGCGCACACGTCCGGCTCTTTTATCACTTTCACGTCACGTTTTACTGCTGCTGCGGATACTGCCTTGCTTCTACTGCTTCTACTGCTTCACTGCTGAAACACCTGTACCTGCTCCGGGGCCGCACGAGCGATCGGGAACGTATCGGCGGCGCTGTAACTGTTACTCATCGACATGAATGCGATAAGGCTCATCGACATCATGGCGGCCGCAAGGATGATGCGCTTCTTTTGCATGGCTGCTATTCGTTCTCTCGTTTGGCGTGCAACGAATAGTAGAGCGTCGAAGATAGGAAAGCGCTAATCCGCGTCTTAATTCAAGGCACAAAAAACTAGGAGCGAAAAGCACGACCGCCAGCAATCGGCATGAGGCAGCATGCGATTGTTCGAACCGTCTAGTACATTTCCCGCATCGTGCCCTGTGCGCAACACGGCGGAAAAGAACTTTACTGTTGCCTTGCCAGCGTCCTGCGATGCCGGGAGAATTGAAGCAACGGCCTAAAAACCGTTCCTTCACTACCACGAGAGTTCGATGGCAACCTTAGAGGGCAAGGCGCAATACCGCATTGATACCGATAACACGGCAGCCGGTATCGCCATCATGATCCTGACGACCGCGACTTTCGCGGCAAGCGATTCCACCGTCAAGCTGATCGGCACCGCCGTCCCTCTGCTGGCTTTGCTCTGGGTTCGCTATCTTTTCCAGATGATCGTCATGGGCGCGTGGCAGATACGCCGCCGCGCGTTCGGCCTCTTTCGCACGGGCAGCGTCAAGCTGCAGATCGTGCGCGCGGTGCTGCTGCTGACCAATTCCGCGTGCACGTTCGCAGGGCTGCGGCATCTTCCGTTGCCCGTCAGCACGTCCCTCGCGATGCTCGCGCCACTCATCTCCACACTGCTCGCCGCGCTCGTGCTGAAAGACGACGTGCCGCGCAGCAAGTGGGCGCTGGTCGCGATCGGTTTCGTCGGCATGCTGCTGGTCGTGCGGCCGGGCGGCAGCTCGTTTAGCTGGACGGTGATCTATCCGATCGGCGCGGCGACGACGTTCGCGTGTTTCCAGGTGGTGTCGAGCCATCTTTCGCGCGTCGACGACGCGATCACGACCAACTTCCTCACGGCGCTCGTCGCGACGCTCATGCTGTGCGTGCTCGTGTGGATGGATCAAGCCGAAATGCTGCCCGCGCTCGCGCAGGTACGATTCGAAAGCTGGCTGCTCGTCGTCTTCATGGCGACGATGGCGACCACCGGCCACGGACTCATGCTTCAGGCGCTAAAGCGCGCGCCGCTCTCCGTGCTGACGCCGCTCGGCTACGGTCAGCTCGCGTTCGCCGCCCTTTTCAGCTGGTTGCTGTTCGGACAAGTGCCCGACTTCTGGATGGCGATCGGCATGTGCGTGATCGCGGCGAGCGGCATCGGCACCGTGCTCCTGCATGGACGCAAGGCGGCGCCGGCCGTATCGGCGGATGTCTGACGATAACGAAACGCTCAGTTGGCGGCGTGCGCGCGCTCGGCCTGGCCCGTGCAGAGCCAATGCGGATCGATGTCCAGCGCCTTCGCGATGCGATTGAATGCCGCGAACGGCGGAACCGTGATGCCGCGGCGCCAGAATTGCACGTCGTGCTCGCTCACGTCGAGCCAGCCAGCGGCTTTTGCGGAACTGATGTTTGCCTTCTGCAAGGCCCGGTCGAGTCGTGCGGCCATGGCGCGCCGCAAGGCGTTGTCTTCGTGACTGCGTTCAAGGTGGCCAAGGGTTTGGGAATGTCGCCCCATTTTCTTCAAGTCTCTCGATTTATATCTTTATGCCGTTCAGCGCCGGCTCATTAGCGCGAGGTGAATCCTACTGATTCACGATGACGCGGCAGTGACAGAAATACCGGAAAACCGTCCGTCCTACCGAAAGCCCGTCGCGCATGTTGCAGTGCGAGATTCTTCCAATTAACGCATCAATGCGTCAAGTGGGGAAACAACGCATTCGGTAACTTTTGTCTTAGGGGTTTACGACAGGCCGCGCCTGGACGCCTGCAGCAAGCGTTTAATGAACGCACGTTCGCAGGCCGACTGGTCGGGATTATTTCTTTTCTACCTGCATTCGTGTGATGTGTGATGAGTCCTTAATCGCTCCGGTTATTTACTTTGCGCTCACTGTTATTTTTGAATAAACGGCTGAGTGGTTTAAAGTCAAGCCGGGAAAACGCAATTGACACACCACGCGCTTGCCTTAAAATAAGTCGTTCGCTGCATTGCACAAATACATCGGCAATCAATTGGCAATTTCCATATGGAGTCGAGCATGAGCAGTCTTGCGCCCGAAAATGTAATCGCGTCACAAAAGGCGGGGGTCGACACCACGTTCGGTGTCGCCGCACAAGCCGTCGAAGGCTTCGAAAAGCTGATCGATCTGAACGTGCGTACGGTCAGGACGGCGCTCGACGAGCATCAGGCGCTCATCGCCAGAACGCTCTCCGTGCGCGATCCGCAGGCGTTCTTCGCGCTTCAGAACCAGCACCTGCAAGACAGCGCCCAGCGCGTTCAGGCCTATTGGCTCGGCGTCCATGAGATCGCGTCGGGCGTGCGCGGCGGCTATCTGGAAGCCGCGCAGGACCAGATCGCGAAGTCTCAGCGCAATGTGCAGGCGTTCGTCGAGAGTCTCGCGAGCAATGCGCCGGTCGGCAGCGAAGCCGTCGTGACGGCGTGGCGCACGGCGATCGATGCCGCGACGGAATCGGCGAATTCCGCTTACGAAGCGGCGAAGAAGGCCGCGCAGCAAGTGGTGGAGGCCGCGCAAAACGACGCCTCGGTGGCTGGCCAGACGGCCGTGCGCGTGGTGTCGTCGAAGACGGCAAGCGCGAAGAAGTAACTCGCCGGCGATCCAGCAAAAGGCGGACGCGGTCCGCCTTTTTTACGTCTCAACCGCCCAGACTCTTCAGCGAGAGTTCGTGCGACCGGCCGATCCACACCGCCGAGTCGCGATGATCGACGAGCGCGTCGCCCGTATTCGGATGCATGAAGACATCGAGCGCGCCGTGATTCAGCGTGAGCCACGCGAGCATCGGCGCGAGCAGCGCATCGCCGAATCCCAACTGGAACGACCACATCGGATGCGGTCCGACCGGGCGCTCGTGAAAGCGGCCCAGACGCAGCGCGCCATCCTGCAATTCGGTCGCAAACCGCTGCTCGATCACGAGCCGAAGCTGCCACGCGGCGTCGCGGCTCGCGGCATCGAAATAGACATGCGCGTGCCAGTCGGCGATCGTGCGTGTGTCCGTGGCGTTCATCGTTTCGTCCGTGCGCGGCAATATTGAGATGCGTGTCATTTTAGCGAACCGCGTTCAGCAACGTTCCAGCGTCCAGAGCACGGCGCCGTCATCGAACGTTCGATGATGCGTCGCGCGCATGCCGACTCCTGCGCCGAGTTGAGACAACACGAACGCATCGGCGTAGCGCGTGATGCCGCCGATCGCATGCGACGACGACAGGCGTTCGATCCACAGCCAGCCCGCATCGCCCGACAGAGATGCGATCTGCGCGCCCGTCAGACGCGCGCGCCGCACGATGATGCCGCCTTGCGGCAAGTCCCCGTCGACGACCCACGTGCGCGCCGATGTCCGCGTCGCGCCGCCGAACGGCATCCACGGCACGACGCCCATCGCGATAAGAAACGCGCGCCGTGTCGTCATCGCCAGATCCCCTGCTTGCCGGGCGACAGAATCCCGTTCGGATCGAGCGACGCCTTGATCGTCTTCGAAAGCCGCAACAGCGCGTGATCGTTGAATTCGTATTGCGCGGCGGCGAGGTCCATGTACGACAGATGCGTGCGATATTGCCCGTAGCCCGCCGCGCCCGCATCGCGGATCAGCGTTTCGACGAGCGCGCCGGCATCGCGCGACTGTTTCGGATCGTCGCGATCGAAAATCGCCGCGAAGATGTGATGCATCGCGCGCTCGCCGGCCGTGAATCCGCCGTAATAATCGAAGCCGAATTGCGCGGCGCGCTCGCGCACCATGCGGACCTGCTTCACGGCATCGCGTCCGACGGGCGGACAGATCGGCGAGAAATCGATGTGCGCGCCCGAGCCGCCGCGCCAGTTGAGCAGATTGAACGCTTCGAGTCCCGGAATGCCGACTTGCGCGCGATCGCCGCCGCCTTCCGGCTCGACCGATGCATCGCGATACGGCATCTCGAAGAGCGTCGCGCCCGCGATCGGCCTGAAGCGCGCATGCACGATATCGCGCCGCGCCTCGACGAGCGCTCTCGGCCCATACAGGCAGAAGCGCAGGTTCCAGCGCCCGATGCCGATCTTGCGTGCCATGGCGTCGATGGCGTCGTCGGGCATCGCGCCGTCGCCGTCGAACCATTGCTTGCGCGTCGACACGCCTGCCGCCCAGCGCACCGCGCTTTCGATGACCGCGTTGCTCTGGATGGTGCCGTCCATCTTCAGCGGGCGCAGCGTATCGACGACGCGTTCGAGATCGTCCTCGCGCGCGAATGCGTAGCGGCAGATCATGTAGCCCTCGGGCGCGGGCATGAGCCAGACGCCGAGCTTCGTGACAACGCCGAAGTTCGATTGCATGAACATGCCGTCGTACGAAGGCCCGAAGCCGCTCTTGAATACCTGCCAGTCGCGGCTCGACGACATCGCGCCCATGCCGGTGCGTACGACATCGCCGTTCGCGAGCACGACTTCCATGCCGCACTGATTCGCCGCATGGTCGCCGTATGGCGTCGTGCCGTAACCGCGTTCGAGCGTGTTGCCGATCACGCTGCCCCATCCGGCCGCGGGCGGATCGAGCCAGAAGCGCCGCGGCGTGCCGAGCGCGCGATACAGGTCGTAATACGTCACGCCCGGTTCGACGAGCGCATAAGCCAGCGTTTCATCGATCTCGACGATGCGATTCATCCGCCGCAAATCGAGCACGACGCAACCAGGCATACGCGGCGCGGCGCCGCCGTAAGCGAAGTTGCGCCCCGTCGATACGGTCCAGAGCGGCACGCGATATCGATTCGCGACCGCCAATGCCGCACGCACGCCTTCGACGTCCTTCGGCAACACGACAGCAGATGGCGCGTGTGCGGATGCATCGCCGGGCGCGAACGGATCGAGATACGAAGCGATATCGTCCGCGAGCACCGCATCGTTGCCGAGCGCCGACTTGAACGCCGCGAGCGCCGCGGGCAAATACGGCATCAATATCCGCCGCTGCTGCCGCTGTTCGATGTCGTGCCCGACGCGCCCGAGCTGCCATCGGTCTGACATCCTGCGAGCAGGCCGGCGAGCAGCGCGAGCATGACAGTTGCGATTCTGGCGAGCTTCATGGAACCACCTCCGAAAGATTGAAAAGCGGGCACGGCGATTAAGCCGCTTATTCATTAAACGCGCGGCGGGGTGTCGATATTCCGTCGATAAAGCGTGAGACAATTTCGCGCCCTTTCACCGATACCCGCGATGAAGCGCTACCAAGCCCTTGCCGACACGATGGCCGCCGAGATACGCGCGGGCCGCCTGCCTGTCGGTGCACGGCTGCCTTCGGTGCGGCATTTGACGACGCAATACGGCGTCGGCCAGTCGACGGTCTTTCGCGCGTACTACCTGCTCGAAGAATGGGGCTTGATTCGCGCGCGCGAACGTTCCGGCTATTACGTCGCGCCGGGCGCCGCACTCGCGCCGAAAGAGAGCGCGACGCTGAAAGAACCCGCGCCCATCGACGTAAGCAGCCTCGTGTTCTCCGTGCTCGACGCCGTGAAGCGCCCGGACGTCGTGCCGCTCGGCTCCGCGTTTCCATCGCCGGCGCTCTTTCCGTTGCAGCGTCTTGCGAAGTCGCTCGCGCACGCGGCGCGGATGCTCGATCCGTGGAGCACCGTCGTCGACATGCCGCCGGGCAACGAGGCGTTGCGCGGACAGATCGCGCTGCGTTATATCGGCATGGGCATCGCGCAGCCGATGGACGAACTCATCGTCACGAACGGCGCGATGGAAGCGCTCACGCTTTGCCTCATGGCCGTCACGCAGCCGGGCGATGTCGTCGCGATCGAATCGCCGTGCTTCTATGCCGCGCTGCAGGCTATCGAGCATCTCGGCTTGCGCGCGGTGGAGATTCCGGTCGATCCGCAAGACGGTCTCGATCTCGACGTGCTCGCCGAAGCGCTCGACAAGCATCCGGTGCGCGCGTGCTGGTTCATGACGAACTTTCAGAATCCGACCGGCGCGACGCTTTCCGTCGAGAAAAAGCGCGCGCTCGTCGCATTGCTCGCGAAGCACGAGGTTCCGCTGATCGAAGACGATGTCTACGGCGAACTGCATTTCGCGCAGGATCGTCCGCCGCCCGCGAAAGCTTTCGATACGAACGGGCTCGTGATGCATTGCGCATCGCTGTCGAAGACGCTTGCGCCGGGGTATCGGCTCGGCTGGGTCGCGGCGGGCCGTTTCGCCGATGCGATCCGGCGTCTCAAGCTGATGACGAGCATTTCCACCAGCGTCCCGATTCAGGCGGGCATCGCCGATTATTTGCAGCACGGCGGCTTCGACAAGCATTTACGCAAGCTGCGCGGCGCGCTTCTCGTGCAACGCGATGCGATGGAGCACGCCATCGCGCGCTGGCTGCCGTCCGACGTCGCATATCGGCGGCCGGACGGCGGCTATTTCCTGTGGCTGCAACTGGCCGATCACGTCGACGCGATGCAGTTGCATCGGCGGGGACTCGAACACGGCATCAACGTGACGCCGGGGCCGATCTTCTCCGCGCGTCACGATTTCGGGAATCATGTGCGCGTCAATTTCGGTCATCCATGGTCGCCGCAAATCGACAACGCGATGAAAACGCTCGGAGAACTGCTGCGCGCGGCTTCGTGAAAGGCGCGTGCTAGACTCCTGTACATGCATACAGTATCCGAGCCCGCCTACACCGTCGCCGTGCGCGCGCTGTGCGAGTTCACGGCGAAACAGGGCGATCTCGATCTACGCTTTACGCCGACGCCGAGCGCGCAGGAAGGCGTCGCCGGCCATGCCACGGTGACGAACCGTCGGCCGGACGGATATCAAAAGGAAATTTCGCTTTCGGAAACCTACGGCCCGCTACTCGTTCGCGGCCGCGCCGATGGCTACGATCCCGCGCTCAACCGGCTCGAGGAAATCAAGACGCATCGCGGCAAGCTCGAATCGATGCCGGAGAATCATCGGCATCTGCATTGGGCGCAGGCGCGCGTCTACGGACATCTGATGTGCCGAAAGCTCGGGCTGGAAGCCATCGACATCGCGCTCGTTTATTTCGATATCGTCGATGAAACCGAAAGCGTGCTCGTCGAGACGCAAACGGCCGCAGCGCTCGCCGTGCATTTCGAGGCGCAGTGCGAACGCTTCATCGCGTGGGCGCGGCAGGAACTGGCGCACGGGGCGGCACGCGACGAAGCGCTGAAGACGCTCGCGTTCCCTCACGCCGATTTCCGCCCCGGCCAGCGCGCGCTCGCGGAAGCGGTGTATCGCTCGGCGGTATCGAAGCGCTGTCTCGCCGCGCAAGCGCCGACGGGCATCGGCAAAACGGTCGGCACGCTCTTTCCGCTCCTGAAGGCGTGGCCCGGCCAGCAGCTCGACAAGATCTACTTTCTCACCGCGAAAAGCGCGGGACGGCAACTCGCGCTCGACGCGCTCACGACGCTCGCCGCGAAGCCGTTGCGCGTCGTCGAACTCGTCGCGCGTGACAAGGCTTGCGAATATCCCGATCGCGCGTGTCACGGCGAAGCGTGTCCGCTCGCGCGCGGCTTCTACGATCGCCTCGCCGATGCGCGCGCCGCCGCGCTCCAATGCACGCAGCTCGATCGGGCGTCGGTCGCCGAGGTCGCGCGCCGGCATGACATCTGTCCGTACTATCTGAGCCAGGAATTGTCGCGCTGGAGCGATGTGATCGTCGGCGATTACAACTACTACTTCGACACGAGCGCGATGCTCTTCGCGCTCGCGGAGGCGAATCGCTGGCGCGTGGCGGTGCTCGTCGACGAAGCGCACAACCTCGTCGAACGCGCGCGCGGCATGTATTCCGCGACACTCGATCAGTCCGCCTTCAACGCGATGCGCCGCGGCGCGCCGGGCGTGCTCAAGAAGGCGCTCGGGCGCGTCGCGCGAAGCTGGAGCGAGACGGCGAGCGAGCAGCACGCGTCGGGCATCGAGTACGCGGCGCATACGGAGCCGCCCGCGCGCTTTTTGACCGCGCTCGGGCAAGCCGTTTCGCTGATGACAGAAACGCTCGGCGAACAGCCCGACGCCTTCACGCCCGACACGCTGCGCTTCTATTTCGATGCCGTGCATTTCACGCGCATCGCGGAGCGTTTCGGGTCGCATTCGATCTTCGACATCACGCTTTCCGGCGCGAACGCAAACGCGAGCGCAAACGCGAAGAAGCGCAATGCCACGCTCTGCCTGCGCAACGTGATTCCCGCGCCGCATCTCGCGCCGCGATTGGCGCGCGCGCACAGCGTCGCGCTCTTTTCGGCGACGCTCACGCCCGCGCACTTTTACGCCGATACGCTCGGCTTGCCGGCATCGAGCGTGCGGATCGACGTCGAATCGCCCTTCTCCGCCGATCAGCTCGACGTGCGCGCGATCGCCGATCTTTCGACGCGCTATCGGGATCGCGAGCGCTCGGTGGATCGCATCGCCGATCTCATCGCCGCGCAATACTTCCGCGCCGAGGGCAACTATCTGAGCTTCTTCAGCAGCTTCGACTATCTGACGCAAGTGGCGGCGGCGCTGGCGGCGCGTCATCCGTCGATTCCCTGCTGGCAGCAGTCCCGCGCGATGAGCGAGGCGGCGCAACGCGAGTTTCTCGCGCGCTTCGTCGCCGATGGACGCGGTATCGGATTCGCGGTGCTGGGCGGCGCGTTCGGCGAGGCGATCGATCTGCCGGGCACGCGTCTCATCGGTGCGTTCGTCGCGACGCTCGGGCTGCCGCAACTCAATCCCGTCAATCAGCAAATGAAAGCGCGCATGCACGAGGCGTTCGGCGAGGGCTATGCGTACACGTATCTTTTTCCCGGCTTGCAGAAAGTGGTGCAGGCGGCGGGACGCGTGATTCGCGGACCGCTCGATCGCGGCGTGCTTTATCTGATCGACGACCGCTTCGCGCGCGCCGAAGTGCGGCGGCTGCTGCCCGCGTGGTGGCAGGTGAAAGTGCTGCGCCAACGCGACTTGAGCGAATCGAGAAATACCACTATCTAGACGCGCGCACCGCCGCCGTTAACTGATCCATAGCGGGCATTCGTCTTGCTTTTTTACGGCACCTTGGGGACACGCAGATGTCGCTACCGGGCCGACAGAGCCCACTATTGGAGAACCCCATGTCCACCGCTCAAACCCCGCGACCCATCGATGCGCTCGACATGCTCGAAGCCGATCACCGCGCCATCGAACAATTGTTCGATGCCTTCGAACGCGCGGACCACGACGATTTCGAGCGCAAGAACTCGCTCGTGCAGCGCGCGTGCGAACTGTTGACGATCCATACGATCGTCGAGGAAGAATTGTTGTATCCGGGCGCGCAGAACGCGCTCGAAGCGGACCGGCGCATCGACGTGGACGAAGCCTACGTCGAGCATTTTCTGGTGAAGACGCTGATCGAACGATTCGCGAACCTGCGCGCCGGCGAAGACGGTTTCGACGGGACGTTCAAGGTGCTGAAGGAAAACGCGGTGCATCACATCGAGGAAGAGGAAACCGTACTCTTCCCGGCCGTGCGCAAGACGCAGATGGATCTCGTCGCGATCGGCGCGAAGATGGCCGCGCGCAAGGCCGCGCTGTACGAACGCATCGCGGAGACTGCGGCCGCGCACTGAATTGCACAGCAAGAGCCGGAGTGCGTGCGTCGCGTCGCGGGCGCACACTTCATTCGAATTCACGCACATCCGGAGGAACGACATGAAGGTGCTCGAACGCGCGACGGCAGACGATATCGGCGATCGCATCGACGCGCTCGACTGGGCCGATCTCGAAGCGCAACTCGATAGCTTCGGCTGCGCGACGGCGTCGGCGCTTTTTTCGCGCGACGAATGCGAGGCGCTCGCGGCGCTTTACGATCGCGACGGCATTTTTCGCAGCCGCGTCGTGATGGAGCGCCACGGCTTCGGGCGCGGCGAATACAAATACTTCGCGTATCCGTTGCCGGGCGCGCTCGAACGCGTGCGGCGCGCGGTGTATCCGCATCTCGCGCCGGTCGCGAATCGCTGGAACGAGGTGATGGGCATCGAGACGCGCTATCCGCGCGAGCATGCGGCGTTCATCGAGCGCTGTCATCGCGCGGGGCAGACACGGCCGACGCCGCTCTTGCTACGTTACGTGCCCGGCGATTTCAACTGTCTGCATCAGGATCTCTACGGCGAGCACGTCTTTCCGATTCAGATGGCGATCCTGCTTTCCGCGCCCGGCCACGATTTCACCGGCGGCGAATTCGTGATGACGGAGCAGCGTCCGCGCATGCAGTCGCGTGCGGAAGTCGTACCGCTTTTGCAAGGCGATGCGGTGTTCTTCGCGGTGCATCATCGGCCGGTGCAGGGCACGCGCGGGCCGTATCGGGTGAACATGAAGCACGGCGTGAGCCGCCTGCGCTCGGGACGCAGGCATATGCTCGGGGTAATTTTTCACGACGCGCAGTGAGCGCGCGCACTGTCGGGCTTACTCGTTCTCGTCGAAGTAATGCCCGAAGCGCGCCTGCTTGGTCTTGATATAGCGCTCGTTTTCCTCGCGCATCGGGATGGCGAGCGCGACGCGTTCGCATACGGGAATATCGTGCCTGAGCAGCGTGTCGAACTTCGACGGATTGTTGCTCATCAATCGCACCGACTTCACGTTCATGGAACGCAGGATCGCGGCGGCGGAATCGTATTCGCGGGCGTCGTCGGGCAGGCCGAGATGCAGGTTCGCATCGACGGTATCGAGCCCCTGTTCCTGCAGCGCGTATGCACGGATCTTGTTCGCGAGGCCGATGCCGCGCCCTTCGTGGCCGCGCAGATACAGCAGAATCCCGCGAGCCTCCGCGGCGATATAGCGCAATGCCAGATCGAGCTGCTCGCCGCAGTCACAGCGGTACGAGCCGAAGACATCGCCGGTCACGCATTCGGAGTGCAGGCGCGTCAGCACGGGTTCGCCGCTGCTCACGTCGCCCATCACGAACGCGATGTGCTCCACATCCGTGTGCTTCACGCGATAGACGTACGAAGCGAAAGTGCCGTAGCGGGTCGGAATGGTGGCGGTCGCCACGAGTTCGACGTCCGCGCACTCGTCGCACTCGCCGAAGCGGTGTTGCGGGTTCTGCACGTCCTGCGTAGGAGAAGCGGTTTTCATAGTCAATCTGCGAGTCCACGACGCCGGACGGCGGCTGCATTTTTGCGCCAGCCCGGTTCGTCATGTTAAAGCCCATCGGGAAAGTTTGCAGATTGTCTCACGGCGCGCGCGCGTTCCCGCGCTTTACCGTACGGTCTTTCGCTTCTACGCAGGTTGCTCGAACGTGCCGGGACTCTTGTCCGTCGCGCGCCATTCGGGCTTGCGCACCGGATCGGCCTTCTGAAGCGCCGCGCGCAGGCCGGCGGCGTCGAGATCGGCGGTGTAGACGGGCGTCGCGGGCTGCTGACGCCAGGAATCGTCGATCTGGCCGGCATCGACCGGATCGAAGCCGATCTCATCGACGAGCATCATCACGACGGCCTTTGCCTTCGCGTCATCGCCCGCGACCGGCAGCGCGATGCGGCCCGGCGTTCCCGGCGGCTTGCCGCGGTTCTTCAGGTGATCCGCATAGATATTGTTGAACGCTTTCACGACCGGCCGACCGATCTGCTGCTCGACCCAGCGGCTCTCGGGCGTGCCCTTTTCGATGCCTTCGATCCGCCCGTCGCGCTGCTGCGGATAGTAGTTACCGGTGTCGATCACGACGACGCTCGCCGGCACGCCCGCAAACAGATCCTTCGGCAGGTTCGGCACCTTGGCTTCCGGAATCGTGACGACGACGACTTCGGCGTCCTTCACCGCGTCCCGCGCTTCGACGGCCTTCGCGCCGGTCTCGCGCTCGATATCCGCGAGGGACGCCGGGCCGCGCGAATTCGCGATACGCACGTCATGCCCTTTCTCGGTGAAGCGCAGTGCCAGCACCGAACCGATATTCCCCGCTCCGATGATTCCTATTTTCATATTGCCTCCTTGAAATGAAAGTGAAAGCGACCAAGTCTGTTTAAGGAACCTGCGAAGGCGCATGCAATCAGAATGCCTTGTGCGGGAAAACGCCAAAATATCGCGTCGATAGCCCGGCGCTATCCCGATAATAAAATCAATCCACTTCGCAAGTACGATAGCTTTCCTGTATAGTTCACTTACTTCTTCAACACCACTCCAAAAGGAAACTGGTAATGCCCATCATCAACAGTCAAGTCAAGCCGTTTAAAGCAACCGCCTATCACAATGGCGAGTTCGTGACCGTCACCGATGAAAGCCTGAAGGGCAAGTGGTCGGTGTTTGTGTTCTACCCGGCCGATTTCACGTTCGTCTGCCCGACCGAACTGGGCGACCTGGCTGACCGCTACGAAGAATTCAAGAAGCTCGGCGTGGAAATCTACTCGGTTTCGACCGACACGCACTTCACGCACAAGGCATGGCACGACACGTCGGACACGATCCAGAAGATCAACTATCCGATGATCGCCGACCCGACGCTCGCGATCTCGCGCAACTTCGACGTTCTGATCGAAGAAGAAGGCCTGGCGCTGCGCGGCACGTTCGTGATCAACCCGGAAGGCGAGATCAAGCTGTGCGAAGTGCACGACAACGGCATCGGCCGCGACGCTGGCGAACTGCTCCGCAAGGTTCAGGCTGCTCAGTACATCGCGAAGAATCCGGGTCAAGTGTGCCCCGCCAAGTGGACGCCGGGCGCTGAAACGCTGACCCCGTCGCTCGACCTGATCGGCAAGATCTAAGTCTCGTACTTCACGAGCGCTGTATCGAACTTGCCGCGGTTCTGCGGCAGGTTCACCCCAAAAAACGTGTTCGTCCGGCGCTGCGAATTTCGCAGCGCCGCGGCGGAACACGTCTGCAATATCCCAAGTCAAGGAACGGACATCGCCATGCTCGACGCCAATCTCAAGAATCAATTAAAAGCGTATCTGGAAAAAGTCACCCGGCCGATCGAACTCGTCGCCTTCCTCGACGACAGCGACAAGTCGCGTGAGCTGAAAAGCCTGCTCGACGAGATCGCTACGCTGTCTGCGCGGATCAGCGTCGTCGAGAAAGAGGACGCCAGCGTGCGTCGTCCGTCCTTCACCATCGGCGAGGCGGGCAAGGCTGCGGGCATCCACTTCGCCGGCATCCCGATGGGCCACGAATTCACGTCGCTCGTGCTCGCGCTGTTGCAAGCCGGCGGCCATCCGATCAAGCTCGACGACGCCATCATCGAGCAGATCAAGAATCTCGACGGCGACTTCGCGTTCGAGACGTATTTCTCGCTGTCGTGCCAGAACTGCCCGGAAGTCGTGCAGGCGCTGAACGTGATGGCGATCATCAACCCGCGCATCAAGCATGTCGCGATCGACGGCGCGCTGTTCCAGCAGGAAGTCGAGGAACGCCAGGTCATGTCCGTGCCGATGATGTTCGTCAACGGCGAGAGCTTCGGCTCGGGCCGCATGGGCGTGAAGGAAATCCTCGCGAAGCTGGACACGGGCGCATCGGCGCGCGCGGCGAAGGAACTCGAGAACAAGCCGGTGTTCGACACGCTGATCGTCGGCGGCGGTCCTGCCGGCGCGGCGGCGGCGATCTATTCGGCGCGCAAGGGCATCGCGACGGGCGTCGTCGCCGAGCGCTTCGGCGGTCAGGTGCTCGATACGATGGCCATCGAAAACTTCGTCTCCGTCAAGGAAACCGAAGGGCCGAAGTTCGCCACGGCGCTGGAGCAGCACGTCAAGAGCTACGAAGTCGATATCATGGACGTGCAACGCGCCGAGAAGCTGGTGCCGGGCCGCATCAATGAAATCCATCTCGCGAGCGGCGCGGTGCTGAAGGCGAAGACCGTGATTCTGTCGACCGGCGCGCGCTGGCGTGAAATCAACGTGCCGGGCGAGCGCGAGTATCGCGGACGCGGCGTGGCGTACTGCCCGCACTGCGACGGCCCGCTCTTCAAGGGCAAGCGCGTCGCCGTGATCGGCGGCGGCAATTCGGGCGTGGAAGCGGCGATCGACCTCGCGGGCATCGTGTCGGCGGTGACGCTGATCGAATTCGGCAACGAGCTGCGCGCCGACGCGGTCCTGCAGAAGAAGCTGCGCAGCCTGCCGAACGTGACGATCGTCACCGAGGCGCAGACGACCGAAGTCACCGGCGACGGCAAGAAGGTCAACGGCATCACGTACACGGACCGCGCGACGGGCGCGAGCCACCACGTCGAGCTGGAAGGCGTGTTCGTGCAGATCGGCCTCGTGCCGAACACCGAATGGCTGAAGGGCGTAGTCGAGTTGTCGAAGCACGGCGAGATCGTCGTCGATGCGAAGGGCGCGACCTCGCTGCCGGGCGTGTTCGCCGCGGGCGACGTGACGACGGTGCCGTACAAGCAGATCGTGATCGCGGTCGGCGAAGGCGCGAAGGCGGCGCTCTCGGCGTTCGACCATCTGATCCGCGCGTCGGTGGAAGACGAAGCAGTGGTCGAAGAAGAAGCGGCGGCCTGAGCATCGTTCAGGCGTCGTGGTGACCGGAAGGCGGACGGGGCGACCCGTCCGCCTTTTTTCGCTTATTGAGCGTCGGAAGCCTTCGGTTCCAGCACCATCGGGAACGTCACTTCGAACACGCTTCCGCGCCCTTTCGACGACTGGAAGCGCAGTTCCCCTTCCAGCGTGCGCGACAACTCCTTGACGATCGCAAGGCCGAGCCCGGCGCCGGGAATGTCGTCATCGGCGGCGCGCTCGAATTCCTCGAACACGCGCTCCTGATCCGCCACGCTGATGCCGACGCCCGTATCGGCGACGCGCAATTTCCAGCGCTGATCGGGCGCGGCGGCGATCGACAGTGCGATCTCGCCCGACGACGTGTACTTGATCGCATTCGACAGCAGATTCAGCGCGACCTGCTTCACCTTCAGCCGGTTCGACGTCACCTCACCGAGCGCCGGATCGAGATGGCCGATCAGCTTCAATCCCTTCGATTCGGTCGCGACGCGGCAGGCCTGCATCAGCTCGTCGAAGAGACCGACGAGATCGAACGGCTCGACCGTCAGCACCGAATCGTCGCCCAGCACTTTCGAATATTCGACCATCTCGTCGACGAGCGACGCCATGTCGGCGACTTGCCGGTTCGCCAGTCCGAGCGCCGTCTCGCGCTTCGCGGCCGAGCGCGCGGCCAGTTGCAGCGCCGTCGAGAACACGTTGAGGAAATTGCGCAGATCGTGCGCGACGCGCCGCGTGACCTGCATGCGCGTCTCGTACAAATCGCCGATGAGCTTTTGCCGCAGCGTCAGCTCGTAGTTGGCGCGCTCCAGCATGCCGGTGTATTCGTCGATCTTGCGATCGCGCTCGCCGATCGCCTCGCGAATCGACGCCAGCGTGACGAAGCTCACGACTTCATCGGTCATGAGGCGCGCGTGCTCTTCGTCGGCGCGCGAAAGATCGTCATGGGCGCCCGCGTATTCGCCGATCGCGAGCAGCAACACCTGACGAAAAAGATCGAGCTCGCGCACGAGTTCATCGATACGGTAGCCTTGCTGCCAGCGCCATTGCCCGTGTTGGCGCGCGTCGCGCTCGATCGCGCCTTCCTGGTCGCGCAGATTGCGCGATTCCAGCACGATGCAGATTTCATCGAAGATGCTCGGCAGATGATCCGCAAGCTGCCGATACGTGAGCTGATCCGAATGTTCGACTTCCTGATCGCCGAACACGAGCTTCATCCAGCGTTCGGTGAGCGCGTCTTGCTGCGCGCGCAGCGCGTCCACGAGACCCTTCAAGCCGCCGACTGACGTGTCGCTCATCTGCGAGTCCCCGAGTGCTTAAGGCGCCGGAGGGCGGCGCGAATGATGTTCGTGATATGCATGCGAAAGCAAGTTCCGATATTGCCTGGAACCGCCCGCGAATGCTTCGCCAGTATAGGCGCGATGCCCGCGCGAAAGGGACATATCCGAGTTTTTTCAATGACTCGCGTGCACATCGGATTCAGCGTTCCATTCAAAGGCCGTCGCGCGGCTTTGGATCGGCGCGGCCCGTGCATCTAGAATCGCGTGTGATATCACGACGAACATCGACTGGAGCCTTCAATGACGACATCATCGCCCGAATGGCAAGCGCGCCAATATTCGCTGTTCGAGGAAGAGCGCACGCGCCCCGTCCGCGATCTGCTGAACGCGACTCATGCGCGAGCCGCGCGCACGGCGGTCGATCTCGGCTGCGGCCCCGGCAATTCAACCGAAACGCTCATCGCGCATGCGCCGAACGCGCGCGTGATCGGCGTCGACAATTCGGGCGACATGATCGACGCGGCGAAAAAGCGCCTGCCCCAAGTCGAATTCGCGCTCGCCGACATTTCCGCGTGGCAGGCAGAAGGACCGTTCGATCTGATTCTCGCGAACGCGGCGCTGCAGTGGGTGCCCGATCACGAGACGCTGTTTCCGTCGCTCGCCGGCAAGCTCGCGAAGGGCGGGCAGCTCGCCGTGCAGATGCCCGACAATCTCGACGAACCCGCGCACCGCCTGATGCGCGAAGCCGCCGCCGATGGCCCTTGGCGCGACAAGCTGAAGGGCGTGGAGCGCACCGCGCGCTTCCGGGCGGACTGGTATTACGCGTTGCTCAAGCCGCTGTGCGCGCGCGTCGACGTGTGGCGCACGACGTACCATCATCCGCTGGACGGCGGCGTCGATGCCATCATCGAATGGTTCAAGGGCTCGGCGCTGCGGCCGTTCCTCGCGAAGCTCGACGAGAAGGAAGCGGCCGCGTTCCTCGACCGCTATCGCGCCGGCCTGAAAACCGCATATACCGTTTTCGACGACGGCAGCGTGCTCCTGCCCTTCCCGCGTCTGTTCATCGTCGCGACGCGCTGAGTGTCAGTTCGGCCGGCGCTGCTCGCGCAACATCTGCACGAACTGCCGCGCCGCCGGCGAAAGCTCGCCGCCCCTGCGCGTGACGATGCCGTAGGTCTGCGATTTCGACTTCATGCGAACGGGCAGAATGCGCAGCATGCCGTGGCGCTCGAACACTTTCGCGACGCTCGCCGGCAGAATCGACACGAGTTCCGCGCTCTCCTGCAGCAGCGTCACGGTCATCAGCGGCGAGGCGGTGGAAATCGGATTGGCGGGCATCGGCAGGCCGGCGAGATCGAGTTCGCGTTCCAGCAATGCGCTCATCGGCATATAGCTCGGATACGTGACCCAGCGATAGCGCGCGAGATCGGCGAAACCGACTTCCGGCTCGCCCGTGCGCTCGTGACCCTGACCGACGACGATGCAAAGCGGCTCGTCCGCCAGCGGCTGATACTGATACTTCGACGGCTGATCGGACACGCTCGAGCGCCCGATGACGAGATCGACGCGGCCGTCGTCGAGCATCGGCAGCATGCGCGCGCTCGTATCCTCGACGATTTCGATCGCCAGATCCGGATGCTTCGCGTGCATCTCGTTGACGATCGGCGCGACCACGCCCGGCACCGCGCCCATGATCGTGCCGACGGTCAGCCGCCCGCCCGTGCCCGCGCGAATCTGCGCGACTTCCTGGCAGAGCGCGTTGAGATCGGCGGCCAGCACGCGTGCGTAGCGCACCACGCAGCGGCCGAACGGATTCGGGATCAGCCCGCTCTTCGCACGCTCGAATAGCGGCGCTTCCAGCATGGATTCGAGTTCGGCGAGCGCCTTGCTCGCGGCGGATTGCGTCATCGCCATGGCGCTCGACGCCTTGTGCAGCGATTTGTGGTCGTCGAGCGCGATCAGCAGTTGAAGCTGCTTCATGCGCAGCCGCGACATCAATACATCGAGCGTGTTCTTCATCTTTCGGCGTGCGGGAAAGCGCGGGGTGATTCCAAAAAGCGATCAAGCGATGGAAAGGTTTCACTATACAGGCGCACACGCGAAGCCGTATAGTCGGGCAAGGTGCAGTCATCGTACAACCGGTACATGCGGCTGCCGCGAATCACTCCAAGCAAGGACGAGACATCATGCAACTCACTGGCAACCTGCTCATCGGTCAGGAATCGGTTTTCGGCTCGAACGGCTCGATCAAGGCCGTCAACGCCTCGACCGGCGCGGCCATCGAACCGGCTTTCGGCGGCGCGACGCTCGCGGACCTCGACCGCGCGTGCGCCCTCGCGTGGGCCGCGTTCGACGTCTACCGCGAAACCGCGCCCGAAGCGCGCGCGAAGTTCCTGGAAACGATCGCGCAGAACATCCTCGATATCGGCGACGACCTGATCGAGCGCTGCATGATCGAAAGCGGCCTGCCGCGCGCGCGTCTCGAAGGCGAGCGCGGCCGCACGGTCGGCCAGTTGCGCATGTTCGCCGATGTCGTCCGCAATGGCGATTTTCTCGGCGTGCGGATCGATCCGGCGCAACCCGAGCGCAAGCCGCTGCCGCGCGTCGATCTGCGTCTGCGTCATATCGGCGTCGGCCCGGTCGCCGTGTTCGGCGCGAGCAACTTCCCGCTCGCGTTCTCCGTCGCCGGCGGCGACACGGCGTCGGCGCTCGCCGCCGGTTGCCCGGTCATCGTCAAGGCGCACTCGGCGCATCCGGGCACGGCGGAGCTCGTCGGCCGCGCGGTGCAGAAGGCCGTGAAGGACTGCGGCATGCCCGAAGGCACGTTCTCGCTCCTCTTCGACAGCGGCCGCGACATCGGTCAGGGCCTCGTCGCCGACAACCGCATCAAGGCGGCGGGCTTCACCGGCTCGCGCGGCGGCGGCGTCGCGCTGATGAAGATCGCGGCGGCGCGCAAGGAACCCATCCCCGTCTACGCGGAAATGAGCAGCATCAACCCGGTACTGCTGTTCCCGAACGCGCTCAAGAATCGCGGCGAAGCCATCGGCAAGGCGTTCGTCTCGTCGCTCGTGCTCGGCGCGGGCCAGTTCTGCACGAATCCGGGCCTGATTCTGGCCGTCGACGGCCCGGATCTCGACAAGTTCATCGAAGCGGCTTCCGCTGCGCTCAAGGAAACCGCCGCGCAGACGATGCTTACGCCGGGCATCTGCAAGACGTACGCGAACTCGGTCGCGAAGACCGCCGATAACGCCGACGTGACCACCGCCGCGCGCGGCCTCGAAGCGAAGGGCGACAATCAGGGCCAGTCGGCGCTGTTCGTCACCACCGCCGAAGCGTTCCGCAAGAATCACGATCTGCAAGAGGAAATCTTCGGTGCATCGTCGCTGGTCGTGCGTTGCCCGAGCCTCGACGCGATGATCGATCTGATCGAATCGCTGGAAGGCCAGTTGACCTCGGCGCTGCATATCGACGAGGCCGATTACGCCGATGCGAAGCGCGTCCTGCCCGCGCTCGAGCGCCGCACCGGCCGCCTGCTGGTGAACGGCTTCGGCACGGGCGTGGAAGTCGGCCACGCGATGGTGCACGGCGGCCCGTTCCCGTCGACGGCGGATGGCCGCTCGACTTCGGTCGGCAGTCTCGCGATCAACCGTTTCCTGCGCCCGGTCAGCTATCAGGATCTGCCTGACGCGCTTCTGCCCGACGCGCTGAAGACGGCGAATCCGCTCGGCCTGAACCGCCGCATCGACGGCAAGCTGCAACTGGCGGAATAACGCTTCGGGTCGGTCTGATGAAAGCCGCGGCGCGTCATTCGCGCCGCGGCTTTTTCGCTTCTGCGCAACGCCGGAGCACGAAAGGCAAACCTTTCGAACGATGATTCGGAAGCCTTACCAATCCCCCGGCGACGTCCGCCGCTTCGGGCGATCCGCATTGACATACTCGGCGTGGGCTCGCTACAACGTTTCATCACGCGCTCGAATCGCTTTCACATCAGTGGGTTATCCGGCGATCGCGCCCCGTTGTCTTTTTTCGGCTAAGGATTGGCGATTCAAAACCGCCGCCGCGATCCCAAAATGTCAGAAATATCGTGAGCGAGAGCACCGCCCGGAGTAGGGGCGAAAGGCAATTGACGTCCGATAGTGGTTGAACCATAGTCGGATAGTCGTTTCCCGCTGGCGCGCGCGCCGCGCGGACAAAGAATACGAAGGATTGCTGCCGCGGGACGCCGTTCCCGCGTACAGGCGCGACGGCTCGGCGCGCATTGGCGGCCACGCGATTTTGGCAACCTCACGCACACGTCCTTCGAGGGCTTTAGCATGACCACGCGACTGACGTTTCCCGCATCCATGTTCTCCGTCGTCTGCCAGCGGTGCGGCAGCACGGTGCGCAAGAACGCCGACAGTTGCCCCAATTGCGGCGCAGACCGAAGCGCCGCATTCGGCCAGACGCGCGAGGCCGCCTCGGGCAAATCGCGCAAGAACGTTTTCGAAGAGGCATCGGCGCCGCTCGCATCGGCGGGTGCGTCCGCATCCGGTTCTTCCGCTTCCCTCGACTCGGATGGCGCCGGGCGCGTCGAGCCGGGCATGCGCTCGCGCTGGACGGAGCGCGCGAGTGAGCGCATCGCGCAAAAGGCGGCGGAATATCGCGCGCGCCGCGCCGAGGAATCCGCACGCAACGCCTTCGCCGATTCCAGCAACGATCCCGACGCCCTGCCCGGTTCCGAGCGGTGGAACACGAAGAAGACAGTCATCGCCGGTGCATGCGGTCTCGTGTTGCTGCTCGGCGCGACGTTCTATTACCAGCTTGGCGATTCGGACGGCGGTTCGAGCACGCCATCCGCGGATCACAGCGTTTCGGGCGTGATCGATTCCAAGGTCGGTTCGCTGATGCGCGGCGCAACCGACGCGCCCGGCACGCCGGCCGCGGCGGACCGGCGCCCGTTGGCCGCCGCTCCGTCCGGCAATGCGCTGCAGGATGTGCGCGTCGCGCTGGATCAGCACGATCTCGCCACGGCCCGCGCGCGGCTCAAAATGCTTCCGCCGCAGCAACAGGCGCGCGCCGACTACGAATCGCTGAAGGACGAGCTCGTCAAGCGCGAAGCGCAGCGCGACGCCGCGCTGCAACTCGCGCGCGCCTGCGAGCGCACGTCCGCGTGGGCGTGCGTGCAGCAGAACGCGGGCGAGGCGCTCGCCCTCGACGGCAGCAACATCGAATCGCAAGCCATGCTCGAACGCGTGATTTCGCACGCGGGCTGGCTCGCGCCGACGGCAGTGGCCGCGCTCGCCAAACGCGTGCCGGGCACGGCGCCCGCCGCGGAAGCCGCGAACACGGCGGCTGCCGCGCCCGTTCAGCTTCCCGCGCAGGCAAACGTTGCAGCGGCGGCCGCGCAGGCCGCAAAGACGAACGGGTTTGCTCAGAAGCCCACGCCGGACAGGCGCACGGTGCAACGCAGCACCGCTGCGCGCTGGGCCGACGACGACGCTGCCTACGAATCGCGCGCGGAGAAAATCGCGCGTGGCCAGGCGGCGACCGCCGCGATCACCGCGACGACGATCAATCCGCCGCCCGCGCCGACCGTCGCCACGACGATGACGATGCCCACGCCCGCGCCGCAAGCGGCCACGCAACCGACGCCCCAACCGACGCCCCTGCCGACGCCACAACCGGCCACGACACAAGCCGCCGTGCCCGCGCCGTCGCAACCGGCCGCTGCGAAGGCCGCTCCGCCGCCCGTCACGCAAGCGGCGCGCGCGCCCTATTATCTCGGCGAAGAAAGCGCCCAGCCTTCCGCCGCGAATTCGCGTGCCGCGAACCCGCGCGCGCCCTATTACATCGGCGACGAGCCGCCGCAGCAAGCCGCTCGTCCGGCCAATCCGCGCGGCGCGTATTACCTCGGCGAAGATCCGCCGCAGCCGTCCGCGCCCCCGACGCGCACCGCCGTGCCGCATCCACCGCAATCGGGCAATCAGAGCAGCGCGCTTCCGCCATCGACGGCGCCGATGCAGGCAGCCGTGCCCCGTCCGCCCGCGGCCGTCGCACAAGCCGTCGCCCAGCCCGTCGTGCAGACGAACGTCGCGACGCGCAGCACGCAGGCCGCGGCCACGACCGGCGCGTCGCCGCAGTTCGCCACGGTGCCGGCCGGTTCGCATGTCGACTCCGACAAGTCCGAGGAACTCGAACGCGCCATCAAGCAATACGGCTGGAGCGGCGGCGATTCGGCCTCGAAGCCGCCGTCGCGCTGAAAACGGCAAAAAACGCAAAAAAGCGCACGAGAACGACGCAACTACAAGAACACGCAGAGACAACACCGACGCACCGCAAGCACGCGCCGCGCATCTTCGCGCCGGGCCGCATGCGAGTGCCCGCGCATGAGCAGATTGCGCGCGACGCGGACGATTCCCGCATCGTGCGAGTTTCAAAAAGCACCCGTCCAACTCCGACTAAGGGTCAATCATGTTCACCACGAAATACATGCGCAACGCCGCACGGGGCGCGCTGACGCTTCTCGCCATCGCCGGGATGATCGGCGCGGGATCGAGCTTCGCCGCCGATCCGATTCCCTACAAGATCACGACGGGCCAGGAACGCGGCACGTATATCCAGATCGGACAGGACTTGTCGAAGTACGTCGCCGAGCCGGCCGGCATCGAACTGGAAGTGCTGCCGTCGAAAGGGTCGGCGGAGAACGTGCAGCGCATGCGCTACGAGCCCGGCGTGAAGTTCGCGCTGGTGCAGTCGGACGTGTATCAGGCGTACATGGACATGGCGACCTCGGGCAATGCGGACGCGGGCAAGATCATCAAGCCGCTGCGGCTCATCATGCCGCTCTACGACGAAGAGATTTACTTCGTCACGCGCGCGGACTCGCCGATGAAGTACATCCACGAGATCAAGGGCAAGAACATCAGCGTCGGGCCGATCGGCAGCGGCACGGCGCAATCGGCGGAGACGCTGTATCGGCTGATGTTCGGCGAACCGATCGCCGAAGCCAACGAGCAGCATCTCAACAACGAGGATTCGCTCGCGCGGCTGATCGTCGGGAAGATCGACGTGGCGGTGATCGTCGCGGGGCAGCCGGCGAAGCTCTTTCAGGACATGAATCCGGAGCTGCTCAAGCAGATCAGGCTGCTGCGCCTCGATCCGAACGCGCAGGAAACCGCGCGCGCGAAGCAGACCTATTTCCCGGCGACGATCCGCACGACGAGTTATCCGAACTGGATTCAGGAAGACACGCCGACGCTCACCGTGAAGGCGTTTCTCGTGACCTACGATTACGGTTTGCGCGGCACGGTCGGCGCGCTGTCGAAATTCGCCGATTCGCTGTGCTCGAACTTCGACACGCTGCAGGCGAACGGCCATCCGAAGTGGAAGCAGGTGCATCTCGAACTGCCGCCGCTCACGAAGGGCTGGAAATACTATCCGCCGATGGAAAAGCACTTGCGCGCGTGCATCGCGCAGCGCACGGCGGCCGCCGAGCAAGCGCAGAATCCGACGCGCAAGGTCGCGACGCGCGACGCGGACGCGGCCGCGCAAAAGCCGAAAAAAGCGGCGTGTTCCGCGCAGGAAAAGCTGCTGTTGTTGTGCGATCAGTGACGCCGCGAAGCTAGCGGACGAGCGTCGGCATGAGCGCGGCGAGGCGCGTCGCGCCGCGCTCGATCGCCGTGACGTTCGTCCCGCCGTAGCCGAGCAGCACGCCTTGCTGCGCCGGCTCGCCCGCGTAGAACGCGCGTATGCCGTACAGCCCGACCGATACGGCGCGCGCCGCCGCGACGACCTCGTCTTCCCGCACCGAACCGGCGAGCCGCGCGACGAGATGGATGCCCGCCGTCGCGGGCAGCGGCTCGAACCAAGGCGCGAGCTCGCCTTGCAGACGTTCGATCAACAGCGCGCGGCGTTCCGCGTACGCCTTGTGCATGCGGCGCAGATGCTTCGCGTATTCGCCATCGAGCATGAACGCGCCGAGCGCGGTTTGCGTCAGCATGCAGCTGTGCCAGTCGCAAATCTGCTTTGCGTTCCAGAGCGGTTCGGAGAGTGTCGCGGGCGGCACGACGTAGCCGAGCCGCAGATCGGGAAAGAGCGTCTTCGAAAACGTGCCGACATACGCGACGAGTCCCGCGCGATCGAGACTCTTCAGCGATTCCACCGGCCGCCCTTCGAAGCGGAATTCGCCGTCGTAGTCGTCCTCGACGATCACCGCGCCGCGCTTGCCCGCCCATTCGAGCAACTCGACGCGCCGCTCGAGGCTCATCGGCATGCCGAGCGGAAACTGATGCGACGGCGTCACGTAGACGAGCCGCGTGTTGCGCGGCAGCTTTCTCACGACGATGCCCTCGCCATCGACCGGCACATGCGCGATGCGCGCGCCGAGCGCCGCGAAGAGCGCCCGCGCCGGCGGATAACCCGGCTCTTCGACCGCGACGACATCGCCCGGCTGGATCGTCACGCGCGCGAGCAGATCGAGCGCCTGTTGCGCGCCCTGCGTGACGATCACGTCCTGCCAGTTGCAGACGACCGCGCGGCTGAACGCGAGATAACGCGCGATGCCGAGCCGCAACGCCTGCTCGCCGCCCGGATCGCGATAACCCGCGACGCCGCCGCCCGCGCGCGTCTGCGTGCGCAGTGCCTGATTCAGGCAGCGTCGCCAGGCGTCGTAGGGAAAGAGCGATTTGTCGGTTACGCCGCCCTTGAAATCGCAGTCGAGCGTTTCGTCGGCGGGCGGCATCGGCATCGTCATGCGCTCGGGCATCTTGCGCCAGATGCCGGTGGCGCGAGCGCGGGCCGATACGGGTTCGGTGCGCGCGGTCGGCAGGCGCGTGAGCCCTTCAGCGACGAACGTGCCGTCGCCGGCGCGCGTGCGCAAGAAGCCTTCCGCGATCAGCCGCTCGAAGACATCGAGCGTGGTCTTGCGCGAGACGCCGAGCTGCGCGGCGAGATCGCGCGTGGACGGCAGGCGCGCGTTCGCGGCGAGCCGCCCTTCGATGATGCCCGCGCGTAGCTGGCCGTAGATCTGGCCGGTCAGGTCGCGGCGGCCGTGCAGGGTGATGTGGATGTCCAAGGGTGCTGGCGACCGACGCGGCTACAGTTGATAGGGCATCCGCACGCCCGGATCGTCGGGCGGGAAGTCCTTCGAGTTGCGCGAAACGAGCAGCGCATTCACCGATTGCGCCGACGCCCACACGATCGCATCCGGCAACTTGATGCGCGATTTCCTGCGAATTCCGATTGCGAGGTTCGCGACGGCCGAATCGAGCGGCACGAGATCGAAGGTGGACAGCCAGGCGCGCAGCGACGCTTCACTGTCGGGTTTGGCGCCCTCTAGAACTTCCATGAGCGTGATGATGCTGATCGACCGCTCTTCGTAACGCTCGATCTCCTTGCGTGCCGCATCGATTCCCAACAGGTAATCGATCAGGATGTTCGTGTCGAAAAGCGCTCTTACCATTCTTCGCGCAGCTCCCGCTGATACTGCAATCCATCGATCTTTCGCTCTTGCCATAAGCCGAACACATCGACGGCAGAACGGCGCTTGTTGCTCGCGACGTACGCGCTGATCGCGTCCCGAATGACCGCGGCTCGCGGGCGCTGCTGCTCTTCGCCGATCGCGGCGAGTTCGTCTATCTGTTCGTCGGGCAAATCGATCAAGATCCTTCCCATAGATACCTCGCTATACGATATACATATGGTATATCACCATAGCCCATTTATTCACCTGCGCTGAAAATCGACTGACACAAAGTCACGCCTTGCTCGCTCAACCCCGCGCTGCCCGTCCCATCCTCGTTCATCCGGACCTCGACGAATCCCGCTTCCTCGAGCCCGGTCAATTGCCGACGCAACGCGCTCATCGGCAAACCGGACTGCTTCGCCAATTTCGCGAGCGACCACGCGCGTTCCGGCGTTTCCGTCTGTGCGCGCCAAAGCTGTGTCAGCACGGCGACGAGCGCCGGATCGATGTCATCGTTCATGCGCGAATCCCCAAAGTTATCTCCCTGCCCGCGAGTTCGCCGAGCCGCCGCAACGCGGCCTCGCTCTGCGCGGTCCACGGATAACTGTAGTTCAGCCGGATGAAATGGCTGAAGGCGTTGCGCGTGGAGAACATGTAGCCCGGTCCGACCGTGATGCCGCTGTCGAGCGCGGCGCGATAGAGCCGCATCGAATCGACGCGCTCCGGCAATTCCACCCATAGCACATAGCCGCCCTGCGGCGCCGATGTGCGCGTGCCCGCCGGAAAGAAGCGCTCGACCATCGCGCTCATGATGCGCGACTGCTGCCGATACAGCTTGCGCACGCGCCGCAGATGCCGGTCGTAGCCGTCCTGCCGCAGATAATCCGCGATCGCGACCTGCGGCACCGATGGCGTCGTCAACGTGTTCAGAAACTTGAGCTTCTCGACCTGCGCCCGATACCGTCCCGGCATCGCCCAGCCGATCCGGTACGACGCCGTCAGACTCTTCGAAAACGACGCGCAATGCAGCACGAGCCCTTTTGTATCGAAGTTCTTGAGCGTCGACGGGCGCGCATCGCCGTAATAAAGCTCGTGATAGACATCGTTTTCGATGACCGGAATATCGTGCGCGGACAGCAATTCGACGAGCCGGCGCTTGTGCTCGTCCGGCATCTGGAAGCCGAGCGGATTCTGGAAGTTCGGCATCACCATGCACGCGGCGATCTTTCTTCGTCCGATGATCCGCGCCAGAGCGTCGATGTCGATGCCTTCCGCCGGATGCGTCGGCACTTCGATCGCGCGCATCCCGAGACGCTCGATCGCGTGCAGCATCGCGTAGTAAGTCGGCGATTCGACGGCCACCGTGTCGCCGGGCTGCGCGACGGCCTGCAGGCTCAGGTTGATCGCCTCAGTCGCACCGACCGTGATGACGATCTCCTCCGGATCGACCGGCACGCCGTTTTCGGCATAACGCCGCGCGATCTGGCGAATCAGCTCGGGATTGCCGGGCGGCAGATCGTCGATGAGATTCCAACTCGCCTGCCGCCGCGCGATCGCGTTCGCGTACTGGTTGATGCGCCGCCACGGAAACGGCTCGGGATCGGGATACGGCGAGCCGAACGGCACGGCGTCGTGAGCGCGGATGCTGCGCAACGTCGAAAGCACGAGCCGGCTCACATCGACTTCCGATGCCGTCGCGATCACGCGCGTCGGCTGACTGTGCGCCGCGCCCGCCTGCGGTTTTGCGCGCACGAAATAGCCGGACTGCGGACGCGTCTCCAGAATCCCGCGGCTTTCCAGGATCGCGTACGCATGCAGCACCGTCTTGATGCTCACGCCGTGCTGCTGGCTCGCCTGCCGCACCGACGCAATCTTCTCGCCGGGCGTGAACACGCCGCGCCGCACGGCTTCCTCGATTTCATCGGCGAGCTTTTCGTAGAGTTTCAACTGGATTTCGTTCTGAAGCGGGAATGCGTCAAGTCTAGGGCAAATCGACGCAACTGTACTCCTTCTATTTCGCATTTTCTGTGCGCCGCGCGCGATTCGGATCACAGTACGCTTCGGACATCGCAAGCCAAAAAGCATCATCCGCCAAGCCATGTTCAAGAAGCCCGAAGAACGCATCGAACCCTATACGCATCCCGCCGCCGGCTGGGGCGCGCTGAAGCAGGTCGCCATCAATCTCGTCAAGGAGAAGGTGGCGGGTGGCAACTACAAGACGCTCTTCAAGCAGAATCAGCCGGACGGCTTCGATTGCCCCGGCTGCGCGTGGCCCGACCGCGAGCACGGCTCGACCTTCGAATTCTGCGAGAACGGCGTCAAGGCCGTCGCCGCCGAAGCGACGAGCAAGCGCGTGACGCCCGCGTTCTTCGAGGAGCACACGGTTTCGTCGCTGATGACGCAGAGCGATTACGAACTGGAGCAGCACGGCAGGCTGACCGATCCGCTCGTCTACGACGCAAAGCGCGACCGCTATGTGCCGATCGACTGGGACGATGCGTTCGAACTCATCGCCTCGCATCTGAAAAAACTCGACGATCCCGATCGCGCCGCGTTCTACACGTCCGGCCGTGCGAGCAACGAAGCCGCTTTTCTGTATCAATTGTTTGTGCGGATGTACGGCACGAACAATTTCCCCGATTGCTCGAACATGTGCCACGAAGCGACGAGCCGCGGCTTGCCGCATACCGTCGGCATCGGCAAGGGCACCGTCACGCTCGACGACTTCGAACACGCCGACACGCTGCTACTCTTCGGCCAGAATCCGGCGACGAACCATCCGCGCATGCTCGGCGAGTTGCGCGAGTGCGCGAAACGCGGCGCGACCATCGTGTCGATCAATCCGCTGAAGGAGCGCGGCCTCGAACGTTTCGCGAGCCCGCAGCACACGCTCGACATGCTCTCGCCGAAGGGCGTGAAGATCAGTTCGGTGTTCATCCGCCCGAAAGTCGGCGGCGACTTCGCGCTGATCAAAGGCGTGGCGAAGCGCGTGATCGAACTCGACGACGCCGCGCGCGCGAACGGTGGCGAGCGCGTGCTCGACGTCGATTTCATCGCGGAGCACACGGTCGGCTTCGACGCCTTCGCCGACGACCTGCGCGCCGAAAGCTGGGACGCGATCATCGCGGAATCGGGCGTGGAGATGGACGATCTGCTGAATCTCGCCGACATCTACGCGAAAGGCCGCGCCGTCATCTCGACGTGGGGCATGGGCCTCACGCAGCACAAGAACTCCGTGCCGACCATTCAACTGCTTTCGAACCTGATGATGATGCGCGGGAATATCGGACGGCGCGGCGCGGGCTTATGTCCGGTGCGCGGCCATTCGAACGTGCAGGGCGACCGCACGGTCGGCATCGAGGAAAAACCGACGCAGGCGTTTCTCGACCGGCTCGGCGCGGCCTACGATTTCGAGCCCCCGCGCGAGCATGGCTACGACGTCGTCGAAACGATTCACGCGATGCTCGAAGGCAAGGTGAAGGTGTTTATCGGCCTGGGCGGAAATTTTTCGATCGCGACGCCCGACACGCCGCGCACCTGGGAAGCGATGCGCTCGTGCGATCTCACGGTGCACATCACGACAAAGCTCAACCGCAGCCATCTCGTACACGGCCGCGACGCGCTCATTCTGCCGACGCTCGGCCGCACCGAGATCGATGTTCAGAACGGCGTGCCGCAAGGCGTGTCCGTCGAGGATTCGATGAGCATGGTGCACATTTCTTACGGCATGAACAAGCCGGCCTCGGCGAATCTGCTTTCCGAAGTCGCGATCGTCGCACGCATGGCGCACGCGACGCTCGGCTCGGCCAAGGTCGACTGGCGCGCACATGAGGGCGACTACGCGCTGATCCGCGATGGCATCGAAAAAGTGCTCGACGGTTTCGAGCGCTACAACGAACGCCTGAAGCAGCCGGGCGGTTTTCATCTCGGCGTGGCCTCGCGCGATCGCGTCTGGAAGACGCCGAGCGGCAAGGCGCAGTTCATCGTGCACAGGATCGCGGTCGATACGCCGATCCACCGCGCCCGTGCGCTGTACGGCGACCGTCTCATGACGCTGATGACGACGCGTTCGCACGATCAGTACAACACGACGATCTACGGTCTCGACGATCGCTACCGCGGCGTGTACGGACAGCGGCGCGTGCTGTTCGCGAACCGCGAGGACATCGACATGCTCGGGTTCGAGCCGGGCGAACTGGTGGATATCACGAGCGTGTGGGACGACGGCATCGAGCGTCGCGTAGACGGTTTCAAGCTCGTCGAATACGACATTCCGCGTGGCTGTCTCGGTGCGTATTATCCGGAGACCAACCCGCTCGTGCCGCTGTCATCGGTTGCGGATGGCGCCGGTACGCCGACGTCGAAGTCCATTCCCGTGCTGCTGACGTCGTCCAGTCAGGCCATTGCTGCCTGAAACCGCTGCGCGACGCGATGCCGCCAAGCACGCGGCATCGCGCTCTCTCGCGCTGACGGATACGGCGTTCGAGCGCGGCGGCGCCGCTGAACCAGCGATCGGCGCATGCGCCCAGCATGGCGAGGATGCCGGCCCACGCGATCAACCCGGCGGCGAAGCTGTTGAATTCGCCGCTGAACCAGACGCCGCCGAGCATTGCGGCGGCGAACACCAGCATGACGATGGCGAACGGCGGGCAATGTTCGTGTTCGATATGAGCGCGGCCGCCAGCGCCCAAGCCCATTTGGTAGCCGCTGAGAGAATATGCGCTAATGGACTGCGCCATTTTGTCCTCCAGACTGTTATCAATTTGTGTTTCCACAAACTTACGCAGTTGGAGCGATGAGTAATACCAGACAATTCCTAACAACGCTTTCGACCTGTGGCGCTTGACTTTCGCCGAACCCCGCAAAACGCGATGCCACCGCGATTCACGCCTCATTTCGCTCCTGCGAACTCCTGAACATCGGCATCGGCTTCGCCGGCGAGCGGCACGACGCCGGACGGCCCCGTCGCATGCGGATGCAGCAACAGCGCGACGAGCCCGCTCCAGCCCGTCTGATGCGACGCGCCCACGCCGCGCCCGTTGTCGCCATGAAAATACTCGTGAAAGAGCACGAGATCACGCGAACGCGGATCGGCCTGTAGCAGCGGATAGGCAGCCATCACCGGACGCTCGCCGTTCTTGTCGAGCAGAAAGAGCGTGGTCACGCGGCGCGCGAGTTCGTCGGCGATTTGCGCGAGCGAAAACTTCTGTCCCGAGCCCGTCGGATATTCGACGCGAAAATCATCGCCGTAATAGCGATGAAACTCGTGGATCGATTCGATCAGCAGATAGTTGACCGGCATCCACACCGGACCGCGCCAGTTCGAATTGCCGCCGAACACGCGCGAGTCGGATTCCGCCGGAAGATACTGGATGCCGAAGCTTTCGCTGTTGTGATAGAAGACGAACGGGTTATCGAGATGCACGCGTGACAGCGCGCGCACGCCGTGATCGGAAAGGAATTCGGTTTCGTCGAGCATGCGCCTGAGCAGCGCCTTCATGCGATGCCCGCGCAACAGCGACAGCAGCACGCTGTTGCCCTGACCCGCCACGTTCCAGCGCGACACGAGCCTCGAAAGATCCGTTCGATGTTCGAGAAACCAGTGCAGCCGTTCGCGCAATTCCGGCAGCGAGCGATACACCTTCGGCTCCAGCACATGCACGGCGAAAAGCGGAATCAGCCCGACGATGGACCGCACGCGCATCGGCACATTGGTTCCGTCGGGCAGGCGCAGCTTGTCGTAGAAGAACTCGTCCTCGCTGTCCCAGAGACCGGTGTCGCAATCGTCCTCGCAGCTCACCGCTTCCGCGATATACAGGAAGTGCTCGAAGAACTTCACGGCGATATCGACGAACACCTTGTTCGCGTATGCGAGCTCGAGCGCGATACGCATCAGATCGAGCGCGTACGCGGCCATCCATGCGGTGCCGTCGGCCTGATCGATGTGGCCGCCCGTCGGCAGCGGCGACGAGCGATCGAAGATGCCCACGTTGTCCAGGCCGAGAAAGCCGCCCTGGAAAATGTTCTTGCCGTCGGCATCCTTGCGATTCACCCACCATGAGAAGTTGAGCAGCAGCTTGTGGAACACGAGTTCCAGAAAATCGCGATCGCCCTTGCCGGTGATCGCGCGGTCGATCTCGTAGACGCGCCACGTCGCCCACGCGTGCACGGGCGGATTGGCATCGCCGAAAGCCCATTCGTACGCGGGCAATTGACCGTTCGGATGCTGATAGCGGTCCTTCACTAGCAATAGCAACTGACGTTTCGCGAACTCCGGATCGATGAGCGCGAACGCCGCCGCATGAAACGCGAGATCCCACGACGCGTACCACGGATATTCCCACTTGTCCGGCATCGACACGATGTCCGCGTTGCACAGATGCCGCCAGTCCGAATCGCGTCCGGTGCGCCGCTGCTTCGGCGGCTTCGGCTGAAGCGGATCGCCGTCGAGCCAGCGCGTCACATCGAACTGATAGTACTGCTTCGACCACAGCATGCCGGCGAGTGCCTGGCGTTGCACGAGCCGCTGATCGGCATCGGCGATATCGTGCTGCAGCGCGCCGTAAAACTCGTCGGCTTCCGCGATGCGTCGCGCGAAGAGACCATCGACGTCGAGCGGCACGGCGTCCGGCGCGGACTCGGGCCGCCAGCGCAGATACACGACCGCCTTGCCGAGCGGCTCCAGTTCGAGATGCGCGTGCGCGGCCGCGCGCGTGCCCTTGTCGCGGCGAATCGCGTCTTCGTCGCCTTGCAGGATGTAATCGTTGAAGCCGTCCTTGAACGGTCCCGTGCCTTCCATGTGGAAGAGACGCCTGACGTTGGTCTCGTTCTCGCAGAAGAGCCATTCCATCGCGCTCGCGTCCGGCGACCACGCGGTGACGACCATCGGTTCGTGCGCGCCCTGTTCGGCGAGCACGTAGGTGCCTTCGCCCTGCACCGTTTCCACCTTCAGCGAGGGCTTGATCGGCGTCGGCTTCCACGACCAGGTATTGCGCGCCCAGATTTGCGGCAGCACGTCGAGCGCGGCCCGCACGTCGCTGCGATTCTCGATCGTCACGCGCATCACGATGTCGTCCGGCGTGTGCTTCGCGTATTCGACCTGCACATCGAAGTAACGCGCGTCGTCGAACACGCCCGTGTCGAGCACTTCGTATTCGGGCATGTCGGCGCCGCGCCGCGCGTTTTCATCGACGAGATCGGCATACGGATACGCCGCATGCGGATACTTGTAGAGCATGCGCATGTAGGAATGCGTCGGCGTGCCGTCGATGTAGAAGTACAGTTCCTTCACGTCCTCGCCGTGATTGCCTTCCTGGTTCGTCAGACCGAAGAGCCGCTCCTTGATGATCGGATCGCAGCCGTTCCAGAGCGCGAGCGAGATGCACCAGTTGAGTTTGTCGTCGCCGAAACCGGCGATACCGTCCTCGCCCCAGCGATACGCGCGGCTGCGCGCATGATCGTGCGGAAAGTATTCCCACGCGGTGCCGAATTCGCTGTAGTCCTCGCGCACGGTGCCCCATTGGCGTTCGCTCAGATACGGTCCCCAGCGCTGCCAGCGTGGGCAGTCCTTCGAATGGAGCCTCAGGCCCTCGACGGTTTCGAGCTGGTTGACGGGGCGCGATTTCGACATGGGCGACTCCTCGATGGCGGCGTGCTGAACGACGGGCAAGTCTCGTAATTTAGCGCGTTTTGACGCCGGCCCGCGCGCGCCGCGCTAGGTTGCGCCGAGCAGCTTTTCGATGCGCAGGAGCTCCGCGAGCGACCACGCCTGAAACGGCGTCCCGCCGGGCGTGTGCGGCGCATCGGCATCGGCGACTTCGCTGACGTGATCGAGACCGTAGCGATCGAGATGCGCGTAGAGCGGCGTCAGAAAACGCTCGCGCGCGCCCGCCGCGCCGTGCACGCGCACCCACGCCTCGACGAACGGGCCGATCAGCCACGGCCAGACGGTGCCCTGGTGATACGCGCCATCGCGATCCAGCACGCCGCCCGCGTAGTTCGCCCTGTAGGCCGGATCGGACGGCGCGAGCGTGCGCAAACCGGGCGGCGTGAGAAGTTGCGTTTCGACCTGATCGACGACCGCGCGCGCGATATCGCCATCGACGAGCGGAAACGGCAAGCCGCCGACCGCGAAGATCTGATTCGGGCGAATCGATCGATCGACGCGACCGGGTTCGTGATCGACGTCGACGACATCGAAGAGCGTATGCGTGTCCGGATCGACGAAACGCGCGGCGAACGACAACTGCGCCCGATCGCGCAACGCCTGCCAGCGCGGATTCCACTCGCTCGCGATCGTGAGCGCGTTGATCCACAGCGCCTGCACCTCTACCGGCTTGCCGATACGCGGCGTCACGACCCAGTCGCCTGCCTTCGCGTCCATCCATGTGAGCTGGACGCCGGGCACGCCCGCGCGCAGCAGACCGTCCACATCGGCGGCGATACGAAAGCGCGTGCCGCGCGAATAGCCGTCGAGAATCGCATCGACGGCGCTTTGCAGGCGGCTCGTCGTCGCCGCGTGCGCGTGCCCCGTCGCCAGATAATCGTGCGCGGCGACGACGAACCACAGCGAGGCATCGACGGAGTTGTATTCGGGCAGGCCGCCGCTGTCCGGAAAGCGGTTCGGCACCATGCCTTCGGAAATCGTATCGGCCCATTCGAGCAGGATCGATTCCGCTTCCTGATGCCGGCCGGACGCGAGCAGGAGGCCGCGCATCGAGATGAAGGTGTCGCGGCCCCAGTCGGTGAACCACGGAAAGCCCGCGATGATCGTTTTGCCGACATTGCGCGTGACGACGTACGCATCGGCGCTGCGCGCGAGCCGCGAGCCGAACGCCGCGCGCCGTTCTTTTTCCCGCGAGGCGAGATGCGATGCGTGCGCGAGCGCGCTGTCTTCGAACGGCTTGTCGTGGCCCGCGTGCGCGTGGAGGATCATCACGGCTTCGCCGCGCGCGAGATCGAAGCTGAAGATGCCGGGCGTCGCGAGGTTTTCGGTGAAATCGAGTCCGCGCTCGCGTTCGCGCACGTAGCAGAAGTTGCGATACCAGTCGGGGGCGTGATCGTAAGCGCCGTTCGACGTGACGCAAATCGTCGGCAAATCGCCATACGGCTGCCATTGCACGCGCTCGCCTTCCAGTGTGGCATCGAAGGAAAATGCCGCGTTTTCGTGGTGCAGCGCGTGGTAGTCGCGGCCTGAGAGCAGCGGGCGGACTTCCAACTTGGCCGCTTTCGATGCGCCCTCGAGACGCCAGCGCAGGACGGTTTGGCGGGCTTCCTTTGCAACGAACGCTTCTGCGACGATGATCGTTGCGTCGTCGTTACCGATGCGGTAGCGCCATGTGGGCCACGGATCTGTATCGAATGAAAGGAGGCTTGCGGTCGTGTCGGGATAGAGGATGTCGGGGGCGTAGCGCTGCATCGTCAGAGGGATACGCGCGTTGCCCGTTTCGAGCCATGCTTCCATGCCGTTGATGAGCACGACACGGCCGGCGGGCGGTTGAGTCGCCGTCAGCAGCAGCGCTTGGTAGCGACGTGTGCGCATCGTGCCGACCGTGCCGGAGGCGAAACCGCCGTAAGCATCGGGTTCGAGCCATTCGTCTTCCAGACGCGCAGCGTCGATCGGCGATTCATCGGTGCGTTCGATGCGTGTCATGGTTTTGTTTTTTTTGCTGGATTGCGTGTTCGTGGCGGCTCGGGGTTTCGCCGGATCCCGGTTTCGTGGCGGCTCGGGGTTTCGCCGGATCCCGCTTTCGTGGCGGCTCGGGGTTTCGCCGGATCCCGGTTTCGTGGCGGCTCGGGGTTTCGCCGGATCCCGCTTTCGTGTCGGTTCGGGGTTTCGCCGGATCCCGGTTTCGTGTCGGTTCGGGGTTTCGCCGGATCCCGGTTTCGTGTCGGTCTATTAGCACTGCCCCTGTGCGGGGCGGCAGTCACTTTCTTTGCTGCTGCAAAGAAAGTAACCAAAGAAAGCAGCTTCCGATACGCCCGCGGTCACACGCAATTTGGGTAGTCCTCTCGTCCATCGTGGGCTGCCTAAAGAGTGCCCTCATCACAATCACCGGGCTTGGCTCGCGCACGGTCTGACTAGCTAGTAGTTACAACGCGCGGGTCCAGCAATCATACATCCGGCACAGCGCTACGCGCTGCCGCCCGATATGCGAGGGAAACCGACGTACGGCGAAGGCGGCGAGATGAAGACGTTAGTAGCGAAGCACATGCATCCCCGATTGACCGGTCGGCCGCGAAGCGGGCTGGAGCTATTTGGTGCTGAACCAGTTTGGTGTGTGGTGCGATGGTTCAGACCGTGCGCGAGCCAAGCCCGATGGGGCCTATGAGGGCACTCTTTAGGCAGCCCACGATCGACGAGAGGACTACCCAAATTGCGTGTGACCGCGGGCGTATCGGAAGCTGCTTTCTTTGCTTACTTTCTTTGCAGCAGCAAAGAAAGTAAGTGCCGCCCCGCACAGGGGCAACGCTAATAGACCGACGCGAAAACGGGATCCGGCGAAACCCCGACCCGACCCAATCACGGGATCCAGCGAAGAAACAAAATCAACCAAGAACCGCACTCACAGCGTGAATCAAAATCCCGACGGCGCCTCCCACAAGCGTCCCATTCACGCGAATGAACTGCAAATCCCGCCCAATATTAAGCTCAACATCCCTGACGAGCGTCGCATCGTCCCACTGCTTGACGGTGGCGGCAATATGCTTCGCGATGCCATCGCGCAACTCCGGCGCAAGCGCCTTCAAAGCATCGCGCATATGCTCGTTAATCGACTCGCGCAATGCCGGATCGCTGCCGAGCGCCTCGGCAAAACCGCCCGCCATCGCGACGACCTTCGCATGCAGCGCCGAATCCGGCCGCTTGATATCCGCATCGAGCCACGCGATGAACTCGTCCCACAGCCCGTTCACGTATGTCCGCAACTCGGGCCGCTCCAGCCACTCACGCTTGTGCTCGTCGATGCGCGCCTTGAACGCCGGATCCGTCTTCAACCGCTCGACAAACCGCTCCACGGCCGCATCGAAAGCCTTGCGACGCTCGTGCTCGGGATCGCTGCTTACATCGTGCAGCCATTGATTCGCGCCGCGCACGAGACCGGCCGCAAACTTGTTGCCAAGGTCTTCAGCATTCAGTCCGACGAATCCCAGCATACCGACGAGCTTCGGATACTCCTCGCCCGCCACCGCGACGATGCGCGTCGCGAGCATCTCCTGCACTTCGGGCTTGTCGAGCCACCCGGCCAGTTGCTTCAGGCCCTCATCGAGCAGCAACTGATGACGCCGGTCCGATATCAGCGTCGACAGCACGCTTCCCGTCGCGCTCGCCAGATCGAACGACTCCGCGCGACGGCGCAGCGTCTCGTAGAGCATCGACTTCACGCGCTCGTCATCGACGAAAGACAGCAGTTGCCCGACCGCGCCCACGGCCTTCTTGCCGAGCAACTCGGCATTGGCAGGCTCGGCCAGCCACATCGACAGACGGCTCGCCGGATCGAACGCATTCACGCGCGCGACGAGCGCATCGGTGCCGAGAAAACGGTCGCGAACGAACACGGCCAGGTTGTCCGCGACGCGCGCCTTGTTCGCGGGCAGGATCGCGGTGTGCGGAATCGGCACGCCAAGCGGATGCCGAAACAGCGCGACCACCGCGAACCAGTCGGCGAGCGCGCCGACCATCGCGGCTTCCGCGAACGACGACACCCACGCCCACGCGCCCGCATCGTGCTGGCTTTTCGCGAGCGCGAACAAGGCGCCGGCCGCGACGAGCAGCCCGGCGGCGAAGCATTTCATTCTTCTCAGCGCGACGGCTTTGTCCTGCGTTTCCATCTATGTCGGTTTCATGGTTTTGATGAGGCCGAAAGCTTACCAGCAGCGCGTTGCACATCCCGAAGGACTTCGACGGCGCGTTCGCCCTCTTCGACCGGAACGAAGATGTGATCGTGATACGCCGCCGCAATCACATTGCAACTGATGTTCGCCTCGCCGAGCGCACGCGCGAACGCCGCCGTCAAGCCGACCGCGTTCAGATCCGAATGAACGGTCAGCGTGATCCAGGCCGCGCGAAAGAGCGGCGCGACGCCGGCCGCCTGCGCCGCGCTTTCTTCCATCACGACCGTCAATCCCTCGCGCTCGCGGAACGTCGCGACGATGCCCGCGCCGCTCGCCACCGCATCGTGCGGCAGCGACGCGAACACGTACGCGCCCGGCTGCAGTTCGGGCTCCATCGACGCGATCAGCGTATCGAGATCACGCAGCATTTTCGGTCTCCCGTGTCCGCGCCAAAACCGGCCGCAGCGCAGCGCCGGTATGACTGCGCGGATGCGTCGCGAGCGTGTCCGGGTCCGCCGCCGCGACGATCGTGCCGCCATTCACGCCGCCTTCCGGGCCGAGATCGAGCACCCAGTCGGCTTCGGCGATCACATCGAGATCGTGTTCGATGACGATCACGCTATGCCCGCCATCCACCAGACGATGCAGCACGCGTATCAGCTTCGCGACGTCCGCCATGTGCAGGCCGACGGTCGGCTCATCGAGCACATAAAGCGTGTGCGGCGGCTTCTGGCCGCGCCGCGTGACGTCGTCGCGCACTTTCGACAGTTCGGTGACGAGCTTGATGCGCTGCGCCTCGCCGCCCGACAGCGTCGGCGACGGCTGGCCGAGCGTCAGATAGCCGAGGCCGACATCGCGCAGCAATTGCAGCGGATGCGCGATGCTCTGCATCGACGCGAAGAACTCGACGGCTTCGTCGATCTCCATCGTCAGCACTTCGCCGATGTTTTTGCCGCGCCATGTCACCGCGAGCGTTTCCGGATTGAAGCGCTGGCCGTGGCACACGTCGCACGGCACTTTGACATCGGGCAGGAAGCTCATCGCGATGGTCCGCACGCCCTGGCCTTCGCATGCCGGGCAACGGCCATCGCCCGTGTTGAACGAGAAACGCGACGGCGTGTAGCCGCGCGCGCGGGCCTCGAGCGTATCGGCGAAGAGCTTGCGGATCGTGTCCCACATGCCGATGTAGGTGGCCGGGCATGAACGCGGCGTCTTGCCGATCGGCGTCTGATCGACTTCGAGCACGCGATCGATAGCCTCGAAACCGGTTACGCCCGCGCAGCCCTGCCACGCATGCGCGACATCGAACGTCGGACGCGGCGCTTCGCGCGCGAGCACGCTGGCGCGCGACCCGGCAGCGGGCTTGTCCGCTTGCGCGGCCTTGCGCGCGCGCCGCACCGCAGGCGACGACAACACCGAACGGCCGACGGCATCGAGCAGGTTCGTCATCAGCACGTCGCGCGCGAGCGTCGATTTGCCCGAACCCGACACGCCCGTAATCGCGACGAGCCGATTCAGCGGCATCGTCGCCGTCACGTTGCGCAAGTTGTGCAGCGTCGCACCTTCGACCGTCAGCCATTGCTCCGGCACGGCGGCGCGCTTCGCGGTCGCCGCGCGCACTTCGCGGCGCGGCTGCAACGGATGCACGATCGGATTCGCGAGGAACTGGCCCGTGAGCGACGCCTTGTGCGCCGCGAGATCCGTCACGTTGCCCTGCGCGACGACCGTACCGCCGCGCTTGCCCGCGCCCGGCCCGATATCGATGATGTGATCCGCGCGGCGAATCGTGTCTTCGTCATGCTCGACGACGACGAGCGTATTGCCCTTGTCGTTCAGCTTCTTGAGCGCGGAGAGCAGGATCAGGTTGTCGCGCGGATGCAAACCGATGGTCGGTTCATCGAGCACGTAACACACGCCTTGCAGATTACTGCCGAGTTGCGCCGCGAGACGGATGCGCTGCGCTTCGCCGCCGGAAAGCGTCGGCGCGGCGCGATCGAGGCTCAAATAGCCGAGCCCGACTTCTTCGAGGAATTGCAAGCGCCCTTCGATTTCACTGACCACGTCACGCGCGATATCCGCATCGCGGCCCTTGAGCTTGAGCGATGCAATCCACTCGCGCGTATCGCTGACGGTCCATCGTCCGACTTCCGTGATCGGATAATTGCCGAACGTGACGGCGCGCGCAACATCGTTCAGACGCGTGCCTTCGCATTCCGGGCAGGGCTGATCCACGATATCGTCCGGTTCCTGATCGACCGAGCCGATGCTCTGCTCGCGTCCGCGATCGTCCTGCGCGAAGAGCGTGTCGTCGAACGCGGCGCGCTGTTCGCGCGTGAGCTTCACGCCCGTCCCGACGCATGTGTTGCACCAGCCGTGTTTGCTGTTGTACGAGAACATGCGCGGATCGAGCTCCGGATAACTCGTGCCGCAAACGGGGCACGCGCGCTTCGTCGAGAACACGCGCGTTTCTTCCTTGCCGCGACGCGCGCCGTCGTGCCACGACCCATGCAGTTCATCGAGCGGCGCGCAAAGATGCATGACGCCCTTGCCGATTTCGAGCGTGTCGTCGAGCAAACGCCGCAGTTCCGCTTCGTTGTCCGCCGACACGACTAGATCCGCAACCGGCAATTCGATCGTATGTTCACGGAAGCGATCGAGCTTCGGCCACGGACTCACGGGCAGAAATTCGCCATCCACACGCAGATGCGTATTGCCGCGCGCCTTCGCCCATTTCGCGAGATCGGTATAGACGCCCTTGCGATTGACGACGAGCGGCGCGAGCAGTCCGACATGCTGCCCCTTGAAATCGCGCATGATCTGCGCGGCGATCGATTCGGAACTTTGCGACTGGACCGGCGTGCCATCGTGAATGCAATGCTGAATGCCGAGCTTCACGTACAGCAAGCGCAGGAAGTGCCAGACTTCGGATGTCGTCGCGACCGTCGATTTGCGTCCGCCGCGCGACAGGCGCTGCTCGATCGCGACGGTCGGCGGAATGCCATAGACGGCATCGACTTCCGGACGGCCCGCCGGCTGCACGATGGAGCGCGCATATGCGTTCAGCGATTCGAGGTAACGGCGCTGACCTTCGTGGAAAAGGATATCGAACGCGAGCGTCGACTTGCCCGAACCGGACACGCCCGTCACGACGTTGAACTTGTTATGCGGAATATCGACATCGAGCGACTTCAGATTGTGCTCGCGCGCGTTGACGATCCGCACCACGTTCTCGCCCTGCAACGCACGTCGCGCGCTCGCGACTTCCGCCGCGAGTTGCAGCGGCACGCCCGCGCGCTTTTGAGCCGCGCCGGGCGCCATCGCTTCTTCGTATTCGACCAGCGCGCGGCCCGTATGCGATTGTTCGCATGCCGAAACATCGTCCGGCGTGCCGACGCATACGAGCTGCCCGCCGCCATCGCCGCCTTCCGGACCGAGATCGATGATCCAGTCGGCCGCGCGAATCACATCGAGATTGTGTTCGATGACGATCAGCGAATGACCGCGTTCGAGCAGGCGCCGCAGTGCCTGCATCAGCTTCGCGATGTCGTCGAAATGCAGGCCCGTCGTCGGCTCGTCGAACATGAAGAGACGGCTTTCGCTCTTGCTGGTCTGCGACGTTTCCGCGAGAAAGCCCGCGAGCTTCAGACGCTGCGCCTCGCCGCCCGAAAGCGTCGGCACGGGCTGGCCGAGCTTCACGTATTCGAGACCGACATCGACGATCGGCTGCAGCACGCGCAGCACTTCCTTGTCGCCGGCGAACAGCGCGACGGCTTCGCTCACCGTCAGCTCGAGCACATCGGCGACGCTCAACTGACGATCGCCGCGCTCGATCTTCACTTCGAGGATTTCCGCGCGATAACGGCGTCCGTCGCAATCGGGGCAACGCAAGTAGACATCGCTCAGGAACTGCATCTCGACGTGCTCGAAGCCCGAGCCGCCGCACGTCGGGCAGCGTCCATCGCCCGAGTTGAAGCTGAACATGCTCGCGCTATAGCCGCGCTGCAACGCGAGCGGCGCCTTCGCATAGAGCTTGCGAATTTCGTCGAACGCGCCGACATAGCTCGCCGGATTCGAGCGCGCCGTGCGGCCGATCGGCGACTGATCGACGAACACGACATCGCTCAAATGCTCCGCGCCCTTCAGGTCGCGATACGCGCCGGGCGCTTCCGTCGCCTTGCCGAAGTGACGCATCAGCGCGGGCGCGAGCACGTCCTGGATCAGCGTCGATTTGCCCGAGCCCGATACGCCCGTCACGCACACGAGACGTTGCAGCGGAATGTCGACCGTCACGTCGCGCAGGTTGTGATCGCTCGCGCCTTCGAGCGTGAGGCGCGGCGTGTTCGCATCGACGACGCGGCGATTCCAGTTCGACGCATGCGCGACATGCTTGCGGCCGCCGAGATACGCGCCGGTGAGTGTGTCGGTGACTTGAATGTCGTCGGGTGCGCCGTCATAGACGATCTGCCCGCCGCGCTCGCCCGGACCCGGTCCCATGTCGATGAGACGATCGGCCGCGAGCATCACCGACGGATCGTGCTCGACGACGACGAGCGTATTGCCCGCGTCGCGCAGACGATGCATCGCTTCGACGATGCGGTTCAGATCGCGCGGATGCAAACCGATGCTCGGTTCATCGAGCACGAACAGCGTGTTCACGAGCGACGTGCCAAGCGCGGTCGTCAGATTGATGCGCTGCACTTCGCCGCCGGACAGCGTGCGCGACTGGCGATCGAGCGTCAGATAACCGAGACCGACATCGCAGAGATATTTCAGACGCGTGCGGACCTCGGCGTGCAAGAGCTTGAGCGCTTCGTCGAGCAAGGTCGACGGCAGCGTCAGCGAATCGAAGAAGCGGCGGATGCGCTCGATCGGCATCAGCATCAGATCGTGCACCGTGAGGCCCGGCAGCGCTTCGAGTTGCGCGCGCGTCCAGTCGACGCCTTCCGGCATGAAGCGATCTTGCGGCGCAAGCACTGCGTCGGCCTGTTCCTTCGTGCCGAGACGCCACAGCAGCGATTCGGTTTTCAGACGCGCGCCGGCGCACACCGGACACGTCGTATAGCTGCGATATTTCGACAGCAGCACGCGGATGTGCATCTTGTACGCCTTCGACTCCAGATAATCGAAGAAGCGCTGCACGCCGTACCACTGGTTCTGCCACTTGCCCGTCCAGTCCGGAGAGCCCTTGATGACCCAGTCACGCTCCTGCTGCGTGAGATCCTTCCACGGCACGCCGAGGCGAATGCCCGCCTTCGCGCCGTAGCGCACGAGATCGTCCTGGTTCTCTTTCCACGCGGGCGTCTGCAATGTCTTGATCGCGCCTTCGCGCAGCGTCTTCTTTTCATCGGGGATGACGAGACCGTAATCGACGCCGATCACGCGTCCGAAGCCGCGGCACGTCTCGCAAGCGCCATACGCGGAGTTGAACGAGAACAGCGCCGGCTGCGGATCGGCGTAGCGCAGATCGCTTTCCGGGCTGTGCAGGCCGGTGGAAAAACGCCAGATCTCCGGCTCGCCTTCGTCTTTCAGCACATAGACGTCGACGCGGCCCGTGCCGCGCAGCAACGCGCTTTCGATCGCCTCCAGCGCACGCGAACGCTCGATGTTCTGCAAGCGAAAACGATCCGCGACGACATCGAGCATCTGCCGTTTGCCGCTTGCGGTTTCGACGTGGCGTTTCGCCTGCACGCGCGTATAGCCGCTCGCGGAGAGCCACTGCTCGACCTCCTCGTCGCTCGCGGTGTCGGGCAATTCGACCGGAAACGTGATCGCGAGACGCGGATCATCGGCCCGCGTGCGTTCGAGCAGTTCGGCGTAGATCGTCTCGGGCGTGTCGTGACGCACGCGATGCGACGTCTTCTTGTCGAAAAGTTCGGCGGCGCGCGCGTAGAAGAGCTTCAGATGATCGTTCAGTTCGGTCATCGTGCCGACGGTCGAACGCGAACTGCGCACCGGATTCGTCTGGTCGATGGCGATCGCGGGCGGCACGCCGTCCACGCGATCGACCTGCGGACGGTCCATCCGGTCGAGAAACTGGCGCGCATACGCGCTGAAGGTTTCGACGTAGCGCCGCTGGCCTTCCGCGTAGAGCGTGTCGAACACGAGGCTCGACTTGCCGGAACCGGACGGGCCGGTCACGACCGTCATCTCGCCGGTGTGCAGGTCGAGATCGAGATTCTTGAGGTTGTGCTGACGTGCGCCGCGAATGCGGATTGCGTTATTCGATGCCAATTTTTCAACCGGTTCAATGAGTTAGGCGGCATCCTCGAAGTGTTCGACGAGGTCGCACGAGTGTTCGGAAGTGCGTGGCCGCCATAGCGATCAGTACTGTACACGCATACAGTGTTTGCCGCCAAACGTGTCGGAAGTGTCCGGTGACACTGCGCAAGGCGCTCGCCTGCTCGGCGATCACTTCAGATGTTCGATGACCGCATCCGCGACGGCATCCGGCGCCTCGCGCAGCGGAAAATGCCCGGCGCCATCGATAACGACGCGCCGATAGCCCGCCGTGAAGTAGCGCGCTTGGCCTTCCGAACTCGCCGGTTCGTCGCAGGCGTCCGCGCCGCCTTGAATCATCAAGGCCGGTACGCCGATGCGATCGATCGTCGCAAGCCGCGCGTACAGATCGGCGAGCGCCGGATCGGACGGCTGATCGCTCCGCCAGCGCCGGCGATACGCGTTCAGCGTGATCGGCACCCAGTCGGGATTGTCGAATGCGCGCGCCGTCGCCGCGAATTCGGCTTCGTCGAACCAGCCGGGCGGCGACCATGTGTCCCACTGGATGCGCGCGAAGCCTTTGGGATCGGCGGCGACGGCGTCCGGGCCGCCGTCGAGCGACATGAACCATTGGTACCAAAAGCGCCGCGCCTGCGAGAAGTCGGGCAATTCGAAGACGCCGCGCGGCTGATACGCCAGCGCGAGCGCGGCCATGCGGCGCACGCGCTCGGGAAACAGCGTGGCGATCGTGTAGGCGGCGCGCGCGCCCCAGTCGTGGCCGACGACATCGAACGTGGCGATGCCGAGCGCATCGGCGAGATCGACGGCGTCTCGCGCGAGCGCGACGCCCGAGCCGTCGCGCACGGCGTCGTCGCGCAGGAAACGCGTGCCGCCCGCCCCGCGCAACTCCGGCACGACGGTTCGATAGCCGGCGTCGTTGAGCCGCGCGGCCACGGCATTCCACGCGCGCGCCGCATCCGGCCATCCGTGGATCAGCAGCACGACGGGCGCGTCGGCGGGACCGGAATCGGCGTAAGAGATATCGAGCGTCAGCGTGCGCGCGTGGCGTGCGAAATCCAGCATGGCGAGACTCCTCGAAAGCGAGGAGTCATTCTAGCGAGCAGTGAAAACACGCGCTCGGCGCGCTCACGCCCCGATCAACACCCCGCTCCTGATCGCCTTCTCACCCGTTACGCGCCCCATCGGCGCGCCCGCGTACACGAAGCGGACCGCGCGTCGCATGTAGAACACGCCGCCGTTGGCCGTCGTGACGGTCGTCACCGAGTCGGTGACCGGATCGACGATATCGAACACCGGATCGCCCGCTTGCAGCCGCGCGCCCACTTTCGCGCGATACACGACGATTCCGCTCGCCGGCGCCGTCAGTTGCTGGCTGCCCGCGAGCGGCGTCGCGGCCTGCGCGAGCGGCGGCGCGTCCTTCGCCTCGCCTTCGATCACGCCGCGCGCGATCAGATAATCGACGATGGCCTCCGCATCATGCGACGCCGTGTCGTAATCGACATCGCGCTGGCCGCGATGCTCGATCGTCGCCGCAATGTTCGGCGCGCCGAGCGGCGTTGCATCGCCGAGGCGCTCGCGCAGCTCGTTCCACAAAAGCGCATGAACCTCGTCGAAAGATTGACCGCCCGAATCCGTCGCCAGCAGCACGCCGTTCGCGCCGAGATAGCGCGCGAGCGGCTCGATCGCGGGCCAGCTCGCGGGACTCGTGTAGATGTGCATCGTCGCTTCGAGCGAGCAATGCAGATCGAGCACGACATCCGCTTTCGACGCCAGCCCGAGCAGCGCAAGCCGCAGCGATTCGAACTCGTTCTTCGCGGTCGTTTCGCCGAGCATCTCGACGAGCGCGCCGCGCAGCAGACGCGCGTTGTGCGCGGCATCGCCGGACGATAAGCGCGCGCCCACGCGTTCGATCAGCGCGGCAGCGGACGGCATCGGAAAATCGCGGTTGAAGTTGTGGCCGCTGTTCGCCTCGAAGCGCCCGAGGAATTGCCCGAGCACATGCTGCGACAAGCCGATGGGATTCGCCACCGGCACCAGCACGATTTCGCCGCGCATGCGCCCTTCGGCTTCGAGCGCGGCGAGACGCTGCTTCAAGGTCCACGCGGTGAGCATGGCGGGGGTTTCGTCGGCGTGCAGCGACGCTTGCAGATAAACGCTTTCGCCGTTCGCGGCATCGCCGAAATGAAAGCTGGCGAGTTCGCGCGACGTGCCGAGCGTCGTCGACACGAGCGGATGACGTTGAGTGTGCATGTTCAGTCGCCGTAGACGTCGAAATCGAAATACTTGCGCGCGATTCTTTGATACGTGCCGTCCGCGCGCATGTCGCCCACGGCCTTGTCGACCTGGGCCTTCAGCGCCGCATCCTCCTGCCGCAGACCCATGCCGACGCCGTGATCGCCCATCGACAGCGGCTCGCCGACGAACGCGAAACCCGCGCCGCGCGGCGTCTTCAGAAAGCCGTGCTCCGCTTCGACGGAGCCGAGCAGCGCGGCATCGATGCGTCCCGCGGTCAGATCGTTGAGCACGCCGTCCATGCTCTGATACGCGACCACTTCGACGCCGCCCGGCTGCCAGTTCTTCATCGCGTAGGTTTCGAACTGGCTGCCGCTCTGCACGCCGATGCGCTTGCCGCGCAAGCCCTGCGCGCTCGCCGTGAGCGGCGCGCCCTGCTTCGCGATCAGCCGCGAGCGGAACTGGAAGAGCTTGGTGGAGAAAGCGATCTGCTTCATGCGCTTGTCGGTGATTGCCATCGACGACATGATCCCGTCGATCTTGCGGGCCTGCAGCGCGGGAATCATCCCCGAGAACTCGAGTTCGACCCACTGGCAGCGCATCGCGATGCGGCGGCAGATTTCATCGCCGAGATCCACGTCGAAGCCCGCGACGTGGCCATCGGGCGTCTTCACGTCCATCGGCGGATAACCGGGATCGATGCCGAGGCGCAAGGTGTCGGCGTCTTTAGCGTGAACCGGCGCGGCGGCGGCGAGCGCGGCGGCGAGAAAAAGCGTGCTGAGTCTGAGCATGAACGCGGTGCCTCCTGATTGTGGCCACCGATGGTACGGGCCCAAAACGCTCGTAAAAAGAGGCGTTTTGCTTATCATGTTCAGTTTTTGAGATCACCGACGGAGACGCGGAACGTGGATCTGACTCTCACGCAGTTGCGCATGTTCGTCGCCGTCGCCGATGCGGGCAGCGTGCGCGCCGCCGCGCGCCGGCTCGACGTTGCGCCAAGCGGCATCACGCAGCAGTTGCAGAAGCTCGAAGCGATCGCGGGCGGGCCGCTCTTCGAACGCGACGTGCGCGGCGCGCGGCTCACGCCGATCGGCGAGCGCTTGCGTGTACGCGCCGACTTGATTCTGGGGGAATGCCGCAAGACGGAAGACGAGATGCGCCAGTTGCGCGGCGAACTGACGGGTCGCGTCGCGCTCGGACTCGCGGCCGAAGCGACCATGCGGCTTTTTCCCGCGCTGCTGGCGAGCTATCGGGAGCGCTGTCCGCGCATCGATGTGCATCTGACGAGCGCGACGTCGCGGATGCTGACTTCGTGGGTCCGCGACGGCAGCCTCGATTTCGCGCTCGCGCTGATCGCACCGGGCGCGGACATCCACGACATGGAAACGACGCCGCTCTTCGATTCCGACGTCGCGGTGATCGCGCGGCGCGGTCATCCGCTCGCACGTTCGCGCGCACTGGCCGACTTGCAGAACGCCGAATGGGTCAGCACACGCCAGCGCGGCGGCGGCGCGCCGGCCAACAAGCTATCGGCGCTCTTCGAGCACGCGAAGCTCGCGCCGCCGCGCATCGCCGCGACGACCGAAGCGGTCTTCGACACGCTGCATTGCCTTGCGTCGAGCGATTATCTCGGGCTCGAACCCGCGAGCCTCACCGGACATCCGTTCTTTCGCGAGCACGTCGAGATCGTGCCGATCGCCGAACGTGCCGGGAGAACGCCCGTCTGCCTGCTGCGCCGCGCGGGCGTGCCGCTCACGCCCGCCGCGCAGGAACTCGCGACGATGGCCGTGTCGTACGCCCGGATGCTGCCGACTCAACGCGATGCGTGACGCGCATGCGAGCCTTTGGACTTCGCGGCCGCGTTCCTGCGGCGCGTCGCCCAGCCCTTCTTCGCGGCTGCCGAGCGATCCGCCGCCGAGCGCCGGCTCGCGGCTGCATGCGTCTGCCGCGACAGCGACTTGTGCGAAGCGGCCTTGGTGCTTTCGCGCTTGAGCACGCGCGTGGACGTTGCCGAGCGCTTCGCCTTCGACTCCGTGCTCGGGCTCTTCTTCGTCCGATGCGCGGCCTTGGTGTCCTGCGCGGCCTTCTTGCGTGTCGCCTCGGACGCCGTGCCCTTCTTCGGCGGCTTCATCTTCACGCCTGAGCGACGCGCCTCGGACAAACCGATGGCGATGGCCTGCTTCGCCGATTTCGCGCCGTGCTTGCCCTCGCGAACGTGATCGATCTGCTCCTTCACGAATGCGCCGGCTTGCGTGCTCGGGGACTTGCCTTCGCGTTTGGCTTTCGCCGCGCGCTCGAGAGTTTTCTTTTCGGGCATGTCGGACCTCCTTGGTGAAGTGGACTTGCCCTGACGAAGCGAGCAACGTGCGTGCCCGCCTCGCCCGAAAACCTTACTGCGTAAGACGCAGCACGCCGAGATTGCCCGCGATCTGCTGGAAGATCTGATTGAGCGTCGTGTTGCTCGGCGCGTGATAGTAGTTGCCGGGGCTCGCGCAGTTCTGCATCGTCGTCTGCGCGCTCACGCTGGCCGTATCCGTTCCGTAAGTGCCGAACGTAATCGAATAGATGATGATGCCGTCCTGCTTCATCGCCGAGCACACCGCGAGCTGGTACGTATTGATGTCGTCGACGGAGCCCATCGACCCGGGGCCTTTGGGGAACACCGTGCTCGACGTCAGATCCGCGCGGCCCACGCCCGACAATCCGTTGAATGCCTGCGGCGGCATGAAGCCCGTCGATCCGCCCGGATCGTTCTCGCCGTCCGTCAGCACGATGACCACGCGCTGCAAGCCCTGCGTCGTCTCCGGGCGCGGCAAGGACGTGTCGGTCGAAATGAAGCCGTTGCCCGCGCCCGCCACATTGTCCGACCACGACGACTTCAGCATGCGCCAGCCCCACAGGAGACCGGTCGGGATCAGCGTCGAGCCGGCCGCCTTCATGTTGGTGATGGCGGTCGTCAGATCGCTCTGGCTCTTCGTGAGGAAGAGCGCAGGCGCGATGTTGCACGGACCATTGGTGCCGTAGTTGGTATTGCCGTTCTGATCGTAGGTCGTGGTCGAAGTCGAATTGCTGCTCGAATTGACGTACCACTGGTCGTAAATCGCGGGCGGCGTTGCGCCCGAGTATGTCGTACCGCACGAAGTCGTCACGCTGCCGCTCGTGAGATACGTGAGCGGCGCGCCGACCGTGACGGTCGGGTTGCTGTTGATCGTGCAGGTGGTGATCTTGTTCTTCGTCGATTTGGTGTACGTGTAGACCGAGAAGCTGTTCTTCGGCACGTTCCAGAAGAAGGGCCTGAAGTTCGGCGACGACGCCGGCTCGTAGGCCTCCGCGCGCAGGTTGCCGCCCGCGTCGCGCGGCTCGACCGCGCAGCCGCCCCAGCCCGAACCCTTCCAGTTCTTGCTGGCGGTCATCGACATATGCTGGGCGTTGTAGTTGTCGAACAGCGGCGTGATCCACTTGCCGGTGGGCTGCAACGCATTCTTCACGTTGACCATCGTCGTGAACGGCACGAGGCCGACATACGAATCGGTCGTGGACGACTGGAAGATGCTGGTGACGAGATTCTGCGCGGCCGCGCGCAAGCCCGTGATCTTCGTGCCCGCCGTGTAGTCCTTGGTGTTCGCGTAGTCGGACATCGAGCCGGTATTGTCGAGCACCATCACCAGTTCGAGCGTGCTCTTGGGCAGGCGCAGCGCCGCGTTGCTCGCGCTGACGGTCGCCGTGTCGGGATTGGTCTGGTTGTTGCCGCTGTCGGAACCCGTGTCCGTCTTGGCCTTGCCGAAGAAGACCGGCGCAAGCAGCGGCATCGAGCCGGATGCCGAGAGCTTGATGGTCTGCCCCGTCGCGGGCGCGCCCGTCACCGACGCCGAGAAATTCGCGTTGGGCATGTTCAGCGCCAGATAGCCGGACGGCATGTTGACGTCGTAGAACGCGCGCGCGTCGGTCTTCCAGTTGGCGAGATCGGCGGGCTTGGTGGTGTCGTAGTGCGCGAGATCCGCGCCCGCCGAGAGCGTCGCGACGTCGAGCGCCATCTGCATGCGCGCCTGCGTCATTTCGTAGTGGATCGAGTCGATGGCCATGCACATCGAGCCGATCATCATGCTCGCGCAGATCGCGAACATCATCGTGACGGCGCCCTCGTCGCCGCACACCAGATTGCGCGCGCTGCGCGCGCTCAGAGGGCCGTGCTGCTTTCGCATTGCGATGTCGACAAGGTCGAGGATGGGTTCGAGAGCGCCAGCACCTGCCCGTTGCGCGGACGAACGAAGACACGCTCGTAGATCGTCGTCTCGCCCGGTGCGCTGCGCCAGAACGGCGCGGTCATCGAGAACGGCGTGTAACGGTAGAAGACTTCGATCGCCACCGCCGAATCGCCGTAGCGGAACGGCCAGTTGCTCGGCACGACCTTCGTCGCCGTGACGCTCGACGTCATGCCCGTCGGCTGCCATTTCGGCTTCGCGCTCCACATGATCGCCGGCGTGCCCTTGGTCTGCGCGAGCGTTCCGCCCATCTGCGTGCAATTGCAGTTCACATTCTGGTCGCAGATCGCCGTGATGATGACGCCGCCCTTGCTGTCGAGCGTATTCGGCTGCGCGAGCGTGACCGCCGCCGCCCAGATCGACGTGAGGCTGTTCGCGTTGGTCGCGTTGTTCTTGTCCGACGTGTCGTCGATGACGTTGCTCATCTGGCCGATCGAATCCGCGAGCGTGAACGCCGTATGCTCGACGAGACTCACGGCGCGCATGTACAGATACAGCTCGGTGAAGCCGAGCAGGATCAGCAGCATCACGGGCACGACGATCACGAATTCGATCGTCACGGCGCCGCGCTCCGAGCGCATGAGCCGTTTCGACACCGAGCGCACGCGTCGCGTGACGGCCGCCGCGAACAGGGATCGCATCGTTGCGCTGACGGGCTTCATTTTTCGTTTTGCACGAGATAGTTGCGTTGGAAGGTCATCGAGTTGATGCCGAAGAGCTTCGGAATGCCCGAGAAGGTCGGCATCGTCACCGTGATCTGGTAGAGCACGACATCGCCGAAGCCGCCCATCGTGTCCTCGTAGTTGCCTGCGGAAATATCGTTGTACGAGTCGTACGCGTAGGTCTTGATATCGACGGTGCCGTTGATGTTCTTCCAGCCGCCGAGAATGTTGTTGACGATGCGCGCCGCCTCCTGGCTGCGCGTGCCGCTCGACGGATCGGTCGTCGTGAGCCCCGCGCGCGAGGCCTGCTGCGCCGCGTATTGCACGGAGGCGTCGACGATCATGTCGAGCGCGACTTCGACCGTGCCGAGAATCAGGATGAACAGCACCGGCGCGACGATCGCGAACTCGATCGCCGATACGCCGCGCTCGTCGCGCGCGATGCGCTTCCAGAAGCGGCGGTTTCCGAGCGACCGCGCGCGCAAGATCATTTCACGCTCGCCGTCTGGACCTTGGGCGTCGCGATCGCGGAGACGGCGACGCTCTTCGACGGCTGCGCGCTCGTCTGTCCGTCGCGCTCGCGCTGCAGTTCGTAGTAACGCAGGTTGTCGCGCACCGACGCCTTCGGCAAATCGCGCGACAGGATCGCGGCGGCGGCTTCATCGTTGCCGAGCAGGCCGTACGCGAGCGCGAGATTCTGGCGCGCTTGCGGCGGCGCGGCGGGAAAGCGCGTCACGTCGAGCAGCACGTTCGCGCCCTGACGCGGATCGCCCGACAGCGTGAGCGAAAGACCGAGATTCAGCGACAGCATCGGATCGCCCGGATTCGCGATCAGCGCTTCGCGCAGCAGCGCTTGCGCGCGCGCGTGATCGCCGGAGAGATCGAGCGCCGCGCCGAGGCCCGCGCAGGCGAGCGGATCGTTCGGCGTGATCGCGAGCACGCGATGATACGTCGCGATGGCGTCGGCGAAACGTCGTTGATGAATCGCCACGCGCGCGATGCCGATGAGCGGCGGCGTCGCCTTCGGATCGATCTGGCTCGCGCGCTGATAGTAGACGCCCGCGCGCGTGAAATCGCCGACGCCGTACAGCGTGTTGCCGAGACCCGTCAGGCCGGGCACGGACTTCGGATCGGCCTGCACGATCTTCTCGTACAGCGAAGTCGCGAGCTCGAAGTTGTTCGATTCGAGCGCCGTGTCGGCGATGCGCAGTTCGCTCATCGTGCTCGGCGCGGAGTTGCGCAGCACGGGGCGCGTTTCGGTCACCTGGCGCACGGTGGTCGTGCAGCCGGTGGCGGCCAGCACGAGTGCGAGCATGGAGGCGAGTGCCGCGATACGCGCGGTGCGTTGGAAGGATGGCTTCATTTATTTCCCGCGATGAACGCAAGCAACTGAATGACGGCAGGGCCCGCCGCGATCGAGATGATGGCGGGCAGAATGAACAGCATCATCGGCACGACCATCTTCGGCGCGAGCTTCGCGGCCTTCTCTTCGAGCGAGACGATATGCGCGAGACGCTCGGTGCGCGACAGCGTGCGCAGCGCCTGCGTGATGGGCGTGCCGTAGCGCATCGACTGCGTGAGCGTCGAGATGAGCGCGCGAATCGACGGCAGATCGATGCGCTCGGCGAGATTGTTGAGCGCGCGCGTGCTGTCGCCGGATAGCTTGAGCTCGTCGGCGGCGAGCGCGAATTCGTCGGAGAGCGGCGGGCAGATCGTCTTCAGCTCGTTGGCCACGCGCCGGATCGACACGCCCAGGCTGTTGCCCGCGTTCGTGCAAATGACGAGCAGATCGAGCGCATCGGGCAGGCAGCCGGCCATCATCTTGCGGCGGCGCGACGCCCGGAACGCGACCACGTACTCCGGCAGGATCATGCCGACGATGAACACCATCAGCATCGCGATGCCGCGTGCGGCCGGATACGCGCCGACCATCGGAATGCGCGAGCCGAGCATCACGGTGGCCGCCGCGCAGGCGAGCCCGCAGAAGAATTTCACCGCGAGCAGGATCGACACCGCGAGGTTGCTGCGATAGCCGCTGCGCACCATTTCCTTCTGCAGCTTGAGCCGATATTTCGCATCGAAGAACGGGATCTTGTCGCCGATGCGCGCGAGCCGGCGCATCACGCGCTCGCCGCGCGTCATCGTATCGCCGCCGTCGTCCGTCGCGACGTTGTCGGAGCGGTGCGTGGCCGCGGCCATGCGCGCGCGCTCCGCGATGCGCCCGCGCGTGCCGCCGTGCTTGGTCATCCACCAGATGGCGAGCGCGGCGAACAGGCCGAACAGCATCAGCAGATTGATGAGCGTTTCGAACTGGTTCTGGTTCATCGCGAGGTATCGAGTTTCGACATCTTGCCGATCACGATCAGGCCCACGACGATGGAAATCACGCCGAACGTGAGCACGTTGTTACCCGAATCGGTGTTGAACAGCACCATCAGATAGTCGCGGTTGAGCGCGTACATCGATCCCATGATGACAACCGGAATCGCCGCGAGAATCTTCGTCGTGATGCGCGCCTCGCCCGTCAGCGCCTTGGTTTTCTGGCGAATCTCGCGGCGCGTGCGAACGATGCCCGACAGGTTTTCCAATGTCTCGCCGAGCTGGCCGCCGGTTTCGCGCTGCAGCAGCAGACATACGCAGAAGAACGAAAAATCCGCGATCTCGATGCGCCGCATCGCCACCGCGAGCACTTCTTCCAGATCGAGGCCGACCTGCAGCGAGTCGGCCATCAATTGGAACTCGCTCTTGAGCGGCTCGCGGCATTCGCTCGCCGCGCTGCCGATCACCTGCGTCACGGGCACGCCCGCACGCACCGCGCGCACGATCATGTCGATGACATCGGGGAAGCCGTCGAGAAAGCGCTTGCGAAAACGCTCGACGAGAAAGCGGTACGACTGGGTCAGCGCGAGCGCCGGCAGGCCGATCGACACGAGCGGCGGCAGAAAATCCGGCATCGGCGCGAAACGGTTGACGATGACGGCGACGAGCTCGCCCGCGAGCGTCGCGACGATCACGATACGAAGGCCGTTCGCGCCCGCGACCGTGCGCAGGCGCGCGAGGCGCGGCCCGGTCCAGCGCGTGAAAGCGTTCTCGTGGCGATTGACGTGGAAGATGTCGAGATCGTGCTTGCTGGCCTTCGCCACGTTCGCGCCGCGCCCGGCGAACGATGTCTGCATGCGTTGGCGGATGCGCGACGGCGGCTGATTGTTGCGCATGTCCTGCACGATGACGACCATCACGCCGAGCAGCATCACGCAGACGAACGAAGCGACGGTGATGAGATTGACGAGGTTCATGGCTTCATCGCTTCCAGAAGCGCATCTTCGAGGCCGTAGTACGCGGCGCGCTGCGCGAAGGCCGGACGCACGGCGGCGGTTTCGAAGACGCCCTTCACTTCTTCGCTGTAGGCGCTCGCGTCGTAGCGGAACGTGAACAGATCCTGCGTGATGATGACGTCGCCCTCCATGCCGACGAGCTCGGTGATGCGCGTCACGCGCCGCATGCCGTCGCGCATGCGCTCGATCTGCACGATGAAATGCACGGCGCTCGCAATCTGCCGGCGGATCGACAAGAGCGGCAGGTTGCCGTTCGCCATCATCACCATCGATTCGAGACGCGTGATGCCGTCGCGCGGCGTGTTCGCGTGGATCGTGGTCATCGAACCGTCGTGGCCGGTGTTCATCGCCTGCAGCACGTCGAACGCTTCGGGGCCGCGCGTTTCGCCGAGGATGATGCGGTCCGGGCGCATCCGCAGCGCATTGCGCACGAGATCGCGCTGCGTCACGGCGCCGAGACCTTCGGCATTCTCCGGCCGCGTCTCCAGACTCACGACGTGCGGCTGCACGAGTTGCAGTTCGGCCGCATCCTCGATCGTCACCGTGCGCTCGCCGTGGCCGATGAAATGAGACAGCGCGTTGAGCAGCGTCGTCTTGCCCGAGCCGGTGCCGCCCGACACGATGATGTTGAGGCGGCATGTGCTCGCGAGCTTGAGCACGGTCGCCATTTGCGCGGACAGGTTGCCCTGCGTCGCCATGCGATGCAGCGTGATGTTGCGCTTCGAGAACTTGCGGATGGAGATCGACGCGCCGTGGATCGCGAGCGGCGGCAGCACGACGTTTACCCGGCTGCCGTCGGCGAGACGCGCATCGACCATCGGACTGCTTTCGTCGACACGACGTCCGACGCCCGCCGCGATGCGCTGCGCGACGTTGACGACGTGCGCGTTGTCGCGGAACTTGCAGTTGGTCAGTTCGAGCCGGCCGTGCCGCTCGACCCAGACCTGATCGGGACCGTTGACGAGCACGTCGGTGATGGTTTCATCGGCGAGCAAGGGTTCGATCGGGCCGAGACCGAACATGTCGTTCAGCAGCTCGCCGACGATCTGCACCTGCTCCGCGATCGTGACGTTCAGGCGCTCGCGCTCCGCGACATCGAGCACCAGCGTTTCGACCGCAGGCTTCATCTGCTCGCGCGTCTTGCCGACGGCCGCCGACGGATTCATCGCCGCGAAGACGCCCGCGCGGATCGTCTTGAAGAGATCGGAGCGCACGAGCGCTTCGTTGCCGTCCGGCTGCTGCGAGCGCACGGGCGCAGGCGCGGGCGCGGCGGCCTGCTTCTCGACGAGCGAAAGCGGCGGCGCCTCACCTTGCGGCTGTCCGTTCGCGCCGTCGCGGGAATCGGACGGCGGCTCCGCGCGCACCTGCTTTTGCCCGAACATCACGCCCTCCGGAGCTTGAACTTGCTCAGGAACGAGCGCTCGACCGTCGCGTGCTGGCCGGTGAGGTCATTGGCGATGCGCGCGATAGTCTGCGTGAAGCCGTTCTGCGCGCGCTCGACCGGCGCTTCGCCAAGGTTCTCGGCGGTCGCGAGCGCTTTCGGCTCGAACTGCACTTCGTGCAGCACGGTGCGGCCGATCGCCGTCATGAAATCCGTTTGCTGCACCTTCCCTGCGGCCGCCGCGTTCGGATTGTTGAGCACCACGGAAGTCGGCGGATTGTTGTCGCGATCCTCGATGTAGCGCAGCATGCGGATCGTCTCGCGCGTCGCATGCACCGAGCGGTCCGCGACGAGATACACGCGCGACGCGTGATCGAAGGCTTCGGCGGCGAGCGGGCCGTTGGGATCGCCGATATCGAGAATCACGTAGTGGAAGCTGTCGCACAGAAGCTCGACGACGCGGCGCAGCGCGCCCGGCTCGAACTGCTTCGTCGTGCCGTAGTCGATATCCGCCGACAGGATGAACAGGCGGCTGCCGTTCGAGACCAGCGTGCGTTCGACATATTGCGGATCGAGACGATGCACGTTCTGCAGCACGTCGACGAGGCCGTTGTTGCTCTGCGTGCCGAGCATGCTGTTGGCGGCGCCGCCGCACATCTTCAGGTCCACGTACGCCACGCGGCGATGCGTGTCCTCGGCGAGATAACGCGCGAGATTGAGCGCGAGCGTCGTCACGCCGACGCCGCCGCGCGCGCCCGCGAACGCGATGGTCTTGCCGGCGCGCGCGAGCGTCACCGGGCTCACCTTGCCCTCGGAGACGTTGACGGTGCGCTTGAGCAGCTCGACCGTCAGCGGCTTGACGAGATAGTCGCGCACGCCGATCTTGAGCAGGCTGCGGAACAGGCCGACGTCGTTGCGCTCCCCGATCGCGACCACCTGCACCGAGGGCTCGCACACTTCCGCGAGACGGCCGAGGTCGGAGAGCGGCATCACCGATCCTTCCAGATCGACGAGCAGAAAGAGCGGCGATCGCTCGATCTTCGACAGATGCGCGATGGCGTCGTCCACGTTGCCGACGGCGATGTGAACGTGCGGCATCGCCTGTTCGAGCACGAAGCTCTTCAGGACCTGCTCGGTCTTGCGGTCCGCCACGAACGCGATGAAGTCGGCGATCCGGACGCCCTGCTTGCCTTTGAAGAAGCTGATCTCGGTGGTGCTCATGTTCTCGGTCCGTGAAGGCGCTAGTTCGAATCGCGCGTCGACGACTTGTCGAGCTGGAGGACGTGGCCGGTTTCGTAGCGGCGCATCGCGCTGGCGGCGGTCGCGCCGTCGGCGGGGCCGAGCGGCTGCGGCGCGACGATATCGGCCGGATGCGCGAGCTGCGCCGCGAGATTCGTGTAGGTCGCGCAGCCCCATTGCATCGACGGGCGCTGCCTGCCGGCATCGGAGAGAACGGGCGGGCGCGAGAGCGCCGCGCAATCGGGCGGCACGGCGCCGGTGCCGTCATAGCCGATCACCGATTCGTTGGGCATGTTGCGCGGCGGGTGGAAACACCCGGACAGGCCGCACGCGAGCGCGAGCAGCACGGCGAGGGTCGAGACGCGGCTCGGGCGAAGTGCGAGTTTCATGGCTGGGCGCTCAGTAGACGTAGCCCGCCGCGCCGACGAGACGCGGTTCGGTTGCGGACGGCTGCGCGCCCGCCTTGCGCTGGAAGCTGTATTCGACGTCGCTCGAAGGCGAGATCAGCGAATCGAGCGGCGAACGCAGCTTCGCGGGATCGGTCGGCTCGACGAGATACGGCGTCACCATGATGACCAGCTCGGTCTTGTTGTTCTGGTAATTCGACGACGAGAACAGCTTGCCGAGCACCGGAATCGAGCCGATGCCGGGAATCTGCGAAACGATGTCGGTGGTATTGCTCTGCAACAGCCCGCCGATCGCGAAGCTCTGGCCGCTCGCCAGCTCGACGGTCGTATCGGCGCGGCGCACCGAGAGGCCCGGCACGGTCACGCCGCCGGTCGTCACGCTCGCGGTCGAATCGATCTGGCTCACTTCCGGGCGCACCTTCAGGCTGATGCGGCGTTCGTTGAGCACGGTCGGCGTGAAGTCGAGCTTGACGCCGAACTGCTTGAATTCGACCGAGATCGCGCCGTTGGTCTGCGAGACGGGAATCGGAAACTCGCCGCCCGCGAGGAAGCTCGCCGTCTGGCCGGACATCGCGACGAGATTCGGCTCGGCGAGCACGGTGAGCAGGCCTTCCTGATTCAGTGCGTCGATGAGCGCGCGAATGTCCGTATTGCCCGCCTTGAAGCCCGCGAGAACGGAGAACGCGTTGTTGGACGGCAGGTTGATCGGATACACGACGCCGCCGTTCGAACCGACGATCGGCTGGCTCAGATTCTGGATCGCGCGGCCCGCGAAGAGCCCGCCGAGCCAGTTGCCCGAATTGCCGAGCGCCTGCCAGTTGATGCCGAGCTGCTGCGTCACGTTGCGGTCCACTTCCGTGATGCGCACGCGCAACTGCACCTGCAGCGGACGGTCCACCGTCAGGCGGTTGATGAGCACTTCCTTGTCGGCGAGAAACGGCGTCAGCGCCTGCACGATCGCATCGGCATCGCTGGAAGTCGGCACCTGGCCGGAGACGAGCAGCGAGCCCTGGCCCGAGCTCGTCTGCAGGTTCAGGTTCGGAAAGCGCGCGGCGAGCATGTTGCGCACCGAGAGCATGTCGCGCGCGACGACCACGGTGCGCTGAAGCAGCGTCTTGTTGCCCGGCCCGAGCACATACAAGGTCGTCGTGCCGTTCTTCTTGCCGAGCACGAACACGGTCTTGGGCGAAGGCACATGCACGTCCGCGATCGACGGGTCGGCCACGAACACCGAAGTCGCATCCTCGGGCAGGCGCAGCATCGTGCCCTTGCCCGCGTCGAGCGTAAGCGGGCCGAGCGTGACGGCGGCGTCCGCCTGGGCGGCGAGCGCGGTCCGCGCAGGCGCCGCGGCGCGCACGCGAGTCTGCTGCGCGAGCTGCATGGCGGGCGCGGCGTCATCGCCCGGCTTCGTGGACATGACCGGCTGCGCCGCCGCTACGGACCCCGCCAGCAGCGCGCCGGCGCACGCGAGCGCGATTCGTGCGTTCCGCACGGTTCGCGCGCTCCGTCTTTCGATGCTGCTGAAGTCCAACTGCGTTCTCATGAGATTCGATCCTGGCACTGTGCTGCCGTGACTTGATGCTGCTGCTCCATATCGGCGCCGCGTTCGGCCGCGGCGGACGATGCTCATCGGGCCGGCACGCTCGGAATCGGCGGCGCGGCGTCCGACGATCCGCCGACCTGCGCGACCGTCGCACCGGCTTCGCCCTTCTCCGATCCGCGATAGATCGTGACCGGACGCGCGGGCGCCGCCACGCGAACCGGCGCGCTGACCTGCGTCTGGCGCGAGCGCGGCAGATCGCGGACGGCGCGCGAGATGTCGCCGGCCCAGATCGGCGCGTGCTGCGCGGACGATGCAGGCGCCGCCGCAGTCGCCGATGCGTTCGGATCGCGCTTGTCGGTCGCGAAGCTGCGCAGCGCGAGCGAAAGGGAACCGAGGCGCGCCGCCACGGCGACGACCTCGCCCATGCGCGGCGTCACTTCGAGCGTCACGGTGCGGGCGCGCGCGATGGGCTCGCTGCTGTCGCCGTTGTTCTTGGGCCGCTTGATCTCCGAGCCGACGGCCAGCACGCGTACGTGCTCGACCACGGTTTCGCTCGATACGGCCATGTCCGGCGAATCGGTGCGGCGCTCCATTTGCTGCGTCAGCAACAGATCGACGTAATCGCCCGGCTGAATCAGACCTGCGTTGCCGGAGACGTCATCGACCGCGACGGACACGGCGCGCATGTCGGGCTTGAGCGTCGCGGCGAGAAAGCCGGGTGCGTTCGGCAAAAAGACATCGGCCGCGGTCAGCACCGCGCCGCTCGCGGCCGGATGGCGCAGCAGCGCGCCCTTGAGGTCGGGCGCGTTCTGCGCGCCCGAAATGATCGCGTTGGGCGGAATCTGGTTGGCGGGCATCGCCTTCCACGCGAGGTCTTCGTCGCGCAGAAGCAGGCCTTGGGGCAGATCGGCGGCGCTCACCTGCACCTTCTCGGTCGTCACGGGCTGATTGGCCGGGCGCGAAGCGCTCGCGACCACGACGCGCACGATGAGCGCGATGAGCAGCGCGCCGATCAGAAGCATGGCGAACTTGATGATGTTGGACATGAGCGCGCCGTCCTATCGGATCGCAAAGAAAGGCATGAGCGCCGGCAGCACGATCACGAGACCGCCGCCGAGCGCGAGGGCCACGCCGTACGGAACGCCGCGCGCGCCGGAGAACATCGCGAGCGCTTTCATGGGCATGAACCGTTGCACGGGGTCCATGTGGCGCGTCGCGAGGCTGATGAGGGACACGACGGTCCCGATCACGGAAATCAGGGTTAAGGCGGGCAAGGACAAAGCGAGTCCGGCCCAGAGAAAAATCACGGAGGCGAGTTTCGCATCGCCTCCGCCCAGCATTTTCGCCGCGAACAGCACGGCGCAGACCAGGAATACGCCAATCGCGAGCAGCAGATGCACGATGACATCGTCGACCGGCATGCGGCGCGCCAGCGCGTCGGCAAAGAAGAGCGCCCCGACGACCAGCACGATTTTGGTCGGCAGGCGTCGGGAGCGCACGTCGATGACCGCGAGCCAGAGCAGCACGCAGAGCACGATCAGGCGGATGGCAAGAGACAAGAGCTGCACGTTGGTCTCGTTGTTGTGTGGGCGCGAGCCCTTTAGCTGCCGCTACCGGTGCTTTGTGCCGACGAGACCTTGCTGAACAGGCTCGAGAACATCGAGCTGACACTGTTGCTGAACGTGCTCGCCATCGCGCCGAGCGCCAGCACGACGATGCCGGCCAGGACTGCATACTCCATCGCGCTAACGCCGCGCTCGTCGCGCACGAATGCCTTCATCAGTTTGCGCATTTTTCTTTCCTTCAAGGGTTTAGGTAGGTGTGGACCCGGCAAAAGGAATACCGGGCAGGACCCATCCTAGCCATTTTGGGAAGGAATAACTTCGCGAATTAAAGCCTGAAATGGCCTCTTTCCGAGGTTTAGAAAAACGATGCGCGCGCCCTTTGTCGGCAACAATCCGAAATACTTTAGAGAGTGGATTTTTTCTTTTTTTATTTTTAACCAATCGACAAGACGGGCGCCCTATCGTTTTAAGCAGATCCCGCAAACTTTAGAGAAACCGTTTACTGATGTATGGCGAAATGCGCTCGTAAGAAACGGCTCGACAAAACCTGAGCGATTCCGGAGCCAGGCGCGCGGCGCAGCGCTGAGCGCGCCGCCGCGAAACCGAAAGATTACCTTTTATTACCTGCTTTTGTCACGCAGTTTGCGCAACTCGCAAGATTATTATCCAGGGCCGCCCTTTCATGCCTTTCCATGCAAGCTTTATCCATCGCGCTTCTCGTCTTGTGGAAAAGAAGGCATGTCGATATCGCTGCTTGCCGAGCGGAAATTATCGCGCGCTTCTTGCGCGAGCTTTTCATAACGCTTGCGAAAAACCGTGAGTTCCTTTTCATCGAGCTCTTCGAGATCGAGCAGCGCGTTATGCGCCTTGTCGATTGCGCGAATCAGTTCGTCGAGCTTGATCTGCATCGCTGCGGTGTCGCGGTTCTGCGTGTTCTGGATCAAAAACACCATCAGGAAAGTGACGATCGTCGTCGACGTATTGATGACGAGCTGCCATGTATCGCTGAAGTGAAAGAGCGGTCCCGAGACGGCCCAGACGATCACGAGCACCACGGCGATGACGAAGGTCGATGCGCGGCCCGCTAATTGCGCGAGCGCATTCGAGAACCTGAGAAACCACGAAGTCTTCATTCGGCGTCTCCTGAGCTTGAGGATCTGCTACGGGGCGCGGCTAGAATACCGCTTGTGAACACGAAGCCCAAACCCATCGATTTCTACGCGCCGTCCGAGATCGTCGCGCAACGCCTGATCGGCGCGATCGTGACCGTCGACGGTATCGGCGGCCGCATCGTCGAAACGGAAGCGTACGACCGCGAAGATCCGGCCTCGCATAGCTTCTCCGGTCCGACGCCGCGCAATGCAGCCATGTTCGGGCCGCCCGCGCATGTCTATGTCTATCGCTCTTATGGCATTCACTGGTGCATGAATTTCGTGTGCCGCGAAGCCGGTCATGGCGCGGGCGTGCTGATTCGCGCCATCGAACCGCTCGTCGGCATCGATGAAATGCGCGAGCGGCGCGGCCTTGCGCCGATCAAACTGCTGTGCTCGGGACCGGGCCGCGTCGCGCAGGCGCTCGGCATCACGCACAAGAACAATGGCATGTCGCTGCTCGAAGCGCCGTTTCATATCGAGCCGCCCGAGGAAGAATGCGCGATCGTTCAAGGACCGCGCATCGGCATCAGCAAGGCGATGGACGTGCCGTGGCGTTTCGGGCTTGCCGGTTCGAAATTCGTCAGCAAGCCCTTTCCGAAGGATTGACGCTTCAGTCAGCCGGACGCAGCTTCTTCACTTCATCGTCCGATGGCTGCACGCTCGCGCCATCGACATAACGGAAGGACGTCATCACGCCCTTGCCGTCTTTCAGCCCGGTTACGCCGACATACGCGCCCATCGTCGATTGATTGTCCTCCTTGCGATACGTGATCGGACCGAACGGCGTATCGACAGGCAAGCCCTTGAATGCGGCCGCGAGCTTGTCGGCGTCGGGCGAGCCCGCTTTCTTCAGGCCGTTCGCAATCGACATCATCGCCGTATAGCCGACGACCGATCCGAGGCGCGGATAGTCGTGATACTTCGCCTCGTAAGCGGCGACGAACTTCTTGTTCGCCGGCGTATCGATCGAATACCACGGATAACCCGTCACGATCCAGCCGACCGGCGCTTCCTTGCCGAGCGGATCGAGATAATCCGGCTCGCCCGTCAAAAGCGATACGACCGCGCGATTCTTGAACAGGCCGCGCGTATTGCCTTCACGCACGAACTTGCCGAGGTCCGCGCTGAAGAGCACGTTGAAGATGCCGTCGGGCTTTGCATCGGCGAGCGCTTGCGTGACCGCGCCGGCATCGATGTTGCCGAGCGGCGTCGCCTGCTCCGCGACGAACTCGACATCCGGCTGCGCGGCCTTCAGCAAGCGCTTGAACGTGGCCACCGCCGATTGCCCGTACTCGTAGTTCGGATAGACGAGCGCCCAGCGCTTCTTGCCGAGTTTCGCGGCTTCGGGCACGAGCATCGCGACCTGCATGTAAGTCGAAGGACGCAGCCGATATGTGTACTTGTTGCCGTCCTGCCAGACGATCTTGTCGGTGAGCGGCTCGGCTGCGAGGAAGAAGATGCGCCGTTGCTTGGCGAAGTCCGCGAGCGCGAGACCCGTATTCGACAGATAACCGCCGAACAGCAATTTCACCTGCTCGCGCGCGACGAGCTCTTGCGCGACGCGCACCGTATCGCCGGGATTGCCGTTGTCGTCGCGCGAGACGACTTCGAGCTTGTTGCCGTTGATGCCGCCCGCCGCGTTGATCTCGTCGAGCGCGAGATTCCAGCCGTTCTTGTACGGCATGAGAAACGCGGGCTGCGCCTTATAGCTATTGATCTCGCCGATCTTGATGGTGTCGGCGTGCGCGGCGAACGCCATGCCCGCTGCGATGGCCGCGATAGTGAAGCGCATTGGCGCCATTGAATCTTCTCCTCTCCGTTTGAATGATCGTTTAAACGCCGAGCAACTCGCGGCGCGCGGCATCGTCGCGCGCGAATGCGTGCATCGGGCCTTCATGGCGAATCTGCCCTTTTTCCAGCACATAAACGCGATCGCTGACGAGTTCCGCGAAATGCAGATTCTGTTCCGACAGCAGTATGGCGAGCCCTTCGCGCTTCAGTTCGAGAATCATATCGGCCATTTGTTCGACGATGACAGGCGCGACACCTTCCGATGGCTCATCGAGCAACACGAGGCGCGGATTGCCCATCAGTGTGCGCGATACGGTCAACATCTGCTGCTCGCCGCCGCTCATGCGGCTCGCGCGGCGATTGCGCATTTCGCCGAGATTCGGGAACACGCGAAAGAGCTTTTCGGGCGTCCACGATGGCGCATCTTCGCGCGGCGGCTGCCGGCCCGTGTCGAGGTTCTCCATCACCGTGAGATCGCCGAACACGCGGCGATCTTCGGGCACGTAACCCAGCCCCTTGCGCGCGATGCGATGCGGCGCCATGCCCGCGATGTCTTCGCCCATGAACGACACCGCGCCCGATATGCGCGGCAGAAGACCCATGACGGCTTTCATCGTCGTGGACTTGCCCGCGCCGTTGCGGCCCATCAGCGCGACCACTTCGCCTCGTCCGACTTCGAAGCCGACATCGAACAGTATTTGCGCGCGGCCATGGAACGCATTCAACGCATCGACTTTGAGCAGCGTCATGACGATGCCCCCGCATTCAACGCCGCACGCGGCGCATACGATGCGCCCGTGCCGAGATAGACCTCGCGCACGCGGGCATCGTTGCGGATCGCTTCGGCATCGCCTTGTGCGATGAGACGTCCGCGCGCGAGCACGATCAGCTTGTCCGCATGTGAAAAGACCACGTCCATGCTGTGCTCCGTGAACAGCACGCCGATGTTGCGCTCTTTCGCTAGACGCGCGGTGAGCGTCATCAATTCATTGCGTTCCTGTGGCGCCATGCCAGCGGTCGGTTCGTCCATCAACAAGAGCTTCGGATGATTTGCAAGCGCGATAGCAAGCTCGACGCGCTTCACGTCGCCGTATGCGAGCACCGCGCAACTGCGGCGCGCATGCATCGCCATGCCGACGAGACCGAGCAACGCCATCGCATCGTCTTCCCTCCACGATTCGACGCGCCCGAACAGCCTGTAGATGCGCCGCTCGCGCGACAGCAATGCCATCTGCACGTTTTCGAGTACGGTCATCGAATTGAAGGTCGCGGCGATCTGAAACGTGCGCGCGACGCCACGCCGCCAGATATCGCGCGGACGCATACCCGCGATATCGTGACCGTCGAAGCGGATCGCGCCGGAAGTCGGCTTGAGCTGACCGTTGATCATGTTGAAGCACGTCGATTTGCCCGCACCGTTCGGACCGATGAGCGCGAGCAATTGACCGGCTTCGAGATCGAATGAAACGTCGTCGACGGCGTGCACACCGTCGAACGACTTCGAGAGATGCGCGACGGATAGCAGGCTCATTGCGCCTCCCTGAAAAAGCGCTCGCGCACGAAACCCGCGATGCCTTGCGGAAACGCGATGACGAGCACGAGGATCGCCGCGCCGAGCAGCGCTTGCCAGTAGTCGGTCTGACGCGCGACGGCATCCTGCAGCCAGGTGAACACGCTCGCGCCGACGATCGGACCGGCAAGCGTCTGGATGCCGCCGAGCAGGACCATCACGAGGCCGTCGACGGAGCGGCCCACGCTGATCGCTTCCGGCGAGATGTTGCCCTTCGAGAACGCATAGAGCGAACCCGCGAGCCCGCACACGAGCGCCGCGACGATGAACGCGGCCCACTGCACGCGCGCGACGTTCACGCCGATCGCTTCGGCGCGCAACGGCGAATCGCGACCGGCGCGCATCGCGAGACCGAGCGGCGAGAAAAGCATGCGCCGCAAAAGCCATACGCCGATGACGGCGAAGAAGAGCGTGAGGTAGTAGAACGCGACGGGAGACGATAGCCACGGTGACGGCCAGATGCCCAATATGCCGTTGCTGCCGCCCGTCACGGCATCCCATTGAAAGACGACGGACCAGACGATCTGCGCGAACGCGAGCGTGAGCATCGCGAGATACACGCCCGATAAGCGCACGCAAAACCAGCCGAACACGATCGCGCCGATGCCCGCAATCAGCGGCCCGAGCACGAGCGCGGCTTCCATTGGTAACGCGAATACCTTGAGAAACAGCGCCGCGCCGTATGCGCCGAGGCCGAAGTACGCCGCATGACCGAACGAGTGCATGCCGCCCGGTCCCATGATGAAGTGCAGGCTCGCGGCGAACAGCACCGCGATCATGATCTCGACGAACAGCACGGGCATGTACGGAAACGCATCGGCGGCGAGCGGCGCGAGCGCAAGCGCGATCACGGCGATGAACGCCGCGATCCTCATGTTTCGCGTGGCGGGTAGCAAAGGCCGGTCGGCGGGCGCGGCGGAACGTGCGATCGTCTGCGGACGGCCGAAGAGTCCCCACGGACGCAGCACGAGCACGACCGCCATTACGACGAACTCGGCGACGAGCGTGAACTTCGACAGCGAGAAGCCGACGCCCATGATCGTTATGTTCCCGATGCCGATGCACATCGCCTTGATTTCGGCGATCAATAGCGCGGCGACGAACGCGCCCGGAATCGAGCCCATGCCGCCGACCACGACGACGACGAACGCATTGCCGATGGTCTCGATATCGAGCGAAAGATTCGCCGACATGCGCGGCACCTGCAGCGCGCCGCCGAGTCCCGCGAGCATCGCGCCGACGAAGAACACGCCGGTAAAGAGCCACGCCTGATTGACGCCGAGCGCGCCGAGCATCTCGCGATCCGCGCTCGCCGCGCGCACGAGCGTGCCCCAGCGCGTGCGCGTGAGCGCATACCAGAGCATGAACAGCACAAGCGGGCCGATGACGATCAGCGCGAGGTCATAGGTGGGCAACGCATGACCGAGCAGTTGCACCGCGCCTTCGAGATGCGGTGCGCGCGGGCCGAACAGATCTTCCGGTCCCCAAAGCCACAGCGCCGCATCGCGAATGATGAGCACGAGCGCGAACGTGGCAAGCAGATGAAACAACTCCGGCGCGCGATAGATGCGCCTCAGCACGCTCACTTCTATTACTGCGCCGATCGCGCCGACCAATAGCGCGGCGCCCGCGATCGACGCCCAGAACCCCGCGACGCTTTCGCCGAAGCGGCTCGTCAGGCTGTACGCGACATACACGCCGAGCATATAGAGCGAGCCGTGCGCGAAGTTGACGATGCGCGTGACGCCGAAGATCAGCGACAGTCCCGAAGCGACGAGAAAGAGCGCAGAAGCATCGGCGAGGCCGTTGACGAGTTGAACGAGCAGGTTGGAGAGCATCGGCTCTGTGAGCATTTCGGCGGAAAGAGCCGACATTATCGATGAATTGCGCAACCTTCTCGTGGCGCGACAGAAACATCCGGCGTGAAAACCACTGGAAAAAACGTATTGACGGCGTTTATGTCTCGTATATGCTCGCTGAAGGGCAATTGTCGGCATGGGCAATCGCTCTGCAAATCCACTCGACCAACGAGTCTTATCGTGAAAGTCCAAAGCCCTCTGGCACGCAGGAGCCATCACTCCCGCGCCGATCGCTGCGGCAAGCTTCCCGATCGCCGCTTCCTGTCGGTTCTGACTGTCCTCTCCCGCCGCTGCGTGCGGCGTCGCAACGCGATTTCCGCGCGCGCGTTCATCGCGGTGCATTGTGTCGGCGCGGCTTCGCTGCTGCCGTAGCGCCTCCTCTCGTTTTCTTCTCGAGCTGCTGTTGGTCCGCGCGCGTGCGCCCGCACGCGTGAACGCGCGCGTCCTGCTTCTTCGCGCATTCGCGATGCATCGCGAATGCCGTGGACGCGTGCGCCCTATCGAAACGTGAGAACGAACATGGAACGCATCGACGAATTCCTGCGAAAACATCGCATCACCGAAGTTGAAGCGATCATTCCCGACATGGCCGGCACCGCGCGCGGCAAGATCATTCCGCGCAGCAAGTTCGAATCGGGCGAAGCGATGCGCCTGCCGCAAGCCGTGATGATCCAGACCGTGACGGGCGACTATCCCGTCGATGGCAGCTTCACCGGCGTCACCGATCCCGACATGGTCTGCGTGCCCGATCCCGCGACGATCCGCCTGATTCCGTGGGCCACGGATCCGACCGCGCAAGTCATCCACGATTGCGTGCATTTCGACGGCACGCCTGTCGCCATTTCGCCGCGTCGCGTGCTGCGCGAAGTGCTTCATAAATTCGCCGCCAAGGGCTGGCGGCCTGTCGTCGCGCCCGAACTCGAGTTCTTTCTCGTCGACATGAATCGCGATCCCGATCTGCCATTGCAACCGCCGGTCGGCAGAACGGGGCGCGCGGAAACGGGGCGTCAGGCGTACTCGATCGATGCCGTCAACGAGTTCGATCCGCTTTTCGAAGACATCTATGAATACTGCGAGATGCAGGAGCTCGAAGTGGATACGCTGATTCACGAAGTGGGCGCGGCGCAGATGGAAATCAACTTTCTGCATGGCGATCCGCTCAATCTCGCGGACCGCGTGTTTCTTTTCAAACGCACGGTGCGCGAGGCCGCGCTGCGCCACAAGATGTACGCGACCTTCATGGCGAAGCCGATGGAAAACGAACCCGGTTCGGCGATGCATGTGCATCAGAGCCTCGTCGATGACGAGACCGGCCGCAATCTCTTCACCAATCGCGAAGGCGAACCGACGGGACTCTTCTATAGCTACATCGCGGGCTTGCAGAAATACACGCCCGCGCTCATGCCGATCTTCGCGCCGTATATCAACTCTTATCGCAGGCTATCGCGCTTCATGGCCGCGCCGATCAACGTGCAATGGGGCTATGACAACCGCACCGTCGGCTTTCGCGTGCCGCACTCGTCGCCGCAGGCACGACGCATCGAGAATCGCATTCCGGGCGTCGATTGCAATCCGTATCTCGCGATTGCCGCCACGCTCGCCGCGGGTTATCTCGGCATGACGCAACATCTCGAACCGACCGAACCGCTCGCGAGCGATGGTTATCGCCAGCCTTATCAATTGCCGCGCAATCTCGACGAAGGCCTCACGCTGATGGGCGCTTGCGAGCCGCTTGCCGAAATGTTCGGCGAGAAGTTCGTGCGCGCCTATCTCGCGCTGAAGGAAACCGAATACGAAGCGTTCTTCCGCGTGATCAGTTCGTGGGAACGCAAGCATCTGCTATTGCACGTTTGAAGGAGCCGACAACATGAACGATCGAATCGATTCGACGGCGCATTACCGCGCGCTCGACGCCGCGCATCATCTGCATCCGTTCTCCGATATGGGCGCGCTCAATCGCGCGGGCAGCCGCGTGATCGTGAAGGCCGAAGGCGTGTATCTGTGGGATTCGGAGGGAAAGCGCATCATCGACGGCATGGCGGGCTTGTGGTGCGTGAACGTCGGCTATGGACGCCGCGAACTCGCCGATGCCGCACTGAAACAGATGCAGGAACTGCCTTACTACAACACCTTCTTCAAGACGACGCATCCGCCGATCATCGAGTTATCGGCGATGCTTGCCGATGTCGCGCCCGCGAAGTTCAATCGCTTTCTCTATTGCAACAGCGGATCGGAGGCCAACGATACGGCGCTGCGCGCCGTGCATCGCTATTGGGCCGTGCAAGGACAAACGAAAAAACGCTATGTCATCGCGCGTGCGAATGCGTATCACGGCTCGACGATCGCGGGCGCAACGCTCGGCGGCATGAGCTATATGCACGAGCAGATGCCATCGAAGATGGAGCATGTCGCGCATATCGATCAGCCATACTGGTTCGGTGAAGGCGGCGCGATGAACGAAGAGGAATTCGGCATTGCGCGTGCGCGTCAGCTCGAAGATATGATCGTCGAACTCGGCGCGGAGAACGTCGCCGCTTTTATCGGCGAGCCGTTTCAGGGCGCGGGCGGCGTGATCTTTCCGCCATCGAGTTATTGGCCGGAGATCGCGCGCATCTGCCGCAAGCATGACGTGCTCTTGATCGCCGATGAAGTGATCGGCGGCTTCGGCCGCACAGGCGAGTGGTTCGCGCACGAGCACTTCGGCTTCGAGCCGGATGTCATCACGATCGCAAAAGGTCTTACGAGCGGCTATGTGCCGATGGGCGCCGTCGCGCTATCGGATCGCATCGCGAATGCAATCGTGAATGGCGGCGAATTCAATCACGGCTTCACGTATTCGGGGCATCCGGTCGCGGCTGCGGTGGCCGTGGCTAACCTTAAGTTGCTGCGAGACGAAGGCATCGTCGCGCGCGTAAAGCACGATGCGGGGCCGTACTTTCAAAAGCGATTGCGCGAGGCGTTAAGCGATCATGCGATCGTCGGTGAAATTGCGGGCACGGGGCTCGTCGCCGGCATTCAGCTTGCCGAAGATCGCGCGACGAAAAAGCGCTTTGCCAATGGCGACGATATCGGCACGATATGCCGCGACTTCTGTTTCGCGGGCAATCTCGTGATGCGCGCGAGTCACGATCGCATGTTGCTTTCGCCGCCGCTCGTCGTCACGCATGACGAGATCGACGAAATCGTCGATAAAGCCCGCGCCGCCATCGATGCGACCGCGCGCGCGATCACGCACGCCGCGTAGCGAAGTATTCCGCCGCCATGTGCCTAAACGCCGTGACGGCGGGATTGTCTTGATCGGCACGCCACGCCATGCTCATTTCGGCCTGAACGGCGTTGCCCGCAATTTCCCTGAACTCGACACTGTCGTAATGAAACCGTTGCGACGATGCGGGCAGAATCGATACGCCCAGCCCTGCACGCACGAGCGAAAGAATGGTCGGCGTCTGATCGATGTATTGCGTGAAGTGCGGCTTCACTTCATCGGCGACGAGCATGCTCATGATGCGGTCGTAGAAGTATTTGCCGTGCGTGGGCGAATGCATGATGAAGGGCTGCTCGTGCAACTGCGTGAGTTCGAGCCGGTCGAAACGGCACAGCGCGTGTCCCGCAGGCAATGCGACGATCATCGGCTCGCGGTCGACGAGAAGAAACTCCACTTTCTGCCGCGAAGGCAGCGGCCGCATGAAGCCGAGATCGATCGCGTTTGCCTCGAAGGCTTCGATCTGCGCGACGGAAATCATCTCGAGCAGCACGACGTCGATATCGGGCAAATCGCGCTTCGCAGCGACGAGCAGTTCGGGTATCAGCTCATAGCCCGCCGCGCCCGTGAAGCCAATGCGTACGCGCCCGGTCTTGCCCTTGCTCGCGCGCCTCACGGTGCTTTCGGCTTGCTCGGAAAGATTGAGCAGGCGCGTTGCATCGGCGAGAAACACGCGCCCTTCGGTCGTCAGCTTGACCGTGCGCCCGACGCGCTCGAACAGCTTCACGCCGAGGTTTTCTTCGAGCAGATGAATCTGTCTGGAAAGCGGCGGCTGCGTCATGTTGAGCAGCGCGGCCGCGCGCCTGAAGTTCAGTTCCGTCGCGGCCGCAACGAAGCAACGTACTTGTCCGAGATCGAGCATTCGTAATCGACGTTGAGGTGATGGCCGATCATTATATGTTCGCCCCGGACGCGTTCATGCGCGTGCGTCAGGTCGTGAGGCTGCCTTCGGGGCGCTGTCCCGCAAGAGCCTGAGCGAGACTCGCGAGCACCATCTCGCCCATCGCCGTGCGCGATTCGACCGTTGCGCTCGCGCGATGCGCCTGCAGCACGACGCGATCCATGCCGAACAATTCGGCCGGCACATTCGGCTCATCGACGAAAACATCCAGGCCCGCGCCCGCGATCACGCCACGCGACAGCGCTTCGACGAGATCGCTTTCCTCGACGAGCTTGCCGCGCGCGATGTTGATGAGATAACCGTCCTTGCCCAACGCATCGAGCACGGCCGCATTAACGATGCCCTTCGCTTTATCGGCTGCAGCGGCGAGCACGAGAATGTCGCTTTCGCGCGCAAGCGACAGCAGATCGGGCACGAAGCGATAGTCGATATCGTCCATCGCGCGTACATCGGTATAAGCGATCGGACAACCGAACGCGGCGGCGCGTAGCGCAATCGCGCGGCCCACCTTGCCGAGGCCCACGATGCCCACGCGCTTGCCGCTGAATCGGCGCGACAACGGAATCGCGCTCGGGCTCGGGTTGTTCACCCACTTGCCGGTCTTCACGAAATCGTTGCCGGGGCAGATCTCGCGCAGCGTGGTCAGGATGAGACCGATGGCGAGATCGGCAACATCTTCGGTCAACGCGCCGAACGTACCCGTCACCGGCAAACCGCGCGAGCGCGCGAATTCGAGGTCGACGGCATCGGTGCCGACGCCGTTCACCGCGATCACCTGCAATGCAGGCAAGCGTTCGATGAGATCGTTGGCGATGCCCGTATGTCCGCCGGTAATCACGCCGCGAATCGAAGCGCCGTGTTCGCGGATATACGCGTCCTTGTCTTCCTGCTCGAACAGCCGATGCATCGTATAAAGCGCATTCAGCTTTTCATTGATGGCCGGTACGAGGATGGGATTGAGTTGCAGAATGCTCGGCTTCAATTCGCGTGCTCCATGGTGTTCGTTGCGATGTGGAGCGGATCATGTCTGCTTTCGGCGATAACGTCCAATCCCAAAACGCTATCAATTGATCCACGAATCGACGCATTGCATGCCGCGCTTCGATCGATTCAATCCGGGAATCAGGTAATAGCAATAAAAGATTGGACGCTCTTGCCCACGCTCCCCACAATTCGAAACATCGGAAGGCACATCGACAATAAAGCCTTGCACATAACATCGGAGACAACAGCGCAATGAACAACGCTGACGGCATCGTCGCTTCCTCGAAAGCGGAACCTGTTGCGGAGAAACACACGAAACACCGCTGGGTCGTGATGGGACTGATCTTCTGCATCTGGGCGATCGCGTGCGCGGATCGCGCCAACTTCGGCATCGCGCTGCCGTATCTGAAGAGGGAATATCACATCACCAATACCGAGGCCGGTCTCATCGTGAGCCTGTTCTCCTTCGCTTATGGCTTTGTGCAGATTCCCGTCGGCCTCCTCTACAAGCGACTCAGCGAAAAGACCACCGGCCTGCTGTTTTCCGTCTTCATGATTCTCACGTCGGTATTCACCGGATTGATGGGCACGACATCGTCGGTGTTTCTGCTGATGGCGTATCGCGTGGGTCTCGGCTTGTCGGAAGGACCGCTCGGCATCGGCTGCACCAACGTCATCAACCGATGGTTCCCCGCAAAGGAAAAAGGCACGGCCACCGGCCTGTGGATCGCCGCATCGAAGCTCGGGCCGCTGATCGTGCCGTCGGTGTGCATCATCGTGATCCAGTTGTGGGGATGGCGCGAGATCTTCTATGTGTTCGCGGTGCCGGGCATTCTGCTCGCCGTCGTATGGATGTTCTTCGTGACGAACTCGCCCAGCGAGAATCGCTTCTGCTCGCCCGCCGAGCGCCGCTACATCGCCGATGAAACGACCGTCGGCAGCAACGGCGGCAAGTCGCTGTCGCGCGCGCGCATGACGCCGATGCCCCGGCTCGACGCTATCAATCGCACGAAGCGCGTGCCGCAGCTCGAAACGATTCGCCAGGTCTTCGGCTCGTGGAATATCTTCGGCATCGCGCTGGGCTATGGCTGCATGATCGGCATCAGCAACATCTTCATCTCGTGGATTCCCACTTATCTCGTGACAGTGAAGGGCTTCGCTTCGGTGAAGATGGGCTTCCTTGCATCGGCGCCTTTCATCGGCGCGGTGACGGGCAACATGCTCGGCGGCATCATCTCCGATCGTCTGCTTGGCGGACGCCGCAAACCGATGATGATGCTCGGCGCGCTCGGCACCATGGTGATGACCTTCCTGCTGATCGATGCGCCCGACAGCGTCGCCTATCTCGGCGCGGCGCTGATGCTCGCGGGCCTGATGCTCGGCATCGGCTTCGCAGGCTACTCCGCGTATCCGATGGGTCTCGCAACCAAGGCCACCTATCCGACGGCGTTCGGCATCGTGAACTCGGTCGGACAAATCGGCGGCGCCTGCGCTCCGCTCGCGGTCGGCCTGCTGCTCGACAGCTATAACTGGACCGCGGTCTTCCTGTACATGGTCGGGACCGCGACGCTGTGCCTGCTCTTGTTGCTCAGCGTGGTCGAACCGATAACCGACTCATCGGAACCGGCGAAATGAAATTCAGTTGATTCGATGATGCTTCGCGCCGCTCCGTGCGGCGCGATTTCTTTCAGAGACCGCCCTCGACCATATCGAGAAGCCGCTCGGCAAGCGGTTCGATCTGCGTGCGCTTCAGCCCCTGCAAAGGGCCTTCGATCAGCAAGAGCGCGAAGCCGTGCACCGCGCTCCATGCTAGATATTCCGCTTCGGGCCGGCGTTTCGCTTCGAGCGCGCCCGCCTCGACCATGTCGTCCAGCGCGCGGCTCAGCAACTCGAACGGATCGAGACCGCCCGGCCCCGCGCCATAGGTTTCCTCGTGTTCCGTCCATTCCGTTTGCGGCGCCGCGAACGCCGTGCGAAACAATCCCGCTTCCTTTTGCGCAAAACGAAGATATCCCGTGCCGATGGCGCGCAAACCCGCGCGCGCCGCATCGGCACGGCGGCGCTTCTTCGGGCGCGACGCGAGTTCCTCTTCCATTGCTTGCGCGACGAATGACAGCGCCGCCGAGCGTACCGCCGATAGCAATTCCTGACGGCTCCCGAAGTGACGATAGGCCGCGTTCGGGACGACGCCCGCCCGGCGCGTGGCTTCCCGCAAGACGATCGCGTCGGGGCCGCCTTCGCGCGCGAGTTCGATTCCCGCATCGATCAGCGCGCGTCGCAAATCGCCATGTCGATAGGTGCTGCGCGGCTTGCCATTTGTCATTTTGATTCGTGTGACTTCGATTATGTGGACACTGTCCATTATCTCTGCTACTTTTTGTGGACGGTGTACACAACACAAAAAATAGTTCTGCATCGGTGTTTGCCGTTGCATTGTCACGACGCGGCGGCATCGTATGCGAAAGGAGGTTCGCATGGCGAATACAAATGATCGTACGGATCCGCATGACGATATCGCGCGGATCCGCGAAATGATCGAGGCGTGGCGGCAGGCAGTGCTGGCGAAAGACGTCGATACGCTCGTCAGCCACTACGCGCCGGATGTCGTCGTGTTCGACGTCGTGCCGCCCGCGTCGATCAGGGGCATCGAGCACTATCGCGAGAACTGGCGGCGCTGGTTCGACAGCATGAAAGCCCCGCTCTCATTCGAAATGCGGGAAGTGGAAGTCGCCGCGAGCGGCGATCTGGCTTACGCGCACTCCGTCAACCGCGTCGCCGTGGGCGAACAGGAGGACATCGTGCGCGCGACCGTGTGCTTCAGAAAGATCGATGGCGACTGGCGTGTCGTGCACGAGCACGCATCGGTGCCGCTCATGATGGATATGGACCCTGACGAAACGTCATAACTCAAGGAGCAGTCATGCAAGTGCAACCCTATTTGTTTTTCGAAGGCCGCTGCGAGGAAGCGATCACGTTCTATCGCGAGAACCTGGGCGCGCAAGTCGTCATGATGATGCGCTTCAGCGAAAACCCCGACGCCGGCAAGGCCGAAGCCGCGAGCGGTTGCGGCGTGCCGTCGGGATCGGAAAACAAGATCATGCATGCGGCATTCACCATCGGCGATTCAATGGTGATGGGCTCCGACGGCATGTGCAGCGGCAACACCGAGTTCAAGGGCGTATCGCTTTCGCTCACGGCCGATGACGAACAGCAGGCGGAAAAATACTTCAACGCGCTATCGAACGGCGGCCAGGTGCAGATGCCGATGACGCAAACCTTCTTCGCCAAGCGCTTCGGCATGGTGACGGACAAATTCGGCGTCAACTGGATGGTGCTCGGCGGCGTCGAAGGTCAGCCGCAATAAGCATGCGACGACCGTCCGGCTGGAACGCGGCTTGCGCGCCTTTCATCGCATCAATCCGAAAGGAGGCGCACCATGAGCAACTACGCCGGACGTTCTCAGGAAGACCGTATCGCGCAACGCAAGGGCAATAAGCAGACAGCGCAGGAACAGCCGGGCGGGAACATGGCCGAACCCGGCACGGAGCCCAACAAGGACCATAGCAGCGGCGTGCTGACGGAAGAAGGCAAGCAGGTGTGGCGCACGGGTTCGGGCATCGACGGTGGGGGAAAGACCTGACATCCGTATCGGCCTTCTGAAACGTGAAACAATGGCGGGGTGCCAAAAATATCGCATGTACTATTTGCACCTTGACTCATAGGAGCTTTCGATGAGCGCCCCGCGCAAAAACAATCTTTCAGGTTCGGACATGCCTGCTGATGGAGCCGATCGTCCGACCCGCGAGGAAGCCGAAGCCGCTGTCCGTGTTCTGTTGCGCTGGGCGGGCGACGATCCGCGCCGCGAAGGCCTGCTCGATACACCGGGCCGCGTCGTGCGCGCATATGAAGAGTTTTTTGCGGGCTATACGCAGAATCCGCATGACATCCTCGCTCGCACGTTCTCGGAAGTGCAAGGCTATGACGAAATGATCGTCCTGAAGGACATTCGTTTCGAGAGCTATTGCGAGCATCACATGGTCCCGATCATCGGCCGCGCGCATGTCGCTTATCTGCCGAACAAACGCGTCGTCGGCATTTCGAAGCTCGCGCGTCTCGTCGACGCCTTCGCGAAGCGTCTGCAGATTCAGGAGAAGATGACCGCGCAGATCGCCGATACGCTGAACGAAGTGCTGCAGCCGCTCGGCGTCGGTGTCATTCTGGAAGCCGCGCATCAATGCATGTCGACGCGAGGCGTGCACAAGGCGGGCGTGTCGATGGTCACCTCGCGCATGCTCGGCTCATTCCGCGACGATCCATCGACGCGTCGCGAGTTTCTTGCCATCGTCGGCAATCAGAACGCGTTCAGCGTGTCGAATACGTAAGGCCGCCGCAAGCAAAGCGCACGCGCGAACGCAAACGCAAGCAAACAAAAAAGGGCCTCGCGGCCCTTTTTTCATGCGCCGAATCCGTTGCCCGGCGTGCCCGGTCCCGAACCTTCGCGAATCTTGCCCTGCGATACGTTGCTGCCCGGCGGCACGCTATGCGTGAGCCACACATTGCCGCCGATGACCGAGCCTTTGCCGATGGTCACGCGGCCGAGAATTGTCGCGCCCGCGTAGATGACGACATCGTCCTCCACGATCGGATGCCGTGCGTTGCCTTTGACGAGCGCGCCATCGCTCGTCGAAGGAAAGCTCTTCGCGCCGAGCGTCACGGCTTGATAGACGCGCACATGCTGGCCGATCACCGCCGTCTCGCCGATCACGACGCCCGTGCCGTGATCGATGAAAAAGCTCGGCCCGATGGTCGCGCCCGGGTGAATGTCGATGCCCGTCAGCGAATGCGCGATCTCGTTGATAAAGCGCGCGAGCAAGGGCACGCCGAGCTTGTGCAACGCATGCGCGAGACGATGATGCGTCATCGCCCAGACGCCCGGATAACACAGCAGGATCTCGGTGATGTGCTGCGCCGCCGGATCGCCGGTGAAAGCAGCTTGTATGTCGCTTACGAGCAGCGCGCGGATATGCGGCAACTGCGCGCCGAACTCGCGCGCGATCGCGAAGGCTTGCGCCGAGAGATCGGCTTCGCTCGTCTCGCGATGTTCGGGCAGGAAGCGCAGCGCGCGGCGAATCTGTTCGCGCAACAGACGCAAGTTGGTTTCGAGCGTTTGCCCGACATAGTAGTCGACGCTTTCGTCGGTCAGATCGGGCGCGCCGTAATGCGTGGGAAAGAGCGCCGAGCGCAGGCCGTTGACGATCCCGACGATGGCCTCGCGTGAAGGCAGTTCACGTATGCCGAGCGGATGCCGCGTGCGATGAAGCTCTTCGCGCGACTGGCGCAAGTCCGCGACGATGCGGGCGAGGCCCCATTCCTGAGGCGTGTCGAGCGCGGTGTCGCGGGATGTTTCGAGCGGCGGTACTGCGCCGAACGTGGGCATGTTCTGCATGTCGGGCAAGAAGCGAGGGACGGATTAAACGACAAGCGTAACCGGTTTTGCGAAAGCCTGCCGTCCGGCCGATCGCGCACCCGCGTCCCCGATGCTCGCGCGGAACATCGCTCAGGCTGTGACGTTGCTTGCGTCGATCCAGCGCACGGCCCAGTCGCGCGCGTGCGCGATGGCTTCGCCTTCGTTGCGGAATCGCAGCTCCGAAGGAAAGAATCGGTTCGCGACGAGCTCGCCATCGCTCGATCGCGAGATCACCACGTACGGCTGGTAGCTGCCATCTCCGGCCCGGGCGGGCGCGCAGTTTAGAAGGTAGCCTCGATGTGAAAAGGCTGCATCGTGTTGCATGAGTCACCTGTGTGAAAGTGCCCTGCTCGTTCGAATCGCATTGCTCTTTTTCGACGGCAAGGTAACGCGCCCTCCTGATTGCTCGAGTTTCGCGTATTGCGCTTTGCCGCCGACAGGTTCCAGATAATACTTGCAGGAAATCGGCTTGGGGTCGAAAAAAGGCCTGAAATTTTAAGTATCTCCGAAGGCGCTCTCCGGCAAGGCTCGCGGTTCCGTCGCCAAATATCCGGAACGAGTCTTGCGTGAGGGCTTGGTCAATTCAGGTCCAACTGCAACGGAGCAATGCGATGAACAACGCTGAATCAAACGATCCGCAGAACAAGCAGAACGCGCAGGTCGCCGACAGTCCGATCAAGACGCCCGGCGCGGAAACCGCTCACGTGAAGATGAGCGATGCGAACAAGGCCGCAGCGGGCGGCGAAGCGCACGCGGGCGCGGGCGCCGGTGCGAAGACGGAGACGACGAAGGCAGGCATGCATGTCGGCCCGCAAGGTCTCTATGAGAAGCCGCCGCGCGGCGTCGATGTCGCCAACGACGACGGACTCGACGACACCGTCGATGCCGACGCGAAGAGCATTCATGCGCGACGCGAAGCGGAAATGCTCGCGCGCGAGCCGGATTCCGTCATCACTTCGAATGCGACGACCGTGAACTTCGTACCCGAACCGGGCGATGGTCTCGGCGGCTTCGACAGCCGTCCCGGCCGCAATGGCGTGTTGCTTGCGCTGGAGCGGGGCTATCGCCTGATCGATCGCGGCATGGTCGCGCCGACGGTCCCCGAGGTCGAAGACAAGGTGCGTTTCGAAGGACGCGATCCGCACGGCCACACCTTGCGCGGACGCAAGCACTACGCGCTGAATCATCTGCGTCCGTCGCGGCTCTTCGAGCTCGAACGGAAATGAGCACGACCGCCGTCGCGCATAAGCAAAGAGCCGCATGGACTATGCGGCTCTTTTTACTTGCGTGGGCTTCGCGCGTTACTTTTTTTCTTCCTTCTCGTCATCGGTTTCGATGCGCGTCACGCCGCCCGTTGCAGGCGGATCGCTCGCGGGGAACGTGTCTTCGACTGCCTTGTCGAGATCTTCGTCGTCACGTTCCGAATGCGGATTCTGTTCCTTCAGATTGCCCATCGTCTGCTCCTTTGCTCGTTGCTGATCGACGTAATGCGTAGCAACGCGCGTTCCTTGAACGTGGCACGGCGTATGCTCAAGGACACGGCGAACGAAGCGCCGCAGCGCAACATACATCGCCGGCGCACGAGAGTCGATAAAGGGGAAACCACATGACGACCCACGCATACGACGGTTACACGCAAGAGACCGAAGAGACCACGCAACTTGAACCGGCTACGCGCCACGCCGTTACGCCCGAGCAGCGCTTTACATCGGCGATCGCGTGTCTCGGCGCGGCCTGGGCGCTGTCATGGGCCGAGTTCGCATTGACGCTCGCCATCGGGCTTCCAGGCGATGCATCGAGCCATCCGCTCGCCGCGATGGTCGCGTCGCGGGTGCTCGTCGGCCTGCTCTATGTGTGCGTTGCATCACGCCTGCAATGGGCGCGCTGGCTGACCGTCGCGCTCGGATTCGTGTCCGTCACCCTCGTCGCGCCGACCCTTGCGCTGCAATGGCATATCTTTCCGGCGGCCGCGTTCGTCTGCGGCGTCGGACTCGTCTGCAAGTTCGCGGCGTCGCTCTATCTTCTTTCGCCGATGCCAGGACGCCTCGCGACGCACTAGCCATTCGTAACTCGCGGTTTGCAATCCTTGAAGCGGACGCGGCTTTTTCGCGCGTCCGTCCGCTCGCACAATGCATGACCACCTTCAACGTCATCCATGCGAGCCCGATCATGAAAATCGCTGTCATTGGTGCAACCGGCACGGTCGGCCAGGCGGTCGTCGCCGAATTGAAAGCCCGTCACGAAGTCATCGAAATCGGTGCGACGCGCGGGGCGCGTCGCGTCGATCTGCTCGATCTCGACAGCATCAGAAAGCTCTTCGAAACCATCGGCAAAGTGGATGCGATTGTCGCGACCGCCGGTCATGTGCACTTCGGCCCGCTCGTGAAGATGACGCCGGAGCAATTCCGTCTCGGTCTCAACGACAAGCTGATGGGCCAGGTCAATCTCGTGCTCACCGCGCGCGATTACCTGAACGACGGCGGCTCGTTCACGTTGACGAGCGGCATCGTCGGCGCGGAGCCGATTCGCGAGGGCGCGAGCGCGGCGGCGGTCAACGGCGCGATCGAAGGCTTCGTGCGCGGCGCGGCGATCGAACTGCCTCGCGGCCTGCGCATCAACGTCGTGAGTCCGACGATGCTCGAAGAGGCGCGCGAAAGCTTCGGCCCGTATTTTCGCGGTTTCGAGGCCGCGAGCGGCGCGCGCGTGGCGCTGGCGTACAGCCGCAGTGTCGAGGGCGCGGAGACGGGGCGCATCTATACCGTCCACTGACACTTGCGCGCGCGAAGTGTGCATGGAGCGCGACGCATCGATCGCTTATGCTCGGCGCTTCGAAAAACTCATGGAGCGCGCGATGCAATGGACCCGGGACGGCTATCGGCTGAGCACGGACATCGACGAATTCGACTTCGATGTCGTGCATCGCTATTTGAGCGAAGTGGCGTACTGGTCGCCGGGCATCGCGCGAGAAAAGGTCGAGCGCGCCGCGCGTCATTCGCTCGCGTTCGGGCTCTTTCACGGCAACGCGCAGATCGGCTATGCGCGCATGATTACCGACACGACGACATTCGCCTATCTCGCAGATGTGTTCGTGCTGCCCGAGCATCAAGGCGCGGGCCTCGGCACATGGATGATCCAATGCGTGATGGCGCATCCCGATCTTCAGGGGCTGCGCCGCATGATGCTCGTCACGTCCGACGCGCACGGGCTCTACGCGCGCTTCGGCTTCGCGGCGAGCCAGCATCCCGAGCGCATCATGGAGAAGATCGGCAAGGCTTAACCGCCCTTCACGCCCTGCGTGTTGACGTAAAGCGCATAGAGCCCGTGACTCGCCGCCATGAACAACCGGTTGCGATGCCGTCCGCCGAAACACACGTTCGCGCAACGCTCGGGCAAGTCGATGTGGCCGATCGCTTCGCCTTGCGGCGTGAAGACGCGCACGCCGTCGAGTTCGGCGTCGCCCATGCCCCAGCCGCACCACAGGTTGCCGTGAATATCGACGCGAAAGCCATCGGGGGTGCCGGGGCCCGCATCGATGAGCGGGCGCGCCTCGCCTAGCCTGCGGCCGCCGTCGAGCACGTCGAACGCGTAAATCTTGCGCGGCGTCGCGCGCGATTCCACCACATACAGCACCGATTCGTCCGGCGAGAACGCGAGACCGTTCGGGCCCACGAAGGCGTCGATCATCATCGTGATTTCGCCGCTCTGGCCATCGACGCGATAGACGCAGGGCTTCAGTTGCGCCTCGTTCCTTTCGCCTTCGTAGAAACCGTCGATGCCGAAGGTCGGATCGGTGAACCAGATCGAGCCGTCCGACTTCACGACGACATCGTTCGGCGAATTGAGCGGCTTGCCGGCGTAGCGATCGGCGATGACGGTGATCGATCCGTCGTATTCGGTGCGCGTCACGCGCCGCGTCAGATGCTCGCAGCTTACGAGCCGGCCTTCGCGATCGCGCGTGTTGCCGTTCGCGTTGTTCGACGGCTTGCGAAACACGCCGACTTCGCCGCTCTCTTCGTCCCAGCGCAGGATGCGATTGTTCGGGATGTCGCTCCAGAGCAGATAGCGGCCGTCGCCGAACCAGACCGGCCCTTCGGACCAGCGCGCGCCCTGATACAGACATTCCACCGACGCCGATGCGATGCGCAGTGCATTGAAACGCGGGTCCAGCACGCGCACGGCGGGGTCGGGATAGCGGCGGTCGGGGTGGGTCATCTTTCTTGTCTCCGGTTGGGGGTTGTCTTCACGGTTCGCCGGCGGCCACGCCGGTCAACTCGGCGATCGATCTGTTCAGGCCATCGAAGATACGCTCGGCGACCCGAGGCGGAAAATCGCCGGGCAATTGCGCTGTCACTTCGTCGATGACCGTCGGCGCGCGTTCGATGATGTGCCGGATGATCGGCTCCGCGCTCTCGCCGAAACCGCATCTCTGCGCCATCGCGTCGAAGTGCCGGCGCTTGATCTCGCGAAACGCGTAGCGCCTGCTCGCACCGGGGATGGCCATCGCCAGCTTCGCCTTGTCCCACGACCATTGGTTGGCGCCGTCGCCTTCCACTGGCCGGATCGACATGACGTCATAGAGCGGCGTGAGGCGGTATTGTCCGCCCCTCGCCAGATGAATGCTGAAGTTCTTCGCGTGACCGTCGGGCGCGGCCAGCAGCCAGAACAGGATCTGCGCGCTCACGAGCGTTTGCACGTCACGGCGCGCTTCGGTCGACTGTTGCAGCACGCGCGCGAGATCGAGCACGCCCGGACCGCCATCGTGCTCGTACTTCTTGTGCGGAGGCAGCCCGGTCGCCTGGCAGAAATCTTTGGCAGACGAAGAATCCACTTTCCGCCTGGGTGCATCCGCCGGTCGAAACGCTCGACGACAAGCACGCGCCGTTCGCCGAAATTCGCGATCTCGACGTTCGCCGCGGGCAAGCCGAACGCCTGCAGGAGACGCATGCAGAGCCATTCGTTCTCGACCGATGTCGTGAGATCGGCGCGTCGATTGCCGACGAGCCCCAACGGCAGCTTGAGGATATGCGTCGTCGGCGTCGCGCCATGGGGCTTGAGCCATCGTCCGCCGTGCCGCAGCAGCGCGGTCTTTTCCTGCGCGCCCGCGAGCGAAATGCGGAAGTCGTCGTCATGGTCGGTGCCCAAGGGCATGCCGCCGGCCACCTGATTCAGCGGGCTTTCGACGTCATCGTCGCTGAACGGCGTTCCTTCGATGCTTTCGATGTCTTTCGGCGCTTCGTCGTCGGCAAGCAGTTGCACGGCACCGACACAATCGCGACCGATGGCCCGCAGCAAGTCGAACGCATCGGCGCTGTCGGTCTGAAAGCGCTGCGCGATGCGGCGGCGAATCGGCTCGCTGTCGGGCAGAAGATTGTCGAAGTAGTTGAGCACGGCGTCGCCTTTCAGCGGCGCGCCGTCGAGACCGATCGGCAGCAACAGCGAGAGCGGACGTGCCTCGTCCGAGCGAATCCACTCGGTGTCGTATATGAGTTCTGCCGGTCCGCGCGTAGGCAGATTCCACGTTGCCACGCGCTTTCCGTTGGCCCATACGAACAACGCGCGGGAACGAAGCCGACGCCCGGCCATTACCAGTCGGCCTCGTTTGCTTCGGGCAGCGACGTGTCGGGCCGGGCCTGCACCAGCAACTGGAGGCCGTAGACGCCGAACATCGCGAGGAGTTGATCGAGCGTCAGCGAGCGTGAATCGCGCTCCAGGGTGGAAAGCCGGCTTTGGCTGATGCCGAGGCGCGCCGCCGCCTGCGTCTTCGTCAGTCCGGCCTGCTTGCGGCCGGCCGCGAGCACATGGCCCATCTGCGCGACTGTCACGATAACTTGTTGCATGGCGCAAATTATCTGTGTGGCGAATAAAAGCAGTTTATTCGCCACACAGATAATCGGCCAACTACAAACCAGAGCGAGTATCTGCGAGAAGAATAAATGCCGTTTATTCGTCCCGCAGATATTCGATGCCGGCGCTCAGTTCGGCCCCAGCTCTCCATCCCTCAGACGCCACAAGTTCAATGGATTGTCGTCCGCCAGCGCAGCCGGCAACAGCGCCGCCGGCAGATCCTGATAGCACACCGGGCGCAGGAAGCGCTCGATCGCCATCGCGCCGACCGACGTGGAACGGCTGTCCGATGTGGCCGGGAACGGCCCGCCGTGCACCATCGCGTAGGACACTTCGACGCCCGTCGGAAAACCGTTCGCGAGAATCCGGCCCGCCTTGCGCTCGAGCACCGGCAACAAGCGCCGCGCAAGCTCGACGTCGCCCTTTTCCATCAGCAGCGTCGCGGTGAGTTGGCCTTCGAGATGGCGCGCGACGGCGATCATCTCGTCCTCGTCGCGGCAAATGACGATCACCGACGTCGGTCCGAAAATCTCGCCCGACAGTTGCGGCTTGGCCAGAAATTCCTCCGCATTCACGCGATACAGCACCGGCAGCGCGCCGCTCGATGCGTCGCCCTTCACGCCGGTCGCGATATTGCGCGCGCCGGACGCGTCGCGTTCCTGGATCCCGCTCGCGTAGGCCGCGGCGATCTGCGCGGTGAGCATTGTCTGCGTTTCCTTCTTCATGATCGCGGTGGCGGCCAGATCGATGAAGTCGTCGAGATCCGGCCCCTCCAGCGCGATTACGAGGCCCGGATTCGTGCAGAACTGGCCGACGCCGAGCGTCACCGAATCGATGTAAGCCGCCGCCAGCGTGTCGCCGCGCGCTTCCAGCGCGCCCGGCAACGCGAAAACCGGGTTCACGCTGCTCATTTCGGCGAAGACGGGAATCGGCACCGGGCGTTTCGCCGCGATATCGACGAGCGCGAGCCCGCCGCGCCGCGAGCCGGTAAAGCCGACGGCCTGAATCGCCGGATGCGCGACGAGCGCCTCGCCGATCGCATTGCCCGCGCCGACGACGAGCGAAAACGTGCCCTCGGGCAAGCCGTTGTCGGCGACCGCCTTCTGCACCGCGCGGCCGACGAGTTCGGACGTGCCGAGATGCGCCGGATGCGATTTCACGACCACCGGACAGCCCGCCGCGAACGCCGAGGCGGTATCGCCGCCCGCCACCGAAAACGCCAGCGGAAAATTGCTCGCGCCGAACACGGCGACCGGGCCGAGCGGAATCTTTTGCAAACGCAGGTCGGATCGCGGCAGCGGTTTTCTGTCCGGCTGCGCGGAATCGAGCGTCGCCGAGAGCCAGCGGCCCTCGCGCACGAGCGATGCGAAGAGCCGCAACTGCCCGACCGTGCGGGCGCGCTCGCCTTCGAGACGCGCCTTCGGCAGCGCGGATTCGGCCATCGCGCGCTCGATCAGCGTATCGCCGAGCGCGATGATGTTGTCCGCGATCGCTTCGAGAAACTGCGCGCGCGTTTCGAACGGCGCGTGGCGATAGTCGTCGAACGCCGCTTCGGCCAGCTCGCACGCGCGCGCGACTTCCGCCGCGCCGCCGCCGCCGAACTCGGGTTCGAGATCGGCGTTGCGCGCGGGGTCGAACGCGCGGAGCGTGGCATCGGTGCCCCGCACGGCCGATGCCCCGATCAGCATCTCTCCGGTGATCTTCATTTCAGCTCCTCATCTCTTGTTGGCGATGGGCGGCGAGCGCTGGGCGCGGCCGCCCGCTAAAGCGAGTGACCCGCGCCCCGCGCAAGCGTTCCGCGCGAGGCGTGCGAGTGGTCATCGAGAGCGGTGAAGCAAATGCGGTGCGCGGTCGAAGCCGAAGCGAAAACCGGTCTTGCGTTGACGCCAGAAACTATAGGCGCGACGCACCACTTGCGAAAGGAAGCGCCTCAGGTTTTGGCGACGGGCGTCGCGGACTTCCTGAACGTGATGTGCGCGATGCGCCGCACCAGCAGCGCCGCCACGAGCGCGGCGACGGCCGTCAGCAGCACGCCGATGTGGATCGACTGCACGAGCGCGTCGCGGGCGGCATCGAAGAGCGCGGGCCCGTCGAGACCGGCCGCGCCCAGTTCGGCAAGGATGCGCTCGCGCAACGCTTCATCGACGAGAATGCGCGGATCCGACAGCCGCGGCAGCCACTGCGCCGACACCGACGGCCCGAGCACGCTCACCGTACGCGCCACGACGCTCGCATAGTGATGCGCGACGATCGTCCCGACGATGCTCGTGCCCATCATCCCGCCGACCATGCGCGTCGATTGCAGGAGCGCCGTCGTGATGCCGAAGCGCTCGCGGCCCGCGATCTCCTGCCCGAAGATATTCATGTTGTTGAGGATGAAGCCGAGGCCGATGCCGGTCGCGGCCATCGGCAATTCGATCCACACGTGCGGCGTCGATTCGCGCGCGAACGCGAGTCCGACCGACGCGATCAAGAGCAGCGTGAAGCCGATCGACAGGATATTCACCGGCTTCTTCATGTGAATCACGATGCGCGTGTTGATGAAGCTGCCGAGCGCGATGCACGCGGCGATCGGCGTCGCGAGCAGACCCGCGGCCTGCGGCGACAGGCCGAAGCCGCCTTGCAGCAGGAGCGGCGCGAAGAAGATCAGCGAGAACATCACGAAGCCCGCGAGAAACGAGAGCGTGAAGAGCGTGTTCATCTGCGCGTCGCGGAAAATGTCGAGCGGGATGATCGGATGCGTCGCGCGCCGCTCGCAGATCAGGAGCGCCACCGCGCACACCGCCACGCCGATGCCGAGCGCGACATTGGCGGCCGTCAGCCCGTCCTGCGGCAGCGCCTCGATCAGCGCCTGAAAGCCGCCGAGCACCAGCGCGACGAGCGCCGCGCCCGTCCAGTCGATCTTCACGCCGCCCTCGCGCGGCCGATGCAGGTTCGGCAGATGCGCCCAGATGAAATACAGCGCCGCCGCGCCGACCGGCAGATTGACGAGAAACGTCGAGCGCCAGCCCCAGTGCTGGCTCATCCAGCCGCCGAGCGACGGCCCGGCCGCCGTGCCGATGCCGTAAGCCGCCGCGAGCACGACCTGCCAACGCACGCGGGCGCGCGGATCGGGGAACAGATCGGGAATCGACGCGAACGCGGTGCCGACCATCATCCCGCCGCCGACGCCCTGCAGCCCGCGCGCGAGCACGAGGAACAACATGCTGGGCGCGAGGCCGCACAGCACCGACGCGACCGTGAACGTAATCACCGCGGCGATCACGAAGCGCTTGCGGCCGAAGTAGTCGCCGAGCCGCCCGAACACCGGCACCGTCACGACCGACGCCAGCAGATACGCGCTCGCGATCCACGCGTAGAACTCGAAGCCGTGCAGCTCCGCCACGATCGACGGCAGCGCGGTGCTGACCACCGTCTGATCGAGCGCGACGAGCATGTTGACGAGGCCGATGCCGAGCATCGCGTAGAGAGCGGTTCTGAACGGTAAAGCAGGCGGCGATTGAGTCACGGTCGGGCGGGCGGGATGGAGAAGTGCTAAAAAGAGATCGCGCCGCCGTTTGTTAAGCGGACGCTGATGCAGAAAGAACCACGAATTGTACGGCCTGCCTTGCGCCAGATCGACCTATCGCAAAAAAGCATCGGCGCTGATTCCGTCGACCATTGGCGATCTCGGTAAAAAAGCAACCCAGTAAGGTAAAAAAGTTTGACCGATGCCGTGCCCGCGTCAATTTTTCACGCGGGCCAATGGTTGCCCTATGGGAGAATCGTTTTGTCATTCATCAACAAAACGAAGCCCAAAATGTCCGTCGTGTCCGAACTTTCCCGTGCGCGCCGCAATTCGGCGCACTGCTCCACGTGCGCGATGCGTCATCTGTGCATGCCCGAAGGCCTGTGCGCGAACGACATCGCCAAGCTGGAGAACATCATTTCGGTGACGCGCAAGGTCAAGCGCGGCGACGCGCTCTTTCGCGCGGGCGACCGCTTCGATGCCCTGTTCGCCGTGCGCTCCGGGTCGATCAAGACGGTCATCACGCACGACGGCGGCCGCGAGCAGGTGACGGGGCTGCTGCTCGCGGGCGATGCGCTCGGTTTCGAAGGCATCGAGGAAGGCGAGCATACGTGCGATGCGATCGCGCTCGAAGACAGCTCCGTCTGCGTCGTGCCGTATTCGCTTTTCGAGCGCATGTGCCGCGAAACCGACGCGCTGCAAAAGCGCCTGCATCGCATGATGAGTCACGCGGTGAACCGCGAGGCGAATCACGTCTTGCGGCTCGGCATGCTGCGGGCCGACGAGCGCGTCGCGCGGCTGCTGCTCGATCTTTCGTCGCGGCTGTCGAAGCGCGGTTACGCGTCGTCGGAATTCACGCTGCGTATGACGCGCGACGACATGGGCAGCTATCTCGGCATGACGCTCGAAACCGTGAGCCGCACCCTGTCGCGTTTCGACAAGGCGGGCCTCATCGAGACGCAGGGCAAGTTCATCCGCATTCGCGACTTCGACGCGCTGCGCGCCGTCTGACGGGACATCGTCTGCGATTATTGCGTCGGCCCGAATAATCGCCGCCTATTTTTCTGTTGGCATGCGCTTCGCTAGGGTTTAGTCTTTTCGATTCGACCGACGCGCGCTACGGCGCGCGTTTTGGTCGATTGCGAAGCCACTGGCCAGCCACGGAGATTGGGCGACATGAACCGCGAACCTTCCCTGCGTCATCCGCTGCTCGAGCGCCTCGCCGAAGCGCGCCGCGTCACCGACGAGCTTTTCAATGTCGTCAAGCCCGAGCACCTTTACGACAGGCCGATCGCCGAGCGGCATCGCATCGTTTTCTATATCGGGCATCTCGAAGCCTTCGACCGCAATCTGCTCGATCAGCGGCTCTTCGATCTGCCGAGCCCGAATCCCGCCTACGACCAGCTTTTCGCTTTCGGGATCGATCCGGTGGACGGCGGCCTGCCGACCGATCAACCGTCCGACTGGCCTTCGCTCGACGAAGTGCGCGCGTATCGCGACACGGTTCGCGCCGAGATCGACGCGCATTTCGATCCGATCAGGATCGCCGCGGCGCCGCTTTCGGCAGACGAGCCGCCCGCGAAGCTGCTCGAAGTGGCGATCGAGCATCGGCTGATGCACGCGGAAACGCTCGCGTACATGCTGCATCAATTGCCGGTCGATAGAAAAATCGCGCCATCGAATGCGTTTTCGGAACGTTCGTCGGATCGCGATCTGTCACACGAAAGCGTGCGCGTGCCGGCGGGCAGCACGACGCTCGGGCTGACGCGGGAAAGCGGCCTGTTCGGCTGGGACAACGAGTTCGGCGAGGAACGCATCGAGGTGCCCGCGTTCGAGATAGACCGCCATATGGTCACGAACGGCGACTATCTGCGTTTCATCGATGCAGGCGGTTACTGGAATCGCGATTACTGGGACGACGCCGACTGGGCGTGGAAGGAAGAGCAGCGCATCGCGCACCCGGCGTTCTGGATTCCCGGCGACGACGCGAACGCATGGCAGCTACGCACGATGTTCGACGAAATCGCGCTGCCGCCCGACTGGCCCGTCTACGTGAGCTACGCCGAAGCGAAGGCGTACGCGCGCTGGGCGGGCAAGTCGTTGCCGACCGAGGCGCAATGGCAGCGCGCCGCATCGGGCGCGCCGCATGTCGCGGAAGGCAACTTCGATTTCCGCCGATGGGACCCGGCGCCGGTGCAGGCGCATCCGGAGAATCGCAGCGAGTTCGGCGTCGAAGGGCAATTCGGCAACGGCTGGGAATGGACGTCGACGGAATTCGGCCCGCTGAACGGCTTCGAGCCGTTTCCGTTTTATCTCGGCTATTCGGCGAATTTCTTCGACGGCAAGCACTTCGTGATAAAGGGCGGCTCGGCCCGCACGGCGGCGTGCATGTTGCGGCCGAGCTTCCGCAACTGGTTCCAGGGGCATTACCAGTACGTCTATGCGGGATTTCGCTGCGTGAAGAACATCGATTGAGCGATCATCGCGCGCAACTTATCGTGCGGTCACATCCTTGGCCGGGACGTCGATGGTCGCCGTTGCATTGGCGGCCGGCGTCGCGCTTTCGCCCACGCCATCCTTGAAAGCCTTGACCGCGCCGCCGAGATCGGAACCGACGCTACGCAGCTTTTTGGTGCCGAAAACGAGCGCGACGATAGCCAAGACGATGAGCCAATGCCCGATGCTGAGACTTCCCATATCACCTAACCTCACAGAGATAAACGTTGAAACCGGGCGGGATGCGCAAGATTTACTCGACGCCCCGCTCGCACTTTGCGTATTCTGTCATAAAAATCAACAACTTATGTGACCCCGTTTTGAACTGCGCTCGGTAAACGGCCGGCTCCCGAGTATTTATTGCCTCGGGCCCCAAAATGGAAACGCCGCGCGTCCTCACGAACGCGCGGCGTTTTTCGCTTGCTATCGACGCGATCAGAAATCCGTCGTCACCGACAGCAGCACCGTGCGCGGCGCGCCTTGCGTCAGATAACCGCCGATCGTCGAAGCCCAATACGACTTGTTCGCGACGTTGAGCACGCTCGCGCGGAACGTCGTCGGCTTGCCATAGATCACGGTCGCGTAACGCGCGCCGAGGTCGAAGCGGTTCCAGTGCGGAATCGACAGCGTGTTGGTCGTGTTCAGATACTGCGACCCGGTATAGATCCAGCGCGCCGTCAGCGTGAGGCCGTTGAGCATCGGCACGTCGTACTCCGCGTTCACGTTGAACATGAACGTCGGCACGCCGATCGGCTTATTGCCGTCCAGGGAGGCGTCGCCGAGACCGTATTGCGTCGCGTGGATATACGTCGCGCCCGCGATCAGGCGCACGCCGCGCACCGGCTCGCCGAACACCGACGCCTCGATACCGCGATGGCGCTGCGTGCCGTCCGAGACAAAAACGTTCGACGTGTTCGTGTAGGTCAACGGCTTTTCGATCTGGAACGCCGCGATCGACGCGCCGTACTGGCCGTTGTCATACTTTGCGCCGACTTCCCATTGCTTCGACTTCTCCGGCGGCAGCAGTTGCCCGGTGTTGACCGCGGTTGACGGCGCCGCCTCGCCTATCGTCAGCGCTTCGCTATGGTTCGCGAAGAACGACACGTTCTGCCACGGCTTCACGACGAGACCGAACAGCGGCGTCGTCACCGAGTCGTTGTAGGCCTCGGTTTGAACGCCCGTGTAGTCGAAGTTGTTCGCGTGGATGTCCTGATGACGCACGCCGACCGTGAACAGCACGCGGTCGTTGAGGAAGCCGAGCGTGTCGGAGATCGAGACGCTGCGCAGCAGGCTGAGCGACGTGGTTTGCGGATCGGCGAGATTGCCCGCCTGCCCGATCGTCGCCGGATACGGAACCTGCGGCGTGTCGTAGATGCTCGACGCCCACGAGCCGCTGTACGTGTACGCCGACCTCGAATCGACGCGCACGATCGACGCGCCCGCCGTCACGAAGTGCGACACCGGGCCGGTGTTGAAGTGACCGCGCACGCCGGCTTCGGCGGAAGTGCCGTCTTCCTTGTGCGGCACGCCGAGACGCGATTGCGTGACGCCCGTCGTATTGATGCTCGGCGACGAATACTCGCCGTGCTCGTCCGTATGACGCGCGCCGCCCGTCACGTAAGCCGTCCAGCCGGGCAGGAAATCGTATTCGGCGCGCAGGATGCCGACCGTGTCTTCGATCGAACTGTAGTTCCACGACTGCCCGTAGTTGTGCGACGCCGACGGCGGTTCGGGAATGTAGTTGGCGTAGTCGTAGACCGTCGAGCGGCCGCCGTTCACGCGCTGGCGCTGATACAGGAAATCGGCGTACAGACGCAGTTTGTCGCCGCGCCAGTCGAGCGCCACGGCGGTCGTGTTATCCCGCCGATGTTCGTTGTCGATCGACGTCTCGCCGTCGTGATTCGCCTGATTCACGCGGATGCCGAACTGCCCTTCGCTGCCAAATCTGCGGCCGACATCGACATGCGCGCCGATCGTACCGGACGTCTCGCCATCGATCGTCACGCGCGTGAGCGGCTTGTCGTCGGCGCGCTTGAGTTGCAGATTCAGCCCGCCGCCCACCGCCGAGCCGTTCGGCGATGCGCCGTTCAGAAACGCGTTCGCGCCCTTGAACACATCGACGCGTTCGAGCGCATCCGTCGAGACGAGCTGACGCGGCGTGATGCCGTAGAGACCGTTGAGCGAGACGTCATCGCCTTGCAGCTCGAACCCGCGAATGATGTACACCTCGGAGAAGTTGCCGAAGCCGAACGCCGTACGCACCGCCGGATCGTTCGCGAGCACGTCCGAAAGCGTGCGCGCCTGCTGGTCCTCGATCAGCTTCGACGTGTACGTCGTCATGCTGAACGGCACGTCGATCATCTTTTGCTGGCCGAGCACCCCGAAATCCGCGCCGCGCGCGACCTGGCCGCCAGCGTAGGTCGGCGCGAGATCGCCGGGCAACTGTTCCTTCGACGCCTGAACCTTGACGGCGGGCAGCGTGCTCTCGGCGGGCGAATTCGCGCCTTCAGCGTTGCTTGCGCCGGACGATTGCGCGTGAGCGGACAAGGAAAACACCGCCGCGACAGCCGCGACGATGGCTACGCTCGACGCGCGACGGACGAGCGCCTTCGCAGGCGTGGCCTGCAAGGTGGAAACACGGGAAACGGGCATGAATCAGAGGAGGAACGTCGGTGTTGGTCGGTCTTCCGTCCCGGGGCGCGAATGGAATCCGGGCGGCATTGTTCTGAGCGTCGAAGCAAGCCGCGCAAGCGCGCGACAGCCCGAGGCCGTTGTGCGCCGCATTATATTGCAAATAAGAGTCGTTATCATTCCGATAACGAGAGATTTGTCGGAACGCAACGTCTGACGCGCGTCAGGCTTTTGAATCGCGCTTTATGCGAGGGTCCTCGGATTTACGAAGTCATTGAACGTGCCGACCGCGCATCGGCGACGGCAGCCGAATGACGGCGCGCCGCGCGCTTCCTGGACCAGATGATGAGCCCCGTCGCGCTGAGCACCGCGACCGCGATGCCCACGGCGCTCACGAGAATCCGTCCGCCGAGGCCGACGATGCGCCCCGAGTGCAGCGGAAACTGCGCCTGCATGAAGATGTCGCCGGCCGAGCCGCGGCCCGGAATCGTCGATCCCGCGAGCGCGCCCGTCTGGGCGTTGTAGTACAGCCAGGCGTTGCCGAGACCGACGTCGCCGTGATCGTGCCCCGGCGCGAAGAAACCGACGCCGTAAGCCTTGAACATCGGCGCGTAGTAGAGCGCGCCCGGCGGTTCGGTCAGGTTCTCGCGTTTCGCGTCGCGGGCGGCCATCTCCAGAATCTGCTCGCGCGTGGCTGGCGCCTTGCCCGGCGGGCCGGCGCGCACGAGTTCGGGGTTGTCGAGGAAAGAAGGCGAAAGCTTCGAGAACATCGATACGACCGGGCGCATCACGGGTTCGGAAAGATTCATCGAGATCGAGGTGAGCGCCATGACGAGCAGAAGGCCCCAGATCCACACGCCGCCCGAGCGATGCAGGTCGAACGTCAGCGCGTAGCCGCCGCGCTTCACGCGGAACGCGAACGACTTGCGCCACGCCTTCACGCTCGGAAACGACAGAATCAGCGCGATGCCGCTATCGAAGAACCAGAGAATGCCCACGATGCCGATGAGCCACGTGCCGATATCGAAGCCGCCGACGACCGGCAAATGCAGCGTGTAGTGCAGCTTGTAGAGGAACGGCATCAGATCGATGCGCGCGAGCGACACCGCGCCCCACATGCGCTGCGCCTGCACCTGCCCCGTCGCGGGATCGACGGCGATCTGGTTGTACGGCACGTCGAACGGCGCGTTCGTCGCCGGATTCGTGCGCGGCATCACCATCATCTGCGCGGTGTGCCCCGGCTCGATGCCGAGCGGCAGGTACGTCACCTCGACGCGCGGATCGGCCGCTTCGACGCGCCGCGCGAGTTCGAGCGGCGGAAGCGCGGGCGCATCGGTGCGCGCGTTGAAGAACGACGGATTCAGCAGCGCGTCGATCTCGTGATCCCACGCGATGATCGCGCCGGTCAGACCCGAGACGAAGAGAAAGAGCGCGGTCGCGACGCCGAGCCAGCGATGCAGGCGAACCAGAACCGGCCTCATGCCCGCTCCTCGGAGCGATAGTCGTGCGCGACGGCGATCATCTTTTCGACGTGATGTAAATAGGAATTGTTCGCAATTCTATCGACGACTGATCGGCCACACAAGCTTCTCGTAAGCTGCTTACCATTTTTTGTCACGAATCCGTGCCGACAGTGGAGCAAAAGTTTACAAGCTCGCGATGTTCAGGGCAGAATGCCGTCGCCAGATAATGCGAACGATTCGCATTTAAAACAACTTCAAACGACGACGGACAGACCATGAAATCAGCGACGCGCTCGCGCGCATTCCCGGCCACATCGACGATGCGGCCTTCGACCCTCGCCGCCCTGCTGCTCTTCGCGATGAGCCAGTCCGCGATGGCGCAAGGCAGCGACGGCGCGCAAGCCGCCGATCAACCCCACGAGGCGTCGCTGCCGGCGGTGTCCGTCACCGCGTCGCAGGACACGCTGCAGCATCTGCGCGACGACGTGTCGAGCGGCGCGCTCGGCTCGCGCACGCAACTGGAGACGCCCTTCTCGACGACGATCGTCACCGGCGAGGAGCTCGCCGACCGGCAGGCCAACAAGCTCGGCGACGTCTTCGCGCAGGACGCTTCCGTGTCGGACAACAGCAATCCGTACAACGCGTGGGCGAGCTACATCACCGTGCGCGGCATGCAGCTCGACTGGCAGAACGGCTTCAAGCTCGACGGCCAGCCGTACAACGGTTACGGCATCACGATGCCTTACGAGCAGCTCGAAAGCGTCGAACTGCTGAAAGGGCTGTCGGGCTTCATGTACGGCTTCGGCGCGCCGGGTGGCGTCGTGAACTACGTGACGAAAAAGCCGCCCGCGACCGAAAAGCAGATCGCGAGCGTCGATGTCGGCTATCGCTCGACGTCGGTCTGGACCGAGCATCTTGATCTCGGCGGGCGCGTCGGCCCGGACAGCGTGGTCGGCTACCGCTTCAACGCGACGCACGAGGAAGGCAAGACGTACAACGACGGCAACGTGCGGCGCGATTCCTTCTCGCTCGCCGCCGACGCGCGCCTGACCCGCGATCTCACCGCGACCTTCGGCGCGCTGTATCAGGAGCGGCATGCGTCCGGCATCACGACGGCGATTTCGACCGCGCGATATACCGGCACGTCGCTGCCGGCGACGCTGTCCGGCGGCAGCAGCACGCTGCAGACGCCCGATCAGCATCTGAACACCAACCTGCAGATCTACACCGCCGGCCTGCATTACAACCTGAGCCCGGACTGGACGCTCTCGGCGACGTACAGCTTCAGCAAGAGCACGCGCTATCGCAACGAAGGCACTTGGTATCTGCTCGATCAGGCAGGCGATTACGACGACTATCGCTTCGAAGGCAAGGAAGGGCATCAGCTGAACACGTTCCGCGTGATGGCCGAAGGTCTCGTGAAGACGGGACCGCTCAGGCATCAGCTCGTGTTCGGCGCTGATTACCAGAAGCAGACGACCGACTACGGCGCGAACTCCTTCTATGCGCAGCTCGGCACGGGCAATCTCTATCAGCCGAACGTGAATCGTTACGACAGCTCCGGCTTCTACACCTATCGCGCCGCCGACGTCACGCAGAAGGCGCTGTTCGCGAGCGACACGATCGCGCTGACCGAGCGCTGGTCCGTGCTCGGCGGCCTGCGCTACACGAACTACGAGCAGCACGGTTACGGCCTCGACGGCAGCACGTCGTCGACGTACACGCAAAACGGCGTGCTCACGCCAACCGTCGCGCTGATGTACAAACTCACGCCGGGCACGACGCTCTATGCGAGCTATGTCGAATCGCTCGAAGCGGGCAACGTCGTCGGCGACACCTATGCGAACGCCGGGCAATTGCTCAAGCCGCTGCGCAGCAAGCAATACGAAGTCGGCGTGAAGAGCCAGAACGCACGCTGGAGCGCGACGGCCGCGCTGTTCCGCATCGAGCGCGGCGCGCAGTATGCCAACAGCGACAACGTCTTCGTCGAGGACGGCGAGTCGATCTTTCAGGGTGCCGAAGCGGGCGCGGACGTGCGTCTCGGCCGGGACTGGACCGTCGGCGCCGATCTGATGTGGATCGCGACGCACTACGAGAAAGGCTCGACCAACAACGGCAATCGCGTCGCGGGCGCGCCGGGATTCGTCGCGGCGGCGCACGTGAATTACGCGGTGCCCGTCGTTCCGGGCCTGACGCTCGGCGCCGATGCGAAATTCACCGGCAACACGAGCCTCAGTCCGTCCGGCGACATCAAGGTGCCGGGCTATCTGGTGATGAACCTCGGCGCCACCTACACGACGCGCATCGCCGGACATAACGTCGGGCTGCGCGCGGCTATCGACAATCTGACGAATCGCCGTTACTGGGAATTCCAGTATGCCGATTACATCCAGCCGGGCGAGCCGCGCACGCTCTCGCTCAACGCGCGCGTCGAATTCTGATCCTTGCCGCGCGACATGCCTTGAAATAACTGGTCCGAGAGGCCCGCCCCTTGTGCCGCAAGGCTTGGCGGGCGGGCCGTGACATTCCGTGAAATAGTTTGCGCGTGGTTTTTAACCGGGCCGATCGCCACAATGGGTTCATTCGCAACCACCCACCAAGGCGAACAATCATGGAACTGGAACTGCTCGGAAAAATCTCGATGTACGTGATGGGCATCGTCCTCACCGCGTCGCTGCTCGAGGCCGTCGTCCTGCATTTCAAGTACAAGGGCACCGACAAGGCGTTCGACTGGCACGAGACCTGGATCTCGCTCGTCGATCTCGTCGGCCGCAAGCTCCTCGCGTTCCTGCCGCTCTCGCTCGCGACGCCCGTCTTCAACTTCGCGTGGGAGCATCGCATCCACACGGTCACGACGAACACGGCGCTCACGCTGTTCCTGCTCTTCATCGGACAGGAGTTCTGCTACTACTGGTATCACCGCGCGTCGCACACGATCCGCTTCTTCTGGGCGAATCACGCGGTGCATCATTCGCCGAACCAGTTGACGCTGTCGTCGGCGTATCGGTTGGGCTGGACCACCAAGATCGCGGGCTCGGCCATCTTCTTCACTCCGCTCGTGTGGTTCGGCGTGAAGCCCGACGTGGTGCTCGCGGTCGTGTCGATCAACCTCCTCTATCAGTTCTGGCTGCACGCAACGTGGATTCCGAAGCTCGGCTGGCTCGAATATGTGTTCAACACGCCGTCGGCGCATCGTGTGCACCATGCATCGAACGCGACATATCTCGATGCGAACTTCGGCGGCGTGCTCGTCATCTTCGATCGCCTGTTCGGAACGTACGTGGAAGAGCGCGCCGATGAGCCGTGTGTCTACGGCCTGACGACGCCGGTGACGTCGCATAACCCGATCGTCGTCGAGATGCAGCACTGGGTCAGCCTCGCGAAGGACATGTACAACGCGAAGAGCGTGTCGGATGCGGTCGGCTTCCTGCTGCGTCCTCCGGGCTGGCTGCCGAACGGCGAAGGCGACACCACCGAAGAATTGCAGAAGCGCGCCAAGTCGATCGAACAACAACCGGCCCACGCGGGCCGATAACGAAAGCCTCGCAGCGGTACTTTCGAATCCCGATGTCCGGTTCAGCGCCGGCATCGGGTTTTTTCATTTGCGGCGCTGGATCGTCGCAGCCGCCGCGCCCGCCGCCGCAAACGCACACGCGGCGGAGAGCGCGGCGACGGCGCGCAACGCATCGGCGATGGCATCGGCTTGCGCGCGGGCGAGCGGCGCCGATGACGCTTCGGACTTCGGCTGGGCGTCCAGCGCGCGCATGCTGTCGCGCGGTACATGCAGCCGATCGAGCCGCGCCGACAAAGCCGCGTCGTGCGACCACACGAACACGATGCCGAGCACCGCGATCGCGAGCAGGCTCGCCACGCGCGCGACCGCGTTGTTGATGCCCGACGCGATGCCCGCGCGCTCGCTTCCCGCCGATGCCATCACGGTCGTCGTCAGCGGCGCGACGGTGATCGTCATGCCGAGCCCGAGCACGACGAGCGCTGGCAGAAAGCCCATCCAGTAGCTGCCCGCGACGAACGGCAGCGCGAGCATCGCGAAGCCCAGACCCGCCACGCACGGACCGGCGATCAGGAGCGCACGCGCGCCGAAGCGGCTCGTCAGCCCGCCCGTGAAACGCGACAGCAAACCGATGATGAGCGGCATCGGCAACACCGCCGCGCCCGCTTCCGTCGCGGTGAAACCGTATGCGCGAATCAGCGTGTACGGCAGGAAAAACAGCACGCCGCCGAGCCCGAAGTACAGCAGCAGCGTGACGATATTCGCGCCGCTGAAATCGCGCGAACGGAAGATGTCGAGCGGGACCATCGGATCGCGCGATTTGGCTTCGATCGCGATGAACGCGGCGAGCAGCACGATGCCCGCGCCGATCATCCCGAGCACGAGCGGATCGGCGAAACCGCGCGACGGCGCTTCCGTGAGACCGTAGGTCAGCATCGCGAGGCCCGCTGCCGTGCTCGCCGCGCCGGGCCAGTCGAGGGTTGGCGGCGCGTCGGCGTCGTGGCTGTCGGGCACGGAAGCCATCGCCAGCGCGATCGTCGCGGCCGCGAGCGGCACGTTGAGGAAAAAAATCGCGCGCCACGAAATTGCATCGACGAGCCAGCCGCCCGCCGCCGGACCGACCGACGACGTGATCGCGCCGACGCCCGCCCACGTGCCGATCGCGCGGCCGCGCGCCTCGCCGTCGAATACCGCGCCGATGATCGCAAGGCTGCCCGGCACGAGCAGCGCCGCGCCGATGCCCTGCAATGCGCGCGCCGCGATCAGCCAGCCCGTGCCCGGCGCGAAGCCGCACGCCGCCGACGCGACCGTGAAGATCGCGACGCCCGCGACGAACACCTTGCGCCGTCCGAGCTTGTCGCCCATCGCGCCGCCGACCAGCACGAGCGCGCCCAGAAACAGCAGATACGCGTTGACGACCCACTGCATCGCCGCAATGCTCGCGCCGAGCTCGCTCTGGATCGACGGCAGCGCGACGTTGACGACCGAGCCGTCGATGAACGCCATGCTCGATCCGAGAATCGTCGCGGACAGCGCGAGGCGCTTGCGATGGCACGGCTGATCGGCGGCGACGGGTTGCGCGCGGATCGCGAGTTCGTCGCAAGGACTCGCGGGTGAGGCGACGGCGTGCACGCGTTGCGGGCTGTTCAATGGCGCTCCTGGTCGACGAATCCGCGGATAGAAGAGGCTAACCGGTTCTGCATTTTCACGCCCGCGACGTGGTTGGCACGCTCGCGCGCACGCCCCGGCCCGGCGAGTTAAGCTAATTGCTTCACTCGCATCGAGATGCCGCCATGAGTCGAACAGACGGAGTCGCGCAAAGCCGATGGCTCGTAGATGCGCGCGAGGAAATCGCCGCCGCGCTTCGGACTTCCGATGAAGCCTGGCTTCACGACATGAGCATGCGCTGGGGTTGCCGTCTCGCGATGCTCGTCGCGGATTTCGGCGTGCGCGTGATGCTGCGTGAGGAAGGCGTCGTCATGAAGCTCGAGCCGCCGCCGGAGGTCGACAGCGCGCTCATCGAGTTCTGCGAAGGGAAGGCCGATTCGCTCGCGCGCGCCGCGTGGATCAAGCTGTCGAAGTTCGAAGAGCACGCGATCGCCGTGCTCGAAGCGAGCGCGCTCATTCAGGGCGATGCGCAATGCACCGCCTGCCGCGAAACCATTCTCGCGTGGCGTCAGATGCTCATCGCCGCGAACGAGTGGCCGCGCGAGGAAGCCGATCCGTACATCAGCCACGCCTGCCGGCCGATATTGAAGCAGTTCATGAATCTCGCGTCGTGCGCGACGGACGGGCATCAGTTCGAGCTCGCGCGCGCAGGCGATTATGAAGAGACATGGCGCGAGTTCGAGAACTTCTGTTCCGATGAAGATGCGCCGCCCGTGACCGGCTGGGGCCGCAAGTATCGGCATCGGGCAAACGCATTGCCGATGCCTCGTGCGTTCGAAGTCAGAACCGGTGCCGCAAGCCGACCGTCGCTTCGACCTGATTGCTCGTCGACGATGGCGCCGTGAGGCCGTTGATCCACGCCACACCCAATGGTGAATTGGCGCTGGCGCTCACGCCTTGCCATACGCCCTGGATGTAGACATCGGTGCGCCGCGAGAAGGCATAGCCGGCCATCGCGCTGACTTGATTCCAGTGCGGATTGCCCGCGCCCGCGAGCCCGCCCGCGCGCGAATACGTGTACGCGGCCGAAAGTTCGACGGCGGGCGTCAGCGCGTAGCGCACGTTGCCTTCGAAGTTCTGGACATGCGTCGAAGAGCCGGTCTGGAACAGCTCCGTCAGATTCGTCTGCGTATAGACGAGGCCCGCCACCGCCGGGCCGATCGCGTAGCTCACGCCCGCGCCCCACGTCTGCTGACGGCCCGCCAGCGCGCCTAGCGGAACGGCCGTCGTCGTGAGCACGCCCTGTAGCGAAGAGCCGGTCGTATCGGTGACGGCGCCGTTGGTGTTCAGTTGCCCCGGCGTCGCGGCGTCGCTGTTCAATTGCAGGAAGCCCGCGCCGAAACTAAGCGGTCCCCACATATACGACATGCCGAAGCTATACGCACGATTGTTCGAAAATCCGCCGGCCTGGTTCGAGAAACCATATAACGCACCGAGCTTGAATCCCGCGAAATCCGGGCTCTGATACTTCACGGCGTTGTTGATCTGGAACGAATCGTTGAGGTTATCGATATCGAATGGATGTGCGAAATGCGTGCCGCCATACTCCGTGCCCGTCAACGATAGTGGCGCGACGAAATCGACCATGTCGTCGGTCTGACGGCCGAACGTGATAACGCCGTAATCGCGGCTCGACAAGCCGACATACGCCTGCCGGTTGAAGAGGCGGTTATTCACCGACGATTGTCCATTGTTCAGATTGAAGCCGCTTTCCAGATTGAAGATAGCTTTCAATCCCCCGCCGAGATCTTCAGCGCCGCGCAAGCCCCATCGGCTGTATTGGACTGGGCCGCTTTTAAGTTCCCAATTGCTGTGGCCGCCGCCGGTCGGCGTGATCTGATTGTTCGAATACGTGATGCCGGCGTCGATGAGGCCGTAGAGCGTCACGCTGCTTTGCGCGTGGGCCGCGCCCGCGCAAGCGATCATCGTGGCCGCACCGCTCATAAGCAACTTTTTCATTTGCCGAGGCTCCATCGATGTCGGGTAAAGACACGCATGCCTCATCCACTTTATGCGACCGAAACGATAACCGGCAACCTGAAAATATCGCGCGCGAGCACGGGCTCGGGCGTTCGCTTAAAAGTCGTGGCGCACCGAGAATGTCATGCCCTTTTCATGCTCGTGATTCACGCCGAGCTGCGGATTGGCAGAGAAATGCCAATCGTCCGTGTCGTTCGTGATGTCGTCGCGCGGCTGCACCCGAACGGGCGCCGAATTGGGCGATAGCGGCAAGGGATAAGCCCGCGCGAGCTGGCTCAGATCGGGATGAACATTTCTTTCGTACTTCGACAATGCGATGGCGTCGAGCGCGTCCATCGTGCCCTTGAATGCATATCGCGGATGACGAGGCCCGACGCGAGACACGCTTTCCGTCGAGACAATGGCTGGCGCGGGAAAGAACAGCACATTCGCCGCCACGCGCTGATTGGGAATCAGGCGAGCCTGTTCGCTGGCTGATGCGAAGCTACCGACAACAAAAGCCATGATGCCGGCGACCCAATACCTTCGGATAAGACGTGTCATCGAATGCCCGAAAGACGCTACGGTCGAATGAAATTCAGCGCTCTTAAATCATTTTAATTCATTTGGCGGTGCGTTTCCTGACAATGACGCCATCGAATCGTAATCACGAATTGTGCAACGAATCGAAATGTGATTCTCGAATTGCATGACGGGTTTCACAACTGTGCGCGCAGCATCTATCTTGAAGAGCGGATCGACTCCGTTCACGCATCTTCCGGAGACCACATCATGTTTGCGCGCAAGCTCCGACTCATTGCCTTGTCCACTGCAATACTCGTCTGCGCCATACCGAATGCCTCTTTCGCAACGGAACAGGCACAACAACGCCGCGCGGGACGCGACGTCCGCCAGGACACGCGACAGCACGCACGCCATACGAAACAGGATTGCCGCGCGGCGAATCAGCAATCGAATGCGAGTTGCCGTCACGACAAACGCGACACGAAGCAACAGGGACGACAGGCAGCACGCAATATCAAGTATTGATGTGCAGGACAGGTTGTTTCCTGTCTATCGCATTCCCGCAATCGCCGGTGAACGTTCAATGAAAGGAGACCTCGTGATGAGCAAGCACTCCAGAAATGGCGCGTCGCATTCTTCTGCTCTCGAAGGCGATGAACTTCGCCTCGTCGATGCGTGGTGGCGCGCGTGCAATTATCTTTCGGCGGGCATGATCTTTCTCGCCGATAACCCGCTGCTGCGCGAACCGCTGAAGGCCGAACACGTCAAGCACCGGCTGCTCGGGCACTGGGGCGCGAGTCCCGCACTGTCGTTCGTATGGGCGCATCTGAACCGCGTCATCAGGCGCGACGACATCGACGTGATCTTCATGGCCGGCCCCGGTCACGGCGCGCCCGGCGTGCTCGGTCCCGCGTATCTCGAAGGCACGTATTCGGAGGTCTATCCGGACAAGAGCGAAGATGCCGAAGGCATGCAGAAGTTCTTCAAGCAGTTTTCCTTTCCGGGGCATATCGGCTCGCATGTGACGCCCGAAACGCCGGGATCGATCCATGAAGGCGGCGAACTCGGCTATAGCCTTTCGCACGCTTATGGCGCGGCACTGGACAATCCGGAGTTGATCGTCGCGTGCGTCGTCGGCGACGGCGAAGCGGAAACCGGTCCGCTCGCAACGGCGTGGCACTCGAACAAGTTCATCAATCCCGCGCGCGATGGCGCGGTGCTGCCGATCCTCAATCTCAACGGCTATAAGATCGCGAATCCGACGATCCTCGCGCGCATCGGTCATGACGAGCTGGAGGCCTTGTTCGTCGGTTATGGTTATCGGCCTTATTTCGTCGAGGGATCGGATCACAACGAAATGCATAAGAAGATGGCGGAAACGCTCGATGCCGCGACCGCCGACATCCGCGCGATCTGGGACAAGGCGCGCAACGATGGCCATGTGAAACGGCCGCGCTGGCCGATGATCGTTTTGCGCACGCCGAAAGGCTGGACCGGTCCGAAGGAAATCAACGGACATAAGGTCGAAGGTTCATGGCGCGCCCATCAGGTGCCGTTCTCCGACGTGCATAACAATCCCGCGAATCTCGCCGTGCTCGAACGCTGGATGCAAAGCTATAAGCCCGAAGAACTCTTCGATGAAACCGGCCGCCTGCGTGAAGAGATCAGATCGATAGCGCCCGTTGGCACACGGCGCATGAGCGCGAATCCGCATGCGAATGGCGGCACGTTGCGCAAGGAACTCAAGCTGCCCGATTTCCGCGACTATGCCGTCGATGTCGGTCAGGCCGGCAAGCTCCTGCACGAAAATACCCGTCCGCTCGGCGCATTCCTGCGCGACGTCATGCGCTGCAACATGGACCGGTTCCGCGTGTTCGGCCCCGATGAAACGGCCTCGAATCGGCTTCAGGCGATCTATGAAGTCAGCAAGAAAGTCTGGATGGCCGACCTTCTACCCGAAGACGAAGACGGCGGCGAGTTGTCCCGCGACGGCCGCGTGATGGAAATGCTTTCCGAGCACACATTGCTCGGCTGGCTCGAAGGTTATCTGCTTTCAGGGCGGCACGGTTTCTTCCACACGTACGAAGCGTTCGCGCATGTCATCGATTCGATGTTCAATCAACATGCGAAATGGCTCGACATCTGCAAGAACCATGTGCCCTGGCGCGCATCGGTTTCGTCGGAAACGATTCTGCTTTCATCGACGGTATGGCGGCAGGATCACAACGGCTTCTCGCATCAGGACCCGGGCTTCATCGATCTCGTCACGAACAAGAGCCCTTCGGTCACGCGCGTGTATCTGCCGCCCGATGCCAACACACTGCTCGTCGTGGCCGATCAATGTCTGCGCTCGACCGACTGCATCAACATCATCGTCGCGGACAAGCAGAAGCATCTGCAATTCGCGACCATCGACGAAGCGATCGTTCATTGCGCCAAAGGCATCGGCATATGGCGGCGCGCGAGCACCGATGAAGGCGAGGAGCCCGACGTCGTGCTCGCCTCTTGCGGCGATGTCGCGACGCAAGAAGCGCTAGCCGCCGCGGCGATCCTGCGCGAGCAGTTGCCCGAATTGAAATTGCGCTTCGTGAACGTAGTCGATCTCTTCAAGATGCAGCCCGACACCGAGCATCCGCACGGATCGAGCGCGCGTGAATTCGATAGCCTCTTCACGCTCGACAAGCCTGTGATCTTCAACTTCCACGGTTATCCGTGGTTGATTCACAAGCTCGCTTATCGCTTTCACAATCACGAGAATCTGCACGTTCGCGGCTATAAGGAAAAAGGCAACATCAACACGCCGCTCGAACTGGCGATACTCAATCAGGTCGATCGTTTCAATCTCGTCATCGATGTGCTCGATCGCGTGCCGCGCCTGCAGGCAAGGACCGCGCACTTGAGGGAGGACATGAAGAACGCGATCATCCGTCACCTCGATTACGCGCATACGCACGGCACCGACAAGCCGGAAATCGCCGACTGGGTATGGCCCTTCTGAATCACGGAGATTCCTTGAGCACGCGAAGATCCGGCTGCACGGCGCCATCCGCTGCATGCCGGGTCTGAGCCTGCGAGCGTTCGTCGCTCTCCTTCGATGTCTGGATGTGCATCTGCGGCAACATCATCTCGATGCCCGCTTCATCCATCTTGAGTTTGAGCCTCGCATTGAAGGCGCGCGCGACGCTCCATTGCTGGAGCGGTTTCGTCTTGATCTGCCCTTTCACGACGATGCAGTTCGACTCGAAGCGATCGAGTCCCCACACTTCGACCGGCCCGATTATTTCGTTGCGAAAGCGAAAGTCGGCCATCATGTCGGCGCCCACTTCGTTGATCATGCGCGTGATGTCGTCGAGCTTCGCCGAGAACGGCACGCGCACTTCGAACACTGCATTCGCGAAATCCCGCGACAGGTTCTTCACGATCTTGATCTGCGAAAACGGAATCGTGTGAACCGCGCCTTGTCCGTCGCGCAGGCGCACCGTGCGGATCGTCAGGTCCATCACGGTGCCCGCGTGTCCGCCGTCGATGTCGATCCAGTCGCCGACCGAAATCGTCTCCTCGACGATGATGAACAGCCCCGTGATCAGATCGGTGACGAGCGATTTCGCGCCGAAGCCGACCGCCAGGCCGATCACGCCGGCGCCCGCGAGCAGCGGCGTCAGGTTGATGCCGAGACTCGCGCACGCGACGATGGCCGCGAGGCTCGCGACCGTCACGAAGATGCCATTGCGCACGAGCGGCAACATCGTGCGGGCGCGCACGCCGGGACTCAGCGCCTTGTTGCGCGAACTGTTCTGGCCGAGCGCTTCGAGTATCACGGTATCGAGCACGATCCAGATGAACCACGCGCCGAACACCGTCGCGACGACCGCGATCAGCGCGTGCCTGAAGCCGGGCGTCATCGCGCTGTGCCTGATGAGCCGCGCGATCGGTCCGCTCCATAGCTCGAGCTCGAAGCGCAGATAAGCCAGCCAGATCAACAATACGATCAGCGTGCATCCGAAGCGCAACAGGCGCGTGAGATGCGGCGCGCGGCGCTGCGCGCGCGTGTCGCGCCGGCGCGTCAAATGCAGCAGCAACGCGGACGCGAACAGCGTAAGCACGAGCAGCGCCGCGCTCAATAACGACGGCCGCAGCACGTCGCCTTCCGCGCCGCGCCCGTCGATGATCGCGACCACCGATGCCACCGCGATCAGCAGTATCGGGATATGCCATAGCGACGCGAGGATATCGAGCGCTTCCGTCGCGAACTGATGATCGCGCCTGCGCGCATACGGCCGATTGCGGATCAGATGCGTCACGGGCCGCCGGTAAGCGAGCGCGAAATAGCCGCACAGCAACGCGGCGGCGAGCCCCGCGAAGGTCGAGATGATGCCCGCGAGATTGGGGCCGAGCTGCCGTGTGACATCGGCGTTGGCGGTGGCATCGCCGAGCGCGCCGCATGCGCCGATCGCAAAGAGCGGCCAGAGCGTGCGCGTCAGCAGTTGCTGCACGGCCACGCGCCGATGCGCCGTGCTGAACACCGAAAACACGATCATGCAGATGGCCGAGAAGATCGAGCCCGCGACGATCGCATAAGCAATGACGAGCCCGAGCGTGCGGCCGAGCGCATCGGGCATCGCGCGCACGAAGAGCAGCACCGCGATGAACGCGACGACCCACGGCCCCGTCTGACGCAGCGCGAACGCGAGCAATTGCGTCGATGTCGGATTCGGCGCGAGCGCGACGTCGCGGCCATAGCGCGCGAAGATGCGCCGCTGCACGCGGATCAGCAAGAACGCGCACAGGCCCCATCCCGCGAGCGTCGCGCCCATGCCGCTGACGATCCTGCCGAACGATTCGCCTTTCGCGCCCGTGACGACGGCCTGCAATTCGCCCGCGGCCGCACTGCCGCGCGCGGTCCAAAAACGCATCGGCGTGAGCCCTTCGCTGAGATTCGTTTCGACGGATGCAATGCCCGATGCGATCGCGCCTAGAAGATCGGCATTGGCGGGCGCTGGCGTGGCGGGCGCGGCGCTCTGCGTCGCATCGCGTAACGCTTTCAATTGCGTGACGAGCGCGCTGCGTTGCGCGTCGTTGTCGAGCGTGCCGATGAGGTTGTTCAGCGAACGCACCATTTCGGCCTGACTCGCGGACGACGGCGCGGACGCCGCGGTCGCATCGGCGGGCGTCTGCGGCGCGATGAACTTCTGCATCGCACCGGTCAGCGGCGCGGCCATCGCCGGAAACACGCACGCACATCCGGTCAAGACACCGAGTGCCATCAGGACACGCCTCGCATCGATGCGCCGCGTGAATGCGCTCATGGAGTCGCCCTCCAGGATCATCGCCGTTGCGCGAGATCGCGAACGGCTCTCGCGCAAAGATTAGCGTATCGAATTCAGGCGTGCCATCAGGCTGTCCTATTCGGCGGCGCCGCTCAGCACGACACGCCGGAAGAATTGCGCGAGGACGTCCTCGGCGAATTGCGCCGGCACCGACTGCGGGTCCGACGAATAGAAGAACTGCACGCCGTCGCACAGCGCGATGAGGCCGAGCGCCATCTGTTCGGGCGGCATGGTGAGCGGCGTGCCCACGCGTTCGGAAAAAGCGCGGATGTAATCGGTCGTGGTCTGACGCAGTTCGCGCATCAGCGCATTGAAGCTCGCGCGGAACCTCGCGTCGCGGCTCGCGTGCAGCTTCGCTTCGACCCACAGAAGAAAGCACGCGTTGTTCTGATAGCACTCGCTGTAGTACTGCAGCACGCGCGCTTCCATGTCGGCGCGCGACGCCTCGCCATCTTCGAAAATCGTGGAGAGGCGCTGCATGATCGTGTCGTGATCGCGCTTGAGCACTTCGAGCAGCAACTCGGCCTTGCTAGAAAAGTTCGAATAGAACGCACCGCGCGTGTAGCCCGCGTCGGCGGCTACATCTTCGACGCTCGATGCGCCGAATCCTTTCTTCGTGAAAACCGCTTGCGCAGCGTCGAGCAGACGCTGACGCGTCTGGTCACGGCTCTGCTCGCGGGTGAGACGGACTGGTTTCATGCGCGCAGTGTAGCACCGCAGGGCTCACGAATCCGTCTTTGCATTCAGATACAAGTGTGTATTAGAATTCACTTCGTATTTGCGTCCGGGTCGTCGAAACCCTTGCCGGACGGGGCTTTCAGGTCGATGCATCAATCCGCCCCATTCAGGCTCGTTTCTCGAAATTGCTGCCGGACAGCCCCGGACAACCCATTTCCCCTGCTTTGCCCACGAGCGGCGCGTCACGTCTTCGCGGCGCGCGGCACCATGCCCTTGCGGGCGCCGAGGTTCCTGTGAAGCTCTTGCACTCACCCGCGTCGGTCGTGGCGCGCGCGGCATTCGTCCCGATCGTCTGTGTTGCGCTCGTCGCCTGCAAGCGGCATGAAGCGCCTGCGCCCGCACCGCGTCCGGTCGTCGCCGTCGCGGCACAAGCCGACGGCCACGCGACCGCGTCGAGCCTGCCCGGTCAGGTGCAATCGCGTTATTCGACGCCGCTCTCGTTTCGCATCAACGGCAAGATTCTCGAACGGCGCGTGCGCCTCGGCGATAGCGTGAAGGCGGGGCAAGTCGTCGCCCGGCTCGATCCCGCCGATGCCGAGAAGAACAGCGCCAGCGCCCGCGCGCAGCTCGATGCGGCCGAGCATCAGCTCGTCTATGCAAAGCAGCAACTCGATCGCGATCGCGCGCAGGCCGCCGAAAATCTCATCGCGCCCGCGCAGCTCGAACAGACGCAGAACGCGTATGCGTCCGCGCTCGCGCAGCGCAATCAGGCGCAGCAGCAAGCGGGGCTCTCCGCCGATCAACTGCGCTACGCGACGCTCGCCGCCGATCGCGCGGGCGTCATCACCGCAGAGCAAGCCGACACCGGCCAGAACGTCACGGCAGGCCAGGCCGTTTATACGCTTGCATGGAGCGGCGATATCGACGTGATCTGCGACGTGCCCGAAGCCGCGCTCGCCGCGTTCGCCGTCGGACGCGAAGCGAACGTGAAGCTCGCGGCACTGCCCGGCAAGACCTTCAAGGCGCGCGTGCGCGAACTGTCGCCCGCCGCCGACACGCAAAGCCGCACCTGGCGCGCGAAGCTCACGCTCGAAGCGCCGACGCCCGATGTGCGGCTCGGCATGACGGCGGACATCGCGTTCGCGGCAGCCAGCGACGCGAAAGGCGCGTTCACGATTCCATCGACGGCGCTCTTTCACGACAACGGCCATCCCGCCGTGTGGATCGTGAAGCAACCGGGCGATGCGCTCGAACTGCGGCGCGTCGAAGTCGCGCGCTATGGCGAGCGCACGGTGACGCTCGCGGGCGGCATCGCGGCGGGCGAGCGCATCGTGTGGCAAGGCGTGCATACGGTGTCCGCGGGCGAGAAAGTGCGCGTCGTCGCGCCGCTGCATCCCGAGGACTTCGCGTCATGAGCGATACACGCGAAGACAACGACGCCTATCGCCACGAAGAAGGCCGCTTCAATCTCTCCGCGTGGGCGCTGCGGCATCGCGCGCTCGTCGTGTTTCTCATCGCGATGGCGACGATCTTCGGCATCCTCGCGTACACGCGGCTCGCGCAGTCGGAAGACCCGCCTTTCACGTTCCGCGTGATGGTGATCCGCACGTTCTGGCCCGGCGCGACCGCGCGACAGGTGCAGGAGGAAGTGACCGACCGCATCGCGCGCAAGCTGCAGGAAACGCCCTACACGGATTTCATGCGCAGCTATTCGCGTCCCGGCGAATCGCTGATCTTCTTTCAGATGAAAGATTCCGCGCCCGCGAAAGACGTGCCCGAGGAGTGGTATCAGATCCGCAAGAAAGTGGGCGATATCGCCGCGACCTTGCCGCCCGGCACGCAAGGCCCTTTCTTCAACGACGAGTTCGGCGATGTCTACACCAACATCTACGCGCTCGAAGGCGACGGCTTCTCGCCCGCGCAACTGCACGATTACGCCGATTCGCTGCGCACGGTTCTGTTGCGCGTGCCGGGCGTCGCGAAGGTCGATTACTTCAGCGATCAGGAAGAGCGCATCTATGTCGAGATCCCCAATACGACGCTCACGCGTCTGAACATCTCGCCGCAGCAGATCGCGCAGGCCATCGACGGACAGAACGCCGTGTCGAGCGCGGGCGTGCTGACCACGCCGAACGATCGCGTATTCGTGCGTCCGAGCGGCCAGTTCAAGAGCGTGGACGCGCTCGCCGATACGCTCATCAACGTGAACGGGCGTTCGTTCCGGCTCGGCGATATCGCGACGATCAAGCGCGGCTACATCGATCCGCCCGTCACGCAGATGCGTTCGGCGGCCGTGCCCGTGCTCGGCATCGGCATCACGATGCAGCCGGGCGAAGACGTCGTGCGTCTCGGCAAATCGCTCGATGAAACGATGATCAAGTTGCGTGCGCAACTACCCGCGGGTTTGAAGCTGACGGAAGTGTCGAGCATGCCGCAAGCGGTTTCGCATTCCGTCGACGACTTTCTCGAAGCGGTCGCCGAAGCGGTCGTCATCGTGCTGATCGTGAGCCTCGTATCGCTCGGCGTGCGAACGGGCATGGTCGTCGTGATCTCGATTCCCATCGTGCTCGCCGTCACCGCGCTCTTCATGTATTTCTTCGATATCGGCTTGCACAAGGTTTCGCTCGGCACGCTGATTCTCGCATTGGGTCTGCTCGTCGACGACGCGATCATCGCCGTCGAGATGATGGCCGTGAAGCTCGAACAAGGCTGGAACCGCACGCGCGCCGCCGCGTTCGCCTACACGAGCACGGCGTTTCCCATGCTGACCGGCACGCTCGTCACCGTCGCGGGCTTTCTGCCGATCGCGCTCGCGAAGTCGAGTACCGGCGAGTACACGCGTTCGATCTTCGAAGTATCGGCGATCGCGTTGATCGCATCGTGGCTCGCGGCGGTCGTGCTGATTCCGCTGCTCGGCTACAAGCTGCTTCCCGAGCGCAAGAAAGAAGCGCATCTGCCCGACGATCACGAACACGATATCTACGACACGAAGTTCTACGGACGCCTGCGCCGATGGGTCGGCTGGTGCGTGAAGCGGCGCTTCGTCGTGCTCGCAGTCACGGTCGTGCTCTTCGTCATCGCGATGGCCGGCTTCACGCTCGTGCCGCAGCAGTTCTTCCCCAGCTCGGATCGACCCGAACTTCTGATCGACGTGAGATTGCAGGAAGGCGCATCGTTCGAAGCGACCTTGCGCGAAGCGAAGCGTCTCGAAGAAGCGTTGAAGGGCCGCGATGAAATCGATCATGTGGTGAGCTTCGTCGGCACCGGCGCGCCGCGTTTTTATCTGCCGCTCGATCAGCAATTGCCGACGCCCAACTTCGCGCAGTTCGTCGTTACCGCGAAGTCGGTCGAAGCGCGCGAGCAGCTCGCGCGCTGGCTCGATCCGATGTTGCGCGAGCGCTTCCCCGCCGTGCGTACGCGCCTGTCGCGTCTGGAGAATGGTCCGCCTGTCGGCTATCCGGTGCAGTTTCGCGTGAGCGGCGACGATATCGGCACGGTGCGTCATATCGCGGAACAAGTAGCCGCCGACATGCGCGCCGACTCCCGCACGACGAATGTGCAGTTCGACTGGGACGAGCCATCGGAGCGCTCGGTGCGCTTCGAGATCGATCAACAGAAGGCGCGCGATGCGGGCGTCACGTCGCAGGACATATCGAGCTTTCTCGCGATGACGCTGACCGGCACGACCGTCACGCAGTATCGCGAGCGCGACAAGCTCATCAGCGTCGACTTGCGCGCGCCGCGCGCCGAGCGTGTGGATCCTTCGCGGCTCGCGACGATCGCAATGCCGACGCCGCACGGACCGGTGCCGCTGGGGGCGCTCGGCCGCGTCGTCGATACGCTCGAATACGGCGTGATCTGGGAACGCGACCGCCAGCCGACCATCACCGTGCAATCGGATGTGAAGGGCGACGCGCAAGGCATCGACGTGACGCACGCCATCGACGAGAAGCTCGACGAGATTCGCCGCGCATTGCCCGTGGGTTATCGCGTGGAAGTGGGCGGATCGGTGGAGGAAAGCGGCAAGGGTCAGGCGTCGATCAACGCGCAGATGCCGGTGATGGTGATCGTGGTGCTCACGCTGCTGATGATTCAATTGCAGAGCTTCTCGCGCGTGATGATGGTCGTGCTCACCGCGCCGCTCGGACTCATCGGCGTGGTCGTCACGCTGCTCGCATTCGGCAAGCCGTTCGGCTTCGTCGCGATGCTCGGCGTCATAGCGATGTTCGGCATCATCATGCGCAACTCGGTGATTCTCGTCGATCAGATCGAGCAGGACATCGCGTCAGGGCACAAGCGATTCGATGCGATCATCGGCGCGACGGTGCGGCGCTTCCGCCCTATCACGCTGACCGCAGCCGCCGCCGTGCTCGCGCTGATTCCGCTTCTGCGCAGCAACTTCTTCGGCCCGATGGCCACCGCGCTCATGGGCGGCATCACGAGCGCGACCGTGCTCACGCTTTTCTATCTGCCCGCGCTCTATGCCGCGTGGTTTCGCGTGAAGCTCGACGAACGCGAAGGAGCATCGTCATGAATCGCCGGCTATTGATGACTTGCGCGTGCGTCGCGTTGAATGCGTGCGCGCTCGGCCCCGATGGCAAGCCGCCCGCGATGCCGCAGCCCGCGCATTACGGCGCCGAAACGCAAGTGCAGGCGAGCGTGAGCGCAGAAGGCGCGTCGCAACGTTTCGATGTGGGCGCGAAGCCCGTGCCCGAATGGTGGAAGCGCTATCGGTCGGATACGCTGAATGCACTCGTCGATGAAGGCTTGCGCGCGAGCCCGAATCTCGCGGCAGCCGACAGGAGCCTCGTCGCGGCGCGCGAACAGTTGCGCGCGCAAGTGGGTTCGTCGCTGTTGCCGCAGATCGATGCGGGCGGACAAGCGACGCGGCAACGCGGCTTCGGCATTCCGCAGGGCGGCCCGCCGACCGTGCTCTACAACCTCTTCGTCGGGCAGATTCAGGCGCAATACACGTTCGATCTCTTCGGCGCGGCGCGCTATGCGAATGCATCGCTTGCCGCGCAGGTCGACCAACAGGCCTTTCAACTCGATGCCGCGCGCCGTGCGCTTGCTGCGAACATCGTGACGGGTGCGATCGGCGCGGCCGCGTTGCATGCGCAGATCGACGTGACGACGCGTCTCGTCGCGCTAGCCAACGACGACGCGCACGATGCCGAACGCCGCTACGCGCTCGGCTCCGCATCGCGCGCCGACATGCTCGCCGCACAGCAGAACGCGGCGTCGCTCGCATCGCAATTGCCGGGCTTGCGCGCGCAATGGCTTGCGACCCGCCACGCGCTCGCCGTCCTGCTCGGACGCACGCCCGATCAGGCGCCCGACGATCTCGATCTCGCGAGCCTCGCCGTGCCGTCCGATGTGCCGGTCGTGCTGCCGTCGGAATTGCTGCAGACGCGCCCCGACATCCAGGCCGCCGATTCGGCGTTGAAGGCGTCGGCGGCGCAAGTCGGCGTCGCGACGGCGCAGTTGTTTCCGAGCTTGTCGATATCGGCATCGATGGGCAAAGGCGGCTTCGACTGGCCGACCGCGCTCTCGGGCGCGGGCGCGTTGTGGAGCGTGGGCGCATCCCTGTCGCAGCCGATCTTTCATGGCGGCGCGCTGCTCGCGCAACGGCGCGCGGCCATCGCCACGTATGAGGCCGCCGTCGCGCAGTACAAGCAGACCGTGCTCGCGGCGTTTCAGAACGTCGCGAACACGCTGGCGTCGCTCGAAACCGACAGCGAAACGCTCGCCTTCGCCGATCGCGCGAGCAAGGCGGCACGCGATGCATCGGCGGATGCGGCTGCGCGCGTGCGTCTCGGCGCGATCCCGCCTCGCGCGGCGCGCGGCAGCGAGCAGCAGTATCTCAACGCGCGGCTTGCGACGATCCGCGCGAGCAGCGCGCGTCTGAGCGATACCGCCGCGCTCTTTCAGGCGATGGGTTCGCCGGTTGCGCCGGAAGCATCGGTCGTGCAAACGCGATGTTCGGACGATCAGTCGGAGAGACCTCGCAACGTTTGCTGCGGCGCGGCCGAAGGCGCGGACGAACGTTGCGCGAGCCAGCGATAGGTGAGCGTCGCGCCCGCTATCGCAATCGCCGACGGAATCAGGAAGTCGTGATCGAAACGCGTGAATTCGAGCATCAGCACGAGCGCGGTCAGCGGCATCTGCATCGCCGCGCCGAGAAACGCACCCGCGCCGATGACCGCGAACGCGCCGAGCGGCGTGCCCGGCCAGATGCCGTTCCACAGACTGCCGAGCACGATGGCGAGCAGCGCGCCGTTGGTGAGGCCCGGCGTGAGCAGGCCGCCTTGCGCGCCCGCGCGCAGCGAGCTCACTTCGATCGTTACCTTCAGCACGAGCAGCACGCCCGCGAGCGCGAAGCTCACGTGATCTTCGAAGGAAAGACCGGCCGGACCTTTGCCGTTTCCCGCGAGCTGCGGGTAATACATGACCAGCGCGCCGACTAACGCGAAATTCGCGATCGTCAGCACAGGCAACGTCTTGCCGCGTGGCGCGTTTCGCGTGCGGCGCTCGTGAGCTTCGCGAAAAGACGCGCGGCCGCCCCGAAAACCGGCGCCATGACAACGGCCCACGCGAGCAGTTGCGCGTTCAGCGTGAAGTCCGGCAGATGATACTGATGCCCGTCGCCGAGCCCGATCCACGCGACCATTGCCGCGATCGACGACGTCACGAACGCCGCCGCGATGATCGCGCCATCGAACGTGCAGAGCAGCACTTCCAGCACGAACACGGCGCCGCCGAGCGGCACGTTATAGACGGCGGCAAGCCCCGCGCCCGCGCCGCACGCGACCATGATGCGCGATTGCGCGGGCGTGAGTCCCGCGTAGTGCGCGAGCCAGCCGGACCATAACGCGCCGATTTCGCGCGGCGCGACTTCGCGGCCGAGCGGCGAGCCCATCGCGACCGTGACGATCTGCAGGAGCGCATGCGCGATCGTGCTGCCGGTCGGCATGCGCGGATCGTCGGCCTTGACGGCCTTCGCGATGCTGACGAGCGGTTTGCCGAAGCGATGCACGCACCACCAGCCGACGCCCGCGACGACACCGCAAAGCGTCAGCACGATGAAGCGCCGCGCGGGCGACGCAGCCGATATGCCTTCGAGAAAGCTTTCGCCGCTGGTGAACGCATCGAGGCTGTAGCCGAACGCGACGTGCTGGATCAGATGCAGCTAGAGCGCCAGCGACATGCCGCCGAGACCCGCGCCCAGACCGACGAGCACGGTAACGACGATGAGCTTCGCGCTTGCGTTCGACGAGGGCATCGCAGTCACCGTTGGGGGAAAACGTACAGCTTAATCCCAAGTCCCCCCGTTGCTCTTCGCGCTGCGCACGCAGTTTCGAATACGAACGATGCTAGTTCTTGTCCGCCACGACCTGATCGAACGTGCCGCCATCGGCGAAATGCGTCTGCTGCGCCTTCTGCCAGCTTCCGAACATCTGCTCGACGGTGAAGGTTTTCAGCGGCTTGAACTCGCTCGCGTGTTTTGCAAGCACGTCGGCGTTGCGCGGACGCAGATGATGCTGCGCGATGATTTCCTGCGCGGCAGGCGTGAACAGAAAGTCGAGATACGCCTGCGCTTCCTTGCGCGTGCCGCGCTTGTCCACGACCTTGTCGACGATCGACACAGGCGGTTCCGCGAGCAGACTCACCGACGGATACACCGCCTCGAAGTCCTTCGCGCCCGGTCCCGCGCTCATCAGGCCGACTTCGTTCTCGAAGGTGACGAGCACATCGCCGATGCCGCGCTGCGTGAAGGTCGTCGTCGCGCCGCGCCCGCCCGTATCGAGCACGGGCACGTTCTTGAAGACGGCTTTCTCGAAGTCTTGCGCCTGCGCGTCGCTTGCGCCTTGCTGCTTCTTGAAGCCCCATGCCGCGAGATACGCATAGCGTCCGTTGCCCGATGTCTTCGGATTCGCAATCACCACTTGCACGCCGGGCCGCGCGAGATCGCTCCAGTCCTTGATGTTCTTCGGATTGCCCTTGTGGACGAGGAAAACCATCGTCGTCGTGTAGGGCGCGCTCGCGTCCGGCAGACGGCTGCGCCAGTTCGCGGGCACGAGCTGACCGCGCTCCGCGAGCAAGTCGATGTCGTTGGGTTGATTCATCGTGACGACATCGGCCTGCAAACCTTGCGTCACCGACAACGCCTGCGCGCTCGATGCGCCATGCGACTGCCGCACCGATACCGTCTCGCCCGACTTCTTTTTGTAGTCCGCGACGAAGGCCGCGTCGATATCCTTGTACAGCTCGCGCGTCACGTCATACGAGACGTTGAGCAGCGTCGTGTCCGCATGCGCGATGCTCGCCGCGATGCCGAGTGCGACCGTAACGATCAGCTTCTTGTGAACTGCCATTTTCTCTCCAGAGACAAGGGGTTTGTCTACCGCACAACAGACAAAGGCCGCCCGAGGGCGGCCATGCATACATTGAACGAATTCAGACAGCGGGGTCAACCATACGCGCGCTGTTCCTCCTCTTCGTATTCGGGCGACGCGCGGCGGGCGAGCGTTTCGACGAAATGCTTCGCGAGCGGCCACGGCCCAAATCCCGCCGATGTATTGATATGCCCCGCATCGCCGAGATTGACGAACGCGCTGTTCCAGCGCTGCGCGAGCGTGCGCGCGTCGTCGAGCGGCATCCACGGATCGGTCTCGCTGCCGACGACGAGCGACAGCGTATCGAGCCTGCGCGCGTTGAACGCGCCCGCGAAACGGAACTTCGCCGGGCTCGCGGGCGCGACGAACAGCACGCCCTTCACGTTCGGCAAGTATGCGTGACTGAGCGCATGTCCTGCCGCAAGACAGCCGAAGCTATGCGCCGCGATGACGACAGGACCGTCGATGCCCGCGAGGACGTCGAGGACGGCATCGCTCCAGATCGCGAGATTCGGCGTGCTCCAGTCGCGTTGCTCGACGCGCCGCGTGCCGGGCATCTCGCGTTCGAGCCAACTCTGCCAGTGCGCGTCCTCGCTGCCGTGCAAGCCGGGCACCGTGACGAGCGTGACCGCGTTTCCTGCGTTTCGTGCATCGGGCGCGTTACGATGATTCATCTTCGATCCTCGCTGGACTCGAACTGGACAGGTTCCATTCTCGTGCAGCGCGCAGCGGGCGCTAACCAATATTTCGTCATTTGTTTATGGCGATGCCGCCGGGGCGCGCCGCTATAATCGCAGCTCGAAGCGCCCGCCTTCCTTCCCCTTCCCGCTCTCATGCCGACCCGTCGCCCTTCCGTTTCGCTCGATTCGCACGTACCGCTCTACACGCAGATCAAGGACGTGCTGCGCTCCGGCATTCTCGATGGCCGCTATCCGCCGATGAGCCGCATGCCCTCGGAAAGCGAGCTGATGACGATGTTCGACGTGAGCCGCATCACGATCCGCCAGGCGCTCGGCGACCTGCAAAAGGAAGGGTTGATCTTCAAGGTCCACGGCAAGGGCTCGTTCGTATCGCAACCGAAGGCGTTTCAGAACGTGACGTCGCTGCAGGGTTTCGCCGAGGCGATGTCGGAGAGCGGACACGAGATCATCAATCGCGTCGTGCAGATGCGCGTCGTGGCCGCGCCGCCCGAAGTCGCCGCGCAACTCGCGCTTGCCGAAGGCAGCAGCGTCGCCGAGATTCATCGCGTGCGCCTGCTCAATCGCGCGCCCGTTTCGTACGAAGTGACGTTCCTGCCCGAAGCCATCGGCAAACGCCTGAAGCGCACGGAGCTCGCCACGCGCGATATCTTCCTGATGCTCGAAAACGACTGCGCCGTGCCGCTCGGTCACGCCGATCTGGCGATCGACGCCATCGCCGCCGCGCCCGACATCGCGGATGCGCTCGACGTGAAAAAAGGCGCACCGCTTCTGCGCATCGAGCGCCTCACGCACGATGCCGGCGGCAAGCCCATCGACTTCGAATACCTCTATTTCCGAGGCGATACGTTCCAGTATCGGCTGCGCATCGATCGCGAACGGACCTCGCCCGCCGCATCGCGCGTTATTCGAAGCAGGCACAAGCAAAGCAAAAACAATTGATTCCCTCGCGGTTCGCGCACTTCTAGAATCTGGTCCTGACTTGTCATAACAAGCGGCGAAACCAGATCATGCAGACCCACGAACTCGAATACGACATCGTCGTCGTTGGCGGCGGCACGGCTGGGCCGATGGCCGCCGTCAAGGCGAAACAGCGCGACCCGAATCTGCGCGTGCTGCTCATCGACAAGGCGCACGTGAAGCGCAGCGGCGCGATCTCGATGGGCATGGACGGCCTGAACAACGCGATCATTCCCGGCCACGCGACGCCCGAGCAGTACACGAAGGAAATCACCGTGGCCAACGACGGCATCGTCAATCAGGCCACGATTTATGCGTATGCGCGCCACAGCTTCACGACCATCGAGGAGCTCGATCGCTGGGGCGTGAAGTTCGAGAAGGACCATACCGGCGACTATGCCGTGCGCAAGGTGCATCACATGGGCGCGTATGTCTTGCCGATGCCCGAAGGTCACGACGTAAAGAAGGTGCTGTACCGGCAATTGAAGCGTGCGCGCGTGGAGATCACGAATCGCGTCGTCGCCACGCGTCTTTTGAATGGCCCGAATGGCGAGATCGCGGGCGTCATGGGCTTCGATTGCCGCACCGCCGACTTCTACGTGATCCGCGCGAAAGCGGTCATTCTCTGCTGCGGCGCGGCCGGCAGATTGGGCCTGCCCGCATCGGGCTATCTGATGGGCACGTACGAGAATCCGACGAACGCCGGCGACGGTTACGCGATGGCGTACCACGCAGGCGCGGAACTCGCCAATCTCGAATGCTTCCAGATCAATCCGCTCATCAAGGATTACAACGGCCCGGCATGCGCGTATGTGACGGGACCGCTCGGCGGTTATACGGCGAATGGCAAGGGCGAGCGCTTCATCGAATGCGATTACTGGAGCGGGCAAATGATGTGGGAGTTCTATCAGGAACTCCAGAGCGGCAACGGGCCGGTGTTTCTCAAGCTCGATCATCTCGCGGAAGAAACGATTCAAACGATCGAAACGATCCTGCACACCAACGAGCGGCCGAGCCGTGGGCGCTTTCATGCGCGGCGCGGTAACGACTATCGCTCGCGCATGATCGAGATGCACATCTCGGAGATCGGCCTGTGCAGCGGACACAGCGCATCGGGCGTATGGGTCGACGAGCACGCGCGCACTTCGGTGCAAGGGCTTTACGCGGCGGGCGACATGGCCGCCGTGCCGCACAACTACATGCTCGGCGCGTTCACTTACGGATGGTTCGCCGGTGAAGATGCCGCCGCGCATGTCGCCGGCCGCGCGCTGCCCGCGCTCGACGCATCGCAGATCGAACATGAGCGTGCCCGCATCTTTGCGCCGCTGTCGCGCGAACATGGCCTGCCGCCCGCGCAAGTCGAATACAAGCTGCGCCGCTTCGTGAACGACTATCTACAGCCGCCGAAAGTCACGCGTCGCATGGAGATCGGCCTGCAACGCTTCGCGGAGATTCGCGAGGACATCGAGCGTCTCGGCGCCGCCGATCCGCACGAGCTGATGCGCGCCGCTGAAGTCGCCGCGATCCTCGATTGCGCGGAAATGGCCGCGCGCGCGTCGCTGTATCGCACGGAGAGCCGCTGGGGCCTTTATCACCATCGCGTCGATTTTCCTGAGCGCAACGATGAGGAATGGTTCTGCCACGCGCATCTGAAGAAGGACGCATCGGGACGCATGACGTCCTTCAAGAAACCCGTGGAACCGTACGTGGTTCCTGTCGACGAGTCCGAGCGCGGCGCGTATTCGCGTCTGCGCGTGGCTCGCACGTCGCAGCCCGTCGCTGCATAGGAGAGAGAACATGGCACTCGTGCCCCGCGAAGCGCGCCAGCGCTCGAGCCTTCCCGTGATGATCGACGAAGACAAGTGCATCGCCGACAAGGGTTGCACGGTCTGCATCGATGTCTGTCCGATGGACCTGCTCGCAATCGATCCCGACACCGGCAAAGCCTTCATGAAGTTCGACGAATGCTGGTACTGCATGCCCTGCGAACGCGATTGCCCGACCAATGCCGTGCATGTCGACATTCCCTATCTTCTTCGATGATGACGAGGACTCGCTTCATGAAACGAACGCTATCCATCGCGCTTGCAGTCGCCTTGTTCGCGGGCGCTGCGCATGCGGAAACGATCCGCGTCGCTATCGGCACGCAGGACACGACGATCAATACCGCAGCCGGCGGCGCATTGATCCGCGAACTGCATCTGCTCGAAAAGTACTTGCCGCACGATGGCAAATACAAGGACGCGCAATACGACGTTCAATGGAAGAACTTCACGAGCGGCGCGCCGATCACGAACGAGATGGTCGCGGGCAAGCTCGATTTCGGCTCGATGGCGGATTTCCCCGGCGTGTTGAACGGCGTCGCGAATCAGAAGGCCGGCAAGAGCAGCATCTTCATCAGCGTGTTGTCGGGCAGCGTGCGCGGCAGCGGCAACGGCATCGTCGTGCCGACGGATTCGCCCGCGCAGTCCATCGCCGATCTGAAGGGCAAGACGATCACCGTTCCGTTCGCATCGACCGCGCACGGCATGTTGCTGCGCGCGGTCGCGGCGCAAGGATGGGACCCGGAGCGCGATGTGAATATCGTCACGCAGGCGCCCGAAGTCGCCGGACCCGCATTGCAGACGCGCAAGATCGACGCGCACGCGGACTTCGTGCCCTTCGCGGAGCTGTTTCCGTATCGCGGCTTCGCGCGCAAGATCTACGACGGCTCGCAGGCGGGATCGCCTACGCTGCACGGCACGCTCGTCGAAAAGGACTATGCGCAGAAGTATCCGGAGATTGTCGTCGCGTACTTGCGTGCCGCGATCGAAGCGAATCGTCTGCTCACGGCGGAACCCGAGAAGTACAGCGAGCTGATTGCGAAGGTGACGGGCATCGAGCCTGAAGTCGACTATCTCTTTCACGGTCCGCTCGGCTTGCAGACGCGCGATCTCACATGGAAGCCCGAGTATCGCAAGGCCGTGCAGACATCGTTCGATACGCTCAAGCTGCTCAAGCGTGCCGACGGCGATCTGAACGCCAATAGCTTCATCGACGATAGTTACTTGCGCGCCGCATTCAAGGCCGAGCATCTCGACTACGAAGCGGCACTGAAGAACTATGCGCCGACGCCGCTCGTCGCGAACGATGCGCTGACGGGCAAGCCCATCGCAAAGACGGATCGCGTCGCGCAGATCTGGGTGCGCGGCGAGCCGAAGGTGCGCAGCTATGCGTCGCCGGAAGAAGCGGTGCGCGAGCTCGGCACGCTCGAACGCGATGGCAAACAGGTGCGCGCGTTCTATGCGCAGGATCGTGAAAGCGGCATCAAGCTGCTCGGCAATCAGGCATGGTTCGCGAAGACCGGCGACGGCCAGTTGAACGCATTCCTGCTGAAGGATCGCGCCGAGGCCTGGGCGAACGCGCACGGCGGACAAGTGCTCGACTTCGCCGCCGCGCGCCAGCCGACCGCGCTCGCCAACCGATGAGGCCATGATGGCGACGCTCGCATACTCCGCTCCTTCGTTGCTGCGTTCACGCGGCGCGCGCTCCGGCGTGCAGTGGGCGTCGCTCGCGCTGTGCATCGCGTTATGGCATCTGGCGACGACGCATCGCTGGAACCTCGGCATCGTCACGTTCGAGAATGTGCCGACGCCCGCCGATACGCTCGCGGCCATCATCGATCTCGCGCATTCGCCCAAGCTCGTGGCCCATCTCACGAGCAGCGTGAGACGCATCGCGGCGGGTTATGTCGCGGCGGCGGCGAGCGGCGTGGTGCTCGGAATCGCCATCGGCCGCTCGCAATGGTCGCGCCTCGCGTTGCTCACGCCGCTCGAAGTATTGCGGCCGATTCCCGCCGTCGCATGGATTCCGCTCGCGATCCTGATGTTTCCTTCCTCCGAAATGTCGATGATCTTCATCACCTTCACCGGCGCGTTCTTTCCGATCCTGCTCGGCACGATACACGGCGTCGAAGGCGTGGAGCCACGGCTCGTGTCGTCGGCGCGCAGTCTCGGCGCGGGCAATCGCGTGATCCTGCGCGAAGTGATCCTGCCGGGCGCGGCGCCCGCGATCGTCACCGGCCTTGCCATCGGCATGGGCACGTCGTGGTTCTGCCTCGTCACCGCCGAGATGATCTCGGGGCAATACGGCATCGGCTATTACACATGGCAGTCGTACACGGTGCAGCGTTATCCCGATGTCGTCGTCGGCATGTTGCTGATCGGCCTGCTCGGCATGGGCAGCAGCGCGCTCGTGCGCATCGCGGGCACGCGGCTCACGCCGTGGCTCGCCGCAGGGAGGATTCGATGAGCGCGGGCCGCATCCAACTCGAAGCGCTCGGCATTGCGTTGGGCGACGGCGCGAGCGCATTCACCGCCGTGCGCGATGTGAACGCGGTCATCGAGCCGGGCGAATTCGTCTGCATACTCGGGCCGTCGGGCTGCGGCAAGTCGACCTTGCTTGCCGCGCTCGCGGGACATGTCGCGCCGAACGCGGGCCGCGCGACGCTCGATGGCAAGCTCATCGAAGGACCGCATCCCGAGCGCGGCATGGTGTTTCAGCAACACACGCTGCTGCCGTGGCGCAAGACGCTCGATAACGTCGCGTTCGGACTGAAGATGCGCGGCGTGAAGAAACGCGAGCGGCATCTGCGCGCGCGGGCGTTGCTCGATCGCGTCGGGCTGGGCGCGTTCGCGGAGCGCTATCCCGCGCAGCTTTCGGGCGGCATGCAGCAACGCGCGGAGATCGCGCGCGCGATCCTCAACGAGCCGCGCGTGCTGCTGATGGACGAACCCTTCGGCGCGCTTGATGCACAGACGCGCGCATCGATGCAGGCGCTTCTGCTCGATGTATGGAGCGAGCGCCGTCCGACGGTCGTGTTCGTCACGCACGACATCGACGAAGCGCTCTTTCTCGCTGATCGCGTTCTCGTGATGAGCCATAGCCCGGGCACGGTGCTCGAAGAACTGCGCGTGCCGTTTGCGCGTCCGCGTGAACGCGAGCTCGTCACGGAAGCCGGATTCGTCGCGTTGAAGCGTCGTTGTCTCGCGTTGCTTCGTTATCCGCTTGCGAGTCCGATGGCCGCATCGAACGACGCGCCCGCGCGCATCGACATATCACACTCCGTTCTCTCATGACGCACACCAATCCACTTTTCGATACCGTCACCGACGCCGCCCTCGCCGCGCGCTTCAACGATGCCGATGCCGCCGTGCGCCGTCTCGCCGTGCTCGAAGCCGCCGACCTCGAAGACGAAGCCTGGCTGCCCCTGCTCGCCGATGCCCTGCGCCACGACACGGATGCCGACGTGCGTCGCACCGCGGCGCAACGTCTCGGCGCGTGGGAAACGGACGAAGCAGTCGATGCGCTATGCGCCGCGCTCGACGACGCCGATACCGATACGCGCGAAGCCGCCGCCGACAGTCTCGCTGCGTTGAAAGATCCCGTCGCGGGCGAACGCCTGCTGCCGCATCTCGCCGATGCCGATACCGATGCCGATGCGTTCAAGCGCGCGGCCCTTTTGCGCGCGTTGCGCGAATTGCGCTTGCCGAGCGCGGCCGGACCTGCGCTTGCGGCGCTAGCGAATGCGTCGCCGTTCGTGAGGCGCGAGGCCATCGGCGTGCTGGGCTGGCTGCGTCATGTGGATGCGCTGCCGCAGTTGAAGCACATCGCGCGCACCGATGCTTCGACGGAAGTGCGTCACGCTGCCGTCGGCGCATTGGGCTTCGCCACCGACGACGGCGTGATCGAAACGTTGATCCACGCGCTCTCCGATCGAGCGTGGCGCGTGCGTGAGGAAGCCGCCGCGACGCTCGGCAAGCTGCGTCTCGTCGCCGCGCGCAATGCATTGGAAAACGCCCTCTCCGACGACTATTGGCAAGTCACGTTGCAGGCGACACGCGCGCTCGGACGTTTGCGCGATGTCGCAAGCACGCATGCCGTGTCGGAACTGCTGACGTTTCCGATCAGCAACGTGCGCAAGGAGGCCGCGCTTTCACTGGGCGAACTCGGCGATACGCATGCGCTCGCCGTGCTCGAAGCCGCACTCGACGACGGCGATCCGGAAGTGCGCAAGGCCGCGCGCATCGCGATTGCGCAGATCAGCGAGCGGCACGCTTCACATAGCGCGCGATGAAGGTGCGCGTCTCGTCATCGGGAAAGCGCACGGCGACGCGCTCGCCGCTGATCATTTCGACAATGCCTTCGCCATAACGACGCACTTTCACGCGCTCGCCCGGCGCGAACGCCTTCGTCTTGCGATCGGCTTGCTCTTCTTCTTTCGCGCGCATCTGTTCGCGCACTTCGCGCGGGCTCTCGATCACCTCCGGCGGATGCACGCAGTTATCGCACACGCCGCAGTGGCCGCCGTCGAGTTCGTCGTCGGGCGCGCGGTAATGCACATCGCTCGCGCGCAGCGGCGCGGACGTGCGCGCGTCGTTCATGTCGTCGGCGAAGTAGTCGAGCAGCATGCGCCAGCGGCACTGCGCGCTCTGCGCATACGCGATCATGCGCTCGAGCACCGCGCGATCGCGTTCGCTGCGCGCCGCGTATTCCTGCGACGCCCCTTCGAGCTTCGCGATGGCCGCATCGTCGTCGACGAGCTTCATGCCGCCGCGCCGCGTGCGACGCGTCACGCCGAGATCGTTGAGCAGCGCCGCCGCCACGCGCAGCTTGTTCGCGCCGATGCTCGGCAACGCTTCGCGCAGACGCGCAAGCGGCTTGTCGAGCGTGCGGGCGGCATCGTCGCTCGCGAGTTCGCGCACTTTCTCCGCGACGCGCGCAATCATCTCCGCGCTCGGATATCGGCCGCTCATGAAGAACTGCTGCACCTGCTTGTCCTTCATTTCGAACAACAGCGTGCAACGCGCGGTCTCGCCGTCGCGGCCGGCGCGCCCCGCTTCCTGATAGTACGCATCGAGACTGCCGGGCATCTGCGCGTGAATGACGAAGCGGATGTCGGGCTTGTCGATGCCCATGCCGAACGCATTGGTCGCGACCATCACGCGCGCGCGGTTCTCCATGAACGCGTCCTGCGATGACGAGCGCGCGCCCGACGACAGCTTGCCGTGATAGCGCTCGGCCTCGACACCCGCATCGACGAGCGCGGCATGCAGCGCCTCGCATTCCGCGACCGTCGCGCAATAGACGATGCCGCTCCCCGCTTCGCCCGTCGCGATCTCGATCGCGCGCCGGCGCCGGTCATCCGGGTTCGTGAGTTGTTCGACGCTGAAATGCAGGTTGTCGCGAAAGACGCCCGTATGGATGACGTTCGCGCGCTTCATCTCCAGTTCGCGCACGATATCGACGATGACGGCGGGCGTCGCCGTCGCGGTGAGCGCGAGCACGGGCGGACGGCCGAGCGTCTTGATCGCGTGGATCAGTTCGACATATGCCGGCCGGAAATCGTGGCCCCATTGCGAGATGCAATGCGCCTCGTCGATGACGGCAAGCGCGATCGGCGGCATGTCCTTCGCGGTGAGTTCGGCGGTGAATTCGGCATCGACGAGACGCTCGGGCGTGACGAAGAGCATGCGGATTTCGTGTCGCGCGATGGCCTGCATCGCGTCGCGCTGTTCACTCGCGGAGAGCGTGCTGTTGAGCATGGCGGTCGCAATGCCCGCTTCGACCAGCTTCGTGAGCTGATCGCGCATCAGCGAAATCAGCGGCGACACGATGACCGTCATGCCATCGAATTGCAGCGCGGGCAATTGATAGCACAGCGACTTGCCCGCGCCGGTGGGCATGACGGCGAGCGTGTCGTTGCCGTCGAGCACGCTGCGAATCACGTCTTCTTGTCCGGGACGCAAGTGCGGAAAGCCGAAGACTTTGCGCAGCGCGGTTTCGAGTTCGCGATCGAGCGGCTTGCGCGATTGCGTGTGGATGTCGGCTCTGTCGTTCATTCGAAGGTAACGCGGATCGTGGATGCGCAATGACATCCGCAATTGGCGTTCCTTGCGAGACAGGCTTGCTTGGCGGAAGGCAGCCGGAGTCGAACCGACCTGGGAATGTCTGACATCCCCAACCGGGTTTGAAGCCCGGCCGCACCACCGGATACGGATGCCTTCCTTTGAAAACCACGGCGCTGCACGTCCGATCGAATTTCGACCGGGCGTCCGATTATAACGGCGCGTTCTCAGCCGTTGCCATCGCGCGAGCGCGGCTGTCGCCGCCGCATCAGCCGATAAACGCAATAGACGAGCGCCGCCGCGACGAGCACATCCACCACCGTCGCGCCATGCGATTCCAGTTCGAGCACGGCGACATGCAGTTGCCGCTCGAAAAGCGCGCCGCCCAATACCCAGAACGACGCCCACGCGGCAATTCCAGCCGTATCCCAGAAGAAGAACGCGAGCGCGGCGATGTGCGTCGTGCCCATCAGCGGCGGCGTGACGAGACCGAGACCCGGCACGAACTTCGATACCGCGACGATCGGCGCGCCATGACGCTCGAACAGTTCGCCGGTCGTACGCATCCCGCTGTCGACCGCATACGATCTGCGCGAGAGCGCCGCGACGAGCCGACGTCCGTAGATGCGCCCCGCCGAGAACCACACGCTGTCGCCGAGCAACGCGCCGCACAGCGCCGCGAACAGCACATGCGCGAACGAGAGGCGTCCGCTCGCCACGGCCGAGCCCGCGAACACGAGCAAAGGCGCGGACGGCAGCGGCACGCCGAGGCGCGTCAGCAGAACGTTCGCGAAGACGGCAGCGCCGCCCCATTGCACGATCGCCGACGGAGGAATCTGGATCAACCGGCACCTCTCGATCGCAACATCATTCGGACCTCGACTCGACGAGCATCACCGGCACGTTGCCGCATCCCGCGCTGCTCGCAATTTCGATACCGCGCCAGGGCGTGCCCTCGCCATGATCGAAGGCCATCGGATCGACGCGCCGGTCCGGGCGCAGCACGTTGAACGGCCACGACGGACGGCGCAGGCGCTCGTGCACGACCGAGCCGAGCCAGATCGGCGCGGGCGGCGCGCCTGCGTCCTGGCGCACTTCGTAATGCGTGGGCCAGAAGCGCAGCACGTCGCGCTCGTCGGCGCCGCGCACGGAACGCGCGAACACGAGCTTCGACGGCTCGCCGTTGTTCAGGCGCGGCAACGCGGGCAACGCGATGGCGGGCGCATTCGGCAACACCACCGACATCACGCTCTTCAGGCTCACGTGCGACACCTCCGTCCAGCCGCGCGATGCCAGTTGCGCGCGAATCTGCTCGGGCGTCGCCGCCCATTGCACGGTGATCGGCTCGCGACGATCGCCCTCCATGCTCGCTCGATAACAGGAAAACGTGCGCCATACCGAATCGGTCCACTGAATCGGCGTAATGACGACGGTCGATGGCACGACGCTGTGCGCCTCCGTTTCATCGCTCGTTTGCAGCGCGACGCTCGCGCAGATCACGGCAAGCACGGCGACCGGCATCAGCGGCCGCGGCGGCGGCTTGCCGGGATTGCGCCATACCGCCGTGAGCGCGATCAGGAAGACCCAGACGGCGGCGAGCGCCGCGCTGCCGAGCGCATCGGAGATGGTGAAGCGGCCAAAGTACAGCCCCGCCAGACCGACCGCCGTCACGATGGCCGAGGTCGCCGTCGCGATGAACACGCCCGTCAGGATGCCCACGCGCCGCAGCAGCAGGAACGCGAGAAAGCCGTAGATCACGACCGTCGCCGCGACGTCGCTGTTCGGAAAGCGATGCTCCGACGGCGCGAACGAAACGAGCGCCGGCTCGTGCGCGGTGAAGCGGATCGCCGCGACGAGCAATTGCGAAAACGCCACGGCCACGACCCAGTACGTGACCGTGCGCCAACGCCGTTCGAAGCTCATCCACACGATGACCGTCGCGCCGAGCGCGAGCAGCGTCTGCGTGCTGCCGAGGGTCGCGGCGACATCGAGGATCGAATCGGTCCAGGTCGACTGGAACGATTGCAGCAGCCGGTAAATCGACACATCGACCTGAACGATCGACGCGCCGCGCGCCACGTTCGCGAGCACCGAGAAAAAGAGGATCGCGGACGCGAGCAGCAGCACCGAGATCATGACGATGAGGCCCGTCGCCGGATTGCCCGGATCGAGCGCGCGCGAGACGAGCCGCGCGGGCAGGCCGTTGCCCTTCCGCGCCCAGGAGAGCAGCGCGTCGCGCGACGCGATGGTCCAGCGCATCGCGTGCGAAACGATCACGCGCGCGAGATTGAACACGATCCACGCGAGCGCCGCGACGAGAATCAGAATCACGACGAGCCGGATCGACACCGCGCCCGCCAGTTCGATCGACGCGCCGAACACGACGCCCGGCAGGATATGCGTCGGCGCCCAGATGAGCGCGCTCAGTATGTTGACGACGAGAAAGCGCGCCGGCGTCATGCCGGTCACGCCCGCGACGACCGGCACGACCGCGCGCATCGGCGCGACGAAGCGCGCGAGCACGACGCTCTTCGCACCGTGCTTGTCGAAATACTTCTTGCCGGCGACGAGCGCGCCCGGATGCGAGCGGAACGGCCACATCTGCGCGATGCGGTCCGCGTAGTGCTGGCCGAACCAGAAACTCGCGGCGTCTCCGGCAATGGCGCCCGCGATCGCGCAGACGAATACCCAGCCGAGATTCAGCGCGCCCGCGCCGACGAGCGCGCCCGCGATGAACATGGCCGTGCTGCCCGGCACGAACGTGCCGATGAACGCGACCGATTCGAGAAACGACGCGAGCAGCACGACCGCGAGCGCCCACTCGGGGTGGCTCGACATGACATGCAGCAGCCTGAAGTAGAGATGCTCCATCGTGATGGAAGGACGAGCGCGCAATCGTCAGACGGACTCGTGCCAGCGGCTATCGGCGCGCAAGAGGTGCAGGTCGCGGTGGAATCGAGTGTACCCAACCCGGTCGAAGAACTCCAAAATCTGTATCGCGCGCTTGCGGCCGAGCGCGCTCGCATCGCGGAAAGCGGCCGCACCGACCGCGCCGCCCTGCGTTTGCGCCGATTGCGCGACGAGTTGCGCCAGCGCGCCGATCGACGCGCGGCAATAAAACAGATCGCGCACCACCTGATACACGTCGCCGCGGCGCGCGAGCTTCCTGAGCAGCCTGCGCATCTCGTCCTCGCCGACGCCCTGCGCCTTCGCCAGATCGCGCACCCAGGGCGGATCGAAACGCCCTTCTTCGAGCGATGCGAGCACCGCGCGAGCGAGCGCTTCCTCGTTGTCGTCGAGCGTCACCGCATGCGACGGCAGATGCAGCCACGGCCCGCTCTTCGCGATCGCGCAGCTCGTCACCGCATCGTCGACGAGCGCGCGCCACAGCGCGTCCGGCGCGAGCGGCGCGGCCATGCGGCGCAGACGCGCGGCGTCGGGGCCTTGCTCGTCGGGAAAGCGTTCGTGGAAAGCGGCTAGCGCATCGAGCAGGCGCGCCTTGAGCGCATCCCAGTGACGCGCCGCGATGTAGAGCATGTCATCGTGCGTGGGCACGGCGCGCACGCCTTCGGGCGACAGGCCGCGCCCGTACAAATGCTCGACAAGCGAGCGCGGCAAGCCATACGGCGCTTCGTCGAAAAGCGCATCGGCGCGACCGGTATCCAGCATCGCGACGAGCGCATCGAGCCACGCGCGGCGCGCCGGCGTGCGGCGCTTGCGCGCGGGCGCGAACGGATCGAGCACGCGCCCGCCGCCGACCGTCCGGTTCGCCTGCGCGTTGCGCACGATGAAGCGATCGCCGGGCAGCGCGCAAACGGGTTGATCGAAGACGAGCTGCACGCGCGCCGTGTTTCCCCCAGCGAGCGTATCCGCTTCGAGCAGCGCCACATGCGCGACGCGATGCGTCGTGCCGAGATGCACATGCAGGGGCGCCCAATGCGTGAGCGTGAGTTGCGCATCGCCGAGCAAGCTCAGTTCGACATCGAGCCGTTCGGATGCCCGCGCGAGCCGCGCATCCACGATCCAGTCGCCGCGTGCGAGCGCATCCTTGTCGATGCCCGCGAGATTGAGCGCGCAGCGCTCGCCCGCACGGCCCGTCTCTGCGGCGCGATTCTGCGCGTGAATGCTGCGCGCGCGCACGGGCTCGCCGCCGGATTCGCGCGGCGCGAGCGCCAGCATGTCGCCGACGTTCACGCGGCCCGCGAACACCGTGCCCGTCGCGATCGTGCCCTGCCCCGTCAGCGTGAACACGCGATCGACCGCGAGCCGGAAGAAGCCATCGTCGCGGCGCGTGCGCCAGTGCGCGGCGGCATCGTGAAGATACGCTCGCAACGAAGCGACGCCCGCGTCATCGTCTTGAGTCGCATCGGTGTCGAACAAGGGCGCACCGTGCAACGGGCCGCGCGCGAGCAACGCCGCGATTTCGGCATGCACGTCGCGCACGCGCGATGCCTCCACGCGATCGCACTTCGTCACCGCGACCGCGCCGCGCGTCACGCCGAGCAGTTCGAGGATCGCGAGATGTTCGCGCGTTTGCGGCATCACGCCGTCGTCGGCGGCGATCACGAGCAAGGCGAAGTCGATGCCGCACGCGCCCGCCGCCATCGTGTGCACGAGTTTCTCGTGTCCGGGCACGTCGATGAAGCCGAGCACGCCGCCGTCGTCCAAAGGCACGTACGCGTAGCCGAGTTCGATCGAGATGCCGCGCGTCTTCTCTTCCTTCAGCCGGTCGGTGTCCACGCCCGAGAGCGCGCGCACGAGCGTCGTCTTGCCATGATCGATATGCCCCGCCGTGCCGACGATCATTCGCGTGCGTCCTCGCCTGCATCCAACTGCGCGATGAACGCGGCTTCATCGGCTTCTTCGAGACAGCGCAGATCGAGACGCAGCGCGCCATCCGCGATGCGCCCGATGACCGGACGCGGCAACTCGCGCAGCCGCTTCTCGATGCGATTGAGTTGCCCGCCCGCGCGTTTGCCGCTCGCGAGGCGCACCGCGAGGCCGTAGCTCGGCAGCACGTCGACGGGCAATGCGCCGCTGCCGATCTGGCTGAACATCGGTTCGGCGCTGACAGTGAAGGCATCGCCGATCATGCGCTGCAACGCAGGTTCGATGCGTTCGGCGGCGAGGCGCATTGCGTCGGCGGGACGCGTGAGCAGACGCAATGTCGTGAGACGCTCGGCCAGCGTTTCAGGCGCGCGATAGAGACGCAGCACGGCTTCGAGCGCCGCGAGCGTGAGCTTGCCGACGCGCAATGCGCGCTTGAGCGGATGCTTCTTGATCTTCGCGATGAGATCCGCGCACCCGACGATCAGGCCCGCTTGCGGCCCGCCCAACAGCTTGTCGCCGCTGAACGTGACGAGATCCGCGCCTGCCGCGACCGTCTCGCGCACGGTCGCTTCGCGCGGCAAGCCCCATTGCGCGAGATCGACGAGCGTGCCGCTGCCGAGATCGACCGCGACCGGCAAGTTCCGCGCTTTCGCGAGCGGCGCGAGTTCGGCGAGCGTGACTTCCTTCGTGAAGCCGCTCACGGCGTAGTTGCTGCAATGCACCTTCATCAGGAGCGCGGTCTTCGCGTTGATCGCTTCGTCGTAGTCTTTCAGATGCGTGCGATTCGTCGTGCCGACTTCGCGCAGCTTCGCGCCCGCACGATTCATGATGTCGGGAATGCGGAACGCGCCGCCGATCTCGACGAGTTCGCCGCGCGACACGATCACTTCCTTGCGCGAAGCGAGCGCGGAAAGCGTCAGCAGCACAGCGGCCGCGTTGTTGTTGACGACGGTCGCGGCTTCGGCGCCCGTCAGCTCGCAGATGAGGCCGTTGATGAGATCGTCGCGATCGCCGCGCGCGCCGGTGTCGAGATCGAACTCGAGATTCGCCGGACGCGTGAGCACTTCGGCGACCGCGCGCACCGCTTCGTCGGGCAGCAGCGCGCGGCCGAGATTCGTATGCAGCACCGTGCCCGTCAGGTTGAAGACGCTGCGCACGTTGCTGCGCGCGCGTTTCGCGAGCCGCGCGTCGACGGCGAGCGCGAGTTGCGCATCGCTCAGTGCATCGACGGACGCGCGGCCCGCTTGCGCATCGGCGCGCCATGCATCGAGCGTCGCGCGCAATGCGGCGAGCGCCTGCGTGCGGCCGTACGTGGCGATCACCGCCTCGAATTCCGCCGATGCCAGCACGCGCTCGACCGATGGCACGCGAGCCATCAATGCGCGCAACTCGCCGCCGTCGCCTGTGACATCGCTCATCGATCGCCTTCCTGTTGTTCGGGCCAGAGCCACGGATGCGGCGCCGCGCGCCGAAAACCCGCATCGCCCATCAGGAGATCGAGCGTGAGGCTCGCGAGATCGTCGGCGTAAGGTTCGAAGTCGTAAGCCTTCTCCTGATAGCCGATCTTGCGATACGTGCCGCATTCGTCGCACGATTCCGCCTTGAGCGGCGCGCTTGTCGCCTTCGCCGTTTTTTCTTCCTCGGGTTCGTCGCCCGTACCCATCACGTGATACGCGATGCCTTTGGTCGAATCGCAGTTCGTGCATTTCGCGCGGACTACGTGAAGCTCCGTCGCGCACAGTCCGCATTGCACGTAGCGATAACCTTCATGCGCGCCGCCCACGCGCACGATGCTCGCGACCGGCACCGAGCCGCAGACGGGACATACGCCGGGCGTGTCGAGATACGGCACGTCCCGCATGTCGATGCGGCTCGCGAGATCGGTCCACACGACTTGCAGCGCGGCCGCGATGAGGGGCGCCGCGGCCGGATCGATTTCGGCGAAGCGCAGCGCGAGGATCGCGTCGGCTTGGGCGTCGAGCGCGGCGGCGTCGAGCGCGCGCAGACGGGCGACGAGTTGCGCGAGCGCGGGCGTTAGCGCGCCGGCGGCTTCGATGCCGTCGAGCAGCATGAAGAGTACGTCGCGCCAGGCGGGATCGCGGTCATCCGTGAGCGCGGGAACGATCGGCATCGAATGACGCTGATTCAGTTCGATGGACTCGCGCGAGGGCATCGGCGCATTGAAATGCGCGAGCACGCGCTGCTGGGCGTCGGCGAGCGCGGCCATCAGGCGCAGATAACCGGAGATGGGATTGCTTGCGTCGGCGAGTTGCCGAAGACGTGCGGCGCGCGTGGCGAATATCGTCGCGCGCTCCGGCATGCGCAAACGCGGAATGGCCGACGGATCGAGCGATTCGATTCGCGAGGCTTCGACTATGCGTTGGACCACGGAAGGTTTCCTCGCGGGGTGAACGGTCGACCGAGCATATCAGCAAAACGGATATGAAATGGACCGCACCCCGCACGTATTGGCCCAACGTCGCGCCGGATTTCTACTTCCCGATCATCTCCCTGAACCACCGCGGATGATGCTTGCGCGCCCATCCATACGTGACAGTGCCGCGCGTCATCGCGCCGATCGAACCCTTCACCCAAAGCGCCGCATAGATATGCACGATGATCGACACGATCAGCACGAACGCCGTCGCCGCGTGCACGACGGATGCAAGACGAATCACGGTAATCGGGAAATAGAACGCGAAGTATCTGCGCCAGATCACGATGCCGCTCACGAGCAGCAACACGAGACTCGCCACCATCACGAAGAACAACAGCTTTTGCCCGGCGTTGTACTTGCCGATCTCAGGCAGGCGATCCTCGCGATTGGTGAGCACGTCGTTCATCTGCTTCATCCACTGGACGTCGTTCTTGTCCAGATAGTTGTGATGCCAGAAGCGCAGCGCAAGGATCATGAAGGAGATGAACATCACGCAGCCGACGAACGGATGCAGGATGCGCGTCCATTGCCCGCCGCCGAACACGGCATAGAGCCATGCCATCGACGGATGAAACATCGCGAGTCCGGACAGCGCGAGCAGCACGAAGGTGATCGCGGTGATCCAGTGATTCGTGCGCTCGTTCGGCGTGTAGCGCACGATCAGCCGATGGCCCTTCACGTCACGCAGTTCGCTATCGTGTTTCATCTGTACGCTCCTGTCCGCCTTCACGCCGACGCTGCACTTCTTCCGCTTCGCGATGCGCTTCGAGTTCGTCTTCCTCGCTGACTTCGTTCGGCCCGACGCGCGTGTAATGGAAGAAGCCCGCAAACGCCGCCAACGCGATGCCGATCATCGCGAGCGGCTTCGTCACGCCCTTCCATATCGACACGAGCGGACTGATGTGCGGATCCTTCGCGAGCCCGTGATACAGCTCCGGCTGATCCGCGTGATGCAGCACGTACATCACATGCGTGCCACCCACGCCCGCCGGATCGTAGAGGCCCGCGTTAGCAAAGCCGCGCTCCTTCAGATCCTCGACGCGATCGGCCGCCTGCTGCTGCATGTCGACCTTGGTGCCGAACATGATCGCGCCGGTCGGGCACGTCTTCACGCACGCGGGCTCCTGCCCGACCGCGACGCGATCCGAACATAGCGTGCACTTGTACACGCGATGATCTTCCTTCGAAAGCCGCGGAATATTGAACGGGCAGCCGGTAATGCAATAGCCGCAGCCGATGCAGTTCTCCTCGTGAAAATCCACGATGCCGTTCGTGTACTGAATGATCGCGCCCGGCGAAGGACACGCCTTCAGGCAACCCGGATCCTCGCAATGCATGCAGCCGTCCTTGCGGATCAGCCATTCGAGGTCGCCCTTCGGATTTTCGTATTCGGTGAAGCGCATCACCGTCCACGAATGCTCCGTCAGGTCGCGCGGATTGTCGTAGATGCCGGTCGTGTGACCGATATCGTCGCGCAGGTCGTTCCACTCCATGCACGCCGTCTGACACGCCTTGCAGCCGATGCACTTCGACACGTCGATGAGCTTCGCCACCGTGCCCGTCACCGGCTCGCGTATTTGCGTCTGCGGCACGGTCGTCGCGGAGAGACGCTTGATATCGAGCGATTGCAGAGCCATCTCGTCCTCCCTATGCCTTCTCGACCTTCACGAGGAACGACTTGAACTCGGGTGTCTGCGAGTTCCCGTCGCCCACGGAAGGCGTGAGCGTGTTGACGAGATAGCCCGGCTGCGTGAGGCCCTTGAAGCCCCAGTGCAGCGGCAGGCCGACGGTGTGCACCTTCTTGCCCTCCACAGTCAGTGGTTTGATGCGCTTCGTGACGAGCGCCACCGCGACGACATGCCCGCGATTGCTCGACACCTTCACGCGATCCCCCGCGACGACGCCGACTTCCTTCGCATGCTCCTCGCCGATCTCCACGAACTGCTGCGGCTGCACGATCGCGTTGAGCCGCGCGTGCTTGGTCCAGTAGTGGAAGTGCTCGGTGAGGCGATACGTGGTCGCGGTGTCCGGGAACTTGTCGGCGGTGCCGAACGCGGCGCGATCGTCGGGGAAGACGCGCGCGGCCGGATTGCTCGTCACCGCCTTGTTGTCGGGGAAGAACGGGTTATGGCCGAGCGGTGTCTCGAACGGCTCATAGTGCGCGGGGAACGGGCCTTCGTTCATGCCGTCGCGTGCGAAGAATCGCGCCACGCCCTCCGGATTCATGATGAACGGACTCATGCCCTTGTCCGGCGGTTCGTCGACCTTGAAGTCGGGGACATCCGGACCGCCCCACGCGCGCCCGTTCCACGCGACGAGCTTTCTCGACGGATCGAACGGCTTGCCGTTCACATCGCACGATGCGCGGTTGTACAGCACACGCCGATTCGCCGGCCACGCCCACGCCCAGCCGAGCGTCTGCCCGATGCCCGTCGGATCGGAGTTGTCGCGCCGGCCCATCTGGTTGCCCGCCTGCGTCCACGATCCGCAGAAGATCCAGCATCCGCTGGCGGTCGAGCCGTCGTCGCGCAGTTGCGCGAAGCTCGCCAGTTGCTCGCCGCGTTTGGCGAGGACCTTCGTCTGATCGGTCGGATCGGTGACGTCGGCGAGCGCGCGGCCGTTGAACTCCATCGCGATTTCCTCCGGCGTCGGGCTTTCCGGGTCCGCGTACGGCCACGTCATCTTCAGGATCGGATCGGGATATTTGCCGCCCTTCTCCTGATATGCCTTGCGCATGCGCAGCCACAATCCCGACATGATCTCGAGATCGCTTCGCGCTTCGCCCGGCGGCGTCGTGCCCTGCCAGTGCCATTGCAATACGCGCGACGAACTGACGAGCGAGCCGCGCTCTTCGGCGAAGCAACTCGTCGGCAGACGGAACACTTCGGTCTGAATCTTCGACGAATCGACATCGTTGAATTCGCCGTGATTCTTCCAAAACTCCGACGTCTCGGTCGCGAGCGGATCCATGATGACGAGCCATTTAAGCTTCGACAGGCCGAGCCCGATCTTCGCCTTGTTCGGCGCCGCCGCAAGCGGATTGAAGCCCTGGCAGATGTAGCCGTTCATCTTGCCCTGCGCCATCAGCTCGAAGACCTGCAGCATGTCGTAGGACTTGTCGAGCTTCGGCAGCATGTCATAGCCGAAGTTGTTGTCGGCCGTCGCGTTATCGCCCCACCACGACTTCATGAAGCTCACGTAAAACGCCCGATAGTTCTTCCAGTAGCTCAGTTGATTCGGCCGCAGCGGCTGCGACGCGCGCTTCTTGATGTAGTCCTCGTATTCCTGCTCGCCTTCCATCGGCAAGGTCATGTAGCCGGGCAGCAGATTCGACATCAGGCCGAGATCGGTCAGGCCTTGAATGTTCGAGTGCCCCCTCAGCGCATTCATGCCGCCGCCCGCGATGCCGATATTGCCGAGCAGAAGCTGCACCATCGCGCCCGTGCGAATCATCTGCGCGCCGACTGAGTGATGCGTCCAGCCGAGCGCATAGAGAATCGTGCCGGCGCGATTCGGCGCCGCGGTCGTCGCGAGCATCTCGCAGACCTTGAGGAACTTGTCGGTCGGCGTGCCGCAAACCTTCGTCACCATTTCCGGCGTGTAGGCGGCGTAGTGCTGCTTCAACAGGTTGTAGACGCAGCGCGGATGCTGCAAGGTCGGATCGGTCTTCACATAGCCGTCGTCGCCGCGCTCGTAATCCCAGCTCGTCTTGTCGTACTTGCGATGTTCCGCGTCATAGCCCGAGAACACGCCGTCCTTGAACGCGAAGTCCTCGCGCACGATGAACGACATGTCCGTGTAGTTCTTCACGTACTCGTGCTGGATCTTGTCGTTCGTGAGCAGATAGTTGATGACGCCGCCGAGGAACGCGATGTCCGTGCCGGTGCGAATCGGCGCGTAGAAATCCGCGACCGATGCCGTGCGCGTGAAGCGCGGGTCCACGACGATGAGACGCGCGCGCCGATGCGCCTTCGCCTCGGTCACCCACTTGAAGCCGCACGGATGCGCCTCGGCTGCATTGCCGCCCATCACGAGAATCAGGTCCGTGTTCTTGATGTCGACCCAATGGTTCGTCATCGCTCCACGGCCAAACGTCGGGGCAAGACCTGCCACCGTCGGGCCATGTCAGACACGCGCCTGATTATCGAATGCGAGCATTCCCCAACTGCGCACCGTCTTGTGCGTCAGATAGCCAACTTCGTTGCTTCCCGCCGACGCCGCCAGAAAGCCCGAAGTCAGCCATCGATTGACCGTCTTGCCGTCGGGCGTCTTCTCGACGAAATTCGCATCGCGATCTTCCTTCAACAACTCGGCGATGCGATCGAGCGCCTCTTCCCACGAGATGCGTTTCCACTCGTTCGACCCCGGCGCGCGATGCTCGGGATACGTCAGCCGGCTCGGGCTATGTATGAAGTCGATGAGCGATGCGCCTTTCGGGCAGAGCGTGCCGCGATTGACCGGATGATCCGGATCGCCTTCGATGTGGATGATGCTCGATTTTGCGTTCTTGGCGTTGTCGCCGAGACCGTACATGAGGATGCCGCACCCGACTGAACAGTACGGACAGGTGTTGCGCGTTTCCGTGGTGCGCGACAGTTTGTATTGCCGGACTTCTGCGAGCGCGGGAGCCGGAGAGAAGCCCATTGCCGCCAGGCTCGAACCGGCGAGCGTGCTCGCAGAGACCTTGAGGAACTGTCGCCGTGACATTTGGAGCATGATTGCCCTCGGCGCGTCGTAATGTGGGTTACTGGGTTACTGGGTTACTGGGTTACTGGGTTACTGGGTTACTGGGTTACTGGGTTACTGGGTTACTGGGTTACTGGGTTACTGGGTTACTGGGTTACTGGGTTACTGGGTTACTAAAGTATATGGTGCCCGATTACATCCCGCAGACAGGTTGACACGGTATTTGCACCAATCACAGGTCTTGCGCGCGTTGCATGCAACGAATACTTCATACGCAACCTTGTCGCTTTAGCAAGCGCCGCGCCTGGCCACGCATGTTCTGGAATGGAACGTGCTCGACGGGGTGAAACATTCGCGCTCCATTCATCGAACCGAGAGGTCGCCATGAGTTCCGTCTCAACCCAGAAGATCGAAGCGGTGGTGAAGAAAGACGCTTCGTGGGCGCTCGGCGCGCTGAAGCAGTTCTCGGAAGACCGCTGCGCCGCGATGGCCGCGAGCATCGCGTTCTACTCGGCGTTCTCGCTCGCGCCGACGCTCGTCATGGTGATCGCCGTCGCGGGCTGGATCTTCGGACCGGAGGCGGCGCGCGGGCAACTTTTTCATCAAGTGAACGGACTCATCGGCGATCAGGCCGCGGCGGGCGTGCAGAGCATCGTCGAGAACGCGCATCGCAGCAGCGGGACCGGCATCGCCGCGATCATCTCGTTCGTGCTGCTCGCGGTCGGTGCATCGGCGACGTTTTCATCGCTCAACACGGCGCTCAACATCGTCTGGCCGATGAGCGGCGAGCAGCGCTCCAGCATCATGACGCTGGTGCGCGTGCGGCTCGTGTCGTTCGGGCTCGTGCTCGGCGTCGCGTTTCTGCTGATCGTCTCGCTCGTGCTCGATACCGCGATTCAGGCGGTCGGCATGTGGCTGTGGGCAAATTCGCCGTTCGTGATCGTCGGCGATGTCGTGCAGCTCGTGGTCGGGCTCGCGATTCTCACCGCCGCGTTCGGCGCATTGATGAAGTTCCTCCCCGATGCGCCCGTGCAATGGCGCGATGCGCTCGTCGGCGGGCTCGTCTCCGCGCTGCTTTTCTCGGCGGGCAAGAAGCTGTTCGCCTTGTATCTGACCCACGCGGGCACCGCGAGCGCGTTCGGCGCGGCGGGTTCGCTCGCCGTGCTGCTGATGTGGCTGTACTTCTCCGCCGCCGTGCTCCTGCTGGGCGCGGAATTTTCGGCGGCGCGCGCGCGAATGCACGATCCGCGCGGCGCATGGGGACAGCAGAACAATGGCCGCGTGCCGCCGGGCAGCCGCGCGAAGATTGGCTCGCTGCTCGCGGCCTCGACGCGCACGGCTGTGCCGGTCGCGGGCGCCGCATCCGCCGCCGCGCCGCTCACGCCGGCAAGCGCTCCTGACGATGCCCCCGCCACGGCGAGCGCGCGCCGCGCGATCGGCGCCCGCGCACAACACGCGCAACAACTGACGGGACAGGCGCGCAAGAAGGTATCCGCCGTCGCGCGGGCGCTGGCGTTGTCGCGCAAGCTCGCGCGCGCCGAATCGACGGCCACGCGCGCCACCGCGCTCGCGATGGTCGGCGCTGGCCGCAAGGCATCGCATGCGAATGCTGCGGTGCGGCGGCATCCGTGGCGCGCGGTGCTCGTGGCGGCAGGCGCGGGAATGGCGCTCGCATTGCTTTCGCGTCGCGATGCCGCGCGTGAAAACGACCGAGGCTGAGGCGCTTGCGCGCTATGTCGCGCGGCTGTCCGTCGAATCCGAAAGATCGCGCGCCGGGAAAGCGATTTGTTATTTGAAAAGCAAGTAATCGAATATCGGCGTCCGGAAAATCCGATTCAAATGTCCGATTGCGCGCGGAACTTTTCCGCGATAGCCCTGTCTGCCAAAATTCCCCTTGCGACTGCCTGAGAACCTTGACAGGCGGGCTTCACGCCCAAGTGTGTGTTTTTCGAGACAGTCAATATTTTTTCGTTTCTGAAGTTACGAAACGTTGCGTTATTCTCTGCGCCGGCAACAACGATTAATCATTCGCGTGGAGAATTCGATGAAACGAATCGCACTGACGTCCCTCTCGCTGGCGCTGCTCGGCGCAGCAGGCGCGGCGCAAGCACAAACGAGCGTGACGCTCTATGGCGTGATCGATACCGGTCTCGCATATGTGAGCCACGCCAACGAAAACGGCGACCATCTGTTCGGCATGGTCAACGGCACGCTGTCCGGCCCGCGTTGGGGCTTGAAGGGTCAGGAAGACCTCGGTGGCGGCCTCAAGGCAATCTTCCAGTTGGAAAGCGGCTTCGATCCGGGCACGGGTCAGTCGAACCAGGGTGGTCGTCTGTTCGGCCGTCAAGCGTTCGTCGGTTTGAGCGGCAACCAGTGGGGTACGGTCACGTTGGGTCGTCAGTATGACCCGTCGGTCGACATGGTTCAGGGCCTCACGGCCGACAACTACTGGGGCGCTGCCTTCGCAACGCCGGGCGACGTCGACAACTACGACAACAGCCTGCGCGTGAGCAACGCCGTCAAGTACGTGTCGCCGGTGTTCTCCGGCTTCCAGTTCGAAGGCATCTACGGCTTCAGCAACCTCGCGGGCGCTACCGGCCAGGGCCAGACCTGGGGTGCCGCTGCAACGTACGGCAACGGTCCGTTCTCGTTGGCCGCCAGCTACCTGTACGTGAACAACCCGACGGCTGGCCGCACGACCGGCACCACCGGCTGGAACAGCCCGTCGTCGGATTCGCTGTTCAACACGGTGATCAACGTCGGCTACCAGACGGCCCACGCAGTCGCCATCGCGCGCGGCGCAGGCCAGTACGTGTTCGGTCCGTTCACGGCCGGCGCTTCGTACAGCTTCGCTCAGTACAAGAACGACGGCAGCTCGACGTTCACGGAACAAGAGAAGTTCAACGTCGCCAACGCGTACCTGAACTTCCAGCTGACGCCGGCAACGCTGCTCGGCCTGGGCTACACGTACACGCACGGCAGCGGCGACACGTCGGCGAACTACCACCAGGTTTCGATCGGCGCGGACTACTCGCTGTCGAAGCGCACGGACGTCTACGCTGTCGGCGCGTATCAGCACGCAAGCGGCACGCAGCGCAACGCGGACGGCTCGACGCAAGAAGCGCAAGCTTCGATCAGCGACTTCGGTTTCGCAAGCGGCCGCAGCCACCAGGAACTGGTGCTCATCGGCCTGCGCCACAAGTTCTAAGAACAACCGACTGGCGTGGCACGCGAGTGCCGCGCCGGAAGGACAGCAGCATCCTCGAACAGCCATCGGTTTTCCGATGGCTGTTTTTTTTCGCGTCCGAAAGCGGCAAGCGCAACAAAGTGTTGAATCAACCGCGTGCGCGTCATCCCGCCCGGACAACGGCGGCAGAATCGGCCGAATCTCAATGCCCCGGGGGTTCGCTGAATGCCGCTTCGCTCAAGACTTCTGGCTCCGCTTGCAATGGCCGCGTGCATCGCCGCAACCGCTTGCACGACAGCCGCGCATCGGTCCGATACTGCGCACGCGTCCGCCTTGCCGATGATCATCGCGCATCGCGGCGGCGCAGCCGATTACCCGGAGAACACGCTGATCGCCATCCAGGGCGCGCTGCACAATCGCGCCGATGCGATCTGGCTCACAGTGCAACTCACCCGCGATGGCGTGCCGGTGCTCTATCGCCCGGCCGATCTCTCGACCAACACGGATGGCAACGGAACGGTCGCGGACCACGACTTCGGCGCGCTGCAACATCTCGACGCCGGACGGAACTTCGCCCTCGCCGATGGAAACGGCGTGACGCGCTATCCGTATCGCGATCACGCGCTGCGTATTCCATCGCTCGCGCAGGCGTTGCGCGTGATTCCGCCCGACGTACCCGTGATGCTCGACATGAAGGCATTGCCCGCCGGACCTCAGACGGCGGCGGTCGCGCGCGTGCTGGACGAGGAAAACGCGTGGTCACGCGTGCTGATCTATTCGACCGATGCCGCCTATCAACGGGCCTTCTCGGCCTATCCGCAGGCACGTTCGCGGCTGTTCGAGTCGCGCGATGCGACACGCGCCCGCCTCGCCTACGTGGCGCTCGAATCCACGTGCAAGGACGCACCGTCGCCCGGAAGATGGACCGCGTTCGAGTATGCGAGAAAGATGGAATTGGTCGAAACGTTCACGCTCGGGGAAGCGCGCTCGGCGGTGACGTCGAGACTCTGGACGCCCGCAGCGGTGCAGTGCTTTCGCACCAGAGGCGAGACCCCGATCCTCGCGATCGGCATCGACAACGCCGACGATTATCGCGCCGCCGCCTGTATCGGCATGACGGCCGTGCTCACCGATTCGCCGCGAAAGATGCAAGCGGTCAGGTCGGGCATTGCGCTGCCGCTGCCGTGCCCCTGAAGCCGCTCACTGATGCGGCGCGTTGCCGTTCGATTCGACGTCTTGCGCGAGCGTCTGCGCGGGCGCGCCCGGGCACGGCAGATCGCCGATGACGAGCCGCGGCACCGTGCTGCGCGTCTCGCGCGGACGCAGCGGAACATTGTCGAGCTCGGTCCACGAAGGGTTCGGAATCTCGCCGAAAAGCTGCCTCAGACGCTCGCCCCAGGTCTTGTTGATCATCTGGTAGTACGCGCTGTTGTTGTCGAGCGTGGCGAAGCGCGTGACGCGCAGCGAGTCCTTCTCGTAGACCAGCAGATCGAGCGGCAGACCGACCGAGAGATTCGAGCGCAGCGTCGAATCCATCGAAATGAGCGCGCATTTGGCGGCTTCGTCGAGCGGCGACGACGGCGTGATGACGCGATCGATGATCGGCTTGCCGTACTTCGATTCGCCGATCTGGAAATACGGCGACACGCGCGTCGATTCGATGAAATTGCCCGCCGCGTAGATCATGAAGAGTCGCGGCGGCTGGCCGAAGATCTGTCCGCCGAGGATGAAGCTGCAATTGAAGTCGACGCTGAATTCAGCGAGCGACAGCGCGTCGCGCCGATGCACCTCGCGCACCGCATCGCCGACGATGCGCGCGGCTTCCGCCATCGTCTGGACGCTATACAGCGTGGGCGCGTTCGGATCGGAGGGCTCCACGAGCAGATGCGTCACCGCCTGCGTCAAGGCGAGATTGCCCGCCGCGAGCAGGACGAGTACGCGCTCTCCCGGCTGTTCGAAAACAGCCATCTTGCGCGCGGCGCTCACGTGGTCCACGCCGGCGTTGGTGCGCGTGTCGGACAGGAACACGAGTCCCTCGTCCACGCACATGCCCACGCAATAAGTCATGTCGATCCGTCCTGAAACAAGCAAACCCACATTGTACTGAGCGCGACCGCGCGTCGCATCGATGCGTTCACTGATCCGGCGGTGTATCGATGCTCACATGCACCGTCAGCGTTTCCTCCTTCCCGCCGACGCGCGAGCCGCGCACCGGCGCCGCCGATTCGTAATCGCGCGCGACGGCAAGGCGGCAATGACGCTCGCCCGCGAACGCCGCCCGGGTCGCATCGATCGACACCCAGCCGTGCTCGATCCACACGTCGGTCCAGGCGTGCACGTCGGCATCCAGATAGCCGCTCACGCAGCGCGCCGGCACGCCCCGCGCGCGGCAGCACGCGAGCATCAGATGCGCGAGATCGCGCGCATCGCCGAAGCCGCTCGCGAGCGCCTGCGCCGCCGTGCCCGCCGCATACGCCGGCTCCTTGCGATACCGCACGCGCTCGCCGATACGCTCCGTCAGCGCGATGAGCGACGCGGGCGTATCGAGCGCGTCGACGCCGTGCGCGAGCTCGCGGATCGCGGCATCGGGCGCGGTAAGCCGCGTGGGACAGGTGAAATGTTCGAGCGGAATCGGACCGGCTTCATCGAAGAGACGGCCATCGGATAAAGCCTCCGTTTCGATCCCGCCCGCCACGCTCGCATGAATCTCGCTGTGCGGCTTCGTCAGCACGAGCGTGTGCAGCGCGTTGCCGTAGGCGTCGCGCGTGAGGTCGAGCTTGCCCGGCGCTTCGACATGCCAGTGCCGCACGATCTGCGACGCGCCGCTCGCCGGACTCACGCGAAACTGCTGGATCGAATACGTGACCGGCGTGGCGTAGCGATAGCGGATGTCGTGGCGAATGGTCAGCAGCATGATTCACGCGATCGGCAACATGAGGAAGGTGTGCATCACGCGCAGGCCGAGTTCGTCGACACGCTTGAGAAACTGCGTCAGCCACGCGTGCACGCCCGTTTCGAGTATCTGGCGGATGTCGGCATACAGCACATCGGCGCGCAGCTTGCCCGCGAAACGCTCGCATTCCTTCGACGCGTCCGTGCGCAATTTCGCGAGCGTGTCGCAGACGCCGTCGAGCGATGCCAGCAGCGAACGCGGCATCTGCTCGTTGAGGATCAGCAGTTCGACGACGCGCGCGGGCGTCACGACATCGCGATACACCTTGCGATAAATCTCCAGCGCCGACACGGAACTCAGTATCGACGTCCAGTAGTAGAAGTCTTCGAGCTGCCGCGCGGCTTCGCGCGAGTTCGGCGTGGCATCGGCGAAACGGACATCGAGAATGCGCGCCGTGTTGTCCGCGCGTTCGAGATACGCGCCGAGCTGCATGAAGAAAAACGCGTCGTCGCGCAGCGCGGTGCCCTGCATCACGCCGCGGCACAGATTCGAGCGGTACTTGACCCATTCGAACAGTGCATCCGGGCTCGTTTGCAGTTCCATGTTCGCGAGGCGCTGAGTGAATTCGAGCCAGGTGAAGTTGATCGTTTCCCAGCCGTCGGTGGTGAGCGTGCCGCGCACCGCGCGCGCATTTTCGCGCGTCGCCTGCAGGCACGAGAGGATGCTCGACGGATTGCGCGCATCGGCGACCATGAAGTGCAGCATGTCCTCGCGCGAGCGCGATCCCGGATGACGCGCGTCGAACATGTCTTCCAGCTCGGATATCTTCAGCACCGAACGCTGCGCGCGCGCTTCCTGCTCGGGCGTTTGCGGCAGGAGCGCGCCTTCCATGTTGATGTCGAGCATGCGCGCGGTGTTCTCGGCGCGCTCCATGTAACGCGCCATCCAGAACAGGTGATCGGCGGTTCGGCTCAGCATGTCATTCGACCATCCACGTATCTTTGGTCCCGCCGCCTTGCGACGAATTGACGACGAGCGAGCCTTCGCGCAGCGCGACGCGCGTGAGGCCGCCCGCGCACATCGACACTTCGCGGCCCGACAGCACGAACGGCCGCAAATCGATATGACGCGGCGCGATGCCCGCCTCGACGAAGGTCGGGCACGCGGAGAGCGCGAGCGTCGGCTGCGCGATATAGCCTTCGGGCCGCGCGAGCAGCAACGCGCGAAAGGTTTCGATCTCCTCTTGCGTCGATGCCGGCCCGACGAGCATGCCGTAGCCGCCCGCGCCGTGCACTTCCTTCACGACGAGCTCCGGCAGATGCGCGAGCGTGTACGCGAGATCGTCGGGCTTGCGGCACTGAAACGTCGGCACGTTGTTCAGGATCGGCTTCTCGCCGAGATAGAACTCGATCATGTCGGGCACGAACGGATAGATCGATTTGTCGTCGGCGATGCCGGTGCCCATCGCGTTGGCGAGCGTCACGCGCCCCGCGCGATACGACGTCAGCAAGCCCGGAATGCCGAGCGCCGAATCGGCGCGAAACGCGAGCGGATCGAGAAAGTCGTCGTCCACGCGGCGATAGATCACGTCGACGCGGCGCGGGCCGTGCGTCGTCCGCATGAAGACATAGTTGTCGTCGACGAAAAGATCCTTGCCCTCGACGAGTTCCACGCCCATCTGCTGCGCGAGGAAGGTGTGCTCGAAGTACGCCGAGTTGTACATGCCGGGCGTCAGCACGACGACCGCCGGATCGTCGACGCCTTCAGGCGCGATCGAACGCAATGTTTCCAGCAGCAGGTCGGGATAATGCGCGACCGGCGCGACGCGGTTCTGCACGAAGAGTTCGGGAAAGAGCCGCATCATCATCTTGCGGTTTTCGAGCATGTACGACACGCCCGACGGCACGCGCAAATTGTCTTCGAGCACGTAGAACTCGCCCGCCGCGCCCGCGCGCACCACATCGACGCCCGCGATATGCGCGTAGACGTCGAGCGGCACGTCGACGCCCTGCATTTCCGGCCGATATTGCGCGTTCGTGTAGACCTGTTCGGCCGGAACGCGCCCGGCGAGCACGATGTCGCCGTCGTGGTAGATATCGTGCAGAAAGAGATTGAGCGCCTGCACGCGCTGCCGCAAACCGGCTTCGAGCACGCGCCATTCGTCGCCGGGAATGATGCGCGGAATCATGTCGAAGGGAATGAGCCGCTCGGTGCCGGACAGATCGCCATTCACCGCGAACGTGATGCCGACGCGCCGGAACAGCACGTCCGCTTCGGCGCGCTTTCTCGCGATGGTTTCGGGGCGCTGCTGCGCGAGCCAGCGTGAAAACCGCGCGTAGTGACTGCGCACGGTGTCGTCCTGACGCATTTCATCGTAGATCTGCATCATTGCGTCCTTCGTTTTTTTACCGCATTTCCTTGCAGTATCGGACGAAAGTGCGCGACGTGCGCCACTTTTTTAGCGCGCGTTCATGGTGCACGGCCGTTTCGCGCTAGACTGCCCGCTCAACGCTCAACGTTTCATCATGTCCGACGCTTTCGAAGACGAAGCCGATTCCCTCGCCGATGCCCTTCTCGCAGGACTCGTGCGCCCGATCGTTTTCGTCGATCTGGAAACCACCGGCTCGAACGCGACCGAGGACCGCATCACCGAAATCGGCGTCGTTGAAGCGAGCACGGCGGGCATCGAGCGCTGGAGCGTGCTCGTCGATCCGGGCGTGCCGGTGCCGCCGTTCATCGCGCGCCTGACCGGCATCGACGACGCCATGCTGCGCGGCCAGCCCACCTTCGAATCGCTCGCGCCCGCGCTCGCCGAGCGGCTGCACGGCAAGCTCTTCGTCGCGCACAACGCGCGCTTCGATTACGGCTTCCTCAAGAACGCCTTTCGCCGCGCGGGCATCGCGTTTCGCGCGGATACGCTGTGCACGGTGCGGCTGTCGCGCGCGCTCTTTCCGTCGGTCGAAAGACATGGTCTCGATGCGCTCATCGCGCGGCTGAATCTCGCGCCCGAAGGACGCCATCGCGCGCTCGCCGACGCCGACCTGCTCTGGCAGTTCTGGCAGAAGATTCACGCGCTCTATTCGCAGGATCTCGTCGACGCAGCCATCAAAACGCTCGTGCGCCGCGCGAGCTTGCCCGCCGCGCTGCCCGAAGGCGCGCTCGATGCGTTGCCGTCGGCGCCCGGCGTCTATCTCTTTCACGGCGACGACGACGTGCCGCTCTATGTCGGCAAGAGCATCAACCTGAAACAACGCGTTGCGGCGCATTTTTCGGGCGATCACAGGCTTCAGAAGGACTTGTCGATCTCGCAGGCGATCCGTCGCATCGAATGCCGCGAGACGGTCGGAGAGCTCGGCGCGCTGCTGCTCGAAGCGAAGCTCGTGAAGGAGCTGAAGCCGACGCACAATCGCTTGCTCAAAGGCGCATCGGCAACGTGTGCGTGGCAGTGGCTACCGGGCGCGCATGCGCCGACGCTCGTGAAGGCGAACAAACGCGATCTGTCGCGCGAGGAACATCTCTTCGGCGTGTTCGCGTCGCGCGCGAAAGCGCATGCGTTCATGCGCCATCTGGCGGATGAACACAATCTCTGTCACGCGACGCTCGGCCTCGAAAATGCGCCGCTTTCGCCGGGGCGCGGCTGCTTCGGCTATCAGGTGAAACGCTGCCTCGGGTCGTGTGCGGGAATCGAAACGCTCGCGGATCACGCCTCGCGTGCGCTCGATGCGCTCGAAGGCGCGCGCCTCGTGAAATGGCCGCACGAAGGGCCGATCGCCGTCTGCGAGCGCGATGAAGCATCGGGTCGCGAAGCGTGGCACGTAATCGATCGATGGTGCTATATCGGCACATGCGCGACACGCGACGGCATCGCGCCGCTCCTCGCCGACTCGCCCGACCTACGCCCGTTCGACTCCGATGTGTACAGCCTGATCGCGAAGCGCCTCGCGCCGGAACAACTGCAATGGATCGCATGCGATGCGCGGCCTGCGTTCCAACTCGTCGTACAGGACGCGCCCGCGCGCGCCGCCGTCACACAGCAGACGAAACGCGCGACGACGAAGCGCCGCGCACCCGCCGACGACCAGTTCCCGCTGATGCTTTAAGCGATGCCGCCGTTCGCGCGCAGCACCTGCCCGTTGACCCAGCCCGCATCCGGCCCGACGAGAAACGCGACGATCGAGGCGATATCGTCCGGCTGACCGAGACGTTCGAGTGGCGGCATCTTCGAGAACGTGGCGATCTGCTCGTCGGTCTTGCCCTCGAGAAACAGCGACGTCGCCACCGGTCCGGGCGCGACCGCATTCACCGTGATGCCGCGTCCGCGCAACTCCTTCGCGAACACATGCGTGAACGATTCGACCGCCGACTTCGTCGCGTTGTAGATCGCGTAGCCCGGCATGTTGAGCGCGAGCGTCGTGCTCGAAAAGTTCACGATGCGCCCGCCGCCCTTCATGCGCGCCGCCGCTTCGCGCAGCGTGTTGAACGTGCCGCGCACGTTGATATCGAACGTCTGGTCGTAAAGCGCATCGCTCGTGTCGGCGAGCGGCGCGGTCTTCAGAACGCCCGCGTTGTTGACGAGCGCATCGACTTTGCCGAGCTGCGCTTCGACGGTCTCGAACATGTCGCGCACGTCGTCGGCTTTGGCGACATCCGCTTTTACGGCGATCGCCGTGTTTCCCGCTTCGCGCAATTGCACGACGAGCGCATCCGCTTCCTTCGCGCTCGACGCATAGTTCACCGCGACCGCGAAGCCGTCGCGTGCAAGACGCCGCGCGATCTCGGCGCCGATGCCGCGCGACGCGCCCGTGACGATCGCCACGCGTTTCGATTGAGTCTGACTCATGATGGGCTCCTCAAAGTGGCTGTTCGATGAGAAGCATGATGAATCATTCCGTTTTCGCGATCATCGTGCGTGGATTAGTATCATCGTTCCAGTAGCTTTAACAATTCACCGCCCATTCGCCATGGATCGATTCCAGGAAATGCAGGTCTTCGTGCGTATCGCGGAGCGGCACAGCTTCACGCAAGCGGCCGACGATCTGCAGATACCGCGCGCCACCGTCACTAATCTGATGAAGCGCATGGAAGAGCGGCTCGGCGCGCGCCTGCTCGAACGCACGACGCGCACGGTGCGCCTCACGCCCGATGGCGAAGAGCACTATCGGCGTTGCGTGCGTCTCATCGCCGATCTGGAAGAAGCGGAAGGCTCGTTCAAGCACGCGGAGCCGAAGGGTTTGTTGCGCGTGAATTTGCAAGGCACGCTCGCGCGGCATTTCATCATGCCGGGACTGCCCGCGTTTCTCGAGCGTCATGCGCAGATCGAACTGCATATCGGCGAGGACGACAGGCTCGTCGATCTCGTGCGCGAAGGCGTCGATTGCGTGCTGCGCGCGGGCATGTTGCAGGATTCGTCGATGATCGGCCGGCGCGTCGCGCTGCTCGAACAAGTCACCGTGGCGAGTCCCGCGTATCTCGCGCGTGAAGGCACGCCGGATGATCTCGAAGCGCTTGCATCGCATCGCGCGGTGAACTTCGTATCGAGCGCGACGGGTCGCGCATTGCCGCTGGAGTTCAGCGTCGACGGGCGTATCGAGACCATCGAATTGCAGGCGTCGGTTTCGGTGTCGGGCGTCGAACTCTATACGCAAGCCGCGCTCGCCGGACTCGGCATCGTGCAGGTGCCGCGCTATCACGTCGACGATGCTTTGAACAATGGTCGTCTGCGACTCGTGCTTCCCAACCTTCCGCCACCACCGATGCCTATCTCCGTGCTGTATCCGCATAACCGGCAGCTCTCCGCGCGCGTACGGGTTTTCGCGGATTGGTTGAGCGAGATCTTCGCGCCTTTCAACGCGCGCGCGTCATAAGGAAAGCAAAAGCAAGGAACGCAAAAGCAAGGGACGAGAAAGCAAAAGAGGCCAGCATCCCAATGAAGGGAAGCTGGCCTCTTGTTCGACGCGCTTCGATTTCGCCAACGAAACCGAAGCCGTGATGCCGGCGAAAGATACTTAAGCCGCTGCGTCCTTCAGCTTCTTCAGCGCGCGCGCCTTGATGCGAACGCTTGCCGGCTTGGCCGGGAACCAGCGCTCCTCGCCCGTGAACGGGTCCTTGCCGAAGCGCTTCTTCTTCGCGGCCACGGCTTGCGCGGTGATCTTCAGCAGGCCCGACAGCGTGAATTCGCCAGCGCCCTTCTTGTGGATCGAACCGAGGATGGTGTCTTCCAGCGCGACCAGCACGGCCTTCACCGCTTTCACGTCGACAGCGGCGCGATCTGCGAGATGCGTTGCGAGCGATGCCTTCGTGAACGTGTCCTTGATCGGCGTGGGAGCGCCGCTCGTGGTCTTCTTCGCGGCTACTTTCTTCGCGGCAACTTTCGGTGCTGCTGCTTTCTTCACCGGTGCGGCAGCGGTCTTCGCCGTGGCCTTCTTGGCCGGGGCTTTCTTGGCAGCGGTTTTAGCGGAAGTCGGCATGTTTCTCCTACCTGTTTTTGGTCAGTGATATTCGAATACGTTCGCACCGATGCGTTCGTATCACGCCGGATTCTACATAGGCCAAGCGAGTTCGTGCGAGTCTTTTGCGCTTTTATATCGTTTTTATAGGGGTTTTTCGTGGCGTCGCGCTGACACGCAAGTCATGGAGCCGCGTTTACATCGCATACGTCGCGCGCTTTATCGCTGCATCGACGATGCAAATGCGCGATGCGCGATATGCGCGATGAGCGGATAGTGATCCGATGCGATACGCGAAAGCGGCGTGCGATGCACATCGACACGCATGAGACGTTCGCCCGGATGCACCCAGATGCGATCGAGCGCGAAGAGCGGATAGCGCGTCGGAAAGGTGCGTAACGCACTCGCGCGATGAAAGTGCGTGACGAGCCGCCGCAACGTGCGGCCATAGACGAACCATTCGTTCAGATCGCCGAGCAGGATCACGGGCAGCGCGGGCGTATCGAAGCTTTGCAGCACTTGCTCCACTTGCGCGCGCCTTTCGCTCGATGCAAGCCCGAGATGCGTCGCGACCACACGCCAGAGTTCGCCGCCGCAATCGATGTCGGCATCGAGCGCGCCGCGCGGCTCGCGGCTCCTGAACGAAAGATCGAGCGTGCGGACCGCGCGCACCGGATAGCGCGTGAGCACTGCGTTGCCGTAACGCCGTTCGGGCGTGTCGAGCGTCGGGCCCGCGACCGCGTTCAGGTTCGTCATGCGTTGCAGCACGTCGAGCACATCGGGCGCGCCGCTGCCGCCGAGCGGCACTTCCTGCAGCGCGAAGATGTCCGCATCGATCTCGGCGAGCACTGCGCCGATGCGTTCCGGCGCGAACTTGCCGTCGATGCCTATCGCGCCATGCAAGTTGTATGTGGCGATGCGCAGCTCGCGTGCGCGCGCGTCCTTCATATATTCGCGTTCGATGACGGTCTCGTGCATCAGCGTCATGAGTTGACCTCGTCGGGGCGCTCGTTTTTCGTCGATGATTCGCGCGGCATCGTGCCGTTCTCGCGCAGTTCGCTCGCGCGTTTGGCTTCGTCGCTGGCGCGCGATTTGTCCGCATCGCTCGGTGCGCCTTCGTGCGCGTCGTGACGATTCTTGCCACCGAGAAAGCGCTGCAGCAGCAGCGACGCGCCGATCAGCGCCGCGCCGATGCCGATCAGCACCGCGAACGAGCCGACCGTCGGCCGATGCAGCGACGCGACGAACTGATGCGCGAACGCGACCGTCAGAAAGATGCCGGGGCCCATGCCGAGCATCGTGCCGATCATGAAGTCGCGCATGCGGATATGCGATGCGCCCGCCACGAGATTGACGATCGCAAATGGTGCAACGGGCAAGATCCGCAACACGACGACCGCGACGATGCCGCGCTTCGCCACGCGTTCGGACAGCCGGTTGACGCGCGCGCCCGCGAGCTTGCGCACCGCGTCACGGCCGAGCCAATTGCCAAGGGAATACGATATCGCCGCTGCAATCGTCGTGCCGATGAACGCATAAGCCGCGCCCCAGGACGCGCCGAAAACGATGCCCGTCGTCGCGATCAGCAACGTGATCGGCACGGCCATGACGGCCGCGATGACATAGCCGAGCACGATCCAGACCGGCGCGAGCGGCAGCGAATCGATATGGCGCGTCGCGTTCGTGAGCGACTTCAGGTTCACGTAATCGCCGAGCGGCGTCCAGTGCCACAGACCCGCGACGACCACGACCATCAGCGCGAACATGCCGAGCAGCGCGAAGCGGCCGATGAGCGGACGCGTCTTTTCCGCAGGCACGAACTGATCGACGAGGTCGTCGGCGGCGATCGGCGTTTCGGGATCGATCAGCGCCTCGGGCGGAATCAGCTGGTCGAGCTCCGTCGACACTTGCGGATCGAGCGGCACCATCGTGCGATGTTCGTCGCGGTCGCGCAACAGCGCCTGAATTCCCGCATTCGTGCCGTTGCGCGCCTCTCGTTCGCGCACCACATCCGCGATATCGCAACCGAGATGCTCGGCGAGCAGCGTGTCGCGCATCGTCGCGATCGCGCGGCGGATACGCGCATCCGCGCCCGCATCGATCGAGACGTTGCATTCGCTGTCGAGGACCATCGAGCGATTGTTCAGATTGGCCGAACCGACGATCAGCAATTCGTCGTCGACGATCATCAGCTTGCTGTGCACGTTGACGATCGCGTCGCCGAGCTTCGGCACGCTCGGGCACAGCAGCCGATAACGTCCATGCGCGTCGGCGTTTTTCAGAAGCCTGTGCAGGCGCGCGCGCAGCACGCCCATCGTCACTTCCTGAAGCCAGCCGCTCTGATTGCGCGGCACGACGATCGTGAGATCGGGTCCGTCCTCGCGCGCGAGCGAATCCGCGAGCGCCGCGCCGATCGTCCCCGAAGTGAAGTACTGGTTCTCGATATAGATGCTGCGCCGCGCCCGCGCGATGGCGTCGAAATACTGCGTGCGAATCTGCTGCACCGGTTCGCGGCCGAGATAATCCGGCTCGGTGAGCGAGATGGCGATATCGACATCTTCGAGATCGACGCGTCGCGAAGGCGGCCACGGATCGTTCTGCAGCGTCGCCCGATGCGCGCGAATCGCGAGGCGCTTGCCGCATGCGCGGGCCCATCGTTCGCGTGCGAGCTGGCCGATTTCGCGCGCGGCGTCGCCATCGAACATCGTGTGGACGTCGTGAAACGGCTGATATGCCGCGCCGTTCGCATCGCGGCGCAGCGGCTCGTCGGGCGCGTGCGCGGACGTGTCCCAGCGCGAGCGCGTGAGATCGAGTCCGCCGACGAATGCCACGCGATCATCGATCACGACGATCTTCTGATGCTGCGATCCGCCGAGCGGATGCTTGCCGTCCATCTGGAACGCGATGCGCCGGTGCGTGCGCCAGCCCATCTTGTAGACGGGCAGCCATTCGCGCTCGAATGCGTAGAGCATCGCGAAATCCCACGCGAGAATGTAGATGCGCAGACGCCGCTTGTCGCCCGCGAGCGCGTGCAGAAAATCGCCGAGCGCTTCGGGATAGCCGTCGTCCGCGCCTTCGGGCGTGAGCTTCATGCGGCTATCGATATCCCAGCCGAGGATGAACACCGTGCGCTCCGCGCGCGTGAGCGCCTCGCGCAGCACGCGGAAATAATCGGCGCCATCGATGAGCAGACTGAAGCGATCTGCGTGACGCACGCTCGCGCAATTGCGCCCTGGCTGAAAAAACGGCTCGTCGTTTGCGTGGTTCATGTGCCTCTGTGTGCCTCTGCATACCCCGCGACGGGCTTCGCGGCGAAATAACTTTCGTTTTGCAAGCCCCATGCCCGCCGCGCCGCGCGATGTTACGCTTCGTTGCACATGCCGATTCCGGAGCGACATGCGCGATGAACGATAACGAAGTCACCAATCAGGACGATGAGCGCGCAGGACTCGTTCCGCTCGCGGCGGCATCGGTGGTCGTCGGGGCGGCGACGGGCGCGATCGGCGTGCTCTTTCGCTTCGCGCTCGAACGCGGCGATATCTGGCGCAACGCGTTCGTCGCGTGGGCGCACGCGGGCCACGATGCGGCGATCGTGCTCGTCGTGCTCGCGGCGACGGCGGCATCCGCGCTCGCCGCATGGCTCGTCGCGCGTTTCGCGCCGATGGCGAGCGGCAGCGGCATTCCACACGTCGAAGCGGTACTGCACGGCAGCGTGCCGCCCGCGCCGCTCGTGCTCATCCCGATCAAGTTCGTGGGCGGCGTGCTCGCCATCGGCGCGGGGCTCGCGCTCGGCCGCGAAGGTCCGACCGTGCAGATGGGTGCATCGATCGCACATGCCATCGGCACGTCTTTCAGGCGCAATGCCGGCGATTGCCGTGTGCTGCTCGCGGCCGGCGCGGGCGCGGGGCTCGCCACGGCGTTCAATGCGCCGATCGCGGGCGCAGTGTTCGTGCTCGAAGAACTGATGCGCCGTTTCGATACCCGCACGGCGGTCGCGGCGCTCGGCGCATCGGCGAGCGCGATCGCGATGGCGCGTCTGCTGCATGGCGATCTGCCCGACTTTCATCTGCCCGCGCAGCCGTTTCCCGGCTTCGAGATGACCGGCGCGCATCTCGTGCTCGGCCTGTTGCTGGGGCTGCTCGGCGCGCTGTACAGCCGCGTCATTCTCTGGACGCTCGATGTCGCCGACTCGATCGCGCCGCCCGCATCGGTGAAACATGCGACGGCGCGCGCCGCCGTGGTCGGCGCGGCGGTCGGCCTGCTCGCGTGGTTCGCGCCGGCTCTCGCCGGCGGCGGCGATGCGCTCACCGAGCGCGCGCTGCTCGGCGCGGGAACCGTCGCGAGCGTGACGGCGATGTTCGCGTTGCGCTTCGTGCTCGGCCCGGTGTCGTATGCGGCGGGCACGCCAGGCGGCCTTTTCGCGCCGATGCTCGCGCTCGGCGCGCAGACGGGCCTCGTGTTCGGCCGCGTGTGTCTCGACTGGTTTCCCGGCATGGCGAGCCCCGCCGGCGACACCGCCACGTTCGCGGTGGTCGGCATGGCGGCGTTCTTCGTCGCGGTGGTGCGCGCGCCGGTGACGGGCATCGTGCTCGTCACGGAAATGACGGCGAGCTTCACGCTGCTTCTGCCGATGCTCACCGCCTGCTTCACCGCGATGATCGTGCCGATGCTCCTGCGCGTGCCGCCGATCTACGATTCGCTCGGCGAACGCGCGGCGCGGCATCGCTGACGCGGACGCTGCATGCGTCGAGCCGTTGCGGTAGTCTCGTCGATGGACTTCATCCACGAGGACACGCAATGGAATATCGACATCTCGGTGCTTCGGGCTTCAAGGTTCCCGTCCTGAGCTTCGGCACCGGCACTTTCGGCGGCAAGGGCGAACTCTTTCAGGCGTGGGGCGAGACCGACGTGAGCGAAGCGCGCAAGCTCGTCGACATCTGCCTCGACGCGGGCGTGACGATGTTCGACACCGCCGACATCTACTCGCGCGGCACGTCGGAATCGATACTCGGCGAGGCGCTCAAGGGCCGGCGCGACAAGGTCATCGTCTCGACCAAGGCGACCTTCCGCTTCGACGACAACGACCCGAACGCCGTCGGTTCGTCGCGCTTTCATCTCATCAAGGCCGTGAACGGGGCACTGGAACGCCTGCAAACGGATTACATCGACGTGTTCCAGTTGCATGGCTTCGATGCGAAAACGCCCGTCGAAGAGACGCTTTCCACGCTCGACGATCTCGTGCGCGCCGGAAAAATCCGCTATACGGGCGTGTCGAATTTCTCGGGCTGGCATTTGCAGAAATCGCTCGATGTGGCCGACCGTTACGGTTATCCGCGCTATGTCGCGAATCAGACTTACTACTCGCTGATCGGCCGCGACTACGAATGGGAGCTGATGCCGCTCGGCATCGATCAGGGCGTCGGCGCGATCGTCTGGAGCCCGCTCGGCTGGGGACGCCTCACCGGCAAGATTCGGCGCGGCCAGCCGCTGCCCGCGACGAGCCGTCTGCACAAAACCGCCGACATGGGGCCGCCGGTGCCGGACGAATATCTGTACCGCGTCGTCGATGCGCTCGACGCCATCGCCGAGGAAACCGGCAAGACCGTGCCGCAGATCGCGCTCAACTGGCTGCTGCAGCGCCCGACGGTCGCGACCGTGCTGATCGGCGCGCGCAACGAGGAGCAACTGCGGCAGAACCTCGGCGCGGTCGGCTGGAACCTCACGGCGGAACAGGTGAAGAAGCTCGATGAGGCGAGCGCGGTGCGGCCCGCGTATCCGTACTGGCATCAACAGGGATTCGCGGAACGCAATCCGTTCCCCGTGTAAGGAGGTTGGCTGGGCGCGACGGCCCGTCGCGTCCGGACACCGTACAGGAAGTCACCTGACAATCTGTACCGGTACTGTACCGGACACCTTCCGTACACTTGGCGCTCATCGAATCCTTCATTGCGGAGCGCGCCATGCCCACCGAACTTCTGAACGCCCTTCCAGCCGCCGCGCTGTTCGCGCTGGTGACGACCATCACGCCCGGTCCCAACAACACGATGCTGCTCGCCTCGGGCGTCAATTTCGGGTTGAGGCGCACGCTGCCGCACATGCTCGGCATCAGCGCGGGCATGGCGATCCTGATGATCGCGGTCGGCCTCGGGCTCGCGCAGGCGTTCGAGCGTCTGCCGATCCTCTACACGGTGCTGGAAGCGGCGAGCGTCGCGTATCTGCTGTATCTGGCGTGGAAGATCGGCACGTCGTCGTCGGTGCAGATGCGCGACAGCAAGGCGCGCCCGATGCGCTTTCACGAAGCGATCGCGTTCCAGTGGATCAATCCCAAAGCGTGGATGATGGTGCTCACCGCCGCGAGCACGATCCACCTGCACGCGAGTCTTTCGCTGAACGCCGCGCTGATGGCCGTCGTGCTCGTCGTGATCGGCTTGCCGTGCATCACGATGTGGGCCGCGTTCGGCACGTCGCTGCGCCGCTTTCTCGCGGATCCGCGCCGGTTGCGCATGTTCAACATCACGATGGCCGTCTTGCTCGTGTTGTCGCTGTATCCGATCGTCGCCCATTTTTTCGCTTGATGCGCGATCCGAAACACGCGCGTCGTCTTTGCCTCGACGCGCGTCCCGGTGCATACTGGCCTTACGCGCCGGCACGCAAAATCTGCCGTCCTGCTTGCAAGATTGGGACTGCGTTTCTTTATCGTCAGCACGGTCTGTTCACCTTTCCGCCCGAACGATCCTCAACTGATCCTTAAGCGATCCTTTAAGGCGGACTATTCAGCCCGGCGCGTACAAGCCTTGCTAGTCCGTTGGTTCGCGCCGAATCGTCGGCGCGGCTTTGAAATCTGTTCAAGGAGTACGCCATGTCTGGAGCCAATCGCCCGTCCGGTCCCGCCACGCGCAAATCCCTCGACCTAGCCGATCAGATCGAACGCGATGAACTGGAGAACAACCTGCCGGATGCGCTCAACAGCGTCGACGACGAAGACGACGACGATGAAACCGACTCCGATCGCACACTAGGCCGTTAGCCTCGACAGCCGGACACATCGCGCGAAGGCAAGCGCGATCCGCGACGCCGCAATGTTCCTTTCATTGCGGCGTTTTTGCATCTCCGGCACGCGGGCGATGCGCTGGGCACGTCCGTTGCTTTGAACGATGCGCGGGAAAACCGATGAGCGAAAGCGGCGGCATCGATCCGCCTGCATATCGACCGATCAACCGATCATCCGATCCACCAAGGAGGGCAACATGCTCCGTTACGCTGTCATCTTCTTCATCATCGCGATCATCGCGGCCGTCTTCGGCTTCGGCGGAATCGCAACGGGCGCGGCGGAAATCGCCAAGATCCTGTTCTTCATCTTTATCGTGATCTTTCTGGCGACCTTGCTGCTCGGCGTGTTCAGGCGATGACGCCATTCACGCAGCACACGCCGTAAAGCAAAACGCGCGGGCTTCGACGAAGGCCGCGCGTTTTTTCGTCAGGTGACGATCACCCGGTTCTTCCCGTCTCTCTTCGCGCGATACAGCGCGAGATCGGCGGCTTCGACGAGCTGCTTCGACGCATCGTCGTGCATCGCCATCTGTATCGCGCCGCCGACGCTGATCGTCACGCGCCCGCTCGACGAACCCGCATGCGGCACGTCCAGCGCCTCGACCGCGATGCGTATTTTCTCGCCGAGCAGACGCAAGCCCGGCGCCGATGTCGAGAGCAGCACGACCGCGAATTCCTCGCCGCCGAAGCGCGCGGCGAGATCGGTCGGACTGGCGAGACTCGATTCGATCGTATGCGCGACGAGCTTCAGCACATCGTCGCCGGCGACGTGGCCATACGTGTCGTTGTACGACTTGAAGTTATCGACATCGATCATCAGAAAGCCGATGGACGCATGCTCGCGAGCGGCGCGCCGCCATTCCGCGTTCAGATAATCGTCGAGACGGCGGCGATTCGACAAACCCGTCAGCCCGTCCGAATGCGTCAGGCGCTGCAATTCCAGATTCGTTTCGAGCAGCTTCTGCTGCGACTGACGCAGCGCGCGATACGCTTCGTCGCGTTGCAGCAGGTTCTGATACGAACGCGAGTGATAGCGCACGCGCGCGACGAGCTCGATGGTATCGGGCAGCTTCACGAGATAGTCGTTCGCGCCCGCCGCGAATGCCGCGCTCTTGATGCGCGGCTCTTCCTTCGTCGAGAGCACGATGATCGGGATATCGCGCGTCGCCGGATGCTCGCGATACTGACGAACGAGCGTCAGGCCATCGACGCCGGGCATCACGAGATCCTGCAGGATCACCGTCGGCCGCGTTTCCTGCGCGGTGCGCAACGCCTCTTCCGGATTCGCGCAGTAATGCAGATCGACGTTGCGCTCTTCGGCGAGCGCGCGGCGCAACGCTTCCGCGATGATCGCCTGATCGTCGACGAGCAGCACCATCACCGGCAACTCGGCGGCGGGCGGCGCGTTCAATGCGGCGGCGAGCAGATCGGACACGGCGCGCTCGTCCGCGATTGCACGCGAGCCCGCGCGCTCGATGCTCGCCGACGCGGCGGCCGCGGCCCGTTTCGCGCGCTCGGCCAGCGGATCGGGATGAGGAGTTTTCATGAAACGCGTGTCCTTGGTTGATGTGCTTCGCTGAGCTCAGTCGAACGCCTTGGCGATCGCATCCGCGATGCGCGGCAGCGGCAGTATCGACGCCGCCGCGTTGAGCGCGGCCGCCGCCTTCGGCATGCCGTACACCGCGCTCGTCGCCTCGTCCTGCGCGATGGTGTGATAACCCTTCGCGCGCATCGCCTTCAGTCCGATCGCGCCGTCGCGGCCCATGCCGGTCAGCAGCACGCCGACCGCGCGTCCGGTCCAGCGCTCGGTCACGCTCTGAAAGAACACGTCGACGGACGGGCGATACGGCAATTGCTCCGGATGCGCGGTGTAGCCTAGGCGCGTGGCGTCGGCGAAATGCAGATGATCGTTGGTCGCGGCGAGCAGCACTTCGCCGGGCGCGGGCCTGTCGCCTTCACGCGCGATACGCACGGGCAGCGCCGATTGCGCATCGAGCCATTGCGCCATGCCTTCGGCGAACGCGCGATCGACGTGCTGCACGATGACGAGCGCCGCCGCGAAATGCTTCGGCAACGCGCCGAGCAGTGTCGCGAGCGCGGACGGTCCGCCCGCCGATGCGCCTATCGCGACGAGACGATCGCCGCTCTTCATGGCGGGCAAAACGCTCGACGATGCGAGCCGCGCGCCGATCTGATCGATCTTCGCGATCAGCGCCGCCGCACCGCGACGCGCATCGGCGCCGGCGAGCGCGGGCGTATCGACGGCATCGAGCGCGCCCGCGCCCATCGCTTCATAGACGCGCCATGCGTTCGCGCCGACATCGACCGTGACGACGAGAATCGCGCACGGCGAACGCGCCATGATGGTCCGCGACGCCTGCACGCCATCGACATTCGGCATCACGAGATCCATCAGCACGACATCGGGCGTGTGCGCCGCGCAATAGTCGATCGCCTGCTGGCCGTCGTGCGCGATCCACGCGATCTCCAAGTCGGGCCGCGACGCGAGCGCGCGACGCAACGCTTCCACCGCGAGTGCAACATCGTTGACGATGCCGATCTTCATGTCTTCGCCTCGCCGATGAGATCGCGCACGGCATCGATCAACGCCTGATCGTGAAAGCTGCCTTTCGCGAGGTAATAGTCCGCGCCCGCGTCGAGGCCGCGCTGACGATCTTCCGCGCGATCCTTGTACGACACGATCATCACCGGCAGGGCGGCGAGTTCCGCATCGCGCTTGATGAGCGTGACGAGCTCGATGCCATCGAGCCGCGGCATGTCGATATCGGTGATGACGAGATCGAAGTCCGCGCCGCGCACCGCGTTCCAGCCGTCCATGCCATCGACCGCGACGGACACGTCGTAGCCGCGCGACGCGAGCAGCTTGCGTTCGAGTTCGCGCACGGTGAGCGAATCGTCGACGACGAGCACGCGCTTCGCGCTCGCCACGCGCGCACGCGAAGCGCCGGCACCGACGCGCCCGAGCTCGCCGCTGCCGACGAGCTTCTCGACGGAACGCAGCCAGTCGTCGAGATCGGCGATGAGCAGCGGATCGCCGTTCTCCATCAGCGCGCCCGCCGCGATGTTGCGCACCTTGCCGAGGCGCTTGTCGAGCGGTTGCACCACGAGCATCCGCTCGCCGAGAAAGCGATCGACGACGATGCCGTAACTCGCCGCGCCTTGTCCGATGACGACGACGTTGAGCCTTTCGCTCGCGGCTTCGAACGCGGCGGTTTCGAGAATCTGATGCGCGGTGACGAGGCCGATGCGCTTGCCGTCGAAGGAAAAATGCTGCTGGCCTTCGAGCATGTCGATGGCGCTCGCGGGCAGCACCAGCGTGCGCGCGACATGCGCGAGCGGCAGTCCGTAGGGCTCGCCCGCCACTTCGACGATCAGGCTGCGGATCACCGACAACGTCAGCGGCAATTGCAGCGCGATGCGCGTGCCTACATGCGTTTCCTGCGTCACGCGCACGCTGCCGCGCACTTGCCGCACGATGTCCTGCACCGCATCGAGGCCGACGCCGCGGCCGGATACATCGGTGACGGCATCGCGCATCGAAAAGCCGGGCAGCAAGAGAAACTCGAGCAGTTCCGCTTCGGTGAGGCGCGCGGCTGTATCTTCGCTCGCGAGACGCTTGCGCACGACCGCGCGGCGAAGCGCATCGAGATCGACGCCCGCGCCGTCGTCGGACACGCTGATGAAAAGCGAGCCCGCGCTATGGCGCGCTTCGAGCGTGATCGTGCCGGTTTCGGGCTTGCCGAGCGCGCGGCGCAATGAGGGCGGCTCGATGCCGTGATCGACCGCGTTGCGCAATAGATGCCCGAGCGGCGCGTCGAGCAGATCGAGAATGTCGCGATCGACCTGCGTCGATTCGCCCGCGATGACGAGACGCACGTCGCGGCCGAGTCCGCGCGCGACATCGCGCACCATGCGCGCGAAGCCGCCCGTTGCATCGACGAAGGGACGCATGCGGCACGCGAGCGCTTCGTCGTAGATCTGCTGGGCGAGATGCGTCGAACGCCGGTCGTAGTTTTCCAGTTCAGCCAGACGCTCGCTCAACTGACGATGCGCTTCCGCCGTCAAACGACGCGCTTCGTCGAGCGCGGCGTGTGTGCGTGCATCGAGTTGCGCGGCGTGCGAATCGGTCAGCGATTCGTGCAGGCGTTCGAGCGCGCGGCTCGCATCGTGCTGCACGCGCTTCACGCGCAGCATCGATTGCGAAAACGGCTTCAGCCAGCGCGATTCGACGAGCGATTCGCCCGAATGACTCAGCAGACGATCGAGCGTGTCCGCGCGCATGCGCAACATGCGAGCTTCGTTCGTGCGCGATGGTGCCGGAATTGGCTCGGACGGTTTCGTCGGTGTAAGTTCGCGTTGGGATGTTGCGCCTTCCATATGCGCGCTGAGGCCATCCACGAACGCATCGACTTCGCGTTCGAGCGCGGTCTGTGCATCGATATCGCGCGCCTCGCCGATCTGCACGATCAGATCGACACCGCGCAACAGCATGTCGATGTAACCCGCATCGAGCACGATGCGCCCTTCCTGCGCTGCGACGAAACAATCTTCCATCACATGCGCGAGCGTCACGCCGACCGGCACGCCAACGACACGCGCCGCGCCCTTCAGCGAATGCGCGGCGCGCATGCTCGCTTCGAGCGTGACGGGATCGCGCGGCGCACGTTCGAGCGCGATGAGGCCATCGGAAAGAATCTGCGCCTGCCCGCGCGCTTCTTCCTGAAAGAGGTCGAGCAGCGACGAACCTCCCGCATCGATGCTCGTCATGTGAGACTCCGGCTCAGGCTGTCGATGAGTCGATCGGCGTCGAGCAGGCCGACGGTCGCGTGCCTGAACGCGGCCACCGCATGCGCGTTCGACGACAGGCGCTGGGCGAGCGTCGCGGGCACCGGCTGAAGCTGCGCCTGCGTGAAGCGATGCACGCCGTCGACGGCATCGACGGGAAAAGCGATCGGAGCTTCGTGATCGCCATTGCCGCACTGCATGACGATGAGACGCCCGAGTTCGCGGGCATCGAGCGATACGTTTTTTGCAGCGCTTTCGTCCGCTTCGATGCCGAACAGCCGCGCCAGCGAAGCGCACACGATCAATCTGCCGCGCACGTTCACGACGCCCAGCACCGCGCGATTGCGCCGATGCGGCAGCGAGTGCACCGGGCGCAATTGCGCCACTTGCGCGCAGAGGTTCGTCGGCAAGCCGAGCCATTCGCCGCCGATGCGAAACACGAGACATGAGAGCGTATCGGTTTGCTTGTCGCCTCGTTCGACGACCGCCGAAGCGACGATCGACGTACGCGCTTCCACGCGATCCAGCACGCGCGCTGCGGCTTCATCATGAACCGGGCAATTGCGGCAATGCACGTAGCGTTCGAGCTTCGGGCATGACGCATCGCCGCGCACGCCGATGCGGTTCCAGCAATCGTCGATATCGTTCGTGACGCCGATGTCGCGTGCGTTCATCGCGCGCGCTCCGTCACGCGTTGCGCACGCGCGAGCAGCAGACGCGCGCCGCTTTCATCGCCGTCGAGCGAGAGACACGCGGCGAGATGCGTGAGCGCCTCGCGATGCGCGGGATCGAGATACAACGCACGACGATAATGCCCGCGCGATGCCTGATGCTCGCCACGCGCATCGGCGATCACGCCAAGCAGATAGTACGCATCCGCGTTCGACGGATGCGCGTCGAGATACGCGTGCGCGGCATTCGCAGCGGTGTCGAGCTGGCCGGCATCGGCGAGTTGACGCGCGTGCGCAAGACTTGCCGGCGGCGCGGGTTCGGCGGGCGGCTTCGCAACCGGCATCGCACGAACGACGGTCGGCGCACTCGCCCATGCGGGCAACACGAACGCGGGCTTCATCGGCTTCGCGATGATCTGCGGACTCGGCCATGCACCATCGAACACGTTCGCGCGCTCGCGCTCGGGCCGATTGAACGCGAAGGCGAGCGGAATGTTCGCGGAACTCATACCCTCGCGCATCAGAAGACCCGTCTCCGCCGGACCGACGAACAGCGTGCCGCCTTCTGCGAGCAAGCCATCGAGCACGCGCAGAACGGCGCGCTGCGTATCGCGATCGAAATAGATCAGCACGTTGCGGCACAGAATGAAATCGAAGCGCTCGAACGCATGCGTATCGAGTTGCAGCAGATTCGCTTGCGAGAAGCGCACGCTCTGTGCGACGGCGGGATCGAGCTGCCAGCCGCCATCGGTCGCGCGGAAATGACGGTCGCGAAAACCGAGCGCGCGTCCGCGAAACGCGTTGCGCCCGTAATGCGCGCGGCGCGCAATAGCGAGCGCGCGTTCGCTCACGTCGATCGCGTCGATGGTGAAGCGCTCGGCAGCGATGCCCGCTTCGATCAGCGCCATCGCGACGGTATAGGCTTCCTCGCCGGTCGAGCACGGCGCGCTCAGCACGCGCAGCGGCTTCGCGGGCCGTTCATGCAGACGCACGCGCGCAAGTCGCGCGAGGGCGGCGAACGCTTCGGGATCGCGGAAGAACCACGTCTCCGGCACGACCACCGCTTCGATCAACTCCTGCATGCGCGCGCCGTCCTGCATCACCGCGCGGTAGTAATCGTCGAGCGTGCCGCCTTGCTCGTCGTGCCACAGGTGGAAGCGTTCGCGCACCGCGCGCGATACGGCGTTCGCGCCGATCGATTCGGCATCGAGGCCGATCGTGCGATGCAACAGCTCGATGAAGCGGCCGACGCCGAATGCTTCGTCCGCGAAGGCGCTCGGCAGCGCGCTCATGCTTCGCTCCCGGCGAAGAGCAGCGTCTGCACGTCATCGGGCAACAGATGCTCGATGCGAACCCATTGCAGCAGGCCTCGCTCGTCACGCGCGAGCGGACCGAGATAGCGCGCGTGCGGCGTGTCGATGCCCGCATCGGTGAACGAAGCGGCATCGAAGGTGACGGTGCGCGTCGCCTGTTCGAGCAGAAGACCGAGCCGATGATGCTTTATCGCGCCGTCGTCGCCGCAACGCGGATACGCGACGAGCGCGAGCCGCGTCGACACTCTCTCGTGCGAGGCACGCGCGAGCGCGAGCGCCGCGAGATCGATGACGGGCACGTTGGCGCCTTCGCAGTCGAGCACGCCCGCGACCCATGCGGGCGCGCCCGGCAGCGTCTTCAGCGGCGCGAGCGGCAGCATGCGCTCGACCTGCGCGCTGTCGAGAAGATAGCGGTCGGCGTCGAGCGTGAACTGGACGAAGAGCATCGCGGCGCGCCTTTAAGCGGCGATTCTGAAGCGCGACACACCCGTGCGCAGACCGTTCGCGACGTGCGTGAGATCGTCGATTGCCTGCGACGACTGGCGCAGCGACTCGGCCGTCTGTTGCGCGGCCTCGGAGAGTTGCGAGAGCGCCTGCGAAATCTGGTCCGCGCCGGTCGCCTGCGTCTGCATGCCTTCGTTGATCATCGAGAAGCGCGGCGCGAGCGTCTGCACCTGATGGATGATCTGCGAAAGCTGTCCGCCTACCTGCTGCACGTCGAGCATGCCGCGGCGCACTTCCTCCGAGAACTTGTCCATGCCCATCACGCCCGCCGCGACCGCCGATTGAATCTCCTTCACCATCTGCTCGATGTCGAACGTCGCGACCGCCGTCTGATCGGCGAGGCGGCGGATTTCCGTCGCGACCACCGCGAAGCCGCGCCCGTACTCGCCCGCCTTTTCCGCTTCGATCGCCGCGTTCAACGAAAGCAGATTGGTTTGATCCGCAACTTTCGTGATGGTCGCGACGACCTGATTGATGTTGCCCGCCTTCTCGTTGAGGATCGCGAGCTTGCCGTTCACCGAGCCTGCCGCTTCCATCACGAGGCGCATGGTTTCCTCCATGCGCGTAAGCCCCGCCTGACCGGTGCCCGCGAGCGCCGCCGATTGCTCCGCCACGCCCGAGACTTCGTTCATCGTGCGGACGAGATCGCGGGCGGTCGCGAAAATCTCCCGCGACGTCGCGCCGATTTCCGTCGTCGTCGCGGCCGTTTCGCTCGCCGTGGCCTGCTGCTCGCGCGCGGTCGCGGCGATCTCCGATACCGACGTCGTCACCTGCACGGCCGATTTCTGCGCCTGGCCGACGAGGCCCGTGAGTTCATCGGTCATGCGGTTGAAGCCCGCCTCCAGCGTGCCGAACTCGTCGCGGCGCGCGAGCGCGAGGCGCTGCGTGAGATCGCCGGTACGCATCTTGTCGACGACGTCGACCATGCGCAGCATCGGCACCGTCAGCGCCTTCATCAGCATGAAGCCGAGCACCGCCGCCGCCCCGATCGCCACGACCATGATGACGATGAGCGTCGTTTCCGATTTCTGCACCGAGCCGCGAATGCTTTGCACCGATTTCGCGTTGAAGACTTCGTTATGCTCGACGAGCGCGCGCGTCGCGGCCTGACCCGCTTCCCACGCCGGCGTGAGACGCGTATTGAAAGTCGCGACGGCCGCGTCCTTCGAACCCGCGAGCTCTCGCAGCGTCTGATCCTGTACCGGAAGGTAGAGGTCGCGCTGGCGCTTGAATTCGTTGAAGAGGCGACGGTCGTCTTCTTCGAAGATGGTCGGCGCGTACGTTTCCAGCAGCTTGTCGATGCTCGCCCGCGTTTCGGCGAGATGCTGCGTGTCGCGGCGTATCTGCTCTTCGTCGCGGTCGATGAAGACGAGCCGCTGCGTCAGCGTGTAGTTCTCGATCCAGGCCGCGCGCAGGTCGTTGGAGACCGAGAAGCCGATCATCGAATCGTCTTCGAGGCTCTTTGCTTCGCGATCGATTCCGCCGAGCAGCGTGTATGACAATGCGGCCATGACGAGCATCAGGGTAAGGATGATGCCGAAGCTCGCCAGAATGCGATGCCGGATGGACAGTTGCTTCACGCGTTTGAGCCCTATAACTGGAAAAGGACGACCGCGCGCCGCGCGAGAAACGCGAGGCGTCGCAGATGCAGATGGATTTCCGCGCGTGAAAGACGCGCTGCCACACCGTGTTAACGGCCGATTGTGGCTGCGCTTGAATCCGGTGTGTCGAGATGAATCATTTCACCGTGTTTCAGCACGGTGAACGCGTCCGCGGGCAGGCCGGCGCGGCGCACGGCTTCGGCCAGACGGCGCGGCGGCTCGTCGAGCGGTTCGTCGGTCAGCTCGAACGAACCCCAGTGAATGCCGATCGCCTTTTTCGCATGCACGTCCTGGAAGATGCGCACGGCTTCTTCGGGATCGACGTGCTGCGCCTGCATGAACCAGCGCGGATCGTACGCGCCGATCGGAATGAGCGCGAGATCGAAGCCGCCGAAACGCGCGGCGATATCGCGGAAGTCCGGCGAGTAGCCCGTATCGCCCGCGAAGTAAAACGAATACGGACGCGCCGCGCCTGCCGGCGTTTTCACCACCCAGCCGCCCCACAGCGTTTCCGCGCGGTCGAATGGCGTGCGCGCGGACCAGTGCTGGCTCGGCACGAACCAGATATCGAGGCCGGCCGCGTGCGTTTCGTCGCTCCAATCGAGCTCTTCCACATTCGTTATGCCGATATCGTTCATCCACTGTTCGATGCCGAGCGGCACGAGAAAGCGCGGCGGCCCGCCCGCCTGACGGTTGAGCGCTTCGACGCTCGGCTTGTCGAGGTGATCGTAGTGATTGTGCGAGATCAGTACGATGTCGATATGCGGCAGCTCGTCGAGCGTAAGGCCGGGCGGCGTCTTGCGCTTCGGGCCGATGAACGAGAACGGCGACGCGCGTTCCGAGAACACCGGATCGGTGAGGATGTTCACGCCGTCGATCTGCACGAGCGCGCTTGCATGACCGATCCAGGTGAGCGTGTCGGCGGTGCGGTTGGCCTTGAGCCAGGCGATGTCGGGATGCGCCATCGGAAAGTGATAGCCGTTCGCCGGCGGCTTCGGCAAGCCTTGCTTGAAGCGCTCCCAGCGCCACTTCAGGAACGATTCGCGCGGCAAGGTTCCGTAGTTGTTCTCGTAGCCCGACGAAGTGCGTTTTGCGTGATGCAGCGGCTGCGGCTCGCGCGATGCAGCTTCCTGGCTGCGCGCCGGCGTGCCTGACGCGCAACCCGCGAGCAACGCGAGCGCGCACAACGCGACATGACTACGTCGCGCGAACACATCGGAGCAAAAAGCGAAGAAGAGATGCATGTTTTGACGAAGTGCGCGCATCGCGGGCAGTCGATTGTACGGAATGCATGGAGAGCACGCTGTGCGCGCTCTGGTCCGATCATCGGAAAATTGCGTTGCGCCTCGTCCCGCAAGGCCGGGCTAGATAATTCATCGCTCTAAGCCGGAGTCGGCCCGCTTCTTGCGTTCAACTGCCCCAGCGCCGAAACAAGGCGTTTTCGAAATCCAATCGCGGCGCGTGCTGCTTTTTCGATGCGGACATCGCATCCCAGCACGCAGCAGGCCGGTGCCAGAGACGGGGGCGTCATGAGTGGCAGTCAAAGAAGAAACGCAACAAACACGTTCAACCCGCAATTGCATACGATGCACGCCATGCTGGTGTCCCGCGCGGCATCGCACATCGCGAGCGCGATGCGGCCCGAAGGCCGCGACGAAGCGCTCGCGGAGGGCATTACTGAAGTCATCGCCCATTGTGGAAACGCGGGGCTCGGCCTCTTTCTCGCTGCGGTCTGGCATTGGCTCGATGAACGCGACTACCACGATGCCGCCGACGCCGTGCAGCACTACATCGAAAGCGGCACGATGCCGACGGTCAAGCCAACGCCGAAAGTGGTGCGGCGTCGCGACGTGCGCGTGACGTAACCATCAGGTAACGCATCGGGTGACGCGTCAGGTGCCGAACCATCCGGCATCGACGTAATAGTCGCGCGCGGTGCAGCGCGCCGCATCGTCGGATGCGAGGAACAGCACCATGCGCGCGATGTGTTCCGGGTCGATCCGCTCATGCAGACATTGCTGCGCAAGCAGCTGCGCCTCGCTCTCCGGCGACTGCCACAACTTCATCTGGCGCGGCGTACGCACCGCGCCGGGAATCACCGTGTTCACGCGAATGCCATGCTCACCGAGTTCGCGCGCAAGGCCGCGCGTGAGCCCTTCGATCGCGGCCTTCGCGGTCATGTAAAGCGTGAGATCGGGCAGCGCGAGATGCCATGAGATCGAGCCCATGTTCACGATCGCGCCTTGCTTCTGCGCGCGCATGCGCTTCGCGGCCGCCTGCGCGCAGAAGAACTGATGCCGCAGATTCACGGCCATGCGCTCGTCCCAGTACGCAGCGCTCACATCGTCCCAATGATGGCGGTCGTCGCTCGCGGCATTGTTGATCAGCACGTCGATGGAACCGGCTTCGCTCGCAATGGCATCGAAGGCTTGCTCGATCGCGCCGGCATCGCGCAAATCGCAACGAAGGAACTTCGGCGCATGCTGCTCGCTCGCGAGCGTCTGTTCGAGTTGACGCGAATCGGCCTCGGCGACATCGATGAAAAACACGCGCGCGCCCTGCTTCGCGAACGCCTCGACGATCGCCGCGCCGATGCCGCTGCCGCCGCCCGTCACGACAACACGCTTGCCCGCAAGACTCGGATAGATGGCGTAGGACATGGCGGCTCGCTCAATGTGAATGACGCGGATTGCCGCGCGTTTCGATGACCTTCAGATACAGCGTCGCGGGTTCGAGGCATCCGCCCGTCGACAACTGTCCGACCGTCTGCCGATACAACTCCTGCCACGGCGTCTGCGCAACCGGCGCGGCGAACGACGATTGCGCGCGACGGCTTTCGAGTTCGGCTTCGTCGAGCAGCACGTTCACGCTGCGGGCGTTCAGATCGACGCGAATCCGGTCGTTCGTGCGCAGCATCGCAAGACCGCCGCCGATTGCCGCTTCCGGCGACATGTTCAGAATCGACGGACTCGCGGACGTGCCGCTTTGCCGGCCGTCGCCCATGCAGGGCAGCGAATCGATGCCGCGCTTGATGAGCTCGGCGGGCGGCGCCATGTTCACGACCTCCGCACTGCCGGGATACGCAACGGTGCCGCAGCCGCGAATCACGAGAATGCAGTGCTCGTCGATCTCGAGCGACGGATCGTTGATGCGCGCGTGGTAATCCTCGGGACCGTCGAAGACGATCGCGCGCGCTTCGAACGTGTTCTCCGCGCCCGGCTCGCTCAGATAGGTCTTTCTGAACGCATCGCCGACGACCGACATCTTCATGATGGCGCTATCGAAGAAATTGCCCGACAGGACCATGAAACCCGCGCCGTGTTTCAGCGGATCGTCCGCCGTGCGGATGACCTCGTTGTCGGCGGCGGGCGCATCGCTCGCGATCTCGCCGATCGTGCGGCCCGACACCGTCAGACAATCGCGCGCGATGAGTCCGGCCTCGTCGAGTTGCCTAAGGACCGCAGGCACTCCGCCCGAGCGATGAAAACTCTCGCCGAGATACTCACCCGCGGGCATGCAGTTCACGATGAGCGGCACTTGCTCGCCGTGGCGCTGCCAGTCGTCGAGACTCAGTTCGATGCCCATGTGCCGCGCGATCGCGATCAAATGCGGCGGGCAATTCGTCGATGCACCCAACGCGGATGCAACGACGATCGCGTTAATGAACGCCTCGCGCGTCATGATCTTCGACGTCCTCAACTCTTCACGCACCATGTCGACGATGCGCTTGCCCGTGGCATACGCCATCTGTCCGCGCTCGCGATACGCGGCGGGAATGCTCGCGCACGTCGGCAAGGACATGCCGAGTGCTTCGGCGAGACTGTTCATCGAGAGCGCGGTGCCCATCGTGTTGCAATGTCCGATCGACGGCGACGATGCGGTCGTCAGGCGCATGAAGCCTTCGTAATCGATCTCGCCCGCCGCGAGCAGATTGCGCGCGTGCCAGATCACCGTGCCCGAACCGACCCGCTTGCCTTCGTACCAGCCATCGAGCATCGGACCGCCCGAGAGGACGATCGCGGGCATGTCGACGGTGGCGGCCGCCATCAGACATGCGGGCGTGGTCTTGTCGCATCCGGTGGTGAGCACGACGCCATCGAGCGGAAAGCCGTGCAGGATTTCGACGAGACCGAGATATGCGAGATTGCGATCCAGCGCGGCGGTCGGACGCCTGCTCTGCTCCGCGAGCGGATGCACGGGGAACTCCATCGGGATGCCGCCGGCATCGCGAATGCCCGCCTTCGTGCGCGCGGCCAGTTCGATGTGATGGCGGTTGCAAGGCGCGAGATCGCTGCCGGTCTGCGCAATGCCGATGATCGGGCGGCCCGATTGCAATTCCTCGCGCGTCAGGCCGTAATTCATGAAGCGCTCGACGTATAGCGCGGTCATGTCGGCGTGCGAGGGATCGTCGAACCACTCCTGGCTGCGCAGGCGCTTGGGATTCTGTTGGGGCATGAGGTGTCTCTCCATCATTCACAGTCGTTCGACGCTGTGTTCATAGTGGTGTTACCGGTAACATCGCGATCAATGTTAGCACGCAATCGCGTTACTGCTTCGGCTTAAGCGCTTTCGCGCGCTATCACGGAATAGGCCACGCGCACGCGCTTGGCCGGCGGTGCAGCAACGCCCTGATCGCGCGCTTCGAGCGCCGCGAGCAAGGTCTCTCCGGTGCGCAGGCCGATGCCGTATGCGTCGACGGAAACCGTCGTGATCGATGGCGTGCAGCATGCGGCAACCTCGAAATTGCCGAAGCCCGCGACGGCGATATCGTCCGGTACGGTGAGGCCGCGCCGGTGACATTCCATTATCGCGCCGAACGCGGACATGTCGCTCACGCACATCACGGCCTGCGTGTCGGGCCATGCTTCGAGCAGTGCGGCCATCGCCGGGCCGCCGTGACTCATCGTGATGGGCGAATCGCCGAGACGGATGATGCGTCGATCGTCGAGGCCGAGCGCCTTCATCTGCGCACGAAAGCCTTTCAGACGATCGAGACCGCGACGGTCGAGCTCGCTCGCCCCGCCCAGGAAGCCGATGCGTTGGTAGCCTGCGTCCGCCAGATACCGCACCATTGCGCGCGCGGCGCTGACGTTGGAAAAACCGACGGCGGCATCGATCGGATCGGAAGGCGAATCCCACATCTCCACGACAGGAATGCCCGAGCGGCGCAACAGCGTGCGCGTCGCTTCGGTGTGACGCGAGCCCGTCAACGCGATGCAGCGCGGCTGATGACGCAGCATCGAGCGCACAAGCCGTTCCTCGCGATCCAGATGGTAGTCCGTGTCGCCGATCAGCAATTGCAGGCCGTGCGGTTCGAGCGACGCGGAAAGACCGCGCACCGTGTCGGAGAAATTCGAGCTCGCAAGCGACGGCACCAGCACGGCAACGAATTCCGAACGGCCGGACGACAACGCGCCGGCAGCGGCATCGGCGACGTAGCCGAGTTCGTCGATAGCTTGCTGCACGCGTTCGCGCGTCGCCAACGCAACGCTATGTCCGGCGAGCACGCGCGATACGGTCATCTTCGACACGCCGGCGAGACGCGCGACGTCGGACATGCGCGGCGGGCCGGCGGAAGGATCGAAGTCTTGCTCGGACATGCGGCGATGGTCCTCAGTCGACGCGGACCCAGCCGTCTTCACGCTGTTCCAGGATGACATGCAGCTTCGTCTCGCCTGCTTCGCGGTCTGAGGCGGTTACCTCCGGGAAAGCGCGCTTGATGTCGCGATCGTCGGCCCACGGAGCCACGCTCTCCAGCTTGTAGGTGTAGGTAACGTCGGAACGGTGAGCGGTGGGATCGGGCTCGGTCCAGCTCACGACCTTGTCCAGCTTGACGTGCGCGTAACAAAGCATCCAGGCGCGCGGATCGCTCGTCGCGTTCGGATCGCCGGCGGGCCGGTTGGTTTCGACCGCGTACTTTTGCCCTTCGCCCGTAAGGCTGTACGCGAGGCCGTTCTGTTTGGCGTTGGCGTTCGCGGATGTCGGGGCCGCTCGCGCGATGAGCCCGCTCTTTTCGAGCGCAGCGAGCTGTTCGCGCAGCGCGGCAGCCGAATATTCGTTGAGGTCCCGATTGCTATAGGCCGATGGGAACGCGTAGGGGCCGCGGCCGCTGCGATTCAGGCATAGCAAGCCGCGATTCGTTTTCATGTCGGCGGAAATCGCTTCGCCGAGGCTGGACTCGCTTGCATCGTTCTTCTTGCCGCACGCCGCAAAAAGCAGCGTCGCGCTGACGGCGGCAATCAACAGGCTCGTTCTCATATGCGCTCCGGGATGGGTCGGCATGATGGGTACAACCTTTCGATGCCATTCTACCGACTGAAGCAGCGCATCGGAGTTGGAACGGCACCGGAACAGACTTCGTTGATGCAAATGCCGCGCTTCAAACGCAAAAACCCCACCTTTTGGGGTGGGGTTTTTGTTTGAAGCATGAGGAGCCTGACGATTACCTACTTTCACACGGGTATCCGCACTATCATCGGCGTGGAGTCGTTTCACGGTCCTGTTCGGGATGGGAAGGGGTGGGACCGACTCGCTATGGTCATCAGGCATGACTTGTTGTTGTCTCGCCTGGGTGGGCGCGACAACCAATCTGGGAAGAAGTAGAAGTGTTTGGGGAGTGAGTGTCGCACAACGCTACTCAACCAGGGGTGGTATTGACCAAGCGCTGTGGCGCCAAGTCAGTACGTGAAACACACTGGTTATAGGATCAAGCCTTACGGGCAATTAGTATCAGTTAGCTCAATGCATTACTGCACTTACACACCTGACCTATCAACGTCCTGGTCTGGAACGACCCTTCAAGGGGCTCGAAGCCCCGGGGATATCTCATCTTAAGGCGAGTTTCCCGCTTAGATGCTTTCAGCGGTTATCTCTTCCGAACATAGCTACCCGGCGATGCGACTGGCGTCACAACCGGTACACCAGAGGTTCGTCCACTCCGGTCCTCTCGTACTAGGAGCAGCCCCCTTCAAATATCCAACGCCCACGGCAGATAGGGACCAAACTGTCTCACGACGTTTTAAACCCAGCTCACGTACCTCTTTAAATGGCGAACAGCCATACCCTTGGGACCGGCTACAGCCCCAGGATGAGATGAGCCGACATCGAGGTGCCAAACACCGCCGTCGATATGAACTCTTGGGCGGTATCAGCCTGTTATCCCCAGAGTACCTTTTATCCGTTGAGCGATGGCCCTTCCATACAGAACCACCGGATCACTATGACCTGCTTTCGCACCTGCTCGACTTGTCGGTCTCGCAGTTAAGCACGCTTATGCCATTGCACTATCAGCACGATTTCCGACCGTACCTAGCGTACCTTCGTACTCCTCCGTTACGCTTTGGGAGGAGACCGCCCCAGTCAAACTGCCTACCATGCACTGTCCCCGACCCGGATCACGGGCCAAGGTTAGAACCTCAAACAAACCAGGGTGGTATTTCAAGGACGGCTCCACCGAAACTGGCGTTCCGGTTTCATAGCCTCCCACCTATCCTACACAGATCGGTTCAAAGTCCAATGCAAAGCTACAGTAAAGGTTCATGGGGTCTTTCCGTCTAGCCGCGGGGAGATTGCATCATCACAAACACTTCAACTTCGCTGAGTCTCGGGAGGAGACAGTGTGGCCATCGTTACGCCATTCGTGCAGGTCGGAACTTACCCGACAAGGAATTTCGCTACCTTAGGACCGTTATAGTTACGGCCGCCGTTTACCGGGACTTCAATCAAGAGCTTGCACCCCATCATTTAATCTTCCGGCACCGGGCAGGCGTCACACCCTATACGTCCACTTTCGTGTTTGCAGAGTGCTGTGTTTTTATTAAACAGTCGCAGCCACCAGTTTATTGCAACCCTTTCACCCTCCTGGCGCAGGCCAGTCAAGCTACAAGGGCGTACCTTATCCCGAAGTTACGGTACCAATTTGCCGAGTTCCTTCTCCCGAGTTCTCTCAAGCGCCTTAGAATACTCATCTCGCCCACCTGTGTCGGTTTGCGGTACGGTCATCGTTAGACTGAAGCTTAGAGGCTTTTCTTGGAACCACTTCCAATTGCTTCGCTTCCGAAGAAGCTCGCGCCACGCCCTTGAATTACGCACCCGGATTTGCCTAAGTGCCTTCTCCAACGCAGCGACCGGGACGTCCAACACCCGGACAACCTTCCGCGATCCGTCCCCCCATCGCATCTAACAATGGTGCAGGAATATTGACCTGCTTCCCATCAGCTACGCATTTCTGCCTCGCCTTAGGGGCCGACTCACCCTACGCCGATGAACGTTGCGTAGGAAACCTTGGGCTTACGGCGAGGGGGCTTTTCACCCCCTTTATCGCTACTCATGTCAGCATTCGCACTTCCGATACCTCCAGCACGCTTTTCAACGCACCTTCGCAGGCTTACGGAACGCTCTCCTACCACACGTACTTGCGTACGCATCCGCAGCTTCGGTGACTGGCTTGAGCCCCGTTACATCTTCCGCGCAGGACGACTCGATCAGTGAGCTATTACGCTTTCTTTAAAGGGTGGCTGCTTCTAAGCCAACCTCCTGACTGTTTTAGCCTTCCCACTTCGTTTCCCACTTAGCCAATCTTTGGGACCTTAGCTGGCGGTCTGGGTTGTTTCCCTCTTGACACCGGACGTTAGCACCCGATGTCTGTCTCCCGTGATTGCACTCTTCGGTATTCGGAGTTTGCTATGGCGTAGTAATCCGCAATGGACCCCACAACCATGACAGTGCTCTACCCCCGAAGGTGATACACGAGGCACTACCTAAATAGTTTTCGGAGAGAACCAGCTATTTCCAAGTTTGTTTAGCCTTTCACCCCTATCCACAGCTCATCCCCTAACTTTTCAACGTTAGTGGGTTCGGTCCTCCAGTACGTGTTACCGCACCTTCAACCTGGCCATGGATAGATCACTTGGTTTCGGGTCTACGCCCAGCAACTGATCGCCCTGTTCGGACTCGCTTTCGCTACGCCTGCCTTAATCAGTTAAGCTCGCTACTGAACGTAAGTCGCTGACCCATTATACAAAAGGTACGCCGTCACCCGTTTCCAGGCTCCGACTGTTTGTATGCATGCGGTTTCAGGATCTATTTCACTCCCCTCCCGGGGTTCTTTTCGCCTTTCCCTCACGGTACTGGTTCACTATCGGTCGATCACGAGTATTTAGCCTTGGAGGATGGTCCCCCCATCTTCAGACAGGATTTCACGTGTCCCGCCCTACTTGTCGTACCCCTAGTTCTTCCTCGCTGTTTTCGTCTACAGGGCTATCACCTGCTATGGCCGCACTTTCCAGAGCGTTCGACTAACAACAAAGATAAAGAGTACAGGCTGATCCCATTTCGCTCGCCACTACTTTGGGAATCTCGGTTGATTTCTTTTCCTGCGGTTACTTAGATGTTTCAGTTCACCGCGTTCGCTCCACACAACCTATGTATTCAGTTGTGGGTACTCCATTAGGAGTGGGTTTCCCCATTCGGACATTTGTGGATCAAAGCTCGTTTGCCAGCTCCCCACAACTTTTCGCAGGCTACCGCGTCCTTCATCGCCTGTGATCGCCAAGGCATCCACCACATGCACTTGTTCGCTTGACCCTATAACAAGTGTGTCTCTCTCGAGCCACCCTCGCCATAGGCTGAGTATTCGCGTTGTGCCGTATTCCAAGTCATCATCAAGATCACTTTTCATACTTGATACAATCACTACCCTGACTACCCGACTCACACCCATCTCTAAGTGCTTTTAGATAGTCTCTTTACTACTTCTTCCAGATTGTTAAAGAACGTTTAGCCGACAAGCTCACTTCACTCGCCTGCGACATCAACTGGCTTTCAATCGCCAATGCAAAGTGCTTCACGAAACACTGCGCATTGAGGACTTGGTGGAGGATGACGGGATCGAACCGACGACCCCCTGCTTGCAAAGCAGGTGCTCTCCCAGCTGAGCTAATCCCCCGCGTCTTGCGTCTGCAGCCTCACTGACTGCCTGACTCATCTTGACCGTGGTGGGTCTGGTTGGATTCGAACCAACGACCCCCGCCTTATCAAGACGGTGCTCTAACCGACTGAGCTACAGACCCAAAGCCTGTCTTCAAACAACAGCCGATAAGCGTGAGCGCTTAACTTCGTGTGCGAAGCTCGAGAAAGGAGGTGATCCAGCCGCACCTTCCGATACGGCTACCTTGTTACGACTTCACCCCAGTCATGAATCCCACCGTGGTAAGCGCCCTCCTTGCGGTTAGGCTACCTACTTCTGGTGAAACCCACTCCCATGGTGTGACGGGCGGTGTGTACAAGACCCGGGAACGTATTCACCGCGGCATGCTGATCCGCGATTACTAGCGATTCCAGCTTCACGCAGTCGAGTTGCAGACTGCGATCCGGACTACGATCGGTTTTCTGGGATTGGCTCCACCTCGCGGCTTGGCAACCCTCTGTTCCGACCATTGTATGACGTGTGAAGCCCTACCCATAAGGGCCATGAGGACTTGACGTCATCCCCACCTTCCTCCGGTTTGTCACCGGCAGTCTCCTTAGAGTGCTCTTGCGTAGCAACTAAGGACAAGGGTTGCGCTCGTTGCGGGACTTAACCCAACATCTCACGACACGAGCTGACGACAGCCATGCAGCACCTGTGCGCCGGTTCTCTTTCGAGCACCCCCACCTTTCAGCAGGGTTCCGACCATGTCAAGGGTAGGTAAGGTTTTTCGCGTTGCATCGAATTAATCCACATCATCCACCGCTTGTGCGGGTCCCCGTCAATTCCTTTGAGTTTTAATCTTGCGACCGTACTCCCCAGGCGGTCAACTTCACGCGTTAGCTACGTTACTAAGGAAATGAATCCCCAACAACTAGTTGACATCGTTTAGGGCGTGGACTACCAGGGTATCTAATCCTGTTTGCTCCCCACGCTTTCGTGCATGAGCGTCAGTGTTGGCCCAGGAGGCTGCCTTCGCCATCGGTATTCCTCCACATCTCTACGCATTTCACTGCTACACGTGGAATTCTACCTCCCTCTGCCACACTCAAAGCCTGCCAGTCACCAATGCAGTTCCCAGGTTAAGCCCGGGGATTTCACATCGGTCTTAACAGACCGCCTGCGCACGCTTTACGCCCAGTAATTCCGATTAACGCTCGCACCCTACGTATTACCGCGGCTGCTGGCACGTAGTTAGCCGGTGCTTATTCTTCCGGTACCGTCATCCTCCATCCATATTAGGGACGAAGTTTTCTTTCCGGACAAAAGTGCTTTACAACCCGAAGGCCTTCTTCACACACGCGGCATTGCTGGATCAGGGTTGCCCCCATTGTCCAAAATTCCCCACTGCTGCCTCCCGTAGGAGTCTGGGCCGTGTCTCAGTCCCAGTGTGGCTGGTCGTCCTCTCAGACCAGCTACAGATCGTCGCCTTGGTAGGCCTTTACCCCACCAACTAGCTAATCTGCCATCGGCCGCCCCTATAGCGCGAGGTCCGAAGATCCCCCGCTTTCTCCCTTAGGTCGTATGCGGTATTAATCCGGCTTTCGCCGGGCTATCCCCCACTACAGGACACGTTCCGATGTATTACTCACCCGTTCGCCACTCGCCACCAGGGTTGCCCCCGTGCTGCCGTTCGACTTGCATGTGTAAGGCATGCCGCCAGCGTTCAATCTGAGCCAGGATCAAACTCTTCAGTTCAATACCTGTTACTGTTTTCTATTCTTCCGAATAGGTCGCTCACTCAACGTACTGACGATGATTTATTCCATCCAAAGATGAACAAACCTTCCTCTGATACTTCGTGTGAGACTCTTGATACTTTTGCTATCGCCGATTCCGAAGAACCAGCCGCACTCGCCATCAAGCGCCCACACTTATCGGCTGTTAGTTTTTAAAGAGCACATCGCAAGACAAGCCTTACTTCAACTTCCGCCTTGCGTCGCTGCATCAGCAGCAGAGAAACGAGATTATGAAGAGCCGATGACATCTCCGCAAGCCCCTTTCGCAAATTATTTTTCTGCGCCCGCCAAACGCCGCTGGACGTACAAATAGCCAGACATGCAAACGCGGGAAGTCCCGACCGACTCCCCGCGCTCACCAACAGCCCGACGACTCAGCCTCCGAAAAACAGCGTGCAATAACTCGCGGGCCCGACGCAATCCGACGTAGACATCCACATCGAACCATGCTTCATCGACATCGGCTTGCGCATCGCGCCTGAACCCGACGCCGCGCCGCCGGCATGGGTGCCGCCGTACGCTTCATTCGCTTCGTTCGTGTTCCGCCGCGCGGCGACCTTCGCTTCCGCCGCCTGAATATCCGAGGGATAGTTGGCTTGCTCGCCCGTGGCCGGCGAATACCCCGCCTGTTCGAGCTGAACAAGCTCGGCCTTGACTTGTTCGCGCGTCAGAGGGGCGTTCTGGCTCTGCGCGAAAACGAACGTGGGTGCAGCGACCACGGCGACGGACACGACGATTTTGGCGATGGCGTTCATGATGTTCACTCCGACAGAAAAGGTTGACCGGATCGCACGCGATCCACGACCTCATCGAACGCACAGGGCCCTTGCGCGGCTTCGACTCACTCGACCTAGGTTTCAAGCGTAGAGGCTTCGATTGGTTAACCCGGGTACGCAGCGATCTATTCCCCCGTCGAAGCAGACTCTATAAGAAGAAAAAAGAAGGAAGCGCGGAGGATGAACCGGATGAGGAGTCCGGCAAGGCGCCAGCCAGCACCCGTCCACCGCGATCGTAATTGTGATGCAAAGCGCCGTGAAGATCATCGGCGCTCACGCAGCCCGTGCTCAATGCGCGTCCGGCACGAGATGCACGCGTTTCTCCGTTGCGGCTTCGACGGCCGAGCGCGAATACAGCAACGGGAAGTACTGCCCGTCGAGCCACATCTGCGCGAGATCCCGATAATGCGGGCTATCCGGATCGCCCGATTCGCCAGGCAGATTCACCGCACGCGAGTTGTCCCAGTTGCCGACATCGACGACCACACGAAACGACGGTCCGTTCGTCTCGCGGAAGTCGCTCGCGCGATAGGTCGACTGATTCGGCGTGTAAGCGCTGCCGCCCTTTCCGATCGGCCCGACGTTCAGCTTCGCACGCATGTCCGCATCGACGACATCGGCCAGAGGATGCGCGTTGAGGTTCGTTTGCAGCTTGCCCCAACGCCACTGGGTTGCATCGGCGCCTTGCAGATGACGCATCTCCGCATAGGCATCGCGCAGACTCGAAAGCAGAACGGCATCGCGTTTGGCCGGCGCCTCGTCGCCGAAGCGCGTCTCGGGATGTTCGAGCGAATCGAGCATCACCGAGGTATCGGGTGCGCCGAACGACGCCGCCGCGTCCTTCGGCAACACCGCTTCCTTGAACGTGCGTCCGAGATGACGCGAGAACCATACTTCTTCGAGCGCGGCCTGCGGCGAACTCGCGCTCATGTGCGCGTCCCAGTCCTTGAGCATCGCGAGCGCGGCGCGTGTGTCTTCATCATCGCTCGAAAGCGGCGCGAGTAATGCGACGAGCCTGCGCGCCGGAATCGAAACGTCATCGTTCTGCAAGCGCTCGGAGTCTTCGATCGACACCCTCGGCAGCGATTTCAACACTTCGTCGATACGCTGATGCCGCGACCCGTTGGTCCATTCGAAGCCGAGCTTGCGCTCCGCATACGGATAACCCGCGGGCAGATTCATTTCATTCGACGTGGTGAAATAAGCTTGCGCCGGGTTATAGACCGAAGGCATTGCATCGCGCGGCCAGAAGCCCGCCCATTCATAGCGGCCATCGCCGGGCACGGGCATGAGGCCGTCCCAATTCGGGCGTTTCGGCGCGAGGCCGCTCGGCACCCAGCCGATGTTTCCATCCTTGTCCGCATAGAGCTGATTCACAGTCGGCGCGCCCCATGTCGCAAGCGATGCCTTGAACTGCGCGTAATTCTTCGCGCGCATATAGCGCATCGAATCGAAATACGGCGACATGCCGGGCGACAGCCACGCCGTGCGCACGGCGAAGGCGCGATGCTTGCGTTCTTCCGTATAGATCACAGGACCGTGTCGCGTGTAAAGCAGATCGGCGGTGACGGGAGCGCCATTACGCACGGCGATCTGTTCACGCACGACGCGCATCGGCTCCCACTTGCCCTTATAACGATACTGCCGCGAATTCGCGGGATTCAACTCGTATACATAGAGATCTTCCTGATCGATGTTGAAGATCGTGAGCCCATAAGCGATCGAGCCGTTATGCCCGATCGAAATGCCTGGCGCCGAAGGTTCGCCCGCGCCGATGATATTGAGCGTCGGCGTGCTGATCTGCTGAATGTAGCGAAGGCTCGGCGCGGCATAAGCACGATGCGGATCGTTCGCCATGATCGCGCGGCCCGTCGCCGACTTCGATGGCGCGATCACCCAGTTGTTGCTGCCTTCGGTCACTTCCTCGGGATTCTCGGCTGCGGCGATCATCGTCGTCGATGCATCCGTGCTCTTCATCGACTCCTTCGTCACGCGCACGCCTTGTGTTGCGAGCGTAAAGACTTTGAGGACATCATCGGGAAGGCAGGGATCGAGGCCCGCGGGCATCTGCGCTTTCCACTGCGGCTGCAGTCCGAAACGCACGGTGTCCGCGTCGAGCGAGCTCTTGCACGTCACGCGTGCACGCGCGACTTCGCTCGTGAGATTTCGCGTGAGACCGTGGCTGCGAATACGCACGATATCGTCGGCGCTCCATTTCGCCGGCCAATAGCCGATCTTGCGAAACTCATAAGGCATGCGGTCCGGATGCGCGGCAAGCCAGTCGATATACGCATTCACGCCGGCTGCGTAGCGTGTCGCGGCAGGCTTCGCATCGGGACCATAGCGCTGCCATTCGGTCGCCATGTCGCCGCGATAAAGAAAGAGCCGCGTGGCCTTGTCCTGTTCCACATAAGCGGGACCGAAGACCTCCGAAAGCTCGCCGAGGCCGCGTCTGCGCCACAGATCGATCTGAAACATGCGGTCACGCGCGGCGTTGAAGCCTTGCACGAAGAAGGCGTCGCTATCGTTGACGGCGAAGATGTGCGGTACGCCCCAACGGTCGATCAGGATGTCCGACGGTTGCGAAAGACCCGCAACGGCAATCGTTTCATCGCCCGGTGTATCGGCGAATGCGATTCGCGCGTCGAGCGGTGCGATTAGAGATGCGCCGATCGTCAGCGCAATCAGGCGTTGTCCCTTTCTTCGATTCATCTTGGCGTCTCCGTTCTTATCAGTGTCGATTCCAGTCACACGAATATCGCACTGTAATTCGAATGCAGGAGACACGCAAAGGTTGTCGGCGGTTATTTAATTCGGAAGCCGAATCTATTCGCGAAACGCTTTCACCCGAATGACGCCATTCTCGAACAGCGACTCGAGCTCACTCGTCCTGCCGCGGCTGCTCCTGCAAAGCCGTATCGCGGATGACTTCCGCGAACTTCTCCAACGCCTGCAGCGGACCACTCACGCTGTTGTATTCCTGCGTGCCGATCCGGCCTTCCAGCACCACGGAAAAGCCGCAGTCCTGCGCGATCTTCAAAAGATTGTCCATGTCGTAGTCGCCTCGTGTCGCTATCAGCGAAGCACACGTAATGCCTGCTCGCGCTTTCGTCTTACTTTCGCTCGTGGCGTCGTTTTACGCCGGCGCATCCGCCCCGCCTGTAATTTTTACTCGCGCCGTCTATCCTTGATTTGGCACACCCGCGTGCGACCCACCGCCGCTCTGCTTGACACCGACGAGCCGCCTCGCGTATTGTTTGGTAGACCAACCAAGTAACGAATACTTCCACGGAGCGCGCCATGAGCCGCATCACCGCCATCCCGACCTGCTTGCTTTTCGCCACGGCGCTCGCGGCGTGCTCGCATCAGGACCGCGATATCTATCAGGGCTACGTGGAAGGTGAATTCGTCTACCTCGGCTCGTCGCAATCGGGCAAGCTCACAGCGCTGTCCGTCGCGCGGGGGCAAACGTTGAAGGCGGGAACGAGCGCCTTCATGCTCGAATCGGCCGATGAAACCGCCGCCCTCGATCAGGCACAGCGTCAACTCACGGCCGCGCAGTCGCAACTCGAGGACATCCTCACGGGAAAGCGCGCACCGGAGGTCGCATCGGTGCGCGCGCAACTCGCGCAGGCACGCGCGAACGCTCGCAAGGCCGCGCTGCAACTGAGCCGCGATGAAGCGCAGTTCAGCGCGGGCGGCATCGCCAAAGGGCAGCTCGACGATTCGCGCGCGAATGCGGATGCCGCCGCCGCGCAAGTACGCGACCTCGCCGAACAGGTCGATATCGCACGCCTGCCGGGCCGTCCTCAACAGATCGCGGCGCAACGCGCGCAAGTCGCAGCCGCGCAAGCCTTTGTCGCTCAGGCGCAATGGAAGGTCGACCAAAAGCGCGTTGCGGCGCCCGCGGACGGGCTCGTGTACGACACGCTTTATCGTGTCGGCGAATGGGTACAGGCGGGCAGTCCGGTCGTGCAGATGTTGCCGCCGCAGAACGTGAAAGTGCGCTTCTTCGTTGCGGAAAACATGGTGGGCAGCCTCGCAACGGGGCGCGCGATATCGATTCATTGCGACGGCTGCACGGAAGACGTGCCCGCGAAAATCACCTACATCTCGAATCAGGCCGAATACACGCCGCCGGTCATTTATAGCAACGAGAACCGCTCGAAGCTCGTGTTCATGGTCGAAGCGCATCCTCAACCGGCCGATGCATCGAAGCTTCATCCGGGCCAACCCGTCGGCGTGAGGTTGCAATGAGTGTAACGAGCATGCAGGACACGCAATACGTCATCGACGTCCAGAATCTCAACAAGCACTTCGGCGACAAACACGTCGTCAACGATGTATCGCTGCAAGTCGCGCGCGGCGAGATCTTCGGCTTTCTCGGCCCGAACGGCAGCGGCAAGACAACATCCATCCGCCTGATGTGCGGCCTGCTCACACCCGATTCGGGCAGCGGTACGTGCCTCGGCTACGACATCGTGCGCGAAAGCGAAGAGATCAAGCGCAACGTCGGCTATATGACGCAGCGCTTCTCGTACTGGGAAGACCTGACGATTCGCGAGAATCTCGACTTCGTCGCGCGCATCTATCAGATGAGCAATCGCCGCGAAACCGTGGATCGCGCGCTCGAAGCGCTCGGTCTGCAGAGCCGCGCGAGTCAGCTGACGGGCTCGCTCTCGGGCGGATGGAAGCAACGCCTCGCGCTCGCCGCATGCATGCTGCACGAGCCGAAGCTGCTCCTGCTCGATGAGCCGACCGCAGGCGTGGATCCCACCGCGCGCCGCGACTTCTGGGAGGAGTTGCATCGTCTCGCCGCGAAAGGCATTTCGGTGCTGGTGAGCACGCACTACATGGATGAAGCCGAGCGATGCCACAAGCTCGCGTATATCGCGTATGGCAAGCTGCTTGCGCAAGGCACCGCGAACGAAGTGATCGCATCGCAAAACCTCGCGACATGGAGCATTCACGGCGAGCATTTGAGCGAACTTTCCGAACGCTTGCGCAAGACGCCCGGCATCGATCAGACCGTCGTATTCGGCTCTGCGCTGCATGTGAGCGGCAGCGATCACGCTGCGCTCGAGGCGGCCGTGCGCGATGCGACAAAAGACGGCGCAACGCGCGCCGAGCCGATCGAAACCGGACTCGAAGATGTCTTCATCTATCTGATGAGCCGGTCGACCGACAACTTCAAGGTGACGTCATGAAGGCACGCGGCCCGCTCGCGATATTCGCGCGCTTCTCCGTGACGCGCTGGTGGAGCATCGTCATCAAGGAGTTCCTGCAATTGCGGCGCGACCGCATCACGTTCGGCATGATCGTCGGCTTGCCTATCGTGCAGCTCGCCCTCTTCGGCTACGCAATCAACACCGACCCGAAGCATCTGCCGACGGCCGTGATCGTAGGCGATCAGAGTCCGTTTTCGCGCAGCTTCATCGCGGCAATGGAGCACTCCGGTTATTTCGACATCGTCGAGACGCTGCCCGACGACGAAGCTGGCCGTCGCGCACTTGCGCAAGGCCGCGTGCTTTTCGTGCTGAACATACCCGTCGACTTCTCGCGCAAGCTGTTGCGCGGCGAGCGGCCCGCGCTGCTCGTCGAGGCCGACGCGACCGATCCGAATGCGGTGAGCAAGGCGAGCAACGCGCTGACCATGCTCGTGCAGTCCGTTGCCGACAAGGACATCACCGGCCCGCTTGCTCGTTTGAACGCAACGCCCGCCCCATTCGACGTGCAGGTCCACAACCTCTACAACCCCGAAGGCATCACGCAATACAACGTCGTGCCCGGCTTGATGGGCGTGATTCTCACGATGACGCTCGTCATGATGACCGGCCTCGCGATGACGCGCGAACGCGAGCGCGGCACGATGGAAAACCTCCTTGCCACGCCCGTGCGTCCCGTCGAAGTGATGACGGGCAAGATCGTGCCTTACGTGTTCATCGGTCTCATTCAGGCGTCGATCATTCTCGCGGCCACGCGTTTCGTCTTCCATGTGCCGCTCGTCGGCAATCCGCTCGCGATCTATCTCGCCGCGCTGCTTTTCATCGCCGCGAATCTGACAGTGGGCATCACGCTGTCGTCGCTCGCGCAGAACCAACTTCAGGCGATGCAGCTCACCATGTTCTATTTCCTGCCGAACATCCTTCTCTCCGGCTTCATGTTTCCGTTCGCGGGCATGCCGGCGTGGGCGCAGTTCATCGGCAATTTGCTGCCGCTCACGTACTTCAATCGCCTGATTCGCGGCATTCTTCTCAAGGGCAACGGCTGGGCGGACCTGTGGCCCTCGGTGTGGCCGATGGCGCTCTTCACCGTCATCGTGATGGGCATTGCGTTGCGCTTCTATCGGCGCACGCTCGACTAGGGAAACATCGATGAAAAAGATTCTTCCCCTCTGCGCGCTCATGTTGTGCGGCTGCACTGTCGGCCCCGATTTTCATGCGCCTGCGCCGCCGGACACGCAGACCTATGTCAAAACGCCGGTTGCGGTAAAGGACTTTCCCGCGGCCGATCATGCGCTGCCGCGCTGGTGGACGCAGTTCGGCTCCGATACGCTGAACCGTCTCGTCGATCGCGCATTGAGCGACAGTCCCACGCTCGACGAGGCGCGGGCGAAGCTCGTGCAGGCGCGCGAGGACTATCGCACGCAGGCGGGCGCGACATACTTTCCCGTCTTCGATGCCTCGCTCTCCGGCTCGCGTCAAAAGGTCGATCCTGCTGCCTTCGGCGTGCCGATTCCGAGTCCGGGTCCGTTCACGCTTTATGATGCCTCGGTGAGCGTGTCTTACACGCTCGACTTCTTCGGCGGCGAGCGGCGCGCACTCGAAGCCTTGCGTGCGCAAGTGGACTATCAGTCGTTCGAGCTCGATGCGGCGCGGCTTTCGATCGCGGGCAATGTCGTTGCCACCGCGATCCGGCGCGCTTCGTTGCAGCATCAGATCACGCTCACCGAAGGTCTCGTCGATGCACAGATGCGTCAACTGTCCATCATGGAAGGCCGCCTGAAGGCGGGCGGCGTCGCGCCGTTCGACGTGCGCAGCCAGCGCACGCTCGTCGAGCAGACGCGCGCAAACCTTCCGTCGCTCGTCACGCAACGCGATCAGGCCGATCACCGGCTTGCAGTGTTGCTGGGCGTCGAGCCATCCAAGGCCGACTTCGATGCCATCACGCTCGACTCGCTTCATGTTCCGGGCAACGTTCCGCTGACCTTGCCCTCGACGCTCGCACGCGAACGACCCGACATCCGCGCATCGGAAGCGTTGCTGCATCGGGCGAGCGCGAACGTCGGCGTGGCGACTGCCGACCTCTATCCGAAGTTCTCGCTCTCTGCGGGCGTGGGAAGCCAGCGCACGAACATCCACGACATGCTCAATAGCCTCAACGTGTGGAACGTCGGCCTGAATCTCACGCAGCCGCTATTTCATGGCGGCGAGCTGCGCGCGAGGAAGCGATCGTCCGAAGCGGCCTACGAAGCAGCCATGCAAGCCTATCGACAGACCGTGCTGGACGCGCTGCAACAAGTCGCCGATAGCCTGACCGCGCTTCAAAACGATGCCGATGCCCTGCACGCGCGCGAGATCGCGGCGAACGAAGCGCAAGCCAATCTCGACACAGCCAGCGCGCGCTTTACGGCGGGCGGCGTGAGCCGCTTCGATCTGCTCGACACACAACGCCAGGCGCTTCAGACGCAACTCGATTACGCGCTCGCGCACGCCAATCGTCTCTCGGACACCGCAGCACTTTTCCAGTCGCTGGGCGGCGCAGGCGAAGACACGAATGCAGCGAGCAAACCGGTTGCATCCGCAACTAATTAGCGAGCTTTCCGAGCCGATGCTTGAGCACCTTGCCGCTCGTGGACACGGGCAATGCATCGAGTATGCGGATAGAAGAAGGCCGCTTGTAGGGCGCGAGCCGCTCGCCGACCCACTCCGCGAGTTCGCTTTCGCTCGCCGTGCAGCCGGGCCTCAATTCGACGAACGCAAGCACGTCTTCATTGCCCTGCACGCTCCGTCCGATCACGGCGGAATGCAGCACGGCGGGATGACTGTTGAACGCCTGCTCTACTTCCGCGGGATACACGTTGAAACCCGAGCGGATGATCAACTCCTTGCTGCGCCCGACGATATACAGGTTGCCCCTCTCGAAGCGCGCGAGATCGCCCGTCTTGAGCCAGCCGTCCTCCGTCACCGTGGCCGCCGTCTGCGCCGCATCGCGGTAATAGCCGAGCATCACGTTCGGCCCGCGCACCCATAGCTCGCCGGTATCGTCGGCGTCGCTTTGATGCGCGAGCGGCACGATGCGCGCCTCGACGCCTGGAATCAGCGGCCCGACGGACGAATCGGGCGCCGGTGCATCGAGCAGCGTGTTCGATACGGTCGGACTGCTCTCCGTCATGCCATAGCCGTTATGCAAGGGCACACCGTAGAACGCTTCGGCAGCGGCCTTGAGCGTCATGTCGAGAGGCGAGCCGCCGCAATAGACGAAGCGCAACGATGGCGCATTCAGGCCGCCGCGCGGCGTGAAATGATCGATCAGCTTCGCATGCATCGCGGGAACGCCTTGAAAGATCGTCATGCGTTCATCGCTGAGAACGCGTCCCGCGCGCGCGGGATCGAAACGCGCCGCAAGACGCAACGTCGCGCCCGCATACAGCGAACCGAGGCACATGGACGCAAGACCGAACACATGCGATACCGGCAGTACGGCATAGACGCGATCGCTGGTACCGACACGACGCAGCGTGCTGGATACTGCCGCGACGAACAGCAGATTGCGATGCGACAGCATCACGCCCTTCGGCGCGCCGGTCGTTCCCGTCGTGTAGATGAGCGCCGCGCATTGCCTGTCCGATGACAGTCCGTGCGGCTCCTGCTGAGACGCGGCATCGATATCGCTTAACGCAAACGCGCCGATCGGCGTCGCATCGAGCGATTCGACCGAAGCGCCGTCACGTTGCGCGTGATGCGCGGCGTCGTCGGAAACATCGACGGTATAGAGCGCGATGCGTGGCTTCGCATGCGCGCGGATCGCATCGAGCTCGACTGCGGACAATCGCGCATTCACGATCAGCGCCCACGCATCGAGACGGCTCACGGCAAAAAGCGATGCGACGAGCAGGACGCTGTTCTCGCCGATCAGCATGACGCGATCGCCGGCGCGCACGCCCGCCGCACCGAGACGCGCGGCCAGCGCATCGATTGCATCGTCGAGTTGCGCATAAGTCAACGTGCGCGCGTCCTCATGCAACGCGATGTGATCGGGATGCGCCTTCGCACCGCGCGAGATGATCGCGTCGATGCGCGCGGGCAGCGACGCAATGAGCTTGTTCGTATCCATGTCGAGCGATATCGTTCGAGACCCTGAGGCCCGAATGATAAACGCTCATGCTCTATCCCGCGAAACGCGGCTCGGGAATGCCGCGCACGCCGAGGCCCGTCACCGCGAAAAGGCCGCCCTTGTCGCGCTCTTTCTGCGGAATGCCCCACATCGGGCGGCCCATCGTCGATACGTAGAGGATGTCGAGACTCGGTCCGCCGAACATCACGCTCGTCAGATTGCGCACGGGAAACGGCACGACGCGATCGAGTTTGCCATCGGGAGCGAAGCGCAGAATGCGTCCGCCGAAGACGAGAGCCGACCAGACATAGCCTTCTTCATCGACGGTTGCGCCATCGAACGTGCCGGCCATGTCGTGCGCCGATGCGAACAGGCGCTTGTTCGTCGCCGCGCCCGTTTCGATGTCGTAGTCGTAGGCGTACATCTCCTTGCTGTATGTGTCGGTGAAGTAGAAGGTCTTGTTGTCGGGGCCCCAGCATGGGCCGTTCGAACAACTGATGCCGCTGTCGAGCCGCGTGACCTGGCCATTCGTATCGAGCCGGTACAGCCCGCCGCTGCGCGTCGAGCGCTGGCCGCGATCGGCATCGTAGCGGTCGAAGTCGTAGGACATGGTGCCCGCGATGAAGCGTCCACGGCGATCCACCTTTCCGTCATTGAACCGCGTCTCGGGATCGTCGCTTTCGGGATCGGCGATGAACTGCACGGTCTGCGCATCGAAGTCGTAGAAATGCAGGCCGTTCGCGAGCGCGACCACCGCGCCGCCCTGCTCGCGCAACGCCATCGAACCGATGTGACGCGGCACGAAATAGCGCTTCACGTCGCCGCCGTCAGCACGGCAGCTATAGATTTCCGCGGCCGTGCTGTCGATCCAGTAGAGCCGTTCCTCCTTCACATCCCATAGCGGTCCTTCGCCGAGATGATTGTTCGCATCGACCAGCAAGCGTACTTCGGGCATCGTCGTCTCCTTTGTTCAGGCTTCACCGTCCTCGATATCGCGCCGATGCGCGAGCAGCGCCATCAAACGCCGATCGCGCCAGCGGCTGCGTTCTTCGATCTTCTCGCGGGGCAGCACCGCGCGCCGTTCGGCATCGAGCTTGCCGAGCGTCTCGGCCGACCAGTCGAACGGCTTGCGTCCCGCAGCGATGCTCTTGTATGTGCCGCCGTAGCGCGCAGCGTAATCGGCCACGCCACCGGGCGCGTTGAGGTCGATCGTTTCGAACGGGCCCATGAACGACCAGCGCATCGCGAGTCCATCGCGTATCACGGTGTCGAGATCGGCGGCGCTCGCATAACCTTGTTCATAGAGACTCAACGCTTCGTCGAGCAACGCGCCTTGCAGACGATTGAGCAGAAAGCCCGAGATCTCGCGATTCACGGTGACGGGCTTTTGCTTCGCTCCTTCGTAGATGGCGCGTGCGCGTTCCATCGTGTCCTGCGAGGTCCACGGCGCGCCGCACAACTCGACGAGCGGCACCAGCGACGGCGGATTCACCGGATGCGCGACGAGACAGCGTGCGCGGCCTGCCATGCCTTCCGTGAAGGTCGATGCAGGCAATCCCGATGTCGAACTCGCCAGAATCGCGTCAGGCTTCGTGAGGCGGTCCAGTTCGATGAACAACGCACGCTTCGCTTCCACCACTTCCGCGATGTTCTCCTGCACGAGATCGGCGTCGGCGACAGCATCGGCGAGATGTTCGCATGCGGTGATGCGGGCCACGATCGCATCGACGGCTTCATCGATCAGATCGAACGACGCCAGATCCTCGACGCTTTCGCGGATCGCGGGAATCGCGCCGCCGAGCATGTCCTTCGATGCATCGTGGATCGTGACGTTGAAGCCGCTCTTCGCAAAGACGATCGCCCACGCGCGGCCGATACGGCCCGAACCGATCACCGCAATGTTGTTCGCTTGCATCTGCATCTGGTCCTCGTTCGAGTTGGTTTAGCCCTTCTTGTCCCGCAGCGTGATGACAGCCGCCAGCACGACGAGTCCGTTGATGATGTCGCGCACCGCGGGCGGCACCGTGGTTCCCGCAAGCAACGTCCCGAGCGCCGTAAGCAGCAGCGCGCCGCCGAACACGCCGAGATAGTGCCCGCGTCCACCGGTAATCAATGCGCCGCCGACGACAACCACTGCAATCGACGGCAGCAGATACGGATCGCCCATGCCGAGAAAAGCTTGCGAGCTGAACCCCGCGAGCAACAGGCCGACGATCGCGGAGCACAGACCCGACAGGCAATACACGGCGATGAGCGTCGTGCCCACGCGCACGCCCGACAGCTTCGCCGCGACCGGCGAATTGCCGACCGCATACACGCGCCGCCCAAACGGCGTGCGATGCAGGAGCAGCAACGCGATGACGAGAAACACCGGCACGCTCCACGCCGCGATCGACAGCGGACCGAAGCGTCCGTTGGTGAATTCGCTGATCGTCGACGGCGACCATCCTTGTGGCGAGCCATTGCAATAGATCAGCGTGAGGCCTTGCAGCAAACCGTTCGCCGCAAGCGTGACGACGATCGGCGGCAAGCCGAGCATCACGACGCCCACGCCATTGAACACGCCGACGAGCAGGCCGACCAGCAGCACCATCGGCACCGCCCACGCGGCCGCGCCGTTCACGCCGTGCGTGAGTCCGGTCAGCAACACGCCCGACAGCGTGATGAGCCAGGGCATCGACAAGTCGAGTCCGCCCGTCAGGATCACCGCGCCCTGGCCGAGGCCGAGTATCGCGAGAAACAAGGTCAGCGTGAGCAGGCTGCTATAGAAGTTCGCGCTGACGAGCACGCCCGGCCCATAGACAAAGCCCGTGATGACGACCACCGCGAAGAACAGCAGATAAGCCGGCACCACATACTTGACCCATTCGCGATTGCGCTCGATCCAGTCGGCGATCGGTCGTCCCTTCAGCTCCGTGTTTTCAACCGGACGATAATCGTCGACTTCGAACGCAACGCGCCGCGCATGCTTGTCGTCGCGTGCGCGCGTGCCCGTTCGCACCGCCTTGAGCCACTGCGCCGCGTGACGCGCGCATTCATGCGCCGCCGATTGCTTGCCGATCGACGAACCGAGCACCGCGAGAATCAGAATCACCGCCTCGGCTATCGTCGTGAAGAACGCCGATACGTTCAGCACGAGCAGAATGTTCACGGTGATCATCAGCGTCATTGCTGCGAACACGGTGCCGACGCAGCCGCCACGTCCGCCGCCGAGCAACGTGCCGCCGAGCACGACGGCCGTGAACATCGAGAGCAGCAGCGGACGGCCGACGAGCGGATCGGCCGAGCCCGTCTGTGCCGATACATACAGACCCGCCGCCGCGTAGAACATGCCAGCGAGCGCATACGTCGCGATGCGGTAGCGCGTGACCGGCATGCCGTTCGCATACGCGCCGTCGGCATCGCTGCCTAACGCGTACAGACCCACGCCGTAACGCGTGCGCTTGATGAACGACCAGATCAACAGCGCAAGAATCAGCAAGCCCGCCGACATCGGCATCTTGTCGGGGATGAGATCGGCGGTGAGCACCGCGCCGAACTGATCGCCGACGCTGCCGCCCGGCTTGTTCTGAATCAGCAGCGTCAAGCCTTGCACCATGAACATCGTCGCCAGCGTGACGACGATCGATTGCAAGCGAAACCATGCGATCAGCGCGCCGTTGACGAGGCCGATGCCGCCGCCGATCGCCAGAATCAGCGCGGCGCCGCCCCATTGTTCGACGGGCGATCCTTGCACGAAGCGCACGGCAAGCACGTTCGCGAGCGACACGACCGCCGAGGCCGACAGATCGAATCCGCCCGACAGCACGACGATGGTCTGCCCGATCGCCGCGAGCGCGAGTGTAGTTGCGCTCGAAATTACCGATCCGATGTCGTAGAGCCCGACAGGTGTCGCGGACAGCGAAACCCATCCGGCGAGCATCGCAAGCAACGCACTGATCGCGATGATGAGCCCGCGATGATGATCGATGCGCGCGCCAAATCCCACGCGCGCGCCCGGCCGCACGACCTCGCTTTCGGGCGACGCAACGGCTATCTTCATGAGCAACCTCTCAACTGGAAAGCATCTTGCGCATCACGTTTTCTTCGGTCAGCGCGTCGCCGCTCAACTCGCCGGCGTTGCGTCCGCGATACATCACCGACACGCGGTCGCACACGTTGACGAGCTCGGGCACGTCCGTCGAATAGAAGAGCACGGAGCCACCCGCCGCGGCGAATGCACGCATCAGCACGAAGATCTGATGCTTGGTGCCGACGTCGATGCCGCGCGTCGGATCGAACATGAGCCACACGCGGCTTTGCGTGAGCAGCCACTTGGCCATCGCGATCTTCTGCTGATTGCCGCCGGAGAACGACAGACACGGCTTGTACAGCGCGCGCGGATTCACCTCCATCTGCGCAAGCGAGCGACGAATCGCGGCCTGCTCGCGCTTGCGATCGATGAGGCCGAAGCGCGCATAGCGGCCGATCACGGGAAGCGACACATTCTCGCCGCCGGGCAAGCGCAGGAACAGGCCTTCGGTCTTGCGGTCTTCGGGCAGAAAGCTCGTCGATACGCCGGCCTTCAGCGAATCCGCCGTCGATGTCAGCGTCACCGGTTTACCGTCGATGCGAATCTCGCCATCGTCGATGTAAGTGGCACCGAACAGCGCCTCGAACAGCTCGCGTTGCCCCATGCCCTGCAGCGCTGCGATGCCGTGCACTTCGCCCGGCTTCACGGCGAGATCGAAATCGGCGACGACGCCATCGACGCGAACGTTGCGCGTCTCGATCGCCGGCGTCGCGTCGCTTCGTACCGTCGTGATCTTAGGCGGATACTTCGCCTCCATCGAACGCCCGATGACGAGTCTAATTACTTCGTCATCCGATATATCCGCAGCGTCGAACGCGCCCACATCTCGGCCATTGCGATACACCGTGAGGCTGTCGCAGAACTCGCGCACTTCCTGCATGCGATGCGAGATGAACACGAAAGTCACGCCGCTCGCCTTCAGTTCGTCGATGCGCCGTGAGAGCCACGCGACATCGCGTCCCGACAGCGCGGACGTCGGTTCGTCGAGCAACAGCACTTTCGGCTTGCGCACGATGGCCTTCGCAATCTCGATCTTCTGCCGCACCGGCAACGAAAGATCGCGAATATAAGCGCCGGGACGCACATCGGACAGTTCGAGCCTGTCGAGCCATTCCGCTGCTTGCCGCTGCGCGTCGCGCTTTCTGATGCGCCCGAGAAAACCCGTCGGCTCGTACGACATCAATAGGTTCTGCGCGACCGTGAGATCGCGCACGAGCGTCATCTCCTGAAACGCCGTCTGCACGCCCGCGCGATGCGCGTCCTTCGGGCTCTTCATCGTCACGTCGCTGCCCATTACGCGGATGCTGCCCGCATCCGGCTGCATCAATCCGGACAGCAGCTTGACCGTGGTGGACTTTCCGGCGCCGTTCTCGCCGAGCAGCGCATGCACCGCGCCGCGCTTCACCGAGAACGACGCGCCATCGAGCGCGACGGTCGCGCCGAAGCGCTTCGTCACCTTCGACAGATCGATCGCCAATGATGCGTCGTTCATCGCGCCGCCTCAGTCCTGATTGCCCGTCAAGGCCGCATTAAAGCCGACTTCCTTCGTCTCTTCAGAGTAGATGTCCGCGAACCAGCCCGGCGGTACCTTGTCCGGCGGGAACGCGGTGCAGCCCGCCTTCAGTTCGTCGATGCTGCCCGTCTTGCACAGCTTCGATTCCGAGGTCAGCACGAGCGGCAGCTTGAGCGTCACGCGCGCCGGAAAGTCGCCGCCGTCGAGCTTCTTCACGGCCATCTTGAGCGCCATCGCGCCCGAGTACGGAGGCGCGCCGTAAGAGATCGAGCGATAGCCGATCGAGCGATAACCGCCCTGTCCCTTCACTTCGCCCGGCGGCAGCATCTGCACGCGATGCCCGTTAGACGATTCGCCCGCGCACGGCTTGATCTTGTCGTCGGCAATGCCCGCTTCGAGCTGCATCGACGCCGCCGTGAAGCAGCCGACCTGCATCCACAGGCCGTCGATCTTGTCCCAGCTGTTCGTCGCGAGAATCTTCGAAAGCTCGGTCTTCGCGGTCGCCTGACTCCACATGCCCGTTCCTTCCGCGACGATCTTGATGTCCGGATACTTCGCGAACACGGCCTTCGCCGCCTCGGTGCGTGCGCGATCGACCGACGTGCCCGGCACGCCCGTGATCATCACGACATTGCCCTTGCCGTTGATGGTCTTCGCGAGCCATTCCGCGGTGACGGTGCCCGCCTGATGCTGATCGATCGTCACGTTATGCGCGCACGGCTCGGTGACTTCTCCGTCATACGCCGCGACGACGACGCCCTTCGAGCACGCGTTCTTGATCGCGCGATTGAGCGCCGTCGGCGAGATCGGATAGATGACGATGGCCTTCGCGCCTGCCTGCACCATCGAGTTGATCTGCTGAATCTGCTTCTGCGCATCGGTGCCCGCGACCTGCACTTCGAGATCGACCTTGTCTTTCAGCCCCGGCGTATTGGCCATCGCCTTGACCATGTTCGCGGCTTCGGTTTGCCAGTCGTTGCCGACATAGCTCATCGACAAAAAGATCTTGTATTTGCCGGCCGCGTGCGCCGTGCCCGATACGGCGAGCGCCGCCGCGAACGCGAGGCCGAGCGCTGCCCGTCCCGCATGACGAATCGACTGCGTCAATGCTTTCATGTCTTCCTCCGGTATTCGTATGGTTATGAAGCGGGCGCTTCTAACTTCGGATGTGCGGCAGACGAGCGCTCGCGGGCAGAGCGATGCCCGCGCTGCCGGGCACGACATTCGGGTCGTGTCCGGGTATGACGAAATCGGCGATCTGACGGATGCGCGACAACGAGCCGATCTCCGCCAGCGTTTCATGCACGATGCCCACTGGAACGAGATCGACGATGTTCTCCATACAGTTCGCGCAATCGCCGGCGATCAGCACGACACCTTCTTCCGTGTCGACCGCGACGGACTGATGCCCCGGCGTATGACCCGGCGTCGGCACGACGCGCACGCCGGGCACGATATCGGTCACGCCGTTCACGAACTGCCAGCGAAAATACGCGAGCGGCTCGCGGCCGATCAGAAACTCCTGGTAATACGTGGCCTGCGTCGGCAGCGGATGACCCGCGTATTCCCACTCGGCCGCCTGCACGATGAAGCGCGCATTCTTGAAAAGCGTGTTGCCGCCGGAATGGTCGTAATGCAGATGCGTGTTGATGACGATATCGACCTCGTCCGCGCTCCAGCCGACATACTCCTTCAACGCGCGTTCGAGCTTTTCCTCCGGCGCCTGATCGCATGGGCACACGAAGTTCGACACCCAGCCTGGATCGTGTATGCCCGTATCGACGACGATCTTCTTCTGCGCGCCGACAATCGCCGTCGACCATACGGGCACCTTCATCTGCTGGCCGAAGTAGCGGCCATACACTTGCGATGAGCGATCGACGGTGAGCCAGCCCGTCGGCATCGCGACTACCTTCAGCTTCGTGCTCACGATGCCCTCCGCTATCAGAAGTTGGTATCGCTCGCGCCTTTGAGCTTGAGCATCTCGCGTGCTTCGGCGGGCGTCGCGATATCGAGGGACAGTCCTTCGATCACCTGGCGAATCTTCTTCACCTGCGCCGCGCTCGATTCGGCGAGCTTGCCCGGCTCGATCCACAACGAGTCTTCGAGGCCGACACGCACGTTCGATCCCTGCGCGACGCCCATCGAGCCGAGCGGAATCTGATGACGTCCCGCGCCGAGAATCGACCATACATAGTCGTCGCCGAAGAGACGATCCGCCGTGCGCTTCATATGCGCCAGATCTTCGGGATGCGGCCCGATGCCACCGAGCAAGCCAAAAACGCTCTGCACGAAGAACGGCGGCTTGACGAGCCCGCGATCGACGAAGTGCGCGAGGTTGTACAGGTGCGAGATGTCGTAGCACTCATGCTCGAAGCGCGTACCGTTATCGCTGCACGACGTGAGGATGTATTCGATATCCGCGAACGTGTTCTTGAACACGAGATCGCGGCTGTTTTCCAGATGCTTGCGCTCCCACTCGTACTTGAATTCCTTGAAGCGATCGAGCATCGGATACAGGCCGAAGTTCATCGATCCCATGTTGAGCGACGCCACTTCCGGCTTGAAGTGATGCGCGGGCTTCAATCGCTCCGCGACGGTCATGTGCGGGCTGCCGCCCGTCGTGATGTTGATGACCGCATCGGTTTCCGCCTTGATGCGCGGCAGAAACTCCTGAAACACGGCGGGATCCTGCGTCGGATGACCATCGTTCGGGTCGCGTGCATGCAGGTGCAGAATGGCGGCGCCTTCCTTTGCAGCCGCGAGCGCGGCATCGCCGATCTGCTGCGGCGTGAGCGGAAGATACGGCGACATCGAAGGCGTATGGATCGCGCCCGTCGGCGCGCAGGTGATGATGACCTTGCGTTTCGTTGCCATGTGCTCCTCGCTCTATTAAAGGACTTCGACGTTGCCGCAGACGGAGATCGCCTGTCCCGAGATGCCGCTGCCCGCGGGCGAGCACAGGAAGAGCGCCGTGGCCGCGACTTCCTCGGGCGTCGTCATGCGGCGCAGCGAAATCTTCGCGAGATATTGCTTCTCCATCTCTTCATAGGAGACGTTCAGTTGTTTCGCGCGCGCCGCGATCACGCGCTCGATGCGCGGCCCTTTCACGATGCCCGGCTGGATCGCATTGACGCGAATGTTCGACGGCCCGAGCTCGATAGCCAGGCTCTTCGTCATGCCGACGACGGCCCACTTCGTCGCGGCATAAGGCGTGCGAAACGCGTAGCCGAGCCGTCCCGCCACCGACGACAGCGCGATGATCGCCCCGCCGCCATTCGCGTTGCGCAAGAGCGGCACCGCGCGGCGCGCGAAGTAGAACTGCGCGTTCAGATTCACATCGACGGTCTGTTCCCATTCGTTCGCATCGAGCTCGTCGATGCCGCCCGTCGGCCCCGCGATGCCCGCGTTGTTCACGAGCACATCGAGTCCGCCGAGCTCGCGTTCCACATCGACGAATACGCGCTCGACCGCTTCCTTGTCAGCTACGTCCGCGAGCGTCGACGTGATCGCATTGCACTCCGCGCTCGCTTCGGCTTTCGCCAATGCGTCGATTGCTTCGGGACTCGCATCGCAGACGTGCACGCGCGCGCCTGCATCGATGAACGCGCGCGCTATCACGAGCCCGATGCCCGATGCGCCGCCCGTGATGAGCACGCGCAATCCCGCGTGCGGTTTCAGCATCTGAAGAACCGTCATCCATGTCTCCGTTGTTGTTATGCGTGTCAGGCGCTTGCCTTGTTGCTCAGTTCGCCGCTTTGCAAACGCTCTTGCAGATCGGCGGCCGCATCGCCGATGTCTTCCTCGATGCCGGCGCGCGCGCCTTCGCCATCGCCGCGCCAGAGCGCTTCGACGATATGACGATGCGCCGCCATCGAACGGCGCATATGCGGAATGTCGGGCGCGACGAGATTCAGGAACGGGCCGATGCGCATCCAGAGGTTCTGGATGGTCGCGAGCGTGAGATCGCTCGCGCCGTGCGTGTAAATGGCGATATGAAATTCGAAGTTGCTGCGCAGATACGCGGGCACGTCGCCCGCTTCGACGTGTGCGTCCATCGTGTCGAAGATGGCCTGCAGCGCGTCGAGATGCGCGCGTGTCATGCGCGACGCCGCGCGTTTGGCGACCGCGCCTTCCAGTGCGATGCGAACGTCCCGCAACTCATCGAGGAGTTCGAGCGTCATCGGCGGAACCATCAGCGCGCGGCCGGGACCGTCGATCAATGCGCCTTCCGCCTGCAAGCGCGTGAGCGCGGCGCGCACGGGCATGGTCGACGAGCCGACCGCTTCCGCGACGCTGCGCAAGCTGAGCAACTGCCCAGGCGCGAAGCGGCCCGTCATGATCGCCTGCCTCAATTGCGCATGAACGCGACCGGCCATGGTTTCGCGTGCAACTAATTCGAGCGCGGGTAAGTCCGTCGTCGAGCGTGTCGCCAACTTTTGCCTCCGTTCTTTCGTTCGGCTGCTGCGATGCTTTCGATTGGTGTGACCTGTGATCACACCTGCATGGCTAAAGTGTCGGACGCGCGAGCACGCGAGTCAACCTTGAATTGCTAGGTGAAAACGCGGAGCGACGCCTCAGACCGCCTCGTGCGAAAGACGGGCCGCATCGAGCGCGACGCCGATGGCCGGAGCGGCCAACACGCGGATTGCCTGAAAATGGGACGCATCGAATGCGCCTCGAAAGAAGTCGACCACCGCGACCAAGCGCCTGACGATGAGATCATGAAGCACGGACACGTCTTGCCCGAAGTCCTTCGCGTCGGCAGCAATGAGTCTGTCGACCGCGCGCACGACGGCGAGCAATTCGTCGGTGCCGACTTCCAGGCCGAACCACATGCCAACGATGAGATCGATGTCGCGCGGACCGAGGCTCGGGTACCAGAGCGCCAAAAGACGTTTGCGGAGGCCTTTCATCGCCGGGCCCGCCAGATCTTCCCGGCTTCTGGTGAAACTGGTTCGGTGCGACCTGACCTCGACGAGGACTTCATCGACATTGCCGATCTCGCCGCCGGCCACCATGATCGCGACGAGATAGTTCAGGTCTTCGGCGCTCGCCATCTGCATGTCGAACCGGATGCGATGCTCGCGGACGAACGAACGGCGCACCATGAGCATTGCGCCGCCGATGGTGTTGAAGCCTTCGAAAAGCCGGGCCTTCAGAGCGCCGTCGCCGAGCGTGCAAAGCCCATAAGTGTCGTTCGCAATACCATCGCCGAACAAGCGCGCATGGCCGCCGCAAGCGGCAAGGCGCGCGCACTCGCGGAAAGCGGCGACTTGCGCGGCGAGCCTCGTCGGCAGCGCCCGGTCGTCCGAGTCGATGCGCGCGATGAACTCGCCGCGCGCCGCGTCGAAACCCGCATTCGAAGCGGCGCTGATGCCCTCGTTCCGGCCGAAGCGTATGAGGCGCACGCGGCTGTCGTCGCCCGCTGCCTGCTGCGCGACGGCGAACGTCTGATCGATCGAGCCATCGTCCACGACGATGAGCTCCCAGTCTTCGAGCGTTTGAGCGCGAATCGAAGCGATTGCTTCGCCGATGAAGGCCTGCGCGTTGAACGCGGGCATGACGACGGTGACGAGCGGTGAGGATGTCATGGGAACCGGAATCCGTTCTGATTTGTTCCCGGCGGAGTGTGCCGCAATCGGCGCGCGATTACGCCATTTCCATCGGCAATTCAGATTTTTCGGCTCCGCCCTCAGGCGAACTTTCCCGACACCGCCCTTTGAATCTCCGCGAACGCCACCGGCTTCACGAGATGATGATCGAAGCCCGCTTCCTTCGAGCGCTGACGATCATGCGCCTGCCCGTATCCCGTCACGGCGATCAGCAAGGCATCGGCGGTTGCGGGACGCGCGCGCATCTCGGCCGCGAGCCGGTATCCGTCCATGCCCGGCAAGCCGATATCGAGCAGCACGATCTGCGGCATGAAGGTGTCGGAGACCGCGAGCGCTTCGGTTGCATCGTGCGCCGTGCGAACGTCGAAGCCGTCGGCTTCGAGCAGCAGCGCCATCGCGGTGGCCGCGTCGACGCTGTCATCGACGAGCAGCACGCGCTTGCCCGCGTTGACGGTCGCGGGCGTTGCCGGCGCGCCTTGCGTGGCCACTTGCGCATCCTTCGCGAGCGGCAGCCACACGACGAACTCGCTGCCCGCCTGCGCCCCCGCCGAGAATGCTTCGATGCGTCCGCCCTGCAACTCGACGAGCGTCTTCGCCAGCGGCAAGCCGATGCCGAGCCCGCCCTCCGATCGTTCGAGCGATGTCTCCGATTGCACGAACAGATCGAAGATGTGCGGCAGCATGTCGGACGCGATGCCGATGCCCTTGTCGCGCACGACGATACGCACCTCATCGCCGAACTGTTCCGTTTCGATGGCGATCTCGCCTTCCTCGACGCTGTACTTCGACGCATTCGACAGCAGATTGCCGAACACCTGCGCGAGCCGCACGCTGTCGCCGACGATGTAGAGCGGCGCATCCGGCAGCTTCACCGTCAACGCGTGCCGCTTTCGTTCGAGCGCGGGCTGCACGGTCTCGATGGCCGCCGCGAGCGCCGCCGCGAGATCGACCGTTTCCTGGCGCAGCGTGATCTTGCCCTGCGTGATGCGCGCAACGTCGAGCAGATCGTCGACGAGCCGGCTCAAATGCCGCACCTGTCTGTCGATGATCGCGCGCACCGTCGCGAAGTGCTGCACGGACGGCTCGCGATCCGGATCGAGCAGATCGACCGCATTGCGGATCGGCGCGAGCGGATTGCGCAATTCATGCGCGAGCATCGCGAGAAACTCGTCCTTGCGGCGGTCCGCTTCGCGCAACAGCAGTTCGGCGGCCTTGCGCTCGGAGATATCGTTGACGATGCCCGCGATGCGATACGGCCGCGCCGGATGACCCGCCGCGCCGTGAACCGGAAACGCGCGCTCCGCGACCCAGCGCGGCCCGCCGCTCGCGCGCACGATGCGATATTCGACCTGATACGGCGTGCCGTTCGCGAGCAGTTGCCGATACGCCTCGGCGACATGATCGCGATCGAGGGGAAGAATGTCGCCGGACCAGTGATCGGGGCCAGGCAGGGGCGCGGGCGCGCCGCCGCCGGTATCGAAGAGATGCGCGTAAGCGGGGCTCACATAGAGCAGTTCGTTGGATGCCGGATCGAGCATCCAGAACACGTCGTCGATATTCCCGGCAAGCTGGCGAAAGCGCTCCTCGCTCTCGCGCAGCGCATTTTCCGCGAGCCGCACGCGCAGCAACGCGCGCACATGCGCGATCAGTTCCGCGGGTTCGACAGGCTCGGTCAAATAGCTATCCGCGCCGCCTTCGAGACCGCGAATGCGATCGAGGCTATGCACGGCCGCCGCCGATGTCTGCAGCACGAGCGTGCCCGACGTCTCCGGCGATGCCTTGATCTGCCTGCACACTTCGAGCCCGTTGATGTCGGGCAGCTTCACGTCGAGCAGCACGAGATCGGGCGCTTCGGCGCGCACCCGTTCGAGCGCGGCCGTGCCCGTCGGCGCTTCGATCACGTTGAAGCCCGCGCGCGACAGGATGCGCGTTTTCGCATAGCGCGCGCCGTCGTTGTCGTCGACGTTGAGGATCAGCACCTCGTTCCAGTCGCTTCTCATGATGCTCGTCCCTCGCCCGTCACCGCATCCAGCACGCCCGGCAGCTCGCCACCGCCCGCCGGCTTTTCAACGAACGCGGTCGCGCCCAGCGCCCGCGCTTCATTGCGATCCTCGTCCTCGCCGAGCACGACGATCGGAATGCTGCGCGTCGCGGCCTGCGCGCGCAACGCGGCGAGCCAGATCCACGCTTCCGACGGCGCGGGCCGCACGGCGAGCAGCAACGCGGCGGGCTGCGTGCGCGCGAGCAGGCGGCTCGCTTCGTCGAGCGTCGCGGCGCTCATCGGGCGATACGGCGAAGCGCGCAGCGCGGCCTCGCAGTCGAGCCGCTCGATCGGATTGCTCGCGACGATCAGCACGGCGGGCCGCGTATCGCTCGCGGCGTGATGCGCGGCGTCGACGTCCGCGCCGTAATGCGCGGGAATCGTCGCGCTGAAAGTCGAGCCGCGCCCGGGTTCGCTCGCGAGCGACACATCGCCGCCGAGCAGCTTGCACAGCTTGCGGCACAGCGGCAGGCCGAGGCCCGTACCCTTCACGTATTGCTGAAGGCGGTTTTCAACTTGCCCGAACTCTTCGAAGACGACCTGCTGATGCTCCGGCGCGATGCCGATGCCCGTATCGCTGACGGAAAACGTGATGAGCCGGCGCGCGTCGTCATAGCTCGCCGCGACGCGCACTTCGCCGCGCTCGGTGAACTTGAGCGCATTCGATACGAAGTTGCGCAGCACCTGCGCGACCTTGGCTTCATCGGTATGAATGGGCGGCAGGCCTTCGCACGATTCGAACACGAGTTCCACCGCGCCGCCCGGCGACAGCGGCCGCAACATGCCGCGCAGCGCCGAAAACAGGGTATCGACTTCGAATTCGGCGGGACGCACTTCGATCTTGCCCGCTTCGATCTTCGCGAGATCGAGCAGATCGTCGACCGTTTCCGACAAATCCTCCGCTGCCTTGCGGATGAAGCGCACCTGCTTTTCCTGCTCTTCCGTCAGATCGCCGTCGATACGTTCGAGCAAGAGTTTCGAGAGCGCGCGGATCGACGACAGCGGCGTGCGGAACTCGTGGCTCATGTTCGACAGAAAGCGCGATTTCGATTCGTCCGCGCGGCGCAGATGATCGGCGCGCGCATCCAGCTCCGCATAAAGCGCGACGACGCCGCGATTGGTGTCCTCGAGTTCGCGCGTAAGACGCGTGAGCTCCTCCTGACGTTCGCGCAGATCCGCGAGCGCGGCGATCAGCTCGCGATTCTGGCGCTGCAATTCCGCGGCCGTGTCTTCGCTCGGCTGACGCTCGAGTGCGTTCTTCACCGCCTGCGCATCGCACGGCACGCCATCGGGTAAAGCCTTCGCGAGCGAGATCGAGGTGTCGCCATCGGCTTCGTCGGCGATCGCGCATTGATCCATCAGACGTTGCGCCGCGAGCAGGCCCAGCGCGGCTTGCGAGTCGTCGTGGCGCATGGCGCGCAGACGCTGGCCCGCACCGCCGCCCGCCAGAAAACGCACGACGAAGCGCGGCGGGCGCGCGGCGTTATCGACGAGAAATTCCGCGCGCGCCGCCTGCCCCGCGATCAGCACGGTGCGCGCGGCTTCGAGCACGGACGTGGAAATGCGCGTCTGATCCTGCGGCGAGAAGCCGAGCGCCGCGCTCGCATCGCGCGCCTTCACGCGGACCGCGACGATGTCGCGCTCGTGATCGATCCGCATCGAGTAGAGCGGTTGCGTCATCCTGCGCTCCCGGCCGCGCGGGCCACGAACACGGTGATGTCGTCGCGGCCGCGCGCGAAGTCGCGATACAGCACCGCCGCGACGAGCGCCGGGTGCCGCATCGCGAGGCCCGGATAGCGCGCGAGATCCCAGCGCGACGTGAGCCCGTCCGAATGCAGCACGACGAGCGCGTTCGGCGGATACGGCACGTCGAAGATCTGCGCGCGCCGCGCCGCATGCCCGACGATGCCGCTGTGCGAGACGAGATGCTTGTGCGTGCCTTCGGTCCACACGCTCGCCGAAATATTGCCGATGCCCGCGAAGCTCACCGCCATGCCCGGCATCGACGCGAACGCCGGCATGCGCGCGATGCCGACCGCCGCGCCGCGCGTCGGGCGCAGCGCCTCGTTGGCGGCCTCCATGATGCGATCGAGCGCCTGGTCGCCGTTCGCGGCGAGCGCTTTGGCCGCCTCGATCGCCGCGACATTGGCGAGCGGTCCGTGACCGAGGCCATCGGCGACGAGCACGGTGAATTCGCCGTCATGCGCGTAGACGGACCATGCATCGCCGGATACGGTTTCGGTTTGCAGCGGCAGGTTCACGACGCCGTATGTCAGTTGCGGCGCACGCGTGTTCGCCGCGCCCGGCGCGTTCCAGAACACGGCGCGCAACACCGTGCCGCGTTGCGGCGCGCTCCAGATGTCGAGTTCGTCGGAAAGACGCTCGATCGCGCCCATGCCGTTGCCGGGACTGCCCGCCGTCGTGTAGCCGTCCTCGAAACAGCGATGCAGATCGTAAATGCCCGGCCCGTTGTCGATGCACAGCACTTCGATGCCGTAGCGCAAAGTCGCGCCGGCGCCCCTGTCGACGAGCGGACGCACGAGCAGTTCGCCGCGCTGTGCATGCTTCAGCAGATTCGTGCCGCATTCGGTGACGACGATCGCGAGCTCGCCCGCGGCCGTCTCGTTGAAACCGAGCCCGCGCGCGAGTTCGCCGATAGAACGCCGCGCATAGGCGATCTGGCTCGCCTCGGCGATCTCGTAGCGCTGCTGCGCGGCCATCGATTCCTTCAGAACGGTTTCCATTTCGTGATCGAGACGTGCGTGCCTTCGCCCGGCGCGGAGCGGATGTCGAATTCGTCGCACAGACGTTTGGCGCCGCCAAGCCCGAGCCCGAGGCCGCTGCCCGACGTGAATCCGTCGGAGAGCGCGCGCGGAATATCCGGAATGCCCGGACCATTGTCGACGAATTCGAGCTTGAGGCCACGGCGGCCGTTACGCTCGACGAGATAGCAATGCACGTCGCCGCCGCCGCCGTAGATGAGCGTGTTGCGTGCCAGCTCGCTCGCCGCCGTCACGAACTTCGTCTGGTCGATGAGAGACAGGCCCTGCGAGACCGCCTTCTCGCGCACGAACTGGCGCAGCCGCACGATCTGCTCGTCGTTGCGGATCGGCAGCGTGTCGGGCGGCGACGAGGACGTCGGCGCGGCTGTGGAATTGAAGATCGTCATGGAGTCGTGTGCATGCGGCCGTCAGGCCGTGCCGCCCTTCGAAAGGAGCGCCATGCCCTTCTCCACGTTCAGCGCCGTGCGTACGCCCGAAAGCGTGAGGCCGAGTTCGACGAGCGTGATCGCGACCGAAGGCTGCATGCCGACGACGACCGTCTCGGCATCGAGCACGCGCGCCATGGCGGCCGTGTTGCCGATCATGCGTCCGATGAACGAATCGACCACGTCGAGCGAGGAAATGTCGATCAGGACGCCGCGCGCGCCGTCTTTCACGATGCGGCTCGTCAGATCGTCCTGCAGCGCGAGCGCGAGCCGGTCGTGCATGTCGACCTGAATGGTGACGAGCAGGAGCCTGCCCATCGTGAGAATCGGAATGCGTTCCATCGCTTGAAACCCCGTTCAGTCGCGTTGCGTTCGATGCGTGCTTCGAATGGCGAAAGGCTGCGTCATTCCGCTTGCAGCGAATCGAAGCCGTCGCTTGCGCGGCTGCCGCGCGAGGCGTCCTGCGCGGATCCGGCCGTCACCGACTTGCCCGTGCGCTGCAGCGCGACGACGAACGCCGACGCGAGCGTCGCCTTGGTCGTGACGTTCGTGAGATTCACGCCGAGATGAACGATGGTCTGCGCGATCTGCGGACGAATACCGCTGATGATGCAGTCCGCGCCCATCAGACGCGCCGCCGCGACCGTCTTCAGCAAGTGCTGCGCGACGAGCGTATCGACGGTCGGCACGCCGGTGATGTCGATGATCGAAATGGCCGCGCCCGTCTCGACGATCTTCTGCAGCAGGTTTTCCATCACGACTTGCGTGCGCGCCGAATCGAGCGTGCCGATGAGAGGCAGCGCGAGAATGCCGTCCCACAACTGCACGACGGGCGTCGACAGTTCGAGCAGTTCCTGCTGCTGGCGCACGATGACCTGCTCGCGGCTCGCCTGGAACACTTCGGTCGTGAAGAGCCCGAGCTCGTCGAAGAGCGTGCTGATCGTCCAGGTGAGATCGGCGAGCGCGGGGGCATCGTTGACGAGCGTGTCGCGCAAACGCGCGAAGAGCGGCTGCTTGAGCGAGAACACGAACATCGCGGTCTCGACGGGCGTGAAGCCCTGACGCGCACGCTGCGCCGACATTTCCGCGAGAAACGCGCGCACTTCCTGCCATGCGGACGATTTGAAATCGACGCGTTCGGAGGCGCCGAGCGCCGTCACGAGAAGCGACGTGAACTGGCTGAACTGATTGCGCAGTTCCGCCTCGCCGACGAGGCCGCGCCGCGCCGCGATGGCGTGCTGCTGCGCGAACCATTCCGCGAGCAATTGCTCCTGGTTGCTGGTGAACAGTTGGGCAAGCCGCGTTCCGCCGACCATTTCCATGCCGAGATCCCCGTGCGAATGATGTTATTGGGCGCCAAGCCCTGGAAGCTGGATTGTTGCATCGCCGCGAAAGCTATCGAAATAAAGCAACGCGAAGCGCTCGGAATGTAGCACGCCATCCCAAAAATCGACAGTGCGACAAGCCTTGCGGCACAAGCGATTCGAGGATTTCTTCCGTTTGTCGCGATGTGCGCTGCGCCGAATCGGCAAATGCTGCCGTGTGCGCGCGATCGCATGGACAATATCGGTCAAATATCCTGAACAAAGTCAAGCGCGCGTCCGATGCCATGTATAGCGGCCCGAATATTTTTTCGGCCGTCGCGCGGTGCAATACTCGGGCGACCCACTCAACGTCATAGACATTCGAGCTTGCCGGAGCGCACATGGCCCAAACGATTCATCCCGTCGACGAAGTGCTGCCCATCGGTCAGATGCTCGCGGTCGGCATTCAGCACGTACTCGTGATGTACGCGGGCGCGATCGCGGTGCCGCTCATCATCGGCGCAGCGCTCAAGCTGCCGAAGGAGCAGGTCGCGTTTCTGATCAGCTCGGACCTCTTCGCGTGCGGAGTCGTCACGCTGGTGCAGTGCATCGGCGTATGGAAATTCGGCATCCGCCTGCCGGTCATCATGGGCGTGAGCTTCGCGCCGGTCGGGCCGATGGTCGCGATGGCATCATCCGGTGCGGGCCTGCCGGCGATCTTCGGCGCGACCATCGCGGCGGGCGTGTTCGCGGTCCTGATCGCGCCGTTCTTCGGACGGCTGATGCGCTTCTTTCCGCCGATCGTCACGGGCACGATCATTCTGACGATCGGCATGACGCTCTTTCCCGTCGCGATCAACTGGGCGGGCGGCGGACGCGGCGCACCGAATTTCGGCGAGCCGCGCAATCTGATGATCGCGGGCATCGTGCTGCTCGCGATTCTGCTCATCAACAAGTATCTGAAGGGCTTCGTCGCGAATATTTCGGTGTTGCTCGGCATGGCGATCGGCTTCGTGATCGCGTTGCCGCTCGGCTTCGTCGATTTCGCGGGCGTCGGTCAAGCCGCGTGGTTCGCGCCGGTGCGGCCGTTCGCGTTCGGTATGCCGGTCTTCGATGTCGCGGCGATCGCCTCGCTGTGTCTCGTGATGGTCGTCATCATGGTGGAATCGCTCGGTATGTTCCTCGCGCTCGGCGATCTCGCGATGCGCCCCGTTTCGCGCATCGATGCGACGCGCGGACTGCGCACCGATGGTCTCGGCACGGTGATCGGCGGCATCTTCAATACGTTTCCGCATTCGTCGTTTTCGCAGAACATCGGGCTCGTGGGCATTACGGGCGTCAAAAGCCGCTGGGTGGTCGCGGTGTCGGGCGTGATCCTGATCCTGCTCGGGCTGCTGCCGAAGCTCTCGAATCTGATTGCTTCGATACCGGTGGTCGTGCTCGGCGGCGCGGGCATCGCGATGTTCGGCATGGTCGCGGCGACCGGCGTGAAGATCCTGAGCAAGGTCGATTTCGATAGCAAGAACAACTTGCTCATCATCGCGATCAGTCTCGGCGTGGGCGTGATTCCGCTTGCCGCGCCGGCGTTCTTCGCGCACATGCCGGCGTGGGCGGGACCGCTGACGCATAGCGGAATCACGCTCGCCGCGGTGTTCGCGATTCTGCTCAACGCGCTGTTCAATCGCGAGCGGGAAGCGGAGGACGTGGAGAAGGAGATCGCTGCGGAGATGCCTTTGAGCTTGCGGCAGGGGGATGTGGATGTGCGGGAGTGAGCGAGTTGCCGGAGATCCGGCCGCTGGCGCCACGCAAGCGGCTTGCAATCGCTCGCGCGCAACCGCGCCTTACCTAACCGCAAGGGCTTTGGGCCGGGATGAATTCGACCAGAACCTGGAAGCGCTCCGAATCGGGGACATTTGGAACGGTAGGCCAAATCTCATAGTCGACCTCGATACGCCTCTCTTCGACGCCGAGCGCACGAAGATAGCTAACGACGGATTCAACGCGCTTTTTTGTGACCGCCGTTCCGTCTCGTCGCCCTTTTCAAAATAGCCATAGAGAACAACAATGTCAGTCCGCGCGACGCTGTTGTTAGCGTCGACGAGCGTGCGCGCCAGATCAACTCGATGGCGATTTGACACCGACAAGTTGTCCGCGTCGAATTTGATCGATTGGATCCCGCGGAATTCATCTGGGTCATTTTTCTGTCGGTAACGATTCACCGCCCGTACATGAAATGCAGGCGCAAGCGCACGCATCCACACGCCGCAACTCCACTACCATACGAGGAACGCCAACCCGCCGCCGACACCGATGCGCGAAGTCCTCTGGATCGCCCTGCTCGCCATAGCGCTGGTCTACACGATCGCGCTCGCGGGCCTGTATTGGCTGCAAGGAAGGCTCGTCTATCCGCTCGAACAGATCGAAGCCTTCAAGAACGCCGATGTGGAAGCGCGCACCGAAGCAGTCGTCATCAGAACCGATGACGGCCTCGACCTGACCATGCGCTACAAAGCGCCGCCCGACGACGACGCGCCCACGGTCATCCTCTTTCACGGCAATGGCGAAGACCTTTTCCAGCGCGGTCATGTTGCATTGGAGATGATCGAAGCGGGCTATGGCGTGCTGGTCGCCGAATATCGCGGCTACGGCGGCAATCCCGGCAGGCCGCACGAAGCCGGCCTTTACGCCGATGCGCGCGCCGCCTACGCCTACGCCGCGGCGCGTTCACGCAACATCGTGCTGCACGGTTATTCGCTCGGCTCGGGTGTCGCCGTGCAGCTTGCAAGCGTCGCGAAGATCCATGCGCTGATGCTCGAAGCGCCGTTCACGAGCATCGTCGATGTCGCCGCGAAACGCTTCCGGCTCTTTCCCGTGCGGCTGCTCGCACGCGATCGCTACGAAAGCCTCGCGAAAATCGCATCGATCGATGCGCCGCTCTTGATCTACGGCGGCACGAAAGACGGCGTGATTCCGCCCGAACACTTCCAGCGTCTCTTCGATGCAGCACGCGGCGACAAGCGTCTCGCGCTCATCGAAGACGCCGATCATCTCGACGTTTGGACGATGGGCGGCCGCGAACACGCGATGCAATTCCTCGCGTCGCTGCAACCGACGCGCGACACGCTGCAAGCCTAAGCCGATTTCTTGCGCGTGCGCCCGAGCTTGAGCGTGACCCACGCCGGCGCATGATCGCTCGCATGCGGCTCGCCGCGCACCCATTTGTCGACGCCCGCCGCCTCCAGCTTCTTCGCGAGATCCTTGCTAAGAAGGATGTGATCGATGCGCAAGCCGGAATTCGTCTGCCAATGATTGCGGAAGTAATCCCAGAACGTATAGATGCGCTCATCGGGAAACTTCTGCTTCAGCGCATCGGTCCAGCCTTGCGCGAGCAAATCCGCGTAGGCCGCGCGGCTCTCCGGCTGCAACAGCGCGTCCTTCAGCCACGAGCGCGTGTTGTAGATGTCGTCATCGGTCGGCACGACGTTGTAATCGCCCGCGAGCACGACGGGATGTCCGCTATCGAGCAACATCTTCGCATGCGCGTTGAAGCGCGCGAACCATTCGAGCTTGTAATCGAACTTCGGGCCGGGCTGCGGATTGCCGTTCGGAAGATAAAGACAGCCGATCAGCAAGCCGCCCACGGCCGCCTCGATATAACGGCTATGCGTATCGTCTTCGTAACCCGGCAGCCCGCGCCGGCTCAGCACCGGCTCCGCGTCTTTCGCGAGAATCGCCACGCCGTTCCACGATTGCTGCCCATGCCATAGCGCGCCGTAGCCCGCGTTCGCGATCGCGTCGGCGGGAAACTGCGCGTCGGTCGCTTTCAGTTCCTGCAGGCAGACGATATCGGGCGATTCGCGTTCGAGCCATGTCAGCAAGGCGTCGAGCCGCGGACGGATGCCGTTGATGTTGAAGGTCGCGATTTTCACTCGGCGTCTCTCCATCGGTGGATCGGGATCGATGCTACACGCGTCGCAGTTTGCGTGCCGCGTCGCGAACCACGCCGGGAGATTCAGCGCTTCTCGCTGTCGAGATGCGCCATCTGCACGGCCTCGTAGCGATCGCCCGCCGCCGCGCCCTTCGGCACCGCCGCTTCGATCGCGGCGAGGTCATCCTTCGTGAGCGCGACATCGAGCGCCCCGAGCGATTCCGTCAGCCGGTCGCGACGGCGCGCGCCGACGACAGGCACGATGTCATCGCCCTGCGCGAGCACCCACGCGATCGCGATCTGCGCGACGCTCACGCCCTTTGCATCGGCGATCTTGCGCAACGCATCGACGAGCGCGAGATTGCGTTCGACGTTGCCTTGCTGAAAGCGCGGACTGTTCGCGCGCCAGTCGCCGGATTGCGCGGCGTCGCGGCTCCAGTGTCCGCTGATGAGTCCGCGCGACAGCACGCCGTACGCCGTGATGCCGATGCCGAGTTCGCGGCATGCCGGAAGAATCGATTCCTCGAGGCCGCGCGAAATCAGCGAGTATTCGATCTGCAGATCGCACACCGCATGCACGGCGGCGGCACGGCGAATCGTGTCCGCGCCGACTTCCGACAATCCGACGTGGCGCACATAGCCCGCGTCGATCATCTCGGCGATCGCGCCGACGGTGTCTTCGACCGGCACGTTCGCATCGAGGCGCGCGGGCCGATAAATGTCGATATGTTCGACGCCGAGCCGCTGCAATGTATACGCGAGCGAATTCTTCACGGCGACGGGCCGTCCATCGAACGCGATGAACCGGCCGGCCGGATCGCGCATGCCGCCGAATTTCACGCTGAGAATCGCCGCATCGCGGCGTGAAGGCGGCGCGCTTCTCAACGCTTCGCCGATCAGCATTTCGTTGTGCCCCATGCCGTAGAAGTCGCCGGTGTCGAGCAGCGTCACGCCCGCTTCGAGGGCCGCGTGTATCGTCGCGATGCTCTCCGCGCGATCCGACGGCCCGTACATGCCCGACATGCCCATGCATCCGAGGCCGATCGCCGACGATTGCGGTCCGTTCTTTCCGAGCTTGCGTTGTTCCATGTTCGTTCTCTCCTTGAAGAATGGAGACGATTATGGGAGCAAACCTCGCGTGCGATAATCCGCCTCAATCCGAATGGGCTGTGCGCCCCAGCGAACAATGGGTGAGAGATGAGCGAACCGGATTTGTCGGATCTTCACGCGTTTCTGGCCGTCGCGCGGTCGCGTGGCTTCAGGCAGGCGGCGCTGTTGCGCGGCGTGTCGGCGTCGTCGCTGAGCGAGGCCATACGCAGGCTCGAAACGCGTCTGGGCGTGCGGCTTTTGAATCGCACGACGCGCAGCGTCACGCCGACCGAAGCGGGCGAGCGGCTCATCGAACGCCTCGGGCCCGCGTTCGCGGAAATCGCGGGCGCGCTCGATGCCGTCAACGGCTTTCGCGACAGCCCGACCGGCACGTTGCGCCTGAACGTCCCGCGCATCGTGTCACGCGAGATCCTGCCGCCAATCGTCGCGCGTTTTCTGACGGCGCATCCGGGCATCAAGCTGGAGATCAGCGCAACCGATACCTTCATCGACGTGCTCGCCGCCGGTTTCGATGCGGGCATCCGTTATGACGAGCGCATCGAGCGCGACATGATCGCCGTGCCGATCGGGCCGCGCACGCAACGCTTCGTCGCGGTGGCGTCGCCGGCTTATCTCGCGGCGCACGGCGAGCCGAAGCATCCGCGCGAACTCGTGAATCACGCGTGCATCGGGCATCGTTTCGATAGCGGCGTGCTGGCCGTGTGGGAATTCATGCGCGGCAAGGAAACGATACGCATCGCGCCGGAAGGACCGCTCGTCACGTCGTCGATCGAGATCAGCCGAAGCGCGGCCATCGCGGGATTGGGCCTCGTCTATACGTTCGACGAGTTCGTGCGCGCGGCCATCGACGATGGCGCGCTCGTGCCCGTGCTCAAACCGTGGTGGCAGAGTTTCACCGGGCCGCGTCTCTATTATCCGAGCCGCGCGCACATGCCGGGGCCGTTGCGCGCGTTCATCGACTTCATTCGCGCGGGGAATTGAGCGCGCTCATTGCTGCACGCCCCAGCGGCGCACGGTCACGCGCTCGATCGTATCGAAGACGAGATGCTCCACAGCAAGGCCGATCACGATGACCGCAGCCAGTCCCGCGAACACGCGGTCCGTGTAAAGCTCGTTGCGGTTCTGGAAGATGTACCAGCCGAGCCCGCCCTTGCCCGAGCTCGCGCCGAACACGAGCTCCGCCGCGATCAGCGTGCGCCACGCGAAGGCCCAGCCCACGCGCAAGCCCGCGAGAATCGAAGGCAACGCGGCGGGCACCAGAATCAGCATCACATGGCGCATGCCGTTGAGACCGTAGTTGCGGCCCGTCATGCGCAAGGTCGTCGGCACGGCCTGAAAGCCCGCATACGTGTTGAGCGCGAGCGGCCACAACACCGAATGCACGAGCACGAAAAGCAGGCTTCCGGTGCCGAGGCCGAACCACAGCAACGCGAGCGGCAACAGCGCGATGGAAGGCAGCGGATTGAACATCGCGGTGAGCATCGAAAGGATGTCGCGGCCGATGCGCGTCGAGACCGCAAGCGATGTCAGCGCGAACGCGAGCGCCGCGCCGAGCGCATAGCCGCGCAGCAGTACCGACATCGAAATGCCGATCTTCTCGATGAGTTCGCCCGACGCGATGCCCTGCACGAATGCGACGAAGGTCGCGCTGAAAGTGGGCAACAGCAGATCGTTATCGACGGCGCGTGCGGCGATTTCCCACAACGCGATCAGCACGAGCGCGATGATCGACTTGCGCAGCCACGCACGATCCGCTAGCCGCTTCGACAGCGGCAACGGCGCTTCATGTTCGACGGCGACGCTCGCGGCAGGCGCGATTTCATACTCGGGCCGCACGGGCGGCACGATCGGATGCGGCGTGCTCATTGCGCGCGCTCCTCTTCGAACAACAGACGATGAATGCGCGCGACGCTCTGCTGAAACTCGCCGCGACCCAGGCTGTCCTGCGTGTATTGATGACTGTTGAGCTCGGCGCGCACGCGTCCCGGATGCGGCGTCAGCAGCACAATGCGATTGCCGACGATCAGCGCTTCCTCGATCGAGTGCGTGACGAACAACAGCGTGAATCGCTCGTCGCTCCAGAGGCGCAAGAGCTCTTCCTGCATGCGGCGTCGCGTGAGCGCATCGAGTGCGGCGAAGGGCTCGTCCATCAGCAGCACGCGCGGCTGCATCGCGAGGGCGCGTGCAATGGCGACGCGCTGCTTCATGCCGCCCGACAGCGTATGCGGATACGCATCGGCGAATTTGGCGAGACCGACCTTGTCGAGATAATGCAGCGCGCGTTCGCGAGCTTCGGCGCGGCCGAGCTTGCGCGCGACGCGCAGCGGAAAGGCGACGTTCTGCACGACGGTCTTCCACGGCGGCAACTGATCGAACTCCTGAAACACGACGATGCGATCCGCGCCCGGCCCGCGCACACGTTCACCGCCGATTTCGATGCTGCCTCCAACCGGCTCGATGAAGCCCGCAACGGCCTTGAGCAAGGTCGACTTGCCGCAGCCCGAAGGCCCGAGCAGCACGAAGCGGTCGGCGCCGTAGACATCGAAGCTGACATCGTGCGTCGCGCGAACGAGCCGCTCCGGCGTGCGGTATTCGAGCGTGACGTTCTTCGCGCTGAGAAGCTTGCCGCTCGTCGCAGCCTCACGATCGGCTTCGTGCGAATAAAGCGCTTGGGGATTGGCGGCCATGTTCATCTGCCCGATTGCAAACGATCACGATACCGGCGCGCTGCGCTCGAGCGAACCAATCATTGCGCATATCGAATCCGCAATCGCCGATAAGCGGCGTCAGCTTCCGTCTTTCGTCGCGGGATCGGTAAAGAAGTAATCCTGCCACGACTTCGGCTCGTTCTTGATGACGCCGACGCGATGCATGAACTGCGCGAGCCCGAACGTGTTTTGCGGCGCGACCTTGAATTGCACCGACGGATCCTTGATCACCTTGATAAGCAAATCGCGGTCGATCTTCGCGTTGTTCACGCGCAGATAAATATCGGCGGCTTGTTCCGGATGTTGCGTGATATAGCGCGCGGCATCGGCAAGACCGGCGACAAACGCGCGATACGTCTTCGGATTCTCGTTGCGGAATTTCTCGGTCGCGTAGAGCACCGTCGCGGAACTGGGGCCGCCGAGCACATCGTATGAATTGAGCACGATATGCGCTTTTGGATTGCCCGCGAGTTCCTGCTGCTGGAACGGCGGATTGCCGAAGTGCGCGTTGATCTCCGTGCCGCCCGCGATGAGCGCCGCGGCTGCGTCCGGATGCGGCACCGCTTGCGTGAGCTTGTCGAGGCGGTTGTATTCCTTGTCGCCCCATTGCTTCGCCGCCGCGTATTGCAGGACGCGCGATTGCACCGACACGCCGACTGCCGGCACCGCGATGCGATCCTTGTCGGTGAAATCGGCGATGGTTTTTACGCGCGGATCGTTCGATACGAGGTAATACGGGAAGTTGCCGAGCGACGCGACGCCCTTCACGTTTTGCCGTCCGTGCGTGCGGTCCCAGATCGTCAGCAACGGGCCGACGCCCGCCGCGGCGATATCGACCGAGCCGGACAACAGCGCATCGTTGACGCTCGATCCGCCCGACAGCTTCGCCCAGTCGACCTTGATATCGAGCCCTTCCTTCTTGCCTTCCTGCTCGATGAACTTCTGATCGCGCGCGACATTGAGCAGCAGATACACGACGCCGAATTGCTCGGCGATGCGCAACGTGCCTTCGGCATGCGCGCTCGCCGACGTGACGCCGATCGCGAGCGAAAGCGCCGCGACGAGCGCGCGTGCGCCGCCCTTCCCGGTTCGAGAATGCATCGATGAAACCCCGTAAAAATAGTGGCTTTTTAGAAAGGCGCGTCGCCTTCGATGGTCGTGCGATAGAGCTTGCGGCGCTGATCGTCGGGCGTGCCGGCGGCGAGATGCATCACCGAGCGGTTGTCCCAGAAGACCATGTCGCGTTCGCGCCATTGATGGCGATAGACGAACTCGCTTTGCGTGCTATGCGCGAAGAGTTCCGCGAGCAAGGCGCGGCTTTCGTCTTCCGGCAGACCGATGATGCGCGTCGTGAAATGCTCGCTCACGAAGAGCGCGCGACGCTTGGTTTCCGGATGCGTCCGCACGATCGGATGCGTCACCGGCTTGACTTGCGCGATCTGCTCCGCCGACAGATTCGGACGCCACGGACTGCGCTTTTGCAGCTCGCCGTATTTGGCGAGATAGGTGTGTTCGGCGACGCGGCCTTCGACTGCATCGCGCAGATGCGCGGGCAGCGTGTCCCACGCGAGATGCTGATTCGCGAACAGCGTGTCGCCGCCGGTCGCGGGCAATTCCTGCGCGTGCAGCATCGAGCCGAGACTCGGCTTGTCCTTGTACGAAAGATCGGAATGCCAGAAATGACCCGCATCGCCGAGACCGATCGGCTTGCCGTTCTCGACGATGTTCGACACGATCAGCACTTCCGGATGCCCCCCGAGCCCGAACTGATGCAGCACGTGAATCTGCAGCGGACCGAAGCGCTTGCTGAACGCGACCTGTTCGTCGGGCGTGATGCGCTGATCGCGAAACACGAGAACGTGATGATCCAGATGCGCGCGATGGATGCGCGCGAAATCGGCTTGTGACAATGGCTTCGACAGATCGAGCCCGATGACTTCCGCGCCGAGCGGCGCATCGAACGGGCGAATCTCGATGGATTGATCGGCGGCAGCGTGCTCGGCAATGGAGGCAGTGAGAATCGTCACGTCGGACTAATGGCAATCGATAGCTTGGGGAAGCGATCAATCTAACGCGCGGCGATTCGCGCGGCAACGAAGCATCTGCGATTACGTTATGCGCCTATGAAATAAGGCGCGCTTCAGTCGCCGGCGATATCGAACGGCAATTCGACCTGCACCGGCTCGACGAAGCCGCTTTCGTCGCGCCCGGCGAGCGCGCTGACGCGTACGCCGAGCAGACGGATGCGGCGATCGAGCACGATGCGCTTCAGGCATTCGGTCGCGGCGCGGCGAATCTCGACGGGATCGGCGGTCGCGACGGGCACGGTCAGATCGCGCGTCACGGTGCGGAAGTCGTCGAAGCGCAGCTTGATGCCGACCGTGCGCCCGACGTAGCCCTTGCGCTGCAAGTCTTCGGCGACGCGCGTGCACAGCCCCGTGAACTCGGCGGAAAGCGTCGCGCGATCCTGCTTCGGATGAAAGTCCCGCTCGAAGGTCGTCTCGCGGCTCATCGACTTGGGCGTCGAAGTGACGACGACAGGCCGCTCGTCCTGCCCCTGCGCGATGCGCGCGAGCCACGCGGCGTACGTGTGGCCGAAATGCGTCTGCAGGAAACCGGGATCGGCGGCGGCGATATCGCCCACGGTCACGATGCCGAGCGCCGCGAGCTTCTCGTTCGCCTTCGGTCCGATGCCGTTCACCTTGCGCGCGGCGAGCGGCCAGATGCGCGTTGGCAGATCGTCCATCGTGAGGATGGTGAGACCGTCGGGCTTGTCGAGCTCGGAGCCGATCTTCGCGAGCAGCTTGTTCGGCGCGATGCAGATCGAGCAGGTGAGGCCCGTCGCGTCGTGCACGGCGTCCTTCATGCGCTGGCCGATCTCCGCGGATTCGCCGGGTAGATCGCTGACATCGATATAAATTTCGTCGATGCCGCGATTCTCGATCTGCGTGGTGAACGTCGCGACGGCCGCCTTGAAAAGCCGCGAATAATGGCGATAGGACTCGAAATCGGTCGGCAGAAGAATTGCGTCGGGCGCGAGCTGGGCGGCTTTCATCATGCCCATCGCGGAAAAGACGCCGAACTTGCGCGCCTCGTAGGTAGACGTGGTGACGACGCCGCGACCCGCGTAATCGCGCAGACGCTTGAAGCGGCGCGTGCCGTCGGGCAACGTTTCAGGCGTGGCGCTGCGCCCGCCGCCGACCACGACGGGCATGCCGCGCAATTCCGGATAACGCAGAAGTTCGACCGACGCGAAGAAGGCGTCCATGTCGAGATGCGCGATGCGGCGCGGTGCGGATGTGGAGGACAGCGCGTCCATCGCGGCGACGAGAGCAGAAAAATGGCTTACTGTACATCCATACAGGTGTTCGCGCTAGAGGCCGCCCGTCGCGATGGCCGGCTCATTCCGGCGTGCGCTTTTCCGCGAGTGCGCGGCGGCAATCGTCGAAAACCTGCCGCACGACATCCGATTGATAGTTGAGGTCTTCGCTATCGAGAATTTCCTCGACGGCGTCGCGGGCCCAGTCGGCTTCGAGCATCGCGCAATGCTGCGTGGCGATGTCGCGGGCGATGGCCGCGAGCTTCGCGACCGTCAGCCAGTCCGCGAGCCGCTGATGACGGTCGAGCCACTTGTGCGCGGCCTGTACGTGAAACGAGGCCGCCGGCCAGTCGCCATTGAGGTAATACGCGCCGAGACTGCCGCATGTGAGCCAGCACAGCAACTCGACGCGGTCGCGGGCACTGAGGGTACGAGACACATCGTTCATGGCGGCCTTCACGAGAGACGATCGACGAATGCGAACAGCGCACAGTTCCGTATGAAACCCCTATTAAAACAAGATAGCACGGGATGGTGCGGCGCGGCAGTGCCTTCCCGCAGCGTGATCCGCGTCACGGTGCGTTGGCGAACGCTTCGTCATGCGAAGAGCAGCATCGCGCATGCCGCGAGTCGCTGCTTCGCGCTCTCATTCGCTGCTAATTCAGCGCGCATAACCTGCTTTCGTCGGCCCCACTCATCGGCCTGCATTCAACGACGGGAGCACATCATGTTTGAACGTCTCACTCACTCCATCGACCATCTCTTTTCGATCCGCACCGCGCAGGAAGCCCGCGACGACTATCTCGCATCGTCGAGCGATCTCGCGGATCTCGAACGGCGCATGCGTCAGATCGAAACGCAGGATCACGACTACAGCATGTATTTTTGCGGCGCGCTCGGCCGTCGATACGACGAGCATTGACCCGCGCCGCCGATGTCGCGCGCGCTATTTCGTTTCCTCGCGGCCGGCCTGGCCGAGCATCACCGTCCAGCCGAGGCCGCGCACGTTGCGGATCACGCCCGCGCCGAATTTCTTGCGCACCGAATGGATCAGCACGTCGACCGCGTTGCTCTCCACTTCCTTGCCCCAGCCGTAGAGACGGTCTTCGAGTTGATCGCGCGAGAAGATCGTGCCGGGACGTTCGAGCAGCGCGTGCATCAGCGCGAATTCACGCGCGGACAGCACGCCCGACGTCTCTCCGCACGTAAGCGTACGCTGATCGAGATTGAGGCAGAGCGAATCGTCGCCGAGGCGCGAGACCGCGTAGCCCGCCTTGCGGCGCAGCACCGCGCGGATGCGCGCCAGCAGTTCGGGCATGTCGAAGGGCTTGAGCAGATAGTCGTCGGCGCCGAGATCGAGGCCCTGGACGCGTGTGTCGAGATCGTCGCGCGCGGTGAGGATCAGCACCGGCGTCGCGTTGCCGGACGTGCGCGCCTGCCGCAAGAGTTCGATGCCCGTCATGCCCGGCAAGCCGAGATCGAGCAGCACGACGGTGTACTCGGCCGCGTTGATCGCCTCGCGGCCCGCGTTGCCGTCGCGGACCCAGTCGACGGCGTAATCGGCGTCCTTGAGCGCACGCATCAGGCTCGTGCCGATCTGCACGTCGTCTTCGATCAGAAGAATTCGCATGTTCCACCCCGCGTCCCGCGAGAATGGCGCGCGCCACGCGCCCGGAATGCGGCCCGAAGGATCTGGGAAAACGGAAAACGCACGACCGGTCATTTTGAGTGTTCTACTGACCGGCGACGATCGCTTCGCGCCACGCAGCGAATGCATTGTAATCGGCGGAAAACAGCGCGCAAAACACTAAAGGTTCAACGCGGGCGATGGCACGCTTTCGCTCGCCTCCTCGACCGGAAAACCGATCGAAGCGACGATGCCCGAGCGCCCGTCGCTGCGATTTTTGAGCGTCACGTCGCCGCCGTAACGCGCGGCAATCGCCTTCACGATCGACAGCCCCAGCCCGCTGCCCTCGATGTCCGGATTCGCGCGGAAAAAGCGGTCGAACACGCGCGGCAGCAACGCTTCGTCGATGCCCGGCCCCGTGTCGACGACATCGATCCAGACCATGTCGCCATCGCGCCGCGTGCGCAGGTCGATGGTGCCGCCATCGGGCGTATAGCGCACCGCGTTCGACACGAGATTCTTCACCGCCATGCCGATGTCGGTTTCCACCGCGCGCACGTGCGCGTTCACCATTTCCTCCGCGCCGATATCCATGCCGCGCGACAAGGCGATCGGCAGCACGTCGGCGACGGCGGCCGTCACCACGTCCGCGATGTTCACGCGCGCGAGCGGCGCGCCGTTCATCGGCGCATCGGCGCGCGCCATCCGCAAGAGTTGCGTAATCAGCTTGCCGCTGCGCGCGATGCCCTTGCGCAACTCCTGAAAGCGCTCCTGATTGCCGGGATAGATATGCGGCGCGAGATTGTCGGCCTGAAGCTGCAGCGCGGTGAGCGGCGTGCGCAATTCGTGCGCGGCATCGGCGATGAACTTGCGCTCCTTCTCGATCGATGTCGCGAGGCGCTCGATCATCGTGTTGATCGAATGGATGAAGGGCGCGATTTCCGTGGGCACGCCGACGGTCGGCAGCGGCTGCAGATGACCCATGTCGATGGCGCGGACTTCCTCGCCCAGCTCGTTCAACTGACGCAGCGAGCGCCGCACGACGAGCGCGACCGCGATCCACACGAGCGGCAAAAGCACCGCGATCGGCCAGAGCGTTTGCGTCGCGGCTTCCTGCGTGATTTCGCGCCGGATCGACGAGCGCTGCGCGACCTGGATCGTCATCGTCGGCTCCTGGCGCGTGAACATGCGCCAATGCTCGCCGTTGACGTCGACGCCGGAAAAACCCGGCTGCGCGTCGCGCGGAAAGTGCAGCGACGGGTCGGTCGTGCGGAAAGGCAGCGCCTCGCCCGGCTTCCACACCACGGCGACGACGTCGCGCTCGTCCTGGGTGCCGCGTGCGGGATTTTTCGGCAGGCTGTCGGCGAGTCCGTCGCGCAGACGCGCCGCCACTTGTTCGAGCCGCATGTCGAGCAGCGCGCTCATGCCGGTCTTGCTCAACTGATACGAACTCACGCCCTGCACGACGCCGATCACGCTGACGAGCAGCCCGAGCGCGAGCACCAGCTGATTCTTCAGTGATTTGATCATGCGAGTCCGCCGCTTCGGAAGGGAACGGGGCAAAGCTGCAGCCCGTTCGATTTTAGGCGACATTCCCGGGGATTTAGGTCTGAAAGACGACATGTGCGTGGCAGATGCGCGTAAGCGCGGAAAAAAATGCGCCGGTCCGAATCACGGCCGGCGCCAAGGGCTGAGGAGAATACGTGAAACGGGCCGCCGGATTGCTCGGGGAAGCATGCTGCCCGTCCACGTACAGAAGGTAGGCCCGAAGAATTAGCGTTGAATGAGCGCGCAAATGCGCATCGAGCAGCGATTCGCGCGGCGGGATAACATTGCATCCGGCGCTTTCTCATCGGCGACATTGCTTCGGCTGCAAGGAATCCGCAAGCCGGGGCGTCGCCGCCGCATCTTCATTTTTCGAGCATGGCCCGTTCGCGCGCATGGTTGTCTCGTACGCGCGGCGGGCGATATGCCTTCCTGCCCGCATGTCACAGAACAGCAAAACCGTCCGTCCCCTCGTCATCGGCGCGGTGATGGCCTCGATGGCCATGGTCGCGATCGAAGCCACCATCGTCTCCACCGCGATGCCGCAAATCGCGACGCAGCTCGGGGGCCTCAATCTGTATAGCTGGGTGTTCTCGTCGTTCCTGCTCACGCAGACGGCGCTCACGGTCGTGTTCGGCAAGCTCGCCGATCTCTACGGCCGCAAGCCGGCGATCCTCGCGGGCATCGCGATCTTTCTGATCGGCTCGGTGCTCGCGGGCTTCGCGTGGTCGATGCCCGCGATGATCGTCTTCCGGCTGATTCAGGGCGTCGGCGCGGGCGCGATCCTGCCGGTCGCGCTGACGGTCGTCGGCGATCTCTATCCGGCGCGCGAGCGCGGCAAGGTGCAGGGCTATCTCGCGAGCGTGTGGGCCGTGTCCGCCGTGCTCGGGCCGATGGTGGGCGGCCTGCTGATTCGCCAGTTCTCGTGGGCGTGGATCTTCTGGATCAACGTGCCGATCGGCATACTGGCCGCGCTGCTTTTCACGCTCTTTCTGCACGAGGAAAAGCGCCACGACCGTCCGGCGATCGATCTCGCGGGCGCGTTCTTCTTCACCGCCGCCGTCGCCGCGCTGATGATGGCGCTCACCGACGCCGGCCACGCGAGCAATGCGCGCGTCGGCGTGGAGATCGGCGTGTTCGTGCTCGCGATCGTGTGCTTCGTGATTCAGGAGCGCCGCGCCGCCGATCCGATGATCTCGTTCAGGCTGTGGTCGCATCGGCCGATTGCCGCGAGCAACGTCGCGACGGTCCTCGCCGGCATGGCGATGATGGGCCTCACCACTTTCCTGCCGATGTACGTGCAGGGCGTGATGCATCGCACGCCGGTGGAAGCGGGCCTCGCGCTCACGATGATGATGATCGGCTGGCCGAGCGGCGCCACTTTCACGTCGCGCGCGTTCAGCCGCATCGGCCTGAGGCGTCTGTTGATGATCGGCCCGGTCTTCATTCCGCTGGGCGCGTTGCCGTTCGTGCTGCTCGGTCCGCAATCGAGCCCGGTCTGGGCGGGCGTCGGTTCGGCGGTGCTGGGCTTTGGCATGGGCATCACAAGCGTGTCCTGCCTCATCCTGATACAGGAAATCGTGCAGCCGATGGAACGCGGCAGCGCGACGGCATCGAACCTCTTTTCGCGCAACCTCGGCAATACGCTCGGTGCAGCCGTGTTCGGCGCGGTGCAGAACTACGGCCTCACGCACACGGCCGGCCTGCCGCCCGTTCATGCGGATCAGCTGAAGCAACTGCTGTCGTCCGTGCCCGGCGACTTCGCGATGAACAACGAGATTCGCCTCGTGCTGCACCATTCGCTGCATCTGACCTTCACGGCGATGTTCGTGATCGCGCTAGGCACCGTGATTTCGATGCTGTTCATGCCGAAGATCGACATCGGGCGCGCGAAGGGCACGGTCGAGACGGTCGGCGCGGCCGATGCGAAAAACGCCGCAAATCAGGCGTTTCATTGAACGCGCCGCGTCCCGCCGAGACGACCGGCGGAACGCGGTCTCATGCAAAAAGCGCTCAATCCTGCGCCTGAATGAGCGGGCTGTCCTGCTTCGCCTTCCCGGCGCCTGCATCGTTGCCTGGCTGAGCGTCCTGCGCGATCGTCTGCATGTTCATGCCTTGCTGCGAGACGGGCGCGCCTTCCATCGGCGAATAGTGCGGCGCGGGGCCGTATCCGCTTGCGAGCGCGTAGGAAGCGCATGCGAGCGCCGCGACGAAGATGATGCCTTTGAGATTGCCGGTCATGGTAGTGCTCCTGAGGGTTTCACGAATCCACTTCATCGGCCTCGTCGCACTGCCTGCCCAGCACCGACCTTCTGAAATGTGAACGCAGTCTACGTGCGCGCATCGGCGTTGAAATCCCTCCAGAAGCACGGCTGAAAGCGGGTGGTGCGATCGCCGCGCGCCGTTTCGCGGCCCGGCACGCCGATAGCTACGCTCACTAAAGGCATGGCAGCGATGCCGGGGCTCCGGGTAGACTGTGGCGTCGGCGGACCTTTTGTCCAGGAAACGTCCGCCGCTGCGCCGACCACCCGAACCATGACCAGACCTAAAGCCGACTCGCCCCTCGACCTCGCCCGCCACGCGCCATCCGAGCCCGCCATGAGCGAGCCGCAGTATCACGCGCTCGTCGATGCGATCGAAGACTGCGCGATCTTCATGCTCGACCTGAGCGGCCGCATCACGAGCTGGAACAAGGGCGCGCGCAAGATCAAGGGCTATGAGGCGCACGAAATCATCGGACAGCATCTGTCGCGCTTTTACACGGCGGAATCGGTGGCGCGCGGCTGGCCCGAGTACGAGCTGAAGCAGGCCTACGCGACCGGGCGCTTCGAGGACGAAGGCTGGCGCGTGCGCAAGGACGGCACGCTGTTCTGGGCCAATGTCGTCATCACGGCGGCGCGCAATACGCAGGGCGAGATCATCGGCTACGCGAAGTACACGCGCGATCTCACCGCGAAGCGCGCCGAGGAAGAGAAGCTGCGGCTCTCGGAAGAGCGCTTTCGTCTGCTCGTGGAAAGCGTCAGCGATTACGCGATCTTCATGCTCGATCCGGCCGGCCATATCGCAAGCTGGAATACGGGCGCGATGCGAATCAAGGGTTATCAGCCGTCGGAGATCCTGGGCAAGCACTTTTCGATGTTCTATTGCCCCGAGGATCTCGAAGCCAACCTCCCCGAGATCGAACTGCAGACCGCGATCCGCACGGGCCGCGTGGAGAGCGAAGGCTGGCGCGTGCGCAAGGACGGCTCGCTCTTCTGGGCGAACGTGGTGATCAACGCGGTGTACGACGAGCATCGCGTGCTGCGCGGCTTCGCGAAGGTCACGCGCGACATGAGCGACAGAAAGCGCCTCGATCAGCTCGAAGTGTCGTCGCGGCGCATCAGCGAGTTTCTCGCAACGCTCGCGCACGAGTTGCGCAATCCGCTCGCGCCGGTGCGCAATGCGATCGGCGTGATGCAGATGGAAAGCGACGTGCCGGAACGCATCGCCGCATGCCGCGACATCATCGACAGACAGACTTCGCATCTCGGCCGGCTCGTCGACGATCTGCTCGACATGGGCCGCATCACGACCGGCAAGATCGATCTGCGCATGACGCGCGTGGACGTGAGCGAGATCGTCGCGCGCAGCATCGAGCTCGTGCATCCGTTCACCGACGAACGCGCGCAGAACGTCGTCACCAAGCTGCCGTCCGAGCCCGTTCATGTGATGGGCGACATCACGCGGCTCGTGCAGGTCGTGCAGAACCTGTTGAACAACGCGTCGAAGTTCTCGCCGCGCGCCAGCACGATCCGCGTCGAAGTCGAGCGCGAGGCGACAGCGCTGCTGCTGAAAGTGATCGACAAGGGGCGCGGCATCTCGCAGAAGGGTCTCACGTCCATCTTCGATCTGTTCGTGCAGGAGGATCACTATCTCAATCCCGGCGAGGCGGGCCTCGGCATCGGGCTGACGCTGTGCCGGTCGATCGTCGAGATGCACGGGGGGTCGATCAGCGCGGCGAGCGCCGGACCGAATCAGGGCAGCACGTTCGTCGTGCGCCTGCCTTACGCGTCCGACCACGATGCGCCGCGGCCGCATCGCGTGCTCGCGCAGACTGCGACGCTAGGCACGGGCGGCGGCCTGCGCATCGTCGTGATCGACGACAACCAGGATTCCGCCGACAGCCTCGCGCTGCTCTTGCAGATGAAAGGCCACGACGTGCGTACCGCGTATCACGGCAAGGAAGGACTCGACGTGATCCGCCATTTCCCGCCGCAACTGATTCTGCTCGATCTCGCCTTGCCCGACATGGACGGTCACGCGGTGCTGCGCGCGCTGCGCTCGCAGCGGCTCATCGGGCGTGCGACGGTGGTCGCGATGACGGGCTTCGGACAGGACAGCGACAAGGAACGCTCCGCGCAGGCGGGCTTCGACGCGCATCTGGTGAAGCCGGTGGATTTCGACGTGCTGGACCGGTTGCTGGAGGAGGTGGCGAAGCGGTGAGGGCGATCACGCCCTCACCACCCGCAACGGAAAAATCACCCGCGACGCGATCAGCCCCAGCGCGCCGCCGAGCAGCGTTTCCCACGCGCGCGCCGTCAGCAGTTCGAGCGAATGCACGCCGCTCGCCGCGAGCGTCACGATGAGCACGAACGCGAACGCGCCGCACGCGATGTCGTATCGCTCCGGCAGCGCCATCGCATAGGCGATCATCGCGAACGCGGACAGAATCCACACGACGAGCGGCCAATGTTCCGCGAGCGGCAGACACACGATGCCGATCGGCACGCCGACAAGCGTCCCGTAGATGCGCCGCCGTACGCGCTCCGCCGTCCCGACCGCCGACGTCGCGACGACATACACGCAAGCCGTGATCGCCCACGCCGATTCCGCGAGCCCGAACAGGCGATTCAACGCCACGACGACGAGCGCGCCGCACGCCGCCTGCAGACCCATCGCGAAGGCGGGCGAGATCGCGTCCCGGCCGTAAGCGGGCTCCGACGCCAGCGCGGGCAGCACGACCGGATGCTCGGCCGGTCCGCTCAGCACGCGCGGCACGATCGCCGCGAGCATGCCGATCAGTAACGCGAGCAGGATCGCCCAGGAATCGCCGGGGCGCAGATCCATCCCGTAAGCGAGGAGCTGGCCGATATAGAGCTGCGAGCCGACGCCCGCGCCCGTCATCCCGAAGCGCTTCAGATAGCCCGCGAGGAACGCGCCCGTCACGAGAATCAGCTCGGCGCCGCCGCGTCCGGTTTCACGAAGCATCGGCGCAAAAAACGTGAAGGTGAACGCGCCGAACGCAGCCGCGACGCACAGAGTGACGAGATCGCGGCTCGACTCGAAACGCGTCGTGCGCGCCTCGGACACGCTCGCCCACAGCGCGAAGCCGCCCGCGAGCGCGCCCACCGACACACCCGCCGGCACGCTTTGCGTCACGTCCTGCAGCGCGCCGAGCGCCGCCGCCAGCCCGTACGCGGTCACGAGCCGCAATCCCTTGATGCGCCGATGCGTGCCCGGATCGACGCGATCGAGCCACGCGAGCACGGCCTGCACGCGCTGCACGAGCGCTTGCACGATCGTCAGCGACGAATCCGCGAGACGCGCTTTCGCGTCGCCGATGGGCTGCTCGTCATCCATTGGCTTCCCCACAGGTAACGCACCTGCCACGCATTCTAGGACGCGTTGCGCCTGCGCGCGCGTTTGACGGCCGCAATCGGCCCGCCGCGCTGCGCCGCTTCGACGATGCAGCCCGCGAGGCGCGCCGCCGCATCCGGCTCGTCCGCGCGCACGCGCCGCGCGCGCTCCACAAGCCCGATCTCGCGATGAAACGTGTCGCCGCCGAGATCGAGCGCGACCGCGCCGCGCGGCCACGCGCCGATGCCGTCCGATACCGGCACGAGCGCCACGCCCAGCCCGCGCGCCACCAGTTGCGCGATGCCCGGCAGCTCGTCGACCTCGATCGAATCGCGCACGGCGATGCGGCGCTTCGTCAGAAACATGTCGACTTGCCGGCCGCCGAACGAGCGCCGGTCGTATCGGATGAACGGCTCCGATTCGATCAGCGCGCGCCAGTCGGCGCCCTTCTTCGCGGCAGGCACGAGCAGCACGAACGGCTCGACGGCGAGCGTGCGCCATTGCAGTTCCGCGGGCAGCGAAAACGGCGGGCGGATCATCACGGCCATGTCCATCTCGCCTGCATCGACGCTTGCGAGCAGATTGAGCGACACGCCCGGCACGAGCCGGATGCGCCACGCCGGCAGCATGCGCCGGAACGCGCCGATGGCATCGGGCAAAAGCGCCGCATGCGCCGACGCGATCGCGCCCACCGAAAGCGAGCCGCCGCGCCCGTCCTCGCCTTCCGGCTCAGCGAGGCGCGCGTACAGCGCGATCAGTTCATCGGCGAGTTCGAGCGTGCGCTTGCCGGCCTTGTTGAGCGTCGCGGAGCGGCCCGTCCTGTCGAACAGCTTCGCGCCGAGATGCGCTTCGAGGCGCTGCATCTGCGCGCTCACGGCCGATTGCGTGAGGCCGATCTGCGCGCCTGCGCCCGCGAAAGTGCCGTGGCGCGCCACCGCGATGAAAGTCCGGAGTTCGCGCAGCATGTCGATTCATCGAAAATATTTGGGCTGACTCCAGAAATATATCGTTTTTCAACACAAATATTTATTAATAAACTTTGGTTCCAGTTCCCATGAACGTCGATTGAAGGACTCAACTCCATGAGCACGACCCAGCACGCCATGCCGCCGTTCCATCTCGCGTTTCCCGTTCATAGCCTCGCGGCCGCGCGCGAGTTCTACGGCGAACTGCTCGGCTGCCCGGAAGGCCGCAGCTCCGACGCATGGGTGGATTTCGATTTCTACGGCCATCAGATCGTCGCGCATCTCGCGCCGGAGGAATGCGGACATCGCACGACGAGCGCGGTCGATGGCGACGCCGTGCCGGTGCGCCACTTCGGCGTGGTGCTGTCCATACCGCAGTGGAACGAGCTCGCCGACAAGCTGCGCGCGGCGGGCACGCGCTTCATCATCGAGCCGCATGTGCGCTTCAAGGGCGAAGTCGGCGAACAGGCGACGATGTTCTTCCTCGATCCGTCGGGCAATGCCGTCGAGATCAAAGCGTTCGCCGATATGTCGTCGCTCTTCGCGAAATAAAAAACGGGACGCCGCGCGGCGTCCCGTTCGTCATTGCAGCGCGCTTTACTGGCCGGAGCCGCTCGCGCTGACCGGCGCGCCCGGACCGCTCGGCGTCGCGGTGCCGCCCGGTTGCGTGGACGGACCCGAGTTCATCGTGCTCTTGTGCGTCTTCTTCGAATGCGTCGATTTGTGCGCGTGCGCGTTCGGCTGCGCGGGCTGCGTCGTGGTCTGCGCGTTGTCGCCGGCCTGCAGGCCCGTGTTCGAGCTCGGCGGATTGTCCTGCGCGAAAGCGGACGCGCACACCAGCGCGAAAGCGCCGGCAGCGGCGGAAAGGGCGAAACGTTTCATATCGAAGACTCCTGTTGGCGGTTGCGAAATGCGATGCTCACGGCTTGTTCTGCCTGCTGGCCGCCGCGCTTCACGCGAGCGGCCGTTCGCACGTCAGGAGTCAGCACGCGACATGCCACGGTCTGACGATTCGCCAACGTCTTCGCGTCTTCGTGTCAGGTTTTGAAGACCGCGATGGCGCGCTTCAGCTCTTCGGCCTGCGTCGCGAGCGCGGCGGCGGCGGCCGTCGCCTGTTCGACGAGCGCGGCGTTCTGCTGCGTGACCGCGTCCATCTGCACGATCGCGACGCCGACCTGCTCGATGCCCTGCGTCTGCTGCGTCGACGCCGACGAGATCTCGTTCATGATGTCGGTCACGCGCGAAACGGACGTGAGAATCTGCTTCATCGTGTCGCCGGATTGCTGCGCGAGGTCTTGCCCCGCCGTGACGTTCGTCACCGATTCGTCGATGAGCGTCTTCACATCCTTCGCGGCCGCCGCGCAGCGCTGCGCGAGCGCCCGCACTTCCGATGCGACCACCGCGAAGCCGCGCCCGTGCTCGCCCGCACGCGCCGCTTCGACGGCCGCGTTCAACGCGAGGATGTTGGTCTGAAACGCGATGCCTTCGATCACGCCGATGATGTCGACGATCTTCTCCGAGCTGCCCGCGATCTTGTCCATCGTCGCGACGACGCCGAGCACGACGCCGCTGCCGCTTTCCACCGTCGACGATGCGCTCGCCGCGAGCTGGCACGCTTCGCCGGCGTTATCGGAGTTCAGACGCACGGTCGACGTGAGCTCTTCCATGCTCGACGCCGTTTGCGCGAGCGACGCGGCCTGCTCTTCCGTGCGCGACGAAAGATCGTGATGGCCGTCCGCGATTTCGCGCGACGCCGCCGTGATGCCGTCCGCGACGAGCTTGATCTGCGCGATCGTCTGCGTGAGGCGCGATTGCATCGTGTGCATCGAATGCATGAGGCTCGAATCGTCGCCGCGCTGCACTTGCACGGTCTGCGCGAGATCGCCGGCCGCGATGCGCTGGCAGACGACGGCCGCATCGCGCGGGTCGCCGCCGATGCTCTTCAGCACGCCGCGGATGATGAGCGTCATCGCGAACGTCAGCGCCACGCCGATCACGCCGATCAGCAGGAGCGACTTGAGCACGATGGCATGGAAGGCGCGATCGATGTCGTCGATCCACGCGCCCGTGTAGACGTGCCAGTCCCATTCCTGCACGTAATCACCGTACGTGACCTTGGGCAGCGGTTCCTGCTCGCCCGGTTTCGGATACGAATACGTCGTGATATGCGAGCCGTCGAGACCGTGCTTGACGATCTCAGCGGTGAAGTGCTTGCCCGTGCTATCGACGAAATCGTTGATCTTGCCCTCGGAGTGCGGACGCGGCGGATCGAGCACCTGCCACATCTTCGAATCGATGATGCCGACATAGCCGCTCGTGCCGTAGCGGATCGCGCGCACGCTCGCGATCGCGCGTTTCTTCGCTTCGTCTTCGGGCAGCGCGCCGCTTTGCGCCTGCTTCACATAGAACCTGACGACGCTCGCCGCCGACTGAACCTGTTCGGCGAGCGCGCCTTCGCGGTTGTTCATCAGCGAATGTTTCGTGGAGATCGCGTTGAGCGCGCACAGAAGAATCAGACTGAGCCATACGAAGCCCACGATGCTCATGAGCTTGGTCTTGAAAGAAAGTTTTTTCACGATCTGGTTGTAATAGCCGATGGACGCGCCGGGGCAGGCGCTCGCTTTGCGGCTTCCGATCGCGGGCGATTTTACGTTTGCGTAAGCGGGTGCGACGCCGCGTCGTTATCGAAAGCTGCGTGCAATTTAACGGCAAGGCGCGTCGAATCTTGAGGCGCGGAACGCGGCGCACAAAGCAAAACGCCCCGCATGACCGAAGTCATGCGGGGCGTCGGTCCATGCTGCTTCAGTGCCCGACCGGCCCTGTCGATTTCAGGTCGCTCGCCATCGCCGTTTGCGGATGCGCGGCCTGCTTGATGAGCAGCGCGACCGCCGAAACGATGCCCGCCACCGCGATCGTCGCGAAGATGCCGCCGAACGTGAAATGCAGACGCGTCAGCTCGGCGACGAGGAACGATCCCGCGATGCCGCCGAAGCGCCCGATGCCGAGCATCCACGCGACGCCCGTTCCGCGCCCTTGCGTCGGATAGAACGCCGCGGCGAGCGCGGGCATCGACGATTGCGCGGTGTTCATCAGCACGCCCGCGACAAACACGACGAGCACGAGCATGCCGACATTGCCCGCCGCCTGGCCGATCAGATACACGCTCACGGCGGTCAGCGCGTAGCACGCCGCGATGATGCGGTTCGCGTTGAACTTGTCCATCAGCACGCCGCACAGCACCGCGCCGACGCCGCCGAGCGGGAACAGTGCGGAAATGAGCGTCGCCTTTTGCGGCGGCAGGCCCGACTCCTTCAGCAGAATCGGCATCCAGTTGATCGACGCGTAGAAGATCACGAGGCCCATGAAATACGTGAGCCACAGCATGATCGAGCCGACGAGATACGAGCGCGACAGCACCACGCTGATGCCGCTCTGTCCCGTCGCGGCGGGCGCGGCCTCGGTCATGAAGAACGAGCCGGCGTTCATCGCGTCGGACGAAATGCGGGCGAGCGTCGCGCGAATCTTCTCGACGGGCTTCGACTTCGCCACCATGTAGCGCACCGATTCCGGCAACGTGACGATCAACAGCACCGACAGCACGAGCGGCGCGATGCCGCCGAGCATCAGCACGCTGCGCCAGCCGAACTGCGGAATCATCCACGCGGCGAGAAAGCCGCCGAACGCCGCGCCGAGCGGAAAGCCGCAGAACATCAGATTGATGAGCGTCGCGCGGCGGCTGTCCGGACAGAACTCGCTCATCATCGTGACGGCGTTCGGCATCGCGGCGCCCAGCCCCAGGCCGGTGATGAAGCGCAGCGTCGTCAATTGCGTGAGGTCGGCCGAGAACGCCGACGCGAGACACGCGACGCCGAAGATCAGCACCGACGAAAGCAACATCGCGCGGCGGCCGAGCTTGTCGGACAGCGGCCCGGACAACAGCGCGCCCGCGGCGAGGCCGAACAGCGCGGCGCTCAAGACGGGCGCGAGCGCCGGACGGCTGATATGCCATTCGGCGACGAGCGACGGCGCGATAAAGCCGATCGCGGCGGTATCGAAACCGTCCAGCAGCACGATCACGAAGCACATCACGAAGATGAGCCACTGAAACGGCGAGAACGGATGCTCGTTGATGAACGTCTGTACGTTCACGGCAGGACTTCTACTCACTTCATTCCCTTTTCGGTGATGGGCGCGCGCCTCGCAAGGCCGCGTCCCGGAACTGAAACCGCTTCCCGCCGCCGTTCTTGTTGTTGTCGTGCGAGCAGCGAACCCCGGTCAAACCGCATGGAAATCGGAGAAAAGTTCGTTAGACGAACACCGATTCACATAGCGAACTCGCGAGTGAGGGTACTGAAGAAGTTTGCGCTTCGTCAACGCGGGCTTTCCCGCGTATGACGAAGCGCTGACGTGTGGCTGTCAAAAGGCAGCGAATCTGCGGACAGTCAGGAGACGCGCCGCCCCGCGCGATACGTTTCGCGCGGCACCTGCAGGCCGTCCACCGAGGCGACGCGCACGAAGTCCGCGCGCAGGCCCGTGGCGATCGCGCCGCGGTCCGCGAGACCCGCCGCGTGCGCGGGCGCCCACGAAACGGTCGCGACGGCGCGCGGCAGCGACCAGCCCGCCTTGGCGACGAGATCGAACACCGCGATCAGCAGACTCGACGGCACGTAATCCGACGACAGGATATCGAGCAGCCCTTCGTGCGCCAGTTCGAGCGCCGACACGTTGCCCGAATGCGAGCCGCCGCGCACGACGTTCGGCGCGCCCATGATCGTCGCGATGCCGTGTTCGCGCGCGGCGCGCGCGGCTTCGAGCGTCGTCGGGAATTCGGCGAGCGCGATGCCGTCGCGCGCCGCTTCCTCGACATGCTCGACGAGCGTGTCGTCGTGGCTCGCAAGCGAGATGTTCAGGCTCTTGCAGCGCGCGACGATTTCCGCGCGATGTTTCGCCGCGTAACGCGCCTGATGATCCGCGAGTTCGGCGAGGATTTTCTTCGCGTGCTCGTCGCTCCATTTGCCATGACGTTCCTGATACTTGCGCCACTTCTCGTGATCCTGCCACTGACGCTGGCCGGGCGTGTGATCCATCACGGATGCAAGCCGGAAAAGCGGATCGGACGAAAGCAGGTCGAACACTTCGACGACATCCGTCGTGCCGACTTCGCATCGCAGATGCAGGAAGTGATCGGCGCGCAAGAGATCGCGCGCGACGAACTTGCCGATCGACTTCGCGCATTGCACCTGAAGCTCGCGGCCGCGCACGCCGTCTTCGGGACGCGAACCGACGCCGAGCGCATCGAACACGGTCGTGATGCCCGCCGACGCCACTTGCGCGTCATGCACGATGATCGCCGCTTCGTGATTCCACAGCACGCCGGGGCGCGGCGCGAGATGCTTCTCGATGTTGTCCGTATGCAGCTCGACGAAGCCGGGCAACAGATAATCCCCGTCCCAGTCGTGCGCCTCGCGCGCCGCCGTATTGCCCGGCGCAATGTCGGCGATGCATCCGTCCTCGACGCGCAAGGTGCCCACGAAATCCTCGTCGCGCGTCACGATGCGCGCATTTGTTATCAGCATGTCTGCAACACTCCGGAATCGGTTTGATGAGCGATGGCCGCGCTCGATGCGAGCCGCACGATGCGGGTCGCGACGCGCTCGCGCGTGTCTTCGTCGTGAAAGATGCCGACGATCGCCGCGCCCTGCTCGCGCGCCTCGACGATCAGATTGGCGACCACGTCGCGGTTTTCGGCATCGAGCGACGCAGTGGGTTCATCGAGCAACAGCAGCGGATGCGCCGCGATCAGTCCGCGCGCGATGTTCACGCGCTGCTGCTCGCCGCCCGAGAACGTCGCGGGCGCGAGCGTCCACAAACGGCGCGGCACGTTGAGGCGTTCGAGCAACGCGCTCGCACGCTTACGTGCTTCGTCTTCATCGACGCCGCGCGACACGAGCGGCTCCGCGACGAGATCGAGCGACGACACACGCGGAATCGCGCGCAGGAACTGGCTCACGTAACCCATCGTCGTGTTGCGCAGCCGGATGATCTCGTGCGGCGCGGCGTCGGTCAGCATCGTATGACGCGAGGGCTTGCTGTCGTCGCGAATCGCGATCGTGCCGCGCGTCGCGAGATAGTTGCCGTACATGCAGCGCAGGAACGTGCTCTTGCCCGCGCCCGACGCGCCCGCGAGCACGACGCATTCGCCGCGTTCCACATCGAGCGATACGCCCGACAGCGCGGCGATACGCGCGCCGCCCTGCTGATGCAGTGTGAAAGTCTTTTCGATGCCGATTGCGCGCAGCATCAGCTTGTCGTTGGTGATGAAGGAATCGTGTGTCATCGGTCGAACCTCAAACAGGCAGCACGGACGCGACGAGCGTCTGCGTATAAGGATGTTGCGGATCGTCGAGCACCTGATCCGTCAGCCCGCTTTCGACGACGCGCCCGTCCTTCATCACCATCAGCCGATGCGCGAGCAGACGCGCAACGCCGATATCGTGCGTGACGATCACGGCCGCGAGATGCAGCTTGCTCGTGAGCGTGCGCAGCAAGTCGAGCAGACGCGCCTGCACCGATACGTCGAGGCCGGCGGTGGGTTCGTCCATGAACACGAGGCGCGGTCCCGTCACCAGATTACGCGCGATCTGCAGACGTTGTTGCATGCCGCCCGAAAATGCCGAAGGCAATTCGTCGATGCGCGCGGCATCGAGTTCGACACGGCTCATCCAGTCGGCGGCCGTCTCGCGCAGACGGCCATAGTGACGCGCGCCGATCGCCATCAGCGGCTCGCCGATGTTCGCGCCCGCCGATACGTTGCGACGCAATCCGTCGCGCGCGTTCTGATGCACGAAGCCCCATTCGGTGCGCGACAAAAGACGCTTGCGCGGCTCGGCGAGCGTCAGCAGATCGAGCGCTTCGCCTTCGCGCGTCGTGTAGGTGAGCGCACCGCCGTCGATGTCGCTGCGCAACGCGAGCGCATTCAGCAACGTCGATTTGCCCGATCCCGATTCGCCGACGATGCACAGCACTTCGCCCGGATGAACATCGAGATCGACATCGACGCACCCGCCGCGTCCTTCATAACGCTTCGTGAGGCGCGTCGCTTTCAGGAGTGCGTTCATCGCGTCACCTCTTCGTCGTCGCGACGGCTATGGCAGTAATCGCTGTCGGAGCAGACGAACATGCGCGTGCCCTGATCGTCGACGATCATCTCGTCGAGAAAGCTATCGCGCGAGCCGCACAGCGCGCACGCGTGCTCCCACTTCTGCACGGTGAACGGATGATCCTCGAAATCGAGGCTCTTCACTTTCGTATATGGCGGAATGGCGTAGATCCGCCGCTCGCGGCCCGCGCCGAAAAGCTGCAATGCGGGATTCATGTGCATCTTCGGATTGTCGAACTTCGGGATCGGCGAAGGCGACGTCAGATAGCGGCCGTTCACGAGCACCGGGTAATCGTAGGTCGTCGCGATGCTGCCGTGCTGCACGATATCCTCATAGTATTTGACGTTGATGAGGCCATAGTCCGCGAGCGCGTGCAGCTTCTTGCACTCGGTCACGCGCGGTTCGAGGCGGAACAGCGGCTCGGGCATCGGCACCTGATACACGATGATCTGCTTGTCCGTGAGCGGCGTCTCGGGAATGCGGTGACGCGTCTGCACGATGCTCGCATCGGCGGTGCGCGTGGTGGTCGCGACGCCCGCGGTGCGCGCGAAGAAGCGGCGAATGTTCACCGCGTTCGTCGTTTCGTCGGAGCCTTGATCGATGACCTTCAGCGTATCGCTTGCACCGATGATCGCGGACGTGACCTGCAGGCCGCCCGTGCCCCATCCATACGGCAGCGGCATTTCGCGCGATGCGAACGGCACCTGATAACCCGGCACCGCGACCGCCTTGAGCAACGCGCGGCGAATCATGCGCTTGGTCTGCTCGTCGAGGTACGCGAAGTTATAGCCTTCGGTGAGTGCGTTCATGCCGCATCCTCCTCGTTGTCGTCCGAACCGTGCGCGGCGCGCAAACGGCGCAGCAGTTCGAGCTCGGATTGAAAATCGACGTAGTGCGGCAACTTCAGATGCTGCACGAAACCGGATGCTTCCACGTTATCGCTGTGATACAGCACGAACTCGGGATCCTGCGTCGGTGAACCGACGGATTCGCCGAGTTCTTCGGCACGCAACGCGCGATCCACGAGCGCCATCGCCATCGCCTTGCGCTCGGAGTGGCCAAACGCGAGACCATAGCCTTGCGTGAACGTCGGCGGCACATCGCCGCTGCCCGCGAACTGATTGATCATCTGACATTCGGTGATGTCGATATCGCCGATCTCGACCGCAAAGCCCAGTTCATCGACCATCATTTCCACCGCGACTTCGCCATGACGGATCTCGCCCGCAAACGGATGGCTGTGCGCGTAGCCGCGCTGCGTCGCATAGCCGACCGCGAGCAGAAAGCCTTCGTCGCCGCGTGCGAGGTTCTGCAGGCGCGTCGAGCGATCGGCGGGAAACGACAGCGGTTCGCGCGAAAGATCGCCCGGCTCGGGCGCGTTCTCGTGCGCGCGTTCCTGCTCGATCAGGCCTTCCTTGTCCAGCATCGACAACACGCGCGGCATCGCGCTCGCGTCCGTCTCTTTCGCCGAGATAGTTGCATTCGCAACTTGTTGGCCTTCGGCGAGCAAAGTGAAATCGAGCAGGCGTTGCGTGTAGTCGTACGTGCCGCCCAGCATCTGTCCGCCGGGAATGTCCTTGAAGGCCGCCGAGATGCGGCGCTCGACACACATCGCTTCAGTATCGATCGGCAGCGTGTAGCCGAAACGCGGCAATGTCGTGCGATACGCACGCAGCAAAAAGATCGCTTCGACGAGATCGCCGGCTGCCTGCTTGATCGCGAGCGCGGCCAGGTCTTCATCGTAGACGGAGCCTTCCGTCATCACGCGCGCGACGGCAAGACGCATCTGCTCGCGAATCTGCGCGACGGACAACTCGGGGACGGAAACATCGCCGCGACGCTTCTTCGCGAGCACGTCCCACGAACGTTCGATGGCGCGTTCGCCACCTTTGACCGCGACGTACATCAGTTCACCTCCACTTGCGTCGTGCGCGGCAGGCCGACGAGCGCGCCGCCCGCGACGAAGTAGCAATCGATGCCGCAAGGAAAGAGCGCCGTGAGCGCCGCGCGCTGACGCCAGAACTTCCGTGACAGGCCCGCAATGGCGACGCTGCGCGATTGCGCGATGCCTGGACCGCTCCACACGAGCGGCTCACCTTCGGTCAGCGACGGCACATGGATAATGAGCGTCGCGGCATGCTCGGGAGATTCGGGTTCGCCGTGCGAGAAAGCATCGAGCGAAGGCATGTCGCGCGCATCGTCGATATAGACGAATGCGGCCTCGCGGCGATCGCGCGTCAAGCGCGCGCTCGCGTGAAAGCGCAGCGCATCGCCAAGCACGTTGTCTTCGCGCTCGATGAAAACCGGCGTCGAATAATCCGTCAGCGCGAGCAGCGACGCGAACGCCGCGAGCGGCACGCGCCCGGCGAGGCCATCGCGCATCGCATGGTTGTCCGGCAGCGCGGCATCGATCGCAACGATGCTGCCGGGCCGCGACAGCGCATCGAGCAATGCGCGGAACACGCGTTGCGCGTCGTGCACCGTGTCGTTGAAGCCAGGCACGAGCGTGGTCATGTCGATTCGCATCATTCGCCTCTCACCATCGTGAAGAATTCGACCTTCGTCGCGGCCGCTTCGGCTTCTTTGCGGCGTCGTTCATCTGCGATGCGCGCAGCCAGCGGCTCGATGAGTTGCGTCTGCAACTTGTCGGCGAAGCGCGGCATCTGCAGGAGCGCGTCCGCGAGCGCGGCGAGCGTCGCGCGTTCCTTGTCGCGCCCCATGTGCACGGCGACACCGACCGGCGCGCTGCCGTCATCGGCGATGAGACGAAGCGTGGCGCGCGTGACGGTCGTTTCGCCGAGGTTAAACGCATCGCCCGTGCCGCCGATGCGCCCGCGCACCATCGCAAGCCCGATATCCGGCGCGCGCAGCCACTCGTAGTCGGGCACCCGCGCGCCTTCGAGCGCCGCTTCGAGCGCATGTTGCAGCGCCTCGCGCGGCGTGCGGGCAAGCACCGCCATCCATTCGCGGCGGCCTCGCGTTGCGCGCGGCTCCATTGAAGTACTCATCGCATTCCCTTTGTCTGGAAGGATCGGATCATCGTCATGCTACTCGTTGTCTAGTCTAGTCGTCTAGACGTTTGGTCGTGTAGTGAGGCTTTCACATTTCCATCACGAGTTGCGCACTACAATCCGGGAGAACGATATTCAAACCGACAGGAATGACAGCGCAATGACATCCAACGAAAATGCGGCGCCTGGCGTTGCCGTGGAGCGCGGCGCGGGGGTCGCGGTCTGGCGGCAGATCGAGCAGATACTCGCCGCCGAGATTGCCGCGAAGAGCTTCGGCGACGAAGGACGCCTGCCGAGCGAGGCGGAACTCGCCAAGCGTTTCGACGTGAACCGTCATACGGTTCGCCGCGCGATGCTGCGGCTTGCCGCAACGGGTCTCGTGAGCGTCGAGCAGGGGCGCGGCACGTTCGTGCAGCCGGGCGCGATCGATTATCAGATCGGCCGGCGCACGCGCTTCACCGAGAATCTGCGCCGCCAGAAGCACACGTCGGCTGGCGTCGTGCTGAGTTCGGAGCGCGTGAAGGCCGATCCGACCGTATCGAAGGCGCTCGGCGTGCGCGCCGGCACGCTCGTCTATCAGATCGAAACGCGCCACGACTCCGACGGCATTCCGATGACGTATGCGCGCAACTGGTACCCGGCCGCGCGCTTCAACGATCTGCCCGCGGTCATCGAAGCGGCGGGCGGTGTCAGTGCCGCGCTGGAGACGTTCGGCGTAAAGGATTACATGCGCAAATGGAGCCGCATCGGCAGCGTGCTGCCTTCGTCGGACGTGGCGCGGCGCTTGCAGATCAATCGTCAGCAGCCGGTGTTGTGGGTCGAAAACGTCGATGTCGACGAGGACGGCGTGCCGATCAAATACGGCATCACGCATTTCGCGGCGGATCGCGTGCAATTGATGGTCGAGCACGATCGATGAGCGCCGCCGTTCATCCGCGCGTGGCGCTCTATTACGCGCCGCCTGCCGCTTCCGCATGGTGGCGCGAAGGTTGCGAATGGCTCGGCCGCGATCCCGAGAGCGGCCGCGAAACCGCGACGCCCGCGCATGCCGTGACGCACGCCCCGCGCCGTTACGGCTGGCACGCGACGCTCGTCGCGCCGTTTCATATGGCCCCGGGTGTCGAGCTCGCGGACGTGCTGGCATGTGCGCGTGCGTGGGCCAGTTCGACGCCGCGCTTCGGGATGCCGGTATGCCCCACGGAAATGGGCCGTTTCGTCGCGCTACGGCCCGCCGCGCCCGCCGACGACGCAACCCTTCGAGCATTGGCCGCGAGCGCACTGAAGGCGCTCTCCGCGTTGCGTACGATGCCATCGCGGGAAAGCATCGAGCGGCGCATCGTCGATGGCATGAGCGCACGGCAGATCGAATTGCTGCGCGAATGGGGTTATCCGTATGTCCTCGACGAATATCGCTTCCATATGACCCTTTCCGATTCCCTCGACGATGCGAACGCGCGCGCGTCGATCATGTCGGAATGGAAGGCGCGCATCGATACGCTCGGCCCGCTGCCGGTGCACGGCGCGGCGCTTTTCATCGAGCCGCGGCCGGACGCGCCGTTCACGCTGTGGCAGCGCCTGCCGTTCAACAACGCACGGGATGTGGCATGACCGAAGTGGATAGCACGAAACTGATCTACGTGATGGGACCGTCAGGCGCGGGCAAGGACTCGCTGCTCGGCTTCGCGCGCGAACGCATCGGCGCACAGGTGCTGTTCGCGCATCGCTACATCACGCGCGCGGTCGCGGACGGCGAGAACCATATCGCCCTTTCGCATGACGAATTCGCTTCGAGACTGTCATACGGCCTCTTCGCGATGCATTGGGAAAGCCTCGGGCTGCGGTATGGCATCGGCATCGAGCTGGATGCGTGGCTCGCGCGCGGCAGGCCAGTCGTCGTGAACGGCTCGCGCCAGCATGCGGAACTCGCGCTCGAACGTTATCCGCATGCGCGCTTCGTGCATATCGATGCAGCGCCGTCCGTGCTTGCCGCGCGCCTCGCGCGTCGTGGACGCGAAGACGCCCGGCAGATCGAAGCGCGTCTCGCGCGCCGTCCGGCCTTCGAACTGCCGTCGCACGCGCACGTCGTGAAGATCGACAACTCGGGCATGCTCGCAGACGCCGGCATGCAATTGCTCGCGCTGCTCGCGCGTACGAACCACGCCTGAAAACGACGCGAGCGCCTGATGAGGCGCTCGGCATCGATAGTTGCAAGCGCAATCAAATCACGCGTTCGCGCACCCACCCCGAAGCGAGATCGATCATCGACACGATCGCGATGACGATCAGCATCACCGCCGACGTCTGCGCATAGTTGAACGAGCGGATCGCTTCATACAGCACGACGCCGATACCGCCCGCGCCGACCATGCCGACGACCATCGCGGAGCGCACGTTCGACTCGAAGCGATACAGCGCGAACGAAATCCACAGCGGCAACACTTGCGGCAGCACGCCGTAGACGATTTCATCGAGACTGCTCGCGCCGGTCGCGCGCACGCCTTCGGCGGGCCGCGCATCGACGGCTTCGACCGCTTCGGCGAAGAGCTTCGCGAGCACGCCTGTTGTATGAACCCACAACGCGAGCACGCCGGCGAAAGGCCCGAGTCCGACCGCGACGATGAACAACATCGCGAAGACCATTTCGTTGATCGCGCGGCACGCGTCCATCAGGCGGCGCACGGGTTGCGAGATCCATACGGACGCGATGTTCTGCGCCGATAGCAGCCCGCATGGCACGGCGCAGACGAGCGCGAGCGCCGTGCCCCACACGGCGACCGCGAGCGTCACGATCATTTCATGCACGTACGTGCGCCATTCCGTGAAGTCGGGCGGAAAGAAGTCGCGCGCGAACTGGCTCATGTTGCCCGATGCGCCGAGCAGATCGAACGGGCGCATGTCCGCGCTCTGCCACGACAGGCCCAGCACGGCGATCAGGACGATCCAGCCGAACATCGATGTCCAGCTGCGCTTCGGTGCACTCGTCCGCACGGGCCGCACGATGCCGGCCTCGAACGTCGTTACGTCGAGCGGCTTCATTTACTTCGCCGCCGTCGTGTCGAGCGCGGCGATCTTCTGATCGAGCGCGGCAATCTGCGCCTTCTTGTCGGCGTCGTCGAGATGCGCGTCGTTCTGCACCTGCTGCTTCTTCTGGAAGAGCGCCATCTGACGAATCGGCACGAGTTGCGCGTTCGACGAATCGGCGAAGCCCGAATAGCCCGAGATCGCAGTCATCACCGCTTGTTCGCGCGGGTCCTTTTCCGCGTAGTGATCGAAGAAGTTGCGCAGCTTGTCCTTCGTCGCTTGCGGCAGATCGCGACGCCATACGAGCGGGTCCGACGGAATGAGCGGCGACTTCCACAACACGCGCACCTTCGGATACAGCTCGGGATGTTGCGTCTTGATGGTGTCGAGCATGTCGGTGTTGTTGGTCGCGACATCGATCTTGTCGTTGACGACCGCGAGCATGTTCGCCTCATGGCTCGACGGCAGCACGCTCTTGAACGACGACTTCGCGTTGATGCCGTTCTTCGCGAAGAGGTAATACGACGGCACGAGCGTGCCCGACGTCGAGTTCGGATCGCCGAAACCGAGATTGATTTCCTTCGTGTTCTTCAGCACCTGATCGAGCGATTTCCACTTGCTGTTCGCGTTCGTGATGAGCAGCGAGTAATAGCCCGCTTCGCCGTTCTTGTACTTCACCTTCGCGAAGACTTCGCCGTTCGAGCGATCGACCGCTTCGATCGCCGATGCATTGCCGAAGAAGCCGATCTGCACCTTGTTGAAGCGCATCGCTTCGATGATGCCCGCGTAGTCGGTCGCGAAGTAGGCCTTCACGTCGAGACCCGTCTGCTTGTTCAGATCGTCGATGAGCGGTTGCCAGCGTTGCTTGAGCGCGGCCGACGAATCCGTCGAGATGATGCCGAAGTTGATCGTCTCGGCAAGAACGGATTGCGTCAGCAGGCAAGACGCGAGCGCGGCGCCGGCCAGAAATTTTTTCATGATGCGATCCAGGAGTTGACGTTGAGTTGAAGTTCCGCGGCGTGCGTCCGCGCTACGTGATGCGCAAGCAGTTCGCTGGCGGACGATCCGTAGAGCTTGTGCAGCACCTCGGGCGTGAGACGCTCGCTCGCGCCATCGAAGACGACGCGGCCATCGCGCAACGCGATCGTGCGCGGGCAGTACTTCATCGCGACATCGATCTGATGCAGCGACACGACGACCGTCAGCTTGCGCTCGCGATTGAGCGTCTGCATGAGTTCCATGACGCGTCGCGCCGATTCGGGATCGAGCGATGCGATCGGTTCATCCGCGAGCACGATGCGCGCACGCTGCACGAGCGCGCGTGCCAGTGCCGCGCGCTGCTGCTGACCTCCCGACAGATTGCTCGCGCGTTCGAACGCGTGTTCGCCGATGCCCATCGCGATGAGCGAATCCATCGCGAGCGAGCGTTCGTCGCGCGGAAAGCGCCCGGACATACGACGCCACAACGACACGCGCGACAACGCGCCGATCAGCACGTTCGTCAGCACTGAAAGACGTCCGACGAGATTGAACTGCTGAAACACGAAGGCGACGTCGCGGCGTATCGAGCGCACTTCACGCACGATCCTGCCGTTCTGCTGGATCGGGCGGCCGAGCAACGTGACGTGCGACGGCGCGGGGTCGGATGCCGTGAAGCCTGCGATGTGCCGCAGAAGCGTCGACTTGCCCGATCCGGAAGCGCCGATGAGCGCGACCATCTCGCCCTCTTCCACGCGCAGATCGACGGAGTCGAGCGCCTTGCGGCCATTCCGGAACGTCTTGGTGAGACGCTCGATGCGAATTGCGTCCATAGCTTCCCTCGATGGGCGCGCTCACATGGCGCGCTGAAACGTTCGGGAGATTCTAGGAAGCGAACATGACGAGATAGTGACGCGCATGAGACGTCTAGATGAATACATCACTTCGATGCGTCGCGAGTTGAGACGATCGAGCAGAAAAGCGATACGAACGAGCATTCACGATTTGCGCGCCGCGCTTCATGATGATCCGCAACTGCATCAATCACTCGGGACTTCATCATGAACACGATCCATACGGATGTCGCCATCATCGGCGCGGGCAGCGCGGGACTTTCGGCGTATCGCGCGGCGAAGGCTGCGGGCGCTTCGGCGATTCTCATCGAAGGCGGCGCGCACGGCACGACGTGTGCGCGCGTCGGCTGTATGCCGTCGAAGCTTCTCATCGCAGCGGCCGATGCCGCGCATCACGCGGCGCACGCGGCGGCGTTCGGCGTGCATATCGATGGCGCGCTGCGCATCGACGGGCGCGAAGTGATGGCGCGCGTGAAGCGCGAGCGCGATCGTTTCGTCAGCTTCGTCGTCGCGGGCGTCGATGCGATGCCCGATGCGGACAAGCTCACCGGCTACGCGCGCTTCATCGACGATAACCTGCTGCAAGTGGGCGACGATACGAAGGTGCAGGCGAAGAGCATCGTCATCGCGACGGGGTCGAGTCCCGTTATGCCGTCGATGTATCGCGCGCTCGGCGATCGCGCCATCATCAACGACGATGTGTTCGCGTGGGACGATTTGCCGAAGCGCGTTGCGGTGATCGGCGCGGGCGTCATCGGCCTCGAACTCGGTCAGGCGCTGGCGCGGCTCGGCGTGCGTGTGTCGCTGCTGGGCGCGCGCGGGCGCGTCGGGCCTTTCACCGATCCCGATGTGCGAGCGTATGCCGGGCGTGTGTTCAGCGAAGCGTTTCGTTTCGAGCCGTTTGCGCAAGTGCAGGCCGCCGTGCGCGAAGGAGATGAAGTGCGTTTGCGCTATGTGTCAGATGCGGGCGAGTCGATCGAGGAAACCTTTGATTACGTGCTCGTCGCTGCCGGGCGCAAGCCGAATGTCGGCGGGCTGGCTTTGAGCAATACATCGCTTGCACTCGATGACGTTGGCTTGCCGGTCTACGATCCGCTCACGCTGCAGGCGGGCGCTCATCCGGTCTTCATCGCCGGCGATGCGAACGGCGTGCTGCCCTTGCTTCACGAAGCCGCCGACGAAGGCCGCGCGGCGGGCACGAATGCCGCGCGTTATCCGCATGTCGAAGCGGTCGAGCGTCGCGCGCCGATTGCAATTGCGTTCACCGATCCGGGCATTGCGATGGTCGGCTCGCGTCATGTCGACCTTAAGCCCGAGTCGTTCGTGACGGGCGAAGTGAGTTTCGAGGATCAAGGCCGCAGCCGCGTGATGCTCAGAAATCGCGGGTTGATGCATGTGTATGTCGATCGCGCGAGCCGCCGCTTCGTCGGGGCGGAATGGATTGGGCCGGATGCGGAACACATCGCGCATTTGCTGGCGTGGGCGTTGCAGATGAAGCTCACGGTCGATGAGATGCTGCGGATGCCGTTTTATCACCCGGTGGTCGAGGAAGGGTTGAGGACGGCGTTGAGGGATGCGGTTGTCAGGCTCGGGTGAGCGGGTCGCGGCGAGGCACTCCGTGCGTATCGATTGCGCCCCGCCGCACTTCAAAGCGAGACGAACGTTGTTGTGCGCATCCGGGAAATCCCCGCCACATCATGTCTGGATTTCCTCGAGGGCGAAGCACGGATACTTATAAGTCGAGTTTGCCGTGCACCAGAATCGGACGTGTCTCGAACGGGCGCCAGGCTGGATCTTTGGCCTTCCACGCTTCATGCGGTGACGGCTGACGCGATCGTCGGTACAGTCGCCTGGCGCGCACGTAAAATGGCGTCATGTCGAACACGTCCCGCCAACCTCTCCGGCAAGAACCCGAGTTGCCGCTTCACACGCCCAGCACCGCATCGCTCGCGCTGGCCGCCGCCATCGCGATGATCGCGTGGCTCGCGTTCGCGGCGCAGACGGACATCACCATCGCGCGTCTCGTCCATCGCGGCTTCACCGTCTTCGACGGCCTCGCGCGCATGAGCAGCTACCTGACGAACCTGACCGTATCGCTGACCGCGTTCTGCTTCACCTGCGTTGCAACACGCGCGCGATTCCCCCTGGCGCGCTTCTTCCGCAAACCGACCGTCGTCACGGCGGTCGTCGTATATATCGTGTTCGTCGGCATCGCTTATAACGCGTTGTTGCGCTATCTATGGACACCATCGGGCTATCGCGCGCTCGTCAACGAATCGCTGCATACCATCGTGCCCGCGCTCGCGGCCTTGTACTGGTATCTCTTCGTGCCGCGCTTTCACCTTTCATTGAAACGATGCGCGCTCTGGCTCGTCTATCCGCTGTCTTATCTTTGCATCACGCTGTGGCGCGGACGTCTCTCCGACTTTTATCCCTATCCGTTCATCAACGTCGCCGAGCTCGGCTATGAACGTGTCTTCATCAATGCCGCAATGCTGGTCGGTGCCTTCCTCGCGCTGATGAGCGTGTTTCTCGTCATCAATCATCGACGCGAGGACTTGAGCGTCGCAGACCCCGAAGTCGAAGCGGACGATTCGACTTCCGGCCACATCGATTAGCTCGCGGCGCGCTTGCGGTTCACGACGATATCCGCAATGAACGCAACGGCCAGCGCACACGCTCCGCACGCAAAAATCAGCGCGTAATCGTTATGCGTATGCGAGAACAGAAACGAGTAGCCATATCCGGCAAGCGCCTGACACAACGCGAACGCCGACGTCGCCCTGCTCCATGCCGCACGCTGCTCGGTATGATCGTGCGGCAGCAGTTCATGCACGCGCCCGAGCGCGAGGGGCACGATGCCGGTCGTCGAGATGCCGAGCGCCACCGTCGCGACACCGATCACATACGGATTCGCCGATAAAGCCAGCAACGCCACCGCACACGCCTGCACCAGCAGCGCAAAACGGTAAGCCATGCCGAAGCCGATGCGATCGCCCGCGTTGCCGCAGACGAGCGGCCCGAAGATCGCCGCGACGCCATACAGCACCCAATAGCTCGCGCCGACTTCGGCGCCTCGGCCATAGCCGCGCGCGATGCAATCGACGAGCAGGATCATCACGGGCACGAGGCCGAGCGCGTTCGCCGCATATTGCCCATACAGCAGGCGCAAACGCGTATTGCCGTGCGTGTTCGAATGCGTTGCCGCATCTTGCTTTGCGACGGCAGGAGGGTTCGACGCGGGCCATCCGAACCACGCAATTGCCGTCAATATCAGCGAAAACACGCCGAGCCCCATCCACGTATCGTGCAATCCGTGATGAAGGAGCTTCGGAATCAGCGTCCCCGATGCAGCGATGCCGAAGCCCAGTCCGACGAAGATCATCCCGCTCGCGAAGCCGCGACGCGCGGGCGGAACATGCGGCAGGATCGTCGTCGCGACGAGCACCATGATCGCGCCGCCCGACAAGCCCGAAAGGAACCGCCACGCGAAGAACCAGGCAATCGACAGCGGAAACGCGCAGGCGAAGAAGGCCACCGTCGCGATCGCCATGAGCAGCCGCAGCGCGTGACGATTCGTGAGCGCATGGGCGATCGCGCGGCCGAAGAGCGCGCCCGCGAAATAGCCCGCGAAGTTAGCGGCGCCGAGCGTCACCGCTTGGGAAGACGTGAACCAGTGCGCCTCGATCAGCGGCGGAATCAGCGGCGTGTAGGCGAAGCGCGCAAGGCCGATGGCGACGAGACTCGCGCAAAAGCCCGCGAGCATCGCGAAGAAAGTGCGGGCATCGAGCGCTGTGGGCTGATCGGCGCTGACGGCCGATACCGTTTGTTCCGACATGATGACGACTCCCCCGGCCGCAGCGCTTGCACGCGGACGGACAACGTGACGTGAATGGATACGAAGGCCTTAACGCTTGCCGACGCTGAGCCCGAGCGGCGGCAGCTTCAGCATCGCCAGCGTCGGCGCGACGGCGCCGATCAACAACGCGGGCTTCGGATCGACGCGCGCGAGCACGCGCACGCCGAGCAGCACCGCGAGCAGATTCGTGGCGGCGGCATCGGCCGGCATCACGCGCTCGATTTCGCCGCTCTTGAATCCGGCCTTCAGGCAGCGCTCGAAGAACGCGCGCATCAGCGACATCTCCTCCGCGATGAGCTCGCGAAACGCTTCGTCTTCCGGCGATGCGCCGAGCGCCGCATTGACGAGCATGCAGCCGCGCCGATGCTCGTCCGACACCGAACGCTCGACGACCTCGCGAAAGAACGCGCTGATCGCGCGATCGGGCGTCATCGTGGATTGGAGCCTGTTGATGCGCTCGCGCAAGGTGTGTTCGAGATAGTGATCGAGCGCGCGCAGAAAGAGCGCGCGCTTGTCGCCGAAAGCGTTATAGAGGCTCGGCTGTGTAAGGCCCGTGTACTGCACGAGGTCGCGTGTGGACGTGCCGTCGTAGCCGTGCGTCCAGAACGCTTCGGCAACGGCATGCAGCACGCTGTCCTCGTCGAAATTGCGCGGTCGCGCCATCATCCCGCTCCGTCGAATTGAAGGACGGACGTTTTATATCGTCCGATAGAAAACGTATTGTATCGATGGATATAAAACCGTGCAGCATCCCCATTCGGCGACGCGGGTCTTGCGTTCGGGGAAATAAGCTGAGGAAAGAGACGCGCTTCGGAGACGCGGTTGCATCTCCGAAGGCATGAAGGTCGGTCAGGCTTCTTTCGAATCGAACATCAGCAGATCGACGCCGGCTTGCGCGAAATTCGCGAGATCGCCGGCGGTCTTCTGGCCTTCGGGCGAGTCGAACGCGGCTTGGATCGCTTCCAGCGAATCGAACTGAAGCAGCGCGACGAGGTGATATGGCGATTCTCCCGATGCCGCCACGACTGGTCCCGCGCTGATCTCATAGCGCCGCAGCCCCGGCAGCGTCTTTGCCAGCGGCGCGTGAGTCGACGCATAGTAGTCGTCGAATGCCTGCGGGTCGGACGGATTTTTATATAGTGCTACGAGCTGGGCCATCGTTGTGTCTCCTGGTAGTTGTACGGCGTTGGAAGGAAGGTTGCGTCAACGCGCTACTGCTTTTCCAGTTGCAGATAGATGCGCTGCACGTTCTGCGGCTGCGCGATCGCATAGAGCTTGTCGTTCCTGAACGCGGGCACCTGTACGGTGTGCATCGCTTCGGTCAGTCCGACGCCGCTCGTGTAGGCTTGCTTCACCGCGGCTTCGAGCTCGCGCAGATACGTGCCGGTCCGCATGATGTCGTCGCCGCGCAAGGGCTTGCCGAAGCCGGGTACAACCGTCTTCAGGTCGAGCCCGCGCAGGTTCTCGAGCGCGGCGAGCCAGCCGGAAATCTGCTCGTTGCGCAGCTCGGGTATGCGTCCATTCGATACGAGCCCGCCCGCGAACAGCACGCCGGTTTGCGTGTCGAGCACGGCGAGATCGCCGGGCGTGCTGGCAGGACCGAAGTGCAGCAGTTGCAGCTTGCGTCCGCCGCTTTCGATCTCCGTCGTGCCGTTTACCGTCTGATCGGGAACGGTCACGCGCGAGCCGGCCATTTCATCTTCGCCGAGCGTCTTGCGCAGATTGGCGAGACAAATCGAACAGCGTTCGCGAATCAATTGCGCGGCGCGCGCGTGCGCGAGGATCGGCACGCCCTCGTCGCGAAACGCGGCCGCGCCGAACACGAACTCGGGCGCCTGATGCGTGATGATGACGAGCTTCACCGGCAACGGCGTGACCTTGCGGATCGCTTCGATCATCGCGCGGCCATAGCGATAAGACGAACCTGTGTCGATGACTGTCACGCCGTCCTGTCCGACGATGAAGCCGTTGTTCGCGACGATGCCGTGATTCGCGGGCGCGACGGCATCGTTGTCGCCGATGAACGCGTACACGCCCGGCGCAATGGCGACAGGTGCGGGCATGCCGCTCATCGCCGCATGCGTGAGCGTGCTGACAGCGAAGAGCAGCGTGAAGAACAGCGCTCGCAAGCGGCGCACCGTCATTTCATCGCCGATGTTTGCGCGCTGCCCGGTTGCGCCTTGACCGCCACGGCGCCGTCCCAATGCTTGTTCTTCGTATCCTCGATAAACGCCTTCAGTTCGCCGCTTCCGCTCGGCACGAAATAGAAGCGGAAATTCGGGTTCTCGCTAATCGAGAAGTTGACGTTCGCGGTCATCACCGGCTTATTCGCATAGGTGACCGACACTTTGCGAATGAAATAGGCCGACGCGTAGTTGCGCGTGACCTGGTTCATCGCCATGCCGGTTCGATTCGGATGACGCACCATCAGTTGCGCGAGTTCGGGCTTGCCCGCCACGGCCTGACCTTCGGCCTGAAGACGGACCTGTCCCGCTGTCCGCTCGGCCGCGTCTTCGTCCTTGTCGGCGGGTGCGGAACATCCGCCCGACGCCTTCACGAAACGAACGGCGCTATAGAGCTTGCCGTCGTTCGTCTCAGCAATCGCGCGCATGAACGTGTAGTCCTCCACGCGCACGCGCGTTTCGATCGTCGCGAGTCCCGATTCCGGCGTGAACTCGAACGATCCTGCATACCGCTCGGGATTTTCGTCGATGAAGAGATAGAGCTTCTTGATGTAACGCGCGGGCGATTGCGGAAACTGCGCGTTGATCGCGATCGGCACGACGGCGGCATCGGCTGCGCGCGCGGGGGCGTCGAGCTTGATGACCGCATCGCCGTGCGTGTCGATCGTGCGGCCCTTGAACGTCCCTTCCCTGAAGTCGATCCAGCGCGCCACCTTGTCGGGATCGTCGTCGGGCTGCGCCGCCTGCGCGGCATACGGCGAGAGCGCCGCGGCGGCGAGGCTCGCGACCGTCATCGCGCGAACGCCGGACCATGTTGTCTTCATGATGTCCCTCCAGTCCTGCACTACTGCTCCCATTCGAGCTCCGCATAAGCGGCCGTCACATTGCGACGGTGATACATGTCGAAGAGAAGCCACTTGTCTTTCTCGCCGAGACCGATGCTATCGACTGCCTGCCCGATCGTTTCGCCCTTCCTGATCGCAGCACGCACATCGCGCGCCAGATCGGCGAGATAGCGTTCCTCGGCGTCGAGCGATTGCGTCCAAGGCGGATCGAGCGGACCGTGCCCCGGCACGACATGACGCGGATTCATCTGTCGAATGCGCGCAATGTCGTCGAGCCAGCCGATAACGCTGCCATCGATCACAGGAATGCAGTGCACAAAGAGCAGATCACCCGTCCACAACGTGCCGCTCTTCTCATCGTATACCGTCAAGTCGTTGTTGGTATGCGCGGTTTTCCATGTGCGCAGCGTGAGCGTGCGTCCACCGATATCGAGCGTGCCCGTTCCGTCGATCGTCTTCGTCGGCGCAACGATTTCGCTGCCCGCTGCCGCGCTACCCAACTCGCGATTGAGCGCGCGCATGTAGTTGTCCGCGCGCGAGGCTTCGGCTTGCGCGAGCGTCACGCTGCCGACGAATTGCGGATGATCGTCCTTGAAAGCCGCATTCCCGAAGATGTGATCCGGATGCATGTGCGTGTTGATGACATAGCAGACCGGCAGCGGCGTGACAGCGCGTATCGCGGCGCGCAACGCGCGGCCTTCCGCGAGCGTGCCGCCTGTGTCGATCACCGCGACGCAGCGTGTTCCGACGATGAAGCCCACATTCGCTATATCGCCGCCGTTCTCGTGCGTCGCGACATCGTCGTGACCGCGATGCGCGTAGTTACCGGGCGCGATCTGCGTGACCTGCAGCGCGGTCTGCGCACGCGCGATAGTTGCACACGCAATTAGTACGAGGAACGTGATGCGACGGCAGGCCGATGCGACGTTCATCGGACGTCGCTTGCTTCGGCGAGCCGCCTGGGTCTGCGCAGGCCGAACTGCGCGTATTCGCGCTCCAGAAACGGTTCGGCGTGTTCGAGGAGGAAGCGGCGAAAAGCGAGGCAAGTCGGCGAAAGTTGTTTCGAGCGTGAATGCACGAGTTGCCACGTGCGTTCGACGGGCGTGCCGTTCACGTCGAGCACGGCGATTTCGCCGGTGCGCAGTTCGAGCGAGAGCGTGTGCAGCGAGATGAGACTCACGCCCATGCCCGCCATGACGGCCTGCTTGATGGTTTCGTTGCTGCCGAGCGTGACGCTATGCGCGGGCACGAAGAGGTTCTGCCGAAAGACATGCTCGGCGACGGCGCGCGTGCCCGAGCCGGGTTCGCGTAGCAGGAACGTATCGTTCGCAAGTTCCTGAAGGTCGAATTGTTTTGCATGACGCAGCGGATGCGACAGCGGCGCGACGATCACATGCGGATGATAGGCGAGTGGCTCGGCGGTCGTACCGAGTTCGGGCGGCGGGCGGCCCATGATGGCTAGATCGGTTGCATTGTCCTGCAAGAGACGCAAGAGCGTTTCTCGGTTGCCGACGGAGAAGCGCACATCGACCTTGGGATATTGCTGCCGGTAGAGCGCGAGAAGCTTGGGGGCGAAGTACGTCGCCGAACTGACGATGCTCACCGCTATCGCGCCGCTATCGGCTTGTGTGAGCGACATCATGGCGTCTTCGGCGTCTTTGATTTCGCCGAGTATGCGGCTCGCGTGATGTGAGAGCCTTTCGCCGGCTTCGGTCAGCGATAAGCGTCGCGCGACTCGCTCGAATAGCGGTAAGCCGATCGCTTCTTCGAGTTGCCGGATTTGCATCGATACCGCTGGTTGGGTGAGGTGCAGTTCCTCCGCTGCGCGGGCGAAGCTTGGACAGCGGCTTGCTATCACGAAGATTTGCAGCTGACGCAGGGTTAGGGAGCGGATGAAATTCACGGGGCGTTTTGGGCGGGTTTGGTTCGCTGCGGCTTCTTTGGAATCCTGTGATCGTGTCGGTCTATTGGCACTGCCCCTGTGCGGGGCGGCACCTACTTTCTTTGCTGCTGCAAAGAAAGTAGGCAAAGAAAGCAGCTACTGATACGCCCGCGGTCACACGCAATTTGGGTAGTCCTCTCGTCCATCGTGGGCTGCCTAAAGAGTGCCCTCATAGGCCCCATCGGGCTTGGCTCGCGCACGGTCTGTGTCATCGCACCACACGCCAAACTGGTTCAGCACCAAATAGCTCCGGCCCGCTTCGCGGCCGACCGGTCAATCGGGTCCGCGCGTGCTTCTCTACTAACGTCTCCATCTCACTGCAATCGCCGCCCTTTGGTTTCCCTTGCATACCCAACGGCAGCGCGTAGCGCTGTGCCGAAGCTCTTTCGTGCTGAACCAGTGTCCTCAGCGCTTTCGGGCGGCAGACCGTGCGCGATCCGAGTCCGATGGGGCCTATGAGGGCACTCTTTAGGCGAGTGCCATCTGCAACGAGAGAACTACCCAAATTGCGTGTGACCGCGGGCCGTGACGAGCTGCTTTCTTTGCTTACTTTCTTTGCAGCAGCAAAGAAAGTGAGTGCCGCCCCGCACAGGGGCAACGCTAATAGACCGCCGCGAAACCGGGATCCGGCGAAAAAGAAAAAAATCACCGACTAGCCCGAGGCGCATTCGAGGGCTTCCCCGGCGCGCCCATATTCCTGAACGTCCCTTGAAAAGCAATCGTCTCCTTCTGCAGCGGATGCGCAAAATCGTTCCCATCACCGGGCACTTCGGTGCGAATCATGAGCAATCGCCCGGGCACGTCATCGGCCATGACGAACGTATAGCGCTTGGCGAGGTACTTGGTGAACCGCTCGGCATTGGGATCGTTCAAATAAGGCTGAATGACGATCTGCTGCGCCTTCGCATGCTTGCCAAGCCCGAGCGCTTCGCTCGACACCGGCGTGATAGCAGGCCCCGCCGCAAGCGCCATCCTCACGCGCTGCTGGAAATAGCGCCGCTGACCGCCCGTCAGTTGCTCCATCTCCGCGATGTCATGCTCCAGAAAATAGATGATCACCGGATTGCAAGGCAAGCCGCCCGGCACGTTGACATTCCCCGTCCGATCGGAAACCTTCGCGTCGTTCTTGCTGTTGCCCTGACTCACGACGAGCACGCGCAACGTGTCATTGACCTTCGACGGCGGCCCGGAATAATCCACCGCGTAATCGAGCTCGGTCTGCGCCTCGACACCGGTCATATGCGGCTGCATGAAGAGCAACTGCTCAGCGGGCTTGATATCGACGGACGTCGGCGCCGAAGCCACGGGCGCGTCCGCACACATCGCGACGCGCGGCATCGCACTGCCCAGCGCGATAACCCACGCGCAAAGAGAAGCCGCGTATATCCGCTTCATTGCGCGCTTTCCGGCTGCAACGGCAACAATGGAACCTGATAGCTCGTCAGAATCTGATCGATCTTCGGCTGGTTCGATGCAATCCAGTTATCGACCTTGTCCCGCCACGCCTTTTCGCCATAACGCACGCCCATCGAAATCTCATAGTCGAAGCGAATCGGCTGACCGGCCGGGAACGGCACGAGACGCACCTTGTTATCGGAACGATTCGCGAAATAGCCCGCGATCGGCCCCCATACGAAAGCCGCATCGACGTCGCCCTTCGCCAGATCGCGTTCGATCATCTCGCCGGGAAACGCCTCGGGATCGCCGCTTTGCCCCTGATACGACACAGCCTGAGCGATCAGATCATGGCGAAGCAGCCAGTCCACGGCGGGGCTCTTCACGAAGACGCCGAGCTTCATTTTCTTCAACTGATCCGGCGGCAGATTCATCAGATCCGATGGAGTCTTGATGCTCGCGTATTCGGGCTTGTTCGGAAACACCATCGCGTAAGTAGAATGCAGATACGGACGCGTCGTCGCGGTCAATTCATAACCCTTCGGCACGCCGATGATCAGATCGCATTTGAAGCGCTCCGTCTGCGGCACTTTCTCGCGCAGCGTGTTGCGCACGAATCCCATGCGTTGCGGCCAATACGTATATTCGAGCTTGTAGCCGAAATCGCTCGCCATCTGACTCGCGATCTTGTTCTCGTAACCCTCGCCCTTCTTGTTGGAGAGCGGCATGTTGTTCGGATCGGCGCACACGCGCAGGATACCGTCCGCGCCATCGTTGTTCGGTAGATCGGGCGGCGGAGCGAGCGCACCTTGCGCGAACGCCTGTTGCGCCGAGAACGTCGCGAATGCCGCGCATAACGTGGCTACGAATCGGAACGAAGCGGCGCGGCTTGCATTACGATCAGACATCGACACCTCCGGGTATGAGAGCAATCATCAGACGTCAGCCGCCAATCGGCCATGCAACGTCTTCATTTTGCATCGATTGCCTGCAGATCGCCCGGGTTGATCTTGCCGTCGGAGCGCCCCTTCAGGTACGCATAGAGGTTCTCCCAGTTCTTCTGCATCATCTGGCTCGCGCTGAAGTCGGGCATACCCTTGTCCACGCGACCGCCGAATACGGTTCGATGAAACTCATTCTTGTCGAGCGTCTTGAAAGCGTCGATCAGCGACGGGCCGACCATCCCTTCCTGCTTCGCCCCGTGACAGCGTTCGCACGCGAGCGCCCGCCAGGTCTTCCAGCCCTGCAGCGTGTCGCTGTCTACCTTGTTGCCATCGACGACCTTATACGCGACCGGCTTGATTTGCGCAGGCATCGCAGGCGGCGTCTGTGCAAAGGAAGCGGACGAAGCAGCGAGCGTCATCGTCAGCAGCAAGAGTGATCGGCCTTTCATACGTCTGACTCCTTGAACATGTCTTGTATATGAGGTGCTTCGTGTTGCTGCGGCGCGGCGGCCGTTGCAGCCGCCGCGCATCGCACATCGACTGATTCACATCGAAGAAACATCAACCGCCCGGAATCGCGAACACGAAGAGCGTGCCGCCGAGAGCCGTGTACTTCGCGAGCTCCTTGTAGCCGCCGACCGCGCCCAGGCCTTCCGTCGACTTCTCGAGACCCGCCGCCATGCCGATGCCGGCCCAGCCGCCGATGCCCGAGTACACGCCGATATACTGCTTGCCCTGGTACTGGTACGTGAACACGTTGCCGATGACGCCCGATGGCGTCTTGAACTTCCACAGCTCCTTGCCGTCCTTAATGCGCACTGCCTTGATGTAGCCTTCGAGCGTGCCGTAGAACACGACGCCGCCTGCGGTCGCGAGCGCGCCGGACCACACCGAGAACTTCTCCGGCTTGGACCACACGATCTTGCCCTTCGAGGCATCCCACGCGATGAAGTTACCCATCGCGCCTTTCTCGTTCGGGCCCGGATACATCGAGAGCGTCGCGCCGACGAACGGCTGACCCGACACGTAATCGACCTGGAACGGCTCGTAGTCCATGCAGACGTGATTCGTCGGCACGAGGAAGAGCTTGGAGCCAGGATCGAATGCGGCCGGCTGCTGATCCTTCGAGCCGAGCGCTGCGGGGCAGATGTTCTTCACGTTGTGATCGGGACCGGCCTTCTGCGTCGAGTAGCTCGCATTGCGAATCGGCAGGCCGCTCTTCAGATCGACGCTATCGGCCCAGTTCACCGCCGGGTCGTACTTCTGCGCGACGAGCAGTTCGCCCGTCTGGCGATTCAGCGTATAGCCGAAGCCATTGCGGTCGAAGTGAACGATCGCCGGCACGGTCTTGCCGCCGATGTTCAGGTCCGAGAGGATCATCTCGTTGACGCCGTCATAGTCCCACTCGTCGTGAGGCGTCATCTGATAGACCCACTTCGCCTGGCCCGTGTTGAGATCGCGCGCGAAGATCGTCATCGACCACTTGTTGTCGCCCGGACGCTGCGTCGGGTTCCATGTGCCCGGATTGCCCGAGCCGTAGTAGATGAGATTCAGCTTCGGATCCCATGCGTACCAGCCCCATGTCGTGCCGCCGCCGTACTTCCACTGGTCGCCCTGCCAGCTCTTGAGCGACGAGTCGGCACCGACCGGCGTCATCTTGCCGTCGGTCCAGGTCATGGTCGCCTGCGGGTCCATCAGCATTTCGTTGTCGGGACCGGTGCTGTAGGCCTTCCAGACTTCCTTGCCGTCCTTGATGTTGTACGCGACGATACGGCCGCGCACGCCGAACTCACCACCCGAGATGCCGGTCAGGACTTTGTCGCCGAAAACGTGCGGCGCGTTGGTGTTGGTTTCGCCTTTCTTCGGATCGCCGTTGGTCGCGGTCCATACGACGTCGCCGGTTTTTGCGTCGAGCGCGACGAGCTTGGTGTCGGCTTGCTGGAGGAAGATCTTGCCGTCGCCATATGCAAGGCCACGGTTGACCGTATCGCAGCACATCACCGATATGACCTGATTGTCCTGCTTGGGCTGGTATTGCCAGATGAAGGTCTGATCCTTCAGGTTGATGGCGATAACCTTGTTGGGGAAGGGCGAGTGGATATACATCGTGTCGCCGATGACGAGCGGCGAGCCTTCATGACCGCGCAGCACACCAGTCGACATGGTCCAGGCAACCTGTAGCTTGCCGACGTTGTTTTCGTTGATTTGCTTGAGCGTGCTATAGCGGTGATTCGAGTAATCGCCCGCTTGCGCCGCCCAGTTCGAGGGATTCTTGATCAGGCTGTCGAGCTGCGAGTCGGCCTGAGCGACATAAGAATTCAGGCCTGCCGTCGCTGCCACCGCCAGTCCAAGAACCAGGGTGCGTAAGTTCATGTCTCCTCCAGAATGGTGATGCCTCCGACCCAGGGATGACCACGCTACCGGGTTGCATCGTGCGCGCCTTCAAATGCAGGTAACGAGTTGCGCTTCGTCCAGTACATAGCCGGACGTTTGCGTAGAGAGGCCAATTGCATATTCCATGCCGGTTTAACTTCTGTTGCTTTAAATCGGGAATTCGACGGGTGATGCTGTCGTTAGTGGACGAATTTCTGTCGGGTGGCGACACATACTGTGTCAAATACGCGAACAGTCATGCGGCGCGTGTGACATGACGCGATGCAGCATGTTTTGTTTGGCGCATACTTGGTCTTGCGTCGATAACTTTGCGGAGGCTTCGCCATGGCTCAAGCCGAGAAGGTCTATTCCGATGAGGAGATCAAGCAGCGTCTGACCGGTGTGCTCAAGCACTGGTATGTCGAGGATGGGTGGCTCAGGCGCAAGTTCAAGACCGAAAGCTGGAAGGGGACGCTCATGGTCGTGAATACGGTGGGGCATCTTGCCGAAGCGGCCTGGCATCATCCGGATCTCACGGTTTCTTATGCGTTCGTCATCGTCAAGCTCAAGACGCATTCCGCTAAAGGCATCACGGATAAGGACTTTGCTCTTGCTTCGAAGATCGAAGAGGTCATTCAGTGGCAGCCCGGGAAGGAGGATGGGCCGCTCGAGGGCACTCCCTCGGATGATCAGCGCTTCCGCTATATCAAGTATGACGAGGGTTGAGGTTTTGTTTTTGTTTTTGTTTTTGCTTTCGGTTCCGCTTTTGATTTCGCTTTCGCTTTCGCCGGATCCCGTATTCGTGTCGGTCTATTAGCACTGCCCCTGTGCGGGGCGGCACTCACTTTCTTTGCTGCTGCAAAGAAAGTAAGCAAAGAAAGCAGCTTCCGATACGCCCGCGGTCACACGCAATTTGGGTAGTCCTCTCGTCCATCGTGGGCTGCCTAAAGAGTGCCCTCATAGGCCCCATCGGGCTTGGCTCGCGCACGGTCTGTCACATCGCACCACACAACAAACTGGTTCAGCACCAAATAGCTCCAGCCCGCTTCGCGGCCGACCGGTCTATCCGGTCGGCGCGTGCTTCGCTACTAACATCTTTATCGCACTGCGCGCGCAAACCGATGGTTTCCCTTGCAGACCCAGCGGCAGCGCGTAGCGCTGTGCCGATGCTATTTCGTGCTGAACCAGCGCCCTCGAAGTTATTGGGCGGCGGACCGTGCGCGAGCCAAGCCCCGTTATTGTGATGAGGGCACTCTTTAGGCGAGTGCCACCGGGGACGAGAGTACTACCCAAATTGCGTGTGACCGCGGGCCTGAAAAGCTGCTTTCTTTGCCTACTTTCTTTGCAGCAGCAAAGAAAGTAGGTGCCGCCCCGCACAGGGGCAACGCTAATAGACCGACGCGAAACCGGGATCCGGCGACTACAGCAAAGAAAGTGAGTGCCGCCCCGCACAGGGGCAATGCTAATAGACCGACACGAATACGGGATCCGGCGACTACAGCAAGGAAAGCGAGTGCCGCCCCGCACAGGGGCAACGCTAATAGACCGACAGACCACGGAATCCGGCGAAACAAAAAAACTGGTACAGGATTTGCCTAACCCCAAAGCCCCAAAAAAATCCCGCCAAGAAAAAGGAAGCCCATCCCGATGCCGACTCAACCAGCACGCATCTCGCCGCCCACGGCGATCACAGTCGAATCGCCTGCGCGCCTGCATCTTGGCTTCATCGATCCGAATGGCTCGCTGGGCCGCGTCTTCGGCAGCGTGGGTCTTGCGATCGACGCGCACGGCACGCGCATAACGGCGAGGCAAGCACCAGCATCCAGACGCGATGCGCACATCGAAGGCGCAACCACCGAAGCACAACGCGAACGCATCGAACACCACGTCGAGCAACTGGAAGCAGCACTGGGCAAAGGCCCAACGATCGACATCGAGGTACACGAAACCCCGCGCGCCCACACGGGCTTAGGCTCCGGCACGCAGCTGGCCTTGGCCCTGGGAACCGCCTACGCCCGCGTACGAGGCCACGAAGCCACCACCGCCGATATCGCCACAATCCTCGCGCGAGGCGCGCGCTCCGGCATCGGCATACATGGCTTCGATCACGGCGGCCTGATCGTCGACGGCGGCCGCGACGCGCGCAATACCCGCCACACCTCCACGACGAAACTGCCGCCGCTCATCGCCCGCCAGCCATTCCCGGACGCATGGCGCGTCCTGCTCATCGACGACACCTCGCGCGAAGGCCTCCACGGCGACGAAGAGAAACGCGGCCTCGCATCGCTCGCACCCTTCCCCGCATCGCTCGCCGCGCACCTTTCGCATCTCGTGCTGATGCGCGTCCTGCCCGCCGTCGCGGAACACGATTTCGACACCTACGCCGACGCCATCTGCGACCTGCAACACACCATCGGCGAATACTTCGCGCCCGTTCAAGGCGGCGTGTTCGCGAGCCCCGCCGTCGCGCGCGCGCTCGAAGCCGTCGCCGCGGAGCAGAAAGCGGGCATCGGACAGACATCGTGGGGGCCGGTTGGCTTCGCGTTCGTCGCGAGCGCGCAGGACGCCGAACGCGCGCTCGCCGCCGCGCAGCGCGTCTCGCAAGGCGCACCGCTCGCGTTCACGATCGCCGCCGGACGCAATCGCGGCGCGACGTGGCGTGCGGCGGGTCATCGTCATCACGGCGCGGACGCGGCCTGAGCACGGAACGCACATCGAACCATCCACCACGCCCAACGAGTCCATCGCCATGCCCGAAGCCACCGAAAGACCCTACGTCCTGCACATGTTCACCAGCACGCCGCAAATGAGTCCGTTCGATGTGAACATGGCCGCCGACGCGGGCTATCAGATCCTCGTGCCCTACTGCAATGTCGATGAAGACATCGTCGTGCAGCTCACGCAGGACGCGATCTTCTCGCGCGGGCCAAAAGGCGTGTCGCGCACGGGCATCTTCATCGGCGGACGCGACGTGATGCTCGCCGCCGACATGCTCGAAAAAGCCCGCAACGCGATGGTCCCGCCGTTCGAAGTCTCCGTCTTCGCCGATCCGAGCGGCGCGTACACGACCGCCGCCGCGCTCGTCGCGCTCGCGGAAAAGCATCTGCGCGCCGCGCATTCCGTCGATCTCGGCGGCAAGCGCGTGCTCATTCTCGGCGGCACCGGCGCGGTCGGACGCGTGGCCGCGGCGATGGCCGCATCGCTCGGCGCGGATGTCGTCGTCGCGAGCCATTCGAGCCAGTCGCGCGCGACGCAAGTGAGCGACGAAATCAATCGCCGCTTCGATATCGCGACTTCGGGCGTCGCGACCGGCTCGCCCGATCAGTTGCATCGCGAACTCGCGCGCGCCGAAGTCGTGTTCGCGACGGCGGTCGCGGGCGTACAGGTGATGACATCCGCCGATCTCGCCCACGCAAAAAACCTGCTGATCGCCGCCGATGTGAACGCCGTGCCGCCCGAAGGCATCGCCGGCGTCAACGTGATGGACGACGGCAAGCCGCTCGCGGGCGCCGCGCGCGCGGACGCGGTCGGCATCGGCGCGCTCGCGATCGGCAACGTCAAATATCAGGCGGAGCATCGGCTGTTTTTGCGCATGCGCACCGGCGGCAAGCCCGTTTATCTCGGCTTTCCCGAAGCATTCGACGAAGCCCGCGCGATCGTCGCGGGACAAAGCTCATGATCGCAGGCGAGCTATCCCGCGCACCGCGCATCGCCGTCGCGGGTTTGTCGGCGCGGCTTCTGGCGCAATCGGCGGCGCGCGCGGGACTGAACGTCGTCGCGCTCGATATCTTCGGCGATCGCGACACGCGCGAGCACGCGGGCATGTGGTTCGATATTGGCGGCAAGGGTCTGTCGATCGATCGCGCGCGTCTCTTCGATGCGCTCGAACACGCCGCGCGCCTGCCGCGCATGCTCGGTCTCATCGTGACGAGCGGACTGGAGCCGCTCGCGGGCGAACTGAGCCGCGCGCCGCACATGCCGCGCTTCGTCGGCAACGGCGCGCAGGCGGCGGCGGTGCGCGATCCGCGCCGCTTCTTCGCGCTGCTCGACGAAGCGCACATCGCGCATCCGGAAGTGCGCTACACGCCGCCCGCCGATCGCAGCGGCTGGCTCGTCAAACGTTCGGACGGCTGCGGCGGCACGCATATCGAATGGGCCGATGATGTCGGGCGCGCGCCCGCCGGCGCGTATTTTCAGCGGCTCGCGCCGGGCCGTTCGATGTCCGCGCTTTTCGTCGCCGCGCATCGCGAGGCGGCGGTCATCGGCTTCGCGGAGCAACTGACGGTCGCGGCGGGACGTCTGCCCTTCGTGCACGCGGGCTCGCTCGGGCCGGTGCGATTGTCCGCGCGCATCGCGGCGCGCATCGTCGAAGCGATCGATCGAATCGTCTGGCAAACGGATCTGACGGGGCTGAACAGCATCGACTTTCTGCTCGACGGCGACACGTTCAGCGTGCTCGAAATCAACACGCGCCCGTCATCGACGATGGCGCTCTATGAAGCCGCCTGGCCCGACGCCTGGCCGCGCGGTTTGATCGGCGCGCATCTGGATGCGTGTCTGCACGGCGAGCTGCCGCACGCGCCGGATACCGCCGCTCGCACCCCGCCGCTCCATGCGGGGCAGCGCGTCGTGTTCGCGCACGAAGGCTTCACGGCGTCGCCCGCGTTCAGCGACGCATGTTTCGACGATCCAGCGTGTCACGACGTGCCGCTCGTCGGCGCGCGCATCGAAGCGGGCCAGCCGGTCTGCACGATGACCGCGTCCGCGCCCGCGTTCTCCGATCTGCGCGACGCGCTGGATCGCGAGCATGCGCGCCTTTTGCAACGCATCGAACTCTTATCGAGACCATGACTTCAACTTTCCAGGCGGATTCGGCGGTGAGCGTCAACGCATCGAGCGAGCGGCTCGTCGCGCGTCTCATCGACGATGCCGCGCGTCTTCACGTCGACGTCACGCGCACCGATGGCGGCACCGTCATCGTCGATGCGGGCGTGGACGCCAAAGGCAGCGCCGACGCGGGCATCCTGATCGCGCGCATCTGCATGGGCGGGCTCGGGCGGGTCGCGCGGCGCAGCGCGTTCGATGACGCACCGCTTTGGCCGAGCTTCATCGAAGTGCATACGAGCAACCCGGTGCTCGCGTGCCTCGCGAGTCAGTACGCGGGTTGGAGCCTTTCCGCGACCAAGGAGCAAACGGGCGGCAAGAAATTTTTCTCGCTCGGCTCGGGGCCGGCGCGCGCGCTCGCGTGCAAGGAACCGCTCTTCGACGAACTGGGCTATCGCGACCGTCACGATCGCGGTGCGCTCGTGATGGAAGTGGACCGGCTGCCGCCGCAAGTTGTCATCGACAAAGTGCTCAACGATTGCGGCCTCGCGCCGGACAAGCTCGTCATCGCCGTGACGCCGACACAGTCTGTTGCGGGCACGGTGCAGGTCGTCGCGCGTGTCGTGGAAGTCGCGCTGCACAAGACGCATGTGCTGGGCGTCGATCTCGCGGAGATCGTCGAAGGCAGCGGCAGCGCGCCGCTTCCGCCGCCCGCGCCCGACGGCATCCAGGCGATGGGCCGCACCAACGACGCGATCCTCTACGGCGGCCGCGTGCATCTGACGGTCAAAAGCGACGCGGTCGCGAAGCGGCTCGCCGCCGAATTGCCGTCGTCGAATGCGCGCGATTACGGGCGTCCGTTCGCGGAGATCTTCACGTCGTTCAACTACGACTTCTATCAGATCGATCCGGCGCTCTTCGCGCCCGCCGAAGCGTGGGTGTCGAGTCTCGAAAGCGGCGCGACGTATCACGGCGGCAAGGTCGACAAGCCTTTGCTCGACGCGCAATGGAGCGCGTCATGAGCTTGCGCGTCGCCATCATGACCGATGAGACAGGCTGGCACACCGGCCGCCTGAAGAAAGCATTCCGCGCGCGCGATGTCGAAGCGCGTTGCGTCGATCTCGCGGATTGCCGCATCGACACGACATGGAAACCGCACGGTCTCGCGATTCCCGGCTTCGGCCACACGCTGCCCGACGCGGTGTTCGTGCGCGGCATCGCGGGCGGCACGTTCGAGCAGGTGACGTTGCGGCTCGGCATCCTGCATGCGCTGCGCGAGAGCGGCGTGCCCGTCTATAACGATGCGCGCGCGATCGAGCGCAGCGTCGACAAGTCGATGACGAGCTTTCTGCTCAACCGATACGGCGTGCCGACGCCCGCGACGTGGGCAAGCGAATCGCCGTCGCATGCGCAGCGCGTGCTGATGCGCGAGGCGGCGGCGGGCCGGCAAGTCGTGATGAAGCCGCTTTTCGGTTCGCAGGGCAAAGGGCTGAAGAAGCCCGGCGTGACGCTGCCGTCGCTGGAACCCTTCAGTCAGGTCGCGTATCTGCAGCGTTATGTCGATGCGGGTGCGCCTGGCTTCGACTGGCGCGTGCTCGTTATCGGCGGCAAGGCGGTCGCGGCGATGAAGCGCGTCGGCGGCGAAGACTGGATCCACAACTTCGCGCGCGGCGCGATATGCGAGCCTGCCGAAATCACGCCCGCGCTCGCAGACATCTCCGTGCGCGCGACACAGGCGCTCGGTCTCGACTACGCGGGCGTCGATCTGATTCCGGCGGAAGGCGGACGGCCGGTCGTGCTCGAAGTGAACGGCGTCGCGGCGTGGCGCGGTTTGCAATCGGTGACGCCGCGCGATATCGCGGCGCTGCTCGTCGACGATTTTCTCGATCGCAAGCTGGCCGCATCGAAAGGCCCGCTTGCGCTCGCCAGCGGCGATGAGCGCGTCTGACGCCGCGCGCACCGCGTTTCTGCGCGCGTGCCGGCTCGATGTCGAGACCAGGAAGCCCGGCAACGTGAGCGTCGCGAGCGCGGGGCACAACATGACATCGGCGCAATTCATCGCGAGCGCGGGCACGGCGGCGGCGGGACTCTTCACGCCGCGCGCACGCGTGGGCGCGCGCATTCTCGACGCCGTGCGGCGGACTTTCGACGCGGTCGGCTGCAACACGAATCTGGGCATCGTGCTGCTCGCCGCGCCTTTGTGCGCCGCGCTCGAACGTTTCGATGGCGACGCTCCGATCGATGCATCGCGCTGGCGCGCGGCGACCGAGCGCGTGCTCGCGGAACTGGACGTCGACGATGCGCGCCTCGCGTATCGCGCGATCGCGCTGGCGAATCCGGGCGGCCTCGGCGACGCGCCCGAGCAGCCCGTGCATGCGCCGCCGACCGTGACCTTGCGCGCGGCGATGTCGCTCGCGGCGGATCGCGACAGCATTGCGCGTCAGTATGAGAACGGTTTCGCCGATATCTTCGGCGCGGGCCTCGATGCGGTGGGCGCCGTGTCGTCGGCGACGGAGCATCGCGCGATGCTGGAAGCGTTCCTGACGTTTCTTTCCGGCTGGCCCGATTCGCACATTGTGCGCAAGCAGGGCGCGGCGATGGCGCAAAGTGTCACGCGCGATGCGGCGATGCATCGCGCGAACTGGCACGCGACGGGTTGTCCCGCGGAGTCGCCCGCGCTCGATCGATGGGATGCCGAACTGAAGGCGCGCGGCATCAATCCCGGCACGAGCGCGGACCTCGCGGTGGCGGCGCTTTTCGTCGCGTTGACGACGTCATCGGCGAATGCATGAAGTCTGCCCGCGCGGACCGGAAATTGGCACGGAACATGTTAGGAAGTTCGCGGTTGAGCGGTCGCATCGGCAATCCGGTGGGACCGCGAGCCTTGCGCGGCTAAAGAGGTGCCCGTCGCGAGTCGAGAGCAAGTCGCTAGTCCCTAGAACCACACATCACTGGAGGAACAGCATGGCCAAGATCAACCGCGTCCTGGTAGGAGAGTCGCTCGTCGGCGATGGCAACGAGGTGGCACACATCGACTTGATCATCGGACCGCGAGGTTCCGCTGCCGAGACCGCGTTCTGCAACGCGCTCACGAACAACAAGGACGGCTTCACGTCGCTGCTCGCCGTGGTTGCGCCGAATCTGCTGACCAAGCCGAACACGATTCTCTTCAACAAGGTGACGATCAAGGGCGCGAAGCAGGCCGTGCAGATGTTCGGCCCGGCGCAGCGCGCGGTGGCGATGGCTGTCGCCGACAGCGTGGAAGGCGGCGTCATTCCCGCCGACGAAGCCGACGACCTGTTCATTTGCGTCGGCGTGTTCATTCACTGGGAAGCGGACAACGACCAGAAGATTCACGACTTCAACTATCAGGCGACGAAGGAAGCGATTGCGCGCGCGGTGGCGGGCGAGCCATCGGCCCAAGATGTAGTATCGAAGAAGGGAACGATGTCGCATCCGTTCTCGCCGAGCTGATTTGTTGTTTGGGGCCGGTGCGTGTGGGACTTTTGCGTGCCGGCTGTCTTGGCGTTGTTCGTTTCATAACCACGAGGCTCTTCGCATGACCCCACGTTGCTGCGCGTTGTCGGTGCTTCTTTGCCTCTCGCTGATCTCGCCGCTTTCGTTCGCCGCGACAGGCGCGGGTGGCGGGCCGCCGCCGGCGAAGACGCACGATTATCCGACCGAAGGGCGCGTGGAATACGTGCTCGGATGCATGGACGATAACGGGCACGATTTCGCCAACGTGTACAAGTGCTCGTGTGCGATCGACAAGATCGCCAAGGTGCTTACTTATGACGATTACGTCGAGCAATCTACGTTTTCTAAGTACGCTACGTTGGGTGGGGAAGGTGGGGCAGAGTTTCGCGTGGATCGCGCGAAGGCTCAAACCAAAAAGTATCGGGAATTGCAGAGGGATGCTTATAAGGCTTGTGGGATTCAGCAGAAGGCTGCTGCCAAGTGAAGTTCTTTTTGCTTGCGGTTTTCTCTCGCGCTCTTGATTTCGCCGGATCCGGCGAAAACCAAAGCCAAAAACCAAAAGCGAAAAAAAAACCAAAAACCCATCACCCCGGCACATACCCCCGCCCGATCCAAGCAAGGCTAACAGAACCGCCGCCCCGCACATCGACGCTACGTCGTCGCTCAATCACAACACCCACAGCATCGACATCATCGAACTTGGCTGGCTTGGCCAGCGTAACCCTTACCCAATGCGCACCGAAATCCGCGATAAGCATCTGCGCGATGCGCTCCGCCAGCGCCTCCAGCAACTGCAATCCATGCGACGCAAGCAGCCCGTGAACCGCCTCCCGCACTGCCGCATAGTTGACCGTGTCCTCGATCCGATCCGTCACGCAGGCGCGCAACGACGGCACTCCGATCGCGAGGCTCATCCGCACCGGCTGCGGATCATGCAGCTCGCTCTTGTCGATGCCGATAACCGTCTGCCCCGTCAGTCCCTCGATATAAACGATGTCCATTGCAGCATGCGATAGGGACGCATCAGGTTGCGGCGCAACATACGCAGCTTCGCGGATCGGTTCGAATCGGCCCATATGTTCATCACCGCGCGAATGCGGCCCTTTATAGAAAAGAGACCCGGCGCCAATCGCCGAATCCATCCGCGAATGGCAAGCAAAAAGCGGGCGCGTTCGCATCACTCTATGCGACTACTTATTGAACCTACGCGCCTAAGGATGTACAGTTTTTGAGAACCGGTCGTTCGGGTCCGCAGACAGCACCTGAAATCTCCCGATCATCCGGCCACGAGGCGCGCCTTCAGGCACGATTGGCCGCAGCGCCAGCGTAAAACACAACAGATTCGGCGTCGAACGGCCGCGCGAAACGCGCACCGGAATGCGGCGCAACGGAGACTTGCCCCCATGTCGTCACTTGCTGACGTAGACACGCATGTCCGGGAAGTGCTGAACATCGTCAATAATCCGCTGGCCGCGCGCCGCGCCAGCGATTCGGTCGCGCAATCGTGGCTGCGATGCCTCACGGAATTCAGGCTCGATCCAGGCCGCTTCGTCATGCCGCCCGTGCTCGCGCAGCACGAACTCAACGAGCGTCGCGAAGCCGCGAGCGATCTCATCGCGTGCTCGAAGCTCGAAATGACGACGCTCTATCAGCAACTCGCCGATCCTGAACTCGCCGTCGTGCTCGTCGATGCCGATGGCGTCATCGTGCATCAGGTGTCGTCGGTGCCGTTCGGCGAAGCCGTCGCCGCCGACGGCCTGCGCGTCGGCGCGATGTGGAGCGAGCGCGAAGCCGGTACCAACGGCATGGGCACGTGCCTCATCGAGCGCGACTGCATCGCCGTTTGTCAGCACGAGCATTTCTATCCACGCTATACATCGCTCACGTGCTCCGCCGCGCCGATCTTCGATGAACGCGGCACCGTCGTCGGCGTGCTCGATGTCACGAGCCGCTCGAAGCTGTTGCAGCAGCATTCGCTCGTGCTCGTCGGCATGTCGCGGCAGATGATCGAAAATCGTCTGATCGATGCGCGCTACCGGCACGCGAACATGATCCACTTTCATAGCCGGCCCGAGTTCGTCGGCACTCTGCATGCGGGCAAGCTCGCCGTCAGCGACGACGGCGTCGTGCTCGCCGCAAGCCGCAGCGCCCTCTTCCAGCTCGATCTGCGCTCGCCCGCCGAGCTGTGCGGCAAGCGCATCGAGGAAGCGTTCAATGCGTCGCTCGAAGACATGATCGCGCGCAGCATTCGCGGCTCGTTCCATCCGGTGACGGTCTACAGCGCGAAGGCGAACAGCCGCTTCTTCCTCACTGCGCAGACGTCGCGCGAAGGCGCGAAGGGCGCAACGCGCATCCTGATGAACGATCCGGCATCGCGCGATCTGTCCGCGCCCGGCGCGCGCGCCAAAGCGTCGAAGAAGGACGCGCGCGAGCCGGCATCGGCGGGCCGCCTCGACAAGCTCGCGCATCTGGAGTTCGGCGATCCGCGCATGGCCTCGCAGATTCAACTCGCGGCGCGCGTGATCCAGCGGAAGATCCCGATCATCCTGCGCGGCCAGACAGGCACCGGCAAGGAAGTCTTCGCCAATGCGCTGCACAGCATCAGCCCCAACGGAACCGGTGCGTTCGTCGCGGTGAATTGCGCATCGCTGCCGGAGAATCTGATCGAAAGCGAACTGTTCGGATATCGCGCCGGTGCGTTCACCGGCGCGCAGCGTGAAGGCCGTCGCGGCAAGATCGTGCAGGCGAACGGCGGCACCCTTTTCCTCGATGAAATCGGCGACATGCCGCTCGCGTTGCAAGCGCGTCTTCTGCGCGTGCTCGAAGAACACGAGGTGACGCCGCTCGGCGCGGAAACGACGGTAAAGGTGGACTTTCAGCTCATCAGCGCGAGCCACCGCAATCTCGTCGAGCTCGTGCAAACGGGCATGTTCCGCGAGGACCTGTATTACCGGCTGAACGGTATCGAGATCAATCTGCCGCCGCTGCGCGAACGCGCCGATGCGCTCGCGCTCATCGGCCATATTCTCGAGACCGAAGCCGAAGAGCCGCCCGCGCTTTCCGCCGAAGCGAAGCAGGCGCTCTTGAACTATCCGTGGCCGGGCAATATCCGCCAGTTGCGGCATGTGCTGCAGATGGCGATCGCACTCTGCGACGGCCCCGAGATTCGCTGCGCGCATCTGCCGCCAGAGATCGCGAACGGCGTCACGCCGGTCACGCAAACCGCCGCACGCACGCCGATAACCGCAGCGCCGCATCTCGCCGACGATGCCGATACGTCGTCGCTCAACGCGATCCAGGTCAAGGAGCGCGAGACCGTGCTTCAGTTGCTCGACGAGCATCGCTGGAACGTGAGCAATGTCGCGAAGGTGCTCGGCATCAGCCGCAATACGCTGTATCGCAAGATGCATCGTCTGCATATCCGGCTGTCGCACGATACGCCGGGCGCATCCGACGCATGACGCAACCCACGCCCGCCCGCCGGCTCGACGAGTTCAAGCCCGACGCGCGCTTTGCGTGGTGCGTGACGGGCTCGGGCCATATGCTCGAGGAATCGATCGCGCTCGCACGGCAGCTTCCGGGCGTCGATCTGTTCCTCTCGTCTGCCGGCGAGGAAGTGCTGCCGCTCTATGGCTGGACTGTCGCGAAACTGCGCGAGCACTTCAAGGTGTTGCGCGACAACAGCGCGAGCAGCGTGCCCGTCGGCATGATCTATAACGGCGAATATCACACGGTCGTGATCGCGCCCGCGACGAGCAACACCGTCGCCAAATGCGCGTTCGGCATCTCCGATACCCTGCCCACCAATCTCTATGCGCAAGCCGGCAAGCAATGCGTGCCGGGCATCGTGTTCGCATGCGATACCGCGCCCTCCGTCATCACGCACGCCCCGCACGAATGGGTCGAAGTGAGGCCGCGCGCGATCGAGTTCGAGAACGTCGAGCGGCTCGCGCGCTTCGCGCATACCACGGTGGCCCGCTCGCTCGACGATCTCAAAGCGGCGCTCGATCAACGCCTGGCGGACCTGAAGCTCGCATGGAACACATCGTCTTCCTGACGGGACGGCTCGCGGAGCCCAGCCTTCGGCAAGTGCTCGAAAGCATCGCGCCTGTGGCCGCAGGATCGCCGTTCACATGGGAAGTGCGCGAGATCGGCCTTCAGGTCGCGGGCCTGATGACCGCCGACATGATCCGCCGGCGCGTCGCGACGCCCTTGAGCGAAGGCACGACTCGCATGATCGTGCCCGGCCGATGCCGCGGCGATCTCGACGCCCTCACCGCGCATTACGGCGTGAAGGTCGAGCGCGGTCCCGAAGAGGTGAAGGACTTGCCGCAATTCTTCGGACGCGAGGCGCGGCATGTCGATCTGTCGCGCTACGAGACGGAGATATTCGCGGAGATCGTCGATGCGCCGCGTCTCGATCTCGACGGCATCGCGGCGCGCGCGCGCGAATACAAGCGGCAAGGCGCGGATGTAATCGATATCGGCTGTCTGCCGGAAACGCCGTTTGCTCATCTCGAGGACGCGGTCGCGATGCTTAAAGAGCAAGGCTATCGCGTGAGCGTCGATTCGATGCGTGAAGAGGAACTCGTGCGCGGCGGGCGCGCGGGCGCGGACTATGTGATGAGCCTCAACGTCGATACGCTATGGATAACTGATGAAATTGCGTCGACGCCGATACTCGTGCCGCGCGAGCCCGCGGACGTCGCATCGCTCGATGCCGCAATCGACGCGATGACGAGGCGCGGCCGCGCCTTTCTCGCCGATCCGATTCTCGATCCGATTCCGTTCGGACTCGCGGCGTCCATCGCGCGTTACGTGTCGTTGCGCGAGCGTCATCCCGAAGTGCCGATCATGATGGGCGTCGGCAATGTGACCGAGCTGACCGAGGCCGACACGAGCGGCATCAACGCAGTGTTGTTCGGCATGGCGGCGGAATTGCGCATCGCCGCCGTGCTGACGACGTCGGTCAGCCTGCACGCGCGCCGCGCCGTTCGCGAAGCCGATGTCGCGCGTCGCGTGATGCACGCCGCGCGCGAAACGCAGACGCTGCCCAAAGGCATATCCGCCGATCTGTCCGCGCTGCACGCAAAGCGGCCGTTTCCGTACGATGCCGAAGAGATCGCCGCATTCGCCGCCGCCGTGCGCGATCCGAATTTTCGCGTGCAAGTATCGGCGGACGGCATACATGTCTATAACCGCGACGGGCATCACGTCGCCGTCGATCCGTTCGCGCTCTATCCCGCGCTGAAGATCGAAAACGATGGCGGGCACGCGTTCTACCTCGGCGTGCAGCTCGCGCGCGCGGAAATCGCGTGGCAGCTGGGCAAGCGCTTCGATCAGGATGAGCAACTCGATTGGGGATGCGAAGTCGATCGGCCCGATGAAGACCTGATGGCGTGGCATGCGCCCGGCAGCACAAAAAAGACAAGCTAAGGCTTCCATTTGATCGAGCAGCCGAGCGCGGGATATTGCGCTTCGGGCGCTTCGCCGTTTATCGCTACTGCGCGCATCGCTTCGAAGAGATCGCGGCGCGCATCGGGCAAAGCCTGCTTGCACGACGCATCGATTCGGCCGCGATAGTTCAGGCGCAATTCGCGGTCGAAGCCGAAGCACTCCGGCGTGCAGACCGCGCCATACGCGCGCGCGATTTCCTGCGTTTCGTCGTGCAGATACGGAAACGGCAGGTTCCATTCTTCGGCGACCGCGATCATGCGATCGAAGGCGTCGTCGGTGTAGACGGCCGCATCGTTCGAATTGATGCCTGCCACGTTGACGCCGATTTCATGCAACGCGCGCGCATCGCGGATCAGGTTCGGCATCGCGGCCTTCACGTAGGGACAGTGATTGCACATGAAGACAATCACGAGGCCGTTCTCACCCTTCAGAGAATGCGGTGTGTGCATGCTGCCGTCGGTCGCGGGGAGCACGAAACCGGATGCGATCGCGCCGAGTTCGGCAGTCGGTGATTCGGTAGGCATGATGACATCGCTCCAAAAAGGTTGCTCGAACTATTCAATGGTTGACTGCAAATAGCCTAAAATGCGGTTCCGCTAACAACATGAACTACGGCGTAATCCTTAGTTTTTTGTACTTCGCATCCGCCGTTGAACATTTCTCCACGCCTTTAAGCCTTCGCGCAGCTCTCCTTTCAACGGAGCGGCGCCGCCATCATGCAAGTCATCAGTCTTTTTCTTCACCCCTCCCGCGCAGCGCTCGACAATCATCGACACTATGCCGCCTTGCATGGGTATCGCCATATCGTCATCGACGCGGCAGACATCTATCGGAACGCGCCGGCGCAATGGCTCTTCAAGTACGAGTCGCTGCTTTCCGAAATGCACCGCGCCGAAGAGGGCGAGATCGTTTTGTTGCTGAGCGAGAACGCTGCGATCGTCGAGCCGGTGCCGCTCGACTTCGTGCTCGGCGAACGCGACTGGCTGCTCACCCGTATCAAGGACGTGCAGCCTCAACCCGATGTTCAAATCTGGCGCAACACGGCTCGGGTGCGCGCCGAGCTGCTGAAAGTCGTGAATCGCTGCCGGTTCGGATCGCCTATACCGCCAATCGAAACCGACCTGCTCGATGCCTTCGATGCATGCACGTTTCCTCGCGTTTGCGGTAACGCGCGGAACCCGATCTACGCGGTGCTCGCCGCCAGTGGCCCCCTCATGCCCGTATGGCCGCGGTTTCGCGTATTCGCGCTCGCTATCGCCGAAGAGCACGCCGATCTCTCGCGAACATGCGTGCATCCCCGGCTGCGGGAAGCGCTCATCGAGCATCTCAATGCACATCGCAACAACCATGCGCGTGCGTTCGAGGACGGCGCATCCGATGAAAGCACGATGACGGCCATGAGCACCTGCAATCCCGGACGGCCCGTGTCGATCACGACCGTCTACACGCCAGAGGCAGCGATCTACGGACGCATCGCAGAAGCGAACCTGCGTGAGTATTGCGAACGTCATGGCTATACCTTGTACGTGCATCGCGAGGTTCCGCGCCGCATCGCCGAACGCCTGCCGATGCGCGGCAATTGGGTCAAGCCTTTCCTGCTGCGCGAAAATCTCCCGCATCACGAATGGGCTTTCTGGCTCGACGCCGACACGCTCGTCAACGATCTCGACCGGCCGCTCGAGTCTTTCTGCAGCAGCCGCGATCTCGTTCTTGCGCGCGATGTCGGCACCTGGATTTTCAATTCAGGCGTGATGGGCTTTCGCCGCACGCCTGCGAATGCCGCGCTACTCGATCGGGTCATCGCAAGCGTCGAGAACGTCGATGACAAGCAAAGTCTCGTATCGGGCGGCGGGGATCAATGGCATTTCAATTGCGCGGTCTCGGAGCAGGCATCGTTGGGCAGCGAAGACATATGCAGCCTCGTTGACATCAACACGCCGTGGGGCTTTCGTGTGCCGTCGAGCTTTCTCGTTCACTATCACGGCATGTCGCCGCAGATGCGGGCGCTGCTCATGTCGTACGATCTTCGATTGCGCAGGGCCGAGATGGAACATGCGGGGATGGCTGTCGGTGATTCGGTAGGCATGAAATAGGTCCCAATTGTTTCGATTGGCGGTTTGGCATATTGGTGGGGCGATTGCACTCGGATAGCATCGAAGTTCTCCTTAACTATCCGAGGACATGAGTATATTTTCAGTGTCGAAGAAGCGCAGAAGGATCTGCCTGAAGCCGCCCGTCTCACCGAGCGGCGCTCCTCTCAGTGATACCGCTTCGCCATCGCCTCGAGTCCCATCGGCCTGATGCGATCCGCGTGTCCCGCGCAGCCGAACGCCTCGAACCGCTCGACGCATAAATCCCGCGCCGCCGCCGTCGCCGCCTTCAGCGCATGCCTCGGATCGAACTCCGACTTCGCCGACGCCATCGCGCGCCGCATCGCGCCGGTCATCGCGAGCCGGATATCCGTATCGATGTTCACCTTGCGCACGCCGTTCGCGATGCCGCGCCGAATTTCATCGACGGGCACGCCGAACGTCGCCGGTATCTCGCCGCCATGCTCGCGGATGATCGCGAGCCATTCCTGCGGCACTGACGACGAACCGTGCATCACGAGATGCGTATCCGGAATGCGCGCGTGAATCTCGGCGATGCGATCGATCGCGAGAATATCGCCGGTTGGCTGGCGGCTGAACTTGTAAGCGCCGTGCGACGTGCCGATGGCGATCGCGAGCGCATCGATGCCCGTCGCCTCGACGAACGCGCGCGCTTCGTCGGGATCGGTCAGCAGGCGATCGTGACTCAGCGCGCCTTGTGCGCCGACGCCGTCCTCGTCGCCGGCGCGCCCCGTCTCCAGCGATCCGAGACAACCCAGCTCGCCCTCCACCGACACGCCCACCGAATGCGCCGCCTCGACGACGCGCCGGCTCACGTCCACGTTGTAGTCGTATTCCGCGGGCGTTTTCTGATCGGGCATGAGCGAGCCGTCCATCATCACGGAGGTGAAGCCCGAACGAATCGCCTGCTGGCAAACCGACGGGCTCGCGCCGTGATCCTGATGCAGCACCACCGGAATATCCGGATGCGCCTCGACCGCCGCCAACACCAGATGCCGCAGATACGGCTCGCCCGCATACTTGCGCGCGCCCGCCGACGCCTGCAGGATGACCGGGCTTCTCGTCGCCTCGGCCGCCTGCATGATCGCGTGGACCTGCTCCATGTTGTTGACGTTGAACGCGGGCACGCCGTAACCGTGCTCCGCCGCGTGATCCAGCAACTGCCTCAATGCGATGAAAGCCATCGTGATGTCTCCATGCAAAACGCGAAAATCATGCGGCCACGCGGCGCGCTTCGTCGACGAGCGCATCGGTCGTCACGCCGAAGTGCGCGAACAGTTCGCTGGCGGGCGCCGATTCACCGAAGCGATCGATGCCGATCACGCCGCCATTCAGCCCGACGTACTGCCGCCAGAACGCCGTGACGCCCGCTTCGATCGCGACACGCGGCACGCCTTCGGGCAGCACGCGTTCGCGCCACGCGTTGCACTGGCGATCGAACACGGTCGTCGAAGGCATCGACACGACGCGCGCGAGAATGCCCTCTTTCTTCAGCGGCTCGACGGCGGCGAGCGCAAGCGCGACTTCCGAGCCGGTCGCGATCAACACGACGCGGCGCGCATCGCGCTCGCAAGTCGAAGGCCAGTCGGCGAGCACGTAGCCGCCGCGCTCGATGCCGTCGATCTGCGCTTCGTCGCGCGGCACGAACGGCAAAGTCTGCCGCGACAACAGCAGACACGAAGGCCGGTCGCGCTCGATCGCGCCGATCCACGCCTGCATCGTCTCGACCGTATCGCACGGACGCCACACGTCGAGGCCCGGAATCATGCGCAGCGTCGCGGCGTGTTCGATCGGCTGATGCGTCGGGCCATCCTCGCCGAGTCCGATGGAATCGTGCGTGAAAACGAACACCGTTCGCGTCTTCATCAGCGCGGCCATGCGCAGCGCATTGCGCGAATAGTCGGAGAACGTCAGAAACGTGCCGCCGAACGGCAGATACCCGCGATGCAGCGCAACGCCGTTCAGCACCGCGCTCATGCCGAACTCGCGCACGCCGAAGTGGATGTAGTTGCCCTTCTCCGGCGCGGCGCTTACATCGACCGCGTCCTTCCAGCGCGTGAGATTCGAGCCGGTCAGGTCGGCCGAACCGCCGAGCAGTTCGGGCAACGCGCGCGCCAGTCCTTCGATCGCGAGTTGCGACGCCTTGCGGGTCGCGATGCTCTGTCGCGCGCGATCCGCATCGCGCACGAGCGTATGCGCCGTGTCGCGCCAGTTCGCGGGCAACGCGCCGCGCACGCGCCGCTCGAATTCGGCGGCCTCGCCCGGAAACACGCGGCGATACGCACCGAAGCGACGATTCCAGTCGTCCTGTGCCGCCGCGCCCGCCTCGCGCGCGTCCCACAGCGCGCGTATCGGCGATGGGATCTCGAACGGCGGATGCATCCAGCCAAGCGCGTGCCGCGTCGCTTCCACTTCGTCGGCGGGAAGCGGCGCGCCGTGCACATCGTGCGTGCCGGCCATCTTCGGCGCGCCGAGGCCGATCACCGTCTTGCAGCAGATCAGCGTCGGCCGGTCCGACTCGCGCGCGAGCTGCAACGCATGCGATACGTCGTCGACATCGTGGCCGTCCACCGCGCGCACGACATGCCAGCCGTACGATTCGAAGCGCTTCGGCGTATCGTCGGTGAACCAGCCGTCGACGTGGCCATCGATGGAAATGCCGTTGTCGTCGTAAAGCACGGTGAGCTTGTTCAGCCGCAACGTGCCCGCAAGCGACGCCGCTTCGTGCGACACGCCTTCCATCAGACAGCCGTCGCCCGCGAAAACATACGTGCGATGGTCGACGATCTCATGCCCCGGCCGATTGAACTCGCGCGCGAGCAAGGCTTCGGCAAGCGCCATGCCGACTGCGTTCGTCAGCCCTTGCCCGAGCGGTCCGGTCGTCGTTTCGACGCCGGGCGTCACGCCGAATTCCGGATGTCCGGGCGTCTTGCTGCCCATCTGCCGGAAGCGCTTGATCTCGTCGATGGACAAGTCATAGCCGCTCAGATGCAGCAACGCATAGAGCAGCATCGAGCCGTGCCCGTTCGACAGCACGAAGCGGTCGCGATCGGGCCAGTCGGGATGGGCGGGATTATGTTTCAGATGACGTCCCCATAACGCGACCGCGATCTCCGCCATGCCCATCGGCATGCCGGGATGACCGGAGTTGGCCTGGCTCACGGCATCGACGGCTAGCATGCGCAACGCGTTCGCCATCTGCCGCGTGTCGGGTGAGCGATGAAGTCGGGGCAATGCTTCAGCGACGGCATTCATGTGATGCCTCCTTGGATGCGATGATGAGAAACCTTTCATGCGCGCGCGCGCCGGTCGCGTAGCTGCAGGATCATCGGCGTGAAGATGAGCTGCATCGCGAGACCCATCTTGCCGCCGGGCACGACGATCACATTCGGCCGCGACATGAACGAGTCGTGCAGCATCGTCAACAGATACGGAAAGTCGATGCCCTTCGGCTTCGCGAAGCGGATCACGACGAAGCTCTCGTCGGGCTGCGGAATCTCGCGCGACGTGAACGGGTTCGACGTATCCACGGTCGGCACGCGCTGGAAATTCACATGCGTGCGCGAGAATTGCGGGCAGATGTAGTTCACGTAATCGGGCATGCGGCGCAGGATCGTATCGACGACGGCTTCATGCGAGTAACCGCGCATCGTCTGATCGCGATGCAGCTTCTGAATCCATTCGAGATTGATGATCGGCACCACGCCGACGAGCAAGTCCGCATGACGCGCGATATCGACCTTGTCGGTGACGGCTGCGCCATGCAGGCCTTCGTAGAACATCATGTCCGTGCCGGGCGTGACGTCTTCCCATGGCGTGAAGGTGCCCGCTTCCTGCTTGTAATGCACGGCTTCGCCTTCATCGTGCACGTAGTGGCGAAACTTGCCGCCGCCGGTTTCGCCGTAGGTATCGAACAGCGTTTCGAGTTCATGCAGCAGATTCGCTTCCGGCCCGAAGTGGCTGAAGTTGACGAGACCGTCGCGTTCGCTCTGCTTCATCGCTTCGCGCATGCCGAGGCGATCGTATCGATGGAACGCATCGCCTTCGACGATCTGCGCGTTGATTTTTTCGCGCCTGAAGATATGCGTGAAGCTCTTCATGACGGTGGTGGTGCCGGCGCCGCTCGAACCGGTCACTGCAACGATCGGATGTTTGACTGACATGCGCTTGTCTCCCTGAATGTAATCGATGAGCGCCGTTTCAGATGCGGGATCAGGCTTCCGTTTCCGGCAGGAACAGCGAGCGCTCCTTGAACAAGGGCGACGTGAACGGCTTGTCCTCGCCGCGATCGTATTCGCCGTGATAGCGCTGAATGCGGTCGACTTCGTTGCGTGAGCCGAGTATCACGGGCACGCGTTGATGCAGCGCTTTCGGCTCGACATCGAGAATGCGTTCGCGCCCGGTGATCGACAGCCCGCCCGCCTGCTCGACGAGAAAGCTCATCGGGCTGGCTTCATACAGGAGACGCAGGCGGCCTTCCATCGCTGGCGTCTTGAAGTCGCGCGGATACATGAACACGCCGCCGCGCATGAGGATGCGATGCACTTCCGCGACCATCGATGCGATCCAGCGCATGTTGAAGTCCTGCGCGCGGCATCCGGTGCGGCCGTCCTTGCATTCCTGCACGTAGCGGCGCACGGGGGGTTCCCAGAAGCGCTCGTTCGATGCGTTGATCGCGAACTCGCACGAATCCTCGGGAATGCGAATATCGGAGTGCGTGAGCACGAAGTTGCCGACATCGCGTTCGAGCGTGAAGCCGTGCGTGCCATTGCCGACGGAGAGCACGAGCATCGTCGACGGGCCGTAGATCGCATAGCCTGCCGCAACCTGCTCGCGGCCCGGACGCAGAAACGCTGCATCGTTGGGCGCGTCGCTTTCGTCGCTCGCGCGCCTCAACACCGAGAAGATCGATCCGACTACGCCGTTGATATCGATGTTGGACGAGCCATCGAGCGGATCGAACGCGAGCAGATACTCGCCACGCGGATACGGCTCGGGAATCGCGTAGACGTCGTCCATTTCTTCCGACACCATGCCCGCGAGCAGACCGTCCCATTCGCAATGCTGCAGGAAGATATCGTTGGTCACAAGGTCGAGCTTCTTTTGTTCCTCGCCATGCGTATTGATCGATTGTGCCGAGCCGTGCTGTCCGCTCAACGCGCCGCGCGTCAATGCGGCCGCGATCGTCTTGATCGATGCGGCCACGTCGATCAACAGCGCGGAGAGTCCGCTCGCCGCCTCGGGTCCGGGCTTGCGGTCGAGCGTGTCGATCAGGAACTTCGATAAGGTCGTGCGTCCATCCTGCATCGCGTTCTCCTTCGAGTTATGAATCGGTGAACACGCGGCTCGCGCGGATATCGCTGGCGTCGAGTTGCATCAGCGCGTTGGCATCGGCGACACCGTTGCCGCTTTCGGCCGCGGCGAACAGCCGGTTCGCCTGACGCAGTCGCGCGCGATCCAGCGCATTGCGCACCGAACGCGCGTTGGCGAAGTTCGGCTGTCTGATGCGATGCGCGAGATAGTCTTCGAAGGCGCATCGCGCGGCGTCGTCGAAGCGGTAGTGCATGTCGCTCAGCATGTGCTCGGCGATTTGCAGAAGCTCGCCGGGCGCGTAGTCCGGAAATACGAGGTGATGCGCGATGCGCGAACGAAAGCCCGGGTTGCTATGAAAGAACGTCTCCATGCGCGACTCGTATCCCGCGAGGATCACGACGAGGTCGTCGCGCTGGTTCTCCATCGTTTGCAGCAGGATTTCAATGGCTTCCTGTCCGTAGTCGCGTTCGTTTTCCGGGCGATACAGGTAATAGGCCTCGTCGATGAAGAGCACGCCGCCCATCGCACGCTTGAGCACTTCGCGCGTTTTGGGCGCGGTATGGCCGATGTACTGGCCGACGAGATCGTCGCGTGTCACCGAGACGAGATGATTGCGGCGGATATAGCCCAGGCGATGCAGCACTTGCGCCATGCGCAGCGCAACCGTGGTCTTGCCGGTTCCGGGATTGCCCGAGAAGCACATGTGCAGCGTGGGCGCACCCGATGCGATACCGAGTGTCTCGCGGGCGCGCTCCACGAGCAGATGGGCGGCGATCTCGCGGATGCGCGTCTTGACCGGCGCGAGGCCGATGAGATCGCGGTCCAGTTCCGCCAGTACTTCGCCGATGCGCGATTCGCGATAGAGCGCCATCAGGTCGGCGTGCATCGCTTTCGCTTGCGGCGCTTCTTCGAGCGTGGCTTCGGCGTTCATGGTCGGTGTTCCTCATCAATAACGCTCGCCGCTCGGGCGATCGGTTGCGTAGGTGCGGATCGCATAGCGCTGGATGCGGCTTCTGTCGTCCTGGCGTTCGAGTCGGAAGCCTCGTTCTTCCGCTGGGCGATTCACCATGAACGAGAGGCGCATCGTTTCGAATCCGCGGACGGAGTCGAAGGCGTTTACTTTGATGTAGTGGTTCGGATACGTCTTGCGGCATTCGTTCACTTCCATCAGCACGCCGGCGGCATCGTGGAGGTCGAACATGGGGAGGCCCCACATTTCCCAATACGTATTCCTTGGATGGGGATCGTCGGTGTATTCTACCGAGCAGGCCCAGCCTTGCTCTAACGCGTAATTGATTTGTGCGGATATTTCTTCGTCGGTTAATGGTGGCAGGAAGGAGAATGTTCCTTGGGTGATGTTCATTTCGGCATCCTTAGGTTGATTGGTTCATGCTGCTTCTATGAAATCCTGTGTTCGCGGCGGTCTATTAGCGTTGCCCCTGTGCGGGGCGGCACTCACTTTCTTTGCTGCTGCAAAGAAAGTAAGCAAAGAAAGCAGCTTCCGATACGCCCGCGGTCACACGCAATTTGGGTAGTCCTCTCGTCCATCGTGGGCTGCCTAAAGAGTGCCCCCAAACACCCCATCGGGCTTGGCTCGCGCACGGTCTGTAACATCGCACCACATAACAAACTGGTTCAGCACGAAATAGCTCCAGCCCGCTTCGCGGCCGACCCGGTCAATCGGGTCCGCGCGTGCTTCTCTACTAACGTCTCCATCTCACTGCAATCGCCGCCCTTTGGTTTCCCTTGCGGACCCGGCGGCAGCGCGTAGCGCTGTGCCGAAGCAGTTTCGTGCTGAACCAGTGTCCTCAACACCTTCGGGCGGCAGACCGTGCGCGATCCAAGCCCGATTAGGTGTTTGAGGGCACTCTTTAGGCGAGTGCCGCCTGGGACGAGAGAACTACCCAACGTGCGTGTGACCGCGGGCCTGAAAAGCTGCTTTCTTTGGTTACTTTCTTTGCAGCAGCAAAGAAAGTGACTGCCGCCCCGCACAGGGGCAGTGCTAATAGACCGACACGAAAACGGGATCCGGCGACAACAACAAACCTCTTATACCCCCGCCGTAGCAGTAACAGCAAAATCCGGCGTATCCGTCGACGCATAGTTGAAAGTGACATCGCGCCAGGTATCGAGCGCCTGCTGCAACGGCGTACACCTCCGCGCGGCGGTTTCAAGAATATCGGGGCCTTCACGAGCAATATCCCGCCCTTCATTCCGCGCTTTCACCATGGCTTCGAGCGCGACGCGATTGGCCGTCGCCCCGGCCTGAATCCCTTGCGGATGTCCAATCGTCCCGCCGCCGAATTGCAGAATGCAGTCATCTCCAAAGAGATCGAGCAACTGATGCATCTGCCCTGCGTGAATCCCGCCCGATGCCACCGGCATCACCTTGCGCAACCCCGCCCACGGTTGATCGAAGAAGATCCCTCGCGACAGATCAGGCTCATTGCGCGCCTCGCGGCACACGTTGTAATAGCCCTGCACCGACAACGGATCGCCTTCCAGCTTGCCGACGGCAGTGCCCGCATGAGCATGATCGACGCCCGCCATCCGCAGCCACTTCGCGATCACGCGAAACGAGATGCCATGATTGCGCTGCCGCGTATAAGTCCCATGTCCCGCGCGATGCAGATGCAGGATCATGTCGTTGCGACGCGCCCACTTCGACATCGACTGAATAGCGGTCCAGCCGATCACGAGATCGATCATCACGATGCACGACCCGAGTTCCTTCGCGAATTCCGCGCGCTCGTACATGTCTTCCATCGTGCCGGCCGTCACGTTCAGATAGTGACCCTTCACTTCGCCGGTCTCGGCTTGCGCGCGGCTCACCGCTTCCATCGCGAAGAGGTAACGATCGCGCCAGTGCATGAACGCCTGCGAATTGATGTTCTCGTCGTCCTTCAGAAAATCGAGCCCGCCTTTCAAGCCTTCGTACACGACGCGCCCATAGTTCTTTCCCGACAAGCCGAGCTTCGGCTTCACGGTCGCACCGAGCAGCGGACGTCCGTATTTATCGAGCCGCTCGCGTTCGACGACGATGCCCGTCGGCGGTCCCTGAAACGTCTTCAGATACGCAACGGGAATACGCATGTCTTCGAGCCGCAGCGCCTTCAACGGCTTGAAGCCGAACACATTGCCGATGATCGACGCCGTCAGGTTCGCGACCGATCCCTCTTCGAAAAGATCGAGTTCGTACGCGATGTAAGCGAAGTACTGCGGCTCGTCGGCGCGCGCATTCGGCACCGGTTCGACGCGATACGCCTTCGCGCGGTACATGTCGCATGCAGTGAGACGGTCGGTCCACACGACCGTCCATGTCGCCGTCGACGACTCGCCCGCCACGGCCGCAGCCGCTTCCTCCGGCTCGACACCCGCTTGCGGCGTGATGCGAAAGAGCGCGATGACGTCGGTGTCCTTCGGCGTGTAATCGGGCTGCCAGTAGCCCATCTCGCGATACTTCATGACGCCGGCCGCATAGCGCGAGCGCGGATCGGACGGATTGCGCACCGCCTCGACGGCGGCCTTGCTGAAGTCGTTCATTCCGTTTCCTCGACAGTGAGATGAGAGTGGCGTCGCGGTGCTGCTCGAAGCGATCGCCGCTTGTGAACCGCGCCCTGCTGTCATTGCAGAGTAAGCACGCGTCGCACAGAAAGGAATTCACGAATTACTTGCCCGGGCTTAAGCGATGCCTTAGTCGGGAATAGCCCTGATGCGTTTATGAACGAAGCAATGGGACACTGTGTTCTGATTTCGTCACAGTCGGCGCGCATGATGAGCGAGCCGCGCTCTTCGGCATCCGCTTCATGTCATTGGCATGGCGCTTGCATCGTCGAAGGGCCGGCCCCCTCCCGGCCGCCTGGCGGATTCGTCCGCATCGGCAAATCATCGAAGCGGTATCGAGGCATCAACCCGACTCATCTGGAGGAACGCCCATGCAATGGACTACGCCGAGCTTCACCGATATGCGTTTTGGTTTTGAAATCACGATGTATATCGCCACCCGCTAAACGCGGACCGAACCCGCACGAAGCCGCATCGAAGCGATGGCGGCTCTTTCGTGCGGCTACGAATACTTTCGCCGACCATCATGATTTACGAGACCATCGTCACGACCGCGGATCGCGATGGCCGGCCGCATATCGCGCCGATGGGCGTGCGCTTCGAAGAGGGCCTCGCGATTCTTGCGCCGTTCCGTCCGTCGACGACGCTCGATAACGTCATCGCGACGAAGAGCGCCGTCATCAATCTGACGACGGACGTGCGCGTGTTCGCGGGCTGCGTGACGGGCATTGCGCGCGACTGGCCGACGGTTGCCGCGAGCACGGTGCCAAGCGTGCGGCTCGCATCGACGCTCGCGCATATCGAGCTGCGTCTCGCCGAACTTCTCGATGACGAAGCGCGCCCGACGTTGCGCATGGAATGTGTGCATCGCGAGACGCATGCGCCGTTTCCGGGCTTCAATCGCGCGCAGGCGGCGGTTGTCGAAGGCGCGATTCTCGTGAGCCGGCTGTTCATGTTGCCGCCTGAAAAGGTGGATAGCGAGGTGGCGTATTTGCGGATCGCCATCGACAAGACTGCGGGCGACGCCGAGCGCGAGGCCTGGCAATGGCTTTTGCAGGCGATCGAGGCGCATCGCGCGAAGGCTGTGAGCTGACGCGTTTTCCGTAGCCATCCCTCTGGAGTTTCGACGATGACCGCATTGCTCGCGAGCGTCCGCTCGGCCGACGAAGCCTTCGATGCGGCGGACGCCGGCGCCGAACTGATCGACCTGAAGGAGCCGGGCGCGGGCGCGCTGGGCGCTGTTGCGATCGGCGATATCGCGCGTATCGTGGGGGCGTTGCGTGCGCGGTATGCGGTGCGGCCGATCAGCGCGACGATCGGCGATTTGCCCAACGATGCGCTCGACGAGATGACCGCGCGCGTGCTCGATGTCGCGGCTACGGGCGTCGATTATGTGAAGGTCGGGGTGTCGCCCGGGGCGGGCGCTTTTGCGTGCTTGCGGCATCTGGCGAGCTTGCCGGCGGCTGTCGTGCCGGTGTTGTTATCCGACGATGGCGTGGATCGCGAACTGGCCGCGCTTGCGGCGCAACTGGGCTTTGTGGGCATCGTGTTCGATACGGCGAGCAAGGACGGGCGCACGTTGTTCGATTGCGTCGATGTGGGGGCGCTTGCTTCCTGCATCGGCGATGCGCGCAAGCGGGGGACGATGATTGCCGTCGCCGGATCTTTGAGGTGGGACGATCTCGACAGGATTCGTTTGCTCGCGCCGGATATCGCCGGGTTTCGTGGGGCTCTTTGCGATGAGCGCGATGGACGTACTGGGAGGCTTGATCCGCTTCGCGTCGAGAAGTGGGTTCGGGCTTTGCATCTTGCTCGCTGAGCGTTTGTTATTCGGGGGCTTTTTCGCCGGACCCCGGTTTCGCGTCGGTCTATTAGCGTTGCCCCTGTGCGGGGCGGCACTCACTTTCTTTGCTGCTGCAAAGAAAGTAAGCAAAGAAAGCAGCTCGTCACGGCCCGCGGTCACACGCAATTTGGGTAGTCCTCTCGTCACAGGCGGCACTCGCCTAAAGAGTGCCCTCAAACACCTAATCGGGCGTGGCTCGCACACGGTCTGCCAACCAATAACTTCGAGGGCGCTGGTTCAGCACGAAATGGCTTCGGCACAGCGCTACGCGCTGCCGCTGGGTCTGCAAGGGAAACCAAAAGGGCGGCGATTGCAGTGAGATGGAGACGTTAGTAGAGCAGCACGTGCAGTCCCGATTGACCGGTCGGCCGCGAAGCGGGCCGGAGCTATGTGGTGCTGAACCAGATTGTTGTGTGGTGCGATGTGACAGACCGTGCGCGAGCCAAGCCCGGTGATTGTGATGAGGGCACTCTTTAGGCAGCCCACGATGGACGAGAGGACTACCCAAATTGCGTGTGACCGCGGGCGTATCGGAAGCTGCTTTCTTTGGTTACTTTCTTTGCAGCAGCAAAGAAAGTGACTGCCGCCCCGCACAGGGGCAGTGCTAATAGACCGACACGAAAACGGGATCCGGCGAAATCAAAAGCGATAAGCAAAACCAAAAGCGAAGAAAATTCAAACCGCCACGTTGAGCAATCGATCCCGCATAACCCCTACATCGGACTTACTCAAAACCTCGACGACATAATTTGCATCCCGCACATAAGCCGCAAACCGCCGATCCAGAATGCCTTTAGAAGCCAGCGCCTCGAGCGGCGCATTCGCCTCGACCTCGCAAGACTTCACGATCATCAACCGCTCCGCATTAAGCGAAGTAGAAAGCCACGCGGCGAGCGAATCCGAAGTGGTATCCCAGTTCGTCATGGAATCGGGCGTCGAGCGCATCAGATCGGTCGGAACCCAAACCGCCACACGCCCATCGCGCAACGCGCGCCGAATCCTATCCTCGTTCGACGCCAGCACGAGCTCCGGCACCACGCCCTGCATCAGAATCGCGTACTGCGCCATCGCGAGCAGACACATGTTGTGAGCCGCGAGATCGTCGAAATGCCACTCCTGCTGATACTGCCGCACCGCGTCCGCGAAATCGCCGCCGCCCGGCACGATCACGACGCGCCCGCCGCCCACTTCCCATAGCCGCGTCAACCACTCGCGCAGCGCCGGGTCGTGACTCAGGCTTCCCCCGATCTTCACCACCCACATATTCCTGTCCTCGTTCGATCAAGCCGGCGGGCCACGCACCCGCGTCCTTCGCTATGTTTCGCACGCTATCACGCAGCGCGCGCCGATGCATCGTTCGACAGATGCGCTTCGTTGCCTCCCGCGCCCTTCATCGCCATCGACGCCAGCAGCGCAACCGCCACGCTCGGCGCGCACGTCGATACCCATTCGGCACGCGTCGCATCGTCGCCGTCGATACCCGCGAGACGCGCGAAGTCGACATAGCTGCGCGCCTCCTGCCGCGCCAGCGCCGCCGCCAGAAAGCGCCCGCAACCCGCGCCCACGATCGGCGCCGCCGCCAGCGCCGCATCCTGCGCAACGACGCGCGCCAGATTCGTCTCCAGCGCGCGCAATTGCTCGCGCCGCCAGCCCTGCGCGAAACGCCGCCACTCCGCATCGCTCGCATCGGCGGCGTCGCGGCCGATCATCCGCGCAATCCGGACGCGGCTCGCAGCCTGCGTCTTCGGCCCGTTGTCGGCGCTCGGATGCTGGTCGTGCTCGGGCCACAACTCGCCCGTCAGACGATAGACATCCGCGGTCGTCGCGAACCATTCGTTCATCACGCCGGCGTGCTCGCCGCGAAACGCGATGCGATGCGCGAGCCCGCACAACGGCGTTCGCACCACGCCCTGATACACGAGCTCACCGCTCACGAGCCGTTCGGCGTCGCTGGTGCCGCGCGCCACGACGCGTCTGCCGACGATCGGAATGATGTCCGTCGTCGTGCTGCCGATATCGACGAGCAGCGCATCCGGCAGGCACGCCGCGACCCATTGCGCGGTCGCGAGCCAGTTCGCCGATGCGACCTTGCGCCAGTGTTCCGCGCACGCCGAGCGCGCGAGCCAGCCCGCGTCGCCGGCGAAAAACATCGTGCGCGGCCCGAGCCTTTGCGCAAGCGCGCGCGTCAACGCACGCACGCCCTCGGCGCGGTCGGCGAAGAGATCGACCATTTCGCCCGTCATCGTGACGGCGTGGCGCGCGGCCGGATCGGCGGCGGCGGGCCAGCGCTCGAACATCGCGTCGATCGCGCGTTCCAGGTGCGCCATGCCCTGCCACAGCGGACACGCCCATTGCGCGACGTCGGCGAGCACGCCCGCGCGCGTCGCCATCGACACCTTGACGTGCGCGCCGCCCACGTCCCAGCCGAACACCGGCGCATCGTGCAATGTCGGTGCCGTCATGACGACGCTCCGGCGCACGCGCGCAGCAATCCGGCATCGCCGTCGAAGCCGGGCACGCGATGCGCCGCGAGCAGCTCCGCCGCGAGATTCCTGCCGCCGCGCCGGCTCAGTTCCGCATACGCGACCGTGAGACGCGGATTCACCTCGATCACGACCGGCCCGCGCTCGGGATGCCACACGACATCGATGCCGACGAAGCCGCGCAGCCCCGGAAACGCATCGGCGACGCGCAGTGCGAGCCGTTCGAGCGCGCGTCCTTGCGGCCCATGCCGGTCGATGCGGTCGACATCGACGCCATCGAACTGAACGATGCGCTCGCGCCGTTCCGATCCCGCCGCATCCGACAATCCGATGCGCTGCCGGTTGATGCTCACGAGCCGCGAGAGCCGGTCGCAGCAGATCAGCGAAAGGCTCAACGGCTCGCCGTCGACCCATTCCTGCAGCACGGGATTGCGGCCCGCTTCCGCGCGCGCGGCGTATTCGGCGCGCGCGGCGGCGAGGTCGTCGTAGACGTAGGTATCGAGGCCGCCCGCACCGTCGTCGGGCTTGACGACCCAGCGCCGGCCGATTGCGGCGGCCGCGTTTTCCGGTTCGAGCGCGCGCGTCGCGGCGATGCTGCGCGCGGCGAGACACGCGGCCGTCGCGCTCTTGCTCGATGCCGCGCGGATCGCTTCCTTCGCGCAGCCGAGCCAGCGCGCCTGGCCGACGGCGTCGTAGAGCTTGAGCAGCAGTCCGTCGCACTCGGGCGCGACGATGCAGGCATAGTCATGCTCGCGCGCCACGCGGGCCACGAAGCGGATGAGCGATTCGCCCGGATGCGCGCGCACGTAGCCGCTGGCGCCGTCGAGTTGCTCGAAGCGCGAGCTTGCGACGGTCACGTCGATGCCGGGCAGCGCGCGCAGATCGGCGGCGATGGCGTCGCGCATCACGCGGCCTTCGACGATGAGCGCGGAGAGATCGGCGAGGCTGCCTGCGCCTGCCGCGTCCGGATCGATGCCGCCGCCGGTGAGATACTCGAATACAAAGATCTTGGTCAAAGGAAAGCCATCCATGCAGGTGATACCCGTTCTCGATCTGCTCGACGGCCACGCGGTGCGCGCGGTGCGCGGCGAGCGTTCGCGCTATCGGCCGATCCAGTCCTCGTTGTGCGCGACGAGCGATCCTGTTGCGATCGCCCGCGCGCTCGTCGCCGCGACCGGCGCGCGCACGTTGTACGTCGCCGATCTGGGCGCGATCCTTTCGCGCGGCGCGCACGATGCCGCGCTCGCCGCGATTTGCGATGCCCTCGGCGACGGCCTGCGCATCTGGCTCGACGCGGGCTTTACCGCGTTTCTGCCGATGCGCGCTTTCGTCGAACGCGTCTTGCGGCTGACGCGTTCAGCGGCGCCTGCCGCGATCCTGCCTGTGTTCGGCACCGAAACGCTCGTCGATGTCGGCGCGATCGCCGAGGCATCGGCTTGCGGCTTCGAGCCGATACTTTCGCTCGACTATCGCGGCGGGCGCGCGCTCGGGGCGACGCATGGCGAGAGCGGATGGTGGCCGTCGCGCGTGATCGTGATGACGCTCGATCATGTGGGCGCGTGTGGCGGGCCCGATCTCGACACGTTCGCTGACGTGCGGGCGCTCGCCGGGGCGCGGGAGGTGATCGGCGCGGGTGGAATCCGCCATGCCGATGATCTCGCGCTCGCCGAGCGCAGCGGCGCTTCTGCCTGGCTCGTCGCTTCCGCTATTCACGATGGCTCCTTATCTCAGGGCGATGTGCATCGCGGGGCTTCTTTCTGACTTCCTTGGCATCGAACTCAATTTTTATGCCAACGGCTTTCGGGGCGCGTTTCAGGTGTAATCGTTTGGGAAGCAGGTGTTGCATATGGTGATTCATGGGTGACAGTGTGTTGCAATGCGGAGCAGTTTTTTTCGCCTTTCCCGGCGGGGGTTTCGCTGGATCCCGGTTTCGCGTCGGTCTATTAGCATTGCCCCTGTGCGGGCGGTAGTCACTTTCCTTCCAGTAGTCGCCGGATCCCGGTCTCGCGTCGGTCTATTAGCACTGCCCCTGTGCGGGGCGGCACTCACTTTCTTTGCTGCTGCAAAGAAAGTAAGCAAAGAAAGCAGCTCTTCAGGCCCGCGGTCACACGCAATTTGGGTAGTCCTCTCGTCACAGGCGGCACTCGCCTAAAGAGTGCCCTCAAACACCTAATCGGGCTTGGCTCGCGCACGGTCTGCCGCCCGAAACCGTTGAGAACGCTGGTTCAGCACGAAATGGCTTCGGCACAGCGCTACGCGCTGCCGCTGGGTCTGCAAGGGAAACCATCGGTTTGCGCGCGCAGTGCGATAAAGATGTTAGTAGCGAAGCACGCGCATTCCCGATTGACCGGTCGGCCGCGAAGCGGGCTGGAGCTATTTGGTGCTGAACCCGTTTGGTGTGTGGTGCGATGTGACGGACCGTGCGCGAGCCAAGCCCGATGGGGCCTATGAGGGCACTCTTTAGGCAGCCCACGATGGACGAGAGGACTACCCAAATTGCGTGTGACCGCGGGCGTATCGGAAGCTGCTTTCTTTGCTTACTTTCTTTGCAGCAGCAAAGAAAGTGAGTGCCGCCCCGCACAGGGGCAATGCTAATAGACCGACACGAATACGGGATCCGGCGAAATCAAAAAGCGATAAGCAAAAGCGAAAAGCAAAAGCAAAAGCAAAAGCAACAAAACCGGCACAGACCTTGCTCGAAAGGTCGACCATGCCCGATACCTCCACCACGCCGAGCGCCCCGTCCGCGGCCTCAAAACCTTGGACCTGTCCGTTCTGCCCTTTACTATGCGACGACATCACGCTCGCACCCACCGCCGATCACCGCCTCGCAGCGCCGCACACCGCCTGCCCGCGTCTGGACGCCTCCCTTGCCCGCTTCGGTCCGAACGATGCAAGCCAGAAGCCCCAAATCGACGGGCAAGTCACCGACGAAAAGTCGGCGCTCTCGCGAGCCGCCGCGATCCTGTCGAACGCACATCGGCCGCTATTCGGCGGTCTCGCGACCGACGTGTCCGGCGCACGCGCGCTCTATGAACTCGCCGCGCAGTGCGGCGCGATCCTCGATCACCTCCACGGCGACACGCTCGCCGACAGCAATCGCGCACTGCAAGATCGCGGCTCGTTCTTCACGACGCTCTCCGAAGTCCGCTCGCGCGCCGATCTCATCGTCGTGTTCGCGTGCGAGCCGTCGCGACGCTATCCGCGCTTCTTCGAGCGCATCGCAAGCGAGGGCCGCGAGACAAAGTTTGTATTCATCGGATGTGACATCGATAAAGCCGCCAACGCCCAAGCCGAATCGATCCTCGCCAACGCCGATCCCTTCGACACACTCGCGCTGTGGTCCGCGCTCGTCGAAGGCGGCCGTCCGATTCCAACGCCCGAACTCGTCGCGCTGACCGAACGCATCAACGCCGCGAAGTACACGGCGGTGATCTACGAGCCATCGGCGCTGCCGACGCAACACGCCGCGCTCGCGATCGAAGCGCTGCAACGCATCGTCAAGGCGATCAATCGCACCGCGCGCGCCGGCACGCTCGCCCTCACCAGCGACGACGGCGCCGCGTCCGTCAATCAGGCGATCACATGGCTGTCGGGCTTTCCGCTGCGCACGCGCGTCGCATACGGCTTGCCGCTCGATCACGACGCGCATCGCTATCGCTCGGAAACGCTGCTGCAGCGCGGCGAAATCGACGCGCTCCTGTGGGTGTCCAGCTTCGCGCCCGAGCCGCTGCCCGCATCGCTCGATGCGAACGTGCCCGCGATCATCCTCGCGCACCCATCGACAGCCGTCCCCGCGCGCCACGCGCCGACCGTGTTCATCCCCGTCGCGACGCCGGGCATCGACAGCGGCGGGCATCTGTTTCGCGTCGATACATCGGTGGTCGCGCCGCTCGCCGCCGCGCGCGATTACGCCTTGCCGACGGTCGCATCGATCGCATCGCAACTCGCGCAGGCAAGGAGGCCCGCATGAGCGTCACGCGCCTCAAAGGCGGCACGCTTTACGATCCGGCGAATGGCGTCGATGGCGAGAAGCGCGACATCCATATGCGCGATGGCCGCATCGTCGCCGATGCCGCGAACGAAAGCATCGACCGCGATTACGATGCGAGCGGCATGATCGTGATGGCGGGCGGCATCGATCTGCATTCGCACATCGGCGGCGGCAAGACGAATCTGTCGCGGCTGCTTCTGCCCGAGGATCATCGCGACGATCCGCGTGCCGTGCCCGATCGTCCGAACGAAGGCCGATACATGCGTCTGCCATCGTGCGGCGTGTGCGCGCCCGGCACGCTTGCCACCGGTTATCGCTATGCGGAAATGGGCTACACGGCCGCGTTCGAGCCGGCGATGATCGCGTCGAACGCGCGCCACGCGCATCTGGAAATGGGCGACACGCCGATCATCGATCACGGCGCCTACGTGATGATGGGCAACGACGAGCTCTTCCTGCAGATGCTCGCCGCGAAGGAAGACTTCGAACGTCTGCGCGATTACGTCGGCTGGACCATCGATTCGAGCAAGGCGCTCGGCGTGAAGGTCGTGAATCCGGGCGGCATATCGGCGTTCAAGTTCAATCAGCGTTCGCTGGATGTCGATGAAAAGCACGCGCATTACGGCATCACGCCGCGCGACGTGTTGAGCACGCTCACGCGCGCGCTCACCGAGCTGCGCGTGCCGCATCCGCTGCATGTTCACGCAAGCAATCTCGGCGTGCCGGGCAACATCGAATCGACGATCAGAACGATGGACACCGCCGATGGCCTGCCCATTCATCTGACGCATATCCAGTTCCATAGCTACGGCATGGAAGGCCCTCGCAAGTTTTCATCGGGCGCGCGCGCGATCGCCGATGCAGTGAACGCGCGGCCCAACGTGACGATCGATGTCGGCCAGATCATCTTCGGTCAGACCGTCACCGCATCCGGCGACACGATGATGCAGTTCAAGAACGCGCCGATGGCCCGACCGCGCAAATGGGTGCTCGGCGATATCGAATGCGATGCGGGCTGCGGCATCGTGCCGTTCAAGTACCGCGAACAGAGCTTCGTGAATGCGCTCCAATGGATCATCGGGCTCGAGATCTTTTTGCTCGTCGACGATCCGTGGCGCGTGTCGATGACCACCGATCATCCGAACGGCGCGCCGTTCACGAGCTATCCGCATCTGATCCGCTTGCTGATGGACAAGTCCTTTCGCGACGAACAACTCGACAAGCTGCACGCCGATGCGAAAACCGCGAGCGCGTTGAGCGAAATCACGCGCGAATTCTCGCTCTACGACATTGCGATCATCACGCGCGCCGGTCCCGCGAAACTGCTCGGCCTCACGGATCGCGGGCATCTCGGCGCAGGCGCGGCGGCGGACATTGCCGTGTATCGCGACGATGACGATCGCGAGCGCATGTTCACATCGCCTGCTTACGTGTTCAAGGACGGCGAGCTGATCGCGCGCGACGGCACGCTGCTCGCGACGCCCACCGGCGGCATCCATTACGTGCGCCCCGACTACGACCGCGCGATCGAAAAGCGCGTGCGCGAATTCACGCAGGCAAACCTCGCGACGCGCTTCGAGAACATCGCGATCGGCGACGATGAAATCTGCGCATGCTGCAACGGCGGGCGGCTGTTGCCCGTCGCATGCTTCGCTTCGAACGGGAGTTGACGCATGCGTATCAACGACACGCAGATCGACGACACCTTCGCCGAAGCCTTCCCGATGAAAGCGACGCGCCTCGTCATCACCGCGCATTCGTCGACGTGGGCGCGTCACGCGGCCAATTCGCTGACAGGCTTCGCGACGTCCGTCATCGATTGCGGCTGCGAGGCCGGCATCGAACGCGATCTGTCCGGCGATGAAACGCCCGATGGCAGGCCCGGAATCGCGGTGCTGATCTTCGCGATATCGTCGAAGGAGCTCGCCAAGCAGATCGCGCGGCGCGTCGGCCAATGCGTGCTGACGTGCCCGACGACCGCCGTCTATGGCGGCATCGATCCCGCCAACACACGCGCGCCGCTCTCCGACAACGCGCCGCTCGGCGCGGGCCTGCGCTTCTTCGGCGACGGCTATCAAATATCGAAAGTGCTCGACGGCACACGCTATTGGCGCGTGCCCGTGATGGACGGCGAGTTCGTCTGCGAGGAATTCACCGCGACGGTGAAAGCGGTCGGCGGCGGCAATCTGCTGTTTCTCGCGCGCGACATCGACAGCGCGCTCAATGCGGCCGAATCCGCCGTCGCCGCGATGCATCGGCTGCCGAACGTCATCACGCCGTTTCCGGGCGGCGTCGTGCGCTCGGGATCGAAGATCGGATCGAAGTATGCGGGCGCGACGGCGTCCACGAACGATGCGTTCTGCCCGACGCTCGTCGGCTTGTCGAAGAAGAGCGAGCTGACGCCGGACATCGCGTGCGTGCTCGAAATCGTCATCGACGGCTTGACCGATGCCGATGTCGGCGCGGCGATGACCGCGGGCATCGCGGCGGCGACGAAGATCGGGCGCGCCGGCGGCGTGCTGCGCATTTCGGCGGGCAACTACGGCGGCAAGCTCGGGCCGTACCATTTCAAGCTGCATGAACTGTCGAAGGATATCGACGGGAGCCGCGCATGAACGCCATCACGTTGCGCGTAAAAAATGCGCCGGGCTTTCGCGTCGACGGGTCGAAATTACTGCCCGCGACGCTGGCGGAGATATCGGCGACAGAACTGCCGCGCATCACGCTGCAAGGCGCGGGCGAAACGTGCGCGCTCGGCGATCTTTTCGACATCGCGCAGGAACCAAGCGATGCGCCCGCACTCACGATAGAAGGCGATGCGCCGTGGCTCGATCGCATCGGCGCGAACATGACCGAAGGCACGCTCGCGGTGCACGGCGCTGCAGGCGATTACGCGGGCATGAAGATGTCCGGCGGCGAGTTGAACATACGAGGCGATGCGGGCGCATTCGCCGCGTGCGAGATGCAAGGCGGACGACTGTCGATTCACGGCAACGCCGGCGAGTTCGCCGCAAGTGCGCTGCCCGGCGACATGGAAGGCATGACAGGCGGCACGCTCGCGATTCACGGCAGCGCAGGCGCGCGCCTCGCGGATCGCATGCGGCGCGGCACCGTGCTGGTCGCGGGCGATGCGGGCGATTTCGCCGCGTCGCGGCTCGTCGCGGGCTCGGTCTGCATCGGCGGGAAAGTGGGCGCACACTTGGGCTACGGCATGCGGCGCGGCACGGTGTTGCTGGCAAATGCGCCATCCCGCATTCCGCCGACGTTCACCGAAGGCGGGCGCGGCTTCGACGTCTTCTGGCTGCTGTTCACGCGCATGCTCGCGCGCGAGATCGCACCCTTTTCGCAGTTCGCTGGCAAGATATTGCCGCGACGCTACGCGGGCGATCTCGCCGTCGATGGACGGGGGGAATTGCTGATCGCCAATTCGTAGCAAGGAGATGAACAATGGACCGTTGGCACTTCCGGGGAGACACGCCATGAGCACCGCGCGGACATCAGCAACGTCGCGCGACGGCCGTATCGATGCCGCAAGCGAGCGTTACGCAGGCCCGATGATCGCGTTGCACTGGATAATTGCGATCGCAATCATCGCGATGCTGTGCATCGGCTTCTATATGGTCGGCCTGCCGCGCGGGTTGCCGTTCAAGTCGGACCTCATCAACTTCCACAAGTCGCTCGGAATCACCGTTTTCCTGCTGGTGCTGCTCCGCATCCTGGCACGTCTGGCTTATCGCCGGCCGCCTTTGCCGCCGATGCGAACGTGGCAACGCGCCGCCGCGAGCATTACGCAGGCTCTTTTATACGTTGGCATGGTGGCGATGCCGCTCACCGGTTATCTCGGCTCGTCGTTCAACAAGTTCGGCACGAAGTTCTGGGGCATCGCGCTGCCGCAATGGGGCTGGGACGACAAATCCATGCGGCAGATCTTCTTCGGCATTCACGAGTATCTGGCGTGGATCATGGCCGCGCTCGTCATCGTGCATTTTCTCGGCGCGATGAAGCATCAGTTGATCGATCGCGACGGTCTCTTGCGGAGGATGCTGCCTTGAAGATTCGCGTGCTCGGTTCATCGGCGGGTGGCGGCTTTCCGCAATGGAACTGCAACTGCCGCAATTGCGATGGCGTGCGGCGCGGCTCCATTCTGGCGCGTGCGCGCACTCAGTCGTCCATTGCTGTTACCGATAACGGCGAGGACTGGCTGGTCGTCAACGCATCGCCGGACATTCTTGCGCAGATCGCCGCAAACCCGGAATTGCAGCCCGCGCGCCGCGTGCGCGACACCGGCATCGCTGCCGTCATCACGATGGATGCGCAGATCGATCATGTCACCGGTCTGCTGATGCTGCGCGAGCGCGGCACGCCCTTGCCGCTCTATACGACGGACGCCGTGTGGCAGGACCTCTCGACGGGCTTTCCCATCACGTCGATTCTTTCGCATTACTGTGGCGTCGAGCACAGGCGCATCGCGCTCGATGGCGCATCGTTGTCCGTGCCTGAGCTGCCGCGCGTGGGCATCGACGCATTGCCTCTGTCGAGCAAGGCGCCGCCGTATTCGCCGCATCGCGATGCGCCGGAAACAGGCGACAACATTGGCCTTATGTTCACGAATCGCGCTTCGGGCAAGCGCGCATTCTATGCGCCGGGGCTCGGCGCGCTGGAGCCGCATGTGCTCGATGCGATGCGCGAAGCAGACTTGCTGCTCGTCGATGGCACCGTCTGGACCGACGATGAAATGATTCGCCTCGGCCTCACGAAGAAGACCGGCAAGGATATGGGCCATCTCGCGCAAACCGGCGCGGGCGGCATGATCGACGTGCTCGATTCGATCGATCGCGCGGGCGTGCGCAAGGTGCTGATCCACATCAACAACACGAACCCGATCCTCATCGAGGATGGACCTGAAAGGCGCATGTTGTCGGAGCACGGCATCGAGGTCGCGCACGACGGCATGACTTTCGAGCTGTGACATTCGCACTGGAGACCGTTAGATGTTCGACCCGATGCTCAACCCGACCACAGGCCCGATCTTCACGAAAGTGACAGACGAAGGCCCCGCGTGGACGCGCGACGAATTCGAAGCGCAGTTGCGCGCGAAGGGCACGGCGTATCACATTCATCATCCGTTCAACGTGAAGATGAACAGCGGCGGCTGCTCGAAGGAACAGATACGCGGCTGGGTCGCGAACCGCTTCTATTATCAGATCAACATTCCGCTGAAGGATGCGGCGGTGATGTCGAATTGCCCCGATCGCGACACGCGCCGCCGCTGGGTGCTGCGCATTCTCGATCACGATGGCTACGACGATCAGCCCGGCGGCATCGAGGCATGGGCGCGTCTTGGCGATGCGGTCGGCCTCTCGCGCGACGATCTATGGTCGCTCAAGCTGGTGACGCCGGGCGTGCGCTTCGCCGTCGATGCCTACGTGAACTTCGCACGGCGTGCGCCGTGGCAGGAGTCGGTGTGTTCATCGCTTACGGAGATGTTCGCGCCGCAGATTCACAAGGACCGGCTCGCGACATGGCCCGAGCATTACAAGTGGATCGAGCCCGAAGGGCTTTCGTATTTCCGCTCGCGCGTGTCGCTTGCGCAGCGCGATGTCGAGCACGGTCTCGAAGTGACGCTCGCGCATTTCACGACGCGTCAGGAACAGCAACGCGCGCTCGATATCCTGCAGTTCAAGCTCGATATTCTCTGGACCATGCTCGATTCCATCGAAAAGGCTTTTCCGCAATGAGCGATACGAACCCGACTCAACGCAAGCAGGAAGCCGTCGAAGCGCCGGACGATTCGTTGCATCCGAAACTAAAACGCCTCTTCCGGCTGCAATGGGAACCTGCGCAGAACGCGCATGTGCTGCTTTATCCGGAAGGCATGGTGAAGCTCAATCAGAGCGCATCGGAGATTCTTCTGCGATGCGACGGCACGCGCGATATCCCCGCGCTCGTCGCCGATCTGGAGCAGGCGTTCAATGCGACCGGCCTCGGCGACGACGTGCGCGCGTTCATCGCCGGCGCGCGTGCGCGAGGCTGGCTGGAGTAGCGTCATGACCGACTTGTCCGAACCGATTGCGAAGCCCGAGCACGAAGACGCAACCGTCGCGCCGCCGCTCTGGCTGCTTGCCGAGCTCACGTATCGCTGTCCGCTGCATTGCGTGTTCTGCTACAACCCGGTGAATTACGCCGATCACACGCGCGAGCTGGACACCGATCAATGGATCGACGTATTGCGTCAGGCACGCGCGCTGGGCGCCGCGCAACTCGGCTTCTCCGGCGGCGAGCCGCTCTTGCGCGACGATCTCGAAACGCTCGTCGGCGAAGCGCGGAAGCTCGGCTTTTATACGAACCTCATCACATCGGGCATCGGTCTGACGGAGAAGCGCATCAGTGCGTTGCAGGACGCCGGGCTCGATCACATACAGCTTTCGTTTCAGGACTCGTCGCAGGAATTGAACGACTTCCTTTCCAGCACGAAGACCTTCGACTACAAGAAGCGCGTCGCGAATCTCATCAAGGCGCATGGCTTTCCGATGGTGCTCAATTGCGTGCTTCACCGCTATAACCTGCCGCATATCGGACGCATCATCGACATGGCGCTCGCGATGGGCGCGGAGTATCTCGAACTCGCGAACACGCAGTATTACGGCTGGGCGCACAAGAATCGCGCGCAACTCATGCCGACCAAAGAGCAGCTCGACGAAGCCGAAGCGGTGGTCGAACGCTATCGCGGCGAGATCGGCGACCGGTGCAAGATCTTCTTCGTCGTGCCGGATTACTACGAGCGCAGACCGAAGCGCTGCATGAACGGCTGGGGCTCGGTGTTTCTCGGCATCGCGCCCGATGGCGCCGCGCTGCCGTGTCATACCGCGCGGTCATTGCCGGGCCTCACGTTTCCGAACGTCACCGATATGTCGATCAAGGACATCTGGTACGAGAGCGATGCGTTCAACCGGTTTCGCGGCTTCGGCTGGATGAAGGAGCCGTGCCGCAGTTGCGACGAGAAGGCCATCGACATGGGCGGCTGCCGCTGTCAGGCGTATCTGCTGACGCAGGACCCCGCGAATGCCGATCCGGTTTGCGACAAGTCCCCGCATCACGAGCGCGTGATCGAAGTCGTGCGCGCTGCATCGGCACGGCAGGAACCGCAAGAGCAACCCATCGTCTTTCGCAACGATGCGAACTCGAAGCGCATCGCGGCCGAGGCCTCCGGTAGTGGTTCAAAAGAAGGAGAAGACAAGCCATGACTGCCGATATCTCCGTGCTGCTGGTGGACGATCACGCCGTCGTGCGTGAAGGCTACAAGCGTCTGCTCGAACTGAGTCCCGATGTGAACGTCGCGGGCGAAGCGGCGGATGCAGCCGAGGCTTATCAGAAGTTTTGCGCGCTGCAGCCGGATGTCGTCGTGATGGATCTCGCGTTGCCGGGCGCAAGCGGCATCGAGGCGATGCGGCGCATGCTGGCGCGCGAGCCGCACGCGCATGTGCTCATTTTCAGCGTGCATGAAGAAGCGATCTTCGTGCGACGCGCGCTGGATGCGGGCGCGCGCGGTTATGTGACGAAGGCGAGCGCGCCCGATGTGCTCGTCGAAGCGGTGCGTTCGGTTGCGCGGCGCGTTTCGTATCTGAGTCCCGATGTGTCGCAAGCGCTTGCATTGCGCGCGAGCATTCAGGAAGGACGGCAGTTATCCGCGCGCGAATTCGAGGTGCTGAGATTGCTCGTGCAGGGTTATACGCTGCCGAGCATCGCGGAGAAGTTAGGCTTGAGCCAGAAGACGGTTGCGAATCATCAATCGGTGATCCGCCAAAAATTCGGCGCGGATAACGGCGTGCAGTTGGCACAGATCGCGAACCGCCTGGGGCTTCACTTCGTCGATTTCGCTTCGTCGGCGGTCGCAGGCCACGGCAGCCCCGCCTGAGCCGGCACGCGCGCGCAAAACAGAAAACCCGCGCCCGGCTCGCTCACGATCTGAAACTCGCCGCCGAGCGCTTCGACGCGCTCGCGCATGCCGATCAAACCGAGTCCCGTGCGCGGCTTCGCGAGATCGACGCCCGGGCCGTCATCGGCCATCGTCACGACAATTTCTTCCGGCGCGCGCGCCAGATAAATCTCCACGCGTGAAGTCCGTGCGAACTTCGATACGTTCGTCAGCCCTTCCTGCACGAGCCGATACAGCGTGATGTTGAGCGCATCGCTCAAATTGTCGAAATCGCCGTCGACAGCGAGCGTGAACGTCACATCGGGCAAGCGCTCGCGCCAGCCATCGACGCAATGTTCGAGCGCCGTCGGCAAGCCGAATTCATCGAGGCCGATGGGACGCAGCTTGCGAATCATCCCGCCGATCTCGCGATACACATGCGTCGCGCTTTGCATCAGCGCAAGCGACAGCCGATGAATCTCCGCCTCGCGCGTAGCCGACAAATCGCGGATACGCCCCGCATCGAGCGATATCGCGTTGAGGTATTGCCCGAGCTCGTCGTGCAACTCGCGCGCGAGATGACGCCGCTCGGTCTCCTGCGCGGCGAGCGCCTGATTCGCAAGGCGACGATTCTCCGCAAGCAGATGCTCGGCCTCTTCTTCGAGCGCGCGCCGTCTGCGCACTTCCGATTGCGCCTCGCGATAACGCCGCCACGCGAACCACGCGAAACCGATCGCGAGCACGACGAGCGTCGGCGGCAATTCATCGACTTGAAAGCGTTCGGCGCTGCGCGTCAGCCGATACGCGTACTCGCTGAAATCGAAACGCGCAAAGAGCGCGGCCGCGATCAGCGTCGCCGCGAGCACGCAAGCAAGGTCGCGCCACACCGGCGAGTGCGGCGCGCGGCGGTCGGCGTCTTTCGCGAAAGAGGGCAAGGATTCGGTCGGCATCGTGGAATGCATTCTACGCACGGCGTCATCGCGCCGTGCGGTGGGTGGAACGCAATTGGGAACGCTTCCCTGCGCGATCGGGAAAAGCTCCCGGTCCACGCGCGCTGTCTTATGCGACGCTTTCATCGAAAGAAACACGCTCGGCGCGTGAATCGAAATATAAAGAGGAGACGATGATGAAGAGCATGCCGCGCCTGCGCGCGCCCGCGCATCCGTTCAAACCCCGAGCGGGGCTGCGGCTCGTCTTCGGCGGCGCGTTCGCGAGCATCACTGTGGCCGCATGGGCGCAGACGCCGCCAGCCGATACGACGCCGACAACCGAACTGCCTTCGATCATCGTCGTCGGGACCACGCCGCTCGTCGGCGTCGGCACGCCGCTGGAGAAAGTGCCCGCGAACGTGCAAACGATCAAGGGCAGCGAGATCCAGGCGCAGCATTCGCCGACCGTCACGAACTATCTGGAGAAGAACGTCGCGAGCGTCGATACCAACGACGCGCAAGGCAATCCGTGGCAGACCGACATCAACTATCGCGGCTTCACTGCGTCGCCGCTGCTCGGCACGCCGCAGGGCTTGTCGGTGTTCATGGACGGCGTACGCATCAACGAGCCGTTCGGCGATGTCGTCAACTGGGATCTGATTCCGCAGGCCGCGATCCAGACGATGCAGATCATCCCCGGGTCGAATCCGACGTTCGGCCTGAACACGCTCGGCGGCGCGGTCGCGGTAACGACGAAGAACGGGCGCAGCAATCCGGGCGGCAACGTCGATGTCGGCTTCGGTTCGTTCGGACGCAAGTATGCGCAGATCGAGCAAGGCGGCGCGATCGGCGATCATCTCGACTATTACTTCACCGCGAACGTCACGAACGACAACGGCTGGGCCGATCACAACGCGAGCAAGCTGCGCCAGGCGTTCGGCAAGATCCGCTATACCGACGCCGACACGACGGTCTCCGTTTCGATGGGCGGCGCGGACAACACGCTGAACGGCTCGCAGACGATTCCGCGCTCGTTCATGGACAACTTCCGTCAGGCGTACACGTTTCCCGACACGAACGAGAATCAGGTCGGCTATCTGACGATCAACGCCGAGCACTACATCACGCCGAACGTGCAGTTGAGCGGCAACGCGTACTATCGCCACTATCGCAACAAGAACGTGAGTTCGAACGTCAACGACGATTTCGATCCGGACGGCGACGATGCCGACGAACTCACGCAAGCCTTCAACGACCAGTCGGTGATCGTGACGGACAGCTACGGCGCGAGCCTGCAACTCACCTTGCTCAACAGGCTCTTCGATCACGACAATCAATTGATCGTCGGCGCGGCGGGCGACTTCGCCAATTCGCATTTCACGCAGGCCGAGCAGCCAGCCGCATTCGAAGACAACCGCGCGACGATCGCCACGGGTCCGTTCGCACCGACGACCGACGCGAAGACGCACAACTCGAATCTCGGCATCTACTTCGAGAATACGTTCTCGTTCAACGAACAATGGTCGATGACGCTCGCCGGACGCTACAACTGGGCGAAGGCGACCATCGGCGACGAGAGCGGCGTGCAGCCGCTGCTCGACGGGAATCACACGTTCTCGCGCTTCAACCCGGCCGTGGGCTTCAACTGGAATCCGACGCCGAACTTCACCGCCTACGCGACGTACAACGAAGGCATGCGCTCGCCGACCGCAATCGAACTCGCGTGCGCGGACCCCGCCGCGCCGTGCTCGTTGCCCAATGACTTCATCGCGGACCCGGATCTTAAGCCGGTGATTTCGAAGACGTTCGAAGTCGGCGCGCGCGGGCGTCTCGGCAGTCATACGCAGTGGAGCGCCGCGGTCTACAGCACGACGCTCGACGACGACATCCAGTTCGTCAGCGCGCAAGGCGCGGGCAGCACGCTCGGCTATTTTCAGAACGTCGGCAAGACGCGACGGCAAGGTTTCGAACTCGCGGGCCGCACGCAATGGGGACCGGTGGGCATCGCGGCGAGTTATAGCTATGTGAACGCGACGTATCGATCGACGTGGACGGAAAGCAGCGCGAGCAATTCGAGCGCGGACGCCGATGGCAACATCACCGTGCATTCGGGCGACCGCATTCCGGGCATTCCGGCGAATACGGTGAAGATGCGCATCGACTACAACCCGTTTGCGCACTGGAACGTCGGCACGAATCTCACGTATCGCAGCAATATCTTCGCGCGTGGCGACGAAAACAATCAGGACGTCAACGGCAGCGTCGCGGGCTATTTCCTGATCGATCTCGACACGACCTACAACGTGACCAAACAGTTGCAGGTCTATGCGACCGTGAAGAACCTGCTCAACAAGCGCTATGCGAACTTCGCGATTCTCGGCGAGAACTTCTTCGACGGGCCCAATCACACGTTCAACAACGGCGCGACGGTGAACGAGCAGTTTCTCGGCGTCGGTGCGCCGCGTGGCGTGTGGGTGGGGATGCGGTATGCGTGGAAGTGATATGACGTGATAGCGCGGCTCAATCCCGATACGACTTCCACGGAATGCCGCGCGCGTTGATGCCTTGCCAAAGCGCAGCCTGACAGCGAAGCCTGTCTTCCTCGCTGCGCGGATGCGTCCTGTCCCTCGCGCGCATTCGTCGTGATCGACGTTGCAATATGCGCAATGCCACGGCGCACGAATGGAAGTGGCCGCGCAATGCGGCCATTTCACACTCGGCAACGCCTCCTTGCCGCTCAACGCCCGACGATCGACCCCGCGCTCGGCGGATAAGTGACGATGCCCCACGCCAGCGGCAGATCGCCGATCTGCTTGACTTCCTTGTAGTCCGATCCGTCGAGCACGTACACCGCGTTCGAACGTCCGCAGGCCAGCAGCAGCTTCGAGCCGTCGGGCGTGAAGCTGAAGTGCCAGCAACGCTGACCGACAGGCACATCCTTCCTATGCTCGTAGGTCGAGCCGTCGAACACTTGCAAGGTCTTGTCACGCGATGCCGCGATCAGCAAGCGCTTGCCGGAAGGATCGAACGAAACGCCATACGGGCCCGTCTTCGTATCGACGGTCTTCACGGTCTTCAGGCTTTTGCCATCGAGCACGACGAACTTGTTCGCGTTCTCCAGCGTGACGACATACTGCTTGCCATCCGGCGACACCTTGATGCCGCGCGGACGCGAACCCTTGTCGAGGTTCACCGTGCGGACCGGCTTGCCCGTCCCGACGCGATACACCGACACCGTATCGTCACCCTCGTTCGTCACGAGGATCAGCTTGCCGTCCGGCGAGAACTCGACGCCTTCGGTCTCGTGCCCGCTCTTGACCGTATGCGTGATCTTCATGGTCTTCAAATCGACGATGGCGATCTCGGCGGGCGGCGAATTCGCGTCGTCGTCGTCCTTCTCCGGCTGGCCCGGTTTCGGCGGGCCGCCGCTTTCACCCGGCTCGTACGTCACATACGCATAGCCGCCGAACACGCGCACGAACTCGGGATTCTTGCCGATCTTCGCGCGCCGCGTGACCTTGCCCGTCGACGTATCGATCTCCGAGAGATCGCTCGTCGCCTTGTTCGCCACGTAAAGACGCGTGCCTTCCTTGTTGAGCGACAGCCCGCGCGGGCCGTCCTTGCCGACATCCCAGGTCGTCGCGAGCGCGAGCGTGTCGAGATCGATCACGCCGACGCCGGCGTTTTCGGTCGTCACGTAGGCGGTCGGCGCGGCGGCATGGGCGACGTTCGCCGCCAATGCAAACGCAAGCGATGTCGCGATCGCCGACGCGCAGGCAATGCGCGCCGCCTTGAATCTGACTTGCATGGTCGTCTCCAGCGGTTTCGATACCGATTGTTCGAGTTCGTGAGCGCACGCGCGCGACACGGCACGGCGCGCGTGCCGGCAGCCTCAACTTAGCCCAATCGGCGCGGCCGAGGCAACGGCATCGGCCGGGAGAAATTCCCGAATTCCGCTGGACTTTTCGCGTGGCGCCAATCTAGCGCGTCGCGGATGGATCGCTTGCAAGGAGATCGACGAGCGCCTTCGCGCCGCGCTTCCACGACAGGTCGGTGTTGCCGCGTATGTCGACGGAGCGTTGAAAGAGCATCGCGCCGCTGTTCGCGTCTTCGACGCGCAGGTTCATGTTGAGGATGAGATTGCTGATCTTCTGCACCCAGCACACGCCGACGCGCGATGTACCGAGTTCCTTCGCCACACGCAGTTCGCAGCCGTTGCACGCGTTCATGTCCTGCGTGCTTTTCAGCGTCGCGATGAGATCGCTGGCCTTCGCATTGTCGGCGACGCGAAAGAGCGCGCGCTCGCGCAAGTCGTCGCGAAACGCGCCGCTCAGCATCGCGAGGCGCGCGCTCTGAATGCGGTCGATTTCGGCGTCGTTGTAGGCGGCGTTATCGTCGATGAGGGTGCAGTCGAGCATCGCGATCGATTGCGGCGCGCTCTGGGCAAGCGCGCTCGTCATGACGATGGCGGGCGCAAGCGCGAGCATCGCGCGGACAGTGTGTGTCATGTTGAAGGCCCCGGCGTTGTGCTTCCCGGCAAAAGCAGATCGCATGCCTGTCATCACGACGCCGCGCGCAACGCTTCATCGGCGATGGCGAGCCGCGACGCCATCATCTTCACGACGAAGCGATGCCACTCCTGCGCGGTCAATGGATCGTCCCGCTCGATCTTGCGCAGCGCCGCGAGCGTGAGACGGCGCAGGCGCGCCGGTTCGTCGGCGACGACATCCGCGCTCCGTGGCGCATGCGTGTACACGGCCATCTCGCCGATGATCGTGCCCGGACCGAACGAGCGCAGCCGCACCGAACGGCCATCGGCGAGCGGCAGCGACACGGTCACGCGCCCTTCTTCGACGATGTAAAGCGCATCGCCCGCATCGCCTCGACGAAAGAGCGCCTCGCCCGCGCCGATATCGCATACGTCTAGGAACGCGGCCAGTCCCTGCAGCGCGCGCTCGCTGAAATGCGGCGCGAGCATCGCGCGGAAATCGCCGGCCGGCGCGCGCGGTTCGAGCGTGCGCGTCGTCGTGGCGAGCTGCTGCGCTTCGATCCATTCGAGGCCGGCGTCGAGCGTGTCGAACTCGTGGATGCCGAGCGAAAGCGCGCCCGTGCGCCCTAGCAGCGCGCGCGAGTTGCGCGGCAGAGCGGTCAGCACGAGATCCGCGCCGATCGCCGCGCACGCCTGACGCAGCTTCACGAATGCGAGCGACACGGACGCGTCCATGCCGTTGGTCCACGCGAAATCGAGCACGACATAGCGCACCGGACGCGGACCATGCGAGCGAATGCGCTCGCGGATGCGCTGCAACATCGAATTCGCCGAGCCGAAGAAAAGGAACCCTTGCAGGCAGACGCCGCAGATCTGATCGCCGCGATCGATCAGCAAGCGCGTTTCCTCGATGCTGCGCTCGACATTCGATGTGCGCGTGCGGCCGTCGAACTCCATGCGAACGCATCCCGCTCGACCATAGAGCAGCGCGAAGGTCACGCACGCCGCGACCACGCCCGCGACGACGCCCGCGATCACGCCATAGAACGCGATCACCGCGAGGATCAGCGGCACGAGCAGATACTCGTGCCACGTCAGCTTGCGATATGCGCCGACGAGCCAGTCCATCATCAGACGCAAGCCCATGTAGATCTGCATGCCGACGAGCACGGGCACCGGAAAGAGCGACACGAGATCGGGCGATGCGATCAGCAGGAAGAGGCACGCGAGCGCGGCGAACACGCCCGCCGCGCGGCTCGTCGCGCCGGCGCGCGCGTTGAGCATCGAGCGGTTATACGACTGATAGCCGACCATGCCGCCGAAAAGACCGCTCGCGATATTCGCGAGACCGGCCGCGCGCATCTCGCGATTGAGGTCGATGTCCTGGCCGGTGGCCGCGCCTAGCGCCGTCGAATTCATGATGATCGTGATCGCCGACACCGACGTGACGATGAGCGTCTCGGGCAAGTGCGCGACGATCGCGTGCCAGTCGATCTCGCCGCGCGCGAGCGACGACGGCAGATGCAACTCGGGAATGTGCAGCGCATGCGCCGGCACATGCTGAAGCAGGAGGCCCAAGTAGCGCGCATCGTCGGGCGAGATGCCGGCGACGCGCAACAGCACGTAGAAGAGCGCGATGCCGATAGCGAGCGTGATCGGCAATGCGGCCGCGTGACGCCAGGTGCGCGCGAGAATCGTCGCGAGTGCGCCGACGAAAAGCGCGGGCGCCCATGCAAGCCAGTGCAGTTGCGCGAGCTTAGGCAACGTGTGCCAATCGAGCGTGACGCCGGTCAGCACGCGAAACGCGCCCGCGATCAGAAGATAGCCGGTGCCCGCGAGAAACCCGCCCATCACCGGATAGGGAAGGAATTGCAGCGAACGGCTGCGTTTCGATGAACCGATCGCGAAGAGAATGAGGCCCGTCACGAGCGAGCACAGCGCGATGGCGACGAGCACCGTCAGCAGGATGACCGTGGGCGTGCCGCCGTTCGCGCGCACGCTGCTCGCGACGCCCGCCGCGACGCCGACGAGAAACGCCGTCGCGTTGCTGTCCGGCCCGCCTATGTTCATACGCATCGAGCTCGTCACCGCGATGACGAACGCAGTCACGATGCAGCTCACGAGCGCGGTGGGCACGCCAAGTTCGGCATAGCGCGCGAGATCGGCGCTGAAGATGAGCGTGCCGAGGCTCATCGCGTAGCACAGCATCATCAGCGTGGACACGGTGCCCGCGGTGATGTCGCCGACGAGCGCGGTCATGCGCGGCATCGCGCGGGCAAGGACAGTACGATGTGTCGTGGCTGGCTTCACCGCGCCTCCCGGATCGGGACAACGGCAGACGTATCCGCTTCAAGCAAGTGCGCCGGAAAGTATCCGCCGCGCGCGAAGACGCTGTCAATTTCCCGCGCCACACATACGCATTTCTTCTGACGCGAATGCGCTTCGCGGTGGCTTCATCGCGCCAACAGGAGTAACGTTGAATCGCGAGCGAACACTACACCAAGGAGGCGGTCATGCCTGACGATCCCGCTCAATGGCACGTTTTCGACTACGAAGGTTTCGAGATCCATGTGCAGCCGCAACTGAAGCCCACGCCCGAACATGCGCCGCCGAGCATGATGGAGCGCTACGTGTATGTCGGATATGTGTGCAGGCCCGGCGCGAACGCGAACACGCCGGGCGAAGCGGTGCACTTCCATGCCGACGGCGACGACGCCTACAAGCGCGCGCAGGACGCCGTGGACGATGCGCGGCATATCGGCAAGAGCATCGTCGATGGCACGCATCCGGATCTCTCGGTGCTGCCGCTCGTGTCGCATCAGCATCATCCGGGATGACGAACGACAGCATGGAAGAATCAAGCGACGAGGCACGCGTCGAAAGCGTGAGCGCGATTACGCTCGCGACGAACGACATGCCGCGCGCCGTGCGCTTCTATGAGGCGCTCGGTTTTCGCATCGTCCACGGCGGCGCGAACGAGGCCTTTACTTCGTTCGCGCTCGGCAGTTCGTTTCTCAATCTGACCAGCGAGACGCACGACCCGATTCGTTTCTGGGGCCGCGTCATCATCCATGTGTCCGATGTGGACGCGTTCTATCGGAAAGCAGTGGCACACGGCCTCGAGCCGCAATTCGCGCCACGCGATGCGCCCTGGAACGAGCGCTATTTCCATCTCACCGATCCGGACGGCCACGAACTCAGCTTCGCGCGCCCGCTCTGATTCGCACGACTCAGGCACGACGTTCGCTTTGAAACCAGTGACGGGTAACGTACGAATCGGCCATTTCATATGACCGATCGCGCACATACCCTCGCATCGCGTTGCAAGACGATGAGTTCAACAGCGCTACGCATCTTTCATCAACGGGCACGGCGAAAGACGCGTTCAAGCTCGCTGTTGCTATTTCGCCAAAACGGGCACGGCTCAGGATTTGAAGCGTAGAGTTCAAGTGCTTTGTCAAGAATGTGATGCGTCGCGGCAGGGGTTTCACTGATAGGGCTTCAATCATCGGCGTGTTCGGCCGTTATCCCTAACATGAAAGCCGCGTGCTGGAGACTGAAATGAAATGCGCGAACGAGCAGTCCCTTCGTTATCAGGTAGAAAAATGGCTCGCGCCGGGCAGCATGCCGGTGCATGTGAGGCAGTTCAGCCGCACGCGTGCCGACAGGCGGCGCTATGTATGCGTCGAGGCGTTGCACGGCGCGGTGTCGCGAGCGCTGTTCTTCTTCCGCCACGATGACGGGCACTGGTGCGTGTATCCGCCCGCACCGAAGCAAAGCAACATGCGCGGCGAAAGACTCGCGGCCTGAGGCGGTTCAGAAACGCAGGTTGTTGAGGAACTGGAACCACATCGCGCCGAGCGGATTCGACGCGTCGGCAGCCGCCGGTTCCTTCTCTTCTTTCTTCGCCGCGACCGGTTCTTCTTCGCGCTCTTTCTCTTTCGATTCTTCCCTCTCCTGACGCGATTCGTGCAGCGCGATCGCGCTATCCGCGATCTGACGCGCGGTCGACTCGTCGCATTGCGCGCCGAGCAGCACGCCGAACACGACGTCACGATTATGGCCTTGCGATGCAAAGCGCATCGCGAGCGATACGCGCTGCGCATAGAGCGCCTCGCGGGCTTCACGCTCCTTCGTTTCGCGCGCTTCGCGTTCGGCTTCTTCCTGCCGCACGCGCTCTTCCCAGCGGCGCATCTCTTCCGTGTAGATGCGGTCGTAGACCTCGCGTTGCGCGGGGTCGGAGAGAATCGCGTAGGCTTCCTTGATCTCGAGGAACTTCGCGCGGGCGACGTCTTCGTTGCCCACGTTGCGATCCGGGTGGCAACGCATCGCGGCCTTGCGATACGCGCGTTTGATTTCTTCTTCGGTGGCGTGCTCGTCCACGCCGAGCGTTTCGTATAACGTTGCCATCTTGCGTTCGGTGGGTGCGGGTCGTCGAGCATCCTAACACGCGAAAAACGGGGTCTTTTCGCGCGATGCGGCATTGCAACACGAACGGCTAGCGACCCGTGATCGCGCGTGCGGCCACGGCGCCTAACGAATCGAAGATGGCGCGCGCGGGCTTCAGATAGCGTGCGATATGCAGCCGTATGTTCACCACGCCCGCCACGAAAATAAGAAGCGTGATGAGCAGATAGTCGCGCCGCTCCGGTAGGAGGTGATAACGCGTATGCAGCAGCACGAACACGATCCACACGAACGCCGGCGCATGCAGCGTCCAATGACGCTGCGCGAAATGCCACGCGATGCGGCGCACATCGCGTCGTGAAGCGCGATCGAGGCCTGCGAGTTCGGGGCGTCGGCGGAAAGAGAAAGGCATGAGGTTCAACGCACGCTTTGCGTGCGCCATCATCGCGTCATAAAGCCTTGCGAGAATCGCGCGTCATTTCGCTCCAAGCATACCCGCCCGACCCTTTCCTTACGATGGCGCTTTCACTCGACGACATCCGTCATCTCTTCGATGAACACGGTTCAATCGCCTATAGCGGCGAGCCGGTCACGCAATTGCAGCACGCGTTGCAAAGCGCGACGCTCGCCGAGCAGGCGGGCGCGAGCCGCGAGCTGATCGTCGCGGCCTTGCTGCACGATCTCGGGCACCTGCTGAATCTGCAAGGCGAGACACCGAGCGAACGCGGCATCGACGATCTGCATCAGTACTTCGCGCTGCCGTTTCTGCGTCCGCTGTTTTCCGACGCCGTGCTCGAACCGATTCGCCTGCACGTCGATGCAAAACGCTGCCTTTGTGCGATCGATGCGTCGTATCACGCGCGGCTGTCGGCGGATTCGGTGCGCAGCCTCCAATTGCAAGGCGGCATATTCGACGATGAAACCGTGCAAGCCTTTCTCGCGAAGCCCTACGCGCGCGATGCCATCGCGCTGCGCCGATGGGACGATGAAGCGAAGGACGCGCGGCGCGTTACGCCCGCGCTGCCGCATTTCATGGAAATCGTGGCGAGCGTCGCGCTGAGTTAGGCGTCGCTGCATCGAAGAACGCACGTTCGCGTATCGCGCTAGACTGTGCGCCATGCGTCCATTCCCATTCGAAAGCGCCTTGCAACAAGCCTTCAGCGCGCATACGAGCGCCGCATCGTGAAAGGCGGCAACTTCCGCATCACCGCCGCCGTCGTCGCTTCGGCGCTCTTCATGCAAAACATGGACGGCACGATCGTCGCGACCGCCATCCCGGCGATGGCCCGCGATCTGAACGTCGACGCCGTTCATCTGTCCAGCGCGATCACCGCCTATCTCGTTGCGCTGACCGTCTTCATTCCCGCGAGCGGCTGGGTCGCCGACCGTTTCGGCGCGCGCCGCGTGTTCATGTGGGCGATCGCGACGTTCACGCTCGCGTCCGTTGCGTGCGCCGCGGCGATGAACCTGCCGCAACTGCTCGCCGCGCGCGTTGTGCAAGGCCTCGGCGGCGCGATGATGGTGCCTGTCGGCCGTCTGATCCTGTTTCGCGGCGTCAAACGCGAGGAACTGCTGCAAGCGACGACATGGCTCACGATGCCCGCGCTCGTCGGTCCGTTGCTCGGCCCGCCGCTCGGCGGCTTTCTCACCGACGCGCTCTCGTGGCGCAGCATCTTCTGGGTCAACGTGCCGGTCGGCGTCGCCGGTCTCTTTCTCACCTGGAAGTTATTGCCGCCTTCGCCGCCCGAAGAACGCACGCCGCCCGATCTGCGCGGCATGCTGATGTCGGGCGCGTCGCTGAGTCTGTTCATGATCGGCATCGAGAGCGCGGGGCGCGGCGTGCTGCCGGCCGGCGTGCCGTGGATTTGCGTCGCCGTCGGCCTGCTGCTCTTTCGCGCGACCGTGCTGCATTGCCGGCGCGCGCCGAATCCGGCCATCGACTTTTCGTTGCTTTCGATCCCCACGTTCCACGCCGCGACGGTCGCGGGCAGCCTGTTTCGCGCCGGCGCGGGCGCGCTGCCCTTTCTCGTGCCGCTGACGCTACAGACGGGCTTCGGCTACAGCGCGACGGCGAGCGGCCTCGTCACGTTCGCGAGCGCGCTCGGCTCGTTCTGCATGCGCCCGATGACGGCGCTCGCGCTGCGGCGCTTCTCCGTGCGGACCGTTTTATGCGCGGGCAGCGTCGTGTTCGCGGCCGTGCTGCTCGTCTGCTCGACGATGTCGCAGGCCTGGCCCGCCGCCGCGATCTTCCTGCTCCTGCTGCTCGGCGGACTCGGCCGGTCGCTGAGTTTCGCGACGATGGGCGCGCTCGCCTTCGCCGATGTGCCCAAGCCGCGCCTCGCCGCCGCGACCTCGTTCCAGGGCACCGCGCAACAGTTGATGAAGGCGGTCGGCGTGACGGTCGCCGCCGGCACGATTCAGGCGACGATGCTCGTTTCCGGCAGCGCGCATACCGAGCGCTGGCAACTGGCGTGCGGTTTCATCGTGACGGCGCTGGTCGTCCTGGCCTCGCTCCCGATGTTCGCGCGTCTCTCGGACGATGCGGGCGAAGGCATATCGGCGCCGGCTTCCAAGCGTGCCGAACGCACGTAATTCCTTCCGATCCGCGAAACAAAACATCAGATTTAAGACAAGTACATGATCCACAAGGCTTTTTTATGTGGCTATAATGCGATTCCGCTTTGATCTGGCCATCCGATGCGTCGTGTACTTGTCATCTTTGCCGCCCTTGCCCTCTCGCTGAACGGCGCGCCTGCCGCCCACGCACAGGACAATCCGCTCGCCGCCAGCAATCCGGTCGCGCAGTCCGCCGTCGCGCAAGACCCGAAGGCCGAGCAGGCAAGTCACAAGATTTCGGAAATGCTCACGCGCAAATTCGGCGTGGCGCGCCAAAAGGCGGAAACCATCGCTACGGCGGTCATGTCGTCCGCGTCGAAATATTCGCTGCCTCCGGCGCTTTTGCTCGCCATCATCTCGATCGAATCGCGCTTCAAGGAAACCGCCCGAGGGCCGAACAATGCAACGGGCCTCATGCAAGTGGTGCCGTCGGCGCACAAGAAACTGGTGCGCAACGTCGATCTGACGGATCCGGAAGACAACATCGAGACGGGCTCTGCCATCCTGCACGGCTATGTGAAGTCCGCTCAGGGCGATGTCGATGCCGCGCTGAAAAGCTACGGCGGTTCGCGCGCCTACGCCGAGAAGGTCAGCGTGCGCGCAAAGGCGTTCGAACCGGCCGCATCCGTCGATGCGGCGTCGGCGAGCGCTCAATAAGCTTTAATCTCGCGCGCCGCCGCCGGGCGGATGCCGCAACACGTCCCGAGGACGTCGCGGCGATCGCACCCGACTGCGCGCCGGCCTCGCTTCAATAAGCCTTCTTGGTGCCACTGCCGTCGGACTTCGTGCCGCCCGAATTCATGTTGCCGTTGTTCGGCGCACTGCGTTGCACCGTGCCCTGATCCTGGCTCATGCCGTTGGTCGCGTCGTTGCCCATGCCGCTCTTCGCGCCGGTGCCGGTCGTGCCATCCGCCGAGCCGCCCATTCCCGTTCCGCCCATACCGACGCCGCCGCCCTTGCCGCCCGCAGCCGAACCGGCGCCGGCCGAACCGTTGCCGCCTGCGCCCATCGAACCGCCGCCGCCCGCTTGCGCATAGACGCCGCCCGACAAGCCGAGTACCAGCGCGGAAATCACCAACTTCTTCGTAGTCGCGTTCATTGCAAGTCTCCCGAGTTTGCGTATCGGTCGTCGCGTATGTCGTGCAACGACCGTGTCCGCATTAGCGCAAGGGACGTGCCGCGAGTCTCATCGCGTCAGACGATCAGTGGATCAGTAGCCGCACGGCACGTACGCATTGCGATAGTTGTCGTAGCAGTAGCCAGGCGGCTGCGCCGGCTGCGCATAAACGGGCTGTGCGTAGGCGGGCTCCGCATACGCGGGTTGCTGATAGACGGGTTGCGCGTAAGCCGGTTGAGCATTGGCGACCGATGTGACCAGCGCACCGAGCACCGCTCCGCCGATCAGCGCGCCGACGATCGCACCGCCATCGCCGCCGTGGCCGCGGCCACCGCCGTGTCCGTGCGCCGAGGCTTGGCCCGCCATCGTCAGACTACCGATCATCAACAAGACAAGTGCTGTGCGTTTCATGAGCTTCTCCATTTCCCGTTTAGCCGGGTTCGTGGAAGTCATCTTAAGCAGACAGCTAAGAAATAACTGCATTACTTGGTAACCGCGCATTTCAACGATTACAAATAGGCTGATTCGTTCGGATTCCCAATCGTTAAAACCACAGTTACAAATGGAAGCGAATTCGCTACGACGTAACAGCTTTTTCAGCCGGTTCGGTAATGCAGATGCTCGCGCCCAAGCAATCCCGCCGCTTTTACCGCATGCCGTTTCATTTGCTCGCCACTGGTTACTGTTTGTCACCAGAAGAACGTCAACTGGATCGAAGCACCCGGCGTTTTCATCGTCAGCGCGGCGCACTGCGCGCCACGCGTCCTCGAATAAAAGATCAAGGGAGTTTCAAACCATGAAGAAGATCGTCGCTGCTCTCGCATCCGCCATGCTGGTCTCCACCGTATTCGCGCAAACCGCCGCCACCGACGCCGGCAAAGCGCAACTGAAGGCGAACAACGAAAAGGCCGAGGCGCAGGCGAGCGCCAACAAGAAGAAGGCCGAAGCACAGCACGACGCCGCGAAGGCGCAGGCATCGGAGAACGAGGACAAGGCATCGGCGCAAGCCGACGCCAACAAGGAAGCCGCGAAGGTAGCGCAGGCGACCACGCCGGAACAGGCTTCCGACGCTCGCGGTGATGCCGCCAAGGCACAGGCGAAAGCCGACAAGAAAAAGCACGCTGCACAAAGCAAGGCCGACAAGAAAAAGCAGGACGCAGCGAAGGATGCCAACGTGGCACAAGCGAAGGCCGACAAGGAAAAAGTCGAAGCACAAAACGACGCGAACAAGTCGGCCGCCGATGCGAAGGTCGACGCGGCGAAGAAGTAAGGGAGGCGAGCGTCCCTCGCATTGCGCATCGGGCATTGCATATCAACAAACCGGTGCGTTCGATTCAGGCGAGCCTTCGGGCTCGCCTTTTTACTTGCCTATGTTCTCGGATCAGCGCGGCACGCGTTTCGATGGCGTCGTGTTCGGGCTCGACCTCATGCGCGATCCGCACGACGCCCCCATCGAAACGCACGGGGCGCGCTGATCAATCCACGCGCTCGATTTCATCCGCGACGGTTTCATGCTCGACGCTCGCGTGATGCTCGCTCATCGGCATCGGCGATGCCTTTTTGCGCGAGCGCATCAGAAGACGCGCGCTATGCACGCCCGTCAGCACGACAGCGATCCAGATCGGCACATAAGTCCCGAGCTGGTGCGCTGAAAACGGCTCGCCGAGCAGCAGCACCGCCACGCCGACGAGCAGCACCGGTTCCACATAGCCAAGAATGCCGAATAGCGCGAGCGGCAGATGACGGCTCGCGCGCAGATACGACGCGAGCGCGATCGTGCTCAATGCGCCGAGTCCGGGAAGCAGCACGAGCCACAGATGCGGCGCGCCCGCGACCTCCGTGAACGCGCCGCGCGCGAACAGCATGAGCGCGGCGACGGGCGACATCAGCATGATCTCCACCGCGAACGACACGAGCGGGTCCGCGTTGAGCCGTCGACGCAACATGAAGTACGGCGGATAACCGAGCATCACGACGAGCGTCGGCCATGCGAACGCATGCGTGGCGATGAGCTCATGCGCAACGCCGACGGCCGCCACCGCGACGCCTGCCCACTGGAATCCATCGAGCCGCTCGCCGTAGTGAAAGCGTCCGAGCAGCACCATCGCGAGGGGAAGCAGGAAATAGCCGAGCGATACTTCGAGCGCGCGCCCGTGCAGCGGCGCCCAGAGAAAGATCCACAACTGCAGGCCGAGCAGCGCGGCCGTGATCGCGAACATCAGCAGCAGTCGCGGCGTTTTGGCGAGCCTCGCGACGAGCGCGCATAATTGCGGCCAGCGCTTTCTCACCGCGACCAGCGCGAGCGCGCCCGGCAATGTCCACACGATACGCCACGCGAAGATGTCGAGGCCGTCGAGCGGCGCGAGCCATTTCGTGTAGCCCGACATGAGCGCGAAGAGCGCGGAAGCCGCGACGGACAGCGCGATGCCGCGCGCGAGGTCATGCTGATTCATCGGGAAGTCGCTGCGCGTTGAAGGTGAATGCAAGCCGGACACAACGTGAACTGCGCATTCTAAACGCCGCGAGCGCTTTGTTTTCGGAACGCGCTTCAAAGAAAACTGCCGCGCGCGCCCGCTTTTTGCTTCCTTCATGCTTCGCATTCGGCATGAACTCTGCCGCGTGAACATTGTCTCTTGCGGTTGTCTTTTGCCGGTCATGTTGATCGGCGACCCTTGTCGGTCCGGCGCGTTCAGCCGGCCTGTCCCTCAGTCCGAGCGGCACACCGCGCGATCATCCGCCGCTCACGTCGAAGCATCCGCTGCAACAACGCGCCGTGCCATCGTTTCCCGGTGGCACGCGAAGAAAACGCCGCATCGATGGAGACGTCATGACTCAAGCTGCCCTTTCCCCCCGCTTCAACAATGCCTTCGCAGAGGCTGTGCACACAGGACTCAGCAAGCGTCCGCAGAAAGAACTGCCGTCGATGTATCTGTATGACGAAGTGGGTTCGGCCCTCTTCGAAGTGATCACCGCGCTGCCCGAGTACGGCGTGACGCGCGCCGAAGAGCGCGTGCTGAAGGACCACGCGACGGACATCGTCGCGGCGATGCCCGGCGACATTCAGGTCGCGGAACTCGGCAGCGGCAGCGGCCGCAAGACGCGCCGCATCCTGGAAGCGCTGTGTAAGAAGCAGCCGACCGCCTATCATCCGATTGAAATTTCGCGCACCGCATTGCAGTTGTGCCGGCGCGAACTGAGCGATATCGAGCGCGTGTCGATTGTCGGACATGAACGCGACTACCTCGCCGGACTCTCCGAAGTCAGCGCCAAGCGCAAGGACGGCGAAAGACTGCTCGTGCTGTTTCTCGGCAGCACCATCGGCAATTTCGCGCGGCTTGCGGCGACGAAGTTCCTGTGCTCGATTCGCGGCATGCTGCAACCTGGCGACGCGCTTCTGCTCGGCACCGATCTCATCAAGCCGCTGCCGGTGTTGATCGCCGCGTACGACGATCCGATCGGCGTGACGGCCGCGTTCAACCTGAACATGCTCGCGCGCATCAATCGCGAACTGGGCGGCGACTTTCCGATCGACGCCTTCGAGCACGTCGCGCGCTTCAATCCGGATGCGCGCAGCGTCGAGATGCATTTGCGTGCGAAGCGCGCGCTTTCCGTACGCGTGCGCGGCGCGGATCTGCGCGTGGACTTCCGCGAAGGCGAAACGATCTGGACGGAAAGCAGCCACAAATATGCGGCCGATGAAGTCGCGCCCATCGCCGCCGATGCGGGCTTCGAATGCACGCATCAGTGGCGCGACGAGGAATGGCAGTTCGCGGAGAGCCTGCTGGTCGCGCGTTAGTGCTGCTCGAAGCGCTCGTAGCGTTTCTCGATGTGGCGCTCCTCGCTGTGAAACTCGGTGACGCGGGCATGCGGCGGCCCGCGTCGCAGCCATTCGAGCATCAGATCGACCTGATTGGCCGCGCCCTGCACGACCGCTTCGACGGAGCCGTCATCAAGATTGGCGACCCAGCCGCGCACGCCCAGCGCGTGCGCCTTGCGCACCGTGTGATGCCTGAAACCGACGCCCTGCACGACGCCGCGCACACGCACGTAATAGGTTTCGATTCTCGTATCCAGATCCGGGCCCGGCATCGCGCTTACTCCTTTCCAGTGTTCATAGGCGCATTGTAGACACGCGCTTCAACTCAGGCGAAAGGGCTGCGCCATGTCGGCGTGTTCGCCCGAGCGCGGATGCGGCACGCGCGGCAGCCTCACTTCGAACACCGTGCCCGTTTCGGACGTCGAGCGCACGGATACGTCGCCGCCATGCATCTGCGCGATTTCACGCGTGATGTAAAGCCCCAGCCCGAGGCCGCTCGACTCGTTCTGACGCCGGCCCGATCGATACGGCGCAAAGATCGTCGGCAGAACGTCCGCGGGAATCTCGCCGGCGTTTTGCACCGCGATGGTGATGTCCTCGGCGTTGCCGTCGAGGCGCACTTGAATCGCCGAGCCTTCGTGGCCGTGCTGCAGCGCGTTGCCGATGAGATTCGAGAACACCTGCGACAGCAGATCGCCGTCGCCCTGCAACAGCGTGTCGCCCTGACGCAGCACGAAGATGCGCCCCTTGCCGACGCGCGCCTCGTATTCATCGACGATATTCTTCGCGAGCGTCATCAACTCGACGGCGCGCGGCTGCAGCGTCACGCGCCCGCCACGCAGACGCGCAAGGTTCAGCAACTGATCGACCATCCGCACCATGCGCATGCCGCTCGACTTGATGCGCGTGCCGATGTTCGCCACGTTCTCGTCCTGCACGAAACGCGCGAGATATTCCGCCGACGCGATGACCGCGGAAAGCGGCGTGCGCAGATCGTGACCGAGCACGGCCATCAGCATTTCGTTCGCATCGAGCAGTTGCTGCACGGTCGCGAGCTGCGTCGCGAGTTGCTGCTTCTGACGCTCCATCTGAATGAAGACATCGACCTTCGAATTGAGGATGCGCGAATCGAAGGGCTTGTAGAGAAAATCCACCGCGCCCGCTTCATAGCCGCGAAACGTGCGGCTCGCGTCCTGCGCCGTCGCCGTGAGAAAGATGATCGGCACGTGCGCGGTGCGCGGGCTGCCGCGCATCAGTTCGGCGAGCTCGAAGCCGTCCATGCCCGGCATGTTGACGTCGAGGATCGCGAGCGCGACTTCGTGCCTGAGCAGCAGCTCCAGCGCGGCGGGGCCCGACTCGGCCTTCAGCACCGACAGATCCGGCCGCGCGAGCGACGCTTCGAGCGCGGTGATGTTGTTGCGAATGTCATCGACGATCAGCACGTGGATGGGTTGCGTCATCTGGTGACTCCTTGCCTTCTTTTCATGGCTGCCGGCCGATGCATTGCGACAGCCGCAACGCCATTTCATCGAGCGTCAGTACTTCATTCACCGCGTCCTCAGCGATCGCCGCGAGCGGCATCGCCGGGGCCGAGGCCGTCTCCGGGTTCTGCGCCCAGCACGCGCCGCCCGCCTCGCGGATCGCGCGCGCGCCGCGGGCGCCGTCGTCGTTCGCGCCGGAGAGCACGATGCCGAGCAGACGTTCGCCATACGCATGCGCCGCCGATTCGAACAGCACGTCCACCGATGGCCGCGAGAAGCGCACCGGCGGATCGACCGACAGCGCGATCGCCGGCGCCGCGCCGCCTTCCGCCTCGACGAGCATGTGATATCCCGGCGGCGCGAAATACACGGTGCCGGGCGCGATCTCGTCCTTGTCGAACGGCTCTTCGACGGCCAGTTCGCAGCGCGACGCGAACAATCCCGGCAAGAGGCTCGGCTGTCCTTGCCGCACATGCACGACGATCAGCACGGGCAGCACGAACGTCTTCGGCAGCGCGGGCAACAGATGATTGAGCGCCTCGACGCCGCCCGCCGATGCGCCGATCACGACTGCTCCGATGCGATGCGCGTCGAACATCGTCACACCTTCTGGTAAAGCCGCTCGCGCGCATTGAAATCCGCGAAGCGGTCTGCATAGGTGGAAAAGCGCAGGCTTTCCTTGCTGCCGAGCCCGAGAAATCCGCGCCGCACGAGCGAATCGCTGAACAAACCGAGCGCGCGATCCTGCAACGCGCGATCGAAATAGATCAGCACATTGCGGCACGACACGAGATGCGCTTCGAGAAACACGCTGTCGGTCGCGAGACTGTGATCCGCGAACACGACGCGCGACTTGAGCGTCTGCGAGAACTTCGCCGCGCCGTACGCGGCGTGATAGTAGTCCGACAGCGAACGCTTGCCGCCCGCCGCCAGATAGTTCTGACTGAAGCTCGCCATGCGTTCCAGCGGATAGATGCCGCTCTCGGCCTGACGCAGCGCTTCGGCGTTGATGTCGGTCGCGTAGAACACGGTGCGATCCGCGATCTTCTCTTCGGCGAAGAGCACGGCGAGCGACCACAGCTCCTCGCCGGTGCTGCATCCCGCGACCCAGACCTTGATCGACGGATACGTCTGCAGAATCGGCACGACCTGCTCGCGAATCGCGCGAAAGTAGTGCGGATCGCGGAACATCTCGCTCACCTGCACCGTGAGGTACTGGAACAGCCGCGCGAACAGCGCCGGATCGCGCAGAATGCGCTCCTGCAAATGCGAGAGCGTCGGCAGGCCGAAATCGTTCACGGCTTGCGCGAGGCGTCTTCTCAGCGAACTCATCGAGTAATGCCGGAAGTCGTGCTGATAGCGCAGGTAGATCGCTTCCAGAATCAGCTTCAGTTCGATGTCGAACGTCGCTTCTTCGTCGTGACTGCCGTCGTTCGCCATGTTCATCGCTGCCGCAACCAAACCCGACATAAAGACACGAGCTTATCCACGTCGATGGGTTTCGATATGTAATCGTCCGCACCTGCCTCGAGACATTTCTCGCGATCGCTCGGCATCGCTTTCGCCGTCAGCGCGATGATCGGCAGACGCGCGTGCTCCGTGCGCTTGCGGATTTCGGTCATCGCGGTCAGGCCGTCCATTTCGGGCATCATGATGTCCATCAGCACGAGGTCGATATCGCTGCGGCGCGCGAGCGCTTCGAGCGCTTCGCGCCCGTTGCGCGCGATTTCGAGCGTGGCGCCGAGCGGCTCGATCACGCGCGACAGCGCGAAGATGTTGCGCACGTCGTCCTCGGCGAGCAGGATCGTGCGGCCTTCGAACACGTCGTCGCGCTGACGCGCCGCGCTCAGCATGCGCTGCTGCTCCGGCGGCAGCGCGCTTTCCACGCTATGCAGGAACAGCGTCACTTCGTCGAGCAGACGCTCCGGCGATTTCGCTCCCTTGATGATGATCGATTTCGAATAGCGGCGCAGGCGCTGCTCTTCTTCCTGCGACAGCAGGCGTCCCGTATAGACGATGACCGGCGGCGACGCGTGCCCGCCGCTCGTCGACACGCGTTCGAGCAGTTCGTAACCGGAGCCGTCGGGCAGCGCGAGATCCATCACGACGCAATCGAACGGCACGCGCTGCATCTCCTCGATGGCCTCCGCGATCGATCCTGCCTCGACGATGCCCACCGTGTCGCTCGCGAGCAGCGCGTGAATGCTCTGACGCAACGCCGGATCGTCCTCGACGACGAGCACGCGGCGCATGCCCTGCGACGAGCGCGCTTCGAGCTTGCGGATCGCGTGCGCCAGTTCTTCGCGCGCGCTCGGCTTCAGCGTGTAGCCGATCGCGCCGAGATGCAGCGCGACATCGGCGTGATCGGTCGCGGAGACGATGTGAATCGGAATGTGACGCGTGAGCGGATCGTGCTTGAGCCATTCGAGCACGGTGAGGCCCGACTGATCCGGCAGGCCGATATCGAGCAGAATGCCGTTCGGCTGCAGCGAACGCGCGAGCTCGACGCCTTGCGTGGCGGTCGCCGCGTGCACGCAGTCGAAATCGAGTTCGTGCGCGAGATCGTAGAGGATGCGCGCGAACGGCTGATCGTCCTCGATGACGAGAATCACGCGATCCGGACGCTTGCGGTCGGCGCGGTCGTCGGCGATGCCGAGCGGCTCCGGACTGACCATGGGCGCCGGCATCGGCTGTACCGGCGCAGGCGCAGGTGCAGGCGCAGGTGCGGGCGCGGGCGCGGCCATGGGCTGCGCTTCCCGCATGTGACCGATCGTATCGAGCTTCGCGGTGACGGTGCCTTCGTGCGCCGCGATCGGCAGCGTCACCGAAAACACGCTGCCCTGCCCAAGTTCGCTCGACACGGACACCGATCCGCCGAGCAGTCGCGAAAACTCGCGCGAAATCGACAATCCGAGGCCGCTGCCGCCGTATTTGCGGCTCGTGGTGCCGTCGGCTTGCTGGAACGCCTGGAAGATCATCTCTTGCTTGTCGCGCGCGATGCCGATGCCCGTGTCGCGCACATCGAAACGCAGCGCGTTGTCGCCGGCGCGCTCGACCGCGACCGTCACGCGGCCGCGCTCGGTGAACTTGAATGCGTTCGACAGCAGATTGCGCAGCACCTGCAAGAGCCGCTGGCTGTCGGTGACGAAGTATTGCGGCACGTTCTCGCCGTGCGCGGTGACGAATTCGACGCCCTTGTTCGCCGCGATGGGCGCGAACGATTGCTGCAACGTCTGCAGGATCGCATCGACGGATGTGTGCGCGAACTGCACGTCCATCTGTCCGGCCTCGACCTTGGACAAATCAAGAATGTCGTTGATGAGTGAAAGCAGATCGCTGTTCGACGAATGGATCGTCGCGGCGAAGCGCACCTGTTCCTCGGTCAGGTTGCCTTGCTTGTTGTCCTGCAAGAGTTTCGCGAGGATCAGCGAACTGTTGAGCGGCGTGCGCAGTTCGTGCGACATGTTCGCGAGAAACTCCGACTTGTACTGGCTCGCGCGCTCCATTTCCAGCGCGTTCGCGGTCAGTTCCTGCTGCGCCTGCATCAGCTCGGACTTTTGCCGCTCCAGATGTTGCGTGTGCTCTTCGAGCTGCACGTTGGTCTGTTCGAGCTCGGCCTGCTGCTGTTCGAGACGCGCCTGCGAATCCTGCAGCGCGCGGCCGCGCTCCTCCAGTTCCTCGTTCGACACGCGCAACTCTTCCTGCTGGACCTGCAATTCCTCGCTCTGGCGCTGCGTTTCTTCGAGCAGTTCGACGAGACGCGCGCGATACCGCGACGAACGCAGCGCCATGCCGATCGGTTCCGAGGCCATGTCGAGCAGCGCGCGGGTATCGTCGAAACGGCCTTCGTTGCCGACGAAGCCGAGTTCGATCGCGCCCACGACGTCGCCATCGGCGAGAAGCGGCGCGATCACGACGCGCGAAGCCGCCGCCGATCCCAGCGCCGAACCGGCCTTCAGATAGTGCGCGGACGCGTCGCGCAATTCGAGCACGCGCGCCTCTTCGACTGCCTGTCCGACGAGTCCCTGGCCGCGCGGTATCCTCGCTGGCGCGCTGGCATCGTCCGGCAGCGCCCACGACGCGACCCGCACGAGCGCATCGCCTTCAAGCGCGTAGACGACGCCGACTTTTGCATTCACGTACGGAATGATCGAACGCAGGATGCTCACGCCGATCGAAGCCGGAGACTGCTCGCCGCGCAATTTCTGCGCGAGTTGCACGATGCCCTGTTGCAGCCAGGTCGTGCGTTGTACGGCGAGCCGCGATTTGATATACAGATGCGCCACCGCTGCGAGCGCGAGCATGACGACGATGCCCATTGCGCGGTTGATCTGCAGCACGTCGCGGCTCGTGTTCGGATCGGTGGCGGCGAGTGCGTATCCTGCGAGCGTCAGCACGGTCGAGACGCCCGCCGTGACGATCGGCACGGCGGGGCGGTCGGCCCAGACGCAGAGCACGACGGGCAGCACGTAGAACACCCAGATCGCGATGCGGATCGGCGTGAGCACGTCGATGCAGAACACCACGGCGAGCGTGATTGCGATTGCGAGGTAAATCCAGGCGCTTAGGTTTCGAGTGTCTTGAGGCATCGCTTACCGGTTGTGTCCATGTTTTGCGCGGTCCTCGCGGCCGCGGCAGGCGAGGACCATAGCATGAGCCGCAAGCCCTTGTCACATCGGGCTTTGCAGCCTTTTTTCGGCGCGGCAATCGTTACAATCGAGGCCGCGCGGACGTTTTCAACGAGGTAAGAATGACTGATTTTTCCGGCTCTCGCGTGCTCGTCACGGGTGCTTCGGGGTTCGTCGGTTCCGCGGTCGCGCGGCTCGCCATCGAACGCGGTTTCGACGTGCGCGTGCTCGTGCGCAAGACCAGCCCGCGCAGGAACGTCGAATCGCTGGACGCGGAGATCGTCGTCGGCGACATGCGCGACGAAGCGTCCATGCGCGCCGCGCTCAGGGGCTGCCGCTTCCTGTTTCACGTCGCCGCCGATTACCGCATCTGGGCGCCGGATCCGGCCGAAATCGAACGCGCGAATCTCGAAGGCACCGAAGCGACGATGCGCGCGGCGCTGTCCGAAGGTGTCGAGCGCATCGTTTATACCAGCAGCGTCGCGACGCTCAAGGTGACGAGCTCGGGCGCGATCGTCGACGAGACGAAGCCGTCGGATGCGCAGAGCACCATCGGCGCATACAAGCGCAGCAAGGTGCTCGCGGAGCGCGCGGTCGAGCGCATGGTCGCGCAGAACGCGCTGCCGGCGGTGATCGTGAATCCGTCGACGCCGATCGGCCCGCGCGACGTGCGCCCGACACCGACCGGGCGCATCATCGTCGAAGCGGCGACCGGCAAGATCCCCGCGTTCGTCGATACGGGCCTCAATCTCGTGCACGTCGACGATGTCGCGAACGGGCACTTTCTCGCGCTCGAACGCGGCAAGATCGGCGAGCGATATATCCTGGGCGGCGAGAATCTGCCCTTGCAGCAGATGTTGGCGGACATCGCCGGATTCGTCGGGCGCAAGCCGCCGACCATCAAGCTGCCGCGCGGGCCGCTTTATCCGCTCGCGATCGGCGCGGAGCTGTTCGCGAAAGTGAGCGGAAAGGAGCCGTTCGTGACCGTCGACGCGCTGCGCATGTCGAAGAACAAGATGTACTTCACGTCGGCGAAGGCGGAACGCGAGCTGGGCTACGCCGCGCGGCCGTACGCGCAAGGTCTGAAGGACGCGCTGGACTGGTTCCGGGAGAACGGGTATCTCGCTGGATGAAGCGCCAAATCATTTCGTGAAACGTTCCGGCCATCGCGACGCGGCCGGAAGACAGCAACTCTTGTATAAGACTCGAAAAAAATTAAGTCATTGAATTCGCAAGAAAAACGCCCGTTTTGGCCAATTTCGCAAGCCGAAATTCACACGCGCGCCCTGCAAAATCAGGCAGAATAGCGGTTTGTTGCCGGAGGGGTGACGAGGCCGGCGGTTTTTTCCAACCTGTTTTCGGATGTCGAGACAAGCGATGAGTAATCAGCAACCCACCATCATCTACACCCTGACCGACGAAGCTCCGCTGCTCGCGACCAGCGCCTTTCTGCCGATCATCCGTGCCTTCACCGCGCCGGCGGGCGTCAACGTCGAGACGAGCGACATCTCCGTCGCGGCCCGCATCCTCGGCGAATTCCCCGAATTCCTGACCGACGAGCAAAAGGTCCCCGACAACCTCGCGAAGCTCGGCGAACTCACGCAGGACGCCGACACCAACATCATCAAGCTGCCGAACATCAGCGCGTCGCTGCATCAGCTGACGAGCGCGATCAAGGAACTGCAAAGCAAGGGCTACAAGCTGCCCGACTATCCCGAAGAGCCGAAAAACGACGAAGAAAAGGCCATCCGCGCGCGCTATGGCAAGTGCCTCGGCTCGGCCGTGAACCCGGTGTTGCGCGAAGGCAACTCGGACCGCCGCGCGCCGCTCGCCGTGAAGAACTACGCGAAGAAGCATCCGCACAGCATGGGCGAGTGGAGCATGGCGTCGCGCACGCACGTCGCGCACATGAAACACGGCGACTTCTATCACGGCGAAAAGTCCATCACGAACGATAAAGCCCGCGAAGTGCGCATGGAACTCGTGACGAAGCGCGGCGAAACCATCGTGCTGAAGCCGAAGGTCAAGCTGCAGGAAGGCGAGATCGTCGACAGCATGTTCATGAGCAAGAAGGCGCTCGTCGAGTTCTACGAAGACCAGATGCAGGATGCGTTCGACACGGGCGTCATGCTGTCGCTGCACGTCAAGGCGACCATGATGAAGGTCTCGCACCCGATCGTCTTCGGCCACGCCGTGAAGGTGTTCTACAAGGACGCGTTCGCCAAGCACGGCAAGCTCTTCGAAGAGCTCGGCATCAACGTGAACAACGGTCTCGTCGATCTGTACACGAAGATCGAAGCACTGCCGGAATCGCAACGCGATGAAGTCATCCGCGACATGCACGCGTGCCACGAGAAGCGCCCGGCGCTCGCCATGGTCGATTCGGCCAAGGGCATCTCGAACCTGCACGCGCCGAACGACGTGATCGTCGACGCATCCATGCCCGCGATGATCCGCGCGGGCGGCAAGATGTGGGGCGCCGACGGCCGTCCGCAAGACACGAAGTGCCTGATTCCGGAAAGCACGTTCGCGCGCATCTATCAGGAAATCATCAACTTCTGCAAGACCAACGGCGCGTTCGATCCGAAGACGATGGGCACGGTGCCGAACGTCGGCCTGATGGCGCAAAAGGCGGAAGAGTACGGCTCGCACGACAAGACGTTCGAGATCGCGGAAGACGGCACGGCGCGCATCGTCGACAACGCGACGGGCGAAGTCCTCGAAGGGCTGACGCAGGAAGTCGAGAAGGGCGACATCTGGCGCATGTGCCTCGTGAAGGACGCGCCGATCCGCGACTGGGTGAAGCTCGCCGTCACGCGCGTGAAGAACTCGGGCACGCCGGCCGTGTTCTGGCTCGACCCGTATCGTCCGCACGAAGCCGAACTCATCAAGAAGGTCGAGACGTACCTGAAGGATTACGACACGACCGGCCTCGACATCCAGATCATGTCGCAAGTGCGCGCGATGCGTTACACGCTCGAACGCGTGATCCGCGGCATGGACACGATCTCGGTCACGGGCAACATCCTGCGCGACTACCTCACCGACCTGTTCCCGATCATGGAACTCGGCACGAGCGCGAAGATGCTTTCCATCGTTCCGCTGATGGCGGGCGGCGGCCTGTACGAAACGGGCGCGGGCGGCTCGGCGCCGAAGCATGTTCAGCAGCTCGTGCAGGAAAACCATCTGCGCTGGGACTCGCTCGGCGAATTCCTCGCGCTGGCGGTGTCGCTGGAAGAGCTCGGCATCAAGAACGACAACGCGCGTGCGAAGCTCGTCGCGAAGGCGCTCGATTCGGCCACCGGCAAGCTGCTCGACAACAACAAGAGCCCGTCGCCGAAGACCGGCCAGCTCGACAATCGCGGCAGCCAGTTCTATCTCGCGATGTACTGGGCGCAGGAACTCGCGTCGCAGTCGGAAGACAAGGCGCTCGCCGAGCAGTTCGCGCCGCTCGCAAAGACGCTGGCCGAGAACGAGCAGAAGATCGTCGATGAACTCGCCGCCGTGCAGGGCAATGCGGTGGATATCGGCGGCTACTACAAGCCGGACGAGAAGAAGCTCGAAGCCGTGATGCGTCCGAGCAAGACGTTCAATGCCGCGCTCGAACAGGTGCGCGCGAAGTAAGTTGGGCTGGAGCGCGTTCTTTCGCGCTTCGGTGATGAAACCGGCATCGCCTTCGGGCATGCCGGTTTTTTTTTGCGCGCGCCGCATCCAACGATCTTTACAGACGCCGGTTCGCCTCTGCATACACTGTCCGCCCCGACAGGAAACCTCATGCAGAACGATCTCATCCAGCGCGCCAGTCGAGCTTATGCGGAGCACGCGTTTGGCATCGCCGTCGAATTGGCCGATGAAGCCATCGCCGAGAATCCGCGCAACGCCGATGCGCTTCATCTGCGCGGCCTGATCGCGCTGGCGCTGCGCAAGCCGGAAGACGCGCGAACGTGGCTCGCACGCGCCATCGAACTTTCCGCGCATCCGGGCTTTTGCAACTCGCTTTGCGTGACGCAGATGCACCTGCGCGATTTCCCGGCCGCGGCGCAAAGCGCGCGCCTCGGACTGCGCATCGCCGATGAGCGCTTTCCGGATTACGGCGACATCGCCCTGCTTTGGTTCAACCTCGGACTTGCGCTGCAACTCGACGAGCAGATGGAAGCGGCGGCGCAGAGTTATCGGCGAGCGCTCGGGCATCGGCCGGATCACGCGGCATCGCATAACAATCTGGGCGCGGTACTCAACCGTCTGGGCGATCTCGACTCGGCAATCGAGCATACGAAAGCCGCCATCGCGCTCGATCCGGACAACCTCGAAGCGCACAGCAATCTCGGCCATGCGCTGCTCGCGGCGGGACGCTACGACGAAGCATGGCCGCATTTCGAGCACCGTTGGGCAAGCTTTCAGACGGGCGGTCAGACGCTCGGCGCACGCGCGCCCGAGTTGCCGATTCCGCTCTGGCGCGGCGGCCCGCTTCCCGCCGGCGCGAGCCTGCTCGTGCTGCACGAACAAGGCTTCGGCGATGCGCTGCAATTCTGCCGCTACCTGCCGATGGCGCTGGAACGCTTCGCGCGCGTCGGCTATGTCTGTCCGGCGCCGCTGCGGCGGCTCTTCGAAGAATCGCTGTGCGCGCGCTGGCCGAACATCGTTCTCGTCGACGGAGACGCCGTCGATCTGTCCATGTGGACGCACCATTGCCCGCTGATGTCCTTGCCGATGTGTTTCGGCACGCGCATCGGCAATATTCCCGCGCCGACGCCCTATCTGCGCGCCAATTCGCAACGCGCGCGTTTCTGGGCGGAACGAATCGGCGAGCGCTCGATGCCGGCGGTCGGTCTCGTCTGGGCGGGCGGCCACACGCATTCGCGCGGCGACAAACGGCGCAGCATCGCGCCGGAAACGCTCGCGCCGCTGCTCTCGTATCGCGGCGTGCGATGGATCAGCCTGCAAAAGGCCGAGCACGCCGACAAGCAACTGCCGCCCGCGTTCGCCGGCCAGATCGCCGACTGGATGGACCGCGTCGGCGACTTCGCGGACACGGCCGCGCTCATCGACGGACTCGATCTCGTGATCGCGGTCGATACGTCGGTCGCGCATCTCGCCGCCGCGATGGGCAAGCGCGTCTGGCTGCTGAATCGCTTCGCGGGCTGCTGGCGGTGGCTGCGCGATCGCGACGACACGCCGTGGTATCCGGACATGCGCCTCTTCACGCAGACGAAGCGCGGCGACTGGACCGACGTGCTGACGCGCGTGCGCACCGAACTCGAAAACCTCGGCGAGCGCGTCGTCTGACACACGGTTGCGTGCATTTCGTTACAAGGTGTGGCGGTATCGGAGAAGTCCAGCGGGTAGAATCGGGGCCTCACTGCTAGCACGCACGTTACAGACACACTCGCATGAATCTACAAGACCAGCTCGGCGCGCTGGAGTCGAGCCTCGATACGCTCCTTCAGACCGCTGCCGCATCTGCGCGCTCATCCGCCGGCTCGCCTGCCGCTCCGCCCGCCGTATCGGACGAACCGCCCGCTTTGCGCGATGTGCGCGAACCGGTCGATGCCGACGCGCCCGCCGAACCGCCCGCGCTGAACGAGCCCCCGACGCTCGTCGTGTCGCGCCCGGAGCGCGATGCGGTCGAAATGACGATCGCGGGCAAGACGGTGAAGCTGAGCCCGGAAGGTGTGTCGGAACTGATCGAGGAATTGTCGAACGTGCGCGCGTCGATGTCGCCGGATCAGCCTGCGGGCATTGCACCGGGATGGCGCTTCGCCGCCACGAAGAATCCCGTCATGGCGACGCAGAAATACGCGAACGGCGACCGCCTGCTGGTCTTGCGCCACGCCGGGCACGGCTGGGTGCCGTTCACGTTCTCGCCGAACATGGTCATCGAGCTGTATGCCATGTTGACGAAGAAGTGAGAAGCCGCGTTTACGAACCTTCCTGCGTCGGCGCCTGCACGCGCGCCTTCCATTGCCCGCCCTTCCCGCTCCAGTACCGCACGGCCGAGCCGATCGTCGCGCTGACGTAGAACAACGCGACGAGCGGCAGGAGCGGCGCCCACAACAGCGATCTGCGGTAGTAGCGCAGCATCGGACCATAGGCGATGCACATCAGCGCCCACGCGGCGCATGCGGGCCACGCGCTCGCGCCGTATGCCAGCGCGAGCACCGGCGGCGCGAGATAGATCACCGCCATGCCGAGCACGGTGCCGGCAAGCAGCAGAGGCGAATAGCGCAATTGCGTGAACGCCGTGCGCGCGATCATGTTCCAGATGTCCCGCCAGCTATCGTACGGACGCAGCGACACGCTGTGCTCGGCGAGATCGAGGCGGATCGGGCGCGCGTCGTTGCGGCCCGCGCGATGCTTGATGCGCGCGGCGAGACTGCAATCGTCGATCAGTTCCTGCCGGATCGATTCGATCCCGCCCGCCTCCACGAGCGCCGAACGGCGCACCAGCATGCAGCCGCCTGCCGCGCCGGCGGTCGCCTTCTTCGCGTCGTTGACCCATTCGAACGGATAAAGCTTCGCGAAGAAGAAGACGAACGCCGGAATCAGCGCCTTTTCCCAAAGGGAATCGCAGCGCAGACGGACCATCAGCGAGACCAGATCGCGGTCTTCGAGAATCGTGCGCGCGACGAGTTGCGTGGCGGCATCGGCCGGATGGTGGATGTCCGCGTCCGTGAGCAGCAGGAATTCCGCGGGCAGGCCGAGCTTGTCGATCGCGCCGATGCCCTGCGACTGCGCCCACACCTTGCCCGACCAGCCCGGCGGCAGCGGCTGCGCGGTCAGGATCGTCAGACGGTCTTCGAGGCCGAGATCGCGGGCGGCGGCGAGCGCGACGTTCGCGGTGCCGTCGGTGCTGTGGTCATCGACGACGATCACATGGAACGCGCCCGCATAGTCCTGCTTGAGCAGCGAGCCGACCGCGCGGCCGATGACGTCGGCTTCGTTGCGCGCAGGCACGACGGCGACGAGCGCGGGCCATGCGCCGCGGCGCGCGATCTCGGCGTTGCCGACGGCGTGGATCGTCGTATCGGATAGCGCCGGCGCGGGTTGCGCGCGCCAGAATCCGCCGCGGGCGAACAGCAGCACGATCCAGATCAAGAAAGACAGCCAGGCGATCAATAGCATGAGTAAACGATTAGCTTGAAAACAGTGGCGCAGCCGATGGCGCGATCGACCCGGCGTTGCGCGAAAAATACACCAGGGAAACAGCGCGGCGAGCCGCTCCGCGAGGCCGCGCGGCAAGGGCGCGTGGCGCGGATCTCGACGCCATGCGGTCCGAAGCGTCCGACAGTTTACTGGGTTCTCAAAATCGCCGTATTTGCGTGTGCCGAAGCGCGTCGCGAAGTGAAGCGGGCATTGAGCACCCAAAAAGGGAACGCGTTAGAATACGCGGTCAACTTCGGCGCGCAGACCGATCCCACCGTGTCTTTTTTTCCGGTCTGCTTTCCCCGGCCTTCCTGACGCTTCCGAGCGTCGTTCGTGGCCAGGTCTTCGGGAAAGTGCGAGCTTCGCGCCGGCTAACCCGAGACCCGCGCCAGTCGGAGTTCGTTCGAATATGCGTATCATCCTTGCTCAACCCCGCGGCTTTTGTGCGGGCGTGGTCCGTGCGATCGAAATCGTCGATCGGGCCCTCGAACGGCATGGCGCACCGGTTTATGTGCGTCACGAGATCGTTCATAACCGTCATGTGGTCGACAACCTGCGCAGCAAGGGCGCAAAGTTCGTCGAAGAACTCGATGAAGTGCCGCACGGCGCGGTCGCGATTTTCAGCGCGCACGGCGTCGCGCAGAGCGTCGAGAAAGATGCGCGGACGCGCGGGCTCGACGTGCTCGACGCGACCTGCCCGCTCGTCACCAAGGTTCATGTGCAGGGCCGCCAGTATGTATCGCAGGGGCGCACGCTCATTCTGATCGGCCATGCGGGTCATCCGGAAGTCGAAGGCACGATCGGGCAGATTCCCGGCGTCGTCGTGCTGGTGCAGAGTGAAGCCGAAGTCGCGACAATGACGCTCGCGCCCGATACGCCCGTCGCCTATGTCACGCAGACGACGCTTTCCGTGGACGACACGCGCGGCATCATCGATGCCTTGCAGCGCCGCTTCACGGATATCGTCGGCCCGGACACGCGCGACATCTGCTACGCGACTCAGAATCGCCAGGCCGCCGTGCGCGAGCTGAGCACGCAAGTCGATGTGCTGCTCGTGGTCGGCGCCACCAACAGTTCCAATTCGAACCGCCTGCGGGAAATCGGCGCCGAGAGCGGCGTTCCGAGCTATCTCGTCGCGGACGGTTCGGAGATCAAGCCGGAATGGTTTGCCGACGTGCAAACGGTCGGCATCACCGCGGGCGCTTCGGCGCCCGAGGAAATGGTCAAACATGTGATCGATGCCCTGCGCGCGTTCGGACACGTCGAAGTCACGACGATGAACGGCCGCGAGGAAAAGGTCGAATTCAAACTCCCCGCGAAGCTCACTCAGCCGGTCGCCGCCGTTGCGGCAGCCGCGGTTCGCGAAGAATAAGGAGAGGACACAATTGTCTATCCCGATGCTCCAGAAGGCCCGCGTTGGCGCCTATATCTTCAAGCAACACCTGACGGGCACCAAGCGTTACCCGCTCGCGCTGATGCTGGAACCGCTGTTCCGCTGCAATCTCGCCTGTAACGGCTGCGGCAAGATCGACTATCCGGATCCGATCCTGAACCAGCGTCTGTCGCTGCAGGAATGCCTCGAAGCCGTCGACGAATGCGGCGCGCCGGTCGTGTCGATCGCGGGCGGCGAGCCGCTGCTGCACAAGGAAATGCCGCAGATCGTGAAGGGCATCATGGCGCGCAAGAAGTTCGTGTATCTCTGCACGAACGCGCTCCTGATGGAAAAGAAGATGGACGATTACGAGCCGAGCCCGTACTTCGTCTGGTCCGTGCATCTCGACGGCGATCGCGAGGCGCACGATCACTCGGTTTCGCAGCCGGGCACGTACGACAAGGCTGTCGCGGCCATCAAGGAAGCGAAGCGCCGCGGGTTCCGCGTGAACATCAACTGCACGCTGTTCAACGATGCGGAGCCGGAACGCGTCGCGAAGTTCTTCGACACGCTCGGTCCGATCGGCGTGGACGGCATCACGGTTTCGCCGGGCTATGCCTACGAGCGCGCTCCGGATCAGCAGCACTTCCTGAATCGCGAAAAGACGAAGAACCTGTTCCGCGAAATCTTCAAGCGCGGCAACAACGGCAAGAACTGGTCGTTCAGCCAGTCGACGCTGTTCCTCGATTTCCTCGCGGGCAACCAGACGTATCAATGCACGCCGTGGGGCAACCCGGCGCGCACGGTGTTCGGCTGGCAGAAGCCGTGCTATCTGGTCGGCGAAGGTTACGTGAAGACCTTCAAGGAACTGATGGAAACCACCGACTGGGACAAGTACGGCACGGGCAAGTACGAGAAGTGCGCGGACTGCATGGTCCACTGCGGCTTCGAGGCGACCGCCGTGATGGACACGGTGGCGCATCCGCTGAAGGCCGCGAAGATCGCGCTGTCGGGCCCGCGCACGACGGGCGCGTTCGCGAAGGATCTGCCGATCGACAAGCAGCGTCCGGCCGAGTACGTGTTCTCGAAGCACGTCGAGATCAAGCTGGAAGAGATCGGCCGCGCGCAGAAGAACAAGGGCGCCAAGACGGCGGCGGCGGTGAATTGAGCTTCGGTTGAACGGAGCGTGGAAAGGGCGAATGGCTTGGGTCATTCGCCCTTTTTGTTTTCTCTGCTACCGAATCGTCGTGACGTGTTCGTAGCTTCGAATCTGCCGGTCCTTGGTCACCAGCGGAGCGGATAGCGAACGCGCCGTCGCGACTATCATGCGGTCGGCTGGATCGCACCTCGCGCAGCGCCCAAAAAAAACGCGACGGCTCTCACCGTCGCGTTATCTTCAATCACCACCCAGCAGCATCAACTCAGCAGCACTTCCCCGCTCCCGACCCGTACCTCGCCTCCTGCCGCTCGCGGAAGAACTCCGCGTAGCTCATCACCGGCTTGTCGGGATGCGTCGTCTGCATGTGCGTGACATATGCGTCGTAATCGGGCATCCCGACCATCAGACGCATCGTCTGGCCGAGATACCGTCCTGCCTGCCGAAGATCGCTGAACATCGCTCGACTCCTTAGTGGCCCGCGCGCACCGCGGTGGAAGCGCCGGAAGGCATCGCTTCGAACGGCGTTTCGCGCACGGTCGGCTTCGCTTCGCGACGCGCCCGCAGCACGGCCAGCACGCCATATACCGCGATGCTCAACACCACGAAGATGAACAGGCCGGCAAGCGCCGCATCGACGTAATCGTTGAAGATGATGCGCTGCATCTCCGCGAGCGACTTCGCCGGCGCCATCACCTTGCCCGCGTCGTAGGCGTCCTTCAGCTTGCCGGCGTGCGCGAGGAAGCCGACCTTCGGATTCGCATCGAAAATCTTCTGCCAGCCGGCCGTCAACGTGCAGATGAGCAGCCACGCAGTCGGCACGAGCGTGACCCACGCATAGCGTTCGCGCTTCATCTTGAACAGCACCACGGTGCCGAGCATCAGCGCGATGCCCGCGAGCATCTGATTCGAGATGCCGAAGAGCGGCCACAGCGTGTTGATGCCGCCGAACGGATCGACCACGCCCTGATACAGGAAGTAGCCCCACGCGGCGACGCACAGGCCCGTCGCGACGAGGTTGGCCGGCAGCGATTCCGTGCGGCGCAGCGCCGGATGGAACGTGCCGAGCAAGTCTTGCAGCATGAAGCGGCCGGCGCGCGTGCCCGCATCGACGGCGGTGAGGATGAACAGCGCCTCGAACAGAATGGCGAAGTGATACCAGAACGCCATCATCGCCGGGCCGCCGATCACCTGATGAAGAATGTGCGCCATGCCGACCGCGAGCGTCGGCGCGCCGCCGGCACGCGCGACGATGGTCGTCTCGCCGACCGCCTTCGCCGTCGACGTCAGCATGTCGGGCGTCAGCACGAAGCCCCAGCCCGAGACGGTCTGCGCGACCGCTTCGGGCGTCGAGCCGAGCAGCGCGGCCGGGCTGTTCATCGCGAAGTAGACGCCCGGTTCGATCACGCACGCGGCGACGAGCGCCATGATCGCGACGAACGATTCCATCAGCATCGCGCCGTAGCCGATGAAGCGCATGTTGACTTCGTTGTCGATCATCTTGGGCGTCGTGCCCGACGAGATCAGCGCGTGGAAGCCCGACACCGCGCCGCATGCGATCGTGATGAAGAGGAACGGGAACAGATTGCCCGACCACACGGGACCCGTGCCATCGACGAACTTCGTGAAGGCCGGCATCTTCAGTTCGGGCGCGACGATGAGAATCCCGATCGCGAGGCCGAGGATCGTGCCGATCTTGAGGAACGTCGACAGATAATCGCGCGGCGCGAGCAGCAGCCATACCGGCAGCACCGACGCCACGAAACCGTAGCCGATCAGAATCCACACGAGCTGCACGCCGGTGAACGTGAAGTACGGCGCGAGCGTCGCGGATTCGGCGACTTGTCCGCCGTACACGATCGCGAGCATCAGACCGACGAAGCCGATGATGGAAACCTCGCCGATGCGTCCCGGGCGAATGTAGCGCGTATAGACACCCATGAAGAGCGCGATCGGAATCGTCGCGGCAACCGTGAACGTGCCCCACGGCGAATTCGTCAGCGCCTTCACGACGATCAGCGCGAGCACCGCGAGAATGATCACCATGATGAGGAACGCGCCGAACAGCGCGATCACGCCGGGCACGGTGCCGAGTTCCATCTTGATGAGATCGCCGAGCGAGCGGCCATCGCGGCGCGTCGAGATGAACAGGACGACGAAGTCCTGCACCGCGCCCGCGAACACCACGCCCGCGAGAATCCACAGCATGCCGGGCGTGTAGCCCATCTGCGCCGCCAGCACCGGGCCGACGAGCGGACCCGCGCCCGCGATCGCCGCGAAGTGATGGCCGAACAGCACGTACTTGTTGGTCGGCACGTAGTCGAGACCGTCGTTGTGACGAACGGCCGGCGTCATGCGCAGGCCGTCGAGCTGCAGCACTTTCGTCGCGATGAAGCGTGAGTAGAAGCGGTAAGCGATGAGATAGACGCAGACCGCCGCAATGACGATCCATAGTGCGCTGATCCGCTCGCCGTGCGCGAGCGCGATGGTGCCGAATGCGAACGCGCCCAGTAGCGCGAGCGCGATCCAGACCAGGAATCCGGAAGCCCGATTCATGGCGTCTCCTTAGTTATTGACCCTTCCGGGCCGATGATTGCGCCGTGATAGCGCATTGGGCGGTAGTATTCGCTTTCGCCCGGGCGCTTACAAGCGCATAACTACTTATGCGCGCTACGTGGCTTCACGTAGCGGAAAACCCTGTGTTTCCAGCAAGCGGCGCGCCGCGGCTTCGAATGTGAACACCCTGTATCGATGAATCTCAAGGCAAAGATTTTCCTGCTCGCGATCGTGCCGTTCGCGCTTGCGATCGGCGGCATCACCTACGGCGTGCGCCAGCAGGCGCAAGCGCTCGCAGCAGCGCAGCACGACACGACGCAGGCCGCGTACCTGTCGAGCAAGGAGATCGAACTGCGCCATTACGTCGAGATTGCGACGAGCGCGATCGCGCCTTATTACGACGCACCCGCCGACGATCCGCGCAGCAACGACGAACGCCGCCGCCTCGCGCTCGATGCGCTTCAACGTCTCGACTTCGGGCAGGACGGCTACTTTTTCGTCTACACGATGCGCGGCACGTCGCTGATGCATCCGCGCCAGCCGGATCTCGTCGGACGCGATCTCTGGCTCATGCGCGATCCGAACGGCGCGCTGACCATCCAGGAGCTGATTCAACAGGCGTCGAAAGGCGGCGGCTATGTGCGCTACGTGTGGCGGCGTCCGTCGACCGGACTGATCGCGCCGAAGCTCGGCTATGTCGTGCCGCTCGAACGCTGGGGCTGGATGATGGGCACGGGCATCTATCTGGAAGATGTCGAGACGACGCTCGCGCGCATCGATTCGCAGGCAGCCGGGAATATCCGCCGCACGCTCATGTGGATCGGCGCGATCGCGCTTTTCGGGCTCGCGATCATCGCGGTGTGCGGCGCGGTGCTCAACATCAGCGAGCACCGCAGCGCGGACGCGAAGTTGAAGCGCCTCGCGCGGCAAGTCGTCGATTCGCAGGAACAGGAACGCGCGCGGCTATCGCGCGAATTGCACGACGGCATCAGCCAGATGCTCGTCTCCGTGAAGCTGCTCCTCGAATCGGCGCTGGCGCGTTTCGAACGGAGCGCGGCGCGCGAACCGACCGCCGAAGCCGCGCTCGCGACGAGCCTCGGACGCCTTTCCGGCACGCTGCGCGAAGTGCGCCGCATCTCGCACGCGCTGCGTCCCGCGATGCTCGACGATCTCGGCCTCGCCGCCGCGCTCGAACAGCTCGCGCGCGAATTCGACGGACAGGACGGCCCCGAAGTGCGCTTCGAAGCGACCGCCGAGGGCAAGCCTTGTGCACCGCAACGCGCGACGCTGCCCGATCCCGTCAATACCGTGCTCTTCCGCATCGCGCAGGAAGCGCTGACCAACGTCGCGCGGCACGCGCAGGCTTCGCGCGCGGCGGTCACGCTCGATATCGCGACGCACGCCGTCACGCTCGACATCACCGACAACGGCCGCGGCTTCGACGCGCACGACGCGTTTTCCGATCCGGCGAGCGGCATCGGCCTGCGCAACATGCGCGAGCGGCTCGACACGCTCGGCGGCACGCTCGCGATCGACTCGCAGCCGGGCCGCACGTCGATCGTGGCGCGCGTACCGCTGCCGCTCGCCGCACCGAATCTTCAAGGACATACCGATGAGCGCTGAAATCGCCCGCATCATTCTGGTCGACGACCATCCGCTCGTGCGCGACGGCTTGCGCGCGCGGCTCGACTCCGTGCCGCATCTGCGCGTGATCGGCGAGGCCGGCAACGCGAAGGAAGCGCTCGCGCTCGCCGCCGACGAAGCGAATCCGCCCGATCTCGCGCTAATGGACGTCGGCATGGCCGGCATGAGCGGAATCGAACTCGCGGCGCTGTTCCACGAGCGGCATCCGGGTATCCGCGTGCTGATGCTGTCGATGCACGACAACGTGGAATACGTGAAGCAGGCGGTGCGCGCGGGCGCGAGCGGCTACGTGCTGAAGGATTCGCCCGCCGCCGAGATCATTCAGGCGATCGGCGCGGTGCTCGCCGGCAAGACGTTTTTCAGTGCCGGGCTGGCCGCGCGCATGATCCAGGCACAGTCGATGCAGACGCCGCTCGAACGCCTGACGCCGCGCGAACTCGACATTCTGGATGCGCTCGCCGAAGGCTTATCGAGCAAGCAGATTGCGCAGCAGCATGGGCTGTCGGTGCGGACGGTGGAAACGCATCGACAGAACATGAAGCGCAAACTGGATATCGACGGACAGGCCGAACTCATCAAATTCGCGGTGGAGCACCGCCGCACCTGAAGCCCGGCCCGCCCTGACAGAGGGCGATCAGCCCGCGGAACGGGCGTTATGCTCGGAAAGGAACTTGATGAGACCGTCGACGCCGCCCTTTTGCAGCTGACCGGCGAATTGTTGCTGATAGACCTGGATGAGCCATGCGCCCATCATGTCGATGTCATAGATTTTCCAGCCCTGCGGGGTCTTCTGCAGGCGATAGCGCACCGGATTGTCGCCGCCCGTGGAAATGACATGTGATTCGACGACGGTGTCCTTCGCGTTGGCGTCGACGTTGGGCGCGTCGAACCTGAAGGTCACGTCCTGATCGCGGAGCTGCGCGAGCGATGCCGCGTAGGTGCGGACCAGCAGCGTCTGGAACTGGTCGTAAAGCTGCTTCTGCTGCTCGGGCGTGGCGGTCGCCCACGCCTTGCCGACCGCGATGCGCGTCGTGCGCTGGAAGTCGGTGGCGGGCAGGAAACGCGTCTCGACGAGTTGCGTGATCTTCGCCATGTCGCCGCCGCGCGCCTGCGGGTCGGCCTTCATGGCCTTGACCGTGCCTTCGACGGCATTCTTGACGACGGCATCGGGACTCGTTTGTGCGAATGCCTCGCCTGTGAAAGACATCGAGGCAAGGAGGAAAGCGAAGCAAATAGACAGATAGCGTTTCATGGCACCCGTTCTCTAATCAGGTTTGGTGGCGCGGGTAGTGCGGCCTTCGGACGTTGCAGGAGCGGCCAGGCGGCTGCGAGTCAGTATATCGACACCTTGCCAGCGTAACAGTTCAAGGACGGACCGTTCAGTGCGCCCGGTATACTTGCGCGGCATCATGCGATTCACGCGCTCGCGCGCGCAAAAATAACAGGCACTCCAGGTAACGTCTTCATGCTGACGTCCAACATTACTCGCTTCGTCACCCTCGCCATTCGCCGGCCGGCGTGGATTATCGCCGTTTCGCTGCTGCTCGGCGTGCTGTCCACGATTTATGTCGTCCATCACTTCAAGATCAGCACCGACGTCAGCCAGCTGATCGAGACGGAGCCGGAGTGGGCCGCGCGCAGCAAGGCCATCGAGGAAGCGTTTCCGCAGCGCGGCGCGGCATTGCTGATCGTCGTTCAGGCGCCCGCGCAGGAATTCGCCGATGCCGCCGCAAGCGCGCTCGCCGCCGCGCTCGCGAAAGAGCCGGAGCGCTTCAGGTCGGTGTCGCAACCGGCGGGCGGCGAGTTCTTCGAGCACAACGGACTGCTTTATCTCCCGACGGAGAAGGTCGAGCAGGTCACGAAACAGCTCGTGCAGGCGCGTCCGCTCATCAATACGCTCGCGCACGACCCGACGCTCACCGGCCTCGCGCAGACGCTCAACACCACGCTCAACCTGCCGCTGACGCTCGGACAGGTCAATCTCGGCCAGATGGCCGGCTTGCTCGGCAAGAGCGCGACCGTGCTCGATCGCGTGCTGGCGAATCAGCCGGCGGCGTTCTCATGGCGCGGCCTCGCGGATTCATCGCCGAACGATGCGCCCGGGCGCGCGTTTGTCACCGTGTTGCCGGAGTTGAACTTCAACGCGCTGAAGGCGGCGGCGGGCACCTCGGAAGAGATTCGCGCGAAGGCGGCGGAACTCGGCATCGACAAGAAGTACGGCGCGACGCTGCATCTGACGGGCGCGCAGCCGCTCGCCGACGAAGAGTTCGCGTCCGTGCAGGACGGCGCCGTGCTCAACGGCGTGCTGACCTTCCTCGTCGTGCTGATGATCCTCTGGGTCGCGCTGCGTTCCAAGCGCATGATCCTCGCGGTGTTCATCACGCTTTTCGTCGGGCTCGCGATCACGGCGGCGCTCGGACTCATGATGGTCCACGCGCTCAACATGATCTCGGTCGCGTTCATGGTGCTCTTCGTCGGACTCGGCGTGGACTTCGGCATCCAGTTCGGCGTGAAGTATCGCGAAGAGCGCTACAAGCACAAGCGGCTCGATGTGTCGCTCGCGGAAACCGCGCGCCATGTCGCGGTGCCGCTCACGCTCGCCGCCGCCGCGACCGCCGCGAGCTTCTTCTCGTTTCTGCCGACCGCGTATCGCGGCGTGTCGGAGCTGGGGCTGATCGCGGGCGTCGGCATGTTCGTCGCGTATGCCACCAACATGACGCTGCTGCCCGCGCTCATCAAGGTGTTCGCGCCGCCGGGCGAAGCGCAATCGCCGGGCTTTCCGGTTCTTGCGCCCGTCGACGAGTTCCTCGACAGGCATCGCAAGCCGGTGCTGATCGGCACGCTCGTCATCGTGATCGGCGCGCTGCCGCTGCTCTTCAATCTGCGATTCGACTTCAATCCGCTGCATCTGAAGGATCCGCACACCGAGTCGATGGCGACGCTCATCTCGCTGCAGGACTCGCCGGAAGGCGCGGTGAACGACGTCGCCGTGCTCGCGCCCTCGCTCGCCGATGCGGATGCCATCGCCGCGAAGCTGAAGAAGCTGCCGGAAGTCGGCAGCGCCACGACGCTCTCGTCGCTCATTCCCGGCGATCAGCCGAAGAAGCTCGAACTGATCGAGGCCGCCGCCGATCAGCTTTTGCCCGCGCTCGATCAGCAGACGGCCTCGCCCGTGACGGACGCCGTGCGCGTGGCGGCGTTGAAGCGCGTATCGAGCCAGCTCTCGCTCGCCGCCGACGAGCATCCCGGTCCGGGCGATAAGGAAGCGAAGCATCTGTCCGAAACGCTCGCGAAGCTGGCGCAAGCCGACGCCGCGACGCGCGATCGCGCCGAGCATGCGATGGCCGAGCCGCTGCGTATCGCGCTCGCGCAATTGCGCGCGCTGCTCACGCCGGCGGAGATCACGCGCGAAACGCTGCCGCCGCACATGGTCGCGTCGTTCGTGACGCCGAACGGCCAGGCGCTCGTCGATGTCGCGCCGAAGATTCCGCCTGGCGTCGATCCCAACGACGACGCGCTGCTCGCGCACTTCGCCGATGCCGTGCAGAAAGCCGAGCCGAACGCGATCGGCGGGCCGATCTCCGTGCGTCATTCGGCGGAAACGATCATCAAGGCGTTCGAGCAGGCGGCGCTCTATTCGCTGATCGCGATCGCGGTGCTGCTGTGGATCGCGCTGCGCCGTTTTGGCGACGTTCTGAGAACTTTGGTACCGTTGCTCGTTTCCGCGATCGTCACGCTGGAATTGTGCGTCGTCTTCAGGATGCCGCTCAACTTCGCGAACATCATCGCGTTGCCGCTCATGCTGGGCGTCGGCGTCGCCTTCAAGATCTATTTCGTGATGGCGTGGCGTTCCGGCCAGACCCGGCTGCTTCAGTCCAGTCTCACGCATGCCGTTATGTTCAGTGCGGCCACGACCGCGACCGCATTCGGCAGCCTGTGGTTTTCCCATCATCCGGGCACGTCCAGCATGGGACGGCTGCTGGCGCTGTCGCTCTTTTGCACGCTGATCGGTGCGGTGGTCTTTCAGCCGGTATTGATGGGCAAGCCGCGCAAGGTGCGCGCGGCGGCGCGCGCGAAGCTCAGGGCGGCGCAACGACATGACAACCTAAGAGGAATTGAAGAATGAAGTCGGGATCGACGGCTTTGACCGCTCGTGCTGTGCGTAAATTGGGCTTGAGTCTCGCGATTGTGGGCGCGCTCGCGACGACGGGATGCGCGACCGGCCCGGATCGCAATCCGAAGGATCCGCTCGAACCGATGAACCGCAAGATCTTCACGTTCAACGACACGCTCGATACCTATGTCGCCAAGCCGGTCGCGCAGTTCTACGTCGATTACACGCCGAGCCCGTTCCGCACGGCCGTCAGCAACTTCTTCTCGAATCTCGGCGATTTCTCCAACTTCGCGAACAACCTGCTGCAGTTGAAGATCACCGATGCGACGCAAGATCTGATGCGTATCGCGATGAACTCGGTATTCGGCATCGGCGGTCTGATCGATATCGCATCGCCGGCGGGTCTGCCGAAGCATCATCAGGATTTCGGGCTGACGCTCGGGCACTACGGCATGCCATCGGGACCGTATTTGGTGCTGCCGCTGCTCGGCCCGAGCTCGTTCCGCGACTCGACGACGTGGCTCGTCGACTGGCGCGTGAATCCGTTGAGCTATTCCGATGCGGAGATTCGCTGGCCGCTCTTCGGCCTGAACTTCGTGAGCGCGCGGGCCGACCTGATCGGCGCGACCGATCTGCTTTCCGCTGCCGCCCTCGACAAATACGCGTTCGTGCGCGACGCGTATACGCAGCGGCGTCAGTATCTGCTGACGGGCGGCGGCGCGAGCTCGCTGCCCGACTACGGCGACGAAGGCGCATCGGCGCCCGAAGGCGCGAGCGCGCCGGGCGAAACCGGCGGCGGCAGCACGGAGCAAGGCTTGCCGACGTATGTGGATCCGGGCGCGGCGGCATCGCCGGCCGGTGGCGTCGGCGGGAAATCGCCTGCGCCGGGAGAGAATGCGCCGAAGACTCAGCCGTCGGCGAGTTCGAGCAAGGCGCAGGGATTGCCGCAGTACGACGATCCCGCAGCGCAGCCTGCGAAGTGACGAGCTCGTAAAACGAAACGGGCGCTTCGGCGCCCGTTTTCTCTTTAATGTGCGGCTTCTTCCGCGACTTCTTCGAGCAAGTCGTCGCCCGACACTTTCGGCGCTTCGACGACGCCCTGATCGCGGCGATAGGCTTCGAACAATTCATCCGCGTAGCGAATTTGCGTCCGGCCGTGCGGCGAGGGCTCGCCCTGTTCGTTCAGATTGACGAACACCATCTTCTCGACGGTCAGAATGCTTTTTCGCGTGATCTTGTTGCGCACTTCGGCGCGCAGTGTGATCGACGTGCGGCCGAATTGCGTCGCGGTGATGCCGAGTTCGATGATGTCGCCCTGCCGCGCCGAGCTCACGAAGTTGATTTCCGACATGAACTTGGTCACGACGCGCTGATTGCCCAGCTGCGAGATGGCGTAGATCGCGGCTTCTTCGTCGATCCAGCGCAACAGGCTGCCGCCGAAGAGCGTGCCGTTCGGGTTCAGGTCTTCGGGCTTGACCCATTTACGGGTGTGGAAATTCATTTGCGGTACCTCGCTTTCATTGCTGCGCGCGTCGCGGAGTTCCTGTAGACGCGCGCTCGATCAGGGTTTTCCCTGATTATACCGAGATGAGGGTTAACCCGCAGAAAGCAAGGGATGAGACCGAAGCGTTATGCCACCGCCAACGCCCGCGCCGATTCCATCGCGTGCCGCGCCTGCACGAGCGTCGCGCGGGCGGCGCGGGCATCGGATGCAAGGCGCAGAAGCGCGCCCAACTGCGCCGGATCGCGGACCAATTCGCGCAAAATCGGACCGATCGCCGTCGTGCCGTCATCGCGCAAACCGGCCGTCGCGGCGGTCGGCAACGTTCGCCACGCGGGATCGACCACGGCGCGGCACACTGCGAACGGCAAGCCGCGCGCCGTCGCGATGGCCCCGGCGATATGCGATTCCATATCGACGGCCAGCGCGCCCGTCGACGAATGCAGCGAGCGCTTTTCCGCCTCGGTCTTGACGGGCGCCGTGACGCCAGCCGTCTTGCCGCGCCGCGTGACGCGCTCGACGGGCGTGCCCGCGAACGCATCGACGATGCGCGCCGACCACGCCGCATCGGTATGCAGCTCGCCGAAAGGACCGCACACGCTGTCGGCGACGATCAGCGCGCCCGGCTTCAGATCCGGTGCGAGCCCGCCCGCCGTGCCGAAGCTGACGATTCCCGAACAGCCGCGCGTGAGCGCATCGGACAGCGCGCGCTCGAGCAGATCGGCGCGCGCCGCGAATACGACATCGACGCCGCGTCCGCGCACGATCTTCGCCTCGAACGCCATGCCGGTCACGGCGACGACGGGCGCGTTCACATCGCCGCCGTCACGCGCGTGAGCCCGTCGCGCGTCAGATTGCGATAGCGCGCGAGCGCCCACAGCGGGAAGAACTTGCGATAGCCGTGGTATCGCAGATAGAACACGCGCGGAAAACCGGTCGCGGTGAAGCGCGTTTCATCCCACAGGCCGTGCTTTTGCTGCGTCTTCAGCAGATAGCCGACGCCGCGCGCGACCGCTGGATGCTCGACGAGACCGGCCGCCATCAGCCCGAGCAGCGCCCACGCCGTCTGCGACGCGGTGCTCGGCGCCTGCTCATAACCGCGATAGTCGAGCTTGTAGCTGTCGCCGTCCTCGCCCCAGCCGCCGTCGTCGTTCTGGATGCCGATGAGCCAGTCCGCCGCGCGCTTCATGCGCGTGTCCGTCGGCGCGACGCCCGCCGCGTTCAGCGCGGACATCGCCGACCAGGTGCCGTAGATGAAATTCATGCCCCAGCGCCCGTACCAGCTTCCGTCGCGCTCCTGATCTCGCACGATGTACTCGAACGCGCGACGCGCCGGCTCGCTGTTCAACGACGTCTCGCCGAGTTGCGCGAGCATCGACAGGCAGCGCGCGGAAACGTCGACGGTCGGCGGATCGAGCAGCGCGCCGTGATCCGAGAACGGGATGTTGTTCAGGTAAAACTGCGTGTTTTCGGGCTCGAACGCGCCCCAGCCGCCGTCGCTGCTCTGCATGCCGACGACCCATTCACGCGCGCGCGCAATCGACTCGCCGTACAGCGCCGTGCCGTTTTCGCGATCGGCGCGTTCCATCGCCATCGCGACGACGGCGGTGTCGTCGACATCCGGATAGTGCGGGTTCGCGAACTGGAACGCCCAGCCGCCGGGCCGCACGTCCGGGCGGCGCGAAACCCAGTCGCCGCGCACGTCGAGAATCTGCAGCGGCACCAGCCAGTCGAGGCCGCGCCGGACCGCCGCGCGCGCCTTCGGCACGCCGGTTTCGAGCAGCGCGTGCGCCGCGAGCGACGTGTCCCACACCGGCGACAGACACGGCTGGCAATACGCTTCGCCGTCGTCGGCCGGGTCGATGACGAGCAGCTTGTCGAGCGACTTGCGCGCGATCGCGCGGTTCGGATGCTCGGGCGGATAGCCGAGCACGTCGTACATCATCACCGAGTTGGCCATCGCCGGGAAAATCGCGCCGAGGCCGTCCTCGCCGTTCAGCCGCTCGTCGACGAAACGCACGGCTTCATCGATCGCGCGTTCGCGGCCGGCTTTCGGCAGAAGCGGATCGGCGACGCGCAGAATCGAATCGACCACGCGGAAAAAGGCGAACCAGCCGCGGCTCTGGTGCCCGGCGCGCGACGGCATCCCGGTATTGACCGGCGGGTTCGTGAACACTTCGTCGATACGCACGCCGCGCGGATTGCGGGCGCGCGGGCGCTTGGCGTTGAGCACGAGCATCGGCACGATCACCGTGCGCGCCCAGTACGACACCTTCGACAGATGGAACGGGAACCACATCGGCAGACGCATGATCTCGACGGGCATCATCGGCACCGCGCGCCACGACACGACGCCGAACAGCGCGAGCAGGATACGCGTGAACACGTTCACTTTCTCCGCGCCGCCCGCGGCGAGGATTGCTGCGCGGGCGCGCTCCATGTGCGGTGCGTCGGGCGAATCGCCGATCATCTTCAGCGCGAAATACGCCTTCACGGTCGCGGAGACATCCATCGCGCCGTCGGTGAAAAGCGGCCAGCCGCCGTCCTCGCGCTGAATGCGGCGCAGATAGCGGCCGATCTTCGCTTCGAGCTTTTCGTCGGCGGTCTCGCCGAGATAGTGGACGAGCAGCACGTATTCGGCGGGAATCGTTGCGTCCGCTTCGAGTTCGTAGAGCCAGTAGCCTTCCGGATGTTGCGCCGCGAGCAGCGCATCGGTGGCGTGGTTGACGGCGGCGTCGAGCGGCGCGCCCGAAACCTGCGCGCCCACGGCCGAAAGGGATAAATCGTTCATCAGCGTTCCATCGATTGATTCAACAGCGCATCCGCGGCCTTCTGGCCGGAGCGGATCGCGCCTTCGATCGTCGCGGGCAGGCCGGTCGCCGTCCAGTCGCCCGCGAGCGTGAAATTGCGCCAGCGGGTGCGCGTGGCGGCCCGCAAGCCTTCCTGCGCCGGCACGGCGGCAAACGTCGCATGTTCATCGACGACGACTTGCCAGGGCGGCGTCGGCACGGCGGGCATCCGCACGGCCTTCGCCGCTTCGCGCCAGACCGCCTGCGCGAGCTCTTCGTGCGGCGTCGCGAGCCATTGGCCGGCGCTCGACAGCGTGACCGAGAGCCGTCCGTCGGCCGCGAAAAGCCGGTCCGACATGCCGTTGACGAGACACGTCAGCGGCTCGAAGCCCACGGGTGCATCGACGGCAAAATGCACGGTGACGATCGCGCGCGATGCGTCCGGCGCGCTCAACCCCGGCACGAGGCGCCGGGCCGCATCGGGCGGCACGGCGAGCACCACGCCGTCGCCGGGCGCGAGCGTCAGCGGGTCTGCGCCGTCGAAAGCGAGCGAGCTTACACGCTCCGTCGAATCCGTGCCGGATACCCCGACGGCCGCGACGCGCGAGCCGAGCCGGATCTCCGCGCCGCCGTACTGCAAGAGCCGCAGCGCGGGCTCGACGAACGCGTGCGACAACCCGCTTCTCGCGATGAGCGGACGGCACGCCTGGCCGCCTTGCGCGACGGTTTCGCGCAGCAGGCCGGCCGCGAGTTCCGCGCTCGCCTCGGACGGATCGGCGTTGAGCATCGCGCGCAAGAGCGGGCGCGCGAGCAGGTTCCATACGCGATCCTTGCGCCGCACGCATTCTTCGACCGTGCGGCCCGGTTTCGCCCACAGGAGCGGCAGAAACGGCAGGTAGTCGGCCGGCTGCGTGCCGGGCACGCGCGCGTCGGCATCGAAGATCCAGCGCGGCAGGCGTCCGGACGACATGCGGATCGTCCACGCGTCGCCGCTCGCGACATCGAAAAAAGGATAGTCGGGCTGCGTCGGGCCGATCAGCGTATCGGTTGCGCCGATCGCGCGCAGGTACGCCATCGTCGATTGGTAGCCCGAAAGCAGCAGATGATTGCCGTTGTCGAGCGTGACGCCGAGCTTCGTATCGAAGAAAGAGCGGCAGCGTCCGCCCGCGTGAGGCGCGGCGTCGAGCAGCACGACGCGCGCGCCGCGCCGTTGCGCCTCGACCGCGGCGGCAAGACCGGCGATGCCCGCTCCGACGACGAAAACCCGCCGGGACATCAGATCAGATTGCGCGCCACGATCCACAGCAGGCGCGAGCGCGGCGTCCGCACGCGCGTGCGCGGCAGGTCGAAACCGCGTTTGAGATTGGCGTCGAGCACGGTGCGATACGCCGCCGACATGATGCGCGGCGCGCGCACCTGCGATCGCGGCGAAGCCGCCATGATCGCGTCGGACTGCGCGTAGTGGCCCCTCGCGCGCTCGGCCAGCACGGCGCACACGCGCGGCAGGCGTGCGTCGCCGACGATGCTCGCCGGATCGCTCGTCGAAATGCCTTCGCGCGCGAGCAACTCGCGCGGCAGATACACGCGGCCGATTTCGGCGTCTTCGTCGATGTCGCGCAGGATGTTGGTGAGTTGCAGCGCGCGCCCGAGATGATGCGCGAGCCGCCGGCCGGCGTCCTCGTGCATCCCGAAGATCCTCACCGACAGCCGGCCGACGGCGCTCGCCACGCGGTCGCAATAGAGGTCGAGCGTGGCTTCGTCGGGTGCGACGATATCGCCGGCGGCGTCCATCGCCATGCCGTCGATCACGGCGTGGAAGTCGTCGCGGGAAAGCCGGAAAGCCTGGATGTGCTGCGTGAGCGCTTCGAGCGATTTCTTCGGCGCGCCGGCGTAGCACGCATCGATGTCCTCGCGCCACTGGTCGAGCGCGAGCGCGCGCTCGCGGCGCGGCAGCGTGCCTTCGTCGGCGATGTCGTCGACCGCGCGGCAGAACGCGTAAATCTGGTACATCGCGTCGCGCTGCGCAGCCGGAAGGATACGCATCGCGAGATAAAACGAGCTTCCCGACGACGTTTTCGCGGCGTCGGGGGCAGGATCGTCAGCGATGATGTTGGAAACGGCCAAGACGAACTCCGCTGTGGCGCCCCCACGGGCAAATTAAGAGATCGGGCGCCGGACCCGACGCGGCCCGGCGCGCGCGGAACCACCTGGCGCTGAGCGGGACGATCAAGGAAGAAAGCCGGCGCGAGCCGGCTGCGACTGCGCCGGAAGCGGCAAAGAGTATATCAATACTTTGCCCGATTGCGCCGGAGCCGCGCGGGACATGGCGCGGCGCATCGGGCGCAATTTCAGGGGCGGTTTCAGGCGCGTTTTCAGGCAAATCCCACCGAGCGATTGCGCCCTTCGCGCTTGGCCGTGTAAAGCGCCGCATCCGCCTCGTTGATGAGCGCTTCGTACGACGACGTCACGCCGGTACGCGCACGCGCCACGCCGACGCTCGCCGTCACGGGCACGCGCGCGTTCTGCACGTCGACGGGCGTCTCGCCGATCTCCCTCCGCACTTTCTCCGCGACGATCATCGCGTCGTCGAAATTCGTGCAGGGCAAGAGCAGCGCGAATTCCTCGCCGCCAAAACGCCCGAACACGTCCTGCACGCGCACGGCCTTGGCGACGCGCTCGGCCATCACGCGCAGGACCGTATCGCCGACGAGGTGGCCGCGATCGTCGTTGATGCGTTTGAAATGGTCGAGATCGAAGAGCAGCATCGACAGTTCGCCGCCGTAGCGATGCCAGCGCTGGAATTCGTCGCGCAATCGCAGCTCGAAATAGCGCCGGTTCGCGATGCCGGTCAAGCCGTCGCGGTCCGCGAATTCCTGCAGTTTCGCGACGGCTTCGTCGCGGGCGCGCTGCATCATGCTCGCGTGCGTCACGTCGGAAATCGTCACGCAGACGGCGCGCACGTCGCCCTCCAGCGTGAGCGGCATGAACGTGCAGTCCTGCTGCATGTAATCGACGCCGCCGGTGATCGGCCGGTCGTGGTCGAACTTGAAGAGATACGGGCGCTGCTCCCACGAACTGAACGCGAAGCTGCCGAGCTGGAACACGCTTTCGACCTTGCGCGTGAACCACACGCGCGGCAGTTCCGGAAAGCTTGCGAAAATCGATTTGCCGATCACTTGCTCGGCCGTCTTGCCGCTGTGGTCCTGCATGAAGCGGTTCCACATCAGCACGTTGAGGTCGCGATCGAGCACGAAGATGCCGAATCCGACACGCTCGATCACCAGCTCGCTCAGCAGATGGCGCAGGTCTTCCATTCGTCAGAGGCTCGACAGCAGCGCATCGAGCGCTTCGCTCAGATGCGCGATCGCGTCCTCGGCCATCAGCATCACGAGATGCGCGCGAAAACTGTGGTCTTCGAGCGCGAAATTCACTTCGAGCAGGAGCGCCGTCTTCCACGCGAGCATCGCGGGCTGAAAGACCTCGTCGAGCCCGATGTCCGAGCCGAGCATGCCGGGCGGCGAAAAAATCGGCGAACGGCCAAGGCGGTCGAGAATGCACGACACGCACGCGCCCATCAGCACCGTCGCGATATCGAAGACGAGCTCGGTGCGCGTCGTCGTCGTGTACGTGGACTTCGTGTAGGGATCGTCGACGAGCGCGCACAGCTGATCGACGCTGCCGCTCTTGCAGAGCACGATCGCCTCGCCCTTGATGTCCGAGCGGAAGCCCTGGCGCACGGCGGTGACGGTATCGGTGATGCCGGTCATCTCCGAAAGCGCCGCGGATGCCTCCGCCACGCTCACGACGCGCACGCGCGGCACCGACAGCTCGATGAACGTGCCGAGCAGCTTCGAAAGACGCGTCGCGGCCTGGCCCATCGCCATGTTGGCCACTTCCTGCAGCGCGTCGCGCTGATCTTCGTTGAGGGCGGTTTCAAGCATGGAGACCGTACTCCTTCAATACGGGGCGCAGCGCTTCGGGCGTCACCGGCTTCGGCAGGAAGGCGATCGCGCCGAGCGCGCGTACGCGTTCCTGGGCCATCGGCTGCACATCGGCGGATACGACGATCACGAACGTATTCAGATCTTCGTGCTGCAAGGCGTCGAGAACCTGATAGCCCGTCATGTCGGGCATCGTCAGATCGAGGAACATCACCGAGGCGCGGCCGGCCCGATAGTGCTCGAGCGCCTCGCGCCCGTTGGTCGCGTAGGAGATCTCGACGTCCCAGTCCGGGGGCAGCGCGCGCGTCAGCACCTTGCGCGCGAGCAGTGAATCATCGGCAATGACAATCGGCAACGGCATGGTCGGCAGGATCTTTTAGGCTGTTTTCGGGCGGAGAACGGTCGTGTCGACGGACACGGCGGGCTCTCGTATGGATTACGGCATCCGCGCAGCGATCTTTATAGCGATGTTCACGGAAGAACCGGCGTGAGCCCTTGGGCCCGGCGGGAATGCGGGCGCTGTCGGAGATGCAGGTCGGCGGCGATGAGCCAGGCGCGTCGCCTGTCGACGTCGGCGCGCCACGCGGCGGGCGGGCGCTGTGTAATCAGCGCGCGCCCAGTGCGCGATGGATGCTGGCTCTCGATCGGCGTCATGTTGCCTGCCCCGTGCGTGATCCGGAGATTCCGGACCTTGGCCTTTTTCTCCTCGCTCGGTCGCGCTGCCTGCCCGCATCTGCCGGGCAAGCGGTACTTCGCCCCGACGCGCGCCGGGAGGCTGCTTGTATTCCCCGGCCGACGCTCTCAGCGGCGTTTCGGATCGGAGGATTGCATTGTCTGATTATCAGAATGTCAAAGCAACTCGATGAGGCGCCAAGCGAGAATTAATATGATGAAATAAGGTTCGATACGGGTGAATTCTGCTCGATGTGTTCCGATGCGCTGTCAGTCCATGCTTTTGTGTACGTTTGCGCTTCCAAGAATCTCGCTAACTGCGCGCCGCGTGCAAGCTTCGTTCGACGGCCGGGAAGGCTGAGTCGCGCCGATCCGGCATGCTTCGTGCGTCCTAGTTGCGGTTGCACCGTCCACGCCCGCTACCGCGTACGAAAGGTACGGGCCATGAGTAAGTTTTCCAATTCGCTGCCAAAAATGACGCTGCAACGTGAGGAGTCCGACGCCGTTCCCGCCGCGCAGTCGTGGCAGGAGGAACCGCCTTTTCCGGTGGTGCCCGAGCGCAACTTCGCCGCGCAGCGCCTGACGCTCTATGCGTTGCTGGTCGCGGCGGTCGTGCTGCCGTGCGTGTACGTCGCCATCACCGCATACACCGATTACCACGCGCGCGTCGCCGACGCCTCCGATCTGGTCGCGCGCAACGCCCGCGTCGCGGAAGAACACGCGCTGAAAGTCTTCGATCTGAACGTGACGCTCAACGAGCGCATCGTCGATCTGCTCGACGGCCTCGACGCCGGCGCGATCCGCCGCGAAAGCGCCACGATCCATCAGCGCCTCAAGGCGATCAGCGGCTCCTATCAGCAAGTTGCGGCGGCATCCGTGTTCGGCGCCGACGGCAAGCTGCTCGCGACGAGCCGCATCTGGCCGACGCCCGACATCTCCGTTGCCGAGCGCGACGATTTCGGCGGCCTGCGCGCCGGCCAGAGCCAGCGGATTTCGCGCGTGATGGTCGGCCGCGTCGCCGGCGAGCAGGTGTTCAACACGGCGATCGCGCGGCGCACGCCGGCGGGCGCGTTCGACGGCATGGTGACGATCGCGCTGCGCCCATCGTATTTCAGCGCGTTCTATCGCGAGCTGATCGGCGATAACCCGAGCGTGTCGCTCGGTCTGACGCGCGCGGACGGCGAAGTGCTCGCGTGGTATCCGCCGCGCCCGGCCGATCGCATGGCGCTCGCGGCCAGCTCGCCGCTGCGCGAGGCGTACCGCGCGGGCGGCCGAAGCGGCGTCGTCAGGATGGTTTCGGGGCTGGACGATCAGCTGAAGATCGTCGCGTTCCGGCGCGTCGGCGGGTATCCGGCCTATGTATCGAGCGGCTATCCGATCGCGACGATCTGGTCGGCATGGTGGAAGCATCTGAGCGTGCTCGCGCTCTCGATCTTCGCGCCGTGCGTCGTGCTGTGGGGCGTAATCGCGCAGTCGTTGCGGCGCCTCGCGACCGAAGAGGAAGCGTGGGAGCGCTGGCAGGCCGAAGCGTCGATGCGCCGCTCGATCGAATCGGCGTATCGGCAGGCGCGCAAGATGGAGGCGCTCGGCAATCTCGTCGGCAGCGTCGCGCACGACTTCAACAATCTGCTGATGATCGTCTCGACCAACGTGCAGATCGCGCGGCGGCGCGGCGCGCCCGGCCTCGATCGCGAACTCACGGCGATGGAACGCGCGCTGAAAAGCGGCCAGTCGCTCACGCGGCAACTGCTCGGCGTCGCGCGCAAGCAGCCGTTGCGCAGCGAGATCATCGCGATCGGCAAATGGGTGCCGGCGGGGCGCGAGTTGCTGCGCGCATCGCTCGGCGCGAAGGTGGCGCTCAGCGTCGAAGTCGCGCCGGAGGTGTGGGCGATCCGCGTCGATCCGGCGGAACTGGAGCTCGCGCTCATCAACGTCGCGGTGAACGCGCGCGACGCGATGCCCAACGGCGGCACCTTCACCGTGCGCGCCGGCAACGTGCGCTTTCGCCACGAGGACGGCTTTCCGATCACCGGCGAATTCGTGCAGATCACGCTCGAAGACAACGGCTTCGGCATGAGCGCCGAAGTGCTCGGGCGCGCGTTCGAACCGCTTTTCACGACCAAGCCGAAAGGCATGGGCACGGGCCTCGGCCTGCCGCAGGTGTTCGCGTTCTGCGAGCGCGCGGGCGGGCTCGCGACCATCGACAGCGCGATCGGCGCGGGCACCGCCGTGCGTCTGTACCTGCCGCGCGCGACGGCGGCGGCGCCCGGCGCGGCCGCGAAGCACGAACAGGCGGCGTCGCAGGAAGCGGACGGCTTGCGCGTGCTGCTCGTCGAGGACAACGAGGAAGTCGCCGCCGGCACCGAAGCGCTGCTCACGATGATGGGCCACCACGTCACCTACCTCTTCAACGCCGATGCCGCCGCGACGATGCTCGAAGCCGCGCGCGCCGACGCATCGGCCGGTTTTCCGTTCGATGTCGTGCTCTCCGACATTCACATGCCGGGGCAGATGAACGGCATCGATCTCGCCGAAATGATGCAGCGCTTTCACCCGCGCATTCCGGTGATCCTCGTCACGGGTTACGCGGAAGAGCTCGACCGCGCGCGGCAGGTCGGCGCGCGCGTGCTGTCCAAGCCGTTCGACATCGCGCTGCTCGACGCGCTCCTGCGCGCGATCCGCGACGGCGCGACGCCTTCCGATCTGCGCGCGGCGCGTTCGGTCGATCGCTGAACCGCCCGCGCTGCAATCGACTTTTGCACGCGCGTTTGTAAAAGCGCCGGCTTCTTTGCCCGCGCCGTGCCGCTCGCGCCGGTTCACGCGCATCCGGCACGCGAGTTGCGTGAATGCCGACATGCGCGGCGACCGACGTCGCCGATTTTCGGAATTCGCCCATCCGCAGGAGGCGTACATGCGACACACCGTCATCGGAGTTTTCGACACCTATGCGCAGGCCGAGGACGCGCGCTCGGCCCTGATCGCCGCCGGCTTCCTGCGCGCGGATATCGAACTGCAGGCCAATCCCAAGCGCGACGATGCAGCCGCGCCGTCCGACATGCCCGATGCCGTCACGCATCAGGAGCCGGGCGTGCTCGCCAACATCGAGCGCTTCTTCAGCATGCTCTTCGGCGGACGCGATCAGCCGCCGGAAGTCGCGCACTATTCCGAGGCCGTGCGGCGCGGTGCGATCCTCGTCGCCGTCGAAACGCCGAGCGTGGAGCAGGCCGACATCGCGCGCGCGACGCTGTCCGATCAGGGCGCGATCGATATCGATGAACGCGCGGCAAGCTGGACGACGCTCGAACACGGCACGTCCGCGGCGGCCGCCGATGACCGCGATCATTCGGTGCTCGACGAACTGGGCCTCGGACGCGGCAGCGCGGTGCCGGGACGCGAGCCGGTGAACGATCCCGACCAGACGCCGTCGCGTGCGCGGGCTTATCCGCACGCTGATGTCGGCGATCCGGCCGCGCTGACGCCGCGCGATTACGTCAGCGATCCCGCCGACGATCCGCTGATGCCGCGCGGCGGCATGTCGCAATCGCAGTCCCAATCCCAGTCGATGACGAGCGACGCCGAACGCACCGCCCGCGATCCGCTCGCCGGTCGCGACCCGGTCACGGGCCGGGATCCGTACGCGACGACCGGCGCCGATCCGCTCGCCGATCCGCTCGCCGATCCGCTCGCCGGGACGCCCGCCGATCCGCTCGCGGCGCGCACCGAACTCGCGGGCGATTCGCTATCGGAGCGCGACGCCATCGCGGGCCGCGATCCGCTGCGCACGACCGGCGCGGTGCCGCCCGAGCGCGCTCCGTTGCCCGGCGTGCGTACCGACACGGCGTCCGAATGGCGCTCCGTCGAACCGTTGAGCCCGCTCGACGAACCCGCGACGCCGTCTCAGGCGGGCGCGGCGCGCGCGGCGGGATCGTCGCCCGATCCGGTTGTCGCTTCGGCGGGAACGCAGGCGGGCGGTCCGGTCGGACCCATCGGAAATCCGCAAAACGTGCCCAATGAATTCATGGAGTACGAAGACGACTTCCGCGCCGATTACGCATCGAAGTATTCGGCGACGGGCGAGCCTTACGAGGACTATCAGGGCGCGTATCGCTACGGCGCGACGCTCGGCAACGACGATCGATTCCGCAGCCGCACCTGGGACGATCAGATGGAATACGAAACGCGCCGCGACTGGGAGAGCAAGCACCCCGAAGGCGATACGTGGGAACGCTTCAAGGCGGCGATTCGTCACGGCTGGGATCGTGTGACGGGACATCATCACGTCTGAGTTCCGAGCCGCTCACGACAACGGCCCGCTTGCGCGGGCCGTCTTTTCGTGTGAACGGTGAGCGCTCAGGCCGCCCGATCCCGCACCCATGCGACGTACTTGTCCATGAACGTCTGCAGATATTTGCGCGTGTCTTCGCTCACGATATTGCCGTTTTCGTCGATGCGCTTTTCGTCGTGCTTGATGTACATCTCCGGCTGATTCATCAGCACGATGTCGAGGTACGCGCACACGCCGCGCAGATGCGACTGCGCGATCGCCGTGCCGATCGCCCCGACCGACGTCCCGATGATCGCGCCCGGCTTGCCGCCCCACGCGCTTTGTCCCCACGGACGCGAGCCCCAGTCGAGCGCGTTCTTCAGCACACCGGGAATCGAGCGGTTGTATTCCGGCGTGACGATCAAGAGGCCGTTTGCTTCGGCGATCTTCTGCTTGAACGTGCGCGCGGCTTCGGGAAAGTCGCTGTCGTAGTCCTGGCTGTACAGCGGCAGGCTGCCGATGTCGAGAAACTCGAACGAGAAATCGCCCGGCGCGAGCGACACGAGCGCATGCGCGAGCTGCTTGTTGAACGAACCCTGTCGCAGACTGCCGACGACCACCGCGATCTTTAAGGCCATGAGATCTTCCCCGTCAAAGGTATGAAAAGGCGGATGAAGCGTTCCAGACAACGCCGTCCTCGCGACGGCGCGCGTGCACATGATAGGCGCATCGCGGGTCGGCCGTCTTCATGCGCGCAGTCAATCGGGACTATTTTTGCGATGAATCGAGCAATGTACCTCGCGCCGCGCCACTACGCGGTTCACAATGAGCTATCCCCATGGTTATCCACAGTTTCTGTGGATAAGTCGAGAGTAACTTTCATTCCGATAATTTTCTGATTCAACCACGAAACAAAGCGCCCCAAGTCGCGCAAAAAGGTCGTACGAATCGGAACGCATCCTTGCTGATCGCGTAAAAATCTCCGCATTAAGTGAGCGATTACTTGCCATCGCGGGCCCGCATTCATCCACTCTGAACAACAATGTGTTGGCTCAATCAGTATTTTTGTCCAATAGGAATCCTCCTAGACTGCCTCTCAAGCGTCGGCCCCGACGCACACGCATCCAGGAGATTCAAATGAAAAGCTCATTGATCGGCGGTCTCGTTTTGTCGGCGCTTCTCGCCACCGCGCCCGCTTTTGCGCAATCGACGCCTGTGGGCAAGACCCGCGCCGAAGTGAAAGCGGAGCTACAGAGCGCGCGTCGCGCGGGCGATCTGGATGCGGTCAACGCGCTGAGCTATCCGCAATTGCGTCCTTATCAGGAACGGCACGCACAGCTTCAGGCCGGCGTGCGCGACGGTTCCAGCGCGCACTGAACAGCAGCGATTTCGATAATCAGAGGAAGCAGTCTGAACTGGCCCTCCTCCACCGTCGGAATGAAGGTGGTTCGCCCGGTGCCCCCGCGCCGGGCTTTTTTTCGCGGTCAGAGCAAAGCCGCGTTCAGTACGCGTAGCCCGCGATGCTGAGACCGAAGACCGGCAGCATGATGGTGAGCTCCGAGGGAAAAAGGTGAGACGTTTCGGGAGCCTCCCCACGGTGAGCCAGCCGATACAGCCGCGCCTCACTTATAGCCGGATCATCGGGATCGCGAAGCAATTTCGGCAGCTCAGTCACATTCTTAAGTGGACCACCCAAGCCGTTGTTCTTTAACGCATTCGACTTGCTTGACCACGATGCGGCGCGGCATGTACTTCGAGCCGCCCGGTCATCGTTTCGAAACGCGCCGGCTTCGGCTACGCGACGCGCTCCGCTAAAGGTGAGCAGATTCGGGAGTCAGGAAAAGGCCTTGTCGCCAGGCCGCGGCCCAGGAATAAAACCCAGTCGGCACAGCTACTTGCGCTTCCCGCGGTTATTTACCCGCGTCATGGATACGCCTTGAGGTGAGGAAATTCGGGAGCCACTCGGCGGACGGAACGGCACTTGCTGCTCTGTCAGCCCTCGTACTTCTCACCCACCCCGGCAACATGACCATCAAAAGACCTTGGGCATACGGCGCTGCGGCGCTGGCTCTGATCGGCGGCGTCGCGACGCTGGCTGCATGCGCGTCGAACGGGGCGCGCCCAAGCGGCAACGACAACGTGCCCGAACCGTCGAAGGCCGTCGACATCGATCGCTATCTCGGTCACTGGCACGAGTTCGCGCGTTACGAAAATCGCTTCGAGCGCAATTGCGAAGCCGTCACGGCGAACTACGCGCGTCGCGAGGACGGGCTCGTATCCGTCGTCAACGCGTGCAGGCAAGGCGGGCTGAGCGGTCCGTACCGGTCGGCGGAAGGACGCGCGAAGATCGTCCCCGGATCGAATGGGACGAAGCTGAAGGTGTCGTTCTTCGGTCCGTTCTATGTCGGCGACTACTGGATTCTCGATCACGCCGACGATTACACGTGGTCCATCGTCGGCGAACCGACCGGGCGTTATCTGTGGATTTTGACGCGCGAGGCGAAGCCTTCGGCGGAGTTGCGTCGCACGCTGATCGAGCGCACGCGCGCGCTCGGTTACGACGTCACGATGCTGCGCGAAACGCAGCAAGGCTGACTTCTCAGCTTGCCTTGCAAGCGACGAGCAGCGAGTTCTGATTGTTCTCGGTCGACTGGCCAAGCACGTCGTAGCCGTTCGGACAGAGCGCCTTCGCGTTGTCCGTGCAATTGCGCCATCCGCCGTAGGCGGGGCATTGAATCTGTTGCGTCGGACGTCCGTCGGCGGAGAAAAGCGGCGGCGCGCTGCTGCATCCGGCGAGGGCCCACGCGCTGCCCGCCAGCATGATCGAAAGGCCGAGTTTTCTGCCGAGTTCCGTCGCGCTTTTCATCCGCTACCCCTTTGATTCTTGGTCGTTATTTTTCGATTTCGGGAGTATGCCACGCGAAGCTTTCGCGACAATTCGCCTGTTCGCAAAAGTGCGTCAGACGGCGATGCCGAGCGCCGCGATCTTCTTGTACAACGTCGCCCGTCCGATGCCGATTTTCTCCGCCGCATCCGCGACCCGACCGCCGCTCGCGCGCAACGCATCCGAGAGAAAGCGCCGCTCGAAATCGGCCATCGCGTCGGCGTACGACACGTTCGGCGGCTCGTCGCCTTCCTGGGCGACGGGTTCGGCCTGCGCCGCGATCGCCACTCGCCCCGCATCGATGAACGCGGAGAGCGCGCGGGCGTCGATGTGCTCGGTTTCGGACAGCATCAACGCGCGTTCGAGCGTGTTGCGCAGTTCGCGGACATTGCCGGGCCAGGAATACGCCTCGAGCAGTTGCAGGCCATCTTTATGCAGCACGAAATGGCCGACGTGCCCCGGCCGCGTATCGGCGGACAGGTCTTCGAGGATCGCGTAAGCGAGCGCTTCGATATCGGCGAGCCGGTCGCGCAACGGCGGCGCGTGGATCGTCAGCACGTTCAGCCGATAGAACAGGTCCGCGCGAAAGCGTCCCGCCGCGACGAGCGCGGGCAGATCGGCGGAGGTCGCCGCGATGATGCGGACATCCGCGCGCACGATGCGATTCGAGCCGAGCGGCTCGAACTCCTTGTCCTGCAGCACGCGCAGCAGCTTGCCCTGAAGCGGCAGCGGCATATCGCCGATTTCGTCGAGGAAAAGCGTGCCGCCATCGGCGAGTTCGAACTTGCCGACGCGCCCTTTCCGCTCCGCGCCCGTGTACGCGCCCGCCGCCGCGCCGAAGAACTCGACTTCGAGCAGCGTGTCGGGGATCGCCGCGACGTTGACGGTCACGAGCGGCTTACCCGCGCGCGTCGACGCGCCGTGGATCGAATGCGCGAGCAGTTCCTTGCCGGTGCCGGTTTCGCCGAGCAGAAGCACGGGCGAATCGACGAGCGCCGCGCGCCGCGCCTGACGTTTCACTTCGAGACTGACCGGGCTCGTGCCGACGAAGCTCGAAAACGTATACTTCGCGCGCCGCGCCTGCGCGAGCGACTGGCGCGTCGCGATCAGTTCCTGCTGCACGCGCGAGTAATGCGCGAACAGCGGCGTGAGCGCCTTCATCTCGTCGAAGAGCGCGAAGCCGATCGCGCCGACCGTCGCGCCGGAGTCGTCCTTTAGCGGCAGACGCGTGACGACGAGCGGCTCGCGATCCGTTTCCAGCACGTCGAGCAGAATCGGCTTGCCGGTCGCGACGACCTCGCGCATCAGGCTGTTCGGAATCACCGCTTCGCAGTCGAGTCCGATCGCGTCGAGCGGATCGTCGAAGCCGAAGCGCGCCGCGTAGCGCTTGTTGATCCACACGACGCGCGCGTCCGCGTCGACGATGAAGGTGCCTTCGCTCAGATTCTCGAAGGTCTTGAAAAGCGACTCCATCGCGCGGCGCATCACGTCGCTGTAGTCCGCCGGCACGTTGATCCAGTCGTTGCGCATGGCGCCCAAAGTCTCCGTTTTCTCCATATCGAGACGACTATCTCAATCCGGAGACGCGCCCGCTATCCGCATCTGCACTAGTTCTCAATGCTGTATGCAGCTGTTTCGATAGACGAGGATGTCTCCGTTCGGAGACATTTTCCTGAAACCTTGCGATGTCATCTTCCCCCGATGCCTGTCGCGCCTGAGTTTCAGCACACTGGCACGGAAAGTGCATTTTGCACGCGCGGTGCGTTATCCATGCGCCGGCAGCGCTTCCAGAAGAGGCGCGCTGACAGTTTCAAAGAACAACCATCACGGAGACTCAATGTCGTTCATCATCGTGCTCGCCGCCCTGGCGTTCCTGATGCTCGCCGCCTATCGCGGCTACAGCGTCATTCTTTTTGCGCCGATCGCCGCGCTCGCGGCCGTCCTCCTCACCGATCCCGCTGCCGTCGCGCCCGTTTTCTCCGGCATCTTCATGGAGAAGATGGTCGGCTTCGTGAAGCTCTACTTTCCTGTGTTTCTGCTCGGCGCGGTGTTCGGCAAGGTCATCGAGCTGTCGGGATTCTCGGAGTCGATCGTCGCCGCAGCCATTCGATACATCGGCAAGTCGCGCGTGAATGCGGTGATCGTCGCGGTGTGCGCGTTGCTCACCTATGGCGGCGTGTCGCTGTTCGTCGTCGTGTTCGCGGTGTATCCGTTCGCGGCTGAGATGTATCGGCAGAGCAATATTCCGAAGCGTCTGATGCCGGGCGCGATTGCGCTGGGCGCGTTCTCGTTCACGATGGATTCGCTGCCGGGCACGCCGCAGATTCAGAACATCATCCCGACGACGTTCTTCAAGACGACTGGCTGGGCCGCGCCGTGGCTGGGCGTGATCGGTTCGCTGTTCATTATCGTCGTCGGCCTGGCGTTTCTCGAATGGCGCCGGCGCTCGGCGATGGCCAAGGGCGAAGGCTACGGCACGTCGCTCGTGAATGAGCCGGAGCGTGTGGAATCGACGTCGCTGCCGAATCCGATGCTCGCGATCGCGCCGCTGATTCTCGTCGGCGTTGCCAACTTCGCGCTGACGAAGTGGATTCCGACGTGGTATGGCGCGAGCTATACCGTGCCGCCGGAAGTGCTGCCGGGCGTGCATGCGCCTGTCACGACGGCTGTCAAAACCGTCGTCGCGATCTGGGCGGTGGAAGGTGCGTTGCTGCTTGGCATCGTGCTCGTTCTGCTGACCGCGTTTTCGCGCGTGAAGGAGCGGTTCGCGGTGGGGACGCGGGCGGCCGTTGCGGGGGCGCTCCTCGCGGCGATGAACACGGCTTCCGAATATGGCTTCGGTGGTGTGATCGCGGCTTTGCCAGGGTTTCTCGTGGTCAGCGATGCGCTCAAGAGCATTCCCAATCCGCTCGTCAATGCGGCTATCTCCGTTTCGTCACTCGCGGGGATTACGGGGTCTGCTTCCGGCGGGATGAGTATCGCGCTTGCTGCCATGTCGGATACGTTTATCGCTGGCGCTCAAGCTGCACATATTCCTTTGGAAGTGCTGCATCGCGTTGTGGCTATGGCCTCCGGTGGTATGGATACGCTGCCGCATAACGGTGCTGTTATTACTCTTCTGGCCGTGACCGGGCTCACGCATCGCGAGTCTTATCGCGATATTTTCGCTGTGACCATCATCAAGACTTTGGCTGTGTTCTTTGTTATCGCAGTTTATTACGCGACCGGAATTGTTTGATTTTTTTCGGTTTACGCCGGATCCCGTTTTCTTAGTGGTCTATTAGCGTTGCCCCTGTGCGGGGCGGCACCTACTTTCTTTGCTGCTGCAAAGAAAGTAGGCAAAGAAAGCAGCTTTTCAAGCCCGCGGTCACACGCAATTTGGGTAGTCCTCTCGTCCTAGGCGGCACTCGCCTAAAGAGTGCCCTCGAAGGACTAACCGGGCTTGGCTCGCGCACGGTCTGCCGCCCGAAACCGTTGAGAACGCTGGTTCAGCACGAAATGGCTTCGGCACAGCGCTACGCGCTGCCGCCGGGTCCGCAAGGGAAACCAACGTGAGGCAAGTGCAGTGAGATGGAGGCGTTAGTGAAGAAGCGCATGCATCCCCGCTTGACCGGTCGGCCGCGAAGCGGGCTGGAGCTATTTCGTGCTGAACCAGTTTGTTATGTGGTGCGATGTTACAGACCGTGCGCGAGCCAAGCCCGATTAGGTGTTTGAGGGCACTCTTTAGGCAGCCCACGATGGACGAGAGGACTACCCAAATTGCGTGTGACCGCGGGCGTATCAGTAGCTGCTTTCTTTGCTTACTTTCTTTGCAGCAGCAAAGAAAGTGAGTGCCGCCCCGCACAGGGGCAGTGCTAATAGACCGACACGATCACGGGATCCGGCGAAAAAAAAGAAAAAACCCTAATTTACGCACAGCAAGCCAACACACCAAACTCCGCAGAACCCGATCAAAACTCCGGAAAGAAGGAAAAAACCCGCATATGACCCAAACCGCATTGAACAAAGCGCTCGCCGGCAAGACGGCATTGGTCACCGGCTCGACGAGCGGCATCGGCCTCGGCATCGCGACGGCACTCGCACAGGCAGGCGCGAATCTCGTGCTCAACGGTTTCGGCGATATCGAAGGCGCGCTGAAGCAGATCGAAGCCACCGGCGTGAAAGCGGTCCACCATCCCGCCGACATGACGAAGCCCGAAGAAATCGAAGCGATGATCGCCTTCGCAAACGAGCAATTCGGCGCCGTCGATGTCCTCGTCAACAACGCCGGCATCCAGCACGTCGCGACCATCGACGAATTCCCGGTCGATCGCTGGGACGCGATCATCGCGATCAATCTGAGCTCGGCGTTCCACACGATGCGCGTCGCGCTGCCGCAAATGCGCGCGCGCAACTGGGGCCGCGTCATCAATATCGCGTCGGTGCACGGGCTCGTCGGCTCGGCGGGCAAATCGGCGTACGTCGCCGCGAAACACGGCATTCTCGGCCTGACCAAAGTCGCCGCGCTCGAAAACGCCCGCACCGGCGTGACCGTCAACGCAATCTGCCCAGGCTTCGTGCTCACGCCGCTCGTGCAGAAACAGATCGACGATCTCGCCGCCCGCGACTCGCTCACGCCGGACGCGGCCCGCGCCAAGCTGCTCGGCGACAAACAGCCGTCCGCGCAATTCGTGACGGCGCAGCAGATCGGCGATATGGCCGTGTTCCTCTGCTCCGATGCCGCCAGCGAAATGCGCGGCTCGGCGCTGCAAATCGACGGCGGATGGAGCGCGCAGTAACTAACGCGCCCTATCGGCGACAAATCGCCACACTTGAGCGTTTCAGTCGGATTCCCCTAAAGATTGTGGGGCCAATCGCCGTTATGTCCTTGTAATAAGACGCGCGCCGCCTTCGAAAATCGGCGCGCGACGCGAAGAAGAATCAAGGACACCATGCGCAATAATCAGCCCGTAACCCAGCAAGAGTTCGAATTCCCCGCCTCGGCGATGCTCGTCTCCGCCACCGACCTTTCCGGCAACATCCAGTACTGCAATCCGGCTTTCGTGTCGGTGTCGGGCTTCTCGCGCGACGAGCTGATCGGCCAGCCGCACAACCTCATCCGGCATCCCGACATGCCGCGCGAAGCGTTCGCCGATCTCTGGTCGACCGTGCGCGCCGGCCGCTCGTGGACCGCGCTCGTCAAGAATCGCCGCAAGAACGGCGATCACTACTGGGTGCGCGCGAACGTCACGCCGGTGATGGACCACGGCAAGGTCGTCGGCTATCTCTCCGTGCGCGTGAAGCCGACGCGCGATGAAATCCGCGACGCCACCGCGCTCTACGCGCAGATCAAGGCCGGCAACGCGTCGCGACGCCTCGTGCGCGGCGCGCTCGTGAAGAACGGCATCGCGGGCAAGCTCGCGGCGCTCGCGAACCTGCCGGTGAGTTCGCGTCTCGCCACGGCTTTCGCCGCCGTGCCCGTCAGCATGCTGGTCGCGGCGCTGGCAGGATGGCGCGGCGTGCCGCCGCTGCCCTTCTGGATCGCGCTCGGCGTGAGTTCCGTTGCGAGCTTCGTGGGCTGGCTCGCGCTTTCGCGTCAGGTCGATGCGCCCGTCCGCACGATGTCCGGTTTCGCGGCGCGCATGGCCGCGGGCGATCTGACCGCCGACATGCCCGATGCGCGTCACGACGATCTCGGCGACGTGCAGCGCGCGCTCGGGCAGTTGAAGGCGAATCTCGCGGCGATCGTCTTCGACGTGCGCGGCCAGATCGGCGGCATGCTCGAGGCCGCCAACGAGATTTCGAGCGGCAACACGGACTTGTCGCGCCGCACGGAGATGCAGGCGGCATCGCTCGAACAGACGGCCGCGACGATGGATCAGCTCACGACGACCGTGCAAGGCAACGCCGACGCCACCGTGCGCGCGCTGGAAGTCGTCAAGGAAGCGCAGGCCGCGGCGGACGACGGCGGGCGCATCGCGAGCCAGGTCGAGCAGACGATGGCGGGCATCACGGCGGCGTCGCGGCGCATCGCGGACATCACCGATGTCATCGACGGCATCGCGTTCCAGACCAACATCCTCGCGCTCAACGCGGCCGTCGAGGCGGCGCGCGCGGGCGAAGCGGGCCGCTCGTTCGCGGTCGTCGCGACCGAAGTGCGCAATCTGGCGCAGCGCTGCGCGGCATCGGCGAAGGAAATCGAAGGCGTCGTCGCGACGAGCGTCGCGCAGATCGCGGAAGGCACGAGCCTCGTCGCGCGCACGACGAGCCAGATGCGCGCCATCGACGAAGCGGTGAACCGCGTATCGGCGATCATCATGGAAGTCGCGAAGGCGAGCGGCGAGCAGGCCGAGGGCATCGCGCAGGTGAATCAGGCGGTCGCGCATCTCGACGATTCGACCCAGCAGAACGCCGCGCTCGTCGAGCAGGCGGCGGCCACCGCGCAGCGCCTCGCGGAACGCGCGGTCGTGCTCGACGAAGCCGTGCGCCTCTTTACCGTGGCGAAGGCTTAGGATCGCTTGGTACTATCGGACATTGCCCACGAGGAGTGTCTCCGATGACCGCTGAGAACAATCGCACGGAAGAAGCGCGAGCGATGGAACGTATCGTCAACGCGACGCGCCAGGTTCAGTCCGCTTTCCTGGCGCTGCAAAAGCAGTTTCCGCCCGAAGGCGACGGCCGGCCTTCGCAGATGGCGCTGCAGACCTTCGACGCCGCGCTTCAGGAACTCGAAGACGCGCAAGCCGCCTTCGACACCATGCTCAACGATCTGTTCGACGGCAACCGCTAAATCGCCACGTTCTCGCGCGGGCCGTTCAGCGCGGTTTCATCGCCGGCGTCGTTGAGGCCCGCCCACGGCACGCCGTCGGCGGACTGGCGGCGCGCGGCGGCCACGCACGCTTCGACCAGCTCCCTGAACGACACCGCCGCCGAACTCGTACGCACGAGCACTTCGCCTTGCAGCGAACTTTCGGGGAAGATCAAGCCGACGATCAGTTCCGCCGACGGCGCGCGCTGATGCAGACGCCGCAGCAGGTTGCGCAGATACGGCGGCGACTCGGCGGCATCGAACGACACGACGCAGATGATCGTCACGCCGGCGAGATCGACCTCGCCGAAGCGTCCGCGCGAAAAGCGCTCGTAGCCCGCGAGGTCCGCGTACAGGCCGTGCTTGCGAAACAGCTGCACGGCGATGGTCGCCGCGAGATCGTCGAGCTCGCTTCTCCCCGCGATGCAGAGCACCGACGCCGTGTGGCCTTCCTTCTGCGCATCGAAGCGCGCGGGCGGCGTCTCGGGCGCGATGCGCGGCCCGTCGTCGGGCGATTCGAAACTCGCGGGCAAGTCCTCTTTCGGCGCGACGGTGACGGCCGTGTCCTCCGCATCCTCCAGCCCTTCGATGATGTCGAGCGCCGACTCGTTGATGCGCCGCAACTGATCCGCCGTGACGACGCCGCGCAGCACGTCGTTATGCGCGTAGCGCAAGCCTTCGAGCGCGACATCGTCGTAATACGCGATCAGAGAGCGTTCCTTGAGCAACGTCTCGGCCTGCACGAGCGCCTCGTCGGGATCGTTCGCGAGCAGGCGCTGATAGAAGTTCTCGGCGGGCGTGAGCGCGGGCCGGTCGCCGAACAGCACGTCGAGAAATTCGAGGCGATCGACATGGCGGCCGAGAATCACGAGGCAGAGCGTGAGCGGCGTCGAGAGCACGAGGCCGATCGGCCCCCAGATCCAGCTCCAGAAAATCGCCGCGACGATCACCGCGAACGGCGACAGGCCCGTGCTATGCCCGTACAGCAGCGGCTCGACGACTTGACCCGCGACGATGTCCGTCACGCCGAAGAGCACGATGGTCCACACGAGCATCGCCCAGCCGGGACCGACGGCCGCCGCGAACACGACCGCGACGATCGCCGCGATCCACGTTCCGACATACGGCACAAAGCGCAGAAGCGCGGTCATCACGCCGAAGAGCAGCGCGCCCGGCACGCCGATGATCGCAAGCCCGATCGAAATGACGATGCCCACGCCCACGTTGATGCCGAGCTGCGCGAGGAAGTAGCGCGACAGGCGCCGCGCGGCTTCGTCCATCGCGGTGGTCGCCCGATGCAGGTCGCGCGAGCCGAAAAGCCGTATCAGCCGGTCGCGCAGATCTTCGCGCTGAAGCAGGATGAACACCGCGACCACGAGCACGATGCCGGTGGTTTCCAGCGGACTGATGATCGGCGACAGAAAGCGCTGCGCGAGTTCCAGCGGCGTCGGCGTGGGCTCGTGCACTTCGACGGGCATCGGCTGGTCGATCGGCGAAGCGGCCGGATTGTCCTCGTTCTTCGGCTCCTGCTCGCGCGCGGGCGAAATCCGCTTCAGCGCGCGCGATGCGCGGCCGAGAAACTCATCGGCGCGGCCGACAGTCATCTTCTGCACGGAATCGATTTTGCGCTCGACGGCGACCTGATACTTCGGCAGATCGCCCGCGAGCTGCGCGACCTGAGCGCCGATCAGCGCGCCGACCGCCGTCAGCACCGACAGCGCGACCACTACGGCGACGATCACGGAAGGCACTTGCCCGAAGCGCAGCCGCCGCAGGAAATCGACGAACGGCGCGAGCAGAAAGCTCAGCAGAATCGCGAGGATGATCGGGATCATCACCGCGCGGCCGAAGTACAGCGCGCAAATGACGATGACGCCTGTCACGAGCGACGCCAGCGCGCGCACGCCGGGCGCTTCCGGCGGCAGGATCTTCGCGGGTGGCCGGCGCGGCCCGGGTGCTTGCGGCATGGAAACGGCTCGCTTTTAGTGTGTGGTCGGCGTGGAACGGCCAGTGCGCAGGCCGGAGCAACGTTGCATTATGCAAGACGCGTGCCGTCGATAAGCCGTTCGCCGCGAATAAGGTGAGCGCCTCCGGGATTCAAATTCGGCTGCGATCGGTTCAATGGTGAGGCAATACGGGAGCGAGCGCGCCGGAACAAACGCTGGTCTGGTTGTAAGAAGGGTGATCGGCCAATGCACCGGCGCGCGGACTACACTGAATCACGCTCTGCATTGGAGTCCGCCATGAACGCGATCCGCGCTTCAGTCGTAGTCATATCGGCATTCGCCGTCACATCGGCGTTCGCGCAGCTTCATCCGAGCGCCGAAACCGACATGTACGCGCCGCAAAACAGCACCAAGCTCATGCCGAACGCGCCGCTCGGCAGTCAATACCCGACGCACGGCAACGCGCAGGCCGGCGAGCTCAATCTCAATCCGAGCGATCCGCGCGCGCAGCTCGTCAACGGCCTGCCGAACAACGCCAACAGCGGCGGATACGGTTCGCCGCTCGCCGGCAACAAGGCGAACGTGCCGCGCGGCGAATAAATGACGTGGGTCCGCGCACCGATAGCGCGCTCACCATTCTCGTTTCGAGAATGGTGATTTGAAAATCGACGGGATTCTCCTCATCACGGCAAGAACCGATACTCGATTCACAGGACGGGACGTCTCCCGGCCATCAACCGAATCAGGGAATCTGCCGTGAAGATCTATCACCATCCGCTGTCCGGGCACTCGCACCGCGCGCGTCTCTTCCTGAATCTGCTGGGCGTCGAACACGAAGAAGCGTTCGTCGATCTCGCCGCCGCCGCGCACAAGACGCCCGACTATCTGAAGCTGAACCGCTTCGGCCAGATTCCCGTGCTCGTCGATGGCGACACGGTCATCGCCGATTCGAACGCGATCCTCGTCTATCTCGCGAAAAAAGCCGGCAACACGAAGTGGCTGCCCGAAACGCCCGCCGAAGCCGCCGCCGTGCAGCGCTGGCTCTCCGTCGCGGCCGGGCAGATCGCGTTCGGTCCCGCCGCCGCGCGTCTCATCACCGTGTTCGGCGCGAAGTTCGACGCGAACGAAGTCATCGCCCGCGCGCACAACGTCCTCAAGGTGCTCGACGCGGAACTGGCGAATCGCGACTGGATCGCCGATATCGACGAGACCGCCGCCGCGCACCCGACCATCGCGGATGTCGCGCTCTACAGCTATATCTCGAGCGCGCCCGAAGGCAACGTCGACCTTTCCGCCTACGCGAACGTGAACGCGTGGCTGAAGCGCGTCGAAGCGCTGAAGGGTTTCGTTCCGTTCCAAAAGACGGCCGCGGGTCTCGCGGCGTAAAGTGAGCGCGGCGGCCGGCTCGCGCCGTGCCGCCGCGCCCGAATCGAAGAGGCATACGATCATGTCCGCTTCCGCGCTTGGCAATGTCAAACAGGTCGCCACGCCCTCGCCGTGGCATCGCGGCGAACTCGCCATTCAGAAGGCTTTCGGCGTCGACGAGCGCATGGACGGCGTCGGCCGGCGCGTCGTGCGCGATTACATGCCGGATCAGCATCGCCAGTTCTTCGGGCAACTGCCGTTCATCGTGGCCGGTTCCGTCGATGAACGCGGCGATCCATGGGCGACGCTGCTCGCCGGGCATCCCGGCTTCATGCACGCGACCGATGCCAAAACGCTGTCGATGAGCCCCGCCCGCGATCCGCTCGATCCCGCCGACGCCGGCATGCGCGATGGCGCGTCGATCGGCCTGCTCGGCATCGAAATGCACACGCGCCGCCGCAATCGCATGAACGGCGTGATTCATCGCGATGGCGCGAACCTCGCGTTCGACGTGGCCGTCGAACAGAGCTTCGGCAATTGCCCGCAGTACATCCAGTTGCGCGATTTCGAGTTCGTGCGCGATCCTTCCTTGCCGTCGCCGGTCGAGCCGCTCGAATCCGACGCCCTTTCGCCGCGCGCAAAAGCGATGATCGCGAACGCGGATACGTTCTTCGTCGCGTCGTATTTCGATCGCGAGGACGGGCATCGGCAAGTGGACGTGTCGCATCGCGGCGGCAAACCGGGTTTCGTGCGTCTGTCGGACGACGGCTCGCTCACGATTCCCGATTTCGCCGGCAATCTCTTCTTCAACACGCTCGGCAACATTCTCGTGAACGCTCGCGCGGGACTCGTGTTCGCGGACTTCGAAACCGGCGACATGCTGCAGCTCGCGGGCGACGCGGAAGTGCTGCTCGACTCGCCCGAAACCGCCGCATTTCAGGGCGCGGAACGGCTGTGGCGCTTCACGCCGCGCCGCATCGTGTATCGCGCCGAGGCGCTGCCCTTGCGATGGAAAGCGCGCAGCGACGGCGCATCGCCCAATTCGCTGATGACCGGCGACTGGACGCAAGTGGCCGAGCGCCTGAAGGCGGCCACGCTCGCGAACGTGTGGCGCGCGTTTCGCGTGAGCAGAATCGTCGATGAAAGCGATGCGATCCGCTCGTTCCATCTCGAACCCGCCGATGGCGCGGGCATCGTTCCGCACAAGGCCGGTCAGCATCTGCCGATGCGCGTGACGCTGCCGGGCGAGGCGAAACCGCAGATTCGCACGTACACGCTGTCGGTCGCGCCGTCGGACGGCGTGTATCGCATCAGCGTGAAGCGCGACGGGCGCGTGTCGGCGCATCTGCACGACACGCTGAAAGCGGGCGACGTCATCGAGGCGCGCGCGCCCGCCGGAGACTTCACGATCGATCCGTTCGAGCAGCGTCCCGCCGTGCTGATGGCGGCGGGCGTCGGCATCACGCCGATGCTCGCGATGTTGCGGCACATCGTCTACGAAGGCTTGAGGAAGCGCCGCGTGCGGCCGGTGTGGATGATCGTGTCGGCGCATTCGCTCGCGAGCCGCGCGTTCTCGCGCGAAATCGATGCGCTCGCGCAGAGCGCGGGCGGCGCGGTGACCGTGATCCGCGTGCTCAGCGACACGAACGGCGCGCAAATGGACCGCGATTACGACGTGTCCGGGCGCATCGACATCGATCTGCTGACGAGCCGTCTGCCCTTCAACGACTACGACTTCTATCTGTGCGGGCCGGGCGCGTTCATGCAGTCGATCTACGATGGCCTGCGCGCGCTCAATGTCGCCGATGCGCGCGTGCATGCGGAAGCGTTCGGTCCATCGGCGCTCAAGCGCACGGCGGATCGCGGCGCCGACGTCAAGCCGATGCGTCCCGCCGCGACCGAGTCCGTGAAGATCGAATTCCTGAAGTCGGGCGCGAGCGCGCAATGGCAGCCGGGCAGCGGCACCTTGCTGGAACTCGCCGAAGCGAGCGGTCTGTCGCCCGAGTTCAACTGCCGCGGCGGCACTTGCGGCACATGCCGGACGCGCATCGCGAAAGGCGCGGTGTCGTATGAAAGCGAGCCGGCGTTTCATGTCGGCGATGACGAAGCGCTGATCTGCTGCGCGATGCCCGCCGCCGAAGGAGACACGCTCGAACTCGATCTGTAACGATTGTGCCCCGCGCGCATATCCGTGAGAATGCACGGCATCTCAAGCCTGCATGTCTCGTGCTTTCCCATGGACCGTTTACAGGCAATGACGACCTTCGTCACGGTGGTCGAAACCGGCGGCTTCGCATCGGCGGCGCGCAAGCTCGACGTGTCGCCGTCGGTCGTGAGCCGCGTCGTGACGGAACTCGAAGAACATCTCGGCGTGCGCCTGCTCACGCGCACCACACGCGTCGTGCGTCTCACCGACGCCGGCAGCGGCTATTTCGAGGACTGCCGCCGCATTCTCGGCGAAATCGATAACGCCGAACTTTCCGCGACCGGCACGCATTCCTCGCCGCGCGGACTGCTTTCGATCACCGCGCCGGTGATGTTCGGCCGCCTGCACGTCACGCCGATCGTCCTCGATTATCTGGGCCGTTATCCCGAAGCGGACGCAAGCTGCTGGTTCGTCGATCGCGTGGTGAATCTCGTCGATGAAGGCATCGACGTGGCGGTGCGGATCGCGCAATTGCCGGACTCGTCGTTGCAGGCGATCAACGTCGGGCGCGTGCGGCGCGTGCTGTGCGCCTCGCCCGCTTATCTCGCGAAGCACGGCACGCCACGTCATCCGGACGATCTCGCGGAGCATGTCGTGATTGCGTCGACGGGTTCGTCGACGCCCCCGGAATGGCGTCTCTCCGACGGCGAGCGGCAGTTTCTCGTGCGCTCGCATCCTCGCCTGACGACGACCACCAACGACTCGGCCATCGCCGCCGCGCTCGCGGATTTCGGCATCGCGCGGCTCCTGTCGTATCAGATCGCGCAACACGTTGCCGACGGGCGTCTCGCAATCGTGCTGCCGGAGTTCGAGACGCCGCCCCTGCCGATCCATCTCGTGCATCGCGAAGGGCGTCACGTCACGCAGAAGGTCCGCGCATTTCTCGACCTCGCCGTGACGACGCTGCGCGCGAACGAATCGTTGCGCTGAGCGCGTTAAACAAACACGTCTTCGGTGACAAATCGTCCATCGCTCGCCGAATCGAACGGCCGTTAGCACGACTGCCGTGCAAAATGCCGGCAAAACATGCAACATAGCTGTCTCGAACGATCGCTTCGATCGCCGCGCTTTCGGCTTATCTGAACCCTTACCGGCTCACGCACCATGACGAATCCAACTTCTCCCGTGAATGAACGCCCGCTCGACATGATCATCTTCGGCGGCGGCGGAGACCTGGCGGCGCGCAAGCTGCTGCCGGCGCTCTACATGGCGCACACGCACTGCAACCTGCCCGCGGACACGCGCATTCTCGCCATCGGCCGCAAGGACTGGACGCGCGAGGATTACCTCAAGAATTTCATGGAAGAGCAGGCGCGCCCTTTCATCGATTCCAAGGTTTTCGATGCCCAGTCGTGGGACAAATTTCTCGCGCTCTTCGATTACGTGCGCATCGACGTCGAGAATCCTGGCGATTTCGAGCGTCTCGCACAGGCCGTGCGTCCTGGCTCGCAGCGCGTGCTGTATCTGTCGACGTCGCCGGAACTGTTCGTGACGATCTGCACCAACCTCGATAACGCCGGCATTCTCGACGAAAACGCCCGCGTCGTGCTTGAAAAGCCGCTCGGCCACGATCTCGCATCGGCGCGCGCGATCAACGATGCGGTCGGCAAGCACTTCAAGGAAGAGCAGATCTATCGCATCGACCATTATCTCGGCAAGGAAACCGTGCAGAACCTGATGGTGCTGCGCTTCGGCAACGCGATCTTCGGCCCGCTGTGGCAGGCGCCGTACATCAAGAGCGTGCAGATCACGGTGTCGGAGACGGTGGGCGTCGGCAGCCGCGCGGGCTTCTACGATCACACCGGCGCATTGCGCGACATGGTGCAGAACCACTTGCTGCAACTGCTTTGCATTGTCGCGATGGAGCCGCCCGTCTCGCTCGATCCGGACGCCGTGCGCGACGAAAAGCTGAAGGTGCTGAAGTCGCTGCGGCCGATGACCGTCGCCGATATCGCACGCGACACCGTGCGCGGCCAGTACACGGCGGGCGCGGTCGGCGGCGAGGCGGTGAAGGGTTATCTCGAAGAGCAGAACGTGCCCGCCGACAGCCGCGCGGAAACCTTCGTGGCGCTGCGCGCGCATATCAACAACTGGCGCTGGGCCAACGTGCCGTTCTTCCTGCGCACGGGCAAGCGCATGCAGAATCGCCGCTCGGAGATCGTCATCGACTTCGCGGACCTGCCGTTCTCGATCATCCCCGAAGGCCCGCGCCATTACGGCAACCGCCTGACGATCACGCTGCAGCCGGAAGAATCGATCCAACTTCAGATGATGGCGAAGGAACCCGGCAGCGGCATGCACATGCAGCCCGTCACGCTCAATCTCGACCTGCAGCAGGCCATGACGCAGCGGCGCGCGGAAGCGTACGAGCGCTTGCTCATCGACGTGATTCGCGGCCGCCTCACGCACTTCATGCGGCGCGACGAACTGGAAGCGGCATGGACGTGGGTGGAGCCGATTCTCAACGGCTGGAAGGAACTCGGCGACCGTCCGCGCGGTTATACGGCGGGAACGTTCGGCCCGGCCGCTTCGAGCGCGTTGATGGCGCGCGAGAATCTCGCCTGGGCGGAAGAAGCCTGATTCACCGCATCGCGGCGTGCGGCCCCCGTTTCGAGGCCCACGCCGCGCCCACGGCCATCACCGCGGACAACACCACGATGCCCGCGAGAATGCCTTCGAGCCGCATCAGCGCGGGCATCGGGTCCGACGACCAATGGTGGTCCTGCACGAACACCATGATGAACGCGATGCTGAACTGCCGTCCGACATAGCTCGCGCCCTGCGTGCCCGTCTGCACATGACAGCCGATCCACACGCCCACGCATAGCGCGATCATGCAGGCGAACGCGTTGTCGCCGAGTAGCGGCAACAGCGCGAGACTCGCCGCGCCCGCCAGCAGACAGCCGATGAAACGCTGAATCATGCGCTCGGCGATCGGCTTTCGCGTCGGCTTGCCGAGCGCCGATGTCGGCAAGATCAGCACGGCAACCGCCGTCACCATCGCCTGCGCGAAGCCGGGCAGATTCCACGCATATGCGATCGCCGCGAGGATCATCACCGACCATGCGCCTTGCCACGCGAGCCGCTTGCGCATCGCGAGCGCGGTCTGCTCGGCGCGCGCGAGGTGCGTCGCGTCGAGCGCCTGCACGGCGCGGGCGGCATCGGAAGGAATGACGGTGACGGTTTGCGCGTTGACGCCATCGACGCGATCCACGGTGGATGCCGCCTGCGCGCGCGGCACCGGCGGCGCGCCGCGCGACTTGCGATAGTGCTGCACGCCCGCATGCACAAGCGCCGACACGGCCACGCACGCGGCCGTCCCGACCATCACTTCGGCGACGCGCAAGAGCGCAAACGACGCCGTCGCCGCCGCGGATTCGAGCCGATGCGCCTCGAACGTGACCATGAGCGAGGTCACGCCGCCGAGCACCCACGCGTAGCCCGCATCGGAAACGAGCGCCCGATACACCGACATGCCGACGATCGCCCCGAGCAGCGGCACGAAGAGCCACGGCACGTCGCCGATGATCGGCCCGGCGACCGCGCCGATCAGCGCGCCGGCGATCGTCCCGACCACGCGATGCACGCCGCGTTGCGCGCACGCCGAGAATTTCGACTGCATCACCGCGAAGCCGCTGATCGCGGCCCACCAGATGTTGCTCAAATGGAAAGCGTAGGCGAGCGCGACGGCAAGTCCGACGGAAAGCATCGCCTGCGTGGCGAAGAGCGCACGGGCGGGCGTCGGCCTGATCGCGACGAGTTCGCGCCCGAGCGCGGCGAAGGCGTCGCGGACGATGTGGACGAACGCGGCTGCGGCGGTTTCGTGCGGGATCGGGCGGGCGCTTCGGGAAGAATCGTCGGTCGGCATCGTTCTCGCGATTGTTCGGACGTCTGGCTTGAGCGTAGCCGCCGATCGTCCGGATGCAAAGCCGAACCGCGAAAGTGCGGCAAATCCGCTACACGCGCGAAGTGAGCAGACGCAGGCCCGCCGCGCCGAACACGAGCGCGAGACATGCATCGAGGCCGCGCTGGATGCGTTTGTGCATGCGCCGCGCGGAGGCCATCGAGAAGAGCGCGGCATAGCCGCCGAACACGCATACGCCGATGCAGAGGCACCCCGCGACGACGACGAGCATGTGTCCCGGCCCTTCCCCCGCCGACGATCCGAGCGCCGCCACGGACATCCACACGAGAATCGCTTTCGGATTCGTGAGATGCAGAAGTGCGCCGCGCGCGTAGAGCCTGCGCGCGCTCTGCCCTTGCGCATCCGCCGACGAAGCGCGCAGCGGCGGCTTCAACGCCGCGCGTCCCGACTTGAACGCGAGCCACAACAGATACAGCCCGCCGCAGATCTTCACGCCGACGAGAAAGCCCGAGTACGCCGTCAGCGCGGCGGAGAGGCCGAGCGCGGCGAGCATCGCCCAGAAGAAGGAGCCGGACATCACGCCCGCCGCGAACGCGAAGGCCGCGCGCCGCCCGGACGTGCTCGCGATCGACATGATCGCGAGATTGCTCGGCCCGGGACTCGCGGTGCCGACGAAATACGCCGAATAAGCGATGAGCAGATTCGCGCTGAGCAAGGCGTGGCCGTTCATGGCGTGTGCGTCTCCGGTTCGGGTTTCGGGCAGTGTCGTCGAAGGCAGACGCGCGCGTCCATGAACGCTTCGCATTTTTGCGGGCAGGCCAGTTCCTTGCGCACGCACTCGCCGGTGCTATCTTTGAATGCGCACAAGCCCCTCTCACAAGGACACATCATGGCGAAAGTACTGGTTCTCTATTATTCGATGTACGGCCACGTGGAAACGATGGCGCAAGCGATAGCCGAAGGCGCGCGCGGCGTCGCGGGCACGGAAGTCACGCTCAAACGCGTGCCCGAAACGATTCCCGCCGATCAGGCCGCGAAGATCGGCGTGAAGCTCGATCAGCAGGCGCCGGTCGCGACCGTCGACGAACTCGCCGACTACGACGCGATCATCTTCGGCACGCCGACGCGCTTCGGCAACATGGCCGGCCAGATGCGCACGTTTCTCGATCAGACGGGCGGGCTCTGGGTGAAAGGCGCGCTCGTCGGCAAGATCGGCAGCGTGTTTTCATCGACGGCTTCGCAACACGGCGGACAGGAAACCACGATCACATCGTTCCATACGACGCTGCTGCATCACGGCATGGTGATCGTCGGCGTGCCGTATGCGTGCGCGGGACTCACGAACATGAGCGAGGTGTCCGGCGGCACGCCCTACGGCGCGACGACGCTCGCTTCGTCCGACGGCAGCCGTCAGCCATCGCAGAACGAACTCGATATCGCGCGTTATCAGGGCAAGCACGTCGCCGAGCTGGCCGCGAAGCTCGCCGCTTAAGCGACGCTCACGCCTCGACGTCGAGCTTCACTTCGTACAGCGACTTGCCGTTGAGGTCGTGCAGCGAGACCGTCAGCGCGCGGCTCGCGGGATCGATCTTCGCGCGGCCATAGAACTGCTGCATGGCCGCGGGCGAACGGTTCTGCGGATTGTCCTTCGGCACGCTGACATAGCGCAGTTCGGGACCGAACGTCATGTCGAGATCGTTCGGGCCGAACGTGCCCGCGTTGATCGGCCCGCCGACGAATTCCCAGAACGGCTTGAACTCCGTGAACTTCGCGCGCGACGGATCGTAGTGCGTCGCCTGCGCGTAGTGCACGTCCGCCGTAATCCACACGACGTTCCTGATGTCTTCCTGCTTAATGAAGCGCAGGATGTCGGCAAGCTCCAGTTCGCGGCCGGACGGCGCGCCGTTGTCCGCGTTGGCCCATGCCTCGAAGGTGCCTTTGGGCACATCGGGGTTCGCATCGGGCACGACGAGCGAGATCGGCATGTCGCTCGCAATCACCTTCCACGTCGCGCGCGATGCCTTGAGCGATGCCTTCAGCCACGCGGTCTGCTGCGAGCCGAGAAATGCCGAATCCGCGTCGAGACGCGTTTGCGTGTTCGGCGAGTTCGCGCCGCGATACGAACGCTCGTCGAGCATGAACACATCGAGCAGCGGCCCGAACTGAAAGCCGCGATACACCTGTTCCGGATCGAGCTGATTGATGCGATACGGGTTGTACTCGAACATCGCCTGCTTCGCGCGCGCTTCGAGCAGGTTGATCGAACGCGTCTGATAACGCTTCTCCGCTTCGCCGATCACTTGTCCCGGATACCAGTTGTTGCGCACTTCGTGATCGTCCCATTGCACGAGGAACGGCACTTCGGCTGCGAAGCGGCGCTTGTTTTTATCGAGCTGGTTATAGGCGAACGCCGCGCGATAGTCGTCGAGCGTCTGCGCGACATGCGACTTCCCTTCGGTCACGATGTTCGTCCACATCGTGCCGTCGGGCAGCTTCACTTCCGGTTCGATCACGCTGTCCGCATAGATCTGATCGCCCTGATGGATGAAGAAATCCGGCGCTTCGCGACGCATCGCTTCATAGATGCGATAGCCGCCGAAGCGCTCGTTGATGCCCCAGCCCTGCCCCGCTTCATCGCCGGAAAATACGAAGCAGATCGGCTTCTCCGCTTCGATCGATGCCGTGCGCAGACGTCCCGTCACCGGCTCGCTGTAGGCTTTGCCATCGACGAGATCGGCGAAGCGCACGCGATAGAACACATCGGCGCCGGGCGGCAGGCCGGTCAGATCGACGCGCGCCGTGAAACCACTGCTTTCGAGCGCGGCCGGTCCGATGCGCCGTTGAATCGTCCTGAAGCTTTCGCTCGTCGAATACTCGACGATCATGCGCGCGGGCCGGTCCGTGCGGCTCCAGACGATGCCGCTCGTCGCGGTGACGTCGCCGCTCATCACGCCGCTGGGTAGTTGCGGACGCAACTTGTCGGCGGTGACGACGGCGGGCGCGACGCCTTGCGCGAGGGCATCGGCGAGACCCGCGCCTGTCAGGGCGAGGCCCGTGCCGGAAACGAGGCCCTTCAGCAAGGTGCGTCGGGACGGTTTGATGATGCGATCCGGCATGGCGAGCTTCCTCTCGAACTGAATGATGGGGTTGTGCGCTGCGTCGAATCGACGATGGTAAAGCGTAACGGTGTCGCTTTTGTTTCAACGCTCGCTTCATTACCCGCGCGGTTCGATGCGATCAGCACGCGGCGATTGCTGTGGCGGCTCACGGCATCGGCCACGCGTTCTTCCCAGAAACGCCAGTGCGTGGCTTTCGTGCGGCCTATCACGATGAGATCCGCGTCGAACTCGCGCGCCGCCTGCGCGATCGTGCGCGCGAGCGTCGTGCCGCCCGGCAGGTCCATCGTCACGCACATGCCGTTGATGCTCGACGCGCGTATCGCCTGAAGCGTGCGCTTCTCGACTTCGCGCGCGAGGTCGTCGACCTGCGCGAGCGCCACGCCGAAGTCGTATTGCGCGGACGATATCGCCCAGAACGGCGCGCGGTCCACGACATGAAGCGCCGTGAGGCGCGCGTTGCATTCGCGGGCCCGCGCGATGCCGAGCGCAAGCGCCGCATGGCTGCCATCCGGTCCCACTGCGACGAGAACGTGTTGTTGCATGATGTCGTCTCCGGTTGAGTTTCGCGCGGTTCAGTGCATGCGCCACGCGCGCTTCACTGCATCGATCACGGCGGCTTCCGTGCAACTCATGACGCCATCCGCGACCACCGCCGATTCGCACAGCGTGAGCACATCGCGTCGCACGCGCTCGTCGGATACGTCCTGCGCGAGCTGATGCACGACATGCGGGTCGACGCGGCACACGTCGTCCCATGTGAGATACGAGCATCGCGTGAGATCCTCGCAAACCTCGCGCACGACGTCGTGCAACTCGCCCGCATGAAGCCCGAGCCGCGCATAGAAGCCGCGCCGTTCGAGCGCTTCGATTTCCGCGCTGCCGATATGCCCGTCCGCGATCAGCGACATCACGACGATGCGCGCGGCCGCGCGAGGACTGTCCGATGGATAGTGGCGCATGGCATTTCTCCTTCGATGAAACGTCGTCAATGAAAGGCAGTGCGATGGTTTCGATCAGGACCGCGCCGCCCGGATGCCTTGCATCGTAGGCGCGGACAATGAGCGTCGAATGAGCGTGCGATGTCTGCGCGAGCCGCACAGCGGCGCCGAAAAAGCGTTGGCCTTGGCACGACAGTTCGCATCTCCGCGCGCCTGCTACTCCCGTTCTGTGCGCCTTGCCACACAAGGCTTTCGCACGCGCGATGCAGCGACTGGCATGGCGGATGCATAAGGCCTGCCGTCGCGTCATGACTGCCTGCCACTGTTTGACGCGACCGGGCCGACGCCTCGCGCGCCGGCCCGTTTCTTCCGGCGCCGCGACGATGGTTCCGGCGGCACGCGCAGGCGCCAAGGAGATCGACATGAACAGCTTCGACGACGCCTTCGAAGCGCTGATCGGCAGCGAAGGCGGCTACTCATTCCATCCGGCGGACCCGGGCGGCGAAACGATGTGGGGCGTGACGGCGCGCGTCGCACGCGGCTATGGCTATGCGGGCGCGATGAAGGACTTGCCGCTCGATCTCGCGAAGCGCATCGCGAAGCAGAAGTACTGGGACCCGCTGCATCTCGACGAATTCGATCCGCGCGTCGCGTTCCAGATCTTCGATGCCAACTACAACGGCGGGCTCGTCGTGCTGTGGATGCAGAAGGCATCGGGCGCAAAGGAAGACGGCAAGTTCGGCCCCGATACCGTCGATGCCGTGAAAGCCGCCGATCCGATGCGCTTCGTCCTGCGCTTCATTGCGTATCGATTGCGTTATCTGAAGGGCCTGCACGCATGGCCGACGTTCAGCCGCGGCTGGACCGAGCGCATGGCGACGAATCTTCTTTTGGGAGCAGCATGATGGACTGGTCGAAAGTGGCGGCAACCATCGGCGCGAAGGCGCCTCTTCTCGCGGGTCTCATCGGCGGGCCCGTCGGGCTTGGCGTCAGCACGGCGGCCGCGATCATCTCCCATGCGCTCGGGACGCCTAACGATCCGGATATCGTCGCGACCGCGCTCAACGATCCCGCCGCGCTCGACAAGATCAGCCAGGCCGAAAACGCGAACTCGTTGCAGTTGCAACAACTCGTGGTGGCGGCGGCGCAGGCGCGTCTGTCGTTCGAAGCGGACATGGCGCGCATCTCGGCGGGCGACCGCGCCGATGCGCGCGCAATGGGCATCGCGAACAGGGACTGGGTGCCCAAGTTCCTCGCGATGGCCGTGACCGGCGGCTTCTTCGGCATTCTGCTGCTGATGGCGTTGCGCGCGTTGCCCGAGGCGAATCGCGATCTCGTGAACGTCGTGGTCGGCGCGCTCGGGACCGCGTGGATCAGCATCATCGGGTATTACTTCGGGACGTCGGCGGGCTCGATGCGCAAGACCGAACTGCTCGCGCAACCGAGCGTGCCGATCACGCCCGAAACGGCGGTGACGTTGCGCGATCCGGCGCCCGCGTCGGGCGCGAACGGCGATAGCGCGCATCGCGCATTCGTGCCGGGCGGGCAAGGCCCGATCTTCACGGGCGCGTCGTGAGCGTCATCGTGTCAGAGCTCAGTTGGTCGTGCAACGCGCATGTTGACCGGCGATGTCTGCGCATAAACCGGCGCTGAGCCGACTCCGAGTGAAAGCGCGGTGGCGACCGTTGCTGCCGACAGACTGAGAAGCCGTTTCGCGTCGAACTGAGTCATGTCGATTCCCCTTTCCTTGTGTCGATATCCGCTTGGCGTTGCGAACGCTGGTCGCTGCAACCGTGGGGGGAATGTGGAGCTGGGGAATTAGGTAAAAGTGAGGATGATGCGGTCTGATCCCGAAAACGCTCACCTTTACGTCATAGGCGATTCAGAAATTACCTTTAAACAAGGGCTGCGAGCGCCATTCGACACGCATTCCCGAAAACCCTCACCTTTGCGCGATCTCGCCGCGGTCAGATCACGTTCAACATCGACAACGCCGTCTCCTGCAACGGCGGCAGCACGCGGGCAAGCGCTGCCTCGGCGGTTTCCTTTCCGATCGGCATGTTCGCCGACAACGCCGCGACCACTTCGCCGTGCCGGTTCTTCATCGGCACCGCGATGCCGCGCACGCCCATCTGCAATTGCTGCTCGATCGCGACGTAGCCATCCACGCGCGCCTGCCTGATCTTCTCGTATAGCTTTTCCTTGTTCGTGATCGTGAGCGGCGTGAAGGGCTTGAACTCGGTCGCTTCGAGCCAGCCGCGCACCGATGCCTCGTCCATATACGCGAGCATTGCGATGCCGCCCGACATCAGCGCGGCCGGCACGCGCGCGCCGAGCACGAAGCCGGTCGTCATCACGCGCGTCGAACCATTGCGCGCGATGATCACGAGGTCCCAGTCATCGAGCACGCTGACATACACCGACTCGTGAATCAGCGCGCTCAATTGCTGCAGATAAGGCTGCACGATGCGCGGCAGCCGCGCCGACTCGAAATACGACCAGCCCATGCGCAGCACGCGCGGCGTGAGATTGAAGAGCTTGCCGTCGGTCTGCACGTAACCGAGATGCGCAAGCGTCAGCAGATAACGCCGCGCCGCCGTGCGCGTGAGGCCGGTGCGCGCCGCGGCTTGCGTCGGCGTCATGCGCGCGTGCTGATCGTCGAAGGCTTCGAGGATCGCCAGTCCCTTCTCCAGTCCGGCGATCCAGTCGCGCTTGTCGAGTTCCGGTTTAGTCATGCTTGTATGCTTGTTTAGTTATGGATGGGCCGATGTTTCGGCGCTCCATCAAAGTCAATTGCTAGTGCTAACCCCCAAAGTGATCGATTATCGGACACGCGCGTGCGATAATCGCGCAAAATTTATCATAAATCGTTGATCGAAAGGGGTTGCGCTTTTATTCTCCAATCACTTTCAGAGCGCGCGTATTGCGACAAACCAAAACGCTCCGCCGCTCGGCCAGATTCCAGGCTCAACTCCATAAACCCATTGTTCGGAGACATCTCTATGGCTAGCCCTAAGGAAGACGCGCACGGCGGCCGCCAGGCGAAAAAAGCGACCGCGAGCGGCTGGATCGGCTCGGCGCTGGAGTATTACGACTTCTTCATTTACGCCCAGGCTGCTGCACTCATTTTCCCGCAGTTGTTCTTCCCGTCGGGCAATCCGAAGGTGGCGATCATCGCGTCGCTCGCGACCTACGGCGTCGGCTACGTGGCGCGTCCCATCGGCGCATTCGTGCTCGGTCATCTGGGCGATACGCACGGCCGCAAGAACGTGCTGCTCGTCTGCATGTTCCTGATGGGTATCTCGACGATGGCTGTCGGCCTGCTGCCGACGTATCACCAGATCGGCATGGCCGCGCCCGCGCTGCTCGTCGTGTTGCGCCTGCTTCAAGGCTTCGCGGTGGCCGGTGAAATCTCCGGTGCGAGCTCGATGATTCTCGAGCACGCGCCGTTCGGCCGACGCGGCTACTACGCGAGCTTCACGCTGCAAGGCGTGCAGGCCGGCCAGATTCTCGCGGCCGCCGTGTTCCTGCCGCTCGCCACGTTCATGCCGGAAGACATGTTCAACTCGTGGGGCTGGCGTGTGCCGTTCCTGCTGTCGGCCTTCGTGCTGGTCGCGGGCTACATCATCCGTAAGGAAGTGCATGAAACGCCCGCGTTCACGTCCGAGGAATCGCATGGCGGTGTGCCGAAGTCGCCGATCAAGGAAGCGTTCGCCAACAGCACGCCCGACATGATCCGCGTCGTCTGCATGGCGCTGATGAACGTGATTCCCGTGGTCGCGACGATCTTCGGTGCGGCGTATGCGGTGCAGTCTTCCTACGGCATCGGCTTCCACAAGAGCGTGTATCTGTGGATTCCGGTCGTCGGCAACATCGTCGCGGTGCTGGTGATTCCGTTCGTCGGCAATCTGTCGGACAAGATCGGCCGTCGCCCGATGATGATCGGCGGCTCGCTCATCTCCGGTCTGCTGGCCTTCGCGTATCTCTACGCGATCAGCATCCATAGCGTGCCGCTCGCGTTCCTGATGTCGCTGCTGATGTGGGGTGTCGTGTATCAAGGCTATAACGCGATCTTCCCGAGCTTCTATCCGGAACTCTTCCCGACCCGTTCGCGCGTTTCGGCGATGGCGATCTCGCAGAACATCGGCACGACGATCACCGCGCTGTTGCCCGCACTCTTCGCGGCCGTTGCGCCGCCGGGGTCGGACAACATTCCGCTGACGGTCGGCGCCATTGCCTTCGGCGTGACGATCATCGCGGCGATCGCGGCTTACTCGGCGCGTGAGACGTATCGCATCCGCCTGAGCGATCTCGGCAAGAAGGACGCCGTGCCGATGAGCCAGCAAGAATACGAGCGCCTGCGCGCCGATTCGATCTCCGTGGACAAGGTCGCGAAAGCGCACCACGCATGAGTTGACCGTGTTGGAGTGATCTTCCGGGCCCTTCGGGGCCCGTTTTTTTGCGTGACGCGATAACATGAATGCCTTCTCATCCATGACGCGGAGGCATGAATGGCCGGCTTCAACGAACGCATCCTCAACGGCATCAGCGTGTTCGCTGCGATCGTCGATGCAGGCACGTTCGCCGCGGCGAGCGATCGGCTCGGCATGTCGCAACCCGGCGTGAGCCGCGCGATCGCGCGTCTCGAAGCGCGTCTGAAGATTCGTCTTTTCGATCGCACGACGCGCAGCGTTTCGCTCACCGACGATGGCCGGCGCTTCTTCGAGCACGTCATGCCGCATCTCGCGGGACTGGAGGAAGCGGCGGCCACGGCATCCGAAGGGGCGACGGCGGTGCGCGGCCGCTTGCGCGTGAACGTCGATCCGATCTTCTCGCGGCTTCTGCTCGGCCCGAAGCTCGACGCGTTTCTGAAGGCGCATCCCGATCTGCAACTCGAACTCATCACGAGCGACCGTCTCGGCGACATGATCGCGGATGGTTTCGATCTCGCCGTGCGCTTCGGCGAGCCGCGCGATTCGAGTCTCGTCGCGCGCAAGCTGCTCGATACGCCGGTGCGGACCGTCGCCGCGCCGTCGTATATCAAGCGATGCGGCACGCCCGCTACCCCGCAGGCGCTCGCAGACGGCACGCATACGTGCATCGAGTTTCGCGATCCCGAAACGGGACGGCCGTTCGCGTGGGAGTTTCATCGCAAGAAGAAGCGCATCACGGTGGAAACGCACGGCCGTCTCACGCTCAACGATCCCGGCACGATGCTGAGCACGCTGCTCTCAGGCTATGGCGTCGCGCAGATTCTGCTGCTGGGTCACGAACATCTGATCGCCGATGCCAAGCTCATCGACCTCTTCCCCGACTGGCCCGACGAGCGCTTTCCGCTGTATGCGTTTTATCCGTCGCGGCATCATCCGCCGGCGAAGACGCGCGCGTTTCTCGATCTCGTCATCGCGCTGACGGGAGGCGTCAACGCAAACTCTTCTCGAACCAGTGATGCGCGTAAGCCTCGTCGCTGAACGGCGCGACCTCGACATAGCCGGATCGCCGATACAGGCCGATCGCTTCCCCGAGCGCCTTGTTCGTCTCCAGACGCACGGCTTTCGCTCCGTTCTTCGACGCGAGCCGTTCGGCCTCTTCGAGCAGCCGACGTCCGACGCCGAGTCCGCGCGCGCCGGCGCTCACCCACATGCGCTTCAACTCGGCCGGCGACGCGCCGTGGAACTTGAGCGCGACGCAGCCTATCGCCGCGCCGCGCAGCCTCGCAACGATCAGCGCGCCCTGCGGCGCCGTCAATTCGCGCGAATCGGCGGACAGGCTGACGGACGGATCGAAGCCCGCTTCGAAGCGCGCGTTCAACTCCGCGAAGTATTGGTCGATGCACCATTGCGCATCCTCGCTCGTCGGGTCTTCGATCGCGAAGCGCATCAGCGAAGGTTGCAGCAAGCGCTCGACTTCGGCCATCGCCGCGATCAGCCGCTTGCGCTGCGCATCGTTCAACGGCGCGAGCATGCCCCCCGCGACCGCGTCCGATAACCTTTCGAGTTCTTCACGTTCGGCGCAGCCCGCATCGGTGAGGCTCGCGCGGCGCACGCGGCGGTCATCGGGACGAGACTCGACCGCGACGAGACCTTGTCGCTGCAGCGCGGCGAGCGTGCGGCTCACGTAACCCGAATCGAGACCGAGACGCTCGCGCAACACGCGAAGATCGACGCCCTGCGCACCGATTTCCCAGATGAGCCGTGATTCGCCCATCGGACGGCCGCGCCCGAGAAAATGCTCGTTGAGCGCGCCGATGCCCTCGGCAACGGTGCGATTGAAGCTGCGAATCTGGCTGATGTCGGTCGGGTTCATATCTCTGACTCTAGTCAGAGAATCGCCCGGCGTCAATCAATGTGCTTGCGCCTCGGCTTCCACGCGCGTTTTCTCCCGGCGCCACGTCGCGGGCGGCTTGCCGACGAGGCGCTTGAACGCACGAATGAACGCCGCTTCGGATGCATAGCCGACGTCCTGCGCGACCGCTGCGATCGTCGCGTTCGTGTTGCGCAGCAGTCCGGCCGCGACCTGCATGCGCCAGTTGACGAGGTACTGCATCGGCGGCAAGCCGATGATCTCGCTGAAGCGCTCGTGCAACGCCGAACGCGAGAGGCCCACGCGCTCGCCCAGTTCTTCGACGGTCCACTCGTGCGCGGGCGCATCGTGCATGACGGCGAGTGCGCGCCCGACGAATCGGTCGCGCAGGCCCGCGAGCCAGCCGCGGCTTTCATCGGGCAGTACATCGACGTAACGGCGCACGGCATCGACGAACATCATCTCGCTCATGCGTTCGAGCATCGCTTCGCCGCCCGGCCGCTTGTGACGCGATTCGACGACGGCCTGCTGCATGAAGTGATTAATCCAGCCCTGCGCGCCCGATTCCTTCAGATGCAAGAGGCGCGGCAACGTCGCGATCAGCGGATTGAACGGACGCAGATCGCAGCCGAGAAAGCCGCATACGAGCATCGTTTCATACGCGTCGTCGGGGCGTCGATTGTTGCGCGCCTCGACCGCGTCGTAGGTCAGCGTGAAGGGCAGCTGATCGATCTTCATCGAGAACGGATCGATATCCGCTTCGGCGCGAATGCCCGGCGCGCTCGAAATCACATGCGCGTCGCCGTGCGGAAACACGATGATGTCGCCGCTCGCAAGACGCACCGGCGCTTCGCCGACGAGCGCGCCCCAGCAGTTGCCGTGCGTCACGACGTGATACTCCATCACATGCTCGCAATCCGGCATGACGATGCTCGCGATGTCGCGCGCGGGCGGCGCTTCGGCCGCCCAGCTTCGATTGCCGCTCACGTGAAAGAACAGCGCGCCGCGCAAGCGCACGGTGCGCAGCACGTCGGACAGGATGTCGAGACTCATGGCGTCTCCCGGTGATCGTAAGCATCGCAAAGCGGACGAACGGACAATTCGCGGCGACTTGCGGACAGGCGTCGAAGCGATGGTAACGGGATACTGCATCTGCCCGCTATCAGGGCGACGCTCGACACATCATCCGGAACTGGAGAACGAACCATGCATGCGTTGAATACATCCGCGGTCTGCGACGAGCCGGCCAAATCACAGCAACCCGATTTCGCCGCGATCAAGGCCCGCCAGCAAGCCACCTGGGCGAGTGGCGACTTCGCGGTGATCGGCACGACATTGCAGATCGTCGGCGAGATGCTTGCCGAATCGATCGATGTGCGCGCCGGCGAGCGCGTGCTCGATATGGCCGCCGGCAACGGCAATGCGACGCTCGCCGCCGCGCGACGTTTTGCCCGCGTGACATCGACCGATTACGTTCCGGCGCTGCTCGAAAAAGGCCGTGCGCGCGCGCAAGCCGAAGGACTCGCGATCGACTTCGAGGTCGCCGATGCCGAGAACCTGCCCTTCGACGACGGCAGCTTCGATGTGGTGCTGTCGACATTCGGCGCGATGTTCACGCCGGATCACAGGCGCTCGGCGAGCGAAATGCTGCGCGTGGCGAAGAGCGGCGGACGCATCGGCATGGCGAACTGGACGCCCGAGGGTTTCATCGGCCAGTTGTTCAAGATCATCGGCGCTTACGTGCCGCCGCCCGCGGGGCTGCAATCGCCCGCGCTTTGGGGCACCGAGCCGCATCTCGTCGCGCTCTTCGGCGCCGAGGCAGCCGATATTCGTTGCGTACGCAAGTACTTCAACATGCGCTATGAATCGCCGGCGCACTGGATACAGGTGTTCCGCGATTTCTACGGGCCCGTGCATCGCGCGTTCGCGGCGCTCGATGCAGCGAAGCAGGCCGATCTCGAACGCGAGATCGGCGGCCTGCTCGAACGCTGCAATGTTGCGGGACCGTCTTCGCTCGTCGTGCCGAGCGAATACATGGAAGTGGTGATCGTCAGGCGTTGACGAGATGCGCTCGCGCGCGAATCACAGCGTGACGGGCTTGCCGCTGCGCGCGCTTGCGATGATCGCGGCGAGCGTCGCGGCATTGTCGAGACTCACTTGCGCGTAGTACTCGATGGCGGCGGCACCGTGCGTTGCGACCATGCGCGCGAAGCTTTCCGCCGCGAAGAAGAAGCCGCTTCCGGTGTCCGACTCGACCGTCTCGAACGGCACCGAATTCGGAATGCCGCGACGCAAGCGCATCTGGCTCGGCAGATAGCCGTATTGATCGCCCGCCGTCTGCGCGCTCGTGTGATTCAGATATTCGGTGTCGATCGTGCCCTGCGTGCCGATGATCGTCGCGTGCCGATGATTCGCCGCATCCATCGAGCACGAGACTTGCGCGCGGCGGCCATCGGCGTAGATGAGCGTCGCCATGAGGCTGATGTCGACGTTGCTGTCGGCCCATGTCGCGATTGCATCGACGCGTTGCGGCGCGCTGCCCATCACGAGACGAATGAGGCTCAGCGGATAACTCCCCGCATCGAGCAGCGCGCCGCCGCCGAGCTCGGGCTTCATGCGGATGTTTGCGCCGGGATTGCCGACGGTGAAGCCGAAGTTCGCCTGAATCGCGCGCACGTCGCCGATCGCGCCTTCGCCGATTAGCGCCATCATCGTCGCGGTCTGCGGCTGGAAATAGTATGGGAACGCTTCGAGCAGCAGCACGCCATTGCGATCGGCGGCCTCGAACATGCGCGCGGCTTCGTCGCGATCCAGCGCGAGCGGCTTCTCGCACAGGATGTGCTTGCCGTGATCCGCGGCCTTGATCGCCCATTCGGCATGCAGGCTGTTCGGCAGCGGAATGTAAACCGCGTCGATGTCCGGGCTCGCAAGCAGCGCGTCGTAGCTGCCGAACCATTTTTCGATGCCGTTTGCTTGCGCGAAGGCTTGCGCATTCTCGTCGCTGCGGCTCGCGACCGCGACGACGCGCACGCGCTCGCTCGGTCTCACGTCACGCGTGAATTGTCTGGCGATGTTCGCGCCACCGAGAATGCCGAGGCGCAGGACGGACGATGCTTGAGTGGATGACAAGGCGGGCTCCTGAATTTGTACCAAATGGTTCACCACGTCAAAGGTAACACAATCGCGTGCTTCAAGGCATGCACTTGTCGGGACGAACTTTCGTGCCGCGCCGGTCCGCCGGGACGTTGCAATTGTCCACGCGTTGATCGTCGCTGGCCTTGTCGCCGAGACGTTCCTTCAAGGTCTTCGGTTCCGGTGCGGCGGACGAAGCCGCAACGGGCGCTTCCGCTGCGTCCGTTGCAAGCGCGGCGCCGGTCCACGCGAGACAAGCGCATAGAAGAACGAGTGTCTTCATGACAGACCGCCATGAAAGATGAAACGAGCAGCTTCGCCGCGCGGCGAGCGCACGACGCCCCGCTTCTTGCGGTTTCATTCAGGCATGCATTCCGCTGACGACATCCTTCGCGCGCGCCGCCGACGCAACCGGACACAAGCCGCGCACCGCGACGATCAGACCGCTCGCGTCATCGCGGTTCCTGACGTCGAGCGTCGCGTGATGCCGTTGCGCGACGCGCAGCGCGATCGCGAGACCGAGCCCGCTGCCGTGTCCCGACGTCCCGACGCAACGATAAAAGCGGTCGCATACGCGATCGATCTCGTCCGGCGGAATGCCGGGGCCGGAGTCCAGCACGGTGAGCGCGATGCCATCCGCTTGGCGCCGCAAGGTCACGTCGACGCGCCCACCGTGCGGCGTGTGACGGATCGCGTTATCGAGCAGGTTGTTCACGAGGACGGCGAGCGCGTGCGTGTCGCCCATGATCGTGAACGGATCGTGATCGTCCAGCGCATGTTCGAGTTCCAGGCCGAGGTCGATCGATCGTGCTTCGGCCAGCAACGAGAAATCGCTCACGCGGAGTTCGCAGAGCGTGCGCAGGCTCATCGGCGCGATGGCCGCTTCGCGCGCGGCGTCTTCGCGCGCCATGCTGAGCAGCTGCTGCGCGAGATGGATGAGGCGATTCAACCGGCCGTCGATCTTCGCGAGCGTCGCGGCATCGACCTGAAGCGAGCCATCGCCGATTGCGCCCTGGATTTGCAGCTTGAGCGCGGTGAGCGGCGTGCGCAGTTCGTGCGCGGCATCGGCGACGAACGTGCGCTGCGCCTGCGATGCCTCCGAGAGACGCGCGAGCAGGCCATTCAACGCATCGACGAGAGGACGCAGCTCGTCGGGCATCGGCTTGTGGAAGACGACGGGCTCGAGCGATTCCGGCGAGCGCGCGACGAGCGATTGCGACAGCCAGCGCACCGGCGAAAGCCCGCGCGCGACGACGAGAAGCACGATCACGACGATCACCGGAATCAGCAATGCGAGCGGCCAGATCGTGCGCAATGCGAGCGCCATGGCGAGATCGTCGCGGATGAAATAAGGCTGCGCGACCTGCACGAAGCGATCCGGCTGCGCGACGCCGAACGCGCGCCAGCGATACCCTTCCCGCTCCGCCGATTCGAAACCGTCGCCGAAACGCGGCAAGGCGGGCTCGCGCGGCGAGTGATAGATGAGGCGGCCCGTCCGATCCCAGATGTCGATGACGAGCCGGTCGTCCGCGATGCCGTGCAGTTCGGGATTGCGGCCCTCTGCAACGTCGTCGGCGGTGATGTTATGCGGCAGCGAGAGCGCGACGGTGCGCAGTTCGTAGTCGAAGAGTTCGCCGGCTTCGAGGCGCGCGGCGTCGAATATGCCGACGCCCGCAATCAGGCACGCGATGCCAAGGCTGCAGATGAGCCAGCCGAGCAGCCATCGGCGGATCGTTGTCATCCGATCCTCTTCAATCGATAACCGACGCCGCGCACCGTCACGATCTCATCCGCGCCGATCTTGCGCCGCAAGCTGTGAACGTGGACTTCGATCGCGTTGCTGCCGACTTCCTCGCCCCAGCCGTACAGTTTTTCTTCGAGCTCGGGGCGGCGAAATACGCGCGACGGCTCTTCGATCAGCGCCTGCAGCAGCGCGAACTCGCGCGGCACGAGATTGAGCGCGACGCCGCCCTTGGTCGCCTCGTGTGCGGCCGGATTGAGCGTCAGCTCGCCATGCGAGTACACCGGATGCTTGTGCCCGGTGCGGCGTCTCAACAATGCGCGGACGCGAGCCGCGAGCTCGTCGAGATCGAAGGGCTTCATCAGATAGTCGTCCGCGCCGGCGTCGAGGCCGCGGATGCGGTCATCGACGGCATCGCGCGCGGTCAGGATCATCACGGGCGCGTCGCCGCCGTTCTTGCGATACGTGGCGAGCACGTCGAGGCCGTCGCGCTTGGGCAGGTTCAGGTCCAGCAGCACGAGGTCGTACACGCCGTTGCCGAGCGACAGCTCCGCGGCCCGTCCGTCCTGCGCCCAATCCACCGTGTAACCGGCGCGGCGCAACGCGGCGAGCACGGTCTCCGCGATCATCTCGTCGTCCTCCACCAATAACAGGCGCATGCACTTTCTCCAGGCTCAACAGGTCGCCGCCGATTGTCCGGCTTGCATGCTTAAGCGCCACTTAAGCTTTGCGCGCAGCCGCACATTATGTCCCCGATAACGCCTTGCGGCGCCGGCGGCTTAAGCATCGCATAAGGTTTGTCCACGCACTATACGTCGAGCGCGCCGATTCGCGGCCGTGCGGCCCCGGAGATGCCGATGCGAGCGTCCACTATCGTTTCCCTGCGTGCGAACGCCGTGCTGATCGCATTGTGCGTCGCGGCATCGGATGCGGCGTGGCTCGCGGTCTGCGGTTGCACGGGCCATGTGCATGCGCTCGAAACCACGACGATGCGTCTCGCGACGCTCGGGAGCGCGGCAGGCATCGTCTTCATCGTGCGACGCATCGCCAAGCTCGAATTCGATGCGGCCAGAGCCGCAAGGCGCATCGCCTGGACCAGCGACAGATTCGTCATCGACGGAACGTGTCCCGGCGCCTGGCTCGTGCAGCTCCATGTGGAGCTTCATCCCGACGGCTCACGGTCGAGCGCCGCGCACGCGTGTCCCCACGCAGCGGCGTCCAGCAGAGTGCCACGCGGTCGGGCGTGACCTCGGAATCGCGCCCGACCTCCTTCGACCCGGCTCATGAGCCGGGTTTTTTTTGTCCGCGAATATTTGCCGCGTCTCGCACTACACATTGCTTTCGCTCGCATTTCAATGTCCATTCGTTCGCTTACCTAAGCATCCCCGTCTGTATCGTGCGCGGCGCGTGCGCGAGTTCGCGTGGGGCGGCATCGCAATCGTGTTGCTGCGCGTGGCGGAACCGCGGCGCGCGAGCGAATTGGCGCGCCATCGCGGCTAAAGGTGAGGCTTTTCGGGAGCGCGATTTTTCTTGCGAAAGTTGCAGATCGCAACTAAATTAGAGGCATTTGGTTGCGCCTCGCAACCGATGGAGAGGACATGGACTTCATCGACACACCCGTTCAATCGCGCGACAAAACCATTCTCGAACTGCGCGAATTCTCGCGCAAGCTCGTGCGCGAACTGGGCTTCATGCGCAACACGCTGGCCGACAGCGGACTCGCGCCTTCGGCGGTTCACGCGATCATCGAGATCGGGGCGACGCCCGGCATTCAGGCGCGCGACATCGCGCAAATTCTGCGGCTCGACAAATCCAACGCCAGCCGGCAGATCGCGCGGCTCGAAGCGGCGGGGCTTGTCACGCGGCAGACATCGAGCGAAGACGCGCGTTCGTCCGAGCTGTATCTCACGGCGAACGGACAGAAGCTGCGCAGAAAGATCGACAAGTTCGCGACCGATCAGGTTTCCGACGCGCTGCGCCGCATGGTGCCCGAAGATCAGCAGACGCTCGTGCGCTCGCTCGCGCTCTACGCCGATGCGCTCGCCCACGGTCACGAACACAAGATCTATCACAGGACGCATGCCGCGCATACGGAAAGCGCGCGCATCGTCGAGGGATACCGGCCCGGCTGCATCGGCGATGTGGCGAGCCTGCACGCGCGTTTCTACGCTCATCACGCGGGCTTCGGCGTGTTCTTCGAGCGCAGGGTCGCGACGGAATTGGCCGCATTCGCGGAAAGTCTGCCGGTCGAAGGCCGCGCGTTGTGGCTCGTGATGGAAGGCGAGCGCACGCTCGGCTCGCTCGCGATCGATGGCGATCTCACCACGCGCGTCGCGCATCTGCGCTGGTTCATCGTCGACGATTCGTTGCGGGGCAGCGGCATAGGCAGGCAATTGATGGCGCGCGCGATGAGCTTCGTCGACGCGCACTACGACGAAACGTATCTCTGGACCTTCAAGAGCCTGGACGCCGCGCGCCACTTGTACGAATCGTTCGGATTCACGTTGAGCGATGAAGCCGAAGGCACGCAATGGGGCACATCCGTGATCGAGCAGCGCTTCACGCGGCACGCGGCGCGCTGATTCATCGGCGCAAGACGCGCGATGTCGGCCCTAGTCGTTGCGCGAAACGGCGCGCGCATTCGATGCCGAACGGCGTCGGACGCGCGCCGCGATCGTGCTGCACGTCAAAGCCCATGCGCCACGCCGCGATGCGCTTGCCGTAACAGGTGAGCGTTTCCAGGGACTGCATCACGAAGACGATTTCCGGCAGCGTCTCCGCATACAGCGATTCGGCATCGTCCTCGCGGCCTTCGGCGAACGCGTCGTAAATGGCGGCCTGACGATCGAACGCGTCGGGCGCGACGATCAGGCCATCGCAGCCCGCACGCAAGTTGTCCACGAGTTCCTGGCCACCGCGCCCGTTGAACACCGCGAGCGTCTGTTCGAGCGCGCGCAATCGTTCGATGGTCGCGCGGATCGTCACAGCCGGGCCCTCGCCCTTCAGCAAACGGAAGTTCGGCCGCTCGGCAGCGAGCGCGGCAATCGATTCCGCCGACAAACCCACGCCCAGATATTCCGGCGCGTTCTGAATGCCCGCATTCGCGCCGGTCCGTTCGAGCACCGACGCGAAGAAGTCGTAGTAGAACGCTTCCGGCTCGCCGCGTTTGGACGGCGGTTGAAGGATCAACCACGACGCGCCGCGTTCGAGCGCATGGCTTGCGAGCGCGACTTGTGCATCGACGCTGTCGCCGGTGATCGTGACCGCGAGCGGCACGCGACCGGCGATATGCGCGGCGCATACGTCGATCATCGTGCGCTTCTCGTCTTCCGACAGGCGATGCACTTCCGTCGCGAGACCGAGCGTGACGATCGCCGGCGCGCCCGCCGCGAGGGTCGCGTCGATCTGCTTGCGCGTGGCGTCGTGGTCGAGGCGGTTCAGCGCATCGAAATAGGCGTACAGCACCGGCCACATGCCGGGCGGCGGCGTTTGCAGGTTCGTCATCGATTGCCTCCGCTCAATGCGAATCGCGCGGCACGGGCGCGCCGCTCGAACCGACGAGAAAGTCCAGGTCCGCGCCCTGATCCGCCTGCAAGACATGCTCGACATACAAGCGGTAATAACCGCGCTTCGGCAATTCGGGCGCCTGCCATGCGGCGCGGCGCTTCGCCAGTTCTTCGTCCGATACTTCGAGATGCAGACGCCGCGCTTCGACGTCCAGTTCGATCATGTCGCCGGTCTGCACGAGCGCGAGCGGACCGCCCGCCGCCGCTTCCGGCGACACATGCAGCACGACCGCGCCGTAGGCGGTGCCGCTCATGCGGCCATCGGAGATGCGGACCATATCGGTGATGCCTTTTTGCAGCACCTTTTTCGGCAGCGGCATGTTCCCGACTTCCGCGAAGCCGGGATAACCCTTCGGCCCCGCGCCCTTCAGGACCATGATGCAGTGCTCGTCGATATCGAGCGAATCGTCGTCGACCTTCGCGTGCAACTCTTCGACGTTTTCGAATACGACCGCGCGCCCGCGATGCTTCAGCAACGATTGCGTCGCCGCCGATGGCTTGATGACCGCGCCGTTCGGTGCGAGATTGCCCTTCAGCACGGCGATGCCCGCGTGCGGCTTGAATGGCTTCTCGAACCGCGTGATGACCTTCTCGTCGTAGTTCTGCGCGTCGCTGACGTTGTCCCAGATCGTGCGGCCGTTCACCGTGAGCGCATCGCGATGCAGCAAGCCTTGCTCGCCGAGCTGACGCAACACCGCGGGCAAGCCGCCCGCGTAATAGAAGTCTTCCATCAGATACTCGCCCGATGGCTGCAGATTCACGAGGCAAGGCACCTTGCTGCCGAGTTCCCAGTCTTCGAGCGTGAGCTCCACGCCGATACGCTTCGCCAGCGCGATCAGATGCACGACCGCATTCGTCGATCCGCCGATCGCCGCGTTCGTGCGGATCGCGTTCTCGAAGGCTTCGCGCGTGAGGATCTTGTCCATCGTGAGATCGTCCTTGACCATATCGACGATGCGTCGGCCGGCCATGTGCGCGAGCACCTGACGGCGCGCATCGACGGCGGGAATCGCGGCATTGTGCGGCAAGCCCATGCCGAGCGATTCGACCATCGAGGCCATCGTGGATGCGGTGCCCATCGTCATGCAATGGCCGCGCGACCGGTTCATGCACGATTCGGCTTCGACGAATTCTTCCTGCGTCATCGTGCCCGCGCGCACTTCCTCCGACATCTGCCAGACGCCCGTGCCCGAGCCGATGGTGCCGCCGCGAAAGCGGCCGTTCAACATCGGTCCGCCCGACACCGCGAGCGCGGGCAGATTGCACGACGCCGCGCCCATCAGCAAGGCGGGCGTGGTCTTGTCGCAGCCGACGAGCAGAATGACGCCATCGATCGGATTGCCGCGTATGGATTCTTCGACGTCCATCGACGCGAGATTGCGGAACAACATGGCTGTTGGCCGCAGATTCGATTCGCCGAGCGACATCACCGGAAACTCCAGCGGAAAGCCGCCTGCCTCGCGCACGCCGCGCTTCACGTATTCCGCGAGCTCGCGAAAATGCGCGTTGCACGGCGTGAGTTCCGACCATGTATTGCAGATGCCGATGACCGGCCGGCCATCGAACTGATCGTGAGGTATGCCCTGGTTCTTCATCCACGAACGATGGATGAACGCGTCTTTATCGTTGCCGCCGAACCAGCTTTGCGAGCGTAGCTTCTTGCGCATGGAAGTCCCCTTTATCGCGCTTTCTTCATAGTGTGGGATCCAGTAAAAAAGGCCGCGCGGGCGGCCTTTTCAGAAACCCGGACACGTCGAGTTATACACCTCGCATACGCATCCGGCGCGCGTGCAGCGCAAGATTTGACGATCAGTCGAGCATTTCCTGCGACCTTTCGCGCATGCACGCCACCGCGATCACGGAGAGCACGCCGCAACCGATCACGTACCACGCGGGCGCCATCACGCTCTTCGTAATGACGATGAGCGACGTCACGAAGAACTGCGCGAAGCCGCCGAAGATCGCCACGCCGATGCTGTAGACGATGGCCGCGCCCGTCGCGCGCACCGAACGCGGGAACAGCTCGCCGAGCATCGCGCCGGTCGGACCGACGTTGAGCGAATGCACGATCGAGAGCACGGTGACGACCGCGAGCAGCGTCGTCGCGTTCGGCGATTTGTTCAGCAGCGCGAAGGCCGGCCAGATCGCGAGCATCAGCAGGATGCGCGTCGTCTGCGCGAGCTTGTTGCGGCCGATGCGGTCCGACAGATAGCCACCTATCGGCGCGACGATAAAGAGAATCGCGCCCGACACGCAGCCCGAAAGCATCGACGTCCAGCTCGGCAGCCGAGCGTCTTCACGCCGTAGATCGACAGATAGAACACGATGATGAAGTGCGCCGACGTGCCGCCGATCGTCAGGCCGAGTCCGTTGAGCACCGCGCGGCCATGTTCGCGCAGCACGGTGACAAGCGGAATCTTCGGTGCCTTGGGCGCGGCGGCGACGTTTTGCGGCGGTGCTTCTTCCATCGTGCGACGCAGCCACCAGCCGACGGGCACGATCGCCGTGCCGATGAAGAACGGCACGCGCCAGCCCCAGCTTTCGAGTTGCGCGGTCGTGAGCGTCGCCGTGAGCGCGACGCCGGTCAACGCGCCGGCGAGCGCCGAGAGTCCCTGGCTCGAGAACTGCCACGATGCATAGAAGCCGCGCCGGTTCGCGGGCGCCTGTTCGAGCAACAGCGTCGTCGATGCGCCGACTTCGCCGCCCGCCGAGAAGCCTTGAATCAGCCGTGCGATCACGAGAATGATCGGCGCGGCGATGCCCGCTTGCGCGTAAGTCGGCGCGACGGCGATCATCGCGGTGCCGAGCGCCATCAGCCCGAGCGTGAGGAGCATCGCCTTCTTGCGGCCGGCGCGATCGGCGTACATGCCGATCAGCAAGCCGCCGATCGGCCGCGTGAAGAACCCGACGCCGAAGCTCGCCACCGCAAGCAGCAACTGGCCGACCGGATCGTCCACCGGAAAGAACAGCTTGCCGATGGTCAGCGCGAAGAACGCATAGACGATGAAGTCGTAAAACTCGAGCGCGTTGCCGACCGCCGCCGCCAGAACGAGCCGCGTGCGCGCCGCGCGGCTGGTTTGCATCGAAGGATTCGCGGGCGCGCTGGCAAAGGTAGGTGCGTTCATGATGGATTCCGAAGGATCAGTCGGCGAGCCAGGCTTCGGCCAGGCGCACCCAGTAGCTCGCGCCGATCGCGAGGATGTCGTCGTTGAAATCGTAGCCGGGGTTGTGCACCATGCAGCCGCCCTTCGAGCCGATGCCGTTGCCGATCCACGCATACGTGCCGGGGCACGCTTCGAGCATGAAGGCGAAGTCTTCGCTGCCCATCAGCGGACGCGCGGCCGGATCGACGCGTTGCGCGCCGAGCATTTTCGTCGCGACATCGGTGGCGAAGGCGGTCGGTTCCGCGTGATTCACGAGCACCGGATAGCCGAGTTCGTAGTCGATGTCGGCCGTGCAGCCGAACGCCAATGCCTGCGCGTTCACGAGCGCGGTGATGCGCTCCTGAAGCTGCTTGCGCACGCCCGCGTCGAGCGCGCGCACGGAGAGCTTCATCAGCGCGGTCTCGGGGATCACGTTGCACGCCTCGCCCGCCTGCACGCTGCCGACGGTGACGACCGCGGATTTCTGCGCATCCACTTCGCGCGCGACGATGCTGTTGAGACCGAGCATGATCGATGCGACCGCGGGCATCGGATCGCATGCGACGTGCGGCATCGCGCCATGTCCGCCGACGCCGCGCACGGTGATGTTCACCCGATCCGACGACGCCATGCCCGGACCCGGCGTGAAGAACATGTCGCCCGCGGGCAGGCCGGGCATGTTGTGCAGGCCGAACACGGCGTCGCACGGGAATTTTTCGAAGAGACCGTCTTCGATCATCGCGCGCGCGCCCGCCTCGCCTTCCTCGGCGGGCTGGAAAATCACGATCAGCGTGCCCGAGAACTGGCGGCTTTCGGCGAGATGGCGCGCGGCGCACAGAAGCATCGCGGTGTGGCCGTCGTGGCCGCATGCGTGCATCGTGCGCGCGTGTTTGCTGGAATACGGCAGGCCGGTGGCTTCCTCGATCGGCAACGCGTCCATGTCGGCGCGCAGTGCGATGCGCTTGCCGCCCTCGCCTTCCGTCAACACGCCGACGACGCCCGTCTTGCCCAGCCCGCGATGCACTTCGTAGCCCCATTGCGCGAGCAATCCCGCGACGAGATCGCTGGTTTGCGTTTCCTCATACGCAAGTTCCGGATGCGCGTGAATGCGCCGGCGCACATCGACGAATTCCGATGCGATGGCGGCAATGCCGGGGATGACGGGCTCGACTGACAACATATGACGCTCCTTGCTCGATGCGATTCGATGTGTGCCAAGCATATAAAGCCGATAAGCAAACCAAAAGACGGTAAATTTATTGCGTGATGACTATTAGTTGTCGGCGATAACCCTAGGATGTCGGCCATGAGCATGAAATATCATCAGTTGCGCGCTTTCCTGACGACCGCCGAGCAAGGCAGCATTCGCGCGGCCGCGCGCAGCCTTCATTTGTCGCAAGCGGCGCTGACTAAGGCGATCAAGGAACTGGAACAGGATCTGGGCGTACCGCTCGTGTTGCGCACCGCGCGCGGCGTGCAACTGACGGCGTTCGGGCAGCAGTTGCGCGTGCGGGCGCATCTGATCGTCAGCGAAATGCGCCGCGCGGAAGACGACATCGCGCAGATGAAAGGCGCCGGCGCGGGCAGCGTGAGCGCGGCCGTCACGCCGACTGCCGCGCTATCGATATTGCCGCAGGCGTATCGGGCGTTTCGCAAGCAGATGCCGGACGCGCGCGTGAGTTTCATCGAAGGCTTTCCGGGCGTCGCGATGCCGCGTCTGCGCGATGGTTCGCTGGACTTCGTCGTGGCGGTCGTCGTGCCCGAACATCTCGCGCCGGAGTTCGATCACATCGAGCTGTACGAGAGCCGCTCGGCGATCGTCGGGCGCGCGGATCATCCGTTGCGGCACTGCACGTCGCTCGCGGAGTTGTCGGATGCGGAGTGGCTGCTGAATCCGTCGCCGGAAAGTTCGACGCAGGCGCTGCTCGATTCGTACGCCGAGCGCGGTCTGATGGTGCCCAAACGCGTGATCGAATGTCCGAGCTTCATCATCGCGCACGGGTTGTTGCGTGGCTCGGATGCGCTCGCCGCGATGCCCGCCGCGTTGCTGGAACATCCATGGGTCGGCGAAGGGCTCGCGATCTTTCCTATCGTTGATCCGTTGCCTGCCGTGTCGGTGCGAATCGTGACGCGCAGGGACAGTCCGCTGACGCCCGCTGCGACGTTGATGCTGGAGTGCTTGCGGCACGCGGCGCGGGGACAGTGAGGCAGGTGCGCTTCAAGAAGATTCCGGATTCGTGGAATAGACAGCGAGAATCGGGGCTGTGAGGAGGAATGCACTCACTTTTTCTGGACGATCATTGCATCAGTCGATGCCTATCCGAATTAGCGACTAAACTCCAAAGAGGCGTCGGTGCATGCGTCCAACGTCTGCGCCCAAACAGTCACGATCCAGACGTGCAAGCGAAGGAGGCAGACCCATGCCGAAAATCGTTCGAACCCCTGAGCAGATTCGCGACGAACTGCAAAGCCGCATGGCCAAAATCTCCGCTGACGCGCCGGGAGCCTTGCGCGTGCGCATACCGCTGCCAGAGCGGCATCCGCCCGACGCATCCGGCCGCAACTGGAACATCGTGCCGCTCAACGACCTCGGTGCGGACTATGTACATCACGTCGAGAAGGTGATCGAAGACATGCGTACCGAGTTCGTGCTGCCAGATTGACGCTGAAAGCATCGGCAGCACGCCAACAGAATATCAATCGCGCTTTTCGCGATCCCGCGCGGCGCGCTCTGCAATCGCCGCATCGACGGGATCGTCGCGTTGCCGCATTAGCCAGTAGACGCTGCCGAGCGCGATCAGCGCGGCCGCCAGTGCGGCAATGCGGCCCGGGTCCGTGGCTGGATCAAGGATGATGAACTTGCGCGCTATCGCGAGCATCGCCACGAGAAGCACTGTCTTGACCTGCACGATGTGATCGCGTCTTAACATGACGCGAGTGATCGAATGCTTGAATTCCATCGCGATCAACAACGTCATCACCATGCCGAAAACCGCCTGAAAGATCGCATGATCCAGCGGATCGAGCGCCCCCGACAGCGTCAGCGCTATGACCGCCCGAATCAACTGCCACAGCGATACGACGATGATCACCGAGATCACGACGCTCAGGATGTGGGCGATGATCTGCTCGAAGCGCTCGTAGAAGGTCAGCACGCGCCATTGCAGCCGATATTCGTCGAGCTTCATGCGAATCTGGGTTGGCTTGCTCATGGATGGGGTCGCAGAGAGACTCGGGCACGGAGTGACGCCGACATCGCGTAGCGAGCCCAAGCCGGGCCTATGACGTTGAGCCATGCGTGCGGCGTTTTCTTTCGTCTACGTGCTGATTCTTTTCTCTTGTCTGCTGTGCACGATGCGTCACATCGCACCCCTCAGCAATCGTTGGGCCGCCAACGCTGGTGTAATGAACGCATGCGCGGCGCGCCTGACAGCGTCGCCGGTTTGCCTCGGCCGCGAAGGCGTTAGCTGGATTCTCGTTCAGTCGTCTGGAGCTCGGGAGTACGTCACAAACCACAAAGCCCGCACGATGTTCAGAATCGCATTCTGAGCATGAACCCAAGCGTGAATGGAAGATCGCTCGAAGGGATCGGCGGAATCAGGATGATGTTCGCGCCGACGCGCTTGTATTCCAGCATGATGAGCGGCGCGGCAACCGGACCGACCGTATGGTTATGGCCGAGGCCGTAGCTGCCGTAGTCGTAGCCGGAGATGAGCCCGGCCATGACTGCGAGCCTGATGTAATTCCAGTGAAGGAAGTCCGGTCCCCACACGCCGCCGCCGTAGAACGACGGCTTCGACAGCGAATTGCGAAAGTAGCCGCCTGTCACCGCCCATTGCGGCGTGACCCAGCATTCCACGCCGATGCCCGGATTGAATTGCTCGAAGTCCTTGTCCGGGTGAAAGTGATGCGAAGCGACCATCGCGTCGAGCCAGAGACCGTCGCCGCACCAGCTTGCGTGCGCGGCGGGCGTCCAGCCCAGCGCGACGAGCGCGGCAACCGCCGACAAGTGCGCGCGAAACGTTCGGAATCGGGACAGCCATGTGCACATGTTTTATCCGCCAACGCGCGTACGGTGGCGCCGCTTTTTTGAGATGTAGGTCGAGGCGAACTCTACCCGATCGCGACATTTTCGTGTGTGCTGACGAAAAGTCCGTGACGGCTTGCGCGCGTTCGGATGATCTCGGCGAAACTTGTCGACGTTCTATTTTTGTTTTCGAGGCAATGCGCGATGAAGGCTTATAAGCGTCTCGTTCTTTTTCTCGCGGCGATCGCATTGACGGCGTGCACGCCGCTTCAGGTCGTGACGCATCACGTTTCGTCGAGTGAATCGAGCGTGCCGGCAGGACGTTATCAGCTCGATCCGCATCACTGGAACGTGAGTTTCGACGTCGATCATTTCCACTACTCGCGCTTCGTCATCCGATTCGATAAGACCACGGCGCAACTCGACTGGAACGCGGACGGAATGTCCGGAAGCTCGGTACGCGCGCGAATCGACGCGTCCAGCGTCAACACCAATGTGCCGCTGCTCGATCGCATGCTGAAAGGGCCGGACATGTTCGATGGCGCGCGTTATCCGGACATCGTTTTCGTCAGCACGGCGTTTCAACGCACCGGCGAAGACAAGGGCATATTGACGGACGATCTGACGATACGCGGCACGACGAAGCCGGTCACGCTCAACGTGACGTTCAACGGTCACGCGGTCAATCCGCTCACGAAGCAGGAAACGCTGGGCTTCTCCGCCGACGGACATTTCAGCCGCGCTCAGTTCGGACTGACGACGTGGTATCCGGCCGTCGGCGACGATGTGCACGTCGCCATTCAGGCCGAATTTTCGAAGGCGTCTGCGGACAACGCGCCGTGATGCGTGCCGCTCAGGCCGCGACGGCGGTCCAGTCGAGCACGACCTTGCCGCTGTTGCCGGAAAGCATCGTGTCGAATGCGCGCTGATAGTCGTCGACGGGAAACGTGTGCGTCAGGATCGGGGAGAGATCGAGGCCGCTTTGCAGCATCGCGACCATCTTGTACCAGGTCTCGAACATCTCGCGTCCGTAGATGCCCTTGATTTCGAGTCCCTTGAAAATCACCTGATTCCAGTCGATGGCGGTCTGCGCCGGCGGAATGCCGAGCAGTGCGACCTTGCCGCCGTGATTCATCGATTCGAGCATCGCCGTGAATGCGCTCGGCACGCCGGACATTTCCAGGCCCACGTCGAATCCTTCGGTCATGCCGAGTTCGCTCATCACGTCGCGCAGGTTTTCGTTCGCCACGTTGACCGCGCGCGTCGCGCCCATCTTGCGGGCAAGTTCGAGCCGATAGTCGTTCACGTCGGTGATGACGACGTTGCGCGCGCCGACGTGCCGCGCGATCGCCGCAGCCATCACGCCGATCGGCCCGGCGCCGGTAATCAGCACATCCTCGCCGACGAGATTGAACGAGAGGGCAGTGTGCGTCGCGTTGCCGAACGGATCGAAGATCGCAGCGAGATCGTCGGAAATGTCAGGCGGAATCTTGAACGCGTTGAACGCCGGGATCACGAGAAACTCCGCAAATGCGCCTTCACGATTCACGCCCACGCCGACCGTGTTGCGGCACAGGTGACGACGGCCCGCGCGGCAGTTACGACAAAAACCGCATGTGATATGGCCTTCGCCCGACACGCGGTCGCCGATGGCGAAGCCGCGTACTTCCTGTCCCATCTCCACGATTTCGCCGACGTACTCGTGACCGACATGCATCGGCACCGGAATCGTCTTCTGCGCCCATTCGTCCCATTTCCAGATGTGGATGTCGGTGCCGCAGATCGCCGTCTTGCGGATGCGGATGAGAACGTCGTTGTGACCGACTTCGGGTCGCTTCACGCGCGTCAGGGTGAGACCGGGTGCGCGTTCGAGTTTGGCGAGGGCTTTCATTGCGTTTGATCCTGGCGTTTGATCCTGGCGTTTGGTCTTGATGATGCTGCTTCGAAGGTCGCGGGCCTTTATGCGCATAAAGTCAGCCGATGACGCCGAGGGATCGGCCGACGCGAGCGAACGCATCGACTGCACGATCGATCTGTTCCGGCGTGTGTGCCGCGCTCATCTGCGTCCGGATGCGCGCGCGTCCTTTCGGCACCACAGGATAGGAAAAGCCAATCACATAGACGCCTTCGTCGAGCAGCGCATCAGCCATCTTGGACGCGAGTTGAGCGTCGCCGAGCATGACCGGAATGATCGGATGTTCACCGGGGACAAGATCGAAGCCGAGCGCGGACATCGCCTTGCGGAAGTGCGCCCCGTTCTCGCGGACGCGCCGGCGCAACGTCGCGCCTTCGTCGCTCGCGAGCAGTTCAAGCACTTTCAGCGATGCCGCGGCGATGTTCGGTGCCAACGTGTTCGAGAAAAGATACGGCCGGCTGCGCTGACGCAGCAAATCGATGACTTCCTTATGCGCGGCGACATAGCCGCCTGACGCGCCGCCAAGCGCCTTGCCGAGCGTGCCGGTAATGATGTCGACGCGATCGAGCACGCCGCAGTGCTCCGGGGTTCCGCGCCCGTTCTCGCCGATGAAGCCGACGGCGTGGGAATCGTCGACCATGACGAGCGCACCGTAACGGTCAGCGAGATCGCAGATGCCGGAAAGGTTGGCGATGATGCCGTCCATCGAAAAAACCCCGTCGGTCGCGATCAGCTTGAAGCGTGCGCCGGCTGCATCGGCTTCCTGAAGACGCGCTTCCAGATCGGCGAGGTCGTTGTTTTTATAGCGCAGACGCCGGGCCTTCGAGAGCCGCACGCCGTCGATGATGCTGGCGTGATTCAGTTCGTCGCTGATGATCGCGTCTTCTTCGGTCAGCAGCGTTTCGAAGAGGCCGCCGTTTGCATCGAAGCAACTCGAATAAAGAATGGCGTCGTCCGTTTCGAGAAAACGCGCGATCGCCTGTTCAAGTTCCTTGTGCACGGTCTGCGTGCCGCAGATGAAACGCACGGACGCCATGCCGAAACCATCGGCGTCCAGTCCGTCCTTCGCGGCCTCGATGAGCCGGCGATCGTCCGCAAGACCCAGGTAGTTGTTCGCGCAGAAGTTCAGCACCGCCGCGCCGTTCGCGAGCCGAATGTCCGACGACTGCGGACTCGCGATGACGCGCTCCGTCTTGTAGAACCCCGCAGCGCGAATTTCGTCGAGCGTCGAACGCAAATGGGAGAGATATCGGTCTTTCATCGCAATCCTTGTTCTGGGCCTGCCAATGCAATCCGCGCCTCGTGACTCGCGCGCGCCGTCCTTAGCCCTGTTATAGTGCATCCATCGCATCGGACATGTTCGATATTTCGAACGCATTTCCGATATGCCGAACACTTTACGGGATTGGTCGATTCATGGCAAGCACGGGTTCAGAGGGAAAAGCAGCCGATCTGGCGGGCGCAGGCGCAACACCGCCGCGCGTCGGAGAGATCATTCAACGCTTGCGCAGCGAACGGAAGCTGACCCTCGACGATCTGTCGCGCGCGGCCGGCGTGTCAAAGTCGATGCTGTCGGAGATCGAGCGCGACAAGGCAAATCCGACGATCGCCGTCGCGTGGCGACTGACCAATGCGCTCGGCATCAGCCTCGACCAATTGTTCGCGCAGCAAAGGCCCGCCGAAGCGATCCGCGTTTCGGGGCTGCATGAAATACCGACCCTGAGTGGGGACAACGGCGGCTATCAGTTGCGCGTGTGGGGACCGATTGAACTCGCCGGCAAGTTCGAGTGGTACGAACTTACGCTGCAATCGGGCGCCGCGCTCACGTCGAACGCGCACGAACCGGGAACGCGCGAGCATCTCACAGTGCTGAACGGTTCCGTTGAGGTCGATGCGTCGGGTGCGACGCGTCGTCTGAAGGCGGGGGAAACCGCGCGGTATGCCGCGGACGAGGCGCACGCGATCCGGAATGTCGGGCGCGCGGAGGCCAAGGCGTTGCTCGTCGTCATCCACGGCTGATGCGCTGAGCGTCCGGAACTTTTTGCGCATAAAGTCGGCGCGCCGCCGTGCGCCCGCCAATAAAAACGGGACGCGCATCGAGCACGTCCCGCTCAAAGCGGCGCCGGAGTCGCGGCGCCGGTTGGCCCGTCTTACGGGTTCTTTTTCACGCTGTCCTTCAGATCCTCGCGTGCATCGCCCACGCCTTTTTGGACCTTGCCGGCTGCTTGCTGCATGTCGCCCTTGGCTTCCTGAGCCGTGTCCCCCGTCATTTTGCCGACGCCCTCGTTGATCTTTCCCTTGACCTGCTTGCCAACGCCTTCGGCTTGATCCTTGTTCATGTCAGTTCTCCCGTGGTTTGCAGCGCTGTTGGCCGCGCGGTGCCGTCGAACGAACGCAGAAACTGCCTGCGCGTTCCGCTCAGGAGTTTCCCAAGCACGGTTAAACGATGCGCTTTGTCGGCAGGCGCGCATAGCCGCGCATGTCTGAAACGCACGTAGGCGGAATCGCACATACAGCCGGTTCGACTCGCGCGACGCTATTTTCATTGCAACAAGTACTGTATATTTGTACAGTACAATAAGACCGGCTGGAAGGGGTGGATCATGGAGTCGAATGGTGAAAACCTGAGCAGAAGGCAGTTCGCCCGCGCGGTGCATGACCTCGAGCGCATCACGCGTCAGATCGCGGGGCGTTACATCGATAAAGGAGTGCCGCTGACTTGGCGGCTGTTGCATGCCATCGAGGCGGAGGCCGTCGCGGACCTCGGATTCGCGGGACGACACGAAGCCGCCTTGCGCGAGCTGTTCGCGCGTCCCGATGACTTTCATTTCCCCGAAACCGATGACGTCGTCGACGTTGCATCCTCGGATGCCTTGCCCGCCGTTTTCGCCTTCGCCGTAGACGCCTACGAGCGCGCATCGCGACAGGATCGGCCGCGAGCAGTCAGCGCCGCGCATTGACGCATCCCCGCGGCACGCGACTGAACCCGCGTGCCCCGGTTCATGTCATCGCGCAGCGGATCGTTTCACGGCGCGAACTCCGCCGCGATGTCCGCATCCGAACGCGATTCGAGCTTGCCGTCCCGGCACGCAACGCGAAACACCTCGTAGTCCTTTTCCACCTGATCCGCGTAGGCGCGACCGTAGCGCACTAGAACTTCGGCCATTCGATCGCTGTTGCCCAGGTAGCCCGAGATTTCCGGCGCGCATCCGCCGGACTTCGCGTGCGCGCGGGCAAGCGCCCAGCCGCAAAGCACGGCGTATTCGCGAAAGACGTCGTCGCTGAAAGTATCGAGTTCTGCGGAGATTTTCATGTCGCGTAACTGGCGGATGTAGAGCGTGCGCCCGAGCGGTCCGGTCGCCCAGCCGAGAAACGGGTCCGTGGCGGCCTGCATCAGACGTTGTCCGTGAACGACGCGGTGCCCGTCGTGTTTGATATCGTCGGCGTGCTTCGCATGTTTCGTGAATCTCGCGACGACCGACGTCGATGCCTCCTTCATCTGCAGGAAAAGCGGCTTGTCGTGATGATCCGTGAGCAGCAAAACGAGGCAGCGCGTGCCGACGCTGCCCACGCCGACCACCTTGAACGCGACATCCTGCCGGCTGAATTGCGACAGCAATCTCGCGCGCTCCGGCGTAAGCGTCGCGACATAATCGCGCACGAGCGTCGCGAGCGCATCTTCACGACTGGCTTTGAGCGTCATCCAGCCGTCGTTCTTATCGATCAGCGTGCTCTTGCCGTGGATGTGAAACACGGCAGGCGGCGCATCGCGAATGCGCCACGTGTCGCCGGTTCGGTCGGCGAGTTTCGGCAGCATCGTTTCGTGCGTGCGGCGCGAAGCCCGTTCGATGCCGCGCTTGATGCGCCGCCGCGCGTCTTCGCTCTGCACGGCCTGGTACATGCGATCGAAGGTGATGCGCTCGTACCAGAGATCGAGCACGCTCATTTCAGCGTACTCGCGCAGATGCGTCTGATAACTGCGCGCGGCGACAAACGCGAACTCGTCCGCAGCCAGATCGCCGTGGCCGAGATGCCGGCCGGCGATCGTGAAGCTCGCGACCAACCGTTTCAAATCCCATTCCCACGGACCGGGCGCGGTTTCGTCGAAGTCGTTGAGATCGAAAATGAGCGCGCGCTCCGGCGTTGCGAAGCCGCCAAAGTTGGAAAGATGACAGTCGCCGCAGATCTGAATGGCGATGCCGCTGTCCGGTGTGCCGGCCAGGTCGTGCGCCTGAAGGATCGCGCTGCCGCGATAAAACGTGAACGGCGAAACGAGCATGCGGCCGTAACGCAAGGGAATCAGCGCATCGACGCGGCCTTTGCTGCTTGTCCGCAAAAGCTCGATGGGATCGCGATCGACATCGCCGATCGCCTCTTGCGCGGCCCGCGGTGTGCGTTCGCGCCTGGCGCGTCCATTCGCGCGACGTTCCTGCCAGGATTGCTGGGGCATCGCTCGCTCCTTTTTGCTCTTGTGTTCGTGGATGGAAGGAAGCCGTATAGACGACAGTAGTCGACGAAACGCACGCCCGCCAAGACAGTTATCGACACTTTGGCGGACACACGCGCTTGACGTCGCGCGCCCGAAGCCCGACCCTGTGCGCAGTGCAATACAGCGCGCAACGCGCCTTCGAACAATATGCCGAACACTTCCGATCTCTTCGACCAACAGCGCGCCGACTGGCAGGCGGACCCGCACGCCGCGTTCGATGCATGGCTCGCCCAGCAATCGTTCAGGGCGTCATCGGCCGATGTGTATCGCGCGCAATGGGGAAATTTTCTCGAGTGGCTGGCCACCAAACGCGCGACGCTGCATACGGTGCAACGTCCGGTCATCGAACAGTTCGTCGCGCAACTGGACATCCGACGCCCGCAGCGCATGCGGTATCTGCGGCTGATCGAGCGCGTGCTGGATCACGTTCGGGAAGTGGAATCGGCGGCGACGAATCCGGCGCGCTTCATCGCTCAGGACGGCGACGCGGCATGGCGCAAGGCACGCGACAACGAGCCGACGGGCTTTCTCACCCACGATGAGCGCGCGCTGCTCGTCGCGCATCTGTTTTCTCCGATCGGCGCCTTGCCGGCCGGGCAGCGCTGGCGCGAGCGGCGCGACCGGGCGTTGGTCGCCGTCTTTCTCGGCGCAGGCGTGAAAACGGGCGAAGCGGCGCAATTGACCGTCGATTGCTACGCGGCCGGCGCGCCTTACGTGACCGTCGACGCGTCGAATCCGCTGCTGATCCGGCAGGCGCGGCTCGCTCCGTTCGCGGTCGAACTGCTCGACAACTGGATCAGCGAGCGCAAGACGGCTGGCCTTGCAGGCGAATTGCTATTCCCGGCAGCACCGACGGGACGCTCCATGCACAAGGCGACGATGCTGCGCGCGATCGACGCCGTCGTGGCCGCGTCCGGGATAGCGGCATCGCGCGTCGCGCGCGCAAGTCCGCAGACCTTGCGCAACACGTACGCGGCGGAGTTGTTCGAGGATGGCACGGACCCCGATCGCGTCGGCCAGTGGCTCGGATTCCAGCAGACGATCTCGGTTCACCGGCTGCATCGTGCCTGGCAAGAATGGATGGGTGAGCAAATACGGGAGCGTGACATTGCTCACGCGCGCGCCGACGGGGAACGGCACATGTCCGTCGACGATCCCGAAAACCCTCACCTTTGACGCCGGCGCTCACTCGACGCGCGATTACGAGGTGCTGACACGCGCCGACCGGATAAATTCGTCGACGGCCGCAAGCTTCGATGCCGTGGCCCCGGACGTGCGCTCGCAGTTCGGGCAGGAAAGCTCGTATTCGTCTTCGTGGCGCTGCAGTTCCGGTTCGCCAGCCTCGCACGCCGGACAGGAAGTTGGCGCGGCGACGTGCGCGTCAATCTGCGTGCCGAGGCGGGCGATCTCGGCGGAAGTGAGGCGCCCCTGCGCCGCCAGCGACGCGATCAACGCGCCGACTTCCGCGCTCGCACCGGATTGAACCCGCCGTGCATCGCGCTCGAGAACTAGCGCATCGATTTCGTCGGACTGCGCCCGCACTTGCGACTCGAGCCGGTCGGCGCGGCTTCGGGCTGCGCTAAGTTGTTGAATGAAATCGAATTCTTTCTGACTCGCTTCGCGTGCGCTGGTCTGATAGGTGGCGGCCATGCCGCGCAGGGAGTCGAGTTCGACGAGCATCGGATGCACGCGCCGTTCGGCCTCCTTGACCGCGTCCTTGATCTGCTGAGCGTAGTGCTCGGTGCTGTGGCGCAGCTCGTTTTGAAGCTCGTCGATGCGGTCGCGCAGCCGTGCCGCAGCGTCCTGCTCGTGCTGCAGACGCGCCGAGAGCGTCTCGTTCTCCTTCTCCCATCGGGCGATGACTTCGCGCAAGCCCGCCTGAGCGTCTGTGCCTTGACTGCGCAGCGTCTTCAATTCGGCTTCCAGCGCCGCGATCTGAGCAGCGCCTGCTTCGGCGCGCGCCTCGGCACGCTGCTGAGCCCGCTCGATCGCCTCGCGACGAATATCGGCATCGCGAGCCTGGGCTTGCGCGGCCTGGATGGCCATGTCCAGACGGGCCTTTTCCTCGTTAAGGGCGGCACGCGCGGCCGTTTGCGCCTCGTCATATAACGCCGCCAGCAGTTCGCCGGCACGTTCCTGCAATGATTCCGGCATCGCCCCAGCGTCGATGCGAACGCGCAACGTCGAACGCAGACCGGCCCAGAACGCCTCGATGTCCTTGGGGATGTCGCTTGCGCTGCCGGTTTGAGTCAGTTCGCGGACAGTCGTAACCGAGGGCCGAACGCCCAGGTCGAAGAAGAGTCGCTTGCAGGCGTGTTGAGAGAGGTCTTGCCGCCGTGCGCCGGTGGCGCGCATCGCTTCGATTTCTTGGCGCAGCGTGTCGCGAGTAGATTGATCCATGGTGAAAATCTAGCAGTTCAACATGATGATCATAACGTTTTACGTGTTGATCGTTATGTTTTTCGTTCGATCGTTCACACCAACGTCGATAACAGAGCATTTAGGCCGTTTTCGACAACTTGGCATGGTACACATGTCCGCCGTCGTGAAACATCCTGAAGATATCCCTGCAAGTCGATGATTTGTCGCGGATTTTAGTCCCATACGCGCCATGGGTGTCTGTTTCACGCAGCTTTTCGTTTTTCTAATTACTGCGTGCAAAACACTGCACCGCTAGAGAGTATTAGAAGTAAACACCTTTGAACCTTGTTAACATCGTTAACGCCAGCCAGAACCCTTATCGGATAAGGCTTTGCCGGACGTCAGGTGAGATTGTACGGGAACTATGGTGAAGCTCTGCGGGAGCGAACGGTGACGGGCTTCGGGATGATCGGTGAGGGCTCTCGGGAAGAATCGTGAGCGGGTTCGGGGAGGCTCCAAAATGATGGGTGAGTTTATTCGGGGGCACGCGCACGCTAACGCGTTGATTTCCGAGGGCGCCCCCCTGGTCTGTCGGCTTCGTTCGGTGAGAATTTTCGGGAGCATGCGAATCGCACTATTTTGGAGTCGATTCGGGTAAAGCTTACCGATCGGTGAGGGTTTTCAGGGTAATTCCCGAGAGAAAGGTGAGCGTTTTCGGGGGCGAAGGCTGCTTTTCGCTGAAATTTTCATCTGCCGACGCCTGAGGTGAGCTTTTCCGGGTGCGAAATGGAAGATGCACGTCTCGGTGCAGCCGTAGTCTCTTCTTGGATGGGCTCGCAGGGCCGGTGAGAGCGTCTAAGGTGAGCCTTTCCAGGAGTGTCTGCGCCTGCTTTTTTCAGTCCATCTTCCCTGTCATGCGCCTCGCATGGTGAGGCAATCCGGGATCACGCGCGCTGTACGAGAACTGTCGCTGCACTAGATGAGAAATCGCGCGCATGAAAAAACATATTAAAAACAGCTGGATAGACCAGGATGGTCTGTCGTTGCGTTTAGCGGAAACACGGTATGGTGAGGGAATGCGGGAGCTACGAGCGTCGGTGCGGGACAGTGCCAAGAAACCGTCGGTGAGGGTTTACGGGAGCCGCCTTCTTCACGTTTTGTGACGAAAGCGAGATAAGTGCCTGGGAGAGCACCATTTTTGAGCGATGACAGGAAAAGGTGAGGCTTTGCAGGACGCAGCAGGGTGAGCCTTTGCGGGACAGGCGATATGACATGCAGCAGGTCAAAAAGTGATAGTTTTCGGGAGGCCATAGGCGGCGCGAAGCCCGTAGAACGGGGCTGAACGGGGGCGATCGGGTTGAGGAAAACTCGATGAGGTGAGACTTTTCGGGACCTGTCGATGCCGATCTGTTGAAGTGAGTGCGCCCCGTTATAACTTTGCACCGCACCGATGCGCGGCCGAAGCGGAGAAGGACGGACTTTTGGCTGTCTCTGCCGCGCCACACGTCGTTCAACGAGCCGAAAAATTTTTAAGGTGAGCCTATCCGGGAGACTGCTTGAGCTCCCGGATGGCGCCGAAAAACCGTCGCAATCCGTTTACCCGCGTGGACACTACAGCTAAAAGATACCTTCGATCGGTGAGCGGTGAGTGTTTTCGGGAGCGCACCGCAGTGAGCCGTGCTGTCTGTCTGGCAATCACCCCTGTGTGGTGAGGGTGTCCCTATAGACGGGCTTCACCCCAATCGGTATCCTTGCTCGCAATATCGATCTTGACCATTTC
>NZ_CP084286.1:0-759539 GCF_022879815.1 Caballeronia zhejiangensis
GAAGCGATGCGGGCTTCAACGTCGTCGTGGCTGCCTCGGTGCTGGGCTTGCTGCTGGTGCCGCTGCTCGCGAAATCGATTCACGCCGCGCAGCGTCCCGTCGCCGATGCTTCTCCCGCTCGCTGATGAACCGAACGAATGTCGATATCGAACATGAATACTTTTGAGCTTCTCAAACCGGTCCCGGGCTTGCGCGTACTCATCTCGGGCGCGGCTGCCGGCATCGGCGCTGCAATCGCGGACGCATTCGTGCAAGCCGACGCGCAAGTCTATATCTGCGACGTGAACCAGCAGGCGGTCGATGGCGCCAAAGCGCGCAATCCGAAGCTGCATGCCGGTGTCGCCGATGTCGGCGCGCGCGAGCAAGTCGATAGCGTCATCGACGACGCGCGCTCGCGGCTCGGCGGGCTCGACCTGCTCATCAACAATGCGGGCATCGCAGGTCCGACTGCCGGGATCGAAGCCATCGATCCGGACGATTGGGAGCGAACCATCGCGACGAATCTCAACAGCCAATACTATTTTCTGCGCCGCGCGGTGCCGCTGCTCAAGGAGACGTCGGATCGCCCCGGCATCATCGCGATGTCGTCCGTCGCTGGCCGGCTGGGTTATGCGTACCGTACGCCGTATGCATCGACGAAATGGGCGATCGTCGGTCTCGTCAAGTCGTTGGCCGTCGAACTCGGGCCGAGCAATATCCGCGTCAACGCGATCCTGCCGGGCGTCGTCGAGGGCGAGCGCATGGACAAGGTGATCGCCGCGCGCGCCGAATCGGCGGGCGTCGGCTTCGATGAAATGAAAGCGCAGTACCTGAAGAAGATTTCGCTGCGCCGCATGGTCACGGTCGACGATATCGCAGCGATGACGCTGTTCCTGGCATCGCCGGCGGCGCGCAACATCTCGGGACAAGCCATCAGCGTCGACGGCAACGTCGAATATCTCTGACCATCCGAAAAGCGCAACCGAAGCGGGCGCCGGGCACGGCGGCGCCCGCCGTCACACTCACGCGTGCGCGCGTGCCAGCCATTCATCCAGACCGATGCCGCCGCGACGCGCTTCGCCGGTCGGCACGAGCGAGTCTTCGCTGATCGTGCCGCCGAAGTACGTCGCGTCCGGATCGACGACGATCTCGCGCACATCGCCCTTCGCCTTCAGATACCGGCCGATGATCCGATTGAGCGGCGCACGCTCCGGCCCCGCGATATCGACGATGCCGAGCAGCGGCGCGCCGAGCGCGACATCCGCGACGATCGCGGCGACATCGTCCGCGGCGATCGGCTGAAACTGTCCCGGCGACAGATGCACCTTGCCGTCCTGCATGCCGGCATCGGCGATGCCGCCGAGAAACTCGTAGAACTGCGTCGCGCGAACGATCGAATACGGCACGCCCGCTTCGGCGATCAGCTTCTCCTGCGCGGCCTTCGCGCGGAAATAGCCGTTGTCCGGCATGCGGTCCGTTCCGACGACCGACAACGCCACATGATGCTGCACGCCCGCCGCGGCCTCGGCCTTGCCGAGATTCGTCGCCGATGCGCGGAAGAAGGCCATGACGTCGTCCGGCGCCCACGAAGGCGCGTTCGTCAGATCGATCACCACTTGCGCATCGCGAAGCGCTTCATGCAATCCTTCGCCCGTTACGGCATTCACACCGCTGCGCGGCGAAGCGGCGACGGCCTCGTGACCCTTCGAACGCAGGATCGCGACCGTTTTCGCGCCGATCAAACCCGAACCTCCCATGACGACGATCTTCATGATGCACCTCGTGCTTAAAGTGAAAAGACAGTGAACGTGAAGTCATTGTGTGAGAATCATGGCTTAGCGAAAAGGGACAAGAATCGTCGATCGAACTAGTCCATGAGACATGTCATGCCATCAGCCGACCATGCGTTGAAGATAGCAATCGACCGGCATGAGGCCGCGCCGATTTACCTGCAGATTTGCGAGCGCTTCAAGACGGCCATTGCGGCGGGTCATCTGAAACCCGGCGACCGCGTGCCCGCGTTGCGCGGCCTCGCGACGCAACTGAACATTGCGCGCGGCACCGTCGAAACAGCCTATACCATTCTCGTCGACGAAGGCTATCTGCAGATGCGCGGCGCCGCGGGCACGTTCGTGTCGTCGTCGCTGCCCGAAGCCGCGACGCCGTCGGGCGCGCGCAAGGACCGCGAGCGCGGGAACGCGCCGCGCACGGCACGCGCAACGCGCGCCGAACCGGCCGCCGAGATCGGCCACGATGCGAAGCCGCTGCGTCCGGGTCTGCCCGCGCTCGATGCCTTTCCGCGCAAGGTATGGAGCCGTCTCGTCGCGCATCGCGCGCGCAGCGGCGATCTCGCCACGCTTGCCTATCCCGATCCCGCCGGATATCGGCCGTTGCGCGAACGCATCGCGACATATCTCGGCCTGTCGCGCGGCGTGGCGTGCGATCCGCAGCAGGTTTTCGTGACGAACGGTTATCGCGCGACGCTCGAACTCGTGCTGCGCGGTCTCGCGAAACCGGAGGATCGCGCGTGGTTCGAAGAGCCCGGCTATCTGCTCGCGCGTAACTTTCTTCTCGATGCCGGCATGCGGCTCGTGCCCGTGCCGACGGATGACGAAGGGCTCGACGTCGATGCCGGCATCGCGCTCGCGGCCGATGCGCGTTTCGCGTTCGTCACGCCAGCGCATCAGAGTCCGCTCGGCGTCACACTGTCGCTCGCGCGGCGCATGAAGCTGCTCGACTGGGCGAGCCGCGCGCAGGGCTGGATCGTCGAGGACGATTACGACAGCGAGTTCCGCTACGCGGGCCGCCCGTTGCCGGCGCTGAAGAGCCTGGATCGCGACGATCGCGTGATCTATTGCGGCACCTTCAGCAAGGTGCTTTTTCCGGGCCTGCGGCTCTCGTATGTGGTCGCGCCCGGCCGGGCCGTGGAGCGCTTCGGCCAGGTCACGGCGAGCATGAACGCGGGCTCGCCGTATCTTTATCAGGCGGCCGTGGCGGACTTCATCGCGCAGGGGCATTTCGCACGGCATCTGAAGCGCATGCGCGCGCTGTATGCGCAACGGCGCGAGTGGCTTGCGACGGCGATACAGAAGGCGTTCGGAGATCGCGTGAGCATCGGGTTGCCGACGGGCGGCATGCATCTCGTCGCGATCTTCCGTGCGGATCGCGACGGTCCCGTCGACGATCTGGCGATGGCCGCCCGCGCGCGGGAGGCGGGTCTCGCGGTGCTCGCGCTGTCCGCGTGGTATCTCAACGGGCGAAGCAAGGAAACGTTGCGCGGGATCGTCGTCGGCTTCGCGAATGTCGCCGATGCCGGCGAAGCGGCGCGTCTCGCGCGCATGCTTCGCCGGGCGTATGACGGTTAGGGCGTGACGGTGTCGCCGTCGGATGCGAAGAGCGCGTGCCTCGCGATGTGCTCGCGCGCGAGATCGAGCGCCTGTGCGACGGCTTCGCTGCCGCGCACGAGGCCTTGGAGCGTCACGAAGCGCAGGTCCTGCAAGCCGATCGAACCGAGCGCGTAACGCAGGTACGGCGTAAGGAAGTCTCGCTGACGCGCAAGCTCACCGCCATGAAATCCGCCGGAACCGACGATCACGAACGTGGGCCGGTCGCGCATCAGACCGACCTTGCCTTCGGGCGTCGAAACGAACGTGCGGTGAATGCGCAGCACGTAGTCGATCCATAGCTTCAGCGCGGCGGGCACGGTGAAGTTGTGCATGGGCGTGTTGATGATGAGCGTGTCGGTGGTTTCGATTTCGCGGATCAATTGTTCGGAGATGTCGAACTGCGCTTCGTCCGGATGGCGCGACGTGATGGCGCGCGCGTAGTCCTGCGTGAGCGGAGGCAGCGGCGTTGCGGCGAGATCGCGTTTCACGGTATCCACGCGCGCACGCTTGCGCAACGTATCGATCATTTCGAGCGCGAGCCGGTAGCCGTGACTCGCGTCGCCGTGCGGGCTCGCGTTGATGAAGAGCACTTTCATCGCGCGCGCTCCTCGCCGGGCACAGCTAGCGTCTGCACAAAATGCATGCCCTTGGCGAGCAGGGCGTTGCGGTAATAAAAGCGCTGTGCGAGCGCCATATGCAGGCCGGTGTCGAGCACGAAGTGGGCGCAGTGTTCGTCCCGTGCGATCCCGCGGACGGTGTCCAGCAAACGGGCACCGATGCCGCTGCCTTGCAGACGCGCCGTGACGACGAGATCGTCGACATAGACGAAGCGTCCGTACAGCGTGTTCGTCTGCGTTCGATACCCGGCGAGGCCGAGAATCGCGCCTTCGTCGTCACAGGCGGCCAGCAGCCGATAGCTTTCCTCGCGTTGACGGCGCAGTTGTGCGCAAAACGTATCGGGGTCCGTAAGGTGCGGCCGGAGTTCCTTCATTACGTCGAAGGCGCGCGTCCAGTCTTCGGGGGTATCGAGGTGTCGAAAAACGATCGATGTGTCCATGCGTGTTCTCCACAATGCATGACACATACATTACCGATGCGATGGCGCAGTCTGAAGGGCCAAGAAACGCGCTTCGGGGTAGGCCATGACGGCGTGCTCGATCGCGCGGGCGATGCTGCGCCGGATCGGAAACGTTCGCCGCTCGACAAGTGCTAGAACCTGCCCGCGCGATACGGAACTGGATCGGTGAAGCACGCTTCCCCGTTCATCAGCTCGCCGACAAGCCTGCCCGTCACCGGACCGAGCGTGAGGCCGTGATGCGCGTGCCCGAACGCGAACCAGAGCCCGCGATGGCGATCCGCCGGTCCGATCACCGGCCGCATGTCCGGCGTGCAGGGCCGAAGCCCGAGCCACGGCGACTCGTCGATGCGCGCCCCGAGGCCGAACACCGGTCGCGCGATCCGCTCCGCGCGTTCGAGTTGCACGGGGCTCGGCGGCCGGTCAGGGCTCGCGAGCTCGACGCCGGTAGTCAGACGCAAGCCGCGCCGCATCGGCGCGACCACGTAGCCGTTCTGGATATCGACCACCGGCCGCGAGAGCGCGGCGCGTCCGTCGGGTGCGTAGTGCATGTGATAGCCGCGCTTGGCCATCAACGGGATGCGGTATCCGAACCGGCGCACGAGGTCGCCGGACCATACGCCGAGCGCCACCACCGCCGCCTGCGCTTCGACCGGTCCGCTCGACGTCATGACGCGCCAGCCGCTGCCCGATGGTTCGAGCGTCGCGGCGTCGCCGCTCAGAAAGCGTCCGCCCTCGCGCTCGAATAGCGCCGCATAGCCCTTCGTCAGCGCGCCCGGATCGATGACGCTGCGCGGATCGGTCCAGTGCATCGCGCCCGCGTATCCGCCATCGAGCGATGCCTCCAGCCGATGCAGCGCCTCGGCATCGAGCACCTTCAAGCCGAGCCCGTGCTCGCGCGCGATCCGTTCGGCGGCGCTTGCTTCGCGCTCGAACTGCTCGCGCGAGCGATACGCTTCGAGCCAGCCGGTGGGCCGCACGAGATCGGCGAGACCTGCCCGCGCGATCAGCGCCTCATGCTCGGCCACGCTTCGCTGAATGAGCGGCAGCATGTCGCGCGCGGCGGCGGCCAGACGCGCGGGCGCCGATTCCCACCAGAACCGCGTGAGCCACGGCGCATACGCGGGCAGCGAGCGCAGGTCGTAGCGCAGCGCGGTCGAGCGATTCATCGCGAACTTGAGCACGGTGCCCCAGTCGCGCGGAAACGCATAAGGCACGACCGACGACGCCTCGATCAGGCCCGCATTGCCGAAGCTCGTCGCCTCGCCGGGCGCGCGGCGATCGACGAGCGTCACATGCCATCCGCGCTGCCGCAGATGCAGCGCCACGCTCACTCCCACGATGCCCGCGCCGAGCACGATCACGTCCTGAGCCATTTTTTCCGATGCCTGATGAAGTGCCTATTTCGCAATGATGTCGCGTTTGAAGTACTTTTGCGACAAAGCGCTCAGTGTGCCGTCTTTCTTCAGCGAATCGAGCGCGGCGACGACCTTCGCCTTCAACGCCGCATCGTCCTTGCGCAAGCCGATGCCGGTGCCTTCGCCGAGCGTGGACGGGTCGGTGAGGGCCGCGCCCGCGAAATCGAAGTTCTTGCCCTCGGGTTTCGCGAGGAAACCGTCGATGGCGGTCTGCACTTCCTGCACCGCGCCGTCGAGCCGTCCGGCGCTCAGGTCCGCGAAGATCTGGTCCTGGCTCTGGTACGTCACGACCTGCACGCCTTCGCTCGCCCAGTGCTTGCGCACGTAATCCTCTTGCGTCGAGCCTTGCAGCACGCCCACGGACTTGCCCTTGAGGCTCGCGGGTGTCGGCTGCAGCTTCGCGTCGCGGCGCGCGACCATCTGGATCGGCATGACATAGACGGGTGGCGTGAAGTCGATCACCTGCCTGCGTTTGTCGGTGATGTTCATCGCCGAATTGATCGCGTCGAACTTGCGCGCCTGCAGCGCCGGAATCAGCCCGTCGAAGCTGTTCTCCACCCATACGCACTTCATCTTGATGCGCTGGCACACAGCGTTGCCGATGTCGATGTCGAAGCCTTCGAGCTGGCCCGCCGGCGTCTTGCTCTCGAACGGCGGATAGGAGGCCTCGACGCCGAATCGCAAGGTCTGCGACTCCGCGTGCGCCAGTCCAATTGTGAACGCGAGGCTCGCCGCGCCCGCGAAGCAGATCATCTTCCAGTTCATTGTCGTCACCAAGGTCGTTTGTGAACCCGCACCGTCTCTGTCTTGCGCCAGGCGCGCGGAGATGTCCGCGCGCCCAATCGAAATATAGACGAAAAATAAAATAAAAGTCTAGAATGGACAAAATAGTCTACGTCGAAGCAGTCACGAAGCAATCGCTCAACGGCCACGAACCGGAGGTTTTCGAATGATTTCCTTGCCCGAAGAAGCGCGCGAGGCCGCGCCCGGCGCGCAGATTCCTTTCATCGTTCACGAAGAGGAAGTGAGGCGGGCGCTGCCTTCGCTCGATATCCGCGGCGCGCTCGAAGAGATGTTCGCCGCGCTCGGTGATGGCGAAGCCGTTCAGCCGCCGCAGACGCTCACGTTGTTTCCGCGCGATGCCGGCGATTTCATCACCTATCTCGGCGTTTTGGCGAAGCACGAAGTCTTCGGCGCGAAGCTCTCGCCCTACATCGCGCAGCCTGGCGCGCCGATCGTCACCGCCTGGACCGCGCTCATGTCGATGCGCACCGGCGCGCCGCTGATGTGGTGCGATTCCGCGCTCCTCACCACCGAGCGCACGGCGGGCACGACGGCGCTCGCGGTCGACCGGCTCGCGCGCGTATCGAGCGAGCGGCTCGCGGTCATCGGATCGGGAAGCGTCGCGCTCGCGCATCTGCGGCATGTCGCGCCGTTGCGCGGATGGTCGGAGATCCGCATCCATTCCCCGCGCCTCGCAAGCGATGGCGAGCGTGCGGACGCGCTGCGGGCGCTCGATGCGCGTGTGCGCGTCGCGGCGTCGGTTGACGAGTGCGTGCGCGATGCGGATGTCGTGATGCTGTGCACATCATCGGGCACGCCGGTGCTCGCGCTCGATGCGCTCACGAAGCCTGCGCTTATTACCTCCATCAGCACGAACGTCGCGCGCGCGCACGAGATCGACGCGGCCGCGCTGAACGCGCTCGATGTCTACTGCGACTATCGGCGGACGACGCCCGCGAGCGCCGGCGAAATGGTGATCGCGCGGGAGCGTCACGGCTGGTCGCCCGATGCGATTCGCGGCGATCTTGCAGAGCTTGCGCGCGGCGCGTGTCCCGCACCTTCGCATGAGCGCGCGGTGTTTTTCCGCTCGATCGGGCTCGGCCTCGAGGACATCGCGGTCGCGCACGCGCTGTATGTTCATCTCGCGAAGCAGCGCGCGGCGGCCTAGCGGTATCATCGCCATTCGCCGTTCCGAACTCATGCCGACTTCCATGCCCCGACGCAAGACGCCGAAGCCCGATGACGCCGCTCGCGAATCGCTGCTCGCGCGCTACGCGCACATCGCGGACAGCATCACGACGCTCTTCTTCCCCTATGCGGAAGTGGTGATCCACGATCTCTCCGACCAGACCATCGCGTACCTGTCGAACAATCTGTCGAAGCGCGAGATCGGCGACGACTCGGCGCTCGAAGATGTCGAGGAGACCGCGCGCGAGCGCCTCGTCGGTCCGTACGAAAAGCTCAACTGGGACGGACGCCGCATGCGCTGCGTGAGCACGGCGCTCTTCGACGACGCGGGCAATGCCGCGGGCGTGATGTGCATTAATTTCAACATCGCGGCGTTCGACGAGATGCGCTCGACGCTCGATCTCTTTTTGCGTGGCGCGGGCGTCGTCGCGCAGCCCGTCGAGCTTTTCAAGGACGACTGGCAGGAGCGCATCAACACCTTCCTGCATGGCTGGCTGCGCGAGCGGCAGATCGCGCTCAACTCGCTCACGCGCGATCATCGGCGTGAGCTCGTCGAGGCGCTGCACGCGCAGGGCGCATTCAAAGGCAAGAGCTCGGCGAACTATGTCGCCAAGGTGCTCGGAATGGGCCGCGCGACGGTTTACAAGCATCTGCGCGAGATGAAGGACGGCGGTTGAGGCGCTCTGCTGCCGCGCACGCAGCTAACCACGCGTGTACGAAGTGCGCGTGACGGAGCTTTCGTCCGCGATGTCGCTCGAGTTCCCGAACCGATGCGCGCCGATACGCCATGCGGCGATGGTCGCTACCTCCAGAGGTAGCGGGGAAGAATGGCGACGAAGCGCGGAACGTGGATGGATTCTGTCGATGGCAGAATACTTGCTTCCCAACGCGCTCACTTTGACTCGCCCGTAGACCGTCCATGCCGAGACCGTCGTTCTCAACTCAACTCTTCACGCTCTGGCTTCTGGTCGCCGTTCTGTGCGGGCTCTTGAGCGGTGCCGTATGGCTCACGCTTTCGTCGGCACTTGGGGAACGCGTGGTCGTCGCGAAGGAGCAGGCTGCAGCGGCATGCGAGGCGGTGGCCTCGCGCTACGACATGTCCATGCAGCATCCCGACGCAACCAATGTAGATCTCATGCACGCGGTGCTCGATCTGGTTCTGATACGGACCGAGGGCATCGAAGGCGGGTTCTGGGCGAAAGAGCCGGCATCCGGCGCGCCGAACGGCTTCCTGGCCTATGCCTTTCCGACCTATGGCGGGAGCGGCATGAAACGAGACGTGCCCGAAGCGGAGACGCCGCTTATCCTGCGCACGCTTCAGCACGCAGCCAGCATCGGGCAGATGCGCGCCGATGTCGTTTCGAGCGGAACGGACGCCGTCATCGCGATCGCTTGCCCCGTGCCGCGCCACGCGGGCCTGCTGGCCTGGACGCTCACGCGCGCGCGGCCGCCGCTCGGGCCATACGGACAGCGCGCAGCGGCCATCCTCGCCGGCGTGCTCTCGGTCATCGTCGTGCTCGCCGTGTTTCTGGCGCTGACGCTCAAGCGCTGGAAGCACAACCTGACCCGGCTTGAACGCGCGCTTGCGCCAGAGGGCGAGTTCGAGCGCGGCGAACGGCTGGAACGGTTGGGCGAGCGTGATCTGGATCAGATCGTCGAAGCCCTCAACCGCTACGTCGCGCGTGCGGAGCAGCTCAAGCGGGACGCAGACGCACTGAACGCCCAGCTCGCACAGGCCGAACGGTTCAGCACGCTCGGCAAAATGGCGGCGCAAATCGCGCATGAAATTCGCAATCCGGCTGGCGCCATGCGTCTGAAGGCCGAGAACGCGCTGGCAGGCGATGCTGCGCGCCGCGAAGCAGCGTTGAGGTCGATCATCGAGCAGGTGGGCCGTATCGAGTCGCAGGTGACGAGCCTGCTCGCGCTGACGCAGCCCGTTTCGCTGCAGACGCGTGAGGTCAGCCTGCACGCATGGCTCGACGACATTATTCATACGCATGAGCCGGGCGCCGAACGCCGTGGCATCGCGCTCGGCAAAGATGTGGACGTCGAGCAAGACGCAGGCATGCCGATCTTCGATCCCGTGCAACTGGCCCGCGCGCTCGACAACCTCATCCTGAACGCGCTGAGGCACGCGCCGTCTGGCACACAGGTAATGCTCCGCGCACGCGGCGTCGAGTCGGCGAACGGGAAGCGGCTTCGGCTCACGGTCATCGATAATGGTCCCGGCGTCGGCGCGGCCGAGCGCGAACGGATCTTCGAGCCATTCGTGACGGGGCGGCCCGACGGGTCCGGCCTGGGCCTTGCCGTCGTGCGGGAGATCGCGTCGGCGCACGGCGGACGTGCTTATCTCGACGACGACTCGAACATGACGTGCTTCGTGATCGACTTGCCATGGCGACCATATTAATCACCGACGATGACGATGCCTTCCGCGAAGGACTCGTGGAAACCGTGCAAGACCTCGGCCACCGGGCGATCGAGGCGCGCTCCGGCGAAGAGGCACTGCATTGGCTGCGCGCGAACCCGGCGCCCGAGTGCATCTTTCTCGACTTCCGCTTGCCGGGCGCGGACGGTCTTGCGGTGCTCGAGTCACTGCGTGCGATCGCGAAGCTGCAAGCCGTGCCCGTCGTCATGCTGACGGCCCATGCCACGAGCGACAACACCATCGGCGCGATGCGGCTCGGCGCGTTCGAACATCTGACCAAGCCGGTCGGACGCGATGAGATCGTCGCGCTGCTGGAGCGGATACTATCGGCGCAGCGAAGCTCCCCCCTCACGCCCGCATTCAGCGACGACGTGACTTCTCGCGAGCCGCGACTGCTCGGCGTAAGCGAAGCCATGCGCGACGTGCAGAAGCGCCTGGGCCGCGCGGCGGGAACGAACTCGACCGTGCTGATCACCGGCGAGACCGGGACCGGCAAGGAAGTGGCCGCTCGCGTGCTCCATCGCGCCTCGGCGCGCGCGAACGGTCCCTTCGTCGCGGTGAACTGCGCGGCCATTCCCGAAGACCTGCTCGAAAGCGAACTCTTCGGGCACGCGCGAGGCGCGTTCACCGGCGCTCAGGGCGAGCGCAAAGGCCGGATCGAAGAGGCGCACGGCGGCACGCTGTTTCTCGACGAGATCGGCGACATGCCGCGTTCCATGCAGGCGAAACTGCTGCGCGCGCTACAGGAACGGCAAGTCACGCCGCTCGGAACGAACCGGACAATATCGGTCGATGTGCGCGTGATCGCGGCAACGCATCGCGATCTTGCCGCGATGGTCGAGGCGGGCACGTTTCGACAGGACCTGCTCTTTCGCCTCAACGTGATCCCGTTGCACATGCCCCCGCTACGGGAGCGTGTGGCCGACATCCTGCCGCTTGCCGAGCACTTTCTGGAAGCTGCATCGACCGAAGCGACGCGCAAGCATCTCTCCGCCGATGCCCAGCGCCTTCTGGCCACTTTCCTTTGGCCAGGGAACGTGCGCGAACTGGCCAACGCGATCGAGCGGGCGAGTGCGCTTGCGCCGGGGCAAGTGCTCACACGCGAAGATTTCGCGTTTCTCGTTGCGGCAAAAGACAAAACCGGCGAGGCAATTCCGCCAGCGTTGCTCGAGCTTCCGCTTACGGAAGCCGTTGCGCGGCTCGAACACGCGCTGATTACTCACGCGCTGGCTGCGTCGGGTGGCAATCGCGCGGAGGCGGCAAGGAGGCTCGGCATCAGCCGTCAGTCGCTCTATACGCGGATGACGAGTCTCGGAATGTCCGACGCGTTGTCGTAGGGAAACGAGTGTCAACGAATCGGACAGGCGATGTCCGTTTCGTTGACACATCGACGATCTTCGTTCGCGCAAGACGTCGAAGTCTTCAGCATTCTTCGAATGGCATAGCACTTGCAGAACACTCCGCGCCACGCGAAAGGAGTGAAACATGCAATCGACCCAGCCAGCCAATCGGCGAATCGCCGTTCGCCTGCTCGGCGCGACGAGCCTTGCCGCCGCCCTCGCGATGAGCGCGAGTTGCGCAGCGCAAACGAGCGCTGTGACGGCGCCGCCGCCCCCGCCGCCGGTCTCCGCAGACGCGCCGCCGCCTCGGCCTCCGGGCCTGGCCCCGAGACCGATCTCCAACGCGGCCTCGATGTCCACGACGCAAGCGACCGTAGCGCGCTTTCTGACGAATCCCGATGGCGATGTCGACGGCTTTCTCGCCAGCGACGGGACGCTCGTACGGTTCCCGCCGCACATGAGCGCGCAACTGACTTCGACGGTTCGCCAAGGCGACAGCGTGCAGTTGAGCGGCTGGCACGATGAAGGCGGCAACTTCATCGCGCAACGCATCGCCGACACGCGAAGTGGACAGCAACTGATCGATCAGCCGCCGATGCCCGGCGCGCTACCACTTCCGCGGGAACTGCGCGGCGCCGGTCTCTCGCGCCTCAGTGCGCAGGGGCAGGTGGCGCACGTGACGACCGCGCCGCGTGGCGAGCCCGACGGCGTGATTCTCTCCGATGGCACGGTCATCAAACTCACGCCTCCGGTCGCACAGCAGTTCGGAAGCCTGGTTCGAACGGGAGCCACGGTTTCGGCGCGCGGCTATGGCACGCGCAATCAATACGGCACGGCGCTTCAGGCGACGTCATTCGGTTCGCCTGGCAATCTCACGCAGATTTACGACCGTCCGCCGACAGCGCCCTGATCGGCGCAAGCCTGACCTACCCACTCACGCTCATTCAGGAGTAGCAACATGCATTGGATCGATCCCGCCAGCCTTCCCGAGACCCGCGGAAAGGTGACACGTTTTCTGCTCAATTCACACGGAGAAATCGACGGCCTCGTGCTCGGCTCGCGTCAGGTTCATTTTCCACCGCATCTATCGAAGGAACTCGCGCGGCATGTCGCGCCGGGCGATCAGATCCGCGTGCGCGGGATAAAGCCGCGAGACGCGGACATCATCGCCGCTGTCTCGCTGACATCGAAAAGCGGTGTGCTCATTCGCGACGAAGGTCCGCACGCTAACGCCGAAACGCATCAGAGACCGCATGTCGAGCGCAAGGCGATGGAAGCGTCGGGCGAGGTCCGGCTGTCGCTCTTCGGACCGAAAGGCGAATTGCGCGGCGCCTTGCTCGACGATGGCACCTCGTTGCGCATGCCACCGCACGCCGCGGCCGAATTGGCCGATTACCTGAGTCCGGGCGCGCATGTCCACGCCTGGGGGCACGGCGTCAGGAACAGGCATGGTCGGACGATCGAGGTCGATGAAATCGCCCAGCTCGTCGACGCGCCCGAAAACGGTTGAGTGCGATCCCAAAGTCTCAAAGCGAAGCCCGCGCTCGGAACCGACCAAGGCCCAACCAAACGGACGTCATTGGTGAACCATGAATCCCTCATACGCGTTAGAAGGGCTGAACTTCTTCATGGCGGACGTGCAGGCGGGCATCGGGCCGTTTCTCGGCGTTTTCCTGCAGGCGCACGGCTGGCATGCGGATGCGATCGGAACCGTGATGACGTTGGGCGGCATCGCCGGCATGCTGGCCGCGTCCCCGGCTGGCGCATTGGTCGATGCGACGCATCACAAGCGCGGCGTCATCGTCATCGCAGGCGTGATGACGACGCTTGCATCGCTCGTGCTAAGGGTATCGCACAGCTACTGGATGGTCGCTGCATCGCAGATATTCACCGCGGTCACGGGCGCTGCGCTCGGTCCCGCCGTCGCCGGCGTCACGCTGGGAATCGTGCGCGAGAAAGGATTCGACAGGCAGTTCGGCCGCAATCAGGTGGCCAATCACGCGGGAAACGTCGTAGGCGCCGCGCTGTCCGGCTGGCTCGGATGGCGCTATGGGTTCGGCGCGGTGTTCGTGCTCGCGGGCGTGTTCGGCGCGATGACGGTGATTTCGACGCTGCTCATCCGGCGCGATGCGATCGATCACGACAGCGCACGCGGCTTGAGCAGTTCGTCGCCGACCGGGCATGAACAGGCGAGCGGATTTCGCGTGCTGCTGACGTGCCGGCCCATCTTGCTCCTCGCCGCCTCGCTGGCGATGTTCCATCTCGGCAACGCGGCGATGCTGCCGCTTTACGGGCTCGCGGTCGTGGCGGCGCATCAGGGCGATCCGAGTGCGTTCACTGCGCAGACCATCGTGATTGCGCAACTCGTGATGGTCGTCGCGGCGATCTTCGCGAACCGCCTCATCCAGCGAATCGGCTACTGGGGTGTGATCCTGATCACGTTTCTCGCGCTGCCGGCGCGCGGACTCGTGGCGGGAATGTTTATCGCGGCATGGGGCGTGTGGCCCGTGCAGGCGCTCGACGGAATCGGCGCGGGTCTGCAAAGCGTCGCGGTCCCCGCGTTGGTCGTGCGCTTGCTGCGGGGAACCGGACGAGTGAACGTGGGGCAGGGCGTCGTGATGACCGTGCAGGGCATGGGCGCTGCGCTTAGCCCGGCACTGGGCGGCGTGCTCGCGCAGCATTTCGGTTATGCAACGGCGTTCTTTGTGCTGGGAGGCGTATCGACAGGCTCGCTCGCACTCTGGCTCATCTTCGGCGCTTCGCTCAAAAAGGCGTGCGGGATTCACCGCGACGTCGCGCAAGATTCCTCTCTGGCGACATGAATCCGCTTTTCCTTTGCCGGGCCTTGCGCTCGCTGCAGACTGCGCGTTGACAAATCCGATCGATCAACCAGGCGCGGCTTGAAGATGCCGACCGTCGAGCCACGCGCGCCATCCGCCGAACGCCGATATGTCTTCGGCGGATTGCACCGCGTACGGCTCGCAGATGAAACCGGCCGTCCACGAACCGTCCGACAGCTCGACCTTGCCCAGCCCGAGCGGAGAAGGAATCGTCGCGAGGAACGATCCGAATTCCGCGCTCGGCATCTCCCAGACCTCCACGGCGATGCCGACGCCATCGTCCGCGACGCGCCACATGCCTGGCCTGCGCGTGCCGTCGGCCGATGCGGGCAACGCGCATAGCCGATAGCAAGGCGCGGTGCGCGTCGCCCGCACGAGACGCGCGCCCCGCGCGACGAGATCGCGATTGAGCGGCAAGCCCTGCATGTGCGCGCCGCATACCGCGACCGTCATGCGATCGTTGGCCGCCGCGCCGTGCGGACTCGCATCGACTTCGCCTCCCCCGACGCAGCGCATGCCGCTTCTGCGCTGAAGCAGATCGGCGACGCCGAGCAGATATTGATCCGTGAACGCGCGGCCGAAGACGGTCACGCCCCACGGCAATCCGTTCTCCATGAAGCCGGCGGGCGCGGCCACCGCCGCATAGTCCAGCAGGTTCATGAAGTTCGTGTAGTAGCCGAGCAGCGAATTCGGGCCGATGGGATCGCGCTCCAGTTCAGCGAGCGTCACCGGTCGCGGATACGTCGGCGTGAGCACGAAGTCGAGCGTATCGAGCGATGCATCGCATAGCGTCTTCAGATCCTGAAGCCGATACTGCGCGCGAAACAGCTCGACAGCAGTCGCGCCCGGCGCTTTCGCCAGGACATCGCGAATGACGGGCAGCACGGCATCCGGCTGCGTCGTCATCAACTCGCCCGTCACGCTATAGCGCTCGCCAACCCACGGTCCCTGATACAGCAATTGCGCCGCCTCGACGAACGGCTGAAAGTCGATCTCGACCGCTTCGCCGCCCGCCGCTTCGAGTAGCGCACGCGTTTGCGCGAACAATGCGGGGCTTTCGCTGCAGCCCGCGAACTCCAGTTGCGCGGGCACGCCGAAACGGAACGCGTGCGGCGTGCCGAACGCACGCGCCGCGTTCCATTGCGGATTGCGTCGGCTGTATGCGTCGCGCGGATCGTGCCGCGCGGTCAGCGCGAGCAGTTCGCTGGCTTCGGCGGCGGTTGCCGTGAAGAACGTCACGCAGTCGAGCGTACGGCATGCCGGCACGACGCCCGCGGTCGAGAGCAATCCTTTCGTCGGTTTGAGGCCGACGAGATTGTTCAGCGCGGCAGGCACGCGTCCCGATCCGGCCGTGTCGGTGCCGAGCGCGAAGCTCGCGACGCCGAGCGCGACCGCAAGCGACGACCCCGCGCTCGATCCGCCCGACGGATACCCGGGATGCACGCTGTTGCGGCACTTGCCATACGGCGAGCGCGTGCCGTTGAGACCGGTCGCGAACTGGTCGAGATTGGTCTTGCCGAGCGGAATCGCGCCGAGCGCGATCAACTGGCCGACGAGCGTCGCGGATTCATCGGGCGTGTACGCGAACGCGGGACAGCCCGCCGTCGTTTCGATGCCCGCGAGGTCGATGTTGTCCTTGATCGCGAACGGAATGCCGTAGAGCGGCAAACTGTCCGGATCGTGGCCTTCGAGCCGATCGACGAAAGGCGCGATCTCTTCTTCCGTCAGCAGATGGATGAAGAGATTGAACTCGGGATTGAGCGCGGCGGCTTTGTCGCGCAACCGGGCGATGAGCTTGCGCGGCGTGAGCGAGCCTTCGCGATATTCGCGGCGCAGCGTGGAGAGACGCAGATCGAATGTCGACATGGTTTTCCGTTGGATAGATTCAGTGACGTTCGATGACCGCGATGCGCTGTCCCGCGCGCAGCGGAGAACCGGGCGCGACATGGATCGCGGCGACGGTGCCCGCGCACGGCGCGCAGACGGCAATCTCCATCTTCATCGACTCGATGACGAGCAGCACGTCGCCCGCCGCGACTTCATCGCCAGGGGCCGCTTTCACTTGCCACAGGCTGCCCGCGATCTCGCTGTCGATGGCGAGTTCGCCAGCCTTGAGCGGTGCGAGTTCGGTGTCATCGACGAGTGGCGCATCCTGCGCGTCTTCCGATGCGCCCGCTTCGCGCCAGCGCTCGCGTTCGGCCTGAAACGCCGCTTGCTGACGCGTGCGGAACGCATCGATGCTCGACGCTTCGTCTGCGAGAAACGCCTGATAGTCCGGCAAGGACAGCTCCGTTTCCTCGATGCGCAGCGGATAGCGCCCGAGCGGAAAATCCGCGCGAATGCGCATGAGTTCGTCGGCGGACACTTCGTAGAAGCGGATCTGATCGAAGAAGCGCAGCAGATAGTGCTGGCCGCAGAAATCCGCGGTCTGCGCGTAGCGGTTCCACATCTGCAACGTGCGTCCGACGAACTGATATCCGCCCGGACCTTCCATGCCGTACACGCACAGATACGCGCCGCCGATGCCGACCGAGTTCTCCGCCGTCCACGTTCGCGCCGGGTTGTACTTCGTCGTCACCAGACGATGACGCGGATCGAGCGGCGTCGCGACCGGCGCGCCGAGATACACGTCGCCGAGACCCATCACGAGATAGCTCGCATCGAAGACGATCTTTCTAACGGCATCGATGGAATCGAGATCGTTGATGCGCCGGATGAACTCCAGATTGCTCGGGCACCACGGCGCATCCTTGCGCACCGTCGTCATGTACTTGTCGATCGCGAGCCTGCACGCCGGATCGTCCCACGAAAGCGGCAGATGCACGATGCGCGACGGCACGCGCAGATCGCCTTGCAGCAGCACTTGCGCCCACGCTTCTTCGACGATCGCAAGCAGACGCGCGAGCGGCAAGTCGTCGGGCCGATAATGAATCTGCAGCGAGCGGATGCCCGGCGTCAGATCGACCACGCCGGGAAGCGCCTGCGATTCGAGCGACTGCATCAGCGCATGACCGCGAAAGCGCGATACGAGATCGAGTTCCGCCGGGCCGATTTCGAGCAGCAGATGCGTATCGCCGGACACGCGCGCGACGAGTCTTTCGCGGCCCGATCCGCTATCGAGCACGATGGGCGAGGTCAGCGCCGCACGTCGTTCGGTCACTTCGCCGCGTTCGATATCGAGCGATTCGATTTCACGACGCCGCCGCCGCGCGGCCCGACGCGCTTCGCCGATCTCGACGGGAAGGAAGCGCACCTTGTCGCCCGCCTTCAACTGGCCGATCTGCCACAAGTCCGCTTCGATGATCGTCACCGGACACACGAAACCGCCGAGGCTCGGGCCGTCGGGGCCGAGGATCACGGGCATGTCGCCGGTGAAGTCGATCGCGCCGACGGCATACGGATTGTCGTGAATATTCGACGGATGCAGGCCCGCCTCGCCGCCGTCCTCGCGCGCCCATTCGGGCTTCGGCCCGATCAGGCGCACGCCGGTACGGCTCGAATTGAAGTGCACTTCCCATTCGGTATCGAAGAAGCGTTCGATATACGCCGCGCTGAAATACTCGGGCGCGCCATGCGGGCCGTAGATGACGCGGATCGTGCGAACAGGTTCGAGGCGCAGCGCATCGCCGAGCGTCGCGCCTGCTTGCGCGTCGCCGAGCGGATAGACGTGCAGCACGTCGCCGGCGCGGATCGCGCGTCCGCCGTGTCCGCCGAACTGGCCGAGCGTGAACGTGCTGCGGCTGCCGAGATACGACGCGACATCGAAGCCGCCGCGCACGCACAGATAGGCACGCGCGCCCGCGCCGCGAATGGTGCCGAGCGCGAGCGTCGAGCCCGCCGCTACATGGATGCTGGTGTGCATCGGCTGCGCGATGTCGTCGAGCGTGACGGGAATGTCAGCGCCCGTGATCGCGATCACCGCATCGGTATTGAAGCGCAGCGTCGGGCCGCTCATCGTCACTTCGAGCGCGGCGGCGTCGGCGGCGTTGCCGATGAGACGATTGCCGAGGCGCATCGAGCGGTCGTCCATCGGTCCCGACGGCGGAATGCCGACCGCCCAATAGCCGAGCCGGCCCGGATAGTCCTGCACCGTCGTCTGTGTGCCGCCGCTCGCGACGTCGATCGTGCTCGCGCGATACTTCAGCGCTTCGAGGCAGCGCGTCCACGGCTCGCCCGACGCGAACGGCGCGTCGCCGATGATCTGCCGCAGATAGTCGCGATTCGTCTCCACGCCGTAAAGCCGCGTGTTCGCGAGCGCCTCGTCGAGCGCGTGGCGCGCTTGGTCGCGCGTCGGCGACCACGCGATGATTTTCGCGAGCATCGGATCGAAGTAGGGCGGCACTTCGCATCCGGCTTCGATCCACGTATCGATGCGCAGCGCGCGGCCATCGGCTACGGGGAAGGCGACATCGGTCACGAGGCCGGGGCTCGGCTTGAAGTCGCGGCCCGGATCTTCCGCGTACAGGCGCGCCTGGATCGCGTGGCCGCGCGGCTTCAGGCCCGCCATCAGCGAGGAAAGCGGCGCGAGCGTTCCAGCGGCGAGTTCGATCATCCAGCGGACGAGATCGACGCCCCAGACCTGCTCGGTGACGCCGTGCTCGACCTGCAAACGCGTGTTCACTTCGAGGAAATAGAACCGTTCCGCCGCGCTGTCGTAGACGAATTCGACCGTGCCGGCCGACCGGTAATCGACGGCCTTCGCGAGACGGATCGCGGCATCGCACAGCGCAGCCGATACGCCTTCGGGCAACGATGGCGCGGGCGTTTCTTCGAGCACTTTCTGATTGCGCCGCTGCACCGAGCAGTCGCGCACGCCCAATGCGATGGCGTCGCCTTGGCCGTCGCCGAAGACCTGCACTTCGAGATGCCGCGCCCGCTCGATGTACTTCTCGAGGAACACGCCCGCGTCGCTGAAGTTGTTCTCGCCGAGACGGCGCACGGCGTCGAAATGCGCGCCGAGTTCGCCCGCGTTCCAGCACACGCGCATGCCGATGCCGCCGCCGCCCGCCGTGCTCTTCAGCATCACCGGATAGCCGATGCGCTCTGCCGCAGCGAGCGCGGACGGCAAGTCGTCGAGGAGGCCCGTGCCTTCGAGCATCGGCACGCCTTCCTTCGCGGCGATTTCGCGGGCGGTGTGCTTGAGGCCGAACGCGCGCAATTGCGCGGGCGTCGGTCCGATGAACGCGATGCCCGCCGCTTCGCACGCTTCGCCGAACGCCGCGTTCTCCGACAAAAAGCCGTAGCCGGGATGAATCGCCTGCACGCCTTCGGCACGCGCGATGTCGAGGATCTTCGCCGTGTCGAGATAGGTCGTCGCGGCGGGACCGTCGCCGAGCGAATGCGCAATCGAGGCTTCGCTTACATGGCGGCTAGCGCGATCCGCTTCGGCATACACGGCGATGCCGGTGACATCGAGCGCGCGCAAGGTTCTGAGAATGCGGCAGGCGATCGCCCCGCGATTCGCAATCAGGATCTTCTCGAACATGGAAAGGGAAGGATCGTTCGGAGGCGGGCCGTCCCGCCGTGAGCATGGCGAGCCGCGGTCGTCCGCGGCCGCGATCGCTTCAGCGATAGCTTCGGTTCAGTTGTTCGCGCGTGGTCGTGCAGCAGCGTCCCGAGCGAACGAGCATGACGTGATAGATCCAGCTGCGAATGCGCTTCAGTTCCATATGATCAGCTCCGCGGGTGTCGGGTTATAGGCGTTGCACGGATTGTTCAGTTGCGGACAGTTGGAGATCAGCACGATGACGTCCATCTCCGCGCGCAGCTCGACATACTTGCCGGGCGCCGAGATGCCGTCTTCGAAGGTCAGGCCGCCTTCGGCCGTCACCGGCACGTTCATGAAGAAGTTGACGTTCGCGCCGATATCGCGCTTCGCGAGCCGTCCGTCGTGCGCGCATGCACGCAGGAAGTTGTCGCGGCAGCTATGCATGTAGCGCTTTTCCAGCGCATAACGCACCGTGTTGCTCTCTTGCGCACATGCGCCGCCGAGCGTGTCGTGACGGCCGCAGGTATCGGCGACGATCGTCAGCATCGGATTGCCGAGATTCGAATACAGCACCGAGCCGGACGTCAGATAGAGGCTCTGCTGCCGACGCAACGTGCGTTGCGGATCGAAGCGTTCGCGCGGATCGTGAAGGCTGTAGAAGAGCGTATCGACGGCCTGATTGCCCTCCAGATCGACGATGCGCAGCGTCTGCCCCGCTTTCACTTCATGCAGCCACGGTTCGCCCGCGGCGAGCGTTTCGCGATACACCGCGCTTTCTGGATGTTTTTCACTGACGGTAAGCGCTTGGGTCATGTTGCTCATCTCTCAGGTTCGCTCAAAGGAAAAAGCGTTCGGTGTTGATGAAGCCGCGCACGTTCTCTTCGCATGCGGTACGGCAGATTTCCGCGACTTCGGGATGCGATTCCTTCAGTTCCAGCTTGACGGGCTTCGGCGAGTATTCGGGATGCGGGTCGAGCGGATGCTGGATCGCGGTCAGCACGACGAGCGTGTTCATCGGCGCATACAGTTCGACGTAATCGCCCGCTTTCGAATTGCCGGGCACGAAGGCGAGCGCGCCATCGCTCGTCACGTCGATGCGGCTGAAGAGATTGAGCGTCATCAGCAGGTCGGAAACGTCGAGGCCCCACTTGCTCATCTCGACGAGCAGGTTGTCGGTGCCATTGCGATAGAAGCCGTTGCGCAACTCCTGATAGCGGCCCGCGCCGTATCGTTCGAACACTTCCTGCGCATTCGATACCCCGCCGATGCTGTCGTGCCAGCCGCATGTATCCGCAACGATGGCGGCCAGGACGCGCCCCATGTCGGAATAGAGGCAATGGCCCGTGGTGAGCTTCGCGGTGTGCTGGCACTTCAGCGAATCCGGCAGATTGAGCCGCTCGCTCTTTTCGGCCGCGTTGACCATCATCACGCTGACGTTCGCGCCGCCGCGAATATCGGTGATGCAGAGCGACTGTCCGCGCTTGACGATCAGCGATGCATGACCGCCACCGGGGACCGTTTCTTCGAGTAACACTGTCATGGCGTAGAGCTTCCTTTAGTCGGAGACGAGTTCGATGCTGGATGCGCCCTGCACCGCGGCCTGCGCCATATGCACCGCCGATGCCGAGGCGCGCGTGCGGTCGAGCGGAATGTCGTAGGTGATGCGCGCGCCGTACGCGCCGGGCGCTTGCGGATCGACGCGCACCTTGTCGAAGACGAGCACGCGGCTGCCGAGCGTGAAGCCTTCCTTGAGGTCGTGCGTGACCATGAAAATCGTGAGCTTCGATTCGCGCCACAACTCCGACAACAGCACATGCATGTCCTTGCGGATGCCGGGATCGAGCGCGCCGAAGGGTTCGTCGAGCAGCAGCACGCGCGGCTTCATCATCAGCGCCTGCGCGATGGCGAGCCGTTGCTGCATGCCGCCCGAAAGTTGCTGCGGATACTTGTCGAGCGCCGCGCCAAGACCCACGCGTTCGAGCATCGCGGCGGCTTCGTCGCGTGCGGCGCGTCGTTGTGCGCCGAAGAGCCGTCCCGTGAATTTCGCGCGCGGCAGTTCGAGACCGAGCATCACGTTGCGCAGCACGCTCAGATGATCGAAGACCGAGTAGCGCTGAAACACGACGCCGCGATGCGCGTCCGGTTCGGCGGGAAGCGGTTCGCCGTCGAGCAGAATCTCGCCGCGCGTCGCCCGTTCCTGTCCGAGCAGCAGGCGCAGAAACGTGGACTTGCCGCAGCCGGACGCGCCGACCATCGAACAGAATTCGCCTTCCTTCACGGTGAGATTCAGCCGTTCCAGCACGACCTGATCGCCGTAGTTTTTCCATACGTTGCGAACGACGATCATCGCGCGCCTCCGCCGTACCACGGAAAGCACCACTGCGTGAGTCGACGCAGCAGTTCGTCGGTGAGCCACGCGAGCAGCGTGATCCACGCGACGTAGGGAAGAATGAGATCCATCGACAGATAGCGCCGCACGAGAAAGATGCGATAGCCAAGCCCGTCGGTCGATGCGATCGCTTCCGCTGCAATGAGAAAGAGCCATGCGGCGCCGAGCGAAAGCCGGATCGCGACGAGCAGGCGCGGCAGAAGCTGCGGCAGCACGAGCCGCAGAACAAGCGTCCAACTGTTCGCGCCGAGCGTCTGCGCCTTGATCCACATCTCGGCCGGGATTTCGGCGGCGCGCGCGTGCAGATCGCGAATGATCATCGGCGTGATGCCGATGACGATCAGCACGACCTTCGACAGTTCGTCGAGACCGAAGACGATGAAGAGAATCGGCAGCACGGCGAGCGGCGGCACCATCGATATGACGGTGATGAACGGCGAAAGCGTCGCGCTTGCGAGCGGAAACGATCCCGTCGCGATGGCCGCAACGAGCGCGATCGCCGCGCTCGCGACGAGCCCGATGCCGAGCCTTCGCAAGCTCGACGCGGTATCGGTCCAGAGCAGATACTCGCCGGTGCGTTTGTCTTCGGTGAAGGCGGCGGACTTCATCGCATCGCTCATCTGCGTCGCGCTCGGCAACAGCTTGTCGTCGGGATTGTCGGCGAGCCGCATCGAAGAGCCGGTGAAATACACCGCGAGCAGCACGACGAACGGCAGCAGTAACAGCATCAGCGCGCCGGTCCTGCTCGGATGTCGATTGATGAGTCGCATGTTGACCGCCATGTAGTAGAACCTGAAGCGCTCAGAGCTTGCCGGCCGCCGCCATCTCGACGTAGGCCGGATCGAAGCGCAGCTTCACGTTGTTCTTGTTGCCGACGACGACGCCCTTGTCGAACGCCATGCCGACGGCATCCGCGCTCTTCGCGTCTTGCCCCAGCAGGCCGTGATCGAACGAGAACTTGGCGACGCGCGTCATGATCTTCGGCATGTCGGGGCTGGTCACGAATTCGAGCGCGGCCTTCGGCGTGTAGAAGAGGGCGGTGGTCGAGAGCTGGCCTTTGAAGTTGGCGAGATCGGTGCCGGACGCCTTGGCCATCGAAGTCAGCGCGCTCGTGGTTTCGGGGGAATCGCCGTGCATCAGCGCGACCATCTCGAACCATGCGCCGGTCAATGCCTTGCCGAGCGCCGGGTTGTCCTTCAGCGTCTTCGTATTGACGACCATCATGTCCATGATCTCGCCGGGAATCTTGCTGGAGTCGAAGACTTCGGTGACGTTCGGCTGCGCCTTCAGGTCGGCGAGCATCGGATTCCATGTGACCGTGTTATGCACGGTGGGCGTGGCGAATGCGCCGGAGATATCGGCGTCGGACGTGTTGACGACCTTGAGGTCGCGCTCGCTCATGTGCGCGCTTTCGAGTGCGCGTGCGAGCAGATAATGCGAGACCGAGAACTGGACGAGGTTGATCTGCTGGCCTTTGAGATCGGCGATCTGCTTGCCCTTGCCCTTCATGAGGACGCCGTCGTTGCCGTTCGAGTAATCGCTGACGATCAGCGCCGTCGAGTCCACGCCGCCCGAAGCCGGGATCGTGAGCGCGTCCATGTTGGTCATCGCGCAGCCGTCGAACTTGCCGGCCGTGTATTGATTGATGGACTCGACGTAGTCGTTCAGCTGGACGACATCGATATTGATGCCGTACTTCTTCGCCCACTTGGAGACGATTCCCTGCGTCTTGGCCTGGCCCCACGGCATCCAGCCCGCGTAGATAGTCCAGCAGACCTTGAAGTCGTTGCGCGGCGCGGCGGATGCGGCGCTGGACGCGAAAGCGGCGACGGAGAGTGCGGCGATGCCAAGAAAGCGAGCGAGCTTGCGCATGAGGTTGACCTCGAAGGAGACGGTTGGCGACGGCAAGGGAGCAGCGCGACTCATCGCGTTCTCTCCCGGGCTTTTATCCCGCCGTGTAACCTCGCCTGAGGTCGACAGCTCTCGGACCAGCATCCGCGTGAAGCAGACCGGAACCCTAGCCGTCCATTTCCAGATTGTTCGATGAACCGGATGATGCGCCGGCTCCTTGCCATCCCCTCTAAGCGGGAATCGTGCCAACGGTTTTTATGGCTGCTGGCGGCGTTGCGCAGGTTCGGACGGAGCGCATTGCCCATCCGCGGTGAAAGCGGCGCACGTTTGATGTATCGGCTGCACCAACATCGGGCGTCGTCCTTGGTTGCCAGCAAACGTTTCCTTGGGTAGACGCGCGAAAACATCGGCGCAACGCTTTGAGCCGATGCGTCGTTGCTTGCGATTTTCTTGGCATGAATGTGGCGCGGACAACATAGCCATTACCGGTTATTACGGAGAATCCGTCTCGTCGTACAAATAAAAACGAAGCGTTTAAAACAGACCGTCTGAAGGCAGCACCATAGCGGCCAAAGACATACGGGGAAGTCATGCAGCGTGAGAAGAACAACGCGCCTGTCAAAGGGCGGGTCATCGCAGTGTGCATCGGGGTTTCGATCGTCGCGATCAATGCGAATGCGCAGGATGCGGAAACGCAGCCGGCCGCGCACGTGAACACGGCGTCTCAGGCTCAACCGCTCATCTCGCTGCCCAGCACGCCGACGCCCGGTCCGGTCGGCAACACCGGCGAATTGCCGGCCGCCAATGGCGCGCCTCTCACGCCGCGCGGCACGGTGAATGCCGCATCGTCGCTCGACAAGAGCGCCACCCTCGCCGGCACGGCACGCTCGCGCACCGTCGATATCGAAGGCAAGCAAGCGCTCGACGATACGCTCGGCGGCGTGGTCACGACCGACACGGTGACGCTCGCGGGGCAGGACTTCTACACCTGGTTCGCGCAGGCTTGGGGCGCCATCCCGCTGTCCGAGCGCTACATCGTTTCGGTGCACGAGCGGCCGTCGCCGCGCTACGGCAGTCTCGTGTGGGTGGAGTACGGCCAGCGTCGCGTGTTCCAGGCGTTCCTGCCGATTGCGCGCTCGAACGTGAAGCCGATTGCCGAAGGCGCGGCGCAGATCGCCTTTCAGAACGTGATGCAGGCGGACCTGACCCGTCTGCTGTTCCGCGACGCCGACATGGCGATGGACGAACTATAAAAAAATCGCATCATAAGAAAATCGATGCAGTAAGGCCAAAAAATACGGGGAAACCGCAATGAAAACGAATGCGCTCTTGAAACGCGCGTTGCTCGCTTGCGCGCTTGCGATGCCGGTTATCGCCGCGCAAGCCACTTCGCTTGTGTATGAACCGGTGAATCCGAACTTCGGCGGCAATCCGCTGAACGGGACGAATCTGCTCAACGAGGCGAACGCGCAGAACAAGTACAAGGATCCGTCGACGGAGAACCTCGGTACGAGCAGCCAGTCCACGCTCGACCAGTTCAACACGCAATTGCAGCAGGCGATTCTGTCGCGCGTCGCGTCGTCGATATCGAGCTCGATCGTCGGCACGGACGGCACGCTGCATCCCGGCACGATCAACACGGGCAACTTCTCGATTGCGATCACGCAAGTTACCGGCGGCAATCTGCAAGTGACGACGACCGACAAGACCACGGGCGCCTCGACGACCTTCGTCGTCGGCAACGGACAGTAACGCGAGCGCGCATACGACATGAACAAAGAAGCTATCACGACACTGGCGACGCGCGCGGCACTGGGCGCCACGCTCCTTGCAACGATGCTGTTGACCGGCTGCGTCACGACGCCGATGCCTTCGGCGGGCAACGCGACGCTCACGCCGCCGACGCGCGTGACGCGCGACCTCACGCACCTGCCGCCGCCGAAAGGGCGCATCGTCGCGGCCGTGTACGGTTTTCGCGATCTGACGGGCCAGTACAAGCCGTCGCCGGACAGCTCGTTCTCGTCGCAGGTGACGCAGGGCGGCGCTTCGTTTCTCGTGAAGGCGATGCGCGATTCCGGCTGGTTCACGCCCGTCGAGCGCGAAAACCTTCAGGACCTCCTGACCGAACGCAAGATCATGCGCGCGCTGGAAACGCCGGACGATAAAAAGAACGCGATACCGCAGATCGGCGCGCTCGCACCGGCGAGCATCGTGCTGGAAGGCGGCATCGTCGGTTACGACACGAACATTCGCACGGGCGGCGCGGGCATCGCGTATCTGGGTATTTCGGCATCCCAACAATATCGCGTGGATCAAGTGACGGTGAACCTGCGCGCCGTGGATATCCGCAACGGCACGATACTCAACAGCGTGTCGACGACCAAGACCATCTATTCGATTCAGGTCGATACCGGCGTGTATCGCTTCATCGGCTTCAAGGATCTGTTGCAGGCCGAAGCCGGCATGACGCGCAACGAGCCGCAGCAGCTGTGCGTGAACGAAGCGATCGAATCGGCGCTCGTGCATCTGATCGTGCAAGGCGTCGCGAACCAGTCGTGGGCGCTCAGGGACACGAAGGACTGGTACGACCCGACGATGCAGCGATATCTGCAGGAAAACCAGGGCTACGCGCAGACGATGGAAGACGTGAACCCGTCGTATAGCCCGGTGAGAATCGATCCGCCGAAGACCATCGGCAGTTAATCAGTCTCAGCGAAGGAGATCAGCATGAAAGCATCGCGTGCGCCAATGCGCGCATCGAAGGTCGCTGTGTGCGCGGCGCTCGGCGCGGTCGTCTCGCTCGCGGTGTATGCGGCGGACCTGTCGTCGGTCTCGGATTTCGGTCCGCCGGAACCGGGCTTCGGCGGCGCGACGCAAGTCGCTCGCGTGTCGCAACACGGCCAGGGTAATCGTCTCGACGCGATTCAGGCCGGACATAACGGCTTGATGGCCAATCAGATCGGCATCGCGAACGCGGCGGCGACGGCGCAGGCCGGCAACGACAACTGGACCGTGCTTCAGCAAAGCGGCGCCGCCAATCTTTACGCCGGATATCAGTCGGGTCAGTACAACCGGTCGATCGCGATGCAGAACGGCAGCGGTAACGAAGCAACGGTCACGCAGGTCGGGAATTCGATGTCGTCGTCGGTGACGCAGCTTGGCAACAACAACGAGATTTCGATCTTGCAGAGCAGGAACGGTTCAGGATTATCGGTTACGCAGACGGGCGGCGCCCGGGCTGCGGTTCTGATGAAGTAGGCAGGCGAGGAGACCACGCAGTACAGGTAGGTGTGTGAGTGTGCAGGGCCGGGCGTCAGCGGGGGTTGACGTCCGTTAGGGTTACGAATCTACGTGCAAAAAACATCAAGTCAACGAGGCATAAAAATGAAAGTGAAGGCAATCATCATCGCTATGGGTCTGGCAGCATTGGCATCGACGTCGGCTTTTGCAGCGTCGGTCGGCGAAGGCGCGATCGTCGAGCAGTATGGCAACGGCAACACTGCTGGCGTGACGCAGACGGCGTCCAGCCATGACCGCGTGAAGGTCCAGCAGAACGGCGACGGTTCGAGCGCGACCGTTACTTCGAGCAACGGCGGCGCCAACGTGACCGACATCCAGCAAAACGCGGCACGCGTTTCGGGCGAATCGAAGCTGAGCGCGACGCTCACGCAGCAGCAGGCGATCGGTGAAAAGACCACCATCAAGCAAACGGGCAGCAACAGCACGGTGAACGTGACGCAGACGGCTTCGTCGTACGACAAGGACACGGTCACGCAATTCGGCAAGAACGACTCGGCGACCATCAATCGCACCGGCTCGAGCTGGAACACGGTCAACATCGATCAAGGCACCGGCAAGACGGCAGGCGTGAGCGACGGCGCAAAAGCGACGGTCACGCAGACGACCACGATCGGCAACCGCGTCGACATCCTGCAAGGCAACAAGAACGGCATCGCGACGGTGACGCAGACGAATGGCGGCTACAACTCGGCTCGCATCGATCAGATCGGCGATCATAACGACGGCAAGATCGAGCAGGTTTCGGAAATCGGCGACAACGTGTCGATCAGGCAGGCCGACTTCGCCCGCGCGCAAGTGCATTCGGAAAACGGCGGCGGCAACACGACCACCATCGACCAGAGCGGCGCAGGCGCACCGCACTATGCGCAGGTGACGCAAGGCAACGCGACCAACGAAACGACGACGATCCTGCAAACCGGCTCGGCCTACAACACGGCATACGTCGATCAGTATCGCGAAGCCAACGATCACACGTATGTCGTTCAGGCGGGCGATCGCAACACGGCGGCCGTTCATCAGACGGATGGCGGCAGCAACCTGGCAGCCGCGGTGCAGGTCGGTTCGAACAACAACATGGATCTGACGCAACAAGGCGCGTTCGAATCGACGCTGCTGGCCGGTCAGGGCGGCGGCTTCAACGAAGCGAAGGGCAAGCAGTCGGGCTCGCACGAAGACATGACGCTGACGCAAGTCGGCTACTTCAACTCCGCGGATGCTTCGCAAACCGGTGCGTATAACACGGCTTCGATCGTCCAGATCGGCAACGCCAACTACGGCTCGGTGACTCAGAGCGGTATCGGCAATGCGGCTGCGATCACGCAGGGCGGTTCGTTCAACAAGGCTGTCGTCGTTCAGAAGTAAGGAACGCGGCGCAACGAATGGCGGTATGGCGGGCGGCGAGCGGTTCGAAAGTACCGCTCGCCGCTGTTTCATTCAAGCGATGTCGCGAATTGGCCGATCGGTGCCATCGGCCGTACACGAGCCCAAAATTCTAGCCCGGCAATTCACGAGGAAGCTGACTGTATTCCGCCTGTTTCGATCTCGGCACCACTGACTTTTTGTCAAGTAATCATGTCGCTCATCCGAGGCGACAATAGATGCGTCGGCACTTGTGCGCCACGCAGGCGCTCGCCCGTTTCGCAGTCGAGACGCATCAGCGTCACAGCACAATCGCAAGGGGTCAAACGATGCTCACCTGCTTCGCAGTAAGCCATACCGATGACGACCAGCTCGTTCAATCCGCCGAGCACGAGATTCTTCAGGCGATTGCCGACGAAGCCGAAGTAAGTTTCGAGCCGGGCTTTGCGGGCAAGAGCTACCTGGACGTTCCGACCAATGCGGACGCACGCGAGGCAATGACTGCACGCCTGGAACAGAACGATATGTCCTTCAGCGTGGTTACGCGCATCGCTTATTAGGCGTGGATCACGAAGCGGGATGCGATCGCGGACATGCCGTCGACGCGCTGAACGTTCGTCTTGCGATGTGGCCCAGCACGCGCTCACGTGCGCAACGACCTCAACCCCGCACGCACTTCCCCGGCGAACAGGTCCGGCTGTTCCCACGCCGCGAAGTGTCCGCCCTTGTCGAGCCGGTTGTACCAGATGAGGTTGTGATAAGCGCGCTCCGTCCAGCTTCGCGGCGCCTGATAGTTCTCGCGCGGGAACACGCTCACGGCCGCGGGAACCGATACGTCGGCGGCCGCAAGGAAGTTGAAGTGCGATTCCCAGTAGAAGCGCGCGGACGAGACACCCGTGTTCGTCAGCCAGTAGAGCGTGATGTCGTCGAGAATATCGTCTCGCGTCATCGCCCCTGATGATTCGCCGTTGACGTCGCGCGCGAACACCGCCGAAGTCAGCGCCGCCGCAGGCTGCACGTAGCCGTCGCCATGATCGAGCAGCCATGCGGCAAGACCTGTCGGCGAATCCGCGATGCCGTAGAGCGTTTGCGGGCGCGTGCCCATTTCCAGCGCGTACGCCCGGCGTTTTCTTGCGGCGCTGGCAAGCTGCTCGTACGCGTGCTTTTCTTCATCGTTGAGGCCCGCAGGTGGCGGATCGCCTGCCTGCAGCGCTTTGGCGATATCGGCGGGAACGGTCGCCGGGAAGTTGACGTGAATGCCGAGCAACTCGGGCGGCGCCTGCGTGCCCATCACGTTGGCGACCACGCCGCCGAGGTCGCCGCCTTGCGCCGCGAACTTGTCGTATCCGAGCCGCTTCATGAGCGTGACCCACGCGCGTGCGGTGCGCTCGGGTCCCCAGCCGGTCGCCGTCGGCTTGCCCGAGAAGCCATAGCCCGGCAGCGACGGGATCACCAGATGAAACGCATCCGACGCACTCGCGCCGTGTGCCGTGGGATTGGTCAGCGGATCGATGATCTTGAATTGCTCGATCACCGATCCGGGCCATCCGTGCGTGACGATGAGCGGCATCGCGTTCTCGTGCTTCGAGCGAACGTGGATGAAGTGGATGTCCAGCCCGTCGATCTCGGTGATGAAATTCGGATAGCCGTTCAGTTTCGCCTCGCACTTGCGCCAGTCGTAGTCCGTGGACCAGTGGCGCGCGAGTTCCTGCATCATCGCGAGCGGCACGCCTTGCGATTCGTCGGAAACGGTCTCGCGCTCGGGCCAGCGCGTTGCCTTGATGCGGCGGCGCAGATCGGTGAGTTGCGCTTCGGGAACATGCACGCGAAGCGGACGAATCGCTTCCTTGTCGATATTCGCGGTCTTCGCGACTGAGACGATCGATGAGTTCGGTTCAGCAAACGCGAGCTTGTTCAGCGATGCCGCTGCGATACCGGCCGCCGCAACCTCGACGAAGCGGCGGCGCGACGGCGACTTGGGAAGCGTCTTGTTATATGACATGAGAACTCCTGATGAAGGCAAAGCTATTTCGGCGGCCGACTCCGTCACGCGTACTGCGCTTCGAACACGATCGTTCGGCTCGGATCGCGTTGCATACGTAATACGTCGAATCCCGCTGCTGGCGCGGCTCACTGCTGCGCGATGGACGTATTGAAGCGCGCCGACGTATCCTGTGCGTGTCGAAATCGAGGCGTTGTGTAATCGCGCGTATCCGCAGCCGCCGCCGATACGTTGCGATACAAGGTGGCGGCAGTCGTCGACTTGGTTGAGCGTGTCAGCTCTCCGGGTCGTACCCGAACTCGCGGAGTTCCTGCGCACAGCGGCAGGCTTTGGCGATGTCAGCGGCCCATTGGACGGCCGCTTCGCGCGATGGAAGTTCCAGCACACAGAAGCCGCCGTCGAACTCTTTCGTCTGCGGATACGTCCCGTTCGTGACGGTGCCGTCGGCGGCGACCATCTGCGGCGTCACGTTCCCATTGATACCGCCGCCGAACACATAGACGCCCGCTTCCTTCGCCTCTCTGATGACCGCGCGTGCCGCTTCGCCGACCGCGTCGATGTCTTCATCGGAGACGTGCATCGCCGATGCAGGGAAGGAGATTAGGTACTTCGTCATCGTTCGATCCTCCGGGTGTGAGTCGGCCTCCCGCGTCGAAAGGCCACTGGAACGGCGCGAAAAAAGAATAAAAATCGCATCGAAAGATTACTAGGCTTTCAATCGGGCCGAGCGAACGCGTCTTACCTAAGGTGCCGATAAAAACGCGCGCTGCAAGGTAAGCGGACGATCTTCGCAATGCGGCCCTCAAAAAACCGTTGCGCCCATTCTGACGAAGAACGCGACTCATGGGCGCCGTATCACGGCGCGTCCCTTCGATCGAGGCTGTATTTCTTCGGCATCCCGATCACTGCGAGCTGACCTGATAGCGCGCAGACGACGAGCGTGTTCAACACGCGCTTCCTGAAGACCCCTTACTCAATGGCCTTCCAGGAAATCCCTATCTCTTCAAAGGAGGTTGAAATGGCCGGTGATATCAACATTCGTGAACGTGTCGTGATCTTGCCCGAGACAGGCGCATTCGCCGAGGCGCGGCGTCATCCCGAATCCACATCGAGCCGCCGTGTCGTGCATGTCTACGGTTCGCGCGTGATCGTGATGGAGGAATCGGCGGAACCCGCCGCAAAGGCGCTGGCGTACGAATCGCTGCAGGCATCCGCGATGGTGGTCGACTCGCTGTCGGCGACGGAGCAGTTGGGCTACAACGCGTTCGCCTTGCGCGAATCGAGCGCGTATCGGACCGCGAAGTCATCGCGTCCGCGCGAGGGCGAGTCGTGGGATTCCAGCGAGGAAATGCAGTATTCGTGTACGCCGCCCGAAGACTCCAGGGAGCGCGCCGAAAGGGCGATGGCGCAGGCGGGCGCGCCGACGAGCCAGCGTCTGACCGGCTCGGTCGCGGTGGGAATCGTGATCGTGGAAGGACCGAACGACAATCTCAAGTTTTCGCAGGACGAGCGTACGAAGGTCGTCGCCGAAGTGCAGAACGGACTGAGCTGGCTGGCGACGCAAAACCCGGAAGGCTTGACCTTCAAGTACGACATCAAGATCGTCGCGGTGGAGGTGCAGCCCGGCGCGGACACGCTGACTTTCGATGAAAAAGAGACGCTGTGGCGCGATCCCGCGATGACGCAGCTCGGCTACGGCACGGGCATGGGCGCGGTGACGGCGTACATCGAAAAGCTGCGCACCGATCTCGGCACCGACTGGACATATTGCGGCTTCTTCACCAAGTATCCGCTCGGGCATTTTGCTTATGCGTCGATCGGCGGCCCGCGTCTCGTGATGAACTACGACAACGATGGATGGGGCCCCGACAACATCGACCGCGTATTCGCGCACGAAAGCGGGCACATTTTCGGCGCGCCGGACGAATACGCGGCGAGCGGCTGCAACTGCGGCGGATCGTGGGGCGTGTACTTCAAACCGAACGCCAACTGCGCGAATTGCGCGCCAGGGGGCGGCGTCGATTGTCTGATGAAGGGCAACACCTGGAACATGTGCGTGCACACGCCGTTCCATCTCGGCTTTCCGCTCGTTACACAGACCTACACCGGCGTATGGCGGCAGGGCAACGACGCGCACTATCTGTGGGTCAACGCATCGTGGAACAGTTTCGTCGCGAAATGGCAGCAACTCGCGGAGCAGAATCTGCGTCTCGCCGATCTCAAGATCACGCGCGAGAACGGTTCCGAGCGATTCCACGGCGTCTGGCGCGAGGGCACGGGCGGCTATTACCTTTGGGTCAACGCGAATCAGGCGGACTTCATCACCAAATGGCAGGAGCTGGGCGCCCAGGGGTTGAGGCTCGTCGATCTCGAAGTGCAGAACGTCAACGGCACGCTGCTGTATTCGGGCGTCTGGCTGCCCGGCGACGATGGCTACTATCTCTGGATCAACGCCGACTGGAACAGCTTTGTCGCGAAGTGGCAGCAGCTCGCGGATCAGAACCTTCGTCTCATCGATCTCAAGATCGTCGACGTGGGCAGCGAGCAGCGCTTCTTCGGCGTGTGGCGGCAGGGCACGGGCGGTCATTATCTCTGGGTCAATGCGGACTGGAACAACTTCGTCGCGAAGTGGCAGGAGCTCGCCCAGCAGAATCTGCGTCTCGTCGATATCGAGATCACGCAGTCCGCGCAAGGTCAGCGCTTCTCGGGCGTCTGGCTGCCCGGCGCGGATGCGTACTACCTGTGGTCCGGCGCCGACTGGCAGCACTTCGTCGCGAAATGGGAAGAGGTATCGGCGCAAGGCATGCGGCTCGTCGATCTCGACGTAGTGCCGGGCTCCGGCGCGCAGAGTCCGACGCCATCATCGGTCGCGGCTTCTTACGGCGGCATGGCGAGCGCATCGGCATCGGCGTTCGATTCTTACGAGGATGGCAAGGGCGGTCCCGGCGCAGCCACGCTGGCAGGGGAAGCGGGCTATGGAATGGGGAGCGTGAACGGCGAGGGCACGGCGGTATCGGCCCCGGATTCGGGCAGGCTCGCGGGCGTCGGCGGCGGTTCGTCGAACGGCGGCGGCCTCGCGTCGACTTCGACCGCGACCCGCACCCCTACCGCCGGCGGCGGCAACGCGTTCGGCGGCGGATACTTCGGCGGCAGTCCGCAACCCGGCGATGCGCCCGCGCCGCAACCGGAACTCACGATGGAAGCACTCGGAGGCGGATCGGTTTCCTGAGCGCGATGGGCTAGGGGTCCACGCGGCCGATGCGTCACCGCTTCGGATCGGGCGGTTGCATCGGCGGCGTGTCCCAGTCGAGCTGATCGCCACGGCGCGTCTTGACCTGGCCGAGCCGCGACATCCATGCATCGACGAAAAGCGCTTCGGTATCGTCGAGCCCGTTCGACTGCTTCACCGACGATTCCGCGTGCGTCAGCACGCTGGCGACGCCGTGCATCGACGCGATGCGTGGAACGGCCGAAGCATCCGCGGTGCTCACGTATACGCGGTTCGAGATGGATTGCGTCGGCGGGGCGGCGCGCATGACGGCATCGCGCTCGGCGGCCGATATGGATAGCTGGAGAATGACGAGGACTTCGACCATGACACGTTGCTCCCGCGCGCGATGCGCGTAGCCAAGTGTAGGGCTGGCCGCATCCGGTCGCAACGCAGCGGCATGGATACTCGCGATGCTGCCCGACGAACTTATGGGCTGTGATGGCGGATTTTGTCCGCAAAGATGACGCGTAATGCTCTTTCCTGTGCGGTTGACGGGGCATTATGATGATTGCACGTTCAATCATCGAGGCCAAAAATGACCGCCGACCAACGCTGTTCCGCTCTCGTCATCATCGACGTTCAGGAATCGTTTCGCCACATGCCCGACTGGTCCGACACGGATCTGCCGGCTTTCAAGGAAGCCGTACTGCGCCTCGACCGCGGCGCGCGCGAAGCCGGCGTTCCGGTGGTTCATATCTTCCATGTCGGCAAGGCCGGACCGTTCAAGAAGGAATCGGGCTTTGTGAAGCCGCTGGACTGGTTGCCCGCTTCGCCCGATGTCGTCTTCGAGAAACACACGCACAACGCGTTCACCGATACCGGCCTGGACCTGTGGCTGCGCCGGCGCCAGATCGATCATCTGGTGATCGCGGGCATCCGCACCGAACAGTGCTGCGAGACGACGACGCGAGTCGCCTCGGACATCGGCTATGCCGTCGACTACGTGACCGAGGCTACCCTCACGTTTCCGATGACTCACGCCATCAGCGGCCGCGTCTACTCGACGTCCGAGATCAAGGCGCATACGGAACTCGTGCTGCAGGGACGCTTCGCGCGCATCGCCACAACCGACGACGCGCTCGCTGCGTGGCGCACGGCAAAAGCCGCATGATTCCGCCGATATCCGTATGGTTCGTGCTGACGCCGCCCGTGCTGATGCTCGACTATGCCGGCCCGGCCGAGGCGATGCGAATGGCGGCCGAAGCCGGCGGGCCTTTCGCGCTGCATCACTGCGGCCCGCTCGAGCGCGCGGCGACGTCGCTCGGCACCTTCATCGACGGTATCGAACCGTTGCCCGACAGGCTGCCGCGGAACAGTCTCGTCATGGTCGTCGGCAGCACGGAGTCGCCGGAGCCGGGCACGAACGCGCCGTTCGATACGGTCGCGCAGTGGCTTCGATGCGCCCCGGCCGAAGACACGCGCATCGCCAGCATCTGTTCCGGCGCGCTCCTGCTTGCGCGCGCGGGGCTGCTTGCGGGACGGCGCTGCACCACGCACTTCGGACTCGTCGATGAACTCGCGCGCGCGGAACCGACGGCGCGCGTGCAATACGACTGCCTGTTCGTCGATGACGGCGACGTGCTGACGAGCGCCGGAATCACCGCGGGTATCGACCTGTCGCTGTATCTGATCGAGCACTATGCGGGAGCCGAGCGCGCCGCCGATATCGCACGCCGTCAGGTGGTCTATCAGCGCCGTGCAGGCGACGACGTGCAGCTTTCGCCGTGGCTTGCGCATCGGAATCACATGCATCCGGCGGTGCATCGCGCGCAGGATGCCATCGCGCAAAACCCTGCGCGCGACTGGAGCGTCGCCGAACTCGCGCGTGCCGCGCATGTGAGCCAGCGGCATCTGAGCCGCCTGTTTGCGGAGCACGCGGGCGTCACCGTACTGGAGTATCAGCAGAGTCTGCGGGTGGCGAGCGCGCAGCGCTTGCTCGCTCAGTCGGACTACAACATCGAGCGCGTGGCGGAGGAGTCCGGTTTCGCATCCGTCCGGGATTTTCGGCGCGTGTGGCGGCGGTATCACGACGTGTCGCCCGCGCGGTTTCGCAGCGGTTCGGAGCTCGAATCTTCTGTCGACTGAACGCATCGGAACCCGCCGCCGGGCATATCTCGCCGCTTCCAGCCTGCCGTTTTGCCGCTGTCCACAGTCGGAATCTGGCAAGCATGGAGCCGGGGCTGCACCTCGACTATCGCGTCGTCCACCGCAGGGGCGGCCCCGGCATCGCGTTTCACGATGGTGCCTTGCCGAAATAGCACGTACAACGCAGTGCGTCTGGCGCATGATGCTCTCACAACACCGACCCGCCGAGCGTACGCAAGCGTTCGCAAACGGCGCATTCACGGAGTGAGACGAAGCGATGCAACTCGAACAAGGAGCGGGTCGCCCGCGCACGCTTTACGACAAGATCTGGGACCGTCACCGGGTCATGTCGCGTGACGACGGACAGGATCTGTTGTTCATCGACCGCCATTTCATTCACGACGTCACCGCGCAGTCCTTCGATCTGTTGCGTCAGCGCGGCCTGACGCCACGCTCCCCCGAGCGCATCTTCGGCACGGCGGATCACTACGTTTCCAGCGTCGCAAACGACCTGTCCGCGGTGGCCGACCCGGAGCGGCGCGGCATGATTCAGGCGCTTCAGCGCGACGCCGCCGAGTCTCGGATCACGCTGTTCGACATGGACGATTCCCGTCGCGGCATCGTTCACGTGGTCGGGCCCGAGCAAGGGTTGAGCTTGCCCGGCATGACCGTCGTCTGCGCCGACAGCCACACATCGACACATGGGGCGATGGGCGCGCTTGCTTTCGGAATCGGCGCGACCGAGGTGGCTCACGTGCTCGCCACGCAATGCCTGTGGCAACGCAAGTCGGGCAACATGCGCGTCACACTCGATGGCAGGCCGGGCACGGGCGTCACCGCCAAGGACCTGATTCTCGCCGTGATCGCCCGGATCGGCGTGGCCGGCGCCGTGGGCCACGTCATCGAGTACGCGGGCTCCGCGATCTCCGGCCTGTCGATGGAAGGCCGGCTGACGCTCTGCAACATGACCATCGAAGCTGGCGGGCGAGCAGGCATGATCGCACCGGACGAAACCACGTTCGCGTACATCGCGGGGCGTCCCTACGCACCCGATGGCGATGCGTGGGACCGCGCGATGTCGCAATGGCGCGACTTGTTCACCGATCCCGGCGCGCCCTTCGATCGGGAAATACACATCGACGTCTCGGACATCGCCCCGATGGTCACGTGGGGCACGACGCCCGAATACGCCTGCGGCATCGACGGACGCGTTCCCGATCCCGCGCGACAAGCCGACCCGGATCGACGCGCGGCGATGTCGAAAGCGCTGAACTACATGGGGTTGCCTCCGAACGCGGCGCTGGAAGGCGTGGCGATCGACAGGGTGTTCATCGGATCGTGCACGAACGGGCGCATAGAGGATTTGCGCAGCGCGGCGGAGGTGGCGCGCGGCCGTCGCATCGCATCTCGCGTCGAGGCGTGGGTCGTGCCGGGCTCGCACGAGGTACGGGCTCAGGCCGAGGCGGAAGGACTGGACCGCGTGTTCAAGGAAGCCGGTTTTCAGTGGCGTTATCCCGGCTGCTCGATGTGCCTTGCAACCAACGGCGATATCGCCGCGCCCGGGCAGCGTTGCGCTTCCACTTCGAATCGCAATTTCGTGGGCCGTCAGGGACCTGGGGTGCGCACGCATCTGATGAGTCCGGCCATGGCTGCTGCCGCTGCCGTGACAGGGCGTCTGACCGATGTGCGCCGTCTCCTGGAAGCATGAAATGGAAAGCCTGATTCACCTCGATGCGGTCGCCGTCCCGATCGCCGGCATCGATTGCGACACGGACCAGATCCTGCCCGCGCGCTTCCTGCAAAAACCCCGCTCCGACGATTTCGGCCAGTTCCTCTTTCGTGCGCTGCGCTTCGGTCCGGATGGCGCCGAGAAGCCTGAGTTCGTGCTCAACCAGGCGTCGTTTCGCGAGGCGCGCATCGTGGTGGCGAACCACAATTTCGGTTGCGGCTCTTCGCGGGAGCACGCGGTCTGGGCGCTGTATGACTACGGAATCCGGGCGGTGATCGCCCCGAGCTTCGGCGATATCTTCTTCATCAACTGCCTGAAGAACGGGCTGCTTCCGATCGTGCTGCCGGAGAGCGTCGTGCTTCCGCTCCTGGAAAGCCTCGGCGGCAGGGCAGTCAGCCGGATCTCCATTGACGTGCCCGCGCAGACCGTGACGTTACCCGATGGCGCTTCGCATCCTTTCGATATGGAGCCCTTCGCGAAGGAATGCCTGCTGCGCGGCATGGACGAGATCGATTACACGCTTTCGCATCGAGACCGCATCGATGCATTCGAGCGCAATCGTGCCGATGCCTATTGAGGCGCGCGCTTTCCAAAACGACCTGGAGGAGTTCAGATGAAGATTGCAGTCATGCCCGGTGATGGCATCGGTCCGGAAGTAGTGGCGCAGGCGCTCAAGGTGCTGCAAGTCGTGGCGCCCCATGCAGAGACCCAGGAGGCGCATATCGGCGAGGCCGGCATCCGGGCGCACGGCGTACCCCTTCCGCAGCCCACGCTCGACGTGGCGCGCAAGGCCGACGCCATCCTGTTCGGTGCGGTAGGCGTCGCGGACGAAGCAGGGATACCCCGCGAGCGTCGTCCCGGAACGGGTCTCCTGCAGTTGCGCGAAGCGCTCACGCTGTACGCGAACTTCCGTCCGGCCTATATGTTCCCGGAACTGATCGGCGCTTCGACCTTGCGGCCGGAAGTCGTCGATGGACTCGACATCGTGATCGTTCGCGAGCTGAACGGCGATGCCTATTTCGGTCAGCCGCGCGGCTTCGAGACCAACGAGGCAGGCGAGCGCGTCGGCTTCAACACGATGCGCTATTCGGAATCGGAAGTCGAACGCGTCGCGCACGCGGCTTTCCGCGCCGCTCGTCGACGTCACCACAAGCTGTGCTCGGTGGACAAGGCCAACGTGCTGGAGGCGAGTCAATTGTGGCGCGAAACTGTCACGCGCGTCGGGCGGGACTATCCGGACGTCGAACTGAGCCATCTCTTCGTCGACGCCGCCGCCATGATGCTGATGCGCCGGCCCAAGCAGTTCGATGTCATCGTCACGGGCAACTTGTTCGGCGATATTCTGTCGGACGCCGCGGCCATGCTGACCGGATCGATCGGCATGCTGCCGTCGGCTTCGCTGGGCTACGACCGCAAAGGGCTGTACGAGCCCGTGCATGGGTCGGCGCCGGACATTGCAGGCAAGGACATCGCCAATCCGCTTGCTGCCATCCTGTCGCTCGCGATGATGCTGCGCGAGAGCTTCGAGATGGAAGACGCCGCCGAGCGCGTCGAACAGGCCGTGCGGGCCGTGCTGTCCGCCGGCTACAGAACCGCCGATATCCATCAGGAAGGTACGCAAAGCGTCGGCACCCGTGACATGGGCGATGCAGTGGTCGAAGCCTTGCAGAAAGAAGTCGTTTAGGGCGGATCGCGGCCTGGACCGGCTGGCAGCGCGGCGTCACGATCACGCAAGGCCAGCCTTGCAGGGCAGTTTTCGCACCCACATCCCTTGAAAGGGAGGAGACAACCATGAAGCTGAAACTCGCAGTTGCACTGTGCGCAGCCGTGGGACTCGTTTGCGCATCGGCCACGGCAGTGGCGAAGGACACGCCTGAGAAGCCCGAGCTGCATATCGCGGCGGCGTCGACGGGCATCACATACCTGCCGATGCTCGTCGCCAAGCAGCGCGGCTATTTCAAGGACGAGGGGCTCGACGTAACCATCGCCGCATTCTCGGGCGGCTCGAAGACGCTGGAGGCCTTGTTGGGCGGCAGCTCCGATATGGTGGCGGGCGCGTACTCGAACACGATCACCATGGCGACGAAGGGTCAGCACCTCGTCGTGGTGGCCGCACAAGTGATTTGCCCGGGATGGATCTTCGGCGTATCGCAGAAACACGAGACCGACGTCAAGTCGCCCAAGGATTTGAAGGGCATGCGAATCGGCGTGAGCGCGCCAGGCTCCAGCACGCACATGGCGGTCAACTACATCCTGCACAAGGCGGGGCTGCAGCCTTCGGACGTATCGATCATCGGGGTGGGGCAGGCGGCCGGCGCCGTTGCGGCGGTGCGTGCGGGGCAAATCGATGCGCTTATCGTCAACGATCCCAGTGCCACGATCCTGACGAAAGACGGCAGCCTGAGACCGCTCGAGAACATGCGTACTGCGGACGGCAACGTGAAGGTGTTCGGGGCGGACTATCCCGAGTCGAGCGTATTCGCGACGCAGGACTTCATCGACAAGAATCCGAAGACGGTTCAGGCAGTCGCCAATGCGATCGTGCGCGCGGAAAAGTGGATCGCCACGGCGACGCCGCAACAGGTCGCCGACAACGTGCCGCCGCAGTTTCTGGGCGACAACAAGGCGCTCTACGCCGAGGCCTTCACGAACAGCCGACGCTGCATCGCGCAGAACGGGGAAATCACGGCCAAGGGCGCCCAAACGGTGCATGAAGTGCTTGCGGCCTTCGACCCGGCGGTGGCCTCGGCCAAGATCGACCTCGCCACGACCTACGACAATCGATTTGTCAGAAAGGCGGCAGAGGTCCAGCCATGAGCACCGCCGCGTATAGCGTCCCGCTCGACAGCGGACCGGCGGAAGCGCGCGAAGCGTTACGCTTCGACAACGTGACCTGCACTTTTGCCGGCAACGGCAAGAGAGCGCAGACCTACACCGCGGTTTCCGGCGGAAGCCTGACGATACGAGACGGCGAGTTCGTCTCGATCGTCGGTCCTACGGGTTGCGGCAAGTCGACACTGTTGAACGTCGCCGCCGGGCTTACCCGGCCTTCGTCGGGCAGCCTGAGCGTGTTCGGCAAGAAACTGACTCACGGTCTCAACACGCAGGCCGCCTACCTGTTCCAGGTCGATGCGCTCATGCCGTGGAAGACCGCCGAAGAGAACATTGCCATCGGCCTGATCTTTCGCGGGATGCCGCGCGAGGAAGCCTTGAGCGTCGCCCGCGGCTGGCTCGAGCGAGTAGGGCTGCAAGGTCATGGGAAGAAATATCCGCATCAGATGTCGGGCGGCATGCGCAAGCGGGCCGGTCTCGCGCAAGCCCTGGCGCTCAATCCCCGCATCATTCTGATGGACGAACCGTTCAGCGCGCTCGATATCCAGACTCGTCATCTGATGGAAAACGAGCTGTTACGGCTGTGGTCGAACGACCGCAAGTCCGTGATGTTCGTGACTCACGATCTCGAAGAGGCGATCTCGCTTTCCGACCGGGTCATCGTGCTATCGGCGGGACCGGGTACACGACCTATCGCTGAGTTCGAGATCGATCTCGAGCGGCCGCGCGAGATGTCGGAGATCCGCATGACGCAGCGTTTCCTTCAACTGCACACCCAGATATGGGACGTGCTTAGAGGCGAGGTTCTGAAAAGCTATGCGCGCAATCGAGTTTAGTCCAGGCAATCGCTTCACCGTTCTGGCGACGCGGCTCGCAATCCTGCTCGGCGTCCTGTTCATCTGGTGGCTCGGCACGTATCAGAAATGGCTGTCGCCGTTCTTCTTCGGCGATCCGGTAGGCGTGGCGCGTCGCATCGTCGAGTGGTTCGTCACGGGCTCGGTGTTTCGCCATCTGTACACGACGCTGCTCGAAACGATGCTTGCGTTCGCAATCGGCACGGTTCTGGGTTTGGGATGCGGTCTCTGGCTTGCCCTTAGCCCGTTTCTGGCGGTCGTGTTCGATCCGTTCATCAAAGCGATGAACTCCATGCCGCGCCTGATTTTCGCGCCGATTTTCGCGCTTTGGTTCGGGCTGGGCATCTGGTCGAAAGTCGCCTTGGGCGTGACGCTCGTCTTCTTCGTGGTCTTTTTCAACGTGTTCCAGGGTGTGCGCGAAGTGAGCCCGACCGTGCTCTCCAATACGCGGATGCTCGGGGCGAACTCGCGTCAACTGATGAGGCATGTGTATCTGCCATCGGCGACGAGCTGGGTGTTTTCGAGCCTGCACAACGCGATCGGCATCGCGTTCGTCGGCAGCGTGGTGGGCGAGTATCTGGGCTCGGAGAAAGGCGTTGGCTATCTGATTCTGCTGGCCGAAGGCGTGTTCGATATCAACTCGGTCATCGCGGGGATTCTGGTGCTGACCGTGTTCGCGCTAGTGCTCGATACGGCCGTATCGATGATCGAAGACTATCTGCTGCGCTGGCGCCCCGTGGCCGGACAGACCGTTGCCGCCAGCGCGTGAATGCGCGATCCAACCTGAAGGGACTAAATTGCAGACGAACACAATCAATCTGGCGGACCGCGTCGCTGTCGTGACGGGCGGCGCCCAAGGCATCGGTCTCGAAGTCGGCCGCCGGCTGCTCGAGTCCGGTGCGCGACTCGTGGTCTGGGACGTGAATCCTGCTGGCATCGAGCAGGCCCGTACTCAACTGCGCCGGCACGACGTTCACTTCGAGCGCGTCGACATTGCCGATTACGCGAGCGTGCAAGCGGCTGTCGCGGCGACGCTGGAATCGATGGGACGTATCGATATCCTCGTCAACAACGCGGCGATCGTCGGCCCGAATGCGCCTCTGATCGACTATCCGATCGATATCTGGAAGCAGGTCATGGAGATCGACGTGAACGGCACGTTCCATTGCTGCCGTGCGGTGGTCCCGGAAATGGTCCGTCAGAACTACGGCCGTATCGTCAATCTCGCTTCGGTCGCCGGCAAGGAAGGCAATCCGAATGCGGCGGCCTACAGCTCGGCGAAGGCCGCGGTCATCGCAATGACGAAGTCGCTGGGAAAGGAGCTGGCACGTCACGACATCGCGGTCAATTGCGTGACACCGGCCGTTGCGCGCACGCCCGGCGCGATGGAGCAGGCGCCCGAGCATATCGAGTACATGCTGGGCAAGATTCCGCGGGGCCGTTTCCTCGAACTGAATGAAGCCGCGGCGATGATCGCGTGGCTCGTCAGCGAAGAAAATTCCTTCACCACCGGAGCGGTTTTCGATCTGTCCGGCGGTCGCGCCACCTACTGAAGCGAGCATACATATGAAGCTGTTGCGCTACGGTTCACCGGGCGAAGAGAAGCCGGGCCTTCTCGATGCCGATGGACATATCCGTGACCTGTCGAACCATGTTGCCGATATCGCCGGCGACGCTCTGCTGCCGGATAGCCTCGCACGCCTGAAAGCGCTGGACATTGCGTCGTTGCCGCGCGTGGAAGGCAATCCGCGTCTGGGCCCCTGCGTGGGCGGCACGCGCAAGTTCATCTGCATCGGCCTGAATTATTCCGACCACGCAGCGGAAACCGGCGCCACGGTGCCGCCGGAGCCGATCATCTTCATGAAGGCCACGAGTGCGATCGTCGGTCCGAACGACTCGATCGAGATTCCGCGCGACTCGCTCAAGACCGACTGGGAAGTCGAGTTGGGCGTGGTCATCGGCACGACGGCCAAGTATGTCGGCGAGGCCGATGCGATGAACCATGTCGCGGGCTATTGCGTCATCAACGATGTGTCCGAGCGCGCGTTTCAGGCGGAGCGTCAGGGCCAATGGACCAAGGGCAAGTCGGCGGATACGTTCGGTCCGACCGGGCCCTGGCTCGTCACCGCGGACGAAATTCCCGACCCGCAGACGCTGCCGATGTGGCTGGAAGTCAACGGACATCGCTATCAGAACGGCAGTACGGTCACCATGGTGTATGGCGTGCGATATCTGGTTTCATACCTGTCGCAGTTCATGTCATTGCAGCCGGGCGACATTATTTCCACGGGCACGCCGCCCGGAGTCGGCCTGGGGCAGAAGCCTCCGGTCTATCTGAAAGCGGGCGATATCGTGACGCTGGGCATCGAGGGCCTCGGGCAGCAGCGCCAGAACGTCGTGCAGGGTTGAACGCTTCGCGGCACGGTCGCGCGAGAAATATTCGACGGAGACAAACTATCGTGACAGCGCTTTGGCGTCAGGTTTCCATTGCATTGGCAATCTTCGCTGCCGTCTCGACTGCATCGGCCGCGAGCGGCGCGCCTGTGCCGGAGAAGCCGAAGCTGCATCTGGCGGCGGCGGGCGTCGGCTTTCCTTACCTGCCGTTCGTCATTGCGGACAGCCGGGGCTACTTCAAACGGGCCGGGCTGGATGTCGAAATCGGCGTGTTCAGCGGAGGCGCCAAGGCTCTGCAGGCGATGATGGGCGGAAGTGCCGACATCGTGGCAGGCGCCTACTCCAATACGATAACCATGGCCGCCAAGGGGCAGAAGCTGGTCTCGTTCGTGACGCTGGCCTCGTGCCCCGGATGGGTGTTCGGTGCGACGCGCGCGAGCCACGACAAGGTCAAGACTTATGCGGACCTGAAAGGCATGCGTATCGGCGTGAGTTCGCCCGGATCGAGCTTTCATATGGGCGTGAACTATCTGCTGAGCAAGTCCGGCTTGAAGCCCGGCGACGTGTCGATCATCGGCGTGGGTTCATCTGCCGGAGCGATCGCTGCGGCGCGCAGCGGTCAGATCGACGCGTTGATGAGCAACGACCCGGTCGCCACCGTTCTGCAGGGCAGCGGCGATCTGTTTCCGTTGGCCGTGATGCGAGACCCGGCCGGCACGCGCGCGACACTGGGCGGCGACTATCCGGAAGCGGCCATGTACACGACGAGAGATTTTCTCGTCAAGTATCCGAATACCGTGCAAGCGGTGACGAATGCGATCGTCGAGGCCGAGCGCTGGATGGCGCATGCAACGCCCGAACAGGTCGCCGCCGCCGTGCCGCAGCAATATGCGCTGGCCGAAAAGGATGTCTTCGCTCGTGCGTACGCCAACATGCGAAGCTGCATTTCGCGCGACGGCCTGATGACGGACGCCGCCGCGCATACCGTACACGATGTCCTGACCGCATTCGATCCCGAAATCGGCAAAGCATCGATCGACCTGAAGACCACATACGACAACCGTTTCGTCGAGAATGCGGACAAGCGTTGAACCGAGGAGACCAGACATGGAGAGCGACATCCGCATCCTGGCGGAGGGCCTGATGTTCCCCGAGGGACCGGTGGCGATGGCCGATGGCTCGGTCGTGCTGGTCGAAATCGAGCGCGAGACGATCAGCCGCGTATCCGTCGACGGCAGCGTGAGCGTCGTTGCGGAAACAGGCGGAGGGCCGAACGGTCTCGCTGTGGGTCCGGACGGCGCTTTCTACATCTGCAACAACGGGGGATTCCTGTTCCGTACCGTTGCCGGGCTCAATCGCACTCGGCCGGGTATCCATCCAGGCTATACGAGTGGGCGGATCGAACGGTTCGACCCGCGCACGGGCACGCTGACGACGCTCTACGAGCGCTGCGGCGATCATCCGCTGTGCGGGCCGAACGACATCGTGTTCGACCACGAAGGCGGCTTTTACTTCACTGATTTCGGCAAGAACCGGCTGCGCGATCGCGATCACGCGGGTCTTTATTACGCGCGAGCCGACGGGTCGATGATCGTCGAAGTCGCGTATCCGCTTACTACCGCGAACGGCGTCGGTCTGTCGCCCGACGATCGCGTGGTCTACGTCGCCGAAACAGAAACGGCGCGCTTATGGGCGTTCGACCTGGAGGAACCCGGCCGGGCGCGCAAGCATCCGTATCCATCGCCGCACGGCGGACGTCTCGTGTGCGGGCTTCCGGGCTACCAGCGATTCGACAGCCTGGCCGTGGACGCGGCAGGAAACATTTGCGTAGCGACGCTCGTCACGGGTTGCATCACCGTGGTCGCGCCGACCGGCGAGGTGATGCGGCAAGTCATGGTCCCCGACGGCATGGTGACGAACATCTGCTTCGGAGGCGCCGACATGAAGACAGCGTATGTCACGATGTCCGGCACCGGGCGTCTGGGTGTGCTGTCGTGGCCGGAACCCGGATTGAGGCTAGCTTATTCGTGATTGCCGGGCTGCTGCTGCGCGCTTGCGAGCAGGTGTTTGAGGAAGAGCTGGACGGGTGCGGGAAGAGACTCCGCCTCACGCACGCAGATTTTCCAGTGCCGCTCGGCCCACGGTTCGTCCAGCAGGACAGCAACCAGCGGCGCCGAGCTGACGTAGCGCTCGGCGTGATGCTCGGGCACGAGTCCCACGCCAAGGCGCGCTTCGACCATGCTGCGCACCGGCTCGAAGCCATTGACCCGGATAGACAGCTTGAGCGGATGGTCGAGGTCTGCCGCCGCGCGCAACACCAGCGAATTCAGATAGCTTCCTTCCTGAGGCCCCACGAGCGGATATCGCGCCACCTCGCGAAACTTGAGACGGCCGGCACGGCCCAGCGGATGATCGGGCGGCATGATGACCACGAGGCGGTCGCTTCGGTACGGATAGACCTGCAGGCCGGCAGTTACCGTGGTGCCGCCGAATACGCCGATATCGGCAGTGTTTTCGGAAACGGCGCGCACGACAGCAGGGCTCAGGCTCTCCTGAAGGTCGATGCGCAAAGCTGGATGGAGATCCAGGAAATCGCGGATATCCTTGGCGATGTACTGGACGATGGTGGAGAGGCTGGCGTGTAGCCGGATCTGACCGCGAACGCCTTCCGCGTGGTCGAGCAATTCGCTTTCCATCTGCTGGATGTCGCGCAGCAGCGTCCGTGCGTGTTGCAGCAGTGCTGCCGCCGCGACGGTCAATTCCAGCCCCTTGTTGCTACGCACGAACAACGCCGTCTTGAGGATGTCTTCGAGCTGCGACATGCGCTTGCTGAGCGCCGAAGCCGCGATGTTCTCGAATTCCGCAGCCCGCGCGATGCTGCCGTGTTCGCAGACGGCGACGAAAAGCTTCAGCGATTGGAGGTCGAAGCGCAAGTGAATCTCCGGGGACGCGATCGCTCGCGCCGCGACGTTTTCATGACGCGAGAATAGCCATGGAGCCGGCAGGAAGTCAATCGAGCGCAGCCGTCAGGGTGTCTGCAACCCGCCGTCCATCAAGCGCGTCTGCGTCCATAGCGTGACGTTACGCTCGCACGGATACTTCGCCGCTTCACGCTCATCGAGATCGACGCCCAAGCCCGGCTTTTCGTTGGCATGAACGAAGCCGTTGCGAAACTGAGGAAGTCCCGGGAACACATCGAGCAGTGCCTCACGCGGACCTTTCAGTTCCTGAATCACGAAGTTCGGCGGCTCGGTGCCCGACCATTCCTGCACGCCGAAATTACGCGACGCAAGGTCGATATGAATGTTCGCTGCGTGCGCGAGCGGCGACATGTCGCCCGGACCATGCCAGGCTGTCCGCACGCCGAATTGCTCGGCGAAGATCTGCAGTTTTCGCGCCGCGGTGATGCCGCCGATCTGACTCAGATGCACGCGAATGAAGTCGATCAACCGCTCCGTAATCAGAAAGCGCCATTCATACGGATTGTTGAATAGCTCGCCTTGCGCCAGCGGCGTCGTGGTTTTCTCGCGCAACTGGCGCATCCATTCGCCTTCTTCGAGCGCGATCGCATCTTCGAGAAAGAACAACTCGAAAGGCTCGAGCTCGCGCGCGAAGCGAATCGCCTCCACCGGCTTCAGACGCTCATGCACGTCGTGGCACAACGCGACATCGAAGCCGATCTTGCTGCGGATGCCATCGAACAGCTTGAGCGTGTCGCGAATGTACTTGCGGCTGTCGAGGTAAATGCCGTCCGCAGCGCCTTCCGGCGCATTCGATGGCGCGCGGCCGAATGCGCCGCCGCCGTATCCGCCGCTTTGACAGCGAACATGCGTGATGCCCTGCTCGCGATATCGCTGAATGTTGTCGCAGAGTTCGTTGAGATCGCGGCCATCCGCATGACGATAGATCGGCACGCCTTCGCGCACCTTGCCGCCGAACAACTGATACAGCGGCATGTTCGCCTGCTTGCCCTTGATGTCCCACAACGCCATATCGATGCCCGAGATCGCGTTGTTTTCGATCGGTCCATTGCGCCAGTACGCGTTCTGATGCATCAATTGCCAGAGCTCTTCGATCGCCTCGGCATCGCGCCCGATCAGCAAGGGCCGCATGTATTCTTCGATCAGGCACTTGACCGCGAGATGCCGGTACGCGAAGGTCGCGCAGCCGAGCCCATACAAGCCGGGCTGATTCGTCTCGACCCTGACGACGATGAGATTGATGCCTTCAGGCGCGGTCAGGATGACCTTGACGTCGGTGATGAGCGTTGCCATGAGTTATTTCACGAGAAGCGAAGTCACGGAATCGGACTTGCTGCCCGTGCCTCCCTTGGGTGTCGAGCGCTGGCCGGTCTGCGCGGGCACCAGCATCATGAGGACGACCGACGCGAGCAGCGCCGCGGCCATGAACACATACGATGCGGAAGGACTGCCCGTCGCACCGTTCAGATAGCCGACGAGCCACGCGCCGAGGAAGGCGCCGAGCGCACCGCACGCGTTGATGAGACCGATCGCGCCGCCGAGCACATTGCTCGGAATCAGCTCGGGGACGAGCGCGAAGAACGGTCCGTAAGGCGCGTACATCGTGGCGCCCGCGATCACGAGCAACGTGAACGACAGCCAGAAATTCGACGTGCCGACGAGATACGAACCCACGAACGCGACCGTGCCGATCAACAATAACGGCCACACGAAGAGCTTTCGATTGCGCGTTTTATCGGACAGATACGATGCGAGCAGCATCAAAACGATGGCCGCGAGATACGGCACGGCGGAGAGCCAGCCGACCGAGACGATATCGATCGTTTTCGACGCCGACTTCAGAATCGACGGCAGCCACATGATGAAGCCGTACACGCCGATACTCCACAACGCGTGAATGGCGCAGCACTTGAGCACGATGGACGAACGGAACGCCGCCTTGTAGTCCCGCACCGGCGCGATATGCGCCTGCTCGGACTTGAGGATGGCATCGAAATCGGCTTTCTCCTTGTCGCTCATCCAAGGGGCATCGGCGGGACGATCCTTTACCGTGAACCACCACACGATGGCCCACAGAATCGCGGGCACGCCTTCGATCACGAACATTTCGCGCCAGCCGAAGTTGCGAATGAGATAGCCCGACACGATCGACATCCACAACACCGTGACCGGATTGCCGAGAATGAGGAACGTATTCGCGCGTGAGCGTTCCGTGCGCGTGAACCATCGGCTGATGTACATGAGCATGGACGGCATCACCGCCGCTTCGACGATGCCGAGGATGAAGCGCAGCGCCATCAACGTCGGAATGTTGCTCACCATGCCGGTCGCGGCGGCGCATAGGCCCCACAAGATGAGGCTCGCGAAGATCAGCTTCTTGACGCTGTTCTTCTGTGCGTAGATCGCGCCGGGCACTTGAAACAGGCAGTATCCGAGGAAGAACAGCGAGCCGATCAGCGACGAGGTCGCCGACGTGATGCCCAGATCCTTGTCGATGCCCGCGGCCGCCGCAAAGCCGTAGTTCGCGCGATCCAGATAAGCGAGGCTGTACGTGATGAAGATGATCGGCATGAGATGCCACCATCTTTGCGGTGCGACCGTTTTGATGTTGTCCATGATGTCTCCGATGTCAGAGTACGGCGAGCCAGCCGCCATCGACGTAAATGATTTGCCCGTTCACATAGCTCGATGCAGCCGACGCGAGGTACACCGCCGTACCGACGAGCTCTTCCGGTTTGCCCCAGCGTTGCGACGGATTGCTGTTCTTGACCCACTTGTCGAAGTCCGCGTTATCCACGAGCGCCTGGTTCATGTCCGTCAGGATGTAGCCGGGGCCGATCGCGTTCGCCTGAATATCGAATGACGCCCATTCGGCGCTCATGGCGCGCGTGAGCATCTTGATGCCGCCTTTTGCGGCCGTGTAAGGCGCAACGGTCGCGCGCGCGCCTTCGCTCGTAAGCGAACCGATGTTGATGATCTTGCCGCCGCGCTTGCGCTCGATCATGCGACGCGCGGCTTCCTTCGCGACGATGAATGCGCTCGTCAGATTGGTATCGATCACGCGTTGCCAGTCGGCGAGCGCGAGCTCGATCATCGGCTTGCGGAACTGAATGCCCGCGTTATTCACGACGATATCCACTTCGATGCCCTCCGCATCCCACGCGGCGAACGCAGCGGCAACCGACGCTTCATCGGTGACGTCGAATGCGCGGCCGCGTGCGTCGAAGCCTTGTGCCTGCAGACGGCCGACAGCGGCATCGACGGTTTCGGCTTTCGTGCCGTTGACGATAACGCGCGCACCCGCCCTCGCCAGTCCTTCCACGAGCGCGTAGCCAATGCCGCGTGCCGAACCCGTGACGAGGGCCGTTCGGCCATTGAGATCGAACAACTTGTTCATGCGTGTTCCTTATGTGATGCGGTCGAAACGTCGACGCGAGCGCGTCCGCGCAGCCTCTTTGGCGAGGCTGCGTTCCTGGTTGCCAAACGATGATGTATTGCTATGAAGGCGTGTCGTTCACGGTGCGGGCAAGCGCCGCGCGATCGTCGAAGTCCTTTTCCGCGCGTTCGATCAGCGTGAGCACGGCTTGCTCCGCCGCATGTGCGTCGCCTTGTTCGATCGCGATGCACAACGCTTCGTGCATCGGCAGCGAGCGGGCGGGGCCGCCCTCGATCTCCGAGCTCAACTCAAAGCTCGTGCGCAGAATTGCGGAGAGCGCGTTTTGCATCTGCTGAACAAACTGGTTGTGGCATGCCGTGAGAATCGCACCGTGGAACGCGAGGTCCGCCGGCACGTATTCGCCTTGTCCTGCAACGGCGCGCTCCATCGCCTTGAATGCGCGACGCAACGCGATGCGGTCCTCAGGCGTCGCGCGCTTCGCCGCGAGCTTCGCGGCATTCGGCTCGCGTTCGGGCGTGGTCGCGTGTTGCCGCGCTCGCACTGGCAGTTGTTCGGCTCTGCTGCCTGAGTCCGTGGCGAATTCCGAGTGCCAGTCGCACGGGTGTCCGAAAGGCGCGCTGATGCGCGTGCGCGCGTGCGTCGACAAATCGCCGAGGGATTCCACCGCGTGACGCCTGAGATAGCCGGGCGCGGCGACGAGCACACGCTCGAAGCGCCCGACGATCCTGTACGCGTTGCCCGAATCGGGGAGCGCCGCCGCCGCCAGCACCGAGACGTCGAACTGTTGGTGCACGAGATCCGGGATGCCCGGCAGCAACTTCAGATCGACACTCACCTGCGGATGCGCGCGCCGGTATTCCACCACGGCCGACATCAACTGCGCGAGACCCAGGTCCGGCGAAGCATGCACGCGCAGGCGTCCACGCGGGACGGTGGCGGCGTCGCTTGCCTCGGCTTCGGCGCTGTCGATCTGAGCGAGGATCTCCTTGCACTTCTGGTAGTAACGTTCGCCGCTATCGGTGAGGGACACGCGGCGGGTGGTGCGCTGCAAGAGCCGCGTGCGCAAGCTGTCTTCGAGCGAAACGACCGCGCGTGAGACGATTCCGACGCTGCAATCCATGCTTTTCGCGACGCCGCTGAAACTGCCGGTCTCGGCGACGCGCGAGAACACACGCATGCTGAAGAGCTTGTCCATGTCGGCTTTGTCTCCGGGCTGAAATTCAGGCGCGCTCCTGCCGCGCGATGGACTCACGATACGTTCGCAACGCGCTCGACGCCATCAGTCGTGGATACAGTCAGGTCATCCTTGCGTATAGGGTGAAGACAGATCAACTTGAACTCGAAACGCTGCAGGTGTGGCATATGTACTTTGCTCAAGGACGACATTTGAACTTGGGACCTACACTTAAAACTCTGATAATAAAGCTTATGTAAAGTCAGTTAGAAAGGCGGCAGACGAAAGCTGCCGCACACACCGCCGAGGCGCCATGAAGAAAACCGGGATGAGCAGCGACGCTCGCACGGCCCTGCGAGATCGATCCGCCGCCTAGTGCCCGAATCGTCGCACGAAACGATAGAAGATCCACGGATGAATCTTCAGCATCGCCATGACCAGCGACAGCTTCGGCCGATGGTCCGAAACCATGCCGAGCAAGTGCCTGAGACGAAGCCTCTGCGCGACGCTATCCAGAATAGGCTCGGCTGACCGATACGTCGGCGCCTTGATCGCTGCCTGAAACGCGATGGTCCGAAAGCCATAGACATATTTCAGCCTGAAGAAAAGCTTCCGGTAATTTCTTATCGGCATGGACGCCGTGCTCTTCTCTACCCGATCCATGATCGCAAAGATGTCAATGATCTTCGGATTGAATCGTGTCGAGATGCCCGATTCGCGATACATGTACGAATACAAGGTATCAGGCATGAGACGAACGACGCTGGCTTTACCGAGCGTCTGGACCGAAACACAAATATCCTCGTAGATCAGCCCCGTCGGATGCTCGATCGCGAGGAAGATCGAGCGGCGTACTAACTTGTTGAAGCAATACGCCTGCAACGTCAAGTCGAGAATTTTCTCTACGGCTTCAACACCGCTCATGACGGTATCGCCGGCTTCGACGCGATAATTGATCTTGCCGTCCGGGCTAATATTCTCGGCGGCAAAAATTACGATGTCCGCATTGAGCTTCTCCGCTTCTTCGGCGACCCGGCGTATGAGATCGTGATGAACGTGGTCATCGCTGTCCACGCAGAGCACATATTCGCCGCTCGCGGCGAGTGCCGCAATCCTGCGAGTCTCTGCGAGCCCCTTGTTTTCAGCGTTTTTGATGAACTTCCAGCGAATTCTGCTTTGCTGTTCGAGGATGCGTAAGGTCATTTCCCCGGAGCGGTCAGGACTGCTGTCGTCGACGGCGATGATTTCGAAATCGGTGGAAGTCTGCGACAGTAGTGAGTCGAGGCATTCTTCGATATACGGCTCGACTTTGTACACGGGCACCAGCACACTGATTTTCGGCGGTTCTGACATGAAGTTTCGTCCCTATAACTGCACGTGAGTGCTTTATTCAGGAAAACGACTAGTGCCAGAGGAGTTTACCCGATGAGCGGCGTGAATGTGCGGCTTTGGGCGAAGACAGATCGGAGGCTCGAACGTCTCACGTGCCGAGAAGTCGCCTGCACCACGCGCGCGCATGATGTGAAAAAGGGCGCTTTCGCGCCCTTCTTATCCGATGAAGGGCAAATGCTCGCTTACTTCGCCCCCAGCAAATGCGGCAAAAACTGCGGGATATGCGGGAAGAAGATGATCAGCAGCAGGTCGATCACCAGCGCGAAGATGAAGGGAAGAATCGCGCGTGTCGCCTTCTCTACCGACACGCCGCCGATCGAAGCCGCCGTGAAGAGACAGAAACCTATCGGCGGCAGATTGATGCCGATGGCCGAGTTGATCAGCACGATCACGCCGAACACGACCGGATCGATGTGCATCTGCACGACGAGCGGCAGGAACACCGGAATCACGACGGCAATGCTCGAGATCGTTTCCAGCACGGTATGCGCGGCGATGAGAAACAGGTTGATGAGGATCAGCAGCACGATCGCGCTCGTGGTGATCGCGAGAAAACTATTCGCGACGTGCAGCGGAATCTGCGCTTCGATCAGATAGCGCCCAAGCACGAACGCGAGCCCGAGCAGGAACGAGACACGCGTGGTGTTCACTGAAGTTCGCACCAGAATGTCCTTGAAATGCGAGAGCTTCAGCGTCCGAAAGATAAACGCGCTCACCAGCGTCACATAGACGGCCGCGACCACGCCCGCCTCCACCGGCGTGAAGATGCCGCCGAGGATGCCGCCCAGAATGATGACCGGCGTGAGCAGCGCCCAGAACGCTTCGCGGAAGGTCGTCCACAGCTTGCGCCCATCGAACGGCTCGACGGCGCTGTAGCCCTTCTTCACCGCGGTCACGTAATTGACGATCATGAACGACGCGACCACCAGCAGCATCGGAATGATGCCGGCGATGAACATCGTGCCGACCGACACGTTGGCCGTATAGGCATAGACGAGCATGCTCATCGACACGGGCGAGAGCAGCCCGAGCGAGCCCGCCGCCGATTGCAACGCCACCGCGAACGCGCGGTTATAGCCCTTCTTCACCATGCCGGGAATCATCACCGAGCCGATGGCTGCCGTGTCGGCCGTCGCCGAGCCGGAAAGGTCCGCGAAGAACATGCTCGCAACGATCGTCACCTGACCGATGCCGCCGCGCATGAAGCCCACCAGTGCCTGCGAAAATTCGATGATGCGCTTCGACACGCCGCCCGAATCCATGATCGCGCCCGTCAGCATGAAGAACGGAATGGCGAGCAGGCCGACGTTGTTGAGGTTCGAAAAAAGCTGCTGCGGAATCACGAGCAGCGACGTGCCGTTGATCGACAGCGCGAGCGTCGCCGCAATGCCGATGCAGATGGCCACCGGCACGCCGAGCCCGAGCAGCCCTGCTCCAAATGCGATTGCCCACATGATGTTTTTCCTAGAGATGTTCGGACACGCCCTCGACGAGCGTGGCGTCGGTCTGCGTCTGCGGCGCGAGATGCGAGACCGCGATCCGCACCAGCGAATGAAACGCGAGCAGCGCGCCGCACACCGGAATCGAGAGATACGGATAGACCATCGAGATCGGAATCGACGCGGCGGTTTCGGTGCCCATCAGCGCGAGCATGTCCGTGCCGTACAAGACGAACACCGCGCCGAGCGCCAGGATCGCGCAGTCGGTGAAGTCCTTGAGCAGCGGCGCGAACGCAGCCGGCACGCGATCGGCCAGCACGCGCACTTCCGGATGCGCGCGCAGCTTCACGCCGGCCGCGGCGCCGAGGCACGTCAGCCACACGAACAGATACGCCGACACTTCGTCGGACCACGACAGCGAATCGTGCAGCACGAAGCGGAAGATCACCCCGAGCCCCGCGACGATCACCGCCCCGAGCAAAAGGCAGCTACAGACGAACAGATTGATCTTCAGCACGATGCCGTCAACGAACATCAAGCCGCGCGCGAGCTTTTCCATGCGTGTCGCCTCCCGTGGTGCCTGGGTTGTGCGGTGGCCGTCGTTCGCATCCGTCATTTCGATGCGACCGCCGGCGCCTGCTTGGCCGAATTGATCTCCTGATACAGCGCCGGGCCGTCCGGAATCTTGCCGATCAGTTCGTCGCGCGCGGTCTTGGTCGCTTGCGCCCACGGCGCGGTATCGACCGTCGTGACCTGAATGCCCTTCGCTTTCATCGCGGCGATCGCGGCGTCGTATTCGCGCTTGTACTCCTTGAGATCGAAGTCCGCCGCGATCTTCGCCGAGTCCTGGAACGCCTTCTGATCGGCGGGCGAAAGCTTGTCCCACGCGCTCTTGCTCATCGCCAGCACGACCGGCAGATAGTTCACATGCGTCACGTAGAAGTGCTTGGCGACGTCGGAGAACTTGTCCTGAACGAACTGCTCGGGCGAAGTATCGGCGCCATCGACGAGACCTTGCGAGAGCGCGAGAAACAACTGGTTGTAGGCGAGCGGCGTCGGATTCGCGCCGAGTGCCTTGTAGCCCGCGATATAGCCGGGACTCTGCATCACGCGCACCTTGAGGTCCTTCATGTCCGCGAGCGACGTGACCGGACGTTTGGTCGTGAACAGGTTGCGTTCGCCGACCGCGAGCCACGTCAGGCCGATCATGTTAACCGGCTTCATCATGTCGAGATACTTACGCCCGACCGGGCCTTGCAGCACGCCGTTCGCCTCGTCCATGCTGGAGAAGAGATACGGCATATCGAAGATCTGCCACTGCTTGATCGTGTTGTCGATCGGCGCCTGCGCGGAGATCATCAACTCCTGCGTGCCGGTGCGCAGCGCTTGCGTCATCTGCACTTCGCCGCCGAGCTGCGATTGCGGGAACAGTTGAATCTCGATGTGACCGTGCGTGCGCGCGGCGACTTCCTTCGCGAACACCTGCGCGGTCAACTGATAGTGATTGTCCGGCGCCAGCGTGTGACCGAGCTTCATCACGACCTTGTCCTGCGCGCTCGCGCCAGACGACGCCGCCACGCACATCGCGGCGAGCGCCGCGCTCATCGCCATGCGCAGCATGCTCTGCGCTCTGAAAAGCGAACTCATGTTGTCTCCTTGCTCGATATGGATACCGCCCGGCGAGTGCGCCGCATCGTTCGGTGCGAGTGCCCGGTGCGAATGCGGAGCCGGCGGGTTGACGCAAGTATTTGTGATCGCGGCGAGGGTGCGTTAGGACCAGTCGTCGAATTTCTTGGACTTTTTTACGCTGCCCTTTCGCATCGCCGGGTCCGATGCAAAAAAGTCCAAAAGATCGCGCGAACCGTCCTACCGGTTGCCTGTAACGCGTCTTTAAAGTGACTTCCAAGCCGGCGATGCAACATCAGCACGCATCGTTCAGCGTTAACCCCAACTCATCCGAGAAGAAACATCGACATGGCCAAACGCCCTCATATGGATTGCTATGCAATCGGCGACACCGCCGATTTCGCCAAGACCGTCTCCGAATACGATATCTACGGCTTTGCCGGCATCGTCGGCGATTTCTACGCCGTGCATCTCAACGAGGAATACGCGAAGGGCACGCGCTTCGAAAAGCGCATCGCGCAGGGCTGCCTGTCGGTCGGCTTCCTTTCCACGGTGATGGGATACATGGCGGCGAAAGCGCCGAGCCCCGGCGCCGTATCGTATCGCTACGACATCACCTTTAACGCGCCGGTGTTCATCGGCGACACGGTGAGCGCGCGTCTCACGCTCGAAGAAAAGGATGAAGAGCGCAACGTGTGCATCTTCGCCGCCGACGTGACGCGCCAGGACGGCGTGGTCGTGGCATCGGGCAAGACCTATCTGAAAGTGCTGTGACGCCATGACGAACGACACGCTTCCCGTTCTCGCGTCGCAGCATGGCGCGCTGCGCCTCCTGACGCTCAATCGCGCCGACAAGCTCAACGCGTTCACGCCCGACATGCTCGCGGCGCTCGAAGCCGAAATCGCCGATGCGCTCGCCGACGACGCGACGCGCGTGATCGCGCTCACCGGCAGCGGCGCAAAGGCGTTCGCCGCGGGCAACGACATCGAGCGGCTCGTGTCGCTCGACGGCGTCTCTGCTTATCGCGACATGGTGGCCGGACAGCGCGCGCTGTTGCGTCTGCATGAAAGCGCGAAGCCGACCATCGCGATGGTCAACGGCTACGCGCTCGGCGGCGGCTTCGAACTGGCGCTCGCGTGCGACTTCATCGTGGCATCGAGCGAGGCGAGCTTCGCATTTCCCGAGATCACCCTGAACACCATGCCCGGCTGGGGCGGCACGCAACTCGCCGTCGCCAAGATGGGGCTCGCGTGCGCGAAACGCTTCGTGATGAGCGGCAGGCGCTTTTCCGCGCGCGAATGCGAGGCGTTCGGCTTCATCCACGAAATCGCCGCGCCCGCGAAACTGTTCGACGCCGTGCGCGCGCTGGCCGACACCCTCGCCTCCTACGATCCGTTCGCGGCCGAGATGGCGAAGCGCGCGCTGAATCGCGCGAGCGACATGCCCTTGTCCGCCGGACTCGACTTCGAGGCCGCGCAATACGCGGTGAATTTTTCGAGCGAAGGCGCGCGCGCGGGCCTGCGCCACTTCGTGGAACGCAAACGCGCACGCCGCGCCGCGCGAGCCGACACCGCACCGGTCACGCCATGACGACAACCTTCAATCAACCTCACTGGCTCGGCGAAGAGCACACGATGATGCGCGAGGCCGTGCGCCGTTTCGCCGAGAAGGAAATCGCACCGCAATCGGAGACGCTCTGGGAGCAGGAAGCGTTTCCCTACGCGATCTGGCGGCAGGCCGGCGAACTCGGCTTCACGGGCTTGCCGTATCCCGATGAATTCGGCGGCGGTGGCGGTGACTGGCTGTCGTTCGTGATCGTGCTCGAAGAACTCGCGCGCGTGGACTGCGCCGTCGCCAATGCGCTCATGGCGAACTCGACCATCGCGAGCCTGTTGAACAACTACGGCACGCCGCAGCAGAAAGCGCGTTTCTTGCGCCCGATTCTCGACGGCACGCAGATCGGCGCGATCGGATTGTCCGAGCCCGACGCCGGTTCCGATGCGGCGAATATCGGCACGCGCGCGGTCTTCGACGGCGAACGCTGGATCATCGACGGTGCGAAGACGTTCATCAGCAATTCGGGTACGGAGATCGGCGGGCCGACCGTGATCGCGGCTGTCACCGGCACGCGACCCGACGGCCGCAAGGAGATCTCCAACTTCATCGTGCCGCAAGGAACGCCCGGCTATGGCAAGGGCAGAAAGCTGCGCAAGATCGGCTGGCGCGCATCGATCACGCACGAACTGTTCTTCGAGCAATGCGCGATTCCCGCCGATCAACTGCTGGGCGAACGCGGCGCGGGCTTGCGTCAGACGCTCGCGCAGATCAGCACGGGGCGCATTCTGATCGGCGCGCTCGCGCTCGGCATCCTGCAGGGCTCGCTGGATCGCTCGGTCGCGTACATGAAGGAGCGCCGCGCGTTCGGACGCGCGATCGCCGAGTTCCAGGCGCTGCAATTCAAGATCGCCGACATGGCGGCCGATGCGCACGCCGCGCGTCTGATGCTCTACGACGCCGCCGCGTCGAAAGATGCCGGCGCGCCCTTCGATGTGCAGGCGTCGCAAGCCAAGCTGTTCGCCACCGAGCACGCGATGAAAGCCGCGCATCAGGCATTGCAGATTCACGGCGGCTACGGCGTCATGGCCGAGTTTCCCGTCGCGCGCGCATTCGGCGATGCGAAGGTGCTGGAGATCGTCGAAGGCACGTCGGAAATACAACGCATGATCATCGCGCGCACGCTGCTCGCGTGATCGCGCGCTGAAACCGAGAGGAGAATGTTCATGCTGGAAGGCATCAAGGTGCTGAGTTTCACGCATTTCCTGCAAGGCCCCGCCGCCGTGCAGATGCTCGCCGATGTCGGCGCGAATGTCATCAAGGTCGAACCGCCCGGCGGCGCGTTCGAACGTAGCTGGACCGGCGCGGACGCGTTCATCGAAGGCGTGAGCGTGTTCTTTCTGCTCGGCAACCGCAATCAGCGCAGCATCTCGCTCGATCTGCGCGACGAAGCCGCGCGCGAGATCGTGTGGCGTCTGATACGCGAAGCCGACGTGCTCGTCGAGAACTATCGTCCCGGCGTGCTCGACAAGATGGGCTTCGGCTACGCGCAGGTGCACGAAGTCAATCCGCGTCTCGTGTATTGCTCGTGTACCGGCTACGGTTCGTCCGGGCCTTATCTGAAACGTCCGGGCCAGGATCTGCTCTTGCAGGCGATGAGCGGACTGACCATGCTGTCCGGCGATGCCGAATCGCCGCCCACGCCGGTCGGTTCCGCCATCGTCGATCAGCATGCCGCCGTGCTCGCCGCATTCGGCGTGGTGGCCGCGTTGCAGGCGCGCGAGCGCACGGGCGTCGGCACGCGCATCGAGAGCAATCTGCTCAACGCCGCGCTCGATCTGCAAATCGAGCCGTTCACGTATTACATGAACAAGGGGCCGTTGTGGGCACGCACGCATCCGCCGATGGGCAGCCGTTTTCATCCCGCGCCGTATGGCGTGTACCGGACGCGTGACGGTTATATCGCGATGTCGCTCACGCCGACGCAGAAGCTCGCGAATGCGCTGTCGTGTCCCGCGCTCGCCGAATTCACGCATCCGAAGGACAACGTGCGAAGGCGCGACGAGATCAATCGCCTTGTCTATGACACGCTGAAAACGCGCACGACCGAGGACTGGATGCGCACCTTCGAGGAACACGATATCTGGTTCGCGCCCGTCAACGACTACGAGCAGGTGGAGCAGGACCCGCAAGTCGCGCACAACGAAATGATCCTGTCGTTCGATCACGAGGAAGCGGGACCGGTGCGCGTGCTCGCGCATCCTGTGCGCTACGACGGCGCGGCGCCGCCCTTGCGGCGGCATCCGCCGAAACAGGGACAACATACCCGCGAAGTGCTCGCGGAACTGGGCTACACGCCGCAGGAAATCGACGGCTATGTCGAACGCGGCATCGCATTGACATCGAGGAGAGAAGCATGAGCGCACAACCGAACAACTGGCCGGCGCTCTTGCGCTTCGACGACGTCGAGATCGGCCGTACGCAGGTGAACGTGCACACGGTCACCGAGGCCGAAGTGGACGCGTTCGGGCACCTGTCCGGCGATCTGAACCCGCTGCACATGCAGCACGCCTTCGCCGAATGCTCGCCGTTCGGACGGCGCGTCGTGCATGGCCTGTTGACGGCCGCGCTGGTGTCGGCGGCGCACACCGAACTGACAGGGCCGGGCTTCGTGTATGTCGGACAGGAGCTGCGTTTTCTGGGGCCGGTGTATATCGGCGATACGGTGACGATCAGCGTATGCGTCGTCGAAAAGAAGCCCGCGAAACACATTCTCGTGATGGACACGACCGTGCGCAATCAACAAGGGCACGTCGTGCTGAGCGGACTTTCCGCGCTGAAGGAACTGCGCTTCGATCATGCGCTGATGGCGCGCAGCGCGGCGGCGTGACATCGCCGCGCGGGCCGCATGGTGTAAATGCCAGTTAACCGGCGGGCGCGGGCACGGCTACACTCGTGCAGTTGCCCGCGCAGCGCGGGCATGCAGGCGGGCGCGAAGACACTCGCCGCCGACGGAGGAGACAGTTGGATACCGCATGTTGCTGTCACGTTCCGGTGATCCGGATCGAGGACTACGAATACGGCGCACACGTCAAGACGCCGGACTTTCATCTCGCGCCGATCGAGGCGCTCAAGTCGACGCTGGTCTATCCGCATCGGCACGACTTCTATCACATGATGTGGGTGCTCGCGGGCAGCGGCTCGCATGTGATCGATTCGGTGCGCTACGACGTGCGTCCCAACACGCTCTACTTCATGGCGCCGGGACAGATTCACGATCTGGATCTTTCGGCCGACACGCTCGGCTATTCGCTCAGCTTTTCGTCGGAGTTTTTCGCGTTCCGCGTGCAGAACCGCCATACCGAAACCGAAGTGCCCGTCTACAACTTCGAGCAGCTCGCGCCGTGCGTCAATCTGAGCGACGCGCAGGTGCGCGAACTGGCGCGCGTGATGGACGGCATTCGCCATGAGTATCAGGCGGAACAGGTCGGCTACACCGACGCGATCTGGGCCTACTTGCACGTTTTCCTGATCAAGGTCGCGCGCATGTGCGACGCCGCCGCCATGCGAGATGCCGCCGCGACGCGCAGCGTGCTGCTGTCGCGCCGCTTCAAGAGTCTGCTGGAAAAGCATTTTCGCTCGGTCAACGAGGCGGCCGATTACGCGCGCCTGCTCAACGTCACGGAGCGCGCGCTCAACGAGGCGACGCGTCAGGCGCTCGGCAGCACCGCGCCCAAGCTGATCCGCGAGCGCGTGATGCTGGAGGCCAAACGGCTGCTGCTGCACTCCGAAGTGAATGTCGCGGAGATCGCCGCGATGCTCTCGTTCGACGATCCCGCCTACTTCAGCCGATGCTTTCGCAAGCACACGGGCCGCTCGCCGATCGACTATCGGCGCAGCCTCGACAAGCTGCACATCTGAGCGTCGTCGTGCGCCGCTTCGGTGCGGAAATGTCCAACAGTTCATGCGTTTCATCCTAACGCGCTCGCGCGGGCGCTTCTTAGAATCGTCCTGCGAATGACGAACTCAAGGAGACGCCGTGTCGAACGCAATGAACCCGCTGTCACTCAGCGAGAACCAGGCAAAGCTGTTTCGCGAAACACTCGATAAAACCGCGCAGAAGGTCGCTTCCGACGAGCTGACCTTCGGCGTCGAATTCCCGCAAGTCACCGGTCCCGATGGTCAATGGGTGCGTCTGCCCGCGTCGCTCTCTGCGGGCTACGACGGCGACGCATGGAGCCACGGCAACTGGTTCTGCGGCTTCTGGGTCGGCTTGCTGCTGAGTTCGTATCTGCACACCGGCGAGGCGCGCTTTCTCGAATGGGCGCGTGCCCGCATGCTGCTCGTGCGCCAGCGCGCGCAGGATCCGAACACGCATGACATCGGCTTTATCTTCGATAGCAGCGCGGTGCCGGGGCATCACATCACCGGCGACGCGTGGTTCGCCGATATCGCGCTCGAAGCCGCGGACAAGCTGCGCGCCCGGCTCGTGACCACGCGCGGCGGCGCCTATCTCGCGTCCTGGGGGCCGATCTCCGATCCGCGCGGCCGCAGCGCCTCCGCGATCGACACGATGGCCAATCTGTCGCTGCTCTACTGGGCCGCCAATCACGCCGACGACGGCAGCTACCGGCACGCCGCGGACGCACACGCCGAGATGACCGCGCGCGCCTTCGTGCGCGTCGACGACTCGACCTATCACGCCGTCGAATACGACGTGGAGAGCGGCGCGCGCAAACGCGGCTACACGTTCCAGGGCGCGTTCGACGAATCCGCATGGAGCCGCGGCCAGGCCTGGGCGATCTACGGATATGTGAACTCCGCGCGGGAAACCGGCAAGCGCGGCTATCTGGACCTCGCCGAGCGTCTCGCCGATTACTACCTGCGCCGCCTCGAAGGGCGTCAGGTGCCGCCGTGGGACTTCGATGCGACCGGCCGCGACGCCGAGATCAAGGACACGGCCGCTGCCGCCGTGGTGGCGTCGGCGTTGCTGGAGATGGCACGCGTGCATCCCGATGCGCACGCTGCGGGCAAATGGCAAGGCCACGGCCTCGCGATGCTCGAAGCGCTCTGCCGCGACGAATTCACACGCGACGGTCAGCACGGGCTGCTGCATAACTCGTGTTACTCGAAGCCGCACAATATCGGCGTCGACGGTGCGACCATGTTCGGCGACTTCTACTTCGTCGAGGCGCTATGCCGCGCCGTGCATCCCGGCAAGCTGCGCCCGCTCGACGACACGCGCATTGCGCTCGCCTGAGGGTGTCACGAAGCCATCGCCGGCAACGCGGCGCGCGCAATCGATAACCCGCGCGCGCCGGATTACCGATCTGCGTGGGCAACTGCTCCTCGCATTGCAAAGCTAGCGCGCATTTTCATCGAGCACGAGAAGGTTGTCGTGAGAAAACCCGAGCGCTACCGGCTGCCCGCGCTCCGGCAGGGTCCTGTTGGGATCGTTGAAGACATCGAGCGATACGACCGCGTTGCTGACCCGCGCACGAATGCGCACCACGGCGCCGAGAAAGCTGATCTGCTCGACGGTGGCCGCGAGCGAATTCCGTCCGTTCGACGGCGGCTCCAGGATGATCGCTTCGGGGCGCAGCGCCAGCAATCGTTCCTTGCCGGCATCATCCGGCGGCAGTGGGCGCGACGTCACGAGCTCCTGACCATCGACCGCGATGCGCCCGCTTCCGGGATCGATCACGCGCCCGGCGAGAATGTTCAGCGTCCCGACGAACGATGCGACGAAGCGCGTGCGCGGAAAATTGTAGATGTCGAGCGGCGAGCCGATCTGTTCCACGCGCCCGTCGTTCATCACGACGATGCGGTCGGAGATCGACAACGCCTCTTCCTGATCGTGCGTGACGAAAATCGATGTAATGCCGAGCTCGCGCTGCAGCGCCCGAATGTCCTCGCGTAATGACACGCGGATTTTCGCGTCGAGCGCGGACAGCGGTTCGTCGAGCAACAGCACCTGCGGCTTGCTCGCGAGCGCGCGCGCCAGCGCCACGCGCTGTTGCTGTCCGCCCGACAATTGCCACGGATAACGCGCGGCGAGTTGCGGCAGCTTGATGAGTTCGAGCATCTCGGCGACGCGCGCGTCGATCTCCTTCTGCGAACGCTTCGCGACCTTCAACGCGAAGCCGATGTTCTGCGCCACCGTCATGTTCGGGAAAAGCGCATAGGCCTGAAACACCATGCCGACGGCGCGGTCGCGCGTACGCATGTGCGTGACGTTGCGTCCATTCAGACGGATCGTGCCGCGCGTGGGCGTTTCGAATCCGGCGATCATGCGCAGCACCGTCGTCTTGCCGCAACCCGACGGACCGAGAAACGTGATGAATTCGCCCTGCTCGATCGTCATGTCGAACCGATGCAGCGCGACGTTCGGCCCGAACGTTTTGTGAAGATCGTCGATTTCGAGAAATGGCATAAGTCGCGGCCTCGTCGGCTCAGGTTTTATGGCCGGCCAGTGCGCGCGCCGATCCGAACACCTGGATCAGGCCCATCGATGCCCATGTGACGACGAACGCGATGATCGCCAGCGCCGAGGGCTCGTATGCGCGATTCGCGCCGATCAGTTGCAGATAAGGTCCGAACGCCGGACGGTCCAGCAGGCTCGCGATCGTGAATTCGCCGATCACGACGGCGAACGTCAGGAACGCGCCGGACAGAATGCCCGAGCGCACGTTGGGAAAGATCACGCGGAAAAGGATCGTCGTCCAGCCGGCGCCGAGACATTCGGCGGCTTCGGTCAGCGAGCGGACGTCGACGGCGCGCATGCCCGCATCGACGGCGCGGTACATGTACGGTAACGACAGCGTGACGTAGCCGAAGACGAGCAGCAGATCGGTCGCGCGCTCGTTGCTGGTGAGCGGCAGGATGGAACTGCTGTTATAGATGCGCAGATAACCGAACACGATCACGATGGCCGGTATCACGAGCGGCAGCAAAGTGATGAACTCTACGACGGGCCGCAGCTTCGGCAGACGCAATTGCACCCAGTACGCGGTCGGCACGACGAGCAGCACGCCGATCACGATGGTGAGCAGGCCCATGAGCACCGAGTAGCCGAACGAAGCCTGAAAACGCGGATCGCCGAGAACGACGCGATACGCGTCGAAGCTGTAAGCGTCGCGGCGCATCCGCAGGCTGAATTCGAAGGTGGCGGCGAGCGGAATCACAAAATACATCGTGCCGACGATCATCGCGATCCAGGCGCCCGCGCGCGATTGCGTCTTCATGCGCGTCTTCATGCGCGTCTTCATGTGCGTCTTCATGCGCGTCCCCTTTCGGCCCTCGCGCGCAACCAGATGTAGCCGCCGTTCGACAAGCCCGTGACCACGATCATGCCGAGCGCGAGCGCATAGCCGAGGTTCTGGTTATGCAGCACGTCGCCGCGAATCTGCGCATACAGCAGAATCGGCACGATGTTGAGCGAGCTGCCCGTCAGCGCATAGGCCGTGGCCACTGCGCCGAACGCGTTGGCGAAGAGCAGCAGCGCCGCGCCGAGCACGCTCGGCCACAGGACCGGCAAACCGACGTATCGCCAGTACTGCGCGGCCGTGCCGCCGAGACAGTCGCACGCTTCGCGCCACTCGCGTTTGAGACCGTCGAGCGCGGGCGTGATGATGAGGACCATCAACGGAATCTGGAAGTACAGGTAGGTAATGGTCAGCCCGACGAAGCTGAGGATGCTGAAGCCGGTCGAATACAGATTGACGCCGAGGTATTTGCGCGCCAGCACCGTGACGAGGCCCACGCGTCCCAACGTGCAGATGAATGCGAACGCGAGCGGCACGCCCGCGAAGTTGGACGCGACGCCCGAGAACGTCATGAGCGTCGGACGGATCCACGCCGGCAGCCGGCCATGCACCGCTGCCCAGGCGAGCAACGCGCCGAACAGCGTCCCGCCGGCGGCGGATGCCACGCTCACCTTCACGCTGATCCAGTAGGCATCGAGCACGGCGGGCTGAAACAGTTCGCGAAGATTCGCCAGCGTGAAGCGTCCCTGCGCATCCTGAAACGCGCCGATCATCAGAAAGGTGGTGGGCAACAACAGAAACAGCAGCGCGAACGCAAAGAATGGCGCGACGCCCGCATACGTGAGCCAGCCCGCGCCGCGGCTCGCGCGGGCGGGGCCGGACTGCGGCGCGGGCGCGGCCGGCGTCAGCAGATCCGGGCCCGAAGCGCCTGGCTGCGGAGATGCGCTCATTCCGGCGAACTCGCGGCTACTTCACGTTCGCGCCGACGACCTGATCCCAGCCTTTGGTGACGGCGTCCTTCGTGGCGTTTTGCTGTTCGAGCGTCGGGAACACGGCGTTGCTGTAAGCCGATGCCGGCGGCAGTTTGGCAAGCAGCGCCTGCGGCACTTTCTTCTGCGCGACCAGCTCGTTATAGCGCATCGGATGGCAGTATCCGGCCAGCCAGCCGAGTTGCCCTTCGTCGGAGTAAAGGAATTCCATCCACAATTTCGCGGCGTTCGGATGCGGTGCGTAGGCGCTGATCGCCTGCACATAGACGCCCGCGACGACACCCGTCTTCGGCACGATCACCTGCACTTTCGGATTGCCTTTGAGCGTGTCGCGATCGGCAAGCGCGTTGTAATCCCAGCGCACGATGATCGGCGTCGTCCCCTGCGCGAGCGACGCGGCCTTGCCGATCACCGGCACGAAGTTGCCGCTCTTGTTCAGATCGGCGAAGAACTTGAGGCCCGCCTGGTCGGCCTTCGACGCGTCGCCCTTCGTCTGCGAAAGGCCCGCCGCATGGACAGCCTGAATCGCCTGATTGGCCGAACGCGGGTCGCCCGCGAGCGAGACCGCGTTGCGATAGTCTGACTTGAGCAGATCGCCCCAATCGGACGGCGGCTTGTCGATCATGTCCGCGTTGACTTCGAACGCGAGCACGCCGTAGTAGTCGCCGTACCAGTAGCCTTCCGCATCCTTCGACGCAGCCGGGATCGAATCCCACGTCGACACCTTGTAAGGCTGCAACAAGCCTTCCTTCTTCGCGGACGGACCGAACGACAGGCCGACATCGATCACATCCGGCGCTTGCGGACCCTTGTTGCCCTTGTTGGCCTTGATCGCTTCGATCTCGTCGCCCGAGCCCGCATCCGGATTCAGCTCGTTGACGTGGATGCCGTACTTCCTCTGGAACGTGTCGATCAGCGCGCCGTATCCGCACCAGTCGTGCGGCAACGCGATCGTGGTCAACTGTCCTTCCTGCTTCGCGGCGGCCACGAGCGCCTCGGATGGCGCGGCCGATGCGGCGTCGATGCCGCCCGCCGCGAGTCCCGCTGCCGTGGAGATCGAAAGGAGACGGCCCGCCCAGATACGCTTCATCGTCATCGCTGTTCCCGAAAGGAAGGTAGTGCGTTGAAGAGAACCGCCGATTGCTGATGCAGGCTAGTTTCAAATCCTCAAATTTGCAAGCTGCCAAAAAAGTACAACTTTCGCTTATGACGGATGTAAGCTGAACAACAGCGTGCCAGCGCAATTCTCATTGTTGCTTCCACCATCGAGCATTCCCTATGTGGCAGAAAGACCGTCATCAGCGCATACGCGCGCTCCTGTCGATGCTCGGCCGTGTCTCGAACGAGAGGATCATGGCGGAGCTTTCCGTGTCGCGCGAAACGGTGCGCCGCGACTTGCTCGATCTGGAGCAGGCGGGTGCGCTGCGGCGCGTGCATGGCGGCGCCGTCCCGTCGAGCGACGAGGCGCCCATCGCCGAACGCGCCCGCGCGAACGTGCGCGCGAAGTCGGCCATCGCGCGGGCGGCAATCGGCATCGTTCACGCCGGGCAAACCGTATTCGTCGATGCCGGAACCACGACCGCCATCCTCGCGGACGAGCTTGCGAAGCTCGCCAATCTCACCATCGTCACGAATTCGGTCGATGTCGCGCTGCGGTTGCGCGGCACATCGGGACCGCATGAGCGCGTGCGCGCGATGAACGAAGTCATCCTGCTCGGCGGCATGCTCAGCGAGCGCGCGGCGGCCACGACGGGCGCGACGACCGTGCTCGACATCCGGCGATACCGCGCCGATCTGGCGATGCTCTCGCCTGTCGGCATCGATCAGCGGCACGGGGCGAGCAACTTCGATCGTGCAGAAGCCGAGATTGCCCGGGCGATGGTCGAGAATGCGGACCGCGTCGCGATCCTCGCCGATCACAGCAAGATCGGCCAGCGCAGCCGCATCACGTTTTGCGCGCCTCGCGACATCGACGTTCTCGTGACCGATCGCAAGTCCGGCGAGGCCGCGGATTTGCGCGCGCTCAAGAAGACAGTGGGCGACCTGGTGCTTGCGTGAGCTGCGTCATTCCTTGACGTGCAGCGTGTCGAGCGAGCGCTTGCGCAGACGCGTGTCATGCAGCGCGCCCGCCGCATCGAGCACGGGATACGCCGTCGAACAGAAGAGCGAGTTCAGCCGTTTCATATTGCCGATGAGATCCAGGTGCAGCGCGCTGGTTTCCACGCTGCGCGAGCTTTGTCCCGCCAGCCGGTCCAGATGCTTGTGCGAGTAGGCGCGCTCCAGATCGCGAAAGCGTTCCTTCTCGGCCAGCAACTGCTCGGCGCATCGCAGATCGTTGTTGAGAAACACCGACAATCCGAGCCGCAGGTTACTGATGAGCCGCGCATGCAGATCGTCGAGTTCGCCCAGGCCCTGTTCCGAGAACGCGAGCCGTTGCGAGATTTTCTTCTCTTCGATATCACTGACGATTCGCTCGATGATGTCTCCCGCATGCTCGAGATTGATCGTCAGCGAAATGATGTCCGTCCAGCGACGGCTTTCCGCCTCGTCGAGCTGCTCGCGGGAGATCAGCGTCAGATAGCTTTTCACTTCCGCGTAGAGCTGGTCGACGTCGTCGTCCATGCGCATGGTTTCGCGGGCGACGGCGAGATCGTTGCGTCTCAGCAGATCGGCGACGTTATCGAGCATGACGCGCACGATGTCGCCGATGCGAAGCACTTCACGCGAAGCATTCGCCAGCGCGAGGCTCGGCGTCACGAGGCCTGCCGGATCCAGGTACAGCGGGCGCAACTCGCCGGTCGCGACCGTGCGATCCGGCAGCAAACGCCGGCTGATCGCAGCGACCCGTTCGACGAGGGCGAGACACGCGCAGCAGCGCACGGTGTTGTAGATCACATGGAAACCGACTACGGCTTCGCGCGGATTGGCGATCAGAACCGGCAATCCGCGTGCGAGCAGCGATGCGAAAGGCAGAATGATGATCGCGCCGGCCAGTTTGAATGCGAAGCTGCCAGCGGAAAGACGCCGTGCTGCCGCGTTCTGCGGCAGCGCGTTCAAGAGCGCCAGGAGCCCGCTGCCCAGATTCGCGCCGACGACGAGGCACAAGGCGACCTTCAGCGAGATGACGCCCGACGACGCCAGTGTCGCCGTCAACAGGACTGCGGCGAGGCTCGAATACGAGAGCATCGCGAAGCCCGCGCCCACGAGCGCGTCGAGCATCGTGTCGCCTGTGAGCGCGCCGAACATGACCCTGACGCCGGCGCCCTGCATCATCGGCTGAGCCGCTTCGACGATGAGATGCAGCGCCAGCAGAATCAATCCGAGTCCGATGATGGTTCGGCCCACCTGCCCCGCCCGCGTCTGCTTGCGGGTCAGGAAAAGCGGCACGCCGAACAGGATCAGGATCGGCGAAAGCCATGACAGGTCGAGCGTCAGCACTCGCGCCATTAACGCGGTGCCGACATCCGCGCCGAGCAGAACCGTTAGCCCGGCCGCGAGCGGCACCAGTCCCTGCGCGGCGAACGATGTAATGATGACGGCTGTGGCGTTGCTACTCTGCACGAGGCTCGTCACGCCGATGCCCGCCAGAAACGCGCGCGTCTTGCTGCCGGTGCTACGGCCCAGAATGGCGCGGAGATCGGCGCCGAGCACGCGGAGAATGCCGGTGCGAACGATATGTGAGCCCCAAACCAGGAGGGCGACGCCAGAGAGCAGATTGAGAAGAACCAGCACGGCGAATCGATTTCCTTTGAATGGACGTGACGCTGACGCCAGGCTGTCGAAAATTGGATTGTGACAATAGTGTTACACAGTTCCCACGGCAATTGAGTGAAGTCAATCTTCCATGCAATGCGGCGTTGCGTGCATGCCGCAACTCGCGCATCCGCTTGGAACCAGCGTCTCGCGGGTTTCGCGTCCGCAGCTAGAATCGGCGCTGGCGCATGGAGACCTCGATGGGATACCTGATCGTATTGAGCGTGGGTTGGATGGCGGGTGTTTTGAGCGGCGTGATCGGCACCGGCTCGTCGATGCTGTTGATGCCCGTGCTCGTGCTCATCTACGGCCCGCAGCAGGCCGTTCCGATCATGGCCATCGCCGCGATCATGGGCAATCTCGGCAAGGTCCTGTCCTGGTGGCGCGAGATCGACTGGAAAGCTTCCATTGCCTATGGCGCGACAGCCGCGCCCGGCGCGATATTAGGGGTTCACACGCTGCTTGCGCTCCCGCCGCACGCGGTCGAGCTCGCGCTTGGTCTCTTCTTTATCGCGATGGTGCCCACGCGCCGATGGCTCGCCCGCCGGGCCATGCGCCTCTCGCTCTTCCAGCTCGCGCTGATTGGCGCACCGGTCGGCTTCCTGACGGGCATCGTCGTTTCGACCGGACCGATCACCGTGCCGGTTTTCATGAACTACGGCCTTGTGAAGGGCGCGTTTCTCGCGACCGAAGCTACCGGTTCGCTGATCGTCTACGGTGCGAAAGTCGCGGCCTTTCAGCAGTTCGGCGCCCTGCCCGCTCAAGTGGTCGCTCAAGGGTTGATTACCGGCGCGGCGATCATGGCAGGCACGTTTTGCGCGCGCGGGATCGTCGCGCGCATGTCCGCTAACACCTTCCGGTTCATCGTCGATGCGCTGATGGTGTCGTCGGGTGTGTCATTGCTATGGGCCGCAGTCCGCTGAAGTGAAGGCGTCGCCGTGAACCAGCGCCTGCGCCCGATGCAAATCCCATCGCATTCCCGCAAGTCATACGTCTCTCGTGCTCTGCTCCACTGACGCACGCTTCCCTCCCGCCGCGAAGTGACGCCCCGAGCAGGCGGATCCATCGTTCAGACGGCGTCTGAATCACTCGCATTTACGCGCCGATTCAAAACTTGCGCGCGGCACAGCGCTTGCGCATCAGTGCCGCGCGCATCGACGCCGCAACTCTTCCTGGAGACATCATGAAACTGCTTACTACTCAAGAAGGCCTGCCGCGCCTGTCGTGGGGTTCGATCATCGCGGGCGTCATCCTTTCGATGATCGTCTATCTCATCATGAGCGTGCTCGGCACGGCGATCGGCGCATCGCTCCTGTCGCCGTTGTCGAAGCCCGATACGTTGCACGGCTTCGGTTTCGGCTCGGGCGTATGGGTAATCGTCACGACCGTGCTCGCGGTTTTCGTCGGCTCCTATTACGCCGGACGCTGCGCGCCCGTCCTCGGATGGCTCCACGGTCTGCTGTCATGGGCGGTGATGACGCTGCTCGTCGTGTTCGGCATGACCTCGCTGATTACGGGCGCGGTGAGCACGGCCGGCAGCATCGTCGCAACCACCGCGCAAGTCGGCGCACAAGCCGGCGCGACCGCCGCGAATCAGGCGGGCGGGAACAAGCAGCTCATCGACTCCGCGAAGCAGCAAGTGCAGGCGGCGATGGCATCGGCGGCGTCGGCTGCATCCTCTCCGGATGCCGAACAGAACGCGCGCCAGGCCGCCGACACCGCCGCGCGTGGCGTCGCTCGCGCAAGCTGGTTCTCGTTCGCGGCGCTCGTCGTCGGCGCGATCATCGCGATCGTTTCGGGCGGCGCGGGCTTTCGTCATCAGCCGCCGGTCGAGGAAGGCGGCGGCTCCGCGCTGGATCGCAAGAACGCGGCCCCTCGCAATCGCACCGTGCAGGCAGGCGCCCGCCTTTGAGCGCGCCCGGCCGACGACCTGACCACGCTTCAACGGAGACGCCGATGAGCGCCGATGACAAGCCCACGACCCCGAACGCGACGAACGCGGACTCGTCCGGCACGTCCGACGAGCTCCGGCTTTCCGCCGTGCAGGAAGAATTGTCCGTCGACGTGAAGCGGACGGAGACCGGCGCCGTGCGCGTTCGCAAGGTGGTGCATGAAGAGATGCAGCCGGTCAGCATGCGCCTGAGCGCCGAAGAGGTGGAAGTCAGGCGCGTGGCCGTGAATCGTCCGGTCGAGGAACGTGCCGAGCCGCGTCGCGAAGGCGACACGCTCATCATTCCTGTGTACGAATACGTGCCGGTCGTTCGCATGCAGCTCACGTTGAAAGAAGAGGTGCATGTGACGACGCGAGAGACGCAACAGGACGTCGTCCACCAGGTTCTTCTGAACTCCGAAGAATTGGTGGTTGAACGCCGCGAAGGCACGAGCGGCAAGTGGAAGCCCGATCCGGATGCCGGCTAGATTCACCCGCACCCGAGGCGGGAACGGCCGTTGCGCATATGGACCGGCGCACCTCTCGATACCCGAATCACTCTCACGGAGATAATGCAATGAGCCAGACCATCATCGGTGTATTCAATACGCTTCAGGACGCGGAACTTGCTCAGACGCGCCTCGAAACGGAAGGCGTCGCCCGCACGAATATGAACGTGCATGCGAACGATATGAGCGCGTCCACGTCCGTGTCCGGCGATGCCACCGACCGTCCCGCCGGCGAGCATCACGAAGGCGCGATGGCGCGCATCGAGCACTTCTTCAAGAACCTGTTCGGCGATCACGATCAGCCCGAGGAAATCGGCCACTATCACGAAGCGGTGCGTCGCGGCGGCGCGCTGTTGACGGTGGATGTGATCGACGAATCGTCGATCGAACGCGTGCGCGACGCGCTCTATGCAGCCGGCGCCATCGACATCGACACGCGCGTCGAGCAATGGCGCAGCACGGGCTATAGCGGCTATGACCGCAATGCGCCGGCTTATACGGCCGATGAGATCGCCGCTGAACGGCAGGCCTTTCCCGTCGTGAAGGAATCCGTCGAAGTCGGCAAGCGCGAAGTGCAGACGGGCGGCGTGCGCGTCTATTCGCGGGTGACCGAAACGCCGGTGAGCGAATCGGTGAATCTGCGTGAAGAACACGCGAACATCGAGCGTCGGCCGGTGGATCGTCCGGCGACGGTGGCGGATCTTAAGGAAGGCTTCGTCGAGATCAGGGAAACGGCCGAGCAGCCCGTCGTGGCGAAGACGGCGCGCGTGGTCGAGGAAGTGGTCGTCGGCAAGGAAGAAACGAACCGCACCGAAACCATTCACGACACGGTGCGCGGTACCGAAGTGGAAGTCGAGCGGACGGCGGGCAACCGGGACGTAGCCGACGGCGCGGTTCCGCCGGCGAAAAAGACGCCGCTGTAACGCGTAGTGAGATCGGCCGCTCCCTGCGGAGCGGCTGATTCCGCACGTCTGCGTCCGCTACATTCCCGTTCGCTCAGTCGACGAAAGGCAGCTTGCGGTCGCGCGCTTCCGTCAGCATGGAAACGGTGATCTTGCGCACTTCCAGCTTGCTTTGCGTGATATGCGCGCGCAGCAGCATCGCCGCTTCGCCGCACTTGCCGCGATCGATGAAGCGCAGCATTTTCGCGTGCTCGTCGTAAGTTGCGCTAGTGCGATGCGGCTTCAAGAAATCCAGCCGCCGCACGATGCGGATGCGCTCCGTCACTTCGTTATGCACGCGCAGCATCTCGCCGTTGCCGCTTGCGCGCACGAGTCCGCGGTGAAAGTCCTCGTCCAGGCGAAACATCGCGACGGGATCGCTTTCCTGCGCATCGGGCGAAACGCACCACACCGACTTGAGCGCATCCACTTCCGGATGCGGTGGCGCGCTGCTCGCGAGTTTGTCGAGCGATGCGGTCTCCAGCACGATTCGCAAGTCATACAACTGATCGAGCTGCGCGAAGTTGATCTCCGACACCTTCCAGCCACGCCTGAAACCGACTTCGAGATAGCCTTCGCGCAGCAGGCGGAACAGCGCGTCGCGCATCGGCGTACGCGACACCCCGTAGTATTGCGCGATGTCGGTCTCCGAAAAGCGGTCGCCGGGAAACAGGCGAAAGCTGAAGATGTCCTGCTTCAACTGCTGATAAACCTGCTCGGCAAGCGGATTGGCGCTCTGAATGGCGCGCACGGCACTGCGCTCCGTGAGTTTGGGCGAGTTGATTCGATGTCTCCGTGTAATGCCTCTTCAGGGCGTTTCGATCAGGCTCACGTGCGCCGCGACGATGGTCCACCCCGCGAACGCATTCGATGCATTGCCGATGCGCGCCCACGTCTGCATCTGACGTCCGAGCAAAGGCGTGGCATCGCTCGTGAATTCGGTGCTGACCGAAGCGTAATCCGTGCCGAAAGTCGTGACCACCGTTCGATGCAAACGCCGCGAACGCGGCACCGGCGCGCACGTCTCGCGCCAGCGGCGAATTTCATCGCCGCCATGCTGCACTTCGGCGATGCCGTATCGTACCGTTTCCGGCGCGTGCCAGAAGAGCGCGTTCATGGTAGCCACATCGTTATCGACGAGCGCCTTCTCATAGGCGATGAACGCGCGCTCGACTTCAGCCACCGTTTCCGGACGATTCAGTTCCATCAATTCTCCAGCACATCGGCGAGCGTGGCCGTCCATCCGACGATGCCGCCCTGCGAGCGAATCATCTCGATGGTCGCAGTCTTGAACGACGGTATGTAGCTCGCCGTCGCGTCTTCTATCAGCACGCATTCGTAGCCGCGATCGTTCGCTTCGCGCATGCTCGTCTGCACGCATACTTCGGTCGTGACGCCTGCGAACACGAGATGCGTGATGCCGCATCGCGCAAGCTCTTCGCCGAGGCGCGTTGCGTAAAAGGCGCCTTTGCCGGGCTTGTCGATGACGATCTCGCCCGTAATGGGCGCGACCGCATCGACGATGGCGTTGCCCGGTTCGCCGCGAACGAGAATGCGGCCCATCGGTCCCATATCGCCGATGCGCGCTCGTGGCGCGCCGCGCAGCCGCTTCGCATCCGGACAATCGGAGAGATCGGGCGCGTGCGATTCGCGCGTATGCACGACGAGCCAGCCGCGATCGCGCGCATGTTCGATCAGCTGCGCGACGGTCGGCACGATCGACGTCAGCAGCGACACATCGTTGCCGAGCGCTTCGCCGAAGCCGCCCGGCTCCACGAAGTCGCGCTGCATGTCGATGACGATCAACGCCGTATGCGCTACATCGAACGTGAACGGAGACGGTCGGGCGCGGGTCAGGGTAGGCATGGCGTCAGCCCTCGTATCGGCGTTCGGGTTTCGAAAAACCGCATGACGTCCCGTCTTTCACGACGACTTCGTCCTCCCACGGCAGACGATATTCGCCACGCACCATGTCCTGCATGAACGTGTAAGGACAATCCTGCGCGCCGCCCTTCACGGCGACATAGCCGCGATGTCCGAACTGATAGATGTTGTTTTCGACGCCCCAGTGAATGCGGGCTTCGCGCACGAGATCGGGGCGCATTTCACAGGTGATGATCTCATCCGGGCGATGACTGCCTTCGACCAACACCGTGCCGTCGAAATCGCAGAACATGCCTTCGCCCATCGAGTCGAACGTGCCGTCGCTGCCGCACAGACACACGCTCGCGGTCTGCGCGAGATTCTGGAATGCGTTCGACTGATTGGTGATTTGCCAGGCATGGCGAATGGGCGCGGTATAGCCCGCAGTGCGCAAGATGATTTCCGCGCCCTTGTAAGCGGCTTCGCGCGCCATCTCCGGAAACATGCCGTCATGACAGATGATGAGCGAGAGCTTCGCGCCCTTCGGCCCGATGCACACCGGCACGCCGAGATTGCCCGGCTCCCACGGCTCGACCGGCACCCACGGATGCATCTTGCGATAGTAGAGTCGCACCTCGCCCCGATCGTCGATGATGATCCCGCTGTTATAGGGATTGCCGCCTGGATTGCGCTCCATGATGGAGAAGCATCCCCAGATGCGATGCTCGATGCACGCCGCCTTGAACGCGGCCACTTCGGGACCGTCGAGCGAGCACATGATGGCATCGTTCGTATCCATCGACAGGCCGTGCAGCATGTATTCGGGAAACACGACCAGATCCATCGACGGATTGTTGCGGCGCGCCTTGCCGATCAGTTCGACGATGCGCCGTGTCTGCGCGGCCAGTTGCTCCGGGGTGGCGACAGCCGGATTCTGCAACTGCACGAGACCCACGACGATGCCTTGCGGCGACTTGTTCAATCCACCGAGACCGCTCGAACTCATTCTTCCTTGCTCCTTTATGCGTGAACGGCGAGCGGCTCTGACGCAGCGCGCGTGGCGCTTTCGACATGACCCGCCATGTGTCTTCCCAACGCGACGCGATCCGCGCCGCTCGCAGCCGTTTCGTGTACCAGCCGCCCTTCCGCGATCACCGCGATGCGATCCGCCAGTTCCAGCAGTTCATCGAGGTCTTCGCTGACGAGCAGCACTGCGGCGCCTGCATCGCGTGCGGCGAGAATGCGCGCGTGGATGTCCGCGACCGATGCGAAGTCGAGTCCGAATACGGGATTCGCGACGATCAGCACATCCACCGCTTGCCCGAGCTCGCGCGCGAGCACGGCGCGCTGCACGTTGCCGCCCGACAACGTGCCGATGGCGCGCGCCGGCACCGGCGGTTTCACGTTGAATTCGGCGATGAGACGTTCGGCGCGTCCGCGCATCGCACGGCGATCGAGACGCCAGCCGTGACGCTTCATCGGCGCACGGTCGAAGTCGCGCAAGGCGAGGTTGTCCGCGATGCTCATGTTCGCGACGCACGCATTGCGCAGCGGTTCTTCGGGGAGCGCAAATACGCGCAGCCGCGTCATCTCTTCACGCGTCGCGCGGTATGGCTCGCCATGCATGCGCATTTCACCGCTTTGCACGCGGCGCTGGCCGACGAGCGCTTCGATCAGTTCCTTCTGCCCGTTGCCCGATACGCCCGCGATGCCGAGTATCTCGCCCGACTTCACGCTGAGCGAAACATCGCGCACCGCCCGATGTCCACGATCATCGACGACGTTGAGACTGGACAGCGCGAGACGCACGGGCGAAGCCGCATCGAGCGGCTTGCGTCCGGGCTGCATTCCGGCGAGTTCGGGATCGTCCTGCTTCGCGGATTCACCGCCCATCATCGACGCGGCGAGCTTGTCGCGGCTCGTATCCGCGACCGCGCTCGTCCCGACGAGCTTGCCCTTGCGCAACACTGTGACGTCGTCGGCATACGCCATCACTTCACGGAACTTGTGCGTGATCATCAACACGGTCAGCTCGCCGCGCGTGGCGAGATCGCGCATCAGGCCAAGCACTTCGTCTGCTTCCTGCGGCGTGAGCACGGACGTGGGTTCATCGAGAATGAGGAAACGCTGCTGCAAATAAAGCTGTTTCAGAATCTCGAGCTTCTGCTTTTCTCCTGCGGCGAGACCGGCGACGGGCGCATCGAGAGGCAGACGAAAGGGCATCGAACGCATGAAGGCATCGAGCGCGGCACGTTCCTTCGGCCAGTCGATCTTCCACGGCAATCGCCCGCGCGCCAGCAGCAAATTTTCTTCGACCGACAAGCCCGCCGCCAGCGTGAAATGCTGATACACCATGCCGATGCCGAGCGCCTGTGCATCGCGCGGCGACGCGATTCTCACCTGCCGCGCATCCGCGATGATCTCGCCGTGATCGAGCACGCCATAACCGACGAGCCCTTTCACGAGCGTACTCTTGCCCGCGCCGTTTTCGCCGAGCAGCGCATGCACGGTGCCCGCGCGCACTTTGAGCGTCACGTCGTCGAGCGCGGTGAAAGCGCCGAAACGCTTCGTCGCGCCGAGCACTTCCACGCTCATCGCTTTGGTCGGTGCGTTCATGGTCAGCGTCCCAGCGTCGCGAGCAAAGCCTTCGAATCCGATACCGTGCCGAATACGCCGCCCTGCATCAGCACCATGTTCAGCGCGGCGTCGTGATTGCCCTGATCGGTCGCGCCGCAACAATCCGCGAGAATGGTGCATTCGAAGCCGCGATCGTTCGCTTCGCGCATCGTCGTGTGAACGCAGACATCGGTCGTGATGCCCGTGAGCACCAGATTCACGATGCCGCGCGTGCGCAATACCATTTCGAGGTCCGTTGCGCAGAACGAGCCTTTGCCTGGCTTGTCGATGACGATCTCGCCTTCGATCGGCTTCAGTTCATCGATGATTTCCCAGCCCGGTTCGCCGCGCACGAGTATCTTGCCGCAGGGTCCTTCATCGCCGATGCCGATGCCGTTCGTGCCCGCGCGACGGCTTCTCCATCGCTTGTTGGCGGGCAAATCCGACAGATCGGGCCGGTGCCCTTCGCGCGTATGAATGATCGTGAAGCCTTGCTCGCGCATCAGCGTGAGCACGTTCCTGATCGGTTCGATGGGCGCGCGCGTCATCGAGAGGTCATAGCCCATCTTGTCGACATAACCGCCGATGCCGCAAAAGTCCGTCTGCATGTCGATGATGACGAGCGCGGTGTTCTCCGGCCGCAGATTGCCGTCGTAGGGCCACGGATAGGGACGTGCTTCGATGAAGCGGCTCATGTGTTCGACTCCATGAAAATAGGGTTCAACGCGTGAGACTCAGTTCGCCGGGCGCACCCGCGAGCGTGCGGTCGGGACGGCAATTGACGATCATGATGACGAGCGTGAGGACGTAAGGCGCCGCATTGAAAAGGTAGTAACCGCTCGTCACGCCGATCGCCTGCAACGCGGGTCCGAGCGCGCCCGCTGCGCCGAAGATCAGCGCGGCCCACAGGCATCGCAACGGCTGCCAGCGCGCGAAGATGACGAGCGCGACGGCCATCAGGCCTTGTCCGCTCGACAAGCCTTCGTTCCAGCTTCCGGGGTACACCAGCGACAGATACGCGCCGCCTACGCCCGCGAAGAAGCCGCCGACCGTCGTCGCGAGAATGCGAACGCGCGTGATCGGATAACCCATCGCGCGGGCGCTTTCCGCGTTCTCGCCGACGAGACGCAAAGCCATGCCCCAACGCGTATGTCGCAAGCCCCATTGCAACGCGAACGCCAGCGCGACGCCGATGATGAAGAGCGGATTGACATGCAACGCGTTATGCAACTGCGGCGACGAAGCCCAAGCACCGAGATCGATCGATGACAACATCGGCGCTTGCGGCTCGATGAACGGCTTGCCGAGATAGAACGCGAGGCCGGTGCCGACCAGCATCAGCGCGATGCCGAACGCGATGTCCGACACGCGCGGCAACGAGCACACGAGACCGTGCAGGCAGCCGAGCAGCAACCCCGCGCAGCCGGCCGCGAGCACGCCGAGCCACGGCGAGCCGGACAGATACGCGGCCGCATAACCGGTCATCGCGCCGGATACGAGAATGCCTTCGAGGCCGAGATTGACGCGCCCGCCCTTCTCCGTCAGACATTCGCCGATGCTCACGAACAAATACGGCGTGCTCACGCGGATGGCGCCCGCGAACAACGACAGCAGCAGCACCGCGACGGGTGAATGTGCGTCAAACATGAGTGCCCTCCAGTCGAACCGACGAGCGCGCGACGGTCATCGCCTGCAGCCTGATGCGCCACGCCGCGAGACGACCGCCCATCGCTTCCCACGCGAGCAGGTTGGCAAAGAGCAGACCTTGCAGGACGAGCGTGGTGGCATCGGGCAGACCCAGGCGGCGTTGCAGAAGCGAACCGCTCGCTTCGATACCGCCGACGAGCACCGCGCACAGAATGATCGCCAACGGGTTCTGACGCGCCGCGAACGCCACGAGAATCCCCGCATAGCCGTAACCCGCCAGCAGCGATGCGTTCGCGCTGCCCTGCACCGCCGCGACTTCGAACATGCCCGCGAGACCGGCCGCCGCGCCGCCCATCGCGCAGGCCGCGATCGCGAGCTTGTTCACCGGCAGCCCGACGAGCTTCGCCGCATGGTTGTTGCCGCCCGCGATGCGCATTGCGAAGCCTTTGGTGCTGTAGCGCACGAAGACCCATGCCGCGACGCACGCGAGCGCCCCCCAGAACAAGCCCCAATGCACATCGAGACCCGGCAACGAACCGATCGAGAAGGCATCGGGAACGGGCGGCGTCGAAGGCTTGTTGAGACTCGCGGGATCGCGCAACGGTCCTTCGACGAGATGCTTGAACAATGCAATCGCGATATACGACATCAACAGACTGCTGATCGTCTCGTTGACGCCGCGCCGTTGCCGCATTGCGCCGACCGCGCCGATCCACACGCCGCCCGCGATCATGCCGGTGAGCGCCATCAACGGAGCGACGACGAACCACGGCATCGCGGCAGGCACGACCGTCGCCACGACCGCCGATGCGAGTCCGCCGAGCGCGAGCGCGCCTTCGCCACCGATCACGATCAGCCCGACCTGCGCAGGCAGCGCGACGCACAACGCGGTGAGCATCAGCGGCGCGGCGCGCAGCAACGTGCTCTGCCACGCGAACGACGAGCCGAATGCGCCTTGCGCGATCAGCACGAGCGCATCGTTGGCGGGCTGGCCCTGCACGAGCAGGAATAGCGAGAACAGCACCAGCGTGCCGATGAGCGCGCACAACGTCGGCAAAGCGGGCAATGCGCCCAGCGCCACGCGCGGTAATAGAGGATAGGAACGCATGCCGGCTCCGCGAAGGAATGAATCAGATCTGCCCGACGACGCCCGCGACGAGATAGTTCATGCTTTCCAGCTTGATATCCGTCTGCGCGTAAGCCGTGCCCGATGCGATGGCACTGCCGCCCTTGTTGTCCTTCATCGGGCCTTTGAAGATCACGTAATCGCCCGCGGCCATCTTCGTCTTGATGGCGTCGGCATTGGACTTCGCATCGGCCGTGACTTTCGCGCCGTAGGGCGACATCTTCACGAAGCCTTCCTTCAGGCCGCCGCGCAGAATGTTGGGCTGCGGCTTGCTGGTCTGCGCATCCGTGACGAGTTCCTTGAAAGGCGTCGCCCAATCCCACTCCGCGCCCGTCAGATAACCCTTCGGCGCAAGCGCGGCCTGACTCGCGTGATAGCCGCAACTCATCGCGCCGCGCTTCTCCGCCGTTTCGATGACGACCTTCGGACCGTCGACGTGACAGGTCAGCACATCGCATCCCTGATCGACGAGACTGTTGGCCGCTTCGGCTTCCTTGACCGGCATCGACCAGTCGCCGGTGAAGATGACGTGCGTGGTGATAGACGGATCCACCGATTGCGCGCCGAGCGTGAACGCATTGATATTGCGCAGCACTTGTGGAATCGGCTTGGCGGCGACGAAACCGAGCTTCTTGCTCTTGCTCACGTGTCCCGCGACGACGCCGTTGAGGTACTGACATTCATCGATATAGCCGAAGTAGCTCGCGATATTCGGCGGATTGCCCTGCTTCCACAAACCGCCGCAATGCGCGAAGCGGACCTTCGGATACTTCGCGGCCATCTTCAGCACATGCGGATCGAAATAGCCGAACGAAGTCGCGAAGATGAGCGTCGCGCCGTCCTGTTCGATCATCGCTTCCATCGTCTTTTGCACGGCCACGGTCTCGGGCACGTTCTCTTCCTCGACCACTTTCACGCCCGGCATCTTCTTGATGATCGCGGCGGCCTGAGCCTGCGCCTGGTTATAGCCGTAATCGCCCTTCGCGCCGACATAGATCACGCCGACGGTGAGATTGCTTGCGCCGAAGGCGAGATCGAAGGGCAGCGCGCTGCCGAGCGCGAGCGCGCCCGCGCCTTGGATGAACTGGCGGCGATTGGTCATGATGTAGCTTCCTGTTTGAGTTGATCGCTGGATGAAGAGACGAGGCTGTGCCGATACGCGCGCCAGCCGCCGAAGGAAGTGATGTCGCGTGCGCCGCTGTCCGGCGCGACGGCGGCCGGTTCGCAGATGAAGCCTTTGACGATGCGGCCATCGGCGGTCGTGACCGTGCCGATACCGAGCGGCGCGGGAATCGCCGCGACGAATGCGCCGAAGGTCCGCATAGGCATCTCCCATATCTCGATGGCGATCGCGGCACCCTCGTTTTCGGTGCGCACGAGTCCGGGCTTCGGCGGCTGCGTATCGGCTAATGCGTAGAGCGTGTAGTGCGGCGACGTCATCGCTTCTTCGATGAACCGCGCGCCCGCCTGCTTCATCTGCCATTCGAGCGGCATGCCGCGCAGATGTGCGCCGACTACGGCGAGCTCGATGCTTGGCTCCTGGATCGGCAGCGGATCGATGCTGGCATCGGAAAGTGCCTGAATCTTCGCGCCCAATGCCGCGAGTCTCCGATCCGCGCCCGCTGGCCCAATGAGCGTGATGCCCGCGGGCAAGCCGTCGGCGCGCGGCGGTCCCGGCACGGCGAGCGCGCACAGGTCGAGCAGATTGACGAAGTTCGTATAGACGCCGAGACGGCTGTTCACTTCGACCGGGTTCGCCTGCACTTGCGCGATGGTCGGATGCGTCGGCGTCGTCGGAACGATCAGGATATCGAAACGTTCGAACAACGCTTCCGCCTCACGCTTCAGCAGCGTGAGTTCGTATTGCGCGTTGAATGCGTCGGCGGCGGAGAATGCGTCGGCCTTGCCGATCACTTTCGCTACGGTCGGATCGATGTCATCGCGGTTCGTGACGAAGAAATCGCCCAGCGCCGCGCGGCGTTCCGCGACCCACGGACCGTCGTACAGCAACGCGGCCGCGCGTTGCATCGGTGCGAAGGGAAACGTCGCGGGTTCGAGTTGCAGACGATCCAGCGTCGCCGCGAAGGCGTCGGCCGCGTGCGTGTCGCCGAAGAATTCCAGCGTGTCGGGAATCGCGACGCGCGGCGCATCCGGCAGCAAGCCGCGCGCTGCGACGCGGCGCGAATAACCGTCGAGCGCATCGAAAGTGACCATCTGCTGCAGCACGATCCAGGCATCGGCGACGTCGTGCGCGAAGATCGATAGCGTATCGAGACTCTTGCACGCGGGCACGACCCCGCGCTTGCTGACGAGCCCCAGCGACGGCTTCAATCCGACGATGCCGTTGAAACCCGCCGGCACGCGGCCCGAACCGGCGGTATCGGTGCCGAGCGAAAACGCGACGATGCCCTGCGCCACCGTCACCGCCGAACCGGAACTCGATCCGCCCGACACATATTCCGGATGACTAACTTGTCGCACGGCGCCATGCGGCGAGCGCGTGCCGACGAGACCGGTCGCGAACTGATCGAGATTCGTCTTGCCGATGAGCATCGCGCCCGCATCGATCAAGCGCTGCACGGCGAACGCCGTTTCGCCGGGCGTATAGGCGAACGCCGGACATGCGGCGGTCGTCGGCAAGCCCGCAATGTCGATGTTGTCCTTCACCGCGAACGGCACGCCGAATAAAGGCTTGCGCTCGAAGATCGCGGGTCCGGCTTCGGCGAGCTCGCGTGCAAGCGACGCTGCCGTCGTTTGCAGATCCGCTGCCGGAACGACGAGCGTCCATGCTTCCGGGCGATCACTCGCTTCGATGCGAGCAAGCGTCGCTACGGCGATTCGCTGCGGGTCGGTATCGCCGCGCGCGTACGCATCGAGAAGTGCGCGAACGGTGAGCGGTGCGTGATCGTCGGCAGATGCGGTCGCGTTCATGAGTTCAATCTTGAATACAAGTTGAACGCACAATGCACTGTCCGTGCCAGTGACAGATTCCGCCGTTAAATCAACGATTTGGCATCAGCGTCGCGACTTGCGGCGACCGGGCGTGATCCACGCCGGTTCAGCAATGACCCAGCCGTGTGCGATAAATCCCGCTGACGGTGCAGCGGTCCACGGCTCCGGTGGCGACAGAGTCCGCGTTACTGCGTGTCGCCGATTTCCGGCGCGATGGCCGCATGGTTGACGATCGCGACCATCGATATCCCGCCGATCATGTTCCCGAGAAGCGTCGGCAGCAGGAACACGCCGAAGTAATCGCCGATGCTCGCGGCGTGCGTCATCACGGCATACGCGGCCTCGGCCGAACTGGCGATGACGTGCGTCAGCTTGCTCACGCCGACGGTGTAAGTCACGAGCAGGATGGTGAGCAGGCGCGCGGACCGCGCGCTCGGCAAGAGCCAGACCATCAGCGCGATCAGCCAGCCGGCGAAGACGGCGCGCACCAGCGTCACGCCGAAGCCGGCGCTGAAAGGCGCACGCGCGACCTCCGCGAGCGCCGCGTTGACGTCGGGATCGAACACGTCCTTGAACTGCAGAAGCGCGGCGAATACTGCGGTGCCGACGAGATTGGATAACAACACGATCGACCATAGGCGCAGCGTTTTACCCACTGTGCGCAAGTCACGCCGCGTGAGCACGGGCAGCACCGCTGTCAGCGTGCTCTCGGTGAAAAGCTGCTGACGCCCGAGGATGACGAACACGAAGCCGATCGTATATCCCAGGCTTGCAATCAGATGCTGCGATTTGGATGCAGGCAGCTCGCTTTGCAGAATCGCCTGAACGAGAAAGGAGAAACCCATCGAAAGACCCGCCGCGAGCCCGGACCATATGAGCGCCGAGGCCGTGCGCTCCATCGCGGTTTCGCCCTCTTCGCGCACGATTTCGTGGATGACGAGCGCATGCGGCGTCGAATGATCCGCGGCTTGCTCGCGCTGATCGTGGTCGAGGTGGGGCGACTCGGCGCCTGCTTGCGATTCGGACATTGACTCTTCTCCTGAGGCCGCTGCTGCGTGCGTCGTGCACGATGCGATGCGTGCTTACAGCAGATTCGATGCCTGTCGGGCATAGGGCCTGCTGCTGCGACCTCGTTCACCCGAAACAACCGATCCAACCGATACAAGACCGACGATGAAAACCGAGACCTTTTCCCTTGGCGGCTACGACGTCGAGGTATCGACGAAACAAACGCCAACCGGCGACTGGACACCCGAGCTGCGCGTCACCCGCAACGGACGGCCGGTCGCTCTGCCTCGAGTCGAGACGGTCGAACCCAACTGGCTGACGAGCGCGGAAGCGCTGCGCGGCGGCGTCGAGCAGGCGCGCCGGCTGATCGATCGATATCTCGCCGGCCACGACAATCAGCACACCGGCGGCGCAATCGGCCATCCGGCGAAGCCCGGCGTCCAGGACAAATGATCTGAATCGCGGCGGCGACGTGCCTGCTTCGAGCGCGACCCGCGATCGTCGCGCGTGTGGCCCTTCGATTGCTCGGCGAGCTTATCCGTCATCCGCAAGCAATCGGGCTTGCAGCGAACGGCCCGCAAGGACCGCAAAATGAAGATCGCACAAGTTGCACCGCTCTATGAAAGCGTTCCCCCCAAAGCCTATGGCGCGACCGAACGCGTCGTTTCCGCGCTGACGGAACAACTCGTCGCGTGGGGTCGCGACGTCACATTGTTCGCTGCGGGCGACTCCAAGACCCAGGCGCGCCTTCGCGCGACACATCCGGTGGGACTCTGGCGTGACGAACGCGTGTGGGATACGACGAGCCATCATCTGCGTCAGCTCGACGCCGTCGTACGCCGCTCCGCGCAGTTCGACCTCGTTCACTTCCACGGCGAGCCGTTTCATCTGCCATTGCAGCGGTATATGTCGTGTCCGTCGCTTACGACCGTGCACGGCCGACTGCTCGTGCCCGATCACGGTCCGCTCTACGGGGCTTATCCCGATGCGCCGCTCGTTTCCATCTCGGACAGCCAGCGCAAGGACACACCGCACGCCAACTGGATCGGCACCGTGCATCATGGCCTGCCGCTCGATGCCATGCGCTTCTCTCCGAACGGCGGCGACTATCTGCTTTTCGTGGGCCGCATGATGCCCGAGAAGGGAATCGAGCGCGCCGTCGAGATCGCGCGGCGCGCGGGGCTGCCGCTCAAGATCGCCGCGGCCGTGCATCCCGGCGAACGCGCGTGGTTCAGGGAAGAGATTTATCCGATGCTGGAGGCCTCGCAATCGTTCGTCGAATATCTCGGCGAAGTGGGCGGCGAGACGCGCCTCGAACTCTTCTCCCACGCGCGTGCGTTGATGTTTCCGATCGGCTGGGAGGAGCCCTTCGGCCTCGTGCTCATCGAGGCGATGGCTTCCGGCACGCCCGCGATCGCTTTCCGGCGCGGTGCGGTGCCGGAGATCGTCGAGCATGGCGTGACGGGTTTCATCGTCGACGATGTCGAACAGGCCGTGCGTGCAGTGCAGAAACTCGGCACCATTCGTCGCAACGATTGCCGGCGCAGCTTCGAGCGGCGCTTCAGCGCCGAGCGCATGACGCGCGATTACCTCGCGATTTATCGCACGCTGCTCGCGGATCCAGCGCGAGGCGGCGAGGAATGGGCACCCGGCGACCCGATGCAGGCATGACGATTGCCGTTCCCGGTTGCATTCACTCGCGTAATTGGCCATGCGCATCGCTCAGGTTTCCACTCTTTATGAGAGCGTGCCGCCGCGACGTTACGGCGGCATAGAGCGCGTCGTGTCCTGGCTCACGGAAGAACTCGTGAAGATGGGACACGACGTCACGCTCTTTGCAAGCGCCGACTCGCGCACACGCGCGAAGCTCGTCGCGAGTTCGGACTGCGCCGTGAGACTGCTCGAAGACACCGCCGATCCGCAAGCCTTCCACTTCGCGATGCTCGAGGACGTCGTGCGCGCGTCCGGCGATTTCGACATCGTGCATTTTCATACGGACTACATGAGCTTTCCGTACGCGCGCCGGCTCGATGCCGCGCACGTTACGACGCTTCACTGGCGGCTCGACGTGCCCGGCCTCGACGCGCTTTACCGGCGTTTCGCCGATGTGCCGCTCGTGTCCATCTCCGATGCGCAGCGCGAGCCGATGCCGTGGGCCGGCTGGACCGCGACCGTGCATCACGGCATGCCCGCGGCGTTGCTGCCGTTTCAGGCGCGGGCGGAACGGCATCTCGCGTTCGTCGGACGTATCGCGCCATCGAAGGGACCGGACGCGGCCATCCGCATCGCGCGGCGGGCGAACGTGCCGCTCAGGATCGCGGCGAAGATCGACGAAGCGGATCGCCCCTACTTCATTCGCGATGTCGAACCGCTCATCGAGGCGCCGCACGTCGAATTCGTCGGCGAACTCGACGATCACGGCAAGCGCGGACTGCTCGGCCATGCCCGCGCGATGCTCTTTCCGATCGCCTGGCCGGAGCCCTTCGGCATCGCGATGATCGAAGCGCTCGCGTGCGGCACGCCGGTCATCGCGTTCGGGCGCGGTTCGGTGCCGGAGATCATCGAGCATGGCGTGAGCGGGTTCATCGTGCGCGACGAGGACGAGGCGGTCGAAGCCGTCGCGCGATTGCCGGAGATCGACCGGCGCGCATGCCGCGCGCGCTTCGAGCAGTTTTTCACGGCGGAGCGCATGGCGCGTGCTTATGTCGAGGTCTACGAGCGGCTCGTGCGCGAGCGCACCGCGCGGCTCACATTGACGGAGGTTTGAATGCGCTGCATGGTGCTTGCAAGCGATTACGACGGCACGCTGGCGCAGCATGGCCGCGTCGATGAAGCGACGTGGCGCGCCGTCGACCGGCTGCGCGAATCCGGCCGCCATATGGTGCTCGTCACCGGCCGCGAACTCGACGATCTGCTGAGTCTGTGCGACGGCATCGACCGGTTTTCGTATGTGGTCGCGGAGAACGGCGGCGTGCTCTATCACCCGGCGACGCGCGAACGCACGCTTCTGGCGCCGCCGCCGCCCGCCGCGTTCGTCGAAGCGATGCGGCAACGCGGCGTGAAGCACCTGAGCGTGAGCGAGACGCTCGTCGCCACATCGCGCCCGTACGACGAACAGGCGCACGAAGCGATCCGCGAACTCGGCCTCGATCTGCACGTCGTGTTCAACGGCGACGCGGTGATGATTCTCGCGCCCGGCATCAGCAAGGCGACGGGGCTCGATGCCGCCCTCGATGCGATGGCGTTCTCGCCGCGCAATGCCGTCGGCGTCGGCGATGCGCAGAACGATCATCCGCTGCTGGACGCGTGCGAGTTCGGCGCCGCGGTCGGCAACGCGCTCGATGTGCTGAAGGCGCACGCGGATATCTGTCTCGAAGGCGTCGCCGGGGCGGGCGTCGCGGAACTCATCGACAAGATTCTGGCCGACGACCTCGCACACCTGAGCCGACGCGACGCGCGGCACAACCTGCTGATCGGGCATCGCACCGTAAGCGGCGATGGCGGCGATGAAGACACCGCCGAAACGCTCGAACAGCAAGGCACCGTCGCGCTGCTCGCCGGGCAGTCGGGCGGCGGCAAGTCGACCTTGTTGACCGGACTCATGGAGCGTCTGTGCGCGGCGGGATATCAGTTCTGCGCGCTCGATCCGGAAGGCGATTTCGACAATCTCGAAAAGACGCTCGCCATCGGCAATGCGGAGCACGCGCCCAAAGGCGACGACATCATGAAGTTGCTGCGCCAGCCGCGCCAGCCTGTCGTCGCGAATCTGATGCACGTTGCGTTCGCCGAGCGGCCTTCGTACTGCGCCGAACTGCTCGCCGAGCTGCAATCGACCCGCGCGCTCAACGGGCGACCGCACTGGATATTGTTCGACGAGGCGCATCAGCTTTTCCCGAACGCCGCGAACGCCGCCGACGAAACCCTGCCGGAGCAACTCGGCCCGGCCATCTTCGCGACGGTGCATCCGAACGCGATCTCGCAGCGCGTGCTCGAACGCGTCAACGTGTTCATCGGCGCAGGTCCCGGCGCCTGGGAAGCGCTCGAGGAGTTCGCGCGCGCCGCGGGCATCGCGATGCCGCGCCGGCTATCGGGCGCGCCCGAAGTCGGTCAGGCGCTCGTCTGGCGGCGCGAGCCGCTCAGCGGCGACGCCTGGGGCGATCCGCGCATCGTTCGCGTGGAGCCGGCCAAAACGCAGCGTCGCCGTCATGTGCGCAAATATGCGGCGGGCATGCTTATCCCCGAGCGCAGTTTCTACTTTCGCGGGCCGGAGAATCGGCTCAAGCTGCGCGCGCACAACCTCACGCTTTTCCTCGAACTGGCCGATGGCGTCGATGAAGACACATGGCTCTTTCATCTGCGGCGCGGCGACTATTCGACATGGTTCCGCGATGTAATCGGCGACGCCGAACTCGCCGACGAAACCGCCGCCGTCGAGCGCGAACATCGGGATTCCGCCGAGGAGAGCCTCGCTGCGATCACCCGTCTCGTGCAGGTGCGCTATACGCAGCCCGAGAATCCGGTGTTGCCGAACGTGCTCGCGCCCGGCGCGAAGGGCGGCGAACGAACGCCGCCATGAGAACCGGCTTGCAAGCGTCGCTCCCTTCGAGCGCGCGACCGCATCGCACGATCAGTCTTCTTCGAAGAGATGCCGGTACTGATGCGGCTGCGAGCGCAGATACTGCTTCGGCGCGCGCACCTGTGCGCCCAGCTCCGCCGCGGCGTGCCACGGCCAGCGCGGGTCGTACAGGGCCGTGCGCGCGAGCGCGATCATGTCGGCATCGCCGGTTCCGACGATGGCCTCCGCCTGTTCGATGCCCGTGATCAGCCCGACCGCGATGACCGGCATCCCGACCGCCTGCTTCACGGCGCGCGCGAGCGGCACCTGATAGCTCGGCCCGACCGGAATCTTCTGCGCCGGATGAAGCCCGCCGCTCGATACGTGAACGGCATCGCAGCCGCGCGCTTCGAGCGCTTTGGCGAATGCGACGGTCTGCTCGATGTCCCAGCCGCCTTCGACCCAATCGGTGCCGGACACGCGGATCGTCACCGGCCGCTCGGCGGGAAATGCGGCGCGCACGGCGTCGAACACTTCGAGCGGAAAACGCATGCGGTTCTCGAGCGAACCGCCGTATTCATCGTCGCGCCGGTTCGACAACGGCGACAAGAACTGATGCAGCAAGTAGCCATGCGCCGCGTGGATCTGAATGAGATCGATGCCGAGACGCGCCGCGCGCGTGGCGGCCGCCGTGAACGCATCGCGGATGCGCGCGAGTCCGGCCGCATCGAGCGCGACCGGCGGCGCTTCGCCGTCCTCATAGGCGACGCTCGAAGGCGCTTCGGTCTGCCAGCCATGCGCGTGATCGGCTGAAATCTGGGCGCCGCCTTCCCACGGCACATCGGTCGATGCCTTGCGTCCCGCGTGACTCAACTGGATCGCGACCGGCATGTCCGACCATCGCCGGATGCCGTCGAGCGTGCGCTTCAGCGCCGCTTCGGTTTCGTCGTTCCAGAGACCGACATCCGCATATGTGATGCGTCCCTCCGGCAGCACGGCCGTTGCTTCGATGGTGAGCAAGGCCGCGCCGGACAGCGCGAGCTGACCGAGATGAATCAGATGCCAGTCGTTCATGCAGCCGTCTTCGGCGGAGTACTGGCACATCGGCGCGATCACGATGCGATTGGCGAGGGTCAGATTGCGCAAGCGCGCAGGTTGGAACAGTGCAGGCTGTGACATGGACAGGTTCCTTGGCGGTTGTGACGTCGCGAGGGGCGCGACCCATGCCGTCGTCGCCAGCAATGGCTATTCCGTCGACATTCAAGCCGGGCGCGCGGACATCACAGCAGCTTCGACAACACAGGCAGCAGAACGGGCACGACGAACGCGGTAAACACGCCGTTCAGCCCCATGCCGAGGCCGGCGAACGCGCCCATCTCTTCGCTGACCTGAAAGGCGCGCGCCGTGCCGATGCCATGCGACGCCACGCCGAGCGCGAAGCCGCGCGCCTCGACGTCGGAAACGCGCAGCACATCGAGGATACCCCGCGCGGTGACGGCGCCGAACACGCCCGTCGTGATGACGAGCACCGCCGTCAGCGAAGGCACGCCGCCGATCTCCTTCGCCACGGCCATCGCGATGGGCGTCGTCGCGGACTTCGGCGCGAGCGATGCAATCGACTGACGCGACGCCCCGAGCAAGGCCGCCACGGACACGGCGGATACGATCGCGGTCAGCGAGCCGGCGGCGAGACTCACGAGAATCGGCCACGCGAGTCGCTTCAGATTCGCCCACTGCCGATAAAGCGGCAACGCCAGCGCGACCGTGGCCGGCCCGAGCAGAAAATGCACGAACTGCGCGCCGTCGAAATACGTTTCGTAGGCCGTGCCGCTCGTCTTGAGCACCACGACGACGATGGCCACCGAAATCAGCACCGGATTGGCGAGCGGATTGAAGCGGCACGCCGCGTAGATGCGCTGCGCGATGAGGTACGCGAGCAGCGTGATGGTAAGGCCGAGCAGCGGCGTGGCCGCCAGATAGACCCAGATCGCTCCGAAGTGCGGCACCGGGATCATGTGCGGTCTCCGTGTTCATGGGCGACGCGGCGGCGGCCGCGCAGCATCGCACGCATGACGAGCGCGGTGACGGCGATCGCGAGTGTGGTACTGACTGCAACGGAGAACACGACGGCAAGCACGTCGCCGCGCAGCGCATGCGCCGACACCATGATGCCGACGCCCGCCGGCACGAACAGCAGAGACAGGTGCCGGAGCAGTTCGAGCGCCGTGGGTTCGAGCGTGGCCGCGGCGGCCGGACGCAATGCGCAGTATCCGGCGAGCAGAAGCATGCCGATGACCGGGCCGGGCACCGGCAGGCTGAAGAGATAGGAAAGCCCTTCTCCGAGACACTGGAAAACGAGCAATGTAGCAATTGCGGCGAGCATGGGAAAAACTCCTGGTGCGTGCGATGTTCATGCCTTCTTTCGGCAGCGGACGAAGCGTACCCGAGATGCTCGGGAAGCGCGTGACTCGCCCGCACATCGGGCACGGGCTGGTCGATCCATCTGCCCCGCTCGATGCGACTTTGTGCAAAAAAAAGGCCCGCCTGAAAACGGCGGGCTGAAGCCACGGAAGATAACGCGCCATTCAAGGCGCGCTTGAAGTATCGCGCTTTATTTTCATGTCGCAACAGTACGAAGGGCATCCTAACTATTCGTCGTCATGCCACGAACATGCGCGGCATGACGATTGCGAGTCATCGGGCAGCGCGAAGCGCGATTGCTTCGCTCATCCGTTCACATCGATCCGGGAGACACCATGGCTCAACCGACCGAACACCTGCTCGACTGGCTTCGCGACGCGCACGCGATGGAACAGCAAGCCGAGCAAATGCTGCGCGCGCAGTCCGGGCGCCTCGAGCACTATCCGCAACTGAAGGCGCGTATCGATCAGCATCTGGAAGAAACGCTGGACCAGCAGAAGATCGTCGCCGCGTGCATCGAGCGGCTCGGCGGCAGCACATCGACGGTCAAGGATCTTGCCGCCAAGATGATGGCCTTCGCGCAAGCGGCGGGCGGCATGACGATGACCGACGAAGTCGTGAAAGGCGCCATCATGAGCTATGTATTCGAGAACATGGAGATCGCGTCCTACACCTCGCTAATTGCGGCAGCGACGCGCTGCGGCGATGCCGAAACCCGGGCCGCGTGCGAACGGATCCTGCCTCAGGAGCAGGCAATGGCGCAATGGCTGCTCGAACACATCCCTTCCATCTCGACCGAATATCTCGACCGCTCGGCATCCGGTCAGGAAGCGAAGAAATAAGCCTTGCATAAGGCTTCGACATGTTCGTTCATCCAGTCGTCATACCTAGCCGGAACACACCATGAGCCAGTATCCCGCGACCGACAACCAGCAAGCGAAGGGCCACTCGCTTGCCCGTGGACTCGCATTCTTCAGTCTCGCATTGGGAACCGCCCAACTGCTTGCGCCCCGTACCGTCGCACGCATGTCCGGCCTGCGCGTCAGCCCTGGCCTCGTCAGGCTGTATGGGCTGAGAGAGATTGCCTGCGGCATCGGCATACTTTCGTCGCGCGATCCGTCTCCGTATCTGATGGCGCGCATCGGCGGCGACGCGCTCGATCTGATGACCGTGGCGACGGCGCCACGCGAACGCCGGCAAGGCGCGCACACGCGTGCGCTCGGCGCCTTGCTCAACGTCGCGGGCGTCACCGCGCTCGATGCGCGCGCGGTGACTTCGCTGTCCGATGACCGGGCGCGGCAGCGCAGCGAACGCTCGGAGCATTACGCCCAGCTTTATCTTGACCGCACGGGCTTTCCGCGTCCGGCGGACGAGATGCGCGGCGCAGCGCGAAGCGATGGCAACGGCGCCTGAGTGCGGAGTCGGCAATGCATGCGCTCGTCACGCTGATGGAATAACGCTTGCTCGATCTCACTACCTTCAGCCAATCGAGCGATCACGATGACCCACTTCTTCTTGCCTGCATCGCAGTACACAGCGCGTCTGCCGCTGCTTCAATGGCTGTCGGCTCCCGACGAGGATGCCGACGACGATCTCGACGACGTCCTCGACGAAACCGGCGAGATCACCAACCGCAGCAATGGCAAGAGCGGCACCGATACCACGGCGGAACCCGATCCCAAGCCGGACAACCATCAGGCATCGACGAGGCAATCATGACCGACGAACAGACGCCGCAGCATATCGAAGGGCAGCCGGTGCCGGGACACACCGAGAACATCCCGGCGAACCCGAAGGAGCCGGCGCCGCGCGGCCCCAACGAGGATCGCGCGCCGGACGCCGGTCCCGCTACCAAGCCGGGAACACCGCCGGGCACGCAAAGCGAAGGCGACCGCCTGAAGTCACCCGACTGACATCGGCGCTGCCGGTCGAACGCAGCGCCATTTGACTCGATAAGTCCATGAGGAGCACGCCATGAACCGAACCATCACGATCAGGGCCATGTTGATCGCCGCAGTGACGGCGTCCCTTTGCTTTACGTCGGGCTGCAACCGCAATACGAGCGGCGGAAGCACCGCGGCAAGCGACAGCGCAGGGTCATCCGCGCCGGCTGCCGCCAGCTTCCCGGCGACCGCCGCCAGCGACGCACCCGCCGGTGCGAGCCAGTAAGCGAACAGGTACGACTGGCGAGGCGGCGTCGCGCCGCGCATTGCCAGATCGGCTTCGCCCGCGCCGGGGTTGACCGGCTTCGCCGTCGGTTGGATGCGGTGCGGGTAAGTCGTCGATTGCGGGGTAATTGCATCGGCATCCGAAATATTCACATCGCGAGAACGTCGCCGCCCTCTTCCAGTCGATTACCCGATACCCTATTCTCCCGGTGCCATCGACATATCGGGCGTACCCGCCGACGTGGAACGCGCTTTGGCATCCGTCGAATTTACCTCTCTCGGCATGTCCCCCGGAACTCGATTCCAAGGGCTCGATACCGGCTCACTGTGATACGTCATGCCCGACGTGGCGGCACCGTGAGATCCGCCGCTGCCATTTCCACCGTTGCCATTACCACCTGCAACTGCCGAGCTTGCAGCTAACAACGTCGCGATGGAAACCGACAACGCAAGGGTTCTACGGACATCGAGTCGGTGGAGCATGGGAGTTCTCCAATCTTGTTCAAATTCAAGTAAGTATTACGGCGTCGGCCACAAATCTAGCGACGTATCAGTCAATACGAACGCTCGCCAAACAAAGACGCAGGGCTTCAAGAAAATCGTGCGAGCAAAAAAAGATTCCATGACGCCGTATCTATCCGGCCCTTAAACACGTCGACGACCGCCGCGCCAACGGTAAGTTTGACGTCGTACGAACATCTGAATAGACTTCGCCTTCGCGCCCCGCCCCGAAGTCCCATGATTGCCCATCAGGAAACATCTGTCCCGGACAGCACTGCGCTCGATATCCCCGTTCCGCCACGCGACTTTGGCGTGACCCGGCGCATGCTGCTCGCCGTGCTTGCAGCATCAATCATCACACCATTGCTTTTTCTCGCCACGTACGGTTATTTCGGTTTTCAAACCAGAATCGCGGATTCGACTGAAGGAATCGACAGACTCTCGCGAGTTGCCGAGGAGCAGGCCGTAAAAGTCCTCGACGTGAATCAGGAGGTATCGCTTCGAATAATGGCCTTTCTCGGTGACGACGGGGATGTCCCACTTCGCGCGCGACAGCAATCTGTTCATCGCTTTCTGAGGCAAACCGCCGAGCGGGTGCCATCGGTTTTCTCGATTGCTGTCTTTGGCCGGAAAGGAAATTTGCTTGCCAGCAGCAGCACCTATCCGGTCGGCCTTCAATCGATTGGAGACCGCTCGGATATCTGGTCTGCACGCCATGCCGCTTCTGCGGCAGTTGGCATGCTGCGGCCCGAACAAATATCCGACCCGGCTCGGGACGTTTTCGATGTGACGTTCCCTCGATACGACTCGAGTGGCCAGTATCTCGGTGTCTTGGCCATATCCCTTCGACGCGATTATTTCTCGTCGTTCTACGACCGGCTGACCGCACATGACCGGGCTTTGACGGTGGGCCTTTTCCGAAGCGACGGTACTACGCTCGTTCGATTTCCCGAGCCAAAAGCGCGACGCGCACCGACAAGCAGTCAACCCTTGCTGGAAGCTATTCAGGCTAATCGGCAAAGCGGACGTCTCAAGGGTTTCTCGACGCTCGACGGCGTCGAGAAGCTCCTGGTGTATCGAGAGGTCGGCTCATACCCGCTTTACGTGACCTCCGGAATCCCGGTCTCGACGGTTACATACAGATGGTTGCGACACGACGGTCTTATCGCCATCGCGACGCTGGTTCCATGCGTAGGCATCTGGTTTCTGGTCGTGTTCAGTTTGAGCCGTCTGAAACGTGAACGAACGGCGTGGGACAGATGGAAAGCCGAGTTCGGGATGCGCGTTTCCGCGGAAGCAACAAGCCGTCAGATGAAGCGTATGGGCGCACTCGGCAATCTCGTGGCAAACGTCGCGCATGACTTCAACAATCTCCTCATGGTGGTCAAGGCGAACATGGAACTGGCCCGTCGCAAGCACTTCAACGGACTGGAGAAAGAAGTCATCGCAGTGGAACGGGCTTCCGCTTCGGCGGAGGTCCTGGCAAGGCGGCTACTCAGCGTCGCTCGCAAGCAACCGCTGCGTGAGGAGTTCGTGGATGTCAAAGATTGGCTCGAACGGGAAGCCTCTCTGATTCAGATGTCGCTCAATGAGCGCATCCGCTTTCACATCAGGTCTTCTGACGAAATCTGGCCAATCTACGTTGACCAAACCGAACTTCAATCGGCGCTGATAAACCTTGCGGTGAATGCCAGGGATGCAATGCCCGGCGGCGGCGACTTTACCATTCGCACCAGGAACATCACGCTCGATACTTCGAAAGGAAGCCTGAAGCCCGGTGACTATGTTGTCATCGCTTGTTCCGATACCGGCGTCGGCATGCCGGCATCAGTGATGCAACGCGCCTTCGAGCCGCTTTTTACGACCAAAGCCGCGAACGCTGGCACGGGGCTCGGCCTTGCGCAGGTCATCGCGATGTGCGAGCAGGCGCGCGGAACAGCACGCATCGAGAGCGAGGAAGGTAAAGGAACGACCGTGTCGCTCATTCTTCCCCGTGGCTCCGGGCAGGCCGAAGCCAAAGCCAAAGCGACGACCGTGTCTCCCTCACCACCCGTCACGGTGACGGAGGCGACCAAGGGTTCCATTTTGCTGGTCGAAGACAACGAGGAAGTGGCCGCGGGACTTTCGGCCGTACTGGAGGTGTTCGGCTGGCAATCCCGACACGAACTCACCGGAGATGCAGCGCTAGGTCTGCTGGAGGACGGCGCGAAGTTCGATCTCATTCTCTCCGACATTCAAATGCCTGGGCTCAACAACGGAATCGATGTTGCGGAAAAAGTGCGGCGGAAATGGCCGAAGCAGGCTATTGCGCTGATGACCGGCTATGCCGACGAGTTCGAACGAGCAAAAAACGCCGGTGTAACGATTCTTTCCAAGCCCTTCAACATCGACGACCTTCAGGCTTTGCTGCAGAGCGTAGCACCCGCGATCAGGTGATTCGTCACTCTCGCCCATCGCCGCCAACGCGATGAACATCGTCGCTGCCGCAGCAAATGGAAGCGGAGTCAGCCGCTTCGCCGACTTAAGCCGTCACCGCCGCGCGCTGACGACTGACAAGCTGATTGTCCTTGCCTTCGACGAGGCGAGTCAGCGCGATATCGAACTGAATTTCCTTGTAAGCGTCCGCCTTTAGACCGAGCGCAAAGCCGCCCTTCTTTTCGACGACATGAGGAATCAATTCCTCGCGCGTGGCATACGCGAAGTCATCCCAAATGAGCGGATCGCCCTCGATGTTGATCTGCGTGGTCAGCTTGCGGAAGTTATCGCTCGTCACGAAGAAATGAACGTGTGCAGGACGATTGCCATGCCGTGCAAGCGCGTTCAGCAATTCTTGCGTCGAACCGTGAGGCGGGCATCCATAGCCTACGGGCATGAGCGTGCGGAACTCGTACTTGCCGTCTTGTCCTGTTCTCACCGCGCCACGCAAGTTGAAGTCACTCTGTGCGCCGGTCGGATCGAAATGCGAGTAGAAGCCTTTCGAGTTTGCATGCCAGCACTCCACGACGGCATCCGCGACAGGCTTGCCGTCGGGACCGGTTACGGTGCCGCGAATGACAAGCGGCCCGGCGTCATCGTCCGGATTGAGGTCGATCTTCGCCACACCATCGCGCAACGGTGCGCCCGCCACATACAGCGGACCTTCGATGGTGCGCGGTGTGCCGCCGTGAATGTCCGCGTGACGGTCCTGCGCATCCATGCGAATGTCGAGAAACTTCTCGAGACCGAGACCCGCCGCGAGCAAGGCCGTTTCCCCGTTGCGACCGAGCCGGTTGAAGTAGTTCACGCCTGCCCAGATTTCATCGGGCGTCATATCGAGGTCGTCGATGGCCTTGAACAGGTCGCTTAGCAGCCGATGCGTGATCTGCTTCGCACGTGCATTGCCGTTATCGCTGCCGAGATTGGCGGCGGCCGAAAGCAGGCCCTGAACTTCCTTCGTATCGAATACTTTGACGCTCACGATGTTGTCTCCATAGGTATGGGGGGTACGACACAGGTATTCCGTTCCGCGGTACCACGCGCGGACTCACGCGTCGTCTCGACGACAAATTAGGCCGCACCCGCATATCCGTCAAATAGATCAAATGTGGTTGATGCCATCCGTGAAATGGATGACATCCCGGCGCGAATGTCGGCTGGCTTCAAAACTTGTGGCGGATGCCCACGCGGACCGTGCTTTGACGATCGCTCGTCGACGGCGTGAGGTTGTTGATCGCCGCAACCGCCGCTGTGCCGGTGGAATCGATGCCGGATGCCTTCTGGTACACGCCGATCAGATAGACATCGGTGCGCTTAGACAGGAAGTAATCGGCGCCGAGGGCGCCTTGGTAATACTTGGCGCCGGGATTGTTGCCGGTGGCCGAATCGACGTCACCGCCCTTCGTGTAGTCGAATGCCGCGCCGAGCAGGAGCGCCGGCGTGAGCTGATACCTGAAGTTGACTTCGACGTTATTGAAGTTCGCATTGCCGGAATAGCCGCGCGGATTGGGACCGGAGTTCGCGGTATCGCCGAGGTTCTTGAACTGCACGTTGGAATACGTTGCACCTACCGTGGCCGCGCCGAATGCATAAGCAGCGCCCGCCGCGACCACCTGATAGGTACGAGCCGATGCATAGCCGCTATAGACGGGCGAAGAGATGAAGTTCGCGCTCGCAGCGGGCGGCGTGCTTGCGCCGTTGTCGCCGAAGAAGCCGACGTTCGGATTGCGCGCGTTCAGGTAACCGACGCCCAACGTCAGCGGGCCGTTCGCATAGCCCGCACCGAGCGACCACAATTGGTTGCGCGAGACCGCACCCGCGACGCCGCCCAGGCTGTAGACGCCGCCGAAGGTAACGCCGTAGTAAGCCTTACTGACGAACTTGATCGCGTTGTTCACGCGATACGCGTTGTTGAGGTTATCCAGATCGCCTGGATGCGCGCCGATATATCCCGCCCACTGGGTACCGGACTCGAACGGGCCCACATAATCCACGACCGAATCGTATTGCCGCCCGAGCAACACGGTGCCGTAAGCACTGGACAAGCCCACGTACGCCTGCCGGCCGAACATCAGACCTTGCGTGCTGCCGCGGTTCTTCTGCGCAAGCGAGCCGTTATTCAGGTCGAAGCCGTTCTCGAGTACGAACAGCGCAGCAAGCCCGCCGCCAAGCTCTTCCCTGCCCCTCAATCCCCAGCGGCTGGCCTGCATGACGCCGCTCGACAGGTTGTAGAGATTGTGGCCGCCGGCGTTCGATGTCCAGTTGAAGCCATCGTCGACGATGCCGTACAGCGTCACCGCGCTTTGTGCGTGCGCCGTGCCTGCAACTGCAAGCAGCGCCAGAGAAGTTCCCAAGGCGAGTTTCATACGTGCGTGTTCCATGCGAGTCGTTCTGTTGATTGACGCAATGAAGGCTCATTGCGGTGATGAATGCGATGCGCCACGCAGTCTGCGGCCGCTCGTTTCACGCGGCAAATAAGCCAAAAGCATGACCGGCGATAAGCGCGATCGATATGTCATGCGAGGCAAGGGCTATTCCGTACGACATGCAACGGCACATGCACCAGATTCATGTCGCGCATTTTTGTCTCGAATTTGACCGCGATTATCGAGGCTCATATCGTGGGCCCATCGCATCGCATCGATACGACTCGCACCGCTTCTTGAGCATCAGGGAAGCGGGAACCATCACCTCATGTCTTCCCCAACCATGAACCCTGAAGCTCTGAATTCCGACCTGAGCGCGCTCGCTCAAACCCGATCGGCTCGTCGCCCAAGCAACGTGCGCCGTGCAGTCACGACGGCAGTGCTCGGCCAGATCCTCGAGTGGTATGACTTCTTTCTGTACGGCACCGCCGCCGCGCTCGTCTTCGGCAAGCTGTTCTTTCCGGTCGGCACCGATCCGCTCACGGGCACCATCGCCGCATTCGGCGGCTTCACGGTCGGCTTCATCGCGCGACCCATCGGCGGCGTGCTATGCGGACATATCGGCGACCGTTACGGCCGCAAGGTCGTGATGATGCTGACCCTTCTCACGATGGGCACCGCCACGGTCCTGATGGGCGTTTTGCCGACCTATCAGCAGGTCGGCATTGCGGCGCCCGCGATGCTCGTTCTGTTGCGCATTCTTCAGGGACTGGCCGCCGGCGGCGAATGGAGCGGCAGTATCCTGCTGATCCACGAGAACGCGCCGCAATCGAAGCGCGGCGCGCTCGCGGCGTGGAGCCCGTGTGGCGCGGCACTCGGCTTCGTCCTGTCCACCGGTGCGTTCCTGCTGGTGCAGAACTTGCCGGCGGGCGACTTTCAGAGCTGGGGATGGCGCCTTCCGTTTCTCGCGAGCGCCGCACTCGTTCTTCTCGGCTTGTGGATGCGCCGCTCCGTCGGAGAAAGTGCCGCATTCGCCGAAGTCAAGGCGACGCGCCACGAAAGCCGGATGCCTGTCATCGAAGTGCTGCGCCAATGTCCGCGCGAAGTGCTGACCGTGTTCGGCCTGCGCTTCGGCGAGGGCGCGGCGTCCTACCTCTTCTTCGCATTTTCGATCGCCTACGGGCAGTTTCTGGGCATCAAGTCGAGTTGGGTTCTGAGCGGCCTGTGCATTTCGATGCTGCTGATGATCCCCGTTTCGCTCTTCTTCGGCTGGGTGACCGACAAGGTCGGACGCAAGCCGGTGTATCTCGCCGGCGCAATCGCCATCGTACTGGTCGCGTGGCCGTACTTCGCGCTGCTCGGCTCGGGCGAGTACTGGAAGGTGGTTGCGGCGCTCGTCCTCGCGAACAGCATCACGCTCGGCATTCTCGAAGGCGCGCAGCCCGCGTTCATCAGCGAGATGTTGCCGGTGCACCTGCGTTTCTCGGGACTCGGCATTGGCCGGGAAGTCTCTTCCGTACTCGGCGGCGGCCTCTCGCCGATGATCGCCACCGCGTTGCTCGCCCACTATCACAGCGCCGTGCCAGTCGCCATTTATCTGGGCGTACTCGGCCTGATCACCGTCGTCGCCACGCTGCTCGCACGCGAGACGTATCCCAAAGCGATGCGCGCCGCTGCACGCCGTCAGCCCGAATGACATCGACACACATCGACCGAGAGGTATCACCTATGCAAGCCCTTCGAAGCGAAGCCATCATCGATTCGCAAAACGACTATCCCGAGTACGCCGGACCGCTGCACCTCGATACGCTGATCGAGGAAGTCGAGCGCCGCCGCGACGAGTTCGACGCCCTGTCCCACGTGCCGCGCGATATGGTCGGCAAGATGAAGCGCGCGGGGATTTTCCGCGCGAGCACGCCCAAACGTTTCGGCGGCGATGCGCTGCCGCCCGCGCGCTTCCTCGAGATGCTCGAACGTATCGCGATCGCGGACGGATCGGCCGCCTGGGTCGCGGCGTTCGGCTCCGCGAACACGTACCTGGCTTCACTGCCTGTGGAGACCCAGGCGCGAATCTATGCGGCCGGTCCCGATCAGGTCTTCGCGGGCGGCTTGTATCCGCTGCAAAAGGCCGAGCGCGCGCCCGGCGGATTCCTCGTGTCGGGACAGTGGCGCTTTGCGAGCGGCTGCAAGGGCGCGGACTGGATCGGCGTGGGAATCGGCGGGGCGCCGGCCGGCACCGACGACAAGAACGCCGGCAAGCCTTTTACTGCGGTTTTCCCGGCGAGCGAAGTGGAGATCGTCGATAACTGGAACGTGGTCGGCATGCAGGGCACGGGCAGCCATGATCTGCGCCTGAAGGACAAATACGTCGAGGAACAATGGACCTTCGTGCGCGGCGGCACGCCGCTGATCGATGAACCGCTGTACCGGTATCCCGCCGTCGCGTATCAGGCGCAGGTGCATGCGGCAGTGAACATCGGCCTGGCGCGCGCGGCGCTCGACCTGCTGGCGGGGATGTCCGGCGTGACGAAAACCACGACCGGTGCGCCGCGTCTCGCCGATCGCGCCTACTATCGTTCCGGGCTCGCGCAGGCGGAAGCACAACTGCGCAGCGCGCGGGCGTTCTTCTTCGAGTGCGCGGAAGCATCGTGGCGCACGGTGCTCGCGGGCGACCCGGTGTTGCCTGCCGAAGCAAACTTGCTGCGTCTGTCGGCGACGCACGCCGCCCACACCTGCGCCGATATCGTGATGCAGGCGTACAAGATGGCGGGCATCGGCGCGATCTATCGCGAGAACCGGATGCAGCGTCTGGTACGCGATTCGATCGTCGTCACGCAACACGCCTTTCTCGGCGAAGGCAATTACGACGCATCGGGCGCGATCTTCGTCGGCATTCCGCCCGTTACGCCGTATCCCTGAACCCGCGAATCCTGAAAGGACATCTGCCATGACACACGATCAAGCGCGCACACAGTTTCGCAACGCGATGGCCTCGCTCGGCGCCGCCGTCAACGTCATTACCACCGACGGCCCGCACGGACGCTGCGGTATCACGGCAAGCGCCGTGTGCTCCGTGACCGATACGCCACCCACGATGCTCGTCTGCATCAATCAGTCGAGTTACGTTCACGATGTGTTGCTTGCTAACGGCCGGGCGTGCATCAACGTGCTGGGCGCGCACGCGCAGGAACTGGCGCGCGCGTTCGCGGGCATGGACGGAGGCTCGATGGACGAACGCTTTGCGCGCTGCGGTTCGCGGCCTGGCGCATTGCAACTTCCCGTGCTCGACGATGCAATCGCGAGTCTCGAAGGCCGTATCGTCGACAGCAAGCAGGTCGGTTCGCATTCAGTGCTTTTCGTACAGGTAGAACACATCGGCTCGCGCGAAGACGGCGATGGGCTTGTGTACTTCGGCCGGCAGTTTCATCGGCTCGCGCGCGCGGCTGCTTCCTGCGAGGCGGCGTAAGTATGCAAATCTGCCTGTTTCTGATCGATGCGGGCGGGCAGCGCCCGCTGGTCGATATTGCGCCATTGCAGCGCATCGACGGCTTGCGCAGTCTGGTCGTGCACGAGCCGATATCGCAACACGTCGATCCGCGCATTCCGCCCGCGGCCGATGCGCCATCGTGCGTGCTTCAACTGTATTTCGATGAACTCGCCGCGCTCGAAGCTGCCGCGAGACTCGATGGCCCGATCCATCGCGCGCTTCGAGAACCTTTGATCGCCGGGCGCTTCATGCAGCAAGTCATGGCCGTGCGCGCGCTGGCCTCGCACGCGCCATCCACCCAAGCGCGCATTCAGCGCTGCACCTATCTCGTCGCGTACGAAGGGCCGGCCGAGGACTTCGACACATGGCTCGCGCATTACCTGCGGCATCACGCGCCGTTGATGTCCACCTTGCCGCGATTGCGCGAGCTGGAGATCTACACGCGCATCGATTGCACCATCGGCCTGCCTTGCACGCGCGCGAGTGCGATGCAACGCAACAAGGTCGTCTTCGACGATGCGTCCGCGCTCGCCGACGCACTCGCCTCGCCGGTGCGCGAATCGATGCGGCGCGATTTCCATACCTTGCCGCCCTATCGCGGAGCCACGCCGCATTTTGCAATGCACAGCACATACGGTAATCTCGCCACACATTGATGGCCGCATGGCGCGACCAGCGCTCGTTCGTGAGTCAACCGTGTATGACGAAGCTCAACTCCGGTATCGCCGATCTCAATCTGCTGCGCGTGTTCCTCGCCATCTGGGATTTGCGCAGCCTGACCGCCGCCGGCGAACGTCTCGAACTGACGCAGCCCGCGGTCAGTCATGCGCTACGGCGCTTGCGCACGATCTTCGGTGATCCGCTTTTCGTGCGCACGCCCGCCGGCATGGTGCCGACCGATGCCGCGCATCGGCTGTATCCGCCGCTCGCGCAGGCGTTGTCGATCATCAACGAGGCGGTCCAGCAACTCGCCAGCTTCGATCCCGCGACCGCCCGGCGCGTGTTTCGCATTTCGATGTCGGACATGTCGGAATTCTTTTTTCTGCCGCCGCTCGTCGCGCTGCTCGACCGCGAGGCGCGCGGCATTCGAATCGAAGCGGTCAATGTTCCGGTGGAATCCGTAAGCAGCGCCATGCGCGCCGGAGAAATCGATCTTGCGCTCGGCTATGTGCCGGGTCTCGACGCGGGATGCGTGAGCGAGACGCTATTCGTCGACGAGCATGTATGCGTCGTGCGCGCCAATCATCCGTTACGCAAGTCGCGGCCGACACGCGACGACCTGACCGCCTTGCGCTACGTCTACGCGAGCACCAACGCGACGGGCCATCGCATGGTCGAGCAATGGCTCGACGAGCTGAATTTCAAGCGCGATGTCGCGGTCCGGCTGCCGCATTTCGTCGTGGCGCCCGAAATCGTGATGAACACGGACCTTGCCGTGCTCTTCCCCAAGAGCATCGCGCTGCGCTTCAATCGTAGTAAGGCCTTTCGCATTCTGCCATTGCCTTTTGCGCTGCCGCCCATCGAGATTCAGGTGCACTCGCACACGCAATTCACGAGCGATCCGGGCGTAGCGTGGCTGCGCAATACGATCCATTCGATGTTTCGCCAGCCCGACGCGTGACGCTCATTTGCTGCGCTGATATCACGCGTTCTTTTCGGCGAATTTGACCGGGGTGAGTGTCGCCACGACACTGTTTGTCATGCGAAGCCTCTAGAAGGCTGCAGCCCTTCTCATTCAATGCGAGCAGACATGGCAACAGTTCATACCTCGACCGCCGAAACCAGCGCAGCAATGCCGGATCGCACGCTCAGACGTATCGTCATTGCGTCGGTCGCGGGCAACGCGATGGAGTGGTACGACTTCTTCGTCTACGGAACGGCGGCCGCACTCGTGTTCGGCAGTTTGTTTTTTCCGGCCAATGCGGACCCGCTGATCGGCACGCTCGGCGCGTTCGCGGCATTCGCGATGGGCTTCGTCGCACGGCCGCTCGGCGGTATCGTGTTCGGCCATATCGGCGACCGTTATGGACGGCGCGCGTCGCTCGTCTGGACATTGCTCATCATGGGCTTCGCGACGTTCGGCATCGGCCTGTTGCCGACTTACGATCACGTCGGTCTGTGGGCGCCTGTTGCGCTCGTCGCACTTCGCCTGCTGCAAGGCATCGCGTCCGGCGGCGAATGGGGCGGCGGCGTACTGATGATCAGCGAGAACGCGCCGCCTGAAAAGCGCGGCTATTACGCGGCGTGGAGTCAGCTCGGCGTCGGCGGCGGTTTCGTTCTTTCCTCGGCGGCGTTTCTCGCGGTGCAGGCCTTGCCGCACGATCAGTTCATCTCGTGGGGATGGCGCCTGCCGTTTCTCGCGAGCATCGTGATCTTCGCGCTCGGCGTCTACATTCGTCATAGCCTGCCTGAGAGTCGCGACTTCGAGAACGCGGAAGAAGCGGGCAAGACGTCGCATATGCCGGTGCTCGAAGCGATCAAGCGTCATCCGAAGGAAATACTGATGGCGATGGGCCTGCGCGTCGCGGAGAACGGCGGCGCGTACATCTTTCTCGCGTTTTCGCTGGTGTACGGCAAGTTCATCGGCATTCCGAATTCGACGATGCTCACCGGCGTCATGCTCGCGATGGTCGTCGAAATGATCGCGATGCTGCTGTGGGGCAAGCTCTCCGATCGCATCGGACGCAAGCCCGTGTATATGATCGGCGCCGCATCGCTCGCGGCGATGGCCTTCCCGTTCTTCTGGCTGCTGGACACGCATTCGACGCCGCTCATCTGGCTTGCGCTGGTGCTTGGCACGGCCGTCTGTCACGGCGCGATGATCGGCACCTTGCCTGCGCTCGTCGGCGAATTGTTCAGCACGGAAGTGCGCTACTCGGGCGTTGCGCTCGGGCATGAAGTGGCTTCGATTTTCGCTGGCGGTCTGTCGCCGCTCCTCGCGACCGCGTTGCTTTCGCACTATCACGCGTCCTGGCCCGTCGCGGTGTTTCTCATCGCGCTCAGTCTCGTGACGGTCGTCACGCTGCGCTTCACGCACGAAACGCGTCATCAGTCACATTGATGCGATACACGATTTTTAGCCTATTTTTCTTATTCGGCGTGCGGCTCTAAGATCGATGCATGGTTGTGGGAAACACATCGAAAGGAAGGCGATCATGCAAGCTCAAACCGTGAAAGTCCGAGTCGACGCGTTGCGCGAGGAAGCGCACGGCGTGCGCTCGTTCAGCGTCTCGCGAATCGACGGCGCGCCCTTCGAACCCTATGAGCCCGGCGCGCATATCGATGTGACCGGCCCCTCGGGTGTCACGCGTCAGTACTCGCTCTGCGGCGATCCGGCATGTCTCCGGACGCAGATCTTCGCGGTCAAGAAGGAAGCGCAATCGCGCGGCGGTTCACGCTCGCTTCACGAGGAAGTGACCGTGGGCTCCGAGCTTTCCGTCGGCGCGCCGCGCAGTCTGTTCCAGCTTCACGCGGCCGCAAGCGAGCACATTCTGATCGGCGCGGGCATCGGCATCACGCCCTTGCTGTCGATGGCTTATCGCCTCGTCGCGAGCAATGCGCGCTTCACGCTGCATTACTTCGCGCGCAGCGAGGCGCATGCGGCATTCATGACCTTGCTGACGCGTGCCCCGTTCAACGCGTACGTGAAGCTGCATTTCGGCGTCGAGCGGCACGAGCAGCGCGACAAGCTCGACGAATGTATCCGCGATGCCGGTCCGAACGCACACGTCTACACATGCGGGCCGAGCGCCTTCATGGATGCCGTGGTCGAGACGGCGCAAGCTCGCCTGCCCGCGGACGCGATCCATCTGGAGCGCTTCAAAGCCGAGCCGATTGCCACGGCCGAAGCCTCGTTGGACAGCTTCGAGGTGCAACTCGCAAGCAGCGGACAAACGGTTCGCGTGGACAAGAGCACGTCGATCGTCGATGCGCTCGCCTCCATCGGCATAGAAGTCGATACCTCGTGCGGCGAAGGCGTTTGCGGTACGTGCATGGTGGATGTCGTGAGCGGCGAGCCCGAGCATCGCGATCACTGTTTGAGCAAAGCGGAACGCGCAAGCAACAGCGTGATTTGCTGCTGCGTGTCGCGTTCCCGTTCGCCCGTGCTGGTGCTCGATCTCTGAGCGAAATCACATCGTCTTGAAGCTCGCGAGGGTGTCGGTCATCAGGGCGCGCATCCACGCGTTGCCTTCGTCGTCGTGAAAGTGTTCGTGCCAGTGCATCGTCACGGCCACTCTCGGCAACGGTACAGGCAGCGCGTAAATGTTGAACGCCTCGCCTCTGTTGAGGATATGCGCGAGCTTTTCCGGCAGCGTGGCGAACAGATCCGTTGCAGCCAGCACGCCGGGCACCGCCACGAAATGCGGCAACGCCAGCGCGATATTGCGTCCGACGCCTCGTCCGCGCAGCGCATCGTCGAGCGCGTCATGGCTGTGTTCGAGCGAGCGAACCTGAACGTGCGACGCGGCAAGGAACTGCGCGAGTTTCAGCTTCGTGCCTTCGGGCAGATCGTCGCGCTTGCGGGTCATGCATACATACGACTCCTCGAAGAGCACGCAATGGCGCGTGCGCGGCAATAGCGACGGCAAGTTGCCGATCGCGAAATCCAGCCGGCTCGCGCGCAACGCTTCTTCGATTTCTTCGACCGGCAACGGCTCGACCACCAGCTTCGCGCGCGGCGCGGCATCGTGCAACGCGGCGCAGATCGCCGGCAGATACGCCATCTCCCCCGCATCCGAGAGCGACAGGCGAAAGGTACGCGTGCTCGTCGCCGGATCGAAACGCTCGGCGTAACGCAACGCCTGGCGCACGGTGTCGAGCGCGCGCCCGACGATTTCGGCCAATTCCAGCGCGACGGGCGTGGGCTGCATGCCCGTGCGCGTGCGGATGAATAGCGCGTCGTCGAACAAGGTGCGTAATCGCCCGAGCGAATAGCTGACCGCCGGTTGAGAGAGCGCGAGACGCTCGCCTGCGCGCGTCAGGCTGCGCTCTTCCACGATAGCCTGGAAAACGCGCAGCAGATTCAGATCGATATGGTCGATGGATGTCATGACGGGCCGTCCGAGATATAGGCCGCACTGATTGAACGACCCGTTTTTAATCGATTTGACGCATGATCCTCGAAAAGCGAGACTGATGTCAACGAGAGGATTTGCCGAGCGCCCAGCCAAGCTCGCGTCAGTCGTTCGATCAGCCACTCAACTTCTCCGAGGAATACGATGAGTACGCCGACCTATCAGACCATCGACACCAGCGCGCTCGCCAGGCGCGCGGAGTCCGATCGCATTGCGCCTTCGCTTTACTACGATCCGGAGTTGTTCGAGGCCGAACTCGAACGCATCTTCTACAAGACGTGGGTGTGGGTTGCGCATGACAGCGAGTTGCCGAAGCCCGGCGACTTCGTGACGACGACCATCGGCCGTCAGCCGGTCATCGTCGTGCGCGACAAGACCGGAACCGTGAACGTGTTGCAGAACCGTTGCCGTCATCGGGGCGCGACCGTCTGCGAAGAGCACAAGGGCAACGCCAAGGGTTTCACATGCCCGTATCACAGCTGGTCCTATGCGCTCGACGGCACGCTGCGCGCCCTGCCCTACGGCGATGGTTATGAAGGCGTGTGCGAGAAAGGCGATCTGCCGCTCAAGAAGCTGCGCGTGGGCGTTTATCAAGGGCTGATTTTTGCGAGCTTCGATGAATCGATCGAACCGCTCGAGGACTTCCTCGGCGGCGCCAAACCGTGGATCGATCTTTTCATGAAGCAGGGCGCGGGCTACCCCATCAAGGCGAATGGCGAGCACAAGTTCAGGTTCAAGGGCAACTGGAAGATCCAGCTCGAGAACACGACGGACCTGTATCACTTTCCCGTCGTCCATAAGTCATGGATGAAGTCCATCGACGATGAAACGGCCGCCGTCATCACGAGCTTCATGACGAGCGACAAGGCGTTCTGCCGATCGCTCGGCAATGGTCACAGCCTTGCCGTGCTGATGCCGGAATTCGTCGATCTCGATCAGGACGACGGCGCGCCGCTGCCCGAACGTTTCAATGAACTCGCCGCGCAACTCGCAGAGAAACACACGCCCGAAGAAGTGCGCCGCATCGTGCGTTCGCTGATGGGCGTCGGCTTCAACCTCAATCTGTTTCCGAACCTCGCGCTTTCGATGGCGTTCTTCCGCGTGCTGCGCCCGATCTCCGCGGTGGAAACGGAAATCCGCCACGTCGCGCTGGGAATGGACGGCGGCCCCGAGGAAGCCAATCGCGCGCGCTTGCGCATGCACGAGCACTTCCAGGGCCCGTTGGGCTTCGGCAGCCCTGACGACGCCGAAGCGTGGGAGCGCGTGCAGCGCGGCTCATACGCCGGCCCTGACGTACCTATCCTCGTGAACCGCGGCCTCAACCGCGAAACGACCGCACCGAACGGTGAGAAGACCGCGCATTCGACCGACGAAACCGGCATGCGCGAAGCCTACAGACAATGGCGCGCGATGATGGAGCAAGCATGATGGACGAACGCAACGCACTCTTCACGGACCAGACCTTGGCGCGCGCGATCGCATTCATCTGGCGGGAAGCGGAACTGCTCGACCGCCGGGACTATCGCGCCTGGCTGGATATGTGGGACCCGAAAGGCCATTACGTCGTGCCGATCGATCCGCGGACGACCGACTACGCGTCCACGCTCAACTACGCATACGATGACCATCACATGCGCGAGTTGCGCGTGCAGCGTATGACGTCCGGCTTTTCGGCGTCGGCCTCCGATGCGGCGCGCACGGTACGCACGGTGTCGCGCTTCACGCTCTCTGGCGACAGCGCGGACCTCGTCGAGGTCAAGTCCTCGCAGATCGTGATTGCCTACAAGCGTGGTCTGTCCACGATCTTTGCTGCCGACCTGACGCACAAGATCGATATGTCGAGCGGCGAGCCGCGTCTGTCGGAGAAGGTGATCCGCCTGATCGACTCGACCGAGGCGCTGAGCGCCATCGGCTTTCTGCTTTGAAGTCATGCGCGCGTCGTGTCGATGTCGGTCGTCCGGCATTGCTTTCAGCGATGCGCGCGCTATCCATTCGCTACGTTCATGCCAACACTCGAAGTCTATTTGCCTCAAGGTCACGCCGACGAACGCAAGGCATCGCTCATTCAAGGGCTCACGCAAGCGACCGTCGACGCGATCGATGCGCCGGCCGAATCCGTGCGCATTCTGCTGTCGGAGTTGCCCGCATCCGACAGCGGCCTCGGCGGCAAAGTCAGCGCGGCGGGATTGCCCGTCATCATCGCGATCCTGATTGCTGGCCGCACGCAGACGCAGAAAGAAGCGCTGATCGCGCATCTGTCGGAGACCGGCGCTTCCGTGCTGAATGTGCCGTTGCAGTCCACGCGCGTGATGATCAAAGACATTCCGAATACCGATTTCGGCCTGGGCGGAAAGACCGCTCGCGCCTTGGGCCGATAAGAATACGTGAAGCCATGACGGACAAAATCATCGAGAGCCTGCAGGCGCGCTTGCGCGTGCTCGAAGCGCAGAACGCGGTGCGCAAGACCATCGCCCGATACATGGCGCTCTGCGATGTGCCGGCACGCGCGCTCGAAGGGGAATCGCTGACGGCACTCTTCAGCGATGACGCCGTGTGGGAAGGCATCGGTCCACAGTATGCGGACAAGTTCGGCCGCTTGGCGGGGCCGAACGCTATCGTCGCGATGCTGCAACGCTACCTGCCGCCCACGCCGCACTTCGCGACCAACGTTCACTTCCTGACGAGCGAGCATATCGAAGTGAACGGCGATACGGCGAAGGGCCGCTGGATCATGTTGCAGGCATCCGGATATGTCGATGCACACGCCGAGCTCATCTCGGCGCGGCTCGATGTGGATTTCACTCCGTCGCCTCACGATGAAGACGTTTGGCTGATTCGCCACTTCCGCACCGAACGCCTTTTCGACGCGCCCTGGCAACTCAACCCCGCGCGAGGAGTCCGTGCATGAGCGCCTTTTTGCAGCAATTCGATCTCGCGACGCATGCCGCCGCCGATGCACCGACCATCGCGATCAAGGACAGTATCGACATAGCCGGCTATCCGACGACCGCGGCCAGCCGCGCACTCGCCGATGCGCCGCCCGCACCGCGCCACGCGCAAGTCGTGCAGCGGCTGCTCGATGCGGGCTGGCGCATTACAGCCAAGGCGAACATGCACGAACTGGCGTTCGGCATGACAGGCCTCAACGACTTCAGCGGCACGCCCGTCAATCCCCAAGATCCGGCGCGCATTCCCGGCGGATCGTCGAGCGGCTCGGCATCGGCGGTGGGGCTCGGGCTCGTCGATGCCGCCCTCGGCACCGATACCGGCGGCTCCGTGCGTTGCCCCGCGGCATGCTGCGGCGTGATCGGCCTGAAGCCGACTTTCGGGCGCGTGTCGCGTGAAGGTGTCGCGCCGCGCCAGACGTCGCTCGACTGTGTCGGCCCGTTTGCACGGGAGATGAACACGGTCATCGACGTAATGCTCGCAATCGATCCGTCATTTCAGGGCGGCCGTGCGCGCCGCGACGTGACAGCGATACGCGTCGCGTTGCCCGATGTGCAAGCCGAAGGTCGGATCCGCGACGCGGTGGCGAGCGCGGTCGCGCGCAGCGGACTCGCGTCGCGCGCCGTGCAGCTCGAATCCATTCAGGATGCGTTCACGGCCGGTCTCGCCGTCATCAACGCCGAGACGTGGCGCGCGTTCGGTCATCTCGTCGGCAGCGGAAAGCTTGGCCCGGATATCCTGGCGCGGTTGAGCGCCGCCGCGAACACGCCGGTATCTGAGCTCGATGCAGCCGAGCGCATACGTCGCGACTTCACGGACGAGGTCGATCGCGTGCTGGCGGACGCCGACGTCCTCATTCTTCCGACCATGCCATCGCTGCCGATCACGATCGAGGCCGCGCGCGCGGGCACTCCGGTGATCGCAATGTCGTCGCTTATCCGGCCTTTCAACCTGAGCGGACATCCGGCGCTTACGTTACCGGTTCCGGTTGAAGGGGCCTCGCTCAAGGCGGGATTGCAGATTGTCGGCCGCAAAGGCGATGACGAGACGGTGTGCGCGGTGGCCGCATACCTCGAAGCGATGCTCGCTCCGCATGCGTAACGAGCCGACGAGCCGTGCGCCTCTCAACGCAAGTTCGAGTCGAGCGGCAGACGCACGGTGAAAGTCGCGCCCTGCCCGCGTCCGGCGCTCGCAACATCGACCGTTCCGCCGTGCAGGCTCAGGATGTTCTTGACGAGCCACAGTCCGAGCCCCAGGCCGCCGACGCGTCCGCTCGACTGCGGCGCGATCTGCTGAAAGCGGTCGAAGACGTCCGGCAGCGCATCGGGTGCAATGCCGCGCCCCGTGTCCTGAACGGTCAGCACCGCCTGGCCGTCCGATGTGCTCACGGAAATGGACACGCTGCCCGCGTCCGTGAATTTCACCGCGTTCGTGAGCAGATTCCAGACGACTTGCTCGAGGCGGCTTTCATCCGCCATGACGATGCACGGCTCGACGTGCGGCGTCTGCAATCTCAGGCCCTTGTGCTCCGCGGTCTTGCGGATGTCTTCGACGACGTTGAGCGCGAGCGCACCGATATCCACCGGCTGCAGATGAACCGAGAGCTTGCCGGTAACGACCGCGCCGCTATCGAGCAGATCGTCGACCATATGCGACAGCTGGCGGCCGTTGCGGCGGATCGCTTCGCCCGCCCGCGCGACGTGTGAAGGATCGGCGACGACCTGCAGCAGTTCCGCCCACGAGACGATCGCGTTCAAAGGCGAACGCAACTCGTGACTGACGGCCGCGATGAAATGATCCATTGTCTTGGCGAGCGCTTCGCTGCGCTCGCGCCCCGAACGTTCCTCGCCGGCCGTCGCGGACAGCTCGAGCTCACGTTCCTTGCGCGACGTGATGTCGAGCGTGAAGCCCATCACCGACTGCATGGTGCCGTCGTCCGCGAACTGCCCTGTGCCGCGAATCAGGACCCAGCGCCGGCCACGCGCTCCATCGATGCATCGTTCGCACTCGAAGCTTCGTTTGGCTTGCAGCGCCTGCCAGTGCTCCGCAACCGGATCGGGCTGCTCGATGAACAGCTTTTGCCGATCCAGCCCGGCGATGTCCGGCAAGCCGAGATCTTCGACGCATTGTTCGCTGCAATGCACCGCGCCCGTTCCGACGTCGAGCTCCCATGCGCCCACGCCAGCGAAAGCCAACGCCCGTTCGAACCGAACGCGATGATCGTGCAGGCGCTGCTCGGCTTCTCTCGCAAGAATCTGCCGGAGCCGCGCGTGCGAGCGCAGTCGCGCTTTCTCTCGCCGTTCCGTGCGCGTCGCCAGCGTGTGCATCGTGACGTCATCGAAGCGCAGCAGGATGAGCGGCGGTTCATCGGCGGTCGCGGGAAGATGCGAGACGTGGATCTGCCAGTACCGCGACGGCTGTTCGTGCGTGGCGGCGCGATCCGGCGTGTCCAGGCTGAAAGCGGGCGAGAGGCGGCGCTGACCCGGGTGCAGATTCGCCACGAGCGCGCGGATCAGATGTTCGCATTGCCCCAAAGCCGCTTCGGTCTCGCCGAACATCGCAAGCCATGCCCGGTTCGCGAACACGACTCTCAGGCCCGGATCGAGCATGAGATACGGCTCGATCAAGCGGTCGAAGATCGCCCGGTCGGCCGTGCCGACAGCGCTCGCTTCCGCCGAACGGGAAGTCGAGTCGGTCATCGGAAGAGCCGTGGTGATGTTGCCAGAGGACGCTTCGTCACGATCGATCCTCTCCTTGTCCAAATCCCTGCGTGAGTTCGGCAACGGTCTTCAGGAACTGGTCCATCGAGGCCGGTTTTCTGAGCAAGGCGTTCCAGAGAACGATGCCGCTTGGCCGAGCCACATGGGCGGACGTATGCAGCACGATGGGAATCGCCGCCCATTCCGGCCGCTCGCGAACGGCCCGGCACAATGCCTCTCCGTCCATGCCGGGCATCATCAGGTCTGTGATGAGCAGGTCGGGCACCGAGCGTTGCATCGCGGCAATGGCCTCTCGTCCATCGCGCGCGCGCTCCACCTCGTAGCCGGAATATTCGAGCGCGAAGCTCCACGCTTCGAGCAGATCAGGTTCGTCATCAACGAGAAGGACACGCGTCATGGACCGCTCACAGCCATACAAAAACGGTTGGAATCCCGGCGCGGGACTGAGTCAAATCCTCAGTATCCTGCTTGTTCGTCACTACGGCTGGCCGCGCAATCCGGCGCCGCCTCTTTCAACATGCAATGTCACCAGTTCGATCAGACGATACGGCGGATAAGGCTTTTGCAGTATTGCCGCGAACAACGCCCGATCGGCCGGATCGATCGCGTGCGGGGCGGCGCTGCACAGGACGATCGGAATCCGCCGGAAGTCATCGTCGCCGCTGAGCGCTCGCGCAAGGTCCACGCCTGAACTGACGGGCATCATGAAATCCGTCACCACGAGCGACGGTCTGATGCGCTGGATCGTCTGCAACCCGTCCGCGCCGTTCGAAGCAGCATGCACGACGTGCCCCAAGTCCTGCAGCAGGAACTTCAGGAAATCGGTAACGAGAGGTTCATCGTCCACGACGACAAGATTAGCCATGCGCGCAGCCTGGCTATCGTCCGCTCGCGTCGTCGCCCATTGCGCCTCGCGCCGTGGACATCGTTCCCGTGACGTGCAGCCCATCGCCGAGTCCGGAAATCTGCACTTCCGCGGTCGATGTATCGAAGAGGCTGTCGCGCACCTTGAGCACCGTGATGCTGCGTCGCAAAGGACCACCCGCCGCCTGATGGCGCATCTCGATCACATTGTCGATCTGCGACAGGATTTCCGGCGATGGATTGGTGCGCCACGGCCCCGACAGTTCCTTCGTTTCCCAGGTGCACACCGTCGTCACGCCGATCGCGCGCAGTTCGTTGCTCAACGCGGCGAAGAATTCGACCATGCGATGCGGATCGACGGTCGCGCGTTCGAAACCGGCGAGGCCGTCGATGAACAGACGTTCTGCGCGCGTCGTGCGAACCGCGTCGAGCAGCTCGTAGGCGAGCTTGTCGAGAAGATTTTCGGTGAGCGGGCGCCACAACATGCACAGCGCCTTCTTTTCGACGAGCGTTTGCAGATCGAGACCCAGTGCCTTCGCTTTCGCGTACAGCCGCTCCGGCGTTTCATAGAAACCGAAATGCACGGCAGGCCGCTCGACGGTCGCGCAGTTGAGATAGCCGATTCCGAAGGTCGTCTTGCCGCTGCCGGCTGGCCCCACCACGACGGACATCGAGGCGGCAGGCAAACCGCCGCCGAGCCGTTCGTCGAGCCCGCCCGTACCCGTGGCGACCTTCGTCAACCCGACGGTCTCTTGCGTGGACGGTCGAGCGAGAGCGGCTTCGAGGCGAGGGAATACGGCGATGCCGCGCTCCGAAATTTCATAGAGATGCAAGCCGCTCAGCGCACGGCTGCCGCGCGATTTCGCAACGCGAATGTGCCGTACGGTGCGCGACCCGAACAGGTTCTCCTCGAGGTGCAGCACGCCATCGACCATCGTGTGTTCGGGACTGGATTCGTCGATCCGGGCACTGGTCAGGAAGAGAACCGTGCAACCGGTGAACGCAGCATGACCTTGCAATTCCGCGACGAAGGTCTTGATGTCCAGATTGGTTTCGCTGCTTTCGCGGGCATTGAGCAATCCGTCGAGCACGAGAATGCTGGCCTGCGTGCGCGCGAGCTCGGAGCGCAGCAATGCGACCAGCGCATCGAGTCCCTTCTCGCGAAGCGTGCGAAAAAGACTGAGGTAAGTCAGATCCTTGCCGAGGCGGCTTGCATCGTAGAAACTCAGCGCCGATAGCGACTGGAACAGCCGGTCGTGCGATTCCGCGAGCAGCGTGATGTAGAGAACCTTGTGTCCCTGACGGGCTTGCGCAAAGGCAATCTGATTGGCGAGGATGGTTTTTCCCGCTCCCGGCCGTCCCTGCACGATATAAGACGAGCCCGCTATCAGTCCGCCGTCGCAGATATCGTCAAGTCCCGGAACTTCGCTGCGTAGCCGCGCGAGTTTGTCCATTGCGTCGATCCATTATGTTGGGTGGCAAGCCGGGCATCGCTACCCATTTGCCGCCGCCGTTCCGTACCTGTCGGTTCCGATCCCGCCACTTCAGGTCGGCAGTGTACTCGAAATGACAGGGCAAGACGACGCTCCGGACTTCCCGTCTCGCAGGCGACGTCGAGCGCGTCAGTCTTCTGCGTCGATCATGTCGTTGATTTTCAGCACGAGCTCTTCGATCGCAAACGGCTTCGTCAGCAGGTGCGCGCCCTCTTCGACCCTGCCGTTGCCGAACACCGATTTCTCCGCATATCCCGTCATGAAAAGGACCGGCAAGGCAGGTCGCCTGAACCGCGCCCGGTCCACCATCTCCTTCCCGTTCATGCCCGGCATGCCGATGTCGCTGACCAGGATGTCGATCTCCGCGTTCGAATTGAGGATGTCGAGCCCGGACGGACCGTCGCTGGCTTCGATGACATTGAAACCCGCATCCTTCAGCACTTCGGTGCAGCCCAGGCGAATATCGGCTTCGTCATCGACGACGAGCACCGTGCGCTGCTTCCCGACAGCAGGCAGGACGATCGTCGCCGGCAAATCTTCGGCTTCCGGTGTCGAATCCGTCAGTCGCGGCAGATAGATGCTCACCGTCGTGCCCTTGCCGACCTGCGACTCGATCGACACTTTGCCCCCCGACTGACGCGAAAATCCGTACACCATGGACAAGCCCAGGCCCGTGCCCTGCCCCAAGGGCTTCGTGGTGAAGAACGGATCGAACGCCTTGTCGATGATTTCCGCTGCCATGCCGTATCCCGTGTCGGCGACCGCGATCACGACGTAATCGCCATCGCTCAAACCGTGCAGGCGCGCAAGGCGTCCCTTGAAGGAGACGTTGTTCGTGCGGATCGTCAGCGTGCCGCCCGCGGGCATGGCGTCGCGTGCGTTGATGCACAGGTTGAGCACGGCGTTCTCCAGTTGCACCGGGTCGCTCAACGTCGTGTGGAGGGTTTCTTCGAGCCGCGCATTCACTTCGACGGACGGTCCCAAGGTGCGCCTTATCAGATCGAGCATGCCGTCGATCAGGCGGTTCGGCGAGATCGCCTTGGGGTCGAGCGTTTGTCTGCGTGCGAAGGCAAGCAGCCGATGCGTCAGCGCGCCGGCTCGCTGCGTCGCATCGTGCGCGCTTTGGACGAAGCGTTCGATGTCGGCGAAACGGCCCTGGCGCATGCGCAGCTTGGTCAACTCCATGTTGGTGTTGATGACCTGCAGCAGGTTGTTGAAGTCGTGCGCGATGCCGCCCGTGAGCTGACCGATCGCCTCCATCTTTTGTGCTTGCCGAAGCGTTTCTTCGGCCGTCATCAGCTCTTCGGTGCGCTCGGCGACCCGCCGTTCCAGAAGCTGCGCGGCGTCCTTGAGCTCGTCGAGATGCCGTTTCGTCTGAAGCTGCCGTGCGCGCGCGCGAATCAGACCGCGCGCCACGCTTTGAAGCACTTCCGCGGTCAACGGTCGTGCGAGCAACGTGACATTGCCGAGCGCTTCGAAGAGACGCCAGCGTTGCACCGTGCTCGGACGATCGCCCGGCACGGTCAGAATGCAGATAGGAATGTCCGACCACGGCGGCTGTTTTTCGAGGCAGTCGGCAAAATCGCCCGACGGCGCCAGCTCGGAAAGCGACTCTTCGGTCAACAGCAGCCCCGCGATGCTCATGCCGTCGTTTTGCCGAAGCTGTTTGCAGATATCGGCCAATGTGCCGATTTCGAGCGCATCGATGCCGCCGGCGCGCAGCGTCTCGACGATGATCCGCGCATCCTGTCCGACCGGCGCGAGCACCTGCACCGTCGTCGGCGCTTCGTCACGCATCATGACGCGTCAGCCGGTTGGTCGCCCTCGCCGATCAATTCTTCGCGGGCGCCTTCGTAGGTCGGAACGCCGGTGAAAATGCCGCGCAAGGTTTCGAGCGGTGGCCCGACTTCCACGCCAATCGACGAAAGCTGATATTCGTGGATCGCGTTGTCGTGCAGGCCCGTTCGCTGTTTGATGACCGAAAGTGCGCGCCGCAAACGGCCCGCGGCTTCGAAAAAGCGCAGAAGCAACACGGTGTCGCTGAGGAAACTGAGGTCGATCGGGTTCTGGACATCGCCGACCACGCCCTGTTGAGCGAGCACGATGATCGTCACGACGCCGCGCCGATTCAGATAGGTGAGCAACTCATGCAGATGCAGCACGAGCGAACGCTCTTCCGGCATCGTGCTCAGATACGAATTGATGCTATCGATGACGACCACGCGAGCGTTGCGGTCTTCGACATCGCGGCGCACGGCCCACACGAACTCGCCCGGCGAGAGGCGCGACGGGTTCATCCGCCGCCATGAGAATCGCTCGCTCGCCATGGCCTCGTCCGCGCTCAGGCCCAGGCTGTGGCCGCGTCGCAGGAATGTCTCGTAGGTCTCATCGAACGAGAAGTAGGACGCAAACTCGCCGTTGTTCGCGCTCGACAGCGCATAGCTCAAGGCGATCGACGATTTTCCCGCACCCGATGGACCGATCATCATCGTGGTCGTCCCGCGATCGAGTCCGTGGCCGAGAATGCGATCGAGGTCCGCGAAGCCGCTTTCGAGCGGCGCTCCGCCGGGAAGACTCGCATGTTCGTCGGCGATCAGGCTAGGAAACACGAGCACTTCTCCCGGCACGAGCATGTAGTCATGCCATCCGCTCTGGAAGTTCATGCCGCGCATTTTTGCGACCCGCAGCCGCCTGCGCGCGGCGCCGTAGTCGCGCTCGATCAATTGGAGCGTGATGACGCCGTGGACAAAACTATGAAGTTCTCCGTCCTCTCCGCTCAGAAGGTCGTCGAGAAGGATGGCGGTGACCTCCCTTCCCTGCATGAAGCGCTTGAGTTCGAGCATCTGCCGCCGGTAGGCGAGCTTGTTTTGCGCGAGCATGTGCAACTCCGACACGCTGTCGATGACGACCCTCTCGGCGCCTGTCTCCTCCACGCGGCGGATGATCCGTTCGATGGTCCTGTCGAACTCGACCTCCGACGGAAAGAGCACCGTTTGCTGACGCGATGCGTTGGCCTCGTCCGGTATCAGTTCGAAGATATCGATACCGGACATGTCCCAGCCGTGCGTGGCTGCCGCGCTTCGAAGCTCCTGCTCCGACTCCGAAAAGGTGACATACAGGCACTTCGCAGCTTTCTCGACGCCCGCAATGAGGAAGCGCATGCCGATCGTGGTTTTTCCAGTGCCGGGCGCCCCTTCGACGAGATGCAGCCGATGCGTCGGCAGCCCGCCGCGCAGAACGACATCGAGTTCGGGGATTCCTGTCTTCGTGAGCGGCAGTGGAACGATCTCTGGCATAACCGACCTTTGAGTGGTGTTTTTTACCTCCTAGCAATTTTTCGGCCTTGAAGAGTTTGGTCGCCAAGTCAGCTTGCTTTGCGAAAAGCACGGCTGAAACGGCAATTTCGCGCGCTCAGGACTGGACTGTCCAGTCTTCGGTCGGCGCGGGCAGCGAGCGAAACGCGGGCTTCGCGAAGAAATATCCCTGCATCAGCGTGACGCCCTGCGCGAAGAAGAAGTCCCGCTCGCCACGGGTTTCGATGCCTTCGGCGATCACGCGGATGCCGAGATCGCCGCACATGGACAACACGCCCCGCACGATGCTCTGCCGCACCGAATCCGTGTCGATTCCGCGCACCAGTTCCATGTCGAGTTTGATGAAATCTGGCTGGAATTCGGCGAGCAGCGTGAGCCCGGAGTAGCCGGCGCCGAAATCGTCGATGGCGGTCTGAAAGCCGAAGCGTCTGTACGCACGAAATATCTCGACCAGATGCGAGCGGCTGATGACGCTCTCGCCCTCTACGGTCTCGAAGATGATGCGATCGGTCGCGAACTTGAATTTCTCGGCCGCCTCGAACGTGCTGCGGATACACGCTTCAGGCTGATAAACCGCGTTCGGCATGAAATTGATCGACAGGAATCCGCTCATCTCGAGCGACGCGGCCTGTTCGATCGCCACGGTGCGGCAGCGTTGATCGAAATGGTAGCGATTGGCTTCGTCGACCCGCGCGAGCACCGATCCCGCCGATTCGCCGTTCGGGCCGCGCACCAGCGCCTCATGGGCATACGCGACGCCATTGCGCGTATCGACGATAGGCTGGAACGCGAAGGCCAGATCGATGACGTCGCTATCGGGGACGCGGCAACCCGTGCACTTGTGCGACGCATCGCCGTGCGCGAGCTGGATGGCTGGCTTATCTTTCATGAATTTTTCGGATCGCGCACGCGGCGCACGTTTTGACTAGTCTTTATCGACACGAATCGACATGGGCTTTACACCCCGGACGAGAAACCGTGCGCTGCACAGTCGCGCGCCATGTCGCGGCGCGCTCCCGCTTTACTCAGTTCTTCCACCCGCCGAACTGCGCGATGTCGACCACCGGCAGCCGCTTGCGCGGCGCTTGCTCCCGTTCGGCCAACGCGTCGGACAGCACGCCTACATCGCCATGATGCGCAACCGAGATCACGGCGAGCGGCGTGTAGCGCTCCGCGATGCCGAACGCGTCCCGCAAGGCCTTCGCGTCGAAGCCGCTCATCGAATGGGCGGCGAGGCCGCGCGCATGCGCCTCGAGCAGCAGCGCCAGCGCCGCGGCGCCGGTATCGTAGCTCGCGTTCGGATTGACCTCGCCCTTGGCGTTGAGCGTATCCGCGAGCACCGCGATCAGCACTTGCGCGTTCCGGTTCCACGTCTGGTTGAACGGAACCAGCGTGGCGAAGGCGTCCTCGAATGCGGCAGCGTTCCGGGTCTTCTCGAACACGAGAAAGCGCCAGGGCTGCACGTTATACGCCGATGGCGCCCAGCGCGCCGCTTCGAGCAGCGCAAGCACATCGGCGTGCGCGACGGGCTGTTCGCCATAGGCGCGCGGACTCCATCGTCCGGCGAGCAAAGGATGAATGTCGATATCGGTCGGTGCGGGTCGGTGCGTCATGGATTCTGGCGATCGAAATAAAAAAGGGCTTCCAGCATAAGCCGTGCGGCGCGAACGCGATATGACTTCCCGTGCTGATTAAATCGGCGCCGACGATAAGCCGCCTTCCCGCGCCGCGGGCATGTACACGCATATCCTTAGCTCGATTCGTGCTTTCCGCTTGGCGATCCGGGCGACTATCATGGTCAGTCTTAGCCGCCCGCTGAATAGTCGCTGCGCGCTGTTCCGCCTTATCCGGAGTTGTTATCTTGTCCCGTATCGAACCCATTCGCCGGCCGCTCGTGGTCGGCATCGGCGGCACTACGCGCCCTGCATCGTCCACCGAACGCGCGCTGGGCTTCGCGCTCAAAGGCGCGGAAGAATCCGGCGCTCGCGTGCGCCTGTTCGGCGGCGCATTTCTGCACAGCCTGCCCCACTACGCGCCCGAAACGCGCGATCTCACCGACGCCCAGCGCGAACTGATCGAAGCCGTGCGCGACGCCGATGCGCTCGTCATCGCGACGCCCGGTTATCACGGCGGTATCTCCGGGCTCGTGAAGAACGCGCTCGACACACTCGAAGAACTGCGCAACGACGAGCGCCCTTATCTCGACGGCCGCGCGGTCGGCAGCATCGTCACCGCTTATGGCTGGCAGGCGGCGGGCACGGTGCTGACCTCGCTGCGCTCGATCGTGCATGCGCTGCGCGGCTGGCCGACGCCCTTCGGCGCCGCCGTCAACACGCTGGAAACGCGCTTCGAAAGCGCCGACCATTGTTCCGATCCGAAGGTCGTCGAGCAGTTGTTTACCGTCGGACAGCAGGCGTCGAACTTCGCACTCGCGTTCGCTTCGCACCGGCCGGATGCGTGGCATGCAGTGACTCGCGAAGTGGCGCTCGCACAGCGCTGAGGCAGGCAAGACGTCGAAAGCATACGGTCGATCCGTGCGCTTCGACGATGGACGATGCTTGGTATCCCGACGCACGTTCCGCGCGATGCCGAGCGCATCAGCCGCGCGCGAAGAAACGGTTGGCCGGCCTCGGCAAGCCGAGATGCTCACGCAGTGTCGAACCCTCGTAAGCGCGACGGAAAATGCCGCGCCGCTGCAACTCCGGCACCACCTTGGCGACGACATCATCCAGGCCCGCGGGCAGATACGGGAACATCACGTTGAAGCCGTCGCTGCCTTCCTCGACGAGCCACTGTTCCATTTCGTCGGCGATATCCGTCGCGGTGCCGACCATCTGCAAGCCGGAATAGCCGCCGACACGCTGCGCCAGTTGCCGCACGGTGAGCCCCTCCGCGCGCGCCATGTCGATGACGCGTTCGCGCGCACTTCTGCTCGCGTTGGTTTCGGGAATCTCGGGCAACGGGCCGTCCGGATCGAACGACGAGACATCGTGGCCGAGCGCGATCGACAGCGACGCGAAACCGCTGTCGTCATGCACGAAAGTGTCGAGCAATGCGCGCTTTTCCTGCGCTTCGTCACGCGAGTCGCCCACTACGACGAACGCGCCCGGCAGTATCTTCAGATGCTCGCGCGCGCGGCCTGCGCGCTCCATCCGGCCTTTGACATCGGCATAAAAGCGCTTGCCCGCGGCGAGATTCGGCTGCGCGGTGAAGACGGCATCGGCGGTTTCGGCGGCGAGCTGCCTGCCCGCTTCGGACGATCCCGCCTGCACCACGACCGGCCAGCCCTGCACCGGCCGCGCGATGTTCAGCGGCCCGCGCACCGACAGATATTCGCCCTTGTGATCGAGCACGTGCAGCTTGGCGGGATCGAAGAAGAGGCCGCGTTGCGTGTCCTGCACGAAGGCGTCGTCGGCCCAGCTATCCCAGAGACCGGTAACGACATCGTAGAACTCGTGCGCGCGCCGATAGCGCTCGTCGTGCTCCATGTGTTCGTCGCGGCCGAAATTCAGCGCGGCATCCGGGTTCGACGTGGTGACGAGATTCCAGCCCGCGCGCCCTTCGCTCAGATGATCGAGCGATGCGAACCGCCGCGCGATGTGATACGGCTCGTCGAACGTCGTCGATGCAGTAGCGATCAGGCCGATGCGCTCGGTCACCGAAGCGAGCGCGGACAGCAGCGTGAACGGCTCGAACGATGTCGCCGTGTGGCTGCGCTTGAGCGCGTTGACCGGCATGTTCAGCACGGCAAGATGATCGGCCATGAAGAAGGCATCGAAGCATGCTTTCTCCAGCGTCTGAACGAACCGCTTCAGATGTCGAAAGTTGAAGTTCGCATCGGGATACGCGCCGGGATAGCGCCACGCGCCGGTGTGCAGGCTCACCGGACGCATGAATGCGCCGAGATGGAGTTGTCGGGACTGTGGCATCGCGTCGATGAATGAAGGAGTGGCGAACCGCGTCAACTTACTCCAACTCGCGCAAACACGCTCGATCGCGCTGACCATTTGCAAATCATGCGACGGGACATATCCATAGCGCCCGATATTATTTGCCGCGCACGCGCCGCGCCTCTAGCATCGGCTTCTTTCAACCAGCCTGCCTGTCCATTCGTGAAGATCAAGCATTCATTCAAGACTGTCCTGTTCCCGGTCCTGCTCGCGTGCGCCGTCGTGAGCGCGCAGCCGTCGTTCGCGGCGAACCAGACCGTGCGGGTCGGCATCATGTCCGGCGAGGACGAGGATGTCTGGCGCACCGTCGCGGCCAACGCCGCGAAGCGCGGCATCACGGTCAAGGTCACGACCTTCTCCGACTATACGCAGCCCAACGAGGCGCTCGCGCAGCACGATCTCGACGCCAACTCGTTCCAGCACAAGCCTTATCTCGATGCGCAGATCCAGGCGCGCCATTACGACATCGTGCCGGTCGGCTTCACCTATGTGCAGCCGATCGGCCTCTACTCGCGCAAGGTGAAGTCGGTGGACGCGCTGCCGCAGAACGCGTCGATCGGCGTGCCGAACGACCCGAGCAACGAAGGCCGCGCCCTGCTGCTCCTGCAGGCGAACGGCGTCATCAAGCTGCGCGAGAACGTCGGCCTGCTGCCGACCGCTCGTGACATTGCGAGCAACCCGAAGCATGTGCAGATCAAGGAACTGGACGCGGGTATCGTCGGCCGCGCGATCGGCGATGTCGACGCCGCCGTCGTCAATACCGATTGGGCGATCAAGGCGGGCATCCAGATTCCGCAGGAGCGCATCGCGCAGGAAAAGGTGACGAACAATCCGTATCGCAACTTCATCGCGGTGAACGCGAAAGATGCGCAGGCGCCGTGGGTCAAGGCACTGGTCGAGAGCTATCAGCAGGCGAATGTCGCGTCGTCGATTCTTTCCGTGTATCACGGGGCGACGTTGCCGGCGTGGGAAGACGCGCCGCAGCATTGAACGCGACGGCGAAGCATCGCCGATCATCGGGACGCGGGGCCTGTTTTCGGAAGGAAACAGGCCCCGGCTTCATTGTGTCGCCGGATCGCGGCCCGCAAAGAACTGTTCGTCCGGCACCACATTCAACGCGATGGTCAGCCGGTTCGCATAGTTGAAGAACGCCGATATCTCCAGCACTTCGGTCACCGCCTGCTGCGTGAAGCCGATCGAGCGCAGCCATTGCAGATGCTCATCGCGAATGCTGCCCGGCTCGCGCGTGAGGCGCTCCGCGATCTCCGCGAGCGCCGCCTCCTTCACGGACAGGCGCACATGGCGAAAGCCCTGCGCGATGCGCTGCGCACGCACGGTATCGCCCGAGACGGCCGCCAGCGCCTGCGTGTGATTGAAAACGCAATAGCTGCATTCGTTCACGGCCGACGTGACCACCGCGATCAACTCGCGCTCGGCTGCCGTGAGATGGCTGCGGTGCGGATCGAATAGATGCTCGTAGAACGTGACGAGCCGGTACGCGGTATCGGGGTTGACGGAAAGCGCCGCAAGCCAGTTGGGCACGAAGCCATACTGACGGCGAAACTTCGCGTGGATCGCCGCGACGTGCGGCGGCAAGCGGGCCTCGTCGGGCAAGCCGAAACGGGAAACCGGTTCGCGTATTGCATCGGCATCCGAATTCAGCTGATCGGCGAACGGATCTGAAGGTGCAAGAGTGGACATCGTATGGAGTCTCCTGGCGCTATGTTCGGGCATCCAAATTAACGCACTCGCCGACGCGCGGTGTGACTGATTTTTCATAAGCTAATCGGTGTTTGGACACATCGCGCTCGCCGAATTGCAAATCGCAAATCGATATTGGATCGCACGAAAGATCGCTGCGCATAATGAGCCGCAGCTTCTCTTCACTCCTTCCAGGCGAGGCATGTGACATGGCAGAAGTTCTGAGCACTGAGACGCACGTCATCGGACGGCTCGATGTTCCGACGCACGATGCGCTGAGCGACGATCTCCGGCAACTGGTCGAGCAGCACGGCGGCGACAACTGGATTCGGGCGCTGTCCCTGAATGCCGATACCGCGCGCCGCTTCACGCAGTACTTCGAGAAACTTTTCAGCGCGACGGGCGGACGACTGCCGCTCGACGAGCGCGAGCTGATCGCGGTGATCGTGTCGCGCACGAACGGCTGCGGGCTGTGCGCAATCCATCACGCGCATGCGCTCGGCGAGGCGCTCGGCGACCGCGTGCAGGCCCGGCGCATTGCGCTCGACTATCACCTCGCGGATCTGTCCGCGCGGCAACTGGCGCTCGCCGAAATCGCCGAGACCATCACGACATCGCCGCGCGCGATTACCCGTAAGGACTTCGACCGCCTGCGCACGCTCGGCCTCGACGACGCCGATATCCTCGAAGCGATCGAAACCGCGTCGTGGTTCAACCATACGAACCGCATCTTCATCGCGGCCGGCGTCGTGCCCGACGAGAAGTATTTCTCGGCGCTCGCGTAATGCCGATCCCGCATCCGCACACAGGAGAGTTTCGATGAGCGCCGTACTCGAACCCGTCATCGCGTCGCCCGCGCCGGGCGATGCCTCGCATCTGCTGTCCGACGCGCTGCTCGATGCGATCGGCCAGCGCGCCGCCGGTTATGACCGCGAGAATCGCTTCTTCTCCGACGACCTGCGCGATCTTCACGAAGCCGGTTTCCTGCGCGCCACGGTGCCGATCGAATTCGGCGGACTCGGCCTCACGCTGCCGCAACTGCTGCGCGAGCAGGTGCGGCTCGCGGCCCGCGCGCCATCGACGGCGCTTGCGCTGAACATGCATCTGTACTGGGTCGGCGCGGCGCTGCATCTGTATCGGCGCGGCGACAAGTCCGCGCAATGGATTCTCGAGGAAGCGGGCGCGGGCAAGGTGTTCGCGGCAGGCCATGGCGAGCCGCGCAACGATCTCGGTCTCGCGTGGTCGTCGGTGAAGGCGACGCCGTTGCCGGACGGCGGCTATCGCTTCGACGGCCGCAAGATCTTCACCTCGCTCGCGCCCGCATGGGACTGGCTCGGCGTGCATGGCATCGACGACTCCGATCCACAGGCGCCGAAGATCGTGCATGCATTCATCCGGCGTGACGCGGCGGGACATCGCACGGTGCAGACCTGGGATGCGCTCGGCCTGCGCGCGACACGCAGCGACGATACCTGGCTCGAAGGCGCCATCGCGCCGCGCGACAAGGTGATCCGCGTGCTGCCCGCGGGCATTCCCGACGATCCTTTCGTCGATGGCATTCTCGGCGCGGTGCTGCCCGGTCTCGGCGCGGTCTATTACGGCATCGCGAAGCGCGCGTTCGACATCGCGGTGGAATCGGCGAAGCAGCGTGCATCGCCGGCCATCGGCGGCAAGACTTATGCGTACAAGCCGCTGACGCAGCAGGCGGTCGCGCAGGCGGCCATCGAGCTTGCGAGCATCGAGGCGCTCGTCGAGCGCGCGGCCGAGCGCTGGTGGACGGGTTACGGCGAAAGCGAACCGTGGATCGCGCACTTGCTTGCGGCGAAACAGCATGCCGTCGATGGCGCGTTGCGCGTGGTGAACCTCGCGCTGAAGATCGCAGGCGCGGCTTCACTGTCGCGTCATAGCGAGCTGGAACGGCTGTATCGCGATGTGCGCGCGGGCGCGTTTCATCCGCCGAACGCGGATGCGGCGCATGAAGTCATCGGTCAGGCTTGGCTCGGGGTGCTCGGTCAGGCGTGAGCTTCGCGGCGCATGGTTGACTTTTCCATGCGTTGCGCGCTTGAACTTCTGCATTCAGGCTTGCGCTTCGCGAATCATAGTGCTTACCGCGCAACCTCCACTGCGGACGCACGCGCGCCTTCCTCACCGCTTTGCGAAAGCGCCTGCGTCACCGAAGCACCGGGCGCGACGTCGTGCGTGAGCCATACGTTGCCGCCGATCACCGCGCCGCGTCCGAGCGTCACGCGTCCGAGGATCGTCGCGCCCGCATAGATGACGACATCGTCCTCGACGATCGGATGACGCGCGAGGCCCTTCTCCAGATGACCTTCCGCGTCGCGCGGGAAGCGTTTCGCTCCGAGCGTCACCGCCTGATAGACGCGCACGCGATTGCCGATGACCGCCGTCTCGCCGATCACCACGCCCGTGCCGTGATCGATGAAAAAGCCCGAGCCGATGCGCGCGCCCGGATGAATGTCGATGCCTGTTTCCCCATGCGCGAGTTCCGCGACGATGCGCGCGAGCAGCGGCAACCCGAGCCGGTAGAGCTCGTGCGCGACGCGATGGTGAATCATCACGAGAATGCCGGGATAGCAGAGCAGCACTTCATCGACGCTGCCCGCCGCCGGGTCGCCCTGATAGGCCGCGAGGATGTCGCTGTCGAGCAGACTGCGAATGCGCGGCAGGGTTTTCGCGAACGCGCGTATCGCATCGCTCGCGCGCGTTTCGACGGCGTGATCGTCGCGCGGCAGATGACGCGCCTTGTATTGCAGTTCGAGCTTCGCCTGCACGAGCAGCCCTTGCAGCGCGAAGTCGAGCGCGTGGCCGACGTAGAAGTTTTCGCTTTCCTGTCGCAGGTCGGGCGGTCCGAGCCGCATCGGAAAGAGCGCGCCTTTCAGTGCGCCGATGATGTCGCCAAGCGCCTCGCGTGCGGGAAGCTCGCGCCCGCCCGGTTCGAGCGAGCGCTTCTGGGCTTCGCGCCACTGCTGGCGGACTGTCTGAAGCGATTGGACGATGTCGTCGATGTCGAATACAGCCACAGTGCAGTCCTTTCCATGTAATGGGTCAGCTCGCGTGGGCGCGCGATGCGCGAGCGGTAAATTCGTCGCGCGCGCTCATCGATGGGAGCGAGCGGTCGACGCGCCGCCTGCATCGCAGCGAAACAGCGGCGGTTCGACCGGCGGCTGAAACATGTCGACCGCATTGCCCATGTTGAAGTAGCCCGCCTGCGCGAATAACGCGATGTGTTCAAGCCGCTCCGCGCGGCTCGCCTCTCCGTCGCCGCGCGTAGAAGTGCGCGGCGCTTCGCACCCGCACGCATTCATCGCGCGTCTGGCTTCACGCAGAAAGCGGCGCTCGCGCGACCGTTCGAAACGGTTGGACAGCATGTGCCAGCAAGACGTCAGGATATGCGCCATGACTCGCTACCTTCGAATGACGATGACATCAATCTAGGCCCGCGCGACGCGTTTCACAAACGAGCTTTTCTGCGTTGCATTGCAGGCATCGTGCGGACCCGGCTGCGCTCTGCGGAGCGGCGCGAGAGCAGTGCGTGCGCGAGCGCTTGCAGCGCACCGCACAGCATCAGATAGACGAAGCCGACGAACAGGAAGATCTGCGCCGGATAGACCATCAACCGGTTGTTGAGCTGATTGGCGAGGAACGTGAATTCCGGCACGCCGACGATATAGGCAAGCGACGTATCCTTGATGAGCGAGACCCATTGATTGACGAACGACGGCATCATCACGCGCACGGCCTGCGGCAACACGACTTCGCGCAGCGCCTGCCAGCGCGTGAGGCCGAGCGACATCGCCGCCTGCCACTGCCCGTTGCCGATCGACACGATGCCCGCATGGACCGAATGCGACAGATACGCGCCGCCGATCAGCGCGAGCGCGCATACGACGGTCGCGAGGCCCGGCACATTGACGTGCAGCAGAATCGGCATCAGAAAGAAGGTCCAGAAAATCAGCATCAGCACGGGAATCGCGCGAAAGAACGCAACCAGCGCGGTCAGCAGGATCTGCGCGACGCCGCGTGTCATCGAAAGCGCGATGCCGCCCGCGAGCCCGATGATCGCCGCAAGAATCGCGGAGGAAATGGAAAGCGCGAGCGTCAGCGCAACGCCGCCGAGCGGTCCGGAAGGAAACGCGCCCAGCAGGAGATAGCGCAGCGACGCGAACCAGTCGACCTCGTTCATGCGTGGACTCGCCGCAGCGCGCGCACGCCGGTGCGCTGCCACACGACCAGCGCCGCTTCGATGACCGCGATGGTCAGCACATAGAACACCGTGGCCGTGCCGAATGCCTGAAATGTCCTGAAGGACTCGGTATCGACCTGACGCGACATGTACGAAAGCTCCGCGACGCCTACCGCCATCGTCAGCGACGAGTTCTTCACCACGTTCATGTATTGCCCGGCGAGCGGCGGCGTCGCGATGCGCAGCGCCTGCGGCAGGATCACGTAGCGCAGCGCGGCATAGCGGCTCATGCCGAGCGCGGCCGCCGCCTGCTCTTGCGCCGCACTCACGCCACGCATACCCGCACGAAACTCCTCGCCGATGAACGCCGTCGTGTAGCAGGTCAATCCGATCCAGCCCGCGAACAGCTCGAAACTCGGCCAACGCAAAACGAACGGCCCGAACGTCGCGGCATGCGGCGTGTTGAGCCACGTCATCCATTCGGACGGCAGCAACGCGGCCGCCCCGAAATACCAGAACAGCAACTGGACGAGCAGCGGCGAATTGCGAAAGACGAAGACATACGATGCCGCGACGCGTGCGAGCGCCGCATTGCCCGACGTGCGCGCGACGGCCAGCGCGAAGCCGAGCAGCGTCGCGCAGATCGCCGCGCAGGCGGACAACATCAGCGTGACGGCGAAGCCCTGCTCCAGCCACGCGAGATATTTCGGATCGAGCCAGCTATGCATGATCGACGGCGATCAACCGTTCTTCTGCGGATCGCCGATCTTGAAGAGGCGCGGCAGCGGCGCGGCGCTCTTCGGGCCGAACCACTTGTCGTAGATGCGCGTCGCTTCGCCGTCCGTTTCGAGTTTGGTGAGCGTGCCGTTCACGGCGTCGAGCAGGCGCGTCTCGCCCTTCGGCACGCCGACGCCTTCGTAATCGTTGGAGATCGTGAAGGCCGGAATTTCGTAGCTGGCCTTGTCCGGCACGCGCGCGAGCAACGCAACCAGCTTCGGTCCGTCCTGCGTGATCGCCTGCACGTTGCCCGTGCGCAGCGCGGCGAAAGCGAACGGCGTGTCGTCATAGGCGACGATGGTCGCGTTCGGGAATTTCGCCCGCACCTGCTGTTCGTTCGTCGTTCCCTTGTCCGCGCCGATGCGCAGGCTGTTGATCTGATCGGGCGATTTCAGCACGCCCTTCTTCGCGATGAACTGCGTGCCCGATGCGAAGTACGGCGTGCTGAAATCGACTTCCTTTTTGCGCTCGTCGGTGATCGTGAAGTTGGCGAAGACGAGATCGACCTTGCCCGACTTCAGAAACGCGATGCGGTTGGCCGGATTGGTCGGCTGCACTTCCAGCTTGACGCCCAGGCTCTTCGCCACCGCGCGCGCATAGTCGACATCGAGACCGACGAGCTGATTGTCCTTCGGATCGACGAAGCCGAACGGCGGATTGCTGTCGAACGCCGCGACGCGCAGCACGCCGGCTTTCTTGATGTCGTCGAGCCTGTCCGCATGCGCGGCATTCGAAGCCACTGCCAGCAGTGCAGCGAGCACCGCGCCCCAGGTCCTGATTTTCATTGGCGAGTTCCTTGTTCGTTGCGCCGGTGTGCGTCGCCGGGCGGCGGCACGATGGCGAGGCTGGCACTCTATCGGTGCCGCCGCTTCGACGGAACGAAGTTTTTGTCACGAAGAAAGCAGGCGTGGAGATTTGGCGCGACGCCCGCATTGCCGTCGCGTGCACATGCTTATGACTTCCGTTGCCATAGCGATATGTGCATCGCTACGTTGGTCCGAATGGGCGCTCGTCTTAGCATCGGAAGCTTTCGCCAACCAGAGCTTCCGCCATGTCGAAAACAAAAACCACCGATCGCCGCGCTTTTCTCTCCCTGACCGCGCGGGCCGCGACGGGCGCCGCCGCGCTCGCGGTCACGCCGGCATCGTTCGCCCAGCAAGCCGCGCAAGCGCAGCCGCGCGTGTTGCGCATCGGCAATCAGAAAGGCTATCTGAACCTGCTCAAGGGACGTGCAACGCTGGAGAAGCGTCTGGCTCCGCTCAACGTATCCGTGAGCTGGACGGAGTTCTCCGCGGGTCCGGTGCAGCTCGAAGCGCTCAATGTCGGCTCGATCGATTTCGGCGACGTGGGCGAAGCGCCGCCGATCTTCGCGCAGGCGGCCGGCGCGCCGCTCGCCTACGTCGCCGCCACGCCGACGCGGCCGCATTCCGAAGCCGTGCTGGTGCCGGCGCAATCGTCCGTCAAAACGGTGGCGGATTTGAAAGGCAAGCGTATCGCGTTGAACAAGGGCAGCAATGTCCATTACTTCCTCGTGAAGCTGCTGCGCCAACATGGCCTTCAGTATCGCGACGTCGAACTCGCCTATCTCGCGCCCGCCGACGCGCGCGCCGCCTTCGAGCGCGGCTCGATCGATGCGTGGGTCATTTGGGACCCGTACTTCGCCGCCGCGCAGCAGTCGCTGAATTCGCGCGTCGTGGCGGACGCGAGCGGCGTCGTGGGCAACCGCGCCTACTATTTTTCGTCGCAAGACTATGTGGCGAAGAATGCCGACGTGATCCGGATCGTCATCGAGGAGATCAAGGCCGTCGATCAATGGGGCAAGCAGCATCCGGACGAACTCGCGAGCGAACTCGCGCGGCTTTGGGGCCTGCCCAAACCTGTCGTCGATCTCGCGGTGAGCCGGCAGGTCTTCGGTACGGAAGCCATCACGCGGGCGATCATCGCGGAGCAGCAGCAGATCGCCGACACCTTCGTCGAGCTCGGGCTGGTGCCGAAACATGTCGACGTGCTGAGGGCCGCGCCGCCCGGTCTTGCCTGACGGCCGTCGATGCCTTGCGCGCCGCGCCTGAAAGCCGCGGCATCGTGTAGCGATCCGCGCAAGACGTCAGAACACGCGCCCTTCCGTCAGATGCGTCGTCACGCCGTTGAGCGCGTAATCGCCGATCACGCGCGCCTTATGCATCAGCGGATTGTGGCTGAAGATCGTGCGCAGATTGCGCCAGTGGCGATCGAAGTTATGCGCGCGCGCCGTCGCCGATGCGCCGCCCGCTTCGAACATGCGCTCCGCCGCGCTCAACGCGAGCTTGCTGACGACGATCTGCGTGCGCGCCGTCGCGAGCGCGCCTTCCAGCACGAGCGCGTCGGCGCCGGCATCGCCGTTGCGAATCGCTTGCGACGATCGTTCGAGCACGCGCGCGTTGTCGCGCACGAGCGCATCGATCGCGTGACTGTTCGCGCTCAATTCGCCCACGACCTGCTGAATGAACGCATCCTCGCGCGCCGACGGCGCCGCGCTATGCAGCACGGGGCGTCCGTGTTTCAGCACATAGCGCTCCGCATCCGCGACGACGTTGCGTACGATGCCCGCCGCCACCGCCACCAGATGCAACTGACGCAGCGCGCCACCGTGACGGCCCGTGAGCGTCGTCTGCACGCGCGGCGTGACTTCGTCCGCGTACACGATCAGATCGTCGAACTCGAGACTGCCGCTCGCGGTCATGCGCTGCCCCATGCCGTCCCAGTCGTCGAGCACGCGCAGCCCCTCGCGTTGAACCGGCACGACGGCTATGGCGGCCTCGCCGTGTTCGTCCTGCACGTTCAGGCGCGCGTAGTCGGAGAACGCGGTGCCCGTCGCGTAATACTTGCGGCCGCTCAGACGAAAGTGATCGCCTTCGCGCCGAAGTTGCGTCGTGATTTCGCCGGGGCGCGACGTGCCCGCTTCGGTCGATGCGCCGCCGAAGATCGCGCCTTCCGCCACGCGCTTGATCTGCAATGCATTGAACGGCGTGCGCGGCGCAAGCAGCAGCGCTTCGGTCTGGTCGAAGTGAATGCGCAACGCGTGCGCGACGTTGCTTTCGTGCGCGGCAAGCGTTGCGATCACGTCGAAGACGTCTTCGAGCGAGCCGCCGAGTCCGCCCCATTCGAGCGGAAAGCGCAACGTCCCGAGGCCCGATCGACGAAACAGCGCAAAGGCATCGAACGGCAGTTCGCGGCGCACCTCGCGCGCGGCCGCATCTTCGCCGATGGACTGTGCCAGTTCAGGCAGCGCGGCGAGCGCGGCTTCGAGCTTCTGATTTTTATTCGACATATGACGTGACGTTCCTATGGTATTGATGCGTGCTCTACGCGGCCTGCGCGTCGAATCGTTTGCCGGGAATCGCTTCGAGCAGCGTGCGCGTGTACGCATGCTTCGGCGCGCGCCATATCTCGCGATGATCGCCGCTTTCGACGATGCGCCCGCCATGCATCACATGGACGCGGTCGGCGATATAGCGCACCACCGAGAGATCGTGCGAGATGAAGAGATAAGCGAGCCCGAGGTCGCGTTTCAGCTCGACGAGCAGATTGAGTATCTGCGCCTGAATGGACACATCGAGCGCGGAGACGGGTTCGTCGCAGATCAGCAGCGCGGGCTCGAGCACGAGCGCCCGCGCAATGCCGATGCGCTGCCGCTGACCGCCCGAAAACTCGTGCGGATAGCGATCAAGCGCGGCGCTCGGCAAACCGACGCGATCGAGCATCGCGCTTGCGCGTCGGCGGCGTTCGCGCGCATCGGCGATGCCGTTCACGATCATCACCGTATCGAGGATGTCGCCGACGCGGCGGCGTGGATTCAGCGACGCATACGGGTCCTGAAACACCATCTGCACCTGCGCCCGCAGCGGGCGCAACGCGCGTTCGCTCAGGGGCGCCAGATCGACGCCGCGCAGGCGGATCGCGCCACCCGACGCCGGCACGAGACGCAGGATCGCTTTCGAAAGGGTCGACTTGCCGCAGCCGGATTCGCCGACGAGACCCACGGTTTCGCCGCGCGCGATATCGAACGACACGTCGTCGACGGCGCGCAACGCGCCCCTGCCATGCCGATGCACATAATCGACCGTCAGATGTTGCACCGAGAGCAGCGGCGCGTCGTTGTCGAATCGCGTTTCCGGCGCGCTGACGGGCGCAAGCGGCGTCACGTTGAACGCGGGCTTGTCATCGGCGCCTTGCACGTGACGAATCTCCGGCAGCTTCCAGTCGCGGTAATGCAACTCCGTCGCCACGTTCAGCGATGCGCCCAGCAGCCCGCGCGTGTACGCATGCCGCGGCCGCTCGAAGAGTTGACGCACCGGCGCTTCCTCGACCTTTTCGCCCGCGAGCATCACGGCGACGCGATCCGCATGTTCGGCGACGACGCCGAGATCGTGCGTGATGAGCAGCAGCGACATCGACAGATCGCGCCGCAATTCGGCAAGCAGTTCGAGAATGCGCGCCTGAATCGTGACGTCGAGCGCGGTGGTCGGTTCATCCGCGATCAGCAGACGCGGACGGCATGCGACGGCCATCGCGATCATCACGCGCTGGCGCTGTCCGCCCGACAGCTCGTGCGGATAGTCGAAGACGCGTCGATGCGGCTCCGGAATACGCACGAGATCGAGCAGTTCGACGGCGCGCTTCATCGCCGCTGGCTTCGACAGCGCTTCGTGCCGTCGCAAGGTCTCGACGATCTGCGCGCCGACCGTGAGCACCGGATTGAGCGATGTCATCGGCTCCTGAAAAATCATCGAGATGTCGCGGCCGCGCACATCGCGCATTTCACGCGGGCTCAGCGCGAGCACGTCGCGTCCGTCGAAGCGGACGCTGCCCGTCACGCGGCCCGGCTCCGGCACGAGCCGCATGAGCGACAGCGCGGTCGCCGATTTGCCGCAGCCGGACTCGCCGACGAGCGCGAGCGTCTCGCCTTCGGCTATGTCCAGATCGATGCCGCGCACCGCGCGATGCGCGCCGAAACTCACGCGCAGATCGCGCACTTCAAGAAGATTCGCCACGGACAGGTCTCGGGTCAGGAACGTTCGCGCATGCGCGGGTTGAGTGCGTCGTTGAGGCCGTCGCCGAGCAGATTGAGCGCGAGCACCGCGAGCACGATCGCCGCGCCCGGCACGGCGGTCAAATACCACGCGGTGCGCAACGAATCGCGCCCCGCGCCGATCATGCCGCCCCATGTGACGACGTTCGGGTCGCCCATGCCCAGAAACGACAGCGAAGACTCGATCAGGATCGCGCTCGCGACCATCACCGATGCGGTCACGATCACCGGCGGCAGCGCGTTCGGCAAGATCTCGCCGAAAATGATGCGCGCGTCGGAAAAGCCCTGACTGCGCGCGGCGAGCACGAAGTCCGACGAACGCAGCGTGCGGAACTCGGCGCGCACGATACGCGCGACCGTCGGCCACGAAGCGATGCCGATGGCCAGCGCGATCACCGTCACGTTCGGCCGCCCTATCGCGACGATTACGATCACGAGCAGAAACGACGGCACGGTTTGAAACAGCTCGGTGACGCGCACGAGAAGATCGTCGATGACGCCGCCGAAAAAGCCGCCCATCGCGCCGACGAGCGTGCCGATGACGAGCCCGATCGCCGCCGCCGATGCGCCGATCAGCAGCGACACGCGTGTGCCGTGCGCGATGCCGGCGGCGACATCGCGGCCGAGCGAATCGGTGCCGAGGCGATACAGCGGGTCGCTGCCCGGCCATTCGAAGGGCGCGGCGACCATATCGAGCGGATCGCCGGGAAAAAGATACGGCGCACTCAGCGCAAGCGCGATGAACGCAGTCAGCAGCACGATGCCCGCGAGCGCGGACGGATTGCGCAGCAGCGCGCGCCACACGCCGCGCGAGGCGCGAGCGTAAGGCGCACGTTGAGCGCGCCGCGCGCCGAATAGCGCACCGGCGAGCTGGCGCCGCCACGCCGAGCCGTGGCCGGATGAAGCGAGTTCGGTGGAATCGGAAGCCATGCGTTTTCAGGTTCGATGAGTCAGACGATGCGTGGATCGAGCCACGCCTGCAGCAGATCGACCGTCACGTTGGCGACGATCACGAGCAGCGACGAAAGCAGCAACACGCCGAGCAGCACGCTGAAATCGCGCGCCATGACAGCATCGAGCGCAAGACGCCCGAGGCCCGGCCAACTGAACACGGTTTCCGTGACGGCCGCGCCGCCGAGCAGCGTGCCGAAGTGAATGCCGACCATCGTCGTGAGCGGCATCAGCGCGTTGCGCAGCACATGACGCACGGTGACGCGCAGCGGATGCAGCCCCTTCGCGTGCGCAGTACGCACGAAGTCCTGGCGCTTCACTTCGAGCATCGCGGCGCGCGTGAGACGCGCGTAGATGGCGACGAAGAAAGTCGCGAGCGTCACGGCCGGCAGCAGCACATGTTTCGCGACATCGGCGGCATACGCGAAGCCGTGCAAGGACGCGCCGACGGTGATATCGCCGCCGCTCGGCAGCCAGCCGAGATGCACCGAGAACAGCACGATGGCGAGCAGGCCGATCCAGAAGCCGGGCGTCGAATACAGCACGAGCGCGAGCACGGACAGCACGCGATCCGGCCACTTGCCCGCCCAATGCGCCATGACCGCGCCGAGCACGATGCCCGCGGCGATCGCGAGGGCGAGCGCCGTGCCCATCAGCAGCAAGGTGTTCGGCAGCCGCGACAGAATCAGCTGCATGACGGGCGCGTCGTAACGCGGCGAATAGCCGAGACTGCCGTGCGCGAGATGCGACAGATACGCGCCGAGCTGATGCAGCACCGGCTGATCGAGGCCGAACTTCGCGCGCAATGCCTGCAGCGTTTCGGCGGTCGCGGAGCCCGCTTCGCCCGCGAGCACATCGGCGGCGTCGCCGGGCATCAGCTTCAGCAGGAAGAAGTTCAGGACCACGATGGCGAGCATCGTCGGCAGGGCCTGCCATGCGGTGCGCCGCGCGATGGCGGCGAAGCGCGTGCGTCGGTTCATCGGCGTCCGTCCTCAGGCGCTCAGCCACACATCGGCGAGATTGCCTTCCAGCCCCTGCGCCGACACCGTGTGATTGCGCACGCGCCGGTTCGCGAGCGTGACCATGCGCGGCGCGACGAGATTCAGGATCGGCAGGTCGCGATACACGATTTGCTGAAACTGCTGATAGAGCGCCACGCGCTTCTTCTCATCCGTTTCGATCGATGCCGATTCGAGCAGCGTATCGACTTCCGCATTGCTGTAGTGCGGCGCGTTCGAGAACGGCACGCCGGGCCGGATGTTCTTCGACCAGTAGAGACGCTGCACACCCACGCTCGGATCGAACAACGTATTCACGCCGATGCTCGTGAAGTCGAACTGACGGTCCGCATACACGCGCTTGAGGAACGAAGGCAGATCCTGCGAACGCACGGTCACGTCGATGCCCACACGCGCGAGCGCCGACTTCACGTAATCGGCCTGACGCCGGTACATGTCGCCATAAGGCAGGAAATCGTGCGTCAACTGGAAGCGCGGGCCGCCGTTCTTGCGCGGATAACCCGCGGCATCGAGCAGCTTTTCCGCGTTCGCGATATCGAATGCGTAAGGCGCGAGCTTCGCGTCGTGATACGGCGAGGCGGGCGTGATCGGCGTCGGAGAAATGTCGGCGTAACCGTAGGCGATCGTCTTCTGCACGATCTGCGGATTGATCGCATGGGCGATCGCCTGACGCACGCGCACGTCCTTCAGGATCGGATGCGCGAGATTGAAATCGATCTCCGAGAGCGGTTCCAGAAAGCGATAACCGCGCGTTTCCACGGCGAGCTGCGGCAATTGCGTGAGACGCGGCAGATCCGAAAGCGGCACCGGATTCTCGCCGCCGAGATCGAGCGCGCCGGTTTCGAACGCGGCGGAGCGCGCGGCGGCATCGGGAATCACTTTGAACACGAGCGAATCGATATACGGCTTGCCCGCGTCCCAGTAATCCGGGTTGCGCTCGTAGACGATGCTCGCGCCCCGCGTCCACGACTTGAAGCGGAACGGCCCGGTGCCGATGGGCGCGTTGTTATGCGGGTTCGTCAGCGGATCGCCGTTCGCGTAGAGATGCTTCGGCACGATCGGCGATTCGCCCGCCGACAGCGCCTTCAGCAGATACGGCGCGGGCTTCGACAGTTCGATGATCGCGGTGCGCGCATCGGGCGTCGATACGCGCGTCACGTTGGCGAAGGTGCTGCGCCCGCGCGGATGGATCGACTTCAACAAGTCGATGGAAAACGCCACATCCGCCGATGTGAACGGCTCGCCGTCGTGCCACTTCACGTTCTGGCGCAGCGTGAACGTGTACTTGAGACCGTCCGGGCTCACGTTCCACGCGGTCGCGAGCTGCGCCTTCGGCTTCAGATCGAAGTCATAGGCGAGCAGACCTTCGAGCACCTTCGAACTCGCGACGAGCGCGGGGCCCGTCGTCTGGAAGATCGATACGAGCACGGGCGGCTCGGGATTGATCAACATGTTGAGCGTGCCGCCACGCCTGGGTGCCGCTTCCTGCGCGAAGGCGAGCGAAGACAGGCCGGCGGACGCGAGCGCCGCGCCTGATGAGACCAGAAAATCGCGTCGGTTGAAGCCTGCCATGTGATGCCATTCCTCTCTGTTCGTTGTTCGACGGCCGAATATGACGCGCCGCGGCGATCACGATAAAACGGCTGCGCGCGCGCGTGAACGAACGGTTATGCATATGGAAAGCATGGCGGCGCGAAAAGCATGTGACGTCGGGTGCAATGCCGAGAGGCGTGTTCACACTATCGAAGTGTTTCCACGACGAGGGCGAAGTTGATAAAGCCGATGAACATCAGAATGACTTTGTCGAAGCACGAGAAAATCCGACGAAAGCCCTTCAACCGACGGAACAGCCGCGCCACTTCGTTGCGACGTTCGTACATTATCCGGTCGTACTACCAAGGCTCGACGCGCGTGCTTAACGGAGGAATACGTTGAAGTTTGTAGATTCGAAGATTTTTTTACCAGCATCCCGTTGAACTTTTCCAACGAGTTCGTATGCTGACGTCACTACTTCAACCGAGTGGCGTCTTTCCAAAAGCCTGAAAACATATGCCAAAAAGCATGAATAACGAAACAGGTAGCAGGGCCCAATCATGATGCGCCGGTTTGCTGTGGTCGGCGATAAGCTAAGTAACAACGGTGAGATTTGCGATTACAAAGGGCCCTTTTTCACGTTGAGCGGCCATCAAGCCGCGCTTATCAACGGTGCCGCATATTGTCCCGTCTGCAAGACAACCGGCTATATCGCGAAGGAAGGCGGTCGGCGCCGCATGACGTTAGGTGCAAGCGAGATAGCGCTAGAAAATGATGTCGTCATATGCGACTGTCCGGACCATCCGCGCATCTTCGCAAGACTCGCGGGGGAAGCTTGGTACGAAGATCTTGTCGAGAGTCTCGGGGCCATCCGTCATTGCGCGACTGGAAGTGACAACATCGCTGCCGCGCCTTTGGCGTCCGTGTTCGATGAAGCGTACGTTCTTCGCAGCAAGATGAACGGCAAGCCACTCTCTAACGTGGCGTATCGCCTGATTGGCGAAAGCGGAACGCTCATCGAGGGCGTGACCGACGCAGCCGGCAGGACGCAACGCATCAGGACCAATGCGGCCGAGCGTGTGACGGTCGCGGTGGAGGATGTGAAGTAATGGCAAAGGAGTTGTTCGAAGTTCATTCGTCGATGACTAACACGGTCGAGGGTTCGTCCGTGGATGTGTATGTCAACACGGAGCGCATTTGCCCGAATATGACGAATGCGGAATTCAGAAAGATGTTCGCTGCGGCGCAGGACGAAGCAGTTCAGAAGATTGAAATGCGCCTGGCTGCGTTAGATGTCTGGAGCGCCAGCGAAAAGGCTCGTGTATGGCGATGGTTCGGCCGCAACGACGAGGCCACTCATAGGCGGCTTCGAGATGGACTCACGAAAGTCCTTGAGGTAGTGCGCGGCTTCGGGCCCGAAAACGTAGTGCGAAGTGGGAGCGAAGCAGACCATGCAACAGGCTGCCTTCCGAACTCACGCACGGATGGCGTTGCGGCGCACGTATGCGCCCCGGATACCGCCACGCACACAATGGCAATCGATCTGAGCTTTTGCACGATGCGGCCGTGGAGCGGCACAGGTGACTCGCAGGCATCAACTATCATTCATGAGGCGACTCATTTTCTCGACACGATGGCAACGGCGACCCTCAGTACACGATAACTTTCAGGCTAAAGGAATGGGGGCAGGCGCATCCGGATCTTGCAATAGTGAATGCTGACAGCGTGGCGGGGTACTGTGTCTTTTCTGAAAATTAAGCTCCTGATTCCGGCGCTCTTGCTCGCGTGGTTCGGTTCAGCACTGGCCTGTGATGGCCCACAGAATCAACGTGGAGAAAATATCGATGTTCTCTTCGCGCGAAATTCTGCGTCGCTCAGTGTCAAGGAATTGGCACGGCTCTCGGCATGGTCCGCAGAAATGCGAAAGTTTGAATACGCGGACGTTATTCAAGTGGTCGGCCTCGCGGAATCAATCGAGGTTATGCCGAGGAAGCTGGCAGAACAGCGTGCCCAAAAGGTGTGGAGCGCCATGCAGCAGTTCGGCTTACAAAGTTCGCATTTGTGGGTAACTGGGCGCGTTTATACCGTGCGTGAGCCACGAAGGTTTTCCGAGCCGGGTGGGCAGCGGGTGGAAATCACGTTCGGTCCCGGATGCCCGAACAACTGTTGCACGCGCTAGAGGCGATCGCTACGCCACGCGCACCGCTCCCCCACCACCCGCCTAATGCATGTCGAGCACCGCGCCCTCGGGCACCGACAACCCCAGATGGCTGCGCAAGGTCTTGCCCTCATAGGCGCGACGGAAAATGCCGCGCCGCTGAAGTATCGGCACGACGCCTTCCGTGAAGGCTTCGAGACCATCGGGCAGCACGTCGGGCATCAGATTGAAGCCGTCGGCGGCGCCGTTCCTGAACCAGTGCTCGATGTCATCCGCGACTTGCTCGGGCGTGCCGACGATCACGCGATGTCCGCCGCCGCCCGCCAGCGCACGGATGAGCTCGCGCACCGTGTAGCCATGCGTGCGCGCCTGCGCGAGCGTCGCGTTGAAGAACGTGTGATTGCCGTTGCCGCCATTGGGCAGCGGCAAGTCGTCGGGCAAACGCCTGTCGAGCGAAAGCGAATCGACGGGCACGCCGAGCGTGCCAGCGATGCGGTTCAGGCTGTACTGCACCGGAATCAGATCGACGAGTTCGTCACGGCGTCGCAGCGCCTCGCTTTCCGTCGAACCGATGATCGTCGTCAGTCCCGCGAGCACTTTCACCGCGTTCGCGCCGCGTCCGTAACGCGCCGCGCGCGCGTTGAGATCTTCGCGATATGCACGCGATTCATCGAACGATTGCGAGGCCGAAAACACCGCTTCCGCGTGACGCGCGGCAAGCTCGCGTCCGTCGCCCGATGCGCCCGCCTGCACCAGAACCGGATGACCCTGTGCCGAGCGCGGCAGATTCAGCGCGCCGCGCACGCTGAAGAATCGCCCACGATGATCGGCCGGATGCACCTTGTCGAGATCGACGAAGCGCCCGCTCGATTTGTCCGCGATGAATGCGTCGTCATCCCAGCTATTCCACAGCGTCTTGACGAGCGCCGCGAACTCGTCCGCGCGTGCATAGCGCGTTGCATGGTCGGGGACCGTGTCGTGACCGAAGTTGCGCGCAGACGGCAGGTCCGCGGTCGTCACGATGTTCCAGCCCGCGCGCCCGCCGCTGATCAGATCGAGCGTCGCGAATCGGCGTGCGATGTTATACGGCTCGTTGTAACTCGTCGATGCCGTCGCGATCAGCCCAAGATGCGTGGTCGCGGCTGCAATGCTCGTGAGGAGCATCGTCGGTTCGAGCGCCGTGATAGGGCGCATGTCGAGCTGATCGGAGATCGCGGCGCTATCGGCGAGAAAGATTGCATCGAGACACGCGCGTTCCGCCAGCTGCGCCAGGCGCACATAGTGGCTCACGTCGAGGAATACGTTCGGATCCGAATCCGGCAGACGCCATGCCGACGGCACGAATCCGGAATGAAGCGCGTTGATGTTCAGATGCAGTTGGCGCGGGGCATCGCCGCTCATGGAAAGCTCCACAGAAAGGGATAACTCTCCATCTTGTACGGGCGACGCGAACGACGCCACGAACGAATTCGACGAAGCATATGAAAAGCGGCGCTAAACGGATAAGGCTTGCGTAGCGCGCGCGTCGATCCTTACCTGATCTGCAACACCGCCTGGCGCACATCGATGCGGCGCGGAATCACCTTCGTATCGAAAGCCAGATTCGCCGAGTCCTGCTGCGCGCCAAGGACGTCGTCGGGAATCGGATAGCTCGCGCCCCACTCCAGGCGCGAGATCGCCCGGTTCCATACGGCGAGCGGCACGCCCGTATTGGCGGACAAAAAGCGCGCCGTATCCTGCGGATGCGCGAGGCTGTCGTTCGTCTGACGTGCAAGCTGATCGAACAGCAGACGCAGCGCGGCGGGATACTTTTGCGCGAAGTCGCGCGTCGCGATATAGAAGCCGTATTGCGGCACCGACAGATCCCCGATGGTGAGAATGGTCCGCGCGCCGGTGGTCAGTTCGGTGTCCGCGTAACGCGGATCGGGCACGGCCCACGCATCGATGAAGCCGCGCTCGAACGCCGAGCGCGCATCGCCATAGGACAGGTACGTGAACTGCGCGGCGTTCGGGTCCATGTGGGCATCCTGCATCGCCTTCAGCACGAACAGGTGCCCTTGCGAGCCCTTGGCGAAGGCGATCTTTCTGCCCTTCAGATCGCGCAGGTCCTTCACGGGCGAATCCTTCGGCACGACGATCGCATAGCTTTTGACGAGTCTCGGCGCATACGCCACATACACGACCGATGGCGCCGCGCCCGCCTGCGCCATGATCGGCGGCGTCGAGCCGACCGTGCCTACATCGACGTCGCCCGCATTGATGGCTTCGACGAGCGGCGCGCCATACACGAACTCGTGCCACGAAACCTTGACGTGATGCGAAGCGAAGGCCTGCTCCAGCTTGCCCGATGCCCGCAGCGCGACGAGACCGTCGCCCTTCTGGATTCCGATGTTGATCTGCGCGGGATAGCCCTCGTCAGCGTGCGCAGCAAACGCGGCGGCGAAGCAACCGGCGGCGATGATGGATTTCAGGAAGCGGATCGGCATCAAGACTTGAAATAAGGATTGGCGGGACGTGCGAGACCGTAGTGACCGCGCAGCGTGGCGGCTTCGTACTCGCGCCGGAACAGGCCGCGCCTTTGCAGAATCGGCACGACATGCTCGGTGAAGTGCTCGAGCTGCGCGGGCAGTACGGGCGGCATCACGTTGAAGCCATCGGCGGCACGGCTTTCGGTCCAGTCGGCAATGACATCTGCAATCTGTTCGGGCGTGCCGGACAGCGTGAAATGCCCGCGCGCCGCCGCGAGCTTCCTCAACAGGCTGCGCAAGGTCGGACGCTCGCGCGCCACCAGTTGCGTGATGACTGCCGCGCGGCTTTGCGCGGCCTGCACCGTCGACGGGTCCGGAAAGTCATCGACGGACAGCGGCTGATCGAGCGGCAGCGTCGAGAAATCGTAGCCGCCGAAGCGGTTCGACAGGCGGCCGAGTCCCACGCTGACATCGGTGATCGAGTCGAGTTCGTCGAGCAGAGCGCTGGCTTCGGCTTCGGTCGAACCGATCGCCGCGCTGATGCCCGGCAGGATCACGATGTCCTGCTCCGAGCGGCCCGCGGCCCTCGCGCCCGCCTTGAGCTCGGCATAAAAGTCGATCGCGGATTGCTTCGTCAGATGCGCGGTGAAGACGGCTTCCGCATGGCGCGCGGCGAACGCCTTGCCCGTCGCCGACGAGCCCGCCTGCACCAGCACCGGATGCCCCTGTGGCGGGCGCGGCAGATTCAGCGGCCCCGCCACGCGATGAAACTTCCCGCGATAGCCGATCTTGCGCACGCGCGCCGGATCGAGAAAGCGTCCGCTCGACGCGTCATCGATGATGGCGTCATCGGCCCAGCTATCCCACAGTTGCGTGACGACTTCGAGAAACTCGTGCGCGCGTGCGTAGCGCTCCGCATGCTCGATCTGCTGCTCGTAGCCGAAGTTCGGCCCCGCGCCGCCGACCCACGAGGTCACGATGTTCCAGCCGATGCGCCCGCGCGAAATGTGATCCAGCGAAGCGAACTGACGCGCGAGATTGAACGGCTCGGTGTACGTGGTCGATGCCGTCGCGATCAGCCCGATGCGCGAAGTCGCCTGCGAAAGCGCCGCGAGCGTGGTGATCGGTTCGAGCGCGCCGGACGCGACGAATTGCGCGCCATCGCCGAGCGCGAGGGCATCGGCGAAAAACACGGAATCGAACAGGCTTTGCTCGGCCCTGACGGCGAGATCGCGAAAATAGTCGATATCGGTCAGCGCCTGGCGCGTCGCGCCGGAATGACGCCAGCCTGCTTCATGATGGCCGCGTCCGTGAACGAAGAGATTCAGATGTATAGGTCGGGGCATGAGCGAATAGTCTCGTTTGCCGGATCAGTCATGCACTTTGGGAAAACCGTGGCGCTCTGCGAGCAACGCGAGAATGCGGCGCGTATCGGTGACGAAGCGTTTCTCGCCGACGGTTTGCGCGTCGGACGGCGCGGGGTACGCATCGCCCAGCACCAGCACCGGCAGACTTTGATGCGCCTCGCTCAGTGCTTCGACCGCGGCCTTGCGGGGACGCTCGAAGGGCACGCGGCGGATATCGAGGCGCGCGTTGCGCGCCGGATCGCTTGCGAGCAGACCTTCGATCGGCGCACCGTCCGGGCAGATGAACACTTCGCCCGGGCGCTTCGGATCGGTGAAGCCCGGTTCCAGCAGAATGAGTAGATCGCGTTGGGTCATGGTCGGCGTCATGCGTGGTTGAGAGCCGCCACAGCGTAACCATCCCGCGCGGAGATTGGAACGAATTGGATCTGCTAACCAAATCTGCGGCGCGCATGACGAAAGACGGATCGCGGGCGCCTTCCGGACCGACAGCTCATGCGGCTATCCGATGCTTCCTCGACGTTATCCGCGCTTCTTGCGCGCGCTGCGCTGATCGATCCACAGCCGCGCCCAGCGTGCCGCATAGGCGATCGCATGATCGCGCTCGAAGAAGTAATCGAGCGCATCGAAAGTGAAGCTTGCACCGTGCGCGTACCGGCGATGTTCGATCGTCAGGTTGGCCGCATACAAGCCGCTCGGCATGGCCTGAGCGGAGGGTGCAACCTCATAACCTTTGTATTGCATGGAGCGAGTCCTCGCGGCAAATTCAGGCAACATTGCCCGAACCGCTTCATGCTAGGGGCCGACGAACGCATGGCCAACCAATCCTTTTACGTTTGCAAATCACCGGCCGCATCGATTCGTCATTACGTCATGCTATGCATGTCAAAGGCGTCCCGGTCGCGGGTCCGGAACGAATCCATCGCGATTCGGCATGCGGATGGCGGCAAGCGAATGCGCATCGAGGCGGGCGTCGTCGGGAACGATGCCGTTCTGATTCAGGATCCACGCGCTCACGGCATACACCTCGTCCGCGCTCAGCGATTGCGGCGCGTTATAGGGCATCGCGCGGCGAATGTAATCGAACAGTGTCGTCGCGTATGGCCAGTAGCTTCCGACCGTGCGCACCGGCTTCTCGCTCGCGAGCGTGCCACGCCCGCCGATCAGCCGGTCGCCCAGCACGCCCTCGCCTTTCGCGCCGTGACACGAGGCGCACTTGGCCGCGAAGATCCGCGCACCGGTCACCACGTCGCCGCTGCCCGCGGGCAGGCCGCGACCGTCAGGCGCGACATCGATGTTCCACGCGGCGATGTCCGCCGCGCTCACGGGCGTGCCGATCGTGCCGATCGTGCCGATCGTGCCGACAGCCGCGCGATGCGTTGCATCGTCCAACCCGGCCTGCGACGCGCGCCCGTCCCGCCACGGCCCGGAGCAGGCGGTAAGACACAGCGCCGTCAGACCCACGATCAGCGGGCGCACGGCGCGAAGTTGTCGAGTTGATTCCCTATGCATTTTTCACGCTGCCATCGGCGTCGACGCGCCATTGCTGAATGCCGTTGTAGTGGTAGTTCGAGTTCAGCCCGCGCGCGGCGACGAGCGCCTCGCGCGTCGGCTGGATGTATCCGGTCGAATCCGTTGCCCGCGAGAGGATCGTGGCCGGTTCACCGTTCCACACCCATCCCGCATGAAAGCGCGTGAGCGCGCGATCGCCGGGCGTGCCATCGAGCCGCGCCGCTTGCCATGAACGGCCACCATCGACGGATACTTCGACCTGACGGATCGCACCGCGTCCCGACCAGGCGAGCCCCACGATCGGGTAGTAACCGTGAGTCGTCAACTTGTGCCCGGGCGATGGCCGCGTGATGACCGATTTCGCATCCATCTCGAACACGAACTGGCGCGCGCGACCATCGGCCAGCAAGTTCGTGTATTTCGACGTTTCCTCTCGCGTTTCGAGCGGCGCGTCGACGAGCTTCAGCCTGCGCAGCCACTTCACGTTGGTGTTGCCTTCGAAGCCGGGGACCAGAAGCCGCAGCGGATAGCCGTTCTCCGGCCGCAGCCGCTCGCCGTTCTGCGCATACACGACGAACGCGCGATCCAGCACGCGATCGAGCGGCAGGCTGCGCGTCATCGCGGCTGCATCGGCGCCCTCCGCGAGAATCCAGCGCGGCGCGTGGCCGTCGTTCGCAGCGAGCCCGCCGGCCGCCTCGATCAACGTCGAAAGCCGCACGCCGGTCCACTCGCAGCACGACAGAAGCCCGTGCGTGAGCTGAACGGGCAGCCCGCTCGGCCCTTTCCATTCGCTCGCGGTGTTGCCCGAACATTCGAGAAAGTGCACGCGCGACTCGGAAGGCAGCCGCAGCAAATCGTCCATCGTGAAGAGCTTCGGCTCGCGCACGAGGCCATGAATCACGAGCCGGTGCTGGTCCGGGTCGATATCCGGCACACCGGCGTGATGGCGTTCGTAGACAAGCCCGTTCGGTGTGATCGCGCCGTGCAGATCGGCGAGCGGCGTCAGCGACGAAGCCGCTCCCGGCACCGGCCACGCACGCGCCGCGCGACGCACGACCTCCGATTCGCGCGGGGATGGCAGGCCATAGGGATGATCGAGAATCGGCGCGCCAGGCATGCGCGTCCACGGCTCGACGCTGAGCGGCTGCAAGCGTCCGGACGCCGCATTCGCGTGAGGCGCCACGACTGCCGACAGCGCGAGGCCGCCCAGCATCCGGCGTCGCGGCGACGCGGGAGCGTGTTGCTCCGGCTTCGCGGGATCGCCGGGCCGTGTGGCGGAAAACGATGAGAAACGCGGGATTTTCGGCATGCTCGATGAGTCGGGCAGAGAAGACAGGCAGTCGGGCGCCCGATTATAGGTCGCGGTTTCGGGATGCCCAATCGCGATTGCGACTATGCAAATGACAAGGGTTGCTTAAGCGCCATCGTCTAACGCGCTCCTGCGAATGCGATGACATCATGAGTCGCTCACGCCGACGACGGCGCGCAGGATCACCGGCTGCCCGCCGCGCAACGACACGGCGCCGAACACCGAGCGCGCGTGCACGCCGGCATCGCCCAGAACCTCGACCAGCAGATCCGATGCGCCGTCGAGCACCTTCGCGTGGTCTTCGAAGGCGGCGTCGGCGTTCACGAAGCCCTGCACGTCGAGCACCTGCTTCACGCGTTCGAGCGAGCCGAGTTCATCGCGCAGCACGAGCAGCAGTTCCAGTGCCGCCTCGCGTGCGAACGAAACGCCGTCTTCGAGCGTGAGCGTGTCACCCAGCCTGCCTTTGGACGGCTTACCGTCGATGGCGGCGCCCGCCGACTTGCCCGACACGAACACGAGATCGCCCCAGCGGGTGGCATTGCGATAGTTCGCCTTCGGGTTGCTCGAAGTGCGTTCGGGGTCGATCAGACGGTCGAGTCTTTCGTCAGCGCTCATGGTGCTCCTGTCGGTATGAATGCGTGACATCACGCGCAGCCGCTCATGTTATGCAGCAACGGCCGGCGCGCTAACCAACGAAGCCTCATATCGATATGACCGGCCTCGCGCGGCGCGAAGCGTTCGTTGCGCGCCTGCTCGCGATTTCTGCATCGCTTCTCCGATGTAATCCGGAATCCAAATCAGACGCTCCGACCATTACAAACGAAAAATCCTTTGTTGGACTTCGGTAAGCACGACCGTAGTATCCGGCTTCCTCGAACTCATGGTTAATACCTAAGGAAGCGAATGAAACGAGTCGCACTCGCCGGCGCCGCTGGCTTACTGGCCGCCCTTCCGGGCATCGTTCAGGCACAGAGTTCCGTCACCTTGTACGGGATCATCGACGCCGGCCTCGCCTATACGAACAATCAGCGTGGCGCATCCAATGTGCAGGCGACGAGCGGCAAGCTCAACGGCAGCCGCTGGGGCCTCAAAGGCGTCGAAGATCTGGGCGGCGGCTACAAGGCGCTGTTCGCGCTCGAGAGCGGCTATCGCGTCAACGACGGCACACTCGCTCAAGGCGGACGCGAATTCGGGCGGCAAGCTTATGTGGGCGTGGCGAAGACGGGCATCGGCACGCTGACGCTCGGGCGTCAGTACGATCCGAACACGGATCTCGTTGCGCTCTTCGCGGGGCCGGGATTCTGGTCGCCCGCCACGCACGTCGGCGATAACGACAATCTGAATCAGACCTTCCGCATCAACAATGCCGTGAAGTTCAAGAGCGATACCTTCGCGGGCGTGACTGTCGATGCGCTCTACGGGTTCAGCAATCAGGCGAGCAACGGCGCGGGCGCGGGCTTCGGCAACAACCGCGCTTGGGGCGTATCGGCGAGCTACGCCAGCGGGCCGTTGCAACTCGGCGCGGGCTATTTGCTGCTCGATCATCCGAATGTCGCGTCGAACACGAGCGGCGCGGTCGGCGGTGCATCGACCACGTCCGGCGACGACTACAGCGGCGCCTTCTTCTATGGCCTGAACGGCGGCGTCGCGCGGCAGCAAGTGGCGGTCGCGGGCGGCAACTATGCGATCGGATCGGTCGCGACAGTCGGCTTCGCATGGAGCCACACGCAGCTCGACTACAACGATGGCTCGTCGCGCAAGTTCAACAACTACGATGTGAACGGCCGCTACAACATTACGCCGGCGACGACGCTGATCGGCGTGTACACCTTCACCGATGGCCGCGCCAACAGTCTGCCCGGCACCGGCGGCGCGACACTCAAGCCGCGCTGGCATCAGTTCACGCTCGGCGTCGACTATGTATTGTCGAAGCGCACGGACCTCTATCTCTCCGGCGTCTATCAGCTCGCGGCGGGCGATGCCTCGACGCGCGTCGGCAACGGCTATCAGAAGATCGCGGCTATCGCCGACGCGGGCACGCCGTCGTCGACGAACCGGCAAGTGGCGGCGTTCGGCGGCGTGCGCGTGCGCTTCTGAGCTGCGAAGAACCGCATCGAACCGGTGAAAATCCCGCGGCGAAAGCGCGGAACGACACCCTCGATACGCTGCGCTCACACCGTTTCCCTACGCGCCCACGAATCGGGCGCATCCGGAAGGCACGCTCGAAGCCTCGTGCTTCGAGCGTCGCCGAGCGCATTCGCGCGACGCGCAATCGCGGTTCTTTCAAATCTCTGAAGGCGACAAGCAAAGCAGAAATCGATCTTTGGCGGCCTTGAGCCGGTTGCTAAGATCGCCGCTCGCTTTCAACGGACCGCCATAACGACAATGACCTTGCACCGCTCGATCGCTACCCGCCGCGCCGCCGTTGCGCTCGCCGTCGCCAGCCTCTTCGCGCTGGCATCGTGCGGCTCTTCCAGCGACAGCTCGCCGACGACCGCGCCGGTCGCCGCCGCCAAACGGCCGAACATCCTGTACATCATGGCCGACGATCTCGGCTACTCGGATATCCACGCGTTCGGCGGCGAAATCAACACGCCGAATCTCGATGCGCTCGTCGCATCGGGCCGCATCCTCACGAACCATCACACCGGCACGGTCTGCGCGATCACGCGCGCCATGCTGATCTCAGGCACCGACCACCATCTCGTCGGCGAAGGCACGATGGGCACGCCAACCGACGAACGCAAGGGCCTGCCGGGATACGAAGGCTATCTGAACGACCGGGCGCTCTCGGTCGCGCAGTTGCTGAAGGATGGCGGTTATCACACGTACATGGCGGGCAAGTGGCACATCGGCTCGGGAATCGTAGGCAGCACCACAGGCGGCGGGCAAACGCCGGATCAGTGGGGCTTCGAGCATAGCTATGCGCTGCTCGGCGGCGCCGCGACGAATCACTTCGCGCACGAACCCGCAGGCTCGAAAAACTACACGGAAGACGGTCAATACGTTCAGCCGGGACAGCCCGGCCAGCCAGGCGGCGCAGGCGGCAGTCCGAGCGTCTTCTATTCGACCGACTTCTATACGCAGCGCTTGATCTCCTACATCGATTCGAACAAGGGCGACGGCAAGCCCTTCTTCGCCTACGCAGCCTACACGTCGCCGCACTGGCCTTTGCAGGTGCCCGAGCCTTACTTGCACAACTATGCGGGCAAGTACGACGCAGGTTACGACGTCATCCGCAATGCGCGGATTGCCCGGCAGAAGGCGCTCGGCATCATTCCCGCCGATTTCAATCCGTATCAGGGCGCGCCGGAAACGCTGACCTCGTCGCCCGCCACGGCGAACAATGGCACCGCGAACGCGAAATACATCAGCGCCGTGCACAACGCCGCGCAAGGCTACAGCGACTATGGTCCCGGCACGGTCAACAAGTCGTGGAACAGCCTGTCCGCCGCCGAGAAGAAGGCGCAAGCGCGCTACATGGAAATCTATGCCGGCATGGTCGAGAATCTCGATCACAACATCGGCCTGCTGATCCAGCATCTGAAAGACATCGGCGAATACGACAACACGTTCATCCTGTTTCAGTCCGATAACGGCGCGGAAGGCTGGCCGATCGACTCGGGCGCGGATCCGACCGCGACCGATACCGCGAACGCATCCGATGCGGTCTATTCGACGCTCGGCACCGACAACGGTCAGCAGAACGCGCGGCGTCTGCAATACGGCCTGCGCTGGGCCGAAGTCAGCGCGACGCCGTTCCGCCTCACCAAGGGCTACGCGGGCGAAGGCGGCGTATCGACACCGCTCATCGCACATTTGCCCGGACAGACGGCGCAGTTGCCCACCTTGCGCGCCTTCACGCACGTCACCGACAACACCGCGACCTTCCTCGCCGTCGCACAGATCACGCCGCCGACGCAGCCCGCGCCGGCTTCGATCAATACGCTCACGGGCGTCGATTCGAACAAGGGCAAGGTGGTCTATAACAACCGCTACGTCTATCCGGTCACCGGACAGTCGCTGCTCCCGATTCTCAAGGGCGACGGCACCGCGGAAGTGCACACCGCCGCGTTCGGTGACGAAGCCTATGGACGCGGCTATCTGCGCAGCTCCGATGGCCGCTGGAAGGCGCTTTGGACCGAGCCGCCGACCGGTCCCGCCGACGGTCACTGGCAGCTCTTCGACCTGCAGGCCGATCGCGGCGAGAACAACGACGTATCGGCGCAGAATCCGTCGGTCATCGACAGTCTCGTGCAGCAGTGGAACAGCTACATGAGCACGGTGGGCGGCGTCGAACCGCTGCGGCCGCGCGGCTACTATTGAGCGCGCGATGAGTCGTCGATGGACATCCGTTGCAGGCGCCGGCGCCGTGACGCTCGCGTTGTTCGGCGCGGGCTTCGGCGGGGCGCTCGCCGTGAACGCGGAGCACGGCTTCGATCCGCGCAATCTCGCGCGCACGCTGGCGCCGCTCGGCTCCGAGCAGCAATGCGAACGCTATTCGGGCATTCCCGCCAAGTGGCGCGACGATCCGCGCGCGGGCATGGTGCACCTGCGCGGCGGCGAATTCGTCTTCGGCAGCACACTGGGTTATGAGGACGAGCGCCCGATGGGCGATGGCAAGACGAAGGTCGGAGCCTTCTGGATCGACCAGACCGATGTAACCAACGCGCAGTTCGCCGCTTTCGTCGACGCGACGGGCTATGTGACCGAAGCCGAGCGTCAGGGCGGCGCTGTCGTGTTCCATGTCCCGACGCGCGAAGAAATGAACGCACGCGATCTCGCGTGGTGGTCGTGGGTGAAAGGTGCGTCGTGGAAGCATCCCACGGGATCGTCGAGCACATGGAAAGGGCGCGAAAATCGTCCGGTGACGATGGTGACGCTCGCCGACGCCCTCGCCTACGCGCACTGGCTCGGCCGCGATCTGCCGACCGAGGCCGAGTGGGAATACGCGGGCAAGGCCGGGCGGGAAGGCGCGCAGCTCGACGCCGCTCCGCGCGATGCGCGCGGCAAGCCATCGGCGAATTACTGGCAAGGCGTGTTTCCCGTGCTCGACTCCGCCGAAGACGGCCATGCGGGTTTGGCGCCGGTCGGTTGCTATGCGGCGAACGATTTCAGGCTGTACGACATGATCGGCAACGCATGGGAATGGACGAAGGATCCTTACACCGGTCCGCGTCAGCCGCATTCGAACGGCGACACGGCGGCGGTGATCCCAGCGCGCAAGCACGACACGGCCATGGTCATCAAGGGCGGCTCGTTCCTGTGCGCGCAGGATTATTGCGTACGCTACCGGGCGTCGTCGCGCGAGCAGCAGGAAGCGGATTTGCCCGCGTCGCATATCGGCTTTCGCACCGTGCTGAGGGACGGCTGATGCGCGCGCGATTCGTTTTCGCGGGGGCGGTTCTGGCAGCCTCCTTCGTGACGACGGCGCATGCCGCGGAGCAGACGGTTCGCATCGGCGTGATGCCGGGCGAGGAAGCGACGATCGTCGCGCATGTGCGTGAAGTCGCCGCGAAGCAGGGCTTGCCGCTCGCCGTCGTGACTTTCGACGATGCCGCGCGCATCGACGCCGCGCTCGCAAACGGTACGATCGATGCCGCCAGTTTCGAGGACGAAGCCAGCCTCGCCGCCCGCAGCGCGCGCAACGGCTACGCGATCGAAAGCGTCGCCGCGACCGTGACCTTGCCGTTGGCGCTCTACTCGCGCAAGCTCGCATCGATCGCCTACTTGCCGCGCGGCGCGACCGTCGCCGTTCCGGCCGATGCCGCCGGCACCGCGCGCGCATTGATCCTCCTGCAGAACTATGCGCTCATCACGCTGAAGGACGGCGCGGGCCTTCATCCGACGCTCGGGGATATCGCCGGCAATCGCTTCGGTCTGAAGATCCGCCGGGTGGAACGTGCGAAGCTCTACGAAGCGCTCGACACGGCGAGCTTCGTCGCGATGAACGCCGACGACGCCGCGCGCAACAAGCTGAAGCCGGGCCGCGACAGCATCTGCATCGAAGATGCGCGCTCGCCTTATCAGCATGTTCTCGCCGTGCGTACGCGCGACGCGAAGGCCGCCTGGGTCGGGCGACTCGTTCGTGTCTTTCATTCCGACGACGTCGCGCATTTCATCCTCACGCAGTATCAGGATTCCGTGCGCCGGCCTTGGTGAATAGCTACTCGTTCGACTGCACCGCGTGCGGCAAATGCTGCAACAGTCCGCCGGCGATGTCGCTACGCGAACTGTTCGAACACCGCGACGTATTCGTCGGCTGCATCGCGCTCGGACGCATGCCGCGAGGCGCAGACACGCCACTGCACGCGTTTCCCGTCGATGAGGCCAGTGCCATCACCATCGCGACGCTTGCGCTCGATTACCCGTCGCTCGGCCGCTGTTCCGCGCTTGCGCATGACGGGTTGTGCGGCCTTCATGCAAAGGGCAAGCCGGATCAGTGCATCGCGGTGCCGCTCGACCCGCTCGTGCCCGATCACCTGCAACATGCGGTGCTTGCGCAGCGCTCGCATGGCGCGGGATGGATCGGCGCGCAATGCATCCGCCCGGGCGAGCATCCGGGTGCGTTGCTCCTCAGGGCTGGCGAGATCGTGGATGAAGAGGCCAAGGCGGCCGTGCAACGCAGACGGCACGCGCTAGGCATCGAGCGCGAGCTATGGGCCGCGCCGTTGTTCGATGTCCTGAGACGCGACTTCGCCGATCCGCGCCGCGCGCTCGCGATGCTTCCTTCCGACGGTTATCGCACCATTGCGAGCGTGCCGGCGCTCATGGGTATCGGCACGTTATCGACGGCGCTCGCGCGCGCGTGCATCGCCTATATCGATGCGCAGACGGCGCTGATACACCGGAACGTCGCGCAGGCCGTGCAACGCCGCCGCCTCGACGACCGGCCGACGACGCAGACACTGCGCGGTTTCTCCGATGCACTTCAGCATGCACGCGCGCATCTCCGCGCGCTGCCCGAACGCACCGCAGCCTCGCCGCTCGCGAGAGACGCCGAGGCGTGGTTTCTCTTCTGAGGCTCGGCGAATGCGCCGTTCGTGCCGACGGGCAGCATACGAATCCGCCTTTTTGCTACGCAGCAATCGGACCGTCCAACGTGCGTCTAAAGAAATTGAGTCAATGCTCTATTTCAACGTATCTCATGCCGATCGCCCCCAGCCCGCAGCCGGTTTCCGGATTTCATCCTGTCGTAAGGTTTACCCCGATTTAAACGCAAACCAACAAAAGGGACATTCTGCCTGCTGCATGTAATCGAAGCGCAACCCAATTGACGTCATTCTGAAGCGCCAGCTCTGCGGCTGGCGTCGTGCATGCCGAGAGGAGAGCGATTTGGTCCTTGAACTGGAGCGGGTCAGTGTCGTTTCTGGCGGGCAGCCGTATCTGTACGGCGTGGATTTGCGCCTTGTCCCAGGCGCCATCAACGTGCTTCTCGGACCCACGCAGGCCGGCAAAACCACGCTGATGCGCGTGATGGCGGGTCTCGACAGGCCGAACGACGGCCGGGTGCTCGTCGACGGCCAGAACGTGACAGGCGTCAGCGTGCGCCAGCGCAATCTCGCGATGGTCTATCAGCAGTTCATCAACTACCCCGCGATGACGGTGTTCGAGAACATCGCCTCGCCTTTGCGTCTGCAAAAAACCGACCCTGCCGAAATCCGCCGGCGCGTGCACGAAGTCGCGGCCCGACTGCATATCGACCATTTGCTGGAGCGGCGGCCAGGCGAACTGTCGGGCGGACAGCAGCAGCGCTGCGCGCTCGCGCGTGCACTCGTGAAGCGCACGTCGCTGGTGCTGCTCGACGAACCGCTCGTCAATCTCGATTACAAGCTGCGCGAGGAATTGCGCCTCGAACTGGCCACGCTTTTCGCCGACGGCAAGACGACGGTCGTCTACGCGACCACCGAACCGCTCGAAGCGCTGCTGCTGGGCGGCCATACGGCAATCGTCGATAAAGGCCGGGTTCTGCAGTTCGGTCCCACGCTCGATGTCTATAACGCACCGGTCAACGTCGCGGCCGCAGCCGTCTTCAACGACCCGCCGATGAACATGCTGACGAGCGACTGCGGCAACGGCCGCGCGCGTCTGCCGATCGGCGTCGAGGTTCCGGTCCGGCACGGTCTCGCCGCGAACGGCGCATGCCGCATCGGCATCCGGCCGGGGCACGTGCGTCTCGAGGCGAATGCCGCTCATGCGATCGCCGTTGCGTGCCGGCTCGAACTCGCTGAACTGAGCGGCTCGGAAACATACCTGCACTTGCGCACGCTGACCGGCGCGGTCGACCTGGTTGCGCAATTGCAGGGCGTGCATCAGATCGAGCTCGGCACGCAGCTCGATGTTTTCATCGACCCTGACGAACTGTTCGTGTTCGGCGCGGATACCCAACTGGTGTCCAGCCCGGAGGCAGCTCATGGCGTGCATTGAGTTCCAGAATCTCGGGCACGCGTACGGACCGGCCCCCGCGACGCTCGACGACTACGCGCTTCAACCCATGAGCATGGTCTGGGATGACGGCGGCGCTTACGCGTTGCTCGGGCCATCGGGTTGCGGCAAGACCACGCTGCTGAATATCGTGTCGGGGCTCGTCAAGCCGTCGGAGGGCAAGGTGCTGTTCGACGGACGCGACGTGACTGCGCTCGGCGCACGCGAGCGCAACATCGCGCAAGTGTTCCAGTTCCCCGTGGTCTACGACACGATGACCGTGTTCGACAACCTCGCGTTTCCGCTGCGCAATCGGGTGATGTCGACCGCCGAGGTCACGAAGCGCGTGCACGAAGTCGCGGAAATCCTCGATATGACGCGCGATCTGCCGCTCAAGGCGAGCAATCTGGCCGCCGACGCCAAGCAGAAAATATCGCTCGGGCGCGGCCTCGTGCGCAAGGACGTGGCGGCGATTCTCTTCGACGAACCGCTCACCGTGATCGATCCCGCGATGAAGTGGATGCTGCGCCGGCAGTTGAAGAAGATCCATCAGCAACTCAAGCTCACGCTTATCTACGTGACGCACGATCAGGTAGAAGCGCTGACTTTCGCGGATGAAGTCGTGGTCATGACGAATGGCCGCGTCGTTCAGAAAGGCGGAGCCGATGCGCTTTTTCTGCGGCCGGATCACGCTTTTGTCGGCTACTTCATCGGCAGTCCGGGCATGAATCTCTGTCCGATCGAGCTCGACGCAGACGGCGCAAAAATCGGCTCGCAGCGCCTGCCGCTCGACGCGGGCACGCTCGCGACGCTACGGGCCGCGCATCAGCAGACAAACGGCGCGCTCAAGCTGGGGATTCGCCCGGAATTCGTACGGCTTTCGCATGAAGGCGGAGCGGGTGCGCTCAACGCGCGGGTGCTTCGCGCACAGCAACTCGGCAACTATCAACTGGTGACCGCGCAATGCGACGGCCATGTGTTCAATGCGAGGCTCGAACCGCATGTGCGGATTGTCGACGGACCTGCCTGGCTGCATCTGGTTGCGCCTGAGACCGTATTCTTCTGCAACGACGAACGAGTCGAAACACGCATCTCCGAAGAGGCCGCGCGATGAAGCCCGTCAATCAGAAAGCGTGGTTGCTGGTCGTTCCGGTGTTCATCTGCGTCGCGTTCTCCGCGATCCTGCCGCTGATGACCGTGGTCAACTATTCGGTGCAGGACATCATCGGCCCGACGCAGCATGTGTTCGTCGGTACGGAGTGGTTTCGCAACACCATGACCGATCCGGATTTGCGCCAGGCACTCGGCAGACAGGTCATTTTCTCTGCGTGCGTTCTGCTGTTCGAGATTCCATTGGGCGTGGGCCTCGCACTGTCGATGCCGGCTTCGGGATGGCGCGCATCGGCGACGCTCGTCGTGCTCGCCATGCCGTTGCTGATTCCATGGAACGTGGTGGGCACGATCTGGCAAATCTTCGGGCGCCCCGATATCGGACTGCTCGGCTACTGGCTCAATAGTCTCGGCTTCGACTACAACTACACGGCGAGTCCCACCGCCGCATGGCTCACGGTGCTGGTGATGGACATCTGGCACTGGACGCCGCTCGTCGCGCTGCTGTGCTATGCGGGCTTACGCGCGATTCCGGACGCCTTCTATCAGGCCGCGGAGATAGATGGCGCGAGCCGCTTTGCGGTATTCCGCTACATCGAGTTGCCGAAGATGCGCGGCGTGCTGATGATCGCCGTGCTGCTGCGCTTCATGGACAGCTTCATGATCTACACCGAGCCGTTCGTGCTGACAGGCGGCGGACCCGGCGATTCCACGACCTTCCTCAGTCAGTACCTGACGCAAAAAGCGGTCGGCCAGTTCGACCTCGGCCCGGCCGCGGCTTTTTCGCTGATCTATTTCCTGATCATTCTGCTGTTGTGCTTCATTCTCTATAACTGGATGAATCGCGTCGGCAGAGGCGGCCCCGCTGCGCAAGGAGACGACCATGCAGGATAAGCGCCGCTGGATGCGGACGTTGGTGCTCGTCGTCTATATGCTGTTCGCGCTGATTCCGCTTTACTGGATGTTGTCGATCTCCCTGCGCACGAACGAGGAGACCATGTCGACGTTCGCCACGCTGCCGCAGCACGTGACGTTCGACAACTACAAGGTGATCTTCACCGATCCCTCGTGGTACTGGGGCTACATCAATTCGATCATCTACGTGCTGATGAACACGGTGATGTCCGTGCTGGTCGCGCTGCCTGCCGCGTATGCGTTCTCGCGTTATCGCTTTCTCGGCGACAAGCACATGTTCTTCTGGCTGCTCACCAACCGCATGACGCCGCCCGCCGTGTTCCTGCTGCCGTTTTTCCAGCTCTATTCGAGCATCGGCCTGACCGACACGTACATTGCCGTCGCACTCGCGCACATGCTGTTCAACGTGCCGCTTGCCGTATGGATTCTCGAAGGCTTCATGTCGGGCGTCTCGCGCGAGATCGACGAAACCGCGTATATCGACGGTTATACGTTTCCCGCCTTCTTCGTGAAGATCTTTCTGCCGCTCATCAAGTCGGGCGTCGGTGTCACGGCTTTCTTCTGCTTCATGTTCAGCTGGGTCGAACTGCTGCTCGCGCGCACGCTGACTTCGGTCAACGCGAAACCTATCGCTGCCGTGATGACGCGCACCGTGTCGGCCGCCGGCATGGATTGGGGCGTGCTGTCGGCGGCGGGCGTGCTGACGATCGTTCCCGGCGCGCTCGTGATCTACTTCGTGCGCAACTACATCGCGAAGGGCTTCGCGATGGGGAGAGTGTGATGTTCACGTGGATGTACTGGACGCCCGAGGTGGCGATTTTTTTCGGCTGCATCGTCGTGATGCTGGGCGGCATGACGGTATGGGAACTGTGCTCGCCGACTCATGAACGCAAGGGTTTTCTGCCTATCGCGACGACTCGCGGCGATCGCCTTTTCATCGGCCTGTTGACTGCCGCTTATGTGAATCTCGCGTGGCTTGCGATCAGCGCGGAGGGCTCGAGTTCGTGGCCGGGCTTCATAGCCTCGGTGCTGGTGCTGCTCGCGATCATGTGGAAAGGCTAGCAAGCCGACGCATGCAGCGATGACTGACAACTGCCGGTTCCGCTGATGCCCCCAGCGGGCGCCGACAAGATCGAAGGGGCACGGAAGACACAGGAGAAGACCATGCATCAGAGGAGACGGATCGTCGCGCTGGCAGTGGCAAGTATCGTGTCGGGTGCCTTCGCGAACCAGGCTCTGGCGGGAACGCCCGAGGCGCAGAAATGGGTGGACAGCGAGTTTCAACCCAGCACGCTGTCGAAACCGCAGCAGATGGACGAGATGAAATGGTTCATCGATACCGCGGCGAAACTCAAGTCGCAGGGCGTCAAGGAGATTCATGTCGTGTCGGAAACCATCGACACGCACACCTACGAATCGAAAACGCTAGCGAAAGCGTTCAGCGAAATCACCGGCATTCAGGTGAAGCACGACATCATTCAGGAAGGGGACGTCGTCGAGAAATTGCAGACCTCGATGCAATCCGGCCAAAGCATTTACGACGGCTGGATTTCGGACTCGGACCTGATCGGCACGCACTATCGCTATGGCGTGATCGTTCCGCTATCCGATTACATGGCGGGCGAAGGCAAGGAATACACGAACCCCGGTCTTGACCTGAAAGATTTCATCGGCACGAGCTTTACGACCGCGCCGGACAAGAAGCTCTATCAGCTTCCCGACCAGCAGTTCGCGAACCTTTACTGGTTCCGCGCGGACTGGTTCGCACGCAAGGACTTGCAGGACAAGTTCAAGGCGAAATATGGCTACGAACTCGGCGTGCCGGTCAACTGGTCCGCGTATGAAGACATCGCCGAGTTCTTTACGAACGACGTGAAAACCATCGACGGAGAAAAGGTCTACGGCCATATGGATTACGGCAAGAAAGACCCGTCGCTCGGCTGGCGCTTCACGGACGCGTGGCTTTCCATGGCGGGCGAAGCCGACAAGGGCATTCCGAACGGCATGCCCGTCGACGAATGGGGCATCCGCGTGACGCCTGATGGCTGTCATCCGGTAGGCGCGTCGGTATCGCGCGGCGGCGGCACTAATAGCCCGGCAGCGGTCTACGCGACGACCAAATACATCGACTGGCTCAAGAAATACGCGCCACCGGAAGCGTCGGGCATGACCTTCAGCGAAGCGGGCCCGGTGCCCGCGCAGGGACGCATCGCGCAACAGGTGTTCTGGTACACCGCGTTCACGGCGTCGATGCTCAAGCCGGGCAACGTCACGAATGCGGATGGCACGCCGAAGTGGCGCATGGCGCCCTCCCCGCACGGCGCCTACTGGAAGGAGGGCATGCAAAACGGGTATCAGGACGTCGGCTCGTGGACCTTCTTCAAGTCGACGCCGCCGAATCAGCGCGCTGCCGCGTGGCTATACGCGCAGTTCGTGACGTCGAAGAGCGTGTCGCTCAAGAAGTCGATTGTCGGTCTCACGTTCATTCGCGACTCCGACATTCATAGCGACTACTTCACGAAGAACGCGGATAAATACGGCGGCTTGATCGAGTTCTATCGCAGCCCGGCGCGCGTCGCGTGGACGCCGACCGGCAACAACGTGCCCGACTATCCGAAGATGGCGCAACTCTGGTGGAAGAACGTCGGCACTGCTGTCGCCGGTGAGAAGACGCCGCAGGCTGCGATGGATAACCTGGCGAAGGAAATGGACCAGGTGTTGTCCCGTTTGCAGCGGGCGGGGATGAAGGTTTGCGCGCCGGAGCTGAATGCGCAGAGCGATCCGTCGAAGTGGCTGTCCGACCAGCACGCGCCGTGGAAGGCGCTTGCCAATGAGAAGCCGAAGGGGGAAACGGTGAAGTATGAGCAACTGCTGTCCGCGTGGAAGGCGGGTAAGGTGCGGTAGGGGTTTTGATTTTTGGATTGGCGGCACTTGGTTGTGCCGCCTTTTTTGTGGGTTGCTGGACGGGCGCGGTGGGGCTGGAAGCAGCAGCGACGATTCGATGCGGATGCAATCTCTGACGGCCCTTGATGACCATCAGCCGAAATTCGCGGATTACCGCCTCGTTGTTCTGCTACGACCGTGGTCCGAAGGGCTGAAGCCAACCCCTTTCCGCCATTGAGACGGTTGGTCTATGACTGGCTGCTGATGGGCCGGGTACGGCCTATCGTGGAGACCTCGGACGGGTCTTTCGCGCGCTCCTGACAAACTGATCGGGAGCGTCCGAACCTCTGCCAAGCACCTTCCCAGCGACGAGCGGCCATGTCGCCTTGATTGACGGCCTTGCGTCAGCCGCGTATACCGACTTCCGCCTCTTGAGCCGTCCAGCCTGCTACGCGGTCGCTCAGTGTGAGCCCCAGGCCCGGTCGTGTCGGAACCAACATCCGGCCGTCACGCGTCTCCAGCTTCTCGTTGAACAGCGGCTCAAGCCATTCGAAATGTTCGACCCAGGGTTCACGGGAATAACAAGCCGCGAGATGCACGTGCAATTCCATCGCGAAGTGCGGCGCCAGCATCAGCCCCGCGTGATCAGCCAACGTCGCGACCTTCAAGAATGGCGTAATGCCGCCGACACGCGGCGCGTCCGGCATCAGGTAATCCGCGCCGCGCTGACGGATGAACTCCCAGTGCTCGGATACGCTCGTCAACATTTCGCCGGTTGCGATCGGCGTATCGAACTGGGCAGCCAGCGCAGCGTGACCTTCCGCGTCATAGCAATCGAGCGGCTCCTCGATCCAGATCAAATTGAACTGCTCGAAGGTGCGGCACATACGTTGAGCGGTCGGCCGGTCCCACTGCTGATTGGCATCCACCATCAACGGAAAGGCGTCACCCAAATGCTTGCGCACCGTCTGGACCCGGTGAATGTCAATCGCACAGTCTGGTTGCCCGACCTTGAGCTTGATCCCGCCGATCCCCTTCTCGCGCGAGGCGTCGGTGTTGACAAGCAACTGATCGAGTGGCGTGTGAAGGAACCCGCCCGAGGTGTTGTAGCAACGCACCGAATCGCGGTGGGCGCCGAGGAGCTTGGCAAGCGACAGATTCGCGCGTTTGGCCTTCAGGTCCCACATGGCAACGTCGAACGCGCCGATCGCCTGTGCCGCCATGCCACTGCGCCCTACCGATGCCCCTGCCCACGCCAGCTTGTCCCACAATCGAGCGATGTCACTCGGGTCTTCGCCGATGAGCACAGGAGCGATCTCCTTCGCATGCGCGAACTGGCCAGGGCCACCGGCACGCTTTGAATAACTGAAGCCGAGCCCGCGATGACCGTCTGCCGTCTCGATTTCGACAAACAGAATGGCGATCTCTGTCATCGGCTTCTGCCGACCCGTCAGGACTTTGGCGTCGCTGATCGGGTTGGCGAGCGGAAGAAACGTGGATGCAACGCGAATCCACTTGATCGAGTCGTTCGACGGTCCAGCGATGAGCGAAGATGTGGCATTCATGGGAGGGGCTCCTTGCGATAAGGTGTTGGGAGGCGGCGACTCAGTGGCCGTGGCGCGGTTTGAGGGAGGCGGTGGCGCTCTTGCGCGATCCGTCGCCTTCGTCGTCGGTTTCCAGACGCTGGAGTTTTCCGACGATCAGCAGGTATGAGCACGCGCCAAGCAGCGACAGCGCACCGATGTAAGTCAGCGCGACTTCAAACGACCCGGTGCTCTTGATCATCCAGCCGATCGCAAGCGGCGTAACGATGCTCGCGAGATTGCCGCACAGGTTGAAGATTCCGCCGCTGATGCCCATCGCGCGCTTGGGTGAAACGTCGCCGACAATGCACCAGCCCAAATTGCCGACGCCCTTGGCGAAGAACGCAATCGACATGACGAGAATCACAATCGTCGTCGAATGCACATAGTTGGCAACCACGATCGTGCTCGACAGAACGAGGCCGCAGATGATCGGGGTCTTCCGAGAGGCGGTGAGACTGAAACCGCGTTTAAGCATCCAGTCGGACCAGAGGCCACCGACAAGCCCGCCCACGCAACCTGCCACTGCCGGCAGCGCCGCCACCATGCCGACCTTAAGGATCGACATGCCTTTCGCTTCGATCAGGTAGGTCGGGAACCACGTCAGGAAGAACCAGGTGATCGACGTCAGACAGAACTGGCCGATATAGATGCCTATCATCATGCGGTTCGCAGCGATTGCCCTCACCTGTTTCCACTTGAACGGCTGCGGGCTGTCGCCGATGGTCGGCAGACCACCGCCTGCCGCGATGTACTCAAGTTCGGCCGCACTCACGCGATGATCGCGCTGTGGTTCCCGCACCGACCTGAGCCACCAGAATCCTAGAAGAACGCCCACAGCGCCGGTCGTGTAGAAGACGTAATGCCAACCCCACATGCTCACGGTGTACGTCATGACCGGCGTGAACACTGCGAGCGCGAAGTACTGTGCCAATTGGAACACCGACGTCGCGAGACCGCGCTCGGCGCTCGGGAACCACATGACGGTAAGACGACTGTTGCACGGGAACGCCGGCGATTCCGCGATTCCCATCAGGAAGCGCAAGGCAAAGAGCGCCACGAATGCTGACGCAAACAGATGAACGAAACCCTGGGCGAACGTCAGTGCCGACCACAGAATCAGACTGATGCCGAGCACGGTCCGGGCGCCGAAACGGTCAAGAATGAGACCGCCGGGAATCTGCATCGCGGTGTAGGCCCAGCCGAACGCCGAGAAGGCAACGCCCATTGTCAACGCGTCGAAACCGAGGTCGTGGCGCATGCTCGGCGCGGCGATCGATAACGTCGCGCGGTCTACATAGTTGAAAACCGTAACGATGAAAATCATCGCGAGAATGAACCACCGCACTCGCGTGCGCTTGCCATTGTCTGGAATGCTGCTCCGAGTAACCACTGCCGCCTCCGTTTGTCTCGACGGTCGGCGCTCAGTCGCCGCACCGAGCGCCGTGTCTCATCATGATTGCGCAATCATGCTTGCTCATTGATTGCGCAACCATTGTCGTTTACCCTTGCGGCATGGGCCTGCTTGCGTTTCCGCATGGGTTCGATGCGGTTCGTGGTCTAATGCTGTTGCGCACTAATCGTTATATCCAGTACTCTGAAATGGCCAAGAAAAGCGATAACCGGCAAACGACCGAAGCGGGCGTGCTCCAGAGCGTGACGCTTATCGATGTGGCAAGGGTGGCGGGCGTTGCGCCGATGACAGTCTCCCGTGCCCTTCATCGGCCGGAACTCGTTCGTAGCGACACCCAGAAGAAAGTGCTTGAAGCGGTCCAGGCCACCGGGTACGTGCCCAACATGCTTGCGGGCGGACTGGCCAGCAGCAAAAGCCGGCTGGTCGCCATCCTGTTGCCGACCATCGCAAGTTCTATCTTTGCGGAGACCGTGCAGTCGCTCGTCGACAAATTGACCGCGTCGGGTTATCAGACGCTTTTGGGTCTCACCGCTTACTCGACAGCTCGCGAAGAAGCCTTAGTCGAAGCGATTCTCGGCAGGCGGCCTGATGGGATCGTGCTCGCCGGTACAAGCCATACCAAGGCGACAGTCGAGCGGCTCGCCAAAGCCAAGATTCCGGTCGTCGAAATCTGGGATCTCACCAACAAACCGATCGACACCGTCATTGGCTTCTCGCACGAAGAAGTAGGCAAGCAAGTCGCGCGGCACCTTCTCGCGAAAGGTTACAAGCGCTTCGGCGTCGTTTCCATCGATGATCCGCGAGGTTTGCGCCGCTGCAGGAGCCTGATCGCCGAACTCGCGAAACACGGCATTGGCAAAGCTACGTTCGCGATCCTCCCTGCACCGGCCACCGTGCAAGCGGGGCGCGAAGGCGCGGCCCGTCTGTTCGATGAGACGCCGCCGGAAATCGTCGTATGCAGTTCCGATACGCTCGCGCAGGGGGTGCTTGCCGAAGCAGCCAGTCGGAAAATGAGCGTACCTGAGCAGATTGCTGTGATGGGCTTCGGGGATCTAAGCTCTGCCGCGCACATCTATCCTTCTCTTTCGACAGTGCGAGTCGAAGGCGCCGTCATCGGCGTGAAAGCGGCCGAATCATTACTGTCGCGCTTTGCGCAAAGCTCGGCAGCCGGGCATCAGCCTGTGCACGTCAAGATCGATACTGGCTTCACCATAATCGACCGTCAAAGCACCTAGACGTCTACCAGCCGGGGGGAGCCGCATCGCTAACCCTTCCATGGCCGAAAGTCATCCGACGCGCGACGCAATCGTCAAATCCTCTAAAGCGGGCCCCATCGCCCTGGCTTGATGTCGCTAGTCGATGTATTTCGGACGCTGGAATGTCTCGCCGCTTCTGCGAGCGAAGGCCCTTCATGGCCGATAAGCCCCCTTCGAACCAACTTCCGACTCTGATCGACCCGCTTGCTCACTGCACGCTTTTTTGCCCAAACCTCCGCCGTGCGGTCGGGGTTGTAACGATCGACGTCTAGTGCCGAGAGACCCGCCCACCCGCTCCCTGCCGCTTGAAAACGCGCGCCGATCGACAACCGGAAAATAGCATCGAACGCATCAATCGCTATCCGCTCGCCATCATCCCCGGCGCACGGCTTCGCGAAGCCCCACCGCCGCCCTCGTCCGACCAGACCAAGATCACAACCCGCCCCCACAATTAGCCGCCCCCCTCGGCGTAATGCACAATATCGGCATCTAAGAACGCGGAGAATGGCCCGTGGGCGTCAACTTCGACCTCAACGACTTGCAGGCATTCAGAGCCGTGGTGGAACTGGGCAGCTTCCGAAAGGCAGCCGAGGCGGTGAACATATCCCAGCCGGCTTTGAGCCGCCGGATCGACAAGCTGGAGGAAGCGCTCGGCGTGCGTCTCTTCGAACGCACCACGCGCAGCGTGACGCTCACGACTGTGGGCCGCGCCTTCGCGCCGAGCGCGGAGCAGCTGCTGGACGATCTCGATGTCGCCCTGCTCGGCATCCGCGATGTCTCATCGAGCCGATTGGGTCACGTAACCATTGCCTGTGTGCCATCCGTGGCCTACTACTTTCTGCCAAGCGCGGTTGCGAGCTTCCATCGCCGTTTTCCGCGCATCCGGGTGAAACTGCTCGATGCGAGCGCGAACGAAGTGCTTTCCGCCGTCATCAGCGGCGAGGCCGATTTCGGCGTCAGCTTCATGGGAAGCCAGGAGTCCGAGGTAGACTTCAAAGTGCTGCTGCAGGAGCAGTTCGTTGCGGCTTGCCGTCGTGACCACCCGCTCGCGCGCAAGAAACGCGTGACCTGGAACGAGCTCTACGAACACGAATACGTTTCCGTGGACAAGACGTCCGGCAATCGCCTGTTGCTCGATCAGGCTCTTTCGGCCGTATCGCCGCGCGCGCCCAGCGTGTGCGAAACACGTCACGTCACGACCATGCTCGGTCTCGTCGAAGCGGGCCTCGGCGTCGCCGCCGTACCGTCGATGGCCATGCCCGGACGCAATCATCACATCCTCACGAGTGTGCCGCTGGTCGACCCCGTCGTGAAGCGACGAGTGGGAATCGTGAGACGCCGCGGGCGTACGCTGACGCCGGCCGCGCAGGAGTTTCATCAAACGATTCTGGATATGAGAGGCGATGTCAGGAGCAGCGGCACATTAACCGACGACGTCGCTCCAAAAGCGCGCCCGAGCAGGAAGCCCGCGTCGTGAGGGTGGCGAGAACGCTCCGTTTACTCTATGTGCAGGTCGTGCTCGGCATGTTGCTCGGCATGGCGCTCGGGCACTTCTGGCCGCAAGCCGGCTCGCTTCTCAAGCCTCTCAGCGACGGTTTCGTCGGCCTCGTCAGGATGATGATCACGCCGATCGTCTTCTGCACGATCGTATCCGGGATCACGTCTGTCGCGAGCGGAAAAGCCATCGGGCGCGCAATCTTTCGGGCGTTGGGACTCTTCTATTTTCTGACTGCCGTGGCGCTCGCGCTGGGACTCGTCACGGCCTTTCTGATGCGGCCCGGCGCGGGCATGCATATCGACGCCCGAAGTCTCGATACGACGATCCTCGCGCAGTATGTGAAGCAGGCGCATCCGGATGGTCTCGTCGCCTTTGCACTGAACGTCATCCCCGAAACGATGCTCGGCGCCTTCGAGAAGGGCGAGGTGCTGCCGGTGCTGCTGCTCTCGCTGCTATTCGGCTTTGCACTGAATCTGCATCCCGGCGCAGGCAGGCCCGTGCTCGCGCTCATCGATGGCATCGCCCAGGCGCTGTTTCGCATCCTCGCGATGATCATGCGGCTCGCGCCGCTCGGCGCATTCGGCGCGATGGCTTTCACGGTGGGCCGCTTCGGGATTCACTCGGTCGGCTCCCTCGGCATGTTGATGGTGTCGTTCTACGTGGCATGCGTGCTGTTCGTCGCGCTCGTCCTCGCTGCGCTTGCGCGCTTGCACGGCTTCGCGCTTTGGCGGCTCTTGCGTTATCTGCGCGAGGAATTGCTCATCGTACTGGCGACTTCGTCGACGGAACCGGTGTTGCCGCGCCTCATCACCAAGCTGGAGATGCTCGGCTGCGACAAGGGCGTCGTCGGACTCGTGCTGCCCGCGGGCTATTCGTTCAATCTCGACGGCACCGCGATCTATCTGACGCTTGCTTCCATGTTCATCGCGCAGGCGTGCGACGTCTCGCTTTCCGCGCCGCGGATCGCGATGATGCTCGCGGTCATGCTGCTCACGTCCAAAGGCGCGGCGGGCGTGTCCGGGAGCGGCCTCGTGGCGCTCGTCGCGACGCTGACGGTGATTCCGGATCTTCCCGTCGCCGGCGTGGCGCTATTGGTGGGCATCGACCGCTTCATGTCCGAAGCGCGCGCGCTCACGAGCGTCATCAGCAACGCGTGCGCGGTGATCTTCGTTTCGATGTGGGAAGGCGCTTGCGATCGCGCGCGCCTCGCCCGGAGGCTGCGCGCGCCGGCGCCGGGCGACGCCGACGGCGCAGAGGACCACGCGAGCAGCACCTCGAGAAGTTGACGGCGAAGGCTGTATCAATGCGCGGCGACGCTATCGAGTCCCGTCGATTTCACATCTGCCTGAACGCCGGGCGATGCCAGATAGTCGAGGAGCGCCTTCGCTTCCTTCGGATGCTGTGCGCTCACGGGAATGCCAGCGGCAAAACGCGTGACGGACTGCAAAGACTCGGGAATCTTTCCGACGAAGGTCGCGCCCGTGACCGGCAGCAACTCGCTCACCTGCTGAAAGCCGATCTCGTAATCGCCGTTCGCGACGACCGAGGCCACCGGTATGCGCGGGATCATCTTCGCCTTGGGCTTGACCTGATCCTCGATGCCGAGCTTCGTGAACAGCTCCCGCTCGATATAGACACCGCTCGCGCTGTCCGAGTAGGCGATCGACTTGGCATGCAGCAGCGTCTGCCGGAGGCCTTCCGCCGAGCTGATGTCGGGCTTGGCCGCACCGTCGCGCACGACCATGCCGATGCGCGAGTCCGCCAGTTCCACGCGCGATCCGGGCACGACCTTGCCCTGCTTGATCAGCTCGTCGAGCGCGTAACCGACCATGATGACGGCGTCGGCCGGCTCGCCCCGTTCGAGACGGTTGGGAATGGCTTCGGGCGATTTGCCCATCGACGGACCCAGCGCCGTGTCGAGCGTGTTGCCCGTCTCGGACGCGAACCTCGGACCGAGCACCTTGTACGCCGCGGTAAAGCCACCCGAGCTCATGACGTGCAGGTCGGCGGCCTGCACGCTGAACGCAACGGCCGAGGTGGCGATGAGCGCAGCCGCGCATAGTTTCGGAAGCAGATTTTTCATGATCGGAGTCGTGTAGGGTTCGATAGACGCTTGGCGCAACGAGCGACGCGTCAGTGCGCCGGAGTCAGCGTCGCCGCACGCCGGCGATAGAGCGCGAACGTCGCCAGAAGCGCGCAGCCGGCGGCGAAGCTCATCCAGTATCCGGGCGCGGCCTTGTCGCCGGTCATGTGAATGAGCGCCGTCGAGATGGCCGGCGTGAAGCCGCCGAACACCGCCGTCGCAAGGCTGTAAGCAAGCGAAAAGCCCGCCACGCGCACCTGAACCGGCATCACCTCGGTCAGCGCGACGACCATCGCGCCGTTATACATGCCGTACATGAACGAGAGCCAAAGCAGCACGAGCAGCATGTTGATAAAGCTCGGCGCGTGGGCGAGTATCGACAGCGCGGGGTATGCGGTTGCGATAGCGAGCACCGTCATGCCGACGAGCAGCGGCCTGCGGCCGATCTTGTCCGAGAGCGCCCCGCCGATCGGCAGCCACACGAAGTTCGACACGGCCACGCACAAGGTCACGAGCAGACTATCCGCCGTGCTCAGATGCAGGACCGTCTTGCCGAAAGTCGGCGCATAGACCGTGATGAGATAGAAGCTCGAGGTGGTCATCGCCACCAGCATCATGCCGGCGATCACGACGGCCCAGTTCTGGGCCAGCGTGCGGAACACTTCCTTCATGCTCGGGCGATGCTGGCGTGCCTTGAATTCCTGCGTTTCTTCCAGATTGCGACGCAGCATGAAGATGAACGGCACGATCATGCAGCCGACGAAGAACGGCACACGCCATCCCCAACTCGCGATGGCCGTGGTGTCGAGGAATTGGTTGAGCGCGAAGCCGAGCGCCGCGGCCACGACGATCGCGACCTGCTGGCTCGCGGACTGCCAGCTCGTGAAGAAGCCCTTGCGGCCGGGCGTGGCCATCTCAGCGAGATAGACCGATACGCCACCCAGTTCGGCGCCCGCGGAGAACCCCTGCAGCAGACGTCCGACGAGCACGAGCGCGGGGGCCAGAAGACCGATCGTCGCGTATCCCGGCACGAATGCGATCAGGATGGTGCCGCTCGCCATGATGGAAAGCGTGACGATCAGGCCCTTGCGGCGGCCGACATCGTCGATGTACGCGCCGAGCACGATCGCGCCCAGCGGACGCATCAGGAATCCGGCGCCGAAGACCGCGAACGTCATCATCAGCGAAGCGAATTCACTCGATGCCGGAAAGAACACGCCGGCGATTTGCGTCGCGTAGAAGCCGAACAGAAAGAAGTCGAACTGCTCCAGGAAATTGCCGGCCGTTACGCGGAAAACCGCCGCAGCCTTGGAATGTCCCGGCGAAAGGGTGGAAGGTGAGGGATGCATCGATGTGTCTCCTGAAGTCCCGAAATTTGCGGAGTGTCCGCTCTTGTCTTTCGGGAATGATGGCGCGTCGCCATCAAAACGATAAGTGCAATGTTCTGAACGATTGATGTCCTACGGTTATCAATCGCCGGAAACGGTCGGCTCGGCCGACCTCCCGGATGTCGGCGCTCAGGCCACGAAACGGCACTGTGAAGCGGGCGTGCGCGTGTCCATGTTTCGACCGCGGTTCAGGTGATCGTCGATTTCCGCGGCGCAACCGAGCATGCGCGGATACAGAAAGATCGTGAACGCAGCGGTTTCGAGATCCGCCTCGCTGAATGCGCCGCGTTTGAGCGGTTGCCACAGCATTTTCAGCAGCAGCGCGGCGATCACGGCATCGACATTGACGCAGTAGACGTTGCGCGAGACGCCCGCGTCGAACAAGGCCTGCACCAGCGCGCGGTAGTACGCATGAAACGCGTTGTACTCGCCTCGCGCCTCGTACAGATCGGCGATGAACGCCTCGCGCGGATCGTGATTCACCGGCTTGTCCTTGAAAACCGGGTGATTGACGCCCGGCAGCTTGGCGATGTCGAGGCTGCCGGCCTGCTTCTGGCTCGCCTTGTAGCGCGCGTAATGCTCGACGGAACGGCGCGCGAGCGCGTCGAGATCGACGCCGTGATGCGGGTCCGCGGGATCGTCGAGGGCGCTGTCGCGAAACGCATCGTTGAGAAAGGCGATGCCTTCGTAGCCATTGCCGCCGTGCGTATAGCCGGTGTGCGTCAGAAAACCCGTCAACGCCTTGTTCAGTTGCACGCGTTCGGGTGATTCGGGGCCATCGGCGGATACCGCACCCTTTGCGCCTTGCGCCGAGATCGCACCCGGTCCGTTCGTGAGCAGCAATCCGGTCAGCGTCCTGAAAGCGAACAGGTCGTCGGCGGACGGTTCGAGGCCGAGCAGCGCCGCGAACGCAATCTCCGTCAGCGAGCGCTCGCCGAGCAACGCCTCGGTGGAAACATCGCAGAAGCTGTCGGGACGATGGCGCGACGCGTCCGCCGAAGCGCCGATCAGCGTGCCGAACAGCTTCGTCCACCACGGCAGACTCTCCGCCGTCAGACGCGAGATGCGCTTGCGCATGAGCGGGCCCCAGGCGAGTGTCGTCGTGATCGCCGCGAGCACGGCGTCCGCGCGCGGATGGCCCGGGCCGCTGGCAATCCATCGCACGAATACGGAATTCACGCCACGGGCGGCGAGACCGGCGAGCATGGCTTCGGCCTTCGGATCCGGTTCCTCGCAGAACAGTGCCGCGCTGCCCTCGGTGTCGATCGCGTCGATGTCGAAATCGCGATCGAATGCGTCGACGAGTCTTGCTGCGGCGAACCGGTCGATCATCAGCTTGGCCGCCTCGCGCGCCGCGCGCTGGCGATTCGGCCCGACGATGGCGGCAGCAGCCGCGAGCACGGCATTGGGCGCATTGCCGGCCTCGCGCGCCGCCTGCGCCGCCGCCAGTTCGGGCGTGCCGTACAGGTTGACCGCCGCGCCGACCGCGACGTCGATCAGTTTCTCATCGTTCGCGCCGCCGAACTCGTGCAGCAGCGCGAGGCACACGTTCGCTTCGAAGGAATGCGTCGACGCGTCGAGCATCGATACGCCGTGCAGGCTGCTCACCTGAGTCTTCGCATCCATCTGCGAGGCGCCCGATGCGTCCTTCAACGGCTGCCGCGGCGGAATCGCGCCGATCTGGTCGTTCACCCGCGCGACTTGTTCGTCATAGGGCGCGACGGCTTTCACGACCGCAAGCGCGAGATCGTCGGGCAAATCGAGCCCCTGATCGGAGCCGAACCACGGCTTGAGCGCGAGGCTGCCTTCGGGCTCGAAGTCGGGCATCGTCGCGTTCGCCCGCATCACCGCCGTGAGCGCGGCGGGAATATGCGCGATGTTCGTCACCACCGCACCCTTCGCCGAGCAGCATGGATCGCCGGGCGTGAAAAGCCTTTCGACGCCGAATTTATCCTTGAACCAGCGTTCCTTCGCGAGCGCATCGTCGGCGCCGCCCGCCATCGCGCCAGCATGTCCCACCGCGCGCGTCAGACGGCTTTTCCAGCGGCCCACCACGCACGCGACCACGGGCTTCGTGAAGTCCGCGTCGGCTTCGTAATAGCCGCCGGGCTCGCAGTACAGCACGGCAGCCTTGCTGCGCGCATCGTTTGCGAGCGCGAAGGCGAATTCCGGTGCGGCATAGTGGATGTAGACATCCTTCCCGCTGGAAATGACCGTCGAGGTGCCCCAGCCGCTCATGCGCAGGTATTGCGCAATCGTTGTGCTGAAGCCGCCGGAATTCGAGAAGATCGCGATCGATCCCTGGCGCAAGGTCGCGCCCGGATCGTCGCCGCCGAGCGCGCCGCCGATGCGTACGCGTTGCCACGAGTCCGCGACGCCCAGCCCGTTCGCGCCGAAGATGTCGATGCCCGCCTGCTGACCCATCGCGCGAATCTCACGCGCATCGTGCACGGCGATCTTCTCCGTGATGATGAATATCTTGCGCAGATCCGGATTCACGCGGATCAGTTCGGCCACGCCGTCGCGCGCGGCCGAAGGCGGCAGATAGACGACGCCGCAGTTGAACCGATGTCCGGCTTCCAGCCCTTCTCGCACGTTGTTGAAGACCGGAATGTCGCCCGCGGGCGTCGCAAGCATCTGTCCGCCTTTGCCGGGCGCCGTGCCGAAGACGACATTCGCGCCCGAGAAAGCGTGGCTCACCGGCGTCACGTCCGATGATTCGCCGCCCAGGATGTTGAGCACGCAGACGCGGTCTTCGCGCGTCGCGATATCCGCCAGCGACTGTATGCCGACGAAGTATTTGAAACGACTATTGCCTTGCTTGTGCATGTCCGATCTCCTCAAGCCGATGCCGTGTACGATTGCGCGTCGCGCGCGCCGATGCGCGCCGCAACTTGCGCGCGTCCGCCCGATTGCATCCATGTATCGGCACGGCGCGCGTACTGGATCACCTCGCTGATGTCGGAGTCGAAACCGAAAAGGCGATACGGCAGGCCGAGCGAATCGCAGGTGTCGCGCAGCGCGGACATGCCGCGCACGAGGTTCGGGCCGCCGCGTCCGAGCACGACATAGAGCGGCGTCGGTCCGTGCTCGCTGAAGTGCTCGCGCAGCGCATCGGCCATCGCGCGCAGGGTTTCGAAGATGTCGGTGTTGTTGGACTTGCCCCCGATGATGAACAGCACATTCGACTGCTTCAGCCAGTGCCGGAAGCAGATGCGCGCCACTTCCTTCATCTTTTCGTAGGGCGGATTGCCGCCGAAGTCCGACGAGATGATGGCCGCATCGCCGAGCATTTCCGTGACGAGCGAGTTCGCGCCGCCGCCGAAGGTGGGCGCGAGGATCGTGCCCTTGTCGTTGATCACGTAGACATCGCTTTGACCCTGGTGGGTGCGCAACTGGTTGATCTCCTGTTCGAAATCCGAGTAGTCGGCGGCGAACAGATGCGGGGGCAGGCCGAGCCGCGAGAAGCGCGGATCGTCGCGATCGAATCCGCACTTGAAGTCGCACGCGACGGGCGTGAGACGTCCCTTCTTGTCCTCGCGCATGCGGATCGGGTTGAGTTCGAGCGTCGTCATCCCGAAGTCGTGGAACAACTCCCAGAGCTTCGGCAACTGCTGCACGAGCGGCGAGATGATTTCGCGCGGCGCGCCGATCTCGCTCAGCGCATTCGCCACGACGAACGCCTTCAATCCGGTCAGGGCATCGAACGGCACCATCGCGACGTGCTTCGGATCGACTTCCTCGATGTCCATGCCGCCCATGTGCGAAAGCGTCATCGTCGGCGCGCGGAAACGCGTGGAATCGGTGATCGAAAAGTAGACCTCGTGCTTGGCCGGCACGCCCGCTTCGAACGTCACGCCGTTCGCCTTGGCTTTCACATGGCCTACGGCGTGTTCGGCGAAGTACAGTCGTTCCTTTTCGGCGAGCGCCGTCTTGAGATCCGTGGCGCGGCCGAGCAAGCCCGCTTTGCCCTTCTTGCCCACACCGCCCTTGAACACCGGCTTGATGAATATCTGCCCGTGACGGTCGATGAGCGACTTGATCTCTTCTTCGCTGGCGCCCGGGCCCAGCACTTCGCTGGACGGAAAGCCGACGAATTGCAGCAGGCGCGAGCCGTGCAACATTCCGGTGATCTGCATGTGACGTGTCTCCTGATTTGAGCAATGACGAATGAAGCGGATACTGGAAGTGCATCGACTCGCTGCGGCAGGCGCGAGATGCACCGCTGCCGGTAGACGCGCTCGAAAAGCGGCGGCAGGATTCAAGTAGCGAGGTGAGTTACGCGAGATAGGCGTCGATGACTCTTGACGGCAGCCCTGAACGGGCGTGCACCGGGATGCAGCGAAACGCTGTGCTGCGCTTCGTGCCTGTCTCCGACGCGTTCTCTTTTATGAACGTCTTGAGACCAGATACTTGCGCAAGAAGGCTGAAACAAGAAGTGCAATTTTTCGAAGCATTGATGTTCAAACGTTATCAATGCCGAAAAAGGCGGCGACTGGACGACGCGTTGCACGCCGGTAACGCCGCCTGATTTTGGCGCTCGGAGGAGAACGCCCCTCGTGACTGACGGCCGCGATGAAACGATCCGTCAGAACGTCCCGGGAAAAGCGCCCCCATCCATCAGGATGTTTTGACCGGTCAGGTAGCCCGCGTGTCCGCTGCACAGGAAAGCGCACATCGCGCCGAACTCCTGCGCCGTGCCGAATCTCCCTACCGGTATTGCCTGACGTTTCGCTTCGAGCACAGCGTCATATGCCTTGCCCTGCGCGGTAGCGGCCGCTTGGGTGGACTGCTTCAGGCGGTCGGTATCGAACAAGCCCGGCAGCAGATTGTTGATGGTCACGTTATGCTCCGCGATCCGTTTCTGCCGGGCCAGACCCGCGACGAAGCCGGTCAGGCCGGAACGCGCGCCGTTGGACAGCCCGAGCACATCGATGGGCGCCTTCACCGCACCCGACGTGATGTTGACGATCCGGCCGAAGCCTCGCTCGGCCATTGCATCGACGGTGGCGCGCATCAGTTCGATGGCCGTCAGCATGTTCGCATCGAGCGCCGCGATCCAGTCGTCTCGGGTCCAGTCGCGAAAATCGCCCGGCGGCGGGCCGCCCGCATTGTTGATCAGGATGTCGATGCGAGGCGCCGCGCTCAGTGCCCGCTCCCGACCGGCGCTCGTCGTGATATCGCCCGCCACGGCGATCACCTGAACGCGGGGATTCAGTTGCCGAAGCCCGGCTGCCGTCGATTCGAGCGCGTCCTCGCCGCGCGCCGTCACCACGACGTTGACGCCTTCAGCGACCAGCGCTTCGGCGCAGCCCTTCCCCAGCCCCTTGCTCGCGGCGCAAACGAGCGCCCATTTACCCTCGATTTGCAGATCCATTGCGCGTCCAACCTCCAATCAAATGACAGATTCTTCTCGTTGAGTCATGGCCCCGGCCGTGCGCGCGCGGAAAGCCTGTGCAACACGCGGCTCGTGAAAGTTGTGCGGCCCGATCTCCTCGATCGACCGGACGCCGGTCAGCGCCATCGTCACGTCGAGTTCGTTCCGCACAATCTCGAGCATGCGCGCGACGCCGGGTTCGCCCATCGCGCCGAGGGCATACATGAAGGCTCGGCCAACCATCGTGCCCTTCGCGCCCAGCGCGAGCGCCTTCATCACATCCTGGCCGGTGCGGATGCCGCCATCGACCCACACTTCAGTGGCGTCGCCCACGGCATCCACCACGGCGGGCAAGGCCTCGACCGTCGACGGCGCGCCGTCGAGCTGCCGTCCGCCATGATTGCTGACGACGATGGCATCGGCGCCCAGCGAAGCCGCCATGCGCGCATCCTCGGCGCACATGATGCCCTTGAGCACCAGCTTGCCGGGCCAGAGACTGCGGATATGCGCGATGTCGTTCCAGTCGAGGCTCGGATCGAATTGCGATGCGACCCACTTGCTGATCGCGATCACATCGTCACCGCCCTTGATGAAGCCAGCGAGATTGCCGAAGTTGCGTCTGCCCGAAGCGGCGCGCATCACCCAGCCCGGCTTGCGCAGAAAATCAAGCAGGTTCGCCGCCGTCAGGCGAGGCGGCACGGTCATGCCGTTCTTGAGATCCTTGTGACGCTGCCCGTTGATCTGCAGATCGAGCGTGACCACCAGCGCCGAACAACCGGCGGCCTTCGCGCGCTCGATCAACGACTGGTTGAAGCCACGGTCGCGCATGACGTAGAGCTGAAACCAGAACGGCGCCTTCGTATGAGCCGCAACGTCCTCGATCGAACAGATGCTCACGGTCGAGAGCGTGAACGGCACGCCGAAGCGCTCGGCCGCGCGCGCACCCAGGATCTCGCCGTTGGCCCATTGCATGCCCGTCAGTCCGGTCGGTGCGATGGCCACGGGCATTGCGACCCGCTGTCCGAGCATCGTGCTTGCGGTGCTGCGCCCTTCCACGTTCACGCCCACGCGTTGCTTGAGCGTCAGCCGGGCGAACGCGCGACCGTTCTCGCGATAAGTCGATTCGGTGTACGAGCCACTATCGACGTAATCGTAGAACGCCTTGGGCACCCGCTTTTTCGCCATGAGGCGAAGGTCTTCGACACACGTTACTGTTTGCATTGAAGCTCGAACTCCGACAGAAGATCTTTTCAAACGACACGCAACGCCGGCATGGCGAGCGAATCAGGAAAGCGCGCCGACGGCCGTTTCCCCGACGTCTTCGGATACCGCGACTGGCCGGTGCACGAGCAGCAGATACGCCACCGCCGAGAGCAGCGCGATGACCGCGCTCACGATCAGCGAGGCGACGAACGAATGCGTCCGGTCCACGACGATGCCGGTGACGATCGGCGCGGCCGAGCCGGCCAGGAAGCCGCCGAAGTTCTGGATGCCGCCGAGCGAGGCCACCGCCTGACGCGGCGCGGCGATCGAGATCAGCGACCACGCGCCGCCCGATGCCAGATTGATGAAAAACATGGCGCCCGAGATGTAGATCACGGCGAGCGTGGTGGACGGCGTCAGCGCCGCCGGAACGGTGAACGCCGCCGCGCCCACGAGACCGATGCAGATCGGCCACTTGCGGCTCGTGATCGCCTGCAGGCCTCTGCGGTACAGGCGGTCTGCCGTGAAGCCGCTGCTCAGCATGCCGAGCGTGCCGAAGACATAGGGAATCGAGACGACCCAGCCCGCCTTCGCGATGCTCAGGCCGCGTTCGTGTTCGAGATACGCCGGCAGCCATGTGAGGTAGAGCCACACGGTATAGATGACGCCCATGAAGCCGAAGAAGATGCCCCACGTCGTCTTCTGCCGGAACAGGCTGCGCCATTGCGCGCCGCTGAGCGGCTTGCTGTTTTCGTCTTCCTGCGAGTCCTGGTTCAGATAGGCGGTCTCCTCCGCCGCGAGCTTCACTTCGTCGCGATTGCGATAGGCGACATACCAGCCGATCGCCACGATGACGCCGAACACGCCCGTCGCGAAGAACATGTTGCGCCAGCCGAGCGCGAGCATCATGGCGGTGAGGATCGGCGGCGCGATCGCCGGGCCCACGGTCGTCGACGCGACGAAGATGCCGGTCGGCGTGCCGCGGTCGCGCACCGCGAACCACTCGCCGATGACCTTCGCGCCGGCCGGAAACTGCGGCGCCTCGCCGATGCCGAGACACACGCGCGCCAGGAAGAACTGCTGGATATTGCCGACGAGCCCGCAGCAGGCCTGCGCGACCGACCACAGGATCATGCCCCAGCCCAGCATCACGCGCGCGCCGAAACGGTCGAGCATCGCGCCGACCGGTAGTTGCGCGAACGCATAGGCGAGCGAGAAGGCCGACAGCAGCAGGCCCATCTGCGACGCGCTCAGGCCCATCTCGCCGCGAATCACGCTATTCGCAATGGAGAGCGCGCTGCGATCCAGATAGTTGATGCTGCCGGCGAGGGTCAGAAAGAAGATCGAAATGCGCTGGATCCGTACGATCCGTTTGCTCTTGTTCATGCGGTGTCTCCGTCCGTGTCATGCGCGGACGCCTCGTTGGCCGGGCGTCCGTCTCTTCGTCAATACGACGCTTCCAGCAAGCCGAGGTAATCCGCTTCCGATGCTTCGCGCGGATTGGTCTTGTGACTGTGATCCTTGAGCGCGCCCGACACGATGCGCGGAAACATCTCGCGCGTGACGCCCAGCGCCCGAAGGCCGGTCGGCAAGCCGAGGCGTGCCGTCATGTCGCGCAGCGCCGACGAAATCTCCGTGTCCTGACGCAACTGCATGGCGCTCGCCATGCGCTCCATCTTTTCTTCGTCGCGCATGGACGGAGCGCTTCGGTTGAACTCCACGACCGCCGGCAGAAAGATGGCGTTGAGCGTGCCGTGATGCAGTCGCGGGTCGATTCCGCCGAGCGAATGGCTCAGGCTATGGACGCAGCCCAGTCCCTTCTGGAAAGCGAGTGCGCCTTCCATCGAAGCCATCATCATGTTTTCCCGCGCGGTTTGGTCGGTCGGCTCTTTCGTGGCCCGTTCGATATGCGCCCAGGCGCGGCGCAAGCCGTCCAGCGCGATGCCGTCGGCCGGCGGATTGCGCATCGGCGACATGAAGGTTTCCAGACAGTGCGCGATCGCATCCATGCCGGTGGCGGCGGTGAGTTGCGGCGGCAGGCCGACCGTCAGGCCGGGATCGCAGATCGCGACCTTCGGCACGACATGCGGCGAGATCACGCCCACCTTGCGGCCGTCGTCCAGGATCAGGATGGCGCCGCGTCCGACTTCGCTGCCGGTGCCCGCCGTGGTCGGCACCGCGATCACCGGCGCGGTTTTCGCGGTGATCCGGCTCGCGCCGCCCTCGATGACGGCGAAGCTCTGGAGCGGGCCTTCGTGCGTCGCGCAGACGGCCACGCCCTTTGCAAGATCGATCGACGAGCCGCCGCCCACTGCGATGATGCCGTCGCATTCCGCTTGCCTGTACAGCGCGACCGCTTCGCGCACCGCGGCTTCGTTGGGATTCGGCGGGGTGGCGTCGTAGATCATTTCGCCGTCGGCGCGCTCCAGCACCTTCAGCACCGTGTCGAGAATGCCCGCGGCACGAATGCCCCGGTCCGTGACGATCAACGGCCGCCGGATCGAAAGGCGTTCGCATTCGCTCTTCAGCAGGTTCACCGCGCCGAAGTCGAACTGGATCTGCGTAACGTAGTTGATGAGAGACATGATGATGACCTTCCGTTATAGTTTCCGATACTCGACGCGCTGTCGGTTTGCGCTGCCCATCTTCCGGAAATGATCGAGGCGCGCTGTTTTCATGCGTTGTTTCGGCGAAGTATAGAGAGCGGCGCATCGGAGCAAAATTGAGAAGTTCTCATGCTGATATAACTCTCTCTCAAGTCTCATGACACCCAACGTGAATTCGATCGCCTCGCGCCTCCACGTCAGGCAACTCAGGTTGCTTGTTGCGCTGGGCGATCATGGTTCGCTTCTGAAAGCGGCCAATCAAGTCGGCTTGACGCAACCGGGCGCGAGCAAGGCGCTTCAGGAAATCGAAACCACCTTTGGTACAGCGCTGTTCACGCGCACGCGGCGCGGGCTCGAAGCGAATGACGCGGGCCATTGCGCGATCCGGTATGCGCGGCTGATCTACACCGATCTGTCGCACATGCGGGAAGAGATCGCGGGCATCCTGCGGGGACATGGCGGACGTGTCGCGGTCGGCGTCATCATGGGCGCCGTGCCTTTGCTGACCCGGGCCGTGTCCGCGCTGATCGCGCGGCAGCCTGAAATGTCTGTCGAGATCATCGAGGACGCCAGCGAGACGCTGTTGAGTCTCATCGATGCGGGACGGCTGGACCTGGCTATCTGCCGGACCTCGGTCAGCCAGCATCCGGAGATGTACGAGAGCATCAAGCTGCAGGATGAAACGCTCGCGGTCGTGGCGAACGTGCAGCATCCGTTACGCAAGGCGAAGAAAGTGACGCTCAAGGATCTGGCCGCGTACCGTTGGGTGGTCTATCGCGCGAACATGCCCATGCGCGTGCTGCTGGAGCGCGAATTTCAGCAAGCCGCGATTCGCTTTCCGTCGAGCCTGCTGGAGACGACGTCGGCCTTCGCGACGCTGAGCCTGCTTCAGGACAATCCTTCGTTCGTGGCGCTGGTGTCCATTGACGTGGCTCAGTTCTTCGTCAGGCACGAAGCCACGCGCATTTTGCCGCTGTCGTTCACCTCGCGCAGCGAGCCGTATGAGCTCGTGACCACGCGAGGCGCGCCGCTGTCGCCCGGGGCGCGGCTGTTGCGAAACGAACTGGTGGCGGAGAAGGAGGTGTTGGGGGGTTAGAAGCGCTGCCGCGAAAGGATGCGGTGGAGTGCGGTTGCCGCGGCGGTTCGAGTTTCAGCGCTTTCTCCCTCTTCGAACCCACCTCGGCGCGTGATTGCCCGCGGGTATACGCCCATATGACCCACCCACGCTTCCCTTTACTGTATCGATACACTAAATCGATACAGTCGCGCCACGCCTGTCGTGTCGGGCTGCCTATTTCCGCCCGCGCCCAGAGCGGCATCCAGGAGACAACACCATGCAATTCGGTTCAGGCATTTCCCGCCGACGGTTCCTTCAGACGGCCTCGGCGGCAACGCTCGCGGCGGCGGGCGCGGGCTTTCCCGCGATCGTGCGCGCGCAGCCCGCGGCCACGTTGCGGCTGTCGTCATCGATGCCGCCGAACGAAAACGCCGCCCACTACGTCTGGTATCAGAACCTCGCCGCGAACCTGAAGGCGAGCGTCGGCGATCAGATTCGCATCGACTATTTCCCGAACAACCAACTCGGCAAGGAAAGCGACGTCGTCCAGCAGGTGAAAGTCGGCGCGGTCGACATGATGGTGACGGGCTCGTCGATCTGGGCAACCGCGCTGCCCGAGCTCGGCATGCTCGATCTCGGCTATGTGTTCGACAACTTCGATCACGTCGGCCGCGCGATGGACGGTACCGTCGGCAAATCGTTCGATACGCTGCTGCAACAGCGCGCGGGTTGCTCGGTGCTCACGTGGGGCTATTCCTTCGGCGCGCGCAACGTGTTCACCAAGAAGCCCACGCAGTCGCTCGCCGATATCAAAGGCGTGAAGCTGCGCGTGCTGCCCACACCCGCCTTCATGGAAACCTTCAAGCTGATGGGCGCGGTGCCCACGCCGATTCCCATCGGCGAGCTGTATATGGCCGCGCAGACCGGTGTCGTCGATGGCTTCGAACACGATTGCGCAACGGTCCTCGCAAGCAAGTACGACGAAGTCGTGAAGTCGTGCTGGCAGACGCAGCACGTGTTCAGCCCGCTCGTCGTCGTGACGGGCCGCCGCGCGCTCGCGAAGATTCCGGAAAACCTGCGTCCCGCGTTTCAGAAAGCGGCGCAGGACGCGACCGGGAAGCAGCGCGCCGCCGCCATTCAGACCGCCGCCGCCGCCGAGCAGGAACTGAAGAAGAAAGGCATGACCTTCTACCCGATGTCGAAGGCCGATCGCGACACTGCACGCGCTGAAATGCAGTCGCAGCTGTATGCGAGTTTCGCGAAGCAGTATCCGGCGACCGCGCCGCTGTTCACCGCCATCGCCGCCGCGCGCGCTTGAGCGCAGCCAACGACGCCAAAGAGGCCGACACCATGACCACCTTCTCCGCGACGCCCGGACCCGAGGCGCAACTCGCCGCGCCCGGCTTCGGCCATGAGACCGTGCTCGCGCGCGGCCTCGCGCGCCTCATGCACTGGATCGAATACTTCTGCGCGGCCGTGCTCGCGGCCGATGTGATCGTGGTGTTCCTTTCGGTGATCTACCGCTATTTCTTGCACGATCCGTTCGACTGGGCCGAGGAAGTCGCCGGCGCGCTGATGATCGTGCTCGTGTTCTTCGGCGCGGCCACCGTGCTCGGACGCAGCCAGCACGTCGGCGTCGACCTGTTTCGCGGCATGTTGCCGAGGCGCTGGCAACCCGCGCTCGTGCACATCGGACATTGGGTGATCGCGGGCGTCGCGGGCAATCTGTGCGTGTCGTCGTGTCTGCTGCTCGTCGATTCCTACGGCCAGATGACGCCGAGCGGCCTGCCCGCGTGGATCAACGTCTATCCGCTCGTGATCGGCAGCGTCTTCATGACGGTCTTCGCGCTCGCCAACGCGCTGAACGGCGCGCGCAAGACCGTGCTCGGCACCCTCGCCGGCTGCGTGCTGCTCGCGGCAGCCGTGTTCGCGTGGAACGCATTCGTGCCCGCCCACGCGCTCAAGCCCGGCTTTCTGCTGATGGCCGGTTTCATCGGCGGGCTCGTGCTCGGCGTGCCGATCGGCTTCGTGCTCGCGTTCTCGGCCCTGCTCTACTTCCTCGCCGAACCGACCCTGCCGATGCTCGTCTACTCGCAGCAAGTGATGGCCGGCACCGACCACTTCGTGCTGCTCGCGATTCCGTTCTTCGTGCTGGCGGGCTTGCTGATGGAAACCAACGGCATGTCGTCGCGCCTGATCGAATTGCTGCTGCGCATCTTCGGGCGCGTGCGCGGCGGACTCGGCCTCATCACGATCATGGCGACGGCGTTCTTCTCGGGCGTATCCGGCTCCAAGCTCGCGGATATCGCGGCGGTCGGCGGCGTCGTCATGCCTGCCGTGCGCCAGAGCAAGGAAGATCCGAACGAAGCGGCGGCGCTTCTCGCGTGCAGCGCCGTGATGGCGGAGACCATTCCCCCATGCGTGAACATGATCATCATGGGCTTTGTCGCCAACATTTCGATCGCGGGGCTGTTTCTCGCGGGCGTCGTTCCGGCGGCGGTGTTGGCGGTGGCGCTCGCGATCGTCGCGGTGATCTGCGGCCGGCGCATCAATCTCGCCGATGCGCTCACGAACCCGCGCAAGTGGCTGCCGCTCGCCGGCGGCGCGCTGGTCGCGCTCGTCATGATCACGATGATCGGCAAAGGCGTGACCTCGGGCATCGCGACATCGACGGAAGTGTCGGCTTTCGCCGTCGTGTATGCGTTGATCGTCGGCTGGATCGCGTTTCGCGAGCTCACGCCGAAGTCGGTGGCGCGCGTGTTCGTGCGCTCCGCGTCGATGGCGAGCAGCATTCTGTTCATCGTGGCGGCGGCTTCGAGCGTGTCTTTCGCGCTGACCATCGAACAGATTCCCGCGCTCGTGTCCGATTCGATGATCGCCTTCGCGCATCAATACGGCCCGACGATGTTCCTGCTGCTGTCCGTGCTCATCATGATCGTGTTCGGCGCGGTGCTGGAAGGCGCGCCCGCGCTCATCATCTTCGGGCCGCTGCTCACGCCGATCGCGACGCAGCTCGGCATCAACCCGCTGCACTTCGGCACGGTGATCGTCGTCGCAATGGGCCTCGGTCTCTTCTCGCCGCCGGTCGGGCTCGGGCTCTTCGCGACCTGCGCCATCACCGGCACGGAAATGAAAGCCGTCGCGCGTCCTATGCTCAAATATCTGCTGGTGCTGTTCATCGCACTGGTTGCGCTGATTCTGGTGCCGTCGTTTTCGTTGTGGTTGCCGACCCGGCTCGGCCTGTAGCCGGCAGATGTCAAACCTTATGAGCACCATTCAGGATGTCGCCCGCGAGGCCGGTGTGTCCGTAAGCACGGTATCCAACGTGCTGAACGGCCGCACCGACCAGATGCGCCAGGAAACGCTCGCACGCGTGCAGGCCGCGATGAACGCGCTGCAATACCGTCCGAGCACGCTTGCGCGTCAGTTGAAGACAGGGCAGACGCCGATCATCGGACTGCTGGTGCCATCGATCGCCAATCCGATGTACGGCTATATCGCGCGCGAAGTGGAAACGTATGCGCAGGAGCGCTACGGCTATCGCGTGATGATCGGCAACACGTATCGCGATCCGGCGAAGGAAGCGTCGTTCTTCGAGGACTTGCTCTCGCAAGGCGTGCGGCGCGTGATCGTGATCTCGTCGCTCGCGAACGAGCGGCATCTGGAAACCGCCGTCGAGCGCGGCATGGTCGTCGTGAGCTACGACCGGCGCGCGACCGAAGGCGAAGCGACGCGCGTCGAGCACGTCACGCCCGACAACTTCGAAGCGGCGCGCATCGCGACGCGGCATCTCATCGAACATGGCCATAAGCGGCTCGCCTTCGCCACGCTGACCGGCGTGACGATGAGCCGGCGCGACAAGATCAACGGCTTTCTTTCCGCCGCAAACGATGCAGGTCTCGCGCAGACGGCGCGCGTGCTCGATAGCGGCCCGGTGAACGAATACGGCGATTCGATGATCGCCGAAAACGGCCGCGCGCTCGCGCGTCTGCTCGCGCAGGACGATGCGCGCCCGACCGGCATCGTCGCCGTCAACGATCTGATGGCGCTCGGCCTGATGGCGGGTTTGCGCGAGTGCGGCTTGCGCGTGCCGGAAGACGTGTCGATCGTCGGCATGGACGGACATTTTCTGGCGGCGATCTCGAATCCCGCGCTCACGACCGTGCAGCTTCCCGTGCCCGCCATGGCCGCCGCGATGGTCGAGCGCGCGATGCGTCCACACGACGAACCCATGCCGGCATCGGAGCAGGCGCTGTTCACGGATATCACGCTGGTGGAGCGCGAGTCGGTCGCCGCGCCCGCGAAACGAATCAGGACGAGGACATGAACAAGGTATTCGTGAGTCATCCCCGGCACATGCTGGATCATTACTTCGGCGCACGCGCTTCGGCTGCGCTCGCGGCGTTCGCGGACGTCGCGTACAACACTGAAGATCGCGAGCTGACGACCGCCGAACTCGCCGATGCCGCGCGCGATGCCGATGTCATCATCGCGTACCGGCAAACGCCCGCGCCGCGCGCCTTGTTCGAGGCGCTGCCGAAGCTCGCCGCGTTCGTGCGCTGCGCGGTGGATATTCGCACCGTCGATGTCGATGCCGCCAGCGAGCTCGGCGTGCTCGTCACGCAGGCGAGCGCGGGCTTCGTGCCGTCCGTGTCGGAGTGGGTGATCGGCGCCATGCTCGATCTCGCGCGCGGCACGACCGCGTATGCGGAGGCTTATCATCGCCACGAAGCGCCCGCGCCGATGATGGGCCGCGAGTTGCGCGGCAGCACGTTCGGTGTGATCGGCTATGGACAGATTTCGCGCTATCTTTGCGATCTGGCGCTGGCATTCGGCATGCGCGTCGTCGTGTCCGATCCTTACGCGACGATCGACGATACGCGGCTTCATCAAACCGGCTTCGATGACTTGCTCGCGCAGTCGGACTTCGTCGTGTGCCTCGCGCCGGCCAATGCGCAGACGGCGAATCTGATGAACGCGCGCGCCTTCGCCGCGATGAAGCGCGGCGCGTACTTCATCAACGCCGCGCGCGGTGAACTCGTCGATGATGACGCGCTGCTCGATGCGCTCGAGCGCGGCCATCTCGCGGGATGCGCGCTCGATGTCGGACGCGCGGCCGATCAGATGCCCGCGCCGGTGCTCGCGGCGCATCCGCGCGTGATCGCGGCGCCGCATGTCGGCGGGCTGACGCCGGGCGCGATCGAGCATCAATCGATGGAAACGGTCGCACAAACGCAAGCGCTGTTCGAAGGCCGCGTGCCCGCGGGCGCGGTGAACGCGGCGCAAGCGTTCCGTCTCGCCGGTTTCGATGTGCAGGAGCACGCGCGATGAAACTCGAAGGCGCTTGCGACTGCCACATTCACGTCTACGAAGCAGGCTATCCGCTCGCCAAGACCGCGACGTTCGCGCCGCCGCCCGCGCCCGCATCGGCGTATCGGGACGTGCAGCGCACGCTGGGCTTTTCGCGCGCGATCGTCGTGCAGCCGACCGGGTATGGCTTCGACAATCGCTGCACGCTCGCGGCCATCGCGCAACTGGGCGACGGCGCGCGCGGCATCGCGGTGGTCCCGCCGGATATCGGCGATGACGAACTGCAGCGTCTGCACGATGCGGGCATTCGCGGCGTGCGCTTCATGATGCTGCCGGGCGGCGTGCTGCCGTGGGACGCACTCGCGGACATCTCGGCGCGCATTGCACCGCTCGGCTGGAACATCAACCTTCAGCTCGACGGCCACACGCTGCCGCAGCACGAAGCGATGCTCGCGCGTTTGCCGTCGAATCTCGTCATCGATCATCTCGGCAAGTTCCTTGCGCCGGTCACATCGCAAAGCGATGGATTCGCGTCGCTGTGCCGCCTGCTCGACGGGCCGCGTTGCTGGATCAAGCTGTCCGCGCCGTATGAAAGCTCGCGCACCGGCGCGCCCGATTTCGACGACGTGTCCTGGCTCGTGCGCGCGATATCGGCGCGTTTTCCCGAGCGCGGCGTGTGGGCGTCGAACTGGCCGCATCCGAACGTCAAGCCCGTTCCGGACGACGCGCGCATGCTCGACTGGACGATGCGGCTCGTGGAAAGCGACGCGGTTCGCCGCAAGATACTCGTCGATAATCCCGCTGAGTTGTATCGGTTCTAGCGACCGCTATGCGACCCCGCTGACGTAACTGATCTCGCGTTTCTCGGACGTCAGCACGCGAATGGGCGTGCCCGCGATCCATGCGCGAATGTTTTCGACAGACTCGCCGTAGTAGATGCGATAAGAGTCATCGGTGACATAACCGATGTGCGATGTCGCGATCACGTTATCCATCGATCGGAACGGATGATCGGCGGGCAACGGCTCCTGATCGAAAACATCGAGCGCGGCGGCCGCGATTCGTTTCGCGGTCAACGCATCGATCAGCGCGCGTTCGTTGACGATCGGTCCGCGTGCCGTGTTCACGAGCAGCGCGTGCGATTGCATCGTCGCGAGCTCCTTCTCGCCGATGAGATCGCGCGTGCGCTCCGATAGCCGCACATGAATCGAAACGATATCGCTCGATGCGAGCAATTCTTCCTTCGACACGTAGCGCGCGCCGAATTTCGCGGCGGACTCCTGCGTCATGTTCTGACTCCATGCGATGGCGTGCATCCCGAAAGCCTGCGCGACTCGCGCGGTCGCGCCGCCGGTATAGCCGAGTCCTATCAGTCCGATGGTCTTGCCGTGCAGATCGCCGCCCACCGACACCTGCCAGCCTCCCCTTCTGAACGATGCCACTTCGCTCGGGATGTGCCGCGTCGCGGCGAGAATGAGCGCCCATGCAAGCTCGGCGGCGGCCGTCGGCGACGATGCCGTGCCGCATACGGCAATGCCGAGTTCATCGGCGGCTTCGATATCGATGGCTGCATTCCACGGCCCCGTGCTTGCCAGCAATTTCAGATTCGGCAATCGCGAAAGCACGCTGCGCGTGAACCATGTGCGCTCGCGCATCACGCAAAGAATGTCGTAGGGTCGAAGACGTTCGACCAGTTCGTTCTCGTCGCGGATAGGGTCCGTGAAAACGGTAATGTCCGCGTGTTCGCGCAAGCTGTTCCACTCGCCGAAGCGAAGCGCGGTGTTCTGGAAGTCATCGAGAATGGCGATGTTATGCATAGGGTTCACTCTGTTCCTGCCGTCAGCGCGGCGCGCGCCTGCGTTTCGGTATGACGTTTGAAGCCGAGCAGCATCACGAGAATGCCCGCGACGAGTATCGCCGTCATCACGTAGAGGCCGCTGACGAGCGTTCCCGTCGCGGTCTTCAGCCATCCGATGACGAAGGGACTGCAAAAGCCGCTCAACAAGCCGATGCAATTGACGAACGCGATGCTCGTCGCCGCCGCCGGCGATCCGTTCAGATAATCCGCTGCGAGCGACCAGATCAGCACGTTGGTCGCGAAGATGCCGACGCAGGCCACCGTCAGCAACGCAACGGTCAACGCGGGCGAGTTGGTCGGATGCGAAACCATCAACAACGCGGCAGCGCCGATGAAACCCGAGATCGCCGCATGCCAACGGCGTTCGAGCATGCGATCCGAGCTTCGGCTTATCGTGACCATCCCGATCGCGCCCATTCCGTACGGTATGACGGAAAGCCATCCGAGCAGCGAAAGATTCGTAATGCCCGAGTCTTTCATGACGGTCGGAAGCCAGAACGTCACTGAATACGTGCCGCAAACGAAGGCAAAATCGATGAACGCGAGCATATAGACTTTCGGATCCGCGAGCGCCTCGGCGAGCTTCGCGTGACCGTGTTGCCCTGCCCTTCGCTTTCGTTCCATCTCGACATCGAAACCTTGGCGAAGCACGCCCTTCTCCGCTTCGGTGAGCCATTTCGCTTTGTCGATGTTGTCGTCCAGCAGCATCAGCGTGACGAGACCGAGCACGACCGCCGGCAATGCCTCGACGATATAAAGCCATTGCCATCCGGCGAGATGGGCGACGTTCGCGAGGCTCGTCATCGCCCAACCGGAGACCGGACCGCCGACAAGACCCGCGACCGGAAATCCGACCATGAAGCACGCGATGATGACACCGCGCCGTCTCTCCGGAAACCACGAGCTCAGATAGAAGATGACGCCGGGAAAGAAGCCCGCTTCGAACACGCCGAGCAGCAGACGCACGATATAAAACTGCGTGACGTTCGTGACGAACGCGGAGCATGCCCCGACGATGCCCCAGCAGATCATGATGCGCGCGATGGTCTTCTTCGCGCCCATGCGCCGGAGCAGCATCGCGCTCGGCACTTCGAGCAGACAGTACGAGAGAAAGAAGATGCCTGCGCCGAGGCCGTACACGCTGTCGCTGAAACCGAGCGCGTCCTGCATCTGCAACTTCGCAAAGCCGACATTGATGCGATCCAGAAACGCGACGACGTAGCACACGAAAAGCAAGGGCACGATGCGCAGCGTGACGCGCCAGTAGAGCGCCCGCTCATGCGCGAGTGCGGTGGAAGGAACTTGCGAAGAATCGGCTGACGCCGGATCGGATTCCACAACGGACGGGTTCACTCGCGCTCTCCATGATTGACGGCGTGGGCCACGATTCGAGCAATGGAGCCAGTCTAAGAAACATCGATAGACGCGGATAGTGAAAAGATCAGATCAGGTGAGACGCGCGGGTTATATCGGTGATAACCAGTAAGCAGCGGCGATAGTTGCATGCGTAACCGGTTGCGTGGCCGCGCTATCTCTGAGACGATTTGTGCATTCGTGCACATCGATCAGGAGACCGACTTGAAGAGCAGTCCACGGAACGACACGCAGTTCAACTTCGTCCTGATTCACGGCGCATGGGCATGGCGGCTGGGTCTGGCGCTTCGTCGCGGATGAACTGATCGCGCGTGGTCATCGCGTCGTCGCGCCGACCATGACCGGACTCGGCGAGCGCCATCATCTGATTGAGTCGGTCACGTCGCTCGATGTGAACATCGAGGATATCGTCAACGTCATCGAGGCGGAGGAATTGAACGGCGTCGTGCTGGTCGGCCATAGTTATGGCGGACTCGTCGCGTCGGGCGTCGCCGATCGCATCGCGCACACGCTGCGCACCATCGTCTTCCTCGACAGCCTGCTCGCGCAAAGCGGCCAGTCCGCGTTCGATGTGCTGCCCGCAAGCGTCGTCGATGAGCGCATGGCATCGGTCGGCGCAAGCGGCCAGGCAATCGCGATGCCCGTCAACGGACTGAAAGGCACCGGCATTCCGGACGATCATCCGCTTGCCGAGTGGGTTCAACGGCGGCTCACGCCCCATCCGCTCGCGACCTACACCACGCCGCTTCAACTCCAATCGCCGCTCGGCAATGGCCTGCCCTGCACTTACGTGCACTGCGCGAATCCTTCATACGACACGCTCGCGCCGGTGCGCGAGCATGTCAAATCGCAATGCCCGGATTGGGGCTGGGAGCGCATCGACACCGGCCATGACGCGATGGTGCTCGCGCCCGGCCTGCTCGCCGATCTGCTGGAACGGCTCGCGGCGGCATCCTGAGCCGCTGACTGAAGTTACGCGGCGACGGCCTCGCGAGCGACGAAGGTCGCGGGTAGTCCCGCGCGGGCGATCGCGCCCGTGAACGGCTCGCCCGGCAACCATGCGGCGATCGTCTCGCGTATCGCCAGCAGCTTGTTTATCTCGATGCCCGTGCGCAAGCCCTGCGCTTCGAGCATGAACACCGTGTCCTCGGTATTGATGTTGCCCGTCGCGTTGGGCGCGAACGGACAGCCGCCGAGCCCGCCGAGCGATGCATCGAAAGCACGCACGCCTGCATCGAGCGCAGCCATGACATTGGCGAGGCCCAGCCCGCGCGTATCGTGGAAGTGACAGGCGACGGGCACCGCTCCCGCAAGCGACATGACCTGCCGCATCAGCGCGCGCACTTGCGCGGGATTCGCATAGCCGACCGTATCGGCGATGGTGATCTCCTGCGCGCCCGCATCGATGAGCGTCTCGACGAGTTCGAGCACCGTGCGTTCATCGACCTTGCCCGCGATCGTGCAGCCGAACGCGGTCGCCACGCCCGCGCCGAGCACGACATCGCGATTCAGTTCGTCACGCGCCGCCGCGATGCGCTCGAAGTCCGCGACCGATTCCGCCGTGCTGCGCCGCACGTTCTTCAGGTTGTGCTCGTTGCTCGCGGAGAGCACGTAATGCACCTTGTTCAGCCCCACATCGAATGCACGTTGCGCGCCTTTCAGATTCGGCACCAGTGCCGCTGCATGAAGACCGTCGATGGCAAGCGCGCCTGCCGCGACCTCGACCGCATCCGCGAATTGCGGCACGACTTTCGGCGGCACGAACGACGTCACTTCGATATCGACCACGCCCGCATCGACCATGCGCGCGCACCATTCGAGCTTTTGCCCGCTCGTGAGGATCGTTCGCACCATCTGCAAGCCATCGCGCAAGCCCACTTCGCGAATCTGCACGTCTCTTTCTTTCATGTCTGCTCCGGTTTCAGATGGTCGCGTCCGCGACGGCATCGCTGCCTTCATCCGTATGTCCTGCGCCGCTTGCGACCGCCGATGTCGACGGCGCAAGCACCACGGCTGCAATTGCGCCGAGCACCATCAGAAGCGCGATCGCGCCGAGTCCGCCCGCCATGCTGTTCGTCATCGTCTTGATCGAGCCGATGATCATCGGACTCACGAAGCCGCCGAGCAGGCCGACGCAGTTGATCACCGCGACGCCGCCCGCCGCGCCGCTGCCGCGAATGTAATCGGTCGAGATCGCCCAGATCAGCGGATTCGGCGCGAGGATGCCGGCGGTGGCCACCGACAACGCCGCGAGCGACAGCGCAAGGTTGCCCGTCGTGAACGCCGCGACGACGAGACCGGCCGCGCCGAACACCATCGCGATCGCGCAGTGCCAGCGCCGCTCCATCGTGCGATCCGAATGACGGTTCAGCGCGATGAGCGCGATCCAGCTCACGAAGTACGGGATCGCCGAATAGCAGCCGATCTGCAACGCGCCCGACACGCCCGCGCTCTTGATGAGCGTCGGCAGCCAGAAGCCGATCGCGAATACGCCGGCGATCTGCGTGAACCACACGAAGCCCATCACGTAGACGCGAAAGTCCTTCAGCGCGCGGCCGAACGTATGCTCCGCGTGCTTCGTCGAGACGCTCGAACTCTTGCGGATGTCGTCGAGCACGATCGCCTTTTCGTTCTCGGTGAGCCACTTCGCCTGTTGCGGGCCGTCATCGAGAAAGAAGAACGCGATCACGCCGAGCACGCTCGCGGGCAAGCCTTGCACGATGAACATCCACTGCCAGCCGTGCAGGCCGCCATAGCCGTCGAAGTAAGTCATCAGCGCGCCCGACAGCGGCCCGCCGAACAGGCCCGCGATGCCCGTCGCGCAAGTGAAGATGGCGATGACCTTCGCGCGCCGCTCGACCGGATACCAGCGCGTGAGATAGAAGATCACGCCGGGATAAAGCCCCGCTTCCGCGAGCCCGAGAAAGAAGCGCACGGTATAGAGATGCGATGGCAGCGTGACGAACGCCGTGCCCGCCGCGATCAAGCCCCACAGAATCATGATGCGCGAGAACGTGCGCTTCACGCCGATACGCGCGAGCAGCAGATTGCTCGGCACTTCCATCAGCACGTAGCCGAGAAAGAAGATGCCCGCGCCGATGCTGTAAGTGAGATCGCTGAAGCCCACGTCGTGCTTCATGTCGAGTTGCGCGATGCCGATGTTGATGCGATCGAGAAACGCAAACACATAGCACAGGAACAAAAAGGGGATGAGCCTGCGCGTGATCTTGCCGTAGGTCGCTTCGGCCTTGGGTCTGTCGAAGCTGCCGATGTCGGGTGTCATGTCTGTCTCCTCCGGTGAGTCCGGGTTTTGATCTAGCGGCCTTTGAATCGCGGCGCGCGCTTCTCGTTGTAAGCGCTGATGCCTTCGAGACGATCCTCGGTCGGAATCAGCCGGTTATACGCTTCGATTTCCAGATAGAGCCCGGTGCGCAGATCGCCCTGCATGCCGAGGTCGATCGCCTTCTTCGCCTGCGCGACCGAAAGCGGCGCGCTCGTGCAGATGTCGCGCGCGGCGTCGATGGCGTCGGCGAGCACGCGCCCCGGCTCGCACAGCCGGTTGACGACGCCCCACGCGAGCGCTTCCTGCGCCGTGAACTTGCCGCCGCGCAGAATCAGCTCTTTCGCGCGCCGCACGCCGATCGCGCGCGGCAGTTGCTGCGTGCCGCCGCCGCCCGGCATGATGCCGCGTTTCACTTCGGTGAAGCCGAACGTCGCGTGGCTGACGGCATAAGCGAAGTCGCACGCGAGCAGCAGTTCGAGTCCGCCCGCGACCGCCGCGCCGTTGGCCGCGCAGATGACCGGCACCGGGCAATACGTGAGCGCGCGGTTCATGCGCTCGAACAGATAGTGCTGCACGCCGAACTGCTCGTCGGTCATGCCTTCGCGCTGCTTGAGGTCCGCGCCGCCGCAGAACGCGCGTTCGCCCGCGCCCGTCAGGATCACGCAGCGATACAGCGCGGGGTTCGCTTCGAGCGCACCGAATACGCGGATGATCTCGTCGCCCATCGTCGTGCTGATCGCGTTCGAGACTTCCGGACGATTCAGCTTGACGATGAGAATCTGTTCGTCGATTTCTTCGAGCGTCAGCGTGTCGAGCGCGCCGACCAGTTGCGATGCAAGTTTCACGATGTCTCCAGTGTTTTCTTCGCCAGCAGATGATTGTGTTCGCCGAGTTTCGGCGTGACGCCGGTGCGCGCAGGCCGCACGCCGCCGAATGAAATCGGCACGCCGACGACCGTCGCCGCGCCGTCGTCGGTGATGCGCAGCAGATCGAGCGCCTTGGTCTGCTCGTGTTCGACGACCTGATCGATGGTCTGAATCGGTCCGCACGGAATGCCCGCCGTATCGAGCGCTTCCAGCCAGTGCGCGGTGCCCCGCTTGCGGAACTCGATATGCAGCAAGTCGATCAGCGCGACGCGATTGGTCACGCGCGCGCCGTTGGTGACGAAGCGCGCGTCGTCGGCGAGCGCGGCGATATCGAGCACGTCGCACAAGCGGCGGAACAGGCGGTCGTTGCCCGCGGCGACCATGATGGTGCCGTCCGCGCATTCGAAGGCCTGATGCGGCACGATCGCGGCCGTCCCCGATCCCCAGCGTCCCGGCAACACGCCCGACGCGAGATAGTCGGCGATCTGGATGCCCGCCCAACTGATCGCCGTCTCGTACAGCGACACGGACACGATCTCGCCCGCGCCCGTCGTCTGGCGCCGGAAGAGCGCGGCGAGCACGCCGATCGCGGCCCAGAGTCCGGTGCCCATGTCGTTCACCGAAACCGGAATGCGCGACAGCGGCTCGCCCGGCTGACCGAGAAAGCTCATCAGGCCCGAAAGCGCCTGCACGAGCGGATCGTAGCCGGGCTTGTCGCGCAGCGGCCCGGCCGTGCCGAACGCGCCGAGATTGCAATAGACGAGCGACGGCTTCATGCGCAGCATCGCCTCGCCGCCGAGACCGTATTTCTCCGTGCCGCCCGCCTTCAGGTTTTGCAGCACGACATCGGCGCGTTGCGAGATCAGCTCGCGCAACGCCTGTGCTTCGTCCGGATTCGACAGCGACATCGCGATGCTTTTTTTGCCGTGATTCACCGCATGAAACAACGCGGCCGCGCCATCGACGAAAGGCGGGCCCCAATCGCGCGCGTAGTCGCCGTGTTCCGCGCTTTCGATCTTGATGACGTCCGCGCCGAGCGACCCGAGGATCATGCCCGCATACGGCGCGGCGAGACTGTGGCCGATCTCGATCACGCACACGCCCGCGAGCGGCAAAGGCTGGTTCATGGCTTCGCTCGCGCTCATTCGGCGGTGACTTCGAGCGGTGCGTCGATGGTTTCGCGCGTGCGGCCGTAGACTTGCGCGGCGGCATCGGCGCTGATGTAGCCATCGGCGACATCGGCATCGACGCGCTTCTCATCGCGTTCGCGCGGATCGCCATAGCCGCCGCTGCCCGCGGGCTGCACGGTCACGCGATCGCCGCGATACACGACCGTCTGTCCGCCCTTCGCCGCGACCTCCTGCGTGCTGCCGTCCGCGCGTTCGACGACGCACAGAAAGCGCGTGCCGGCCTGCCCGCCGAAGTGACCTTCGGGGGCGGAACGTCCGCGTTCGCCGGACACGGTGAAGGTGGCTTCGTCGTATTCCACGCGATACACGCGCCGCGATGTCAGCCCGCCGCGCTGTCGGCCCGCGCCGCCGCTGTCGGTGACGAGCGACCATTCCTCGACCATCAGCGGCGAAGTCGCTTCGATCATTTCGATCGACTGACTGCCCGCGTTGCCCACGTAGACGCGCACGCCGCTCACGCCGTCCTTCTCCGCGCGCGCGCCCATGCCGCCCGCGTGGACGTCGTGCATGGTGACGAACTCCTGACCGGTTCGGGCGATGCGCGCGGCATCGGTATCGCGTCCGCTGAAAATGCCCGCGCACGACGCGCAGTTGCTTTGTCCGGTGATGCGCTCCGGCACCGCGGGCGCAAGCGCCTTGAGCAGCAGATCGATCACGCGCGGCGAGGTCTCCGTGTTGCCCGACACCACCGACGCCGGATAGCGGCAGTTCAGCACGCTGCCCTCGGGCGCGATGATCGTCACCGGCCGATAGCAGCCCTGGTTGGTCGGAATGCCCGGATCGGTCAGCGCTTTCACGGTGAACCAGGTGCTGTTGCACGTCACCGAAAGCGGACAGTTGATGCCGCCGCGCGCCTGCGGCCCGGTGCCGGTGTAATCGAACGTGATGTGATCGCCCGTCTTCGTGATCTTCACCTTGAGCAGCGGCCGCTCCTGTTTCCAGCCCGGCGCCTCGATCGGATCGAGATACTCCTGCGCTTCGTACACGCCGTCCGGAATGCGTGCGATCTCCGCGCGAATGAGCTTCTCCGAGTGATCGAGACTCTGGCTCATCACGTCGCGCAATGCATCGGCGCCATACTTCGCCACCAGTTCGCCGATGCGCCGGTCGCCGACGAACGTGCCCGCGTATTGCGCCTGAATGTCGAGCAGCAGTTCGTGCGCGTTGCGGCTGTTTCGCGTGAGCAGGTTGAGCATGTCCTGCACCGGCTCGTCGTTACGATACAGAAACACCGGCGGAATGCGGATGCCTTCGGCGAACACGTCCCACGTCGTGACGGTATAGCTGCCCGGCGACTGTCCGCCGATGTCGGTCCAGTGGCCGCGCGTCATCACGAAGGCGACGATCCTGCCGCCCGCGAAAACGGGCCGCGTGAACTGCACGTCCGGTTGATGATTGCCGCCGCCCACATAGGCGTCGTTGCTGACGATGACGTCGCCGGGACGCAGGTTCTCGCGCCCGACCGCTTCCACCGACACGCGCGTCGAGATGACGGCCGAGCCGAGCATCGTCGGGATGTCGTTGCCTTGCGCGACGAGCTGCATGTCGGCGTCGAAAATGGCCGCCGACGAATCGCCGCTCGCGTGCATGAGCGGGCTGCCGGCGGTGCGCATCATCGCGATCTTCATTTCACGGGCGATCGCGAAGAGACTGCTGCGGATGATTTCGTAAGTAACGATGTCCATGAATTCAGGCTGCCAGTTCGATGACGAGATTGAGATCGGGATCGACGCGCGCGACATGCGACGCCTTCAGCACCGCGCAACTGCTGTGTTCTTCGATGACCGCCGGCCCTTCGATCGTCGCGCCGACCGGAATCTGCGTGCGCGCGAACACCGGCAGCGTGCGCGCGTGGCCATCGAAATACACTTCGCGGGTGCGAACCGGCTGCGGCAGCGCGCCACCATCGGCGCTCGCGACCGAGCCGCGCCAGCCGGTCGTCGTCACGAGTTGCAGACGCACGTTGGCGACCACGACCGGCTTGTCCTTGCTGATGAAGTTCCATTGCCGCAGATGCGCGTCCTCGAAGGCTTGCGCGAGCGCCGCGCGGATGCCCACTGCGTCCGCCTGCACTTCGACCGTGATGACATCGGGCTGGCCGGCGTAGCGGCAATCGGCGAGACGCACGACCTTCACGCCCTGCGCTTCGACGCCGTGACGCTGAAGCTCTTCCATGCCAAGCGCTGCCAGTTCATCGAGCGCGGCGTTCAGAGTCGCGTCGTCGATCATCGCGAGATCGCTTTCCAGCGGACGCTGATAGTCGTATTGCTGATCCGCGACCGTCATGCCGAACGCGCTGAAAAGACCCGGCAGCGGCGGAATCACCACGCGCCGGATACCCATTTCGTGGGCGAGATCGACCGCGTGCACCGGCCCCGCGCCGCCGTAGCAGATGTACGAGAACTCGCGCGGGTCGTAGCCGCGCTCGACTGTCATGATGCGGATGGCCTGCGCCATCAACGCGTTCGCGACCGAGCGCACGACCTGCGCGGCTTCGGGCACGGAGACGCCGAGCGGCTGCGCGATGACTTCATCGACGACGCGCCATGCCGCCTGCGCATCGAGCTTGAATTCGCCGCCGAGGAAGCTGTCGGGATCGATATAGCCGAGAACCAGATTGCAGTCCGTGACGGTCGGGCGCGTGCCACCGCGCCCGTAGCACGCCGGTCCGGGATCGGCGCCCGCGCTCTCCGGTCCGATGCGCACGCCGCCGCCCGCGTCGATCCACACGATCGAGCCGCCGCCCGCGCCGACCGAATCGATGTCGATGCTGGGCGAGCGCACGGTGTACGTGTGCAGCAGGCTCTTGTTGCGCAGTTCGGGGCGCGAGTCGCGGATCAGCGAAACATCGAAGGTCGTGCCGCCCATGTCGCCGAGAATCGCGTTCTTCAGCTCGCTCTTCTCGCAGTTGCGGATCGCCGCCGAGACGCCGCCCGCCGGGCCGGATTCGAGCAGCACGATCGGCTTGTCGGCGACCATGGCCGGACTCGCGAGCCCGCCGTTCGACTGCATGAAAAGGAATTTTCCCGCGAAGCCATGCTGCGCCAGCGCGCTGATGAGCCGGCCGATGTAGCGCCCGCAGACCGGACCGAGCATCGCGTTGATGACCGTCGAGCTCGCGCGCTCGTATTCCATCGATTCGGGATTCACTTCGTGCGATGCACACACGAAGCGCTCCGGCAGCAGACGGCGCAGCGTTTCGACGGCTTCGCGTTCGTGCCGCGGATTGACGTGCGCGTGCAGAAAGCACACGGCGACGGCTTCGATATCCGACGCGCGAATCTCTTCGGCGAGCGCTTCGAGCTGCGCGTGATCGAGCGGCGTTTCGATGCTGCCGTCATGGCGCAGGCGCTCGTTCACTTCGAGCCGCCAGCGCCGCTCGACGAGCGGACGCGGATTCTCGAACAGCAGATCGTAAAGATCGGCGCGGTCGTGACGCGACACGCGCCTTAGTTCGAGGATGTCGCGAAAGCCGCGCGTGGTGACGAGCGCGGTCTTCGCGCCGGTGCCCTCGACGACCATGTTGGTCGCCATCGTCGTGCCGTGGCCGATGAACGATACGTCGGCGCTGTCGGTGCCCGAGAGTTCGAGAATCTTGCGAAAGCCTTCAATCGTGCCGATGACGCGATCCTTCGGCGTCGTCGGCACCTTGGTCGACCAGATGCGCCCTGCTTCGTCGTCCACCATCACGACATCGGTGAAGGTGCCGCCGACATCGAGTCCGATTCTTTTCAATTTGCCTCTCTCCTGTGGATGCGTGATTTCTGCTGCGCTTGCCGAGGCCGCGTGAGTTCCGGCATGATCGAGCCGCGCCGTCGAGCGCCCGGCTGTGACGAACATCGACCGAGCCAGTTTAAAGAGGCATCGGCGCGGCCAGATAATGAAACGTTCCGATCAGGTGAGACGTTGGAGTTATATCGGTGATAACCAGTATCGATGCGATATTGAGGCGGCTGCGCGGCAATCACGTCGCGCTTTTGATCGCGCTCGACGACCATGGCTCGCTGCGCAAGGCGGCGCAACAGGTGTCGCTCTCGCAGCCCGCGACGACCAAGTCGCTGCGCGAAATCGAGGCGATGTTCGGCACTGAACTGTTTGCCCGTTCGCCGCGCGGCATCGTGCCGAACGAACTCGGGCGCTGCGTGATTCGTCACGCGCGCGCGGTGCGTTCGGAGATCGGCGCGCTGCGCGACGAGCTTGCGGCCATCATGCGCGGCGGCGGAGGGATGCTTGCCATCGGCGCGGTGATGGGTTCGATGCCCGAGTGGCTCGCGCCCATCCTGCGTGCGCTGCGGCAAGTGCAGCCGGACGTGTCCGTCGAGGTCTGGGAGGACAACAGCGCGCGTTTGCTGTCGATGCTCGATCAGCGTCTGCTCGATCTCGTCATCGGGCGGCCGAGCATCAGCGTTCACCCTGAGGCTTACGATTTCATTCCGCTCGAAGTGGAGGAAGTGTGTCTCGTGGTCGATGGCGCCGATCCGCTCGCGAGCGTGCAGCGCCTGACGCTCGAAGCGCTTGCGGACAATCCGTGGATCGTGCCGCAAGCCGCCCTGCCGATGCGCTCGCTGCTCGAACAGCTTTTCGACGACGCGGAGGTTCCTTTTCCGCGATACGCGATCGAAACGTCATCGACGTTCGCGACGTTGTCGTTATTGCGCGCCAGCGCGGGGACCGTTGCGCTGATGCCACTGAAGGTCGCGCAATACTTTCAGGCGCACGGCATGATGGCGGTGCTGCCGATCCGTATCGAGCGACGTGGCGCGCCGTACGGGATCGCAACGCGTCGCGGCGCTACGCCGACGGCGCCGGTGCAGAGGTTCATCGAGTTATGCAAAGAGAAGCGCGACGAGCAGCTTCGACGCAATGAGCTTTAACGAGGAATGTCGGTTCAATGCGACGACACATAAGGCGACGGCCCCGCCTCCGGCACCGCGAAATGCCGCTTCATTCGTCGTAATTCTTCCGAAGGCGTGCCGCCGAAAAGCCGCTTGAATTCGCGGCTGAACTGCGATGCGCTCTCATAGCCGACTCGCGCGCTCGCCGCCGCAGCCGTCATGCCTTGCCGCGCCATCAATAGCCTCGCCTGATGCAGTCGCGTCGACTTGATGTACTGCAGCGGAGAAGTATTGGTGGCCGCCTTGAAGTGCATATGAAAGGACGGCACGCTCATGGCCGCTTCCCTTGCGAGCGTTTCGATCGTCAGCGCCTCGGCATAGCTCGAATGGATCTTGCGCAGCACCTTGGAAATGCGCCCGAAATGTCCATCGAGGTCGAGCGCGGCGCGCATCGAAGCGCCCTGCTCGCCGATAAACACGCGAAAGTAAATCTCGCGCACCAGCGTCGGCCCCAATAGCGCGGCTTCGAGCGGATCGCGCATTGCGTCGAGAAAGCGCAGCATGGTTTCGCCGAGCGCCAGATCGAGCCGCGTCGTGGCCATGCCGCCCGGCTCGCCGGGCACCACGCCATTGCGCTCGTCGATCTGCAGCAATACATCGGCGGCGAGCGTCGCATCGAGACGCACGTACACCGCGAGCAACGGTTCGTCGGCGGTGGCGTCGGTTTCCATCGAGAACGGCAGCGGCAACGCGACAGCCAGATAGTGCTGCGCATCGTAGACATACACCTTGCTGCCGAGGTAGCCGCGCTTGCGGCCTTGCGCGATGACGACGATACCCGGCTCGTACAGCACCGGCGTACGCGTGAGCGGACGGTTAGATCGCAACAGGCGAATGTCCGGCATCGGCGTCGCGTTATAGCCTTCGTTCGGCGCGAGTTCCAGCAGCCGGCTCACCATCGAAGCGTGCACGCGAGCGAGTGCGGCGGCTTCGGTTTCCATCGTCGGCAATTTGGGCGGGCGGTGCGTTTTCATGCGTCGAGTTCGATAAAGGCGTGTTCATAGAATCGGGCAAGCTTTGCAGACGATCACGCGTTCTCGTCGCGTTGCCATATGCCTAACATTCGATCATGCAAGTCAACTCACCTCGGAGAACAAGCATGATCGATGTACTCAATCCCGCCGACGGCACGCTCGTCGGGCAAGTCGAACATCATTCGGAAGCGCAGGTGCGCGCCGCCATCGACCGCACATGCGCGGCCTTTCCGGCGTGGTCACGCACATTGGCACGCGAACGAAGCGCACTGCTGCGCGCATGGTTCGACCTCGTCAGCGCCGACAAGACCGCGTTCGCCGAACTGATGTGCCGCGAGAACGGCAAGTGCATGTCGGAAGCCTTCGGCGAAATCGACTATGGCCTGGGCTTCGTCGAATGGTACGCGGAGGAAGCGAAACGCGTGTACGGCGATACCATCCCCACGCACGCGAAAGACGCAGCGGTGATCGTCACGAAAGAGCCTGTCGGGCCGGTTGCGTCGATCACGCCGTGGAACTTCCCGTTCATGATGATTACGCGCAAGGTCGCGACCGCGCTCGCGGCGGGTTGCACGATCCTCTTGAAGCCTGCCGAGGAAACGCCGCTGACCGCGTACAAGCTGCTCGAATACGCGCGCCGCGCCGGCATTCCGGAAGGCGTGTTCGAAATGGTGACGGGCGACCCCGTTCAGATCGGCAAACTCATCACCGACGATCCGCGCATTCGCAAGATCTCGTTCACGGGTTCGACCGCGGTCGGCAAGCTGCTCGCCGCGCAGTGCGCCGGCACGCTGAAGAAAATGACGATGGAACTCGGCGGCAACGCGCCCTTCATCGTCTTCGACGATGCCGATCTCGACGAAGCCGCGAAAGCGCTCGTGTCCGCGAAGCTGCGCAACAGCGGACAGGTCTGCATTTCGCCGAACCGCGTGTATGTGCAGGCGAGCATCCACGATGCGTTCGTTCAGCGCGTCAAGGCGCTCGTCGAAGCGATCCCGGTCGATCAAGGGCTGCAGGACCGGTTTGTCGTCGGTCCGCTGATCAATCGTGCGGCCATCGACAAGGTCGGCAAGCTCGTCGACGATTCGCGCGAACGCGGCGCCAAGGCCGTGCTCGGCGGACATGCGCACGCGAAAGGCGGACTCTTCTATGCGCCCACGATTCTCGTCGATGTCGCGGACGATATGCCGATCGCATCGACCGAAATCTTCGGTCCCGTCTTTCCGATCTATCGCTTCTCGACCGAAGCAGAAGTCATCGCACGCAGCAACGACAGCGAATATGGACTCGTCGCCTATGCGTTCACGCGCGATCTGGGCCGCTCGTTCCGGCTGTCGCGCAACATCGAGGCGGGCATGGTGATTCTGAATTCCGGCTCGGTCGGCACGGCTTCGGTGCCGTTCGGCGGCGTGAAGCAATCCGGTTACGGACGCGAAGGCAGTCATCATGGAATCGAGGAATATGTGCATGTGAAATACACGCTGATGGCCGGTCTCGCCTGAACCACGCGAGGCGCGGCATCGCGATGCCGCGCTTCGTGTCATCGCCGATTCAACGTACCGGCAATTGAGCCGTGTCGGCAGGGCTCGCGCACTGCACTTCGTAATGACGCTGACGAATGAGCCGATCCTGCCGCAGTCCCCAAAAATAGGTAACGGCAAGGCAGGGCAACAGCGAAACGATCGAATACCCGACGCCCGCAAGCGGGTTGCCCGTGAGATTGACGAGCGAAAGACTGATGAGCGGAAGAAACCCGCCGAACAGCACATTGCCGAGTTGTTGCGACAATCCGAAGCCCGTGGTCCTGCTTTGCGGTGGAAAACATTCGGCGATAAACGCGGGCAGCGGCGCCATGATCATCGCGGTCAACACGGCGAGCAGCGCGACGAGCAGCGTCACCGTGACCCAGCCGCCCGCGAGCGCATTCGTCCTGATGCCCGCGAATGCCGGATACGCTGCGACTATCCAGAGCACGATGCCGATCAGCATCACGCGCGCCCGGCCGATCGCATCGGACAGACGGCCGAACGCCGGATAAAGCGGCGCGGCCACGACGATAGCGACGCCAAGGCAGAGATTCGCGCGCGACGGATCGACCTTCAACACGTTCTGCAGGAAGTACAGCATGTAGACGATCGACGTATAAAGCGATACCGACGTTCCGCCTTGCGCGCCGAACATCGCGACGAGAATCGCCTTCCACGACGTCGCGCTCGACAACGTGTCCTGCAGCGGCGATTTCGACAGACGGCCCGCCTCTTTCATCTCCGCGAACACGGGCGTTTCCTTCATGCCGAGCCGGATCCATGTCGCCACCGCGACGATCGGCGCCGAGATCAGGAACGGGACGCGCCAGCCCCACGATTCGAATGCGGCTGCATCGAGCGCGAACTTCAGCGCCGACACGATAGCGAGCGCGAGCAAAAGGCCGAGGCTCGCGGTGCTTTGCAGCACGCTCGTCGCCATGCCTTTGCGGCCCGCGGGCGCATGCTCCATGACGTAGACGACCGCGGAGCCATATTCGCCGCCGAGCGCGATGCCCTGCACCACGCGCAGCGCGATGAGGCCGATCGGCGCAAGCAGGCCGGCCATCGCGTAGGTCGGCAGACAGCCGATGCCCACCGTCGCGATACCCATGATCGCGAGCGTGATGACGAAGGTCTTCTTGCGTCCGATGCGGTCGGCCATCGGGCTGAAGATGATCGTGCCGAGCGGCCGCGCGACATACGCGATGCCGAACGTGGCGACGCCCGCCATCGCGGCGACCGTGCGATCCGTCGATGGCAGGAACAAGTGCGTCAGCGTCGATGTCAGCGCGACGTAGACGAAGAAATCGTAGTACTCGAGCATCGTGCCGAGGCTCGATGTCGCGATGATCCGCAGCATGCCGGGCTTTGAATGTCGCGCGCCGGAAGTCGTGGACATGGTCGTCTCCTGTGATTCAGTTCGTGAGGCCCCGCGCGATCGACGCAGTGGCCGTAAGGCGCATCACATGTGCGTGCGCTTCTTCGCCGCTTGCTGCGCGAGAAACCGGTCGACAGCCTCCTTGTGCTCGCGGCCGCACAACAGAATGGCCTGCATGCTCGCCGCCATTTCGAGCGTCGTTTCAAGCGATGCATCGGCCGCTTCGCGCACGAGCCGCTTCGCCATGCGCAGTGCAGTCGGCGGGCTGTGCGCGATGCGTTTCGCCAGCGACAACGCTTCGGTGTCGAGCGCATCCTCCGGCACGACCTTCGAGACGATGCCGAGCTTGAGCGCCGCTTCAGCATCGATGAACTCGCTGGTCAGCGTCAGTTCGAGCGCCTTCGCATAGCCGACGATGCGCGCGAGAAACCACGATCCGCCGATGCCCGACACAAGTCCCAGCCGCAAGAAGCTCTCTGCGAAAACGGCTTTCGTGCTCGCCACGCGGATATCGCACATCAACGCGAGATCGCAGCCCGCTCCGACTGCGGCGCCATTGACCGCGCATACCGAAGGCACATCGAGACCGCTCAATGCGCGCGTGATCCGGTGCAAGCTGCGATGCAAGCGGTCGCGCACGTCTTCGACGCTGCCGCTCATCAGATCGCTGCCGCTTTGCATGTCCTTCACGTTGCCACCCGTGCAGAAATGCCGCGACGACGAACGCAGCAGGACGCAATGCATGTCGCGCCGGTCGTTGATCTCTTCGAGCGCATCCGACAGCGCCTCTGTCATCGCGACGTTCAGCGCGTTGCCGTCGCTTGCGCTGTTGAGCGTGAGCACGAGCACGCCGTCGTCGAGGGATGACTCGACGAGCGAACCCGAATCGTTTGAATAAGCTGACACGACAAAGTCTCCTGATAGTTTCGCCGGCAACTACCGGTTCTGGAATGCGGCCTGACGACGTTCGAGAAACGCGGCCATGCCTTCTTTCTGATCGGCGAGCGCAAAGCCCGCATGAAATAGCCTTCGCTCGAACAACAGACCTTCCGACAGCGAGGACTCGAACGCACGATTGACGGCTTCCTTGATCGCGACGATCACCGGCAGCGAATGACGCGCGATCTGCTCGCCGACGCGCATCGCTTCGTCGATCAAGCGCTCGCGAGCGACGACCATCGACACGAGTCCATATGCCAATGCCTCGCTTGCGTTGAAGGATTCGCCGGTCAGGCACGCGAGCATCGCGGTCGATTTGCCCACCGCGCGCGGCAGACGCTGCGTGCCGCCCGCGCCCGGCACGATGCCGAGCTTGATTTCGGGCTGGCCGAAGAGCGCATCGTCCGCGGCGATGACGATGTCGCACATCATCGCCAGTTCGCAGCCGCCGCCGAGCGCATAGCCGCCTACCGCAGCGATGATCGGCTTGCGGGCCATGCGGATGCGGTCCCAGCTTCGTCCGATGTAGTCATCCGAGAATGCGCTCGCGTAATCGAGCTTCGACATCGCGACGATGTCGGCGCCGGCGGCGAAGGCCTTGTCGGACCCTGTCAGAACGATTGCGTGAATTTGCGGATCGGCTTCGTTGCGCAGCAGGACGTCGATGAGCTGATCCATCAACGCGTCGGTCAGCGGATTGAGCGGGTTATCCGACGCGAGACGCACGAGCGCGACCTGGCCGCGTCGTTCGCTCCGTATCATCGCGGCGCTCATGCGCTCACCTTGCGGTCTTCATCGCAGGTCTCGCGCGTTGCGCGGCCCAGGCGGATCACGCCCGCGTTCAGCAGTTCCGCGATCTCGCTTTGGGCGAAGCCGTATCGCTCCAGCATCTGCAGCGTGTGCTGGCCCGTCAGCGGCGCTGGCACGTCGGGCACGCTTGCGCGGTCGGATGGACCGAGCGCGAAGCCGTGCGTACGCATGATTCCCGCGACCGGATGATCGATCGTCTGCGCCAGTCCGCATTCGGCGTATTCCGCCGTTTCGATGACATCGCCGTAGGTTGCGACGGGCGAACACAGAATGTCCCGCGCTGCGAGCCGTTCCATCCACTCCGCGGTCGGGCGTTCGACGAAACGCGCCGCGAGCATGTGATGCAGCGCCTTGCGATGGCGCACGCGATCGTCGTTGGTGGCGAAGCGCGGATCCGCTGCGAGTGCGGACGATGCGAGCACCTCGCACAGCGCGCGCCATCGTTCCGGATGATAGGCGACGACCATCATCCAGCCGTCCTGCGTCGCGAACGCTTCGTTCGGGCACGCATAAGGCGCGGCGCTGCCGGTTTTTTCCGGCTCGCGGCCGGACGCGAAATACGCAGCGAAGCCGATCTGCTGCAGCATCAGCGTCGCGTTGTAGAGACTCACGTCGAGATGCTGGGCACCGCCGCCCGCGCGAACCTGATGCAGCGCGCCGAGAATCGCGATCGATGCGAGATAGCCGCCCATCATGTCGGCAACGGGAATCGGGACTTTCAGCGGCTCGGCGTTCGTCGTGCCGAGCGTGCTCATCAGACCGCTGACAGCCTGGATCACGCCATCGACGCCCGGCCGCTTGCGATTCGCGCCCGTCTGACCGAAGGCGGAGATCGAGCAGTAGACGAGCCGGGGATTCAACTGACGCAGTGCGTCGAAGTCGAGTCCCATCGATGCCATCACGCCCGGCCGAAAGTTTTCGACGAGCACGTCGGCCTCGCGCAACATGCGGCGAACGGCTTCGCGCCCCGCGTCGGTTTTCAGATCGATCGCGACGCTGTACTTGTTGCGGTTGACGCTGATGAAGGCCGGGCTTTCACCGCTGATCCACGGCGGGCCGATGCGCCGCCCGATCTCGCCGTCGGGCGGCTCGATCTTGACGACGTGCGCGCCGAGATCGGCGAGCGTCATCGAGCAGACCGGACCGGCGAGGACATGCGAGAAATCGATCACCCGCACGCCGTTGAGGCTGTCTCTTGGCATTTGTGATTGTCCTGTCTCGTGACTCGTCACCGCGACGAATCATGCCGACGAGAATAGGTACTCACCGGCCTTCCGGACAATCGACAATTTAGAAACGAGCCTTTGACTTTTTGTTAAAGGGTCGGCGATTCGTGAGCGCTATTCGTTGAGCAACGAGTGCAGCCATCGGCGGAAAATCTTCAGTGCATCGGATTGCGGACGCGCCGTCGGCCACGCGAAGTAGTACGTGTGATTGCCGCGGTCCAGCTCGAATGAAAACGGAGCGACGAGCAGACCGCTTTCGAGTTCGCTGCGCACCAGCGCCTTCTGCGCGATCGCGACGCCGTGCCCTTCGATCGCTGCCTGATACGCGAGCAGCGACGTTTCGTAGCGCATCTCGCGGCGTCGCCCGCTCAATGGAAGGCCCGCAGCCTTCAGCCACAAGGTCCAGTCTTCAGGGCGTGCGAGCGTGTGCAGAAGCGTTTCGCCCTGTAACTGCGAGCGCGCCTTGACCTGTCTCGACGGCGCGGCGACAGGCACCAGTTCGTTCGCGATCAGACGTTGCACGCGCAGACCGGGCCACTTGCCGTCGCCTAGCTGAATGCCGGCGTCGATATCCTCACGCGCGAAATTGAGCGGAGCCGGTGATGTCGTCAGTTGCACGTCGATGTTTTCATGCAGCCGATGAAAGCTCGCGAGACGCGGAATCAGCCAGCGCACCGCGAATGTGGCGGGCGAGCGGATCTTGAGCACGCGGGCGCGCCGTTCCGACGAACGCAGACTGTCGGTGGCTTCGCGCAGCGCTGCGAAGAGCGGCATCAACTCCGCCAGATACCGCGCACCCGCCGAGGTCAGCTCAAGCCGTCCTTTCACACGCTCGAACAGATCGACGCCCAGATAGGCTTCGAGCGTGCGTACCTGCCGGCTGACGGCGGCGGGCGTCACGGCCAATTCGTCGGCGGCCTTGGAAATACTCAGCAGGCGTCCGGTCGCCTCGAACGCCCGGGTCGGATTCAACGGGGGAAGCAGTGCGCGACGTTCCATAGCCTGTCCGTGTGGAAGCATGTCGGGATTGTGGCGCGAAAATGGTCGAGGTTCGGTAGGCGGCCACTCGCCGGATAGTTGAATACTGAAGCGCCGCCGGTATCGACTGCCGCTCGATCATCGTGAGCAAAGCCGCTTTCCTGTGCCGACAAGGCCGCCCCGCAGCGCATATTCCGTTCCCGGAGAACGGGATAACAATCCTTTAACGGTGTTGCTAATCGATTAATTAAAATCAATCTTCTGACGATTGATCCGGTGGAGACGCGCGCCTAGACTGAAATCATTGAAGGCAACGAAAGCCTTGGAGACATCAAGGCCTAAAAAGATGAGCACCTTCGAAATCCAAGAAAGCATTCGAGAGATCAATCTTTCCTATCTCATCCTGGCGCAGCGAATCTTGCGCGAGGACCGCGCGATCGGCATGTTTCGCCTCGGGCTATCCGCCGAGGTTGCCGATCTGCTGATGAGCCTCTCGCTGCCCCAAGTCGTGAAGCTCGCCTCTTCCGATCAGCTGTTATGCGCGTTCCGCTTCAACGATCACATGCTGCTCTCCGCGCTGACGCAACCTCCGAAGCACGCCGACATCGCTTCGACGCATGCTGCCGTTCTATTGGCAGGTCAGCCCGTCAAACTGCTGATCTAAGGCGCCGTCCTCCATGAACCTCATTGCAAAGAAAAGCCTGACCGAAGAAGCGCAAGAGGTGTTTCGCGCAGTCGCGCTCATCGAACTCGGTGCGCGCATGCAGGTCCTCGAAAGCGAACTCACGCTCTCGCGCGAACGTCTCATCCGTCTTTATCGTGAAGTGCGAGGCGTGTCGCCGCCAAAGGGAATGCTGCCTTTCTCCGCGGACTGGTACATGCCGTGGCTTTCGAACATTCACGCGTCGCTATTCTTCAACACTTATCTGTTCCTCAAGAACGAAGCGAGCTGCTCGCACCTCGATGCGCTGACCAAAGGATATCGGCTGTATCTGGAGCACTGCACGCGCAACGACGCCGAACCGGTGCTCGACCTGACGCGCGCCTGGACGCTCGTGCGTTTCTTCGAGGCGGAGATGCTGCAATTGACGCCCTGCTGCCGCTGCACCGGCAAGTTCGTCGCGCACAAGCATGACTTGCAGCACGGCGTCGTGTGCGGCGCCTGCCAGCCGCCGTCGCGTGCGGGCAAGACGAGGAAAGCGGCGGCACGCGCGGCCGTTCAGGCTTTTGCGTCGGTGACTGACGAGAATGTCATCGATCCGGCCGCGCTACCCATCTCCGCTGAAGCAGCTTGAGCCGTATGTTCAATCGCTTCGGGAGTCGTGATTCAGCGAATGCGCGTTCCATACTTTCCCGATCAACCACTGGAACAGCGAGTGGCCTTGTTCGTGCTCGGCGGGCATCGGAGTCGCGAGCTTGCCGAGCTTATCCTGCCGATACGCCAGAAGCTCGCACATTTGCTTCGCTACTTCCGGATGATCTTTGAGAAACGACGTCATGTCGTCCTTGGCCAGCTGAAATAGAACCGATGGCGTGAGCGTCGAGATCGATACTTGCATCGCGATTCCGGCGAGCAATCCCGCTTCCCCGAATGCTTCGCCCGGCCCGATGCGAGCAACCTCGCGAGCGCCTGCCGCTTCGACGACCGCGACCGAGAGCACGCCCGAATGCACGATCGACAAGCTATCGGGCACGGTGTCGGGCGCCAGGATCTGATGATTCGCCTGATATTCGTGTCGCGACAAACGCTTCGCGAGCCGCGTTATTTCCTCGCCTGAAAGGCTGTCGAACAAGTCGACGCGTCTTAACAAGGCTTCTTTTTCATCTCTCGATGCAAGCGCGGGCGCCGCTACGCCCAGCGCGCGCCATGCCACGCCAGCCGCGGTGAGATGGCGGTAGCAGAGGTCGAAGAGCTCGTTGCATACGGCGAGCTTTTTGTTCATGTCGTCGACGAAGGCCACCACTTCATACTGGACCGAGTTCGTCGTCGTGCGCTTCATGCGCGCGTATGGGGCCGGCGTCGCGAGAATCAGATTACAACCGGTAAGCGCGCGCCCGAGTCCGTCCAGCACGGTCTTCGGCCGCGCCTCGGGTTCGATCTCGAGGACGATCGATATGCCGTGGACGTCGCCCGGTCTGCTGTTATTGGTGATTTTCGCCTTCGCCGCGACAGCGTTGGGGACGATGAGCGTATTGCCTTGCCCCGTCAACAGATGTGTCGCGCGCCAGTTCATCTCGACGACCTTGCCCTCGACGTCGTCGATCGTCACCCAGTCACCTATCGCGTAGGGTTCCGTCGTGTTGATGACGATGCCCGCGAATACATCGCTGAGCGTGCTCTGGATAGCGAGGCCCAGCACGATCGCCAGTGCGCCCGATGTCGCAACGAGGCCGCGTACCGGCAGTTCGAGCACGAAGCCAAGCGCCGCCACGGCCGCCGCGAGAAACACCACGGCACCGAAAACGTCCGAGAACAGCCGCTGTTTTCTCCAGGCGCGTGGAAGCAGCAGCGTGTCGAGTGAGAGCGTGAGCAGGCGCGCGCCCATCAACCACCAGATGATTTCGAGAATTTGCCCCGCCCAGTGCAATTCGACGACGTCGGCGAACGGCGCCTGCGTGAACGGACTCAGACCCGACGAAAAGAGTACCCAGCTCAACAGAAAAAAGAGCGCGAGCCGTATGAAGAGCCGGGCCAGGTCATTGTCGGGCAATCGCGCGCGCCACACGATCACGTCGATTGCGACGATGCCGAAGCCCAGAAGCAAGGGGTATTTCACGGATGCTCCTCTCGAGGAACGACTTCGAGAGAATACACATTTGCTGGCAACGCGCGCTAGCCACGGCTCGCACGCCGATGCGTCACAGGCGCTTCGGCGCCTCGTACCACTTCGGATGAAATGCCTTCACGAGCGGACCATCCGTACGAAGCGCGTGACAGCCGTCGAGCTGGAACGGCCGCATGGTGCCGCTCGCGTTGATTTCCTCGCTCATCGTCTGAAATGCGGCGGTGGCCACCGCGCCGATGAGTTCGGTCAGATGCGTGCAGCCGCGCAAGCCGCCGAACACGTTTCTGATTTCGCGCATGAAGCCCGGCGCGAGCTTCATGCCTTCGAGCTTGCGATAGTCGGGCGCGATCGTTTCGCAATGGCCGACATACGGCACGATGATCGATTCGGCCTTCGCCTCGCGGATGACGAAATCGACGCCGATGGTCATGCGCAGCATCATCTCGTGCACCGGATCGCCCGCCTTGACGATCACGCCATGGGAATCGCGATCGTATGACTTCGTGTCGCGCAGATGGCCTTCGATGTCGTAGAGGCCATCCGCGCGTCTGAAGCCTTGCAGCGTGATCTGGCGCGTGTGCAGCGGCACTCGATCCATCGTCACAGCGTGCTCGCGAGATCCGGCACGACCGAGAACAGATCGCCGACGAGACCGTAATCGGCGACGCTGAAGATCGGCGCTTCGGGGTCTTTGTTGATGGCGACGATGACCTTCGAGTCTTTCATGCCGGCCAAGTGCTGAATCGCGCCCGAGATGCCGACTGCAACGTACAGTTGCGGCGCGACGATCTTGCCGGTTTGACCGACCTGAAAGTCGTTCGGGACATAGCCGGCATCGACTGCCGCGCGCGATGCGCCCAGCGCCGCGCCGAGTTTGTCGGCGAGCGGTTCTAGCGTCTTCGTGTAGTTCTCGCCGCTGCCCAGACCACGGCCACCCGACACGATGATGTGCGCGCTCGTCAGTTCCGGACGATCGAGCTTCGTCACTTCACGGCTCACGAACTGCGAGATGCCTGCATCGGTTGCGGCTTCGATCTTTTCGACCGATGCGCTGCCGCCTTCCGCCGCAACCGGATCGAAGCCCGTCGCGCGAACGGTGATGACCTTGATCGGATCGCTCGATTGAACCGTGGCGATGGCGTTGCCTGCGTAGATTGGGCGTTCGAAAGTATCGGCGCTATCGACGGCGGTGATGTCGCTGATTTGCGCGACATCCAAGTGTGCAGCGATACGCGGCGCGATGTTCTTACCGTACGCGGTCGCCGGAGCCAGAATGTGCGAATAATCCTTCGCGATGTTCAACACCGTAGCTTCGACGTTCTCCGCCAAGCCTTCAGCGAGTTGCGGCGCATCGGCGAGGAGCACTTTCGAAACGCCCGCGAGCTTCGCCGCCGCATCCGCCGCGCCCTGCGCGTTCGAGCCCGCGATCAGCACATGCACATCGCCACCAATCTTCGATGCCGCCGCAACCGTGTTCAGCGTCGCTGCCTTGATCGACGCATTGTCGTGTTCTGCAATTACGAGAATCGTCATGTTCAGATCACCTTCGCTTCGGTTTTCAGTTTTTCGACCAGCGTCTTCACGTCGGGCACGGTGATGCCCGCGCTGCGCTTCGGTGGCTCGACGACTTTCAGCGTCTTGAGACGCGGCGCGACATCGACGCCGAGATCGGCGGGCTTCACCGTCGTCAGCGGCTTCTTCTTCGCCTTCATGATGTTCGGCAGCGTCACATAGCGCGGCTCGTTCAGGCGCAGGTCTGTCGTGATTACCGCGGGCAGCTTCAACAAAAGCGTCTCGGCGCCGCCATCGACCTCACGCGATACAGTCGCTCTACCATCGGCGATAACGACCTTCGATGCGAACGTCGCTTGCGGCAAACCCGTCAATGCAGCAAGCATCTGACCGGTCTGATTCGAATCGTCATCGATAGCCTGCTTGCCGAGGATCACGAGTTCAGGCTTCTCCTGATCGACCAATGCCTTCAACAGCTTCGCCACCGCCAACGGCTGCAATTCCTCTGCGCTTTCGATCAGCACAGCGCGATCCGCACCGATAGCCAACGCCGTCCGCAACGTCTCCTGACATTGCGTAACACCACACGACACGGCGATCACTTCCGTAGCGACGCCCGCTTCCTTCAATCGCACCGCTTCCTCAACAGCGATTTCATCGAACGGGTTCATCGACATCTTCACGTTCGCGATATCGACACCCGTGTTATCCGATTTCACGCGGACCTTCACGTTGTAATCGACGACGCGCTTCACTGGAACCAATATCTTCATTCGGTTGTTCTCCGTTGAACCGCGTTCACGCGGCTTGAATTCTTCGCGCGCGATCGACGATCGGCTTGTCGACCAGTTTCCCGTCCACCGAGATCGCGCCGCGCGGATTCGCTTCCAGCGCAGCGAGCACGCGTGCCGCCCATTCGCGTTCGGCGGCGCTCGGTGCGAAGCCGTCATTCACGGCGTCCACCTGCTTCGGATGAATGCATAGCTTGCCGCCGAAACCGAAGCGGCGCGCATCGAGCACGTCGGCGTTGATCGCGTCGAGGTCGCCCGTCGCGAGCGTTACGCCGTCGATCGGCGGCGGCAGGCCCGCAAACCGCGACTCGATCACGAACTGCGAACGCACATAGTCCAGTTCGCGCCCGGTGCCGTCGATGCCCGCGTCCACGCCGAAATCGAACGAGCCGAACGCGAGCCGCGCAACGCGCCCGCATTGCGCGATCTCGCGCATACGCACCACGCCCGCAACGCTCTCAACCAGCGCGATCAACTCGACGTCATCGGCGCAACGTGCCGCGATATCCGCGAGTTGCGCCGCATCTTCGGCCTTCGGCACCATCACGGCGCGCACGTTCGCCGCGCGAATCATCGCGACGTCTTCTTCGTGCCATGGCGTACCGAAAGCGTTGACGCGAATCACGACGCGCTCATGCGTCTCACGTAACCAATGCGCGATCTGCGCGCGAGCTTGCGCCTTGGCATCGACGGCCACGGCATCTTCCAGATCGATGACCACGCGATGCGCGTGCGTCGCCAATGCCTTGTCGAACCGTTCCGGACGATCGCCCGGAACGAACAGAAAACTGCGTGCAATCATGCGGATTTCCTCGAATGCGTCAGGTGCCGCTCCAGCCGCGCTGGAACGTCTCCGAATAACTGAAGCGGTCGGCGGGATGAATGCTGACCGCCGCTTCGACGATCTCGCCGCGCTTGTTGAAGTAGCGGCGCGACAGCCATAGCGCGGGCGAACGCGCCTTCGCGTTGACGAGACGCGCGATGTTCGCGGGCAGCGCCACCGCGCGAATCTCCTGCTCCACGCGCGCGATCTGCTCGCCGAACTGACGCTCGATCATCGTGAAGATCGGCGTGTGTGGATCATCCTCGATGCCTGTCAGCGAACGAAACGCCGGCTGGATATAGACCTCGGTATGACAGATCGGATCGACGCTCTCCGGCGAACGACGAATGCCTTCGAGACGCAACCACGTTTCGCCGGGCTTCGCCTGCAACATCTTGCAGAGCGACGCATCGCTCACTTCGACGGTCTCTTTCTTCAGGACCTCGAGCGCGGTATCGGCGGAATAGCGATGCAGGTCGCTCAACTGCTGCATGACCTGCCGATAGCTGCCTTCCGAATTCACGGCCTTGACGGTCGTGCCGATGCCCGCCTGCCGCACGACCATGCCGAGCTGCACGAGCTGCTTGACTGCCTCGCGCACGGTCGAGCGGCTCGCGCCGAACTGCTCGCAGAGTTCGAATTCGGTGGGAATGGTGGAGCCCACCGGAAAGCGCCCGCTCTGTATTTCGTTAATGAGCGTCTGCGCCAATTGCAGATAGCGCGGCTGCTGACCGAGCACGTTGACCATCTTTTGCACGCACGATGAAGGATTGACGGAGGGATCCGCCTGTCGCGCGACATCATCCGGTGCGAGCATCGTCATTGCACCGCACCGCTCTCGCGCAACCGGGCGATCCGACCAGCATCGTAACCGAGTTCGGCGAAAAGCCTCGCGTTGTCCTGTCCCAGTTCGGGCGCCGAACGCGCGGGCAAGGTCTCGTTCACGCGAACCGGCGCCGCCACGTTGCGCACCTTGCCGAAGCGCGGATGCTCCGCTTCGGTCACGCCTTGCCGCTCCGCGACGAACGGATTGTCGAGCGCCTGCTTGATGTCGTACACCGGCGCGGCGGGCACGCGTCCGCCCAGACGTGCGAGCCATTCGGCGGTCGTCGCGCGCGAAAGCGCCGCATCGAGTTCCTGTTCGACGAGATCGCGATTCGCGAGCCGCGCCTTGAAATTGCAGAAGCGTTCATCGGTGATCCACGAAGGCTTGTCGAGTATCTCCGCCAGCACGCCCCAGAACTTTTCCTTGTTGCACATCAGGAAGATCCAGCCGTCCTTCGTCTTGTACAGCTGGCTCGGCGTCAGCGACGGATGCGCGGAGCGCCGGTCCCGTCCTGTCACCGTGCCGCCGTTCAGATACCAAGTGCCGACATACGCGAGGTTATGCAGCGCGACATCGAAGAGACTCGTGTCCATGTCGCGGCCGATGCCCGTCGTGCGCGCCTGCACGAGACCCGCGAGCAGCGCCATCGCGGCGGTGGTGCCCGTCATCAGATCGATGATCGACAGACCGAAGCGCGCCGGCGGACTGTCCGGCTCGCCAGTGACCGAGAGATAACCCGCTTCCGCCTGCATCAGATAGTCGTAGCCGGGCCACGATGCGCGGCTGCCGGTGCGTCCATATGCCGACAAATGCGCGCATACGATAGCCGGATTCGCGTCCTTCAACTGATCGTAAGTGAGACCCAGCTTCACGGGCAGATCGCCGCGCAGATTGTTGAAGACGGCATCGCTCGACTTGACGAGATCGAGCAGCACGTCGCGCCCTTCGGGCTTCTTCAGATCGAGCGTCAGACTGCACTTGTTGCGATTGAACGCTTCGAAGAAGTGGCTATCGCCTTCGCCGAAAAAATGCGGTCCCACGTTGCGGCCCACATCGCCGCCTTCGCGGAAGTTTTCGATCTTGATGACTTCCGCGCCGAGATCGGCGAGATGTTGGGTCGCGAACGGACCTGCGCCGTATTGTTCTATGGCGACGATGCGTACGCCGGAAAGAGGCAGGCTCATGCAGGGTTCCTCGCAATCAGCATCTTGGCGATGATCAGGCGTTGCATCTCGTTGGTGCCTTCGCCGATGGTCAGAAGCGGCGCATCGCGATACAGCCGCTCGACGTTGTATTCCTTCGAATAGCCATACGCGCCATGAATGCGCATTGCTTCCATGCTGTTCTCGACAGCCGCTTCGGTTGCGAAGTACTTCGCCATGCCCGCTTCCATGTCGCAGCGCAGACCTTTGTCGTATGCGCGCGCGGCCGAGTCCGTCAGAAGGCGCGCGGCTTCCACGCGCGTCGCCATTTCGCCGAGCTTGAGCGCAATCGCCTGATGCTCGCAGATCGGCTTGCCGAAGGTCTTGCGCTGCTGCGAATACGCGACCGCTTCATCGAGCGCGGCTTGCGCAACACCGACCCCGCGCGCGGCGACATTGATGCGGCCCAGCTCCAGCCCGCTCAGAATCTGCTTGAGGCCGAGCCCTTCCTGCCCGCCGATCACGCTCGACACCGGCACGCGAAAATCGGTGAACGTAAGCTCGCACGTATCGATGCCCTTATAGCCGAGCTTTTGCAACTGACGGCTCACTTCGAAGCCCGGTCCCTTCTCGACGATCAGAAGGCTCATGCCCTTGTGACGCGGCTGCGCTTCCGGATCGGTCTTCACGAGCAGCGCGAGGATGTTGCCGTACTTGCTGTTCGTGATCCACGTCTTGCTGCCGTTGACGACATAGTGATCGCCGTCGCGCCTCGCGACCGTGCGGATCGCCTGGAGGTCCGTGCCGCAATCCGGTTCGGTCAGGCCGATGCCGCCGCGCAACTCGCCCGTCGCCATGCGCGGCAGGAACTCGCGCTTCTGCGCTTCGGTGCCGTTGCGCTGGATCGTCATCGCCATGATGAGATGCGAATTGATGATGCCGCTCACCGACATCCATACCGCGGAAATGCGATCGACGATCTTCGCGTACGTCGAAGTCGTGAGACCGAGGCCGCCGTACTCGGGCGAGATCAGGCAGCCGAAGAGTCCCATGTCCTTCATCTTCTCGACGATCTCGTGCGGATACTCGTCCTTCGCATCGAGTTCGTGCACGTAGGGTTTCACTTCCGTCTTGAGGAAGCGGTCGAGCATGTCGAGAATGAGCGTCTCGTTCTCTTCGTAATTGCTCATGTCCTGCTGTTGATCGGCGTCGATGGTGGCCATTGCTTCTCCTGTATTCGTGTGTACGTCTTATGCGAGCGCTTGCGCAAGCGTGCGCGCCGGTCGCGTGTCGAGCGAGAGCACCGCTTCGCAGATGCGCTCGGCGGCATCGCGCGAAACGTTGCGCTGCGCGTTGTCGAAGAACTTCGCGACGATGTCCTCATTCGTGAGCGGCCTGTCGGACGAGCCGCGATTGATCGACTCGCGATGCGTCAGCATGCGGCCGTCCCGCGTATGGACGATCACTTCGCCGGTGTAGTGACGCGGAAACGTCGAGTCCTGATCCGCTTGGTGCGTGACGCGGGCCGCGACGGCGCGCACGGTTTCATCGGCGAGCGCTTCGGCTTCGAGATCGTCGAGCGTGAAGCGGCCGCGCAACAACCCCGTCGCGACGATGTACGGAATGCTGAACTGCGCGTCATAGCTGTTCGACGGCCTTTGCTTCGGCGCGACCGGCTCGCACACGATGGGAATCGTCGGGCCGGGCACGCGCACGATCACACGCTCGATGTCGTCGGCTTGCAAACCATGTGCGCGATGAAGCGCGATGGCCGCATCCGACGAAGCATGCGTGAAGTGACACGCGGGAATCGGCTTCAACGCAACGCCGTCGATCTCCCATGTCTCGCCGAGGCCCGCCGTTGCGATATCGATATCGCCCGCTTCGAGCGGCGTCTTCATGTAAAGCGCATAGAGACCGAAGCGTCCTTCATAAGCCGCGCCCGGACCGATATAACCATGCTTCGCGAGCGTCGCCGAAGTCGCGCCCGCTACCGCCGCCCATCCCGGATGCAGACGCTTGGTCCACGCGCCGTCCTGCAGGAACTCGAGATTGCCCGATGCCATCGACAGCACGATGCCTTGCGCATGCTGCGCCGCTTCGATCGGCAGACCCAGAAGACGCGCCGCGCCGAGCGCGCATCCGAATGCGCCGACGAGTCCCGTCGGATGAAAGCCCGCGTGATGAAAGCCGCTCTTCGCCGCCGAGCCGACGCGCGTCGATACTTCCATCGCGCAGAGATACGCGGTGAGCAGATCCGCGCCGCTCGCGTTCTCGCGCTCGGCGAGATTGAACGCGACCGGAAACGCGCTCGCCGTCGAGTGGATCACGCCGCGTGCATGCGTGTCGTCGAAGTCGAGGCTGTGAATCAGAAGGCCGTTGAGCAGCATCGCATCGCGCAATGCGAGCTTCTGCGTGTGGCCGAACACCGTCGCTTCGCCGCTGCCGAGCTCCTGCATCGCGGCGAGCGTCGAGGTCGCGTACGGCAGTTTCAAGGTCGCATAAGCCAGGCCGATGCTGTCGAGAATCAGATGCTTCGCGCGCTCGCGCACGCTTTGCGGCACGTCGCTCAATTGCAGATGCGTCGAAAACGATGCAAGGCGTTGCGATACGGTTTGCGCCTGCTGCATGTCGTTGCGTGCGTTCATCGCGTGGCTCCCTGATGGTTGAGCGGCAGATCGTCTGCGTTGGCTTCTTCATCGGGCGAGACTTCTTCCAGCGAGAACTGGTTCGCATCCACGCCGAGACTCAGCACGGCGATCACGAGCAGGATCAGAACGCCCGCGACCATGCCGAGCACGCCGAACAGCCCGAGTTGCGCATACAGGATCACGGCGGCATACGACGTGAGCATCGACGCGATACGTCCGCACACGCCCGCCACGCCGGTGCCGCGCAGGCGCAGCGCGGTCGGGAAGAGCTCGGGCACGTAGCCGAAGAGACCCAGCGTGACGATGCCGAAGATGCAACTGACGAGCGTGAAGCCGACGATGGCGATCGCCGCGTTGGCCGTCATCTGCGGATAGACGAAGCCCAGCACGATCGCGATGACGCTATAGAACACGAGACCTTTCGCGCGTCCGAGGCGGTCGGCGGTGAGGTAGCCGAGCACTGCGCCGAACGGTGCGCCGAACGACATCAGCGTCGTGAAGCCGAGCGACGTGACAATATCGCGCCCTTCGTGGACGAAGAACGTCGGCAGCCACGCGACGAAGCCGTACACCGCGACGTTCACCGCGATCGCCGTCAATGCGGCCGTCAGCGTGCGTCCGATCATGCCGCGGCGAAACAGCGCCGACAGCGGCGCGCGCGGCACTTCGAGATTCTGCGTGCGCGCACAGTCGGGCAGCGGTCCCTTCTGATGCGCGACTTCCGCTTCGATCGCGCTCACGGTGTCCTCGGCTTCCTGCGTGCGTCCGACCGATTCGAGCCAGCGCGGCGATTCCGGCATGCGATGACGCAGCGCCCATACGATCACCGCGCCGATGCCCGCGATGCCGAACATCCAGCGCCAGCCGAGATGCGGAATCACCACGTAACCGACACTCGTCGCGAGCACGAGACCCGAATTGACGATGAGACCGAGCAGCGAAATCCAGCGTCCGCGATACGCGGGCGGAATGAACTCGCACAACGTGCCCGCCGCGACGACCAGCTCCGCGCCCAGCCCGATGCCCATGACGAAGCGCGCGCCGATCAGCCACTGGATATTCGGTGCGAACGCGGCGACGAAGGACATCAAACCGAAGAGCGCGAGATTGAACTGATACGACGAGCGGCGTCCGAAGCGATCGCCGAGATAGCCGGACAAGCCCGCGCCGATCACCATGCCGAAAAAGCCCGACGACACGAACAATGCGTTGAGCTGCATCGTCGAGAAACCCGCCTTGAGCATCGCGGCGGATACGCCGCCCGCGAGATAGACGTCGAACGCGTCGAGGCACGCGCCCGCGCTGATGAGGCCCAGAATCTTCCAGTGAAAACGCGACATCGGCAGCCGGTCCAGCCGGGCGCCCGAGCTAACGTAATGACTCACAGTTGTCTCCAGTACTGTGACGATGAACCGTCTCGCCGCCGTGCGCCGATGCATCGATGCAATCGAACGGTCTTGTATGCGAAACGGAAACGGGACGCCGGCGCGCGACAACGCCGGCGATATGTGCGGTCAGTCTTCGGCGGTGCCGTGGCCGCGCTTGGCGATCAGCGCGGTACGGATGAAATCCATGACGGGCTTGCCGTCCTGATTGAACGCGCGCGTGTGCACCGTGACGATGCCCTGCGTCGGGCGCGATTTCGATTCGCGCACTTCGAGCACTTCCGACTCCGCATAAAGCGTATCGCCCGCAAAAACAGGGCCCGTCAGGCGAATTTCCTTCCAGCCGAGATTGGCGATGGCCTTGCCGCTCACGTCGTTCACCGACATGCCGAGCACGATCGCGACCGTGAGGCCGCTGCTCACGAGAAGCTTGCCGAACTCGCTCTTCGAGGCGTGATGCGCGTCGCAGTGCATCGGATGAAAGTTCATCGTCAGCAGCGAGAACTGAATGTTGTCCGCGTCTGTGATCGTGCGGCCCGGGCGATGCTCGTATATATCGCCGACTGTGAAATCCTCCAGATAACGGCCGTAACTCGCCCGATATCGCTGCTTGCCTACTCTGTCCGAATGCATTGCGTCATGCCTCCTGTCTTAAACATCACTTTGTACGGACAAAGTATCAGGCGCAGCGCAGCCGACGTCAAGCAGGAATGGATTGCGGTAAACCCTCGCTTACTTAGCGGGGCTGGCGGGCGGCGGCGGCGGGCACTGCATGTCCGCGCCTTTCGCGCCATCGAGATTCTTCAGCGATACGAGCAGCCTGCTTCCCGTGTTCGCCGTGATGATGTGCCCGTAACTGACGGTCGGGATGAACTTGATATCGGGCGCGACGGCGACGGGCGGAGTCTGCGCGCCATCGACGGTCAGATCGAGTTCGACGGTGATCGAATCGATCGCCACGCCGTAGTTCTGCTTGCGCTCGGCCTGCGTCTTCCGGAAGTTGCACACGCCATCGAGGACGTTCTGAAGCGCCGTGGGTATGTCCACCGATTTGCCCGGCGGAATCGGCGGCGTGTTGCACGCGGCGAGAAGGATCGGCAACGCAAGAACCGGCAGCGAGACGAAGGCGCGCATCGAATTCTCCCAGCCCCTGGCGGGGCAACAGTATCCGGTAAATGACCGCTTGAACTGAATCCGTTTTCGTCTACAACCTTATTGTCACGTGTCTCTTCGAACGGGTAGAAACAAGCAATATCACACGCTCGCCTTTCGAGCATGAACTGCGTGGCAATACGCCGTGAACGGAAGTCTTCAACAAGAGAAGACGATGGCAAACGCATCGGGGAGATTCATCGCGATCGTCGGCGCCGTGCTGCTCGCGCTGCTGACATCGGGCGCGCCCGTCCTCGCGGCGGGATCGGACACGCTCGCGCAAGTCAAGGCGCGCGGCGTTCTGCGATGCGGCGTCAGCGACGGCATCGCGGGCTTTTCACAGCAGGATGCGTCCGGACACTGGTCGGGCATCGACGCGGACTTCTGCCGCGCGGTGGCCGCCGCGACGCTCGGCGACGCGAACAAGGTCGCCTTCGTTCCACTCAGGACGTCCGCGCGTTTTCCGGCGCTCAGGACGGGCCGCGTCGATCTGCTCGCGCGCAACACGACCTGGACGCTGCTGCGCGAAGGCACGCTCGCCGTGCAGTTCGCGGGCGTGCTGTTCTATGACGCTCAGGCGTTCATGGTGCCGGCGAAGAGCGGCATTCGCACGCTCGCGTCGCTCAGGGGCGCCACGGTCTGCGTGCAACGCGAGACCACGAGCGAAAGCAATCTCGCCGGCTATTCGAATGCGAACGCGCTCGACCTGAAGCCGCTCGTGCTCGGCTCGGTGACGGAACTGGAGCACGCGTTCGTCTCCGGCCGATGCGGCGCCGTGACCGCCGATACCTCCCTGCTCGCCACGCTGCGCAGCCGCGCGCCGGGCGGCCCGTCGTCCATGACGATCCTGACCGAGCGAATCTCGAAGCAGCCGCACGCGCCCGCCGTGCGCGGCGACGATCACCGCTGGCTCGTCATCGTCCGCTGGGTGCTCTTCACGCTCATCACCGCCGAAGAAGTCGGCGTGACGCGGAGCAACGAAGCGGAGCGCGTCCGCGATCCGATCGTGGCCCGCGCGCTCGTGCCGGATGCGAGCGTCACCGCGACGCTCGGCATCGACCCCGGCTGGACGATTCGTGCGCTGAAAAGCGCCGGCAATTACGGAGAAATGTTCGACCGCAATCTCGGCACCGGAAGTCCGCTCAAACTCGAACGCGGACTGAACGAACTCTACCGACGCGGCGGCCTGATGTACGCGCCGCCGATGCAATAGCGCCCGCGCGAGCCCATCATGAGCGATTGGCAAATCTATCTCGTAGTCGGCGTGTTCTCGGCGGTGATCCTCGTGATCGCCTTCGATCTGATCGACATGGCCGTCGCCGCGCTCGTCGGTGCAAGCGTGCTGATCGCGCTCGGCATCATCGACGAGCAGGATCTGATCGCGACCGCGCGCACCGCGGCAGGACCGATCAGCCTGCTGTTCGGCGGCATGATCGTCGCGCGGATTCTTTCGACGACGGGTCTCTTCGATCTCGTCGGCGAATACTATCTGCGCGCGACGGCGGGCAGCGGCAAGCGCTTCCTGCTTCTCTTGATCGTGATCGTCGCGCCGCTATGCGCCTTGCTTCCCAACGCGACGACGGTGATCCTGCTCGCGCCGATCATCGTTCGCGTCGCGCGCGCGCTCGAACTCGATATCGTGCCGCCGCTGATCCTCACCGCCCTGCTCAGCAACGCCGCCGGCCTGCTGACGCTCGTCGGCGATCCGGCGACGTTTCTCGTCGGCAGTTCGATCGGCATGAGCTTCGGCGAGTATCTGCGGCGCGCGAGCCTCGGTGGTCTGCTCGCGATCATCGTCGTGATTCCGCTCTTGCCGATCCTCATGCGCGGCATCTGGCGCAGCGTCACGCCGCTACCGCCGCGCAGCCCGGGAACGAAGCTCAAGCGGCCCGTGTACGCGGCGCTCGCCGTCGTCGTGCTCGCGCTGATGATGGTCCTCTTCGTGCTCGGCGAAGAGTTGCCGACGCGCATCGTGCCACCCGTCGTCGCCGTGATCGCGAGTGCGCTCGCGCTGCTCGTCGCGTATGCGTTCAGGGTCGAGCCGACCGATCGCGTGCTGCGCGACGTCGACTGGAAGACGCTGCTGTTCCTCACCTGCATTTTCTGTCTCGTGCAGGGCATGGCCAAGACGGGACTGCTGCAAGTCATGTCGCTCAAGCTGTATGAAGTGTTCGGCACGCGACTCGCGCTCGTCGCGCTCGCGATGATCGGCGGCATCGGCCTGCTCTCTTCCGTGCTCGCGAACGTGCCGGTCGCGGCTGCGTCGATCGTGATGGTCAAGGGCTATCTCGTCACGGCGGAATTCGTGCCGGAGGCCGCGCTCTCCGACCAGTTCACGCAGTGGCCCGACGCGGTGATTCCGGTCTTCATCGGCATGATGTACGGCGCGACGCTCGGCGGCAACGCGACGCTCGTCGGCTCGGCGGCGAACATCGTGGCAGCGGGAATCTGCGCGCAGGAAGGCGCGCCGGTCAGCTTCGGGCGCTTTCTGCGCTATGGATTGCCGTTCACCTTATGTCAGCTTGCGATCACGGCGGTGTATGTGATCGTGCTCGGGCATGTTCTTCGCTGATCTTCGTAAGCGTCTGCATAAAGAATCGTTCGCTGCCCCATTCAGGAAATGGATACCCTGCATTCGAACATTTAATTTGTCGATAGCGCGCATCTCCGATATTTTGTATGTGTTCTGCCGGGTAAATTCGTCGCGCCTGTCATTCGCGTCCGGGAAAGCCGGACGACCAAGGCGTCGAAATCACGACGACGGCGTGAACCTAACGGAGACTTTCGTATGTCAAGCAACACGTACTACGCGCCGCACGGCGGTCATCCATCGCAGACCGAGCTGCTCACCGATCGCGCGATGTTCACTGAAGCGTATGCCGTCATTCCCAAAGGCGTGATGCGCGATATCGTCACGAGTCATCTGCCGTTCTGGGACAAGACGCGTCTCTGGGTGCTCGCGCGTCCGCTTACCGGATTCGCCGAGACGTTCTCGCAATACATCATGGAAGTGGCGCCGGGCGGCGGCAGCGAAAAGCCCGAACAGGACCCGAATGCCGAAGGCGTGCTGTTCGTCGTCGAAGGCGAGATCGAACTGACTTTGCAAGGCACCTTGCATGTTCTGAAGACAGGCGGGTATGCGTTCATTCCGCCCGGCACGAACTGGCAGTTGCGCAATCGTCATAAGGATGCGGCGCGTTTTCACTGGGTTCGCAAGCACTATGAAGCCGTCGATGGCGTGCCGCTTCCCGAAGCGTTCGTCACGAACGAGCAGGACATCGAGCCGATTCCGATGCCGGGCACCGAAGGCCGCTGGGTGACGACGCGTTTCGTCGATACCAGCGACATGCGTCACGACATGCACGTCAACATCGTTACGTTCCAGCCGGGCGGCGTGATTCCGTTCGCAGAAACGCACGTGATGGAGCACGGCCTGTATGTGCTCGAAGGCAAGGCGGTGTATCGGCTGAATCAGGACTGGGTCGAAGTCGAAGCCGGCGACTTCATGTGGCTGCGCGCATTCTGTCCGCAAGCCTGTTATGCGGGCGGACCGAGCCGCTTCCGCTATCTGCTGTACAAGGACGTGAACCGCCATATGAAGCTGACGCTCAACGCACCGCGTTGAGCGTCATGCGCGAGGCGGCGTCAGCACGCCGTCGCGCGCGACGATACGTCCGTTCGCAACGACGAGCTTGCGCACGGGCCGCGTCACGACCGCATGGGCGACGGTCTCGGCATCGACGAGCACGAGATCCGCGCGCGCGCCCACGCGCAGGCCGTAGTCCGCGAAACCGCAGCCGCGCGCTGCCGCATCGCTCACGCAATCGAACGCGATCGTGAGATCGTCGTCGCGCCGCAAGTCGTAGCGCATGCCGATCAGCATCGCGCGTTCGAGCATGTCGGGCACGCCGTACGGCGTCCATGTATCGCGGATGCCGTCGTTGCCGCCGAACATCGTGATGCCCTTCTCGCGGCATAGCTTGAGCGGCGGCACCGTGCACGAAGGCGGCGCGCTCGTCAGCAGCGCCACGCGCAAATCAGCGATGCGATCGAGCAGCACATCGCGCTCGCGCTCCGGCAGCGCGCCAAGACAAAAGCCGTGACTGACGACGACCTGTCCCTGCATGCCCGACGCTTGCACGCGATCCAGCAGCAGTTTCAGCGTGAACGCGCCGATCTCGCCCGGTTCGTGCAGATGGATGTCGATCGGCTTGCGATAGCGTTGCGCGAGCGCCAAGGTCGCGTTCAACGATGCGACCGGATCGCCGTCGATCAACGCGGGATCGAGCGCGCCGAGCACATCGGCGCCTTCTGCGAGCGCTTCGCCGAGCAGCTCGACGGTGCCCGGACGAATCAGCATGCCCGACTGCGGAAACGCGACGATCTGCATGTCGAGCGTATCGCGCATCGTCTGCCGTGTTGCGAGTACGCCTTCGAGATGGCGCAGGCGTGCGTCGGTGTCGATATCGACGTGCGTGCGCAGACGCGTCGTGCCCGCAGCCACGAATGCACGCGACAGCGCGAGCGATTGCGCGGCCGCATCGTGTCCCGATGTCCTGCGCCATTCGCGTTCGTTGCCGATGCGATCGGTGAGCAGCGGGCCGACTTCGTTGCGATACCACGGACGCCCCCAGTTGCTCTTATCGACATGCGTATGACCTTCGACGAAGCCCGGCAGCAGCAACGCGCCGCCGCCGTCTTCGATCTGCGCATCGCGTGGGGCGGCGGCATCTGCGCCGAGCGCGTCGATACGACCATCGACGATGGATACGGAAACCTGTTGGCCATCGGCCAGGCGGACATTGCAGAGATAGAGAGAACGAGTCATGTCGGCGATATCGGTAAGCGGACGCACTGCCCTACCGGAACACTATCACGCGATTGCCAGCGCCCTTCGCGCGTGATAGAAGTCGATGTCCCATTCGAAGATCCATCGGGTCGATGAAACACCTTCCCAACGCACGCACGCCGCTGTTCGACCTCGACTTGTTGAAGGCCATCGTCATGGTGGCCGATTGCGGCACCTTCACCGCCGCATCCGCGCGGCTTCATTCGACGCAATCGACGATCAGCCAGAAGGTGCGCCGGCTCGAGGACATGGCGGGGCACAAGCTGCTCGAACGCGGCAGCGGCGATGTTCGCCCGACCGACGCCGGTGAAACCCTGCTCGCCTACGCGCGCCGCATGCTCGCGCTCAACGACGAAATGATCGAGGCGCTATCGGGCGCGAACGTCGGCGTGACGGTCCGGCTCGGCGTGCCGGAAGACTTCGTCGGCGGACCGACGACGCACATGCTCGCGGCCTTCAATCGCAAGCATCCGCAAGTGAAGCTCGAAGTGACGAGCGGACTGGTCCGCGATCTGAGCAACAGCTACGATCGCGGCGATCTCGATCTCGTCCTCGTGAAGCAGCGGCGCAATAGCCGCGAAGCCGTCGCGACATGGCCCGAGCAATTGCGATGGATCGACAGCGCGACGAATCCGTCGATTCAACTCGATCCGATTCCGCTCGTCGCGTTTCCGCCGCGCGGGCTGTATCGCGACGACATGACCCATGCGATCGAAAGCATCGGCCGACGCTGGCGGCTCGCGTTCATCTGTTCGAGTCTGAGCGGCATCCAGGCGGCCGTCGCCGATGGTCTGGGCATCAGCCTGCTTCCGGCGCGCGCCGTATCGCCGGATCACGTCGTGCTGACAGCGAAAAGCGGCTTGCCCGCCATCGAGACAATGGATATCGCGCTGCTGCATCACCCGACTGCCGATGCCGTTGTGAAGGAACTCGCGCGGGCCTTGTCGCGCATGTTCGGGCCGCAGCGTCGTTGAGCGCGTTGTTCAAGGGACGGGCGCGAAAGGACAGTTAGTTGCATGGCTAACTAACCCATCCTCGTTCGATGAGCGGCACGTCCCACGCCGGCTCCGGACCCAGCCGCTCGGCGAGAAATTCGACCAGCGCTTTCACCTTGAGCCCTTGCCGCTGCGTCGCGGGATAGACGGCTGCGAAGTTCATCGGAGAGAGCGCGTAGTCCGGCAGAATCGGCACGAGCGAGCCATTGAGCAGCGACGCGCTCGCGACGAGCGTCGGCAGGCACACCACGCCGCCGCCCGTCAGCGCGTAGTCGTGCAGCAAGTGCACCGAATTCGAACGCACGATGCCCGGCAGTTCTATTTCGACGACCTCGCTGCCGCGCGTCATCGTCCAGCGATTGCGCGACGGATAGCCCGAGTAAAGCGCCGTCCTGTGATCGAGCAGTTCGCGCGGATGCCGGGGCGCGCCATGTTCGTTCACGTAGGAAGGCGCGGCGCAAAAGAGCCGCCGGACGGTGAAGAGACGCCGCTCGATCAGCGATTCGGAGATCGCCGGAAAGATCTGGAACGCGACGTCGAAGCCCTCTTCGATCGGATCGACGACACGGTCGTTGACGATCACGTCGAGCTGGATGCCGGGATACCGTCGATTGAATTCGGCCAGCGATGCGCCGAAGTGACCCAGCGCGAAGCCCGGCAACATCTGAATGCGCAGCCGCCCGGTCGGTGTCGCGCGCAACTCGCGCATCTGGTCGGTCAGTTCGTTGACGCGCCCCACCACTTCCGCGCAGTCCCGATAGAACGCCTCGCCGACATCGGATAGCCTGACGTGCCGCGTGCTGCGATGAAACAGCGGCACATTGAGGAATTTCTCCAACTGCTGAATGCGCGTGGTGACGACCGAACTGGCGACGCCGAGCTGCCGCGCCGCTTCCGCGAAGCTGCTGGTCTCCGCCACGCGCACGAAGGCCTCTATGCTGAGAAAACGATCCATGCTGGTCCCTTTCGAGCGTGTCCAGCATGTCAGTGTATCCGCAGCGCGCGTATGCGCTTACTCGGGCTGCTCGCCTCCGACGAGCCCCACGCCGCGCGCTTTTCCGCGCACGCGGGCGGGCGCGGTCTCTTCGAGCAGCAGGCTCACGCCGATGCCCAGAATCACCGCGCAAATCGGGAGCCAGAGAATATTCTGGATTCCGAATCGTGTAGCGACGAAACCCGCGATCGCGGGCGCCACGCCGCCGCCGAAGATCTCGCCCGCGCCGACGACGATGCCGATCGCCGTCGACACCATGCCGATCGGCGCCGCTTCCGTCGCGACCGGCCCTGACAGCAGCGAAACGAGGCCGAGCGTGAAGAACGACGCCACGAACAGCACGATGAACAGAACGAGCGGCTGCGCCCCGACGCCGCGAAACACGTACAGCATGACGGCCGTGCCCGCGAAACCGGCGATGCTCGCAAGCCGCCGTCCGACGAGATCGGAGAGTCCCGGCAACGCGAACTGGCCGACGAATCCGCCAAAGCCAATCGCCGATACGACGATGCCCATGCGCTGCGTGTCGAGCGCGAGATAGTCGGTGAGGTAAAGCGGCAGCATCGCGCCGAGCACGAAGACGCCCGTCATCGCGCAGAAGAGCGCGACCATCGCGACGGGAATGTTGCGGCTCTTCAGCACGTCGCGCCAGTTGCCCTTCGCGGCCTGCTGTTGCGCAGGCGCCGACGCCGGTTCGCGAATCACGAAGAACATCAGCACGCCGAGTATCAAGCCGGGAATGGACACGAGCGCGAACACCCAGCGCCACGACACGACGTTGAGCAGTTGCGTCGCGATGATCGGCGAAAGCGCAAGCCCGAAGAGCGCGAATCCGCTTTGCTGCAGCCCGAGATTGAAGCCGCGCCGCTTCGGATGCGAGGCGTCGGCGGTCGCGGCGAAACTCGTCGGACAGAACGAGCCTTCGGCGACGCCCATCAGCGAGCGCACGGCGAGCAGGCTGGCGAGGCCGCCCGCGACGCCCGAAAATCCGGATAGCAGCGAAAACGCGATGATCGCGGGAATCAGCACTTTGCGACGTCCGATCTTGTCGGAGATGCCGCCCATCAGCGCGGCGAACACGCCCCACGACAGCCCCAGTATGCCGATGCAGTTGCCGACATCCTGCGCGGTGAGATGCAGGTCCTTCATCATTGCCGGAAAGAGCGGCGCGATCAGCCATCGATCGAGGCCGACAAGGCCGAATCCGAGCGCAAGCAGCGTCACGGCTTTCCATTCGTAGGACGTATCCCACCGGTTCGAGGTCATCTTTGTCTCCTGAGTCAGAATCGCGCGCCGCGTGGTTGAAATGCGGCATCGTCGACGCAACAGAGGGTGACTCAGACGCGCTTCGAAAAGAACGGGCGAACCGCCGAATGCGTCATTCGCGATTCGCAAACAATGGCGCGGCTGCAGCGCTCGCCGGGCTGCGCGAAGCAGTTCGAGCGGATTTCCGCTCAACTAGGGATACTTCCGATAGACGCCCCGAACCGGAGGAAAACGCAACATGAAAACACTATCGATGATCCCGGCGCTCGCCATTGCGCTCGCCGGTTGTGCCGCAGGCGGCTCGCAGCCAGGCGCGCCGAATCTGAGCGCTGCGCAATGCCGCGATCTCACCGCGCTCAGAAACCACGCGCCGCTGACGCGCGAGCGCAATCTGAGCGAACTGGCCGCGCTCGAACGAGCGGGCTACGTTCCGTCGAAATTTTTCGACCCGTACTATCCCGACGATCTGCATGCGGCGCAACGTCAGGTCGATATCTGGTACCGGACGGAATGCCCGGAGGCGCGGACGAATTGAGGCCAAAGGGCTGTCGATATAATGGCCCTTCCGTTCAACGAGGTTATCGCATGAAATCAGTCATCGCTCTGCTCGCCGCATCCGCCATCGCAACCACCGCGTTCGCCGCCAACACCACCGAGAAGCTGCCGTCGGGTGTCGTCGTCGAGCACCTCAAGCAAGGCACCGGCGCGCAACCCACCGCCGACGACACCGTGAGCGTCAACTATCGCGGCACGCTCGCCGACGGCACCGAATTCGACAGCTCGAGCAAGCACGGCGGCCCCGCGACCTTCCCGCTCAACCGCGTGATTCCGTGCTGGACGCAAGGCGTGCAGAAGATCAAGGTCGGCGGCAAGGCGAAGCTGACCTGCCCGGCCGCAACCGCCTACGGCAGCCGCGGCGTCGGCACGATTCCGCCGAACAGCGACCTGACGTTCGAAGTCGAACTGCTCGAGATCAAGAAGTAATCGAAGCACGCGCAATCGCGGACGATGCGCTTTCTAAGCGGCCTCGTCCCGCAATTGCGCGAGCGATGCACGCTGCCTGCCGTTCACGTCGAAGTTATCGTCGGCGAGCCAGCGTTCGAAGCCGCGCCGGATGCGCGGCCAGTCCTTATCGATGATCGCGTACCACGCCGTATCGCGATTGCGTCCCTTGTAGACGATCGCCTGCCTGAAGATGCCTTCGAACTCGAAGCCGAGCCGAAGCGCCGCCTTGCGCGAAGGCGCGTTCAGGCTGTCGCACTTCCATTCGTAGCGCCTGTAGCCCAAATCGTCGAAAACATGGCGCATCAGCAGATATTGCGCTTCCGTCGATATGCGCGTCTGCTTGAGCAGGGGCGAGAACGTGACGCTGCCCATTTCGATGACGCCATGCACAGGCTCGATCCGCATCAGCGCGAGCGTGCCGACCGCCTTGCCGCTCGCCGAATCGATGACCGTGTAATGCAGCGGATCGGCGGACGCGGCGGCTTTCGCCAGATAGTCGCGAAAGGTTTCGAAATCCGCGAACGGCCCGACGAAAAGATAAGTCCAGTCGCTGCCGTCCGGTGCGCGGCCGTAGGCATCGAAGAGATCGGCCGCGTGGCGATCCAAGTCGAGCGGCTCGATGCGGCAATGCCTGCCGTCGATGCCGATGCGCGCCGGGCGCTCACGCGTTTTCCAGTCCGTTACCGCTTCGCCGATCGGCTGCTGATATTCGTTGGTTCTCGTCATGCGTGAAGCGCTCCGTTGCGTGAAAGGGCAACTCGCAGTCTAAAAGCTCGGCCATCGAAAATCGAGCGATTCTGAAATTTCGGAATGCGGCGCGTGCCGCGAACCTCGCCTTCGGAAAACTTCGCGCATCTGTTCGATCCGCTCGTCACGACCAAGCCGCGCGGACACGGACCCGGCCTCGGGCTCGCGATCACGTCGCCCATCGTCGACGGATTCGGCGCGCGGATCGCGGCTGTCAATCGCGAAGAAGGTGGCGCACAATTCACCATCGCATTGGTGGCGGCGAACGGCCGGAGCATCGACAGTGCATGAAAGCATGAACGTTTCGACGCGCTGGACACGGTCATCGAGGAACTCGAACGCAAGGAGAAACGTGATGGTCGCAAGCAGAGAAAATGAGTCCGCCCGCACGAACAACCGCACGAGCAACCGCACCGCATCGGAGCGCAAGTCCGAGCGCGAGATGGTCATCACGCGAATCTTCGACGCGCCGCCGCGGCTCGTGTTCGAAGCGTGGACCACGCCCGAGCTTTTCCGGCAATGGTGGGTACCGAAGTCGAGCGGTGCGACCCTGCTCTCGTGCGAACAGGACGTGCGTGTCGGCGGGCGCTATCGGCTGGCGTTCGCTCATCCCGAGGCATCGGCGCCCATGGCGTTCTTCGGCAGATACCTCGACGTGGTTCCGGATGCGCGCCTCGTCTGGACCAACGAGGAAAGCGACGATGGCGCCGTCACGACCGTGACCTTCGAAGAGAAGGATGGCAAGACGCTGCTCGTGATGCACGAGCTGTATCCGTCGAAGGAAGCGCTCGACGTCGCCATCGAGGGAATGGACGAAGCAATGCCCGAAACGTTCGAGCAACTGGACGAATTCCTGATTCAGCGCGGCGCGTTCCCCGGTAGGTCTTGATGAACGCAAATATGGCCCGATCAGCGCAAGCCGATCGGGCCATTTGTCATTTCGCGTGAAGTACGAGCGCGATCAGAACTGGTTCATCGTGTTGTCTTTCCCCGCCGCCTTCAAAGCCGCTTCGCCGCTGAAATACTCCTTGTGATCGTCGCCGATGTCCGAGCCGGACATGTTCTGGTGCTTCACGCACGCGATGCCCTGACGGATTTCCTTGCGCTGCACGCCCGCCACATAACCCAGCATGCCCTGGTCGCCGAAGTATTCCTTGGCGAGATTGTCGGTCGACAGCGCGGCCGTGTGATACGTCGGCAGCGTGATCAGATGATGGAAGATGCCCGCTTCGCGCGACGCGTCGGCCTGGAAGGTGCGGATCTTTTCATCGGCGAGCTGCGCGAGTTCGGTCTGATCGTATTCCACGCTCATCAACTGGGCGCGGTCGTAGGCCGAAACATCCTTGCCCGCGGCCTTCATCGCGTCGTACGCCTGCTGGCGGAAGTTCAGCGTCCAGTTGAACGACGGGCTGTTGTTGTACACCAGCTTGGCGTTCGGAATGACCTTGCGGATCTCGCTGACCATGCCGCCGATCTGCGCGATATGCGGTTTCTCGGTTTCGATCCACAGCAGGTCGGCGCCGTTCTGCAGCGCGGTGACGCAATCCAGCACGCAGCGCGCCTCGCCCGAGCCGGCACGGAACTGGAACAGGTTGCTCGGCAGGCGCTTGGGACGCAGCAGCTTGCCGTCACGCTTGATGATGACGTCGCCATTGCCCAGTTCGTCCGCCGTCAGTTCTTCGCAATCGAGGAACGAATTGTATTGATCGCCCAGGTCGCCCGGTGTGCGCGTCACGGCAATCTGCTTGGTGAGGCCCGCGCCGAGCGAATCGGTACGCGCCACGATGATGCCGTCGTCGACACCGAGTTCCAGGAACGCGTAACGGATCGCGCGAATCTTGGCGAGGAAATCCTCGTGCGGCACGGTGACTTTCCCGTCCTGGTGACCGCACTGCTTCTCGTCGGACACCTGATTTTCGATCTGGATGCAGCACGCGCCCGCTTCGATGAACTGCTTGGCAAGCAGATACGTCGCTTCCGCGTTGCCGAAACCCGCGTCGATGTCGGCGATGATCGGCACGACGTGCGTCACGTGGTTGTCGATCTTTTCCTGAATGGCGGCCTTGGCAGCGCCTTCGGCCGCATCGAGCTGACGGAACAGGCCGCCCAACTCACGCGCGTCGGCCTGGCGCAGGAACGTGTACAACTCGCGGATCAGCGCGCTGACCGAGGTTTTTTCGTGCATCGACTGATCCGGCAGCGGACCGAACTCGGAGCGCAGCGCGGCGACCATCCAGCCGGACAGATAAAGGTAACGGCGCTCGGTGCTGTTGAAGTGCTTCTTGATGGAGATCATCTTCTGCTGGCCGATGAATCCGTGCCAGCAACCGAGCGACTGCGTGTACTTCGACGGGTCGGCGTCGTAGGCGGCCATGTCGGCACGCATGATTTTCGCCGTGTACTTCGCGATGTCGAGGCCCGTCTTGAACTTGTTCTGCGCACGCATGCGCGCGGCATATTCGGGATTGATGGCACTCCACGCGCTGCCGTGATTCTCTTTCAAACCGGCAACTGCCTTGATGTCGTCTTGATACTGGGCCATGTGACTCTCCTAAGAACAAAGCGCGTTAGATGAATAGTCGAAGCGAAACCGCATGACTACATGGTAACGCCCTTTCTTTGCTGGCGAGCCAAGTCTTATATAAGACACAAGACAGTATTTATCGTTTTAAATCAACGAGATGGCCGATCGTTTTTGCGATGCAAAACACGCTTTCAAGCCGCGAAAAGTCGAAGCGCCGCACGCGCGACGCGTGTCCCGCGATGTGAAACGCGCTTTCGAAAAATGGATGCGTGCGGCGAGCCGCCGGGATCACTCGACTGCGGCCAGCGCCAGATCGATTCCCGATTGACGGATGCCCGTTGCGGCAGCCGGGGCGAGGCCATCGTCGGTGATGACCTGATCGAAGCTTTCGAGACTCGCTACCTTGTATAGCCCGACCGTTCCGTATTTCGAACTCGCGACCGTGAGCACGTTGCGCGAGGCGGCTTCCATCGCAGCGAGCTTGACTTCGACTTTCGGCGCGGAAGGCGTGGTCACGCCACGGCGCAAGTCCCACGAACTCGCCGAGATGAACGCGACGTCGAGCACGACCTGGCGCAGCGTCGCCGCCGCGAGCGTGCCGACGCTCGACAGGTTCCGGTGATCGAGCTGTCCGCCGATGTGTATGACGTTCACATGCGTCGCGCTGGCGAGTTCGCGCACGATCTGGAAGTCGTTGGTCACGACCGTCATGTCCGACAGCTCGACGATATGCGGCACGAACGACAGCATGGTCGTGCCGGCATCGAGATAGATCGACATGCCGGAGCGCAGACCTTCTGCGGCGCGGCGCGCGATGGCCTGCTTCTGCGGCTGTTCGACGACCGCCTTCGACTGATGGCTCGGCTCGCTGTTCAGATGACTCGCGATCCGCACGCCGCCCGGCACCGTATAGACGAATCCGGCTTCCTCGAGTGCGGCGATATCGCGCCGCACCGTCATGTGCGAACAGTTGAACGATTCCATCAGCTGATGCACCGACAGCACCTTGTCCCGGCGCAACTGGCGCAGCATGGCCTCGCGCCGCTGATCGGGAATCAGCGGGACATCGGATGCATCGGGTTTGGCCTGGCTCGACATGAGAAAACCTTCATTAAGCGCCCCGGCGCGCGGGCTCGCCGGGGGTCGCTTATCTTAGCCGATGAACATGTTGATGAGCAGCACCCCCGCGAGCCCGACCAGCGACTGCACGCACAGCATCAGCGTCCACGTCCGCAGGGTCTGCGAGACCGTCAGCTGGAAATACTCCTTGAAAAGCCAGAAGCCGGAGTCGTTCACATGCGACAGCATCACCGCGCCGGATGCGGTCGCGAGCACCATCAGTTCCGGCGAGACGCCCGGATGCGACATAAGCAGCGGCGCGACGATGCCCGAAGCCGCCACCGTCGCGACCGTCGCCGAGCCGACGCACACGCGCAGCAGCGCGGCGATCACCCATGCCAGCACGAGCGGGCTCACGGCCCAGCTCGCCGTGTGCGTGACGATGATGGTGTCCAGATGGATCGATGTCAGCATCTGCTTGAAGCCGCCGCCCGCGCCGAGAATCAGCAGGATCGCCGAGAGCGGCGCGATGCCCTTGCCGATCATCTTCTGCATGTCAGCGAGCGGGAATCGCGCCTTGATGCCGAGCGCGAAGAACGCGAAGATCACCGCGGCAAGCAGCGACAGGATCGGATCGTTGAGCGACTGGAAGAACACGTATTGCCCGGTGCCCTTCGTGCTGTAGTCCATCCCGACGGTGCCCGCGAGCATCAGTCCGGGCGGAATCAGCAGGCACAGCACGGACAGCGCGAGCGACACGTCGGTGGCGTTCTCCGCATCGGTGCGCGTGCCGCCGGGGCCCTTCGAAAGATCGGGCGCCGGGCCGAAGCTGCGTCGCGCGAACGCGGTGAAGAGCGGACCGGTAATCACCGCCGCCGGAATCGCGATGATGAGACCGTAAAGCAGCGTGAGGCCGGTGTTGGCGTGATACGCGGTCACGGCGAGCGTCGGCGCCGGATGCGGCGGCAGCAGACCGTGCGACACGTAAAGGCCGGCTGCGAGCGGCAAGCCGATATACAGCAGATGGCTGCCGGTGCGCCGCGCGATCGTATAGACGAGCGGCGCGAGCATGATGAAGCTCACGTCGAACAGATGCGGCATGCCGATCAAGAGCGCCGCCGCGCAGACCGTCCACGGCGCGAGCCACAACGGCCGCTTGCCGACGAACGCATTCGCGATGCGGTCCGCGCCGCCCGTGCCGATCATGATGCCGCCCAGCACCGCGCCCAGACCCACGACCGGCCCGGTGCGCGCCAGCGCGCCGCCGAAGCCCTTCGTGAAGCTGTCGATCGCGTGCTCCGGCGTCACGCCCGCCGCGAGCCCGAGTCCGAGCGCGACCAGCGTCAGCGCGATGAACGGACTCAGCCTGTATCGCGCGATCAAAACGATCAGCACGACAATCGCGATCACGGCCATCGTGATCGTCCCGAATTCTCCCCGCATGGTGTCCCCTTCCTGATTCAGTGTTCGAATGATTTCGTCGTTATCGGAACGTGCGGCGCTCAGGCGCAGCCCGTCGTCCATGCGCTCAACAGCGCTTCGTCGGGGTTGTATAGATCGGCGATCGTGATGAGTTCGCCCGCCTTCACATCGCGTGCGAGCGTCGTGTGAGCCGCGAGATACAGCGGCGCGACATCGGCGGGGGCGTTCCTGCGATCGAGCAGCACGGCCTGCACGCCGGTCACGTCGTGATGATGGCCGCCCATGTGCAGCACCGTGCCCGCGGCGATATCCACGTTCGCGCGGCCCGCCAGCACGACGCATTGCGCCGGCTTCGCCGCGCCCGACGGACGCCCGTGCAGCACCGCGTCGAGCAGCGTGATCGGCGTCTCGACGCCCATGAAGTGATACGGCAGATACAGGCACGCGTAGCGGCCGTTGCGGCTCACGACGTGGCCCTTTTGCGCGAGCAGTTCCCACGTCGGCGCATCGAAGGTACGCACGACGACGAACACGCCGCCCGCGAAGCTCGCCTCGTCGGGACGGCGCAGCATGTTGAACACGTCGATGACGCCCGAGCGCGACAGCACGCCGCCGTCTTCGCGCAGCGCGTAGATGTCGGCAAGTTCGGTCGTGCGCGCGACCGGGTAATGCAGCAGTTCGACGTCGGATACGAGGTTCGTGTTCGTCGCGACGACGCTCATCTCGCAGTAATCCGCCGTCGCCGATGTCTTGCGGCCGCGCAGCGCTTCGCGGCGCGCGGCGAGCGTCGCGGGAATGTCGTCGCCGAGCGACATGAGGCCGGCGAGTTCCGGCGCTTCGAACGTCTGATCGAGCTGTGTGACCTTGCCGGTCGCATCGTCGAACACGAGGTCGTATTCGCTCGACTTGCCCGCCGCGACGACATCGAGCCCCAGCACGCGCGCCCACGTCACCCAGCCGATCAGGTTCGACGGCTGATCGCCGTCCGCCGTCGTGTAGACGACGCCCTGGCGCTGGGCGAGCCGCGCGAGCGACACGCCCGCGACCGAATCGACTTCCTTGCTCACCATCGCGACGTGGCGCTTCGCGATGAGCGCCGCGACCGCCACGCGATAGCCCACCGACGGATTGCCGGTCGCTTCGACGAGGATGTCGTACTGCGCCGAGGCGATCAGCGCGACGTCGGCGACGAGCGCGATCTTGCCGGCGTCGAGCGCGGCGACGCTCGCGGCATCGGCGCATTCGACGAGCGCGGCTTCATCGAAACCCAGCTCGATGCACATCGCGCGCAACCCGGCGACGTCGAGATCGCACAGGACCGCCGGAAAGAGGCGCGCCATCAGCCGCGTCTGCGCGAGCAGCGTGCGGGCGAAACCGCCCTTCGCGCCGGTCAGCGCGTAACGCACCGGCTGGCCCGCGTGCGCCGACGAAGCCGGGGAAAACAGAAGTTCGAAGTTCATCTTGGGATCCGCGCAAAAAAGCGTTGCCGACGCACGTTAGCCGGCGAACGGGGTGACAGGTCGCGGACACAGCCCGCGCCCAATGGAGCAGACGTTAACGCTCTTTATCATTACAGTCAATTTTTTTAACATCGATTAACACGGAATGTTCACTGCGCCGTACAATCGGCCGCCGGAGGGAACACCATGCAAACAAGCCATCGCCGTCCCGTTCTGGGATGCATCGCCGACGATTTCACCGGCGCCACCGACCTCGCCAGCACGCTGGTGCGCGGCGGCATGCGTACGATCCAGACCATCGGCGTGCCAGCATCCGCCGTGCTCGACGATGTCGACGCGCTCGTCGTCGCGCTCAAATCGCGCACCATCGCTGCGGACGACGCCATCGCGCAGTCGCTCGCCGCGCTCGACTGGCTGCGCGGCCAGGGCTGCCGTCGGTTTTTCTTCAAGTACTGCTCGACCTTCGATTCGACCGATGCGGGCAACATCGGACCGGTTGCCGAGGCGCTGCTCGATGCGCTCGCCGACGGCGGCGAAGGCGACTTCGCGATCGCCTGCCCGGCGTTTCCGGAGAACGGGCGCACCGTGTATCGCGGACATCTGTTCGTCGGCGATGCGCTGCTCAACGAATCCGGCATGGAGAACCATCCGCTCACGCCGATGCGCGATCCCAACCTCGTGCGCGTGCTGCAGCGTCAGTCGAAGTCGACAGTCGGCCTGATCGCGAGCGCGACGGTCGCGGCGGGCGCCGATGCCGTGCGCGACGCGATCGCGAAGCTGCGCGCCGACGGCGTGCGCCTCGCCATCGCCGATGCGCTCACCGATGCCGACCTGCGCACGCTCGGCGAAGCGTGCGCGGAGTTGCCGCTCGTCACGGGCGGCTCGGGCGTCGCCATCGGATTGCCGGAAAATTTCCGCCGCGCGGGACTGATCGAGCCGAACGACAAGGCCGCCGATCTTCCGGCCGTCAGCGGCCCGGCGCTCGTTCTGGCAGGCAGCGCGTCGAAGGCAACCAACGCGCAGGTCGCGGAATGGCTCGAGACGCGCCCCGCGTACCGCATCGATCCGCGTGCGCTCGCGCGTGGCGAAGCCGTCGTCGAGGCAGCGCTCGCTTTCATCGATACGCACGCGACGCAGCCGGTGCTGGTCTATGCGACCGCCGCGCCCGACGAAGTGAGCGAAGTGCAACGCGAGCTGGGCGTCGCGGCGGCGGGCAAGCTCGTCGAGGATGCGCTCGCCGCCATCGCCCGCGAGGCGAAGGCGCGCGGCGTGCGCAAGTTCGTGGTGGCGGGCGGCGAGACCTCGGGCGCGGTGGTGCAGGCGCTCGGCGTCGACATGCTGCAGATCGGACCGCCGATCGATCCGGGCGTGCCCGTCACGGTCGCGCTCGGCGAGACGCCGCTCGTGCTCGCGCTCAAGTCGGGCAACTTCGGCGCACGCGATTTCTTCGCGAAGGCCCTGCGCTATGCCGAAGGAGAACGTTCGTGATGACCGACGCGAAATTGCGCGAGGAAATCTGCGCGGTCGGCGCGAGCCTCTATGCGCGCGGCTATACCGTGGGCAGCGCGGGCAATATCAGCGCGCGCTGCGACGATGGCTGGCTCATCACGCCGACCGACGCCTGTCTCGGGCGGCTCGATCCGGCGGACATCGCGAAGGTCGATGCGCAAGGCCGGCATGTGTCGGGCGCGCGGCCATCGAAGACGCTGGAACTGCATCGCCGAATCTACGAAAACAACGCCGATACGCGCGGCATCGTGCATACGCATTCCACTTCGCTCGTCGCGCTGACGCTCGCGGGCGTATGGAGCGATGAAGACGTGCTGCCGCCCATCACGCCGTACTACGTGATGAAGGTCGGGCATGTGCCGCTCGTGCGATACCGGCGTCCGGGCGACCCGCAGGTGGCCGCGGAAATCGCGCGGCGTGCGTCGTCCGTGCGGGCCGTATTGCTCGAACGGCTCGGGCCGGTAGTGTGGGAACGCAGCGTCTCGCACGCTTCGTATGCGCTCGAGGAACTCGAAGAAACCGCGCGTCTGTGGCTCATGACGACGCCGCGTCCCGCTCCGCTGGATCAGTCCGCCATCGCTGACTTGTGCGCGGCTTTTGGCGTGCGCTGGTAGCGGCGCAGCAAGCGAATCGGTGAGATGTGCGTTCGATCGTCGACAGAACGCCGTCGCGATCAGAACTTGTGCACCAGGCCGATCCCGATGCCGCGCGAGTCGCTGCCGGGCGCGACCGAAAGGGCCGAACGCTCATCCCTTGCCGAGCGGCGGCCGGCTCGGAAATCCCGCGAGATTGCTCAACTGGGCCAGCTCATTGGAAGCTTCGAGCAGCAGGACCGAATACTCGTGAATCTTCTCGGCGGTCAGCCGCACGCGCGGACCGGCCAGGCTGATCACGCCGACGCAGCGCGAGCCGCTGACCACAGGCACGGCCACCGCCGACATGCGCGGCGCAAACACCTCGTCGATCATCGCGTAGCCACGCGCGCGCGCCGCGTGCAGGAAACCGAGTAGCGCCTTGAGCGTCGTCGGCGCATTGGGTCCGAACTCGTTCGGCTGCCCGAAGCCCTGCTTCAGCACGAGCGCGGCCGCGCGTTCATCGGACATCGTCATGAGCCATGCGTGTCCGGTCGATGTGCACGAAAGCTGCGCTGCCTGGCCCATGTCGGGATCGTAGCGAAAGCCGGTGCGTTGCCCGTCTGCCTTCCCTACCCAGATGATCGCTTCACCGTCCACCAGCGACAGACGCGCCAGTTCGCCGGTCCGCGCGGCGACGCGTTCGATGATCGGCTGGGCGATATCCGCGATGCCCGTGAGACTCAGGAATTCCAGCCCGTTCGATGTCATCCGCATGGTCAGGATGTAGCGGCCGTGATCGGCCATCTGCCTGACATAGCCGCCTTCGACGAGCTCGACGAGCACGCGGTGGCATGTGCTGCGCGGCAAGCCGAGCGCATCGGCGATGGCCAAAAGGCCCGCGCCTTCGCCTTGCGACGCGAGAAAGTCGAGGACACGCAGACCGTTTTTCAGCGACATCGTTTGGCTATTTTCGTGATATGAAACGCAGTTCCGGTGCGGAACGCCTCGCTTTGGCAGCGCAAACAATAGCATCTGTTCGTCACCAGAAACGAACGTTTGAAGATACCGAAAATTCAGGAGACGTCATGTCAGTCATCGCTGACCCAAACATTGCCGCGAGCGAACGATCCGCACAGGCTCACTTGATGGCGCGTCGCGCGGTGGCGGGCGCCACCGTCGGTACGGCGCTGGAATGGTTCGACTTCGCGTTGTACGGCGTGGTCGCGGCCACGATCTTTCCCAAGCTGTTCTTCCCGTCCCTCGACCCGACCGCCTCACTGCTCGCATCGCTCGCGAGCTTCTGGGCCGGGCTTGCCGCGCGGCCCCTCGGCGCGGTGATCTGCGGCATGCTCGGCGATCGCTGGGGACGCCGCAACCTCATGCTGATAACGGTCTCGGTGATGGGCGCGTCGTCGTTCCTGATGGGACTGCTGCCCACTTATCAGCAAGTCGGCATCCTCGCGCCCACGTTGCTGGTCTCCTTGCGCATCGTTCAGGGTTTCGCGCTCGGCGGGGAATCGACGGGCGCGCAATTGATGGCCGTCGAACACGCATCCGCTTCGAAGCGCGGGCTGTATTCGGGCCTGCTCGGCATTTGCTCGCCGCTCAGCCAGATACTCGCCAATCTCGCGCTCTTCACGTTGTCCGCCTTGCTGTCGGCCGATGACTTCGAATCGTTCGGATGGAGAATCCCGTTCCTCGCGAGTTTCGTGCTCGTGCTGCTCGGCATCTATATCCGCATGAAGGTCAGCGAGACGCCGGCATTCGAGGCGCTCAGGAAGAAAGGCGAAGGCGCGCGCGCCGCGAATCCCCTCGGCGTCGTATTCAAGTTCCACTGGCGCACCGCGCTGCGCCTCACGCTGTTCTTCTGCGGCCCGGCTGCGCTGTTCTATCTGATCGTGGTGTTCTCGCTCAGCTATCTGACGAAGAACCTCGGCGTGCCCAAACAGACCGGCTTCATGCTGCTGATGGTCGCCAATGTCTGCGCCATCGTGGGCGCTCTGGCGGGCGGCTATCTGAGCGACCGGATCGGGCGCAAGCGCGCGCTGATGATCGGCTCCTTCTGCACGCTGATCTGCTGCCTGATCTACTTTCCGATCCTCAATCAGCACTCCATCGCCATGACGATGGCCGTGATGGGCGCCTTCCTCGGCTTCACACAGTTCCAGAGCGGCATTCAGCCGGTGTGGTTCGCAGAATCGTTTCCGACCGAAGCGCGCTACACGGGCTCCGCGCTGTCCTACTCCGGCGCCAATCTGCTCACCGGCGGACCGATGCCGATCGTCGCGGTCGCGCTGCTCAATGCCTTTCACGGTTCACCGTGGGCCATCGTCGCTGTCTGCGGCTCGCTGAACCTGCTTTCCTTCCTCATGATCGCGACGTCGCGGGAAACCAAAGACACGTCCCTCGAACGCAGCGCTACCCACTGACACCATGGCTCGCAAACTCTACATTCTCAACGGCTCCAATCTGAACATGCTCGGCGCACGGGAGCCGCACATCTACGGGCATACGACGCTAAAGGACATCGAACAGAACTGTCTCGCGCTCGGCGAGACGCTCAAGTTCGACTGCGTATTCCGTCAGACCAACAGCGAAAGTCAACTGATCGACTGGATTCAGGAGGCGTTCTTGCAGGACGCCGCGCTGATCATCAACCCGGCAGGTTTTTCGTTCGGGCGGATTCCGGTGCTCGACGCGGTCAAGCTGATTCGCCGGCCGGTGGTGGAAGTGCACATCACGAACATTCATCGGCGCTCAGAGGAGTATCGCCATTCGACGATCTCGGTGGCCGCCACCGCGGTCATCTGCGGAGCCGGCGCGAACGGCTACTTGCTCGCGATCCGCGCGGTCGACGACCTCTGGGGCGATCAAAGCTGAGTCTCGCAATACGCGGCCGCTGCGTCCGTCAACGCAAGGCCGCGCAATTCTTCCGGCGACGCCCAGTGCACGGCGATGATCTCGCGATTATCGAGCCGCAATCCGGGCATCGCATCGAGATGCAGCTCGAAGAAATGCACGGTGTCGCGCCGTCCGTCCCATATGCCGCACGCGCTGCCCGCAGGGCGTAGCGGATGCGACGTGAGGCCGATCTCTTCTTCGAGTTCGCGCAGCGCCGCGGCATGAGGCGTCTCGCCCGGGTCGATACTTCCGCCGGGCAAGTTCCATTCGAGCCGATACGACGGCTTCACCAGGAGGAGCATCGATCCGACGTAGATCGCCACGAGCGCGCCTTCGTGCTCAGGCTGTCGAAGGCTCCACCACGCGCGCGCGAGCCGGAACGCGACGCGAAGCATCACGCGCCAGACAGAGTCGATCAGCGTGGCCGGCCGCGCCTGGTCGTGATTGCGCGTGGGGGCTCGCTCCTTTCGTTGCATCGTCAGAGAGTCTTCCGTTTCGTTGCGTTCATGCGGCACAGTTTATCGCGCGTGCTCATGCAGCCTGAACCGCGTCACCGCGCAATCTGAACACCGCCACCGCGTCACGCAGCGACGCGGACTGTTCCGCCAGCGCGTGCGCGGCCGCGGACGCCTGCTCGACCAGCGCGGCATTCTGCTGCGTGACTTCGTCCATTTGCGTCACGGCCAGATTGACTTGCTCGATGCCGCTGCGCTGCTCTTCCGACGCCGCCGAAATCTCGCCGACGACGCCCGTCACGCGTTGCACCGAACCGACGATATCGGCGATGATCGCGCCCGCATCGCGCACCAGCGCCGCGCCGGTTTCGACGCGGCCCGTCGACTGTTCGATCAGCACCTTGATCTCCTTCGCCGCCGACGCGCTGCGTTGCGCGAGCGAGCGGACTTCGGCCGCGACGACCGCAAAGCCGCGCCCTTCCTCGCCGGCGCGCGCTGCTTCCACGGCCGCGTTCAACGCGAGGATGTTGGTCTGGAACGCGATGGCATCGATGACGGCGATGATCTCGCTCACCTTGCCCGAGCTTTCGGAGATGCCTTGCATGGTCTCGATGACCTGCTCCATCGTGTCGCCACCGGACGCAGCGGTTTGCCATGCGGTTTGCGCGAGCGACGACGCAGCGGCCGCGTGCTCCGCGTTCTGCCGCACGGTCGCCGTGATTTCTTCCATGCTGGCCGCGGTTTCCTGCAGCGATGCGGCCTGTTCCTCGGTACGCGAGGACAGATCGAGATTGCCCGATGCGATCTGCGCGCTCGCGGTCGCGACGCCTTCCGCGTTATGACGCACCTGCCCGACCACCTTCGCGAGACTCGTCTGCATGTGCTTGAGCGCGACGAGCAGTTCCGCGATTTCGTCCTTGCCGCGCGCATCGAACTCGAGCGACAGATCGCCCGTTGCAACAGCCTGCGCGCAGCCCAGCGCACGATTGAGCGGACGCGACACGCTGCGGCTGAACACGTATCCGCCGATGAGCGCGAGCGCCAGCACGACGAGCATCAACGCGATGCTGGCGAACGATGCCTGCCGCGCATCGGCGTCGGCTTGCGCGGAGACGCGGGCGCTGTCGGCGGCGATTTTCCTCGCGGCCTGTTCGAGCAGCTCGGCCGGTTCACGGTCGACGCCTGCAACTGCGCTATCCCCGGCAGATGCCTCGAATCCCGCCGACTTGAACGCTTCGAAGCCGCGCCGGTATCCGGTGCCCATCGCGAGGTGCGCGGACGCGAATCGCTCGATCAGATCGCGGCCTTCTCCTGCGGGCAGCGTGCGCTTGAGTTCGTCCGCGAGCTTGTTGACGGTGCGCTCGCGGGTTTCGAAAGCGCTCCAGTACTTCTGCAGCTTCTGCGGATCCTTGCCGCGCAGGAGCGTGTCCTTCCACTCCTGCACCTGCAGCTTGAACGTGACGAGCATCTCCGAAACCATGCGCTCGCTGGCGACGTTGGCCGCGACTTCGGTGCGGTACGCGTCGATGGAGCCGTTGAGCGCGAAAATGCCATAGAGGGCGCCGGCGAACATCAAAACGAGCGCGGCGGCGAATGCGAGGGGAATCTTGAGACTGAGTTTCATCGGGAAAGTGTGGATAGACGCTGCGAGCGCTTTGGGACGCGGATCGCTGGTTTATCGGCAACCCCGGCCGGAACTGGAGGGCGGCGAGCCCGAAAAACGCCATGAGCCGCCCGTTTGGGATCAGTTACGGACGGCCATTCCATCGACGAACCCGGCTATTCTGAAATGGCGCTTTGGCCCCCGCCTCAGCGCGCTCGCAACGCATGGCCCGCCCTCTCTCAGGGCGGGCTTTTTCTCGTATCGGTGACAGATTGAGCAAAGAATTGACGGTAATCGACCGCCATATTCAAGACTGCAAGGGGATGATCGCCCGGCAGCAGACGCGCCTCGCAAAGCAAAGGCAACTCGGACGCGAAGATCAGTCTTCCGCGTATCTTCTACGCTGCCTGCAACATAACCTGCATGCACTGATCGGCGCGCGCGTCGCGTTTTGCTCTTCCGACGTGCGCGATTTGTCCCTTCCGTCCCTCTGATCACGATGCAAAGCGCCGTGAGCGCTTCATACGAGTCTCGCTCTCCACACGCCTGAGCATTTTTACGTCGTCTTCATGTGCGCGGGTTTATGCTGAAGTGCTTGCTTCGCCACGCGTCCGTAAAGGAGTCGACATGGTCAGCGCGCTGTCAGCCTTCATCGCGCGATTGGGCTTCGCGAGAACCGCGCCGGGCCGCGTCGCGCCATTCGGCGAGAGCCGTCATGTGATGGTTCACGTAACCATCGACGCAAAACATGCCACGCCGCTGCGCCGCTCGCTCGTGCGCGACTGCGTGGGCGAACCGTTGACGATACGCGTCACGCCACTGCACGAACGCGATCGCGTCCGGCTCACGCTGATCCTGCCGCGAACGGCCCTTCACGGCGCGATCGATCGTCTGTCCGACGTCGCGCCATCGGCAAAAGTAAGCGGCTTGCTCGAAGTTCCGGACACGCCTTCCGATGCCTGGCGCAACCTCATGGAACACAGCGTTTCGATCGGCGGTGATTCGGCGGCGCATATCGTCAAGCCGCGCGACGAACCGACTTCGCTATCCGGCCTGCTGACGCCGGAGCACATATTGCTCGGCGCGGATATCGCGAATCGGGACGCGCTTTTCAGCACGATCGGGCGCTTCGTCGACCATCGATATGGATTCGCGGCGGATCAAGTCACGTCATGCCTCGCGGCCCGCGAGGCGCTCGGTTCGACCGCGCTTGGCGAAGGCGTTGCCGTCCCGCACGGACAACTCGAAGAAGTGAATCAGGCGATGGCGCTGTATATCCGCCCCGCAGCGCCGATTCCCTACGCCGCGCCCGATGGAAAGCCGGTGACGGATGTGATCGCCCTCTTCGTTCCCGAGCGCGTGAGCATGACGCATCTGCATTTGCTCGGTGAAGTCGCGGAGCACTTTTGCGATCATCGGTTCCGCGAGCAACTTCATCTCTGCCGCAATGCGACTGCGGTATGCAGGCTTTTCGCGGATTTCCCCGTCAGCGGACCCGCGCGAAGCGCGACGTGATTTATTTCGCCATCCTACTTTGTTTCCGCCTGCGGAACTTCGATCGGCTTTACTTCGACGGGTGCGGTGCCATCCTTTTTGATCCCGAGCTTGTCCGCCGTCTTCGGCGATACATCCACGATCCGGTTCTTCGCATAAGGACCGCGGTCCTTGATCTCGACGACATCGCTGTTGCCGTTCTCGAGATTCGTGACGCGCGCCTTGGTGCCGAGCGGAAGGGTCTTGCTCGCGGCCGCGTTGGACTGCGGATCCATGTGTGTGCCATCGGCCATTTTTTTCTTGTAGAACTTGCGGCCGTAGTACGAAGCCTCGCCCTTGCGCGGCTTGCCTGAGCGATCGATCCCGCTTGCATGCGCGGACTTCGCCTTGGCGTGATGACGATGATGATTCGGCGATGCCGTCTCGTGCGCCGCATAAGCGCTGCTCAAACACGTCGACATCAACACGCATACGAATGCCCGAAGCCGCTTCATGTTCTTATCCTCTCGAATCCGATGTCCCGACTTTGCATCGGCGTAGCAGACTTCGGACCGTTTCCCTCTGCGCAATACGCTTGTATAGTGCGAGAGCCCACGATACTGTCGATGAGAGGAACCGTATGAATCAGAAGAACAAGAGGCGTCTTTTGCTCACCGGCGGCATGGCGGCGGCGGCGCTGTGCATTGCCGGATGCACGACCACGGGTCCGTCGTCCGGCGAAACCGCAGCCGGCACGGCCGATCGCGATCGCGCCATCGACGCCGCCGTCGATGCGACGCTGCAACGGTTATATGTTTCCGTGAACGGCTCGCGCGAACTCGTGAGCAAGGCGCGCGGCGTGCTCGTTTTTCCTCGCGTGATCGCGGCGGGCTTCTGGTTCGGCGCGCAATATGGCGAAGGCGCATTGCGTATCGATGGCCGCACCGACGGCTACTACAGCACGGCGGGCGGCTCGTTCGGCTTGCAGATTGGCGCGCAATCGAAAGCGATCATCTATGTGTTCCTGACCGACGATGCGCTCGCGCAATTCCGTCGGCGCGACGGCTGGGCGGCCGGCACCGATGCGACCGTCGCGGTCGCCAGGCTCGGCGCGAACGGCCAGCTCGATACGACCACGGCCACGAATCCCGTCGAGGTCTTCGTGCTGACGAATGCCGGTCTCATGGCCGGCGTGTCGCTCGAAGGCACGAAGGTCAGCCGGCTGAGTCCGTAACCGCGCTCACAGATCCTTCACCAGACGAAGTGCGTCATAGATCGCGGCGTGCGTGTTGCGCGCCGATACCGCATCGCCGATTCTGAAAAGCTGGAACTGTCCTTCGGGATTCGTCTCTCCGCTCTGCGGCCTGCCGTCGATGAGTTCGTCGTAATTCACCGCGCCGCGGTTTTTCGATAGCGGCTTGAGCTCGAAGTAAAGCTCGTCCATCGGAATCGTGCCGTGATTGACGACGATCTGATCGTGACGCTGCTCCTTCGTCACGCCGCCGTAATCGCTGCCGATGGTCGCCACCAGTTCACCGCCTTCGCGACGCACCGATTCCAGCCGGAACGTCACCGTGAAGGTGGTCGCGAGCTTTTGCAGCGAGCGCATGTAGGGCACGAGATTCATGCTCATGACTTCGGGCGAGAACGAGCGGTCGGGCGTCATCACTTCCACCTTGCCGCCCGCCTGCGCGATCGTTTCGGCAGCCTGAAGCGCGGCGTGATCGCCGGCATCGTCGAAGATGAGCACGTTCGCGCCGGGCTTCACGTCGCCGGAAATGATGTCCCACGACGAGACCACATGCTCGTTGCCTTCGCTGCAAACCTCCGTGTGCGGCATGCCGCCGGTCGCGACGATCACTACATCGGGTTGCGCCGCGAGCACCGTTTCCGTATCCGCCCACGTGTTGAACTTGAACCGGACGCCGAGCTTTTCGCACTGCGCCATGCGCCAGTCGATGATGCCCATCATCTCCTTGCGGCGGACGTTCTGCGCGGTGAGACGAATCTGGCCGCCGGGATCGTTCATCGCTTCGAGCACGACGACGTCATGCCCGCGCTCGCCCGCGACGCGCGCCGCTTCGAGTCCCGCCGGCCCCGCGCCGACGATGACGATCCTGCGCTTCGTCGCGGCCGGCGCGATGGTGTGCGGCATCTCGAGTTCGCGGCCCGTCGCGGCATTGTGGATGCACAGCGCCATGCCGCCCTGATAGATGCGATCGAGACAATAGTTCGCGCCCACGCACGGACGGATGTCGTCCTCCCTGCGCTCGATGATCTTGCGCACGATATGCGGATCGGTCATGTGCGCGCGCGTCATGCCGACCATGTCGAGCTTGCCGGCTTCGATCGCATAGCGCGCCGTGGCGACGTCCTGAATGCGCCCGGCATGAAACGTCGGAAAGTCCGTTGCCCGCCTGATCTCGCCCGCGAACTCCAGATGCGGCGCGCTCTTCATGCCCATGATCGGGATTACGTCGGTCAGGGCGGCATCCGTTTCCAGATGCCCGCGAATGACGTTGAGAAAATCGACGAGACCGCTGTTCTTGAGGCGCATCGAAATCTCGATGCCCTCTTCCTTCGTGATGCCGCCCGCGAGCATTTCATCGGCCGTATAGCGAAGGCCGACGAGAAAGCGCTCCCCGACGCGCTCGCGAATCGCGCGCAACACATCGAACGTGAAGCGCATGCGGTTATCGAGCGAACCGCCATATGGACCTTCGAGCGTATTCGTCAGAGGCGACCAGAACTGGTCCATCAAATGACCATACGATTCGATCTCCATCCCGTCGAGCCCGGCTGCTTTCATGCGCTCGGCGGCATCCGCGAAATCGCGCACGATGCGTTCGATGTCCCAGTCTTCCAGCTTCTTCGGGAAGGTCCTGTGCGCAGGCTCGCGGCAATGCGAAGGCGACACCGCGGGCAGCCAGTCGCCCGTGTCCCAGCGCGTGCGCCGGCCCAGATGCGTCAGCTGGATCATCACCTTCGCGCCGTGCTCGTGACATTCGTCGACGAGATCCTTCATCCACGGCACCACTTCGTCCTTGTACGCGAGGATGTTGTTGAAGACCGGCGGACTGTCCTTCGAAACCGCTGCGGAGCCGGCTGTCATCGTCAATGCGATTCCCGCTTTCGCCCTTTCGACGTGATACGCCCGATAACGCTCCTTCGGCATCCCGTCGTCGGCGTAAGCCGGTTCATGCGAGGTCGTCATGATCCGGTTTCGAAACGTGAGATGTTTCAGCGTATAGGGCTGCAGCAGCGGATCCGTGGACATGAGCGCCTCTTCGAAGCAAGTGGGAACGAACGCCGGTTGTGAATCAAGCGTAGAAGCTCTGTACACATGTGTCAAGTAGAGAGACAATGGTGTACAGCCGAACGCATACAGGAAAAAACGAAATGGATCAGACCCTCGACGCGGTGCGCGGCTCCGCCGACATGTGGCTGGACGCGGCGTACGAAGGGCTTGTCGAAGGAGGCGTGGATGCGGTCCGCATACTTCCGCTCGCAAAGAAGCTGAATCTTTCGCGCACGAGTTTTTACTGGTTCTTCAAGGACCGCGAGGAACTGCTTGCCGCGTTGCTCGGCCGATGGAAGCAGAAGAACACCGGCCACTGGATCGAACGAACCGAGGCATACGCGGACAGCGTGTGCGAAGCGATGCTCAACGTCTTCGACTGCTGGTTCGACGATTCGCTCTTCGACTCGCGCTTCGAAGCCGCGATGCGCAGTTGGTCGCAGCAATCGCAGGAGATCGCGGAGCAGATGGCGCAGGACGATGCGCAACGCATCGCGGCATTGACGGCGCTGTTCGTGCGCTTCGACTATGAACCGCGCGCCGCCGACGTCCGCGCGCGCGTCGCGTATTACACGCAGGCCGGCTATGTGTCGATGAAGCTCCACGAAGACATGGCGGTGCGCATGTCGCGCATTCCGGAATACGTCGAAGTTTTCACCGGCGTGCGGCCGCAGCAACACGAGCTTCAGCGCTTCTACTCGCGGCGCAACTTCGAGTTCGAGTGAGCGGCCGCTTATTGCCGCTTATTGCAGCTTATTGCCGCTTGAGGCCATTCCCTTGGCGGAATCGGTCAGGTGCGACGTGAGTCCGATCGCCCGGCATAGGCTTGTGCGGAACATTCAGTCCGCGTGCAGCCGGTCTGTTCCGCCTTTGGGGCCATCATGTACAAAATCCTCAGTCCGATTGGAACCGAGATAGAAATTCCGGAAACGGTCGAAGAAAATTCGGCCACGTTCGACCTGACCGACCTCGCTGGCGCAAAGCAATACTACGAGGAAAACGGCTATGTGGTCGTGCGCCGCGTCGTGGACGGGGCCGCGTGCGATTCGATCCGCAATGCATTCGATAAAACGGTCAAGCAGTACCCCGGATACATCTACCGGCAGGCCACTGCGAATCCGGAAAAAAACCGGATCAACGAATACGGCTTCGTGATGAATCCGCTGCTCAACCTTCAGTCGCTCGGCGACGTAGCGTTCGCGCCGCTCAAGAATCTCGCGGTGAAGGCGTTCGCGAGCACGCCTGTCAAAGCCATTACACGCGAGATTTTTTCGGAAGAAGGCAAGCTCGTGCAGAGCATGTATTTCGAAGGCAACGCGGAGACGTGGCCGCATCAGGACACGTATTACCTCGATAGCGAACTGATCGGCACGATGGTCGGATGCTGGTACGCGCTCGAAGATATCGACGCGGGAGCCGGGCGTTTCTTCGTCGTGCCGCAAAGTCATCGCATCGACATGGTGAAGAACGGAAAAAACTTCGACGTCGCGTTCAATCACGGCCAGTACAAGGAGCTGGTCAAGAAGATCCTCTCCGAACAACGGCTCGAATTTCGCGCGCCATTCCTGCAAAAGGGCGACGTGCTTCTATGGAATTCGAAAACGATTCACGGCAGTCTGCGCACGACGCGTCCGCAATTTTCGCGCAGCTCTCTGACGTCGCATTTCATTCCGGTTTCTCACCGCTTCCTGCAGTTCCAGTCGAAGATCAAGCCGCTGAATCTGCGCGAGTTCAACGGCATGGCGTTCAATTGCCCGAAGGACATGGAGCGGTTATCGAGCCGCGTCGTGCTGGGCATCGAAACGACCTTTCCCAAGACATTCCAGATGGCAAAGAAACTGGCCATCAAGGCGCTCGTGAAATGAGCTTCGCCCGCGTCATTCGATAGCTAACTGATGTCAGACGACATCGTCACGCCGCCTTTGCGTCATCGGGACGTTCCGCCAGAAGCTCGCGCATCGCGTTGAGCGCGGCCGAAAAATGCCCCTTGCGCCAGACGAGCAAGGTGTCGATGCGACCGAATTCGCCCATCGGATGCAGATCCACTTCGTCATCCAGACGCGCGAGTTCGAGCACCGAGCGCGGCGCCACCGCGACGCCCGCACCGGCCGCCACGCACGCGACGATCGCGTGATACGAACCCAGTTCCAGCACCCGCGCGGGACGGATGCCCTGCTGCTCGTACCAGCGCGTCGCGTATGAGCGATACGCGCAGCCACGCTCGAACGCGATGAGCGTGAGGCCGGCGCTCGCCTGCGCCATCGTCGACGGATGCTGCCCGCGCGGCGTGACGAGCGTCAGTTCCTCCTCGAACACTGGCACGGACTCGAATTGCTCGGCGGGCAGCGTGTCGGGCTCGATCGGCCGCGCCATCACCGCCGCGTCGACTTCGAACGCACGCACGCTGTCGATGAGCGCGCGCGTCACGCCCGTCGTCAGTTCGAGCGTGACCTGCGGCCAGCGCTGGTGATACGCGGCCAGCACGCGCGGCAGACGGCTCGCGGCGGTGCTCTCCATCGTCCCGAGCCGCAGCCGCCCCTGCGGACGATTCTCGCTGACCGCATGACGCGCCTCCTCCGCGAGCGCGAGCAGACGTTCGGCATACGGCAGCAGGGTTTCGCCGGCGGGCGTCAGCACGAGACGGCGGCCATCGCGGATGAAGAGATCGGTGCCGAGCGTCTCCTCCAGTTGACGGATGCGCGTCGTCACGTTCGACTGCACGCGATTGAGCTTCGCGGCCGCGCGCGTCACGCCGTTTTCGCGCACGACGGCCCTGAAAATGTTCAATGCAGACAAATCCATGATCTTTTCCGAAGATTGATCTCATCTCGATTATTCATTTTTCAAGATGGATCGGTCAAGCTACGATGGGGTTTATCCCTTCTTCGCCGACCGACTCATGGCCTCGCACGCTCACGCTTCGCCGCTGCCCGCGCATCACGCCCGAAACGCCGCGCTCGCGTGCGCCGTCGTGCTGGCGGTGGCGCTCGGCGTCGGCCGGTTCGCCTTCACGCCGCTCCTCCCGCTGATGCTCAACAGCGGCGCGCTCGATATCCGGCACGGCGGCTGGCTCGCATCGGCCAATTACGCCGGCTATCTGATCGGCGCGTTGTCGTGCGCGGCGATCCGCATCGATCACGCGCGCATGGTGCGTCTCGCGCTCGCGTGTACCATCGCGCTGACGCTCGCGATGGGCGTCATCCATCTCTTCTGGATGTGGGCCGCGATACGTTTCGCGGCGGGCGTCGTCAGCGCGTGGGCCTTCGTGTTCGCGTCGCAATGGGGATTGCGGCGGCTCGCGGAACTCGATGCGCACGGTCTCGCCGGCGTCATCTACGCGGGGCCGGGCGTGGGCATCGTCGCGACCGGTTTGCTCGGCGCGGCCGCCGCGGCGCTCGGCGTGCCCGCGCCATCGGTATGGATCGGATTCGCGCTCTGCTCGGCGGTGGCGGGCGTGTTCGTGTGGCAGGCGTTCGCGCATCGGGCGCCGGTCGCGCGCAGCCCGGCGCATGCCGCCAAAAGCGTGGCGAACGCATCGGCGCGCGTCGATTCGACCGGGCTCGTCGGCCTTTACGGTCTCGCGGGATTCGGCTACATCATCACCGCGACGTTTCTGCCCGTCATCGCGCGACAGGCCTTGCCGGGCTCGCCGTGGCCCGATCTCTTCTGGCCTGCCTTCGGACTGGCGCTGATCGCCGGCGCGCTGGTCGCCGCGCGGCTGCCGCTGTCGTGGGACAACCGGCTGCTTTGCGCTGCGTGCTATCTGATTCAGGCGCTCGGCATCTTGCTCGGCATCGTGTTTCCGAGCGCGCTCGGCTTCGGCATCGGCAGTTTGCTGCTGGGCTTGCCGTTCACCGCCATCACCCTGTTCGCGATGCGCGAAGCGCGCCGCCTGCGTGGCGAAGCCGCAGCCGGATTGATGGGATACGCGACCGCCTCATACGGGCTCGGTCAGATCGCGGGACCGCTCGTCGCCGCACCGATCGCCGCGCACACCGGATCGTTTTCCATCGCGCTGTGGATCGCGGTCGCGGCGCTCGGATTCGGCGCGGCCGGATTGACGTGGCTCGGAATGCGCAACAAGGCAAGCGCCGCGTAAGCAACAGGATCGTCCTATCCGCGCGCGAGGGCCGCGTGTCACAGTGGCGGGCATCCTCTGACGTGGAGCATGCCGTGTCCGCTGCCGAAACATCCACTCTGCTGTATCGCCCTTTCACCGCCGATGACATCGCCGCCGCTCACGCGCTTTCGGTCGAAGTCAAATGGCCGCATCGCGCCGACGACTGGCGCTTCGTGCTCGACGCCGGCGCGGGCTTCATCGCGCAGGAAGGCGAGCGTGTCGTCGGCACCGCGCTGTGCTGGAAGTACGGCGACGATGGCGGATCGCTCGGCATGGTGATCGTCGCGCCGGACTGCCAGGGCAAAGGCATCGGCCGCAAGCTGATGGAACTGCTGCTCGAAGCGCTCGGCAAGCGCATCACCGTGCTGCACGCGACGCCCGCAGGCGAGCCGCTTTACGCGAAGCTCGGGTTCGCGCGCATCGGTGCGATTCATCAGCATCAATCCGCCGATTTCGCCGTGCCGCGCATCGATCTCGCGCAAGGCGAGCGCCTGCGTGCGATCGATCCGCGCGATACGGATGCACTCGTCGCGCTTGCATCGCGCGCAAGCGGACTCGATCGAAGCACGCTCCTGCCTGCGCTGCTGAAAATTGCCGACGGCATCGTGCTCGAACGCGACGGCGAAGTGCTGGGCTTCGCGCTGATCCGCGAATTCGGGCGCGGCCATGCGATCGGTCCGGTGGTTTCCGTCACCGCCGACGCGCAGCACGCGCGCCGCGCGCAAGCGCTCATCGCCCATTGGCTCGCGCATGACGAAGGCAAGTTCACGCGCATCGACACGCCCGATGAAAACGGCTTGTCGGCGTGGCTCGAAAGCATCGGCATGAAGCGCGTCGATACCGTCATCAAAATGGCGCGCAATGGCACGCCGCCGCATGACGCATCGGTAGCGCAGTTTGCGATCATCAACCAGGCGCTGGGTTGAACACGATGACGATCCTCTATAAAGCCGATCCCGAACGCGGCAAGCAATGGGCCACGCACTTCGCGCTGAAAGCGCCCGACGTGCCGTTTCGCGTATGGCCCGATATCGGCGATGCCAATGCCGTGCACTATCTCGCCGCGTGGCAGCCGCCCGCGGATGTCATGCAGACATTCCCCAATCTCGACGTGATCTTCTCGGTCGGCGCGGGCATCGATCAGTTCGATCTGTCCGGCGTGCCGCCGCATGTCGCGGTCGTGCGGATGACGGAGCCGGGCATCGTCGAAGGCATGGTCGAGTATGTGACGCAAGCCGTGCTCACGATTCATCGCGATCTTTTCGATTACGCCGCGCAGCAACGCGAGCGCGTGTGGCGCGAGATGCCGGTGCGCGCGGCTTCGACGCGGCGCGTCGGCGTGCTCGGTCTCGGCATGCTCGGCACCGCCGTGCTGAACACGCTGCGTGCGTTCGGCTTCGATTGCGCGGGCTGGAGCCGTTCGCCGCATGAGATCGAAGGCGTCGAATGTCATGCGGGCGCGGCATCGCTCGATGCGTTTCTCGCGCGCACCGATATCCTCGTGTGCCTGCTGCCGCTCACGGATGCGACGCGCGGGCTTATCGGCAAACGCGTGTTCGAGACCTTGCCGAAGGGCGCATCGTTCATCAATGTCGGGCGCGGTCCGCATGTGATCCAGCAGGATCTGCTCGATGCGCTCGATAGCGGGCATCTGAACGCCGCGATTCTCGACGTCACCGATCCCGAGCCCTTGCCGCGCGAGCATCCTTTCTGGACGCATCCGCGTGTGCGTCTCACGCCGCATATCGCGAGCGCCACGCGGCCCGAAACCGCCGTCGAAATGGTGCTGGAGAACTTGCGCCGTCATCGCGCGGGCGAGCGCATGATCGGCGAAATCGACCGCACGCGCGGCTATTGAATCGTCGGGCAAAGACCGCGAAGGCCGCAGCAGAAAATGCTGCGCGCCCCCCGCAAAACGCTGCGGATTCGCTTTTTGGCGATTTTTTTGGCGATGCACGCGATGCGGCTCTGCCGATAGTATGAAACGGTCAAGAGCCATTCCGCCCCCTTCGCGAAGAGAGAGCCGCATCATGTCGATCAAGTCGCTTGTCGAGTCCGACCGTAAGCATCTGATTCATCCAGTCGTCAGTTATCGCGCGCATGAAGCGCGCGGCGTCACCGTGCTCGATTCCGCCGATGGCGTGTTCCTGCGCGACATCGAAGGCCGCGAACTGCTCGATGCGTTCTCCGGCCTGTGGTGCGTGAACACGGGTTATGGACACGCGAGCATCGTCGAGGCCGCCGCGAAGCAGATGGCGAAACTGCCCTACGCCACGGGCTATTTTCATTTCGGCTCGGAGCCTGCCATCGAACTCGCCGCGAAGCTCGTCGAGCTCGCGCCTGCTTCGCTGCAACATGTGTACTTCACGCTCGGCGGCTCCGATGCCGTCGATTCCGCGCTGCGCTTCATCACGCACTACTACAACGCGACGGGCCGTCCGTCGAAGAAGCATTTGATCGCGCTGCAACGCGGCTATCACGGATCGTCGTCGATCGGCGCGGGCATGACCGCGTTGCCTGCGTTCCATCGCAACTTCGATTTGCCGCTGCCGACGCAGCATCACATTCCTTCGCCGTACGCGTACCGCAACGATTACGCCGATGACGCCGCGCTCATCGCCGCTTCGGTGCAAGCGCTCGAAGCCAAGGTCGCGGAACTCGGCGCGGACAACGTCGCCGCATTCTTCTGCGAGCCGATTCAAGGCTCGGGCGGCGTGATCGTGCCGCCCAAAGGCTGGCTGAAGGCGATGCGCGAAGCGTGCCGCAAGCTCGATATCCTCTTCGTCGCGGATGAAGTCATCACGGGCTTCGGCCGCACTGGCCCGCTCTTCGCGTGCGAAGGCGAAGGCGTCGAGCCCGATCTGATGACGGTCGCGAAGGGACTCACCGCGGGTTATGCGCCGATGGGCGCGGTCCTCATGTCCGATGCGGTCTACCAGGGCATCGCGGATGGCGGAGATGTGTCGGCGGTCATCGGTCATGGACATACGTATTCGGCGCATCCGGTGAGCGCAGCGATCGGCCTCGAAGTGATGCGGCTGTATCACGAAGGCGGCCTGCTCGCGAATGCGCAATCGCTGGCGCCGCGTTTCGCGCAAGGGCTCGATGCGTTGCTCGATCATCCGCTCGTCGGCGATTCGCGGCATCGCGGCTTGCTCGGCGCGCTCGAACTCGTCGCCGATAAAAACAGCAAGCGCGGCTTCGATGCATCGCTCAAGCTGCCCGACCGCATTGCCGCCGCAGCTTATGCAAACGGCCTCGTGTTCCGCGCATTCGGCGATAACATTCTCGGCTTCGCGCCCGCGCTTTGTTATACCGAAGCGAACTTCGACATGCTGTTCGAGCGCCTCACGAAGACACTCGACGATGTACTCGCGCAAAGCGACGTGCGCGATGCATTGAAAGGCGCATCGGGCTTTAGTTCGCGCGCGGCTGCGTGATAACATCGACCGACCGCCGACATGCGAGACCGAACCCGCCGCGATGAGCACCGACAGCAAGCTGGACCGAATCGATCTGCGTATCCTCTCGCAATTGCAGAAGCGCGGGCGCATCACGAACGTGGAACTCGCCGATGCGGTCGGCCTCTCGCCCAGCCCTTGCCTGATTCGCGTGAAACGGCTGGAAAAGGCGGGTTATATCGTCGGTTATGGCGCGCAGATTCAGCTCGAAAAGCTCGGCGACGTGCAGGTGGTCTTCACCGAAGTCACGCTCGCCGATCATCGCCGCGAAGACTTCATCAACTTCGTGAATGCCGTGAAGGATGTCGACGAGATCGTCGAATGTCATCTCGCGAGCGGCGGTTACGACTATTTGCTCAAGTTCGTCACGCGCAGCGTGAGTCACTATCAAAGTATTATCGAAGGGCTGCTGGAGCGCGGCATCGGCATCGAGAAGTACTTCAGCTACGTCATCATCAAGACGTCGTTCGTGAAGACGCATTACCCGCTCGAAACGCTCTTCTCGCAGAACCATCACTGAGGCGCGCGCCTCTCATTCTCATGCATTCAACGGACGCACGCGCTTTATGCACGTGCGTGCTTTTTATCGTCGATCATTTTCACGCGGAGTAGCACATGTCCAGCAAATATCGTATTGCCGTGATTCCGGGCGACGGCATCGGCAAGGAAGTGATGCCCGAAGCAGTGCGCGCGCTCGACGCGGTGAGCAAGCGCTTCGGTATCGAACTGGCGTACCGGCATATCGAATGGGCAAGTTGCGATTACTACGCGCAGCACGGCCAGATGATGCCGGACGACTGGAAGGCGCAGTTGCAAGATGCCGATGCGATCCTGTTCGGCGCGGTCGGCTGGCCCGATACCGTTCCCGACCATATCTCGCTGTGGGGCTCGCTGCTCAAATTCCGGCGCGAGTTCGATCAATACATCAATCTGCGCCCCGCTCGTCTTTTCGACGGCGTGCCCTCGCCCCTCGCGAATCGCAAGGCGGGCGATATCGACTTCATGATCGTGCGCGAGAACACCGAAGGCGAGTATTCATCGGTCGGCGGCACGATGTTCGAAGGCACCGAACGCGAGTTCGTATCGCAGACGTCGATCTTCACGCGCAAGGGCGCGGAGCGCGTGTTGAAGTTCGCATTCGATCTTGCGCAAAAGCGCGAGAAGAAAGTTACGGTCGCAACTAAAAGCAACGGCATTTCGATCAGCATGCCGTGGTGGGATACGCGTGCCGCCGAAATCGCCGCGCAGTATCCCGAGATCAAGTGGGACAAGCAGCACATCGACATTCTGTGCGCGCGCTTCGTACTGAGCCCGGATCGCTTCGATGTGGTCGTCGCCACCAATCTCTTCGGCGACATTCTTTCCGATCTCGGTCCGGCCTGCACGGGCACGATCGGCATCGCGCCTTCGGCCAACATGAATCCGGAGCGCAACTTCCCGTCGTTGTTCGAGCCGGTGCATGGCTCCGCGCCGGATATCGCGGGCAAGGGCATCGCGAATCCCGTCGCGATGATCTGGTCGGCGGCGATGATGCTTGACTTCCTCGGCGAACGCGAAGCACACGATGCGATGCTTGCCGCGATCACGGCGGTATTGAAGGAAGGTCCGCATACGGGCGATCTCGGCGGCAAGGCGAAGACGACGGAAGTCGGCGCGGCCATTGCGCAAATGCTCGCCTGACTTTTCTGGAGACCACCATGACGCAACGATATGAACTGAGCGATCTGATTCGCGCCGATAACTTCATCGACGGCAAATGGGTTGCCGCTGCAAGCGGCCGACGCTTCGCCGTCACCGATCCCGCGACGGGCGACGTCATCGCGCAAGTGGCCGACAGCGGCCCCGCCGATGCCCGCGCCGCCACCGATGCCGCCGCGCGCGCCTTCCCCGCGTGGCGCGATACGCTGCCGAAAGATCGCGCCGCGGTCCTGCATCGCTGGCACGCGCTGATCGTCGAGCATGCCGATGCGCTCGGACGTCTCATCTCGCTCGAACAGGGCAAGCCCTTCGCGGAAGGCCGCGGCGAGGTGATGTACGGCGCGTCTTACGTCGCGTGGTTCGCGGACGAAGCCACGCGCATCTACGGCGACATCATTCCGCAGCAGCAACGCGGCAAGCGCATGAGCGCGGTGAAGGAACCGGTCGGCGTCGTCGCTGCGATCACGCCGTGGAATTTCCCGCTCGCGATGATTGCGCGCAAGATCGCGCCCGCGCTCGCGGCGGGTTGCACGGTCGTCGGCAAGCCGGCCGAAGATACGCCGCTCACGGCGCTCGCGCTCGTGATGCTCGCCCATGAAGCGGGCGTGCCGGCGGGCGCGTTGAATCTCATCAGCGCATCGCGCGAAAACGCGCAGGACGCGGTCGCCGACTGGCTCGAAGATGGCCGCGTGCGCAAGATCACCTTCACCGGCTCGACGCCGGTGGGCAAGTATCTCGCGCGGGAATCGGCGGGCACGTTGAAGAAGCTGTCGCTGGAACTCGGCGGCAATGCGCCTTTCATCGTATTCGACGATGCCGATCTCGATGCCGCCGTCACCGGATTGATGGCATCGAAATTCCGCAATGGCGGACAGACTTGCGTGTGCCCGAATCGCGTCTATGTGCAGTCGTCCGTGTATGACAAGTTCGCTGACCTGCTCGCGAAGCGCGTCGCCGCATTGAAAGTTGCGCCTGCAACTGATTCCGATGCGCAGATCGGCCCGATGATCAACGCGCGCGCGGTCGAAAAGATCGAGCGTCATGTAAACGACGCGTTGAAGCGCGGCGCACGCGCGCTGACGGGCGCCAAGCGTCTCGCGGAACTCGGCCCCAACTATTACGCGCCGACCGTGCTCGCCGATGCAACGTCCGACATGCAGTTGAGCTGCGAAGAAACCTTCGGCCCGGTCGTGCCGCTGTTTCGCTTCGACGACGAAGCCGAGGCGATCCGCGCCGCCAATGACACGCCTTTCGGCCTCGCAGCGTACTTCTATAGCCAGAACCTGAAGCGCATCGATCGCGTATCGCGTCTGCTCGAATCGGGACTCGTCGGCATCAACGAAGGCGCGATTGCGAGCGAGGCCGCACCGTTCGGCGGCGTCAAGGAATCGGGCTATGGTCGCGAAGGCTCGAAGTACGGCCTCGACGATTACCTCTCGATCAAATACCTCTGCCAGGGCGGGCTCGAATGAACGCGCATTCAAACGCATACCCGATCGAGATCGCGTTCCCCGATATCGGCGCGCATGCCTCGGGCAACGCGGGCGTGCCGTATGTGCATACGTTCGATTCGGGCATCGACGGTCCGCATGTGATGATCAACGCGCTCACGCACGGCAACGAAGTGTGCGGCGCGATCGTCGTCGATGCCTTGCTGCGTGCCGGACTGCGCCCGCGGCGCGGCAAGCTCACGCTCGCGTTCGCGAACGTCGATGCTTACGCGCGTTTCGATGCGAGCAAGCCCGATGCATCGCGCTTCGTCGATCAGGACTTCAATCGCGTATGGACCGCGCAAGCGCTCGATGACATGTCGCGCGATTCGAGCGAGCTGCGCCGCGCCCGCGCGATGCGGCCCGTCATCGATACGGTGGACCTTCTGCTCGATCTTCATTCGATGCACGAGAAGAGCAAGCCGTTGATCGTCGCGGGACCGCTCGATAAAGGCATCGACTTGTCGGCGAGGCTCGGCACGCCTGCGACCGTGATCTGCGACGAAGGTCATCCGGAAGGACGGCGCATGCGCGATTACGAAGGCTTCGGCGATCCTTCGAGCGACAAGAACGCGTTGCTCATCGAATGCGGACAGCACTGGGAAGCGAATGCCGTGACCGTCGCGCGCGACGTGACCGCGCGCTTTCTTTTGCTATCCGGCGTGATCGACGAAGAAGACTTGCCCGCCGGATGGGTTCAGCCATCGCCGCAGGAAATGCTCGTTGTCCGTGTGACGGAACCGGTCGTAGCCAGGAGCATGGACTTCCGTTTCGCCGATGCCTACACGGGGCTCGAAGTGTTTCCGAAAGCGGGCAGCGTGATCGGCTGGGCGGAGGGCGTTGCGGTCGAAACGCCCTATGACGATTGCATGCTCGTGATGCCGTCGCTGCGGCAGTTGCGTCCGGGCGTGACGGTCGTGCGGCTCGGCAAGATCGAACGGCGCATTCGAGCTGTTTAGAACCGTGGCAGGTGGTTTGGCTCGTTGAAGCACTGTTCTACGGTTGTGATGTGAGGTCGCCGGATCCCGTGTACTTGTCGGTCTATCAGCGCTGCCCCTGTGCGGGGCGGCACTCACTTTCCTTCCAGTAGTCGCCGGATCCCGCTTTCGCGTCGGTCTATTAGCGTTGCCCCTGTGCGGGGCGGCACTCACTTTCTTTGCTGCTGCAAAGAAAGTAAGCAAAGAAAGCAGCTTTTCAGGCCCGCGGTCACACGCAATTTGGGTAGTTCTCTCGTCCTCGATGGCACTCGCCTAAAGAGTGCCCTCATCACAATAACCGGGCTTGGCTCGCGCACGGTCCGCCGCCCGAAAACGCTGAGGACACTGGTTCAGCACGAAAGAGCTTCGGCACAGCGCTACGCGCTGCCGCCGGGTCTGCAAGGGAAACCAAAGGGCGGCGATTGCAGCGAGATGGAGACGTTAGTAGAGAAGCACGCGCATTCCCGATGGACCCATCGGCCGCGAAGCGAGCCGGAGCTATTTGGTGCTGAACCAGTTTGTTGTGTGGTGCGATGTGGCAGACCGTGCGCGAGCCAAGCCCGATGGGGCCTATGAGGGCACTCTTTAGGCAGCCCACGAACGACGAGAGGACTACCCAAACTGCGTGTGACCGCGGGCGTATCGGAAGCTGCTTTCTTTGGTTGCTTTCTTTGAAAGGACCAGAGTAAGCGCTAAAGCGCTAACTCTGGTCGACGGCAAAGAAAGTGACTGCCGCCCCGCACAGGGGCAACGCTAATAGACCGACGCGATAACGGGATCCGGCAATCACCCAAAACCATCAAGAGGCAAGAAAGCAAATGAAAGTACAGCAACTCAAACAGAGCATAGCAATCGAAGGACTGGAAGACTGGGGCACGGCGGGACTTCCCGGCACGCAGGAAATAAAGATATCCGGCGTGCAAAAAGTGATTCCCGGCAGCGAAGCAATCGATACGGGCGTATTCGAATGCACGCCGGGCACGTACCGGCGTTCGGTGAAGGAAGCGGAGGTCATGCATTTTCTGGCCGGCCGTGGCCGCTTCACGCCCGATGGCGAGGACACGATCCACTTCACCGGCGGTGATACGCTCTTCTTCGCGGCCAACACCGAAGGCACATGGGAAGTCGATGAAACCATGCGCAAGGTCTACGTGATCTTCTGAACGTGCATCGGACGTGGCCATTGCGCTGACATAACATCAGGTCATGGTCACTCCAACAATTCCGGCGTTGCCCCCGCGTATTTGACTCAATATATTTTTAGTCATCCGCGCGCCGTCCTCGTCTTCGCTCGAAGCCGGACGGGACCGCGATCTGCAGGACGTCCACTGCTTCAATCTTGTCGAGGAAAACGCCGTGATGAAGATTGCAAGATTCCGCTGTCCGCACTTTCCCGTTCGTCCGCTGGCCATGACATTGCTGCTCTCCATCGCGAGCGCGGCGCCGTCGTTCGCAGCGGGCAAGATCACGTTCGTATCGCAAGGCGGCGCGTATCAGGAAGCGCAAACCAAGGCGATTCTCGATCCCGCCGCGAAAGAGCTCGGCATCACGATCAACCAGGACAGCATTCCGGATGCGTGGCCGCAGATTAAGGCGCAAGGCTCAACCGGCAAGCCGATCTGGGACGTCGTCGATACGCCCACGTCGAACTGCTTGCGCGGCGGGCGCGAAGGGCTGCTCGAAAAGCTCGACTTCTCGAAGTTACCCAACGCCGCAGCCATTCCCGAAAAATACCGCACGCCCTATTCGGTGGCGTACGAGTTCTATTCGACGGTCATCGGCTATAACAAGAAGTCGCTGAAGAAAGTGCCGCAAAGCTGGAAGGACTTCTGGGACGTCAAGAACTTCCCCGGCACGCGCGCACTGCGCAACGATCCGATGACGGTGCTCGAAGCCGCACTGCTCGCGGATGGCGTGCAGCGCGACAAGCTCTATCCGCTCGACGTGGATCGCGCGTTCAAGAAGCTCGAAGAGATCAAGCCGAACGTCACGGTGTGGTGGACTTCGGGCGGACAGTCGGCGCAATTGCTGCACGACGGCGAAGTCGACATGACGATGATCTGGAACGGCCGCGCGAGCGCCGTGATGAAGGACAATCCGGATGTCGCCTTCACGTTCAACGACGGCATTCTGCAGAACACGCAGCTTTGCATCCTCAAGAACGCGCCGAACATGAACGAAGCCGTGCGCTTCCTTAACGCGGCCGTATCGCCGGAATTGCAGGCGAATCTGCCGCTTTATATCGATTACGGTCCGGGCAATCCGGCTGCATTCAAGACCGGCAAGATCACCGACAAGCGCGCATCCGAATTGCCGAGCGCGCCCGCGAATGCGGCGAAGCAGGCGTTGCTTTCCGAAGAATGGTGGGCTTCCGAGTCCGGCATTCAGGCGAAGGCGCGCTGGCTCAAGTTCATGCAATAACGCCGACGTGTTCGACTTTCTGATTCTGGGCGGCGGCTCGGCCGGCTGCGTGCTGGCCGCACGCCTTTCCGAAGATGCGCGCGCGACCGTGTGTCTCGTCGAAGCGGGCCGCGACATCTCCGCGCGCACGATGCCCGATGCCATCCGCAGCCGCTATCCGGGCCGCGCATATCTCGACACGCGCAACATCTGGCAGGCATTGAAAGCGCGCATGAGCGAACGCGCCGCGGCGCTGCGACGCTATGAACAGGCGCGGCTTCTCGGCGGCGGCTCGGCGATCAATGCGTTAATGGCCAATCGCGGCTCTCCATCCGATTACGATGAATGGGAAGCGCTTGGCGCCGATGGCTGGAACTGGCAAGCGTGTCTGCCCTACTTTCGCAAGCTGGAAACCGATTGCGATGTCACCGGCCCGCTGCACGGCAGCGATGGCCCGTTACGCATTCAACGCACGGCATGGCCGCGCATTTCGCCGTTCGTGCGCACGGTGCTCGCCTCGCTTGCCGATAGGGGCCACGCCTTGCGCGACGATCAGAACGGACCTTGGGAAGACGGCACGTTCATCGGTGCGATCGCGGTCAGCGCGAACGCAGAACGCATACCGACCTCGGTTTGCTATCTCGACGATGCCGCGCGCGCTCGCGACAATCTGACGATACGCACCGGCGATGTCGTCGAATGCATTCTGTTCGATGGCAAGCGCGCGATCGGTGCGCGCATCGTTCGCGCCGACGGCACGCGTCAAGACTTGCGCGCGCATCGCGTGATCGTATCGGCGGGTGCGATTCACAGTCCCGCATTGCTGATGCGAAGCGGCATCGGCCCCGGCGATGAACTCGCCGCGCTCGGCATCGACGTAGTGACGGATCGTCCCGGCGTCGGGCGCAATCTGATGGAACATCCTTCGATAGCGGTCTCCGCGTTTTTGCCGCGCGCCGCACGCACGCCGTTTCCGGATGAACATCACGAGCAGGCGATCGTGCGCTTTTCATCCGGCCTGGCCGACACCGTTCAAGGCGACATGCACGGCGCGATCCTGTCGCGTTCGGGCTGGCATTCGGTGGGTTATCGGCTGGGCACGATCTTCTTCTGGGTCAACAAGTCCTATTCGCGCGGACGCGTCACGCTGGCATCGGCGAATGCATTCGATGAACCCAACGTCGACTTCGCGATGCTCTCCGATTCCCGCGATCTCGAACGGCTCAAGCTCGCGCTGCGTTTCGGCGCTGCAACGCTTGCATCGGCTTCGATGGATGCGATCTTTCCATCGAGCTATTCACCGCGCGTTGCAGCGGTGGCGGTGCCGGGAACATGGAATGCGCTCCAGCGCGGCGCGTTGAGCGCGCTGCTCGATATCGCCGGGCCGTTGCGTGGTGCGTTGATCAAAGGCGTCGTGACGCAAGGCATTACGATCGACGAACTGCTCGCCGATGATCGCAAGATGACTGAGTTCGTCATGCGCCATGTCGGCGGGACATGGCATCCGTCGGGAACGTGCCGCATGGGTTCATCGAGCGATCCGCTGGCCGTGACCGATGCGCGCGGCGCGGTGCATGGCATCGAAGGTCTGCATGTATGCGACGCGTCGTTGATGCCGTCGATTCCATGCGCGAATACGAACGTGCCGACGATCATGATCGCCGAGCGCGTGGCGGATGCATTGCGCGGCACGGTCCTCGACAAGCATGAACCGGCCGCGCACGCCGTGACTCAGGCGCCGTAACCCACGATGCCCTTCACTTCGAGAAACGCTTCCAGTCCCCACTCGCCATATTCGCGCCCATTGCCCGACTGCTTGTAGCCGCCGAACGGCGAGCCCGGATCCCACGCCGGATAGTTCACGTAGACACTGCCCGCGCGCATTCTCATCGCCACGCGGCGCGCGCGCTCCTGATCCTGCGATTGCACGTAAGCCGCCAGGCCATAAGGCGTGTCGTTCGCGATGGCGATCGCTTCTTCTTCATCGCGATACGGCATGATCGCGAGCACCGGGCCGAAGATTTCCTCGCGCGCGATGGTCATCGAAGGATTCACGTTAGCGAACACGGTCGGCTTCACGTAATAACCGCGTTCGAGTCCAGCGGGACGCCCCGCGCCGCCCGTCACCAGTGCAGCGCCCTCTTCTATGCCGACATCGATCATCCGCTGAACGCGTTCGAACTGCACGTCGCTGACGACGGGGCCCATCGTCGTCGCCGGATCGCTCGGTGAGCCGACGCGCTGCTTCTGCGCCGCGCGCAACGCGATCTGCACCGCTTCGTCGTGCCGCGATGCGGGCACGAGCATTCGCGTCGGCGCATTGCAGGATTGACCGCTGTTGCTGAAGCACGAATTCACGCCGGCCGTGACGGCTACTTCGAAATCGGCATCGTCCAGCAGGATGTTCGCCGACTTGCCGCCGAGTTCCTGATGCACGCGCTTCACGGTCGGCGCGGCCAGCTTCGCGATCTCGATGCCCGCGCGCGTCGATCCGGTGAACGACACCATGTCCACATCCGGATGCGCGCTCAATGCCGCGCCGACGGTCGGACCATCGCCATTGACGAGATTGAAGACGCCTTTGGGCACGCCGGCCGCATCGATGATTTCGGCGAAAAGCACGGCGTTCATCGGCGACACTTCGCTCGGCTTCAACACGACCGTGCATCCCGCCGCGAGCGCAGGCGCGACCTTGCAGACGATCTGATTGATCGGCCAGTTCCACGGCGTGATGAGCGCGGCCACGCCCACGGGCTCGTGATTGACGAGCGTCGTGCCCTTCTTGCGTTGCCATTGAAAGCGTTCGACCGTGCGCAGCGTCTCTTGGATATGACGCTTGCCGAGCGCGGCCTGCCACGCATGAGCGAGCTTCGCCGGTGCGCCGATCTCGCGCGAGATGACATCGGCCATCTCGTCGTAACGCGCGACATACGCTTCGAGCAAACGCTCGAGCAACGCTACGCGCTCTGCGACGCTCGCCCGTGAAAACGATGAGAACGCACGCCGCGCCGCCGCGACCGCGCGATCGACATCGCGCGCATCGCCGAGCGCGACCTCGCCGATCGCTTCTTCAGTCGATGGATCGATGACCGGCAAACGTGTATCGCCGTACGGTTCGACCCATTCGCCGTCGATATAGAACTGCTGTAGATGTCGCATGGTTTTTCGTTGTGAAAGATTCAGGCTCGCGCCGCAGCCGAAGATCGCCGGCTCACGACGACGATCATCACGAGACACAAGGTCAACGCCGTCAGCATCGTGCTGATGGCGGCGATGGTCGGATCGATTTCATCGCGCAGCGTGACGAACATGCGGCGCGTGAGCGTCTGATTGTTGCCGCCCGAAATGAAGAGCGCAACGACGGTTTCATCGAGCGCCTGAATGAACACGAACACGGCACCCGAGATCACGCTCGCCTTGATCTGCGGCAACGTCACCGCCATGAACGCGCGAAAGCGATTCATGCCGAGACTGCGCGCGACCATCTCCTGCGTGCGATCGAACGTGCGCAAGTCCGCGCCGACGGAAATGAGCACATACGGCAGGCCGAGCATCGTATCCGCGATGATGAGACCGCCAAGCGTGTTCACATAACCCATCTGCGTGAAGACGAAGAACACGCCCACTGCAACGATGATGATCGGCACCATCAGCGGCAGCATCAGCAATGTGCGCAGATAGCGCAACGACCAGTGCGATCCATACTGGATGCCGTATGCCGCCGCGATGCCGACCGGCGTCGCGATCAAGGCCGCGCACGTCGAGGCCGCAAAGGTGGTCTTCGCCGCATCGATCCACGCGGGATTATCGAAGAACGCGTGATACCAGCGCAACGAATACGCAGGCGGCGGAAACGTGAGGAAACGCGCATCCGAGAAAGACAGCGGCACGACGATGACCACGGGAATCATCAGAAACGCGAGAATCAGCATCACCGATGCACCGAGCGTCACGCGGCCGAACGATAAGGTATTCATTTCGCCCCCAGTGTCTTTTCGAGCGGAATCACGCGGCTCACGCAATAGAAGATCGCGCACACGCAAATAAGCAGCACCACGCTCACCGAGCTTGCCGCGCCCCAACTGTTGTAGATCTCGACGTTGCGGCTCACGATCATCGACACCATCATCGACTTGCCGCCGCCCATCAGCTCGGGCGTGATATAGAAGCCGAGGCACAGCACGAAGACGAGCGTGACGCCCGCGAGCACCCCGCTCATCGACAGCGGCAGAAACACGCGCAAGAACACATGCAGCGGCGAACCGCCGAGACTCGCACCTGCTTGCGAGAGATTTGGCGGAATCTTCTGCATCGCGGAGTAGAGCGGCAGCACCATGAACGGCAACAGGATATGCACCATCGCGATGATCGTGCCGAACTGGTTATACGAAAGCTGTAACGGGCGCTCGATCAGACCCATGCCGAGCAGCGCCTTGTTGATGAGACCGGTGCGTTGCAAGAGCACGAGCCACGCATACGTTCGCACGAGCACGCTCGTCCAGAACGGAAGAATCACCATGCCGAGCACGAGCGCGCTCCATCGCGGCGATATCGATGCCGCGAAATACGCGACGGGATAGCCGAGCAGCAGCGTAATCGCCGTCACGATGAAACTGAGCTTGAACGTCAGCAGAAAGGTGTCGAGATAGGCACCGGTAAAGACACGCTTGTAATTGACGAGCGAGAACACGCCGTCGTGATAGAACGATTGCCACGACAGCCACGCGAGCGGCACGACGAGCAATACGACGACCACGAACAGCGCGGGCGCCATCAACAGCAGCATCGCGCGGTCTTCGCGTCGCTGATGCCGCACCGATGGATCGATCGTCGCGGGTTGCATCACGGCGGGGTCCTGGAGAATCCGTTTGGCTGTCGTCATCATGCACCTACTGCATCGAGGAACTGATACCACGCAGCGACGAGCCGCACACCCGGCGCGCGCAACGCATGAAACGGTACGGGCCGCAAGCCGTCTTGCGCGAGCAGCGCGAGTTCGGGCTTCTCACCGAGCGCAAGCGCAGCGGCATGCTGACCGATCAGGCTCGCCATCGCGACACCGGCGCCGTTATAGCCGAGACAGAACGTGGTCGCATCGTCGCTGCGGCCCACGTGCGGCAATGCGTTGAAGGTCATCCCGACATAACCCGACCAGCGAAATTCCACCGGCACGTCCTTCAATTGCGGAAAGAGCGCGACCATCGCGCGTTGCAGCGCATCGAAGCCGGTCGGCTCGCCTTCCTTGCCGAACGCGTCGCGGCCGCCGAACAACATGCGGCCATCGACGTTGCGGAACCACTTCATCATGCGGCGCGTTTCGGTGTAGCTGCGGCGGTTCACCATCAACTGCGCATCGAGTTCCGGAGATAAGGGCGCGGTCGCGATCATCGCGCTTCTGAACGGCACGAGCTCGCGATGATATGAAGCGGTTGCCTCGGTCAGATTCGAATAGGCGTTCGTCGCGACGATGACCTGCTTCGCGCGCACCGTGCCGCCGGGCGCCGTCAACAGCACGCGGCCGTCCTGTTCGCGCGACATGTCGATGACAGGCGTCGCTTCGTAGATCGGCACGCCGCGCGCGTTCAGACCGGCCGCGATGCCGCGCACGTATTCGAGCGGCAGGATCGTGCCCGCGTCCGCGCTCAACACGCCGCCGACGAAGCCCTTCGAGCCTGTCTCATGTTCGACTTCAGCACGAGATTGCACGCTCATCGACGTATCGTTGAGCGTCGTGCGAACCCAGTCCGCCTCGGCGCATATCGATGCGAGCGCACGTTCCGTATGCGCGCAACGCAGGCTGCCCGTATGTTCGAAGCGCGCGCGTTCGAGCTTGAACTCGTCGACGAACGCCTCGACGGTGCGCACGCCATCGTGCGCGAGCCGATGCATGCGCTTCGCGACATCGATGCCATGCGTGCTCGCGATCGTCGGAAACGAGAGACGAAACTTCGACGACACCACGCCGCCATTGCGTCCGCTTGCGCCCCAGCCGATCGGATTCGCATCCAGCACCGCGCATTCGACGCCGCGCTTTTGCAGCGCATACGCGGCGCTCAAGCCCGAATAGCCCGCGCCGATGATCGCCACTTCGACATCGATATCGCGTGCGAGCGGTGCGCCGGTGCTCATCGGCGCGGCTATCGCCCGCCACAACGAGTCCGGTTGCGGGCGCAGCGGTGTCGTCGGGGCGCGCATGGTCAGGCGGCGGCGCGGAGTTCGTCGTCGACGGCATCCGCGAGCGCGGCGAGCGTCGCGAACTTCCACGTCGGCGTCGTCACGCTCTCGGGCACGGGTGTCGCGCCGAAGCCCTTCATGCCCTGGCGCCGCTCGATCCAGCATGTCGAATAACCGAGCTTCGTTGCGATGCCGATGTCGTGATACTGGCTCTGCGCCGTATGCAGGATCTCTTCGAACTTATAGCCGAACGCCGCCTGACGTCCACGGTTATAGGCAAAGAATTGCGGATCGGGTTTGGCGACGCCGGTCTCATCGCAGCAGACCGTATCGTCGAACGGATTGCCGAGCGTGTGAGCATAGGCCGACAACGCAACGCGATCCGCGTTGGTCATCGCGACAAGACGAAAGTGCTTGCGCAGACGCTTCAATGCCGCCACCGAGTCTTCGAATGCGGGCCATTCGAGCACATCGCGCTGGAATGCCGCGGCGGATTGCGCATCGTCGGGCAAGCCGAGTTTGCTCGCGAGATGCAGATACACGTTCGCCATTTCATGACTCGATCTGCCCGGATACTTCGCGCGCCCTTCCATGTACGGCTCGAAGATCTGATCGTCGGTCAGGTCCTTTGCCTTCGCTCCGCCCAGCCGGCGCACGGAATCGAGCACGCCTTTTTCGAAGTTGATCAGCGTGCCGACGACATCGAAGGTCAGGACCTTGAAATCGGTGAGATTCATTGCGTCATCCTTTTCGGGTTGCGTATCTACGTTTGCAGTCGAAATCGCCCGTGCACAGGCGGTGAGAAGAAATCAGGCCGACACGACGATCGTGTCTTGCGGATCGAGCGCGACCGTCATCGATGCGCCCGGCTCGGGGATGCGCTTGCGCGCGTCGTGGCTGCCGGGTTGCCGAAGACTGATCGCCGTGCCGTCGGCGAGCGCGGCGAACACGCGCAGGCTCTCGCCTTGATAGAGCACTTCGGTCACGCGGCATGAAAGACGGTTCGCATCCGCATGACGGTTCTCGCCGTCGATGACGAGCTTTTCCGTTTGCACCGCGAGCAATAGCTTCTCGCCGCGCGGCAATGGATGCGCGGTGCGCAGAATCGTATCGCCGAGACGCACGGCATCGTCGCCGGCGCGCGTGACATCGAGCATCGTCGCTTCGCCGATGAAGCTCGCGACGAACGCATCGCAAGGACGGTCGTACAGGCGCTCGGGTGTGTCGATCTGCACGAGCCTGCCGTCCTTCAACACGGCGACGCGATCGCTCATCGTGAGTGCTTCGCGCTGGTCGTGCGTCACGTTGACGATGGTCGCCCCGAGCTGCCGATGCAGCCTGCGCAATTCGATTTGCATGGTCTCGCGCAGTTGCTTGTCGAGCGCGGACAACGGCTCGTCCATCAGAATGAGTTGCGGTTGAAACACCATTGCGCGGGCAAGCGCCACGCGTTGCTTCTGTCCGCCTGAAAGCTGATGGATGCTGCGGCTTTCATAACCTTTGAGTTCGACCATGGCGAGTGCTTCGGCGACGCGCTTCGCCCATGTCGATTTCGGCTCGCGCCGCGCACGCAGCGAGAACGCGACGTTCTCGCCTACCGTCATGTGCGGAAAGAGCGCGTAGTTCTGAAACACGATGCCGATATCGCGCTTGTGCGGTGGCGCAAATGTAATGTCACGCTCGCCGACCCACACGCTGCCCGAGCTCGGCTGCACGAAGCCGCCGAGAATGCCGAGCAGCGTCGTCTTGCCCGAGCCAGAAGGCCCGAGCAGCGAGACGAATTCGCCCGGCGCGATATCGAGCGATACGTCATCGAGCGCCGTCACCGCGCCATAGCGCTTCGTCGCGGACCTGATCGACACTCCCGTTTTAGCGCGTGCGTCCATGTCGTTCGTCTCGTCGGAAATAGAGGGGTTGGGAAAATACTAAGTCGCGATGTTTTTGACGGCAATTCCAAAATTGTTGGATCGGGCATAACATGAAGTCATGCCAAACCTTCGCAAGAAACTGCCGAGCGCCAATGCGCTTTTCGTATTCGAAGCGGCCGCGCGCTGCGGTAATTTCACGCGCGCCGCGCAGGAGCTTTATGTGAGTCAGCCCGCGGTGAGCCGCATGCTCGCGCGCATGGAGGACCATATCGGCGTGCGGCTTTTCGAGCGCGTGCGCGGCGGCATCGAACTCACGGAGAGCGGCGAGATTCTTTATCGCAAGATTTCCGAAGGCTTCAGCGGCATCGAAAGTGCGATCCGCGAAATCGAGGCGCGCGCGACGGGCATCGAGACCGTCACGCTTTCCGTATCGACCGGCTTCACCACGCATTGGCTCATGCCGCGCATGAGCCGTCTGAATCAGGCGTTTCCATCGGTCGATCTGCGGTTTCAATTGATATCGGGGCGCATCGGCGGGCCGCTCGTCGATGTCGATCTCGGCATGCGCTTTGTTCACGACGAAGAGATCGACGAGCACGCGGTGCTCGTGATGCCCGAGATGCTCTTGCCGCTTTGCAATCCGCGTTATCACGAACTCGCAGAGACCGATGCGGCGCGCGCGCATGGCGATACCGTCATCGTGATGGACGATGAAGAACGCGGCTGGCACGAGCGTTTTCATGCGTTCGCTTCAAAGGAGCGCCATGCAGCGGGCATGTTGCGTTTCAACGATTACGCGATCGTCGTGCAGGCGGCGTTGCTCGGACAAGGCATCGCGCTCGGATGGCTCAACGTGACGTCGCACTGGCTCGCGCAAGGCGCGCTCGTGCCTGCCGAAGAAGAACTGGTGGTCACGAGCCGGCGTTGCTGTCTGCTCACGCCGCCGAACAAGTCGATGCGGCCCATCGTCGCCAGCGTGCGCGAATGGATCATCCAGGAAGCGCTAAGCGACATGCGCTCCGTCGAAAGCAAATACCCGCGGCTGGGCTTGCGTGACGCGCTTGCCCAGACCGGCATCGAGCTCGGCTGAGCGCGCTTTTCTGCGCGCGCGCTCGACGAACGCGCTCGGCGTCATGCCGCACAGGCGCTTGAAATGCCGCGCCAGATGACTCTGATCGAAGAAGCCCACTTCCGTCGCGACGACCGATCCTGGCACGCCCGCGAGCAATAACGTCTGCGCGCGCCGCACGCGCAACTCGCACAGGTACTTGTACGGCGAAAGTCCGAATTGCTCGCGAAACACGGTCGCGAAGCGCGACACGCTCAGCGCCGAAAGATCCGCGAGTTGCGCGAGGCTCACGGTCTTGTCGAAATTGGATTCGATGTAGGCGAGCGCGTCGACCAGATTGGCTTGGCTCATGGCGAAGTCTCGGAAGTAAGCGATTGCGCGTGCGTCAACGAAGCGCGCTGAAATCGTCTGATGGAAAACGAAGAAAGATCGATCGGCGTGCTGCCCGCATCGAGCAATTCGGCAAGCGTCTCGCCCACGCCCGGTCCGATCTGAAAGCCCGATCCGCTGAAGCCGAACGCGTAGAACAGGCCATCGGCTCTCGAACTCGGACCGATCACCGGCTCCGAATCCGGCAGATAGCTTTCCACGCCGCTCCACACGCGAATCACATGCAGCGGGCGCATCGCGGGCACCATGCGACGGAACTGCGCCAGTTGCGCGACGGTGTTCTCGGCCAGGACCGAAGCGCGTCGCGTGTCTGCGTCCGCGGGTCCGGGCGGTCCGCCCCCGAGCACGATATTGCCCCGCTCCACTTGCCGGAAATAAACGCTCTCTTCCTTGATCGACGTGTACACGCCCATCGAAGCCTTGAACACGTAAGGCACGGGTTCGGTCACCGCCATTTGCGGGCCGCGCGCGACGAGCGGCACGGGTTCGCCGAATTGCGTCGATAGCGTATTGGCCCACGCGCCCGCGCAAATCAGCACTTGCTCCGCCCGATACACATCGCCCGCCGCGCTTTCCACGCAAAAGCCGCCCGCTTCCTTTTCTACGCGCACCACTTCCGTGTTCTCGACGACGCGCGCGCCGAGCCGCGCGGCGGCACGCCCGAACGCGGGCGCGGCAAGACGCGGATTCGCGTGGCCGTCGAGCGGCGAGATGGATGCGGCGATCACGTCGCGGCCCAGAAAAGGAAAGCGCTCGAACATGGCCGCGCCTTCGAGCACTTCTAGATCGAGGTCGTAAGCGCGCGCATCGGCGGCATAGCGATGAAAGTATTCCGCGTCATGCGCGTGATAGCACACGCGGGTATGCCCCGATGGCAAGAACTCGACATCTTCGCCGAGCAGTTCGCGGGAACGCCGCCACGTTTGCAGCGCGCGATTCGACATTGCGAGTTGCTCCAGCGCGCGGCCTTGGCGACGCACGCCGCCGAAGTTCACGCCGCTCGCCTGTTGTCCGGTCAAGCCGCGTTCGAGCAGGATCACGGAACGCTTGCGACGGCGCAAAAAGAAAGCGGTCGTCGTGCCGACGATGCCCCCGCCGATCACGATCACATCGGCGCGCTCGTTCATTCGCTGGTCTCCAGATCCTTGTGCGGCGCGAGCGCCATGGGCAGAGGTTTCACCGGTGCTTGCCCGCGCAAGCGGCCGACCGCTTCCAGCGGCACGCGTGCTTCGGCTGCAATGACTTCCGCGCCCGCATGTGCGCAGAAGCGGCCTTGGCACCGGCCCATGCCGACGCGCGAAAAAGCCTTCGCGCGATTCGCTTCCTTTGCGCCCATGTCGTTCACGACGCGCCTCAGGTCGCCTGCCGTTATCGCTTCACATCGGCACACGATGGTTTCATCCGGCAAGGCGGCGGCAAAGCGCGCGGGCCACGGAAACGCGGTGCGCAAGCCGGAAGCAAAACGCGTGAAGCGATTTAGTTGCAAGCGCAACTTGTTGGCTTCGTCTTCGCTGCACGTCATGCCGATGTCCTTCAACGCCGCGAGCGCCGCAAGACGTCCCGCGCGCTCGGCGGCATCCGCGCCGCGCACGCGCGCGCCATCGCCGGCAAGATAGATGCCTTTCACGTTGCTGCGGCCATCCACATCGGCGATGGGAAGCCACTGTTGCAACGCCTGATCGAAGCGGAACTCGCAGCCCGCGAGATCGGCTAGCTGTGTTTCAGGGCGCAAGTGATAGCCGAGCGCGACGGCATCGCATCCGACTTGCAGCATCGCGCCATCGGCTTGCCTGACGCGCACGCCTTGCACGCCATGCTCGGGCGTGCCTCGAATCTCGACCGGCGTGATGCCGCGATGAACCGGCACGCGCGCATCTTTCAGCACGCGCATCAACGCGACGCCCTTCCTTAACGCCGATGGAATCGCGAGCAGTTGCGGCAACGCGCGCAGACGTTGCGCGAACGTCGATGTATCGAGCACCGCACTTACTGTCGCGCCCGCCTTCACGTATTGCGCGGCGACGAGATAGAGCAACGGACCGGTGCCCATCATCACGACGCGCGAACCGATCGCGCAGCCCTGCGATTTGAGCGCGACCTGCGCGCCGCCGAGGCTATACGCGCCCGCGTGATGCCAGCCGGGAACGGGCATTAGCCTATCGGTCGCGCCGCTGCAAATGATGAGCGCATCGAACGCGAGCTTGCGATGACGCGTGCCGCTCACCGTGTGCAGTGCATTCGGCTCGATGTTCCAGACGAGCGTATCGGGCACGTAGTCGATCTTCGGGCGCAACGCATCGAACGCATCGTGCAATGCACGCGCGCGCGCTGCTTCCGTACCGTACAAGGTCTCGTACGTGCGCTTGAATCCTTCCGGCTGACGACGATAGATCTGCCCGCCGTCGCGTCTGCCTTCATCGATAACGACGGGACGCAAGCCCGCTTCGACGAGCGCCTGCGCCGCACGCACGCCGGCCGGTCCTGCGCCGATCACGATCACAGTCGCGGCCATACGCCCTCCTGCGCTTCTGCAAGACGCGTGACGATCGACATGCCTTCGGCCGCCTGCGTCGTGCACGCGCGCACGCGCTCGCCGTTAGCGGTCCACACCCAGCAGTCCTGGCATGCGCCCATTACGCAGAAGCCCGCGCGGCGGCCATCGCCGAACTCGGAGTCGCGCAATGCTTCCTGCGATGTGAGCAGCGCGACCATCAGCGTGTCGCCTTCGGCTGCGAGCGCGCGCTTGCCGTCGATGACGATCTCGAACGTCCTGCGTCCTTTCTCGGCGACTCTCACGAAGCGTCCGCTCATGCCGTCACCGTTTCCATCGACTGCATGCGCGCGAGATCGTCGGCGCTGTGATGACACAGGATGTGCGCGCCCGAAGGCAAAGTCTTCTTCGCGGGCGGCGTCACGTTGCACTTGCCGTCGATGCGCGCCGCACAGCGCGAACGGAAGCTGCACAACTCGGGCGCATCGCTTTCCGGACCGAGCGCGGGCAATGCGCCGAGCGCCATCGCACGACGTGAATCGAGCCAGCCGGGACGCAACGCAGGAACCGAATCGACGAGCAAGCCCGTATAAGGGTGATACGGCGGATGCGAAAGCGCATCGCGCTGGCCCGCTTCGACGCACTGGCCCGCATACAGCACGATGACTTCATCGCAGATGGCGCGCACGGTCGAGATGTCGTGGCTGATGAACATGTACGACACATTCAGTTCGCGACGCAGCTCGGCGAGCAGATCGAGAATCGCCGCGCCGACGACCGTATCGAGCGCGGACGTCACTTCATCGCAGAGAATGAGCTCGGGATTCGCCGCGAGCGCGCGTGCAAGATTCACACGCTGCTTCTGCCCTCCCGACAGGCCGCCCGGCTGACGCTTCGCGATCGATGCAGGCAGCTTCACGAGATCGAGCAGCTCCAGCATGCGCTTTTGCGCGGCCGCGCCCCGCAGACCGTGATAGAAGTTCATGGGCCGCGCGAGAATATCGGCAATGGTGCGGCTCGGGTTCAACGCGGTATCGGCGTTCTGAAACACGATCTGCACGCGACGATATTGATCCAGCGTGCGTTCCGATAGTTTCGCTGGCAACGATTCGCCGTCGAGCAGCACGTCGCCGTGCGCGCGATCGACGAGACCCGCGATCACGCGCGCGAGCGTCGTCTTTCCCGAGCCCGATTCGCCGATCACGCCAAGCGTGCTGCCGCGCGCGATCTTCAGGCTCACATCATCGAGCACGCGCACGGCGGGCACGCCGTTCGCATCTATGCGTCCATAGCCCGCGCTCAGATTGCGGATTTCGAGCAGCGGGACTTTGCGCGCATCGTCGGGCGTTGCGCGTTCCACTTCGGGACGGCGCGTTGCCGCGAGCAACTGGCGCGTGTACTCGTCGGCCGGCGCGTCGAGCACTTGCGCGGTCGCGCCGTTCTCGCGCACGCGTCCACCGTTCAACACGACGATGCGATCCGCCATCTGCGCGACGACCGCGAGATCGTGCGACACATACACGGCCGTCGTGCCCAGCTCGCGCACCACGCCCTTGAATGCGGCGAGCACTTCGATCTGCGTGGTCACGTCGAGCGCGGTGGTCGGTTCATCGAACACGACGACGGCGGGATCGGTGATCAGCGCCATTGCCGCCATCAAGCGCTGCAACTGGCCGCCAGACACCTGATGCGGATAACGATCGCCGATGGTCTCGGGATTCGGCAACGCGAGCGAACGAAACAGGCTGATCGCTTTCTCACGCGCGACAGCGGGCGTCATGAGTTTGTGCAGCAGCGCGGGTTCCGTGACCTGATCCATGATCGTGCGCGCCGGATTGAAGCCCGCCGATGCGCTCTGCGCGACATACGCGACGGTGCGCGAACGCAATGCGCGACGGCCCTTCGCGTCGAGCGACAACACATCGGTATCGCCGATCTTCACCGAGCCGCCCGCGATAGAACAACCACCGCGCGCATGACCGAGCAGCGCGAGCGCGATGGTCGTCTTGCCCGATCCCGACTCGCCGATCAGCGCGAGCACTTCGCCCTTCTTCACCGTGAAGTCGACGCCCTTCACGATCTCGACGACGGGATCCGGCGCCGCGCCAGCAACGACGCGCAAGCCTTTCACTTCGATCATGTTCGTGCCTGTGTTCGATGTCATTGGCCGCCTCCATGCGAACGCGCGCCATGACGACGCAAACTGTCGATGAGCAGATTCACGCCTACAGTCAGCGTCGCGATCGCGACTGCCGGCATCAGCACCGCGGGCGCGCCTTCCGCCAGCCCGCCGATGTTCTCGCGCACGAGCGAGCCCCAGTCCGCGTTCGGCGGCTGCACGCCGAGACCGAGAAAGCTCAGGCCCGAAAGCAGCAGCACGATGAACACGAAGCGCAGGCCGAAGTCCGCGAGCATCGGGTGAATCATGTTGGGCAGCACTTCGACGCGTGCGATATAGAAGAGCTTCTCGCCGCGCGCCTTCGCGACCTGCACGTATTCGAGCGTCATGATGTTCACCGCGAGGGAGCGCGAGATGCGGAAGGCACCGGGGATATAGGCGAGTGCGGCGACCATCATCAGCATCGGAATGGACGAGCCGAATGCGGCAATCACGACGAGCGCAAGAATCTTGCTCGGGATCGAAATGAGCGCATCGAACAGGCGGCTCAGCACTTCATCGACCCAGCGTCCCGACACGGCGGCCACGAGACCGAAGAACGTGCCGATGACGCTCGCGGCCACCGTCGCGGCGAGCGCGAGGCCGACCGTGTACTGCGTGCCGTAAAGAATGCGGCTCAGCATGTCGCGGCCGAGATAGTCGGTGCCGAGCAGATGTGCCGCACTATACGAGCCGAACACTTCCGTCGATGTGAACGCGCCGCCTTTATAAGGCGCGACAACCGGCCCGACGAACGCGATCACGAGCCAGAACACGACGATGAACAGACCGATGAGACCCAGCACCGAAAAGCGGTTGACGAGGCGGCTCATGAGGCCGCGCCTGACGACGACGGGCGCTTGCTCCTGCGGGGCATCGGCGGGCGGCTGATCGTATAGCACGGTCGTGGCGTGAGAAGTGACGTTCCGATTCATCGTTGACGCAGCCTCGGGTTGGAGACGATCTGAGCCAGATCGGCGATGAGCACGAGCGCGAGATAAGCCGCGCAGAACACCATCACGCAGCCCTGCACGAGCGGCATGTCGCGATTGGTGACGGCGTCGACCATGAGGCTCGCGAGACCGGGATAGTTGAAGATCGATTCGACGATCACCACGCCGCCGAACAGATACGAGAGCGAGAGCGCAACCGCATTTGCAATCGGCCCGATGGTGTTCGGCAACACATGCCGCAACACGACGCGCATGGGCGAGGCGCCTTTCAGGACCGCCATCTCCACATACGAAGCGTTGAGCTGATCGAGCACCGCCGCGCGCGTCATCCGCGCCATCTGCGCGACGATCACGCAGCAGAGCGTCATCACTGGCATCGCATAGGTCCGCACCAGCGCGCCGAAAGACGATACATCCGACAGATACGACAACGCCGGCAGCCAGCGCAGCTTCACCGCGAAGATCAGCACCGCGATGGTCGCGACCAGAAACTCGGGCACCGCCACCGTCGAAAGCGTGAGCACGTTGAGCACGCGATCGACGAGCGAGCCGCGATACATCGCCGAGAGAATGCCGATGAACAACGCGATCGGCACCGACACCAGCGCGGTCAACCCCGCGAGCACGAGCGAATTCGGCAGACGCGTCGAGATGAGTTCACTGACCGGCAGATTGTTCGACAGCGACGTGCCGAAGTTGCCCGTCACCACATGCAGAAGCCATTGCAGATAACGCGTGACGGCAGGCTGATCGAGGCCGAACTGATGCCGCAGCGCCGCCACCTGTTCGGGCGTCGCCGCCTGACCGAGCGCCTGTTGCGCGGCATCGCCGGGCAAGAGACCGGTGATGCCGAACACCACCATCGACACGATCAGCAGCGTGAGCAGCGCGAGGCCGAGGCGCGCGGCGACGAGTCGTTGCGCATGAGCTTTCATCGGATAAACGCCTCTCTCTCGTTGAAGGTTTGACTGCGCGCGCCATCGGAAGATGGCGCACATCCCGCTTCAAAGCATGCTCATGCCTCGAGCCACACGTTCTCCGCGAACATCCAGCCCATCAGGCCCGCGAGCGGAATGCCGCCCAAGCCCTTCAGCTTCGTCGTATGCGCGTCGAGCGAACTCTGGAACATCGGAATGCCGATGCCGCCGTCCGTATGCACGAGCTCCTGCATGTCGCCGTAAATCTTCTTGCGCTTCGCATCGTCCGGTTCGCCACGCGCGGCGACGAGCATCTGGTCGAACTGCGGGCTCTTCCAGTTCGCTTCGTTCCATGGCGCATCGGATTTGAAGAACTGCGTGAAGATCACGTCCGCACTCGGGCGCGCGTTGATGTTGCCGAAGCCGAGCGGATGCTTCATCCAGTGATTCGACCAGTAACCATCCGCCGGCACGCGCGTCACTTGCAGATTGATGCCCGCTTGCGGCGCGACCTGCTGCATCAGCACGGCCATCTCCACGGAACCTTCCGCCGCCGGCGATGCGTACAGTTGGATCGGCGTGCTGCCGAGCTTCGCCTTCTGGAAGTGGAACTTCGCTTTGTCCGGATCGAAGCCGCGTTGCGGCAGACCCGACATGTAGTACTTGTTGCTCGGATCGATAGGCTGATCGTTGCCGATCGCGCCATAGCCGCGGAAGATCGTCTTGCGCATCTGCTCGCGATCCATCAGGTACATCATGCCGCGGCGGAAATCCGCATTGCCGGTGATGCCGCCATCGTCGCGCATGATGAGATCGGTGTACTGGCCCGTCTTCGTTTCCAGCACCGCGAAGCCCGGCGTGCCCTTGATCCGCTCGGTCGAGCGCGCGCTCACTGCATTGATGAGCTGCACGTCGCCGGACATCAGCGCGTTCACGCGCGCGGGTTCGTCCGCGATGCCGATCAGCTCCACTTCGTCCAGATGCGGCATGCCCGGCTTCCAGTACTTCTCGTTGCGCACGCCGACGGTACGCACGCCCGGCGAGAACTCCTTCAGCTTGAACGGGCCCGTGCCGACCGCCGTCTTGAAGTCCGTCGTGCCGTCCTTGATGATGAGGAAGTGCGAGTCCGCGAGAATCACGGGCAGGTCCGCGTTCGCGCCCGTCAGCGTGATCGTGAGCTCGTTCGGGCCGGTCGCCTTGATTTCCTTGAACTGATCGGCGAGCGTCTTCGCCTTCGAGCCGACCGCCGGATCCTTATGGCGCATCAGCGAATAGATGACGTCCTGCGGCGCGAGCGATTTGCCATCGTGGAACTGCACGCCGCTGCGCAGCTTCACGACCCACACGGTCGCGTCTTTCGTTTCGAGCGATTCGGCGAGCGCCATCTTCGCGCCGAGATGATTGTCGAGTTCGGTCAGGCCGCTGTAGAACATGAAGCCGCGCGCGTAGTCCGTGCCGAGCGCGCCCTTCGCCGGATCGAGCGTATCGGCGGCTGACGACGACTGCGTCGCCACGCGAATGCGTCCGCCCTGCTTCGGCTTGTCCTGCGCGAAAGCCGCGCCGCTCGCGGTGAGCAGACCCGCGCCCGTCATTGACATGAGTCCGCCCGCGGCCATCGCGCGAAGGACATTGCGCCGGGACGCGCCACGGCGCGTCAGTTCTTCCAGGCGTTTGCCGGCATCGGCGTGAACGAGTGCTTCAGGCGATTTGTCGATGCTCATGAACTTCTCCGCGATAGGGACTGTGAATGTTCGACGGCTTGGTTATTGGATGAAGGCCGTCTGTCTTTGCTTTCGATGCTTCAATAGAAAACGTCTTTGATCGAGTAATACGCGCCGACGAGCGGCAGGAACCACGGCTTGCCCGTATGGCCCGGAATCGCGGGCCAGTCGAAATCGCGCCACGGGTTCGCATCGGCGTTGCCGTTCATCACGTCGGCCATGATCTGGCCCATGTGCGTCGACATCTGCGTGCCGTGGCCGCTGTAGCCCATCGAGAAATAGATGCCATCGTGCTGGCCCGCGCGTGGCAGGCGATCCGCGGTGATATCGACGAGACCGCCCCAGCAATAGTCGATGCGCGCACTGGCGAGACTCGGGAAAATAGCTGCGAGATTCGCCTGCAGAATGCGTCCGCTCTTCGCGTCCGATGGACGTTCCGACGCGGTGAAGCGCGCGCGGCCGCCGAGCAGCAAACGTGAATCGGGCGTCACGCGAAAATAGTTGTGCATCAGGCGGCTCGTCGTGTACGAGCGGCGCTGCGGCAACAGTTGCTTCAGTTGTTCCGCTGGCAGCGGCTCCGTCACGATGATGAACGAGCCGACCGGTGCAAGCCTGCGCCGATACCACGCGAACGGTCCATGCTTCGAAGGCCCTGTCGCGATCAGCACTTGCCTTGCGCGCAACGTGCCGCGCTTCGAATCGATTCGATAGGCGCCGCCTTCCTTCGCGATCGCCGTGACTTCAGCGTGCTCATAGAGACGCGCGCCTTGCCTCGCCGCTGCATTCGCGAGGCCGACGGCGAACTTGCCCATATGCATCTGTCCGCCGTGACGTTGCAACAGCCCGCCGTGAAAGGCATCGGACTGCACTTCATTGCGGACCTGCTCGCGATCGAGCACATCGATATCCGGATCGACTTCGCGCCGGATCAACTCGGCGGTCGTCGCGATATGGTCGAGATGATGCGGCTTCGCGGCGAGCTTCAGCTTGCCCGACGCGAGATAGTCGCAATCGATGTTTTCTTCGCGGATCAAACGTTCGACCGTGCTCACCGCCGCCGCATACGCGCGATAACAGCCTTGCGCGCGCTCCGCGCCGAGTTGCGAGCGCAGCGCCGCATAATCCTGCGCGACGCCCGTATTGCATTGACCGCCGTTGCGTCCCGACGCGCCGCCGCCTATGCGCCCGGCATCGAGCACGACGACCGACGCGCCGCGCTTCGCCAACGCGAGCGCCGCCGACAAACCGGTGAACCCGCCGCCGATCACGGCGACATCGGCCTGGCCATCCGCCGGGCCTTCGCACGTCGAGATGATCGAAGGCGCGGTATCGAGCCAGTAGGAGTCGAGTTTCATCGGCATTGCTCGCGTGAAGTGGCTTCGATTACAGACCGAGTTGACCGGCGAGATCGCCGATGGTGTCCACTTCGTAATACTCGTAGTACGGCGTGCCCGGCTCGTGGCCGCGCTTCACGAACGCCTTGTGCTTGATGCCCATGTCGTGCGCGGTCATCAGGTCGTAGCGCAGGCTCGACGACACATGCAGCACGTCTTCCGGATTGCAGTTCAATTGGTCGAACATGTACTCGAAGCCCTGCATGCGCGGCTTGTACGACTGCGCCTGCTGCGCCGTGAACACGCGATGAAACGGCGCGCCGAGCTTGTCGACGTTGCTCTGAATCTGATCGTCCGATGCGTTCGACAGAATCACGAGCTTGTACTTCTTCGCGAGACGCGAGAGACCTTCCGGCACATCCGGATGCGGGCCCCACGTCGGCACGGCGAGGTAGTATTTTTCGGCTTCGGCTTCGTTGAATTCGACGTTCATGCGCTCGCACGCGCGGCGCACCGAATTGACGATCACGTCGCGATACGGCTTCCACGCGCCGAGCACTTCGTCGCGGCGATAGCCCGCGAAGAACTTGACGAATTGTTCGAGGTCGTCGCCCTGCAGGCGGTCTGCGTACATCTCGCGGGTCATGTCGGCCATGCGGAATTTCGTCAGCGTGCCGTAGCAGTCGAACGTGATGTACTTCGGCTCGAAATCGATCATGATGTCAGTCCTGTCGTGTGTTGGTTGAAACAAGAAACAGCGAAGTGTCGATAAAATTTAAACAAGGCAAAAATGACTGATGGCGTTGAATGCGTGCCTCGCGACGATACAAGTCATGCGTTTTGAGGCGTCGCCACAGCAGAAAATGCGGCGCACGTTTGGAACGATCGTGCGCTTCAGACTTCCGTATCGATGAGCACGCTCTTGAAGCGCAGATTCGCTTCGTAAGCCTGCCGTCCGAGATCCTTGCCAATGCCCGAGCGCTTGTAGCCGCCCGTCGGAATCACGAAATCGCTGGTACGTCCATAGCGATTCACCCATACCGTGCCCGCTTCGATGCCGCGTACCATGCGCAACGCGCGACCGATGTCCGCGGTATGCACGCCCGCAGCAAGGCCGTAGTCCGGATGCGCTGCGAGTTCCAACGCTTCTTCTTCGGTGTCGAACGACTGCACGGTGAGCACCGGGCCGAAGATTTCATTGCGCACGGCGTCGCTCTCCTGCGTGACGTCGCACAGCAACGTTGGCGAATAGAACGCGCCGGGCGTCGCGGCATCGGCACGCTTTCCGCCGCAACGCACGGTCGCGCCGTTCGCGATGCTGCGCTGAACGATCGCATCGATGCGCTGCGCCTGCGGCTCCGAAATGATCGGCGGCAAGGTCGTGCCCGCGGCCCAGGTCGCGCCCGCTTTCAGTTCGCCGAATGCTTGCGCGATGCGATCCGTCAGTTCTTCGGCGATGCCGCGCTGCACGAGCAGCCTCGATCCCGCGACGCACACTTGCCCCGCATTCCCCGTGATGGCGCCCGCGATGCGACGTGCGACCTCATCGATGCGCGGTGCGTCGGCGAACACGATCTGCGGGCTCTTGCCGCCCAGTTCCAGCGTGACCGGCTTCGTGCCGCTTTGCGCGCATGCGGCCATGATCGCGGCGCCGGTGTGCGTCGATCCGGTGAACGTCACTTTGCCGATGCGGGGATGACGCACGAGCGCATCGCCGGTGGTGCGGCCATCGCCCTGAACGACGTTGAAGATGCCCGGCGGCACGCCCGCTTCGAGCGCGAGCTCGGCGAGACGCAACGCGCTGAACGGCGTCATCTCCGAAGGCTTCAGCACGACCGCGTTGCCCGCCGCGAGCGCGGGCGCGGTCTTCCATATGCCCATCACGAGCGGAAAGTTCCACGGAGCAATCGCGCCGATCACGCCATACGGCTCCGCGATCGTCATGCCGAGATGTCGATGATCCGTTGCCGCAACATCGCCGCCGATCTTGTCGGCAAGCTCCGCATAGAAGCGGATGCTCTCGGCGGTGAACGGCACGTCCCAGTTGTATGCGTCGCGCACCGGCCGCGTCGAGCCGATCGCTTCGAGCGGCGCGAGATTCGCAGCGTCGGCAGCGACGAGATCGGCGAACTTGCGCAGCACGCGTGCGCGCTCGCGTGGTGCGCGGCGGGCCCAGTCGCTCTTCTTGAACGCGCTGTAGGCGTTCTGCACCGCGTAGTCGATCATCGCGTCATCGGCGACGGGCACCGAGGCATACGCGACGCCATCCGACGGACGCGTTACCTCGATACGCGACGCGCCCGCATCGATCAGTTCGCCGCCGATGAAGTGCCCGCTTCTGATGACGATGCTGGCAGGATCGAACCGGTCCATATGCGTGAGTCCTCCTCGGCATGTTGCGTTGACATGACTCCATCGTAGGGCCAGCGCGCCGGCATATTTCGCCGACAAAATTGCCGATTCAGCACAGCGCGCGCGTTCTTGCCGCGATAACCTGCGGTTTTGCGTTGCACCACGCGGCGGAATCTCGCGCCGTCCGGGACAGGAAGATCGTCCTAGCCATGCGCGCTGCGCGGTGTCAAAGTCACGGTAAATGTCTTCAAACTGAGGAGGCCGCGTGCCTGACTCGAACAATAACGAAGTGGTCGAATACCGGGCTTTCACGCTCGACGACCTTCCTGCAGCGCACGCGTTGTCCGCGTCCGTGAAATGGCGGCATCGCGCGGACGATTGGCGTTTCGCGGCGCGTATCGGCAGCGGCTTCGCGGCGGTCGATCAGAACGGTGCGCTCGTCGGTACGGCGCTCGCGTTTCAGTTCGGCGCGGATGCGGCGACGCTCGGCATGTTCATCGTGTCGCCGGAACATCAGCGGCGCGGCATCGGGCGCGGACTGCTCGACCGCCTGCGTGCGAAGCTCGGTCCGCGCATGCTGCTGATCCACGCATCGAACGAAGGCAAGCCGCTTTGCGTGGAACGCGGCTTCGAAACCATCGACACCATTCATCAACATCAGGGCGCGGCCTTTCAGCCGCCGCTCGTTTCGCTGCCGCCGGGCGAACGGCTCCGTCCGATCGGCGCGAAGGATACGCCGCGTCTTGCCGCGCTGGCATCGCGCGCAAGCGGGCTGGATCGCACGGAACTCATGCCGCAATTGCTCGATGTCGCGAGCGGCATCGCACTCGATCGCGATGGCGAACTGATCGGCTTCGCGCTCTTCCGACGTTTCGGCGATGGTCACGTGATCGGCCCGGTCGTCGCGCCCGAGTCGGCGGACCAGAGCCGCGCCAAAGCGCTGATCAGCTATTGGCTCGCGCTGAACGCGGGCATGTTCGTGCGCATCGATACGCCCTTGCGTTACGGCCTTTCCTCGTGGCTGGAAGGACTCGGCCTGCCGCTCGTCGATACCATCGAGCAGATGGCGCTCAACGGCAAGCCATCCACCGATGCGACGTTCACGCAATTTGCGCTGACGAGCCAGGCCGTGTGGTAATCGATCGTCACGCCTTCGCGAGCCACGCGAACTCCGCGAACCGATAGCCCATCACGCGTCCTGACGGCGTCCCCTTCAAGCCGCGCAAGTTCGAGCTTTGCGCGTCGATGAAGTTGATGAAGGCCGGAATCACGAGACTGTTCTTCTCGTAGACGATGGTCTGCATGTCGCCGTACATCTGCTTGCGCTTCGCTTCGTCGCGTTCGCGGCGCGCCTGTATCAACAGTTGATCGAACTGCTCGTTCTTCCAGCCGGACTCGTTCCAGTTCGCGTTCGAGCGAAAGAACTGCGTGTACAGCAGATCGAGCGTCGGGCGCGGCAGGATCGAGCCGTAGGTCATCGGATACTTCATCCAGTAGGTCGTCCAGTAACCATCGGCGGGCACGCGGCGCACGTTGATGTCGACGCCCGCCTGTTTCGCCGCCTGCTGGATCAGCATCGCGGAATCGAGCGCGGTCTCGACGGATGGCGGCGCGATGATCTCCGCACGCGCGCCCGGCGTGCCGGCCTTCTTGAAGTGGAACTGCGCCTTGTCCGGATCGAACGTGCGCTGAGGCAATCCCTTCATGAAGTATGGATGCCACTCGGGCACCGGATGATCGTTCGCGAGCGTGCCGTGTCCGCGCAACATCACGTTCACGATGCGCTGGCGATCATGCAGATACTTGATGCCTTCGTTGAAGTCCGCGCTCTTCGTCGGCAGCATGTCCTGCCGCAGCGCGAGATCGGAATAGAGTTGCGACGGACTTTCGAGCACGGTCACCTTGCCGGTCTGCTTCACGCGGTCGACATCGCGCGCGGGCAGTGGCGAGATGAGCTGCACATCGCCCGCGAGCAGCGCATTGGTGCGCGCTGCATCATCGCCGATGCCGATGATCTCCACTTCATCCAGATACGGACGCCCCGGCTTCCAGAAGTTCGCATTGCGCGCGCCGATGCAGCGTTGCGCCGGCGTGAACTCCTTGCATGTGAACGGTCCCGTGCCGTTGCCCTTCGAAAAATCGGTCGTGTTCGCGGCGACAATCACGAGATGCGGAATCGCGAGCAGCGCGGGAAGATCGACGTTCGGCTCGGTCAGCGTGATCTCGACTTTCAACGGTCCCGCCGCCTTCACCGAGCTGATGCCATCCGCTATCGATTTCGCTTTCGAGCCGGTCGCCGGGTCCTTGTGGCGCATCAACGAGAACACGACATCGTCGGATGTCAGCGGCTTGCCGTCGTGGAAATGCACGTTGGGCCGCAGTGTGACGGTCCATGTCGTGAAGTCGTCCGATTCGAGCTTCTCCGCGAGCGCGTTCTGCGTCTTGAAGTCGGCGTCGAGTTCGGTGAGGCCGCTATAGAACATGTACGCGCGAGCGTAATCGCCGGTATGCGTTCCCTTCGCGGGATCGAGCGAGTCCATCAACGACTGATTCGCGAGCGCCACGCGGATGCGTCCGCCGCGTTGCGGCGCGGGCTCGTTCGCGGCGAATGCAAGCGACGATGCGCCCGGCAAGATCAGCGTCGCCGCACCCGCCGCGGCAAGCGTTTTGATCGCCTTGCGGCGGCTCGGATCGGCAACTACGAAGTCCTTCGGCAATGTCATGTGAGCCTCGCTCGTTCATTGTCGTTTCAACGGATGAGATGCAACCTGCCTTCACAGCGCCATGCAAAGCCGATAGGCGTCATAGATGGCCGTATGGATATCGCGCGACGCGCTGGCATCGCCGATGCGGTACAAGTGGAACTGTCCTTCCTCGCGTTCCTTCGCTTCGGGTTGCGGCTTGCCTGTCGCGAATGCTTCGAGATCGGTGTAGCCGTCATTGGCCGAATACATGCGCGCCGCTTCGAAGAGATCCTCGACCGCGAGCATGCCGCGCTCGACCACGACATGATCCGCTTCCATCTCGACGAGCTCGTTCGTCAGATGATGACGGAACACGGCGCGGCGCCTGCCGCCATCGGTCGCGCTCACTTCGATCAATTCGATGTTCGTGCGGACCGGCACATCCCAGCGCGCGATATTGCGCATCCAGACCTGATCGTCGCCGCGTCCGCCGGTTTCCTGCGCGGGCACGCTGTCGATGAGCGCGAGCGATACAGCAAGGCCCGCATCGACATAACGCTCGGCGCAGAGATACGCGTTATGCCGGCCCGTGCCGTCGTAGACGAGCACGCTGCCTTCGCGCGGCGGCGTTTCGGTGAGCGCATCGAAGACGGACTTGCAGAGCTCGCCGCCCGGCAACGCATCGAGATTCGGCAGGCCGCCCGTCGCGACGATGACCACATCCGCGCCATGATCGAGCACGTCGCTCAACTCGGCGTAGTGGTTGTAGCGCACATCGACAGCGAGCTTGTCGAGTTGCGCCACGCGCCAGTCGACGATGCCGATAAGATCGCGCCGCCAGCTTCCCGTCGCCGCGAGCAACGTCTGTCCGCCCGCCTCCGAGTTCGCCTCGAGCACGGTGACGTCATGGCCGCGCGTCGCGCAGATGCGCGCGGCTTCGAGGCCCGCAGGTCCCGCGCCGACGATGAGCACGCGCTTCTTCTGCTCGGCCTCCGGTATGTCATGCGTGAGATACGTCTCGCGCGACGTCGCCGGGTTATGAATGCACGTCGCGCGAAAGTTGCGGCAGAACGATGCGCCGACGCACGGCCTCGCTTCATCCTCCTTGCCTGCTTCGACGAGCTTCACGAGATGCGGCTCCGCGATATGCGCGCGCGTCATGCCGACCATGTCGAGCAGACCTTCGCGTATCGCATAACGCGCCGTGGCGAGATCGGCGATCTTCGCTGCGTGGAAGACGGGCAGATCGACCGCGCGCTTGAACGCGGCCGCTTTGGGCAGCCACGGTGCAGACGGCACGAACATGCCCGGCATCGAGTTGACCGCGAGCGACATCTTCGTGTCCATGCGCCCGAACGTGACGTTGAAGAAATCGAACAGACCCGTGCTCTGCAGGATGCGCGACATCTCCAGCCCTTCCTCGAAGCTGCATCCGTCTTCGAGCGCGAAGCGAAAGCCGACGATGAAATCGTCGCCCACCTGCTTGCGTATTTCTTCGTGAACCTCGATTGCGAAGCGCACGCGATTCGCCGTCGAACCGCCGTATTTATCGGTGCGCAGGTTCACGGTCGGGTCCATGAACTGGCCGATGAGATGCCCGCCCGCATGCGTTTCGATGCCGTCCAGACCGCCATCGCGGCAGCGCTTCGCCGCAAGGCCGAAGTCGCGGATCACGCGTTTGATGTCGGCATCGTGGATAGCCTGCGGCATCGCCCGATGCAGCGTTTCGCGCACGGCCGATGGCGCGATCATCGGCAGCCACGGTTCCGTGTATGCATCGCCGCGCCGCCCGAGATGTGTGATCTGGCACATGAGCGCTGCGCCGTGCGTATGGACGCGATCGGAAAAGCGCCGCAGATGCGGCACCACGGCATCGGTCGAGACGTTGATCTGCTGGAACGTATTGGGACTGTCGAGACTGACGTTCGACGAGCCGCCGAACATCGTCAGCGCGATACCCCCTTTCGCCTTTTCCTCGTGATACCGTTGATAAACCTCCTGAGGGAATTCATCACGCGTGAGACGGCTCGCGTGACTCGTGCTCATCACACGGTTTCTGAGTACGAGATGCCTGAGGGCAAAGGGCTGAAGCAACGGGTCCGACGAAGCAGTGGTCATGGCCTGCGAGAAGAAGTAAGCGTCGGACTCAAGGTAAGGAGGTCAATATGCGCCGTCAAATTACAAATGGATGCACGCCCCTTAACATGGTGTTGTATGAGTCTGCGACTTCCGTCCCTTCAGGCACTGCTCGTCTTCGAAACATCCGCGCGGCTCTTGAGTTTCACCAAGGCGGCCGGCGAACTCAACGTGACGCCCGTCGCCGTGAGCCGCATGGTGGCGCGTCTCGAAGACGCGCTCGGCTTCAGGCTCTTCGATCGCACGAAGCTAGGGCTTACCCTGACCGATCGCGGCGCAACATTGCAGCGCGCCGTTGCATCGGGTTTCGGGCAGATCGGCGATACCATCGATGAACTCAAGCGCGATCATGCGCAAGGCGAGATCGTCACGCTGTCGCTCGCGAGCGGCTTCGCCGCGTTGTGGCTCTTGCCGCGTTATGCGGGGTTTCGCCGCGCGTTTCCTTCCATCAATCTGCGCTTGCAAGTGATGGCCGGGCGGCTCTACGGACCGCTCGAAGATGCGGACCTCGGCATCCGGCTGCATGGTCCGGGTTCGGAGAAGGAACCGCTTCTTCTTTGTCCGGAGATCATCGTCCCTGTCTGTAGTCCGAACTATCGCGCCGAATTCGGCCCGCTCGATACGCCGGCGAGCATCGAAGGTCACGCCTATATTCATCTCGACGTGACCACGCTTTCCTGGGCGGATTTTCATCGTGCGACGGGGCTGTCCGACAAGGGCATCGGCGAAGCGGTGCATCACACCGATCCCGGACTCGCCGTGCAATGCGCGATGCTCGGACAAGGCGTCGTGCTCGGCTGGCTGCTCGCGATCGCGGCGCCGTTGAACGAGGGCAAGGTCATTCCCGCGTGGGACCGATACATCGAAACGGGCTGCAATTACGTGCTCGAACATCGCTCGTCGAATCCGTCGGAGAGTACGCGCGCGGTGGCGCAATGGCTCATCGACGAGATGAGGAAGGAACTCGAGGATGCTCGTCGCGTGCTCGCGCCGCTGAAAGCGGTGCCCAAGCACCGCGCCGATCACGCAAGCATGGTTCGATCACCTTCCTGAGGGCGCGGACACCGAACGCTCGCGCTGCCAGCAGCGCAGGCCGAAAAACGGCACGACGCCATAAGCGTGATCGAGCATGTCCGATAGCAACGCCTCGTAGCGCTCCCAGCGAATCTCGTCGATGAACACGCAGATCTCCAGTGCCACGACCGCCGTCGTGGACTGGACGTGGCGAATCACGAGCGGCATGTCGCGACGCACGGCCGGGTGCGCGCGCAAATATCCGCTGAGATAGTGCCGATACAAACCGAGGTTCGTGCGGCGCTCGCCTTCGACGGTCACGAGCGGCTGTTCTATCGCTGCGTGCAATTGCGCGAGCAACGCGTCGTCGGGATAGCGGATCGTGTCCACGTCGAAGTGAATCGCATGCCGCAAGCGTCGCGCGCCCGACGCGACCATGCCGCGCCAGTTCTTCACGCTGTTCGTCAGCAGCAGTTGGCTCGGCAACATGACGACGGTGTTGTCGAAGTTGCGCACCTTGATCGTGTTCAAGGCAATATCGATGACGATGCCATCGGCTACATATCCGGGCACTTCGATCCAGTCGCCCACGCGCAGCATGTCGTACGCGGCGAGCTGGATGCTGGCGACGAAGCCGAGCAGCGAGTCGCGAAAAATGATGATGAGCAGCGCCGTGATCGCGGAGAGACCGGTGAGCAGATAAACGGGCGAACGCTCGAGCAGCAGCGAAACGACCGCGATGAGCGCGACGAGATACACGACGATCGTGGCGATCTGCAGAAAGCTCTTGATGGGCCGCTCGCTCGCCGAAGGAAAGTGGCTATAGCGCTCGTCGATGCTGTCGCGCAATGCAAGCGCCGCGCGCACCATCGTGTAGACCATGTAGCAGGCCGCGAGTATGGCGAGCGGCTTACCGAGCGCCGGGATCACCGGAAACGTGAGCCCCGTGAGCAACGGCGCCGCGGCATAGACGATAGCGGCAGGCACGAGCGGCGCAAGCCGATGAAACACGCGATGTCGCTCCGCCGCGATCAGCCACTTGCGCCCTTCCTTGCGTGCGAGCCGGTTGACGATCACGAGCATGATCCAGCGCGTCAGGTAGTAGCAGATGACGCTCGCGAGGAAAATCGCCAGCAGCATGGCGATCACGAGAAGCGTCGCGATGAGCCAGCTATCGGTGGCGACGTTGACTTGCCAGTCGGGTCCCACTTCGAAACGCAAGCTGTTGCCGAACATGGACGCTCCCGTATGGGCGAACCGATGTGATTATTCAGGCGAATCGGACGAGACCGTTGCTTTGCCGAATATTGTAGTAGCGTCGCGACGATGCACGCGATGATCGAAGCCCTTCGCATTTCCCGATTTTCCCGCTACAATTCGGTCCCCTTGCCCAGGTGGCGGAATTGGTAGACGCACTATCTTGAGGGGGTAGCGCCGCGAGGCGTTCGGGTTCGAGTCCCGACCTGGGCACCAGTTGCATCCGCAACGACTTCTGTTTTCTTCTCTCTGCGCGTCGAACGCAGCTTGTGCGTTTCCGGCGGCGCAGTCAGGCCCGCGACGGCCGCTCCCGACTGAATCAAGAATTCCCTGAACGCATTGGCGACCTGAGGCAGGCGTCGCTCCGACATATGCACGACATGCCAAGCGCGCTCGATCGGCGTCGAAGGCACGGGAAGCGTCGCGAGCAAGCCCGCCTGCATTTCGAGCGCGCACGCGTGCAGCGAAAGAAACGCCACGCCGAGTCCCGCTTCGACGAGCTGCTTGATCGCTTCATTGCTCGATAACTCGGACGCGGCATGCAGCTTCAGACCCGCTTCCTTGAACAGCCCTTCGATCGCGACGCGCGTGCCCGAGCCGCGCTCTCTGACGAGCAGATTCGCCGATTCGAGATCGGTCAGACGCAGGCGCTTCGCGCGCATCAGCGGATGCGAAGGCGCGGCGACGAACGCCATCGGATGCTTCGCGAATGCGGCGGCGCTCGTGCGCAGTTCGCGCGGCTGCCGTCCCATGATCGCGAGATCGATTTCATTCGTCGCGAGCATGCGGACGATGTCATCGCGATTGCCGATGCGAAACTGCAGCTTCACGCCGGGCCGCTCCTTCGTGAAGCGCACGAGCAGCGGCGGCACGAGATATTCCGCCGTCGTGATCGCACCGATGCGCAACGTGCCGCCCAGTTCGCCGCGCAACGCCGCCACTTCTTCGCCCGCTTCGTTCCAAAGGCTCAGGATTTCGTTCGCGTAACGCGCCATTACTTCGCCCGCAGCCGTGAGCTGCACTTCGCGGCCGACGCGGCGCAAAAGCGGCGTGCCCGCGGCTTCGCCGAGCAACGAGATTTGCAACGAGACCGCCGGCTGCGTGAGATGCAGTTCATCGGCGGCGCCCGAGATGCTGCCCACGCGCGCGACGGTCTGCAGCGTGCGCAACTGACGGAAGGTCGTGGTCTTTAACATTAGTGAAAACTTATGAGTCGGCGATAAATACTAAATAGCGCATATGTTTTCGGGACCTTATATTTTTCCCAACGAGGTCGTCAAGCATCCACACAGCACTTCCGGGAGAGCCATGATGTTGAATCCTTACGCGCAACGGCAGGTCGATTCGCCTCATCGCATCGTGATCGTCGGCGGCGGCGCCGCGGGGCTGGAACTCGCGACGCGTCTCGGCAATAGCGTCGGCAAGCGGCGGCGCGCCGAGGTGATCCTCATCGACCGCTTTCCGACGCACTTCTGGAAGCCGCTTCTGCATGAAGTCGCGTCGGGACAGATCGATGCATCGAGTCATCAGATCGATTACGCCGCGCACGCGAAGTGGAATCACTTTCGCTTCGAGCAGGGCGCGCTCGCGAACATCGATCGTGGACGCCGCGAGATCGTCATCGACGAGACGACCGATATCGACGGACGTCCGCTCCTGCCGAAGCGAACGCTCGCCTTCGATTCGCTCGTGCTCGCGCTCGGCAGCGTGACGAACTTCTTCTCGATTCCCGGCGCGGCGCAGCATGCGCTGACGCTCGAAACGGTGGAGCAGGCGGAAACGTTCCGGCGGCGTCTTTTGTCGAGCCTTCTGCGTTCGAGTCATGCGCGGCAGGCGACGCCCGGCGCGGCGCGCACGCCGGTTTCGGTGACGGTGATCGGCGGCGGCGCGACGGGCGTCGAACTGGCCGCCGCGCTGCGCGGATCGGCGGAAATGCTGCGCGAGTATCACCTCGCGTCGATCGACCCGGCCAGCGACATCCGCATTCGTCTGCTGGAAGGCGCGCCGCGCGTGCTGCCCGCGCTGCCCGAACGCATTTCGACGCGCGCTCAGGACGTGCTCGCCAAGCTCGGCGTGGAAGTGCGGCTGGGTTGCCGCGTGCGTTCGGTGGACGAGCACGCCGTATCGACCGCGGATGGCGAAACGCTCACAAGCGACATCACGATCTGGGCCGCGGGCGTGGAAGGCGCGCCGGTGTTGCGCACGCTGGAAGGATTGCCGCTGAACCGGCTGGGACAGGTGATCGTCGATGCAACCTTGCAGGTCGAACCCGGCTCAGGCATCTACGCGATGGGCGACTGCGCCGCGTGCGCCGCAGCGAAAGGCGACGCGCTTGTGCCGCCGCGCGCGCAGGCCGCGTTTCAGCAGGCCGTCTATCTCGCCGATGCCCTCGCGCGCCGCCTCGACGAACGCGCCGTGCCGCTCTTCGCGTACCGCGATCAGGGCACGCTCGTCTCCTTCGGACGCGCAGGCGCGGCGGGCGCGCTGATGAGCGAGTTGCTGCGCCGGCCGCTGTTCATCGACGGATGGTTCGCGGCGTCGTGCTACCGGCATCTGTATCGCCGGCACATCATGGGGCTGACGGGCGTCAAGCGGGCGCTGATGTACGCCGCGAGCCAATGGCTGCGCGAGCGCGTGCGGCCTACCGTGAAGCTGAACTGACGCCGTTTCAGCGCATTGCGACGGCCGTGCCGGACTCGGCGCGGCCCGACACGAGGCATTGCGACCGGAACGCGTCGCGCTGGCTGCTCGCGGCGGCGTGGCTGAAGCCCTTGCTCAGGGCGTCGAATTCGATCTGCGCCGCGCTCTGCACGCACGACGACGCGGCCAGGTCGCGTCCCTGCGCGTGGAGCATGGCGCGATCGGCGACGAGATACGCGACGAGCGCAAAGACGACGGCCTTGAATGTTTTCTTCATGCTTGTCTCCTTCCTTGCGTTCTAGGCTAAGGGCCACGCGGCTTCCGGCAAATCAGGGCAAGCCCGAAGCGAACGAACGATTCATTCACGTCGACGTGCCGCCGAGCCGGAATCGGTAAAAAAGTCAAGGCCGTTCGGCGCAATGAATTTGATACGCCGCAATGCACAAAAAACTATTCTTTTGAGTTATCCTCGTTAACCCTTAGGAATACGCCTAAGTCATTCGGGCTGCGCGCCGGATTCAAGCCTCCGCGCACTCGTCCTGCCTTACATTCCACTGTCAGCGCCTTTCCAGCGAGCACGTTTCTTCGCGTGCTGGCCGTGCTTTGCGCCCGATTTCGACCGAGCTATGCATCTGCCGTCAGTTCTCAGTTTTCTTATCTGGATTCCAGTGGTGTCGGGCATCTTCGTGCTGACGTTCAGCGCATCCGCGACGCTCTCGCGCGCCGTCGCCCTGTTCGGCGCGATTCTCAGCCTGTTGCCCGTCGTGCCGCTGCTCTCCCGCTTCGACGCGTCGTCCAGTGCGATGCAGTTCGTCGAGCGCGTCGAGTGGCTGCCGCAGTTCGGCATTTCGTACCATCTGGGCGTCGACGGCATTTCGCTGTGGTTCACGGTGCTGACGGCCGTCACCACGCTCATCATCTTCGTCGCGTCGTGGCGCTCGGTCACGAAGCAGGTCGCGCAATACTACGGCGCGTTCCTCGTGCTGTCGGGCTGCATGCAGGGCGTGTTCGCGTCGCTGGATGGCATGCTGTTCTTCGTGTTCTTCGAGGCTTCGCTGATTCCGCTGTATCTGCTGATCGGCACGTGGGGCGGCGAGCGGCGCGTGTACGCGGCGATTCGCTTCTTCTTTTTCTCGCTGCTCGGCTCGCTTGCAATGCTGGCCGCGCTCGTTTATCTGTGGACGCAGGCGCATACCTTCGATATCGACGCATGGCGCAACCTGAAGCTCGGCTTCACGCCGCAGATCGTCGTCTTCGTCTGCTTCCTCGCGGCCTTTTCGGTCAAGGTGCCGATGTGGCCCGTCCATACGTGGCTGCCCGACGTGAACTCGGAAGGCCCGACGGGCGCGGCGGTGCTGCTCGGCATGCTGAAGATCGGCGGCTACGGCATGTTGCGCTACGTGTTGCCGATCGTGCCCGACGCATCGCACTTCTTCGCCCCGGCGATGATCGCGCTGTCGCTCGTCGCGGTGATCTACGGCAGCCTCGTCGCGCTCGCGCAGACGGACATGCGCAAGCTGCTTGCCTACTCGGCAGTCGCGCACATGGGTCTCGTGACGCTCGGCCTCTTTACCTTCGACCGCCTCGGCACCGAAGGCGCGGTCGTGCAGATGCTGTCGTACGGCATCGTGTCCGGCGCGATGCTGCTGTGCACCGGCGTGCTCGTCGAGCGCACGAAAAATGGCTCGATCGATGCCTACGGCGGCGTCGCCAACACGATGCCCCGCTTCGCGGTCTGCGCGATGCTGTTCGCGATGGCCAATGTCGGCCTGCCGGGCACCTCGGGTTTCGTCGGCGAGTTTCTAGTGTTGATGGGCGCGATCCGCCTGAACTTCTGGATCGGCGCGGCTGCGGCCACGTCGCTGATCCTGAGCGCGGCCTATACGCTGTGGATGGTCAAGCGTGTGATTTTCGGCGCGGTGAAGAACGAGCGCGTCGCCGGTCTGCGCGATCTCGGCAAGCGCGAACTCGTGCTGTTCGGCGCGATGGCCGTGCTGGTGCTGGGTATCGGCGTGCATCCGAAGACCTTCACGGACGCGATGGGCCCGTCCGTCGAAAGACTGCTCGCGGCGGCGCAAAGCTCGACGCTGCCCGACGACGGCAGCGCGCCGTCCTACAACGCGCGCCGCGAAGCGGTTTCGGAGCGCACGCCGGGCTGAGTTCCGGCAAAGATGGAACTACGCCGCTAACATTTCGAGTGTTCGCGGACACACGCCGCGGCGCCGCTCTATACTGAGCGGCGCCGCGTTCGTTTTTGCATCGCCTGATCCATCCGAAATTCGCCATTGCATTCGTTCGATATGCAGTCAATGGAGGCCTGGACATGAAGAAGAACTCCGCAGCCATCTGGATTCTCGGCGCGATGGTCATCGGCATAGTGGTTGGCTACATGATCTTCACGAGCTTTCCCGACAAGAAAACCGCCACGGAGATCGCCGGCTACATCTCCCTCGTGTCCGACGTGTTCCTGCGCCTCATCAAGATGCTGATCGGGCCGCTCGTGTTCTCCACACTGGTCGTCGGCATCGCGCACATGGGCGACGCCGCCTCGGTCGGACGCGTGTTCGCCAAGGCGCTCGGCTGGTTCCTCACCGCGTCGCTCATTTCGCTGCTGCTCGGCCTCGTGATGTCGAACTTGCTCAAGCCCGGCGATAACCTCGGCTTGCCGCTTCCCGACATCGGCGCATCGGCGAATCTCGCGACATCGAAGTTCACGCTGAAAGACTTCGTCAGTCACATGGTGCCGCGCTCGTTTGCCGAAGCGATGACCAACAACGAGATCCTGCAGATCGTCGTGTTCTCGATGTTCTTCGGCGTCGCGCTCGCCGCGCTCGGCGAACGCGGCAAGATCCTGCTCGCCGCGATCGATCAGCTGTCGCACGTCATGCTCAAGATCACCGGCTACGTGATGAAGCTCGCGCCGCTAGCCGTGCTCGCCGCGATGGCCGCGACCGTCGCGGTCAACGGGCTGACGATCCTTCTGAAGTTCGCGGTCTTCATGGCCGACTTTTATATCAGCCTCTTTCTGCTGTGGGGCCTGCTCGTGCTCGCGGGCTTCCTGTTTCTGCGGCGGCGCGTGTTCAAGCTGCTGTCGCTCATCAAGGAAGCGTTCATGCTTTCGTTCGCGACCGCGAGCTCGGAGGCCGCGTATCCGAAGATCCTCGACGCGCTCGATCGTTTCGGCGTGAAGCGCAAGATCTCCAGCTTCGTGATGCCGATGGGCTACTCCTTCAACCTCGACGGCTCGATGATGTATTGCACGTTCGCGACGCTCTTCATCGCGCAGGCGTACGGCATTCATCTGCCGATCAGCACGCAGATCACGATGCTGCTGATCCTCATGCTGACATCCAAAGGCATGGCCGGCGTGCCGCGCGCGTCGCTGGTCGTGATCGCGGCCACGCTCAATCACTTCAACATTCCCGAGGCGGGACTGCTGCTGATCCTCGGCGTCGATACCTTCCTCGACATGGGGCGCTCGGCGACCAACGCCGTCGGCAATTCGATCGCGAGCGCGGTCGTCGCGAAGTGGGAAGGCGAGCTGCTGACGGAATCGGAGGCGGCGAAGAATGCGGCGCGCATCGAGGCCGAACAGGACGCGTCGCTCGCGCATCCCGCGCAGGTCTGACGGAGGCGAGCCATGAAGACGCAGCGCTTCTGGTCGGCGCTGGCTGCGGCCAGCCTGATCGCGATCGCTCCGAACGCGCGCGCGGCCGACGACGTGCAGACACCGCCGCCCGACAACGACGCCTACGCGCCCGCGACGCTGACCGGCACGCTCGCCAAGGCGCGCGACACGGGCACGATCGCGATCGGCTATCGCGATGCCTCAGTGCCGTTCTCGTATCTGAACGCGCGCAAGGAGCCGATCGGCTATTCGATCGAACTCTGCAAGTCGATCGTCGCCGCGATCGGCAATGCGGTGCATAAGAACCTGAACATCCGGTGGGTGCCCGTGACGCCGGAGAATCGCATCGAAGCGGTCGTCGATGGCCGTGTCGATCTCGAATGCGGCTCGACCACGAGCAACGTCGAGCGGCAGAAACGCGTGGCCTTTTCGCCGATCTTCTTCGTGGCCGGCACCAAGGTGATGGTCAGGAAAGGGTCGCCGATCCGCTCGTTTCGCGATCTCGCGGGCAAGAAGGTCGCGGTGACGGCAGGCACGACGAACGAGAAGGCGCTGCGCGATCTCGACCGGAAGTTCGCGCTCGGCCTGCAGTTGCAGATCGTGCCGGATCACGCGGAAGGCTTCGCGCGCGTCGCGAACGGCGAGGCCGATGCCTTCGCCACCGACGACGTGCTGCTCTACGGCCTCATCGCGGAGAACGCGGCGAAGGGCGGCGCGTATCAGGTGATCGGCGATTATCTGTCGTATGACCCGTACGGCATCATGTATCGCAGGGACGATCCCCAGCTTGCGCAAGTCGTGAAGGATACGTTCCAGAACCTCGCCGCCGATGGCGAAATCGAGCGTCAATACAAGCGCTGGTTCCTGCAACGTCTGCCGTCGGGAAAAAGCCTCGACATGCCGATGAGCGCGCAACTCGAGAGCATCATCGAGTCGATGGCGGGCGGCGAGGCGCAGTAGCGCGCGGGCGTCCTTACTCGTCGACGAGCTGGCGCACGCGCGCGGCCAGCGTTTCGATCGCGAACGGCTTGGTCAGCACTTGCATGCCGGGCTCCAGGCGTCCATTGCCGATCACCGAATTCTCCGCATAGCCGGTGATGAAGAGCACTTTCAGATCGGGACGCGCCTCGCGCGCCGCATCGGCCATCTGGCGTCCGTTCATGCCGCCGGGCAAGCCGACATCGCTGATGAGCAGATCGATCCGCACATTCGACTGCAACAGCTTGAGGCCCGCGATGCTGTCGGCGGCTTCGATCACCGCGTAGCCGGCCTCTTCCAGCACATCGACGATAAGCATGCGAACGCTCGGTTCATCGTCGACGACGAGCACGGTTTCGCCCGACTCCGCGCCCGAGATCGGCGATGCGGATTGATCGGCGGCATCGTCATCGACACCGCCATAGAAGCGCGGCAGATAGATGCAGACCGTCGTGCCCTGCCCGACTTCGGAATAGATCCGAACCTGGCCGCCCGATTGCTTCGCGAAGCCGTAGATCATCGATAGACCGAGGCCCGTGCCCATGCCGATCGGCTTGGTCGTGAAGAACGGATCGAACGCATTCGCGATGACATCGGGCGTCATGCCGGTGCCGGTATCCGTCACGCACAGCGACAGGAACTGGCCTTCGGGCATGTCGTGGCTTTGGGCCGCGCGGTGGTCGATCCACTTGTTGGCCGTTTCGATGGTGATGCGCCCGCCATCGGGCATCGCGTCTCGTGCATTGATGCACAGGTTGAGCAGCGCGTTTTCCAGTTGTCCCGAATCGACGAGCGCGGGCCACAGGCCCGTCGCGCCGACAGACTCCACCTTGATGCCCGGGCCGACCGTGCGCTGGATCAGTTCGGTCATGCCGTTGACGAGCGCGTTGACGTCCGTGGGACGCGGATCGAGCGTTTGCCGCCGCGAAAACGCCAGCAGCCGATGCGTCAGCGCCGCCGCGCGCCGCACCGCGCCTTGCGCCGCGACGACGTATTTGTCGACCTCCGCGATCCGTCCTTGGCTCAGCCGAATGCCGAGCAACTGCAGCGAGCCCGACACGCCCGCCAGCAGATTGTTGAAGTCGTGCGCGAGGCCGCCCGTCAACTGACCGACCGCTTCCATCTTCTGCGCCTGACGGAGTTGTTCTTCCGCGCGCATCAATTCCGCCGTGCGCTCGGCGACGCGCTGCTCCAGCGTTTCGTTGAACGCGCGCAGCGACGCGATCGCGCGATCGCGTTCCTCCTCCGCTTTCTTGCGCGCGGAGATGTCGCGAAAGAGGATCGACACTTGCCGCAGGCTGGGCGGTTCGACGCGCGACGCCGACACCTCGATATGCCGCCCCGCCGACAGAAAGTAGCGCTCGAAACGCGCGGTCGCGCCGGTGCGCAGAACGTCGCCGTAGATTTCGACCCAGCCGTCGGCATCGGTCGGATCGATCTCGCGCAAGGTCTTGCCGACGATGTCGCGAATGCCCGAGTGCCGCTCGTATCCCGGATTGGCCTCGACGTGCAGATAATCGCTGAGCGGTCCGTGCGGGCCATCGATGAATTCGATGATGCAAAAGCCGTCATCGATCGCGTTGAAGAGCGTGTGGTAGCGCGCCAGCGTGGCGAGGCGGCGGGCTTCGGGATCGGGCGTTTGGGTCATCGGAAGAGTTCGGGTCGGTCGCGTCGTGGGCGGGCGGCCCGCGCGGCGTCGAGAGCTTACGGCAAAACAAGCATTTTGCGTGCACGCACATGCCCGGCCGTTGCGCGACGAACTTTCGTCCACCGTCTCAGACGAAACTTGCCTGCATGATGCGGTTGCGCCCGCGCGCTTTCGCATCGTAGAGCGCCTCGTCGGCCGCGCGAATGAGCGCGCTTACGTCGTCGTCGCGTTCCGGCCGCCAGCTCGCGAGACCGATGCTCGCCGTGACGCGGCCGAACTCGCTGCCCGCGTGCTCGATCGACAGATCGCTGATGGCCGCGCGAATCTTCTCGGCGATTTTCGCGGCGCCGTCGGCGGGCGTGTCGGGCAATACGACGACGAACTCCTCGCCGCCGTAGCGCGCGGCGGTATCGACGGGCCGCCGTATGTTGTCGCCGATGCAGCGTGCGACGGCCGCGAGCGCGTCGTCGCCGGCCTGATGGCCGTAGGCATCGTTGAAGGCCTTGAAGCGGTCGATATCGACGAACAGCAGCGAAAAGAGACTGCGCGTGCGGCGCGCCCTGCGCCATTCCTGATCGAGAATCTCGCCCAGCGTGCGGCGATTGTGCAGCCCGGTGAGTCCATCGGTGCGCGCGAGCAACTGTAGCTCCGACTCCGCGCGCATGCGCCGCCTGAATTGCGCGGCGAGCACGAACGACAACGCGATGAATCCGATAGCGAGCACGCCCATCGACGAGCCGATGATGATCGCGCGCCGCCGCCATGCCGCGTAGATGTCCTCTTCTCCTTCGGCCACCATGATGATGAGCGGCAGATTCGGGAAGTTGCGGAAGTAGTAGAGGCGGCGCCTCCCGTCGATCGACGATGTTTCGCTGAAGCTGCCCTGCTCCGCCGCCCGAAATTTCTTGAAGGTATCGGCCTGGCTGATGTCGCGGCCGATCACGCGCGGATCGAACGGCTGACGCATGATCATCAGGCCGTCGTGATTGATGAGCGACACCGCGCCGTGCGGCCCGAGCGAAAGCCCCGCGAAAAGATTGCGGAAGTATTCGAGGTTGATGGCGAGCATCGCGACGCCCGCGAAGGACCCGTCGGGACGCGAGAGTCTGCGGCTCAACGCGATGCTGGGCGCGCCGCCGCGCAATCGCGACGCATACGGGCCGCTGATGTAAAGCCCGGCGTCTGGCCGGTCGCGTTGGACCGTGAAATAGCCGCGATCCGCGAAATCGCCCGGCCGGGGCACGAGGCTGCCCGAATCGATGATGATCTTGCCGTTCTCGTCGAGCACGAGGATCGACCCGAGATCGCGCGCTGTGGCCGCCCGGTCGAACAGCACGTCGTTGCGCAGGCGGGGCGGAAGGCTCATTACGTCGTCGCGTTCGACGCCTTCGACGACCGCTTGCAGCGACAGTTCGTAGAGTTCGAAATTGCGCTCGATGTCGCGCTCGGCGAGCAACGCGAGATTGCGGGACGTGTCGCGCGCGCGATCGAGCGCATCGACCCGGCCCTGATACAGGACCAGCGCGCAAAGCGCCACCATGAGAAGCGCGATGAGCGTGCCGCACAGCACGATGACGTTCGGCGTCGAGCTTCGCGCGCGTGCCGGGGCGGGTGCGTTGAGACTCGGGTTGTAGATATTTTCGGTTGCCACTATCTGGAGGTCCGGGAACCTGGCTCGCGAGTTTATCTGTTGCTCTGCATGGTCCTTGGGTTGCGAGCTAGGGCGTCATTGTCTCCTATTTGTATGATCCCGGCTTGAAGTAGTGAAGCTTCAGCGAAGCGCCCCCCGCCCCAGCGCGATATACCGCGCGAGATGATGATCCTCATCGCCCAATTGATGATCGATCATCACGAGCCGCTTCGCGTAATGAGCAAGCGGCAGCTCCCACGTCATGCCGATGCCGCCATGCATCTGAATGGACTCTTCCGCGACGAGCGTGCCGATGCGCCCGACCGAATGCTTCGCCGCCGACAACGCTCGCTCGCGCGCAACACCCGATGCGCCGACCGCCGCCGCCGCATTGATCGCAGCGGAACGCGCCTGCTCGATCTCGAGCAGCACATCGGCCATGCGATGCTGCAACGCCTGAAACGCGCCGATCGGCACGCCGAACTGCCTACGCGTGCGCAAATATTCGAGCGTGTGCTCCTTCGCGACATCCATCGCGCCGACCGCTTCCGACACGAGCGCGACGAGACCATATCCGATCGCATGCGCGAGCGTCGCGTAGGCATCGCCTTCATTGCCGACGAGCGCATTGGCATCGAGCGTCACGTTTTCGAGCGATACTTCCGCCACGCGTCCGCCATCGATCTTGCGATAGCCGCGCATCTTCACGCCCTGCACATCGCGCGGCACGATAAAGAGCGAAATGCCCGCTTCGTCGTACTCGTTGCCCGACGTGCGCGCCGACACGAGCAGCACGTCCGCATGTTCGCCCTGCTGCACGACGCCCTTCGCGCCGTTGAGCATCCATCCATCGCCATGCCGGGTCGCGCGCGTGTTCACGCGTGCAAGCTCGTAGTGCGAGCCGGGTTCGTCATGCGCGAATGCTGCGATCGCCGTCCCGTCGATCATGCTCGCAACGATCTCGCGCTGCCGCTCATCGCCCGCGAAGGCAAGTGCGCGCCCGACGATCAACGTATCGAGAAACGGTTCGACGACGAGCCCGCGACCGAGCGCTTCGAACACGACGGACACATCGAACCCGTCGCCGCCGAAGCCGCCGATCGATTCATCGAAGAACGCGCCGACGATGCCAAGCTCGCAAAACCGTCGCCACATATCGCGGCTGAAGCCCTCTTGCGAACGCGCGATCCTGTCGCGCACATCGAAGCCATATTGCTCGGCGATGAAGCGGTTCAGCGAATCCGCGAGCATCCGCCGGTCTTCCGTGTGCTGGAAATTCATCGTGCGCGTCCTTTAAAGACCGAGGATCATCTTCGAGATGATGTTCTTCTGTATTTCGTTGGAGCCGCCGAAGATCGACAGCTTGCGATTGTTGAAGTACTCCGACGCCGAATCGAATGTTTCGTCATCCTTGTCATCTTCGAATGCTTCGTCTATCAACGGCTGCGCGTACGGACCCATCGCGCGACGCATCAGCGAAGAGATTTCCTGGCGAATCTCCGTGCCGCGAATCTTCAGCATCGAGCTTTCCGCGCCTGGCGCGCCGCCGCCCGCGACCGCCGCGATCACGCGCAGATTCGTCGTCTTCATGTTCTCCAGATCGATCTCGACACGCGCGAGACGCGCGGCGAACAAAGGATCGTCGATGAGCGCGCGGCCGTTGCATTGCACCTTGCCCGCAACAGCCTTCAGCCGGCTCAGCGCGGCCACTGAAAAGCCCACGCCCGCGATGTTCGTGCGCTCGTAGGTCAGCAGATACTTCGCATACGTCCAGCCCTTGTTCTCCTCTCCGACGAGATGCGCAACGGGCACGCGCACGTCCGTGAAGAACACTTCGTTGACTTCGTGCTCGCCGTCGAGCGTGATGATCGGACGCACGTCGACGCCCGGCGTATTCATGTCGATGAGCAGAAAGCTGATGCCTTCCTGCTTGCGCGCATCCTGCGACGTCCGTACGAGACAGAAGATCATGTTCGCGAAGTGCGCGAGCGTGGTCCACGTCTTTTGTCCGTTGACGATGTAATACTCGCTGCCGTTCTCCATCGTGCGAACGGCTGTCGTACGCACCGATGCGAGATCGGAACCCGCGCCCGGCTCCGAATAGCCCTGACACCACCAGTCCGAGCCATCGAGAATACGCGGCAGCCAATGACGCTTCTGCGCCTCGCTCCCGTATTTGATGAGCACCGGCCCGAGCATGTTCACACCGAAAGGCACGATGCGCGGCGCGCCCGCAATCGCACATTCGTTCTCGAAGATGAACTTCTGCACCGCGGTCCAGCCCGGGCCGCCATACTCCTTCGGCCAGTGATTCGCGAGCCAGCCCTTCGCGTTGAGCGTGGCGTGCCATTGCGCCATGTCGTCGCGCGTCAGGCGCTCGCCCGTGCGCGCCTTCTGCGCAACATGCTCTGGCAGCGATGTGCGCAGAAACGCTAGGACTTCGGCGCGAAAGGCTTCTTCGTCTGCGTTGAATGTCAGGTCCATGACTGCGATTCCATGAGTGATTGAAAGGCCACGCGTCAGGCCGTCTGATTCAGGCTCGCGAAATTCCTCCCGCGCGCCACGAGATCGACGATCAACGGCGACGCGCGCCAGAAGAGCGGATCTTCCTGCGCGAATGCGCGGATATCTGCGAGCACGTTGTCGAGACCCACGGTATCGGCATAATGCATCGGGCCACCGCGATAGCGCGGGAAACCGAAGCCGTGCATCAACGTGGCATCGACATCGAGCGGACGTTGCGCAATGCCTTCGTGCACGATATTCGCGCCCTCGTTGATCATCGCGGCCAGGTAGCGGCGCACGATCTGCTCATCGGTGAATGGTCGCGGCTTGACGCCCGCACGCTCGCGCTCGGCATCGATGATCGACTCGACTTCCGCATCCGGCGTGCCCGTGCGCGCACCGTCTTCGTAACGATAGAAACCGCGTCCCGTTTTCTGGCCGAACCAGCCGCGCTCGCACAGTTCATCGCCGATACGCACGTAACGCGCGTTCGGATCGCGCGTCGCGGCGCGGCGCTTTCTCGCGGCCCAGCCGATATCGCCGCCAGCCAGATCGATGACCTGATACGGTCCCATCGGAAAGCCGAAGTCGCGCACGGCCCGATCGATCTGATACGGCGACGCGCCGTCTTCCATCAGATGATCCGCCGCCGCGCGATACACCGCGAGCATGCGATTGCCGATGAATCCATCGCACACGCCCGCACGCACCGCCACCTTCTTCAGCTTCTTCGCGAGTTCGAAACCGGTCGCAACGACATCGGCGCTCACGCGCGCGGGCACGACCACTTCGAGCAGCTTCATGATGTTCGCGGGCGAAAAGAAGTGCAGCCCGAGCACGTCCTGCGGACGCGAGATGCTCGCCGCGATCTCGTCGATGTCGAGATACGACGTGTTCGTCGCGAGCACCGCGCCCGGCTTGCACACGCGATCGAGTTGCGCGAACACGGCCTTCTTCGCGGCCATGTCCTCGAACACGGCTTCGATGACGAGATCGGCATCGGCGAGCGCGTCGTATTTCGTGTCGCCGTGAAAGCGTTGCAGCGCGCGTGTTTTCGATTCGTGCGTCAGGCGGCCCTTCGCGATCAGCGCGTCGTACACCTTCTCGACATGCGCGCTTCCGCGTTCGAGCGAGGCTTCGTCGCGCTCGATCATCGTCACCGCGAGACCCGCGTCGAGCAGCGCGACGGCGATGCCCGCACCCATCGTGCCGCCGCCGATCACACCGATGCGATCGAGCGCGCGCGGCTGTGCGTCGCGCGTTTCGGGCGACTTCTGCGTTTCGCGTTCGACGAAGAACGCATGCACGAGACCCGCGCGTTGCGGGCTCTCGCGGCATTCGAGGAATTGCTCGCGTTCGAAGCGCAAGCCTTCGTCGAAGGGCAGATTCAACGCCGCTTCCACGCAATCGACGATCTTCAGCGGCGACAGCAATCCGCGCGACTTCTTCTGCGTCTCGGCGCGCGCGGCGGCGATCGCTGCCACGCTCGCTTCCTTGTCCGCGAGTCCGCGCGCGTTCTTCGTGCGGCGCGGCGCGGCCTTCGTCGCGATGAGTTCGTGCGCGAAAGCAAGGCCTTCGGCGAACACGTCGTCGCTCTGGCCGACGCGGTCGACGAGACCCAGACGCAGCGCTTCCTCCGCGCCGATGTGATGGCCACTCAACATCATCGACAACGCGGCCTGTGCGCCGATCAGACGCGCCGAGCGCTGCGTGCCGCCCGCGCCCGGCAAGAGTCCCAGTTGCACTTCGGGCAGGCCGAGCTTCGCGCCGGCGACCGCGATCCGGTAATGCGACGCCAGCGCGACTTCGAGTCCGCCGCCAAGCGCCGCGCCGTGTATCGCCGCGACGACGGGCTTCTCGCAACGCTCGATGCGGTTGCACACCTCCGGCAACGACGGCGGCACGGCGGGCTTGCCGAACTCGCGAATGTCCGCGCCCGCGATGAAGTTCCGGCCCGCGCCGACGATCAGCACCGCGCGCACGGAGGCATCTGCATCGGCGGCTTCGATTGCATCGATGAGACCGCGCCGCACGGCAGCGTTGAGTGCGTTGACGGGCGCATGGTCGATCGTCACGACAAGGACGCTGCCGCGTAATTCGTGTTGAACCGCGGATGCGGTTTCGGGCGCGCTCGAAAGCGTCATGGATGAAGTCTCCTGAGTCGATGTTCCTGTTTTACGTGGAAGCATTCTCGCGGGGACAGGCATCCTTGACAATCACAGGCTCGATTGACAGACTGTCAAATCTCTTTTGACAATCGAGCCATGCCGTGGACGTCAACGAGCTGACGCTGCTGGTCGAAATTCTCGATGCGGGTAATCTGAGCGAGGCGGCGCGCCGCCTCAAGATGACGCGCGCGAATGTCAGCTATCACCTGAATCAGCTCGAAAAGTCCGTCGGCCTGCAGCTCGTGCGGCGAACCACGCGACGCGTCGAGCCGACCGAGCTCGGCCTCAAGCTCTATGAGCACGGCCGTTCGATCCGCAACGCGCTTTTCGCGGCGCAGGAATCGGTATCGACGCTCGGGCAAGGATTGCAGGGGCGCGTGAGGTTATCGGTGCCGAGCGGTTATGGACAGCTCGTGATGTCGGAATGGCTGATCGCGTTCAAGCGCGAGTACCCGGATATCGTGCTCGACGTGATGTTCGAAAACCGCGTCGAAGACCTGCTGCGCGACGAAGTCGATATCGCCGTGCGCGTGATGCCCGAGCCGCCGCCGAGTCTCGTTGCGCGCGACATGGGGCCGGTGCGGTACGTCGCGTGTGCATCGTCCGCGTATGCCGAAACGCACGGCATGCCCACGCGGCTCGAGCAACTGGGCGTCGTGCCGGTGATCACCGCGACGGTCGTCGGCAAGCAGACGCGCGTCGCCGCCTATCTCGACGATGAACGTCACGAAGTGCTCCTCGAACCGAGCCTCATCTCCGAGAACTTCCTGTTTTTGCGCGATGCGATCCTCGCGGGTCTCGGCGTCGGCATCGTGCCGGATTACGTCGTGTCGGAAGACATGCGGCGCGGCGCGATCGTCACCGCGCTCGACGAATGGCGGCTCAGCATCTTCGGCACGCACATGTACATGCTCTACATGCCGAACCGGCATCACACGCGCGCGACGCTGGCGTTCATCGAGTTCATGCTCGACCGCGCGCGAAAGGCGGGGCGCGGGCGTCATTGAAGGATCTGCGTCACGCCTTGCGGACGCGCTCCGCAAAGCCTATCGCCACCGACATCAACGCAATGCCCGTCATCTGCGCGCCGCTCAAACGCTGATCGAAAACCAGCCAGTCGATGACGATGGTCACCGCCGGGTAGACGAACTGAAGCACGGCGACGCGCGCGGTGTCGAGCCGCGCCATGCCGATATACATCAGTGTGTACGCAAAGCCCGTGTGAATCAGCCCGAGGCCCGCGAGCCACGCCCACGACATGCCCCATGCGGGCCACCCGTGCTGCATCGGCCAGATCCATAACAACAGGGTGCCGATGGCGCACTGCCACCACGCGAGCACGCCCGCAGGCAGATCGCGCAGCCGTCGCGCGGTGATCGTCACGCCCGCCATGCACAGCGAACCGGCCAGACATGCGGCCACGCCCGTCCAGTACGCGGGCTGCAAAGAGCCGTCCGACGCGTGTCCGGCGATGCCCGTCGCGAGCACGAGTCCGCACATCGCGACTGCCACGGCCATGACGCGCTGCCCGCCGATCGCCTCTTTGAGCCACAACGATGCGAATAGCAGCACCCACATCGGCTGCACATGAAACAGAACGATGGCGACGCCCGCCGATATGCGCTCGACCGCGCTGAAGAAGAGCGCCCAGCTCGACACCATCAGCAGGCTCGCCGCGAGCACCCAAAGAACGTTGCTGCGCGTGAGGCGCAGAAAGCGGGTCTGTCCGCGCGAGATGAGCCACGCGCTCATGCCCAGAAGCCCGAAAGCGCAGCGAAACCATGTCGCGGTCAGCGGATCGGCATTCGCTTCGTGCAGGAAAACACCGATCGTGCCGAGCAGCGCGCAGCCGACGATAAAGGGCAACGCGCCTGCCGCAGATCGTGCTTCACTGCGCGCGGTTGTACGGGAAGAGGATGACGCGTTCGTGTTCATGCCCCAAGTGTGTGCCGCGATCGATAGAACGAAAAGCGCATAATTCGAAGATCATCCATTCGATTTTCGAAATCGCCGATCAGACCCATGAAACAACACGATTTGCAGATGGACTGGCTCAAGTGCTTCGTCGCCGTCGTCGATGCGGGTTCGCTGTCGAGCGCGGCGGGCGAAGTGCATCGTTCGCAATCGGCGGTGAGCATGCAATTGAAGAAGCTCGAAAGCGCGCTCGGATTGCGGCTCATCGAACGCGGCTCGCGCGCGCTCGAACTGACTCACGACGGGCAAACGCTGCTCGGCTATGCACGGCGCATTCTCGATCTGCATGCCGAGGCGCAGGTCGCGCTTCAGGGCGAGCAACTCACCGGCCGCGTGCGCCTCGGCGTGCCCGACGACTACGCGGCCAAATATCTGACACCCGTGCTGAAGCGCTTTGCGCCGCGGCACAGCGGCGTCGAGATCGAGTTGATCTGCGAGCAATCGACATCGCTGATTCCGCGCATCGCGAATAGCGAGCTCGATATCGCGCTCGTATCGCGCGATCACGGCCGGCGCGGCACGCTGCTGTTCCATGAGCCGATGGTCTGGGTCGGCGCGGCGCAATTCGAATTATGGAGACGCGATCCGTTGCCGATCGCCGTCTATGAAAGCGCGAGCCTCGCGCGGCGCAGCGCGATTCATTCGCTCGCGCAGCAAGGCCGCCGCTACAAGGTGGTCTACAACAGTTCGAGTCTGGCCGGGCAGATTGCCGCCGTCGAAAGCGGTCTCGCGGTCGCGGTGCTGACGCAATGCAGCGCGCCGGACCATCTCCGCATTCTGGGCAACGATGAAGGCCTGGGTCCGCTCGAACCGATGGAAGTCGCTGTCTATCGCAGTCGCGATTCGCGCGGCTCCAAAGCGGTGGACGGCCTGTATAGCCTCCTCGTGAAGACGCTCAGGCAATCGGCGTCAGTCTGATCGACGACGATATGAAGCAATGCCCTCGATCTCGACGAGCAAATCGGCGCGGCAGATATCGGCCTTGACATAGCGGATGTTCGCATCCGCATGAAACGCGGTCTGCGCGAGTTTCATCACGCGCGGCAAGTCCGCCGCATGACGGTAATACACCTTGATCTGATCGAGGTCGCGCAGCGTATAGCCGCCGCTCACGTTCTGCGCTTCGAGATTCTCGATGCCGATCAGATGCGCGATATTGCCGATCGCGACATGCCATTGCTTGTCGAGATCGCCTTCGTGCACGGTCTCGTGTCCGAGAATGCTCGCGGTGCCCGAGACGTACAACGTATCGTCCAACAAGGTGCCGCGCGCGAAGCTCGGCGACTTAGGACCGTATCGCTGCGGATATTCATACGCGGGCGTCTGTCGCGAGTTCTCGATATGCCGCGGCGAATTTGCGCGGCACGCCAGAAAATAGAAGCCGACGCCATCGCCCGACGTGCCGATGCCGGTCGCCGCCGGCATACCCGATGCGCCCGTGTAATCCTGCTCGAACGCGATGGCGCGTCCACGGCAGAAATCGCGATACACCTCGAGCCCTTCCCGATTCGCCCCGTTGATGTGCGGGATGAAATTCCACATGCGGAAAATCTTCGGGAAGTCCCGCTCGCCGACGAGCGCGAACGCATCGCCATAGGCTTGTCGCGTGGCTTCGGTATAGCGGCCGGACGACGCGATGAAGCCCGCGCAAAAGAGAAACTCGTCGTCGTGCGCGAAGACGAGATCATTGAAGCGTCCGCTGTGGATCGGCCCGTTGCCTGTCCAGATTTCGGCGAAGCCGTCGTGAGAGTCGTCGCACATCGCGAGGCGCAGCGTCGGCACACCGCTTTCGATGCACGGCCCGCCGCTCGCCGCACCGAAGACGATGCGCGCGAGCACATCGTCTTCGCATGTCGCGTCATGCGCGATGAAGCGCGATCGGGGCGTCGCCATCATCGATCATTCATCGGCCTGATCGCCGAAGAGGTCCGCGGTCGAGACGCGATCCTGCTGCAACGGCGGCAACGCACCGCTCCTCACTTGTTCGAGCACGTCCGGCGGCAGCCAGGTTTCTTCCATTGCGCCGATGCCGTTCTCGATCATCTGCTGGAGGAAGAACGATTGCTTGCGCCCCGTCACTTCCGCCAGAAGTCGCAGCCGTTGTTCGAATTGTGGATCGACCCGCACTGCGACCACCTTTAGCTTGTTTTCGGCGGTCCTTCTCACTGCATGCTCCTGTTACGTTCGTTGCGCGCCGCGAGCGGGCGCGCGCATGCGGTGCTTATACCACAGCCTGATTGCGCGACGACCGATGCGCACTCATGCATGGCGATGACAGACCTGCGTGCTACCATCGAAACGAGCGTTTCGGCGCTCGCGCACGCCTTGCAACGCGCCATGAACGAATCTGAAGAACACTCCGCTTCAGGCACCGCAGAGACCCTGCCCTCTCTGCCACCGCTCGACTTTCGCGCGGCGCGCAGACGGCTCTTCGCTGCACTCGTTGCGTCGATCGTCATTCCCTTCGCATTTTTCTGCCTGTACGGTTACTACACTTACGGACGCACATTCGCCGAAACCGGCGAGTCGCTCGAACGGCTCGTGCGTATCGTCGACGAAAAGGCCAACACCGTTTTCAGCATCAACCGCGAACTGATCTCGCGCATCGACGAGATGCTCGGCAGCGGCGACGCGGATTTCATCGCGCGCAGCCAGTCGGAGCTGCACGACAAGCTCGCGCGTCTCGCGGCGGCTCATGAACAGATCGCGGCGCTCTCCGTGCTCGACAGTCGCGGCAGGCTCGTGCTCAGCAGCCGCTTTTTTCCCGCGCCCGATGTCTCCGTCAGCGATCGTGCGGATTTCATCGCGACGCGCGATACGCATTCGAGCTTTCATGTTTCCATGCCCGAGCGCGGGCGCGTGAAGAACACGGACATCGTCAACACGCTGAGCGCACGCTATGCGAAAGACGGCCGCTTTCTCGGCGAAATCGCGATTGCCGTGCGGCGCGATTATCTGTTCGATTTCTATCGCGAACTCATTGTGAGCGATCCCGCGCTCACGCTCGCGCTACATCGCGACGACGGCGCCGTGCTCGCGCGTTTTCCGCCGGCGTCCGCACCCAATGCGCCCGATCGCCATTCGGTGCTGGCGAGCGCATTCGCGCAAGGCAAGCCCACGGGTCTGATGCGTTACATATCGCCGCTCGACAACGATGAAAAGCTCGCGGCGTGGCGGCGTGTCGGCGACTATCCCGTCTACGCGGCGGCGGGCTTTTCGATTCATGACGTGCGCCTCGCATGGTGGCGGCGCGATGTATCGATCGCGTCGATCGCACTGATTCCGTGCATCGCGCTGTGGGTGCTGATCGGCTTCTCGCTGCGACGCCTCAAAGCGGAAGAAGCGGCATGGCACAACTGGCGCGGCGAACTTGCGCTGCGCCGCTCGGCCGTCGCGGCCACGCGGCGGCTTCAACGCATGGGCGCGCTCGGCAATCTCGTCGCGAGCGTCGCGCACGACTTCAATAACCTGCTGATGGTCGTCACGTCGAACATGGAACTGGCGCGGCGCAAGGGCTTCAACGGCCTCGAAAAGGAAGTCGCGGCGGTGGAGCGCGCATCGAAGAATGCGCAATCGCTCGCACGCCGCCTGCTGAGCGTCGCGCGACGTCAGCCGCTTCAGATGCAGGTCATCCGCCTCGATCGCTGGATGATGGACTCCGAGCCGCTCGTGCGCGCGTCGGTGGGCGACAAGGTCACGTTCGGCTCGCGCGTGCCGCCATCGACGTGGACCGTGCGCGTCGATGCGACGGAGCTGACCTCGGCGCTCATCAACATCGCCGTGAATGCGAAGGACGCGATGCCTCACGGCGGCGACTTTCGCATCGAGTGCAACAACGTGCGTTATACGTCGACGCATGAAGGTCTCGGCGCCGGCGAATACGTCGTGATCTCGTGCAAGGACAGCGGCGTCGGCATGCGCACCGACGTCGCAAAACAAGCGTTCGAACCGCTTTTCACCACCAAGGGCGCGGGCGCCGGGACTGGGCTCGGACTCGCGCAAGTGCTCGCGATGTCCGAGCAGGCGGGCGGCACGGCGCGCGTGAATTCTGCATGGGGCTTCGGCACGACAGTCGACATCTATCTGCCGCACTGGACCGGCGAAGTCGATGCGCCTGCGGATGCGCCGCCTGTGGAGACGGTCGATCGCGAAGCGCCATCGTCCACCGTGCTGATCGTCGAAGACAACGAGGAAGTCGCGGCGGGCCTGTGCGCCGTGATCGACGTGCTCGGCTGGCAAGCGCGCCACGCATCGTCAGGCGACGCCGCGAGACAGATGCTCGAAGCCGGCGATGAATTCGATCTCGTGCTTTCCGACATCCAGATGCCCGGTAGTTACGACGGCATCAAGCTCGCGGAATGGATCAAGTCGACGCGCCCGAATCAGCCGGTCACGCTGATGACGGGTTACGCCGATCAGCTCGACGAGGCGCGCCGCACCGGCTTTACCATACTCGCGAAGCCTTTCAATATCGACGAGTTGCAACGGCTGCTGAACGGCCTGTCGATGCGCGCCGCGCGGTGAGTCTCGTTCGTGCGCTTCAGTGCAGCGGCGATTCTCCGGGCAACTGAAACGCATCCACGGTATAGCCCATGTTGAAATATCCCGCGCGCGCGTAGACGGAAATGTGCTCGAGCTGCTCGGCGCGCGTGGTTTCGCTCGCGGCGTGAGCGTCGTTGGCCGAACGCTCACGCGCACGCTGCGAAGGGCCCGAAAGCGCCTGCCAGTAGTGAGTCAGGAAGTGCGGCATGGCTCGCCTCCTCGATGCATGAACAGCTCGAATCTAAGCCTTCAAAAAGACTTGGACAAACAAGCTTTTCTGCAATGCATTGCAGGCCGCACCGCTTTGGCGCATCAGGCTGCGTCGACGCCTTCCCGCACGGTGCCCGTGGCCTGCGACTGCTCCAGATGGCGCAGCAGCAACGTCACCATCGCGACGACGGTGAACGCGAGAATCACGAAGAACGCCGCGAGGGGCGTGAGAATCTGCACCGACACGAAGCCCGCGAGACCCATCATCACCGACGACACGAGCAAGAGCGAGCAGCCGAGAATCGCCGCGGTAAGGCCCGCGATATGCGGAAAGAGCGAATTGCCCTTTGCCATCAGCGTCGGGTACATCGCGCCGGCGCAGAAGCCCATCACGAGCACCGGCGCGGACAACGTCCATACGGTGAGGCCGACCGTCAGCGAGAGCAGCAGCATGACGACCGATGCGCCCGCCATCACGCGCGCGCCGATGCGCAGCCGTTGCTCCGCGCTCGGCAGACGCGCGCCATGCACGCGGTTCGACAGCCCGCCGAGGAAATACATCATGCCGATGGCGAGCGCGAGATAGCCGAAGTACGTCGGCGGCTTGTGCAGCGTGTTCTGCACCATGAAGGGGCCGACGATGTTGAATACGAGCAGGATGCTATAGCACAGCCCTTGCGCGAGAAAACAGCTCTGGAAAACGCGGCTCGACAACACCTTGCCCGCATTCGTGAACAGCGTGCGCGGCGCGAGACGCACCGGCTTCTGCAAGGTCTCGCGATAGCGCCATATGAGCGTCCACATCACGATCGAATAGATGAGCAGAAAGACGAGGCACGACTTCCAGCCGAACCATTCCTGCAAGTGCGCGCCGATCACGGGCGCCACGATCGGCGCGAGCCCCCACGCGATCGACATGTAGGTGAACGCGTGCAGCAGCGCCAGGCCCTTGAACGAATCGGTGATGATCGCCTTCGCAAGCAGGTTGGTCGCCGCGATGCCGAAGCCTTGCAGGCACCGCGCGAGCAGGAAGGTTTCGAGGTTCGTCGCCGCGAGCGACAGTAAGCAGCCGAGCGTGAAGACGACGAGCCCGAACGCCAGCACTTTTTTGCGCCCGTACGCATCGGCGATGGGGCCGAAGACCAGTTGACCGATCGCATACGCCGCCATGTAGCCGGAGACGCTCGACTGGATCGCCTGGGGCGACGTGGCGAAGTAACGCGCCATCGCGGGCAACGCGGGCACGTAGATATCGATGGCGAGCTGCCCCGCCGACGCGAACAGGCAAACCAGAAACAGCAGGAATTGCGGGGAATTCTTCGAAGGATGAGCGTGGTTCATGACAACGACGAATGAGCGAAGGCCGGCGGCCTCTGCGGGCCAATCCGGATGGGGATTCATCGTATTGTGCCTGTCATCGCGCGAATCGGCTCAAAGCCCTCGTCGCGCGTACGTCAACCTGCGCGTTTCCCGCGCGATCGATCACGTCTTGCCATGCAGAATGGGATGCGACTGGCCCGGTATCGGGCGGCCACGGCTGTCCGTCGGCACGAGCTGCGTCTGGAACGCGACGAACAGCGCCTGAAACTTGCCGTCCACTTCGATCATGACCGCGCCGTCCTGAAACACGCCGTTCTCGTTCGAGTGGTCCTTGACATGCGTGCCCTTGCCCGGCTTCGGGTTGCCCTGATTCATATGCGTCTCGTGCAGCCCGTCCTTCCCCGGCTCGAACAGGAAGCCAAAGCCATAGACGGTCACGTCTTTCGTCGGCTTCCATCCGAGGCGATCGTCGCTATAGCTCGGCGTTTCATAGACGTAATCGACGCCGTTCGCCGACATGTCCAGTTGCAGCATCTCGTTGAGAAGCGCATTGATATCGTTCTTCTCGTCCTTGGTGTCGAGCGGGATCGGGCGCATCGCGTCGAGATCGACGAGTCGCGAATCGTGTACATAGTCGAGCTTCGGGAAGTTCGCTGTCGACACACCCGCCGACAGCTTGTCGAGATCGGCCGTCATCGGATGATCGAAGTATCGATTCCAGACATACAGCACGAGATAACCCGCTGGCCCCGTCAGCGAGCTATCGGATTTCACGTTGGTGACGATGTCGAATGGCTTGCCGTTCGCGTCCTCGCTGACGATCACGTAATGCGGATCGCCCTTATAGCCCTGAAGAAAGGGGACGCCTAGCTTGACCGTGCCCTTGAAGACAACGTATTCGTTGCGCGCCATGATGACAACATCCTTTCGGCCAATATGCGATCACGACGATATCAACGAATCGCTTTTCTCGCAGCTTTGAAGCGATGTTTCTGCTCCGCCTTCAGCGCACGTAACGCGTGCTTTTCGCTGGCATCGTCGGCGAATTCGCCTCGTGAATTCGAAAGCAAATCGCGGCTCGCAACGACATCGTTCAACGCGCCGAAGCGCTTTTGAAGCCGCTTGAGGCTCTTCACCTCGGCGCGCAGTTTCGCCGGGATATCCGGCTCGAAAAACTCGATCAGATAACGCACCTTCTTTCCCGCCTTGCGCACTTCGTGATACGCAGCATAGTCTGACTGTTTCGCGCGCAACGCCCGCTTGATGCGCTTCTTCAGCTGACTGCGCGCCGCGCCGATGCGCTTCTTCGCGAACCGTTCGACCGGCACGCGTTGCGGTCCCGTGTTGAGCTGATGATTCGCTTCCTTCAATCCGCTCAGCAGCACATGCTTCATGTCCGCGTTGGCGAGATTTTCGATGCTCGTCGCGAGCACGTTAGCCCGATGCGCCTTCACCGTTTCGTCGAATCCTTCGACATCGAGTTCATGCAGCAATTCGATCAGAATGTCCCAGTCCCGCGCGCTGCCCGCCGATGTCGCGAGATACCTGAACAGGGCGCGCTGACGCGTATCGAATTCTTCGTCCAGCAAAGGCCGGTATGCCCAGAACAAAGTGCGCAGCCTGCGCAACGCAACACGCAGCTTGTGAAGCACTTCCGGGTCCGTGTTTCCGTCGAGCGTGGCAGCGTGCTGCATCGCCTCGTCGATCAGCGGCGACGCGAGATCGCCGAATCTGGCTTCGGCCGTGATGCGCGTTCGATCGTCCATGATCGCTCCCTGTTACCGAATGACCCGGTTACGCAACATGCATACCCGCTGCGCGGGGCGAGCGGAACATGTCTTGCTTCATGCCCAATACGGAAAATGCCGCTGTCATCGGATGCTCCACAATGAAAAAACGGTTGGGTACACTGGGTCCGTTGACAGGACATAGCTTATAGATTACGGAGTCGGTTTGAGGAAGCGAGCCACCGTCATTTGTCGGAAGGGCAACCGGATACTTCTGGTGGCGCGACGTCGCACCAAGTGGGCGCTGCCCGGCGGCATGCTCAAGCGAGGCGAGCATCTTTCGGACGCCGCGCTTCGCGAACTCAAGGAAGAAACGCGTCTCGCGGGCAAGTCGGCGAAATTCCTGTTTCAGCATCGTGGAAGGCAGAAGCATCATCACGTCTTCTTCTGCGATGTGCCGAAGAACGCAAAGCCGCGCGCGAGCAATGAAATCTCTCGCTGCCGCTGGGTTCATATGTCGGAAATTTCACGACTCGCGACCACCGAGCCGACGAGACACATTGTGAAGGCGCTCGGCGGCAAACGCTGACACCGTTTCGCATGGTCGTTCGGCAAACGTCACGCGCTTTGTCCTTTCGCATCGCCATAATCGACGCGCACCGCAGGCACGAACCACGCGAGACAGAGGCCGACGAACGCCGCCATCGCGGCGACCACGAGCCCGACGTGAATCGACGCGACGAGCGCCATGCGCGCCGAGTGCATCATCGTCATCGCATCGGCCGCTTGGCCCGCCGCGACGAGGCGTTCGATCAGCGCAGACTGTTCCGCACGGTCGATCAGCAGGTCCGGGCTCGCGAACGATTTGAGCCACTGCGTCGCCTGATACGAATCGAGCGGACGATGCACGTTTTGCGCATAGAGATGCCCGAGCAGCGCGCCGGTGATCGCGGTGCCCAGCATGCCGCCGAAAATGCGCAGCGATTGCAGCAACGCCGTGACCGCGCCGATCTGCTCGCGCGCGACGATCTGTTGCGAGCAGATGGTGAGATTCGTCGCGACGAGCCCGAGGCCGAGTCCGCTCGCGCCCATGCACGCCATCCAGACGGCATGCGGTTCGTGACCATCGAGCGAGACGAGCGCGAGACAGCCGGCCACGGAAAGCGCGAAGCCCGCATACATCAGCACGTTCGCACGCGGGATGCGCGTGACGATGCGGTTGTTGATCATGCTGCCGACGGTCGTGCCGAGCAGCAGCGGCGTGATGAGCATGCCCGAATCGTGCGGCGACATGCCATAGCCGCCCTGAAACAGCAGCGGAATGTAGAAGGCCATCGAGAAGAGCGCGAAGCCGCCGAGCACGGAGATCGCGAAAAGCGCGGCGAGCTTGCGGTCCATCAGCACGTCGACGGGCACGACGGGATAGCCCATGCGCTTTTCCCAGAAGTACAGTGTCGCGCCGAACAGGAGCGTGACGAGCGCAAGCACGATCGTCGTGCGCGAGACGCCTTCTTTCGGCAGCAGTTCGATCAGCAGTTGCAATGCGCCGAGCGTCACCGCGACGACGCACGCGCCGAGCCAGTCGAGCTGAATCCGTCCACGCGTCTTCGCATGATGCAGGTTCGGCACGAACATCAGCACGAACATTAGCGAGACGATGCCGATTGGCACGTTGACGAAAAACACGAGCCGCCAGCCGCGCATCTGCGTGAGCATGCCGCCGAGCGTCGGGCCGATCACGTTGGCGACGCCGAACGTCGACGTGACGAGCACGAGCCAGCGCAGACGCAGCTTCGGATCGGGAAAGAGATCGGCGACGGCGGCGAACACCGTGCCGAGCAGAATGCCGCCGCCGATGCCCTGCACGCCGCGCGCAATCACCAGGAACAGCATGCTGTCGGCGAATCCGCACAGCACCGACGCCAGCGTGAACAGCACGATCGCCGCGAGCAGAAACGGCTTTCGTCCGTAAAGGTCGCCGAGCCGCCCGAAGATCGGAATCGTGATGACGGACGCGAGCATGTACGACGTCGCGACCCACGCGTACAGATCGAAGCCCTTGAGTTCGGCGACGATGCGCGGCATCGCGGTCCCGACGATGGTCTGATCGAGCGCGACGAGCATCGTGACGAACGCGATGCCGAGCATCGCGAGCAGCGATTCGCGAAACGGCAGGCGTTGCCGTTCGCGATCGCCGACATCCAGGAACGAGTTCATGACATGCGCGAGCGCGCGCTCAGAGGCAGTGTGTTACTGCCCGCCTTCCTGAATCGTCAGAACATTCTTCACCGACTTCACGCCGTCCACGCCTTTCGCGATCGACGCCGCCTGGTCGATCTGCTCGCCATCGGCTGCGTGACCGGCGAGCGTGATCGCGCCGTTCTTGGCGATCACATTCATGCCGTTCGTGTCGATGCCGCCTTTTTGCAATGCCTGAGACACCTTCTTGCTGAGCGCGCGGTTGGCTTTGCGCGCCGTCGATTTGGAGCTTCCCGTGCTCGCCGAAGGCGTCGCGGACTGGGTCGATCCCGCATCGCTGGTCTGCGACCATACGTTGACGGAAAAGGCTATCGCTGATGCAACGGCGGCAAATCTGAGCGCATTGATCATCTTCATTGCGTGGCTCCGGTAGCTTGCGTGAAATGGAGGATGCAAAGGCAAGATGGATTCTAATCGGCGCTTCGCGATATCGCAGGGAATCGGGCCGTTCATTTCGCTAGCGCGCGCAATTGCGTCGGCGTAAGGCAGAAATCGGCGTTTCCCGCGAGCTTTGCGATCGTGAAGTCGATGAACGTTCGCACGCGAAGCGGCCGCTCCGTTCGATGCCGATAGTAGATGTAGATCGATTCGCGCTGCGTCATTTGACGCGTGAGCAAGGGTACGAGACGTCCTTCGCGGATATGCGCGACGGCGAAAAAACTACCGAGCGCTTTCGGCGCGCTGATGCGCAAGGGCCCGGCGATCTCTTCCTTCGCGTTCTTCGCATCCGCGATGGCAGACGTGAGCATCGCAAGCGCCGGTTCGACGCTCTGCAACAGGCGCTGTGGCTTGCGGCGATATCCCCTGATCAATGACCGCACGCCGCTCATCACGCTCGCCGTTGCGCAAACGCCGCCGCTGCGCCTCGCGCTCGGCACCGACACGCTGAAGGCCATCGCGGAGAAGAACGCGCATGTCGAAGCCGAAACGGACGCGTGGCGTGAGTCATCGAGTTCGACGGATTTCGCTGTTTGATCGCGTCAATTACCCTCGCACCTTGCCCGTCAGCGCGAGGCGCGTGGCGAGCGTCGAGAGCGCGTCGTAGGCATCGCGCGATACCGTGTCCCACGCGCCGATCGCCTGCGATTGCACTTCCACGACCGCGCGATCGCCGCGCGCCGCCGGACCGGTCAACGCATCCTTCGGCCCGAGCGAAACGACGTTGGTGGCGGCATTGCGCGTGAGCGTGTGCATCATGTCTTCGATGAGCGCTTGCGGAATGCCGGCCGCCTGCCACATCTCGACGGACATCGCCGCGAGTATCGGCAGAAAGTTCGATGCGACGACCGCCGCCGCGTGATAAAGCGCCTTGCTGCCCGGCTCGATATCGAAGCAGCGCGCGCCGATGGCCGCGAGAATCTCGCTCCATGCATCGCGGGCGGCGCGATCGCCTTCGAGTCCGCATGGCGTGCCTTCGAACTGGAACACGGCCGTGCCGGGCTTCGCGAAGCTCAGCATCGGATGCGCGCTCGCGACGCTCCAGCCGAGCGCGCGCAAGGGCGCGAGCGTGTCGGCGTCGAGCGCGCCGCTGCAATGCACGGCAATCGTCGGCGCATCATGCTTGCGATGCGCCGCAAGCGCTTGCGCCACGTCCGCGATGCGTGCATCGGGCACCGAGAGCAGCCAGATATCCGCGGGATGCATCGCGGCGATGTCGTCGAGCGCGCGGCCCGCGCCGATGAAATCGACCGCTTCATGCGCATGCGCGAGATCGCTGTCGCATACATCGCCGATATCGAGCACGCGGTTCGCGACGATCAGATTGCCGAGCGTCGCGCCGACCCGCCCCGCGCCGATGATGTTGAGAGTCGCCATGATGATGTGAACCCGCGCGAGACTCAGCCGTGCCTGATCGCGATGGTCTTCAGGCTCGTGAAGCCGTACAGCGCTTCGAAGCCCTTCTCGCGTCCATGCCCGCTCGCCTTCACGCCGCCGAACGGCAACTCGACGCCGCCGCCCGCGCCATAGTTGTTGATGAACACCTGGCCCGCCTGCAGCTTGCGCGCGAGTCGCAGGCCGCGCGAACCGTCGCGCGTCCACACGCCCGCGACGAGACCGTAGTTCGTGCCATTGGCGAGCTTCACGGCTTCGGCTTCGTCGTCGAAGGGCATTACCGCGAGCACCGGGCCGAAGACTTCCTCCTGCGCGAGCCGGCTTTGCGGCGGCACGTCGCGAAACAGCACCGCTTCCTGGAAGAAGCCATTGCGCGACGCTTCCACGACGATCTTGCCGCGCGCCGCGACGCGAATGCCTTCACCTTCCGCCTGCTCGACGATGCTGCGCACACGCGCATGTTGCTTCGCGTTGACGAGCGGACCCATGTCGAGGTCCATCGCGGGCGGCCCGGAACGCAGCGCTTCGAAACGCTGCGCGAGACGTTCGATCACGGTTTCGTAGATGCCGCGCTGAACCAGCAGACGGCTGCCCGCCGAACACGTTTGTCCGGCGTTCTGCACGATCGCGTTCTGGATCACGGGCAAGGCTTCGTCGAGATCGGCATCGTCGAAAACGAGTTGCGGTGACTTGCCGCCGAGTTCGAGCACGCTCGGGCAATGACGTTCCGCCGCCGTGCGTCCGACGAGCGCGCCCGTCGCGGTCGAGCCGGTGAACGAGACATGACCGATGCCTTCGTTCGCCGACAGCGCCGCGCCCGCCTCGCTGCCGAGTCCGGTGACGACGTTGATCGCGCCAGCCGGAAAGCCGACGTCGGCGGCGATTTCTGCGAGCCGCAGGATCGACAGACTCGCGTCCTCCGCGGGCTTCACGACGCACGCATTGCCCGCCGCGAGCGACGCGCCGACGCTGCGGCCGTAGATCTGCATCGGGTAATTCCACGGAATGATGTGGCCCGTCACGCCGATCGGCTCGCGTACCGTCAGCACGGTAAAGCCGGTCGTATAGGGCAGCGTTTCGCCGTGCAGCTTGTCGACGCAACCCGCGTAATACTGCAGATAGCGCGCGAGCACGGCCGCATCGGTGCGCGCGGTCTTGAGCGCCTTGCCGGTGTCGCGCGCTTCGAGTTGCGCGAGTTCGTCGGCGTGTTCGAGAACGGCGTTCGCATAGGCGAACAGCAGGTTCGAGCGCTCGACAGGCGAGAGCTTCGCCCACGGACCGTCGAGCGCATCGCCCATTGCGCTGCGCGCTGCGTGGACAGCCGTGGCGATATCGGCGGCGTTGCCGCGTGCAATCGCCGCGAACGGCTCGCCGGTGCTCGGATCGATGACATCGAGCGATTCGCCGTTGTCGCCCGCTTTCCACGCGTTGCCGATGAAGTGACGGTATTCCATGCTTACTCCGTGATCAGTGCATGTTCGGTGACGGCTTCGGCGATCGCCTTGCCGACTTCGATGGTGTTCGCCGTGCCGCCCATGTCGGGCGTGCGCGGGCCGTTTTCGAGCACGCTTTCGATGGCCGACAGGATGGTCTTCGCCGCCGCTTCGTAGCGCGCGTCGCCGCGTCCGAGATGCTGGAGCATCAGCGCGGCCGACCAGATCTGCCCGATCGGATTGGCGATGCCCTTGCCCGCGATATCGGGTGCCGATCCATGTACCGGCTCGAAGAGCGATGGAAAGCGCCGCTCGGGATTCAGGTTCGCCGAAGGCGCGATGCCGATGGTGCCCGTGCATGCGGGACCGAGATCGGAAAGAATGTCGCCGAAGAGATTCGACGCGACCACGACATCGAAACGGTCAGGATGCTGCACGAAATGGGCGCACAGAATGTCGATGTGAAACTTGTTCGTCGCGATGTCCGGATAGCGCTTCGCCGCTTCGGCAAGGCGCTCGTCCCAGTACGGCATCGTGATGGAGATGCCGTTCGATTTGGTCGCGGCGGTGAGCTGCTTCTTCGGACGGCTCTGCGCGAGCTTGAACGCGAAGTCGAGAATGCGATCGACGCCCGTGCGCGTGAAGACCGCCTGCTGCGTCGCGAACTCGCGCTCGGTGCCTTCGAACATGCGTCCGCCGACCGACGAATACTCGCCTTCGGTGTTCTCGCGCACGACCAGAAAGTCGATGTCGCCGGGCTTGCGATTGGCGAGCGGCGAAGGCACGCCGGGCATCAGCCGCACGGGACGCAGGTTCACGTATTGATCGAACTCGCGGCGAATCCTGATGATCGATTCCCACACCGCCGTATGGTCCGGCACGATGTCGGGCGTGCCGACCGCGCCGAAGAAGATCGCGTCGTGCTTGCCGATCTGCTTGTCCCAGTCGGCGGGCATCATCGTGCCGTGCTGCACGTAATGCTCGGTGCACCATGATGCGAACTCGTCGAAATCGAGCGCGATGTCGTAGCGCGCGGCGGCGGCCTTCAGCACGCGCAGCCCTTCGACCATGACTTCCTTGCCGATGCCATCGCCCGGAATGACGGCGATGTGATGTGTCGTTGCCATTGCGCTCTGTCTCCTCGTTTTCGACGTTTGATCTGAGGGGAAATCTAGCGGAGGCGTTGTTGCTGCGGAAGTGCGAATCCGGAAACGGGAGTCTTCGAATATCCGCAAGGGCTCAGCTTGCGGCGCGTTCCCCGCCGGGCGCGACGAGCGATGCGGGCGCGAGTCCGCTCAGATAATCGAAGAGCCTGCGCGCGGGCAAAGGCGCCGCGCCCACGCGTATGCCGACCGACATCACGCGCTCGGCCCACGGATTCGTCAGGCGAATGAAGCGCAGACGCATGGGTTCGCGAAAGAGCCGCACCGCGCCTTCGGGCAACACGCCGATGCCCTGCCCCGCCGCGATCAGCCTGCACATGCCTTCGAAGCTTTGCACCTGTACGCGAAAGCGGATCGCGCGGCCCGCGAGCGCGGCTTCCTTGACGAGCATGCGCGTGACTTCGGCCTTATCGTCCAGACCGACGATATCGTGCTCGAGCAGCGCGGCGAAATCGATCTGATCGCCTTGCAGAACGTGATCTTCGGGCACGACGACGCTGATGCGATCCGTGCAATACGGCGCGAGGCGAATGCCTTCCATGCCGCTCTGCGACGTCACCACGCCGACATCCGCGCGCCCTTCGCGCAGCGCCTGAAGAATGTCCATGCTGCGCAATTCGCTGATATGCAGCTTGATGTCCTGATAGCGCTGGGAGAACGCACGCAGATGATCGGGCAAGTCCTGGCTGATCGCGGAGATATTGGCGAACACGCGCACGCGGCCGACGGAGCCTTTCGTGTAATCGGATAGCTCGCTATAGATCGCGTCGGTCCTGAGCAGCAGTTCCGTGGCGTGACGCGCGAGCGCTTCGCCGGCCGGCGTGGGCTCGACACCCGCCGACGTGCGATTCAGAAGCCCCACGCGAAAGTGATGTTCGAGCAGCGCGATGCGCCGGCTCGCCGTCGATAGCGACATATGCGATTGCTGCGCCGCCTTGGACAGGCTGCCCATTTCGACGGCGCGCAGAAAGAGAGCCAGCGACGTGAGATCGAACAAAACCGGATGCTCCGTGGAAATTTATTCCGGGGAGTATGGCATTGGGTTGGGATTGCTGTGGCGTGGAGGGATACAGGAAAACCCTGAGCGATGCGGCTGTTAGAAAGGCGCACCCTCGAATTCCATGAGCGGAAAAAGCGTGTCCTTGCCGTCGATATCCAGCACGAGCCGCGTCGCGTGATGGAAGCTTGCATAGCGGCCAACGAAGCGGCTCAGCACATCGCCGAAGAGCGTCGCATCGCCGGGTCCGTCAAACGCACTCGCATCGAGCCGGACGTGAACGCGAATCTCGAAGCGCATATGCCCCTTTCCCACGCTTTCATGCTCGGACAGCCGCACGTCTCGAATCGCATCGATGCGTCGCGCGATGCTTTCGTCGTGTGACCAGTCGTAGAGCTCCAGCGCCTCACGGAGCACCACCACGCCGCCCATCCCGATCATGTTCAACTCATTCGCGCCGCCTGCCGTGTAGTGCCCGAGCACGCGCCAGTCGTACTCCGGGTGATAGCGCGGAGGATAGAGCGGCAAAGTCGGCGCTGTCAGATTGCGCACGGAAGCGATGCCGGTAAAACCCGACACGGTCTCGTTGATCGTCGCCTCGGACAGCGCCATGCGCGGCAGGCGTCCGTTGTTCGCGAGCGCGCGAACCGTCAGGTAGCCGTCCGGCTTTGGACGATTCTCATCGTGTCGGGCATCCGCATGGAAGCGCTCCCAGAGCGAACCGGAAAGCGTCACCCAGAGTTCGCGGCCGGTTACGCCAAAGCGCATCGAGGTATGGAAATACCGCTCAGGCTTCTCGTAGCGCAGCGTCCAGCCGCGATGGCGGAAGCTCGTGAATGCGCCGTAGGCGTGGCGCGCGCTGTCTTCCGGATCGGCCGCCGTCACCGCGAGCACGTGATACGGCTCGACGTGCCCCGCCACATCCTGCTGCAGACGTACGCGATGCTCGCGGTCATGCCGGTCTGTCGGCCGCAGCGGCAACGCGTCCACTTCGAACAGATTGATCACGGGCGTGCAGAAGAGACGAAAGCTGTCGCGACTGACCGGATAGTCGCCAGGCACGCGAGCGTTCAGTTCGATCTCGAAGGTCATTTGCGATTCACCCATCGGCAGCATCGACGCATCGAAGCCGCATAGATCGACGAAGTTGAATTTCTGCGGGAACACGAAGTATTCCAACAGCGTCTGTTCGCGATCCAGCCCGCGGTCACGCTCGGGCTCCGTGACCGGCCACAGCCGCGCGGACGGACCAAAGCCTGCCGCTTCGAAGCGCACGTCTTCGAGCGGTTGCAACTCGCCATCGCGCACTGTAGGCAGGCGCAGGCTGATCGATTCGACTTGGCGCGTCAGCGCCGCGTACAGCGCGGAGGCGGCAGGCCGGTCGCCGTGCAAGTAAAGACGGATGCGCGACAAATCAACCGCCTCGCGTTGCTCGCCAAGCCACAACCGGAACGTAAGGCGAATCACGGTGCGTCCGCCATCGCGGACCGCGATCTCTGCATCTTCGACCGAAAGTGGCAACAACTTCACCGTCTGCGTCGTCCGATAGAGACACTTGACCTGATCCGGACCGACAGGCGTCGACCGCACGGCGGCCCCCGCGGGAATCTGCGTTGCCGAAGCAACTCCGCGACCAATCGGCGTGCATTCGATGATCGACAGCGATGGAATCGCGCGCGCCGCATGTTCGTACAGGTTGTCGATCAGCGTTTCCGTGAATTCCGGAGCGCCGTCATCGAGCTTCATACGTAGACGCGCCGTGAGCAGCGCAAAGCCTTCGAAGGTCGCGCGCGCGCTGTCGCCCACGTCGCCATAACGCATGTCCAGGCGACGCGCGGCGTCGGGATGTGCTTGAGCGAACTCCGCCGATGCCGCGCGCAAGTAGCGCATCTCCGCATCGAAGTACTTCAGGAACGGATTCTCGTGTTCCAGCGCCGAACGCTTCCACGGCGCGGTCACGGCTGTATCTCCGCTGGCAAGGGCGGCAACGACGGCGCGCCCGCGTACACAGCGCTCTTGCCGGCGATGAAGACACGCTGCGGCATCTTGAAGCCGCGCAGCTTGAGCAGATCGAGCGGTCCCGCGCCGACCTGCGTCTTCATCACGTAATGCAGCGGATAGTCATTGTCGTGATTGAGTGTCAGCGCGTAGTTCGTGCTGTCGAGCGGCTTGATGTTCGCCGTGCCCAGCAATCGAAGGAATGCCCAGTCACCGACGGCACTGAACGCGACGCGCGTCCCGGCAGTCAGCGATTCCCACGTCAGCATCGCCTGCCCGTCGCGACCATTTCCCGGCCAGACGATCGGCGTGAACGATTCACGTTGATTGAAATACTCGATCTTCGTCTGATCGACCGTGAGGATGCTGCGCACGACTTCTGGCGTCGGGGTCGCCATGATCTGGATGCGGTAGCTCGCATCGCCTTGTGCATACAGTTGCGCGCCGAGCGTCGACAATTGACGCAGCGCCGATAAAAACTCCGGATCGAATTGCAGCGCTTGCGGCGCGAGTTCGTTCGGGGTCCACGCGTTGCCCTGCGGCTGCAGCATGCCCGCGAGTTGCGTCGTGACGAAGCGCGCGATCAGACCCGTCTCCGGCTTGATGTAGCGGCCGAGCTCGACGAATGAGGCGTCGGATGCGGTGTCGGCGAATGGATAGTGACCGTCGAAGGCGCTCGCGAACGGCGCCGCGACTGACGCTCGCCATGCGTCGTTCAGGCTCGCTGCTGCGGGCTGAAGGATCGTTTGCCATGCCACATCGAGCGGTTTGGCGAAGAGCGCATCGCCGAAGCCCGACCACTGCGAGCCGAGGCTCGCGGCGGTCAATGCTGCATCGTCGCGCGCTTGAGTGAGTTCCGAGAGTTTGCCCTGAAACACGGCTTGCGCCATCTGACGGGACATCGCCTGTGCGTCCGCGCTGGCCGCGATCTGCTGCAACTTCAGGCGCATCGTTGTCGCTACGGTCAGAAAGTGCGCGAGACTCACGCCGCTGAAGTCCGCCGCGTTCTTCGATTTCGTGCTGGACTTGCCGTGGCCAGTCACCACATCGTCGCCCATGAGCGCGAGCAGCGGACCGAAGGGTTTATCAAGCGGATTGATTTCCGGCGCGGCTGCAACGCCGGTCTTGTTAGCGATCAGATCCTGCGCCTTGCGCACGAGCGTATCGGTCAGCGCCTGCGACGCACGGCCCGCCTGCGCCTGATATTCGACTGCCTTCATCAGCGCGATCAGCGGTGACGTTTGCGCATCCGTCAGACGCGTCAACTGGCTGATTGCATCGCTCAGATTCGATGCGCTGCGCCACTGGATGCTATTGAGCATCGCCTGCCATGCGGCGGTGTAATCCGCGAAATAGCGCGCATGCAAGCGCCGCTTCGCTTCTTCGATGTCCTGTTGCGCTTCGAGCGCCGCACCCGGTATGCGGGCGGCGCGTTCATCGGCGAGCACCCAGTCGGCGGCGACGCGCCCTTCCTTCGCCGCCTTGTCGATTGCATCGCCGATCATGCCGTCCCATGCAGCGCGCGTGTAGATGCCGGAGACGGTCTGGCTGGTCGTGAAGAGACCACGCGCATCCGCGCCGTCGATGAGCGATGCCAGCGTGATGTCCGCGTACTTTCCCTTGGCCTGTTCGAGCACGGATTGGTAGAGCGTGTCGTCGGAATTCTGCAGGCCGATCTGGTTGACGAGCATATTGCGCGCGGCGATGGTCAGATCGTTCGATGCGTTCAAGCGCCACTCCGGATGGGCGCGCAAATGCGACGCGTAGAACGACGACAAGCGCTGCGACGTATCGAGCCATTCGCCTGTGCTCATGTCCGTCACAACCGGCCACGCTGCGGGCAGTCGCTTGGTCAGATACGCGGCATCGGCGTGCTGCGGGTGCGCGAGCATCAAATAAGTCTTCAGCGCGTTGTAGTCCCGCTGCTGCTCTTCGTTGCTGGGCAGCGCGTCGGCGCGGGACTGCGCGAGTTGGGCTAGCGTTGCTTCAAGTCGATGCGCGGCCGGATCGCGTAGATTGCGCGCCGACACGATGGCGTAAGACGGCCACAGCGCGGCGAGGATGTCATCGTTGTGGTTCAGGCCCGCGCGCAGATACCACGGCGCGCCGTGCTGCTGACGATATTCAAGCGTGTCGATTCTCTGTTGCAGCGCGAGTTGCGCGCGCAACGCCGCCGCGGTGCCTGGCTTTGCTGCGAGCGCGGCGTCGCTTGCTGATTGCGCATCGTTCATGATGGAACGATTGCCGATGAATGACACGCTCATCGTCACGCACCAGCCGATCGCCGTCACCAACACCAAAGCTGCGAGCGCGTTGGGCCAGTAAAAGCCGACACGGCGACCGTCGTGCTTCTTCATGTGCGCGACGATTTCCGGCCAGATCGATTGCAGCGCGCGAGGCTGCTCACGTGATGCCCCGGCGTGCTGTCTAGCGCGCTCGGCGGCATCTTTGGCGACATCGTCATGATCGGCTGGCACGGGTGTCGGCACAACTGGCCCGGCGAATACCGGCGCGAACATCATGCCCGCGAGCGGCGCGCGCCGCCATTTCGATATCGAATGTGCCCGCCATGTCGTCAGCACGCGTTCGCGATGCGCGGTGAGGTATTGAGAGACCTGCGCGAGCCAGACAATCGGCTTCGGGCGAGCGCATAGCATGATGCTCGCGTGGGCCGTCATCTCTTCGAGTACGTTCAGTTGCCGATTCAGTTCGTCGGTCGCGACCCGTGCATCGGCGCGTTGTGAAGCAATAGTGAATGCACCGACAGGACGAAAATCGTTCTGATGCATGCCGCTCGCTTCGACGGCATGCAGAAAGACGACCGGCGCGGCCCAACCGAGATCGCGCGCGAGGTTCGACAGCGTGCGGGGCAGTTCATCGTCGGAGGGCGATTGCTCGCTTGTTCGCAACACAGGGATAACGGCATCGATCGGATGCGCGCGACACATACGGCGAAGCTGATGACGCCACGTTTGCGCATCGATGCCGTTCGGCGCGGCGTGCACCAGCACGATCTCACCCGTGCGCAACACGGCGGTCTGTTTGAGATCCGGAGCTACCGCGTCGATGAGGGCATCGTCGCCAGTGAGCATGAGCCACGTATCGCGCGACGCCAGCGCCAACCAAACGATGTGCGCAGTTCATCGCGCAAATATTGCAGGCGCGCGTCTCGTTGGATCGTCGCGGACTGCTTTTCGCTGCTCAATCCGTCGAGGCGCGCCATCACTTTCTCATAGAGACCGAACAGGATGGCAGCGAAGTGCGCGCCCAGCACGATGATGAGTACGCCCAGGATTTTGAGCAGCGCGGACACACGCATCTCGAGGGTGGTCAAGTGCGTGAAGTCGGGGCGACCCCACCACGCCACCGCGGCCGACGCCACGGCGACGAGCATAGCGGCCAATGTAAAGCCCCAGATCTTGAGAAAGCCGGAGTCCGTGCGTTTGGATATTTGCGAGTCAAGCGCGTTCAAATTGCTGCTCGGGGTTGTCATGCGATACGGTAGGTTGAACGTAGAGGATGGCAGCCTGCGCCCGGTCGAGGATCAAATGGGGGCCGGCTTCGCCGGATTCGATGGCCGCTGCGATGCAAAGCCACGGCGTCGCGGCGCCAGTGTCACCGACGATGCGATCGGGTCGCCGGTGTGTTTCGTGCGTGGCGATGCCCGCAAACCCGGCGCGCTTGAGTTCATCGAGCAGCGTGCGGTCGTGCTCGGCGTTCAGGCGCGTGAGCCAGGCGTGAGTGATGTTGCTCGCATCGGTCTTGCCCCAGAGCGCCGCATTGAGCGCGAGGTCGCGAAGCGTGGCGACGTCGGCTTGATCTTCGATCGGACGATGCAACGTCGCGAGTGCCTGCACGGATTCCGGCAGTTGATAGAAGCCCGCGTTCAGAAGCACCGCCACGGCGGCCTCGCTGCTTCGCTCGGGCGGGTCGGTGTCGTGCCAGGCGTAGGCGAGGATCAGCAGCGCGCGGCGTTCGCGGGTGTCGAGCCATCCGTCAGCTTCACGATCGCACTATCGCTCACGTCGATGTAGCCCTCCTGTCCGGCCGCGAATGTCATCCTTATCCAGGTGCTGCATTCCGCAGGCGTCCTCAGCGTGGGAGACGGCGAAAGAATTCGACCGAAGCGCAGCAACTCATAGCCATCGCTTGCGCATGCCGGATACAGGGCCGTGGCCCGCTTATACATGTCGTACTCGTAGTCTCTTTCCTTCACCGGCGAGGATGTAAGCAAAGTACGCCTTCCGTCACTCGCTATCTTCCAAACATTCGTGTACTTGTCGCCCTTGTGGAAGTAGATCTCCACAAAAAGCGGCTCGACGTTCGATCCTGCATCTAACGCCGTGAAGACAATGCCTCTGAGCTTGCCATGTGAGTCTGCACCCGTCGGCAACCTGAGAAACGATCGGCCCGCGGGAATTACGAAGTAGTTATGGCCCCAGCAGTCGCTGCCCGTGGCCGTGCTCGCAGTCAGACTTCCGAGTTGAGTGCGTCCGAAACACGCGTCGTGATCCGATTTGGTCATGAAGATTTCGAAGTGCAAATGCTGCTGACCGTGGCATCCGCCGATCCAGCCAAGCACATCCTTTCTGCGCACTTTTAGGTTGCCGCCGGATTGAGCAGGCGCCGGCTCCTGATCGCCGCCCGGAGAAGGCAGGCGCAGGAACTCGGGAAGCTGCCTTCCGTCCGCGTTCATCGAGCCGTAGCTGTCAAGATCCAGCAGGTGCATATACAGCGAGTAGAACGTCAACGTCCGGCCTTCGCCCGTCTCGGTCGTGTGCTTGAGCAGCACGAAGCCCGCGTGGCTATCACGTCGGCCGTCTCCGCCATCGTAGGGCTTCTGGCATACGCGATACGCCACAACGTCACCGTCGGCGATGGCGCGAACCTTCTCGTTCTGCATCGTCGGCATCAGATGCACGCCACAATGCCAGCGCCGGTCGAACGCGATCGGGTAAGTGCCGTGCGCAAGTTCAAAGGTGTCGACCAGATCCATCATCGGATCGAGCCTCGGCAGGTTCGCTGCGTTGTCGGCAGCGGTCAGGCCCGCCGCCGGAAGGAAGGGTGGGCTGATAATCATGAATCAACGCGTCAGTGGATAAGAATTGGTCGGCTTAAAATCGCTCGCAGGCAGCCCGGGTAATGGCTTATCGGCGTTCTCCGGCCCCTCGAACGTAAACGACCCCGCCTTGATCCTGAAGTCCCCCGGACAAATCACCTCGACACTTCCGTTCTCGATCTTGATCGCCGCGCCGCCGCTCGCCAGCACCGCCTTCGTCTTGCCATTGACCAGCACGTTCGCGTTCGCGCTCGACAGGTGCAGTTGCTGATCGGCGAACACATCCATGGGCGCATCCTGCGCTTGCACCTCGATCTTCCCCTTCGAAAAGACCTTGATGCCCAGTCGAAGCGCGCATAGCGAAATCAGTTCGCCCGCCACCATGCGCAGTCGCCGCGTAATACTCACGTCCATGTCCTGGCCCGCGCTTACGATCACGTTCTCACCCGCTGAATGCTGCGTCGACTTCGGCGTCACGAACGCCATACCGCCCGGGGCGCTAGCCAGCAGCCCCGCATCGCGAAGCTGATCGAGCGCTTGCAGCAAGGCCGATTGCGTGGCTCGATCAGCCGGATCGGCTTTCGCCTGCGTGGTCGCCGTCGCCAGATCCGTCACACGTTGCAGTGCGGCCTTCAACTGCTGTATTGCCGCGGGCATTTCAAGGTGCGGCGTGTCGACTCCGGCGGCCGCGTCCGCCGAGAGAAACAGTCCTTTCGCCGCGCGCATCGTGCCCCACGCCTGCGTCGTGATTTCGAAGCCCTCTCCGCGAGGAAGCTTCTTACTGTTGAGCAGATAGCCCTGGTTCACCGCCGACTGGCAGTACACCGTGGCGATGCGCGCACTTTCCTTACCTTGCAGATCGTTGAACACGACTTCCGCGCCGAGCAGCGGCGAGCGCCAGATGGCGTAACTGAACAAGGAATCCGTGCCCCGCACCAAGTCAGGATGCGAATAGTCATGCAACGCGCCGGAAATGTGTAGGCGATCGATGTCAGCATGCGCGCCCGAGAGCAGAACTTCCGTGGACGGAAGCAAGGGCGAATGAAAGCCGCCTTGATACGACGAGAACGGACGCAGCAGACGCAGCTTCAGCAGTTGCTTGTCAGTATTGCCCGTTCCTTGCAGGAACTTGGGCAGAACGGGATACCGGCCGTGTTCATCCATACAGCCGTAAGGCGACGAGTCGAACGTCGTGACCACGCCGACGACCGGACCCTTCAGAAACCGCCAATCGCGCTCGTACACGAATTCGGGGCGGTAGGCGAGATGCGCGGGCATTGCCTTGAAGCGCACGAGCGCCGGTTTCGTGCGGCTGCCCGTCATCGTCATCGTTTCGATCACGAAGCCGTATGGCGCGCTGGCAAGCTTCGTGTTGATCAGCCTCACCACGATGCCCGGCGCCACGCCCTTCGCATTGGTCTTGCCGGAGATCTTCGCTTGCTTCGCGATCTGCTCGTCGCGCCGCGTTTGCGCGAGCGCTTCGCCCTGCTGCCGCGTCAGATGAAACTCCGCGCTGCGGTTGATCTGACCGAACACCGAGCGATCGTCAGCCGTGCCTGAAACCTTCGCTGTGGCCCGCAGAGGATCTTCGGGCGTGCGGTAATTGCGCTCCCATACTTCTATCGATGCCGGCACCAGCGCGCGTGCCTCACTAATCGACAGCACCGCTTCGTGCCAGTTGTTGTTGAGCCCGGAATCCGGCATCAGCGGTATGTCGATTGAGCGCACGTAACCGCGCGGATTGTCCGTGAACACCAATGTGTCCAGTTGCCCGTCCTGGCCGCGCGCCTGTTTATAGAACCACGCAATGCCTTTTCGTTTCGCGTGACGAGTGATCATGTCCCAAACGGACTCCTCGTACATCACGATCTGTTCCATCTTCTCCTGCGCGCCTTCCAGATGGAACTCGACATCGAAGGCGTCGAAGTTCGTCCGGTCGATCAGCAGTTGCGTGACCAGCTCCTGAAACGTCACGTTGCTGAAGACATCCGATTTCTGCACTTGCTTGCAAAGGGCGGCGAACCTTGGCTCGATGCGGATTTTATAAGTGGCCTCGTCCCGGTTTGTCCCGATGCGTTTGCATCGGGTGACGACGCCATTGAACGTCGCGGCCTCGTGATTGACAGGCGCGACGTAGTCGACCGAGGGCACGGCCACCCGCTCGTCGATCTGCAGCCCTGCACGTCGCCCGACCACGGTCTTGCCGTCGATGTCGAGCTGCGGCGAGGTCACCGTCACATCGACCTTATAGTCCTCGCACAGGCCCGCTTTTACTTTGAATTTCAGAACATCCAGATCGAGATCCAGCGTGCCGATCCACACGTTCAAAATCTGCGCAAGGCGCGCACTCGGATGGCGCAGCGCGTCGGTCAGATTTTTCGTCACAGCATTCATACGCGATCCTTATTCTGTTCAACGAACTCAAGCATTAATCGTTTTTCTTTGGACCGATGAATTTAGGATTGCATCACAAATAGGTCAACCCGGCTGATCGGTATTTGTTTGACATTCACGACCTATTGATTAAAGAAATCAGAATTCGGACATCGCCCATACCATGAGATCGAAGCGCGTGATTGAAAGAATGAGAAATTGCCTTTGAGCAGCAGACTTGAAGAATCGAGAGAAAATTCAACTCTTCTTCACCGATCCGATCGGGGTGAGGAAGCCGGATCGCACATTCTTTCAACTCGCTGTCCAGAGCGAACACTCGCTGCGTCGCGGGCCATACAGGAAAACCCGGATCAAATCCCGCCCCGCCCTCCACCCCGTGTTCGAACTATTCGAAAGCCCGCTTCAACGATTTCGCATATCACTCGCGCTCAGCAGCCGCTACATTTCTTCTGTCCCGCCGCGTCCCGCGCGAGCAGGGACGCAAAAACAAATACGGAGACAGACGTGGAAATCGATGCGACCAACATGCCGCAAGGCGCGGCATCGCCCGCTGCGTCACACGATGCGGCCACTGCGGACCGGATCTTTCGCCGCCTCGCGCTGCAAATCCTGCCGATCCTGATGTTCGCGTACATCACGTCGTACATCGATCGCGTGAATGTGAGCTTCGCGAAGCTGCAGATGGCGCAGCAACTCGGTTTCTCCGATGCCGTGTTCGGCTTCGGCGCGGGCATCTTCTTTCTCGGCTATGTGGTCTTCGAAGTGCCGAGCAACATCATCCTGCAACGCGTCGGCGCGCGCCGATGGATCACGCGCATCATTCTGTCGTGGGGCATCGTGTCGGGCCTCACGGCCTTCGTCTCCACGCCCATGCAGTTCTATGTGATGCGCTGCCTGCTCGGCGTCGCGGAAGCGGGCTTCATTCCGGCGATCGTCTTCTATATCGGCCAGTCGTTTCCGCGCAACCGCCGCGCGCGCATCCTCAGCATGTTCTATGCGGCGCTCGCGCTGGCGGGTCTCATCGGTTCGCCGCTGACCGGGTTCATCATGCAGTACTTCGATGGTCTCATGCAGTTGCCAGGCTGGAAGTGGATCTTCATCGTCGAGGCATTGCCCGCGTTTCTCGCGGCGGTCTATACATGGAAGGGACTCGACGACGACGTCACCCAAAGCCCGCGTTTCAGCGAAACGGATCGCGCGTTGTTGTCGCGCGTGCTCGCCGAGGATCGCGCGGTAACGGCGCAATCGAATCACAAGGGCCTCTTCACCAGCGCGCTCGTGTGGGCGTTCTGCCTCATCTATTTTCTCGATGTCTTCGGCATCTACGGCTACACCTTCTGGGCCCCGACGATGATCAAGTCGATGGGCATCTCCGGCGACTTCGCGATCGGCGCGCTCGCCGCATTGCCGAACGCGGTCGCGGTCGTCGTGATGGTCATGTTCGGCCGCAGCGCGGACAAGCGCGGCGAGCGGCGCTTGCACGTCGCGGCGCTGCTGCTGATGGGCGCGGTGGGCTTGTCGCTGTCGGTGCTCTGGCATGACAACCTGTGGCTCGGCATGATCGCGCTGTGCATCGCGAATGCGGGATTGCTGTCGTTTCCGCCGCTCTTCTGGAGCATGCCGACGGCCGTGCTCGGACAGGCCGCGGCGGCGGTCGGCATCGCATGGATCAGCGCGTTCGGCAATCTCGGCGGCTTCTTCGGCCCATATGTAGTCGGCTTTCTGAAGCAGGCTTCCGGCAGCATGACGCTGCCGATCTTCTCGATGGTCGGCTGCCTCGCGCTCGGCATCGTTCTCACGATGCTGCTGCCCAAGCGCCTCGTGAACCGCTGAGCATTTTCAAACTTACACGACAACATGAAGAGAGACACAGCATGAAGCAACGCATCGGCATGATCGGTGTCGGCCTGATGGGGCACGGCATCGCGCGTAACGTGATGAAGCATGGTTATCCGCTGACGGTCGTCGAGCATCCCGGCAATCAGCCGCTCGACGAACTGCTCGCGGGCGGCGTGAAGACCGTCGCGAACGGCGAGGCGCTCGCGCGCGCATCGGACATCGTCATTCTGTGCGTGACGGGCTCGCCCGAAGTCGAAGCGGTACTGACCGCACCCGATGGCGTGCTCGCGGGATTGCAGCCGGGCGCGATCGTCATCGACTGCTCGACGGCGGTGCCCGCATCGACGCAGCGCATGGCGGCGCTCGTGAAGGAAGCGGGCGGCCTCTTCGTCGATGCGCCCATGACGCGCACCGCGAAAGAAGCGCATGAAGGGCGGCTGAATCTGCTGGTCGGCGCTTCGGCCGAGCTGTTCGCGCGCATCGAGCCGTTGCTGCGTACCTATGCGGAGAACGTGACGCTCGTCGGCGATGTGGGCGCGGGACACAGCATGAAGCTGCTGCACAACTTCGTGTCGCTCGGCACGATCGCGCTGATCTCGGAAGCGGCGGCCTGCGCGAAACGCGCGGGCGTCGATGCGCAGACTTTCGTCGATGTCCTCGCGAAAGGCGGCGGTGGTGGCGCGGCGCTCGAGCGGCTGCGTCCGTCGCTTATCGACGGCGATCCGTCGGGCATGCCGTTTCACATGTCCAATGCGTTGAAGGATCTCGGCTACTACGTGACGATGGCCGGCGACAACAACGCCGTCGATGCGATCGCCGGCGCCGTGCGCGCGACGTATGCGGATGCGGTCGAGCAAGGCGGCGCGCATCGTACTTTGCTGGAGTTGCCGAGGTTGCTGGGCGATTGAAGTTGCGATAAAAAAAGCCGCTCATCGAGCGGCTTTCCCTGGCGCTTTAAAGCCTCAATCGTCGAGCAAGGACAAGTCGCGCACCGCGCCCTTGTCCGCCGACATCACCTGCTTCGCATACGCCTTCAGCGCAGCCGACACCTTGCGCGGACGCTGCTTCGCGGGCTTCCAGCCCTTCGCGTTCTGCTCTTCGCGACGGCGCGCGAGTTCATCGTCGGAGAGCAGCACGTCGATCGTGCGATTCGGAATGTCGATGCGAATCTTGTCGCCGTCGCGCACAAGGCCGATCGCGCCGCCCGCCGCCGCTTCCGGCGAGCAATGACCGATCGACAGGCCCGATGTGCCGCCCGAGAAACGTCCGTCCGTCAGCAGCGCGCATGCCTTGCCGAGACCCTTCGACTTGATGTAGCTCGTCGGGTACAGCATTTCCTGCATGCCGGGCCCGCCCTTCGGACCTTCGTATCGAACGATGACGACATCGCCCGCCTTCACCTTGTCATTGAGGATGTTCTCGACGGCTTCGTCCTGCGACTCGGTGACGTGCGCCGTGCCTTCGAACACGAGAATGCTTTCATCGACGCCCGCCGTCTTCACGACGCAGCCATCCAGCGCGATGTTGCCCGTCAGCACCGCAAGGCCGCCTTCCTTCGAGAACGCGTGCTCGTACGAGCGAATGCAGCCTTCGGCGCGATCCGTATCGAGGCTCGGCCAGCGCGTGTTCTGGCTGAACGCGACTTGCGTCGGCACGCCTGCGGGACCTGCCATGTAGAACGTCTTGACGGCTTCGTCGTCGGTGAGCTTGACGTCCCATTGCGCGAGCGCGTCTTTCAGCGTCGGCGCGTGCACGGTCGGCACGTCGGTATGCAGCTTGCCCGCGCGATCCAGTTCGCCGAGGATCGCCATGATGCCGCCCGCGCGATGCACGTCTTCGATGTGATACTTGTTCGTGTTCGGCGCGACCTTGCACAGCTGCGGCACGGTGCGCGACAGACGATCGATGTCCTTCATCGTGAAGTCGATCTCGGCTTCGCGCGCGATCGCCAGCAAGTGAAGAATGGTGTTGGTCGAGCCGCCCATCGCGATATCGAGCGTCATCGCGTTCTCGAACGCCTTGAAGCCGACCGAGCGCGGCAGCACGCGCGCCTCTTCCTGCTCGTAATAACGGCGCGCCAGTTCGACGATGCCGCGTCCCGCGCGCTTGAACAACTGCTCGCGGTCGGCGTGCGTCGCGACGACGGTGCCGTTGCCGGGCAGCGAGAGACCGAGCGCTTCGGTGAGGCAGTTCATCGAGTTGGCCGTGAACATGCCTGAGCACGAGCCGCATGTCGGGCACGCGGAGCGCTCGACTTCGGCGACTTCCGCATCGGAATACGACTGGTCGGCGGCGATCACCATCGCATCGACGAGATCGAGCTTCTTCAGTTCGATGGCCTTCGTCTTCGGATTCGCGAGGCGCGTCTTGCCCGCTTCCATCGGGCCGCCCGAAACGAAAATGACGGGAATGTTCAGGCGCATCGCGGCCATCAACATGCCCGGCGTGATCTTGTCGCAGTTCGAGATGCAGACCATGGCGTCGGCGCAATGCGCGTTGACCATGTATTCGACCGAATCCGCGATGATGTCGCGGCTCGGCAGCGAGTACAGCATGCCGTCGTGACCCATCGCGATGCCGTCGTCGACCGCGATCGTGTTGAACTCCTTCGCCACGCCGCCCGCGGCTTCGATCTCACGCGCGACGAGCTGGCCCAGGTCTTTCAGATGAACGTGCCCCGGCACGAACTGGGTGAACGAGTTGACGACGGCGATGATCGGCTTCGAGAAATCTTCGTCTTTCATGCCGGTGGCGCGCCAGAGGGAGCGCGCGCCCGCCATGTTGCGTCCGGCGGTGGAGGTTTTGGAACGGTATGTGGGCATCGTGGTTGCGGTTGGAATGTCGCGAATGAAAGCGGGCCACGAGGGGTGAGGGCCCTTGCGCGCGGCATCCGCGACCTTTTGGGTCGGGTGGGCGCGAATTTTGGGATTATCCCATACCTGCTTCGTCCATTCCGCTTCGACGCGCCGCCTGCACCAGCGCGCGAATCGCCCAGCGTCTGACCTTGCGCGCGCGTGCGTCGTCGAGTTGCAGCACGTCCTTGCAGACGATCATCGCCTCCGTGCCGATGACGAGCGCGAGCGCCTGCGTGAGCGTGTCGAGCGCGGCGGGACTGAACTCGTCTTGCGCGGGTTCGAGCGCGGACTCGATCAACGGTGTGCGGCGATTCTGCCGCAGCGGCATGTCGTCCTGCGATTCGCCCTTCGCCGCCCGCTCCAGCGAATGCGCGAGCATCATGCGCAACGGTGCTTCGTTCGCAAGAATCATGTCGTTGAGCGCGGCGTCGACACGCAACAATCGCGCGACCGGATCGGCCGATGCGCGCGCCGAAAATAGCTGGCTCGCAACGGGCGTGTCGACATCGAGCGATGCTTCGAGTAAGAGCGCATCGATGCTCGGGAAATGCCGATACGCCGTCGCACGCGACACGAGCGCTTCTGCCGCGACCTCTTCCAGCCCGGGCTTGCGCCCTTGCTTCATCAGCGCCGATGCCGCCTTCAGCAGATCCTTGCGCGTGCGCTGCTTCTGATTGCCGCGGGTCTTCGGTTCGGACTTCGCCATATCAAGCCTGCGGCAACTGACCGATGATCGCCGCGAGATCGACCCACACGTTTTCACGGCGAATCTGTCCGCTTTCGCTGAATTCGACGACATGCAGCATGCGAAATTCCAGCGGACGCCCACGGCCTTCGAGCCCGAACGGCCGGCCCGGCGCCTTGCCGCGCCACAACGACTCGTCGATGACAAAGCCGTCGCCATACAGACGGCGCAAGCACTCGACCCGGCTCTCCGACAGATCGGCAAACAACGCTTCGTAGAACGGCCGCGCGCGCTCGCGTCCGTGCGCCGGACCGGCAGGCCAGCCAACGACATCGTGCTCGACATCGTCGGTGAGCGTGGCGAGCACGCCTTCGACATCGTCGCTTCGTTCAAAACCGAAATGCTCTTCGATCTTGCGGTCCATCTCGACAGCAGTCAGCGTCATGATTGCCTCCTTGCACAGGTCACGCTTTCCAATTCATTCTAGTGAGACGACAGTCTCATTACAAGATTGAAATATCGTCTGGTGCGAGATGGTTAGCTATGCAATCACTTCAATGCATCGGCGCATATCGCAGATAAAAAAAAGCGCAGCCTCTTTTGATCTGCTCTAGAAATCCTGGACACAAATGAGTGTTAGTGTTTCGGAGGCAATTTTCCCAATAGGAACGGGAGGTTGGCGATGAAGCGCAAGCAATATTCGGTGGAGCAGATCGTGGCCGCGCTCAAGCAGGCTGAGCTGGGCATGCCGGTGGCGGATCTGGTTCGGCAGCTCGGGATATCGGAGCAGACGTATTACCGATGGAAGAAGCAGTACGCGGGTCTGGAGTCGAACCAGGTCCGCGAACTGAAGCAACTCCAGGATGAGAACGAGCGGCTCAAGAAGCTAGTTGCGGAACTGAGTCTGGACAAGGCCATCCTGCAGGATATCGCCACAAAAAAGTGGCCGCGCCCGCGCTGAAGAGACAGGCAGTGAGCTACATCGTGGATCACTACGGTCTTCCGACGCAGCGGGCGTGCCGGCTGGTCAAGCAAGCTCGCAGTACCCACTACTATCGCAGCGTCAAGGACCCGCAAACGGCACTGCGTCAACGCATGCGCGAGATTGCGCAGACGCGCGTTCGATATGGCTACCGGCGCGTGCACGTGCTGCTCAAGCGTGAAGGTTGGCGTGTGAGCCGTAATCGGGTCTATCGGCTCTACGCCGAAGAGCAGCTTCAACTGCGTTCGAAGCTACCCAAGCGCCGCAAGATGGTGGTATCGCGCCGCGAGCGTTGCGTGCCGGTTCGTCCCAATGAAGTCTGGAGTCTGGACTTTGTGGCGGACCAGTTAGCCGACGGCACCCGCTTGCGCGCCCTGACGGTCGTGGACATCTTTAGCCGTGAAGCGCTGGCCATTGAAGTAGGCAAGCGCTTGCGTGCCGAGGACGTCGTGTCAGTGCTGAATCGTTTGGTGGCTCAGCGCCGCGCACCGAGGTTCCTGTTCGCCGATAACGGCAGCGAATTCTCGGGTCGCCTGCTGGACATGTGGGCCTACCACTACAAGGTGCAGATCGACTTCAGCCGGCCAGGCAAGCCCACCGACAACAGCTTCATCGAGACATTCAACGGCTCGTTCAGGGACGAATGTCTGAACCTGCACTGGTTCGAATCGTTGGCGGAAGCCAAACGAGAGATCGAGGCTTGGCGCCGCGACTACAATGAGACTCGACCTCACATGGCGCTCAAAGAGCTAACACCGGGTGAATTCGCCCGGCAATACAGCCTCCGGCCCACGGCCGAAGGCTCATGAAAGACCGAACACTAACGCTCGGCACTGTCCAAGAAATCCAAGCGGTTCAAAAAACACCCCAATCGTTGAACGGGTGTCCAACTTTTGGGGTGCAGTTCACTTTCGAGACTGCGCTTTTTTTCCTTACGGTGCGGGGATCAAACCGCCCGTCGCACCATCAATTCCTTGATCTTGCCGATCGCCTTGGTCGGGTTGAGCCCCTTCGGGCACACGTCGACGCAATTCATGATCGTGTGGCAACGGAACAGACGATACGGATCTTCCAGGTTATCGAGGCGTTCGCCCGTCGCCTGATCGCGGCTATCCGCGATGAAGCGATACGCCTGCAGCAAGCCCGCCGGTCCCACGAACTTGTCCGGGTTCCACCAGAAGCTCGGGCACGACGTCGAGCAGCTCGCGCACAGAATGCACTCGTACAAGCCATCGAGTTCATCGCGCTCGACGGGCGACTGCAGACGCTCCTTCTCGGGCGGCGGCGTATCGTTGATCAGATACGGCTTGATCGAATGATACTGATTGAAGAACTGCGTGAAATCGCAGATCAGATCGCGCACCACCGGCAGACCCGGCAGCGGACGCAGCACGATCTTCTGCGGCAGTTCGTTCAGATTCGTCAGGCACGCGAGGCCGTTCTTGCCGTTGATGTTCATCGCGTCCGAACCGCACACGCCTTCGCGGCACGAGCGACGGAACGACAGCGTCTCATCGACTTCCTTCAGCTTCACCAGCGCGTCGAGCAGCATGCGTTCATGCGTCAGATCGAGCTCGTAGCTCTGCATGCGCGGCGCTGCATCCTTGTCCGGATCGTAGCGATAGACTTCAAAAATTCTCTTTGCCATTTTCGATTTCCTTGCGCTTTCCTTAGAAGGTACGCGCCTTGGGCGGCACCGATTCGACCGTCAGCGGCTTCATCTGCACCGGCTTGTATTCGAGGCGATCGCCTTCGCTGAACCACAGCGTGTGACGCATCCAGTTCTCGTCGTCGCGATGCTCGTAGTCGCTGTGCGCGTGCGCGCCACGGCTTTCCTTGCGCGCTTCGGCGGAGACCATCGTCGCGCGCGCGACTTCGATCAGATTCGCCAGTTCGAGCGCCTCGACCTTCGCGGTGTTGAACACCTTCGACTTGTCCTTCAGATGCACGTGCTTCACGCGCTCGGCGAGTTCGGCGATCTTGCCGACGCCTTCTTCGAGCAGCTTCGACGTGCGGAACACGCCCGCATGCGCCTGCATCGATGCGCGGATGTCGTTGGCGATGTTCTGCGTGTATTCGCCCGACGTCGACTTCTCCAGCACCGCGAGACGTTCCATCGCGAAGTCGGCGGCATCGGCCGGTAGCGGCTTGTGCTCCTTCAATTCCTTCGCGTGCTTGATGATGTGATTGCCCGCCGCGCGGCCGAACACGACGAGATCGAGCAGCGAGTTCGTGCCCAGACGATTCGCGCCGTGCACCGACACGCACGAGCATTCGCCAACAGCATAGAAGCCGTTGACCGGATCGTTGTAGCCCTTCGCGGTGCCCACGACCTGACCATGCATGTTCGTCGGAATGCCACCCATCTGATAGTGGATGGTCGGCACGACCGGAATCGGCTCCTTGATGCAATCGACGTTCGCGAACTTCAGCGCAATCTCGCGAATCGACGGCAGACGCTTCATGATCGTCTCCGCGCCGATGTGCGACAGATCAAGCAGCACGTGATCCTTGTTCGGACCGACGCCGCGGCCTTCCTTGATCTCCTGATCCATCGAACGCGAAACGAAGTCGCGCGGCGCGAGATCCTTCAGCGTCGGCGCATAGCGTTCCATGAAGCGATCGCCATTCGAGTTACGCAGAATGCCGCCTTCACCGCGCACGCCTTCGGTAATCAGCACGCCCGCGCCGGCGACGCCGGTCGGGTGGAACTGCCAGAACTCCATGTCCTGCAGCGCGATGCCCGAACGCGCGGCCATGCCGAGGCCGTCGCCCGTATTGATGAATGCATTCGTCGATGCCGCGAAGATACGGCCCGCGCCGCCCGTGGCGAACAGCGTCGTCTTGCCTTCGAGGATATAGACCTCGCCCGTTTCCATTTCGAGCGCGGTGACGCCGAGCACGTCGCCATCGGCGTCGCGGATCAGATCCAGCGCCATCCATTCGACGAAGAAGTGCGTCTTCGCAGCCACGTTCTGCTGATACAGCGTGTGCAGCAACGCGTGACCGGTACGGTCGGCGGCCGCGCAGGCGCGTTGCACGGGCTTCTCGCCGTAGTTCGCCGTGTGGCCGCCGAACGGACGCTGATAGATCGTGCCATCCGGATTACGGTCGAACGGCATGCCCATGTGTTCCAACTCGTACACGGCGTTGGGCGCTTCGCGGCACATGAACTCGATCGCATCCTGATCGCCGAGCCAGTCGGAGCCCTTGATGGTGTCGTAGAAGTGATAGTGCCAGTTGTCTTCGCTCATGTTGCCGAGCGATGCGCCGATGCCGCCTTGCGCGGCCACCGTATGCGAGCGCGTGGGGAACACTTTCGAGAGCACCGCGACGGACAGACCCGCGCGCGCGAGCTGCAGCGATGCGCGCATGCCCGATCCGCCCGCACCGACGATGACCACGTCAAAGCGACGACGCGGCAGGGAAGTCTTGATTGCAGCCATGTTCTTTAAACTCTCCAGAGAATCTGTGCAGCGTAGCCGGCGCATCCGACGAGCCAGAGGATCGTCAGCACTTGCAGCAGCAGGCGCAGACCCATGGGCTTCACGTAGTCCATCCAGATGTCGCGAATGCCGACCCACGCGTGATAGAAGAGGCAAAGCAAGGCTACGAAAGTCGCAAGCTTCATCCACTGGGTCGCGAAGATGCCCGCCCAGCCTTCGTACGAGAAGTTGTGCGCGGCGAAGAACCAGAAGAGAAGAATGACGGTGTACACGGCCATCACGACCGCGGTGATGCGTTGCGCGAGCCAGTCGCGCAGACCATAGTGCGCGCCGACGACCAGGCGCTTGGGGCCGACCCGATTTTGCGTTGCCATGTTTAGAACACTCCGAAGATCTTGAGAGCCATCGCGAGCGTGAGCAACAGCGAGACGATCAGCACGATGAGCGCGCTTTGCTTGCCGCCTTGCTTGTTCACGCCGACGTGCGTGTCGAGCAGCAAGAAGCGGATACCCGCGCAGAAGTGATGCAGATACGACCACGACAACACGAGCGTGATGATCTTGACGATGGGGTTGGCGAGAAAGCCCTTGAACGCGTCGAACGAAATTTCCGACGTGAGGCTCTGATCGAGCAGATACAGGATGAACGGCAGACACACGAAGAGCAGCAGGCCGCTCACGCGATGCAGGATCGATACCTTGCCCGCCAGCGGCAAGCGATACTTCGCGATCTGACCGATCCCGATGTTCCGGTATTCCGGCCTTGGTTTTTTTAATGCTTCAGCCACATTAGACCCCTTCCCAAACTGATTGACGATTCGCGCGCCGTCGACGATCGACACGGGCGCGACCCGCCCTGCCGATTCGCTTTGACGAGCAACCGGCAACGTATTCGGGGATAGTTCTAGCCCGCGCACTGCGCGATAGCGGTATTTTGTCGCGCGATTGATATACTGTCCAATATCTATCTCGTCTTTCTGAAATAGCTTTTTCATATATCGCATGGAATTGCGACATCTCCGCTACTTTCTGGCCGTCGCCGAGGAACGCAATGTGACGCGCGCGGCCGAGCGGCTCGGCATCGGACAGCCGCCGCTCAGTCAGCAGATTCACGCGCTCGAAGACGAACTCGGCGTGCGGCTCTTTCGCCGCACGGGGCACGGCGTCGTGCTGACGGAAGCCGGCGAAGCGTTCGCCGCCGACGCGAAGCGTCTCGTCGACGACGCGCGTCTCGCCGTCGAGAAAGCGCAGAGCGCGGGGCGCGGCGAGATCGGGCAGCTCAATATCGGCTTCACGGGATCGGCGGCGTTCAATCCGGTCGTGTCGAAGCTCATACGGTCGTATCGGCAGGCTTATCCGAACGTCATGCTGACGCTGACCGAAGGCAATACCGCGCAACTGCTCGCGCATCTCGACGCCGGCCGCGTCGATGTCGCGTTCGTCCGTCTCGGCAGCCAGTCGCCCGCGGGCGTGCAGATCAATCACATCGCGATCGAGCCGATGAAAATCGTGCTGCCCGCCACGCACAAGCTCGCGAAAAAGCGCAAGGTGCCGTTGGCGACGCTGGCGGAGGATCCTTTCGTGATGCTTCCGCGCGAGGCAAGTCCGACATTGCACGACGTCATCATCGGTGCGTGCCGTGAAGCGGGATTCGAGCCGGTCGCCGGCCAGCAGGCGCCGCAGCTATCATCGGTCGTCAATCTGGTCGCGGCGGAATTCGGCGTGTCGCTGGTGCCGGCGTCGGTGTGCCAGATTCAGGTCGATGGCGTCGCCTACACCGATGCGCTCGGCAGCGCGATCACGATTCGTCTGGCGCTTGCATCGCGCATCGATGCGACAGCCGCCAAGACCGCCAACTTTCTCGATATCGCGCGGCAGATCGTTACGTCATCGACCTGACATTGTCATCAGAACAAGCGTGCATTGCATTCGACGATTTTTCGTCCAACACTTCATGTCGCAAGAAGAGCGTTGAGGAAGGCCGATTCCCGTCAGGTCGAGGAGCAAGGTCATGCGCGAAGATCTGAAGCATCCGCTGCAATGCACGCCCGCGTGCCGCCGGAGCTTTCTCAAATCAGTTGCGTCTGCAACTATCGCCGGGCTCGCGGTTCCGCCGCTCCTCATGACATCCGCTCACGCCGACGCGTTGACGCACGCGCAGCGCGACGCGATGTCGCCCGAGCAGATTCTCGATGCGATGAAGCGCGGCAACGAGCGTTTCCGCAGAGGCGAACGCAAGGCGCGCAACTACCTTGCCGAACAAAAGACGAGCGCAAAGGGACAATATCCCGCGGCCGTGCTGCTCAGTTGCATCGATTCGCGAGCGCCCGCCGAGGTAATCATGGATCTGGGCATCGGCGATATCTTCAACTGCCGCGTCGCGGGGAACATCGAAAACGACGACATTCTCGGCAGCATGGAATTCGCGTGCAAGCTGATGGGCGCGAAAGTCGTGCTGGTGATGGGACATACGTCTTGCGGCGCGATCAAAGGCGCGATCGCCAATGCCGAACTAGGTCATCTCACGGCGTTGCTCGCGCGCATCAAACCCGCCGTGGAAGCCACGAAGTACGACGGCGAGCGCACGGCGACCAATTACACGTTCGTCGACATGGTGGCGCGCAAGAACGTCGAGTCGACCATCGCGCAGATTCGCCAGGAAAGCGCCGTGCTGAGCGACATGGAGAATCAGCACGCCATCAAGATAGCCGGCGCGATGTACAACCTCGGCACCGGCGCGGTGGACTTCTTCGGCTCTTAACTGTCGACGCGCTCGCGAAGTTCTTCCGTTTGCCTGACGACACCGCGCTTCGCGGACCAATACTCGGTTCGCACGCCGATGTCCTCCGACACGAACGGTCCGCCGCGCGTCGAGCGGTAGTGCGCGAGCGCCTTGTACACGAGACGTTGCCCGATCAGCAGAATCGGCACGTTGAGCAGCACCATCACGATGTTCATCAGATCGGAAAGCGCCCACAGGTTAGGCAATTCGAGTCCCGCAAGCACGGTGAGCGCGCCGAACGGCACGAACACGAGCGAGCCGACGACGCGAATGCCGATGATGAAACCTCTGCTTCGTGAAATGAAGTTGGCCGAGATTTCGGCGAACGAAATCATGCCGAGCAACGTCGTGAACGCAAAGAGGCCGTAGCACACGCACATCACGATCTTGACGACATGCGCGACCGAAACCGGCACGAGCGTTTCGACCGATGCGAGATAGACCGTGATCTTCGATGCCCTGACCGACTCCCACGCCTGACCGTCCACCGTGCCGGTCCATACGTGCGCCATCACGACGATGAAGCCGGTCATCGTGCAGATGACCATCGTGTCGAAGAACACGCCGAGGCTCTGCACGAAGCCCTGTTCGCAAGGGTGATCGTTGTCGGCGATCGCCGCGGCCATCGTGATGGTGCCCTGCCCCGCTTCGTTCGACATCAGCCCGCGCTTGACGCCTTGAGCGAGCGCCGTGCCGATCGCGCCGCCGAAGAGCGCATGCGGCGCGAATGCACCGACGATCACCTCATGAAAGAAGTAGGGAATCAGCGGCAGATTGATGACGATGATGACGAGCGACATCAGACAGAAGAGCGTCGCCTTGATCGGCACGAGCACATCGGTATAAGCGGTCACGCGGCGAATGCCGCCCATGATGATGAACGAGCACGCTGCGATGAGCACCGCCGCGATGACGTAATACACCGTCGACTGACGCCCGAGATGCGTGCCGGTCACCGTATCGGCGATGGTGCCAATCGCGGTGAACACGTTGAACGTTTGCGGCGGCACATTGAAAAGCGCATAGACGATGAATACGAGCGACAGCAACGTGCCGACGAAGCGCTTGTCGCCGAGAATGCGCCGCCCATAGAACGGCAAGCCGCCGACGAACTCGTCGTGCTTTTTCTCCTTGAAGAGCTGCGCGAGCGTCGATTCCATGAACGCGGTCGCCATGCCGAAGAACGCGGCCACCCACATCCAGAACAACGCGCCCGGTCCGCCGACGGAAATCGCGCCCGTAATGCCGACGATATTGCCGGGCCCGGCACGCATCGCGAGCCCGAGCATGAACGACGCAAGCGCGCTGACGCCGGTTTTCGACGACTGCCTGCGCAGCATCATGCGAACGATCTTGCCGACGTTCATCGTCTGGATGAAGCGCGTGCGGATCGTGAAGTGAATGCCCACGCCGACAAGCAAAAGGATCGCGAACGAAAACTGCCCGAGCACGGGGATTTGTGAATAAGCCTTGAAATTCGTGGGGAAATCCCACAAGAAATCCGAGACGGGCGCAATGCAGGCAAACAATGCATTCACGGATTGGAAGAGACTTTCCACGCTTGGGCGTTCCTTTCTTGCTTCGGCCTGTCTGAGACAGGGGTTCGGGATGTTGATAAACGAGTCGTCGCGCGTGCCGCAATGGACGCGCAAACGTGTGCGAGGCCGCGATTATACGGGTCGGCGTCGTACATTCATCCGACGATCGTTTCGTGCAGAAAGGCGCTGGCGCAACGAGACAGTTAGTTGCAGCGAGAAATCAAGCTCATCTCATTCTTCTCTTGCACAATCACGTTCCCAACGCTGCTGGAGAATGAAGATGAAGATGACCGAACGCCTCGCGAAACTTCTCGTCGTGGCTTCGATGGCCCTGCTCGCGTCGCTCGTCAGCTTTGGCAATCTGACGGACTACGGCAGCAACCTGCAGTTCGTCGAGCACGTCATGCGAATGGACACGACGTTTCCCGGCAACGCGAACATGTATCGCGCGATCACGTCGCCGGTGCTTCAGCATCTCGGCTATGACGCGATCATTTTTCTCGAAACGCTCACCGCGCTTCTTTGCTGGACAGGCGTCATCGCGATGGCCCGCGCACTGCGCCAGGAGAGCGCGGCCTTCGCGCGAGCCAAACGCTGGGCGATCGCGGGCCTCACGCTCGGCTATCTCACCTGGCAAGTCTGCTTCATGTCGATCGGCGGCGAATGGTTCGGCATGTGGCAATCGCAGCAATGGAACGGCACCGAAAGCGCGTTTCGCTTCTTCATCACGTTTCTTCTGATATTGATCTTCGTGACGCGTAGCGAATCAGGTTGAACGCCGATCAGTTCAACGCGACCGCAGCCGCCGCGCCAACGGGCGTGCCTTCGATCGCCACCGACTTCTGCCCGTCCGGCCCCACGGGCACATCGCCGACGAGCGTCGTGCGATACAACTGGCGATCGAAGTCGAGATCGAAGATATCCGTCGGCGCGAGATGCGCGGTCGTGCGGTTGTCCCAGAACGCGATGCTGCCCGGCTCCCACTTGAATCTCACCGTGAATTCCGGCCGCGTCACATGCTCCCATAGCAGTTCGAGCAACACCTGACTTTCGCGCGGCGCGAGCCCCGCGATGTGCTTGAGAAAACCCGGACTGACATACAGCGCGCGTTCGCCGGTCTCGGGATGCACGCGCACCAACGGATGCTCGGCGACGAGCGTGTGATCCGTCACGGCCTTCGTGAACGCATCGGTGCCGCTTGCGCCTTGCGGCGGCGCGAAACGATGCACGCCGCGCAGCCCATCGACGAACGCGCGCAGCGGCGCAGACAGCTTCTCGTATGCGATCACGAGATTGGTCCATTGCGTATCGCCGCCATAGGGCGGAATCGTGACGCCGCGCAGGATCGATGCGAACGGCGGATTCACCGCGGCAGTCACATCCGTATGCCAGCCCGTCCACGGACGCAGCACCGATTGCCCTTCGAAGCGCGTGGCCTTGCGAAACTTCGAAATCGAGTAAATCTCCGGATGCCCGTCGACGTGGCCGAACACCGGATGCCCCACCGTGAGCTCGCCGAAGTGCGCCGAGAACGCGATGTGTTGTTCGTGGCTCAGGAACTGCTCGCGGAAGAAGACCACGCGCCATTTGAGCAACGCGGCGCGAATTGCTTCGACCTGTGCGGAAGACAAGGGACGCGTAAGGTCGACGCCGCCGATCTCCGCGCCGATATGCGCCGACAGCGGGCTGACAGTCACTTCCGTTTCATTCCCGGTGGCCACTGCATTCATTTCGGATTCCTTTCGATGATGGATAAATGAAAGACGTGTCAACTGCCTTGCGCGCTCGAATCGTCAGCGAAGAAATAGTCGCGCCATGATTTCGGCTCGTGACGAATCACGCCGACCTTATGCAGGAATGTGCCCAGTTGCAGCGTGTTTTGCGGCGTCGTCGCGAAGCTCGCTTCCTTGTCGCTGAGAATGCGCTCGACGAACGCAGGCGAGAGCTTCGACCCGTCCTGACGAATATAGATGGCCGCCGCTTGAGCCTTGTCCTTCTCGACGAGCTTCGCCGCATCGTCGAGCGCCGCGCGCACGGCGGCATAGGTCTTCGGATTGTCCTTGCGCCATTTGTCGGAAGTCACGACAACACTGCCCGTCGACGGTCCGCCGAGGATTTCGGTGGAACTCGTGACCTTGTGGATCTTCGGATCTTCGAGTTCCTGATACTGATAGGGCGCGTTGGAGAAATGCAGATTGACGACCGAGTTGCCCGATAACATCGCGGTCGTCGCATCGGCGTGCGGCATGTTGACTTCGAAACGGTCGAGCCGCGCATACTCGGCATCGCCGAACGCCCTGGCCGACGCCATTTGCAGCAGACGTCCCTGCTGCGACACTGCGACGGACACCACCGCGATGCGATCCTTCTCGCCAATATCCCTGATGCTGCGAATGCGCGGATCGTTCGTCACGAGATACACCGGCACCGCGCTTTGCGCCGCAATGGCCCGAAAATCCTGATGCCCGCGCGTGCGATCCCAGATCGTCATCAACGGCCCGATGCCGATAGTCGCGATATCCGCCGCGCCCGAGAGCAGCGCTTCGTTCACGGCCGCGCCGCCGGAAAGCGTGTTCCACTGCACGTCGATATCGAGGCCCGCGCGCGCGCCGGCCTTCTCGATGAGCTTCTGGTCCTTCGCGACCTTGAGCAGCAACGAGCCGATGCCATATTGATCGACGATCTTCACCTTGCCTTCGGCGTGCGCGCGATGCATCGGTAAAGCACATGCCGCCATCAACGCGAGCATGGCGAAGAGGCGATGCAATGAAGTCGTCGGGATCATGCGGGGATATCGTGGATGAGCGGCGAGCGATCAATGTACTAGCCGCTTCCTCACACGCGAACGAAGAAATCCCGATACGGATAGCTTCGTTCGCGATAAGCGCCAGGGCGGCGCTCACGACGATTCGATGCACTGCGCCGTTCGAAAGACGCAGTGCGGTGCAACATGCTTACCAGTGATAGTTCATGCCGGCGAACACCTGACGTCCGTAACCGAACGCACACCAGCTGCCGTAGTAGCACGACGCGACGTATTCCTTGTTGAAAAGGTTCTGCGCGTTCACATACAGCTCGACGCCCTTGAACTGCGGCATGGCGCGGCCGAGATCGTAGTTCAGCGTGGCATCGACGAGGAAGAAGCTCGACACCTTGAAGCTGTTGTCGCTGCTATACGTCGTGCCGGTGTAGCGTCCGCCCGCGCCCATCGAGAGACCGGCGAGCGGTCCGCGATTGACCGTGTAATACGCCCACAACGAAGCCTGATTCTGCGGAATCGCGGGCAGGAACTTGCCTTCGAGACCGCTGTTGTCCTTCGTGTACTTCGTGCTGAGATACGTGTAGCTCGCCGTGACGTTCAACGAATCCGTGAGGCTCGCCTTCGCTTCGAGTTCGACGCCGAGCGAGCGCGCTTCGCCGACCGCCGATTGGAAGTTCGGGTTGTCCGCATTGACCGTCAGCAGATTCTTGCGCGTCAGGTCGAACAGCGCGGCCGAGAAGAACGCGTTGTAGCCCTTCGGCTGGAACTTCACGCCGACTTCATACTGACGTCCCTTCTCCGGCGAGAACTGCTGACCGTTGATGTCCGTGCCCGCTTGCGGCGTGAACGATTCGGTGTAGCTGACATACGGCGCGATGCCGTTATCGAACACATACGTGAGGCCCGCGCGCCCCGTGAACGCGCGATCGAACTGATGCGACACGACGCCGTACGTCGTGTTGTTCGAATCGCTGCTCGCCCAGTCCTCGCGTCCGCCGAGCGTGAGAATCACGTTGCCCCAGCGCGCCTGATCCTGCGCATACACGCCGTATTGCGTGCCGCTCAGGATCTGGTGATAGCGGTCCGGCGGCGTGATCGCCTGGTTGTAGTTCGGCGCGAACATGTCGAGCGACGGCGCGGTGCCGAAGCCCGCATCGAAGTTGCTCGCATAGTGCTGGTAATCGAAGCCGAACAGCAGCGTATGGTCGATCGGGCCGGTCGAGACGTTGCCTTCGAGCTGATTGTCGAGCTGAATCGTGTTCAGGTTGTCCTTCGACGCAGCCGTGCCGCGATCGAGCGTGCGCAAGTCGTCTTCAAGCGCGCTCGCATAGACGCTCTTGTAGTCCTGCGCGAGATGCAGCAGACGTCCGTTCGAGCGGAACGACCACGCGTTGTTGAGCTTGCGGTCGAACTTGTAGCCGATCGCTTCCTGCACGCGATTGAAGCTCTCGAAGTTGTGATCGCCGTCGTAGAAGTCGCTCGGCAGCTTGCCGTTCGGGTTGTAGAGCACCGTGCCTTGCGGCGGCACGCTGCCGTAGGACGTGCTGTCCGGATCGTGCTGATAGAGGCCGTACAGCGTGAGCGAAGTCTTGTTGTCCGGACGCCACGTGAACGACGGCGCGATCGCGATGCGCTTGTTGTACGTCGATTGCACTTGCCCGTCTTCCGAACGCGCGATGCCGGTGATGCGGTACAGATAGCGATCGTCGCCCGCGATCGGCCCGGAGAAATCGAACTTGGCCGACTTGTGCGCGTAGTTGCCGAACTCGATGCCCACTTCATGCAGCGGCACGACCGTCGGCATCTTGCTTTCCTGATCCAGCAGGCCGCCCGCCGCCGCCTGACCGTACAGCACCGAGACCGGGCCCTTCAGCACTTCGACGCGCTCCATCAAATACGGATCGATCTGCGGCACCGCGTACCAGCCGTTGTCGAGCAGCTTGAGACCGTTCCAGTACTTGTCGGCGTCGAAGCCGCGCACTTTGAGCATGTCGTAACGCGTCGCGATGCCGCCGCGCGTTTCGGGCGTCACACCCGACACATAGCGCACGGCCGCATTGAGCGTCTGCGCGTTCTGCTGATCCATCTGCTCGCGCGTGACGACCGAGACGGACTGCGGTGTCTCGAGGAGCGACGTGCCCGTCTTGAGCGCCGTCGATTCTTTCGCGACGTAGCCTTTCGTCGGACCATACGGTTCATCGGCGTTCTGCGCCGTGACCTTCACCGCGGGCAGCGTGCTTTCGGCCGGCGCGTTCGACGCCGCAGCCGCCGATGCACCCGACGGCGCATCCGCGGACTGTGCGTGGGCGAGCGGCGCTGCCGCGAACAGCAGCAAGGCGGCCAGTTTCAAAGGCCGCATCGCGACCGGGCTCGTCGTTCCTGTCTTCATGCTCATTTCTTTTGGAGGTCCATTGCGTGTGAATGCGAATCGTTATTATTTGCGTCCGCATTGTGACAAGATGTTTTGTCTTTGTAAAGAATCAATTGGAAATCTTAAGTCCAAAAACGACAGTCTCGATCTGCCCGAGCCGCGCCAGACGCGCATGGCCTGGACTGGATTCGTTAATGCGGATGCGGTCGACATCGCCGCCTTCATCGGCGCATAGACGCGCGCAGCTTATCCAGCCGCTTTCTTCTTCGCTTTCGTCTGATTCAACGAGATCGCCGCGCGCACGAGATTCTTAAGCGCGTGTGCATCGATCTTGTCGCCTTCGAAAAAATCGATTGCACGCCGCGCGTTGCCTTCGAGGCTCGCATTGAAGAGCTTGTCGGGGTCCGGCAGGCTCGCCCCGTGCGCGAAGGTGAGCTTCACTTTGTCCTTGTGCGCGTTGACCACCGCGATCATGCCGTCGCGATACCAGACCGGGCTGCCCATGTACTTCCACTCCTCGACGATCCCTTCGTCCGCTGCGAGGATGATCTTGCGCACATTGGCGAAGGTCTCGCCGCGCCAATCCGCGATGCCCGCGATCAGTTCGTCGATACGTTCCGATGCATTCATGCATTTCTCCTGTTTTTATTCGTGAGCGACATCAGCGGATGAGGCCCGGACTGCCTATGGTGATTTGCAGCCTTTGCGCCTGATCGAGATGAAAGATGAATGAAGGACGCGAGCGGATCAGCAAGGTTCGCGCGTCCGCGCTGCGCGCCGTGCGGATATAGCCTTCGACGGTACGCACCAGCTTCTGCAACGAGACGATCTCGTGTTCGAGATACGCTTCGTCGAAGTCGTAGGTGCTGGTTTCATCGAGCTCGGCGATCTCGCTGTTGCTTTGCTTCGTCAATGCGTCGCTCGTCGCGCTGCGTTGCGGCTCCGTGCCGAAGCGCTGCGTCAGCGTCATGATCTCCTGATTGACCTGCGCGTGTTCCGACACGATCCGTTTCGCGTAGACCTGCAGGCTGTTGGAGCGCGTCTTGCGCAACGCGAGATTGGCCGCCGCGATCTCGGCCTGATTGGCGACGAAGACGACGCCGAGCATCTGTTCATCCGTAAGCGAAGGCTCTTGCGCGTACACACGAGCCGTCCAAAAGAGCAACACGAGCAACGCCGCGACGATGCGCTTGCCGTTCATGCGCGCCTCCCGATCATGTCGACGGCGATGACTTTACCTTGAAACATGTGCTTCACCTGTCCGAAACGGTGGCCTTTCGTGTTCGATATGCGAGCCTTCAGGTCGCCCACTCCTCGCAAAGCAGCGTCCAGTATGGAGTGCAGGCCGATGCGTGGACTAAGATGTAGCCTTTGATCCAAACCAAGCTCCTGCCGCTTTTTACGAAGACGGCGGCACATCAACTTTCCCTTCAACTCTATGAACGCCGAAACGGTTTGGCCCGAGCAATCCTTCGACTGTGAAGGCTGGCGCGGCGAGATGGCTTCGCGCATCGCCAGCTTCGACTGGTCGGACACGGCCATGGGCCCGATCGGTCGATGGTCGAAGAGTCTGCGGGCAGCCGTGCAACTTCTGCTTGCTTCGCCTGTGCCGCTCGTCATGCTCTGGGGCCGGCGCGGCACGATGATCTACAACGACGCCTATGCGGGCTTCGCCGGTGGACGTCATCCGTTTCTGCTCGGCAAGCCTGTCGAAGACGGCTGGCCCGAGATCGCCGCGTTCAATCGCAACGTCGTGGACACCTGTTTGTCCGGCGCAACGCTGTCCTACGCCGACAAGCGTCTCACGCTGCATCGCAATGGCCGGCCCGAAGACGTGTGGATGGATCTGCACTACAGTCCTGTTGCAGAAGACGACGGTCATCCGGCAGGCGTGATTGCCGTCGTCGTCGAAACGACTCGCAAGGTACTTGCCGAAGACAAGCTGCTCAAACTCATGCAGACGCTGGAAGAACGCGTCGCGGAAGCGGTCACGGCGCGCGTCGAGGCCGAGGAGCGGTTTCGTCAGGTGCAGAAGCTGGAAGCCATCGGCAATCTGACGGGCGGCGTCGCGCACGACTTCAACAACGTCTTGCAGATCATCTCCGCGAACCTGCAGTTGATCGAACTCGCGACGCGCGACAAACCCGATCTCACACGCAGGCTGCGCGTGATGAGCGAAGCCGTCGCGCGCGGCGGCAAGCTCGCCTCGCAGATGCTCGCCTTCGCGCGACGTCAGCCGCTCAATCCCGCCGTCATCGATCCGGCGAAGCTCGTCGCGGACATGTGCGAGTTCCTGCAACGCGCGCTGCCCGAATCGATCAAGCTGAAGACCACGGTATCGTGCGATGCCTGGAATCTCTTCGTCGATCGCCATCAACTGGAAAACGCGCTGCTCAATCTCGTCATCAATTCGCGGGACGCGATTCATGAAGGCGGCAACATTCAGCTCGAAGTCTCGAACGCGACCCTCGGCGATCAGATGACGACCGGTCTCGCGTTGCCCGCGGGCGATTACGTGAAGCTGGTTGTTACCGACGACGGCGATGGCATGCCCGACAGCGTAAAAGCACGCATGTTCGAGCCTTTCTATTCGACGAAAGCCGAAGGCCAAGGCACCGGCCTCGGCCTGAGCATGGTGTTCGGCTTCGTGTCGCAAAGCGCGGGCTGCGTGGATGTCGAAACGCAGGTGGGCGAAGGCACATCCGTCGCGTTGTACTTCCCACGCTGCACGCAAGTCGAATCGACGAATGCGCACGGCGCGCGCCCGCGTGCATCGAGCGGCGGCGAAGTGGTGCTCGTCGTCGAGGACGATGCCGACGTGCGCCTCGCGACCATCGACATGGTTGCGCAGCTCGGCTACAAGGTGCTGTCGGCGCCGAGCGCGGAATCGGCCCTTGCCGTCCTGCAGAAGCATGGCCACGTCGATCTTCTTTTCAGCGATGTCGTGATGCCCGGCACGCTGCGCGCGAACGAGCTCGCGAAGATCGCGAGCGCGCCGCCGTATAACGCGACCGTGGTGTTCGCATCGGGCTATACGCGCGACATCATCTTTCACGAAGGGCGGCTCGACAAAGGCGTCGTGCTGCTGAAAAAGCCCTTCACGTTCGATGACCTCGCACGCACGATCCGCCATGCGCTCGATGCGCGGCGCTGAACGTCAACGCGACACGCGCGCCTTCGCCCAGTCGGCCTTCTTCGCAAGCGCGATGAACGCCGCGAGATATTCGACGCTGACATCGGCTTCGCGCGCGCCGAGATAAATCTTCTTCGCAATGCCCTTCCTCCCTAGCTTGAGCACGGCGAGCGGCATGCGGTCCGCGTATTCTTCCGCGAGCCAGCGTGGCAGCGCCGCGACGCCACGCGCACTCGCGACCATCTGCATCATGATGTCGGTCGTCTCGATCGTCTTGTGCCTTCTCGGCACGACATTCGCGGGCGTGAGGAACTGGGTGTAGATATCGAGGCGATCGGTTTCGACCGGATACGTGATCAGCACTTCCTGCGCGACCTGCTCCGGCGTGACATGAGCGGCATCGGCGAGCGTGTGCGCTTCGGGAACGACGAGCACCTGCTCGTAATCGAAGACGGGCGTGAAGCGCAAGCCCGGTTTCTTCAGCGGATCGGGTGTCACGAGCACGTCGATGTCGTAACCGAACAGCGCGCCGATGCCGCCGAACTGAAAGCGCTGCTTCACGTCTACATCGACATCGGGCCAGCGCGCGAGATACGGCGACACGACCTTGAGCAGCCACTGATAGCACGGATGACACTCCATGCCGATGCGCAAGGTGCCGCGCTCGCCTTCGGCATATTGCCTCATGCGCGCTTCGGCGAGTTCGAACTGCGGCAGCATGCGATTGGCGAGGCCAAGCAGATACTGGCCCGCCTGCGTGAGCCGCATGCTGCGCCCTTCGCGCGTCCACACCGCCGTGCCCAACTGCTGCTCCAGCTTTTTCACCGTATGGCTCAGCGCGGATTGCGTGAGGTTGAGCACGTCGGCGGCGGCGGTCAGCGAGCCTTGGCGCTCGACTTCTCGCACGACCATCAGATGCGCGCGTTCGAGCATAGGCGTCTCCATGAACAAAGTTAATCGATGCATGAAATTAAACCATTTTTATTCATGCATCGGAAATTCTATCATCGTCGCCATTCACTCTCTTTCCGACGAGAACACGCAACGATGGCCACGACACACAACCTCGGTTTCCCGCGCATCGGCGCAAACCGCGAGCTGAAGTTCGCGCTCGAAAAGTACTGGAAAAAAGAGTCATCGCGCGACGAGTTGAAGGCGGTCGGCGCTCACTTGCGCGAGCGCCACTGGAAGCATCAGTCGCGTCTCGATCTCGTGGCGGCCGGCGATTTCGCGTTCTACGATCAGGTGCTCGACATGAGCTTCACGCTCGGCAATCTGCCCGAACGCGTGCGCGGCTTTCACGGCGATGCGCTCGACAACGCCTTCCGCGTCGCTCGCGGAGGCTCTTCCGAAAGCGCTGAGGAACATGCAGCGTGCTGCGAGGGCGTGGCTGCGGGTGAGATGACGAAATGGTTCGATACCAACTATCACTACATCGTCCCCGAGTTCGATGCGGCGACGCAGTTCACGCTCGATACGTCGCGTCTCGTCGAGCAGCTCGGCGAAGCGCGCGCGCTCGGCGTGAACGCGAAGCCCGTCATCATCGGGCCGGTGACGTATCTCTGGCTCGGCAAGGCGAAGGACGACTCCGACAAGCTCGCGCTTCTCCCGCGCCTGTTGCCCGTCTATGCGGCGCTGCTCGATCACTTCGCGGCGCTCGGTATCGAATGGGTGCAGATCGATGAACCCGCGCTCGTCACCGAACTCGATACGCAATGGCGCGACGCTTTCGTCACCGCTTACGATGCGCTCTCACAACGACGCGTGCGCCTTCTGCTTGCGACCTACTTCGGCCAGTTGCAGGAGAATCTCGATCTCGCGTGCAAGCTGCCGATCGACGGCCTGCATATCGATGCGATCAACGCGCGCGATGACGTCGGCGCCGCCGCAAAGCTGTTGCCGGATTCGTCGGTGCTATCGGTCGGCGCGATCAATGGCCGCAACATCTGGAAAACCGATCTGAACGCCACGCTCGACTGGCTCGAACCGCTGCATGCATCGCTCGGCGACAGGCTGTGGATCGCGCCATCGTGCTCGCTGTTGCATACGCCCGTCGATCTTGCGAGCGAAATGAAGCTCGATGCCGAAATCAGATCGTGGCTCGCATTCGCGCTACAAAAGCTCGATGAACTCGATGTGCTCGCACGCGCCTTGAACGACGGTCGCGCCAGCGTCGCCGATGCGCTCGCGTGCAACGCGGCCGCGATCGCGAGCCGCCGCGCATCATCGCGCGTGCATAACCCGGCGGTGAAAGAAGCGCTCACAAAGATCGACGCGACGCTCGGCCAGCGCGCGAGCGCATACGAAACGCGCGCGCAGAAGCAGGCCGCGATGCTCGCGCTGCCCGCCTATCCGACGACGACCATCGGCTCGTTTCCGCAAACGAACGAAATCCGTCATGCGCGTCGTCAGTTCAGGAGCGGACAGCTCGATGCAACCACCTATCGCGCCGCGATGGAACGCGAAATCACGCGCGCCGTGAAGGAACAGGAGGCGCTCGGGCTCGACGTGCTCGTGCACGGCGAAGCCGAACGCAACGACATGGTCGAATACTTCGGCGAGCGGCTCGACGGCTATGCGTTCAGCGAGTTCGGCTGGGTGCAGTCGTATGGATCGCGCTGCGTGAAGCCGCCGATTCTGTTCGGCGATATCAGCCGTCCGAAGCCGATGACCGTCGAATGGACCCGCTATGCGCAAGCGCAAACCCGGAAGCCGATGAAAGGCATGCTGACCGGTCCCGTCACAATCCTGAACTGGTCGTTCGTGCGCGACGATCAACCGCGTTCCGAATCGTGCCGGCAACTCGCGCTCGCGATCCGCGCTGAAGTGCTCGATCTGGAGGAGGCCGGCGTTCGCGTGATCCAGATCGATGAGGCCGCGTTGCGCGAAGGCCTGCCGCTGCGCCGCGCGCAATGGGATGGCTATCTGCGCTGGGCGGTGGAAGCGTTTCGCATCGCCGCGAACGGCGTGCGCGACGAAACGCAGATACACACGCACATGTGCTATTCGGAGTTCAACGACATCATCGCATCGATCGCCGTTATGGATGCCGATGTCATCACCATCGAAACGTCGCGCTCCAACATGGAACTGCTCGAAGCCTTCGACCATTTCAAGTGTCCGAATCAGATCGGGCCGGGCGTGTACGACATCCACTCGCCGAATATCCCGAGCGAAGCGCAAATCGTCGCGTTGATGACGAAGGCAGCGGAGCGGATTCCGCGCGAGCGTCTGTGGGTGAATCCCGACTGCGGACTCAAGACGCGTCAATGGGACGAAGTGATTCCCGCGCTGCGCAACATGGTCGCGGCCGCGCATACGCTGCGTGCATCGGCGTAAATCGCTTCCTACGGTCAGCATGTTGCGGCCTGCGAGCTTCGTACGGTATAGCGCGACGTCCGCATGGCGGCATTGCGGCATGGCCCTTGCTCGCCGAATACACATATCCTCGTCCAAAGGAGACGCGCATCATGAAGCTCTATTACGCGCCCGGCGCATGCAGTCTCGCCGATCACATCGCGATGCACGAAGCCGGCCTGACCTTCGACCGCGTGAAGGTCGATCTGAAGACCAAGGTGACGGAAGACGGCACGCCCTTCGGCGAAATCAACCCGAAGAGTTATGTGCCCGTCGTCGAGTTCGACGATGGCAAGCGTCTCACCGAAAACGTCGCGATTCTTTCGTGGGTCGCGCAAAAAGCGCCATCGCTCGCGCCTTCCGGCGACGACGGCCATCTGCGTCTGCTGGAAATGCTTGCGTTCATTTCGACCGAGATCCACAAGCAGTTCGGACGCGTGTTCCGGCCGACATCCGATGCGGAAGCGTCGGCGGCGCGCGAGAAAATCGGCCAGCGCTTTGCGTATGTCGCGAAGACGATGCGCGGCGATTATCTCTTCGGCAATGATGTAAGCGTCGCGGATGCCTATCTCTTCACGATGCTGACGTGGGCGCAGAAAATGGGCGTCGATATGCCCGCCGAGCTCCAGGCGTTCTACAAGCGCATGCGCGAGCGCCCCGCAGTGAAACTTGCGTTCGAGCACGAAGGGCTTGAATGAGGGAAACGCGTTGCTGGCCGCAAAGCCCGGAACGCGCCTTGCGCCATGCTTCGTACCAACATCGACATACGGAGGCAGGTCATGCAAGCGAACAGAACCATCGCGATTTCGGCTTTACTGATGGCGCTCTCGGGCGGCGCATTCGCCGCAGCCGATCAGACGCAGCCTGGCGCAAGCCACGGACCGTCGAGCGCGAAGAACGCGCAGGATGCGGCAGGCATCACGCCGAACTCCGGCCACAGCAGCGGGCCGTCGACGGGGCCGTCCGGCGTGGGCGGCTCATCGAATGGAACGAGCGGCGCGGGTGCGGGCACACGCCAAGGATCGGGCGGCATGCAGCCGCGTCTGAACGGCAGCGGCGGCACGAACGGCCAGACGAGCCCGTCGACGACCGGCGGCGGCGCGCAAGGCTGGTAATGCGTCAGGGCGTGTCGGGTGTGTCGAACCAGTCGTCGGCGGCGCGAAGTTCGAGCGAGCATTCGTTCGCGTTCGCCTGACCCGAGCGCGACTGGTCGAACGCACTCCGCACGTGCGCGATCACGCGATCCTGCACGATGAGGCGCTGCGCGGTATCCATCGCGCCATATCGCTCGAACTGACGCGCCGCGATGCGCAACACGACGCTGCAACGCGCATCGAGCGTCGTGTCGCGGCCCGTCTCGATGGCCCACGATACGTTGATGACGATGTCGTAGCCTTCGTCCACCACGCCTACGAACGGCGTCTTCCGTGCATCGAACGCACGCGACAACGCCACCTGCAATTCCTCCACGCGCTGATCCTGATCGGTGTATTTCATTCCTCGCTCTCCCGAATGCCTGTTCGATAATCGCCCAGCAAGCCGCGCTCCTGTCTGTAACGCGAACGGGTCCGTTGCTTGCTGCGCCCGATACTAAGGCGCGCGCCGCGTGCCGCATCACGATTCCGGGAGGCACATCATGACGCCAGACAAGCCCGTGCCGCATGCCACCGCCGACGATATGGACGAACCCGTAGGCGAAGACACGAAGCAGCGTCAACTCGACGAACGCGAAAAGCGCACGCACGACGCATCGGAAAACGAATTGCCGTCGACGCAGGAAAAGAATCCCGTTCCGCCGGATTCCAACGCAACGTAGCCGATGCATCGCGCAGGTCATTCAACGAGGGATCAAATCATGTCTACCGAGACTTACGTTCGCAACGGACATCGCGTCGAGATCACGATCGATCACGATCCAACGGGTCAATGCACCTGGTCCTACACGATCGATGCGGACGGCTTCACCGAAATGCGCGATCGGCCGTTGGAAAGCGCGGACGCCGCGAGGGAAGCGGCCACGACGCACGCGAACGCCAAGGCCGACGCACTGCCCCCCGGCGACGAGGCCGGGGCCTAAGCGCTCCGGCGGTCTTTGATTCGGCGGATCGCCGATGGGATGCGGCGCGCCATCGGGCGGCACGGGATCGTCATCCGGTACGGAAGGATCGGGGTCGACGTCGGGCGGCGGGATTTGCATGCGTTGGTCGGCGTCTGCGGGAAAGCGCGGTGAGTTCATCCTCATCTCCGGTTTGTCGGTCAGATGAACTTCCGCATTCCCCATGCCGCGGCCCTTGTCATGGCAACAACGTCGATGAATCCAGATCGGCGAGCTTGCCGAGTTCTTCGCGCCGCGTATCGCATGCATCGCGCACGCGCTGCCCAAAGCCGATCCAGATCGCGAACGCGACGACAGACAAACTTCCAAGCGTGATGAACGCCGCCGGATAGCCATAGTGATGCGCGATCCAGCCGCCGAGCATCGGGCTCAGGCACGCGCCCGCCGCCTGGACGCCAAGCACCGCGCCCTGCCCCAGATTCACCCGTCCGCTTCCGTGCAGCAGATGCACGACGAGCGCGGGCACCGCGACGGTCTGCAAGCCCGCGCCGATGCCATCGAGCACCTGCACCGGCACGATGCCCCATGAAGGCGCGATCCACGCGGCCGTCATCGCGCGCAGCGGGAGCGTCGCGAGCGTGACGAGGATGATCCACCAGAAGCCCCATCGGCGAATCAGGCGGCTCGCATAGGCCGCCGCGACGAGCATCACGATCTGCGAGATCACGATATTGGCGGCCGTCACATGGCTGGGATCGGCAGTATGCGCCGACGCGACCGCGAGACTGTAGAGCGGCAGCATCGCGGAATTGCCGAGGTTGAACGCCGCGAGCGCGGCCGCCAGCACGAGCAGCGAGCGGTTGCGCAGCAGAACCTGTATGGCATCGGCGCGCGTGTCGGAGGGATCGTCGTTGTCGTCCTTTGCAATGCCGCGCGCGAAATGCCGATGCACCGAGCGCGGCGGAATCCACAGCGCCGCGAAGATGCAGCCCGCACCGAACGCCGCGCTCAACCCGAAGATGTACGGCATGCCGAGCCACGCGCCGAGCCAGCCCGAAAGCGCCGCGGCCGCAATATTGCCCGCGTGATTCGCCACCTGATTGCGTCCGAACTGGCGATCGAAATTCTGCCGTCCGACGATGCCGAGCGTGAGGCCGGCGAGCGCGGGGCCCATCGTCGCGCCCGCGATCGCCGTGGCCACTTGCGACAGCGTGACGGGCCAGAAGCCTTGCCACATCCAGATGATGATCGCCGCGACGATGGACAGCGCGCTCGCGACCGCGACGATGGCGCGCCGGTGCGGCGTGGCATCGACGAGCGCGCCGGCGGGCGTCGTCACGAGCATGCCGACGATGCCGCCGATGGTCAGCACCGTGCCGATGCGGTCCGGCGTCCAGCCGTGCGCTTGCAGATAGATACCGAGAAACGGGCCGACGCCCGCCTGGACGTCCGCCGCGAAGAAGCTCACGGCGATGAGCGGACGGGTTGGCTTCACATTGTGTATTGGCATGTTTTGGATTCAGAGCACGACCTGCACGCTAGGTTCGACGACACCTTCGCTTCGAAGTCCGTAGTATTCCGCGCTCGATGCCGAATGGATCTTAGCGCGCAGCATGAGGCCCGTTAACGCTTGCTTCGGCGCTGGCGTCGATCGACGATCGCTGCCGTCATCGCGCGCGGGGCGCAAGGCGCGATGCTCGCGTGCATCGTTCGATGTGAGTGTCATCCGAGGTATGCGTCTCCTTTATGCCGTGCCGAACGCACAGCAAATCGCATTCCGCGTGCTCGCGAGCAGTGGCGAACTGGGACTGTCGCTTGCTGCCTCTTCAACGTTCTGACCTTTTTCGGGAAATGTTCATGAACACCTTTGAAGAAGCGCGGGAACGCATGGTCGAACGTCAGTTGAAGGGGCGCGGCATCAGGAACGCGCGCGTGCTCGAATGCATGAGCGCCATCGCCCGCGATGCCTTCGTTCCCCCAGCCCTTGCCGAATTCGCCTACGAGGACAGCCCGTTGCCGATCGCCGCGGGTCAGACCATCTCGCAACCGTACATCGTCGCGCTGATGCTCGAAGCCGCCGACCTGCAACCTGGCGATCATGTCCTCGACATCGGCACCGGCTCGGGTTATGCGGCGGCGATCGCGGCGTGTATCGCGGCGCGCGTCGATACGATCGAGCGACATCGCGAACTCGCCGACGATGCCGCCGCCTTGCTCAAGGCGCTCGGGCTCACGAACGTCAGCGTGCATCATGCGGACGGCACGCTCGGCATGCCGCAGCACGCGCCCTTCGACGCGATCATCGCGGCGGCGGGCGGTCCATCCGTGCCCGACGCATGGCGCGCGCAACTCAAGATAGGCGGACGGCTCGTGATGCCCGTCGGCGACGCGCGCGAATCCCAGCGTCTGATGAAATACACGCGCACGGACGACGATGTGTGGCGCGACGAAGACCTCGGCGGCGTGATGTTCGTGCCGTTGATCGGCGCGCAAGGCTGGAGCGACGAACCCGACATTCGCACGGACAAACCCACGCTCGAGGAGCCCGTTGCGCGCACGTTGCCCGATCTGATCCGCGCATCGGCGGTGCGTCTGCCCGCGCTCGGTGCGCCCGACTTCGCACATGCGTTCGATCGTTTCGCGGACAAGCGCGTCGTGTTGCTCGGCGAAGCGAGTCACGGCACCGCCGAGTTCTATGTAGCGCGCGCCGCCATCACGCGGCGTCTCATCGAACGGCACGGCTTCAGTTTCGTCGCGGTGGAAGCGGACTGGCCCGATGCCGCGATCATCGACGAGCACGTTCGCGGCCGTCCGCGCGCGCGACCCGAAGCACGACCGTTCACGCGTTTCCCTACGTGGATGTGGCGCAATACCGAGTTCGCCGCGTTCGTCGCGTGGCTGCGGCAGCACAACGCCGCGTTGCCCGACGAGCGCCGCGCCGCGTTCTATGGACTCGACCTGTATAGCCTTTCCGAATCCATCGCCGCCGTGCTCGCGTATCTCGACGCACAGGACCCGGGCGCGGCGCGCATTGCCCGCGTGCGCTATGGATGCCTCACGCCCTGGCAGAAAAACCCCGCTGTCTATGGACGCGCCGCGTGGCAGGCGGGCTTCGGCACATGCGAGGAAGCCGTCGTCGCGCAATTGCGCGATCTGCTGGACAGACGGCTCGCCACGTCCGCGAGCGATCACGGACTGCTCGACGCGACGCATAACGCGCGGCTCGTCGCATCGGCGGAGCAGTACTATCGTGCGATGTACGGGGCATCGGCGGAAAGCTGGAATCTGCGCGACACGCACATGTTCGACACGCTCGACAGCCTGCTCGATGCATGGGGACCGGACGCGCGCGCGGTCGTATGGGCGCACAACTCGCATCTCGGTGATGCATCCGCGACCGAGATGGGCCGCATGCGCGACGAGTTGAACGTCGGTCAGCTATGCCGCGAGCGCTTCGGCGACGACGCCGCGCTCATCGGCTTCGGCACGCACGCGGGCACGGTCGCGGCGGCATCGGACTGGGAGGAGCCGATGCAGATCATGCAGGTGCGGCCATCGCGCGCCGATAGTTACGAGCATCAGTTTCATCTTGCGGGCGCGAGTCCGTGCCTCGTCGATCTTCGTGCCGGCGTGAACGATGCACTGCGCGACGCATTGGGCGAGGAGCGGCTCGAACGCTTCATCGGCGTGGTCTATCGGCCCGATACCGAGTTGTACAGCCATTACGCGCAAGCCGAGCTGTCGGCGCAATTCGATGCGTTCGTGTGGTTCGATACGACGCGCGCGGTCAGCGCGATCGAGCCTTCACAAGTCACGCACGAGACGCCAGAAACCTTTCCGTTCGGCGTCTGACGCGCGTTTGCGCGTAATGGAGCGCGTAATGGAACGTAAGCGTTGCTTACACATGCTCACGTCATTTTCGTTGCCCATTGCGTACAGTCCGGGCATCCAGAACATCCCTTTGCCACTTCGAGAGGAACGAACATGAAGAAGAGTCGAATCGTCGCCGCACTGGTTTGCGCGAGCATCGGACTGACGACGGGCGCCGTTTTCGCACAGCCCGCACCCGGCGGTCCGGACGGCTATCACGATGCGCATCGCGCACCGGGCGGTCCGGGCGGTCCCACTGCCAAGGGCGGTCCCGGCGCGCCGGGTCATGGTCCGGAGATGAATGGCCGCGACGCGCCCCGCCCGCCGCAGCATGCCAACGATGAGCCGCGTCGCGACTGGCGCAAGGGCGAGCGTCTTGATAACGATTACCGAAGCCGTCAGTACGTCGTCGACGACTGGCGCGGACAAGGCCTGCGTCAGCCGCCGCGCGGTTATCAGTGGGTCGGCGTCGGTGCGGACTATCTGCTGGTTGCGGTCGCGTCGGGCGTCATCGCGCAGGTCGTGTTGTCGCATTGATCTGCGTTGAATGCGCATAAAGAAAAGCCCGCCTGTCGAGGCGGGCAAGATGCGCTTAAACGAGAGGGGGTCGAAGCGCACATCCAACGCGGTACGTTACGAATCGATTCGTGCGACTACAGCTTCCTGCGAATCGTGCCGGGCGAATCGGCGCTTTCCGTGGTCCTTGCCGGCGGGTCCGGCACAGCGACCGTCTGATCGAAAACGAAGCCCATTGCGATGTGCTCGGTGTTCGTGGATCCGCATGCGGGGCACGTATCGTCTTCGAGAGCATCATCTGAATATATGAGCTTGTTGCATGCTGCACAGCGTATAAGCATCTGGACTCCCGAAGTTCCAAGAAGATCGTCTCTCATTTATATGTCAAAACGAACGCACAGCCAATTGTTCTTTATGGGTGCCTTATGGGTCGCCTGTTGGGTCCCCTCTTGGGTCGCCTCGAGCACGCTTTAACCACCACGTTAATTCGCTGTACACCGTTCAGCGGATGATGCTCCACTCGGACTCGATCGCGCCCGCAGCCATCGCGCACTCGCTGAACGGCGGCACCGGCTGCGCATCGGGCGCGCCGTGCCAGCGTACTTCGAAGCGCTCTTCCATCCGTTCCGGTCCCTTCGCCGCGCCCGCAATCGAGGCGAGCCTGCAACCCGCGGCCTGCATCGATTCAGCCAGCGTGTCCCGCGAAAAGACGCCTCTTTCATAAGTTATCCGGAGCTCCGCATGATTCTCGCGCGGTATGCGTCTTTCGACCTCCTTCAGAAACCAGAGCACGACGATCCCGAGCCCGAGTCCCGCCGCGCCGAGTCCAAGCTGACCGCCGCCGAAGCACAGTCCGACCACCGTCACGAACCATAACGTCGCCGCTGTCGTCACGCCTTTGACGAGGCCATCCTTGCGAAGAATCGCACCCGCGCCGATGAAGCCCACGCCCGACAGTATCCCGAGCGGCAGGCGCATCAGATCGATCTGCACGAACGAACCGGGCGTCTTGCCCGCCTGAGCAAGCAACGCGTTGACTTGCAGCATCGCGAGACACGCCGCGAGGCATACGAGCAGCGTGGTTCTCAATCCGGCGACCTTGCCCGATTCGCCGCGATTCAATCCGATGAGAATGCCGGCAAGCACCGCCAGCGATATTCGAATGCAGACATCCGGCCATTCGAGGGTGAGAGGCATGAGCGCCATCGTATGTGTCCTGAAGCAATCGTCCGCGTAAAGCGCTCTAGCAATCATCACGCCCGCATGGATTCATCGCACCTTGCAGCGATTGAAAGACAGCGGCATGGCCATTGCGCGCAAGCCAAACAAGGCGTGCATGCAATGCGGCGCATTCTTTCGATCGTGTTTTCCGGAGACTTCAATCATGGCTATTACCGTCGGCGATTTTCTGGTCGATCGCCTGCATGCATGGGGCGTGCGCCGCATTTACGGTTATCCCGGCGACGGCATCAACGGCGTATTCGGCGCGCTCAGTCGCGCGAAGGGCAAGATCGAATTCATTCAGGCGCGTCATGAAGAGATGGCTGCGTTCATGGCATCGGCACATGCGAAGTTCACCGGCGAGTTGGGCGTATGCATCGCGACATCCGGTCCGGGCGCGGCGCATCTCCTCACCGGTCTCTACGATGCGCGCCTCGATCACATGCCCGTTCTCGCCATTGCGGGGCAGCAGGCACGCGCCGCATTGGGCGGACACTATCAGCAGGAAGTCGATCTGCCCGCGATGTTCAAGGACGTCGCCGGCGCCTTCGTTCAACAGGCGAGCGTGCCCTCGCAGATTCGTCATCTCGTCGATCGCGCGGTGCGTATCGCGCTATCGGAGCGCAAGGTGACGGCGCTCGTGCTGCCCAACGATCTGCAGGATCTGGAATACGAGCCGCCGGGCCGCAAGCACGGCACACTGCATTCGGGCGTGGGCTATCGCGCACCGAAGACGGTGCCTTATGCCGACGATCTGCAACGCGCCGCCGATGTGCTCAACGCCGGCAAGAAGGTCGCGATTCTCGTCGGCGCGGGCGCGCTGGAAGCCACGGACGAAGTCATCGCTGTCGCGGACAAACTCGGCGCGGGCGTCGCGAAGGCGCTGCTTGGCAAGGCCGCATTGCCGGACGATCTGCCCTTCGTCACCGGATCGATCGGCCTGCTCGGCACCGAGCCGAGCTACAAGCTGATGACCGAATGCGACACGCTCTTCATGATCGGCTCGGGCTTTCCCTACGCCGAGTTCCTGCCGAAGGAAGGCGAGGCGCGCGGCGTGCAGATCGACCTCAAGGCGGACATGCTTTCGATCCGCTATCCGATGGAAGTGAATCTCGTCGGCGACAGTGCCGAGACCTTGCGCGCGTTGCTGCCGCTTCTGGAACAGAAGACGGATGGCGCGTGGCGTAAGGACATCGAAGGCTGGATGGACGACTGGTGGAAGAAACTCGAAAAGCGCGCGATAGAGCCTGCGAAAGCCGGCGTGAATCCGCAGCGCACGATCTGGGAGCTGTCGCCGCGCGTGCCCGCGAACGCCATCGTCACGAGCGATTCCGGTTCGGTCGCGAACTGGTACGCGCGCGATCTCAAGGTCAAGCGCGGCATGAAGTGCTCGCTCTCGGGCGGCCTCGCCTCGATGGGCGCGGCCGTGCCCTACGCGATCGCGGCGAAATTCGCGTATCCGGAGCGTCCGGTGATCGCGCTCGTCGGCGATGGCGCGATGCAGATGAACAACATGGCCGAGCTCATCACGGTCGCGAAGTACTGGAAGCAATGGTCGGATCCGCGCTGGATCTGCATGGTGCTCAACAACGAAGACTTGAATCAGGTGACGTGGGAACAGCGCGTGATGGAAGGCGATCCGAAGTTCGAGGCATCGCAGGACATTCCTTCGGTGCCTTATCACAAGTTCGCGGAATTGATCGGGCTGAAGGGCTTTTATGTCGACGATGCCGAGCGCATGGCCGCCGTGTGGGACGAAGCGCTCGCGGCGGATCGTCCCGTCGTGATCGAAGTGAAGGCCGATCCGAACGTGCCGCCGCTGCCGCCGCACATCACGATCGCGCAGGCGAAGGCTTTCGCGACCACGCTCATGAAGGGCGATCCGAACCAGAGCCATGTGATCGTCGATACGGCGAAGCAAGTGCTGGGCGCAGTGCTGCCGGGCCACAAGGACAAGTGATCGTCCATGCATCTGAGGATTCACGACGGCTCGGCATATCCGACCGTCGGCGGCGTGAATCCTTCTTTCACCATTCAGGCGATCGCGCGTTGCACGGCGGACAAAATCGAAGCGCTCGCCGCACGCGGGGAGTTATCGCGATGAGAAAGCCTCGGGTCGTGGTCATCACCGGAGCGAGCGCGGGCGTGGGCCGCGCGACGGCGCTCGAATTCGCCCGACGCGGCGTGGACGTCGCGATGATCGCGCGCGATCGGCAAGCGCTCGAAGACGCCGCCGCCGACGTGCGCGCGCTCGGCGTGCGTGCGCTGAGCATCGCGCTCGACGTGAGCGAAAGCGGCGCGCTCGACAGTGCCGCCGCGCGCGTCGCAGCAGAGCTCGGTCCCATCGACGTATGGGTCAACAACGCGATGCTGACCTCGTTCGCGCGCTTCGCCGATATGCCCGAACGCGATTTCAGGCGCATCACGGACGTCACGTATCTCGGCTTCGTGTGGGGCACGATGGCCGCGTTGAAACGCATGACGCCGCGCAATCGCGGCGTCATCGTGCAGGTCGGTTCGGCGCTCGCGTATCGATCGATTCCGCTGCAATCGGCCTATTGCGGCGCGAAGCACGCGATACGCGGGTTCACCGATTCGCTGCGTTGCGAGTTGCATCATGCCAAGAGCCGCATCCATCTGACGATGGTGCAGATGCCCGCGCTCAACACGCCGCAATTCGACTGGGCCAGGAGCGCGATGCCGCACGCGCCGCGTCCCGTCGCGCCGATCTACGAACCCGAAGTCGCAGCGCGCGCGATATGGTGGGCGGCCACGCATCGGCGGCGCGAGCTGTGGGTCGGCATGTCGTCGGTCAAGGCGATAGTTGCGAATGCAATCATCCCCGGTTTGCTCGATGTCTATCTCGGACGCACGGGCTTTCGCGCGCAGCAGGACCCCGCTCTCTCCAGCGGCGAACGTCCGGGCAATCTCTCGCAACCGGTCACTGAACTGCATCGGGTGCATGGGCGCTTCACGGACGAGGCGAAGCGCGCGAGCGCGTCGTTTTGGGTGGACACGCATCGCGGCCTGCTGCTTTGCGCGGGGCTCGGGCTGGGCGCCATCATCGCGCGCTTGATGCGTCGGCGCGCGTAATGACGATGACCGGCATTCGCTTCATGCGTTGTGATCGTGCGCGGTGATGCCATGACGCGCGCCATGCTTGCGCAGCGCGTCTTCGAAGAACGCGGGCGGCATTGGCTCCGGCAAGCCGTATTGCGGCTTCAGTTCGGCAAGCGCACGATCGAAGCGCACGAAGGTCGCGAAGTCGCGCGGATAACGCCGTGCATCGACACCGAGAAAGCGCCCTTCGCGTTTCGCCTTGGCGGTCAACGCGCGCCATTCGTCGATGCTCGTCACGCCGACGCCTTCGGTGCCATGCGAGAACAGCATCATGTCGATCTCGTCGAAGGACTCGCGTTCGAGAAAGCGGCGCAGCGTCTCTGCCGAAGGGTCGGTGCAGAAGACGAGCCAGAATGGGATCGCGCGCAATCGCAGCGTCGTGTACGGGTCCATCAGAAGGAATGAATCGACGACGAGCCGCTTGGACTCGATCCCCATCTCGCGATACCACGCGCGATACAACTCGGCCGTCGCGAAGCTGAACGCTTCCGGCTCTTCGAAGCGCCATTCGACGACGCGCCAGTTCTTCTGCTTCGCCAGCGCGACGATGGATTCGGTGAGCGCCACGTCATAGCCCCATTCGGCTTCGGGCGCGCGCAGGGTCGGCGCGGGCGCGTCCCATCGCGTGCGCTTCACGCCATAACGCGCGAGATAGCGCGCGACACGCGGCCCGCCTTCGAAGTACTCGCGCTCGGTCGCGCCGCCCAGCGCGCCGAACTGATAGAACGATCGGTCGCCGGTGCGCGTAACGGGCCAGTCGCGCGTGCATCGGACGATATGAAGCGTCGCGTCCGGCGCAAGACTGCGCAGCAGAAACTCGCGATACGCCAGCGGCAGCGCGCGCAGCTTCAACCGGAAGTAGCTCATCGCGGAGAGCATCAGCCGGTCCTGATTCGGATCCTGCATATGATGAATCGCGATGCGCGGATCGGCGCGAAGCAACGCATCGACGGCGGCGAGGCCGTCATCGAAGCCGCTTTGCGCATCGTCGGGATCGCTGAAGGGCGCGCGCACCGGGCACAGAAACGTCTGCGGCAGCCAGGGCACGCCGAGCGCCGCCGCAACGTGCATGAGCGCGCCATTCGACGAACCGATGAACGCGGCATCGTAGGTGCGCTGCGGGTAAAGCCCCGCGATCCATTCGCCGATGCCTTCCACATCGAGACGCCGCGCCTGCCGCGCCGTGATGCCCTCCGACATGCCGCCCACGGTGTACACCCATTCGCGGGCGCGCTTCGGCAGCAGGTTGATCGGCGGCATCAGGCTATCGAGCAGCGGCGACTGGCTCGGGCTGCTGAAGCGTTCGCCATGCAGACACGCGGCGAGCGCCTGCACCATGCCCGCGGCCGAATCGAAGCGGGCAATGCCGCGCGGTGGCTTCGTCATCTCGATGCGCCGCCCTGGAGAAGAAACGCGCGGATCGCGAGCGCGAAGCTATGCGGATAGACATAGTTGAGCGTGTGCGTGCCGCCGTCTATCGCCAGCAACGCGCCGTTCGGCACGCGCGCCGCGACTTCGCTCGCCCACGCGAGCGGCGCGACGGGATCGCGCGATCCGGCGACGACGAGCGTCGGCGCAACAATGCGCGACAGCTTGCGCTCGATGCGATCGCGCATGAGTTCGCGCATCGTCGCGAGCGCGCGCACCACGCCCGCTTTCGCATAATCGATGCGCCCGATCGGCGCCGACGATCTCGCCTGTTCGAGCCGTCCATTGCGCCAGTCGCGACAAACTTGCGTGAAGAGCGAGCGCGCATCGCGATCGACGGTCGGTCCTTGCAGCACGAGCCGGTCGACCGACTCGGGATAGCGCGCGGCGAAATCCGCGAGAATCTGGCAGCCGAAGGAATTGCCGATGAACATCGCCCGCTCGATGCCGCGCGCGCCGAGCCAGAGGCGCAACGCATCGGCGAGTTCGGGCACCGACAGCGCGCCGCCGCGCAGTTTGCTTTCGCCGAAGCCGGGCAGATCGGGCGCGTACACGTCGAAGTCGCTGCGCAACGCGAGCGCGAGCGGCTCCATGTAGCGGCTCGATATCACGAGACCATGCACGAGCACCACGGGCAGGCGCTTCGCGTGGCCACCTTCGCATGCCGCGTGACGCGAGAACATGCGATACGGTCCGGCCTGCGTGTAGCGCGCCGTTATGCCCTTGCGGGCGCTTTCATCGGAAAGTGCGGGCGTGCGCTTGAGGCGCGTCCATTCGATCGCCGCCCAGGCCACGAACGCGCACGCGCCGACGCCCGCGACGATGCGCCATGATGGCCGCGCGGCCGTCACGCGGCGGGATCGAGCGCGACCTTGATCCATCCCGGTTGCCTTTGATCGAATGCCTTGTATGCGTCGATGACGTTCATCATCGGCTCGCGTGTCGACAGCACGCGCAGCGGATCGAACGATCCGTTCCTCACGCGCTCGACGAGTCCGGGCGTCACCGCGCGATGATTGCAGTTGCCCATCTTGATGGTGAGATTCTTGTTCATCGCCACACCGAGCGGAAAGAAGCGGTCGTTCGGCGGATACACGCCGATCACGCCGAGCGTGCCCGCCTTCGCCAATGCAGCCACGCCCCAGTCGAGCGCCTGCGTGGGCGCATCGCCGGGAATCCAGTTGCCGTCGTGTTCGTTGCGCTGCGCCGTGACGGTCCTGCTTTCCGCTTCGCCCTGCTTGACGGCATCCTGCGATGCAGCCGGCCCGCCCTGCGCGTGCACTGCATCGACGCCCACGGCATCGATCACACGATCCACGCCGATGCCGCCCGTCAACGCGAGAATCGTTGCGACGGGATCCTCCTCGTCGAAGTTCACCGCTTCCGCGCCTTGCGCGCGCGCCATCGCGAGACGATCCGTCAGGCGATCCACGACGATCACGCGTCCCGCGCCGAGCATGAACGCACTCGCCACGGCGAACTGGCCGACCGGTCCCGCGCCGAACACCGCGACGGTATCGCCGTCACGCACCTCGGCAAGTTGCGCCCCGAAAAAGCCCGTCGGAAAGATATCGGACAGCAGGATCGCGCGTTCGTCGTCGATATTCTCCGGCAATTTGATGAGGCTCGCATGGGCTAGCGGCGTGCGCGCGTATTCGGCCTGCAATCCGTCGATCGGCCCCGTCGACTTCGGTCCGCCAAAGAACGCCGTGCCTGCCGCCGCGCCATTGGGATTCGCCGAGTCGCACTGCGCCGTGTAGCCCGTGCGGCAATACGAACAGCAGCCACACGAAATCGTCGATGGAATCAGCACGCGGTCTCCCGGCTTCAGGTTGCGCACGCCGCGACCGACCTGCTCGATCACGCCGACGCCCTCGTGGCCGAGTATCGTGCCCGGCACCATCCCTGGCAGCGTGCCGCGCACCATGTGCAGATCGGTGCCGCAGATCGCGCTCGCGGTCAGGCGCACGATCGCGTCCTGATCGTGACGAATCGAAGGGTCGGGCACGTTATCGAGCGATATATCGCCTATTCCATGAAACACAACCGCTTTCATTGCACACTCCTTGAATGGCCGGGTCCGTGTGCGATTTCAGCAATGGATGCGCCCGCGCACCGCATTAGGGACTTTCGTTTCAGCGAGAAGCAACAGCGGGTCCAGACCGGGTACGGCGCTTGCCCGCATGTTCGACACACATCGAGGAATGCGCCATGAATACGCTGCGCATCGACGATCTGCATCCGACGCAGGCGACGCACGGAGAACGGCAGGTCCGCCGCAAAGCCGAGGAATATCGCGCGCTGCGCGCACATGAACTGGCAATGTCGATAGCCGCGAAGCCGATTGCCGTCGTGCTCGGGCCGGGAGGCGAGCCGTATGTCATCGACCATCATCATGTGGCTTGCGCGCTGGCCCGCATCGGCGTGCAGGACGTGCCGTTCGTGCTGGTGCGGGACTTGTCGTCGTTATCGCGCGCGGCGTTCTGGCTGACGATGGAGAACGAGGCGTGGGTGCATCCCTACGACGCGGACGGCGGCCGCATCGCTTTCAAGGACATGCCGGTGCATATGCGGGACGCCATCGACGACGATTTTCGCAGCCTTGCGGCCTTCGTGCGCAGCGCGGGCGGCTACGAAAAAACCGACGTGCCGCTTGCCGATTTTCGCTGGGCGGACTTCTTTCGCGCGCACTTCCCGCGACCGCGCGCCGATGCGCAATTCGACGCGCTGCTCGAACGCGCCGCCGGTCTGGCCCGCAGCGACGCGGCTCTCGGCCTTCCCGGTTTCATCGGATGATCTTCAACGCGGATTCGCCGCAATGAAATTCTTGAGCGCGGTATAGACGGGTTTCTTCGTCACGCCGTCGTTGAGCATGATGCCGTAAGGGCCCTGACCGGTGGGCGGATCGTCGTAAAGCTCGTAGACCTGTATCGACTGAATGTTGTATTGCGGCGCGATTGCGAGAAGCCTGCCCATCATGTCGTTGGCCATGTAAGTGGCCGCCTGATCGACGGTGCCGGGAAAGTCCGGACGCATGCCCACTTCGTTGATCCAGATCGGCTTGCCGAACGACAGCAGCGTGCCGACTACGTTGTAGCAGCGGATTCCGCATGCGTGCGTGATATCGCCCTGCTCCGAGTACCAGTGCCACGCGGTGATGTCCCACGTCACGATGGGATGTCCGCTCGTGCCGTCGGGTTGCGTGCCGTTGGCGAGCATCGTATCGAGGCCGAGGTGCATCCACGTATTGCCGCCGATGATGATCTTGCCGACAGCATCCACCGACTTGATGCCCGCGATCAACCCGCGGATCACGCCGCGCGCGATCCGATAACAATCGTTGTGGTAATCGGCCGGATTCACGCCGTCGACCGCACCGACGAGACATGTCGGTGCAAGTTCGTTGGTGACTTCGTAATAGGCATATTGCTGCACGCTGACGATTTGCTGAGCGAGCGTGAAGCTCGCCTGATAAGCCGAATTCTCATCGGCGAAGTTGAGGTCTTGCAGGATCACCGGATAAACCATCACGCCGGATTGCGCCATGATCTTCGCGAACTTCGCGAGATTTTTCGCGCCGGTTACGTTGGAAATGTCGTTGCGGTACATCGTCATGTTGAGGTCTTTCAGTTGCGCGGCTTGTTGCTCCGGCGTCGACGTCTGATATGGACCGACCCAGTTGGCATGACCGTTCATGCCATAAAACACGCTGCCCGCAGGCGCAATCACAGGCTTTGCGGTGCTGCTCGTGCCGCCGGGGCTGCTCGCCGCCGACGGCGCCGATGCAACCGCTGGCGCCGATGCAACCGCAGGCGCCGACGCTCCGCCGTCCGAAGGGCTCGACGCCGCTATGGGACTCGATGCACCCGAAGGACTCGATTGCGCGCCACCGGTCGTGCTCGCGCCGCCAGTTTCACCGCCGCCACCGCCGCCGCATGCGGCCAACAGAAGCGCGATCGCGAAACCCGGCCATATCGAAAGCCGCCCCGCTGAAATAATGCGCCGCGATTTGAAGATATGAGCAACGGATCGAATGAAAGTAATGGCTTTCATGGCGCGTTCGGAATATTCAAAATGAATATCGAGCGGCCGGTTCATTGCCGGAATTGAAACGCCCGCGTCGCGCGGCGAAATGCGAGCGCGAACAGGCACAGCCGCGTTCGACGAATGACGAACGCGGCCCCGCTTCGATACGAGAGATAAGACGACGCCCCACTGACCGATGCGCGCAAACGCGATGGCGCGAGCGTGGCAATCGCCGGACGCAACAAAGGGCCTTCGGGCTGCGTTTCAATCGAGCGCGCGAAGGAGAATCGGAAACCATCGAAAGACACGAACATGCATGGACATGCATGTCGCAAATACGTTAGTACATCATAACGTCGGTGCGCGCTTATTCAAGCATTGCGAGTGAATCGGCGAAGAATACTTATCGAATCGATAAGATCCATTGGACTGATGAAAACGCTTCGCGAAATAAAGCGCATTACATGCGTTGCGCCGTAAGGCTATCGTTGGGATCGTGGATTGCTCGGGGAACGAAGCCCCGCGCGCCCGTCTGGCGTGCCGGAACCTCACTGCGAGCCAATCTTTCAAGGAGATACATGCGGATGCCTGCTACGCACAAAGCGATCCATTGTGCCAGCCGGAGCACCCGCGCCATGATCGCTTTTCTCGCCGCATTCGTTTGTCACGCGAGCGCGCGCGCCGACGCGCCGCTCAATTACTTCCTCCACGCCGACGGTCCCGCCGCCACGCCGACGATGCGTCTCGGCTGGGCGCTCGCGGCACTGGCCGTCGCCGTCGCGCTGATCGTGAGCGTATTGCTCGTCGGCGCGATCATCCGCAAGCGTCCGCCGCCCACGAAGCGCGATGCATCGCACGTGCAGGGCGAAGGCGGCGGCATGCGCTGGGTCTGGATCGGCACGGGCATCTCGTCGGTCGCGCTTTTCGTCGCGCTCGCCTATGTGCTGGTGACGCTCGAATCGGTCGCGTCGCCGAGAAAGGAGCCCGCGCTGACCATCGCGGTCACGGCCTACGACTGGTGGTGGAAGATCGACTATGCGGGCGTGACCACGGCCAACGAGATTCACATACCGGTCGGCGAGCCTGTGAAAATCGAATTGCGCAGCGCCGATGTCATTCATGCGTTCTGGGTGCCGCGTCTCGCGGGCAAGACTCAGACGATACCGGGTGTCGTCAACGAGCAATGGATTCAGGCGGATCGCGCGGGCGTGTATCGCGGGCAATGCTCGCAGTTTTGCGGCGCGCAACACGCGCATATGGCCTTCGAAGTGATCGCGGAACCGCGTGCCCAATTCGATGCGTGGTACGCGGCGCAAGCGCGCCCGCATGCCGCCGACGCCACCGCGAGCGCCGGGCAGCGACTCTTTCTCGATCGCTGCGCGGGCTGTCACGCCGTGCGCGGCAGCGATGCGAACGGCACGCAAGCGCCCGATCTCACGCATCTGAATTCGCGCAGGCTCATCGCCGCCGGCACGTTGCCGAACACCGAATCGAATCAACTCGACTGGATACGCCATGCACAGCGCATCAAACCGGATTCGCTGATGCCATCGATCGCGCTCACAGCGGCCGAAGCCGCCGCGCTCTCCGCTTATCTTCGGACACTGCAATGACCGAACACGCCACGTCCCCGCCGCCGCTGCAACGCACGCTCGCGATCGGCCGCATCGAACCCGGCAGCGCCGAAGAACGCAAGCTGCGCGAGACATGGGAAACGCCACCGGGATGGCGCGGCTGGCTTTCGACCGTCGATCATAAAAGCATCGGCTTGCGCTATCTCCTCACCGCGTTTGCGTTTCTGATCGCGGGCGGCATCGAGGCGCTCATCATGCGCGTGCAGCTTGCGCGCCCGGACTCGACGCTGCTCACGCCCGAGCAATACAACCAGCTCTTCACGATGCACGGCGTGACGATGATCTTCCTTTACGCGTTGCCCGTGCTCTCCGGCTTCTCCAACTATCTGTGGCCGCTGATACTCGGCGCGCGCGACATGGCGTTTCCGCGCCTGAATGCGCTGTCGTACTGGATCTTTCTTTTCGCCGGACTCTTTCTGTATGCGAGCTTTCCGTTCGGCGAAGCGCCCAACGCCGGCTGGTTCAACTATGCGCCGCTTGCCGGTCTCACTTACAACACCGGTCCCAACATCGATGTCTATGCGCTCGGCATGGTGCTGCTCGGCATCTCGACGACAGTCGGCTCGATGAACTTCGTGGTCACGTTCCTGCGCATGCGCGCGCCGGGCATGTCGCTCGATCGCGTGCCGGTGCTCGTGTGGGGCACGCTCACCGCATCGGGCGGCAACCTGCTTGCAGTGCCATCGGTGAGTCTCGCGTTCTTTCTGTTGTGGCTCGACCGGCGCATCGGCACGCATTTCTTCGACGTCGTCAACGGCGGCCGCGCGCTGCTCTGGCAGCATCTCTTCTGGATCTTCGCGCATCCGTGGGTGTATGCCGTGGTGCTGCCCGCGATGGGCATCGTCTCCGATGCGCTCCCGGTCTTCTGCCGCAGGCCGCTGGTCGGCTATCTGCCGGTCGCGCTGTCGACTGTCGCGACGATGGTCATCGGCTTCGTCGTATGGATCCATCACATGTTCGCGACGGGCATTCCCGCGCTCGCGCTGTCGTTCTTCGGCGCGGCGAGCATGGTGATCGCGATACCGAGCGCGGTCGCGACGTTCGCATGGATCGCGACGATATGGACGGGACGTCCCGTGTTTCGCGTGCCTTTTCTGTATTTCGCGGGCTTCGTGTTTCTCTTCGTGATCGGCGGATTGTCGGGCGTGCTCACCGCAGCGGTGCCTTTCGACTGGCAACTCACGGATACCTATTTCGTCGTCGCGCATCTGCATTACGTGCTGCTCGGCATCAACGTGTTTCCCGTTATCGGCGGCATCTACTTCTGGTTCCCGAAATTCACCGGGCGCATGATGAGCGAGAGGATCGGGCGCATCGGCTTCTGGATTCTGTTCACGGGCTTCAATATCGCGTTCTTTCCGATGCACATCGCGGGCTTGCTCGGCATGCCGCGACGCATCTATACGTACGCGCCCGACATGGGCTGGAACACGGTCAACATGATTACGTCGATCGGCGCGTTCCTGTTCGCGTTCGGCGTGCTGATCTTCATGTGGGACTTCGTGTACAGCCTGCGGCGCGGTCCCGTTGCGGGCGATAACCCCTGGGATGCGCCCACGCTCGAATGGGCGACTTCATCGCCGCCGCCGCCGTATAACTTCGCGATCGCGCCGCGCATCGCGAGCCGTCATCCGCTATGGGAGGAACGCATTTCCGGCAAGATGCGTTCGCGGCTCGACGAAGGCTACATCCTCGACAAGGGACGCGAGGCGCTCGGCACCACCGCGCTCGACGGCGATCCCGACGTCATTCTCAAGATGCCGGAAGACTCGTATGCGCCTTTCTGGCTCGGCGTCGCGTCGCTGGTGTTCTTCTCGGGCCTCGCATTGACCGCATGGTGGCTCGCGGCGCTCGGGTTGATCGGATGCGGCGCGGCCATCGTCGTATGGTTGTGGCCGCGCCGCGAACTCGGCCAGCGCGACGATACGCCCGAGCCGCACGAAACCGGAGCGACACCATGAGCGATTTCGCGGAAGCGTTGCCCGAACGCGCGCGTCTGCCCATCGGCAGTCCGGGCGAACGCTCGGGCGGATGGTGGGGATGTCTCACGCTCGTCGCGACCGAAGCGGCGCTCTTCGGCTATCTGATCTTCTCGTATCTGTATCTCGCTTCGCAGACGACACAACACTGGCCGCCCGAAGGCATGCCGAAGCTCGGCCTCGGCATTGCGAACACCTGCATTTTGTTGTCGAGCAGCGTGTTCGTATGGGCAAGCGAGCGCTTCGTGCGGCGCGGAAAACGCGGCATGGGCGTGCTGATGCTCGCTATCGCGCTTGCGCTCGGGGCGATCTTCGTCGGCATACAACTCAAGGAATGGGCCGATCATCCCTACGGCCTGACGACGCATCTCTACGGCTCGCTCTACTTCACGATCACCGGCTTTCACATGATGCATGTGCTCGTCGGCCTCGTCGTGCTCGCGTTCCTGCTGCTATGGACCGCGCTCGGCTACTTCGACCGGGCGCGTTCGGCGGCGCTGACCATCGGCGGCTTGTATTGGCATTTCGTCGATGTCGTATGGCTCTTCATCTTCGCGACGCTGTATCTGTCGCCCTACGTGCTGGCGAAATGAAATGAACGACGCATCGCCCATCGACGAAAAGCGGCATCCCGTGCGTCCGGGCGGCATGGCGCTCGCGATCGGTCTCCTGCTCGCACCCGCCGCGTGGATGACGCAGACGACGCTCGCGCAGACCATCGCCGCGTGGGGCTGCTTCCCGCATGAGCGTCCGGTGAACGCGCCCGCGATGCCTTGGCTCGAGCACGGCATCGTGCTGCTGGCGCTGGTCGCGTTGCTGCTGGGCGTCGCGGGCGGCGTCGTCGCGTGGCGCAACTGGCGGCGTACGGGCGAGCTTGCATCGACGCTGAAAGAGCATGGAACGATCGACAGACATGCGGCCCGCGATGCGTTCATCGCGCGGGCGGGGGCGCTCGCGAGCGCGCTCTTCGTGTTCGCGCTGATCGCGACGGATCTCGCGTGGCTGCTCGTGTCGCCATGTGGAGGACGCTGATCGTGACGACGTTCGGACGCCGCGCGCTCTTCTGCGCTTTCACGCTGATCGCATCGATGCCGCTCGCTCGCGGACAGACGCCCGATCTCGTCACGCGCGGCGCGTATCTCGCGAAGGCCGCCGATTGCGCCGGCTGTCATACCGCGCCGCCCGCGCCCGGCAAACCGCAGCCGCATCCGTTCGCGGGCGGCCTGCCGATGGGCTCGCCCTTCGGCACGATCTGGTCGAGTAACATCACGCCGGACCCGCAACATGGCATCGGGCGTTATAGCTACGAGGACTTCGCGCGCGCGTTGCGTGAAGGCGTCGCGCCGGGCGGCAAGCATCTTTATCCGGCGATGCCTTATCCATCGTTCTCGAAGGTCAGCGACGGCGACATGCGCGCGCTCTATGCGTATTTCATGCACGGCGTGGAACCCGTCGCGCAAGCCGCGCCCGAAACGCATCTGCCGTTTCCGTTCAGCCAGCGCTGGGCGCTCGTCTTCTGGAATCTCGCCTTCAGGCCGACGGAACCGTTCACGCCCGATCCGAAGCGCGAAGCGCAATGGAATCGCGGCGCCTATCTCGTGCAATCGCTCGGGCACTGCGGCGCGTGCCATACGCCGCGCGGACCTGCCTATAACGAACGCGGCTATACCGAATCGTCGCGGACGTATCTCACGGGCGGCACCAACGATCACTGGTACGCGCCGAACCTGACCGGCGTATCGGGCGCGGGACTGGGCCGCATTGCACCCGACGACATCGCCGCGTTTCTCAAGACGGGGCACGGCGCGGGTCTCGCCACCTTCGGCAGCATGGTGCAGGTGGTCGAAGACAGCACGCAATATCTCGACGATCAGGATCTGCTCGCGATCGCGTCCTATCTGAAGAGCCTGCCGGCGAACGGAAACGGCGGCACCTACGATGCGCGCTCGCGCGCGGCGCAACAGAGCGTGGCCGCATTGCGCACCGGCGACGACGAGCGTCCCGGCGCGGGTCTCTATCAAAGCGCATGCGCGCGCTGTCACAAGAGCGACGGCGCGGGTGAAGCGTTCAAGTATCCGCGGCTTGCGGGCAATCCGGCCGTGCTGTCGGAGAAGCCCGATTCGCTCGTGCGGATGGTGCTGCAGGGCGGCAACGCGCCATCCACGGAACATGGGCCGCAGCCGAAGAAGATGCCCGCGTTCGCCGACAAGCTCACCGATACGGAAATCGCCCGCGTGCTGACCTTCGTCCGCTCGGCATGGGGCAACGATGCTTCGCCTGTCACGACGCGCGACGTGCGCAGCATGCGCGATGCGGTCTCGAAGCGCGCGCAACCTTGAATTGACGAAGCGAAAGTGACCGATTCACTGCGCCGCATCGGCGATTCGCGGCGCGTTGTACCATGGTTGACTGGACAAAATTTCCTACTACGCGAACGTCCGCCATGGCCAACACCAAAGCTTTAGAGGAACTCGCGCGTCTTGACCTGCATATCGAGAATTGCGGGCGGCGCATCGTCGAGCAGACGGAACGCCTCGAATCGCTCCGACAGTGCGGATGGAACACCGACGACTCGGAAAGCCTGTTGCGCAATCTCATCACCAGCCTGCGCGCGCTCGATCAGCTTCGCAAGACCGTGGTCAAGGAAGTCGACGAAGCGGACCACTGATCGCCATTTCCGCGCGGATTCCGCACGCCGTGTTTCGATTCCTGGAACGCTCGATGCTGACACGACCGCATGACCGCGCATGCGGTCGTCTTTCTAACCAGCACCGGAGTCGTGAATGAAAACACTCGTCAATGAAAGAGCGCGCAGCGCCGCTCGTACAGGCGCCCTCAGGGAAAGCCGGGCCACGGTCGTTCTTGAAGCGGCAGCGTAAGGAGCACGACATGAGCAATGCCACCGATAGCGGATACCCACGCCCGCCGATGCCGGCGCAACAGCAGGACAATCGCCCGGGACTCACCGGCCCGATGGACCCGCCGCCCGATCACGGCGAATCGAGCTACAAGGGCAGCAACCGGCTCGCCGGCAAAGTCGCGCTCATCACGGGCGCGGACAGCGGCATCGGCCGCGCGGTGGCGATCGCCTATGCGCGCGAAGGCGCGGACGTCGCCATCTCCTATCTCAACGAGCATGACGACGCCGAGGAAACGAAGCGCTGGGTCGAGAAAGCCGGACGCCGCGCGCTGCTTCTGCCCGGCGATATCACGGATCGCGAGCATTGCAAGCAGATCGTCGCGAAGACGGCCAAAACGTTCGGGCGCATCGACGTGCTCGTGAACAACGCGGCGTATCAGGCGACTTACGACAAGCTCGAAGACATCAGCGACGACGAATGGGACAAGACCTATTCGACGAATATCGGCGCGATGTTCCGCATCACGAAGGCCGCGCTCGCGCATATGAAAGAAGGCAGTTCGATCGTCAACACGACGTCCGTCAATGCCGATGCGCCGAATCCCGGACTGATCGCGTATGCGAGCACGAAGGGCGCGATCCAGAACTTCACGGGCGGGCTTGCGCAACTGCTGGCCGAGCGCGGCATACGCGCGAACTGCGTGGCGCCGGGGCCGATCTGGACGCCGCTGATTCCATCGACGATGCCGCCTTCGAGCGTCGAGAACTTCGGCAAGCAGGTGCCGATGAAGCGCCCCGGACAGCCTGCGGAACTCGCGGCGCCTTATGTGATGCTGGCATCGGACGAGGCGAGCTACATATCGGGCGCGACCATCGCGGTAACGGGCGGCAAGCCGATTATTTAGCGCGGCCGGGGCACAGCGAATGCTGTATTGAAAGCATGAAAGGCTTCGCGCAAACCCGCGCGAAGCCAATGACAAGAGCGGGCGATGAGCCCGAACAATCATGCAATCCGACATGTTGAAGCTGGCCCGTGAATCCGGAATGACCGTTCTGCTCGACGGCAGGATCGGACAGCAGGCGTACATGAGCGTCAGCGGATCGGCGGATGCGCTGCAAAAATTCGCTCACGACGCGCACGCTTCGCTATCCAGGGAGCCGCGACGCAAGGCACGCGCGGCACGCTCGCCCAGCCTCAATTCGCTCGTCATGGCGCGTATGCGCGAGTGCATCGCCGCACGCGCGTTTCGCGGCGTCGGCACGCTGCATCGCCGCCGGCAGACCCCGCGCGGAGCACGTCCTACGTTAAGATCCCGCTCTTCCACTGCGCGATGCGAGCCACAATGAGCGAGCGATGCTGCATCATGGCCGTCAGCGTGTCTTCGAGCGTGCTGAGCAGCCTGACCGCATCCGTCGTGTCGTGTCCGCCGGAGCGCAGTTGCTCGATGATCTTGCGCTGACGCTCGATGCGTTCCTTGCCTTCGTTGATATCGCGATCAGCCTGGACAAGCGCCAGGCTCTCCGCTTCGAGATCCATTCGATCCTCCGTTTCCCGTCAGTTCGTCAGTTCGCGGATGAAGATGCTGTCTGCACCGCTTCGCGCAACAATTCGACGAGACGTTCCGCTTCGTCGATGCGCGCCTGCTCGATTTTTATCTGATCTTCATTGCCCGACCGCTCCGCCCAGCGCTGCCGCTCTTTCGCAAAGATGACGCGCTCGTGCACCGCGCGCATGGCCGACCAGATCGCCGTCTCCGAACGCGCTTCGATGCCCTCCTCCAGCGACAGCCCGGTGAACGCATGTCCGGTATGGCAGCGATAGCGCATCGGATGATCGTCCTTGATGCGCCACAGCGCGCCGCCGCAATCGGGACATGTCAGCGCCGACCGCTCGCCGACTTCGTCGAGCGAATCGATATCCGACAGGCGGCTGGCTGCGAGGCGAGCCTCTTTCTCGAACACGTTCTTGTTCATCTGCGCTCCCTCGGAAGCTTCGTCGGACGACATCCCGTGCACCGCCGCCTGAATGCACCGCGAGAGTTCGCGCTCGACACACAGCAAGTCGGCGCCGCACGATTCGAGTGCGGCACGCGGCATGCTCGGCGCTTCGCAATCGTCCGGATTCTGCACGATGGCGAAACCGCGTTGGGCGCGGATGTTGGCGAGACCGGCGGCGCCATCGTCGAGATCGCCGCTCATCACGACGCCGACGACACGCGCCCCGTATTCCATCGCGGCACTGCGAAACAGCGGATCGGCGGCGGGCCGCGAGAAGTTTTCCTTCGCACCCTCGCTGAGCCACACGCGCCCTTTCGACAACACGAGATGCCGGTCCGGCGGCGCTACACGGATGGTTCCATGTTCGACCTTTTCGCCATGCGTTGCATAACGCGCGATCAACCGTCCCCAACTCGTGAGCAGGTCCGGCAGCATGCTGGCGTGACGGCCGATATGCAGCACGACGAACACCGCAGCCGGAAGATCGGCGGGAAGCGCGCTAACGAGCGCCCTAAGTCCCTGAAAACCGCCTCTCGATGCACCGATCACCACGATGTCCCGTTCAGCCATAGCGCCTCCTGTCTGATCTGGGAAGCAATCGGCGGACCGGCGCCGGTGCTTCAGCCGCCGCGCTCCTTCTCGCGCCCCGGCTCGAGCAATACATCGAGTGTATGAAGCAGCTCCGAAAAATCAACCGGCTTGGTCAGATGCGCGTCGAAGCCCGCCTGACGGGCCGCGCGCTTATCCTCGTCGCGGCCGAACCCCGTCAGTGCGATCGCCTTCACATCCGCGAGCGTCGTGTCTGCGCGCACGCGCCTGATGAACGTGTAGCCGTCGATGCCGGGCAACTGGATATCCGATATCACCGCATCCACGGAACCCTTGCCGAGCAGTTCGAGACCCTGCTCGGCGCTCGATGCGATCTGCACCGACGCCTGCTCGAGCTCGAGCAGCGCGGCGAACGATGCGGTCGCTTCGACGTCGTTGTCGACGAGCAAAAGGCGCGCGCCGCTGACGGGCCGCGCGCGGTCCTCGCTGCGCGGCGGCACGGCCTGTTGCGTCGCGGCGGCGGGCAGCCAGACCGAGACCGTCGTGCCGCGGCCGAGGCCATCGGAACGCGCCTCGATGCGCCCGCCGTGCATGTCGACGAGCTGCTTCGCGAGTGCAAGGCCGATGCCGAGCCCGGACGATGTCGGATTGCGCCCGCCTTGCCGGTACATGTCGAAGATATGCGGCAGCGCGGACGCCTCGATGCCCTGCCCGGTATCCACGACATCGATACGCACCATGCCGCCGTCGCGCGCGATCCGCAGATCGACGGAACCGCCGCGATCCGTGAACTTCAGCGCATTGGAAACGAGGTTCCAGAGAATCTGCTCGCAACGCACAGAATCGGCGAATGCGTAGATCGGCTCCGCGCGATTGCTCGCGAGCAGCGCGATTCCACGTTGCACGGCTTCCGTTTCGGCGACATCCGCGATGCGCGCGAGTACGCCCGCGACATCCACCGGCGCGATGCTCAGCGCGAGCTTGCCGGTGCGAACGCGCGAAAGATCCAGCAGATCGTCGATGATCTGCGCCTGCCCGCGCACCGCGCGGCGGATCGAATCGGCGGTTTCCTGCACCACTTCGATACCGCGCGTTTCCGGCAGGCGCGGCAGGATTTCCGCCTTCATGCCGATGAGATTCAGCGGATGCTTGAGTTCGTGCGACAGCATCGCGATGAAGTCGTCCTTCAACTGGTTCGACAGCGACGCCTTCTCGCGCTCGGCGTGCTCGTGCGCGAGCGCTTCGCGGTTGGCGTCCTCGCGCATTTTGCGCTCGGTCAGATCGCGCGCGATCTTCGCGTAACCCGTGAACGACGGATCGGAGATCGGCGTCACCACGCCGCTGCAATACACGCGGCGTTCGTCGCGCGTGATGTGCCAGCGTTCGTCGTCGGCGCGTCCGTCGCGTTCCGCGAGTTCGCGCTCGTTCGCCGGCACGTTCGCCGCGCGGTCTTCGGGCGAGTAGATGAGCGAGATGTTCCTCCCGACGACTTCCTTCTCCGAGAAGCCGAAGATGCGCTCCGCGCCCGCGTTCCAGGTGACGATCGTGCCGTTCGGATCCTGCACGATGATCGCGTAGTCGGCGGTCGATTGCGCGACGAGCCGCAGACGCTCTTCGCCGATGCGCGCCGTCTCTTCGGCCACATGCCGCGCCGTGACGTCGATGAGCGTGAGCACCGCGCCGTCGATGCGGTCATCGGCCGTGCGGTACGGCAAGAGGCGCATCAGATACCATTTGCCGTCGTGGCTCTCGACTTCGCGCTCGATGAGCTTGAGCGTATCGAAAGCCTGCTTCACGTCGTCCGCGAGCGAGGAATAGCGCAGCGAATGCGTGATGTCGAAGAGCGAGCGGCCGATATCGACGTCGATCAGCTTGAACACGCGCGTCGCGCTCGTCGTAAAGCGCTTGACGCGAATCTGCTTGTCGACGAACACCGTGGCGATTTCCGTCGCCGCGATGATGTTCTGCAGGTCGTCGTTCGCCTTCGCCGTGTCCTCGACGCGCGCCTGCAATTCGGCGTTGACCGTGGTCAGTTCCTCGTTCACCGATTGCAGTTCTTCCTTGCTGCTTTCGAGCTCTTCGGTCGCCGAGCGCAGCTCTTCGTTGATCGCCTGCAATTCCTCGTTCGACGCCTTCAGTTCCTCGACGGTCGTCTCATGCTGCTCGATCGTCGTCGCGAGTTGCTCGCGCGTGTGCTGCAGTTCGCGTTCCAGTTGCAACAAGAGCGGATCCTGGCCGCGTTGCTCGGGCAGTCCTTCGTCGGCCATGTGCTCTTGCACCTCGTCGAACAATACGAGGAAAAAGTCGGCGTTCACGCCGGTGTCATGAAATGGACGCACCGTCATGTTGACCCAGACGGCGCGGCCGTCCTGAGTCAGCTTGACGCGCCGCGCCTCGACGCTGCCGCCCGTCTGATGCGCGCGAAAGAGCGTCGTGCGCAGGTCGAGCCGCAACTCGGGCAGCACGAGCGCCATGATGTTTGAGGACAATTCGCCGCCGCCGTGCCGCAGGAATCGCCCGGCCGTCGTGGACAGATGCACGATGTTCGAATCGCGATCGACAACGACGCTAGGCGGCGCATATTCTTCCAGCACGCGCTGATGCAGCGCCGCGAAGGAGAAGCTGCGGCGCTCCGGCGTTTCGGGCCCGGCGGCCATGCTCACCGGCGCGGCGGTCGTCATCAGCTCTTCGCGCGGCCCGATGTTCGTGGGGCCGAGCGAAGGAAACGAGACCGGCGGCTTCACGCGGTTCAGCACGGTGCGCGCGCGATAGATGCGGCTCTTCTTGTCCACGATGGTGAAAAGATCGTCGGCGGTATCGGCGGATTCGGCCGTGCCGAGAAAGAGATAACCGCCCGCCCGCAGCGCGAAGTGAAAGAGCTCGAGCACTTGCCGCTGCACCGCGCGATCGAGATAGATCAGCACGTTGCGGCAGGAGATCAGATCGAGATGCGAAAACGGCGGATCGCGCAGCAGGCTGTGCGCGGCGAACAGAATGCGCTCGCGCACCGATTTGACGATCTGGTAGCGTCCGCCTTCGTGCTTGAAATAGCGGCGCAAAAGCTCAGACGAGATATCGGTCGCGATCGAGCCGAGATAGGAGCCGCTGCGCGCCTGCGCGATGGCGGGCTCGTCGATATCGGTGGCGAAGATCTGATAGGTCGCCTCGAAACCGGCGGTTTCGCGTGCCTGCGCGAGCATGATCGCGAGCGAATAGGCTTCCTCGCCGGTCGAGCAGCCGGGCACCCACACGCGTATCTGCGACTCGCCCTTGGTCGCGTCGAGCAACTGCGGCACGACATCGCGCCGCAGCGCGTCGAACGCCTCGCGATCGCGAAAGAACTGCGTCACGCCGATCAGCATGTCGGCGAGCAGCGACGTGGTCTCGTCCGGATTCGAGCGCAGATGATCGCGGTATGCGCCGATATCGCGCAGCCCGTTCACCTGCATGCGCCGCTCGATGCGCCGCAGGATGGTCGCGCGCTTGTAATGACGGAAATCGTGTCCGGTGCGAACGCGCAGCTGCATGAGGATATCGCCCAGCGCGCGCTCGGCGCTGCCCGCCGTGGGCGGCGTTTCCTTCTCGGCCGCTTCGTTGGCCTCGGCGATCGGCAGGTGGATTTTCTTGGCGTTGTTCCAGAGATCCAGCAGCTTCTCGGGCATCTCCGCCGCCGGCAGGATGAAATCGACCTGGCGCGTGGTGATCGCGTGTTGCGGCATTTCGGCGAAATGCGCGTCTTCCGGTTTCTGCGCGACGGTGATGCCGCCCATCTCCTTGATGCGCGAGAGTCCCGCCGCGCCATCGGAGCCCGAGCCGGACATCACGATGCCGATCGAACGCGTGCCGTGCGCCGAGGCGAGCGTGGCGAAAAAGTGGTCGATGGTCGTGGGCGCGCCGTTGGCGGCGCGATCCACCGCACGAAGATGACCCTCCGACATTTCCAGATGCTTGTCGGGCGCGTTGATATAGATATGATTCTTCTCGATGGCCGTGGTCGCGGAGACCTGCTTGACCGGCATGTCCGTCACGCGTTGCAGGACTTCATCGGCGCGGCTCAGGCGATCCGCCGGCAAATGCACGATGACCACGAACGCCATGTCCATTTCGGCCGGCGCGTTATCGAAGAAATTGAGCAATGCTTCGATGCCGCCCGCGGACGCGCCCATGCCGACTACGGCGAAAGGCAAGGGTTCGAAGTTCTCGGATGCCGCCGCCTTCGATCGACTGCTGGTCATGTCTCCGAATCCTCCGGGTTCATCCCTTGTTTCCGATCACCGCGCATATTGTTTGAGTTCACTCGTGAGCCATGTCGTTGTAATGAAAACGCGGCGCGGGACGCGCGTCGCGCCTCTTGAGGCATCGATTGTAGTGTACGCAACGCGACCATTCGGCGCGCGGGTTTCAATTCGACGCGTTTGGCACGCGTCGTCAGACATGGAAGCATAAAACCGGCCGCTGCGTCAGGACACGCAGGGAGAGAAACGTCGCCCGGAGACGAACCGTGCGTCGCGCTACTTCGCGTCGTTGGCGGCGAGCGGCTCGGGTCCGTCCGGAGCCTCGATGACCGCATGCACCGCGCGCTCTTGCGGCGGAGCGGCGTGCGCGTTGCGCAAGCGCATGATGGTCTGCCGCGACGTGTTGAGCGAGCGGGCGATCTCGGTCACGGTGAGGCCGGCGTCGAGACCGAGCATCGCCTGACGTTGCTGCGCTTCAGAAAGCGAACTCGGGCGGCCCTGCGCGACGCCACGCTCCTTGGCGGCGCTCGCCGCCTCGCGCGCGCGGCTGCGGCGCGTGACGCGTTCGAGCTCTTCCGCGAGCCGCAGCGTCTCAACGAACGCGAGACCTTCCTTCGAGCACAGATCGCTCTTGCCGTACGCGAGACAGATCGTGGCGATGCCGCGCCGCTCCAGCAGGCCGATCGTCGCGACGACGTCCTGCACGCTGTTGCCGAGACACCAGAGTCTCGTCGTGATCATCGTGTCGCCCGCCTGCAGCCGTCGCAACGCGCGCTGGAACGCGGGGCGCGCAGCCGCGGCGATCGTGCAGCTGCAGCGCTCGACGAAGACCGCGCTCATATCGACGAGAAAACCCGCGGAGTCTATCTCCAGCAAGTCGCGCTCGTGGGTCGGTACACCTCTGCTTTCCTCGAAAACGTATACGACGGTTGCCATCGGTTCGGCCTTTTTCCGGTGCAAAGATCGTGCGCGAGCCATAACGGACAGACGCACGGATGCCTGCAGTATGACAGTCCGAAACGCGCGTTCAAGGTACGAAACCCGTTATTTTCGGACTTTCGGACGCAGTCGAAGGAACGAGCGGGATCCCGCTCGACTTGTTTCGAAACGATGCGAACGATCGTTTCAGGCGGCGGCTGCGGAATGCCACAGACGGCGGTCCACCTCGTCCTTGCCCGCGACGAGCGCGAACGCACGGGCTTCCTCGACGGACGCGAAATGTCCAAGCACGCCCGTCGCGCGCTGGGGCCCTCCGGTGTCGGAGATGATCGTCATCGCGGCGTAGAGACCGCCGTCGAATGCGGCCATCGGCATGATGACGAAGCCGCGATAGGTGACCTGAGGCTGGTTCATGGCGTGCCCTCTCTCTTTATCTAATGACCGTCCCTTGCTCTTTCGGGCAGTGTGAATGCCCGTAGGCTGTGCGCAGATTGTCCATCAGAAGAATGAGCCGACGATCAGGGGAAACCATAATCAAATATCGTACGAAAGTAATCCCTTTAGGCGGCACGACCGTACGTTCACAACTCCGGGCGCGCCAGGTCGGCCTTCACGAGCTCGTCGCCTCGGTCGAGCGCGGCGGCGACCGCGGCCGCCTTCGACGGAAACGGACCGATGCTGTCGGCGCCGTCGAATGGAAACAGCAGCTTGCCGTCGGTTTTGCGCACGACCTTGAGCGTGCCGAAAAAACCGCTTGCGCTGCTGCCCCGGTACGAGGCGTAAATTTGAAAGTCGTCCTCGCTGGTTCCGGGCGTAGGCGTCATCGTGCGCGTCGGATACAGGACCAGCTTAGGGCGTCGGCCGCTCGATTGATTCACTGGAATCACCGCTTCTCATGTCGATGATTCATTGTGGGACACCGCACATGCGCTCATCGTGTACTTAACGCATCCCTTCGCGCCGCTGTTGCGAAGGGGGTCGACGGCATGTCCATTGCTGCATGCCAAGACCCGAAAACCGGGCGACTTGCGCATAAACCGTGCGAAGTCCCGATGCCCGAGACCGATAACAAGAACGATGAAGGAAGCGCAAATGCGGGCCACCATCCTCTCCCACGAAGTACCGTCGGAAGTATCGTCCGTGGAGGTGCATCGCTTCAGCTTCAGGATCGACGACGAGCCGTCGCGACCCATGACCGAATTCATATCGCTGCGCACGGCGCGCGTGCTCGTGCAGCACTTCGAGGATGGCAACGCGTTCATCCGGATGCTGCGGGCGATCGTCGCCGCGCGTCGCGACGAATACGACGACCTGCTCGGACGCGTGTATACGGATCATCCCGGCTGAAAGGATCAGCGGCGCGCTTCGGTCGCCATTCTCAACGCGAGGCCGGCGAGCACGGTGCCCATCAGCCAGCGTTGGAACAGCAGCCATGCGGGCTTGCGCGCGAGAAAGAGCGCGATGGTTCCGGCGGTCATCGCGACGATCGAATTGACGGTGATGCTGAGGATGATCTGCACGACGCCGAGCACGAGCGACTGGCCGAGCACGCCGCCGTGCGAAGGATCGATGAACTGCGGCAACAGCGACAGATACAGCACCGCGATCTTCGGATTCAGCAGGTTGGTGACGAAGCCCATCGTGAAGAGCTTGCGCGGGCTGTCGATCGGCAGATCGCGCACCTGAAACGGCGAGCGTCCGCCGGGCTTCACGGCCTGCCACGCGAGATAGAGCAGATAGAGCGCGCCGCCGAAGCGCAACGCGTCATAGGCGAAGGGGATTGCGATGAGGAGCGCGGTGATGCCGAACGCCGCGAATAGCATGTAGACCACGAAGCCGAGCGCGACGCCGCCGAGCGAGATGAGTCCTGCGCTGCGGCCCTGACAGATCGAGCGCGAGATCAGATAGACCATGTTCGGCCCTGGCGTGAGCGCCATGCCGAGCGCGACCAGGGCGAAAGCGAACAGTTGCGGCGTATGAGGCATCGACGGACTCCGGCGGAAATAATGTCGATGCATTCTGCCGCGCGGTTTTCCACGACGCCAGATACGGAACCGGCGTCGCCCGTCGATACACTTCGTGTTTAACGCATGCCGCCGCTTGCAATGAGACTTTCGCCGGTCATCCAGCGCGCGTCGTCGGATGCGAGGAACACCGCGATCGATGCGATATCGTCCGGCTGACCGAGACGTCCGAGCGGCGTTTGCGCGAGCGCGGCCTTGTCGAAGTCGGAATCGATGATGCCCGCGCTATGCGTGCCTTCGGTCACGACGACACCCGGATTGATCGAGTTCACGCGAATCTTGCGCGCGCCCAGCTCGCGTGCGAGCACGCCCGTGATCGCATCGACGGCGCCTTTGGTGCCGCTGTAGACCGCGCTCGTCGGCGGCGTGATACGCGTCACGACCGAACTCACGTTGATGATGCTCGCGCCTTCGCCGAGGTGTTTCGCGGCGGCTTGCGTCGTCAGCAGCGTGCCGAGGACGTTGATATTGAACTGTCTATGAAAGTGCTCTTCGGTGATCTCTTCGAGCGCGGCGAATTCATAGACGCCCGAGTTGTTCACGAGGATATCGAGGCGTCCGTAGGTCTCGATCGCCGCATTCACGATGCCCTGCGCATCGGCCGCTTTCGACACGTCGCCGCCCACGGCGATCGCCTTGCCGTTCGATGCCGTGATCTCCGCGACGACTGCATCCGCGCCCGCCTTGCTGCTCGCATAATTGACGACGACCGACGCGCCTTCTGCCGCGAGCGCCTTTGCAATCCCGGCTCCGATACCTTTCGATGCGCCCGTGACGACCGCGACCTTGCCTGCGAGTTTGCTCATGATGGAATCCTTGAAGAGGTTATTTAATGCCCGGATGCGCCGTTGCGTTTTGCAAGAGCGGCGCGACAGGATGAAATGTAGCCATCTCCGCCAAGGCGATAAAGCAGCGTAGAGTGAAAAGACTTGAGGCCTCACGCGAATAATCGATCGGAGACGGCGCATGAATACGACTATGCCTCGCACGGACGTTCAGTTCGCCGGTCAGATTCCCGAGCTTTACGAGCGGCTTCTCGTGCCGATGCTCTTTGCGCCCTACGCCGAAGATCTTGCAGCGCGCGCGGCGGCGCTCGCTCCATCGCGCGTGCTGGAAACGGCAGCGGGCACCGGCGCCGTCACGCGCGCGATGGCGCTTGCATTGCCCGCTCATGTCGATATCGTCGCGACCGATTTGAATCAGGCGATGCTCGATCGCGCCGCGACGACGCCCATCGGACGCACCGTGACATGGCGGCAGGCGAACGCGTTGCAGTTGCCTTTCGACGATGCAAGCTTCGATATCGTCGTCTGTCAGTTCGGCGCGATGTTCTTTCCCGACAAGCCCGCGGCTTTCGCAGAAGCGCGTCGCGTGCTGCGGCCGGGCGGCGCGCTGCTCTTTAACATATGGGATCGCATCGAAGAGAACGCGTTTGCCAATACGATCACCGATGCACTCGGCCATCTCTTTCCCGATGATCCGCCGCTTTTCATGAAGCGCACGCCGCACGGCTACTTCGATCGCGGAGCGATTTCACGCGATCTCGCATCGGCGGGCTTCGACGCGATGCCGCGTTTCGAAACCGTCACGCGACGCAGCCGCGCATCGTCGGCGCAAGAGGTCGCGCTCGCCTATTGCCAAGGCACACCGTTGCGCAACGAGATCGAATCGCGTGCGGGCGCGAGTCTGGACGAAGCGACATCGATATGCGCGCAAGCCATCGCCGCGCGCTTCGGCTCCGACTATCCGGACGGGAAGATTCAGGCGCACGTCATCGAAATCCGGCGCTAACCGAGCACGCGTCCGAGCCATGCAATCAACGCATCCGGCGAGCAACGCGCGCTTCTACAACCGATATGTCCGTCCGGCCGCACGACCCACGCCATGCCGTTCTTCGCGCCGAAGGCATCGGCGAATTCGCGCGCTTCGTCGCTCAACGTCCGATACGCTTCACACGCAGGCACGAACGACGCCGCCTTCGCAACGTCCGGCGACACGATCAGCACCGCGCTCGCCGCCGTGCCGAGTGCGGCGCGCCACGCATCGACCGTTGCAGCGAACGCGGCGACGCGTGCGCCATCGGCATCGTCATCGATATAGCCGATGAGCGTGTGACGTCCGCGTCCGAGATGATCGTGCAAGCGCTGCGCATGACCGATGAACGCCTCCACGAGACCGCCGGCTTGCGGTGCACGATCGCCGGGCGCGGGTAATTCGGGCGTCATGTCGATGGTTTCGTCTGCAACTATCGAGCTGCTGCCGCGATAACTCACCAGCAATTGCGTCTCGCGCATCGCGGGCTTGATCTCGCCGTGCGCGAGAACCGTGTTCAGCGCGCGGCTCGTCGATTCGACGACATCGAGCCCGACTGGCCGCCGCTCCGCTTCGTAACTGTCGAGCAGCGTCTGACTCGCGAGACCGCGCGACGCGAGCGTGAGTTTCCACGCGAGATTGTGGACGTCCTGCAAGCCCGTGTTCATGCCCTGCCCGCCGACGGGCGGATGAATATGCGCCGCATCGCCTGCGAGAAACACGCGGCCGCGCGAATACTGCTGCGCGATCCGGTAACTCACGCGATACACCGACGACCAGCGCATCGACGAAAGCCGCGTGCCCTTCGGCAGGACCGGCAGCATGATGCGCTCGATCTCGTCGAAAGCGGGCGTGGCGTTCGGCGCGTGTCTGGCGGCATCGTCGGGAAGCAGGACCATCGACAGACGATAGCGATGCACCGAACCGCGCACCGGCAACGCGGCGAGCGTCGTCGATGCGGCCCTGTCCTCACCCGACACATTGAAGCGATACATCCTTCCGCGCGGCAGATTCCAGTCGACATCGACATCGGCGAGCATGAAGGTCTGCGGATACTGATCTCCTTCGAACGCGACGTTCAGATGACGACGCACCGTGCTGCGCGCGCCGTCGCAGCCGACGAGCCAGCGGCATCGAACCGTGCGGCTCTCGCCACATGCGTCCTGTACGCATGCGTCGATGGCATCGGCCGATTCGCTGAAATCGATGAGCGTCGCCCCGTATTCGACGTGCCCGCCGTTGCGCGCGAGCGCCGCTTCGAGAATGCGTTCCGTCTCGAACTGCGCGAGCGAGAGCGCGCCGTACGGCAGCCCGGCGCGCGGCACTTCGGCGCTGAACGCGGGCGCGCCGTCCTGATACGTGTCGGCGCCGGTCAGCCACACGCCCGCATCGATCGCGTCGCGCGCGATGCCGATATCCTCGAAAATCTCAAGCGTGCGCGCCGTGACGCCCAGCGCCTTCACGAAAAACGCGCGCTCGTCGTGTGCATCGATGATGCGCACGTTCACGCCATCGCGGCGCAGTTCGGCAGCCAGCATGAGGCCGACGGGCCCCGCACCGGCGATCAGCACATCGGTCGAATCGAACATGATGCGTTTTCTCCTGAGGAAACCGGCGAATGTCATCGACTGCCGTCAGGGAGAATAACCGCTGGATGCGCGCTCGTGGCGATGTGCATCAACCGGCGAGCGGCCCGAGACGCATGCCGATCGCGCAGCCCGCCGCGATCACGAGAAGCACGGTCGCGGCGATCGTCGCGTAGAGGAAATCGCGTTGCCGCGCGAACACGGCGAGCATCAGCACGACGCGCAGCACCGGCAGCAAGATGAAGAGCGCGACGCCCGCCGTCAGAAGTTTCGTGCCGGCGAAGAGACCCGCGCCGATCAGCGCGCACGCGGCCCACGTGCCGCACGTAGAAAACCGGCGAGCAGGCGATCGAGCGTTTTCGGCGTGAGGTCTTTCATCGCAGCAGATCGATACCGATGCCTTGCATGAACATCTGACAGGCGACGAGCAGCAGCATCGACAGAAACAGCAGGCGCAGGCGCTCGCCGCGCACTTTCATCAGCACGCGCGCGCCCGCGATCGCGCCGATCACCGAGCCGAGCGCGACCGGTCCCGCGATCGCGCTCACGATCTCCCCGCGCAGAAAATACGCGCTCGCGCTCGCGGCGGCCGTGACGCCGATCATGAAGTTCGACGTCCCCGTCGATACCTTGATCGGCAGACGCAATGCGTTGTCCATCGCCGGAATCTTCAGGATGCCGCTGCCGATGCCGAGCAGCGCGGAAACGAGTCCTGCCGCGTACATCAACGTGAGGCCGACGGGCACGCGGCGCACTTCGTAAGGGATGTCGCGACGCAAGGTTCTGTCGGGATAGCTGGAATGAAGGCCGAGCGCGGCGGCGAGTCCGTTCGATGGAATCGGCCCCGACGTGCCCGCCGGATCTTCGCGGCGGATGAACATCTGCCACGCCGACACCAGCAGCACGCCCGCGAAGAGGAAATCGAGCGCGGCCACCGGTACGAAGCCCGCGACGAACACGCCCGTCAGCGCGCCGAGCGTCGTGCCGGTTTCGAGTACGACGGCGAGCCGCACGTTCGTCAGACCGCCGCGCAGAAACGCGGCCGCGCCGCCGCAGGAACACGCGATCACCGACACGATGCTCGTGCCGATGGCGGCGTGCATGTCGATATGGAAGAACATCGTCAGGATGGGCACGATGAACAGGCCGCTCGCCATGCCCAGCATGCCGCCCGCCGCGCTCGCGCCCAGGCCCGTGCAAAAGAGCCAGAATGTGGCTTCGAAACTCATCGTCAAAGCATCGGTGAGGTATCGCCAAGAAATCAATATAACATGTTATGACGAGCGGCAAAAGCCGACGATGCGTGGTCTCGCGCTATGATTGCCCATTGCACGACGACAACGACAGCCAACATGGCCCGACGAAGCAAACAGGAAGACATTCAGGCGGAGACTCTCGACACGACGGATGAGGACGCGTCATCTGGCGGCGGTTCCAGCTATCTCGTGCCGGGCCTCGAACGCGGCTTGCGCATCCTCGCCGAATTCTCGGCGCGCGAGCCGGTGCTGGCCGCGCCGGAGCTCTCGCGGCGCATCGGCATTCCGCGCACGACGACGTTCCGTCTGCTGCAAACGCTCGAAGCGCTGGGCTTTCTCGAACGCGTGAACGGCGATCGCAGTTTCCGGCTCGGCGTCGCCGTGCTGCGGCTTGGGTTTGAGTACGTCAACTCGCTGGAGCTGACCGATTTCGGCACGCCGATTCTCGAACGTCTGCGCGATGCGACCGGACTTTCGACGCATCTGCTGATCCGCGATCAGCGCGATGTCGTGTTCGTCGCGAAAGCGCAGAGTCATGAGCCGCTGTTCAGCTCGGTGAAGGTGCATGTCGGTACGCGTCTTCCTGCACATGCGACCGTGCATGGTCATGTGCTGATGGGCGATTTGTCGATGGCCGCGCTGAAGGCGCTTTATCCCGAGGCTCAACTGGAGAAGTATACGGAGCGGACGCCCGCGACTATCGAGGAGCTTTACGAACGCGTGGAAGAATGTGCTTCGCTCGGGTATGGGCTCAGTGAAGCATCGTTCGAGCGGGGGATTTCGGTCGTTACTGCGCCCGTACGGGATCATTCCGGCGCGATCGTCGCGGCGGTGGCGGCGACCGTGCCGCGGTCCGATATCGGCGCCGATGATGAGAAAGCGCGGCTTGTCGCGAAGGTATGTGGCGCTGCGGTCGAGCTTTCCATGCGGCTGAATTATCGGCCTTCTGAGGGGGATCGTACTGTGGGGCGCGCTGCGAGTGCTTGAGGTTTTCTCTCGCCGGATCCCGTTTTCTTTTTGGTCTATTAGCACTGCCCCTGTGCGGGGCGGCGGTCACTTTCTTTGCTGCAAAGAAAGTAAGTTTTCTTGTCTACGAGTTTAATATTAAAAGAATTTCTCGACCGTCGAATACCGCGAGCGTACACATTGCTAGACACTAGGAGTGTCGAGCAAAGACGCCGCATCGACGCTTTCGCGCATTCCGCCAAGTTCGGTCCTGAGACAAGCCGCGCTTGTTACGTCGCGCATTTCATAGACGCTGTCTTCATGGTTGCGCATTATGTCGACGGTTCTTTGAAGCGTGCGAAATAGCAGTCGCATGGCAGCGATACGTGGATCGAGTGTAGAAGGCTCGGAATACGCTGAGGAAGGTTGTCGCCGTGAGGATGCGTGTGAGACTGCCGATTGTTTTTGATGTAGCACCGGTCTAGCTCCTGTTTTGGACAAACCCGGAGCCGCCCCTGTCTCTCAGTTGGGGGGGTGGAAACAATGACAGGGTTGGAAGACCGGGACGCTACACCATTGCCAGCAACCCTCGCGGGTTCCCTGCCACGTCCCGCTCTTAGGCCCGACAAAGCATCGAGCGCCGTTGGTCAGATGGCGCACGTGGTCTAGCTGCGCTCCATGTCGAAAGAGCGCGACGAACGTCAGCCGGCATTGCGCGGGCTCACGGGTGCAGAGTGTCTTCAAAACCGCCGAGTCCTGGCTGGCGCTACCACGCGCCAGCGATGTAATTATGCGTCGCACCTGCGCGAAATCATTTTAAGAGAAATCCGACCTTGTATTGCTGCTTCTTGGCAGTGTCTTTGGCCTAAGGGTTTTTTTTGCTTCCTCTCGAAATAATTCCCGCCTACGTTTCGCCGGTCGTGCGCTGAATCCGTATGCGCCCGATTAGATAGGAATGTTTATCAGGCCATGGCCTGACAGCATCTCGATGCAGGGAATCCGAATGGAAGCACAATCAAAGCGATCCACCGCCCTCGCGCGCTGGATCACGGGCAGGCAGAACTACTATCTCAAGGTGCGAGGCGCACCGCCGAGCGATGGCCTCTCGATCATCTCCGTCAAGGCGATCGAGCGGCTAGGCAGTCCGTATCACATCACGATTGAACTGACTGCCAATGTGGAACTGGCGCGCGCCGACTATCTCGGGCACAACGCGACATTCAGCATCGAGCCGTTACCCGGCGACGGCACGCCGCGCGAGTGGAACGGCAACATCACGCGCTTTACGCGAACTCGCAAGACGCGCGACTTCTGCGCGTATCACGGCTCGGTGGGGTAAGGGAAATGGTCGAGCGTTGATGCGCGGCTCGACCTTCGCGACGAGCACCCCAAAGGCCCGCCTCGCGCGGGCCCCTACTTATGCGCGCTCGACGTCCTCGCTCGCTTCGTGTTGCGCCTCGCCGCCGTCCAACTCGCGCAGTTCAACGACGCCTTCAGGTTCCGTCGCGTAGACTTCCGCCTCTCCCGGCGTGAGCGTCGAATCGTTCAGCGTGTCACCGTCCACGATGACCCGAATATCTGAAACTGCCCTGGTTCTCGATATGCACCTTCATTGCTTTGTGTCCTTGGGGTTAGCGTTGCTGCGGGTGGATGAGCCGATCGATCGAGTTCGAGCCGCTTTCATGCTCAGGTAACTGCACGCCGCCGTGTCCGCCCGTATTGGCGATGGTGTTGTGATCGCTTCTATGTAGACGAGCGTGCACCTGTGAAAAATAAGCGCGGCTAGCAGAGCTGCGGCGTAGCGGATGCACATAGCAGAGCGACGCTTTACGAGAGCGCTCCGAAAGCCTTCCACGTTCCCGGCGTGCCTGCTGCGGTGCAGGTTCACCCGGCGACGGCTGTTCCGGCTGGGTTGCTATTGGTCATGGTGTCACCGATGACCCACGTTCCGGAGGTCGGCGGAGCCGTGCCTCGCAATACGCGCTGCCCGGGCAGCCGGTTCCCGCTGTCGAAGGACTGAAATGGCGCTACCGCTGTCGTACTGTCGATAGCTCAATTCCGAACGGCATAGCGGGCACACTGAAATCGTTGCCCGCGACATCAGCGAGTGCCACGGCCCCCGCTTGAAGATTGATAAGCCCAATCGGATATTGCGTATCGCCTGGGTAGGTCCGCACGTTCCCCATAATCGATAGCTTGCTGATGGTCACAGTTGCGCTCGTCGAGGAAGCGCCAACCGTGACCGCGCGCTCGTCGCTCGCGCCCGAGCTGTTGACGTTCAGAATGGCGTTACCGTCAACAACGATCGCTTGAACTGTGCATGCTGCCGCTGGCGCACACGCGACACAACCCGCAACTTCGCACTCTGCGATGGAAAGCAAGGTTGAGCGGGTCGGCTTCGCCTTCATCGGTTCGCGAGGAGATGCTCGATGTGCCCGTCGAAGCGTGCCGGGTTCGGGCCGCTGCGCGAGCCGCGCATCGCCGCCCAATCCAGAACCTGACGGACCGTACCATTTCCGTGGTAATGGTTAATTTTGCAAAGAAAGTAGGCGCCGCCCCGCACAGGGGCAGTGCCAATAGACCGACGCGAACACGGGATCCGGCGAAAACCAAAACCAAAACCAAAAAATCAAAACGAGTGATGAATCCCCGCCAGCACGATGACCTGATTCGCCGTACTCGACACCCCAGCGGTAAAGAAAGCCGCCTTCACCCCCCCAGTAGCATGCTCATAAAGCGCATTGACATAAAGCTGCGTCGACTTCGACAACATATAGATATCGCCGATTTCGAACTGCGTCCATCGTCCGCCCGCGAACGTCGTCGTCGCCGCGCCGCCCGCGATCCAGTTCCACGCGACCGGTTTAAAGGTCAACCCCGCATCGTATGACTGAAACGTATCGGACTGCCCGTTCGATTGCAGCTTCACGCGCGTATAAAGCGCATGCACGACGAACTTGCCGATCTCATACGACGCACCTGCGCCCATCTCCTCCTGCTTGTCCGCCATGTAAGTCGCCGCCGGCTGACCCTGAAACGTCGTCAGACCGGTCGTCGCGATCGCGGGCGTGCGATTGTGCTCGTTCGAATACGTGGCCGCCGCCTTGAACGGACCGTTCGCATACGTAATGCCGAAGCCGTAGTTGCGGCCCGTCGAGAAGTTCGTCGTGTTGCCGAGGCCCATCATCGCGCCCGCAGAGAAGCCATAGAAGTTCGCCGAGCGGGATTTCACCGAGTTGTCGTAGGGCACCACGCCCGTATCCGCCAATTGATCGATGTTGCCTGGATGGAACGCGTACCAGCTCGCCGCGAGATACGCGGTCGATAGCGGTCCGAGCATGTCGAAGCTGAACGGCGTCTGATGACCGAGCGTCAGCGTGCCGACGTTTTCCTGCTCGAGCCCGAGATACGCCTGCCTATTCCAAAGCGTGCCCGCCTTCGCGAAGTTGCCCGTGTTCGTGTAGAAGCCGTTCTCGAGTTGCGCGACGGTCTTGAGCCCGCCGCCCAAATCCTCGACCACGCGAAAGCCCCAGCGATCCGGCTGCATGTTGCCCTGCTCCTCCATCCACTTCGGATGGCCGCCGACGTTGTTGATATACGCGATGCCGGCATCGAGACTGCCATAGAGCGTGACCGTGCTTTGCGCGGCCGCACCGGTCGCGACCCCGGCCCCGATGAGCCCCGCTGCGATGATGTGCTTCACCCTTCGTTCTCCTGATCGTGTGGTTCGAGCGCGGGCCTCGCCCGCTTTCCTGTTCCTGCTGATCGCAGTTGTTGCCCTTCCCCCAGCAAGACGTCCCGCCACTCGTTTACGTTCCATATCTGGATCAACGTCCTGCCTATGGAAAGTATAGTGAGCTTTCCCGCGCCAAAAAAATAAATTTGTGATGAAGCCGGGTAGACCCTGAGACGACGCGCACACGGCGCATCTGCCGGGCAAAAGGGCTTACGGATCAATGACAAACGGGCGTTCTTACTTCATCCGCGAGCTTTGAACCGCGTCGACTTAAGTGTTTTCACCTAGATATCTACTTTTATATTTTTTCCGAGCCAGTCGACTCCTATAATCACCATACACGAACTGTCGTTCCTTTAGTGGAACACAGACGAACCAGAGGAAAGGGTGAAAGATGTCTGAACAATGGCGCTGCGCCGGGCATGCCGGCGATCTGTCGGAAGACGCACCAATCGAATTCAAGCTCGATGACGGCGCGGAAATCGGAATCTACAAAGTGGGCGACGCGCTGTATGCGCTCGAGAACGTCTGCCCGCACGCATATGCGTTGCTGACGCAAGGCTTCGTCGATGGCGACACCGTCGAATGTCCGCTGCACGAAGCGGTGTTTCACATCCCCACGGGCAAATGCCTGAAAGAGCCCGGCGGCCGCGACCTGAAGACGTATTCGGTGCGCCTCGCCGGCGAGGAAATTCAGATCAAGGTGGCGTGACATGGAAAAAGTCGTGAACTTCAACCCGCATCTCAAGCCGTGGCTCGCGCCGCAGCCGAACAACGTCGCCGGCAAGGGCGTGATCGAAAAGCCGGGCGAGACTGAAAGCTTCATCTGGCAGACGCGCAAGGCCGAGCCGACGCAATACGAAAACGACTTCGGCGATGCGCTCGAACGCGTCTTCGAAGCGGGCGCGCTGGAACTGGAACAGGTGGTCGCGGGCTTGAACAAGGACGGTTTCCGCACGCCGGAAGGCACCGCATGGACCGCCGACCGCCTCGCCGCCGAACTGCGCACGCTCGCCGAATAAAGAAGGAGCTTCTTCCCATGACGTCCCCTCAGCAAACAACCGCCGCCGATCCCGTTCAGGCCTATCTCGATCGCGGCTTGCGCAATTACTGGTATCCCGTGGCGCCGAGCTGGCAAGTGGCGAATGCGCCCATCGGCTTGACGCGACTCGGCGATCAGATCGTGCTCTGGCGCGACAACGAAGGCAAAGTGCATGCGCTCGAAGATCGCTGTCCGCATCGCGGTGCGCGTCTGTCGCTCGGCTGGAATCTCGGCGGCAGCGTCGCGTGCTGGTATCACGGCATCGAAGTCGATGGCAGCGGCACTGTGCAGAAAGTGCCCGCCGTGTCCGCGTGCCCGCTCGAAGGCCAGAAGTGCGTGAAGTCGTACCCCGTCGAAGAACGCGCGGGCGCGATCTTCCTCTGGTTCGGCGACGACGCCAACAAGGAACCCGCGCCGCTCGTGCTGCCCGAAGAACTCGTCGCCGAGGAATACGCGAGCTTCCTGTGCATGTCGCACTGGAAGTGCAATTACCAGTACGCGATCGACAACGTGATGGACCCGATGCACGGCGCGTATCTCCACGCGACATCGCATTCGATGGCCGAGGGCGACAAGCAGGCCGACATGCGCGTGCGCAAGACCGAAACTGGCTTGATGTTCGAGAAGGTCAATCAGCGCGACGTGAACTTCGACTGGGTGGAGCTCGGCGAAACCGGCTGCCTGTGGATGCGCCTCGCGATTCCGTACAAGAAGAAGTTCGGGCCCGGCGGCAACTTCGGGATCATCGGTTTTGCTACGCCCGTCGACAACGACAACTGCCAGGTCTACTTCTGGCGCACGCGCAAGGTCTCCGGATGGCAGCGCGATGCGTGGCGCTTCCTGTATCGCAATCGTCTCGAAGGACTGCACTGGGCCGTGCTCGAACAAGACCGCTATGTGCTCGAAAGCCTGGCGCCGAACGCACGCGATCACGAATTCCTCTATCAGCACGATGTCGGCATGACGCGCGTGCGTCGCATGTTGAAGCAGCGCGCGCAGCAACATCTCGCCGCGCTCGAAGCATTGCCGAAGAACACGGAGCACGCTCATGCGTGATGCGTCGAAAGCGCTCGACGGCCGTCGCGTGATCGTGACCGGCGGCGCTCGCGGACTCGGCGCGGCCTTCGTGCGCGCGCTCGTCGGGCAAGGCGCGCACGTCGCGTTCGGCGATGTGCTTAGCGAAGAAGGCGAAGCACTTGCGCGCGAACTGCGTGACGTGCACTTCTTCCCGCTCGATCTGAACGAACCGCGAAGCATCGCCGAATTCGTCGAACAAGGCACGAATGCGTTGGGCGGTCTCGATGCGCTCATCAACAACGCCGCGATCACCAACTCGGGCGGCAAGTCCGCCAGCGAGCTCACACCGCAAACATGGGATGCGGTGATGAACGTGAACGTGCGCGGCACTTGGCTGATGAGCGTCGCGTGCCTGCCGCATCTGAAGGATTCGGGACGCGGCGCGATCGTGAACATCGCATCCGATACGGCGCTGTGGGGCGCGCCGAAGCTGCTCGCATACGTCGCGAGCAAGGGCGCGGTGATCGCGATGACGCGCTCGCTCGCCCGCGAGTTCGGCGCGGACAACGTGACCGTCAACGCGATCGCGCCCGGCCTCACCGAAGTGGAAGCCACCGCATATGTGCCCGCCGAGCGTCACGAGTATTACCTCAAAGGCCGCGCATTGACGCGCGCGCAAGTCCCCGACGACGTGAACGGCCCCGTGCTGTTCCTGCTCTCGGATGCGGCGCGCTTCGTAACGGGCCAGTTGCTGCCGGTGAACGGCGGCTTCGTGATGAATTGATTCGCTCTATTTGATTGGAACCTGGAGAAAGCAATGGCCGATGCAGACATCGAACGCAAGTCGTGGGATCAGCCCGCCGAAGCGAGCTTCGCACAATGGATGGACACGCGCGTCGCGCGCCTCGAAACGCGCCGTTGCGACTGGGACGCGCTCAAGTTCCAGGCCGACTACGACCCGAAGTATCGTCGCGCGCAGATGCGTTATGTCGGCACGGGCGGCACGGGTGTATCGAAGGACATGAACACGATTCCCGCAGGCAGCTTCACGTTTTCGACGATGGTCATTCCCGCCGGCAACATCGGGCCGAGTCATATTCATATCGACGTCGAAGAGATTTTCTTCGTGCTGCGCGGAAAGATGAAAGTCGTCTGCGAGAAGGACGGACAAACGTGGGAAGCCGTGCTCGGCGAGCGCGATCTCATTTCCGTGCCGCCGGGCGTGTATCGCACGGAGATCAACATCGGCGAGGAAGACGCGCTGATGTGCGTGATGCTCGGCGCGCCGAAACCCATCACGCCGACGTATCCGCCGGATTCGCCGCTGGCGAAGTTGAAGCGCTGAGGCTCGCATGAACATCCAGACGCTCGCGTGCTTTCCCGACACGCATATCGAAACCGCGCACGGCATCACGGGTTATCGCGAGGCAGGTGCGATGCATCGGCGCGCGCTGCCCGTCGTGCTGCTGCATGGGATCGGGTCGGGCGCGGCGTCGTGGGTCCGGCAGCTCGACGCGCTCGGTGCGAAGCGGCGTGTCATCGCATGGGACGCGCCGGGGTATGGCGAATCTAGTTGCATACGTAACGATTCGCCGCTTGCGCTCGATTACGGGCAAGCGTTGCGCGCGTGGCTCGATGCGCTCGATATCGATCGATGCGTGATCGTCGGCCATTCGCTCGGCGCGATCATCGCGGGATCATTCGCCGTGCATACGCCACAGCGCGTCGCGGGCCTGCTGCTGATATCGCCGGCTGCGGGTTATGGCGCTGCATCGAAGGAAGTGCGCGAATCGAAACGCGATGCACGTTTGAAGATGCTGAACGAACTCGGCCCGCAAGGACTCGCACGCGAGCGCAGCGCCAACATGCTTTCGCACTACGCCGACGATGAAGCGCGCGAATGGGTCCGCTGGAACATGGCGCGCATCGTCCCCGCAGGCTATGCGCAAGCGACGCATCTGCTTGCCAACGCCGATCTCGCAGCGGATATCGCGCGCTTTCACGGACGCATCGCGGTCGCCGTCGGCGCGGACGATGCGATCACGCCGCCCGACGCATGCGAGCGCATCGCGCAGGCCGCGCGGGTCAATCTGCAAGTGATGCCGCGTGCGGGCCATGCAGGCTACGTCGAATCACCCGCTGCATACACCGCATTGATCGATGCGTTTTGCGAAAGCATCGAATCCCACACGAAAGACGGAGTACCGCAATGACATCCCTCGCCACGGAAGAAGCCGACAAGGGCGAACCGACTTACATCGTGCCGGGACTCGAACGCGGATTGAAGATCCTCACCGAGTTCTCGCCGCGCGAACCGGTGCTTGGCGCGCCCGAATTGTCGCGACGCCTCGGCATTCCGCGCACGACGGTTTTCCGCCTGTTGCAGACGCTCGAATCGCTCGGCTTTCTGGAGCGCGCGGACAAGGACCGCAACTATCGGCTGGGCGTCGCCGTGCTGCGTCTCGGCTTCGAATATCTGAGCTCGCTTGAACTCACCGATCTCGGCCTGCCGATCATCGAAGCATTGCGCGACGCGACCGGTCTCACGAGCCACATCCTCATTCGCGATGGCCGCGATGTCGTGTTCGTCGCGAAAGCGCAGAGTCACGCGCCTATCTTCAGTTCGGTGAAGGTGAACGTCGGCACGCGCCTTCCCGCCCATGCGACGACGCACGGCCACGTTCTGATGGGCGATCTTTCGCTCGATGAACTGCGCGCGCTCTATCCGGAAGCGCATCTCGAACGCTTCACGACGTCCACGCCCGAAACGGTCGAAGAGCTCTTCGAGCGCGTGAAGGAAGACGCCGAACGCGGCTACGCGACAAGCCAGTCGTCGTTCGAGCGCGGCATATCGGTCGTCACCGCGCCCGTTCGCAACGACACGGGACGCATCGTCGCCGTCATCACGACGACGATTCCGCGTCCCGAAATCGACGCAGCGTTGCTCGACAGCGGTCTCGTCGACAAGGTTCGCGAAGCCGCCGATGCGCTCTCGATGCGTCTCAACTATCGCCCGGGCGCGCGTGCGTCCGCGTCGAACCGCTACATGAAATCTCTGGGGTTGCAATGATTCGAATCGATCTCTCGGACCAGGTCGCTGTCGTCACCGGCGGTTCGTCGGGCATCGGTCTCGCGACGGCGAAGTTGTTCTTGCAAGCGGGCGCATCGGTGGCCATTTGCGGGCGCGACAGCGAACGTCTGCAAGGCGCGCAGGCAACGCTCGCCGATGAATTCCCGCAAGCGCAACTGTTCGCCGCGCGTTGCGACGTGCTCGACGCGGAGCAAGTGAACGCATTCGCATCGCAGGTAATGCAACGCTTCCGCCGCGTCGACATGCTCGTGAATAACGCGGGTCAGGGCCGCGTCTCCACATTCGCCGATACCACCGACGACGCCTGGCGCGACGAACTGGAACTGAAGTACTTCAGCATCATTCGTCCGACGCGCGCCTTCTTGCCGATGCTGAAAGATGCGCCTTCGCCCGCGATCGTCTGCGTGAACTCGCTGCTCGCGCTGCAACCAGAGCCGCATATGGTCGCGACTTCATCGGCGCGCGCGGGCGTGTTGAGTCTCGTGAAATCGCTTGCGACGGAACTCGCGCCGCAACGCATCCGCGTGAATTCGATTCTGATCGGCATCGTCGAATCGGGGCAATGGAAGCGTCGCTATCAGAACTACTCGAACGAAAACGCCGATAACCCCACGCGCCAAAGCTGGGAAGAATGGACCGGCGAGCTCGCGCGCAAGAAAAACATTCCGCTCGCCCGCTTCGGCTTGCCCGAAGAAGCGGCGCAGGCGCTCTTCTATCTCGCAACAACGCTGTCGTCGTACACGACCGGCAGCCATATCGATGTTTCCGGAGGCTTTGCTCGTCATGTCTGAAAAAACCACGGTCGGCGAACTGATCGCCGCGTTCCTCGAACAATGCGGCGTCCGCACGGCGTTCGGCGTGATCTCGATTCACAACATGCCGATCCTCGATGCGATCGGGCGTCGCGGCAACATCCGCTATGTCGGCGCGCGCGGCGAAGCGGGCGCCCTGAACATGGCCGACGGCCTCGCGCGCGTATCCGGCGAACTCGGCGTCGCGTTCACGTCGACGGGCACGGCTGCCGGCAACGCAGCGGGCGCGATGGTCGAAGCGCTGACCGCGGGCACGGCGTTGCTGCATATCACCGGGCAGATCGAAACCGAGTATCTCGATCAGGATCTCGCGTATATCCACGAAGCGCCCGATCAGTTGTCGATGCTGCAATCCATCTCCAAGGCGGCGTTTCGCGTACGCACCGTGGACACCGCGTTGCCGACGATTCGCGAAGCCGTGCGCGTCGCGCTCACTGCGCCTGCGGGCCCGGTGAGCGTCGAGATTCCCATCGACATTCAGGCCGCTGAAATCGAATGGCCCGCCGATCTCGCCGCGCCGCACGTCGGCATGCTCACGCACGACAGTCTGCGCGTGAAGCAGCTCGCCGATGCGCTCACGAACGCGAAGCGTCCGTTGCTATGGCTCGGCGGCGGCACGCGTCATGCGCGCGGCGCGGTCGAGCGCCTCGTGAAGCTCGGCTTCGGCGTGGTGACGAGCGTGCAAGGTCGCGGCGTGCTGCCGGAAGATCATCCGGCGACGCTCGGCGCATTCAACGTGCATCCGTCCGTCGAAGCGTTCTACAAGACCTGCGATGCGCTCGTCGTCGTCGGCTCGCGTCTGCGCGGCAACGAAACGCTGAAGTACAAGCTCGCGCTGCCGCAGCCGCTTTATCGCATCGACGCCGATGCGCTCGCCGATAACCGCGGCTATCGCAACGAACTCTTCGTGCATGGCGATGCATCGCGCGTGCTCGATGAACTCGCGACGCTGCTCGAAGGCCGCATCCGCATCGATGCCGCGTTCGCGAGCGATCTCGCGGCAGCGCGCGAAACGGCCGTCGCGGAAGTGTCGAAGGGACTTGGACCGTACAAGCGTCTCGTCGATTCGCTGCAACGCGCGGTGGGCCGCGATTACAACTGGGTCCGCGACGTGACGATCTCCAACAGCACGTGGGGCAACCGCCTGCTGAAGATTTTCAATCCGCGCGCGGGCGTGCATGCGCTCGGCGGCGGCATCGGGCAAGGCATGCAGATGGCGATCGGCGCCGCGCTTTCGGGCGCGGCGAAGAAGACTGTCGCGCTCGTCGGCGATGGCGGTCTGATGGTCAATGTCGGCGAGCTCGCAACCGCCGTGCAGGAAAAGGCCAACGTCATGATCGTGCTGATGAACGATCAATGCTACGGCGTGATCCGCAACATTCAGGACGCGAACTACGGCGGACGCCGCATGTTCGTCGATCTGCATCAGCCGGATTTCGCGCAGTTCTGCGCGAGTCTCGGCCTTGCGCATCGCCGCATCACGTCGCTCGATCAGGCCGATGACATCGTGCGCGAAGGGCTCGCGATCGATGGCCCGGTGCTGGTCGAAGTGGACATGCTGTCGGTCGGCTCGTTCGCGACCGCGTTCGCCGGGCCGCCCGTCAAGAAGGAAGAGCCGAAGGAGCCGGAATATGCGTGATCCCCTCCATGCACGGCAAGCGATCGACATCGCGATGATCGGCTTCGGCGCGATCGGTTCGGCGGTGTATCGCGCGCTCGACAACGATCCGCTCGTTCGCATCTCGCATGTGATCGTGCCGGAACGCGATCGCGACAACGTGCGCGCGGTGCTCGGCGATAACGTCGATGTCGTGTCCCACGTCGATGCGCTCGCCAGTCATCCGGAATTCGCGCTCGAATGCGCGGGACATGCGGCGCTCGTCGATCATGTCGTGCCGTTGCTGAAGTCGGGCACGGATTGCGCGGTCGCATCGATCGGCGCGCTGTCGGAAGCCGGCTTGCTCGATGCCCTCGCCAATGCCGCCAATGAAGGCGCGGCCACGATCACGCTGCTCTCGGGTGCGATCGGCGGCGTCGATGCGCTCGCCGCCGCGAAGGAAGGCGGCCTGGACGACGTGCAGTACACCGGCCGCAAGCCGCCGCTCGGCTGGCTCGGCACGCCTGCTGAAACGCTCTGCGATCTGAAGTCGCTGACTGAAGAGAAGGTCATCTTCGAAGGCACTGCACGCGATGCGGCGCGTCTCTATCCGAAGAACGCGAACGTCGCGGCGACCATTGCGTTGGCGGGACTCGGGCTCGATGGCACACGCGTGCGTCTCATCGCCGATCCGGCTGTCGAGCGCAACGTGCATCGCATCGTCGCACGCGGCGCGTTCGGCGAGATGTCGCTGGAAATGTGCGGCAAGCCGTTGCCGTCGAATCCGAAGACATCGGCGTTGACTGCATTCAGCGCGATCCGTGCGTTGCGCAATCGCGCCGCGCGTTGCGTCATCTAAGGAGCTTCAGAAAGATGAATCATCCCGACACTTCGCTCGTAGCGTCCGGCGATATCTATATCGGCGGCGAGTGGCGCAAAGGGCGCGGCAATCAGTACGCGAGCATCTATCCCGCCGATCAATCCGTCAACGCGGAGATCAGCACCGCCGATGCCGACGACGCGCGCGAAGCCGTCGAGATCGCGGATCGCGCTTACAGGCAGGCCGATTGGGCCGGACTGAAGCCGCATCAGCGTGCTGCGGTTCTGCATCGCATCGCGAATCTGATCGAAGCGCGTCATGAAGCGCTCGCGCAATTGCAGCGCCGCGACAACGGCAAGCCGATCAGCGAAACGCGCGCCCTGGTCACGAGCGCGGCCAACACGTTCCGCTACTTCGCAGCGTGCCTCGAAACGCTCGAAGAAGAACTCACGCCTTCACGCGGCGATTATCTGACGATGAGCGTGCACGAACCGCTCGGCGTCATCGCGGCAATCACGCCGTGGAATTCGCCGATCGCATCCGATGCGCAAAAGCTCGCGCCTGCGCTCGCGGCCGGCAACGCGGTCGTGCTGAAGCCCGCTGAAGTGACGCCGCTGGCATCGCTTGCGCTCGCGCGCATCTGCGAGGAAGCGGGCGTGCCGAAAGGCGTCGTGAGCGTGTTGCCCGGCAAGGGCTCGGTCATCGGCGATGCGCTCGTGCGTCATCCGCTCGTCAAGAAGGTCGCGTTCACGGGCGGCACCGAAGTCGGTCGCGGTATTGCGCGTCTTGCCGCGGAAAAGCTGATGCCGGTATCGCTCGAACTGGGCGGCAAGTCGCCGACCATCGTCTATGCCGATGCCGATCTCGATCACGCAGTGAACGGCGTGCTGTACGGCATCTTCAGTTCATCGGGCGAATCGTGCATCGCGGGATCGCGGCTCTTCGTCGAACGCAAGGTGTACGGCGAGTTCATGTCGCGTCTCGTCGATCGCGCACGCGGGCTGCGCGTCGGCGATCCCACGCGCGAAATCACGCAGATGGGTCCGCTCATCACATCGCAGCATCGCGAGAGCATCGAACGCTATGTCGCGCTCGGTCTCGAAGAAGGCGGCACGCTGTTATGCGGCGGCGAACGTCCGACGGGCGATGGCCGCGAGAAAGGCTTCTTCTATCTGCCGACGATCATCGAAGGTCTCGCGAACGATGCGCGCATGTGTCAGGAAGAAATCTTCGGCCCGGTGCTTGCCGCCCTGCCCTTCGACGACGAAGCCGCGTTGTTGCAGCAAGCGAACGACAGCGTGTTCGGTCTCGCCGCCGGCATCTGGACGCGCGACTACAAGCGTGCATGGAACCTCGCGCGCGCGTTGAGCGCGGGCACGGTCTGGATCAACACGTACAAGCAGTTTTCGATTTCGACGCCTTTCGGCGGATGGAAAGACAGCGGCATGGGACGCGAGAAAGGCCGTCTCGGCCTGCGCGAATACATGCAGCAAAAGAGCCTGTACTGGGGCTTGAACGATGCCCCGCTGCCGTGGGCGAACTGAAGGAGTTGCCATGACGATCCTTGGCATTGAACGCATCACCTACGGCGTGACCGATCTCGACACCTGCCGGCGCTTTTTCGCGGACTGGGGATTGAAGGAAGTCGCGCACGATGAAGCGCGCGCGCGTTTCGAAACGCTCAACGGCTGCGAAGTGCTGCTTGCATTGGCCGACGATCCCGCGCTGCCGCCCGCATTCGAAGGCGGTCCGACGTTGCGCGAAGTGACGTGGTCCGTCGCGACGCGCGCCGAACTCGACGCGTTGCGCGGACGCTTCGCGGGCCAGCCCGGTCACATCGAAACCGACGATGCGGTCGGTTGCATCGATCCGAACGGCATGGCGATTCGTGTGGAAGTGACGAAGAAGCGCGACATCGACGTGAAGGGCTCACTGTCGAACGTGTGGGGCAACGCGCAGCGCATCGATACGCCGAGCCCCGTCTATGAGCGCGCGGAACCCGTCGAAGTGGGACACGTCGTGTTCTTCACGAACTGCGTCGCGGAGCAGGAAAAGTTCTATCACGAGCTGCTCGGCTTCGAGACATCGGATCGCTATCCGGGACGCGGCGCGTTCATGCGTTGCGCGCCGCATGGCGGTCATCACGATTTGTTTCTCTTGCAACTACCCGATGGAAAACGCGGCCTGAATCACGTCGCGTTCACGGTGCGCGACATCCACGAAGTCTTCGGCGGCGGCCTGCATATCAGCCGCTGCGGATGGACCACGCAACTCGGACCGGGACGTCATCCGGTTTCGTCGGCGTACTTCTGGTACTTCAAGAATCCGGCGGGCGGTCTCATCGAGTATTACGCGGATGAAGACGTGCTCACGCCCGAATGGCAGCCGCGCGAGTTCGAGCCGGGTCCGACCGTGTTTGCGGAATGGGCCGTCGATGGAGGTCTCGACGGCAACACGCGCCGCCAGAAAGAGGCGAAGGCGCCCGAAGGCAAGTTCATGACGGAGCGGAAAAATGGCTGATCTTCAGACAGTCGTCGTGATCGGCGGCGGACAGGCGGCGGGCTGGATCGTGAAGACGTTGCGCAAGGAGGGCTTCGATGGCCGCGTCGTGATGATCGCCGACGAGATTCATCTTCCTTATGAGCGCCCGCCGTTGTCGAAGGCCGTGCTCGCGGGCGAAGCGGATATCGAAACCGTGCGTCTCGTCGATCACGATGCATTCGCCGCGTTGAACGTCGAAGCGTGGCAGCCGGAACGCGCGACGTCGATCGATCGCGACGCGCGCATCGTGCGTACCGCGAGCGGACGCGAAGTGCAGTACGACCGGCTTGTCATCGCAACGGGCGGTGCGGCGCGCCGTCTGCCGGCATCGCTCGTGAAGACTTCGCATCTTGCCTATCTGCGCACGCTCGACGATGCGGTGCATATCGGCAAGCGTCTGCGCGAGAGTCATGCGAAGCGCCTGCTCGTGATCGGCGGCGGATGGATCGGCCTTGAAGTCGCGGCGACCGCGAAGAAGCTCGGCGTCGATGTGACCGTGATCGAAGGTGCGCCGCGTCTGTGCGGACGTTCGGTGCCCGCGAGCGTGTCGGACTTTCTGCTGAAGTTGCATCGCGATAACGGTGTCGATGTACGTTTGAATGCATCGGTCGTATCGCTCGAAGACTGCGAACGCGGCGTGCGCGCTTCGATGGCCGATGGCACGTTCATCGACGCCGGCTTTGCCGTCGCGGGCATCGGTCTCGCGCCGCACACGGCGCTCGCGGAAAGCGCGGGCATCGAAGTGAACGACGGCATCGTCGTCGATGAATTCGGCGCGACCCACGATGCACATGTGTTCGCTTGCGGCGATGTCGCCAATCATCCGAATGCGTGGCTGAAGCGCCGCGTGCGTCTCGAATCGTGGGCGAACGCGCAGAACCAGGCGATCGCGACGGCCCGCGCCGTGCTCGGCGTTCGCACGCCGTATGCGGAGATTCCGTGGTTCTGGTCGGATCAGTACGACGTGAACCTGCAGATTCTCGGCGACATTCCGCCGGGCGCGACGCCTGTCGTGCGCGGCGATCTGGACGCGCGTCGTGCATCGCTCTTCTTCTTCGAAGGCGATGTATTGCGCGGCGTCATCGCGATCAACGCGACGCGCGATCTGAAGGTCGCGAAGAAATGGATGAGCCAGGGACGCGCGGTCGATATCGCGTCGCTTGCGGATACGGCGAAGGCACTCGCATAACACATTGACGGGAGCAGGCATGAGGAGCATGAGCAACACGGCCGTTGAGCACGGCGGCACGGCCACGACAGTCGCGGACGCGAGCGCGGCCGCTCACGCGGTCACGAAGGGATCGATCATCGCGCGCATCGAACGGCTGCCCGCCAATGCGATGCAGGTGCGCGCGCGGATTCTGATCGGCGCGGCGACGTTCTTCGATGGCTTCGATGTCATCGTCATCGCGGCGACCTTGCCGCTGCTCATCCAGCGTTGGGGGCTTACGCCGGGACAGGTCGGCTTTCTGATCGCGTCGGGATCGATCGGACAATTGATCGGCGCATTCCTGTTTCCTTCGCTTGCGGAACGCTTCGGGCGCGTGCGTTCGATCGCGTGGAGCTCGGGGATCATCGGACTGACGAGCATTGCATGCGGCTTCGCGCCTTCGTTCGCCGTGTTCGTCGCCTTGCGCATCGTGCAGGGGCTCGGACTCGGCGGCGAGTTGCCGGTGGCGGCGACGTACATCAACGAGATCACCCGCGCGCATGGACGCGGGCGCTTCGTGCTGCTGTATGAGATCGTGTTTCCGATCGGCCTGCTTGCATCGAATGCGCTCGGCGCGTGGATCGTGCCGCGATTCGGATGGGAAGCGATGTATTTCATCGGCGGCATTCCGCTCGTGCTGTTCTTCATGTTGCGCGCGCTGGTGCCGGAATCGCCGCGCTGGCTCGGTGAACGCGGCCGCATGAAGGAAGCGGGCGATGCGCTTTCCGCATTCGAAGCGACCGTCAAGCGGCCGTTGCCGCCGCTCGGCAATCTCGCCGAATTCGAAGCGATGGCGAATCGGCATCCGAAGCGGCGCCGTCTCGATCTGATCGGGCCGGCGTATCTGAAGCGCACGATCGCCGTCGCGCTGCTGTGGATGACGTGCGGCGTGCTGCAGTACGGTCTCTCGACGTGGTTGCCGACGATCTACAAGACGGTTTATCACGCGCCGCTGCAGCTTGCGCTGAATCTTGCGGTGGCGGCGTCGGTGCTGGGCGTGATCGGCTCGCTGACGTGCGCGCTGATCGTCGACAAGGTCGGGCGCAAGCCGGTCATCAACTGGTCGTTCGTGTTGTGCGCGCTGTCGCTGGTATGCGCGGGCGTGTTCGTCGCGCAGTCTGTGTATGTGGTTGCGACGTTCTGCGCGCTCGCGCTCGGCTTCATGGCTTGCGGGTTTATCACCGCTTATGTTTATACGCCGGAGTTATATCCGACGAGTATCCGCGCTTTCGGTTGTGGTCTCGGTGGCGCATGGCTCAAGATCGCGGCGATCTTCGCGCCGGCGCTCGTCGGCAAGACGCTGATGGGCGGGAACATGGACATCGCGTTCTATGCGCTCGCGGTCGTGCCGGTCGTCGCGGCGGCGGCGGTGCATTTCATGGGGATCGAGACGAAGGGGAAGGTGCTGGAGCAGTTGGAGGTTTGAGAGGATGGTTGCCCCGCTTTGCGCGGGGCTTTCTCTTTCCTGTTGAGCGGAGGCCAGAGGGGGCCTCGCTCGTTCGGAGGGTTTTCTGAGTTTTTTAGGTGGAACGTCCGGGGCGATCATGCTGCCGATTTAATCGCGGTTAGCGTCGCAAAGTATGCCTCGTCCGGCGTTTGATCCGCCAGGCTCGAGTGGGGGGCCGCTTTCGGTTGCACAGTTCGATGTATTCGCCGATGGGGCGCTTCGGACCACGCACTCGCGCGTTCCAGATCGGCGTGAACTAACGCGCCGCGTGCATCAGTTCGCCCCCGGTAACGGGACGCCAACCTTCTGCGCGGCAGCCAGCGCACCAGGTGGCAAGGGCGGCGGCGGCGGCCCGGTTGCCTTCTCGGCGAGCGTCTTCGTCACGAGGATGCGCGAGGGCAGTGTGAAGTGACGCAGCGCCAGCACGTCAAGCGGACCGGCGAATTCGACATGACGGTCTGGATAGAAGTGAACTTCCAAGATGCGGGTTCCGACTTTGTCAGGAATAGGCATTGATGGCATTGAGACCTTTGTTTCGGCGTGGAACATTCTCTCGTCTCCCTTGTGCCACTGATCGACATCGTAGTAGTCCCACTTCACCGTGAATTCCGTCCCTTTAAGCTTGTAGCAGCATGCTATGCCACCACCACCGGGCGGTTCATCGCCGCCGCCGCTCGCCTTATTCCCGTAGGCGTCGGTAATCGTGAAGCCATCCATGTTGTAGGGAAGATAGTTCCGCCCCATCGTGGAAATCCCGCTATACACTGGCTCTGACTTTCCACAGGCAACAAGCGTCGAAAGGGAAAAGATAACGATCGCGGCTCGCGACAGGGATTCGACTAACTTAAAGTCACTACGCATTCTGTTTAGCCTCTGTACGCGGCGGCGGCAACAGACCATCCTCGATGACCGGCACGGCGACTGCTTCAAACTTATCTCGTTTCAAATCGTCAAGCAGATCCTTAGGCAGATTCTGCATGGCTTTGGCAAATTGCCCGGGCTGGTCCTTGCTTTCTTGCAGGATGCGCTGAACCTCTGACTGTGCATCGAACCTGTTGTTGACCAGCAATGCAAAATATGCGAACTGCTCGAGATCTTTCTGATCGGTGAGCCTGTATTTCAACCAAGCGGCAGCGACAACACGTGCAATGCGCCGGTGCGACTCCGCCCAGTTGTCAGCGAACTTCGCATCCAGATCTTTCTCGTAGTGTTGTGACATCCAACGCGATACCTCGACCACCGGAACGCGGGATGGATCGAGCAATCCGCCTGGAAACTGCAACTCGACATGGCGATCGGGAAAGAAGTGGACTTCGAATATGCGCATGCCGACCTTGTCGGGCGTTGCGGTCGCAGGCATCGATACTTTCGCTTCGGCGTGTTTTATGTGTGAATTCTCCGGAGACCACTGATCGACATCGTAGTAGTCCCACTTCACCGTGAACTCAGTCCCTTTGAGCTTGTAGCAGCATGCTATGCCACCACCACCACCGGGCGGATCATCGCCGCCACCGCTTGCCTTATTCCCGTAAGCGTCGGTGATCGTGAAGCCATTCATGTTGTAGGGAAGATAATTCCGCCCCATGGTGGAAACTCCGCTGTATAGCGGCTCGGCCTTGCCGCAGGCAGCAAGTGTCAGAACTAAAAGCGTTGCCTCCAGCATCCGAAACACGGAACGGCTGCGTTTCTTTTTGTTAAGCATGACCTTTCCTCTGAATGGCATTCCATATGTCATCACCCACTCCCTCCAGTGCTTCGACTGACGACATCTCGCCTTTCGCGACAGCACGCAAACGCTCATTAACAAAGGGATGCTCGTCGAACGATGGCGAAACGAGTACGCCACAGGTCACGTAATCCAATGTCCCGGGTCCATCGTTTATGCGGTATTTTTCTGCCCGCTCGATTTGGCCACAAATCAACGTATAGAGGTCAATCACCGTCGGATGATCTAGCCGCACCCCGCATGTGGTTCGCAATTGGAGCGCGAGCTTGTCCGCATAGAAAAGGTTAAGTAGTTGACGATGTTGCTCGTTTGTGATGCAAAACTTATCAGTCTCGAATTCCCATGAGGGTTGAGGGTTTTCCCAGTGCACATCAACCAGCAAGCGATTGCGGTAGTCGATAGCGACACACGGCGCGATGAATTGCTGACATTCCACCTCAGTCCACACCTTTCTCAGGTGTTCGAGAATCCGGTTATCGTAAAAATGCAGGTAATACTCTTTTCGATCCGGAAGCGAGTAGGTGACATATCGCCGGTAGTGCGATGCCATTGCATCGAGGGCATTGTATGACCAAAGCCACGTCACCATAGGAATGGTTGCCTCGCGCCAAATTCGCCGAGCTAGACGATATTGCAAACTTCGCTCATCTTGAAGTTGCCATCGATCAAGGGCGATCAAATAGGGCGCGATATCCGTGTAGGACTCGATTTCCGTACCGTGCCACAGCGATACGTAGCTTAGACCGGGAACTCGTTCAAGCAGATTAACTAACCCCGCATTTCCGCGCCCATCGACCATCATGTACAAAAAAACCGGCTGCGCTTCGCCAGCATACCTATCGAACATCGCGCAGAGTCTCTCGACACAGCTTTGCCAATCGGCATCACGATTCGACACAGGCAACGCTGACGAGTCACCATGAGCCTCAGCAGGCCGTGGGAAGGCAGTCGCACCGATCTTAGGGGAGTTGGTCACGCCACCTCCGTCATCGCTTCAACACCGCGATGCGCGTCCAGCAGGCATTCTTTGCACGGCCCGATCGGCATGTTCGGCATCGGCAGTGACACACTGCCCGGTCCGGTCCAGTTGAAGCTGCCGCACTTCAGCAGAACACTGCCCGGAGCGCCCAACTCGATGTTGCCGCCTTCGATCTTGATATAAGCGCCGCCGCTCGTGAGCGTCATCGCCCCCTTTGAATGCGCCACGATCGAGCCGTCAATGCTATTGAATTGCATATCCTTCGACGACGACAATTCCATGCCACCGGTTCGCGCATGGACCACGATGTCCTGTTTGGCCGCCGTCAGCCGCATACCCTGAGTCTGCGCAAAAAGCGAAACAGCTTCGGCGGCGCCGGTCCATGCCGACGAGCAAGAGCGGTGTGAATCGCGTGATTGTTCTCGCGAGTTCCGCTTCCAGTTCTGCTCGTTCGTCACTCATGGCGCATTCCGGCGCTGTGATTCACGCGTATTCCAGTGCGTCCCCAGACAAAAATGCCGGGACCCCTTAAACGGGAATCCCGGCACACTCAGCACCTACTGGACGAAGCGAAGAATCAGCTCTTCGCTTTCGGCATCTGCGAAACCAGCGACAAGCCGATATCCATGCCTTCCACCTGGAAATGCGGCACGATAAAGAGCTTGATGCGGAAGAAGCCCGGGTTATCTTCGATATCCTCGACCGTCACCTTCGCCTCACGCAGCGGATGCGATGCCTGCAACTCATCGCCCGGATCCTTCATCTCGGTGACGAGACCCTTGATCCAGTTGTTGAGTTCAAGTTCGAGAAGACGCCGGTCCTTGGTCGTGCCGATGTTCTCGCGCTGAATCAGCTTCAGATAATGCGCGATGCGTGAAAGCAGAAAGATATACGGCAGACGCGCATTGATGCGGCTGTTCGCGGTCGCTTCCTTGGTCTCGTATAGCGCAGGCTTCTGCGTCGAATTCGCCGAGAAGAAGCACGCGAAATCGTGGTTCTTGTAGAACGACAACGGAATGAAACCGAGGTTCGCGAATTCGAATTCACGCGTCTCGGGAATCAGCACTTCGGTCGGGATCTTCGGCTGCACGCCCGTGCCGAGGTCATACAGATGCACCGGAAGATCCTCGACCTTGCCGCCTGCCTGCGGGCCGCGAATCTGCACGCACCAGCCGTTGTTCACGAAGCTGCGCGTCATGTTCGCCGCAAACGCGAACGATGCGTTCACCCACAAATAACGATCGTGGTCCGGACCCTTCACCTGCTCTTCGTAGTTGAAGGCGCGCACGGGCGTCGTATCCTTGCCGTACGGCAGACGGCCGAGCACGCGCGGCATCACGAGCCCGACGTAGCGCGCGTCGTCCGTGTCGCGGAAGCTCTTCCACTTGATGTATTCCGCGCGGTCGAAGTAGTTGCCGATATCCTGAATCGCAGCGACTTCCTCCATCGACTTCTTGCCGAAGAAGGCCGCGCCCACCGAGCCGATGAACGGCATGTGCGCGGCCGCCGCCACCTTCGAAATATTGCGCAGCAACGCCACATCCTGCGGCGAGTTGGCGAACTCGAAATCGCTGACCATCGCGCTGATCGGCTGGCCGCCCGGCGTGTCGTACTCTTCGATGTACGTCAGGCGATACAGGCCGCTCTGGATCAATTCCGGCGCGTCCTCGAAGTCCCGCACGAGCGCATCCTTCGATACGTCCAGCACTTCGATGCGCGCGTTCTTGCGAAAATCCGTGCGCGACACGAGCATCTTCAGACCGCGCCAGCGGCCTTCGAGCGCTTGAAATTCGGGGTTGTGCATGACCGAATCGAGTTGCCGGCTGATCTGGCGATCCAACTGACCGATGAAGAAATCGAGCAGCGACTTGTCGAGACGATCCACCGGCTTGCTCGTCTGCGCGACGAGATCGAGAAACGCGCCCATGCCGCGCGCGAGGCGCTCGTCGGCGGATGCTTCGGAAAGCATGTCGTTGTCCCGGAATGCCTCCAGCGGACGCGCCTGCGCCACCGGACTCAGATTGATCTTGTTGCAAAGCGATGCATAGACGCTGTCGCCATACGACTCTTGCGGAGCATCGAGCACGACGGTTTCGCCTGCGGCGCTCGCGCGGACTTCTTTCTTAGTCATTGATTGTCCTGTCTGGGATTCTTGTCGATTGAAGCGTATGGAAGGGTGCCGAGGTTCAGGCGTGGCCTTCCGGCTGCGTCGCCGCGGTGGCGATTTGCGAGAGTTCCCCGCGCAGCTTGTCCGACAGTTCCTTGTTCTTCAGGATCTTTTCGAACTCGCGGCGGAAAGTGCCGTTGTCCAGCAGATTCGACTTCAGATCGCGCAGCAGATTGCGCACGGCGAGCAGTGCCTGCAGTTCCGGAATCTGACGCGCCACCTGCTCCGGCTCGAAATCCTTCATCGAACGGAAAGAAAGGTTGATCGGCAGTTCGGAGCCGTCGTTGGAGAGCGTGTTCTCGGCGGCGAACTTCAGGTCGGGCGCGTAGTCGGCGAGAACGGCGTCGATATTGTTCTTGTCGATGTTGACTTTCTTGCGTTCGGAAAGCGGCGCCTGCTCGCGTCCCGCGCTGAAATCGCCCGCGACCAGCAGCTTGAGCGGCAATTCGACCTTCTTTTGCGCGCCGCCCGTGTGTAGATCGAGCGTGATCGAAACACGGCTTTTGGGAATCTCTCTCTGGAAGCTATCCATCAATAATCCTTAATAAATTGATCAAACCCATCTCGAAACCGAGAAACCACCTTGATTCTTCTTGCGCATATCGAGCGCCGATCAGACTCACGCGCCCAATGTGCCCTTCGGATTTTCGCGGGCATATTAGAACAGGTTTCGCCGCATTCCAAAAGAATCCAACGCTTGCCTAAATAATCGGCACGACACCCGTCCTCATCCGCCATTGCCGTTGATAAACAACGGCTTCGCAGTTTCCCGGATTGACTGCGCATGCTCGCGAAGCGCGCGCGACAGGGATCGAATGAACACTAATTGACAATCGTCACCCTCGCCATCTTCTTCTTGAAAATAGTCCAAGATCCATTTCCGTACATGCAAGTGGTTGTTATCGATCGACTTTCTCCTTGCCACTCTATAAATCCACTATTCATCCAGCAGGTATACGAATCACTTGGCCGACGATAGAATCCGCCCTTACATAAACCAATCAGTATCGCGAAATACATTCATGCGGATCGATAAACCGCTTTGGCACGAAGGCCTGATTCTCACGCAGCAGCATTTTCAACAACAGGAGCGATGGGCGGAATTTGCCCTTCGTCAATTCACGACTGCGGCCCTTGCGCAACCGTGGGGAACGCTCGACGTCGAGGTCGACGAAGACGCGCTCGCCGCTGGCCGTCTCAAGCTCTCGCGCCTCAAGCTGCGTTTTCCCGACGGTACGCCCATCGATACATCGATTGCGCAGCCATTACCCCCTGCGCGCGATCTCACGCAAGGCGTGAGCGCGGATCGGCAAACCGTGACCGTGCTGGCCGCGCTCGCGCTGCCAGACGCCAACGGCAACAACTGCCGCATGGATGAGGCGGCGCTCACGCGTCCGCGCCGCGCCTACCGCGAGTTCGTCAAGGTCGTCGACACAAACGGCACCGACGAAAGCGAGATCGCCGCGGAACGTCATGCGGTGCGTCTGCTGTTCGATTTCGAGCCGCACGCCGATGACACCGTTTGCGCCATCGCACGCCTCGTCCGTTCCACGAGCGGCCAGTTCCAGCTCGACCGGCGCTACGTGCCGCCTTGCCTGTCGCTGGGCGCGCATGAGCTTCACGTCGAGCGCATCGGCCGGATCGCCGACATCCTGCTGGCGAAGAGCCTCGCCCTCGGCGCGCGGCGCAGCGAGCGCATCGAACAGGTCGCGGAATACGGCGTCGCCGACGTGCAGTTGTTCTGGCTTCTGCATTGCATCCATGCCGCGTGGCCGCAACTCCGATTCCTCGCTTCGAATCCGAACTTGCCGCCCGAGCGCTTGTACACGGTCCTCGCCGAGCTCGCCAGCGCGTTGATGACGTTCTCCACGAGCTCGCAGCTCACGGACATTCCTGCGTACGATCACGTCCGCGCCGACGAAGTGTTTGCGGAAATCGAATCGATGATCCGGAACTTGCTGGATGCGATCATCCCGTCGCGTGTCGTGCCGATCGATCTCGCGCACGAGAACGCGACGACGTGGACCGGCCAGATTCTCGACACCCGTATCGCCGATGGCGCCGCCGACTGGTATCTGTCGGTCAATTCGACGCTGCCCGCGTTCGAACTCGTCGAACGCATTCCGCGGCTGTGCAAGATCGGCGCGCCGGACGAGGTCGATCACATCGTCAATTCGGCTCTGGCAGGTATCGCGTTGAAGGCCGTTCAGCGCGTGCCGGCGGCAATTCCCGTGCGCCTCGATAACCAGTACTTCGCGCTCGATGCCGCGAGTCCCGCGCACGCGCGCATGCTGGCCGCGCGTGCATGCCAGATCTATCTGCCGACATCCGTCCCGGATGTCTCGCTCGAACTCTACGCGGTGCTGCGCTCATGAACATGCTGTCCACGTCTTCCGCACACTCGAGCCTCGTCGAGCCGGCTCCGGGCGTCGCGCCGTCGGTCATGACCGGTATCCGCGATCTGCTGCGCGACACCGCGCTCTTCGTCGCGAATCTGTCGACAGGCGGCTCCTCTGCCGAGTTCGCATCGTTGCGTGCGCACTGCAAGTCGATGACCGACGAATTCAGCGCGGCGCTCCATCTCCGAGGCTATCCGGACGAAGTACGCGAGGACGCGGTGAAGGCCCAATGCGCCTTGCTCGACGAAACGGCGCTGCATCATCTCTCCGATGAAGAGAAGCCGCTGTGGTCCGCACAGCCTTTGCAGGTCGAGAGGTTCAAGCAGCACGACGGCGGCGAACGCGTCTTCGAGCGGCTGGAGTTCCGCATGCGCGAACACTCGCCGCAAGTCGATCTGCTCGAGTGTTACGCGGCGATTCTCGGACTGGGCTTTCGCGGCCGATATTCGGGCAATGGCGAGTATCAGCGTCTGGCACTCATCGATGAGTTGAGCGCGCTGATCGCGCGCCTTCGTCCCGAAAGCGAGCGCTCGCTCGTCATCGACCAGCCGGGCCGGCGCTTCGGCAACTGGCTTCGGCGCATCTCGCCGTGGGCCGTCGCCGGAATCGGCTGCGCCGTCGCGCTCGTTACGTGGTTCATCTGGCACGTCACCCTCGACATGCAGCTCGCCGCGCTGATTCCCAACGCAGTCAAGCCGTGAGCGCCATGCAGAGACTGGGTTATCCGGCGCGCACCATCGTCGTCTTCGCGGCGCTGCTCGCGCTCGCCGTGCAGTGGTTCGTGCAGCCGTTCGGCAAGGAATGGATCTGGCTTTCGACGGCAGGCATTGTGATCGTCGCGGCGGCCCTCGTCGGCTGGCGCACGCGACGCCTGTCACGCGCGCGCCGCAGCAGCATGCATATCCTGAACGCGCTGGGTGCGGCGACCGTCGATATTCCGCTGAACCTGCGCACGCGCATGCCGCTCGTGCTCGTCATGGGCGATGCGCTCGCCTCGCTTTTCGATCACGGCTCGGGCACGCCGCGTCTCGTGCTTATCGGCGATGGCGCGATCTGGCTGCGCGTGGATCGTCCGCAGGATCTGCCCGGCATCGCACTCGCGATGCGCCAGTGGCGCGACGGCCAGGCGCCCGACGGCGTCGTGCTGAGCATTGCGCCCGCGCTCCACGCCGACGCCGATGTGCTCTCGCAAAGCCTGCGCGTGGCGCGCCAGGCGCTCGCCGATGCCTCGCGCATCGTGAGCGTGCGCTTGCCGGGTTATGTCGCGGTGTATCAGCGCCTGACACGTATCGCGTGCAGCGACGCAAACGCGGGACGCCGATGGCACTGTGTGTCGTCGGGGACGCCGCTCGTCGACGCCCGGCGCTTCGAAGCGCTGATCCGCAATGCGGAAGACGATGCCTGCCGCCATGCGGGCGATCGTTACGCGTCCGCCCATGCGGCCGCACTGGCATCCATCGTCGGCTGGACGCAGCGCATGGTGTTCGGCACGCTGACCGATCCGCGCCAGCCGGCCACGCCCTGGGCGCTCTACGGCGCAGGCTGGATCGACTGCGGGCCCGCCAGCGACGCACATAAACCGTGGGAGCAGGACGTGCAGATGCAAACGCACATCGCGCCCGCGAGCGTCGAAGCAAGCCCGGCTCCGTGGCCGTTGCCGCAATCGCTGATCGAAGCAATGCCCCGCCGCATCGTGACGTCGCCGCGCGTGGCCGCCTTCGCACATGCCATCGGCATCGTGGCACTGGCGGCAGGCGCCGCGACCCTCGGCGCGGGCCGCAACAATGCGGCGCTGCTCGAGCGCCTGCAGGCGGACATGGACCGCTACGCAGCCGTCACGCCGGAGCACGACGCCGCGCGCCGCGACGCGTTGAAGGCGCTCGTCGCCGATCGCGATGAACTGGATCGCTACGCGCGCACGGGCGTGCCGCTCAGACTGTCCTTCGGGCTCTATCGCGGCGCGCAATTGCTGCCGACGTTGAATACCGCCATCGCCAGCTATCAGCCGCCTGCGCCGCCGCCCGCCGTGGTGACGCTCGACAGCATGTCGCTCTTCGACAGCGGCAAGGCGCAACTTAAACCGGGATCGACGCGCGTGCTCGTCGAAGCCGTCGAAATGATCAAGGCGCATCCGGGCAAGCGGATCCTCGTGGCGGGCCATACGGACAACGTGGGCAATGCCGCGAGCAATCTGAAGTTGTCGAACGCGCGCGCCGCGGCTCTGCGCGACTGGCTGATCGAAGCGTCCGGCATACCGGCTACGCAGTTTGCGGTTCAGGGCTACGGCGACACACGCCCCATCGTCGCGAACGACACGCCACAAGGGCGCGCGAAGAACCGTCGCGTGGAAATCACTCTCGTACCGGACACCGCGAACGTCGCGAACTGACATCGTTAATCGAATTCCCGGAGTTCTCTCTTCGGGATCTTGTCGCTCAGGAGTTGTTTTTCTGAGCATTGCTTGGCAGTACCAAAGAGGAGTAGTAAATGGCAATTCCCGCATACATGTGGCTGAAGGATGACGGCGGCGCCGACATCAAGGGTTCCGTCACCGTGCAAGGCCGCGAAGGCAGCGTCGAGATCGTCGAGTTCGGTCATGGCGTGCATATCCCGACCGATGGCAACACCGGCAAGCTCACCGGCACGCGCGTGCACGCGCCGATCACGCTGACCAAGGAAACCGATTCGTCCACGCCGTATCTGTACAAGGCGGTGACGAGCGGCCAGACGCTGAAGTCGGTCGAGATCAAGTGGTACAAGATCGACGACGCGGGCAAGGAGAAGGAATACTTCAACACCAAGCTCGACAACGTCAAGGTCGTCGCGGTCCGTCCGAAGATGCTCGACATCAAGAACCCGGCTTTCGAGAAGCACAACCATCTCGAAGAAGTCGAACTGCGCTACGAGCAGATCACCTGGTCGTTCAAGGACGGCAACATCATCCACAAGGACACGTGGAACGAGCGCGCGTAAGCGCGTGACCCAGCGGCTCATGACAACGTGAGCCGTCGAAGCCAGCCTGCTTGCGGGCTGGCTTTTCTTCTGCAATTCATCCCCACCGTACGCCCTCTTTCATTCACCTCGGCACCGACTTCATATGACAATGCGCGACTCCACTCATCTGCTTCGCCGGCTCAACCAGCACTGCGCCCGCACGCTCGAAGCGGCCGCGAGCCTGTGCCAGACGCGCCTTTCCGACGAAATCACCGTCGAGCATTGGCTGCTGAAGCTCATCGAGGCGGACGAAGGCGACATTCCCGCGATCCTGCGTCACTATGAAATCGATGTCGATGCGATCTGGAACGCACTGCTCGCCGCAATCGACCGCCTGCCGCGCAATCTGCGGGGCATGCCGTCGCTTTCCATCCAGCTCGCGAGCGTGCTTCAGGACGCGTGGCATCTCGCATCGCGCGAGGATATCGACGGTACGATCCGCTCGGCGCATCTGCTGCGCGCGCTCATCGGCGCACCGCATGTCATGCGGACGCAGGACGCGTGGCCGCTTTTTTCGCTTTCCGATGCGCAGATCGAACGGCTCGTGCCGCGTCTCGGACGCGCGTCGTGCGAGAACGCGCCCGCGCAGGAAGACGAAGGCGACGCAAGCGCACCAGTTGCAGATGCTCAAGCGCCCGTCAAGCAGGCGGCCCCGCGCTCGACCGAAGGCCAGGCGCTCGAGCGCTTCGCCATCGACCTGACGGAGAAGGCGCGTCGCGGCGAAATCGATCCGGTGTTCGGCCGCGATCGTGAGATCCAGCAGATGATCGACGTGCTCGTGCGGCGGCGCAAGAACAACCCGATCCTCGTGGGCGAGCCGGGCGTCGGCAAGACGGCGCTAGTCGAAGGGCTCGCGCTGCGCATCGCCGAAGGCTGTGTGCCGTCTCTCTTGCGCGACGTGCGCATTCTCACGCTCGACCTCGGGCTGCTGCAAGCCGGTGCGGGCGTGAAAGGCGAATTCGAGCAGCGCCTGAAAAACGTGATCGATGAAGTCAAGGCATCGGCGACGCCGATCGTGCTGTTCATCGACGAAGCCCACACGCTGATCGGCGCGGGCAACTCGGCCGGCGGCTCGGACGCTGCGAACTTGCTGAAGCCTGCACTCGCGCGCGGCGAGTTGCGCACCATCGCCGCGACGACGTGGTCCGAATACAAGGAATACTTCGAGCGGGATGCGGCGCTCGAGCGGCGCTTCCAGATGGTCAAGGTGGAAGAGCCGGACGACGATGCCGCCTGTCTCATGTTGCGTGGCCTCGCGACGCGCTACGCACGGCATCACAACGTGCATATCCGCGACGAAGCGCTCGTTGCGGCAGTCAGACTGTCGCGCCGCTACATCCCCGCGCGCCAGTTGCCGGACAAGGCCGTCGATCTCATCGATACCGCCGCGGCGCGCGTGCGTATGGGTCTCGACGCGCCGCCCGCCGAACTGCAGCGCGCGCGCGCGGTCGTGGCCGCGCTGGAACTCGAAGGCGCAAGCATCGATGCCGACGAACGGGCGGGCATCGACGATACAGCCGCGCATCGCGACGCGCTCCGCGCCTCACTGGCGCAAGCGAATCAGGAACTCGCGGACGTTCAGGCGCGCTACGACCGCGAACTGTCGCTGGTGCGCGCGCTGCTGGAACAACGCGGCGACGGCAAGACGAAGCCGGATGCAGACGCGTTCGCCGCAGCGAAGCACGCCCTCACGGATGCGCAAGGCAAGTCGCCGCTGATCTTCGCCGATGTCGATGCACAGGCCATCGCGCGCGTGGTCGCCGAATGGACGGGCGTGCCGGTCGGCAATCTCGTCGAAGACGAGCTGCTCAATCTGCTCACGCTCGAAGATCAACTGGCGAAGCGCGTGGTCGCGCAAGACGACGCGCTCGGCATGCTCGCGCAAAGCCTGCGCACCGCGAAGGCGGGGCTCAAGAGCGAACATGCGCCGCTCGGCGTGTTCCTGCTGACCGGACCCTCGGGCGTCGGCAAGACGGAGACGGCGCTTGCGCTCGCCGATGTGCTGTTCGGCGGCGAGGCCGCGCTCACCACGATCAACATGTCGGAGTATCAGGAAGCGCACACGGTGTCGCAGTTGAAGGGCTCGCCGCCGGGTTACGTCGGCTATGGCCGCGGCGGCGTTCTGACCGAAGCGGTGCGTCAGCGCCCATATAGCGTCGTGCTGTTGGATGAAGTCGAGAAGGCGCATCGCGACGTGCTCGACATGTTCTATCAGGTGTTCGATCGTGGCTCGATGCGTGACGGCGAAGGTCGGGAAATCGACTTCCGCAACTGCGTGATTCTGATGACGTCCAACCTCGGCTCCGAACAGATTCACGATGCGACCACGGACACGCCCGGCATCGCGCACGCCGCGTTGCTCGACGCCATCCATGATCCGCTCGTGAAGCACTTCCAGCCGGCGCTGCTCGCGCGTTTCCAGACGCTCGTGTTCCGCCCGCTCGACGTAAGCGCGCTCGGCGATATCGTGCGCCTCAAGATCGCGAAGATCGCCGATCGCCTGAAGCGTCAGCACGATGTGACGCTCGCCTGCGAGGAATCGCTGATCGCATCGCTGGCTCAAATGTGCCTGTCGCGCGATTCGGGCGCCCGCAATATCGACGCTTTCCTCGACCAGCGCATTCTGCCGACTGTCTCGCGCGAACTCCTGACGCGCATGGCGAGCGGCGCCGCACCCGCGGAGATTCGTCTCGCCTATTCAGAGGAAGGCAATCTGACGATCGAGTTCATCGATCGCGACTCGTCCGTGCCCGCAACCGCCTGAAGCGAGAAAAGATGCCAGGCCCGTCCCTATATGAAATGCTGCTCGGTCAGATCGACGGCGAACCGCTCAGCGATTTCGATGACCGCACGCTCGAAGTCCTGAGCGTGCAGCAGAACGTGCGACGCATCCTGAACACGCGCGCCGGTGCCCTCAAGCATTTGCCGGACTACGGGCTGCCCGATCTGACCAACATCTACAAGGCGCTGCCGGCTTCTTCACAGGCGCTGAAGGAGCAGATGGAAGTCGCGCTGCTGAAGTACGAGCCGCGCATCCGCGCGATCGACGTCGCGATGGTCGATACGTCCGAGCCGGGCCTGCAAGTGAGCTTCGAAATGACCTGTCATCTGAAGCGCGCGGGCCTCGTGCGCTTCGGAACGTACTTCGTGCCGCCCGGCGTTTTCCGGCTGGAGCGGCGCGTGCGCGAGGGCAGGATTTGACTCAGCTTGCGCGCGGGCTGATTCGCGCGCTACACCGAAGCCCCCCGCTCGCCGACCAACTCGCGAAGATCGTGCGCGATCCGGCCAATGACCGGCTCCCAGTCATGCAGCTTCTTCTGTCGATACAGACGCACGGTGGGATACCATTCGGTTCGCTCGCCCTGCAGTCCCCAGCGCCACTCGGGCGCGGACGGCAAGATTCCCCATGTCGGCTTGCCGAGCGCGCCAGCGAGATGCAACGGCGAAGAGTCCACCGATATCACGAGATCGAGATGATCGATGAAGCCGGCGGTATCTGCAAAGTCCGTCCACTGAGACGACACGTCGTGCGCGCGAATGCCCGACTGCCTCGTCAAACTGGCGTTCGCCTGGTTCTTCTGCAGCACGAACCATTCGATACCCTCGATCTCCGACAGCGGCTTCAATGCGCGCGCAGGCACGAAGCGGTCAATGCCGCTGAAGTTGTGCGGCCCGCTATACCAGCACAGTCCCACCTTCAGCTTGCCCGCATACGGCTGCATGAAGCTGTCCCAGCGAGCGCGGGCATCAGTTGGCGCCTCGATGTATCCGCGTCGACTGTCGGAGATGGCCGCTGCTGTCTCGTGCACGTATGCGGGCAGCAAGTAGTCGAAGACCCAGTAATCGTAATTCGCCAGTTCGTCCGGCCGCCAGCCAGATGCAACGGTTTGCGCGCCGTCGAGATCGCGAAACAGCCGGTGCAGTTCCGGCCGGCAAACGAAGTGAACCGACGCGCCCGCCGCTGTCAGCCGGCTCGCGTAACGCGCGAGCATCAGATTGTCGCCGACGCCCGCATGGTAGGCGACCAAGATACGCTTGCCTTGCAGCGATTGACCCCGCCACCATTTTGAAAGATACGGGGCAATATCCGGATCAAGCGCAAGAACATACTCATCGCTCGACACCCCTTCGAGCTTGCGCCATCCCTCGCGCTCGCGTCCGAGCAGAATGAGCACGTCCCCGAGCGGACCGAAGGCATCCACTCGGTGCGGTGCAATCTCTTCGGCTCGGCTAAATGCATTCAGCGCTTCGAGATAACGGCTCTGCATGTACAGCGCTTTCCCCAACATCAGCCAGATGTCGACGTCGTCGGGAGTCTGCGCGAGCAGCGCGCCCGCACGTTCGATGACCCCGGCATAATCGGAGAGGAATCGTCCGCGAAGATGCAGCGCGCTCTTCTCGTCGGCCCGGATAAGCGCCTGCTTCGCATGGAACCGCATCAGTTCCGGTCGACCAGCGAACAGGTAAATCTGCGCGAGGGCGGAATGTGCGTCGCAGTTGTCGGGATCGAATTCGAGCGCCTCGACAAAGCACTCGATCGCGCTTTCCCGATCCCCGCATTCGTTCAGATAGATGATGCCGCGCTGTACGCGGACGATCGCGTTGTCGGGGTTCCGCGCGATCCATCGCGTACACATTTCCAGCGCGAGAAGCGGCTCACCTAATCGGATGAGGCCATTGGTGGCCTCGATCGCGTAATGAGCCTCGTGAGGTTCGATATCGAACGTCCCGTGCCACAAGGCGATTGCCTGGTCGCGTTTGCCACGCTCGATTGCAGCCTGAGCAGCGCTGGCGAGCGCCGTCGCTCGCTCCCTGATGTCATGCTCCACCATTGCTCTTCCGTCGTTCAATAAGGATGCCAGAGCGTAACAGAGCCGAGCGTCTCAACCGTAACAATGCGACGCGCGAACGCCGCTACTCATGCCACTGCCCCGCCCCTCCCGCGAACGCCGGCACGCCCATCTCCTCGCGACTGCGCGCCGCACGCGCTTCGTCGGCTTCCACGGTCTTGCTCGTATCGATGAAAAGCGCCGCGACCGCACCGACCGCGAGCAATCCCGCTGAAATCGTGAACGGCACGTTATAGCTTCCTGTCTGCTGGATCAGATAACCGAACGCGACCGGCGACACCATTCCCGCGATGCCGAAGCCCGTGTTCATCATGCCGCCCGCCGTGCCCGCATACTTGCCCGCGATATCGAGCGGCAACGTCCACAGCACCGGATTCGTGATCTCGAGGAAGAAGAACGATGCCGTCAGGAACCACACCGCCATGATCGGGCTCGGCGCATTGACCATCGGCAGAAGGAAGGCGAGCGACCCGCCCATGCCCACCACGAGAATGCTGCAGCGCGCGAGCCGCAGTTTTCCCGTGATCCGGTAGATGCGGTCCGACAGCACGCCGCCGAGCGTATCGCCGATCACACCGGCAAGCAGCGGCAAAGCGGTGAACAGCGCGAGATGCTTCAGATCGAAGCCGCGCGATTCCTTCAGATACGAAGGCAGCCACGTCAGATACACCCACAGCAGCCAGCCATAGCAAAAGTCGACGAAGGTCACGAGCCACATGCGATGAATCAGCATGCGCCACGGCGTCGGCTGCTTTCTCGCGCGCGCGCATTCTCCCGCGCGATAGCCGATCTCAGCGGTTTCCTCGGGCGTCACGCGGCGGTTTTCATCGGGTGAATTGGTGAAGACGAAGAGATACAGCACCGTCCACGCAAGGCTCGCGATGCCCAGCAGAATGAATGCCTCGCGCCAGCCGCTCGCTGCGACCACGGCAAGCACGAGCGGCGGCGTCACCGCGCCGCCGAGCCGCGCGAAACTATGCGTGATGCCTTGTGCAAAGCCGCGTTCGCGCACCGGCATCCAGAACGTGAAGGCGCGCGTGGCGGTCGGAAACGCGCCGCCCTCGCCGATGCCCAACGCAAGGCGCAACAGCACGAGCATGCCGATGCTGCCCGCGAAGCCCGTCGCGAGCGTCGCCGCGCCCCATATCAACGAGAGCACGGTCAATACGAGCTTCGGGCCGAATCGATCGGCAAGCCATCCGCCGACGATCTGCATCACCGCATACGGATACGCGAACGCGGAGAATACGAGCCCGAGCTGCACGGACGTGAGGCCCATCTCCTGCCGGATCAACGGTCCTGCCACGGCGATGTTCACCCGATCGATGTACGAGATGAAGTACATCAGACACATCACGCCGAGAATGATATGGCGCGTCTTCACGCGCTGACGTTGCTTGTTCACAGTGTCTCCTTCCTTTGGTCCATCTGATGTGCAATATCGAGCCGTGTCAGCTAGACGAGCTTCAGGCGCTGCACCTTGCCCGAAGGTCCGCGCGGCAATGCATCGGTGAAGCGGAATTCACGCGGCGTCTTGTAACGGCCGAGTTCGCGCAGACAGTGCGCGCGCAAGTCGGCCACATCGAGCGATGCCGCGCCGCCGTTCGGCACGATGTACGCGACGATGTCCTGGCCATACGCCGCATCGGGCACGCCGACGGCCGCTGCTTCGAGCACGCCGGGATGACGCAGCAGCGCTTCGTCGATCTCGCGCGGCGCGATGTTCTCGCCGCCCTTGATGATCAGTTCCTTCGCGCGTCCATTGATGTAGAAGAAGCCCGCCTCGTCGCGGTAGCCGAGATCGCCGCTGCGCAGCCATCCGTCTTCCGTGAACGCGTTGCGCGTTTCTTCCGGACGCTTGTAGTAGCCGCTCATCAATTGCTCGCCGCGCAGCACGAGCTCGCCGGTTTCGTTGGGCGCGCACTCACGTCCATCGATGTCGACGATCTTCGCTTCGCCGCCGGAAGGCAAGCCGATACTGCCGATTCGCCTTAACGTTTCCTCATACGGATTACTGAATATCGGCGCGGCGGTCTCCGTCATGCCCATCGTTTCGATGACGCCGATGCGAAAGCGCTTCTCGAACGCCCGATGATGATCGGCCGGTAACGCTGCCGACGCGCTGCGGCAAAATTTCAGCGCCGACAGATCGCAGCCCTCAGCGCCCTCGCCGTTCAGCAGATAAGCGACGATGGTCGGCACCACGTTGATCCATGTGCATCCGAACTGCGATGCCTCGTTCCAGAACGTGCGCGCCGAGAAACGCGGCGTCATCACCGCCGATCCGCCGTGCCACAGTGGCGACAGCAGCGCGACGACGAGACCGTTGATGTGATAGAGCGGCAACGATACGAGCACGCGATCATCATCGGATAGCCGATGTTCCTCGCTGATGTTGCGCATGTTGGCAAGCAGGCTGCGATGACTCAGCAGCACGCCTTTAGGCGCGCCCGTCGTGCCCGACGTGTACATGAGCAGCGCCGTATCGCCGGGATTCATCGCGCCCGCATCGCTCGCGACGATATGCGCGCCGGGCGTTTCGTCGCGCACGAGTCCGATCGTGCGTGACGGAAGCGTCGGGATATCGGGTAAAGCGTTCGCATCGGGCGACGTACGCACCACAGCGACGTCACGGTCCATGCCTTCGCGACGCAACACGTCGATCGCTTCGACGATGGTGTCGTGCGTGTCATCGGCGACGAAGATCGCGCGCGTCTCCGAATGCTCGACGATATAGCGCACCTGCGAAGGCTGACACAAGAGATTCAGCGGATTCGCCACCAGGCCGCTATACATTGCCGCCAGCAGCAGCCGCGCGGTCTGAATGCCGTTGCCCATGAAGACGGACACGACATCGCCCGCACGCAGGCCCGCAGCATGAAAACGCTCTTCCAGCGCGAGACATGCTTCGCGCAACGCGCCGAAGGTCAGCATGTCGTCCCCGACCGCGGAGAGCAGGAAGGGTTTGTCCGGCGCGCGTCCGGCGCGAGCGTCGATCAATGCGCGCAACGTGGATGCAACGACCGGCGCACGATCGGAAGGAACGATTCGATCCGCTAACGCGTTCATCGCCCGATCCTCCTGAAGTAATCGCCGAGCAACGCGTCGACTTCCGGCACGCGCTCCGCAATCCGATACGCGATGCGCGTCACGTTCAGGTATTGCCGATAGCCGAGATTCGCCGAGAAGTTGTTGCCGCCCCAGGTGCCGCATCCCATCGACAGCGAGAACGGCAGGCCGTTGTCGAAGTTGCCGCCGGTCGCGAGGCAGTGCGCCTGATCGACGATCACGCGCGCCACCGGCAATTCTGTGCCGAGCCGGACGGCGAGGGCATCGTCCGCGCCGTGCACGCCGACCGAATGTCCCGCGCCCATGTATTCGTAGATGCCGCGCACGATGCCGATTGCGGCGTCGATGTCGCGCGCGCGATAGACCGTCAGCACGGGCGAGAGCTTTTCGCCGGAGAACGGATACTCGGCGCCGTAGCCGCTCTCCTCGACCATCAAGAACTTCGGCTCGCGCGCCGCGATATCGTCGAGGCCCGCTTCGCGCGCAATGGCCGTCGCCGAGCGCGCGGTGCAGCGCGCCGAGAGCTTGCCGTCGTGCCACATCGCCGCCTGCAACCGCGCCTTCTGCGCAGCGTCGAGCAGCACGCCGCCCTGCTTCGTCAACGCATCGAGCATGCGTGCATGGATCGCGTCTTCGATCACGACGCTGTTCTCCGATGAACAACTCGTCGCGTTGTCGAACGTCTTGGACACCGCGATCTTGCGCGCCGCATCATCGGGAATCGCGCTCGCCGCGACGATCGATGCGACGTTGCCCGCGCCCACGCCGAACGCGGGCGTGCCGCTCGTATAGGCCATGCGGACGTTCGCCTGCGAGCCCGTCGCGACGACGAGATCCGCGAGCTTCATCAACGCGGCGGTCGCGGCCTTGCCGATCGGATGCGGCAACATCTGCACGAGATCGCGATCGAGACCGGCCTTCGCGAACTCCGCATGAATGAACTCGATGAGCAACGCGCACGACGAATAGCCCTTCGGTGAGGGCGCGACGATGACCGCGTTGCCGCACTTGAGCGCGTTGATGATCTTGTTGGCGGGCGTCGCGGCCGGATTCGTCGATGGCGTGATCGCCGCCACGACGCCGACCGCGCGCGCAATTTCGACGATGCCGTGTTCCTCGTCGCGCACGATCACGCCCGTCGTCGCGACGCCGTGAAGATCGCGCAGCAGGCCGAGCGTCTTGCGATGGTTCTTGCGGAATTTGTCGTCGGCGTTGCCGAGGCCCGTATCGCGCACGGCCAGGTCCGCGAGTTGCCGGTTGCGCTGCGGCTCCATGATGGCCCACGCAGCGGCCGATGCAGCTAAGTCGAGCGTCTCCTGGCCCGCTTGTTCGAAGCGTCGTTGCGCGGCGCGCGCTCGCGTCACGAGCGCGGCAACGATGCGCTCCACATCGGGTTCTGGTTGATTCGGCGCATCGTCGTGAGGACGTGCGAGCGTCGCGCCGCTTGCCATGTGATTCATGCGATAAACCTCGGCTGTTGGAAGATTGAAGGTGCTCTCCAATCTAGTCAGCCGCGTCCGTCGCGCGGTCCCGTTTTCTGGACTAACGCGTGCAGCGATAGCGCGAGCATCGGAAATTCAGCTTTTCGGGACTTTTTAGAGTCCCGAAAACCGGTGTTTTCGACGCACAATGAAATAAAACCGAAAAGTATGCAGACGGAGACAAGCGTGACTTCGAATCAATCGAATGCCGCCGCCGTGCGCGCGTTTCGCGTGCTCGAAACGCTCGCCGAGGCGAATCGCCCGCTCTCCATGACCGAGCTCGTCGATGCATTGGGTCTGCCCAAACAGACCGTGCATCGCATCCTGGTGCAGTTGATGGACGCATGGCTCGTCACGCGCGGCGCAAGCGACAAGCTTTATGAATGCTCGGCGCGCGTGCGTACGCTCGCCATCAACGTGCTGATGCACGCGGGTCCCGCTGCGGCGCGTCATGCGCTATTGGAACAGCTCGTCATGCGCGTCGGCGAAACATGCAATCTGACGATGCTCGCGGGCAACGACGTCGTCTATGTGGATCGCGTCGAAACGGGATGGCCGCTGCGCATGCATCTGCAGCCAGGTTCGCATGTGCCGTTGCATTGCTCCGCAAGCGGCAAGCTGCTGCTGAGCTTTTTGCCGAAGGATCGGCGCGAACGCATGATCGAACGCTTGCCGTTGCGTTCGTATTCGGAGCGCACGATCACCGATCGCGACGCACTGCGCAAGGAGCTCGCATTGACACGCCGCCGCATGCTCGCCATCAACAATCAGGAGCATTTGCAGGGACTCGTTGCGATCGCGGTGCCGGTGATGCTCGATCGCAATCGCGCGTGTGCGGCGATTGCGATTCAGGCGCCGGTGGGGCGCGTGGCGCTCGATCAGTTGCTTGCGTTCGAACCCGATCTGCGCCGTGCTGCGGAAGAAACCGCGAAGACGTTCAAGGATTGAAGGCCGGTTTTCGATTCGGCAAACCGGCCTTTGCTTCAGTGCTTATCGTTCGCTGGTCTGGAGATGCCGCGTCGAATGATGTTCGTCTTCGACCTCGACTTCCTTGCGGCCGCGCTTGAACACGACATACGCGACGATCAGAATGCCGAGACTCGCGACGCCCAGCCACAGCGGCTTGCGTTGATCGGGAATGAAGGCCATCGCGACGAGAATCGCCATCATCCCGAAGATCGCGAGCCACGTGAGATAGGGAAATCCCCACATGCGTACGCGCAGGTCGCTTACTTCGAAGCTCGTCATACGGCCGCGCAAGCGCAGTTGCGAAAACGCGATCAGCAGATACACGAAGATCGCCACCGTGCCATACGAATTCACGAGGAACGCGAACACCGTATCCGGCGATACATACGACATCACCACCGACACATACCCGAACACCGTGCCGAGCAGAATGGCGCGCGTCGGCACGCCGCGCTTGTTGACCTTCGCGAGTCCGAGCGGCGCATCGCCGTGACGCGTCAACGCGAACAGCATGCGCGATGCCGCATAGAGGCCCGAGTTCAGCGCGGACAGCACGGCGGTGAGGACGATCGCGTTCATCACGTTGGCTGCGGCGGGCATGCCCATTACTTCGAGCGCGCTGACATAAGGCGTCGCCATCTGATGCGAATTCCACGGCACCAGCGCGACGACGAGCGCCACCGATCCGACATAGAACACGAGCACTCGCGTGATGACGGAATTAGTTGCCTTCGCAACTGCCTTCGCAGGCTCCTTCGCTTCGGCCGCCGCGATCGTGACGATTTCCGCGCCGAAGTAGAAGCCGGTCGCCGCGACCGCGCCCGTCATCACGGGCCCGATGCCCTTCGGCATGAAGCCGCCATGGCCGAGGAACGTCGCGGCGACATCGGTCGTGTGCATCGATGCGGGCCAGAAGCCGCAGACGTACAGGCCGCCGAGAAACAGGAACACGATGATCGCGCCGACCTTGATCGACGAAAACCAGAACTCGAATTCGCCATAACTGCCGACCGAAATGAGATTGGTCAGCGTGAGCACGACGAGCAACACGAGGCTGATCATCCATGCAGGCACATCCGGTATCCAGAACTGCACGAGCTTCGCGCCCGCGACTGCTTCGAGCGCGATCACGATGACCCAGAAGTACCAGTACATCCAGCCCGTCAGGAACCCGGCGAGACGGCCCGGCCCGCGCTGCGTCTTGAACGCGAGCCGCGCATATTCGTAGAACGAGCCGACGGCGGGCATCGCGCAGGCCATCTCGCCGAGCATACGCATGACGAGAACCACGAGGCCGCCCGTGATGAGAAACGAGAGAATCGCCGCGGGTCCGGCCTGCTGGATCACCACGCCGCTCCCGACGAATAGTCCGGCGCCTATGACGCCGCCCAATGCGATCATCGTCATGTGGCGCTGCTTGAGGCCACACTTGAGATCGCTCTGCTCCGTACTCGATTGCATGTCGTCTCCTGATTTGCTTGTACCGATTCGGCGCTCGCCCGCGGGTTCGTTGCCGGCGGGTCGAGACGTTCGTTCAATGACGCTTCAAAGCGCCGGACGATCCTTTCGATAGGCGTTCTTCACCGCGATCCTGCCATCGCTGAACGTGAAGACGTCCACCATGCGCGCCTCGATGCGCGAGCCGTCCGCCTTCGTGCCGCGAAACGTCGATTCCGATACGCCGCGATTGCCGCTCACGAAGTGCTCGCCGTCATTCCACGATGCATCGGGAAAGGTTTCCCACGCAAGCGTGAAGCCCTTGCGCACTTCGTCCCGGCCCTTGAACGTGCGGCCCAGCGCATCGGGTCCGGCCACGCCGTGAAAAACGCATTCGTCCGCCATGCAGTTCATCAGCGCGTCGATGTCGTGGCGGTTCCATGCATCGTTGAACGTCTGCAAGAGGCGAATGTAATCCTGATTCGTTTGTGTGCTCATGTGTCGATGTTTTCAGTGCGTTGCGAAAGAGACCAAAATGCGTTCAGCGCTTCTCGTCCTGCGTCAGATACTTGTGATACAGAAACCGTTGGCCGACGCGGCGGAACGGCGCGAAGCCTTTCCACTTCACCATGCCCATCACGTTCGGATATTCGAGCGCGGAGTCGTAGATCGGCAGATCGTCGCGGCTGTGCTGCCACTTTCCCGCGACGCGCTCGGCCATGCGCCGCCCCGCATGCGCGGAGAACGACACGCCGTTTCCGCCATAACCGACTGCATAAAAAATGCTCTGTTGCGGATCGGGTTGTGCGACGCGCGGCATCATGTCGTGACTCACATCGACCCAGCCCCACCACGAGTAATCGATGCGAATGCCTTTGAGCGATGGAAACTTGCGATGCAAGCCCTCGATGAGCACGTCCATATGGCGAGGGTTTGCCGCATCGGCGCCGGTGATCGCGCTGCGGCTGCCGATCTGCACGCGGTTATCCGGCAACAGCCGATAGTAGAAGCGCAGCGTGCGCGTATCGGTAATGACCTGGCGCGAGAGGAAATTGGTCGATGCGAGTTCTTCCTGCGTAAGCGGCCGCGTAACGAGCGAGTTCGAGAGTATCGGCATGATCTTCGCGGATAGCGCGCGATGCATGTCGTTGCGCGTATAGCCGCCGGTCGCGAACGCGATCGCCTTCGCGCGAATCACGCCGCGCGGCGTGCGGACATGATGCACGCCGCGAATCGTCTCGACGTTGAGGACCGGCGTGCCCGGATGCACCTTCACGCCGAGCGAGCGCGCCATACGCATATAGCCGAACGCGAGCTTCAACGGATGCACGCCGATGCCATCGGGCTCCAGCAGCGCGCCGCAATTCTCGCGATCGTCGACATACGATTGGGCGACTTCCTTCGCGCTCAGCATGCGCGCGTCGTAGCCGAATACGTCGCGCATCACTTTGCATTCGTTCGCGAGAAAGTCCATCTTGCGCGCGCGATGCGCGATGTACAGATGCCCGCCCGGCTGCGGATCGCATGTGAACTCGCCGATCAATTGCTTGAAGGTGTCGAAACCTTCGCGGATCTCGGCATCGAGCCTGAGCGCCGTCTGCTTGCCCCAGCGTTCGATCCATTGCGAGCGATAGAGGCGTCCGCTCGCGTTCTGCCCTTGCCCGCCGTTGCGGCTCGTGCAGCCCCATGCCGTGCGATTCGCATCGACGATGGTCGCGCGGATGCCATGTTCGCGCGCCAGAAAGAGCGCCGTCGAAAGGCCGGTGAATCCCGCGCCGACGATCAGCACGTCGACGTCGGCATCGCCGGGCAAGGGGCCGTCGTCTTCGGGCGGCTCGCCTGCGGTCGCGACCCAGTAGGTGGGCGCGTAATCCATCGGCTGACGGCCGATGGGCGAAACGAGCGGGTCGTAGAGCGGATCGTATGGGGCGCACGCGCCACGAAAGGCCGGCGCAACGTAGTCGAGAGTAGCCACCGATGACTCCTTGGAAAGTACCCTCATACTGCACCGAACTCGACGTACCGCTTAGAGCCACGCCGAAACCATCGTTAGTGCCAGGATGCCGCCGCCGCTGGCCCCTGCGATTGGTCGCGTCTGGCACTACGACGCGCGCTTTTTGTCTGGTCATACTGGGCCGAATCCCTTCTCTCTCGCACCGAATGTCTCGGGAGGCCAATGATCATGCGGAGTGACCCATGCCGAAGCGCTCTCAGGCATCGAAGGGCAAGCATTCATGCCTTCGAGTCATCTTCGCGCCGATCTGCGCAGCGTTGCCTTTCGCTCCGATGAGCGTTTCGATCGCCGCTTGCCCAAGGCCACGTGCGCGTCGATCGGCGATCGCCTCTTGCGCGCGAAGAGCATCGCGCGGCTCGTGATGGAACGTGTGCCGAGATTCACGTCGTCGGCAAGCGCTGGCAAGTCATGCCATGCCGCGATGTCGACGAAACCGCCATCGTCTTCATCGGCCTGTTCGAAAACGACGACATACATCGCGCGTTAAGTCGTGCGTCTGCGCCGCGCACCGAGCCATGCGGCGAGCTTCGCGAATAGCGTCATGTCCGGCGCAACGCTCAGATCCACTGCGAAGTGATGCCGATAGTACGTGCTCAAATCGAGGCCGACGCCAAGGCCGAGCACTTCCACAGCGCGCGATGCTTCGTGCTTCTCGACGACCTCTCTCAAGTGCTGATCGAGATAGTTCGGATCGTTGGCTTGCGCGGTCGCGCTGTCCATCGGGCTTCCATCGGAGATGACGACGAGGATGCGGCGCGCTTCGTCACGCGCGATGAGCCGCGAGCATGCCCAATCCACCGCTTCGCCGTCGATACCTTCGCGGAACAGATCGGCCTTGAATAGCGCCGCGATATCGCGTCGCCCGGCACGCCAGCCTGCATCCCCTTCCTTGAAAATCATGTTGCAGGCTTCGTTGAGCCGGCCCGGATACTTCGGCCGGCCCTTCGCGAGCCAGTCGAGCTTCGCGCGCCCGCCATTCCATGCGCCGGTCGTGAAGCCGAGCACTTCCGTCGTGACGCCCGCCATGCCAAGCGCTCGCACGAGCACGTCGATCATCACCGTGACCGGCTCGATGCTCGCCTTCATCGAGCCCGAGCAGTCGATGAGAAAGCCCACCGCACAGTCCGCGTGCGGACGTTCGCGCTCGCGTCTGAATACGCGCCGCTCATCCGGCGATGCCACCACTTGCGCGAGCCGCCGGCCGTCGATGCGCCCGTCTTCCTCGCCGAACGACCAGCCATCGCGACGCGGCACGGTGATGGACGCCTGCAACATGCGCGCGAGACGCGGCACGTTGATATGCCGCGCGGCAATCAGAGCGTCCAGCCGCTCGCGATATTCGCGCAACAACGCGGCCCGGATCAGCGTCGATGGGCGAACGGTCTTGTCGTAACGCGTGGTGAAGATGCGATACGCCTCGCCCGTCGCCTCGCGCGCGCTGCTGTCGCCACTCGCAGCGAGCGCCAGCCGTTCGAGTTCGCCATGTTCGTCGTCGGTATCGAACCAGGTGCCGAGCATGGTGCGCGCGGCATCTTCTTCTTCGTCGTCGGATGAATCGCTCTCGACGAACGTGTGCCGCACTTCCTGCACCATTTCGCCTATCGTTCGCGCGATTTCCAGCGCATGGACCGCATACGCGCGCTGGTCGTGACGATGGCGGCGCATGCCCGCAAGCGCATTGCCGAGCGATGGCGCGAGCGCCGCACGGGTCGCTTCGATGAGCCCTTCGGTTTCTTCGAGCACGGCGCGGCCCGAAAGACGCGACTGCGCCATTTGCGCGGCCGTGTAAATCAACAAGCCGATTTCGCTGTCGAGCAAGCCCGATTCGTAGCACGCGAGCGACCACGCATCGAAGCGATGCCGCACATTGCGCTTCACGCCTTCCATGCCGGAAGGCACGCGCGTTTCGCAGCGCAACTGTTCGAGCATGTCGAAGACCATGCGCGCGACGGGTTCACCGGGAGCGAGTTCGCGATGCAGCGCGGCATCCGAATGCGCGATGCGCAACGCGGACGCATCGGCCGCGCCGCGCGTCGAATCGGCGTCATCTTCCTCTCTGTGCTCGCCGCGCAAATGTGGCGCATGCAACGGCACCGGCCGCAGATGCCGATACAACTTGCCACCGCGGTAATGCAATGCGTCGTCGCCGGTCAGGGCTCGCACGGTGGCCGCGCACAGCGCATCGCGTCGCGCGCGTTCGCGCGAGTCGTTCATCGCGCCGACTCGTCGTGCCACTGCGATGGCGTATCGAGTTCCTCGCCGAACGCGCGCTGAAAATATTCCGCGACGATCGGCCGTTCCGCTTCATCGCATTTGTTCAGGAAAGTGAGACGCAGCGCGAGCTTCGTATCGCGGAAAACTTCGCGGTTTTCCGCCCAGCTAATGACGGTGCGCGGCGACATCAGCGTCGAAAGATCACCCGCCGCGAAGCCGCGCCGCGTGAGGCCCGCCATGCTCACCATCGAATCGACGAGCGCGCGGCCCGCGTCGTCATCGAGCTGCGGCACGCGCGCGAGCACGATGCGGGCCTCTTCCTCGCGCGACAGATAGTTGAGCGTCGCGACGACGTTCCAGCGATCGATCTGCGCGTGATTCAACATCTGCGTGCCGTGATACATGCCGTTCAGATTTCCGAGGCCGATCGTGTTGGTCGTCGCGAACAGCCGAAAAAAACGATGCGGCTGGATCACGCGGTTCTGGTCGAGCAGCGTAAAACTGCCGTCGCGTTCCAGAATTCGTTGAATCACCAACATCACGTCGGGACGGCCGGCGTCGTATTCGTCGAACACGAGCGCAACCGGCCGTTGCAGCGCCCAAGGCACGATGCCTTCCTGAAACTCGGTGATCTGCACGTCGTCGCGCACCACGATCGCGTCCTTGCCGACGAGATCGAGGCGGCTCACGTGGCCATCGAGATTGACGCGCATGCAAGGCCAGTTGAGCCGTGCCGCCACCTGTTCGATGTGAGTCGACTTGCCGGTGCCGTGCAGCCCCTGCACCATCACGCGCCGGTTGAATGCGAAGCCGGCGAGAATCGCCAGCGTGACCTCGGGATTGAAGCGGTACGCCTCGTCGATTTCCGGAACGTGCGGATCGCGCGTGCTGAACGCAGGAACGTCCAGATCGGTGTCGATTCCGAAAAGCGAGCGCACGGACACCTTCCGATCCGGCTCGTCCATCCATGTGTCGCGCATCATGAGGCTTCGTCTCCCGTAGCAGAGACTTCAGCATAGCAACTATTCTTTTTCGGAACAATTCATTTCGTTTATTTTTATCCAAACGGCGTATGAGGCGGCGATCGGCACCTCATTTAAAATAATGTCGACAAATTGATATGGAAATCATGCCGATGGACAAGCCCGACACGCCCACGCTGCGCGCCTTCGCGCTGCTGGAATATCTGGTCCAGGCGGGCAACCCCGTGTCGCTGACGGACATGGCCGACGACATGGGTATGCCGAAGCCTTCGCTGCATCGCATGCTCGCGTCGCTCGAAGCGGGCGGACTCGTGATTCGCGAGCCCGGCGACCGAAACGCGTATGTCGTCGGCCCGCGTCTCGCGCAACTCGGTCTCAACGTGATGACGCACGCGGGCGCACGGCGTTTGCGTCATGCGATCCTCACCCGGCTCGTCTCCGATCTCGGCGAGACCTGCAATCTGACGATGCTGCATGAAAACGAAGTGCTGTATCTGGATCGCGTGGAAGCGCCGTGGCCGCTCAGGCTCGACCTCAAGCCCGGCTCGCATGTACCCGTCTGGTGCAGCGCGAGCGGCAAGCTGCTACTCGCGCTGCAACCGCGCGAGGAACGCAATGCGCTCGTGCGCGCGATGAAACTCGAGCGCTACACCGCAAACACGATCACCGACACGGAAATGCTGGAAGCGGAATTGGACCGCATCGCGAAGAAGGGCGTGGCGATCGACAACGAGGAGTTCGTGCAGGGCATCGTGTGCGCGGCCGCGCCCATCGCCGACGCGCACGGCACATGTATCGCGGCGATCGCCGTTCACGCGCCTGTGTCGCGCACGCCGCTCTCGCGCGCGCTGGAAATGGTGCCGCGTCTGAAGGAAGCCGCGGTGGAGTTGGGCAAGACATTCTAAAGGCCCGTTCCGGATCAGCCGTATAAAAAAACGCAACCGGACGTTCTGAAAATCGTGGCGTCGCCGCCGCTTCCCGGCGTAAAGTAGTCGTAATCCGAAACCAACCGTTCCGTTTCCGATTCATGCGCGACGTCACACATCTCGATCCTTCCGAACACGCCGGCGATGAAGCACGGACGCTTCGCCCGCTTGCCGTGCTCGAACAACTGGCGGCCGCCGGCCACGCCTACACGCTGTCGCAACTGGCGGCGCGCGTACGCATTCCCAAGGCCACATTGCTCCGGCTGATCGATTCGCTCGAAGCGCAGGGCTATGTCACGCACATGCCCGACTCGCGCGGCACCGATCGCGGCATCGCGCTCGGGCCGCGCGCCGCCCAGCTTGCACTCGCCACGCTCGCCAACAATTCGTTCACGCGCGCATGCCGGTCGATCCTGCGCTCGCTCGTCGACGTGATCGGCGAAAGCTGCAATCTCACCGCGCTCGACGGCGATACCGTCCTTTACATCGAGCGCGTCGAAACGGCCGAGCCGCTGCGCTTGCACATGCAGGCCGGCATGCGCGTGCCGCTGCATTGCACGGCGAGCGGCAAGCTGTTTCTTTCGCAGATGCCGCTGGCCGAGCGCCGCCAGATTCTCGGACGCCTCACGCTCACCAAGAAGACGCATCGCACGCTGACTGACCGGTCGTTGCTCGAAGCCGAGCTCGACCGGCTCGCGGCGCGCGGGATCGGCATCGATAACGAGGAGTTCGTGCTCGGCATGGTCGCGGTCGCGGTGCCCATCACCGACGCCTCCACCGGGCGCGCGCTCGCGTGCCTCGCCGCGCATGCGCCGACCGCGCGCGCGAATCTGAACGATCTGCTGCAGGCGGTTCCGCAGTTGCGCGAAACCGCCGTGAAACTCGCAACGCTCATCGATACGTCCGACGGACTGACGCTCATGACGCGTCAACGCCCCGCCGCACGCTGACTCCGCTTTTCGCCGAACTTGCCGCCGAACTTCCCGCCGAAGCCCGCCGCACGGGCATCGGCGGCGATTCGCCCTTCTTTTGAACGACTTCATTCCGATTCTTTTAGAGACGAATCATTCCGTTTATTCGAAAAACAGGTTGACCGCGGAATCGGCCTGTCCTACGATGTCTTCACGATACGAATTCCGGAACCGAACGTTCCGTTTTATTTCACCCGGAGACATTCATGAGCGAGCACGACCAAGCACGTCCGTCCAAGACCACCCTCGCCGCCACCGGCGCGGCGCCCAGCGGTCCGCAGGCGATGACCCCGTCCGAAGCATTCGTCGAAACGCTCGCCGCCAATGGCGTGACCGAGATGTTCGGCATCATGGGTTCGGCATTCATGGACGCGATGGACATCTTCGCGCCCGCCGGCATCCGTCTCATTCCGGTCGTGCACGAGCAGGGCGCGGGTCATATGGCCGACGGCTATTCGCGCGTGTCCGGTCGTCACGGCGTCGTCATTGGTCAGAATGGTCCGGGCATCAGCAATGCGGTGACGGCCATCGCTGCGGCGTACTGGGCGCACAGCCCGGTCGTGATCGTCACGCCGGAAGCCGGCACGATGGGCATCGGCCTCGGCGGTTTCCAGGAAGCGAAGCAACTGCCGATGTTCCAGGAATTCACGAAGTATCAGGGCCACGTCACGCATCCGGCGCGGATGGCCGAATTCACCGCGCGCTGCTTCGATCGCGCGATGTCCGAAATGGGACCGACGCAGCTCAATATTCCGCGCGACTATTTTTACGGCCAGGTGAAGGTCGAGATTCCGAAGCCGCAGCGTCTCGATCGCGGCCCCGGTGGCGACCAGAGCCTGAACGAAGCGGCCGATCTGCTCGCGCAAGCGAAATTCCCCGTCATCATCTCGGGCGGCGGCGTGGTGATGTCCGATGCCATCGAAGAGTGCAAGGCGCTCGCGGAACGTCTGGGCGCGCCGGTCGTCAACAGCTATCTGCATAACGACTCGTTCCCGGCGAATCATCCGTTGTGGTGCGGCCCGCTCGGTTATCAAGGCTCGAAGGCGGCGATGAAGCTGCTCAGTCAGGCCGATGTCGTCATCGCGCTCGGTTCGCGCCTCGGACCGTTCGGCACGCTGCCGCAGCACGGTCTCGACTACTGGCCGAAGGAAGCGAAGGTCATCCAGATCGATGCGGATCACAAGATGCTCGGCCTCGTGAAGAAGATTTCCGTCGGCATTTGCGGCGATGCGAAGGCGACTGCCATCGCGCTCACGCAACGTCTCGCGGACCGCAAGCTCGATTGCGATGCGACGAAGGATGCCCGCGCGAAAACCATCGCTTCTGAAAAAGCCGCGTGGGAGAAGGAGCTCGACGAGTGGACGCACGAGCGCGATCCGTACAGCCTCGACATGATCGAAGAGCAGAAGGGCGAGAAGCCCTTCAGCGGCGGCCAATATCTGCATCCGCGTCAGGTGTTGCGCGAACTCGAAAAGGCGATGCCGGAAGACGTGATGGTCTCGACGGACATCGGCAACATCAACTCGGTCGCGAACAGCTATCTGCGCTTCAACAAACCGCGCAGCTTCTTCGCGGCGATGAGCTGGGGTAATTGCGGCTATGCGTTCCCGACGATCATCGGCGCGAAGGTCGCGGCGCCGCATCGTCCGGCCGTGTCGTATGCGGGCGATGGCGCGTGGGGCATGAGCCTGATGGAGACCATGACATGCGTGCGCCACAACATTCCGGTGACGGCCGTCGTCTTCCATAACCGTCAATGGGGCGCGGAGAAGAAGAATCAGGTGGACTTCTATAACCGCCGCTTCGTCGCGGGCGAGCTCGACAATCAAAGCTTCGCCGAGATCGCGAAGGCGATGGGCGCGGAAGGCATCGTCGTCGACAAGCTGGAGGATGTGGGCCCGGCGCTGAAGAAGGCCATCGATCTGCAGATGAATCATGGCAAGACGACGATCATCGAAATCATGTGCACGCGTGAGCTCGGCGATCCGTTCCGCCGCGATGCGCTCTCGAAGCCGGTACGCATGCTGGACAAGTACAAGGACTACGTCTAAGTCCTGCCTCACGCCGCTGCGCGCCCGCGCAGCGGCGTTTTCCGACCGACCATCGAGAGCCCGCCATGAAAGCCATGCATCGCATCATCGATCAGGCTCGCGACCTGCCGATGCGCGTCGTCCTCTCCGAAGCCGAAGACACGCGCGTCCTTCAGGCGGCGCAACGCGCGCACAGGGAAGGTATCGCGCGCATTGTGCTCGCGGGTGCGAAAGCGCGCGCGTATCAGGTCGCGGATGGCGCGGGCATCGATCTCGAAGGCATCGAGGTGATCGATCCTTCTCAATCATCGCTTGGCGAACGCTTTGCGGAAGAGCTTCTCGCGTTGCGCGAGAAAAAGGGCATGACGCCCGATCAGGCGCGCGCCGCCGTGCGCGATCCGCTGTGCTTCGCGAACCTCATGGTGCGTATGGGCGAGGCCGACGGATCGGTCTCCGGCGCGGTCAACACGACGGCGGATGTCGTGCGTAACGCGATTCAGATCATCGGCGTTCGCCCTTCATTCAAGCTCGTTTCCAGCTTCTTTCTGATGATGCTCTGCGAGCCCTTTCATACGATGAAAGGCGGCCTCGTCTTTTCCGATTGCGCGCTCGTCGTCGAGCCGAATGCGGAGCAACTCGCCGAAATCGCGATGGCCGCGGCCGACAGCGCACGCAGTCTGCTGATGGAAGACCCGCGCGTCGCGATGCTGTCGTTTTCGACGAGCGGCAGCGCGCATCATGCGGCCGTCGACAAGGTCATCGATGCGACGCGGCGCGTGAAGGAAGCGCGCCCCGGCCTCGCCATCGATGGCGACGTGCAGCTCGACGCCGCGATCGTCGCCGAAATCGCGATGCGCAAGGTGCATCACTCGCAGATCGAAGGACACGCCAACACGCTGATCTTCCCGAGTCTGGAAGCGGGCAACATCGGCTACAAGCTCGCGGAGCGCATCGGCGGTGCGAAGGCTATCGGCCCGTTGTTGCAAGGGCTGGCGAAGCCCGCCAACGATCTGTCGCGCGGCTGCAGCGCGGACGATATCTTTCACGTAATCGCCGTGACTTGCGTGCAGGCGCAGGCAGCGCGGCATCACCCGGCGTGAGCGCGCATCATGGACACGCGAGCCGATACGGAAGCCTTCGCTCACCCTGAATCGACGGATGGCGCGCCGCTCGCCGAAAGCGCCGCGCGCAACGAAACGCCTACGCTGCGCGCATTCAGCGTGCTCGAACATCTGGTCGCGGCGAAGGGCGCGCTGTCGCTCGCGGAGCTGGCGAACATCATCGAGCAACCGAAGGCATCGCTGCATCGCATGTTGCAATCGCTCGAAGCGGGCGGCTTCGTCGCGCGCGAGCCGGGCCAGAAGAACGCTTACGTGATCGGCCCGCGCCTCGAACGGCTCGGCGTCGACGTGATGATGCACAGCGGCGCGCGGCGCCAGCGTCATGCGATTCTGGAGCGTCTCGTCGCCGATCTCGGCGAAACGTGCAACCTGAGCACGCTGCACGACACGCAAGTGCTTTATCTCGACCGCTGCGAATCGCCGTGGGCGCTGCGACTGGAGCTCAAGCCCGGATCGCATGTTCCCGCGCATTGCAGCGCGAGCGGCAAGCTGCTTCTTTCGATGATGCCGCGCGACGAACGCAGCGCGCTCGTTCGCGCGATGCGGCTCGAACGCTTCACGCCCAACACGCTCGACGATCCGAACCTGCTCGAAGCGGAACTGGATCGCATCGCGAACAAGGGCATCGCCGTCGATAACGAAGAGTTCGTGTTGGGCATCGCCTGCGTCGCCGTGCCGGTTTTCGACTCGCGCGGCAAGTGCATCGCGGCCATCGCCGTGCATGGGCCGGTCTCGCGCATGGCGCTGTCCCGTGCGCTGACGTTCGTGCCGCGCCTGCAGGAAGCCGCCGCCGAGCTCACGGCCACTTTCTGACGCGCCGCAGCATCGTTACTTCGGATGGCGAATCAATAAATCGCGGCTCAGGGACTACCCCAATCCCCCTTCCGCTTCTGAATCGGAATTCGCACTTTCCGTTTCACTTTCGCGAGCTTCCGCGCTTTTCTCTTGGCTTCCTTGCCCGCTTCTTCCACATTGAACGAAACGCAAGCGAAACGATTCGTTCCAAAAGAAGACCTCAGGAGACAGGTGTCATGCAGCAGGAAGTCGATTACGTCATCGTCGGTGCGGGCTCGGCAGGTTGCGTGCTCGCCAACCGTCTGAGCGCCGATCCGTCCAACACCGTGCTGCTGCTCGAAGCGGGCGGGCCCGATGCGAGCCCGTGGATTCATATCCCCGTCGGCTACTTCAAGACCATGCACGATCCCGAGCTCGACTGGTGCTATCGCACGGAACCGGACGATGCCGTCGCAGGACGCAGCATCGACTGGCCGCGCGGCAAGGTGCTGGGCGGCTGCAGTTCGCTCAACGGGCTGCTCTATGTGCGCGGTCAGCGCGAGGACTACGATCGCTGGGCCGAACTCGGCAACGCGGGATGGAGTTACAAGGACGTGCTGCCCTACTTCAGGAAATCGGAAGATCAGGAGCACGGCGCGAGCGAATATCACGGCGCGGGCGGGCCGTTGAAAGTATCGGATTTGCGCTTGCGCCGTCCGATCGCCGATCACTTCATCGCGGCGGCGCAGGAAATCGGCATCCCGTTCAACGAGGATTACAACGGCGCGACGCAAGAAGGCGTCGGCTATTTTCAGCAGACGGCCTACAAGGGCTTTCGTTGGAGCACCGCGAAGGGCTTTCTCAAGCCGGTGCGCGACCGGCGCAATCTTATCGTCGAGACGCGGGCGCAAACGCGCAGGGTACTGTTCAACGGCAAGGAAGCGGTCGGCATCGAGTACATGCATGAAGGCGTCGTGAAGAAAGTTCGCGCGCGTGTCGAAGTGATTCTCGCGGCTGGCGCGATCGGCTCGCCGCAGATTCTGCAGAACTCGGGCGTCGGGCCTTCGAGCGTGTTGAACGGCGCAGGCGTGCAAGTGAGGCACGACCTGCCGGGCGTGGGCCGGAATCTGCAGGATCATCTGCAAGTGCGGCTTGTGTTCAAGACGCGCGAGCGGACGTTGAACGACGAGGTCAACAATCCGCTGAAGAAAGCGCTCATCGGCTTGCAATACGTTATCTCGCGCACCGGGCCGCTGACGCTCGCGGCGAGCCAGGTCGCGATCTTCACGCGTTCGTCGCCGGATGTCGCGCGTCCCGACATCCAGTTTCACATGCAACCACTTTCCGCCGACAAGCCCGGACAAGGCGCGCATCCGTTCTCGGCGTTCACGTCTTCGGTGTGTCAGTTGCGGCCGTACAGCCGCGGCAGCGTCGAGATTCGCTCGAACGATCCGCTGCAATATCCCGCGATTCATGCGAATTATCTTTCCGACGAACGCGATCATCCCGTCGTGATCGGCGGCATCAAGGTGGCGCGACGCATCGCGGCGGCGCCTTCGCTCGCGAAGCACATCGTGTCGGAGTTCATTCCTGGTTCGGAGTATCGAACCGATGCCGATCTGCTCGACGTCGCGCGCAAGTTCAGTCAGTCGATCTATCACCCGGCGGGCACCTGCAAGATGGGCAACGATGCATCCGCGGTCGTCGATGAGCGCCTGAAGGTGCGCGGCATCGGACGACTGCGTGTGGTCGATGCGTCGATCATGCCGGAGCTCGTATCGGGCAACACGAATGCGCCTGTCATCATGATCGCGGAGAAGGCGGCCGACATGATTCTCGAAGACCAGCGCTATCAGCACGTCACGCATGTGGAAGACGTAACCCAGGTCGTTGCGGAAAAGCCCATGGCCCATGCAGGCCAAAGAGACTGAGCACAAGTCTCGAACCCATCACGGAGACAAACCATGAACGCACTGCCCCGAACCGATGGCAAACAGATGAGAAAGGTCGTCGTCGCGAGTCTGATCGGCGCGACGATCGAGTGGTACGACTTCTTTCTATACGGCGTGGTCGCCGGCATCGTCTTCAACAAGCTCTATTTTCCAGGCAGCGATCCGCTCATCTCGACGATGCTCGCTTACGGCACCTTCGCCGTCGGCTTTCTCAGCCGGCCGCTGGGCGGCGTGATCTTCGGGCACTTCGGCGATCGCGTCGGCAGAAAGAGCATGCTCGTGATGACGCTGACGATCATGGGCGTCGCGACGGTGTTGATCGGCATGGTGCCGACGTATGCGCAGATCGGCATATGGGCGCCATCGCTGCTGCTGTTTCTGCGCGTGCTGCAAGGCATCGGTCTCGGCGGCGAATGGGGCGGCGCCGTGCTGATGGCGTTCGAATACGCACCCGAGAACAAGCGCGGCTTCTATGCGAGCATTCCGCAGATCGGCCTCGCGCTCGGCTTGTGTCTGTCGTCGGGCGTCGTCGCGGGGCTCTCGCTCATGCTGACCGACGCGCAGTTCCTCGCGTGGGGCTGGCGTATCGCGTTCTTCCTGTCGTTCGCGCTTGTGCTCATTGGCATGTATATCCGCCTGAACGTGATGGAAACGCCGGAGTTCGCGCGCATCCAGAAGACGGGCAGCGAAGCGCGCATGCCGATCGTCGATGTCATCACGAAGTATCCCGGCAATACGCTTGCGGGCATGGGCGCACGCTTCATCGATGGCGTGTTCTTCAACGTGTTCGGCGTGTTTTCGATTTCTTATCTCACCGGCACGCTGCATCTGCAACGCACGGACGCGCTGCTCGGCGTAATGGTCGCCGCGTTCGTGATGATCTTCACGATTCCGTTCTTCGGACGGCTGTCGGATCGCGTTGGGCGTGCGCGCATTTACTTCTGGGGATCGCTTGCGACCGGGCTTTCCGCGTTCCTCGGCTTCTGGCTCATGAAGAATAGCGGCGGCAATACGATGCTCGCGTGGCTCGCGGTCGTGATTCCGCTCGGCGTGGTTTATGCATCGATCTATGGTCCGGAAGCCGCGCTCTTCTCCGAACTCTTCGACGCGAAAGTGCGCTACTCGGGCATCTCGTTCGTGTATCAGTTCTCGGGGATCTTCGCGAGCGGCATCAGCCCGATCATCGCGACGTGGCTCTTGCAACGCAACGGCGGCGATCCGTGGATGATCGCGGGATACTGCCTCGCAGCGGGCATCGTCAGTGCGATGTCGGCGGCGTGGGTCGGGTTGCGGCAGAGAAGGGAGATGGCGTTTTCGGTGCGGGGCGCGAGTTGACTTGCAGCTCAGAAGAAGAGACTGATCAAAAACTTCACCGGCCTGAACGACACCGGCTCGGCGTGCTCGTCGAGCGAGAGCCGGGCGAAATAGACGGCGTATGCGGGCACTTCGCGCCAAATCGAATACGCGTCCATCGCCCTGACTTCACGCGGAAACGCACCCGGCAAGACCGTTGCGCCAAGGCTCTCGAACGCGAGCTGCGCTCGTGGAAGGTGGAAATAGCGAGCAAAGACCCGCACGATGACACTTCAAGGCGGTCTCGAGCCGCGCCGCGAGAATGGGCTTTGGCGTGCCGTCATCTTGGAGCGCATTTCGGAAGACCACGGCGACGTCGGCGCGTTCGAAAGGCACGGTGATACGTCGCAGGCAGATCAGCACCATGCGAATCATGGAGGCGCGCATCACGCGGGACTCCCCGCAACGCCAACCTGCCGCCTCAACCATTCGACATCGACGTGCTGCAGATAGCTTCTGATGTTTCCCCACACCGGATGAAATCCATAGCCGCCATGCAGCAACTCATCTTCGGCCTGTTGCCTGGTCCACCCTTGATACACCACGCGATACAGCGCCGATACCAGCCCCGTGCGATCCGCGCCATGCTGACAGTGAATGAGAATCGGACCATCGCGGTCGACATCGCGCAGCGCCTTGAGCGCGGCGATCATGTCCTCGTCCTTGATGTTCCATGTGTTGATACGGAGGCGCTGCAGCGCGATGCCGCTGCCTTCGAGAACATCCTCATCGGAATGAAACGAACGGAAGCTGACGATCTTGCGGATACCCAGTGCGCGCAGTTGCACGATATCGGCCGCCGATATCTGCGCGCTCCGATAAAGCGAAGGCGTGATGCGATGAAGATTGTCGACGCCTGCGTACACGATCGGTTCGGCCCAGTTCAGCGGGCGTTCGACCGTCATGGATGCAGACGTGGCCGGAGCGGGCGCTGCCGCCATCTTCGACTGCAGGACGTATGCCGCAGCGATGAAGCCCGCGCCGTAAAACAAAATGCGGAAGACTTCATTCATGCGACGACCGCCCCGTGCCAGGCTCACGCGATAGATGAAACAACACGAGCGCTGCAATGCTCATGGTCCAGTAATCGGTTGGTGCGAACCCGATCCAGTGCTTGTGCCAGGGCACATGAAGCGCATCGAAGCGATCGATGCCGAACGCGGGATTGAGAACGAACCAGAGAAAGTCTTCGATCAGCCAGAACGTCATGACGCATGCGACGATGCGCGCCTCGATGCGCCATGACCATCGACCGAAAAAGATCACGGGCAGATGAAAGAACAACGCGACGAATGGAAAGACCCACGCGTGATACCCCGTCATCGGTCTGCCGCCCCAGAAGATGTCGAGCAACCAGTGATGTTCGATGCGCCATGTCGGCAAGCTCGCGGCCCAACCTGCGTTGCCTTCGATCTGTATTTCGACGTTGGCGAACAAGAAGCCCAGCAGCGCGACCCAGCCGACGAGCGCGAGCGTGCGCCCGCCAGGCACGAGGGCACGTGCGTTCATGCCGCCACCTTTGTATCCGGATTGCCGAGCGCATCGCACACCGTATCCAGAACGAAACGTGCTGCATACGGACGCGAGAGCGGCGCGATTCGCTCGCGCATCGCATCGAGCCGGGCCGGATCGTCGAGCAGCGCGCGAACGCGATACTCCAGCGCCACTGCATCGACGGCTTTCAGCGCGACGCCGTGTTCGAGCAGGTAATCCGCATTGCGCTCTTCCTGCCCCGGGATCGGCGAGGTGACGATCATCGGCAGTTTCATTGCGAGGCACTCGGACGTGGTCAGCCCGCCAGGCTTCGTGATGACGAGATCGGAACACGCCATCAGGCGCTCGACGTTGGGCGTGAAGCCGGAAACGTGCAAACGTGCTGGATGGAACGCGCACAGTTTTCGCAACGCGGCGCGCATCGCTTCGTTGCGACCCGCCAAAGCGATCAACTGAAAATCGCCGTCCATGTTCAGCAGACGTTCGGCGAGTGCGTCGAGCGCGCCAAGACCTTCGCCGCCGGACATCATCAACAGAGTCATGCGCGCAGGGTCCAGGCCGCATTGCGCCGCGCACGCCGCGCGGTCGAGAGGCTCGCTGAAGGCGGGCATGACAGGTATCCCGCCGATGTGAACCGATGCCGATGAAACGCCGCGGTTCGTCATGCGCCAAGCGACTTCGTCGTTTGCGGCGAAATATCCCTGCATGCCCGGCACGACCCACATGCGATGAAGATCGAAGTCCGTGACTTGCACCCACACCGGCGTATGAATGTTGCCGAGACGACGTTCACGCGAAAGCAACTCGGCAGGCAGGAAATGCGTGCAAATGATCGCATCGGCGCGATGCCGCTCGATCTCCGTTATCAGCGCGCGGCAGTTGAGCCGCTCGACCGCGCGTCGAAGACGTTCGCCGAATGATCGTGGCGAAGCGCTGTCCGTCTTCTGATAGAGATAACTCCAGAGGGCCGGCTGGCGAGCGACCAGTTTGATGTAGAACTCCGCGTAAAGCGCCTTGAAACTTGCGGGAACGAAGTCCATGACATCGAGATGCACGGCTTCGACACTTGCGGGATGAGTCTTTGCATACGCGCACAGCGCCTCTGCTGCGCGAACGTGGCCGGCGCCCGCGCTCACGCTTAGAACAAGAACCTTGGGCATACTTATCGGAAAGCTCGATGGGGTGACTGTTCGATTCGGCTTGGAGATCACGCTAGCGCGCCGCCGATATCGTCAATAGAACCAACTTACGAAGTCGTCATCCGTGAAAAACGCAGGCGATTCTATTCAATCGTCGCGCCGCATCCGCTATCCGGGATCATTTTTTACTTCAGCGTCATCGCGCGAACGGATTCGCGGCTAACAGCTCGTCTGCCTTCGGGCTATTTTTCAACTGGCGCGACAGGCAAGCCCCACGTAATATCGACACATCCAATAAACGTTCCACAAGGAGACATGCATGCCCATCCGTCCTACCGCGATGCTTTGGGCGCAGCTCTTCGAGCGCTCGCGGGTCTCGGGGATGAGCCTGCAAAACCAGATCCGCCAGATGATCGTCAATGCGATCCTGAGCGGTCATATCGCGCCCGATTCCGCCTTGCCTTCGAGCCGCGAACTCGCCGATCAGCTCAACGTGTCGCGCAACACCGTCGTGCTCGCGTATCAGCAACTCGTCGAGGAAGGCTATCTCGTCTCGCGCGAGCGCAGCGGCCATTTCGTGAATCCTGCGACCGACGAGTTGCAACGCGGCTTCACCGCAGCGGGCGTCGCGGAAACATCGAGCATCGAGACGCAGCAAGGTCATCCCGACTGGAGCGCGCGCATCCGGCACGCGCCGTCGCATCAACGCAATATCGTCAAGCCGTCGAACTGGCAGAGTTACGAATATCCCTTTATTTACGGGCAATTCGACACCGAACTCTTCCCGACGAGCGACTGGCGCGAGAGCTGCATGCACGGCTTGTCGGTGATGGAGATCCGCAACTGGGCGCCCGATCTCATCGAACGCGACGACGAAACGCTCGTCGAACAAATACGCACGCGCGTGCTGCCGCGTCGCGGTGTCTTCGCGATGCCCGAAGAGATCGTCGTCACGAACGGCTGCCAGCAGGCGCTCTATCTCATCGGCGCGTTGTTGTGCGGCACGCAGACGAAAGTCGGCATGGAGAACCCCGGCTATCCCGATGCGCGCAACATCTTCCAGCATCACAACGCGCAAATCGTGCCGCTCGAAGTGGACGGAGACGGCGCCGTCATCGACGATGAAAGCGTGATCGCGGCTTGCGATTACGTGTATGTCACGCCGAGCCATCAATGTCCGACGACCGTCACGATGCCCATCGAGCGGCGACGCAAGTTGCTCGACCTGTCGGTGAAGCATGATTTCATCGTCGTGGAGGATGACTACGAGAGCGAGAACACGTTCTCGGGCACGCCGCATCCCGCGTTGAAGAGCCTCGATACGGCAGAGCGCGTCGTCTATATCGGTTCGCTGTCGAAGACGCTCGCGCCAGGACTGCGGCTCGGTTATATCGTCGCGCCGCGCGAGCTGATACGCGAGCTGCGCGCGCTGCGCCGTCTGATGATTCGTCATCCGGCCGCGTACATCCAGCGCGCATTCGCGACCTTTCTCGCGCTCGGTCATCACGACACGCTATTGCGCAAGCTCGGGCGCGTCTACAAGGAACGCGCCGAAGTGCTGATGGATGCGCTCGCCACGCATCTGCCGGAATTGCGCGCATCGAACGTGACGGGCGGCGCTTCGTGCTGGGTCGAAGGTCCGCCGTGGCTCGACGCGACGCGTCTCGCGAAAGACGCGCAAGCGCTCGGCGTGCTCATCGAACCGGGCAGCGTGTTCTTCGCCGATCCCGCCGATGGTCAGCGATGCTTCCGCATGGGTTTTTCAGCGATACGCGCGGAGCTGATCGAGCCGGGCGTGCGGGCGCTCGCCCAAGTCGTGCAGCAGCGGCGCCCCTGAACGTGCGCGTCTATTTCCACGGCGCCATCGCGTGAAAGACGCCATCGCGACGCACGAGCGCATGAAACAGCGCCGCCGCGAGATGCACGACGATCAGCGCGAAGAAGCACAACGCGAGGAACCGATGCGCGTTCCAGAGCAGCGTGTGCAACGAATTGCTATGCGGTAAAAGTGACGGCAGGCGATAGCCGCCTATCACGACCGGATAATCCGCCGCCGACAACATGCCATAGCCGAGCAATGGCAACGCGATCATCAACGCATAGAACGCATAGTGCGATAGATGCGCGGCGAGCTTCATCGGCTCGGGCATGTTCGCGGGCAGCGGCGGCGCACCGCGCGCGATTCGCACGGCGAGACGGATCAGCGCGAGCACGAGTATCGCGATGCCGAGCGGCTTGTGTATCGACACGAGCGTCAGATAGTCCGGCCTCACCGTCGACACCATGCCGACGCCGATGAACAGCATCGACAGAATGCAGATCGCCATGATCCAGTGCAGGGCGCGTTGCAGCGGCGAGAACCGCTCGTTGATCGCGTTCATTGCTGCGCTCCTTGCGAAGGCGTGTGCGGATAGGCCTTGTCCTCGGCGGTGCGTCGATTGAACGATACGGAATAGGCAGCCGAGCGCGCGGCAGGAAACGGATCGTCCGATACGCGCATGCCCGAGGGCAGCACGGTCGGATCGAAGTTGAGATCGCGGCAAGGACCGTCCGGCTCCGGTTCGATGGCTTTCACGACGAGCGTGCCCACTTCGACCGTATGCCGGTCTTCCGGCCACGCCTTGCTCGGGTCCGCGGTCGGATCGCCGGGATTCGCGACGGTGACGACCATCGCCCAGCGTTGCGGCGCGCCTTGCACGCGCTGCGTGATCTCGGCATCGAGAAAATTCGCGCCCTTCTGCTTCAATTCGTCCGGCGTCAGCGTCTCGGGCTTCGCGGCGGGAACGAAGGACCAGCGCACCGTCTGATCCTGTCCCTCCGCGTTCGTGAAGACGAAGCTGTTGAGGCTGTTGTAACGCTCGTCCGCATACGATGCCGTCCACGGCGCACTGCCGGCCCACGCGCCGAACGCAGCGATCTCCGGGTGCGCGGCGGCGAACTTCTGCATCGACTCGGGATCGCTCTTGTTCGCGAGCGCGCGTTGCAGGTCGAAAAAGGCCTGCGGTGTCGCAACGGGGAAGAACGGCGCATCGATCATCGCGGAGCGCCACTCGCTGCCGTCGGGCATCACGATGCGCAGGCTCAGGCCGCGCACGCGCGCCATCGCATCCGATGCTTTCGGGTCCGGCGTCGCGAGATTGAAGCGCCCCGTGACGGGATACGTACCCGGCATGAACATCCTGGCTTTGGAGATTGCCGCGCCCGAGCCGTTGGATTCGAAATCGCCGCTGAAGCAGATGCCCTTCGCATGATTGCGTCTGAAGCCCGGCACCGCGCCGCCCGGTGGCGCGAGGCTGCCCACGATCTTCGCCGGTGTGAGGCGATTCGGCGTGAGCCAGCCCGCCGTGTAGGCGAAGGCCGCGACCAGCACGGCGACGATGGCCGCGATGAGGATCAGCGCGGGAAGAGGCGAACGCGGGGAAGCGGATTTGTCAGGCATCGTAGTCTCTCGATCAACGATTCTGTTGCACGGTAATCTAGCAGCGTGACGGAAATCGTGCCAGCAACGCGCAAAATTCGCAGATACCCCCGCTTCGCATTGTCTCCTGGTTCGAAATGGAACGAAGTTATGGCCTGCCGATAGCCGCTCGCGATAACTTCGCGTTCATCGCAAGTCGAGCCATTGCTTCAATGCGGGATGGCTTTTGATCGAGTCTTCGAGCAATCCGGTTCTCAATGTCCTGCCTTCGGTGTTCATGTGGAGGTCGGTGTTCAGAAACAGTTTGCGGTTGAAGAGAAGCTGGTTCCGGTCGTCGAGCACGGTTCCGAGCGGAGAAATGGCGCTGGCGAATTGCTTCGATGCTTCTTCGACCCGATCCGCGCGCGTCGTGCTCGTCTGCACATAGGGCGTATTGGCGAAGTAGACCGACACGCCCTTGTCGTGCATCGCATGGACGAATCGCTTCAGCACGAGAAAGCTATCCGGACAGATTTCCGTTTCCTGTTCCGCCGATTCCGGACGTCCCGTGTAATTCGAGCCATCGATCTGCTGCATGTTGCCCAGGCCGTCGAGGTGATACGCGGAATAGGCGAATGATGTCGGCGGCGGCGCATCGATGAATCTCGTCACGATTTCCTGATCGTGAAATGCGCGAAGCCTGTCTTCGATGGATTTCGGAAACCATGTCTCGCGAATTCGAGCCTGCGCGAGTTCGAAGATGAGTCCAGGACCCATCGATGTAATTGCGTCCAGCCGCCGGAATATCGACCACGTCCGCCAGCGGTCGTGATCCCAGGCGATGGCGTTTCGCGCTCTCCAGGTGGCATTCTCCTTGTTGGCATCGTCGCAATAGTATTCGCGCTCCAGTGCGAGAATCACGGTGTCGTCGTTCTCGGCGACGGACGTCACTTCGCCAAGGATTTCATCGAGCGCGAGTCCCGCGTGAAATCCGTAATTCAAAACCGGAATGCCGAGATCCTTGCTCAGTTGCGTCGTGTCCACGCTGAAAAGCACGTTCGATCCGGCCGCTACGATCAGCTTTCGCTGTCCCTTGTAATGCTGCGCGATGCTCCGCTTCACGACCGTCATTTCCCGTACCCAATACTCGCCGGCAATTGGCGCGGGCGCGAGCATCAATGCCGCCGAGAACCAGGCGATCGCGATAATGGCCAGCGACGTCGCGAAGATTTTCAGATACGTCATGGTCAGAACTCGAAATAGAGAAACTCCGATGGACCCGCTGATCCAATAGCCAGAACCACGACGAAAAAGAGCAACGCCGAAAGACTTGCGGCCAATAACGTGGCGTCGACCCGGCGCGGCAATATCCGGTTCCGGACGCGCGTGAATGAAAGTTCAGCCGACCTGTAGCGCTCCAGCAAACGCTGCAGGTTCGGGAATCCCCACACGAGAACGAAGCCGAACAGCAGCGTGACGAACACCATCGACGGAATGCCGACGGATGGCAGAAAGCCGTCGAAACGCAGCTTCGAACCGAGAACGGGAGCGATATGCCGTTCCAAAGACGCGGGTAGCGAAACACCGTGAAAGCCCGCCATGCCCGCGAGCATGTTCCAGGCGGTCTGAAAGTTCTCGGCCCTGAAGAAAACCCATCCCACGACGACGGCTAAAAAGGTCAGCGCTACGCCTGCGATTCGCGCGAACCGGCTCGAACCATCTATTCCCAGACGCGGAGACACGGCGCGCCAGCCGTGATTCACGATCAGATACGCGCCATGCAATCCGCCCCACGCGATGAACGTCCATCCGGCGCCGTGCCACAAGCCGCCCAATAGCATCGTTATCATCAGATTGACGTAGCGGCGCAGCGGGCCGCCGTGTTTGCTTCCGCCGAGCGGTATATACAGGTAATCCCGCAAAAACGCGGATAACGTCATGTGCCAGCGCCGCCAGAAGTCGATGATGCTGGCCGCCTTATAGGGCGAATCGAAATTGATCGGAAGTTTGACGTTGAAGAGCAGTGAGATGCCCACGGCCATATCGCAATAGCCGGAAAAGTCGAAATACAACTGGAGCGTGTACGCGAGCGCGCCCGTCCAGGCTTCGAAGAAAGTCAGCTGCACGCCCGCACTCGCCGCGCTGAAAAGCGGCACGGCGCCTTTGGCTAGCGTGTCTGCAATCAGAACCTTCTTCGCGAGCCCCAGCACGAAAACCGTCAATCCGGCGGATATGTTCTCCGGATTCATCCGGAAGGTTTTCGGATTGCCGAACTGCGGCATCATCTGACTGTGATGCAGCACCGGTCCTGCGATCAGATGCGGGAAATACGTGACGAACAGTAAGTAGTTGACGAAGTTGTATTCGCGCGCGATGCCGCGATAGACATCGACGAGAAAGGCGATCTGCGTGAACGTAAAGAACGAGATTCCCAACGGCAGAATGATGTCGAGCGCCGCAAGATTCATCCCCAGCAGATGATTCGATGAATCGATGAGAAAGTTGGCGTATTTATAGTAGCCGAGCAGACCCAGATCGATTGTTATGGCGCCGATAAGAATCAGCTTCGGATGGCCGCTTTTCCTTTCGCTTTCCCTGCCGATCCACCACGCGGCGGCATAGTTGAACAGGATGGAACCGAGCAAGAGCACGACAAAGCGTGGCGTCCATATTGCGTAAAACCAAAGCGACGCCAGCCCGAGCCAGAGCGCAGCGAGCCGATGGCTATAACGCCCGAGCAGAAACGCGCCGACGAAAACCACGGGAAGAAACGCGAAGATGAACGAATAGGAATTGAAAAGCATGCTCGAGACTCCGCGGCAAACGGCGTCCGGGCGTGCATCACCGCGGATGCGTCGTCGTTCGTTGTCGGTCGAACAGGATGCTAGATGCTGAATGGGACGGCGGGCGGCGCTTGGCCGATGTCACCATCGCTTTGGCTGACGGAAAGGGGCACGCCGAAGCCCGGCGCGCTCGCGTTCAATGAGGAATGCGTCGAACTAGCCCGCTTTCAGCACACGCAGGGCCACCGCGCCCGCCGCCTCGCCTTCGGCCGCCTGCTTCGCCTCGCGCATCGACAGATAGCGCAAACAGCACACGCGCAGAAACGACGCGAAGTTGGTCGGCGCTTCGCCGCGCAGCGCGATCAGTTCGTCGTAGAGCTTGACGGCGAACTGGCTCGTCGTGAGATTTTCGCGCCCGGCGATTTCGTGCAGCACGTCCCAGAAGAGATTTTCGAGCCGGACGGTAGTGATCACACCATGAATGCGCAGCGAACGCGTGCGCGATTCATAGAGGATCGGATCGGCGTTGATGTACACCCGACACATGACGTTGATCTCCAGGAAACGGGCCGCCATGCTCGTCGCACGACGGCCGACCGAACAAACTATTCCGCTACGCAATCATCGGCAATCACGTCAAACCCTGCGCTGCTTCATCTGGCCGGCGATGTAGTCGGCCTGACGGATCGCCAGCGTGACGATCGTGAGCGTCGGGTTTTCCGCCGCGCCCGTCGTGAACTGGCTGCCATCGGAGATGAACAGGTTCGCCACTTCGTGCGTCTGGCCATGCGAATTGCAGACGCCGTCGGCGGCTTTCGCGCTCATGCGCGCGGTGCCGAGATTGTGCGTCGACGGATACGGCGGCACGAGATACGTCGCCTTCGCGCCCGCCGCTTCGTACACCGCGCTGCCCTGCTTGTACGCGTGCTGGCGCATCGCTTCGTCATTCGGATGATCGTCGAAGTGGACGTTCGGCACCGGCAAGCCGTACTGATCCTTCACGTCGGTGTTGAGCGTGATGCGGTTCTGTTCGCGCGGCATGTCCTCGCCGACGATCCACATGCCCGCCGTGTACTGATACTGATCCATCGCCGCCGCGAAGTTCGGCCCCCACGAGCCGGGATCGAGAAACGCCGCATAGAAGGGCAGCCCGAGCGAAAGCGTCTCCATGTGATAGCCGCCCGCGAAGCCGCGCTTCGGATCGAACACGGATTCATCCTCGATGATGCCGGCCATCGTCGTGCCCTTGAACATCTCGACCTTGTCGTTGAACACGCCGTAGACCGAGCCTGTCGTGTGCCGCATGTAGTTGCGGCCGACCTGGCCCGAGCCGTTCGCGAGGCCATCGGGGAACTTGCTCGACTGCGAGTTGAGCAGGAGCCGCGGCGTCTCGATCGCATTGCCCGCCACCGCGACGACGCGCGCCCTCTGCCGTTGCAGCTTGCCGTCCTTGTCGTAATAGACGACGCCCGTCGCCTTGCCGCGCGCATCGTGCTCGATCTTCACGACATGCGATTGCGGGCGCAATTCCATGCGGCCCGTCGCCTGCGCGCGCGGCAGTTCGGTATAGAGCGTCGACCACTTCGCGCCCATGCGGCAGCCCTGAAAGCAGAAGCCGCGCTGAAAGCAGTGCGTGCGATCGTCGCGGACCGTGCTGTTGATCGCCATATGGCCGGTGTTGCACTCCTTGTAGCCGAGCTTCGCCGCGCCCGCCGACATCACTTTGAAGTTGTTGTTGCCCGGCAGGCCCGGATTGCCGTTCGTGCGCGTGACGCCCATCTTCTTTTCGGCGCGGTCGTAGTAGGGATCGAGCTCCGCGCGCGTCACCGGCCAGTCGAGCAGATTGGCGCCCTGCACGTCGCCGTAAGTCGTCTTGGCCTTGAACTCGTGCGGCTGAATGCGCAGGCTCGCGCCCGCCCAGTGGACCGTCGTGCCGCCCACGGTCTTGCAGATCCACGCGGGCAGGTTGGGGAAATCTTTCGCGACGCGCCAGTTGCCCGATGTCGTGCGATTGTCGAGCCATGAAAGCTGCTTGAACGCGCTCCACTCTTCCGTCGCGAAATCGCCTTGCGTGTGCATCGCGCCTGCTTCGAGCACGACCACGTCGACGCCCTTCTGCGCGAGTTCGTTGGCGAGCGTCCCGCCGCCCGCGCCCGATCCGATGATCACCACGACGTGATCGTCGTTGTGCCTGAACTGCACCTTGTTGTCCGTGTACATGTCTGTCTCCGTTTTCCATCGGATCGCTCGAATGGGTTAGCTGTCTTTCGGAATCGGACCGCTGTTCGCGAGAGGCGGATCGGGCAGCCATGACAGGTTGTTGAAACCCTGATAGAGATAGCCGCCATCGCCCTTCGATGCGCCATAGCCGAAGTGCTGATACGCCAGCGCGTTGCTGTACAGGGACACGACGGCCGTGCTGCGTACGGTGTTGAAGAACGGCGTGCCCGCGAGCGCGGCGACGTCCTGCGCCTTGTCGTTCGCGCCGCGCCTCGTCCAGTCGGAGCCGGCTTTGGCGTCGAGCTGCGCGACGCCGTCGGCGAGTTGCTGGCGCACGGCGGGATCGGCTTTCGCCTTGGCGTCGAGATCCTTGACGACGAGCGCGTAGACGGCGTCATCGAGTGTTGCGTGCGGATAGATCTGTCGCGTGACTTGCAGCAGCACTTCGCCCTGATGCGTGTCGAGCCCCTGCATTTCGAGCGCCCAGACGCGGCTCGGCGCGAGGCTCGCGAAGATCGAGGTCGCCGCGATGGTGCCGACCAGCACGCCGGTGCCGCGCAGAAATTCGCGTCGCGTCAGTGCGATGTTCGGTGGCGCGGCGATGTCGTCGTGGTCGTGATGCTCTTCACCGTCGTGCGCGCGCCGCTGCGCGACGATCGGGATGATCGTGTCTCGCATGTCTCTCTCCTTGTGGGGCACTGCAACAGCTTATTTATGTGTGTGGTCCCGCGTGATGCCGCTGACTATCTGACTATTCGTAATGTCCATGCCGTTCGAGAACCTCGATCTTGTAGCCGTCCGGATCCTGAATGAAGAAGTAACGCGCGATGAGCGAGCCGTCGTCGTTCTTGAATTCGCGCACGTCGTTGGGTGAGAGACCGAGGCCGATCAGACGCTCGCGCTCCGCCTTCGCATCCGGCACGCTCACCGCGACGTGGCCGTAGCCGTCGCCATGTGTGTATGGCTCGGCGCGTCCCTTGTTCCAGGTGAGTTCGAGCTCGGCGTTGGTTTCGTCGTTGCGCAGATAGGCGAGCGTGAAGTCCGGAAAGTCCAGCCGGTGCGCGACGCCGAGATCGAAAGCCTTCTCGTAGAAATCGAGCGAGCGTTGCAGGTCCTGCACGCGAATCATCGTGTGAATGAGCTTTGACATGAGAGCCTCCCCTTTTTAGTGAAGTTTAGGAAGCCGCGCGCGCAAAGGGTAATGGCCGGTTAAATCGGGCGTAGGCGTTTGCCCGGGGCTTGCGCATTGGCTCGACGCCACATGATCGAAAACGAACATCCGAACGCTGAAACGAAACTATTTGTCGCAATTGAGATAAATTTCGGTCGCCGAGAGTAGGATTGAACCGGCTTTTCGATGCCGAACGTTCGAATTCGATCATCGCGATAGCCGAACAGAAAGGGCACGGCGCGCCGCCGCTCATCGCCCGTCGAGAACAACGGAGACTCAATCTTGAAAACAGTCATCGGCTTGCGCTGGTGGATCATCGCGCTCGTCTGCGCGGGCACGATCGTCAACTATCTTTCGCGCAACGCGCTCGGCGTCATGGCCGCCGAGCTGAAAACGCTCATGAACATGAGCACGCAGCAGTATTCCTATGTCGTCGCCGCGTTTCAGGTCGGCTATACGATCATGCAGCCGGTGTGCGGACTTATCATCGATGTAATCGGGCTGCGGCTCGGCTTCGCGCTGTTCGCGTGCCTCTGGTCCGCGACCGGCATGGCGCACGCGCTCGCCGGCGGCTGGGTGTCGCTCGCGGCGCTGCGCGGACTCATGGGCCTCTCGGAAGCCGTCGCGATTCCGGCGGGGATGAAGGTCGTCGCCGAATGGTTTCCGAATCGCGAGAAGTCGGTCGCGGTCGGCTACTTCAACGCCGGGACGTCGCTCGGCTCGCTGTTCGCGCCGCCGCTCGTCGTCTTTCTTTCGCTGCGCTACGGATGGCAAAGCGCGTTCGTCGTGACCGGCGCGATGGGCTTCGTCTGGGCCGCGTTCTGGTACTGGCTGTATCGCGGGCCGCGCGAGCATCCGAAGATCGGCGAGCAGGAGAAGAACGCGATCATCGAAGGGCAAACGCCCGTGACGAACCGCCCGGGCGAGCAACGCCGCATCCGCGAAGTGCTCGGCACGCGCCGCTTCTGGGCCATCGCGCAGGCGCGCTTTTTCGCCGAACCCGCGTGGCAAACCTTCAGCTTCTGGATTCCGCTCTATCTCGCGACCGAGCGTCACATGGACCTCAAGCAGATCGCCATGTTCGCGTGGCTGCCGTTTCTCGCCGCCGATCTCGGCGGGCTGTTCGGCGGCTATCTTTCGCCGTTTCTGATGAAGCGTTTCCGCGTGCCGCTCATCGCGTCGCGCATCGCGGGCGTCGTGCTCGGCGCGTTCATGATGATCGGGCCCGCGTGCATCGGGCTCGTCGCGTCGCCGTATGAAGCCATCGCGCTGTTCTGCGTCGGCGGCTTCGCGCATCAGATGATCTCGGCGCTCGTCAACACGCTCGCCGCCGATGTCTTCGAGCCCGGCGAAGTCGGCACCGCCGCGGGCTTCGCGGGCATGGCGGCGTGGATCGGCGGACTGGGCTTTTCGCTCGTCGTCGGCGCGCTCGCGGATTCGGTGGGCTTCACGCCGCTCTTCGCCGCGCTCGGCGCGTTCGACCTGATCGGCGCGGCGCTGCTCGTCGTGCTGATGCGCGGCGTGACGAGCGACGCGAATCCGCCCGGCGCGGCGCATCGGGCCGCCTGAGATCGAATGAACGGGAGACACATCATGGCCAACTTGAAGAATCGTCCGCGTTTCGCGATTTCGGAGCGAACGGACAACCGCGTCGCGCTGAGTTCCGCCGATGGCGCGGGCATCGAACTGTTCGTCCTCGCCGATGACATCATCCGCGTGCTGGTCTTGCCGCACGGCGAACTGCGCGGGCCGCGCACCTGGGCGATCGCGCCCGGACAGGACGACGTGCCGCTCGAAGGACGCGACCGCTACGATACGAGCGGCTTCGCGAGCGCACCGTTCACGATGTCGGACGATGACCAACACGTCGTCATCGAGACAGCGATGATCCGCTTGACGATTGCGCTCGACGGCGGCTTCTGCTCGTGGCAAATCGTGCGCGACCGCCAGTGGCATCACGTCATGAACGATCGCAAGACGCAGGCGTACAACTTCGGCTGGTGGGACGAGCGCGTGTATCACTACATCGCGCGCAAGCCGGGCGAAATGTACGTGGGACTCGGCGAACGCGCGGGTTCGCTCGACCGCGCGAATCAAAGCTACGAGATGCGCAACGTCGATGCGATGGGCTACAACGCCCGCACGACCGATCCGCTCTACAAGCACATTCCGTTCTACGTGACGTGGCAGCCGGAGACATCGACGGGCTTCGGTCTCTTCTACGACACGCTCGCCGATTGCCGCTTCGACATGGGCCGCGAGCTCGACAACTATCACGGGCACTATCGGCACTTCATCGCGGAGCACGGCGATCTCGACTATTACTTCATCGCGTCGCCCGACACGCCGCTTCACGCCGTGCGCCGCTTTACATGGCTGACGGGTCGTCCCGCGTGGATGCCGAAGTGGGGCCTCGGCTACTCCGGCTCGACGATGAGCTACACCGACGCCCCCGACGCGCAAAAGCGCATGGCCGAATTCATCGACCGATGCCGCGAGCACGACATCCTGTGCGATTCGTTCCATCTTTCGTCGGGCTATACGTCGATTGGCGGCAAGCGCTACGTGTTCAACTGGAATCGCGACAAGTTTCCCGATATCGACGGTTTCGTGACGAGCTATCTGCGCGAAGGCGTGCGGCTGTGTCCGAACATCAAGCCGTGTCTGCTGCGGGATCACCCGCTGTTCGATTCCGTCGCCGATGCCGGTCTCCTGATCGAAACGCGCGACGGCGAACCGGCGTGGGTGCAGTTCTGGGACGAAGTCGGCGCGTATCTCGACTTCACGAATCCGCGGACCATCGACTGGTGGAAAGCGCGCGTGAAGGAAAGCCTGCTCGCGCACGGCATCGCCGCGACGTGGAACGACAACAACGAGTTCGAAATCTGGAGCGCGGATGCAATCGCGCGCGGCTTCGGCGAGCCGTTTCCGGCGCGCGAGGCCAAGGTCCTGCAGACGCAACTGATGATGCGCGCCTCGCGCGACGCGCAGCGCGAACATGCGCCCGGCGTGCGGCCGTTTCTCGTATCGCGCTCGGGCGGCGTCGGCATGCATCGATATGTGCAGACGTGGTCGGGCGACAACTACACGTCGTGGGACACGCTGCGCTTCAATCTCAAGATGGGCCTCGGTCTCGCGATGTCGGGCGTGTCGAACAGCGGACATGACATCGGCGGCTTCGCGGGGCCCGCGCCGGATCCTGAACTGCTGTCGCGCTGGGTCGCGTTCGGCATCTTTCTGCCGCGCTTTTCCATCCACTCATGGAACGACGACGGCACCGTCAACGAGCCTTGGATGTATCCGCAAACTACCCATCTCATCGCCGGTCTCATCAAGCTGCGTTACCGGCTGATTCCGTACCTGTACCAACTGCTGTGGCGATCGCATCGCGCGTACGAACCGGTGCTCCGTCCGATGTTCGCCGAATTCCCCGACGATCCGCTCTGCCTCGAAGACGGCGACGACATGATGCTCGGCTCGTCGCTGCTCGTCGCGCCGGTCGTCGAGGCGGCGCAAAGCGAGCGACGCATCCATCTGCCGAAGGGCGCGCGCTGGTCGTCCTACTGGAGCGGCGAAGTCTTCGACGGCGGCCAAACGGTCACGCTGCCCGCGCCGCACGATCGCCCCGTCATGTTGATCCGCGAAGGCCATGTGATTCCGCTGAACATCGCGGAGCAGCACTTCGCGCGTCCCGCCGATGAACGCGCGTTCATCGCGTTGCCTTGCGCGGGCGCCGGCGTCGCGCGCGGCGATTGCATCGAAGACGACGGCGAATCCGAAGCGTGGCGCGACGGCGTGCACGGGCGCTGGCGCGTCGTCATCGAAAGCGATGCGCGAAGCCTGCGCATCGCGATAGAACGCCACGGCGCGATGCCACGCGTACAGAACGAAGTCCGCGTGAGCGTGCCCGCATCGGATACGCGCGTCGCGACCTGCGCGACGGGCGAGCTGGCCGGCGAGCGCATCGCGGACGGCTGGCGTCATATCACGCTGCGTCTTGCAGACTGAGCCTCAACACTTCACGGGAAAGTAATCAGCAATGAAGTCCTTGAATCGCGCACGGACGCGCGCAGGCGTCCTCACGTTCATTTCTCTCGCCGTCGCCCTGTTCAGCGGCACGGCGACGGCCCAAAGCAGCGTCACGCTCTACGGCGTCGTCGATAACGCGTTCGCGTATGTCAGCAACCAGCGCGGGCAGTCCAACGTCTACATGAGCCAGGGCAATCTGCAGGCGAGCAAGTTCGGGCTTCTCGGCGCGGAAGACCTCGGCGGCGGCACGAAGGCGATCTTCCGGCTCGAAAGCGGCTTCAATTCGCTGACGGGCGCGCAAGCCAGCGCAAACGCGATGTTCAATCGTCAAGCCTATGCGGGCTTGAGCCACGAGCGTTACGGCACGCTGACGCTCGGCCGCCAGTACACGCCTTACTTCAGCATGGTCGGCGCGCTCGGACCGACGGGCGTGCTGACCGGCGCGACCGGCGCGCATCCCGGCGACGTCGATGCCCTCGACACCACCCTGCGCTTCAACAACGCGGTCACGTATGCGTCGCCGGTGATCGCGGGTCTCGCGTTCAGCGTGCAATACGCGCTCGGCGGCGTGCCGGGCAGCATCGCGAGCGGCAGCAACTTCAGTGCCGCGCTTCGCTACGACTACAAGCCTTTCGCGATCGCGGCGGGCTACGTGAAGCTGAAAGACATCGCGACCAGCCCGGCGCTCGGGAGCTTCGCGATCAACTCGCCGGTGAACAACGGCTACGCGAGCGCACAAAGCGCGCAACTGATCGCGGCGGCGGCGCGCTACACGTACAACGATCTGATGCTCGGCCTCAACTATTCCAACGTGCACTATGCGCCGGGCTCGCGCTCGCTTTTCGCCGATGAAGCCGTGTTCAACAGCTACGGCGCCATCGCCACTTACCGGTTCACACCCGCGGTGAATGTCGCGGCGGGCTACAGCTACACGCGCGCGAGCAGGGCCAACGGCATCGGCGATGCGGCGCAGTATCACCAGATTTCGTTCGAGGAAACGTACAGCCTGTCGGCGCGCACTACGTTCTATGCGCTGCAGGCGTATCAGCACGCGCGGGGTCAGTCGCTCATCGCGTCGGGCGGAACGGGCGGCGTGGCGATTGCGAATGCCGTGGCGGTCGTCGGCGATTCGCAGAACGCGTCGCCTTCGTCGGGACCGTCGCAGTTCGTCGCGATGGTCGGCATCCGGCACGCGTTCTGATCGACGCGCCGCTACGACAGCATCCAGGTTCGCGCGAACGCATCGAAACGCGCGATTTCTTCCGCTTGCCATTGCGCGCCGTGCCCGAGTTCTTCGGCCATGATTCTGGCGACTTCGGGCGCGGCATCGCGGGCGGCGGCGGCATCGAGAAACAACGCGCGATTGCGCCGCGCGAGCACATCCTCGACACAGCGCGCGAGTTCGGCCCGCGCCGCGAAGCGCGTCTGCGCCTCGGTCAGGCCGCTCGCCTTCACCAGAACGTTTTGCGCGCCCGGCAGACGATCGATGATTGCCCCATCGGAACCGTAGTAGCCGTGTTGCTCCGCCGTCGATCCATGCAGCGGCAACGACGCCGTTCGGCACGGCGCAGCGCTCAGCAGTTGCTTCGAGACGGCGAGATCGATCACCTGCTGCGCCATCAGACGGTACGTGGTCCACTTGCCGCCCGTCACGGTGATCATGCCGGTCGCGTTCATTTCGATGGTATGTTCGCGCGACAACGACGCGGTCGATGCCGCGCCGTCACTCTTCACGAGCGGACGCAGCCCCGCCCATACGCTCAGGACATCGTCGCGCGTCGGCTTGACGGACAGATAATCGGCAGCCGTCGCGAGAATGAAATCGATGTCCTCGTCGCTCGCGCGCGGATCAAGCGGCAAGTCGTGACGCGGCGTGTCGGTCGTACCGACTATCGCGTGACCGTGCCACGGCACGATGAACAGCACGCGCCCGTCCTGCGTCTTGGGCACGAGGATCGCGCTATCGCTGCGCAGGAAGCGGCCGGGCAAGGTCAGATGCACGCCCTGGCTCGGCGCGACGATCGGGCGCGCGCCGGGCTCGGCCATCGCGCGGATCGAATCGACCCAGACGCCCGTCGCATTGACGACGCAGCACGCGTTCACCGCGAACCGGTCGCCGCTTTCGACGTCCTCCACCTCCAGCCGATGACGCCCCGCCGCGCGATCGAACTGCACGCCGCGCACCGCCGCATTGTTCAGCGCGACGCCACCGAGATCGAAGAGCGTGCGCATCAGCGTGATGGCGAGACGCGCGTCGTCGAACTGGCCGTCGAAATAAAGCGTGCCGCCGCGCAGCGCGTGACCGTGCAGCGATTCGGCGAGCATCGGCGATTTCGCGCGGGTTTCGGCGAGATCGAGGCTGCGGCTCGCGCGCAGGTTGAGCGAGCCCGCGAGCCAGTCGTAGATCTTGAGGCCCGCGCCGTACGTCAGCTTGTCGCCGAGCCGGTACGCGGGAACGATGAAACCGAGCGCGTGCACGAGATGCGACGCATTGCGCGCGAGCAGTCCGCGCTCTCGCAACGCTTCGCGAACGAGCGGGATGTTGCCCTGCGCGAGATAGCGCACGCCGCCGTGCACGAGCTTGGTGGCCTTGCTCGATGTGCCCTTCGCGAAGTCGCGCGCTTCGAGCAGCAAGGTCCGATAACCGCGCGACGCCGCATCGACGGCCGTGCCGAGACCGCTCGCGCCGCCGCCGATCACGACGACATCGAAGAACGGCGTCTGATCTGTTTCGCGCAAGAGCGCCGCGCGTCCGGATGGCATGTTCGTTTTCATGTCAGACCGTGGAAAGCGGTTCTTCGGCGGGATGTTCCCAGGCGCGGGCGCGATCGATCGCGCGATGCCAGCGCTCGATGTGCATCGCGCGTTCCGCCGACGCCATCGCGGGTTCGAACCGGCGCGCGGGCGGCCACGCGCTCGCGATTTCGTCGCGGCTCGACCAGAAGCCCGATCCGAGTCCGGCGAGGCAGGCCGCGCCGAGCGCGGTCGATTCCGTGACGCTCGGGCGCACGACGGGACGGCCGAGCAGATCGGCCTGAATCTGCATCAGCAGGTCGCTCTGCGACGCGCCGCCGTCCGCGCGCAGCTCGCTCACGGCGATGCCGGCATCGGCTTCCATCGCGTCGAGGACATCGACCGTCTGGAACGCGATGGCTTCGAGCGCGGCCCGCGCGATATGCGCGCGATTCGTCCCGCGCGTCATGCCGAGCAGCGTGCCGCGCGCGTAGGGATCCCAATACGGCGCGCCCAGACCCGCGAATGCGGGCGCGAGCACGACGCCTTCGCTCGACGAACATTGCGCGGCGAGCGCGCTGATTTCCGCCGCGCTTTCGATGAACCCGAGACCGTCGCGCAGCCACTGGACGATCGCGCCGCCCATGAAAACCGCGCCTTCCAGCGCGTAGGTGCGCTGCCCGCCGAATTCCCAGCCGATCGTGGTCAACAGCCGATGCCGCGATGCGACCGGCTGCGCGCCTGTGTTCATCAGCATGAAAAGGCCGGTGCCGTAGGTATTCTTGACGAGGCCCGGCTCGACGCAGCCCTGCCCGAAGGTCGCGGCCTGCTGGTCGCCGGCGACGCCTGTGATCGGAATCGGCGCGCCGAACAACGCGGCGTCGGTATGGGCGATCGCTCCGCTCGATGCCACGACTTCGGGAAGCACGGCGCGCGGGATATCGAAGAGCGCCAGCAGCTCGTCGTCCCATGCGCCTGCGCGGATGTCGAAGAGCGCGGTGCGCGCGGCATTCGATACATCGGTTACGTGGCGGCGGCCTGCGCTCAGTTGCCAGAGGAGCCAGCTATCGACGGTGCCGAACGCCAATTCGCCGCGGCACGCGCGCGCGCGCAGGCCGGGCGCGCTGTCGAGCAGCCACGCGAGCTTGGTCGCGGAAAAGTATGGATCGATGCGCAAGCCCGTCTTTTCTTCGATGAGCGATTCCGCGCCGGATTCGATCAGACGGGCGCAATGCGCGGCGGTGCGGCGGTCCTGCCAGACGATCGCGGGTCCGACGGGCGCGCCCGTTTGCCGGTCCCAGAGCAGCGTGGTTTCGCGCTGATTGGCGATGCCGATGGCGGCGATATCCGAAGCCCGCGCGCCGGCCTTCTGCATCGCTTCGTGAGCGACGGCGAGTTGCGACTGCCAGATGTCGGCGGGATCGTGCTCGACCCGCCCCGGCTGCGGATAATGCTGCGCGAACTCCCGCTGCGCGCTCGCTATCACGCTGCCCGAATGGGCGAACAGCATCGCGCGGGAACTGGTCGTGCCCTGGTCGAGGGCAAGGATAAAACGTCGCTGGCTCATGCGGCCACTCCAGACAGCCGGTTCGGAGAATGTTCGAATACGAATCTGAATATTCGTTTTCAACCATCGTAGCATCGCGTGGCGTCGACGGAAAGATGGCGGACGCACTGTTCGAGCGCATGTGAACCGGCAATTTCAGAGCCGGCGTTGGTCGGCGGCGGCTTTCGTCGTACACTGCGCGCATCCGATAATTTTCATTTTTTTGCGATTCCGAGCAGCTTTCGATGACATCCGACCAAGCACTGAACGGCAGGCAGCGCGCGCTGCTGGATCGCGTCGCCCGAGACGGCTTCGCGACCATCGAAGACCTCGCGGCGCAATTCGACGTCACACCGCAGACGATCCGGCGCGACGTCAACTGGCTGTCCGATCGGAACCTGCTGCGCCGATATCACGGCGGCGCGAGCGCGCTGACGAGCTCCGAGAACGCCGCGTACACGGCGCGTCAGCAGATGTTTCTCGACGAGAAGCGTCGCATCGCGAGGCGGGTCGCGGCGGAGATTCCGAATCACGCGACGCTCTTCATCAATCTCGGCACGACGACCGAGGAAGTGGCGCGCGCGCTGCGCCAGCATACGGGCCTGCGCGTCATCACGAATAACCTGAACGTGGCGAACATTCTCGCGGACGAGTCCGACGCGGACCTGATGGTCGCGGGCGGCAAAGTGCGCGCGCGCGACAAGGGCGTCGTGGGCGAGCAGGCCGTCGACTTCATCCGGATGTTCAAGGTGGACTTCGGGATCATCGGCATTTCGAGCATCGAGGAAGACGGCACGCTCCGGGACTTCGACATCGCGGAAGTGCGCGTGGCGCAGGCGATCATCGAGCAGTCGCGCACGGTGTTTCTCGTTGCGGATCATTCGAAGTTCGGCCGCGCCGCGCTCGTGAAACTCGGGCATCTCAGCCAGATCGACGCGCTCTTCACCGACGCCCCGCCGCCCGAATGGATCGCGGAAAGTCTCGCCGATGTCGCCGTGCATGTCGCGGATTAAGGCGACGCGATCGGCGAACCGTCCTTGTCGTCCGCAGCGTCGCGGACACTACAATCGGGTACTTTGACAGCATCCGCTTACAAGCACGGGGACGCGAACATGGCGCAAGCGCCGCACATCGGCCGGAAGGAAGACCGCAGCACGCACAACGAACGCCGCTGGCTCACGACCGGCGGTCCGATTCTCTTTTTGCTGCTCTGGTCCGCCGGCTTTCCGATTGCGAAAACCGGCCTGCATTACGCGTCGCCGCTGACGTTTCTCGCAATACGCTTCGCATTGAGCGTCGGCCTGCTGCTCGCGGTATGCGCCGTGAAGCGTCCGCAATGGCCGCGCAACGCGCGCGCGTGGCTGCATCTCGGCGTCGTCGGCTTTCTCGTGCAGGTGATGTACTTCGGACTGAGTTATCTGTCGATGACCGCGGGCATCGCGACGTCCGTGCTCGCGCTGATCGTGTCGTTGCAGCCGATTCTCGTCGGCGTGCTCGCGCCGAAGTTCGTCGGCGAACGCATCGGCGTGCGCAGATGGATCGGCTTGCTGCTCGGGCTCGCGGGCGCGGCCGGCGTGATCGTCGCGCGCGGGCCGCTGCATGCGGAATCGCTCGGTCCGGTGCTGATGGCGATCGGCGCGCTCGTCGGCATCACGGCCGCGATGCTCTATGAAAAGCGCTTGGGGACCGCGCAAGATCCGGTGACATCGAATCTCGTGCAATACAGCGTCGGCTTCGTGTTTTGCGCGCCGATGGCCTTGCTCTTCGAGCACACGCAAGTGCAATGGACGCCGGCATTCATCGCGACGCTCGCGTATCTCGTCGTCGGCAATTCGCTGATCGCGATCACGCTGCTGCTCGCGATGACGCGTGCGGGCAAGGTCTCGCAAGTCGCGTCGCTGTTCTTCTTCGTGCCGCCGGCAGCCGCCGTGCTGTCGTACTTCTTTCTCGGCGAAGTGCTGCCGAGGACCGCATGGTATGCGATGGGCGTCGCCGTGCTCGGCGTCGCCATCGCCACATGGAAGCCGCGCAGATAGCGGCTAGTGCGAATGCTTCGGCACTTCCGCGCCACGGCATCCGACGAGAAAGTCGAAGTCGCAACCTTCATCGGCCTGAAGAACGTGCTCGACGTACAGCTTGCGATAACCCGTTTTATCCTCGGGAATCTCGCTCTTCGCCGCGTTCCACGCATCGAGGCGCGCGCGGATTTCATCGTCGCCGATGTCGATGCGTAGCACGCCGTTGTCGCAATCGAGCTCGATCCAGTCGCCATCGCGCACGATCGCAAGCGGCCCGCCCGCGCGTGCCTCGGGCGCGACGTGCAGCACGACGGTGCCATACGCGGTGCCGCTCATGCGCGCATCCGACACGCGCACCATGTCCGTCACGCCTTGCGCGAGCAGCTTCGGCGGCAAGCCCATGTTGCCGACTTCCGCCATGCCCGGATAACCCTTCGGCCCGCAATTCTTCATGACGAGCACGGAGTCCGCCGTGACATCGAGATCGGGATCGGCGATACGGTGCTTGTAGTCGTCGAAGTTCTCGAACACGACCGCGCGCCCGCGATGCTTCAGCAACGCAGCCGTCGCCGCCGACGGCTTCAGCACCGCGCCATTCGGCGCGAGATTGCCGCGCAGCACGCACAATCCGCCATCGGCGACGAGCGGCTTGTCGAGCGGGCGAATCACTTCGTCGTTGTAGAGCGGCGCTTCCTTCACGTTCTCCCACAGCGTGTGGCCGTTCGCGGTGAGCGCATCCGGATGCGGAATCAGGTTCGCTTCGCCGAGACGCCGCAAGACGGCGGGCAAGCCCCCGGCGTAGTAGAACTCTTCCATCAGGAAGCGGCCCGAAGGCTGCAAATCGACGAGCGTGGGCGTGCCGCGACCGATGCGCGTCCAGTCGTCGAGTTCGAGCTTCACGCCGATGCGCCCCGCGATCGCCTTCAAATGAATCGCCGCATTCGTCGATCCGCCGATCGCCGCGTTCGCACGAATCGCGTTTTCGAAGGCCTCGCGCGTGAGCAGCTTGGACAGACGCAAATCCTCGAGCGCCATTTCGACGATACGCATGCCCGACAGATGCGCGAGCACATAGCGACGCGAATCGACCGCCGGAATCGCGGCGTTGTGCGGCAGCGTGACGCCGAGCGCTTCGGCCATGCACGCCATCGTCGATGCAGTGCCCATCGTGTTGCAGGTGCCCGTCGAGCGCGACATGCCCGCTTCCGCCGACATGAACTCGTGAATCGAAATCTTGCCCGCCTTCACCTGCTCGCTGAGTTGCCATACGACCGTGCCCGAGCCGATGTCGCGTCCTTCGTGCTTGCCGTTCAACATCGGTCCGCCCGAGACGACGATCGCGGGCACGTCGCAGCTCGCCGCGCCCATCAGCAACGCGGGCGTCGTCTTGTCACAGCCGACGAGCAGCACGACCGCATCGACGGGATTGCCGCGTATCGCTTCCTCGACGTCCATGCTCGCGAGATTGCGCGTGAACATCGCGGTGGGACGCAAATTCGATTCGCCGTTGGAGAACACCGGAAACTCGACGGGGAACCCGCCCGCTTCGAACACGCCGCGCTTCACGTGCTCGGCGAGCTTGCGGAAGTGCGAATTGCACGGCGTTAGTTCGGACCACGTATTACATATGCCGATGATCGGCTTGCCCGCGAACTCGTGGTCCGGAATGCCCTGGTTTTTCATCCAGCTCCGGTACATGAACCCGTTCTTGTCGGCGGTGCCGAACCACGCGGCCGAACGGAGCTTGGCTTTTGGGGCGCTCATGGCTTTGATCACTTGATGGGAAAGACCTATAAATAGCATGACTATATCGATGGGACGTACCGGGAAAACGCTAATCGCCACGTCAAAACACTCTGCATATAGTTTGTCTATTGAAGTCAGCGCGCGGGCTTCGTCGTCCCAATTACTAGTTCAAAACGCCGCGCTCTCGAATCGCCCTCTCGCACTGTTCGCACGGTCATCCGCAACGCTTCGTTCTTTCATCGATGAAAGCCGCGTGTGTATGACGTGCCGTGAAACCCAGTATCTGACAGCGATCGACGATGAGTCGACCCATCGACCAACGAAGAAGAGACCGGAGGAACACATGGCGCAGAATCGGGATGACGACGCAAACGACAGCAAGCTCATCAGCGCGGGCCGGCGCGGCATCATGCAGGGCGCGGGACTCGGCGCGGCGCTGTCGCTCCTGGGCGGCGTGACCGGTGGCGGCGGTTTGATCTCGTCCGCGCAGGCGGCCGAAGCGGCGTTTCCGCAGCACAAGAAATGGAAGATCGTGTTCGTCAATCATGTGACGACGAACCCGTTCTTCGTGCCGACGCAATACGGCATTCAGGATGCGTGCTCCATGTTCGGCATGGACTATCAGTGGACCGGCTCGGCCACGTCCGACGCGGGCGAAATGGTGCGCGCGGTGAATTCTGCGATCGCTGCGAAAGCCGATGCGATCGCCGTGCCGATCGTCGATCCGAACGCATTCGACAAGCCCATTCAGGCCGCGCTCGACGCCGGCATTCCCGTATTCGCTTACAACGCCGATGCGCCGCGCGGCAAGACGAATCCGCGGCTCGCTTACATCGGACAGGATCTGTATCTGTCGGGTTATCAGATGGGCGAGCGAATCGCCAGCATGATCGACAGCGGCATGGTCGCGCTTTTCATCGCGACGCCGGGACAGTTGAACATTCAGCCGCGTCTCGACGGCGCGAGCGATGCGATCAAGAAATCCGGCAAGAAGATCGACATTCAGACCGTTGCGACGGGCGCGACCGTCAACGAAGAACTGTCGAAGATCAAGTCGTTCTATCTCGGGCATCAGGACCTGAAAGGCATGTTCGCAGTCGATGCCGGCAGCACGCAAGGCGTCGCGCAAGTGATGAAGGAATCGAACCTGCCTTCGAAGGGCGTGCATGGCGGCGGCTTCGATCTGTTGCCGCAGACGATCCAGCTCATCCACGAAGGCTTCCTCGATTTCACCATCGACCAGCAGCCGTATGTGCAGGGCTTCTACACGGTGATGGAAGCGTTCGTGTTCCTCGCGTCGGGCGGGCTCGTCGGGCCGGCGAACATCAATACCGGTCTCAAGTTCGTGACGAAGGATACGGTCGAGCCGTATCTCAACACGTCGACGCGTTATGAAGGCAAGACCACCAAGCCGCAAATCGTGCCGATGAAAGGGGCCATCAAGTCCTGATGAACACAGTGAACGAACCCCGTAAAGCAACGACGCCCGCGCGGATCGCCAGTCCGCGCGGTGCGTGGGCGTCGCATTGGGCGCCGGAGTTGCGCATCCTCCTCGTGGCCGTGCTGCTCGCGGCTTACTTCCAGTTCATCAACCACGACTTCCTGTTCAGCAACGCGAGCCTCGTCAACCTTTCGCAGTATGTCGCGCCGGTCGCGATCATCGCGTTCGGCGAGATCATGCTGATGATCGGCGGCGACATCGATCTGTCGGCGGGCATGGTCTTCGCATTCGCGCCGTTCATGATGGTGTTCGCGAACGAAGCGGGCGCGCCGATGTGGCTCGCGGTGATCGCGGGGCTCATCGCCGCGGCGATCATCGGCTTCGTGAACGGCGCGGTGACGGTCTTTCTGCGCCTGCCTTCGTTCGTGACGACGCTCGGCACGCTCTTTCTCATCAACGGCATCACGCTGACCGTCTCGCGGGGCACGCCCGCCGCGACGCCGGGCTCGCCGGAATTCGCCGCCGTGATGGGCGCGTGGGGCTATAGCGAGATCATCTGGACCGTTGCGATTGCGTTCGTCATGCATGTGCTGTTGCGGCATACGCGCTGGGGTCTGCACACGCAGGCGGCGGGCGCGAATCCGCTCGGCGCGAGCGAAGCGGGCATTCATGTGAACCGGCTGCGGCTCGGCAATTTCGTGCTCGCGGCGGTGCTCGCCGGATTCACGGGCATTCTCGAAAGCTTTCGCATCACGTCGATCGATCCGCAAGCGGGCGGCAATCAGATCATGTTCCTCGCCGTGGCCGCTGCCGTGATCGGCGGGACGCCCTTGACGGGCGGCTCGGGCACGATTGTCGGCGGACTGCTCGGCGCGGCGGTGCTCGGCATTCTGAGCGATGGCTTCACGCTCATCGGCATCAACGCGTTCACGTTCAACATCATTCTCGGCGCCGCGATTCTCGCCGCGATGATCTTCAATATCCACATCGGCCGCATTCGCCGCAAGGGAGCACGGTGATGGCAGACCCGCAAGCAGCAGCCGCCACCGATCTCGCGCTGCGCGGCGACAAGCTCGTCAAACGCTTCGGCGCGGTGACGGCGCTCGACGGCGTGTCGCTTACGCTCGGCCGTGGCGAGATTCTCGGCATTCTCGGCGACAACGGCGCGGGCAAGTCGACGCTCGTGAAGATTCTCACGGGCTTTCATCAGCAGACGAGCGGCACGCTGCATGTGCACGGCGAGGAAACGCTGCTGAAGTCCGTCGATCATGCGCGCGCGCTCGGCATCGAATGCGTGTATCAGGACCTTGCGCTCGCGAATTCGCTGTCGATTTATCACAACATGTTCCTCAATCGCGAGATCGTGCGGCGCGGTCCGTTCAGGCTCGTCGACCACAAGCAGATGCGCGAGCGCGCGGCGCAATGTCTCGAGGATATCGGCGTACATGTGCCTTCGGTCGATCTGCCGGTCGAGCGTCTGTCGGGCGGTCAGCGTCAGGCGATCGCGGTCGCGCGCGCGGTGCATTCGAACGCGAAAATCCTGTTGCTCGACGAGCCGCTCGCCGCGATGGGCGCGCGCGAGGCCGCGCTCATCATCGATCTCGTGATGCGTTTGAAGGAAAAGGGCGGCCTCTCGATCATCATGATCATGCACAACTATGCGCAGACGCTGGACATCGCGGATCGCATCATGTTGATGCAGCGCGGCCGCGTGACTTACGAGCAGCGCAGCGCGAACACATCGGTCGCGGAACTGATGGATATCGTGAGACGGGAATATCGGGCGATGCGCGCGACGACCGCTCAATAGCCGTTTCGAGCTGCGCGTCATGGATTACCGCAACCCCAAGCAACGCAAGAGCATGCACGGACGCATCGTGCAGGAGCTCGGCATGCAGATCGTAAGCGGGCGCATTGCGCCGGGCGAGCGTCTGCCCGCCGAGCCCACGCTCTGCGAAAGCTACGGCGTGAGCCGTCCCGTGCTGCGCGAAGCGACGCGCGTGCTCGTCGCGAAGGGGCTCGTCGTATCGAAGCCGCGCGTGGGCAGCGTCGTGCGCGCGCGCGACGAATGGCACATGCTCGACCCGGACGTGCTCGTCTGGACCATCAGCCATCTTCCCGAAGGCGAGTTCTTCCGCTCGCTGATGACAGTCCGCCAGATCATCGAACCGGCCGCTGCCGCGCTCGCGGCCATCTCCGCGACGGATGACGACATCGCGCGCATCGGCGCTGCGTATGAGCGCATGGAAGGTGCGCAGACCGCCGCCGATCTGCTCGTTCCGGACCTCGAGTTTCATCGCTCGATCATGGCGGCCACGCACAACGACATGCTCGCGTATATCGGCAACATGCTGTCGCTCGCGCTCAGCGAGTCGATCAAGCTCACGAGCCGCCACCCGAATACGCACGCGCTGTCACTACCGCGTCACAAGGCGATCTTCACCGCGATCGCGAACCGCGATGCGCTCGCGGCGCGTCAGGCGAGCGTCGTGCAGCTCGACAACGCACGCGCCGACGCCACGTCCATCCTCGGCGGCGCGGCGCTCGAACCGGACCGTCCCCTCTCCGGGTAAGTTTTCCCGATCTTTCGCGTCGTAACGTTTGCATCGGACGAAATTCGTTCAAGTCCCGTTCATCCCTGCCGTAAACCCTATTGAGACCGGCTTCGACGCGGTCTCCTCTTCGCCCCACGTGTCCGGCAGCGCCCTCTTCCGGACGGCTCACCGGGGTTAATCGACAAGCATTCCACCGTTCCTGCGTCCGACGCGGGACGAAGGTCCGTTACCGGTCCGTCCGCGTTCGTCCGGACGACTCGCGCAACGTACGCCTACTTCGTGGAGATGGATGTCAGCCACTTAGTAATCCGTATTGAAATGACGAACTTCGCTCCGGCCTTCCGCTTCATCCGATTCAAGTCTATTGCGCTCGTTGCAGCGGTGAGCGTGTTGGTCGCCGCATGCGGCGGCGGCGGTGGCGGCAGCAGCGACAACGCATCATCGAGTAGCGCCGCGCAGAGCGGCAGCGCGTCGGCTTCTTCCGCGAGCGTGACGGGATCGGATACATCGCCATCGGGCACGGGGACGACCAAGCTCACGACGAGCCCGCCCGCCACCGCGAGCGACACCTCCGACGACACCGCGTCGAGCGGCACATCTTCGCCCACGGCCAGCGCGCCCGCTCCCGCGTCGAGCACGGATAGCACGAGCACCGATAACTCGAGCACCGGCAACACAGGCACCACGACGCCGACGCCGACGCCGTCCGCGCGACTCTTCTACGGCGTGAACGGTCACAACAATGAAGGCGGCGCCTACGATATCTCCAGCCCCGCGCTGCAGCTTTCGCAATTGCAGGATCTCGGCGCGAAGCTGTATCGCAACGAGGTCTATAGCCAGGGCACCGCGAACAAGCTCGCGGGCATCGCCGACATCATGGCGGCAGGCGGCGTCACCGTGTATCCGGTGATCCTGATGGACATCGCCACGTTCATCAACGAAACCGACGGCTACAACGCCGGTTTCGCGCTCGGCCAACAGACGGCGAGTTCGCGCCGCTATGCGTACTACGAGGTCACGAACGAGATGGAATCGGCGCTGCTGCTCGGCAATGTCGATGGCGTGCTTCCGTCGCAATACGATGCCGCCAAGTTCAGGATCCTGCGCGGCGTCATTCGCGGGATGATCGCGGGCATCAAGTCGGTCGATACGTCGGGGAAGATCATTCTGGGCGGCGGCACCTGGCTGCACTACGGCTTCGCGCAAATGCTCGCGGCCGGCACGGAGCCGGATGGCAGCACGGGGCATGAGGTCGTGAATTGGGACATCACCGCGTGGCACTGGTACTCGGACATGAACGACATCACCAACGCGTGCGGCGGCACGGGCTGTCACAACGTGCTCGCGGCGCTTCAGGCGCTCGGCAAGCCGATCTGGATCAACGAGGCCGGCGTGCGCCCGAACTTCGGCACCGATCAGCAGATCGCGGCATATCTCGTCGGCAACAAGATGTTGGCGCAGTTCGTCGCGCTCGCATCGACCTACGGCATCGAATCGGTTCAGACGTACCAACTCTACGACGATCCGGCGGGTCTTCCGGGCGGCGGCGCATACGGCTTGCTCGAGAACGACGGCCACACGCAGAAGGACGCCTATACCGCGTACAAGAATTTCGTCGCGGCGCATCCTATGTGATGCTTTCGCCTTCGATCAGCACGCGGCCATTGTCGATGCGGATGGGTATGTGCCTGAGGCTCGCGCCAAGGCATGGACCATCGACGCACACGCCGTCTTCGAAGCGAAACATCGCGCTGTGATGCGCGCACATCAGCAGCGCGCCTTCATAGGTCCAGAACGCGTCGGGCTCGTAGTTGAGCGGTATCGAGAAATGCGGGCAAACGTTGCGATACGCCCACGCATCGCCGCCGCGTCGCAGAACGAGAACCGATGGCGCGGCTTCGAAGCCGCCGCCATCGGGAATGTCGTCGAGCGCGCAAAGAACGTTCACGCGGGCTCCTTCACGAGCAGCGTGAAATCGCGCGCCACCTCGTAACCGCCCTCCTTCGCCACATACTCGATGACGAGCGAGCGCTTCACGCCGAACACTGCATCGGAGTTCACATACGGATCGTCGGACGAGTAGAGCGCGGTTGTCAGCGGCTCGTAGCCGGGTGCGTCGATACGAAAATGGATGTGCGCGGGACGCATCGGATGACGTCCCGTAGCGACGAGCATCTGGCCGACGGGACCATCGGTCGGAATCGGATAGCTCGTCGGCTTAATCGAATGGAACGCGTACGCGCCGTCGGCATTCGTGCGAAAGCGCCCGCGCAGATTGCCTTCCGGCTGATCCGGGTCTTGCCCTTCGTACATGCCGTTCGGCGCGGTTTGCCAGACTTCGATCAGCGCATCGGCGACGGGCTTGCCGTTCACGTCGCCGACCGTGCCATGAAAGAACACCGGCTCGCCATCGCTTTGCGCGATGTTCGCGCCGAACGCCGATTCCTTCACGCCATCGCGATAGAACGGGCCGAGCAGACTGCTCTCGGTCGCGGCTTCATCGTGATGCTGATTGATGTCGTCGAGCACGATGGAAAGCCCCAGCGTATCCGACAGCAGAATGAACTCCTGCCGGATGCCGTCGCACTTCTTGCCCGTCGCCGTGAGGAACTCGATGCCGCGTCGCCATTCGTCGTGCGTGAGGTTCACTTCGCGCGCGAACGCATGCAGATGACGCACCAGCGCGACGACGATCTCCTTCGTGCGCGCATCGGCGCATTGGCCGAAGGCGTCAGTGACGGATTGCGTGAGGTGTTCGTTCATGGTCGTCGTCCTTCGTAGGCCGCGTCGATCAGCGCACGCAGCGGCGCGCGTTCGACCGGACGCGGATTCCAGTACGGGCTTTTCAACGCGATATCGACGGCGATGTCGATATCGCTCTCCTTCATGCCGATGTCCTTGAGCGCGGTCGGCGCGCCGTTCGTTCGTGCGAGTTCGAATGTGCCTTGCGCGGCATCGTCGGCGTTCAATGCGCGAGCGATGCGCTTCATGGCGCCGGGCGCGGCATCGCGGTTATAGGCGAGCGCGTGCGGCAGCACGATGGTATGCGTTTCCGCGTGCGGCAGATTGAACGTACCGCCGAGCGTATGACACAGCTTGTGATGCAACGACATGCCTACGCTTCCGAGCACCGCGCCGCACAGCCACGCGCCGTAGAGACAATCGCTGCGCGCATTCATATCTTCAGGATTCCGGGCGACCTTGCCGATGCCTTGCGCGAGCGCGCGAATGCCTTCTTCGGCCATCAGGCTCACGATGGGATTCGCGTCCTGCGCGTACAGTCCTTCGGCAGCGTGCGCGATCGCGTTGATGCCGCTCGTCACTGAAAGCGACGCAGGCAGCGAGACCGTGAGTTGCGGATCGTAGATCACGGTTTTCGGCAGCACGCGCATGTCGCGGCCGGTCTTCTTCAAGCCGGCTTCGGTGAGGCCGTAGATCGGCGTCATTTCCGAGCCTGCGTAAGTGGTCGGCACGGCGAGTATCGGCAATGACGATGTCAACGCGATCGCCTTGCCGAGACCGGTCGTCGAGCCGCCACCGATGGCGATCGCGCAATCCGCGCCGATGCGCTCCGCATACTCCCGCGCCGCGCGCGCCGTTTCGACGGGAACGTGCATCACCGCTTCGGCGAACACGCCCGCCGCGCGATGTCCGATGCGTTCGGCGAGCGCTTCGGCCTGATCGCGTTGCGGCGGCGTCGAGAGAATGAGCGCGCGCCTTGCGCCCAGACGTTCGATCTCGCGTTCGACGTGTTCGATGCTTCCCGCACCGAACACGACGCGCGACGGCATGCCCTGATAAACGAACGATTGCATGATTTCGGGTGCGCTCAACGTGGATAGTAAGGCGGAATATTGGCGTCGACATTCACCCACACCGACTTTGCCTGAGTATATTCGCGCATCACTTCGAAGCCCATCTCGCGTCCGTATCCGCTCGCGCCGACGCCGCCGAAAGGCGATCCCGGATTCACGCGCTTGTAGCAGTTGATCCACACCATGCCGCTCTTCAGTTGCCGCGCGAAGAGATGCGCGCGTTGCAGATCGCGCGTCCAGAGTCCCGCGCCCAGGCCGTATTCGGTGCCGTTGGCAATCGCCAGGCCTTCTTCATCCGATTTGAACGTGCTGACGGTGACGAACGGGCCGAACACTTCCTCCTGCGCGACGCGATCGGTCGGCTTCGCCTGCACGATGGTCGGTTCGACATAGCAGCCTTTCGCGAGCCCCGCGGCGTCCGGCGACTTGCCGCCCGCGAGCACGCGACCGCCCTGCTCCCGCGCGACATCGACATACGAAAGCACGCGATCGCGATGCATCTGCGATGTGAGCGGACCCATTTCCGTAGACGGATCGAGCGGATCGCCGATGCGGATCGAGCGCGCGAGCGACGTGAAGCGTTCGAGCAAGTCATCGGCGATGGATTCGTGCACGATCAGCCGCGACGCCGCAATGCACGCCTGCCCTTGATTATGAAAGATGCCGAACGCGGAACCTTGCACGACAGCGTCGAGATTCGCGTCGCCGAACACGACGTTCGCCCCTTTGCCGCCGAGTTCGAGCTGCACTTTCTTCAGATTGCCGCTCGATGCCTGCACGATCTTGCGGCCCACCGCCGTCGATCCGGTGAACGCCACCTTGCCGATCTCGGGGTGCTCCGCGATGTATTGACCCGCGACGTGACCGAAACCCGGCAGCACGTTCACGACGCCCGCCGGAAAGCCGACCTCGGCCATCAACTGCGCGATCGCGAGGCTCGACAAGGGCGTGAGTTCGGCGGGCTTCATCACGACGCAATTGCCCGCCGCGAGCGCGGGCGCCATCTTCCAGCTCGTGAACATCAGCGGAAAATTCCACGGCACCACTTGTCCGACAATGCCGACCGGTTCGCGCGTCAGATAGTTGAGAAAGCCGGCTTCGACAGGAATCACCGAGCCTTCGAACTTGTCGGCCATGCCGCCGAAATAACGAAACGTCGCGGCCGTGCGCGGCACGTCGAGATTGCGCGTATCGCGAATCGGATGGCCGGTGTCCATCGATTCGAGGCGCGCGAGTTCATCGGCGTTCGCTTCGATCGCGTCGGCGAGTTTCAGGAGCAGGCGTCCGCGATCCGCCGCCGCCATTGCGCTCCACGCCGGGAATGCCTTTTTTGCGGCTTGAACCGCGCGATCGACATCCTCGCGGCCGGCCATCGAGACTTGCGCGATCTCGCTGTTGTCGTGCGGATTCAGTGTCGCGAGCGTTTCGCCGGACAGGGCGGCCACGAAGCGGCCGTCGATGAAGAGTTGCGTTTGCATGTCTTGCTCGTGTCGAAGATTGAAGACGAAGCGTTCCCCGCGACGCCTTTTTCAAGGCATCGTTCTTGTCGAAGGGAAACCGTAGGCGGCTTAGAACGCGACCGGATACGGCGGCAGTTCGCCGCTTTCGTAGCGCCTCGGCAGATCGGGCGTCGCGTTCTCCCAGACGAGAAGCATCGAGCGTTTCTGCGAATAACCCTTGTGGCGGATGTCGGCGGGCATCGCGGCGATATCGCCGGCGTTCATCGTGATGCGCGCGCGCGGCTCGCCGGTGTCCTTGTCGGCCACATCCCAGATGATCTGATCCGACAGTTGCAGGAACCACTCGACGCGATCGTTGCCGTGAAAAACCGGCAGCACGAATTCCTCGGTCGTCGGGCAAAAGAGGCTTTGCTTGCACACGGACGTGACCGATGGATTCCACGTCACGTCCGAACGCGACAGATACTTGAAGAGGCTGAACGCGTGCAATTGCCCTTCGAATTCAGGCTCCGCGTGAATCTCCGGCTCGTCTTGCGATACATCCGCGAACTGGCGATTCACCGGGAAGTCGTCGCGCAACGGCGAATCGCCTTCGAGGCCCGGCATGCGCTTCGTCGCGATGCGCGTGCGGTCGATCGCCGCGATGTTGTCGCCGTGCTTGGCGCCGAATGCCGAGCCGGTTTCCTCGGGAGCCGCGAACGGATCGAAGCCTTCGTTCACCCAGTCCTTCAGGATTGCCTTGAACGTCGCCATGATGATCGGCGTTTCGAATTGCTGCGTGTAATCGACGCCCGCTTCGCGGAAGCTCGCGTTGTACGCGCCGGCATACATGTCGACCTTGCCGTAGTGATTGCGCGTGCCGATCACTTCATCGAAATTGACCCAGCCGTAGAAGAAACCCCACGCGACGTCGCGCATCATCGCGCGCAGGAAGTCGTCGGCGTGCATCTGATGCGAGCGCGTCTGTCCTTCTGCCGGCCACTTCACGGTGACGAAATACGCGTCGCGGCTGAACTCGAACTCGCCGAGCTTGAACGTGCGATAGCCGGTGGACGCATCGGGGTCGGTGGCGACGACGCTTTGCAGAAAAATGGCTTGATCCATGATGTTTTTGCTCCGAAAGATGAGAGTTCGCGGCGGCGTTACTGGATGCAGATGTCGGCCCATTTCTCGACCGATTCCGCGCCGGCAATCGTCTGCACGAGCAGCACGCCGGTCTTTCTCGCTTCGAAGCGATACGCCGCGCCCGCAGGCAGCAGCGCCTGATGTCCGCGACGCAAGCGCACGAAGCCCATCTTCTGGCCTGAGGGCTCGCCTTCGAGTTTCACCGAGCCTTCGATATCGGCGCTTACGAGCGCGCCATCTGAAGGCTTGATGAAGTGCACGTCGATCTCGCCATCGAGCGCGACGACGAATTCATCGTGCGATGCCGTGAACCACGCCGACACGCCTTCCGCGCGCAGCGTTTCGATCACGTACTTGAGGTTCTTGCCGACGACCACTTTTTCGTACGGCGCGGATTGGCTCGCCACGTCGAACACGTTGGACATCACGTAATGCGATGCCTGTCCCTTGATGATTTCGATATTGCCTTTGCGATAGTTATCGAGGCTGCCGAGTCGGGTCTGTTGCATGTCTGTCTCCATGTCCGCGGTCACGTTCGCGGTGTCGCGCTGGAATCAAGATTAGGGCGGCGAGCGCTGCGAGGCAATGAATCGAGGTTCGCGTTTGCCGAACGATGCGTGCTCGATCGCAGCCCTAGGGAAAGTACTTACTTTTGCGCGTTTTTATCCGCGAGCCACGGATAGCGCTGCGTGTCCGCGCTTTCGTAATCCGGGTCGAGATAGATGAAGCAGCGCTGGATCTTGAAGTCGCGGATCTCGAAGACATCGATCCAGCGGCCCGCGTGCGTGACGCCCGCGCGCCAGTCGACGCCGCTTTGCGTCGTGCCGTAACACGTGCCTTCGATGACCACCGTATCGCCCTGCTGGATCACGTTCAGATACGCGAGGTCGTGCTTGAACTTCGCGACGATCGAGCCGAGGTCCGCGAAGAGTTGTTCAAAGGCCGCGCGGCCTGTCGCGATGCCCCATTTGGGGAAATAGACTTCGGCGTGATCGTCGAAGAGATCGAAGAATGCTGCGCCGCGATCGAGCCTGCGCAGATATTCGAGCGCGATGGTCTTGCGCTGTTCGTCGCTCATGGTGATGGGGTTCATGCTTTAGTCTCCTGATGTCGGATTCAATGCAGCGTGCGCAGATACGCGATGATTTTTTGCCGCCGTGCTTCGTCGCCTTCAAAATAGGTCATCGCGTTGCCGGGCGCGACGGCTTGCGTGTCGGTGAGCCACGCGTCGAGCAGCTTGTCGTCCCAGACCTTGCCCGACGCAGACGCCTTCATGCCCGCCGAATACTTGAAGCCGGGCTCCGATGCCATCGGCTTGCCGACGATGCCGAAGAGATTCGGCCCTTGTCCGTTGGGTTCGCCCTTGCCGAAGGTGTGGCACACGGCGCAGTTGTTCGTCGTGAGTTTCTTGCCGATCGCGACGCTGTCCTGCTGCGCATGTGCCGCAGAACTGGCGAGCGCGAATATCGCAATTAAGTTAGCCATCCGAATCATGATTGACCTCCATTGGCTGATTGCGCCGCGCGATACGCGAACGCGATGATCGGTCCGAGCGTGCCGCCGCCCGCCCAGTAAGCACGCGCGGACGCCGACGCCACGCAATTGCCCACGCCGTACAAACCCTTGATCGGCTCGCCGCGCGTATCGAGCACTTGCCCATGCGAATTGGTCTTCGGACCGCCTTTGGTATCGAGATTGCCTGCGACGATGAGCGCCGCGTAATACGGTCCTTTGGCCGAGAGCGGATACATCGTCTCGTTCTTCTGATCGGCTTTCTTCGATACGGGTCCGTTGAAAAGCTTCTCGACGATGCGCTCGCCGCGATGGAAGTCCTGATCCACGCCCGTCTTCGCGAAGCCGTTGAAACGCTTGATCGTCGCGTCGAGACTGCGCACGAAGTCGTCGCTCAACGTGGCGCTACCGAGCGCGCTCTGGTACTTCGCCATGCGTTCGCGAATCGCGCCCGCCAGTTCCGCAAGCGTGTTGCCGCGCAGTACGTGCCGGTCGTTCGATCCCTTGGGAACGATGAGGCTGCCGTAGTCATCGCTTGCGCAATGCTCCTGCGCCTGCTGATCCCAGATGGAAACGAGCGTGAGATTCGGATACTCGCCCTTCGCGCCGTCCCATTCGGAGAACGCCGCACAGACCTCGTTGTATGCGAGCTTCTCGTTCACGACGCGCTTGCCGTACTTGTTCACGTAGAGCATCGAATCGCCCGTCGGCGTGAAGATGCCGGACAGCGAGCCATCCTTCGCGATGGCCTTGTCGAGCGAGATCGGCGCCATCCACGAGTAGTTCATGTTGCGCAACTGCACGTCGAGCGCGCTGGAAATCCGCACGAAATCGCCTTCGTTGGTTGGCGCTGCACAACCACCATACACCGCGCCGTGCAGGAAGTTCTTGCGCAACTCGGGATCGTGCGTGAAGCCGCCGGTCGCGAAGATCACCGCCTTCTTTGCGCGCACGCGAAAGAGCGTGCCCTCTTCCGTCAGCGATTCGACGCCGATCACCGCGCCCGTTTCATCGACGAGCACTTTCTGCACGCGATAACCCGTCTTGATGTCGATGCCGTCTCGGCGTGCTGCCGCGCTCATCGTGCGGATCGCGACGCGGCCGCCGTCCGACATGCTCGGCAAGCCGTCTTTAGGAAACAGCACGCGGCCGCGCGGCGCCTTGTCTTCGGGCAACTCGGCCCAGTAATCCGGCACCGCGCCTTCATGCCGATACGGCAGCGCGCCCTTGCTCGCGAGCAACTCCGCCGCCGGCGATGCGCTGTCGTAGATCGCCTCGCACATCTCGTACTCCCAGTCGGACAGACCGAGCTTCGGCAACGACGGATCGTATTGCTCGGGCCGCGACAGACGCGCGACATAGCGCATGTAATCAGGCTTCGGATCGGCGATGCCCGCGCGGCGCATCGGCTCGTTGTTCGGCACCCAGTACCAGAACGCGGCCTTCGCGGCCGTGCCGCCGACGCTGCCTGCCTTCTCGAGAATCACGACGCGGTTTCCCAGCCAGCGCGAGAACAGCGCGCACGGCAATCCGCCGCCACCGCCGCCGCACACGACCACGTCATACTCCGCGTCGAACTTGACATCGCTCGCCGCGCGCGCCGTGAGCGATACCGCGCCGAACGCGGCCGCCGCCGTTCCTGCGCCAGCGGCCTTGATGAAGCTGCGTCGCGATGCGGCAGAAAGCTTGTTCGTCTCACTCATGTTTGTCTCCATCGTTTGAATGTGCTCACCAGTAGTGCCACGCCTGCACGAGAATTCCGTTGGTGAGCGTGGTGTTGCGGCCCGAAACCGAGTGTTGGTATTGGATCGAAAGCTGGTCGTACATCTTCTGGTGCAGGAACGGCAGGCTATTCGGCTTGAACTGGAACAGCACGCCGAGTCCCACGGTCGTTTCGCGGCTCGCGCTGTTGGAAAGCGGCATCCCCGCCGTCTGATTGAAGGTGCCCCCGCTCGTCTGATAGTCGAGGCCGACGAAAGGAATCGCGAAGGGGTTGTCGGGCGGCGAGATGCTGTAGCCGACACGCAAATTCAGATGGAACGTGTTGCCCGGGCTCAGATCGTCCTGACCCGAGCGCAGCGTGCGTCCGCGCAGAATGCCGCCGAGCAGGAGGTCTACGTTCAGGTGTCCGTACCAGTCGTCATAGAAGACTGACGGCCAGAACGACCACGTATTCGTCGATACCGCGTTCTGCCCGACGGGCACTTGTACATAGGTCTGAAAGCCGAGCGTCGTCGCGGGCGCGGGGTTGTACCAGACGAGCCCGCCGACGAGCGGATCGCCAATGCCGCTTGCCGAGAATTGCGAGCCCTGCGTGCGGATCGCGGGCACCGTGATGCTCGCGTTGAAGCCGACATGCGGCAGCGACGGCACTTTCCAGTAGTGGATGAACGTCGATAGCCCGACGAAGGTGTTCGTGCCCGGACCCGCGACCTGATTGCCGTGTGAATCGAATGCGCGGCTGTCGTGATTCCATTCGAGGTTCTGGCCGAAGGAATCATAGGTGCCTTCGAAGTCGCTGCTGAACTGCCACGTTTGCGGACGGTCCGTCGCGAAGGGAATGCCCGACGCGTGGGCCATCGTGCAGGTTGCGCCAAGCATGGCGAGCGCCCATGCGTGACGTCGTCGTATCTTTGATTTCGGGTGCCGCATTTGCATCGTCGTCTCCGGTCGTTCGTGTCGTATGAGCGAACGTTACGAAGGCGCGGCGTATCGGTCTTTCAGGTTTCGGAAATTACAGATTCCGGCGGATGCGGGTTTACACCACGCACAAAGCACGCACGCGGCGTTCGCAAACGGCGACCCATCGCGCGTGCAAGAGCTTTGCGCTCGCATCTATACTCGCGTGGACAGCGGCATCGAAAGCCGCGAGAAAAGGAGACGTAACGATGAGCGCCATTGCAGCGCCCGCTCGCATCGACCGCTTCAGCAAGCTCGCGGGCGTTCCGGGACTCGAATACTGCAGCTCGGGCCCGCGACCTTATTCGCTGGAATTGAGCAATTCGTCAGACATGATCTGCCTGCTGCTCGGCACGATCGTCTCCGATACGCGCTACGACGACGGCCCCGCCGCGCCCTTCACGTTTCGCGCAGAAACGGCCGCGTATCATCCGCGCGGCGGCAGCATGCGTATCGACGCGCACGATGTGCGGCATGGCTTCATCGCGTTTCGATATGCCGATGCGTTCGTGGACCGCATCGCCGATCGCAACGCGGAACCGTTGCGTCGCGCGGGCAGCCGCAGCAATCTCGACGCCGATCCGATCCGTCATCTCGTGCGCTATGCGCGTCAGAAAGCGCATGACGGATCGGGCAAGACCGATCCGTGGGAACTGCAGTGCGTCGCTACGCTCGCGTGGATCGAAACGACGCGTCATCTCGAACGCGCCGCGCGCGAACGTAAATCGGCGCTGACGGACGCTACATTCGCAACGCTCGCAGCCTATGTCGCCGACAACATCGATCAGAACCTGTCCTGCGCGGATATCGCCGCCGAGCTCGATCTGCCCGTGCGCGCGGTCTTCGATGGCGTGAAGGCGCGTACCGGTTATTCGCTCTATCGCTATGTGCTGGAGAAGCGCATCGGCGCCGCTGCGCGCATGTTGCGCGCGGACGATGCGCCGCTTGTCGATATCGCCGCCGCGTGCGGATTTTCGTCGCAGCAACACATGACGGCGCTCTTTTCGAAACGGCTCGGAACCACGCCACTGCGCTATCGAAAAGCCGCGGGATAAGCCAGGAGGAAGCATGGACCTCTTCATGTCGATGGAGGCCTTCGTTCGCGCAGCCGAAGCGCAGAGTTTCGCGAGCGCGGCGCGGCAGCTCGGCGTGGCGAAATCGGTTGTCACGTCGCGTGTGAAGCAACTCGAGGAGCACTTCGGCGTCGCGCTGTTTCATCGCTCGACGCGTGCCGTGCGGCTTTCGGAAGTCGGCGAATCCTACTATCAGGATTGCCTGCTGCTCGTGTCGAAAGTGAACGAGCTGTCGGGACGCGCGATTCCCGAAACGCAATCGCTCTGTGGCACGCTCAACGTTCATGTCTTGCCCGGCTTCGCGCTCGGACACTTTTCGCAGGCGCTGATCGCGTTTCGCGAGGCGCATCCGCGCATCGAGTTCGTCGTGACGGTGAACGATCGCGTGATCGATCCCGTGCAGGAAGGCTTCGATCTCGCTCTGCAGATTTATCCGCCCGCGTCGAACCTGCTCGTCGAGCGCAAGCTCTTTCCGGTGCGCGGCGTATTGTGCGCGACGCCCGCGTATCTCAAGGAAGAGCCTGCGATCGAGACGCCGCTCGATTTGCTGCGTCACGATTTCGCGCGTTACGCGCACTATCCGTGGGGCGACAACTGGCCGCTCATGAAGGGCAACGAGTGCTATGAGATCGCGCTCAACGCGGTGCTTAAAACCAATAGCGTGCATCTGCTGCTCGAGTTCGCGCGCGCGGGCGCGGGCGTCGTCTATCTGCCGACGATGGTCGCTGCCAGCGATCTGCTCGAACGCCGTCTCGTGCGCGTGCTGCCCGATTACGCTGCGCCGCCGTTGTGGCTGTCCGCGGTGTATCCGACTTCGCATCGTTCGACGACCAAGGTGAAAGCGTTCGTCGACTTCCTGCGCGAGCGCTATCTGAGCGAGCCGCAATGGGACAAGGCACTCGGCATTTCGCCGCCCGATGACGAAGAGCGCAACGTCGACGAAGAACTCGGCGACGTGTGATCGCAACTAGAGCACGTAGAGCCACGCGAGCAAGGTGACGATCGAAAAGAGCGTGGTCATCGAGATGACCGCGCCGACCACGCCCTTCTCGACGTCGTATTCCGAAGCAAGCACGTATGCGCTTTTCGCGGTCGGCACGGCGGCGCACACGACCGCGGCGATGGTCGCGTCGTGACCAAGTCTTGTCGCGAGGCACAGCGCGTACACGACGAGCGGCACGATCGCGAGCTTGAGCGCGGTCAACAGCGCGTAGAGATTGACGCGTCCGCGCAACTCGTCGAGCGTGAGATCGAGACCGATCGCGAAGAGCGCGCATGGCGTCAGTGCTTCGCCGAGTATCGTGAGAAACGATGCGACAGGAACCGGCAGCGTCAATCCGACGACGGACCACAGCAGTCCGCAAATCGTCGCGAGAATGACGGGATTGGTCGCGATCTGCCGAACGAGCGCGGTGACATCGATCTTGCGCGATGCATCCATCCGGCCGATCTCGACCAGCACGACAAGCACAGGAAACATGATCGCGCCGACGAACACCGTCGCGACCGCCGCCGCGAGCACGCCGGGCTTGCCGTAGAGCGTCTTCAGGATCGGCAGCGCGACGAAGCCGGTGTTGGTCATCGCGACGGCAGCGGCGAGCATCGCAGCGGATGCGAGACTCGCGCCGCGCACGATGCGCGCGACGAGCAACACGGCGGCGAAGCAGATCATCGAGCCGCCGCCGAACGCCGCGAGAAAGCGCCATTCGAGCAGCGAGCGAAGCGACTCGTCGGCGATGGTCAGAAAGACCAGCGCGGGCATCGCGACGTAATATGCGAAGCGCATCAGGGAAGGCGCGAGCGCATGCGGCATGTAGCCCGACACGCGCGCCACCCATCCGGTGAGAATGATGGCAAAGATCGGAAGGATCATGCCGGCAAGATGCATGGCGGACTCCGATATCGATGCAGCGCCCGGCGCGAGCGCTCGCTGCTGAAATGGGCATCATTATCGGAGAAAAACGTCGCGCGACGTGCGATCTTGCGCAGCCGCGCGACGCTCGTCCGCTAGCGTGCGGCCAGCAACGCTCTCGCTTCCTCGCTCGACAGCACGCCTCGCTCCTCGCGATTCGCGGCGCTCGCCGCGTAGACATCCTTGCGTGCGTGCGTGATGCCGAGCGGCGCGAAGCCGTTGGCCGGATTGAACGCGAGCCGTTCGATACGCGCTTCGTCGTCGACGGATGGCGGTGCATCGATTTCGAGTTCGCCGATGGTCACTACGTCCGACTTCCACGCGATGGATGCATCGTTGACGGGCGTCGTTTGTTCATCGACGAAGAATTGCACGCCGAGTTGCCACTTGACCGGACCTTGCTCCAGACGATTGCAGATATCGGCGCGCAGATAGTTGTCGCCATGACGCTCGGCGTTCGTCCCCGAGGACGTCGACGGATGCGGATGCAGCGAATACTTGATCGCCGCCTGCCCTAGTTGCACGACCGATCCCCAGTAATGCTCCGTCGCCAGGCTGTCGACGTGATGCACTCTGGTTTCCTTGAAAAGGATCGCCAGAATGCGCGCGCCCTCGGCGGGCCCGAGTCTTGCCATCATCATCTCGCGCAAGCCCTGCGCGATCCCGCTCACCGTGCCTTCCGCAAGCAACGCGACGATGATATCGGCGACCGCCATGAACTGAGCGGCGTCGCGCGCATGTGAGCGACCGCCTTCGTTGGTCATCAGCAGATCGGTTTCCGCGCCCTCTTCCGTGAAGAACTTGAGCGCGATGCCGCGAACGTCCGGCGACGTGTCCGGCTGCGGACACGGCTGTCCGTTGGAGATGCGGCATGCGGCGCGATACGTCGCCGGGTGCTTCGCGAAGGGGCCGAATCGCGCGGCATCCGGAATATCATCAGCTATCCGAAGCACTCCGAAAGCGCCGAGCAATGACTTCTGATGTTGCGCTCGATCGACCTGTCCGTTCAGCCCCGTGTGTTTGCTCGCGGCCAGCTTCGTCTGCTGCGCGCCGATCGCCGTGACGAGCATCGCGAGCGTGGCGGCGTCATCGAGCTTGTCGGTCCAGCCGGCGCCGTCGCCGGCGGATTGAGGGGAGTTCACGATCAACCTCCGTTCGCGCCTGGAGTGATAGCGCGCTGTTTAAGTGTAGGTGCGTCAGCTGACTCGTCTGACTCACGCGCCGGCACCGCGCCTGCCGCAATGCTGCCGTCGGCGCGCGCCGCGAAGTAGCGATAGATCGCGTCGATGTGATTCTCGATCAGCGCGTTGCCGCGATAGGCCGGCATACCCAACGGCGGATTGCCGTCGAGAATCGCGGCGATGAAGCGCTCGCGGCTCTGCGTGCGCGCAAAGCCGACGATCGACGGCGCGGCGAGTCCTTCATGATCCTTGCCATGGCAGCGCGCGCAGTCGGCGACGCGCACGGCCCGCCATGCATCGATCAGCGAGTTGTCGGCTGCGGCCGCTGCGTGAGCATGGGCGACCAGCCAAACGCCGACGATGCCGGCAAGCGCTGCGCGAATCAATGATTGCGTCCTGAGATTCGGCCGACGTACTTCCATCCCTGATCGCGTATCCATACGTAAGTGAAGCCCGTTGGACCGTCGATGAACACGGTCATCGGCCGCTCGCCCGCCGACGCTTCCTTTTGCGGTTCCGTCGACGCCTGCGTGATGCGCGCTTCCGTCGGCTTCAGGTTCGCATCGCGATCGTCGAGGCGCCAGCCGTCGTCATCGGCGTAAATGAGGCGTGACGTTCCGCCCGTTGGCGTCTGAACCGTGAACGCGAGCGGATCGGCGTCGGTCGCGGCAGTCGCGGCGAAGGTGCTGGCGCACGTGAGCATCGTGATCGCGAGGAACGTCGCACGCTTTGTCTGATGGGATCTCATTTCGGGTACCTCCTTACGGGCCGCGCGGTCGCGGCTGTCCAGATGGGCTTATGCATAGAGAACGAACGTGGCCTCGACGAATGTGAAGCCCGGAGATCCGCGTGGCTGACTATTTGATTTCGCTGCGGACAAGAGTCTGTCGTGTGGGAGCATCGCCACGCGGGGCCGATGAGCGGCCGTCTTTTGATGGGCTCAACTATCGACCGAACGATCGTCTGGAAAAACCATGCATCGGGAGGGATTCAGCCCCGCCATTGGGGGACTGCGAAATGGAACGAGGATCGAATTCGTCGAAGGCGTCCCCGCCGCCTTCGCACATTGCTACTGGCCGCTATAGATGTTGCAGCTCAGGCCCGGCGTGCAGAGTTGCATCGTGCTGCCCGTCCAGGCATCGCGCGATGCGCTGCCGGACTTGCTCGTCGACATCGCTCCGCCATAGCTGGAATCGCTCGTTGCCGTGCTGCCGTCTTGCGCATTCTGCTGCGCGGTGCTGCCTTGGGCCGGCGCCATCTGCATGTTCTGCGTTTGCGCGACGGCGCTCATCGCGAAGACGCTTGCGGCCGATGCGGCCAATAGAAGAGTTGCTCTCATCGCCATCACCTTCTTGAGTCAAGAAACCGATTGAGGACTGCAAGCCTGCGACGAACTCGCGGGCACGCATGCTGGGACCCGGTTTCGAGCGCGAAACGCCGCGCCTTCCGGGCTTCTGATCGAACTTGAGGATGGGGCTTGTAAGCCCCGAAAGCGCGTGGCGGGTAGCACGCACTCCTACCCTATACCGCGGATCGGAAAAGTAAATTCCCGATCCGCAGTTTCCTTGGCCGGCGCGCATGGCAGCATCTGCGCGAACGCGCTTGCTTAAGCAGATTGCGATATCGCGGCATGCATCGAGCTTTCAATCGCGTGGCGTTTCGAAGACGATGCACGGTTTTGCTATATTGGATTTCCCGCCCGGGATTTTCGACGATGCGTGTCGGCCGACCTGTCAAACCTCTGCCTCATCCGAATTGCGATTACTGCGGCGCGCCCGCGACCCTGACGCGCGCGGGCGACGAGGCCTATCCGTATCGCGAAGACCACGGCCCGCTCTGGTTGTGCGCCGATTGTCAGGCGTGGATCGGCATCTTTCCACGCAGCACGCGTAATGTCCCGCTCGGCCGTCTCGCCGATGCCCGCCTGCGCGATCTCAAAGTGAAACTGCACGCCGTTCTCGAACCGCTCGTGCAGGCGAAGGTCCGGCGCGACGGCTGCAATGTTTTCGAGGCGCGCTCCAAGGGCATGAAGTGGCTCGCGCAGGCGATCGGCGTCGAGCCGGAGAAATGCAGCATCCACACGCTGGACGCCGATCAATGCGAGCGCGCGATCGCCGTCGTCGAACATTTTGAACACGAACGCGCCCGGCACCCTTCAGATTCGACGATCGATGAACGTTAACCTGAAAAGGTCAACGTTCATCGGTCCTCGCATGTCACGCACTATTCCTTTTCAGCGCTCGCCGCAAGCGACGCGCGCGCGGCTCAGCAAAGCGCAGCTGCTTCCCATCCCGCGCGCAGTGGCGGACGAGCTCGCACTCGTGGCGCATATGTCGCTGACGGCGTTGCGCTCGGGTTCGTCGGACGTCGCGCCGGCGCAGCATGTCACCGAGGCGATTTATCTCGCCAAGTTCCTCGCCGAAGCGGGACACGGCGATTTCTCGCATGAAGAACTGCTGCTCGCGGACCAGTCGATGGCCGCCGTCTTCGACATCGGACGCACGTCCGGTTCGTGGATCCTCGCGCCCGAGGACTTCGAGCGGATCGCGGCGATCGTGTCGCTCTACGATCATCAGTTGCGGCGCGCGTCGCTCGCGGCCTTGTCGGTTGCGAGCGAACGGCTCGAACGCTTCAAGGCCGGCGAGCCGTATCAGTCGACGCAAGCCCGCAAGTCGGCGCGCGTTTGACGCTCGCGTTCGCCGTCAAAAGGCGGTACGCAAGCCGATCATCACGCTGCGGCCGCCTTCCGGCGCGATGTCCCGCACGACCGAGCTCGCGTAGCGCACTTCCTGATTAGTCAGGTTCTGGCCGCGCAGAAAGGCGAGCCAGTTCGTCGCGCCGACGCGAAATTTGTACGTCAGGATGACGCCGAGCGTGGTGTAGCTCGCGGTCGGCAGTTCGTTTTCCGGCACGCGATGCTGCGCCCACGCGTGAACCAGTTCGGTTCTCGCGCCGTACGGCCCATACGCGTAGTCGAGCGCGAGCGTCGCGCGCAGCGGCGAGATGCGTGGCAATGCCTCGCCGGTATCGATGTTGCGAGCGTGCGTGTAGTCCGCGACGATTTCGACATCGAGACGTTGCGCGCCCTTGTCGAAGACGCGCCAGGTTCCGTCCAGTTCGACGCCGTAGAACTCCGCGCGCACGCCGCGATAGACGGCTTCGTTGAGCGCATCGTCGGTGCCGGGCGCGACGGGTTCGTCGTCGTCGTTGACGAGCCGGCCGGTGTTGAATTCCGTCAGATAGTTGCGAAAGCGGCTGTAGAAGACGCCCGCGCTCGCCTTGTTCGCGCCGCTCGCGAAGCGCATCGACAAATCGGTCGAGATCGCTTTTTCTTTTTGCGCGTCAGGGTTGCCGATCAGATATTGGCCGGTCGCATCGTGCGGACCGTTCGAGTAAAGCTCGTAGTACGTGGGCGCGCGTTCCGTGTACGCGACATTGCCGGCGAGGCTCCACGCCGAGTTCAGCTTGAACAGCGCGCCGGCCGAGACGCTGCCTGCGTTGAAATCGCGCTTCGGGGAATCGGCGAATTTTTCGTTTCCACCCGACGTCGGATCGATGTTCACGTGTTCGTAGCGTGCGCCGATGCTCAACTTCAGCGCATCCGTGACCGTCCACTCTTCCAGACCGAAAAGCGCCGCGTTCGTCGTCTGCGATGTCGGCACGAGCGCTTCATCGCCGAGCGCGGAGAACGTGTTCTGGCCGAGTTGCACGCCGATCGCGCCATCGAGCGGACCGATCTTCCGGTGCCGCGCCTCGATGCGCGCCTCGTATCCGTGATTGCGGAAAATCGTGCCGGTCTCGCCGTCGTCGATCTCCTTGTGCTCGTAGTCGGTGTAGGCGAAGTCGAGCTTCAACCGGCTGAAGGGGCCTTGCAGATCGCGTATCTCCGACGACGCCGCGATGTGATCCTGATGCATGCGAAGACGCACATCGTCCTCGGCGACCGAGCCATAGTTCGCCTCGTATCCGTTGTAGCTGATGCCCGCGTAACCGTCCGTCCACGTGTAGGACGAGCCGACGGCGCCGCCGTGCCAGCGGCCGTCACTGTTCGGGATGCTGCCGTAGGGTTGCGCGACATCGGGGCCGTCGAGCGCGCGTTGACCATCCGAGTGCGCGAATCCGGGGATGCGCTCGTTACTCGTCTCGCGATCGAAGGCATCGACGTGGAAAGCGAATCGGCCATTTCCGCCTTCGACTTGCGCGGCGCCGGCGCGGGCATCGTTGGCGCCGCCGTAGCTGGCATCGACTTGTCCCGACACGCCTTTGATCGGGTCGCGCGGGATGCGGTTGTCGATCGTATTCACTACTCCGCCGATCGCGTTCCCGCCGTAGAGCAACGCCGCCGGCCCACGCACGATTTCCACCCGTTCCACTGAGAGCGATTCTTGCGGCACGGCGTGGTCGTAGGACAACGACGATGCGTCGTAAGCCGCGACGCCGTTCTGCAGCAAGCGGATTCGGTCCCCGTCCATGCCGCGGATGATCGGCCTTCCGACCATCGGACCGTAGGTTGTCGTCGAGACTCCGGGGAGTCCGTTCAGGGTTTCGCCGAGGGAGTCGGCGCGTCGCAGTGTGAGGGCAGTGCCGTCGAGGACGCTTGTCGGGGATGCCAAAGCGTTTGAGCCTAGCGGGTTCGCGGTTACGAAGATCGGTTGGAGCGATGTGTCGTTTATCGGTTGAGATTGGGCGCTGGCCGCAGTTGTGATTAGGAGCGCCGTCCAAGGCAGGACGTTGAAGGCGCGGGCGGGCGTCGATGTTGGGTTTGGACTGAACACGGTCGCTCTATGTGATGTTATAACGTTTCGTTTGGTCGGCGCTGTCCGGGCATGGAGGCGGCACATCGCTGTGAACGACGAAATGATATAACGTATCGCGTGGTTTGGCTCGGTCGGATTATGGTGATTTCAATGGTCGACGACTTGAACTTTACGGATTATGTAGTGTTTGATACAGACGGCGAGTTGCGGGTGTCTTTCGGGCGTTCAGATTTGGCGAGCGGGCTGCTTCGCGATGATTCGGACTGTTCGGTGGACCTCTTTTCGTGAAACAAGTTGAGTTTGTTTATCTAACCTATTGATTTTTAATTGGTTTTTTGAATGCTATTGTGGTTCGCTTTGTTCCACGCACGAGTAGAGCTTTCGATACCCGTCACGTTGGCGCATTGGTCTTTGGTTAGCCGCGAATGATCGGCCGGCCGCACCCAAGCACCGATTTTGTTCGCCTTGCGATGGTCCTGAGCCACCGTTGAGTCAGTCCGCGGACATTCGTTATCCATGCACGCTAAATACAAGGTATGGCGTGGCGAATGGACCAGTTTGGATAGCGTCGCATGGTCCGCTCTTGTCTCTGGCGGCAACGATAAAGAATCACCACTCCTCCTCGACCTTCGCCAGTCACTTCAGCTAATGGCAATCAGGCGCCAAGGTGGGTTGCAGGTTTAACAGCGGTAACGGCGTCGGCGCGCCTCATTGGGCGAGACAGGGACGTACTCGGCGTTTTTCATTTTCGAGTGCCGTCGAGCACTTCCGCTTTCCGCGGTCGCAAGCAGAAGGTCGCGGTCCGTCGGCTTGGGTGTGAATGAAGATGGCGGTGTTCGCGAATAGACGCGAGGAGCACAGGCGCGGGCAGAGCATTCCCCCACGCGTACCGATTGCCGGAGATTCGTCGTCGCATGCTGTCCAATCGATGTGCTCAGTGCGTGCGTTTTGATGTTCTCGTCTGCCACAGAGTGTCCGAATTCGGACAGTCCGCGTGCAACCGCTTCCGCTGGTGAGAAGCGAAGTGATCGGTGGCCTCGAGTCCCGAACACGGCTGAGCAGCGTCGCGCCTTCCGGATTCGGATCGCTCGTTACGGTCGCGCTGTCGGAGCGGAAGACATTTTTCGGCTGGTGCGCTCCGTCATGCGATCGAGGCCCGTTAGCGAAAGCCTCGCCTGCAGCCCACGGCGGGCAGGCCGGCCATACATGTCCGAGTTCGGACACTAAGGTCGCTGGCAACGATGGTCTCGTATCCTGCCTACGCCGTCGAACCGGGGCACGTGTCCGAATTCGGACACCAAGGTCGTTCGCAACAGTGGTCGCGCATCGTGCCTACGTGCTCGAACCCGGACATGTGTCCGAATTCGGACACCAAGGTCGTTGGCAACAATGGTCGCGCATCGTGCCTACGCGCTCGAACCCGGACATGTGTCCGAATTCGGACACATGCCACTCTCGCCCTTGAACTTTCGTCACGCGAAACTTGGTTTGTCGCCCATAAAGAAACCCGCCGAGGCGGGTTCAAAAAAATCACTCAGACCGAATCGAGAACATCTTCCCTATGTGTTCTCTAAGTTGACTTTCCTGCTCCTCTGTCATCACTCCGGCTTTGAACTTGAAGGTCAGTCCCTTGACATCCTTCGTGATGCTCCCGGCTTGGACCTTTCCGGCGAAGATCTTCAGGATGCTCCGCCCACCGGCATCCGTCGCCGATTCTCCACGGCTGGCCTGTGCATTCAAACTCGGCGCAACCTTCGTCTGAACCAGGTCGCCCGACAGCACCATCGGCCACAATTCTTGCAGCACCTTGAGTCCATGTTCGCCCGTCTTCTTCAGTGCGTTCGCGATATCCTGAGCCGACGATGCTCCGAGCACGGACGGGTTCAAATCCAGATCCCGCTTCACGAAGTCCGGGAGCGCATCATATGCAAGAAACCGATACAGGTCGCTACGAGTAATGCCCATAGCTTCCGCGAGCCGCGTTCGGTTCGGAAATTCCGCTTCCGCACGACGAATCGCGATGGCGATTTCATAATCAGACAGATCATCGCGCGTCACGTTTTCCATCAACGCCAAAGCCGCCATGTCCTGATCCGTGCAGTCGATCACAACTGCGCGAACAGTCGCCTTGTTGATCAGCTTATGTGCGCGCCAGCGTCGTTCGCCCGCAACGAGTTGGAACGATTCTCCGACTCGTCGAACCGTTACCGCCTGCAACAGCCCAACCTCACCGATCGACCGCGCCAACTCGGAAAGCTTGCCTTCGTTGAATTGACGACGCGGTTGCCATGGATTCGGCACGATCGCATCGACCGAGATTTCTGTGTCGACACCTCGGGCTTCGAGTTCCTGGATCCGAAGCTGTGCAGCAGCTAGCGCACTCGTGATTCCCGGCATCGTCTGCGGGCCACGAGTGGTCTTATCCTTTTTGTTCTCGCCTTTGAAATCCGCGGGCTTCGGCAGGTTGGCCGTCTTGGCCATGAGTTGTTCTCGGATGTTATTACTCATGCCGACTCCCTCCACGATTTGACGAACATATCATCCAGCCATTTGGCATATTGCATCATGGGCTGTCGCACTCGCTGAAGCGACTTCGCCGTTGAATGCGTGCTGACCACGTCGAGTGCCGTCGAGAAGGAAAGCGCGCCTCCGCTCATGACCGAGCTGGCCGGAATCTCGAACGGGTCGAGCCAGCGCCCGTATGCGCTTTGCGCCCATTGCCGAACAACCGGCGCGGACGACGTCTTGCCGTAATCCACCTTCGACAACAAAATAGAGATGAAGTCGTAGACCTTATCCTCCTCGTAAGGAAGGAAGTCTTCGGCAACGTCCGAGAAGAGTCGCCAGAACGCGAGCGAACTAATGAAGTCGAGATTCTCGGGAATCATCGGCATGACGAGCGCGTCGGCGGCGAGCAGCGCGTTCAAATTCATATACGACAGCGACGGTGACGTATCGATCAGGATGTAGTCGTACTGCGAGCGCAATGGCTCGAGACCCTCGCGCAAGACTGCCCAGAATCGATAGCCCTGAATGGTCTTCTGGCGAGCCGGCAGCAAGAACTCCGCTCCATATAAGAATGTATGGCCGGGGATGATGTCGAGGCCATCCCAATACGTCGATTGCACGCTCGCGCCGAGACCGCCCTCTACGTTTTGATCGTAGATATAGGGCAGCACGGTGTCGTCGCCGGAGATTTCCTTTTCGGCATAGAGACCGCACAACTCCGAAGCCGAAGCTTGCGGATCGAGGTCGATGAGCAATACTTTGCGGCCAAGAAGCGTCAGAGCCTGTGCGAGGCAAACCGTCGTTGTGGTTTTAGCGGAGCCGCCCTTCAACTGAGCCGTTGTCAGCACCTTGCCTCTGAAGGTGCCGTTGCTGTCGTCGAGCCGGGTCTGGTAGATATCAGAAGCCATCTTCACCCAGACGCGCACTTCAGGCAGAGTAAATGTCCGGCTGCGGCCGCTGCCGTTCAGCGTGCCTGTCGGAAGCCCGCCTTCGCCTTTCGTGACCAGATATTGAATCTGCTGCCGAGTCAGATTGCACATCTCGGCCAGTTCGCTAATCGTATAGAACGGCGCGAGCTTACGCGGACGCGGCGCCAGAATCTGTTCACGAAGGTTATCCGAGAAGGGTTCCAGGTTATCCGCGAACTCAGCAACTTCGCGGAGCGTAACCTTCCGGTCTTCCATAGGTAGCGTGCCTACGTTTGCCATTCTGCGCTTTCTCCAAGTATTGACGTCGAAGCGCAGAATACACGAATACGCGTAAACAAGGTTGTATTGCGTCGAGTTTTAACCGATCGGCCAGCGGTGTATATCCAACCCCTTGATTTTTCGTTCTTTTCTAAATAGGCCGCTCGGTGCCGTGAATTGAGTAGACGGCGAAGAACGAGTTGAATCCTAAGCATCGTGAAATCACTGCGGCGTCCGCACAAAAACCACCCCGGGGGCGGTTTTTGTGCGGTTCGCTCTCATCCGCTTTTCTATATTAGATTCAACGACTTAACGAAATTCATTCGCCGCAGCGAGCGTAAACTCAGTCGATGTCAGTTCAGTCTTTTTGTAAACTAAAACCACCCACCAACAAACAGCGCCACCCATTTCCCTTAAAAATCAACACGCAACCCTGTGGATAGAGGCGCTTTTTGTGACGCCTAGGGCGCTTTTTGTGCGGACGGCGCCGCAAATTGGGCCGCACGAGGCGGAAATTGTGGCGACCGGGGTGGAAATTGTGATCCGCCTCAGCGAACGGGGCGATTTTTGTGCGGATAACGTCAAGCAGGAGCGGGGTGGTTTTTGTGTTGACACCCCTCGCTCGCCTGATAGAGTGCCGGGGATCGAAGCCGAATCGGAAGCATGGAAAACCAAGACCTCACTGTCACACCGCAGCAGTTGGCGCTGGACATCTACGAAGACATGTCCGCGCAGGGATCGGCGATCTGCGAGTCGACGAGGGACATCGGTTTCCTGCGCAACAACATCTTCACGCGGGTCGGCGGATTGGGCATCGCCGCGCGGCGCGTGCTCGATGCGGCGTACTTCATCGTTGCGACGAAGGCGCCCGAAGAACTCATCGACGACAAGGTCTATACGTTCACGGCCGACGTCAACTACTTCAAGTGGTTGATGCGCTACGACAGCCGCAACCACAGTCATCTGATCGCGCAGATGCGAGCCGCGGCCCGGGCGCGCGTCGAAATCATGACCGCGCCGTCGATCGAGGAACTGACCGAGAAGGACTCGTGGGGCACCATCAGTTTGCTGGGTGACTGCTACATCGAGCGCAACGTCGTGTGCGTCCTGCTTGCCGGGCGGGTCATCAAATATCTGATCAGCCCGTACAAGGCGCATTGGCTGAGCCTGCGCGCATCGACGGCTTTTTCGCTTTCGCTCGCCCGCGCGATTTACGACCGCCTCATTCCGTGCGAAGGCCACGGTGTGACCGAGTGGTTCGCATTCGAAGACGTGCTCGAATGGCCCGGCAAGGTCGGCGAATCGCGCAAGGAAGTGAAGGAATTCAAGAAGCGGTTCCTCGAGCCCGCCATCGACCAGCTCAACGAAGTCTCCGATTTCGATGTCAGCTGGGAGCCCAATGCCGATCGCGTTCCGGCGGACAAGCTGAAAATCCGTTTCCGCTTCACGAAGAAGCAGGGCGCCGACGCGGCGCGCGCCGGCATTCAGGATTCGATGTATCTGCTTCTGCACAACGAATTCGCTTTCGATACCCCCGACTTCGAGCGCCTCGCGAAGCGGCGCGACGTGTGGACCGACGAGCGGCTCGAACAGGCGATCGAATACACGCGATACAAGCTCAACGAAGGCAAGGTGACGGTCAGCCCGCGCGGCTATCTGTTCAAGGCCCTGGAAGGGAATTACCGCATCGGCGAAGCGGACCGGAAGATGGCGTCGATCAAGGCGAAGCAACTCGAGGACGACAAGAAGGACCGCCGTTCGCGCGATACGGCGCAGGCGCATCTTGAAGCCAGCATTCAGGTTCAGAACGATACGGCCAAAGCCAAGATGAGCGAGGAGATCCGCGCCGGCCGCGAGTACTTCGAATCCGTCGATGCGCCGGCACGCAAGGAACTGTGTCACTCGTTCGTGAGCCAGCTGATTCCACAGCGGCTCATCGAGAAGCAGGGCGTTTCACGCGAGAGCCTGAGCGCCGACAACATTCTCACCGTCAATCGCGTGGTCGCCGACGCCTTCTGCTCGCATGTCTACGCGAAGATGAAGAAGGCGCGTGCGGGCAACCGAATCTGATCTGCGCGAAGGGTCGAGAATTTCTCAGGCATCCTGTCTATTCAGCAAGGTTTTCTGACAGCCCGCGAGCACCGCGCCGGCAGCCAGCACGAGCGCCGAATAAACGAGTCCGCGAGTGAGCCCGGCGCTGTCCGACACCCGTCCGATCACGACCGGACCGACGATCTGCCCCAGCGCGAACACGATCGTGAACGCGTTGATCCCACGCGGCCACTGATTCGCCGGCAGATTGTGCCGCACGAAAGCCGTCGTCGATGCCACCGCCGATAAAAACGTCGCGCCGAACAACGTACCCGAGACGAACGCCGCCAGCGGATGCGCGAACATCGCGGGAATGAGCGTTGCGGCGGCGAGCAGTCCGTTGAGGATCGCGAGCGCCTGACCGCCGCGCATGCGATCGAGCAGCCCGGACCACATCCGCGCCGATACGACCGTCGCCACGCCCAGCAGGATATAAAAGCCGATCACGACCGCCGCGCTCATGCCTGCGTTGCGAAGCAGGGCGACGATGAACGTCATGTAGCCGATATAGCCGATACCGAAGCACCCGTATCCGGCGAGCGCGAGCGCGAAACGCCGCCGCCGAACCGGCGCGCCCGCGGCGCTGTCCGTACCTTGACGCGTCGCCGAAACAGGCTGCGCGGATTCGATACGCCGCGCGGCCCAGACGGCGGCGCCGGAACACGCCGCGCAACCCGCGGCGAGCGCGAACCACGCGACGCGCCAGCCGTGCGCGACCGGCAGGACCGTCAGCGGAACGAGTATCGACGAGATCACGATGCCCCAGCCCGTGCCGCCGTAATACAAGCCGATGACGAGTCCGGCGTCGCGCGGCGACATCGATGCGAGCCGTGCCGCCAGCACGCCGCCGCTCACGAAGACGAGCGCGCTGCCGATTCCCGTCGCGACGCGTAACGCGAGCAGGGCGTCGGTATCGGTCGTCGTGCCGCTCGCCGCCATCAGGACGACGGTGAGCGCGCAGCCCGCGACGAACAGCGTGCGCGACGGCGCGCGCATCGACAATCGTGAGAACGCGAGTGCGCCGAGCAGGTAGCCGAACGCATTCGCCGTATTCATCGCGCCGGCCTGGGCGAAGTTCCACGCGAGGTCGAGCCGCATCGGCGGAAGCAGCAGCGCGTAGGAGAAGCGCGCGAGCCCGAGCGCGATGGCGCTGCCGAGCGATAGCGCCATCGCGAGCAGAAGCGCCTGTCTGCGAAGTTCCCCGCTTGCATCGTCACGCTGTATCACGCTCTTTTCGTCCTGTTGTCGATACGCGGCCTATGGTATCGCGGACCGGTCATATTGCTTACACAAGCCGTGGCTAAGCTTCGCAGCGCTGTATCGATCTGCGACCGAAGCCGGAGAAACCGATGTCCACTGTTGCATGCCGTCACGCGCTCGTGGCGTGTCTCGTCGTTTGCGCCAGTGCAATCGTTTGCGGTTGCGGCGAGCGGGACACGGAATCATCGGCCTCCGCCGGGCTCACGCGCGACGTATCGTCCGAAACATCCGCGACATCCGGCCCATCCGCGACGAGCGAGCTTCAGAATTGGGCGAAACAGGCCACAGGAGGCGCATCCGATGAAGCGGCGCAGCCCGCGATAGCGCGAGCCGCGTCGGAACCGCTCGCGACACCGGTGATTCACACGGTTGACTGACCCATCCATTTACTTCCCGCAAAACGAATGAAAAACACGAACCGTCGTGACTTTCTGCGCGCGGCCGCCCAGGCGGCAGGCGCGACCGCCGCACTGAACGTGATGCCGCTCGGCATTCGCCAGGCGCTCGCGATTCCCGCGAACAACCGTCATGGATCGATCGAGGACATCGAGCACATCGTCGTGCTGATGCAGGAGAACCGCTCGTTCGATCACTACTTCGGCACCATGCGCGGCGTGCGCGGCTTCGGCGACAAGACCGCCGTGACGCTGCCCAACGGCAAGCCGGTGTTCAATCAGCCGATCGCGTCCGGTGCGGGCGAAGTGCTGCCGTTCCACCCGGACGCCGCCAATCTCGGCCTGCAGTTCCTGCAGGATTTGCCGCACGGATGGACGGACGGGAAGGGCGCGTTCCACGACGGCCGCTATGACCAATGGGTGCCGTTCAAGGGCACGACGACGATGGCGTATCTGCAGCGCGACGACATCCCGTTCCACTATCAGCTCGCCGACGCCTTCACGATCTGCGACGCGTATCACTGCTCGACGAACACATCGACCGATCCGAACCGCTACTACATGTGGACGGGCTATGTCGGCAACGACGGCACCGGCGGCGGCCCGGTCGTCGATAACGCGGAAGCCGGCTACGGCTGGTCCACGTTCCCCGAAGTGCTGGAGCGCGCGGGCATCTCGTGGAAGATCTATCAGGACATCGGCACGGGGCTCGACGCGAAGAATTCGTGGGGCTGGACCGACGACGCGTACATCGGCAACTATGGCGACAATTCGCTGCTGTACTTCAAGCAGTATCAGAATGCGCAGCCCGGCAGTCCGCTGTATGAAAAGGCGCGTCGCGGCACGAACGCGGTCGCCGGCGACGACTACTTTTCGATCCTGAAGCGCGATGTGGCGGCGGGCACGCTGCCGCAAGTCTCGTGGATCGTCGCGCCCGAGGCGTTTTCCGAGCACCCGAACTGGCCCGCGAACTACGGCGCCTGGTATATCGATCAGGTGTTGCAGGTGCTGACGTCGAATCCGGATTTGTGGAGCAAAACGGCGCTGCTCATCAACTACGACGAAAACGACGGCTTCTTCGATCACCTCGTCCCGCCGTTTCCGCCGACGTCGAGCGCGAACGGTCTTTCGACGGTCGATACCAGCGCGGAGATCTTTCCGGGCAGCGCGAAATACGCGAGCGGCCCCTACGGCCTGGGCGCGCGCGTGCCGATGCTCGTCGTGTCGCCTTGGTCCAAAGGCGGCTGGGTATGCTCCGAAACCTTCGACCATACCTCGGTGATCCGCTTCATCCAGAAACGCTTCGGGCGCGCGCACAACCTCGCCGAGCCGAACATCTCGCCGTGGCGTCGCGCGATTTGCGGCGATCTGACGTCCGCGTTCGACTTCCGCAATCCGAATAGCGCGATGCCGACGCTGCCGGCGACGAGCGGCTACGTTCCGCCCGACAAGCAGCGCCATCCCGACTATGTGCCTGTCCCGCCCGCCGCGCAGGCGCTGCCGAAGCAGGAGTCCGGCGTGCGCGCCGCGCGCGCGTTGCCGTACGAGCTTTTCGTGCGCGCGCGCCCGGATGCGTCGAAGGACGCCGTCTCGTTCGACTTCGTCAACACCGGACGCGCGGGCGCGGTCTTTCTGCTGTATCGCAATGCGAGCGCGGATGCGCCTCGCACCTATACGGTCGAAGCGCGCAAGCGTCTCGCGGACAGCGTCGCGGCGAACGCGGACGGCAGCTTCGATTTCGTCGTGCACGGCCCGAACGGCTTTCTGCGGCGGATCGCGGGCAAGGCGAGCGCGCAGTCGCACTGGTGGTCGCGCGAGCAGGCCGCGCCGGATGTCGCCGAAGGCTACGACGTCGCCAACGGCAACCTGCAACTGCGGCTCGCGAACCGCGGAACCGCGGCATGCACCTTCAGCGTGAAGAATGCCTACGATCCATCGAAGACGGTCACGCGGCGCGTGCGGGGCGGCGACACGGAGCAGCTCTACGTCGATCTGCGCGACGCGCACGGCTGGTATGACATCGAAATCACGGTCGACACCGATTCCGCGTTCCTGCGCCGTCTCGCGGGTCACGTCGAAACCGGGCGCGACAGCATGAGCGATCCGGCGTTCGGCGCCTGACGCAATCGCGTCGAGCATTGCCGGCCGCGCGCATCGACCCGCGCGGCCGCGTCGACTTTTCCTCCGCCATCCGCCAGTCCAGCGGAACTCCGCAGCTCGAGTCCACTCCCAAAGTCTCGCAAAGGCGGGCATTTTTTGCCGGCCAGCCTCGTCGTGCAGCGCACATACGTGGGACATCACGCATTGCGAAGCGCGACAAAGCCTGTGAAGATCGAACGTGCACGTCAATTCACGCTCAGGTTCGACGCGACGGTGAAATCAAAATGGCACGCCGCGCGCCGTATCGCAGCATCGATCCAATAACGAATTGGGGTGCAACACGGAGACGGGGATGAGAGAACGAGCAACCGTGCTGCTGGTTCGTCGCCAGTCAGTGCTGCTGGTCCGGGAGCGTGGCGGACCGTGGCTTCTGCCGGGCGGAGCGGTGGCATACGACGAATTGACGATTGTTGCAGCGATCCGAGCGCTGCACGAAGACACCGGCGTCGAGGCGAGCGCTGCGGCGTTTCTGTTTCAGCAGGCGTCGGCGCATCATCTGCATCATGTTTTTCGCATTGCGATACCGGACGAGGTGCATCTGCGGCCGAAAGCCGGCGCGCGATTCCATGAGTTGCTGTGGATCGATGCGCCTCAACTCGCGCAAGTCAGTGCGACGCCTGGCACACGCGCGATCCTGACCCGCGCGATGGGCGGCAGCCGGGAGCCGGCGCGGCACGCGTGGAAAAACGGCGACGCCGATGCGGCCATGACGGCCGGCGCCGGCAGGCGCGGGCGCTGAATCGGGTCGCCGATCGGTCGCATCGAGGCTTTTTTCGTCTGCGCAAATCGCGAAGGCACCTTGTTTCGCCACGAAATGAATACTTTTCCGGCGAACTTATGCCTATGCTAGCGTTGGGACGGTTGCCAGGCGCACCGGCGAGTATCGTCGGACGCGAGCGGCAGCTTGAGCAACGGAAGCATTCGCCCTTTGACTGGCGGAGGAAACCATGAAGCTCGTCAGCCTATTCGCCGGAACCGTCGGGTTCGTGGCGGTGGTCGGCCTTTCCTTATTGGCGGTAGCGGACATTTTCTTGACAACGTCCGACAAACCCGCGGAAAAAGAGGGGCTCGCGTGAAACGCGCTTTCTTACTTGCTGAAATGATCGGTTAATCGTCGGTCAAATAGGCGAGACGACTGGCGGCAAATCGGGAATATCGACGCGCGCATTCGAATGACGCGCCGTTGTCTTTCGAAATCCGCATCTCGACGTGTAATACGCTCTGCATCGGTCTCCGAATAAATCGCGCCGGCCTTCGCGTCGCAGCGGTCGATGCGCGTCCCCGGCCCGCGCCGCACCATGCCGTTCGTCCGCCCGCGCGGCCGCGCTGCCCGGCGAGCGGTCCACGGAAAAGATGCGCTTTCACCCTTTTGTTCAGGGATTTGCGCGGGCCGCATCCGTCCGAAAATCATCCACATAGGTCCGTCACGCGGAAATTGGCCGATTTCCGATGTGATATAATCCGCGAATAAATCAAAATTTCATTCGGCCAAAACTTTCAGCGGCAGGTTTTATCTAATGCTTGATTCAACGCGTACGAGCGCGGAGGAAGCATGTCTGTAGGCGGTGTTATAGGCGCAATTGTTTTTTTCGCAATAATCGGCCTCGCTTTGCTGGCCGTGTTCGAAATTATCTTTTCGCCTTCTTCCAAACATAAGGCAGATGAAATGAGCAAGCCGGCTCATAAGCGGCCTACGTGGTATCGCAGGCGCGAGGTCGCCGTGCGCCGCGACGAGCCTTGATCCACGACAAAATTTCCTGATCCGCCAACAAGTTAGGTCTCCCTCCGTATCGGCCCGTGGCCAGCGCCAGGCGCGCCGGCCATCGCATCGCGCAGCCATTCCGGCACAGCCGTTCAAAATCCCTCGCATTATTTAGCTGTCGCAACTGTGTGCGATAGCGCACCGCAGTCACGTTCCCCAGACTCTAGTCTTTCTTCGCCGGCATCATCATGAAATGTAGGTTCATCATTTCGAAAGCGCCGGAACACAACACATATAAAAGACAGTTAAGCGCTTAGCTAAAGATTTCAATTCTATCGACTGGCGAATCCGCTGCTGTCTGAGGGAAAAGAAAATGGCGCAACCCGCATATCCTTCCGTGCTTGAATGGTGGACGCGCATCGAGAAGCGGCTCTACGGCGACTCCGAAGAGACACCGCGACGCGCTCACGTTCGTGCTCCAATCACCGTCCTGTACGACGGCCACGAGAACATCGAGGCGCTGTGGAAAGCGCTGCTTCAGTGCCGAACGCCACATATCCAGGCCGTCTGGAAGTCCCCCGACTCCGGCGAAATGCGACTGCTCGCCGAGTCGTATGTCGCGATACCGGAGAAGCTTTTCTTCCTGAAGTCGTTGCAGACGAGCCTGCAGCGCGTCGCCGTTCTCGTCGACCGGGCGCAGAAGCGGCTCGACGCGAACCCGCCGCTGCGCGATCTTCCGCTCGTCAAGCCGAAGGCTCGGCCCGCGCGTCTGTCGGGTTTCACTTCGGCGTGCTTCGCGCTGCGCCATCTCGGCCGCAAAGTGCTGAATCAGCCGCTCAAGCTGCTGGTTCAGCGCGGACACTGGGTCCTGGCGTATCGGCGCACCGATGCCCCGTCCGCGGACGGCGACGAAAGCCGCAACTGGGTGACGCTTCCCGGCATGACGTCGCAGTTCCATGCCGATCCGTTCCTCTGGCGCGGCAAGAACGGCGACTATCACCTGTTCTTCGAAAGCCTGCCCTACGACACGAATCGCGGCACGATCAGCCATATCGCGTTCGATCCGGCCACGCAGACTTGGCAAGAGACGCCGCGCGTCGTGCTCGACAAGAACTATCACCTGTCGTATCCGTTCCTCTTCGAGCATGAGGGCGAGGTCTTCATGATTCCGGAGACCTGCGGCAACCGCACGATCGAGATGTACCGCGCCGCGTCGTTCCCGACGGAATGGGTGCTGCACAAGGTGATCATGCGCGATGTCGTCGCCGCCGATACGACGCTCCATCACGACGGCAAGACATGGTGGATGTTCACGAGCATGACGGAGGACGGCGGATCGAACTGGGACGAACTGTCGATTTTTTATTCCGACAGCCCGTTCGGCGAATGGACCGCGCATCCGATGAACCCGGTCGTTTCCGACTGCCGCCTCGCGCGCATGGCGGGCAACCTGTTCAAGGACGGCCAGAACCGCCTGATTCGCCCCGCGCAGAATTGCGAGCGCGAATACGGCGCGGCGCTGACGTTCCGCGAGATCACCGAGCTCACGACGACGACCTATGCCGAGCGCACGGTGTCGGTTCGCACGCCGCCGCGCGGTCATCAGGGGTTGCATACGTGGAATGCGGTCGGCGGGATCACGGTCATCGATCTCAAGACGCAGCTTCGCAAATGGAATCCGTGGCGCGGTGCGATGAGGCGCGCCTGACGCCCGCAGGACGCGCGCGGACAGGAGAACCGGCGTGTGGCACGTCGCACAGTGCGTGCCACCGCGCCGGCTTACATTGATGACTCGCCGGAGCGTGCCCCGGCGAGGCAGCCCATCGTCATAAAACACACCCGTCAGTACAAGCATTGCCGCCAGCGACGCGCGCGTCGGTTGCCTGGAGACGGGCCCATCGTAGAAAAACGGCAGCCGGGACCATGAAGCTTCTCCATGTCATCGTTGCGCTCAATGCGGACGGCGCTGAACGTATGCTTCAGCGCCTCATCGAGTCGCACATCGAAGATCCGCGATTTCGTCACGTCGTCTGCTCGCTGACGACCACCGGCAAGATCGGCGAAGAACTCGCCGCGCGCGGCATCGACGTTCATAGCCTCGGCATGAAATCCCCGCTCGGCTTTCCGCGCGCGTTGATGCGCCTCGTGAAACTGATCCGCGAAGAACGCCCCGACATCATTCAGACGTGGATGTATCACGCCGACTTTCTCGGCGGGCTCGCCGGACGGATCGCGGCGCACAAGCGCATCGTCTGGGGCGTGCGCACCACCGATGTCCGATCGGGCGGCTCGCGCGTGACTGTGCTGCTGCGCAAGATCTGCGCGTGGCTGTCGTACTACGTGCCGCAGACGATCGTCTGCGCGGCCGAGGCGTCGCGCCGCGCGCATGTGTCGGTCGGCTACGACGCGAGCCGCATGATGGTCGTGCCGAACGGCTTCGACGTCGCGCGCCTGTGCGCCACGCCGGAGCAACGCAGCGCGATCCGCGAGCAATGCGGATTCGGCGAGCGCGACGTCGTCGTCGGCGTGCTCGGACGCTTTCATCCGGTGAAGGATCACCAGAATTTCGTGCGCGCGGCGGGCATGTTGGCCGCGCGTCATCCCGATGTGCGCTTCATGCTCGTCGGCCGCGATCTCGACGCGAACAATCGCGAGCTCGCGGACTGGATCGCGCAGACGGGGTTCGCATCGCGCTTCGTGCTGCTCGGCGAGCGGCGCGACGTGCCCGCGTGCCTGTCGGCGATGGATGTGTTCTGCCTGTCGTCGCGCACCGAAGGATTTCCGAATGTCGTCGGCGAAGCGATGGCGATGGCGCTTCCGTGCGTCGTCACCGACGTGGGCGACGCGGCCATGCTCGTCGCGAATACGGGCGTGGTCGTCGAGAAGGAAAACAGCGACGCGCTTGCGGCGGGACTCGATCGCATCGTCGACATGAAACCCGACGAGCGCCTTCGTCTCGGTCAGATGGCGAAAGCGCGCATCCACGCCGAATTCACGATGATGCGCGCGCGCGAGCGTTTCGAAGATATCTACCTGCGGCTCGTCGAAGAGAAATGAGCATCGCATAAGCGCGGCCTATGGCCGGATCGTAAGGAGAACCAATATGTGCGGTATCGTCGGCTTTCTGGGTGGACGCGGCTTCGGCGCGGGCGACTCGAAGACAACGGTGCGGAAGATGGCGCTCGCCATCGCCTATCGCGGCCCCGACGACGCGGGCGACTGGACCGATGATTTGCGCGGCATCGCGCTCGGTCATCGGCGGCTGGCGATCATCGATCTGTCGTCGGCGGGACATCAGCCGATGGCGTCGGGCAGCGGGCGATATGTCATCGCGTTCAATGGCGAGATCTACAACCATCTCGACCTGCGCGACGAGCTCGAAGACACGCAACGCGCGCCCGCGTGGCGCGGCAGCTCCGACACCGAGACGCTTGTCGCGGGCTTCGATGCGTGGGGCATTCAGGCGACGATAGAGCGCGCGGTCGGCATGTTCGCGTTCGCGGTGTGGGACCGGCAGGAATGCCAGCTCACGCTCGCGCGCGACCGGCTCGGCGAAAAGCCGCTCTACTACGGCTGGCAAGGGCAGGGCGAGGAAGCCGCGTTCCTGTTCGGCTCCGAGCTCAAAGGGCTGCGCGAGCATCCCGCGTTCGAGAACAACGTCGATCGCGGCGCGTTGACGCTGCAAATCCGCCACGGCTGCGTGCCGTCGCCGTATTCCATTTTCGAGGGCATCCGCAAGCTCGAACCGGGCAAGATGCTCACCGTCTCGCTCGAACGGCGCGAGCCGCGCGTGTGGTCGTACTGGTCGGGCGTCGATGCGGCGGTCAACGGATCCGCACGCGGTTTCGCGGGCAGCGCCGAAGACGCCGTCGATGAACTCGAGCATCTGCTCACGGACGCGATCCGTCAGCAGATGCTTTCCGACGTGCCCCTCGGCGCGTTTCTGTCGGGCGGCGTGGATTCGTCCACGATCGTCGCGCTGATGCAGAAGCAGTCGTCGCGTCCGGTGAAGACCTTCACCATCGGCTTCAACGAAAGCGATTTCGACGAAGCCAAGCTCGCGAAGGCCGTCTCCAGGCATCTCGGCACGGAGCACACCGAGATGTACGTGACGGCGCGCCAGGCGCTCGATGTGATCCCGCGTCTGCCGGAGCTATACGACGAACCGTTCGCTGATTCGTCGCAGGTGCCGACGTTCCTCGTCTCGCAACTCGCGCGGCAGCACGTCACGGTCTCGCTGTCCGGCGATGCCGGCGACGAGCTTTTCTGCGGCTATCAGCGTTACAAGACCGCGCCGGGCATGTGGGACAAGATGACGATGATGCCGGCGCCGTTGCGCAAGCTGGCGGCATCGGGCATAGCCGGAATCTCGCCGAAGCGCTGGAACAGCATGGCGGGCCTGATGGAGCCGATTCTGCCGTCGTCGCTGCGCGGCGTGAAGGTCGGCGACAAGCTGCACAAGGGCGCGGAACTGCTGTCGTGCCAGTCGCGCGACGAGGTGTATCTGCATCTCATGTCGCAATGGAACGACCCCGCCGCGCTCGTAATCGGCGGATACCAGCCGCCCACGCTGATGACCGGCAATGCGCCGGCCTTCACCGGCCTCGACGACGTGCAGCGCATGATGGCGCTCGACATGATTACCTATCTGCCCGACGACATTCTCACGAAAGTCGATCGTGCCGCGATGGGCGTGTCGCTCGAAACGCGCGTGCCGTTCCTCGATCATCGCGTCGTGGAGTTCGCGTGGCGTCTGCCGCAATCGATGAAAGTGCGCGACGGACAGACCAAATGGGCGCTGCGCCAGGTGCTCTATCGCCATGTGCCGCGTGCGATGATCGAGCGGCCCAAGCAGGGCTTCGGCGTGCCGATCACGCACTGGCTGCGCGGCGAGCTGCGCGACTGGGCGGAGGCCTTGCTCGATGCGTCGCGGCTGCGTCGCGAGGGCTTCTTCGACGCCGCCACGGTGCGCGCGAAATGGCAGCAGCATCTGTCGGGCGAGCAGAACTGGCATCGTCAGTTGTGGAACGTGCTGATGTTCCAGCAGTGGCTCGAGCACCAGCAGGCATCGTCGATCCCGCTCTTCGCGTCGCACACGGCGGATCTCGCGAGCGTCGCAAGCTGATATCGAATGCGCCGCGCTCGACGCGGTTCGAATGACGAAGGCCTTGATCGGAAGTGAACTGCACCCCAAAAGTTGGACACCCGTTCAACGATTTGGGGTGTTTTTTCATGAGCAAGTACAGCGCACGACTCAAGAGCAGAGTCGTTCAAGACTATTTATCAGGCGAGCGCGGTGGTTACGGAGAGGTGGGGCGTCAACATGGCGTGGGCCAGGGCACGGTGCGTAAATGGGTGGCGGCGTGGCGGGCGCATGGCGAGGCGGCGTTTAAGAAGAAGTACAGTTTCTACGACGGCCCATTCAAACTGAAGGTGCTGCAGTTCATGCACACCAAGGCCCTGTCGTGCCGAGAGACGGCCGCGATCTTCGATATCCGCAATCCGAGCGCGATTAATGTCTGGAAGCGCCGGTATGATTCGGGAGGTATGCAGGCCCTTGAGCCGCGCCCCCGAGGACGCTCCGTGAAGCAACCCAAGTCATCTGCGCCAGCGGTTTCGTCCAAATCCGACGAGGCCCGCACGAAGGAAGAGCTCCTGAAGGAGCTGAACTATCTGCGCATGGAGAATGCGTACCTAAAAAAACTCGATGCCTTGATCCGCTCGGAAAGCCCTACAGCGCAGCGCAAAAAGCGCAAGTAGTGGCCGGGTTGAGGCATGAGTTTGCGCTCGACGGCCTGCTGAAAGTGGCCGGCCTGGCGCGCAGCACGTTCTACTACCAATGCAAGGCTTCACGCAAGGCGGACAAACACGCGCAGCTCAAGGCGCGTATTCGTTCTGTGTTCGAGCAGCACAAAGGGCGTTATGGCTATCGACGCATTACTCACGCAGTCCGGCATTTGGGCACTGTTGTGAATCACAAGACCGTCCAGCGGTTGATGCACCTCATGAAACTGAAGTCGCTGGTGCGCCCGAAGAAGTTTCAAGCCTTCCGCGGGACGGTGGGACGGGTTGCGCCGAACGTGCTGCAAAGACAGTTCGATGCCGCGGGGCCGAACCAGAAGTGGGTCACCGATATCACTGAATTCCGGGTGGGCGAGCGAAAGCTTTATCTATCGCCGGTGCTGGATCTGTATAACGGCGAGATCATCGCCTACGAGACGGCCACTCGTCCGGCATTCGCGATGGTCGCCAACATGATCAAAAAGGCGTTCAGAAGGCTGGAAGTCGATGATCGCCCCTTGGTCCACTCGGATCAAGGCTGGCACTATCAGATGGGCGCTTACCAGGCGTTGCTCTCGCAACGAGCCCTGACGCAAAGCATGTCGCGCAAGGGCAACTGCCACGACAACGCCACCATGGAAAGCTTCTTCGGCACTTTGAAGTCGGAGTTCTTCTACCCCAACCGCTTCGAGAGCATCGAAGCCCTTCAGGCCGGAATCAGACGCTACATGCACTACTACAATCACCACCGCATCAAGCTGAAGCTGAAAGGGCTGAGTCCTGTGATGTACAGAACTCAGCCCTTAGCGGCCTAGCCCAAAACTGTCCAACTTTGCGGGGTGCAGTTCAGAAGCGATCAAGGCCTTTTTTTATGCGTCGATTGCACGCGCCTCACTGCTCAGGCTTCAGTGCATCGCTGCTTCACCGCTTGACTGCATCGCTAAAACTAAAAGGCCCCGGTCGATTCGACCGGGGCCTTTCGTGATTACGTCTGGACGAACTGCTCAGGATCACTTGTGATGTGTCGTCTGCTCGGCAACCGCGCTGGCAACGACGCTGCGCCGCTGACTGCCGAGGAGCCATCGCGGCGTCTTGAACCGCACGATCGCCGTGTAGAGCCAGACGTACGCCACCGCGAACACGACCGCCGTCACCGCGAGCACCACCGGGTTGTGCCAGAAGAGCGACGCGGGCACGATGCCGATCATGCTCAGCACCCACAGATACGGCGACGTGCGCGCGTTTCTGCGCTGACGCTGACGCGGGTCCGTTCCTTTGCGCACGACTCGCTTGAAGATGAGCGTGTGCAGATGGATGCCGTCGGGCGCGCCGACCGGACGCCCGCGCACGATCCGACGGCGGTAGATCGAGAAGAGCGTTTCGAAAAGCGGATAAATCGCGACGACCATTGCATACCACGCACAGACGTTCGGATGCCGCGCGACCAGCAGCACGAGCAATTCGGCGATCGTGAAGCCGATGAAATACGCACCGCCGTCACCGAGAAAAATCGACGCAGCCGGATAGTTCCAGATCGCGAAGCCGCCGATCGCGCCGATCATCGTGAGCGCGGTGCTCATCACGAGCAGGTCGCCGACTTCATGCGCGACATAGCCGATCGAACCGAAGATCAGAATCGCCACGACGGCGGCGAGTCCGTTGAAACCGTCGATGATATTGACCGCGTTGGTGAGTCCGGCGACGGCGAGCACGGTGAGTCCGATCGCAATGGGCGTGACGGCGAGGATCGGATCGACGAGCGGCAAATCCACACGGCCGACGACGCCGTTGAGAATGAACGCGCCGAGCAGCGCGGCCAGCATCGCGCTCAGCAGCCGCGCCCGCACGCTCACGCGCTTGGTCAGGTCTTCGATCACGCCGCTTCCGAATGCGGGCGCTGCGCAAAGCAGCAGCAAAAGGGACTCGTCGCGCGGATTGCCGCCGAAGATCGCGGCGATGGGAAACGTCACGCAGGCCGCGACCATCAATGCGATGCCGCCGACCCGCGGAACCGGATGAGAATGGTTCTTTTGAACCCCGTTCAAATCATGATCCAGGGAAAGCGCCCCGTAGCGTCCCGCGAATCGAACTATAAGTAGCGTCATGCAGAAAGAACTGATGAAGCCAAGCGCAAGGTTTAACATTTTTTTCACTCACGAAGAGGGCGCATCTCTTTTCGAATATCAATACCCGAAAGCCTATGGTAGGTACAACCCCTGCCATTGTCCACGCATTTATGGCGCTTTAATGTGTGAAACCGAGCCTACTGCGATTTTATTGGGGCTTCCCCCGATTATTCATACAAACCCGAAATTAATAGCGCGTTAAAACACGGATTTCATATAAAGGACTTAATGCGCACTTTTGAAATTCGCGCCTTGTCCGTACGCAAGCCCACCTTCGCGCGCATATTCTTGTGAGTGCCGGTACGTTTTTCCCTGCGTTAGAGCCCAGCGGGCCGGCGCTGCCGGCACAACAGGCCCGACGAGCCCGTCGCGGGAGGCGAAAAAATGTCCGCAAATCGAACCCAGGCTAAACCGGTTTTCTTCATAGAATTAGCAGTTCGATTAATAGCGATTATATGTGCGGTGCCGCGCATACAACAAGGCGGCCTATGCTACTTTTCGATTTGCTCAAATGGCCCGCATACTCGTTAAATTCTTAAAAGCGGGAAAGCGAACACTCGGTCGCTCTGAAAGGTTCGATAAACAACAAAAATCGTCTGTGGGAATTTCTCTTTTTTTGGGTCGTGTGTTTCAATACGACTGCAATGCCGGGGCGGGATTTTAACGGCCCTGAATGCAGGCCTGAATTCAAGAATAAGGAAATGATGTTTGCGCCCTTAGGGGTGCGCCGCAGGTGTTTCGATCCGCATCCGGTGCGCTTGCCGCGCCGGTCCCATAAGAGCCTGTAACGAGACGTTCTATGAAAGTTAAAAATCAGGCGTCAGCCGTAATGGCCGAGAGCGAGAAAGAGATCGAGCTGACGTCGATTCTCGAAACGCTGGGCCGTCACTGGAAGATGATCGCGGCGACCGTGGCGGTCGTCTTCAGCATCGGGGTGGTGTACGCGTATTTCTCGGCCCCGATTTATCAGGCCGGCATGCTCGTCAGAGTCGACGACTCGAGCAATGGACAGCCGGCCGACTCACGCGACATGGTTCGGACCGCGGCCACGCTGTTCGATCAGCGTGCGACGGCCGAAGGCGAGATCCAGGTCATCGGATCGAAGTTCGTGCTCGGTCCCGTCGTCGATGCGCTCAAGCTGTACATCCAGGCAGCGCCGCATCGCTTCCCGATCATCGGGGGCATGGTCGCCCGCATGAACGATGAAACGTCGACTCCCGGTCTCTTCGGCCGCGGCGGTTACGCATGGGGCGCCGAATCGATCGACGTGTCCGCGTTCGACGTGCCGAAGAAATACGAAGGCAAGGAATACACGCTGCGCTATCTCGGCAACGGCCAGTATCAGGTGCGCGGCCCGGGCGTCGAAACGGGCGTCGGCGGCCAGGTCGGCAGCGTGCAGCGTTTCGACACCGACGCCGGTCCCATCTCGCTGCTCGTGGGCTTCATCCACGGCGAGAAGGGCGTCGAATTCGATCTGACGCGTAACTCGCGCGTGTCCGCTATCGATCGTCTGCAGAATTCGCTGGCGATCGCCGAGCAGGGCAACAAGTCGGGCGTCATCAGCACGACGCTGGAAGGCAAGGACCCGGTGCTCGTGGCGGCGACGATCAACGAACTGTCGCGCATGTACGTGAAGCAGAACGCCGATCGTCGCGGGATCAACGCCGAGAAGTCGCTCGAATATCTCGAGCAGCAGCTTCCCGACGCCAAGCGTCAGATGGAAACGGCCGAAGACAACTACAACGCGTATCGCAACAGCCGCACGCTGTTCAATCCGGACGAAGAAGGCCGCATCGTGATGCAGCAGGCTTCGCAAGCGGATGCGCAGTTGCTCGACCTGAAGCGCCGTCGCGCCGACCTGGCCGTGCACTTCTCGCCCTCGCACCCGAGCGTGGTGGTGATCGACCAGCAGATCGCGGCGACCGAGAAGTACATCAACGACCTGGCAGCGCGCGTCAAGGCGATGCCGCAGGCCGAGCAGGGCGCGCTTCGTTTGCAACGCGACGTGCGCATGAGCACCGACGTCTATTCGGCATTGCGCAACAACATTGAAACGATGCGCCTCATCAAAGCCGGCCGCACGCCGACGGTGGAGCTGCTCGACCACGCCGAAGTGCCCGAGCGTCCCGTCAAGCCGGTCAAGGCGCTGGTGCTCGTGATCGCGGCTGGTATCGGTCTGTTCCTCGGCATCGTGATGGCGTTCGCTCGCGACTTCCTGTTCAAGGGCGTGCTCGATCCGAAGGAACTGGAATCGAAGACGGGTCTTTCGGTATTCGCGACGATTCCGGACAGCGAGCGTCAGAAGGAACTCGCGAAGCGCATCGCCGAGAAGAAGCCGGAACAGCTCGCGCTCGCCTCGCGTTACCCGACCGATCCGGCTGTGGAAGGCCTGCGCATGATGCGCTCGTCCCTGCAGTACGCGTTGATGGATGCGCCGAACAACGTCGTGATGCTCGCGGGTCCGCTGCCCGGCATCGGCAAGTCGTTCGTCTCCGCGAACCTGGCGACGCTGCTCGCCGCCGGCGGCAAGCGCGTGCTGCTCGTCGACTGCGACCTGCGCCGTGGCCACCTGAACCAGTACTTCGGCCTGCCGCGCGGCAAGGGTCTCGTGGATGTCGTGAACGGTTCGGCCACGCTCGAAGAGACCGTGCATCGCTCGGTGCTGAACAATCTCGACTTCGTCCAGTGCGGCTTCTATCCGCCGGACCCGGCCGAGCTGCTTTTGTCGGACGCATTCACGGAATCGGTGAATCGCGCATCGGCGGAATACGACATCGTGCTGCTCGACGCACCGGCCATTCTGGCGGTGTCCGACACGGCGATCATGGCGCCCGTCGCGGGCTCGATCTTCCTGGTTGCGCGTTATGGGGATACGCGTTCCGGGGAAATCTCGGAGTCCGTGAAGCGGCTCGAACAATCGGGCGCAAGCGTCACCGGCGTGTTGCTCAACGGCTTCAAGGTGCACTACGGCAACTATGCCCAGGCGCGCCAGTACGGCGGCTACGCCTACGCTGCCTACAAGGCCGACAAGGAAGACTAGAGACTGACTCATCCGGCATTTGCTTCAGCTGGACCCCGAATCGAACAGCAGTACTAAATAAACGTCCTGAGTTGCATAACGAGGAGAAGTGAATATGTTCTCGCCGCAAGAGTTGAAACTCGGCATTGTCGGATTGGGCTACGTTGGCCTGCCGCTCGCCGTCGAATTTGGCAAGCGCCATCCCGTCGTGGGCTTCGATATCAATCGTGCGCGCATCAACGCGCTGCGCGAAGGGCGCGATGTCACGCTCGAAGTCGACGATGCCGAGCTGGCTTCCGCGACCTTCATGCAGTACAGCGCCGATGTAGAAGACCTGCGCAGCTGCACCGTGTTCATCGCGACCGTGCCGACACCGATCGATCACTACAAGCGTCCGGACCTGTCGCCGCTGATCGGCGCATCGACGACCATCGGCAGCGTGCTCAAGAAGGGCGACGTCGTCATCTATGAATCGACGGTTTATCCCGGCGCGACCGAAGAAGAGTGCGTCCCGGTGCTCGAAAAGATGTCGGGCCTGAAGTTCAACGAAGACTTCTTCGTCGGCTACAGCCCCGAGCGCATCAACCCGGGCGACAAGTCGCACCGCCTGCCGGACATCAAGAAGGTCACGTCCGGCTCGACGCCCGAAGTGGCCGATTTCGTCGACGAGCTCTATCGCGGCATCATCACGGCCGGCACGCACAAGGCGAGCAGCATCCGCGTCGCCGAAGCGGCCAAGGTGATCGAGAACACGCAGCGCGACGTGAACATTGCGCTGATCAATGAACTGTCGATCATCTTCAACAAGATGAACATCGACACCGAATCCGTGCTGCTCGCGGCCGGCACGAAATGGAACTTCATCCCGTTCCGCCCGGGCCTCGTCGGCGGCCACTGCATCGGCGTGGATCCGTATTACCTGACGCACAAGGCGCAGGCGATCGGCTATCACCCGGAGATCATCCTCGCCGGGCGCCGCCTGAACGACAGCATGGGCAACTATGTCGTCTCGCAGCTCGTGAAGACGATGACCAAGCGCGACATCGCCATTTCGGGCGCGCGCGTGCTCATCATGGGTCTCACGTTCAAGGAGAACTGCCCGGACCTGCGCAACACGCGCGTGGTCGACATCATCGCCGATCTCAAGGAGTACGGCGTCCAGGTCGACGTGTACGACCCGTGGGTCTCGAAGGAAGAGGCGCATCACGAGTACGGCATCGATCCGATCGATCAGCCCGCCAAGGGCGTCTACGATGCGGTCGTGCTCGCGGTGGCGCACAAGCAGTTCGCCGATGAAGGCGCGGAAGGCATTCACGCCTACGGCAAGTCGCAGCACGTGCTGTGCGACCTCAAGTACGTTCTGCCGCCCGAGGCGAGCGACATGCGTCTCTGAGGTTCGGTGGCATCGGCATTGACCGGTGCAGGCCGTCGCACAACATCGCCGCGGTTCGGCTCCCGGAATTTCGGGGGTTGCCCGCGGCGATGTCAACCGGACGTTCGGAGTTCGCAATGAAGATGCCCAAGGTAGTTCTGTACGCCAACACCGATTGGTATCTGTTTAATTTCCGGCTTTCGTTCGCTCGCAAACTGCGCGACGCGGGTTTCGAAGTCATTCTGTTGTCACCCGACGGCGAATACGGCCCGAAGCTGCGCGATCAGGGTTTTCGCTGGCATGCGGTGCCGATGAACCGGCGCAGTCTGAATCCGCTGCGCGAACTGGCGCTCGTGCTCTGGCTCGCGCGCTTCTTCCAGCGCGAAAAGCCGCAACTGGTGCACGGCTTCACGATCAAGAGCGCGGTGTACGGCTCGTTCGCGAGCAAGCTCGCAGGCGTGCCGGCGCGCGTGAACGCGGTCGCGGGGATGGGCTACGTCTTCACGAGCCGCGATCTGAAAGCGCGTATCTTGAAGCCGGTCGTGCGCACGGTGATGCGCTCGGCGCTGAACGGCCGCGACAGCATTCTCGTCCTGCAGAATCCGGACGACATCAAGCTGTTCGAAGCCGCGCGCATCGTCGAGAAGCAGTCGATTCGTCTGATCAAGGGATCGGGCGTCGATCTGACGCGCTTCAAGGTGCGCGAGGCGTCGCCGGACGATGCGGCCAAGCCGCTGCGCATTCTGCTGGCGGCGCGGCTCGTGTGGGACAAGGGCATCGAAGAATATGTGGAGGCGGCGCGCATGCTGCGCCGCGAGAATCGCACCGTGCGCTTCCTGCTCGCGGGTTCGCCCGACGACGGCAACCCGGCATCGGTGAGCACGGCGATGGTGCAGGGCTGGGTGAAGGAAGGGCTCGTCGAATGGCTCGGTCATGTGAGCGATATGCCGAAGCTCTTCACGGAAGTGGATGTGATGGTGCTGCCGAGCTATCGCGAAGGCTTGCCGAAAGCGCTGATCGAAGCCGCGGGCTGCGCGCTGCCGCTCATCACGACGGACGCGCCGGGCTGCCGCGAAGTGGTCAGCGAGTCGGGCGTGGATGGTTTGCAAGTGCCGGTGCGCGATGCACGCGCGCTCGCCGATGCGATCCGCCAGCTCGACGACGACCGCGCGCTCGCGAGAAAGCTGGGCCTCGCCGCGCGCGAGAAGGCACTGAAGAATTTCGACGAACGCATCGTCATCGAGAAGACGCTCGCCGTGTATCGCGAGCTGGTTCCCTCGATCGCGATCGAAGACGAGCGCCGCGAACACGCCGCGCCCGTCGGCAAATTTGGAGACTTTCATGTCTGATCGTTACGAATCGATCCGTCAACAACTGACGCGCACGCCGCAGAAGTGGCTCATTACCGGCGTCGCCGGGTTCATCGGCTCGAATCTGCTCGAAGCGCTGCTGAAACTCGACCAGGACGTCGTCGGGCTCGACAACTTCGCGACCGGGCATCAGCGCAATCTCGATGAAGTGCGCTCGCTCGTGACGCCCGCGCAATGGGCGCGCTTTCGCTTCATCGAAGGCGATATCCGCAATATCGACGATTGCCGCACCGCGGTGACAGGCGTCGCGCACGTTCTGCACGAAGCGGCGCTCGGCTCGGTGCCGCGCTCCGTGAACGATCCGATCACGACGCACGAAGTCAACATCAGCGGCTTTCTGAACATGCTCGTCGCCGCGCGCGACGCGAAAGTCGAGAGCTTCACTTACGCCGCGTCGAGCTCGACGTATGGCGACCATCCGGGCCTGCCGAAAGTCGAGGATCGCATCGGCCAGCCGCTTTCGCCGTATGCGGTGACGAAGTACGCCAACGAGCTGTACGCTTCGGTCTTTGCGCGCACGTACGGGTTGAACGCCATCGGTCTGCGTTACTTCAACGTGTTCGGCAAGCGCCAGGATCCGGACGGCGCGTATGCGGCCGTGATCCCGAAGTGGACGGCCGCGCTCATCGACGACGAACAGGTGACGATCAACGGTGACGGCGAAACGAGCCGCGATTTCTGCTTCATCGACAACGTGGTGCAGATGAACATCCTCGCTGCGCTCTCCGAGCCGCAAGCGCGCAATCAGGTCTACAACGTCGCGGTCGGCGATCGCACGACGCTCAATCAGCTCTATGACGGCTTGAAGCGCGTGCTCGCGGATCACGGCGTCATCAACGAAGGCAGCCCGGTGTATGCGCCGTTCCGCGCGGGCGATGTGCGTCATTCGCAAGCGAACGTCGATAAGGCCGCGCAACTGCTCGGCTATGCGAGCGCCATTCCGCTCGCCGACGGGCTCGCGATCGCGATGCCGTGGTACATCCGCTTTCTGTCGCAGCGCCGCGTGCCGGTCGAAGCCGAACTCGCGACGAGGCCCGCATGAAAATAGTCGTTTTCATCTACTCGATGCACGGCGGCGGCGCTGAACGCGTCACTGCCAATCTCGCGAACGAGTGGGCGGCGCTCGGCTGGGAAGTGACCGTCGTCACGCTGACAGCCGGTGAAGGCGATGTCTATCCGTTTCATCCGGGCGTGAAGCGCCTCGAGCTGGGGCTCGCGGGCGGCGTCGAGGGCGGCGGCTTCGTGCGTACGCTGATGTCGAACGCGAAGCGCGTGCTCGCGTTCCGCAAGGTGTTGCGCGAGACGAAGCCTACTGTCGCGCTCGGCGTCATGGCGACGGCCAACGTGCTCGCCGTGCTTGCGGGCATCGGGCTGCCGTACAAGATCATCGCGAGCGAGCACACGCATCCGCCGCGCGCGCCGCTCACGCCGTTCTGGGAGCGTCTGCGGCTCTTGACGTATCGCTTCGCGGACAAGGTCGTCGCGCTCACCGACGAAACCCGCGACTGGATCGAAACGCATTGCCGCGCGACAGACGTCAAGGTGATTCCGCCGCCGTTCACGCTGCCAATCGCGCGAACGAATCCGATCATCGAGCCGAAAAGCGTCGTGAAGGACGGGCGCAAGTTGTTGCTCGCGGTCGGACGGCTCTCACCCGAAAAAGGTTTCGACAGTCTCATCGATGCGTTCAGGAAGATTGCCGGCGCGCTGCCGCAATGGGATCTGGTGATCGTCGGCGAAGGGCTTGCGCGTGCGAGTCTCGAACGCCGTGTCGAAGAGGCGAAGCTGCGCGGCCGGGTGTTTCTGCCTGGCCGCGCGGGCAACGTCGCGGACTGGTACGAGCGCGCCGATCTCTACGTGCTGAGTTCGCACTTCGAGGGCTTCTCGATGACGCTCGTCGAAGCGATGGCGAGCGGCTGCGCGGCCGTGAGCTACGACTGCGATTCGGGTCCGCGCGTGATCGTCACGCACGGCATGAACGGCCTGCTCGTGAACCCGGTCGGCGATGCGAGCGCGCTCGCGAAGTCGCTCGAATCGCTGATGAAGGACGACGCAGAACGTCATCGCATGGCGCTGTGCGCGACGTCGGTCAACGACACGTTCGCGTTGTCGAAGACCATCGCGCTGTGGCAGGAAGTGTTCGAAGAGTCGGGCGTGAAGGTGCCGCGTCGCGCGGAACTCCACGTACCCGCAGCCGGACGATGAGGAGCCACGACCGATGAAGATCATGCTCGTGGTCAGTTCGATGGGAAGCGGCGGCGCGGAGCGCGTCGCGGCCTCGCTCGTCAATGCGTGGGCGCAACGCGGCGATACGGTGACGCTCGTCATCACGTATAGCGGCCGTGGCGCGTGCTTTTATCCGCTCGCGCCGAACGTGCGCTGCGTCTTCCTCGCCGATCGCGTGAAGGCCGGCGCGCGTATGCTGCAATATCCCGCGCGCTTTCGCGCGCTGCGTGCGCTGATCCGCGAAAGCGCGCCCGATGTGGTCGTGTCGTTCCTCTCGAACGTGAACATCACGACGATTCTCGCGACGCGCGGCCTCGGCATTCCGGTGATCGCGAGCGAGCACATCGATCCGTCCGCCGACGGCCGTTCGCAGCTCATGAGCCAGATGTGCCGCTTCGTTTATCCGAGCGCGGACCTGCTCACGCTGCTCACGGACAACATGGAGGCATCGTTCAGGAAGATGGTGCCGCGCGTGAAGCGCATCGAAGTGGTGCCCAATCCGCTGCCGGACGAGTTGTTGCTGTTGCAGCCCGAAACCATCGAGAAGAGCGCGCGCAAGCGGCTCGTCGCGGTCGGGCGTCTCAACACGCAAAAACAGTTCGATCTGCTGATCGATGTATTCGCGACGCTCGCGCCCGAGTTTCCGGACTGGGATCTGTGGATCTGGGGCGAAGGCCCGGAGCGCGCGGTGCTCGAAGCGCAGGTCGCGCAACTGAAGATGAACGAGCGCGTGCTGATGCCCGGCAAGACGACGACGCCTTGGGAAGAGATGGCGCGCTCGGATGCGTTCGTGCTGTCGTCGCGCTACGAAGGTCTGCCGATGGCGATGCTCGAAGGCATGGCGCTCGGCCTCGCGACGGTCGCGTTCGACTGCAAGAGCGGCCCGCGCGAACTCACGCGCGACGGCCAGGACGGTCTGCTCGTGCCGGCCGGCGACAAGGCCGCTCTGATCGATGCGCTGCGCCGCGTGATGTCGGACGAAGCGTTGCGCGCCGAGCTCGGACGCAAGGCGGCGGCATCGGTACGGCAGCGTTATTCGTCGCCGGCGATCCTGCGTCAGTGGGACGCGATCTTCGCGCAACTCGGCGCACGCTCGCGCGGCGGCGAAGGCAAGAGCACGGCTTATGCGCGTGCGGTGACGGGAGAGAAAGCGTAATGGTCGACCGGCGACAAGTGATCCGCTCGCTGCTGATGGGCGCCGTCGCCAGTGGAGCGGGCGTCGCCGGCTTCGACGCGCGCGCGGCGCAGAAACGCGATGTCGTCACCGACAAGTCGTTCGGCGTGAAGGGCGACGGCAAGACGAACGATCGCATCGCGCTGCAGCGGGCCATCGATCAATCCGTCGATTCGACCTTGCTCATCACGGGCAAGTGCCGTATCGACGACAAAGGGCTCGACCTGCGGCGCGATAGTCACCTGCGCTTCGCACCGGGCGCGTCGATCAAGCTGCTGCCGCACGATACGTCGTTCTATTCGATCTTCCGCATCTGGGACGTGAGCAACGTGCTCGTCGAGAACGCGGTGCTCGACGGTAGCAAGGAGCTTAATGCCGCGAAACCGGCGCTGCGTGAAAACGGTCACGGCATGGGCTTTTCGATTGCGGGAAGCACGGAGGTGACGCTCATCTCGCCGAAGACGATCGGCTGCTGGGGCGATGGCATCTATATCGCCAACAGCTACAACGTCGCGTTTAAGTACAGCAGCGGTATTCGCGTGGTGAATCATCATGCGGACCGCTGCCGCAGACAAGGCGTGTCGATCATCAGCGGACGCAACATCGTGTTCGAGAATCCGCTGTGGGAGAACATCGGCGGCACGCAGCCGGAAGCGGGGCTCGACGCGGAGCCGAACAGCAACGCCGATATTCTCGAGAACATTCGCATCGTCAATCCGACGACGCGCAATTGCCGGTACGGGATCATCGTCTGGCTGGAGGAGATTGTCGGGCCGATGCCCAAGCATGTCGATATCGGCATCACGAATCATCGCGACGAAGGCGCGAGCGATGCCGCGTTCGCCGTGTCATCGCTCAAGCTGAATGGGCGCAAGGTGTCCGGGCAGATCGCGAGTCATTCGCCGACATGGGTGAGTCCGAAGATGTCGACAGTGGAAAGCATCGATTACGACAAGGCGGGACCGAAGATCATCGTCACCAACCTGAGGCTCGTGCCATGAAAGCCGCGCCCACACACAATAACTAAAGCGGAAAAAAGGCCAATACGATGCAAGCAACGACAATGAACAATACGGCGCAGCAAAGCGCACAGAGCGCGCAGAGCGAACCGATACGACGCATGACCGGATTCGCGTACTTCATGACGCCATCCGGCTGGGCGTTCCTTGTGCTCGCGGCCACGGCGCTCTCGATCGTCGCGTTCCGCGAGCGCAGCGTCGGCCTGATCTTCGACCAGGAAGCGTACATCCAGTACTTCCGCTCGACCGACTGGCACTGGCTCGTGCAGTTCTATCAGAACCGCGAGTCGGATATGGGCTTTCTCATCAGCCTTATCACGGAAGAGCTGGGCTGGCGCTCGTGGGTCATCCTCCTCAATGCGTTCGGCGTGTCGCCCGAAGGCGGCATCCGCATTACGGTGGTGCTGCTTAACCTGGTCGTGATGTATTCGCTGTTGCAGACGCGCAGGCCGCTCATCGGTCTCGTTCTGTGGCTCGTGATTCCGTATGCGCTCGCTACGGTCGGTCTGTTCCAGATCCGCCAGGGCTTCGGTCTTGCCATCGCGATGCTCTTCGCGCTGCGCTTCAATAAGCCGACCATCGGCATGGGGCTCGCGAGCTTCGTGCACACGACCTTCGCGGTGCCTACAGCGTTCCTGATGACCGCCGGTTTCATCGGCGAGCAAAGGAAAGCGCGCGCGCTCGTCGCGGTGAGCGTGGTGGCGATCGTGCTTGCGTCGGCGGCGAAGTTTCTGTTTGCGACCTACGGCGGCCGTCGTATCGACGAGTACTCGGGCTATCAGGAAAACTTCACGATCAAGCTGCTGTCGCTGCTGCTGTTCTACACGATGGCATCGGTCATGGTGCTCTACTCGACGTGGCGCGCGCAGGATACGCAGCGTCAGCGCGCATTCACGCGGCTGTCGATCATGCATGTCGGACTCTTCGTGTATCTCGTCGTTGCGTTCTTCGTGTTTCCGTTCGCGAAGGGCCGCGTCTGGTATTGCGTGCCGCTGCTGCTGCCGTTCCTTGCGCCCGAGATCAAGTTCAAGAACGCGATGGTTCTGGTCATCACCTTCGGCGTGTTCGTGGCCGTCGCAGCCGACGCCACGAAGAGTTATTTCGAAGGCGTCTATCACTACTTCCTGATGCCCTGACGACGATGTCCTACTTCCTGATTTCGCTCGATTTCGAACTGATGTGGGGCGTGCGCGACCATCGCTCGATCGCTACATACGGAAAGAACATTCTCGGCGTGCGCGAGGCGATTCCGGCGATGCTCGACATGTTCACGAAGTATCGCGTGAAGGCGACGTGGGCGACGGTCGGCATGCTGCTGTTCGATAACAAAAAGGACCTGCTCGCGAATCTGCCCGACGTCCGGCCGACTTATACCGATACGAAGCTGAGTCCATACGCCAACGGTTATCTCGATTCGATCGGCGATAACGAAAAGAGCGATCCGTACCACTATGGTCTGTCGCTCGCGCGTCGGATCGTCGATACCGAAGGCAGCGAGCTCGCGAGCCATACGTTCTGCCATTACTACGCACTCGAAGCAGGGCAGAACAGGGCGCAGTTCGCCGCCGACATGGAAGCATCGGTCGCATCGATCCGGCGTCTCGCCGATCCGCCCGCGAGCATCGTGTTTCCGCGCAATCAGGTGAACAACGCGTATCTGTCGGTGTGCGCGGAGCAAGGGCTCGTCGCGTATCGCGGCACGGAGCGCAGCTGGATGTATCGCGAAACCTCGCGCGCCGATGAAGCGGCGATGCGCCGCGCGGCGCGTCTCGTCGATACGTACATCAATATCTCAGGCGATCACGCGTTCGATCCGCGCCCGGCTCGCGGACTCATCGACGTGCGTTCGAGCCGCTTCCTGCGTCCATATGCGCGCAACAAGCGCGCGCTCGAATGGCTGCGCATCCATCGGATCAAGCAGTCGATGACGTCGGCGGCGCGCACGGGGCGTTCGTTCCACTTGTGGTGGCATCCGCATAACTTCGGTGCGAATCTGGCCGAGAACCTCGGCGTCCTCGAAGCGGTGCTGAAGCATCACGTGTACTTGAGAGAGACCTACGGCATGCAGCCCGCGACCATGGCGGAAGTCGCGCGGGCGACGCAATCGGAAGAAAGCCGGCTTGCGGAGATGGAATTCGGTTTGTTCGTATGACGAAGTAATCAGGAAAGACAAGACGCTAGAAAATAACCCGCACCGCGGGCGCGATGCAATGGCGATGTCCATTGCATCGCGCTGGCGCGTGCGCGGCAAAAAAGAAGTTCTTGGGGGAAGCGCGATGAACTTTCGTAACGACATCAACGGCCTGCGCGCGTTCGCGGTTCTCGCGGTCGTCCTTTTTCACTTCGATGTGCCCGGCTTCAAAGGCGGCTTTCTCGGCGTCGACGTGTTCTTCGTGATCTCCGGTTATCTGATGACGAGCATCATCTTCAGACGCCTTTCGAAGGACAGCTTCTCGGTGCTCGAATTCTATGGCGATCGAGCGCGGCGCATCATTCCGGCGCTCGCGTTTCTTTGCTTCGCGCTCGGTGTGTTCGGCTGGCTGATATTCCTGCCTTCCGAGTTTCGCGCGTTCGGCAAGGCGGCGGGATCGAGCCTCGGCTTCTTTTCGAACATCGTTTACTGGCGCGAAGCGGGTTACTTCGATACGCGCTCGCATCTGAAATGGCTGCTGCATACGTGGTCGCTTTCCGTCGAGTGGCAGTTCTATCTGCTGTATCCGCTCGGCATTCTGCTCGTGCGCAAGCTCTTCGGGCGACGCGGGACGAAGATCGCGCTCGTCGGCGCCGCGCTCGTTTCGTTCGCGGCGTGCGTCTATCTCTCCGATCCGACGAAATGGCCGACGGCCGCGTTCTTCCTGCTGCCGACGCGCGCATGGGAAATGATCGCGGGCGGGCTCGTCTATCTGTTCCCGTTGACGGCGGGCAGGCCCGTGCGCCGCACGCTGGAATGCATCGGCCTCGCGATGATCGCGTACGGCGCGGTCATGTTCAACGAGAACAACGAATGGCCGGGCTACCTCGCGCTCGTGCCGGTGCTCGGCACGGCGTTCGTGATTCTCGCGGCGCGCAGGCATTCGATCTTCACGGGCAATCCGCTCGCGCAGTTCATCGGCAAGATTTCGTACTCGGTCTATCTCTGGCACTGGCCGTTCGTCGTCGCGCTCACGTACTTCGACAGGGAAGGTTCGCTGCGCTGGCGCGCGGCCGCGATCGCGGGCGGCTTCGTCATGGGCTATCTGTCGTATGCGCTCGTCGAGTCGAAGACCAGGAAGCCGCCGGCGCGAGACGAGGCGCGCGCCTTTCCGCGCTTCATCACGCTGCGTCCGATTCTCGCGTTCACGCTGCTGCTGGCAATCGGCGGCGGCAGCATCTATGCGAGCCAGGGCGTGCCGAATCGCTTCGACCGTTCGGTGTTCATCGCCGATAGCGAGACCTACGACACGAATCCGCATCGCACGAAGTGTCACATGATGATCGATCCGTGCGATGTCGCGAACAAGCAGAAGGAGAGCCGCGTCGTGGTGCTCGGCGACAGTCACGCGGAAGCGATCGCCGAAGCGGTCGTCGACGCCGTGCCGAACGGCAAGCCCGATGATGTGCTGCTCATCACGATAGAAGGTTGCCCGACGATCTACGGCATTCGCCGCGGCAATGGCGATTGCTTCGATCAGGACCGCAAGTACATCGATATCCTGAGCCGCGATCAGAGCGCGAAGACGCCGGTCATCATCGCGAATCACTGGTCGCAGTACTGGTCCGGTCCGACGATGGACGACTTCGCGTTCGTCAATCCGGAGCAGCCGGCGCAGACATCGACGCCGTTCACGACGGAGTTGTATCGCGAGCACTTGCTATCGACCGTTTGCCGCATCTCGAAGATTCGCCCGGTCTATCTCGTCGAACCGATTCCCGAGTTCGACTTCAACGTGCCGCTGACGCTCGCGCGCGAGAAGATGCGGGATCCGAAGGCGCCCGATCTGTCGATCACCATGTCGGATTACGTTCAGCGCAATGGCGCGTTGCTGCAGGCGATGCATCAGGCACACGATCAATGCGGCATCCATCTGCTCGACCCGCGTCCGTTCCTGTGCCCGGACGGCAAGTGCATGGGCTCGCACGATGGCCGGCCGCTTTACTCCGACTTCCATCACATGAGCGAATACGGCAACCGCTTCCTCGTGCCGATGTTCCGGCGCGTATTCGAACAAGGTTGAAAGCAGGTGCTTATTGCGGCGTGCCGGTATCGTGCTGCGCGTCGTTGCCGGTGAACGGCGGCGCATAGCGCGTCCAGAAGATATAGCTCGCAAGCACCGCGATCGCGCCGATGCCGGTCGCGAGCAGCACGCCCTGCGCGCCGTAGTAGCGCACGAGAATGACGTTGCCGATGATCTTCGTCGCGAAGCCGATCAGCGAAATGACGGAGATCGCGCGATAGCGTGTCTCGCTCGCGAACAGCTGCACGAGCACGCACATGCCGAAGTAGAACGGCACTTGCAGCAGCCCGTAGCGAAAGAGCGTGGTGACGGCGATGGTGTCGTCGGCGGTGAACGCGCCTTTCTGAAACAGCAGCTTCACGACGTACGGCGCGAGCGCATACGCGAGGATGCTGCCGGTCAGGCCCAGTACGGTCATGATGCCGGACCACTTCAGCGCGGTGCTGCGTGCGCGCGCATGATCGCCGCGATGAAGAATCTCCGCGAGAATCGGCAAGGTCGCGCGCGTGATCGCAAGCGCGCCCATGCTGAGCACGAGCGAGAGCAGCCGGTTCGCGTAGCCGAGCGTCGCGATGGCGCCGTCGCCTTGCTGCGCCATGAAGTACTGATCGATCGGAAGCCACAGACTCGCGACGACCGCGCCGATCGTGAGCATGCCCATCGAGCGGATCGTCGATGGCCACTGCTTCGCGCGCATCGAAACGCGCGGCCGGGCGGGCATCGTGTCGGCGCGCCTGGCGAGCACGCGCAGCCACGAGGCCTGCACGACGAAGCCGAGCGACGTCCCCATGACGAGCGGAAAAATCGATTCGTTGTTGCGCGCGGCAAGCACGAAGACCAGCAGGCCGATGGCCGGCACGCATTCGAGCAAGGTGTTGATGTGCTTGCCCGACGCCTGCAGCCGCGACGACGAAATGCAGATCGTGAAGGTCAGCACGCCGACCGGCGTCATGCTGATGATCATCGCGCGGCACATGTCGCGTGTGGATTCGGCGAGACTGCCCGCGATGACATCGGCGAGATTAGGCCAGAAAAGCCATAGCAGAAGCGACGAGCCGAGGCCGAGCACGAGGCCCACGCCTTCCAGCTCGCCGAGAAAACCGTTGCGCTGCGACCTGTCTTCCTGAAGCGAGACGAGCGCGGGAACGAGCAGCACGGCGAGCACGTTCGTGAGCATCGTCGGCAGCCAGGTGACGAGCGTGAGCGCGAACTGATAGGCGTCGACCGTGCCGCTGATCCCGTAGCGATACGCGATCGCCATTTCCTTCGACGCGCCGATGCACTTCCCGGCGATCACGAAGATCAGCAGGACGACCGCGCTTCTTGCGATTCTCTTGTGATCCTGATGCACGCCGCCGAGACGTCGTCTCACCGATTGCACTGCTGCGCTCAGCACGGGTCCTCCTGCGTGGGAGCCTTTCGCCGCATGGCCTGACGTCGATACGAAAGCGCCATGCGACAGAAATCACGCGAAGGCCCGCGGCTTTCGCGTGAGAGAGGAGAGCGTGCACCAAAACGGGCGGCGTGACTGTTCGCTAAGGCACCTCGCCATGCCGAAGCCGGCCCTTCATACCGCGCCTGTCTGCCACGGACGCATGATGTAGCGCGCCGCCCGCTCGGGCGTGGCGTCGTCGGTCAGAATGCGCGCCGGGCAGCCGGCCACCGTGACGTTCGGCGGAATATCCTTCGTCACGACGCTGCCCGCGCCGATCGTCACGTTGTCGCCGATGGTCACGTCTTCGATGATGCAGACGTTCGGCCCGATATACACGTTGTTGCCGATGGTCGCCGCCTTGCCGTGATTCGATCCGATGGTCACGCCCTGCGAGATGTTGCAGTTCGCGCCGATGACCGCCGTCGGGTTTACCGCGATCGTGCCGATATGACTGATATAGAAGCCCGGCCCGATGCGCGTGCGCGGACTGATGACGAACCCGAAGCGGCGCTGCTTCAGACGCACGATGTGGTTGAGCACGAGGCGCATGGGCCGCGACGACGCGGCGCTCGCGAGGCGCAGCCAGAACATGTAGTTGAACCCTTCGTTCAGCATCAGTTGCTCGAGAAGGAGCATGACGCTGTACTCGCCCGTATAGCGATAGAGATCGCTTTTGATCAGATCAAAGGTTTTCATCGCGGTGTATCCGCTGGTCGTGTGATTTCTTGTAATACCTCCGGCCGGAATCGGCCGTTCCCCCAACTGTGCTGAGCGCACCAAATCCGAGACTAGTCTTTCTGTCCAACCGGATCAGTGCGAAACGGAACATATGACCGGCTGGCAATCGAAACGATTCCAACTTTCGCCTGTTTTGTCTGTTGAATAAGCCCGTTTCTTTAAGCAGATCATTAGCGTTCCGGTCGAATCCCAGGCTGCGCGCGGGATTCAGCGGAAAGTGATCCGGTTCGTAAAAACCCGATAAGGGTATGCCCTGTAGGGTCTTTCGTCTTTTGAATGAAAAAAGTTTTTGGACCGCACTTACAAAATCCGATTCGTCGGATGAAATCGTTTAAAACGGTGCTTACTTGAATGTAATGTTGGGACTGCAACCGTGCAGAAGCGGCAATTTTGGTGCGCGTCTGGATAATCGTCGGCGGATTGACCGGTCAATAAGGCGAAATAATCGGCGGATTGTTGCTCGTTTCGGCATACGAAAGGCGCTCTGCAAGCCCCACCGGGCCTTCCGAGGCCATAGGTCGCGCTCTCGGCGGGTGAACGTTCGTGTCGTTATAAACGATTCTTCAGATGATTATTAGTCATCGTACCTCAACTGGTTTGAAGTGGTGTTATTCATCTACCGTATTAACATTAAAAAAGCCGTAGATTAATTTGCTCGCCGTCGATTAAAAGCGGAAATACACAGCAATAAAGACGCGGAAAAGCAAAATAATAAGTTACAAGCGTACATTTTGTAACAAGTGCCGGGTAGAAACGCCTCGTAACAATCTGTAGGATTTAAAAAAGACGGTAATTACTGCCGTCAGACTTCAGCGCTTCATAAGCCCGTTCGCGGGCCAATCAAGCGCGGGGTTGAGTGGGTACTTCCGGATTATCTGGCTCTCCCGACTCTGGTTCGTCCAATCCCGAAGTCGTCATGTTTTTCGCCGAGATGCCTTTCGGAGTCGCCGTGTGCGGCTGTCGAGCGCTGAGCGGCGCAATCGTTTGCGCCTGCTGAATTTGCGTTGGTCATCTCACGCCCATAAAGAAACGTTGCGTGCGGCCGTAGTCGCATGAACGGGTCCGCCCGTCGACAACGCACAACCAACTCGGAAAGACAATGCTTTCGAACAACACTCAGGCAGACACCCAGGCAGACAACACCGTCGTCGACACGCGTATCGCAACCCGCCGCAAACTCCTGACCTCGCTTATCGCGGGTAGCGGCGCGTTTGTGCTCGCCGCATGCGGCGGCGGCAGCGACAGCGCGGCCCCCGATTCGGTCGCCGATCGCTGGAGACGCCGTAACACCGGCAGCGGCGCCTCGACGGCGACGCCCGCGAGCTCGGCTTCGTCGGCAAGCGCCACGACGACCGCCAGCGCGCCGGCCGCGGCAAGCTCGACGAACGCCGCCAGCACGAACACCGCAGGCACCATCAACGCATCGTCGTTCGGCGTGAAGGCCGACGGCTCGACCAACGACCGCGCCGCGCTGCAAGCCGCCATCGACGGTTCCGTCGGTCAGATTCTCCTGATCTCGGGCCAGGTCCGCATCGACACGACGGGTCTCAAGCTGCGCACGAACACGCACATCCGCTTTGCGTCGGGCGCTTCGATCAAGCTGCTCCCGCACAACGCCGACATCTACCAGATGATGCTCATCGAAGACGTGAGCAACGTCATCGTCGAAAACGCGTACCTCGACGGCAGCAAGGAGCTGAACTCGGCTTCGGGCGGCGAGCACGGCATGGGCTTCTCGATCATCGGCGCACAGAACGTGCACCTGATCGCGCCGACCACGATCAACACGTGGGGCGACGGCATCTACATCAACGATAGCCAGAGCAAGAAGAACACGCCGACGTACAACCTCGTCGTCGACAACCACAAGGCCGACGGCTGCCGCCGTCAGGGTGTGTCGATCATCTCGGGCGACACGATCACGTTCAACAGCCCGATTTGGCAGAACATCACCGGCACGGCGCCGGCTTGCGGTCTCGACTTCGAACCGAACGACAACTCGGCCGTGTTCAAGAGCATCACGATCAACAGCCCGACGACGGCGAACTGCAAGGGCGGCGGCATCAACGTGTGGTTCGGCTCGCTGCCGGGTCCGATCAGCAAGACGGTCACGATCGCGATCAACAACCACGTCGACACGACCAGCCCGGGCGGTTCGTTCGCGGTTCAGGGTCTGTCGCTCGACGGCTACATCGTCAACGGTCAGATCAGCAGCACGAATCCGAAGTGGAAGTACCCGCTGATCGTCGAGCAGTGGGACAACGCGGGTCCGCGCATCAACGTGCAGAACCCGACGATCGTCAAGTCGTAATCGGCGATGAAACGAAAAACGCCATGCGGATGAATCTTCCGCATGGCGTTTTTTGCTTTTCCGCGCCGCCTACTTGAGCCAGTTGAGATTCACGGAATTGGCGATCGCCTGCAGCCCCGCCTGATTCGGATGCAGATGGTCGCCGCTGTCGTACGCACCGAGCATGACAGGCGGATTGGCCGGATCGCCGAGCGCGGCGGCCTGATCGAGCACGGCGTCGCAGCCGCTGTCGGGCGTCGCGACGAACGCGTTCACCGCTTGCCGCGTCGCTTCGATGTCGGCCGTCCACGGCGACACGCCCTCGAACGGCGTGAGCGTCGAGCAGATCGCCTTGACGCCCGCCGCGTGCGCGCTCTGCGTCAGTTGCGCAAACGCGCTGTTCAGGCGCGCGGCCGTCGGCGGCGATCCGCCGATCAGGTTGTTGACGGCATCGTCGGAAATGATGACCCACTTGACGTTGTACTTGTCGAGCACGTCGCGCTGGAAGCGCGTGAGGCCGGCATCGCCCGCGTCGTTCGTGAAGAAATCGTTGCCGGCGATACCCTGATTCAGCACGCCGACCGTCATGCCCGCCTGCTGCAGACGCGCGGCGAGCAGGTTGGGCCAGCGGCCGTTCGTGTTCGGCGGCGAATCGATGCCGTCCGTGATCGACGCGCCGAACGCGACCACCGCGCCCGTCGCACTGGCGTTCTGCACGACGACGTCGGTGAGGAAGTAATACGACTGCGCGCCGAGCGCGTTGACCACGCCGCCCGCGAATTCGGTGTCGGCGCTGACATCGCCGGGCGCGACGTACACGTCCTGCAGGCCTTCGGCGTGACCGGTGGTTTCCGATGGCGTCTGCTGCGGGAGATAGGCGCTGACGACGATGTCCGACATCGCCGGCACCGCGATCGCGATCGGATCGCTCATCTCCGTCTTGCCGGGCGGAATCGTCACGAAGGGCTGACCGTTGAAGGTGACGGCCCGGTCGCTGCCCGGCACGGTGCGTTTGCCGTCGGCGCGCAACGCGACGCGCACGTCGCCGATCACGAGCGGCTCGCTGCCGTACTGATTGGAAAACTGGACGCCGGCGGCCGTCCCGCCGATGCTCGTGTGCACGATCTGCCGGATCGTCTGATTATTGAAGCCGCCGCCGCCGACGATCATCGGCGCGGTGCTCCAGGTGCCGGTCCACGGCAGGGTAGCGCTGATGTTCTGCGCAAAACTCGACGACGTAAGCGGCAAGGCGAACGCGGTGGCCACGAGGGCTCGCTTGAGGCGAGGAAATCGCTTGTTCAACTTGTTCTCCGAAACCAGCCTGGAATGAGATAGACGTCTCGCAGTGCGCGAGACTTTTGGCGGGCGCATGTGGCCACAGCGCGCCGGGGTGCGCGGCGAAATCTTTGAATGCGTTTGTTTCGCCTTGGTGAATCGGAGCACCATTTGTGCGCGTGCTCTGTGCGCGCGCGCTCATTTCGGCCGATAGGCAAGTCTTTCGTCGCTAGCTCGCAACTAACTGTCTACGCAAGCACCCGCCTTTGTTCGCGGGCGGCGTAAGCGTTTACGGTTGCACGTCGGAAGCGGGCGCCGGAGAGCTTGCAGTTTCGCCGGGCGTGGGCAGGATCGGCGGCATCGTCGTAAACACTGGCGGTTGCGGCGGCTCTTCGGTCACTTCGGCGGCGGGCTCCGAAGGCGGCCGCTTCGGACGCACCGGATGCTGCGCCGCCGTCTGCGCGGTTTTCGGCTTGCCCGGCTTCGGCGCTTTCGAGAACGTCTCGTCGAACCAGGTTTTTGCGTTCGTGAGCATCGTTTGCCACATGCCCGGCGCTTCCTGCGTATCGAAGCGCGCGCGGGCATCGATCAGATGCGAACGCAGCGAACGCTGCATGAAGTCGCCGACGATCGGCAACGCGCTGTGCGCGCCTTGGCCCCAGTAATCGCTGCGCAGCGTGACGCGGCTGTCGTTGAAGCCGACCCACGCGCCCGCGACGAGTTGCGGATGCATCAGGATGAACCAGCCGTCGGCGTTGTCCTGCGTAGTGCCGGTCTTGCCCGCGACATCCGCGCGAATGCCGAAGCGCGTGCGGATCGTCGTGCCGGTGCCGCGGTTGATGACGTCGCGCATCACATCGACGAGCTTGCGCGTCGCATCGACGGACAGCGCGCGCTCGGGCGTGCTCTCGAACTGCGCGAGGACTTCGCCGTCCTTGTTCTCGATGCGCGTGACGAGCAGCGGCTCCATATAACTGCCGTCGTTCGCGATCGTGCCGTACGCCGACACCATTTCCCTCAGCGTCACCGGGCTCGTGCCAAGCGCGAGCGACGGCACCACGTCGAGATGACTGTCGCGCACGCCCATGTCACGCGCGAGCCGCGCGACGCGTCCCGGACCGACTTGTTCCATCAACTGCGCGGTGATGCGGTTCTTCGAATACGCGATGCCGTCGCGCAGGCTCACGGGACGGCCCGACGGCGGCGAGTCGTCGGTCGGGCGCCAGATTTCGTCGCCGCGAATCGGGATTTCGACGGTCTGATCGACGATCGTATCGGCCGGCTTCGCGCCGCGCTCGAACGCCGCGCCGTAGACGAAAGGCTTGAAGGTCGAGCCGGGCTGGCGGCGCGCCTGCGCGACGTGATCGAACGGATCCTGCGTGAAATCGCGGCTGCCGACCCACGCCTTGATCTGCCCGTTGCGCGGATCGAGCGCGACGAACGCGGCCTGCACGCGCGTCTTGTCCTCGCACAGCGCCTGCATGAAGGCGCGGTCCGAGTCGAGTTTCTTGATGGCGTCGGCGTCGTTCGCGCCGCCCGTGCGCAGCGCGCGGTATGCGTCCGTCTCGCGGATGAACGCGTGCCCGAGATCGGCGTTCGCGTTCGCGCAACCGGCGCGGCCGCCCCACGCCGCGTTGGCGATCGATTGCAACTGGTTGCCCTGCAGCGCGAGCGCGTTCGTCGCCATCGCCTGCAGACGCGAATCGATGGTCGTGCGCACGACGAGGCCATCGGAATAGATGTTGTAGTCGTTGTCGTCGGCCCAGCCGATCAGCCATTTGCGCAACTGCTGCGCGAAGTGCGGCGCGCGGCCGGGCTCTTCCGTCTGCCGCTCGAAGTCGATGCGCAGCGGACGTTTCTTCAGCGCGTCTAGTTTGGTCGCCGGCAAGTGGCCGAACTTGACCATCTGCCCGAGGACGATGTTGCGCCGGTCGAGCGCGCGCTCCGGATTGATCACCGGGTTGTAGTAACTGTTGCCCTTCAACATGCCGATGAGCGTCGCGCTTTCGAGCACGTCGAGCTGGCCGGCGGATTTGTCGAAGTAAGTGCGCGCGGCCATTTCGATGCCGTACGCGTTGTACAGGAACGGCACCGTGTTCAGATACGTTTCGAGAATCTCGTCCTTCGAATAGAGCGCTTCGATCTTGAACGCCGTGATCGCTTCCTTCAGCTTGCGCGTGAGCGTCTGCGAGCGGCCGATTTCCTCGGGATACAGATTGCGCGCGAGCTGCTGCGTGAGCGTCGAGCCGCCTTGCCGGTCGCCCGAGAACGTGCGCAGCGCCGCGCCCGCCGTGCGCCGGAAGTCGATGCCGTGATGCTGATAGAACCGCCGGTCTTCGGTCGAGATGAGCGCGTCGATCACCTGCGGCGAAATCTGCTTGAGACTCACCCATTCGCGATGCGTCGGCTTGAATTCGGCGAGGAGCTTGCCGTCGGCGGAATAGATCTGCGCGGGCTGATCGACTTTTGCACGGCGGATATCGCGGATACCGGGCGTGAACGGAATCAGCACCAGCACATAGATAAGAAAGAGCGCCGGCAGAAGGAGCAGCGAACGCGCACGCAGATGCGGACGCAGCCGCGACGCGAGGCGAGCCAGAATCGCCTTGGCCCAGGCTTTGAAATCAGACGCGGTCACAACGAAACGGGATGCCCGGACATGGAAAACCCTGAATCGTAGCGTAATTTTTCAGCAGGTCTTTCGCAAAAGTGTCGCCGACGCTACACCGCCCGCGTTCCCGCCGATTCGCCGATTGGAAACGCCGTCGTCGAAAGCACCTCACGCAACACGACGAACGTGCGGATCTGCCGCACGCCCGGCAGATAGAGCAGCTTTTCGGCGTGGAGCCGGTTGAAGCTTTCGCTGTCGCGCGTGCGGATCAGCATGAAGAAGTCGAATTCGCCGGTCACGACGTGGCATTCCATGCAGCCGGGCACTTTCTGCGCGGCTTTCTCGAAGGCGTCGAAGGAATCGGGCGTCGAGCGGTCGAGGATCACGCCGATCAAGACGAGCATGCCGGCATCGAGCGCTTTCGGATCGAGCAGCGCGACGGTCGCGCGGATCAGCCCCGCTTCGCGCAGCCGCTCGACGCGCCGCAGACACGCGGGCGGACTCAGATTGACCTTCTCCGCGAGCGCGACGTTCGAGATCGACGCATCGCGCTGCAACTGACGCAGGATCGCGCGATCGACGCGATCGGTCTGGACGCTTGCCGGATGCGGGTTTGGAGCGGATGCGGTTTTTTTCATTGCTTCAATGGGCTCTTGTGCGAAATAAAAGTTAGCGAACAGCGTCTCGCGTCCAAAAACGTTAGGCCGAACGGCATTTTTTCGCAACCCGATCCGTCGCGAGAATCTCTACGATTCTGTCCATGCAGTCCCACCATCACGAGGATGCCGACATGAATCTGCAACGTTTTCCCCGCTATCCGCTCACGTTCGGACCGACGCCCATTCAGCCGCTCAAGCGCCTGTCCGCGCATCTCGGCGGCAAGGTCGAGTTGTATGCGAAGCGCGAGGACTGCAACAGCGGCCTCGCGTTTGGCGGCAACAAGACGCGCAAGCTCGAATATCTGATTCCCGAGGCGATCGCCGAAGGCTGCGACACGCTGGTTTCCATCGGCGGCGTGCAGTCGAATCAGACGCGCCAGGTCGCCGCGGTCGCGGCGCATCTCGGCATGAAGTGCGTGCTCGTGCAGGAAAACTGGGTCAATTACTCCGATGCCGTCTATGACCGCGTCGGCAATATCCAGATGTCGCGGATGATGGGCGCGGACGTGCGCCTCGTCGCCGATGGCTTCGATATCGGCATCCGCAAAAGCTGGCAGGACGCGATGGAAAGCGTGCGCGCGGCGGGCGGCAAGCCGTTTCCGGTGCCGGCGGGTTGCTCGGAGCATCCGCTAGGCGGCCTCGGTTTCGTCGGCTTCGCGGAGGAAGTGCGCGCGCAGGAAGCGGAGCTGGGCTTCAAGTTCGACTACATCGTCGTGTGCTCGGTGACGGGCAGCACGCAGGCGGGCATGGTGGTCGGCTTCGCGGCGGATGGGCGCGCGCGGCGCGTGATCGGCATCGATGCATCGGCGAAACCGGAGCAGACGCACGAGCAGATTCTGCGGATCGCGAAGCACACAGCGGAACTCGTCGATCTCGGCCAGGACATCACGCGCGACGACGTGATTCTCGATACGCGCTTCGGCGGCCCCGAATACGGCCTGCCGAACGAAGGCACGCTCGAGGCGATCCGTCTGTGCGCGCGGCTCGAAGGCGTGCTGACCGATCCCGTCTACGAAGGCAAATCGATGGACGGCATGATCCAGATGGTGCGCAACGGCGAATTCCCCGAAGGCTCGAAAGTGCTCTACGCGCATCTCGGCGGGGTGCCCGCGCTCAACGCGTACAGCTATCTGTTTCGCAACGGCTAGAACGCGCTGCGGAATGCGTCGAACAATGCGGCGACGCGTTCCGACGTATCCGCTTCGAAGACTGGCATGCGCGAGCCGAGCATGTGCGTGAGGATCGGCGGCGCGGGATCGCCGGGGCGCAGGATCGCGAGAATCTGCGCGCGGAGGTTTTCATCGACGAGCGCGGCCGTGTCGCGGCCGAGAAGCGCCGCGCCCGCGATATCCGGATCGTGTCCGTGGCGCTCGACGAGATCGAAGGCATCGGCATAAAGACGATCGAGGTTGCCGGCTTGGGCGTAACGCGCCATCAGAAAGAGCAGGTCGATCGCGTCCTTGCGGTCGGCGGCGTGCCGGTCTTGCCACGCGATGATCTTCAGCATCGCCTGCGCGGGCAGCGAAGCGACCGGCACGACGAGATCGCGCGTGACGCGCACGGCGAGCGCCGCATCGAGCGCCTGGCGAAAACCCGCGACGTTCATCCGCACCGAACCATCCGGCGGCCACGCGATTTCGCCGTGCGCGTCCTGCACGCCGCCGAAGGGCACGATATCGAGCCACGTGCGCTCGCCGGTCTGCGGCGCGTTGAAATTCAGCCGATGCGCCGAGCCTTTCGGCGCGGTGAAATGCCCCGACGCGACGAGCGCTTGCCGCAGCGCGTCGTGGCCGGTCCAGCTTTGAATCGAGATGCCGATATCGACGTCGGCGGTGGCGCGCGTCGCCTCGATGTCGTGGACGTGCGTGAGCAGGATGTCGCGCGCGCTCGCGCCGCCGACGAACCACGCGATGTTCGTCGCGTGCGACGCGGCGACGACTTCGCGCAGCATCGCGGAAAAGACGCCGGCGAGCGGGCGATGCGGCAGCAGTTCAAGCGGCAAGATAGCGTTCACGCAGCATCCTGGCGGTTTCGAGATTGCGCGGGTCGCCGCTCGCGACGAGATCCGCATAGACGATGAGCGGCGCGACGACGTTCGGCGGAAGACCATCGACGGGCGCGAGCGCCACGGGCGCGCGCAGGAATTCGACGTTTCCGGCGGGATCGGGCCGCAACCGCGCCGCCTTGATCCATTCGCGCGGCGCGGCGTCGGCGCAATACGCGGTGACGGTCGCGGGCTTCAGGTATTCCGTGAGTATCGCTGCGGCCGGCTCGCCGCCGAACTGGCATTGACCCGGCAGGCCGGGCACGTCGCGCCACCAGTCGTTCGACTCCGCGCGATAACGCCCGATCAGCAGCGATTCGCGCAATTGCCGCGGATACAGCGTCACCCATTCGTCGATGAGCCGTTCCTTGTCGGCGATTTGCAGGCCGGCGCCGTCAGGCCGCTCGAATACATCGCGATGATCGATGAGCGCCCGCACCGCGTTTTGCACCGTGCCGTGGCTCACGCCCGCGTGTTGCGCGATATCGCGATAGCCCCGTTGCAGCAGCGCGGGCGTGATGAGCAGGGCGCCCGTGACGCGCAACGTCGACTTCGTCCAGGTTTTCGAGCGGCGCGCCTTGCCGTGCGCGACGCGCGGACGGCCCGACACGATCACGACGACGCCATCGCCTTCGATGACGCTCGCGTTGCCGGCGAGATCGAGGGCATCGACGTTCAGATCGCGGCAGGCGCGGATCATGTCGGGTGAGAGATGCGCGGTAACGAGCGCGGGTTTCGCGCCGCCGTTCTGCGCGACCGAGGCGCTGAACGCGGATAACGCGCTGAACCGGTCGATGTTTTCCCGCACGATGACAGGGCGCTTGAAGCGCGCGCCGCCGACGCGGAATTCGATGGCGGCGTCGTAGCCGCCGCGCGCGGGTGGTTTGACGCTGCGTGCGGCGAAGCCGGTCGCCTCCGTGAAAGCGGCTGCGGCGGCTTGGGAGAGTTGGTCGGTGGGTGGCATCGGCGGGTTGGGCGTCCAATTTTGGTCAGTGTACACGAAACGTGGACAGACATAAAAGTTAGACGGAGTTCGTCTTGCCGAAATCCACTCTAAGAATCATGAGGTGCGGAATCCCTACCCGACACCGCATTTCCCCTTCACGCCAATCAAAGATAACTACAAACGTAATCCAGCGTTTCCGTCACGTCGATATCGAATCGGCTTTTGCCCGGCACCGAGAACGATTCGCCCGCCTTATACGTCTTCCACTCATCGCTGCCGTCGAGCCGAATACGGCACTGGCCTGCCTGCACCTCCATGAGTTCGGGCGCGTCGGTGCCGAAGTTGAGCGTGCCCGGCAGGATCACGCCGAGCGTTTTCCTGGTGCCATCGGCGAAGAGAACCGTGTGCGACACGCACTTGCCGTCGAAGTAGACATTGGCGCGTTTGATGACGGAAACCTGATCGAATTGCGTTGCGGCGGTCATGATGATGGTCCTTTGGACGGTTGCGAGGGATGGTCCGCCATCATACAAAAAAGGCGATGCGACTCACATCGCATCGCCTGTTTCGAGCCAGCAGGAACAATCAGCGATTCACGAGCCGTTTCGGCATCAGGATCCAATGCAACCGCATGTGGAGGCAAGACAGTCGCGAGAGCGTTTCAGGTATAAACCGCGATTGTCAGAGTTCCAAAACCGATACGATAGAATCGCGAACCAACTTCTGCTCGCGTTGGCAACGTTAGCGATCTTTCGCTTCATCTATTTATTCGCCGATCAATAGCTAGTTCGGACAGACCCATGGCAATAGCGATTCGAGGCGCTGGCATGCCCTTCAAGACATGCTGACGCTGTCGGCATACGGAGGATTGTTTCTTGCCGCATTCGGCGCAGCCACCCTTCTGCCTCTTCAATCGGAGGCTGTGCTTGTGGGCTTGCTGCTGAGTAAAAGCTATTCAACTGCAACGTTGATACTGGTCGCGACGATCGGCAACGTGTTGGGTTCACTGGTCAATTGGGTTTTGGGGCGATACATCGAGCGCTTCAAGAGCCGCCGCTGGTTTCCAGTGTCAGACGAGAAATTGGACCGCGCGCAGCGCATGTATCAACGTTTAGGGAAATGGTCGCTCTTGCTTAGTTGGGCGCCCGTCATTGGTGATCCTCTTACTCTCCTGGCTGGGGTGATGCGTGAGCCTCTTCTGCCATTCGTCGCGTTGGTCACGGTTGCGAAGCTCGGACGTTACCTTGTCTTGGCGGCTGTGACGATGCGATTGATCTAGATCGGTCGGCATCTTCAGATGTGTCCGCGCGCTGATACCCAGGCGACGCCGGGAACGCTTGTCTCGACGTAGTCATGGGGAATCGCCTCGCCTTTCTCCGAAGGCGAGGGGCTGCAACATAATGGAATCAGTCGAACATGTCGGGCTGCGTGGCGACGAGATCATTCCAGATCGTCTGGAAGTGCAGCCAGCCGATGTAGTCGCTGCCCACATGCTCCCGGCTATAGCGCGCGCGGTCTTCGGGCACGAGCTTGGGCGTGATGCCGGTCGCTTCGATCATCAGTTGTTGCTGGCAGCAACGCTCGAGCGCGATGAACCAGAACGCCGCCGAATCGATGCTGTGACGGCTCGCCGTGAGTAGGCCATGATTCTGATGGATCGCGGCCTTCACGCCCTTGAACGCATTCGCGACCTTGTTGCCGCCCTTCACTTCGACGGCGACCTTGCCGGCTTCATCGCCGATCACGACGTGGTCTTCGAAGAACGCGCACGCGTCCTGCGACATCGGGATGAGCGGCTTGCCGAGCGCCGCGAAGGCGGTGCCGTAGACGGTATGCGCGTGGCACATCGCGACGATGTCCTGATGCTGCTCATGCACGGCCGCGTGCAGCACGAAGCCCGCGCGATTGACCGCGTAATCGCCTTCGACCACGTTGCCCTGATGATCCGCGCAGATCAGGTTAGACACCTTCACTTGCGCGAAGTGGACGGCCATCGGATTGGTCCAGTAAAGCGACGGATGCTCCGGATCGCGCACGGTGAGATGGCCCGCGAACCCGTAATCGAAGCCCTGCAGCGCGAAGGCGCGGCACGCGGCGACGAGGCGCTCCTTCAGGTACTGACGATGTTCCGCGTGGCTCGCAAACGTGGGCAGCTCGGGGAAGATCAAGCCTTGCTGCTCCGGCTGATAGATCGATACGCGGCCCTTGAGATCGATGGCCTGATCGGCGGTCTTTGCGGGGGTCTCCATGACGTCGCTCATCTTTTCGCTCCATGCGGATAGAAGTGGGTATGTCACGCATGGTGCCGGTAGCGATGCTTGCGCACAAACGAAGGTTGTTCAACGTGGCATGAGTCACATTCATGCGCCAAAGGTTTGAAGCGGCTGCCGAATTCGAAATTCACCGAGGTTTAGGCGATGCAACATTTTTCGCCGCGCCGCGAAACCGCGACGGTTCACGTCCGCATCCTGTGCCAAGCCTTTGAGAATCCCGCGGACGCCTGTCGCATAAGGCTTTCGCGCGACTCCGCATCGGGGCCTTAAAAACGACGCGCATCGCCGTTAACCACCTTTGCAACATTTTTAGCGTGCGGGCTGTTTCTGCTACGACAAGGCTTTCGAGCCTCCGATTGGCTTCGTTTCGCTAGATGAGCGCATCGGCGGAGCCTGCTCTGACAAGACATTCGCCAGACGAAAACGTTTGGCGTTCTGCCGCCATCGCCCGCGATCCGTCTGAAGGTCGCTTTTCACGGGTGAATCAATTTTCTTCGTACTTGAGCGCACGTTCTCCGCGCTTTGCGTGGGGAATCGCGCAAAGTCCTGTTGGTATAAGGATTGGCGTTCGCTGGCACACCTCTCGCTAATGTATGACCACGCACGAACATCGCTGCGGTATCAAACAAGAAGAAGCAGCGGGTTCGTACTACGGGGCTGGACGCAACAGGTTCGATGTATGCCATCAGATGCATGCGCGAATCCTGTTGCGAGCCAGAAGAAATCAAAAGCGCGAAGCGCAAACGCACGAGACTAAGAAAAATGTTGACACTTCAATCCGATCTGCACGGCAATCATCTGTTGGGCGCGCTTCCGGCGCAGGAATGGCAGGCTATCGCACCGCATCTCGAGCTGGTCCAGTTGCGCACGGAGCAGTTGTTGTGCGATTCCGGGCAGCGCATTCACCACGTGTATTTCCCGACTACGGCGATCATTTCGCTGCTGCATACGATGGAAGACGGCGGTTCCGTTGAAGTCGCGGCGGTGGGACGTGAGGGAATGTCGGGGGTTCCGGTGCTGACGGGCGGCGACACGATGCCGACGCGCGTGCAGGTGCAATGTGCGGGCTTTGCGTATCGCATGAGCGCGGGTGCGTTGCGTGAGCACTTCGGCCGTTCCGACTTTCTGCGCCGCGTGATGTTGCTGTACATGCAAGCCCTGCTGACGCAAGTGGCGCAGACGGCCGCGTGTAATCGTCATCACTCGCTGTCGAAGCAACTGTGCCGTTGGTTGCTGATTCAGACGGATCGCACGCCGTCGGATCAACTGCGTGTGACGCAGCAGATGATCGCCGATATGCTCGGCGTGCGCCGTGAAGGTGTGACGGAGGCGGCTGGCAAGCTGCACGATGCGGGGCTGATTCATCACAGCCGTGGGTGTATCAAGATTCTCGATCGTGCGGGACTCGAGGAGCGGGCTTGTGAGTGCTATGGCATCGTTAAGCGCGAGTTTGATCGGATGTTGCCGCGGCGTGCGGCCGAGGCGTTGGCTTAAGCTGTTTTTGGTTCTGTCGCTGGATCCCGTTTTCTTAGTGATCTATCGGCACTGCCCCTGTGCGGGGCGGCAGTCACTTTCTTTGCCGTCGACCAGAGTTAGCGCTTTAGTGCTTACTCTGGTCCTGTGCAAAGAAAGCAACCAAAGAAAGCAGCTTTTCAGGCCCGCGGTCACACGCACGTTGGGTAATTCTCTCGTCGCGGATGGCACTCGCCTAAAGAGTGCCCTCATCACAATAACGGGGCTTGGATCGCGCACGGTCTGACGAGCTAGTTTTCCAAGGACACTGGTTCAGCCCGAAAGAGCTTCGGCACAGCGCTACGCGCTGCCTCCGGGTAAGCAAGGGAAACCAAGGGGGCGGCGATTGCAGTGAGATGGAGACGTTAGTAGAGAAGCACGCGCGGACCCGATTGACCGGTCGGCCGCGAAGCGGGCCGGAGCTATTTGGTGCTGAACCCGTTTGTTATGTGGTGCGATGTGGCAGACCGTGCGCGAGCCAATCCCGGTTGGGCCTATGAGGGCACTCTTTTAGGCGAGTGCCGCCTAGGACGAGAGAACTACCCAAATTGCGTGTGACCGCGGGCATCAGTAGCTGCTTTCTTTGCTTACTTTCTTTGCAGCAGCAAAGAAAGTGAGTGCCGCCCCGCACAGGGGCAGTGCCAATAGACCGACGCGAAAGCGGGATCCGGCGAAAGCGAAAGCACGGCGAACAGAGGGCGATTCAAACTTCAAACAAGAGCCCGACTAGCCCGCCCCCGCAACCAATTGATGCTGGCAAAGAGCAGAACAGCAAACACGATCAGCATCGTAGCAACAGCAAGAATGGAAGGATCGATGGAATCGCGAATACCGCTCCACATCTGCCGCGGCACGGTTCGCTGATCCGGCCCGCCGATAAAGAGAATGACGATAACTTCATCGAACGAAGTAGCAAACGCGAACACGCTGCCGGTAGCCACAGCCGGCGTAATGAGCGGCAAGGTCACGCGCCGGAAGGCGATCCACGGCGTCGCCCCGAGCCCCGACGCAGCACGCAAGAGACTTTGATCGAAGGACAACAACGACGCCGTCACGGTAATCACGACAAAGGGCGTGCCAAGCGCCGCATGCGCGAAGATCACACCGGGATAAGAGTTGACGAGCCCGAGCGGCGCAAAGATCAGATAGAAGCCGGCCGCGACAACGACAATCGGCACGATCATCGGCGAAATGATGATCGGCATGATGACCGAGCGCAGCGGAAACTGCGAACGCGAAAGGCCGAGCGCTGCAAGCGTGCCGAGACACGTCGCGATCAACGTCGACGCCGCACCAATGCCGATGCTGTTCAAAAGCGAGCGCTGCCAGTCGGGACTCGTGAGCGCCTGCTCATACCAGCGCAACGAAAACCCCTGCAACGGATAAGAAAAGTAGGATCCCGAATTGAACGACAAAGGGATGATCGCAAGAATCGGCGCGACGAGAAAGAACAGCACGAGCGCGGTATGCACGCGCACCCATCGGGAAGCGATGCGTTCGGTCAGCACCCTGTTGCGTGATTCCGTCATGGAAGAATGGCCCCTTAACCGAAGCGCAACCGGTCGATGCCGACGATGCGGTTGAACAGGAAATAGAAGATCGCGGTGAAGATCACGAGGTACGCCGAGAGCGCGCCCGCAAGCCCCCAATTGAGCTGCGTATTCGTCTGCAGCGCGATGAGCTGACTGATCATTTCATCGCCAGCGCCGCCGAGCAGCGCGGGCGTGATGTAGTAGCCGAGCGCGAGCACGAAAACGAGAAAGCATCCCGCGCCGACACCCGGCAACGTCTGCGGTATGTACACGCGCACGAACGCGGTGAACGGATGCGCGCCGAGCGATTGCGCCGCGCGCAGATAGACCGGCGACACGCCTTTCATCACCGAGAAGATCGCCAGAATCATGTACGGCAGCAACACATGCGTCATGCCGATCAACACGCCCGTGCGATTGAAGATGAGCGGCAGCGGATGCGTCGCGAGACCGAGTCCCGTCAAGAGGCCATTGATGACACCGCCCGGCTGCAGCAACACATACCACGCAGTCGTGCGTACGAGCAGCGACGTCCAGAACGGCACGATCACGAAAAGCATTAGGCGGTTGCTGCTTTGCGTCGGCAGATTCGCGAGCAGCCATGCGACCGGATAACCGAGCACGAGGCACAGCAGCGTGACGGACGCGCTGATCGATATCGTGCGCAGAAACGCCTGTCGATACACCGACGAGTTATCCGCCACGAACGCGACGTTGCCTTGCGGCGTCACTTGCGCATCGACGGCGGCAAGCAGATAGTCCGGCGTCGGCGACGTGGCCGCGCGTTTCAACAGACGCCAGATCTCCGGCGAATTCCAACGTTCATCCATGTCGATCAAAACCGGCTTCCACGCGGGCGGCGTCTCCTCGCGCACGCTGCGCGCGGTCCGCATCAGCAAGCTGCGAAACTCGGGCTGCGCGAAGTTGAGCCTGCGCGCGACGGTGCCGAGTTGCCCGTTCTGTTGCGCATCCTTCAGGCCCGAGGCGAGCAGCGCGAACAGATGTTCATCGGGCACGCCGCGGCCGTCCCAGGCATCGAGAGCACGAGTGAGCGCCGGCATGCTGTCCGGCACCTCCTTGTTCTCGACACTGCGCGCAAGCAGCATCGCGATTGGCGCGATGAACGTCGACAGCAAAAACACGATCAGCGGCAAGGCAAGCAACAACGCCTGCACCGATGCGCGGCGGCGCGCTCTTTGATACGAGGCGCGGCCATCGGCTCTCGTCGGAGAACCGGCGGCGTGCGCGTGAATCGATGCAGGCATGTCGTTACTCTCATCCATGAACAGCGTTATTGCGTGAGCCAGACCTGGAAGCGCTTGTTGATCTGATCTGCGTTGTCGGCCCAAAAGTTCGCGTTGATCTGCACCGCGCGCTTGAAGTTATCCGGCGCGGTCGGCATGTCGGCGAGTCGCTGCTTGTCGACGAGCGCGACCGCATCCTTACGCGGCGGCGCATACGCGATGTACTTCGAGAGATCCGCCGATGCCTTCGGCTGCGCTTGCGACACGATGAACTTCGCCGCGGTATCGGCTTGCTTCGCGCCCGTCGGAATAGCCCACCACTCGAAGTCGTAGACTTGCGCGTCCCACACGGCCTTGAACGGCTTGTTGTCTTTCTTCGCGGCGTCGTCGATGCGGCCGTTGTAGGCCTGCACCATCACGACCGCGCCATCGGCGAGCAGTTGCGGCGCCTGCGCGCCCGATTCCCACCACACGATGTTCTTCTTGATCGTGTCGAGCTTCTTGAACGCGCGATCGACGCCGGCGGGCGTGCCGAGCACCTTGTAGACATCTTTCGGGTCGACGCCATCGGCGATCAGCGCCCATTCCATCGACACCTTCGGCGACTTGCGCAGGCCGCGCTTGCCGGGGTATTTCTGCAAATCGAAGAAGTCGTTGACAGTGGTCGGCGCGGTCTTCAGCTTGCTCGCGTCGTAGGCATAGACCGTGGACCACACCATGCTCGCAACCGCGCAATCGCTGATCGAGCCGGGGATGAAGTCGCTCGTCTTGCCGAGCATCTTCTTGTCGAACTTCTGCAGCAGGCCTTCATCGCATGCGGTGATCGCGTCGTTGGTTTCCAGATCGATGAGATCCCACGTCGTGTTCTTCGCCTGCTCCATCGCGGAGAGCTTGGCGAGGCCGCCGTCATACGATTCGGTCGAGAAGTTCACGCCCGTTGCCTGCGTGAACGGTTCGAACCAGGCTTTCTTGGCGGCGGCTTCGAACGCGCCGCCGAACGTCACGACGGAGAGTGTCTCCGCCGCCTGTGTCGAGATAGTTGCAAATGCAAATACTGCGAGTGCGGCGCATTGTGCTTTGATGTGATTGCGCATGTCAGTTGGCTCCTGCGGGTGCGGTCGGGATGAGAGAAGGTGAGGGCGGTGTGCTCGGGGCAATCGCGGGCGCGTTTTTTGGCGCCATCATCGCGAGAATCTTGCAGTCGTCGTGACGCCACGCGATATCGATCGTGCTGCCTGCGCAGGGCAATGCGTGACGCTGGGTATTGGGCACTTTGACGACGATGGACTCGCGCGAGCCGAGCTTCAGATGCACGCGATGATGATCGCCGCAGTACACGAGCTCCTCGACGCGTGCGCGCACGACGTTGCTGTGCTCGTCCGCGTGCGCGTCTTCCGTGCCGGGAATGTGCGCGCGTTCGGGGCGCAGCGCGAGCATCGCTTCATCGCCGGCGCGCAGGCCGTGCTCGCAGCGTCCGCGAATGACGCTGCCGTCCGATAGCGCCAGCGTCGCCCATTCGCCGTTCGCACTGGCGACGCGCCCCGTGAGCCCGTTGTTCTCGCCGACGAAGTTCGCAACGAACGCGTTCTGCGCGTTCTCGTAAAGCTCGCTCGGCGTCGCGGCCTGCTGGATGCGGCCATCGGAAAAGACGGCGACCCGGTCCGACATCGTCAGCGCTTCGGCCTGATCGTGCGTCACGTAGACGATCGTCAGCGAAAGCTCGCGGTGCAGCCGCATGATTTCGTATTGCATCGTTTCGCGCAGGCGCTTGTCGAGTGCGCCGAGCGGCTCGTCCATCAGCACGACGCTCGGCTCGAACACGAGCGCGCGTGCGAGCGCGACGCGCTGCTGCTGCCCGCCGGAAAGCTGTGAGGGTCGCCGGCTCGCGAGATGGGGCAACTCGATCATCTCCAGCGCGCGCTTCACGCGCGTCTTCTGCTCGGCGCGGCTCACGCGTCGCACGGAAAGCGGAAAAGCGACGTTCTCCGCGATCGTCAGATGCGGAAAGAGCGCGTAGTTCTGAAAGACCATGCCGATGTCGCGCTGATGCGGCGGCTTGTCGTCGAGACGCCTGCCGTCGAGACGAATCTCGCCTTGCGTCGGCGTTTCGAAGCCCGCGAGCATCATCAGCGTCGTCGTTTTACCCGAGCCGGACGGACCGAGCAGCGAAAGAAATTCTCCCTTGCGCACGTCGAGGTTCAAATCCTCCACGACGTAATGGGCGCCGTCATACGATTTGCTCACGCCGGAGAAGGAGATGAAGGAAGGGGCTGACATCGTGTTCGTGTCCTGTCTTTCAGTGCTGTGCGAGCTTCGTCGCGATATAGCGCGCAAAGTCGAAATTGGGCCGTTCAAGGTGGCTCAGATTTCCGGGCTTCGCGAGCGGCGCATGCACGCCGCGAAACACCGCTTCCACGCCGCGCCTGTCTTCCGCGTTCACTTCGTCGAGCAGCTTCTTCAATGTCGACATATGCGCGTTCGCTTCCGCGTCGGCGATGAATTCAGGCGCGAGACCGCCGCCGAAGCGGATATGCACTTGCCCGACGCCGCGCGGCTGCAACACGAGATACCAGAAATAGCCGGGCGTAAGCGTGACGAGATGCGTCGGATAGATCGCGAGCAGTGCGGTCGTCTTGCGCCAATGACCCGTTAAACGCGGGTTATCCGGATGAGCATTGCCAATGGGCAAGCTCGCTTCCTTCGTGATCCAGTGATAGTTGAACGCGGGATAACCCGGTGGACATTCCATCTCTTCGAGCTTCGAATGCGGCCCTACGGTCGCGCGATGCAGCATTGGCAAGTGATAACTTTCCATGAAGTTTTCGGCGAGGATCTTCCAGTTGGTATCCCACACATGCTCTTCATAGAAAGTTTCGATGTAGTCCGTCATGCCATACGCGCCGATCAATTCGCTCAGTTCGGCTAGCTGCGTTGCGACGGGCGGCGCGCTTTCATCGAGCGTCACATAGATCCAGCCTTGCCATTCCTCGCAGCGCACGGCGGGCAGCCTATAACTTTCCTTGCAGAAGCCTTCTTGCCGGTCCATGAGCGGCGCGCCCTTCAATTCGCCGTCGAGTCCATAACTCCACGCGTGATACGGGCACACGATGCGCCGCTTGTTGCCGCGCCCTTCCAGCAGCACCGACATGCGATGCAGGCACACATTCGACATCGCCTTGAGCTGCATCTGCTCGTCGCGCAATACGACGATCGGCTGCGCGCCGATCTGCGCCGTCAGGTAATCGCCGGGTTCCTTCAACGCGCTCGCGCGGCCGACGCATTGCCATTCATGCGCGAAGATCTCGCGCTCTTCGAGTGACAGGAAGTCGGGCGATGTATAGACGCCAGGCGGCATGGCGTGCGCATCGCTGAATGGTCGTTCGCAATTCGACCGTAACTGGTCGATGAGCGTGTCCACTGCGATCATGAAGCCCTCCTTGTCTCAACTCGTGAGAGCGCGCTGGCGCGGGCTTTGACCGCATTGCGCTCGACATGGACATCAATCTATCAAGCCAAATTGCCAGCCAAAATATTGTTTTCGGATACAAAGCAAAGCTTTTATCTATGCAGCGCCGATAACTTCACGTATCGATATGCAGTCGCCTAATATAGTTCTCGCAGAACGACGAGAAGCGATGCACCACTTGCCGCGGACGCATTGTGCGCGATTGCGCGATGCCTAACGTAGTCGCGTTGACGTTGTCCTTGAAGCGCTTAATCACGAAGTCCTCGCCATCCACCGTGCGATTCGACTTCAGCGGAAAGTTGAGGATGCTATAGCCGAGGCCGTTCGCCACCATGCCACGCACGACTTCCGGTTGCGATGACCGGAACGCGGGCACGGGACGGCTGCCGACCGCATCGAAGAGCGCGGCGAAATACTCGCGGCTATGCGGCAGATCGAGCATCACGTAAGGCTCCGATTGCAAATCGGCGAGCGATACCTTGCGCGCTCGCGCAAGCCGATGCGTCTTCGGCAAGATCGCATAAGGCGGCAACGAAAGCAGCGGCGTGAACGCGATGTCCTCGGTCAAGTCCAGACTATAGGTGAGGGCGATATCGAGCGAACCGTCATGCAGGCCGCGCAACAAGCCGTCCTGATGCGCTTCGACCGTGCGAAACGAAATGCCCGCGTGCCCCGCCGTGAAGCGGCTGATGAGTCCCGGCATCAAAGGCGGTGCGAGCGACACGAGACAGCCGAGCGCGATGGAGCCGGTCATGCCGCCATCCATTTCTTTCGCGGCCATTTGCAGTTCTTCCGCGATCTTCAGCAGATTGCGCGCTTGCCCGAGCAGATCGCGGCCGGCCTGCGTGAGCGACAGACCGCTCGCATGATGGCGAATGAATAGCTGCACGCCGAACGATGCTTCGAGATCGGCGAGGGCGGTCGATATCGACGGTTGCGAAATATGCAGTTTTTTCGCGGCGGCGGTGAAGGACAAGGCTTCGGCAGCGACCACGAAGTAGCGCAATTGCCGCAGCGAATAGCGCAAGGGATGGCTTTCCATCGATGACATTCCGGAAATGGAGCTTCGATGAGCCGCATTGTGAAGTGCTCAAAATTCATTGCATAGCCAAATCCGATGCCGTGCATTTCTTAAATATATTTTTCGGATTCGATCGGGACGCGTAGATTTTCACGAAGACATCACGGATACAACGGCCTTTCAGAAGGACATAGCCATGACAGTGGAAACAACGTCTATCGACACGCTCGTGGTCGGCGCGGGCCAGGCAGGCGTCGCGATGAGCGAACACCTGAGCAAGCTCGGCGTGCCGCATCTCGTGCTGGAACGCGATCGCATCGCCGAACGCTGGCGCACGGGCAGGTGGGATTCGCTCGTCGCCAATGGTCCCGCATGGCACGATCGTTTCCCTAATCTCGAGTTCGCGGATTTCGACCCCAATGGTTTCGCATCGAAAGATCAGGTCGCGGAATACTTCGTCGAGTACGCGAAGAAATTCGATGCGCCCATTCGCACCGGCGTCGAAGTGAAGAAGGTCGTGCGCAATGCGGGGCGGCCGGGCTTTACCGTCGATACATCCGACGGAACCATCGAAGCGAATCGCGTGGTCGTCGCGACGGGTCCGTTTCAGCGCCCCGTGATTCCGCCGATCGCGCCGTCGTCCGCAAAGCTCACGCAGATCCATTCCGCCGACTATCGCAATCCGCAGCAACTGCCCGAAGGCGGCGTGCTCGTCGTGGGCGCGGGATCGTCGGGCGTGCAGATCGCCGATGAATTGCAGCGCGCGGGCCGGCGCGTGTATCTGTCGGTCGGCGCGCACGATCGTCCGCCGCGCGGATATCGCGGACGCGATTTCTGCTGGTGGCTCGGCGTGCTCGGCGAATGGGACGCGGAAGTGATGAAGCCGGGCCGCGAGCATGTGACCATTGCCGTGAGCGGCGCGCGCGGCGGCCATACGGTGGACTTCAGGCGCCTCGCGCATCAGGGCATCACGCTCGTCGGTCTGACGAAATCGTTCGACGATACGCGCGTGAGCTTCGAAGCCGATCTCGCGGATAACATCCGTCGCGGCGACGAGAACTATTTGTCATTGCTCGATGCCGCCGATGCCTATGCGCAACGCAACGGCCTCGATCTGCCCGAGGAGCCCGAAGCGCGCCATATTCCCGCCGACCCGGAATGCATGACGCATCCGCTTCTCGAACTCGATCTCGCGCAAGCGGGTGTTACGTCGATCATCTGGGCGACCGGTTATGCCGTCGATTTCAACTGGCTGCAAGTCGATGCATTCGATGACAAAGGCAAGCCGAAACATCAACGTGGCGTCGCCAAAGAACCGGGCATCTATTTTCTCGGCTTGCCGTGGCTTTCGCGGCGCGGCTCCGCGTTCATCTGGGGCGTGTGGCACGACGCGAAACATATCGCCGATCACATCGTCACGCAGCGCAAATACCTCGCTTATTACGACGCGCCGCAACGTGCTGTCGAGACGAAGCGCGAAGAAGGCGTGACCGATGCATCGCGCGTCCACAAGGTCAGCGAGATGGGCGTCAACTGATCAGAAACTATCCGGAATCAAGGTGCATTCGATGAGCCAACCTACGCATACCCGTATCCGCATGTTCAACACGAAGGATACGTACCCGAATCAGACCCTCGATAACGACCTCTGCCAGGCCGTTCGCGCGGGCAATACCGTTTATGTGCGCGGTCAGATCGGCACGGACTTCGACGGCAATCTCGTCGGTCTCGGCGATCCGCGCGCGCAGGCCGAGCAGGCGATGAAGAACGTGAAGCAGTTGCTCGAAGAAGCGGGCAGCGATCTCTCGCATATCGTCAAGACGACGACTTATCTCACCGATGTGCGCTTTCGCGAGCCGGTGTATCGCGAAGTCGGCAAATGGCTGAAGGGCGTGTTTCCGATTTCGACGGGCCTTACCGTCGTCGCGCTCGGACAACCCGAATGGCTGATGGAGATCGATGTGATCGCCGTCATCCCCGATGGATGGACGCCGCCCCAGGAGCGCGCATGACATTCTCGATCGTCGGACGATGTGAAGAGACCGGGCAGCTCGGCATCGCGATCAGTTCGTCGAGCATCGCGGTGGGCGCGCGCTGTCCGTGGGTGCGCGCGGGCGTGGGCGTCGTCGCGACGCAGAACGTCACGCTGCCCGCGCTCGGTCCGCAAATTCTCGATTACATCGAAAGCGCCAAGCTCGATGCGAACGCCGCACTCGAACGCGCGTTGAGCGCGAACGAATGGAGCGAGTATCGGCAGGTGACGGTCGTCGATGCGCAAGGCCACACCGCGTTCTTCAGCGGCAAGCAAGCGCTCGGCACGTATCACGCGGTCGCGGGCAGGCAATGCGTCGCGGCGGGCAACATGCTCGCGGGCGTGCATGTCATCGAAGCGATGATTCCCGCATTCGAGAACGCATCGGGCCAGCTTGCGGATCGTCTGCTTGCCGCGATGCATGCGGCGATCGCGGCGGGCGGCGAAGCGGGGCCGGTGCATTCGGCGGCGCTGAAGATCGCGGGCGAGCAAAGCTGGCCGCTCGTCGATCTGCGCGTCGACTGGGCCGATGACGATCCCATCGGCAAGCTCGATGACCTGTGGCATGCGTACGAGCCGCAGATGCAGGACTACGTGACGCGCGCATTGAACCCGACCGCTGCGCCGAGCTACGGAGTGCCGGGCGATGAGTGACACGACGAGCCGCGATCTGCTCGACAAGCTGATTAGTTTCGCGACCGTCAGCCGCGATTCGAATCTCGCGCTGATCGAGTTCGTTCGCGATTACCTCGCGCAGTTCGACATCGAAAGCGAGCTGTTCTACAACGCGGAGCGCACGAAGGCGAATCTGTTCGCGACGATCGGACCGCGCGATCGCGGCGGCATCGTGCTCTCGGGGCATACGGATGTCGTGCCGGTCGATGGCCAGCCGTGGACCGTCGATCCATTCCGTCTCACGGAAAAAGATGGACGGCTCTATGGCCGCGGCACAGCCGACATGAAGGGCTTTCTCGCGTCGGTGCTGGCCGCCGTGCCGATGTTGATCGAGCGCGAACTGAGATTGCCCGTGCATCTGGCGTTTTCATACGACGAGGAAGTCGGATGCCTCGGCGTGCGGCCGATGCTCGCGCAACTGGAGAAGCGCGCGCACAAGCCCGTTCTGTGTCTGATCGGCGAGCCGACATCGTTGAAGCCGGTGCTCGGTCACAAGGGCAAGCTCGCGATGCGTTGTCAGGTGAAAGGCGCGCCTTGTCATTCCGCCTATGCGCCGTATGGCGTGAACGCGATTCAATATGCAGCGCGCCTCATCAATCGGCTCGAAGAAATCGGCGAACGGCTGGCGCAGCCCGAGCATCACGACGAGCGCTTCGATCCGCCGTATTCGACCGTGCAGACGGGCGTCATCAAGGGCGGTCGTGCGCTCAACATCGTGCCGGCCGAATGCGAATTCGACTTCGAAGTGCGCGCGCTTCCCGGCTTCGAAGCGAGCACGGTCGCCAAGGATTTGCAGGCGTACGCACAAGCCGAACTGCTGCCGAAGATGCGCGCCATTGAACCCGAGACAGACGTTCGCCTCGAAGCGCTATCCGCGTATCCCGGACTCGCGACATCGCCCGAAAGCGAAGCGGCGCGTCTCGTCGCGCTCTTGAGCGGATCGTCGGAATTCGGCACGGTGGCGTTCGGCACGGAAGGCGGACTCTTCGATCAGGCAGGCATTCCGACTGTCGTATGCGGTCCCGGCAGCATGGATCAGGGACACAAGCCCGATGAGTACGTAACCCTCGAACAACTCCACGATTGCGACGCGATGCTGATACGCCTCGCCGATCATCTTTCGACCACAGCCTGATTTCTCACACGCCGCAGGCGATACGGGCGCGATGCGCGGCAGGGCATCGCTTTGCCGCGCACAAACTGGAGACGACTTTGACTAGTGCATCACGCAACGCTTCTCCGTTGATCGAGAAGCACACCATCGGCTATGTGCCGCCCGAGGATCGTCACGGCAAAGTGCGCGACCTGTTCACGCTATGGTTCGGCGGCAATATCGCGCCCTTGCCGATCGTGACGGGCGCGCTCGGCGTGCAGATCTTTCATCTGAACCTGCTGTGGGGCATCGTTGCGATCGTCGTCGGACAGGCGGTCGGCGGCGTGCTGATGGCGTTGCATTCCGCGCAAGGGCCGCAAATGGGCATTCCGCAGATGATCCAGAGCCGCGCGCAGTTCGGATCGTGGGGCGCGTTGCTCGTGACCGTCATCGCGGGCGTGATGTACGTGGGCTTCTTCGCGTCGAACATCGTGCTCGCGGGGAAGTCGCTGCATGGCATCGAGACGTCGGTGTCGGTGCCCGTGGGCATCGTGATCGGCGCGCTGGGATCGGGACTGATCGGCATCATCGGATACAAGTTCATTCATATCCTGAACCGCATCGGGACGTGGGTCCTCGGCATCGGCATTTGCGTGGGCTTCGGCTACATCCTCACGCATGTCTCGACGGACGATTTCCTCACGCGCGGCGGCTTCAACTTCGCCGGCTGGCTCGCGACCGTATCGCTTTCCGCGCTGTGGCAGATCGCGTTCGCGCCTTACGTGTCCGACTATTCGCGCTATTTGCCGGCGACCGTGCGCGTCTCGTCGACGTTCTGGGCGACGTATCTCGGCTGCACGATCGGCTCGACGCTCGCCTTCGTGTTCGGCGCGGTCGCGGTGCTCGCGGTGCCGCCCGGCGCCGACGCGATGGATGCCGTGAAGCTCGCCACCGGACCGCTCGGCCTGCCGATGCTCGTGTTGTTCCTGTTGAGCGTCATCAGCCACAACGCGTTGAACCTGTATGGCGCGGTGCTCGCGGTGATCACGTCATTGCAGACGTTCGCGTATCGCTGGATTCCGACGGCGAAAGCGCGCGCCGTGTTGTCGGTCGCGATTCTCGTCGCGTGCTGCTATGGCGCGATCGGCGCATCGACGAACTTCGTCGCGAATCTCGTCGATCTCGTGCTTGCGCTGCTCGTCGTGCTGGTGCCGTGGACCGCGATCAATCTCATCGACTTCTATGTGATCCACAAAGGCAAGTACGACATCCAGTCGATCTTTCAGGTAGACGGCGGCATCTATGGACGATTCAATCCGCAGGCGTTGATCGCTTATGCGATCGGTATCGTCGTGCAGATTCCGTTCATGAACACGCCGATGTATGCGGGCGCGGTGCCCAAGTATCTCGACGGCGCGGATCTGTCGTGGATCGTTGGATTGCTGCTGACGTCGCCGGTTTATTACTGGCTTGCATCGCGCGATACGAGTTATCGGCGCAGACAGAACGGTGCGCGTGTGGCGTCGAACGTGGCGCGGTGATTCATAAGCGATGTCGGGCGGGACTCTTTCCCGCCCGACAATTCTGTTGTAACCCCGGCTGCATTTACGTCGAGTGTGCACATGCACATAATCGCGTCACCTGCTGCGAAAACCCTTCGCGGCGCATCGAGGCGGTGACGATCCCGGGCTTGCCGAACGGCGGCCTGCAAGTGCGGTTCAGTGATTCTGATTCGTTGCGGCACACATCGCTCCTCCTCGCACCCGCATTCAGGAGCTTGTCATGTCGAACGATCTTCCTCTCCGGACGGCTTCGCGCCGTCATTTCATCGGCGTCGCGGCGGCGAGCATCGCGGCGAGCGCATTGAGCCGCGTCGCATTCGCCGATTCGATCCAGAGCACGGCGGACATCGTGCAAGTGAAGAGCGGCGACAAGACCGCGATTCGCCCGCTTCGCGTCCACGCAACGGATGCGCAACTCGCCGATCTGAAGCGGCGCGTGCAGTCGACGCGCTGGCCCGAACGCGAAACCGTTGCCGATGCCTCGCAAGGCGTGCAACTCGCGACGATGCAGCAACTCGCGCGCCATTGGTCGACCGCTTACGACTGGCGCAAGGTCGAAGCGCGGATCAACGCGGTGCCGAACTTCGTCACCGAGATCGACGGACTCGACATCCACTTCATCCACGTTCGCTCGAAACATGCGAACGCGTTGCCGATGATCGTCACGCACGGCTGGCCCGGCTCGATCATCGAGCAACTGAAGATCATCGATCCGCTGACGAATCCGACCGCGCATGGCGGCAATGCATCGGATGCGTTCGATGTCGTGATTCCGTCGCTGCCCGGCTACGGATTTTCCGGCAAGCCGGCGACGACCGGCTGGGACCCGCAGCGCATCGCGCGCGCATGGATCGCGCTGATGCAGCGGCTCGGCTACACGCGCTATGTCGCGCAGGGCGGCGACTGGGGCAACGCGGTGACCGAGCAGATGGCGCTTATCGCGCCGCCGGAACTGATCGGCATGCACACGAACATGCCGGCGACGGTGCCGGACGATATCGCCAACGCGCTGAAGTACGGCAATCCCGCGCCCGCGGGTTTGGCCGGCGATGAAAAGCACGCGTTCGATCAACTCGATTACTTCTACAAACACGGCCTCGGCTACGCGCAGGAAATGGCGAATCGGCCGCAGACGCTGTATGGCATCGAGGATTCGCCGATCGGTCTCGCGGCATGGATGATCGATCACGACGCGGCGAGCCAGGCGCTGATCGCGCGTGTGTTCGACGGCCAGGCGGAGGGTCTCACGCGCGACGACATCCTCGACAACATCACACTTTATTGGCTGACGAACACGGGCGTTTCATCGGCGCGGCTGTACTGGGAAAACAAGCTCAACTTCTTCGCGCCGAAGCATGTTGCGATTCCGGTGGCGGTGAGCGTGTTTCCGGACGAGATCTATGCCGCGCCGCAAAGCTGGACGGAGAAGGCGTATCCGAAGCTGATTCACTACAACCGTCTGGCGAAAGGCGGGCATTTCGCGGCATGGGAGCAGCCGCAAGCCTTCACGGATGAAGTTCGCGCGGGCTTCCGTCCGCTGCGTTCGGCGTAAAGGCGGCGCATCACGTTCAGCGCGCGCATGGACGCGCGGCCGATGCATCGGGCGGAACCCTGTCACAATCGCAATCTCCGACGTTTCTCGACGATGCGCTCGGGAGTGCGATTGACCGGGCCGTCTCATCCGATTGCGGCGCGCGAGGTGCGCCGCGCGTGTTTCTCCATGACAAGGAGCAAGCGATGCCAACGATGCAGGCAGTGCAGGTAACGAAAGCGAATGGTCCGCTGGAAGTCGTCGAGCGCGATGTGCCGGAACCGCCCGCCGGACACGTGCTCATCAAGGTGCAGGCGTGCGGGATCTGCCACAGCGATTCGCTGACCGTCGAAGGACTCTGGCCGGGTCTGCAATTTCCGCGCGTGCCGGGACACGAGATCGCAGGCGTGATCGAGAAGCTCGGCGCGGACGTCGAAGGATGGGAAAAGGGTCAGCGCGTCGGCGTGGGCTGGCACGGCGGGCATTGTGGCCATTGCGAGCATTGCCGGCACGGCGACTTCGTGCTTTGCCAGCGCGCGCTGGTGCCGGGCATCAGCTATGACGGCGGCTACGCGGAATACATGGTGGCGCCGCAGGAAGCGCTCGCGCGTATGCCCGACGATCTCTCCGACGTCGATGCCGCGCCGCTTCTTTGCGCGGGCATCACCACGTTCAATGCGCTGCGCAACAGCGGCGCGCGAGCGGGCGATGTCGTCGCGGTGCTCGGCATCGGCGGGCTCGGTCATCTGGGCGTGCAGTTCGCGCGCAAGATGGGCTTCCAGACGGTGGCCATCGCGCGCGGACAGGACAAGGCGCCGCTCGCGAAGCAACTCGGCGCGCATCATTACATCGACAGCGAATCGCAGAACGTGGCCGACGCGCTCAAGGCGCTCGGCGGCGCGCGCGTGATACTCGCGACGGCGACGAGCGGCAAGGCGATGAGCGCGACCATCGGCGGGCTGGGGCTGAACGGCAAGCTCATCATGGTCGGGATATCGGAAGAGCCGGTCGAGGTGCCGATCACGCAGTTCATCATGGGGCGCAACTCGGTGCAGGGCTGGCCGTCGGGCACGGCGGCGGACTCGCAGGAAACGCTCGCGTTCAGCGCGCTGTCGGGCGTGAAGCCGATGATCGAGGAATATCCGCTGTCGCGCGCGGGCGAGGCGTATGAACGGATGATGAGCGGCAAGGCGCGGTTCAGGGTTGTGTTGACGCCGGGGAAGTGAGGTGAGCGAAGCCCCGCTGGGCGGGGCTTCGAAAGCCGCCTAATCCCCCTCCCTCGTCAACAGACACCAGATCGCGAAAAACGGCACATCACCCGACCGCATCGCGTGCGGATTATTCCGCACGTTATGAATCCCGCCGCCGATGCCCGGATCGCGCCATTCTCCGCCGTTCTGCCGAAACTCACCCGGCGTGAACAGCACATAAGCTTCCTCGGGCGGATGACTGTGATCCGGATAACGCGTATGCGGCAGCATCAGCGAAAAGCCCAGTTGCACGTCATAACGGCTCTCCGCGCCGCCGGGACCGCAGATCATGCCGTGCACGTGTGCATCGATATAGCCGTCGCTACCGTTCAGGCCCGATGATCGGCGCGACCAGCCGAGATCGGGTTCGAGCGCCTTGATCGCGCGCGCGGCGGTGCCGAAGCCGGTGTCATCGTCGATGAAAGGCGCGAGCGTCGCGTCGAGCCATTCGCATGCGGGATAGCGCGTGCGGTGCCGCGCGCCATCGTCGGATGGCGTCCGCAATCGCTCGAACACGCGCGCCGCGACGCGACGTCCCGCTTCCGGCAGCTTCTCCGATTGAAACAGCTTCTCCGCGATGGCGATGTAAGCCGCCACGTTCTGCGCACGACGATTCATGAAGCGCTCTCCGTCACAACCAGTCGGTCTCGAAGCTGCATGCCGTGAGCGGCACGCAGCCGTGCTCCGTAAGCACCACTTGTTCCTCCAGTTTCACGCCCTGACATCCGCCTTCCGCGCCGATATAGCTTTCGATGCACAGCGTCATCCCCGTTTCGAAGACGCCGTCATAGCCCGCGCTGTCCCAATCGACCTGATGCGCGATGGCCGGCGCTTCATCGACCATGCCGATGCCATGCGCGATGCAGCTATACCGGTTCTTCACGTACGGCGCGGGAATCTTCCACGCCTTCTCGGAGAACCCGCGATAGGTCATGCCCGGACGCAGCAGGTCCATGTTGAAATGCACCTGAGAATAAGCCAGTTCGTACAGCTTGCGTTGCTCGTCGGATGGACGCGTGTCGCCCACCGTCCAGGTGCGGGAAATGTCGGAGCAGTAGCCGTGCGGGCCGACCATGTCGGTATCGAAGGCAAGCAGTTCGCCGTTTTGCAGCACGCGCGACGAACATTCGCGCATCCACGGATTGGTGCGCTCGCCGGACGCGAGCAGCCGCGTCTCGATCCATTCGCCGCCGTGACGGATGTTCTCGAAGTGAAGATGCGCCCATAGCTCCTGCTCGGTCATGCCGGGCCGAAGCTCGCGACGCATCCGTTCGATACCGGCCTCGCACGCGCGCAGCGATTCGCCGATCAGCACGAGCTCGCCCGCCGACTTGATCGCGCGGGCGTCTTCCATCATCGCCTGACCGTCGAGCAAGGTAAGGCCGCGATTGACGAGCAGCGCCGAGCCGATCGGATCGAGCCGGTCGACCGCGAGCCGGCTGTCGCCGCGCGCGTGCGCGCGAAACACATCGACGATTTCGTTCGCCCACACTTCGGCGCGGCTTTCCGCTTCGTGGCCCGCGCTGAAATAAATCCAGCTCACCGCGCCGCGCATTTCGACGTTCAACTCGATGCCGTCCCAAACGTGCTCGCAGCTATGAAACTCCCACGCGACGATGCGGCCATCCGCGAACACCATGATGTAGCGCGACGGATTGCGCGCGGTCCATATCTGCATGTTGGACGTGTCCGTCGCATAGCGGATATTGACGGGGTCGTACAGCAGGATCGCGGGACATTCGTGTCGCTTCAATTGCGCAAGCACGCGCGCGAGCCGATAGGTTCTGACATCGCGCATCGTCCGCACCGGGTCTTCGACCGCCATGTGCGCGTCTCCTCACAGTTCCAGTACGAGGTCCGAAGTCGGACGGCTGCAGCACAACAGGCGAAATCCCTTCTGGACTTCCCTTTCGCGAATGCCGCCGTTGTGATTCATGTCGACGGTGCCTTCGAGCACCTTGGTCTTGCACGTCCCGCATATGCCCTGACTGCACGATGACGCCACCGCGACGCCCGCCTTCTTCGCCGCCGACAGCACCGTTTGCGATGCGTTCATCGTGAACGATTTCGACGAGCGCGACAGCTTCACGGTGAAGGTTTCCTGCGCAACGCCGGCTTCGTTCGGCGAAGGCGCGGGCGCGACGCCCGCACCGATATCGAAGCTTTCCTGGTGATAGCGCGCCGGATCGTGACCGCCTTCGCGAAGCAACGTCCGCACCGCGCTCATGTAGCCGGCCGGGCCGCACGTGAAGACCTCGCGCTCCAGATAGTCGGGCGCCCATTGCGACAGCAATTGCAGGCTGAGACGGCCGATCGGACCTTGCCACTGCGTCTCGTCGCCGATGCCTTCGCACACGAAGAACACGCGCAGGCGCGGCGAGAGCTTCGCGAATCGCGCGAGTTCATCGCGGAACACGATATCCGCAGGCGTACGCGCGCTGTGGATGAACACGATGTCGCGATCCAGCCCAAGGTCGATGCTCGCGCGCGTCATCGACATGAGCGGCGTGACGCCCGATCCCGCCGACAGATACAGCGATTTCCTCGCGGGCGCGACGCTCGGCGTGAAAGCGCCGGAAGGACCGTATGCACGCAGGTCGCTGCCGGGCTTCATGTTGTCGTGCAGCCAGTTGGACATCGTTCCGCCCGGCACGCGCTTCACCGTGATCGAGAGCAAAAACGGGCGCGTCGGTGCGGAGGAGATCGTGTAGCAACGCTCGACCGATTGCCCTTGCACCTTCGCCGACACCGTCATGAACTGGCCCGGTTCGAACCGCACGGGCAGGCCGTCGGCGGTGCGGAATTCGAAGCTCTTGATATCGTGCGTTTCGTCGACGACGCGGCAGCACGTCAGCGTCTGTTGCTCGCCGCTCGGCCATAGCTTGCCGCCATGTTCCCAGGTGACGACATCGGCGAGGCGATCGTCGAGATCGACCGCGGGAGCAAAAAATCTGTCGACTGAATTCATGGCGCGAAAAAGAGTGCGTTGGCGATGAGCGAAGTATTGGATCGCCCATAAACACCGTCAACGCGCTTTATTTTCCGCGTTCCATTACTTGATGTTATGCGTCAGCCGTCGACCGGCGCGACGGGCGTTTCGAGCTTGAGCTGATAGAACGCCGCATCCAGCCAGCGGCCGAATTTGAACCCGGCTTCGGTGATCGTTCCCGAATGCGTGAAGCCGAGCCGCGTATGCAGGCGGATGCTGCCCGCATTCGTCGCATCGACGCAGCCGACGAGCACATGCACTTGTGCTTCGCGCGCGCGCCGGATCAGTTCGCGCAGCAGCCGCTCGCCGAGCCCGAGGCCACGGCAATCGCGATGCACATAGACGCTGTGCTCCACGGTGTACTTGTAGGCGGGAAACGCGCGGAACGTGCCCCAGCTCGCAAAGCCCATGAGCTTGCCCGACGCATCGACGGCGCCGACAACCGGAAAGCCGCCCGCGCGTTTCGCGGCGAACCACGTCGACATGGCTTCGGCTGGGCGCGGCACGTAGTCGTACAGCGCGGTCGAGTTGACGATGGCTTCGTTCAGTATCTCGAGGATGGCCGGCGCGTGTTCGGCCTCGTTGCAATCGATGAGGCGCACGTCGTCGTGCGGATCGGTGGTGTTCATTCGATATCCGTTCAGGGCTGAAGATGAATCAGTTGGCGGACGCGTCGCCGATGGCGAGAATGTAGCGCGCCGCTTTCGAAGCCGGGTTGCTGAAGATGAGCGGGCGGTCGAGGCGCATCGCGAGGCAGTCGCCTTGCTGAAGCGCGTGAAGCTCGTCGCCGATCACGATGTCGATGCGTCCGCTCATCACCCAGACTTGCTGGTGCATGTTCGATTCGCGTCCGCCGGTTTCATACGCGACGCGCGCGCCCGGCGGAAAGTCCACTTCGACGAGCTGAAACGGCGACGGCCAGCCCGCAGGCGATAGATTGCGGCGCGTATAGCCGGATTCGGGATCGCGCCATTTCAATTGCTGGCGGCGCCGCGCGAGCGGTTGCGCGGGCGCGCCTTCCGCTTCCCCGCCGAAAAGGCTCGCGAGCGATACGCCCAGGCCCGCCGCGAGCTTGTCGAGCACGACGGCGGTCGGGCTGGCCGCGCCGCGCTCGATCATCGAGATCATCGAGCGGCTCACGCCGCAGCGCGCCGCGAGCGCGTCCAGCGTGTAGCCGCGCGCGGCACGCAACTCGCGGACGCGATCCGCGATGCGCTGGTTGATGTCGGCTTCAGCGGAAGGCTTGACGGTATCTAGCATAGTGGACGGAGTGTCCAATAAACTAGACGTCGATGTCAAGCGAAAGCGGGCTTCGCTGCACGAAGACAGCGAAGCCCGCCGATGACGCCTATAACCGGTTCAGATCAGCCGTACACGGGGAAGCGCTTGGTCAATTCCGCGACCTGCTGACGAACGCGTTCGAGGTTGCCCGCGTCTTCCGGGCTTTCGAGCACATCGGCGATCAGGTTGCCGACGATCTCCGCTTCCTTCGTGCCGAAGCCGCGCGTGGTCATTGCGGGCGAGCCGAGGCGCACGCCGCTCGTGACGAACGGCTTCTCCGGATCGTTCGGAATGGCGTTCTTGTTGACCGTGATGTGCGCGGCGCCCAATGCGGCTTCCGCGGCCTTGCCGGTGATTTTTTTCGCGCGCAGATCGACAAGCATCACATGGCTTTCCGTGCGGCCCGAGACGATACGCAGACCGCGCTTCACGAGCGTTTCGGCCAGCACGCGCGCGTTGTCGACCACGCGCTGCTGATATTCCTTGAACTCCGGCGACAGCGCTTCCTTGAACGCGACGGCCTTCGCGGCGATCACATGCATCAGCGGACCGCCTTGAATGCCCGGGAAAATGGCCGAGTTGATCTGCTTCTCGAACTCGGCCTTCATCAGAATGACGCCGCCGCGCGGGCCGCGCAGGCTCTTGTGCGTGGTCGTCGTGACGAAATCGGCGTGCGGCACCGGATTGGGATACACGCCCGCCGCGATCAGGCCGGCATAGTGCGCCATGTCGACCATCAGATACGCGCCGACGCTCTTCGCGATCTTCGAAAGACGCTCGAAATCGATCTTCAGCGCAAACGCCGACGCGCCCGCGACGATCAGCTTCGGCTTGTGTTCGTTCGCGAGTTGCTCGGCCGCTTCGTAGTCGATGTCTTCGGCTTCGTTGAGACCGTAGCTCACGACGTTGAACCATTTGCCCGACATGTTGACCGGCGAGCCGTGCGTAAGGTGGCCGCCGTGCGCGAGGCTCAGGCCCATGATGGTGTCGCCGGGCTTGAGCATCGCGAAGAACACGCCCTGATTGGCCTGCGAGCCGGAATTCGGCTGCACGTTCGCGGCTTCGGCGCCGAAAAGCTCCTTCACGCGATCGATCGCGAGCTGCTCCACCACGTCGACATATTCGCAACCGCCGTAATAGCGCTTGCCCGGATAGCCTTCCGCGTACTTGTTGGTGAGCTGCGAGCCTTGCGCGGCCATCACGGCCGGGCTCGTGTAGTTCTCCGACGCGATCAGCTCGATGTGATCTTCCTGGCGTCGGTTTTCATTCGTGATGGCCGCCCAGAGTTCCGGATCGACGTTTTCAACGGTGCTGGCTGCGCGATTGAACATGATGGTACCCATGTAAGAGAGAAGCGGGTTGCTGCGGGAACGCGTGACTGTCCCGTATTCCATCGAAAGCCGGCTCGCGCGGATAGAAGAATTACGACATTGCGCTGGAATGCGGGCACCTGCGCATTCGCCGCAAGTGAATGCTTATTTCATCGGGCGGCTGATTCGCATCAACGTGAACGCGTGACGCAGCTCGAAGCCGAGCCGTTCATACAGCGCGATGGCGCTTTCGTTGTGACTGAAGACATGCAGAAACGGCGTGTCGCCGCGCTCGCCGATTTCCTTGCGCAGGATGTTCATGAGCCGTCCGGCCAGGCCGCGTCCGCGGCAACGTTCATCGACGCACACCGCGCTGATCTCCACATGACCGTCGATGGCCATGCGCTCGCCCGCCATCGCGATGAGTTCGCCTTGCTCGCGAATCCCGATGTAGCGGCCCATTTCGCGCGTGCGCCTGCCGAACGGACCGGGTTTCGTGCGTTGCACGAGCGCGAGCATGGCGTCGATATCGGCAGCGCCGAGCGCGATCACGTCGCGGTCGTCGATGCTTTGCGTGAAACGCGACGTCGCGATCATCTGATGGATGGCGCCGACGCGCTCCGCGTGCAATGCGCCGATGTCCGCGAGCGCATCCGCCGACAGCATCGCGACGTGTTCGCCGGGTTGCAGCAGCGCGTGCAGCGCGCGCCAGGCATCGGGTGTATCGGAGGCGATGGCCCCGAACGGCGCGACATCCGGATGGAAACGCCGCGCGAGTGTGTCGCCGAGGCCGAGATGCGCCTGCTTCGTGGTCAGCGCGGTCCAGATCGGGCGGTCGAGTGCGGCGTGGGTCGGGCGGATCATATCGGCTCCGGTTGCGAAAGGTGATCGAATGCCGATCACTTTAGGCGAGTCGGAGCGTTCCGGCTATTGTCGGAAATGACAGTTTCGGGGGCATTTGCGCCAAACGAAACGCGTCAGGGGTAGCGGGCTTCGTCCAAATCGGCGATGAGCGTCGGGCCTGTCGGTTTCCATCCGAGGCGCGCCTGCGTCAGCGCGCTCGACGCGGGCATGTCCAGGCCGACGAACATCGCCATCCAGCCGAAATGCGCGGCTGCATCGTCCGGAGAAATCGACGTGACCGGCAGCTTCAGCCCGCGTCCGAGCGCTTCGGCAATCGCGCGGCTCGCGATGCCTTCCTCGCCGACCGCGTGATAACGCGCGCCGCTTTCCGCCTTCTCGACGGCGAGCCGGTAGAGCCGCGCGGCATCGGAGACATGGCCCGCCGGCCAGCGATTGCCGCCATCGCCCACATAAGCGACGACGCCCTTGTCGCGCGCAATGCCGATGAGCGGCGTGATGAGACCCTGCTTCAACGGATCGTGAACCTGCGGCAGTCTCACCACCGACACGTTGATGCCGGAATCGAGCAGCGTGTTCCCCGCCAGCTCGGACGCGATGCGCGGATTCGGATGGCGCGTGTTGAAGACGTCCTCGCGCGCCGGTTCGCCGTGCTCGCCGCTGCCCATGCCGGTGCCCGACGTGATGACGAGCGGACGATTCGTGCCCGCGAGCGCCGATCCGAGCGCGGCGATCGCGCGCTTGTCCTTTTCGCAGTTCTCGACGAAGCGCGAGAAGTCGTGATCGAAGGCCGTGTGGATGACCGCATCCGCCAGCGCCGCGCCGCGCGCGAGGCTTTCCGGATCTTCCAGCGTGCCGCGATGCACTTCGGCGCCGGCATCTTCGAGCGCCCGCGCGCCCGCATCCGAGCGCGTCATGCCGATCACCCGATGACCCGCGTTGATCAATTCGTGCACCAAGGCCGAGCCGATGAAGCCGGTCGCGCCCGTCAGAAAAATTCGCATGGTGAAGCTCCCTGGTCGAATGGCGCTCACTATCCAACGTTTTTTTATCCCGTTAAAGTAGTGACGTCATCCTATTAAACCGACTAACAGGGTTTCATATCCGTGGATACGGCCAGATCGCTCGGCGATTTTCTGCGCAGCCGGCGCACGCGTCTCGATCCGGCGAGCTTCGGTTTCGCCGGACGCCGCCGCACGCCCGGCCTGCGCCGCGAAGAGGTCGCCCAGCGCGCGAACATCAGTCCGACCTGGTACACGTGGCTGGAGCAGGGACGCGGCGGCGCGCCGTCGGCCGATGTGCTGGAGCGCATCTGCGGCGCGCTGTTGCTCACCGATGCCGAGCGCGAGCATCTCTTCATGCTCGGGCTGGGACGGCCGCCGGAAGTCCGTTACCGGTCCGCCGATGGCGTCAGTCCGCGGCTTCAGCGTCTGCTCGATTCGCTGCAGACGAGCCCGGCTATCGTCAAGACGCCGACGTGGGATGTCGTCGCGTGGAATCGCGCCGCGGCCGTCGTGCTGACCGATTACGGCACGCTGCCGCCCGGAGGGCGCAATATCCTGCGATTCCTGTTCCGCAATCCCGATGTCCGCGCGCGGCAGCACGACTGGGACAGCGTCGCGCGCTTCGTCGTCGGCGCGTTCCGGGCGGATGTGGCGCGCGCGGGGCTGGTGTCGGAAGTCGGCGAGCTCGTCGAAGAGCTTCGGCACGCGAGTCCCGAATTCGACGCGCTCTGGCGCGACAACGACGTCCACAGCCACGAAGAAGGCGGCGGCATCAAGCGTCTGATGCATCCGGCGCTCGGATCGGTCGAGCTGGAATATTCGGCGTTTTCCGTCGATGGCCGGCCGGATCTCGGCATGATCGTCTACACGCCCGTCGACCGCGCGATGGCCGAGCGGATCGGCCAGCTCGCCGCGAGCGCGTGACGCTTCAGAACTTCTCCACCCACGGCCGCAGCTCGATTTCCCACGTCCACGCGCTGCGATGCTGGCGCAGCACATCGAGATAGGTTTGCGCGATGGCGTCGGGATCGAGCGTGCTGTCCGGCGCGTCGGGCGGATCGGCGCGATGTTCGGCGCGCACGCCGCCGTCGATCACGAAATGCGCGACGTGAATGCCCTTCGGCGCCAGTTCGCGCGCGGCGCTTTGTGCGAGGCCGCGCAACGCGAACTTGCCCATCGCGAAGGGCGCGGACAGCGCGAAACCCTTGACGCCCGCCGTCGCGCCCGTCAGCAGGATCGCGCCTTTGCCGGCGGGAATCATGCGGCGCGCGGCCTGCTGGACGGCGTGAAACGCGCCGAGCGCCGAGACGGCGACAGCCTGCGCGACTTCTTCGGCATCGAGTTCCGCGATGGGTCCGCGCACGCGCCCGCTCGCGTTGTAGATGACGATTTCCGGCGCGCCGATGCGGGCTTCGGTCTGGGCGAAGAGCGTTTCGATCTGACCGGCATCGGATGCATCGACGGGTAGCGCGATGGCGCCGGTTTCATCGACGAGCGCCGCGAGCTTTTCGACATTGCGCGCCGCGATGACAACCGGAATGTTTTCGGCGCGCAGACGCCGCGTAAGAGAGCCGCTGATGCCTGGCCCGGCACCGACGATGAGGGCGCTGCGGTAGGGAAGTGTGCTCATGGTTTCACGCTCGGACGAGAGGTGGAACCGATGATAACTGGGGTGGGAAATCGGCGCGCGGACCGGCTGCTGCGGGGCTGTTTTTGATGAAAGTCGATGGGTTTCTCAGCGCGACGTGATCGTCCCTACATCCGGCGCGCTGACGAACGGTGGCACGCTCGCGGCGCAGCGGAATACGAGCGTCAATGCGGGCAGCGCAAGACCGATGCAGGTCATTGGCGCATCAGCAAAAAAGGGATTCTGACTCGGCAACGCGGCGCGTGTCGGACGTTGGTGATCTGAACATCGTCAGCGTGCAGGATGTGACCACGAGCAGCGCGCATCGGAGCAGCGCGGGCGGCGGGTTCACGATTCGTCAAGCGGAGGCAGCGCGAGCTTCGGCGCGCAGAACGCGTGTTGTATGCGCTTGATCGTGATCACGTAGATCCGTGATCACGGCCCTCGATGTCGCTGTACGTCAGCGTGCCAGTGTACTCAAGCTGTTCTGCGGTGCGTCCGCGGCACTTGCAATCACCGCGCCTTTCAGATCGATGTTGCCCTTCACATTGACGTTAAAGCCGCCTTCGCCGGCCAGAATCTCGGCCCGCTGATTGACCTACGCATAGTCGCCGTCGGCGTGACGCGCGAGGCCGAACCGCAGCCGACAGCACGACGGAATGACTCTCAACGTCTGACCCGTATTGAAATGGTCCAACGATAGTCACAATCTTTTTCTGATTGAATGGAAAGATCAGGAAAGGATTATTTACGGCCACGACGGAGACGGCGATAGTAAGAAGTTTCCGTCGGTCGTCCGAGAAGGCGAAGAAAAAGTAAAAGGACGGATCGTAGTTAATCAGAGCACGGCTCATTCACCGGGCCGGGTTCAGGCGCTCATGAGCGTCGTTCATGGTGATGACGACGCTCTCTCCACGTCCGACACACGCATCAGCAGCGGCGTTCTGCTCGGCCTTGGTCGGGTAAGTCGCTCGGGTTTGGCGTATGGATGTTGTCGCCGCCCGCGACGGTTTTTTTGTTCCATTCAGACCTAGAAGTTAGTTGATGATTTGCCGAAAAAGGCTTGCGGCTCTGTCGTTCACAGCCCTGATGTCGCTCGCAGCAAATGCGCAGCAAATTCCATTCACAGACGAAGCCGCCGCCGCGCGCGCGAATGCGATACAGGATCAGCAAATCCAGCAACAACGCGAGGCACAGCAACGCGAATCGGCGATTCGAGCGCCGGCCGTGCGCTCGGAAATCCCTGACGAAAAGCGATATCCGTTGCTTCCTTCAGAGACGCCGTGCTTTCGCATCGACGCCTTCGAGCTCGATGTGCCGCAAACGCTGCCCGAGCCGATTCGGAAGCAGGGCGCATCATCGCTGCCGCTCGATCCGTTCGCGTTCGCCCGCGAGTGGCTCGACCACTACAAAGGTCAATGCATCGGCAAGGACGGCGTGAACGTACTGACCAAGGCGCTTCAGCAGGCAATCCTGAGCCGCGGACTGATCACGACGCGTGTGCTGCTGCCCGAACAGGACCTGTCGACCGGCACGCTCAAGTTCGCTCTGATCCCCGGCGTGATCCGCGAATTGCGCTTTGCCGATCCCAACACGTCGGGCACATGGAAGACCGCTTTTCCGGCGCGTCCCGGCGACGTGCTGAACCTGCGCGATCTCGAGCAAGGCCTCGAGCAGATGAAGCGCGTCGCGAGCCAGGACGTCGACATGAAGGTCGATCCGACCAGCTCGCCCGGTGAGAGCGATGTCGTCATCACCGTCAAGCGCGCCAAGCCTTGGACGTTCGTCGCCTCTGTCGACAACTCCGGCAGCCGTGCAACCGGCAAGTGGCAAGGCAACGTCAGCCTGGGCATCGACAATCTTCTTGGACTGAACGACATCCTGAGCGTAGGCGCGAATCAGGACCTGTACTTCGACGACAAGACTTTGGGCTCGCACGGCTTCAACGGTTCCTACTCGATCCCATGGGGCTATTGGACCGCGACGCTGTATGGCAACACGAACACTTACTATCAGCAGATCGCCGGTGTGAATCAATCGTTCGTGTCGAGCGGCAATTCGCAGAGCGCGGGGCTCAAACTGCAGCGCGTGCTGCGCCGCAGCCAGAGCGACGTGCTCAGCAGCTATATGCAACTCTCGAAGCGCTTCGGTGCGAGCTTCATCGAAGACACGGAGATCGGGCTACAGCGACGCAACAATACTTTCCTCGAACTGGGACTGACCGATCGACATTACTTCGGCGGTGCACAGTTCGACGCGACATTGGCGTATCGCCAAGGCATCGGTGGTCTGGGCGCGAGACCCGATCCGGAACCGGATCCTTACTCCATATCCACGCGCGCACCGACCTACCGCTTCAAGATGGCCGTGCTCGATATGAACCTGTCGATGCCGTTTGCCGTTGCGAAGCAAAGCTTCCGCTACGTGACGACCGTACACGGGCAATACACCAACGATCAGCTTTACTACATCGACGACCTGACGATCGGCAGCCGCTACACCGTGCGCGGCTTCGACGGCGAACAAATGTTGGCCGCAGAAAAAGGCTTCTACTGGCGCAACGAATTGCAGATGCCGATCGGACAGACGCGCCAGTCGCTCTACGTCGGCGTGGATTACGGTCGCGTGTTCGGCCCGAATACCGAGTTTCTCGCGGGCACGCAGCTCGTCGGCGCGGTGATCGGCGTTCGCGGCGGCATTCCGTCGAAGTACGCTGGGTTCAGCTATGACTTCTTCGCGGGCACGCCGATTTACAAGCCGTCTTCACTCGAGACATCGCGCGTGACGGTCGGATTTCAGATGACCGCGCAATTCTGACGCGCGATCGACCTCGGGCTGCATTGCATGGTCAAGACACTGCGGCCCAAATAACAAAGGAGAAAACATGGCCAACGAGAAGAGTCTGACGCTCGCGTCGATTCATTCGACAGCGAAGGCGCTCACTGCCGGACTGCTGCTCGCGCTCGCCGCATGTGGAGGCGGAAGCGGCAGCGGACTCTCGGCTGTCGAGAACAACGGCAACGGGGCGACGGGAGGGACATCGTCGAATTCGGCGGATACGGCATCGACTTCATCGGACGCGCCCACATCATCCAGTACGGCCGCGAGCTTCTTTAACAGCATCTTCTTGAAGGACAGCGGCAGCGGCTTCTATCAGTTCGATGCGAACTATCCCGGCAGCGGAGGCTACACGCCCGTCGCTTCGGGCAGAACCCGGTTCTACGTCGACAGTGATAGCGACGACAACTTCATCGCAGAGACCACAACGATAGCGGGCGCATATACGCAAGACTATGAGACGCAGCTGTATATCACGGCGGAAGGTGCGTTCACGTCGCGATCGAGCCCCTACATCCATTTCGGTTCGAACTCGAAGATCTTCCAGAAGCTATCGCAAGGTTATGAGCTCGGCATGCGAGGCATGTCGACGGCCTTGGAGCGAATCACGATCAAATTGGACGACGTATCGGGTCTGCCGATCTCGGATGCCATTCGCAAGGACGAGGGTCCGGCCATCAACGGACTGCCGTTTCTGCTTGCCGCCGACAAATCGCCGATGCCGAAGGGATCCATCATCTATCAGTTGCCGTACACGGTCGTGACCACGCACTTGTGGGCGAACCTGACAAAGGGGAAGGATCCGTTTGCGTCTCTGGAGGAGATCCAGGCCAGGACCGGAGGGGCCATCCAATCGTTGGGCGGCTATCGCTATCTGCAGCCCGCGCCGAACAGCATGATTCATATCGAGTACGACGGGGCTCTGTACCACGGTGAACTGGTGAAGGCCGGTGACATCCACGATGTCGTTCCGGCTGCGTATAACAGCATTGCCGCGGATTTCATCGCGCAGCGCGAGGCAGTTGCGCTCGCAAAGTAGTGAAGAAAGGAGAAGGAAGCACAATTGTTCCTTCTCCCGTCGACGGTGCTGCTTCAGTTCTTCACGCTTTCACGCCGTGCAGCAGGCTGCCGATGGCGTCGAGCGACTTCGTCACGTTGGTCAGATCGACCTTGGTGTACTGCGATGCATCGACCTGCGTCACCGGCGCCACGTTGATCTGCGGGCTCGCGAACGCGAAGCCCGTGATCGAGTTGGCGTTGATGCCGTTGTTCTGGAAGATGCTCGCGCCGCCGACGATGGCGCCCATTTCAGCGCGACCAAGTTCCTTGCTGACGGCGAGGTTTTCGATTCTCAACATGATGTCTCTCCTGATGACGTGAATGGCTGTGTGAGGGCTTACAGCTTCACGCCGCCGAGCACGCTGCCAACCGCATCGATCGACTTCGTGACGTTGGTCAGATCGACGTTCGTGTGCGTCGAGGCATCGACTTGCGTGACGGGCGCGACGTTGGTCTGCGGGCTGGCGAACGAGAAGCCGCCGTTGACATTGGCGTTGACGCCGTTGTTCTGGAAGATGCTGGAGCCGCCGACGATAGCGCCCATTTCTTCACGGTCGAGTTCTTTGCTGACTGCGAGGGATTCGATCTTCAACATGATGGTTCTCCGGATGCGTGGATGATTGCGATGAGATGGGGAATCAGAGTGCGACGCCGCCAAGCAGGCTGCCGACCGAAGCGAGCGACTTGGTGATGTTCTTCACGTCGACGTCGGTGTGTTGCGAGGCATCGACTTGCGTGACGGGCGCGACGTTCGTTTGCGGGCTGGCGAAGGAGAAGCCGCCGTTGACGTTGGCGTTGATGCCGTTGTTCTGGAAGATGCTGGAACCGCCGACGATGGCGCCCATTTCAGCACGGCCGAGTTCTTTGCTGACAGCGAGGTTGTCGATCTTCAACATGATGTAGCTCCTGACTTGGTTGGTTGGATGAGCACCAATCGTTGCGCTCGCAGCTACATATGCGAGGGCTGTGCCAGCGGCTACTAGAGGATCTGTTCGGTTAATGCAAGTCATTGATCGACATACAAAATCGAGGTGCTCAAAGCAGATCTCTACGCGCAGTCCAGGTCGCTAATGGTCGCCGCCTGTCGGCCGTCCAAAAACAGATATTCGAAACATGTCTGGAGCCGGCGAACACGCATGGTAATCAGACACGCGACGCGTTTCACGCCGCAAGAAGAGAGACGAAACTACGGAATACGAAGTATCGATGAAAAAGACGAACGGCGCTCGCATCGAGCGTTGGGTCGAAACTCGGGGAAGGAAGAACCGGCAGGAAGGGAGTACAGCGAAGAGAAGCAAGGAGAAGGAAGCAGCGTTGTCCCTTCTCCCCTTGTAGACGATGCCTTACAGCTTTCCGCCCACGATCAGGCTGCCGACGGAATCAAGCGTCTTCGTCACGTTCGTCAGGTCGACGTTGGTGTGCGTCGAAGCATCGACTTGCGTGACGGGCGCGACGTTGGTCTGCGGGCTGGCGAACGAGAAGCCGCCGTTGTAGTTGGCGTTGATGCCGTTGTTCTGGAAGATGCTCGCGCCGCCGACGATGGCGCCCATTTCAGCACGACCGAGTTCTTTGCTAACGGCGAGGTTTTCGATCTTCAGCATGATGTGTCTCCTGGGACGGGTTGGGTTGGACGAGCACCAATCGTTGCGCTCGCATCTCCATATGCGAGAGCTGTGCCAGAAGCGTCCGGATGTTGTCCGGTTAGGCCGATCCATTGAATAGCAAGGCTCACCGGGCATCTACAGCATCATTCACGAACGAGCGGCGCATCGATTCGTCGGCTGCGCGATGACAGATCGCCGAACATGTCGGCGCACGACCGACGGTCCGCGTACACGAATGCGACGGGCTCAGTGAAACAGCCCATATCACATGCACGCGCCGTACAACGCTGGTGACAAAGCCACTTGCAGGCGATTGCCTTGGCGGAAAAAAGCCAAAAGAGGAGCGGCCTGGTCAATCCGCGCAGTGCGCGCGTGCGGCCTTCGGAACAATGACGAGAGGGAGAAGGAAACGTCGTCGGTTCCTTCTCCCTTCGAGGGATGATGCTTACAGCTTCGCGCCGAGAATTTCGCTGCCGACCGTGGTGAGCGACTTCGTGATGTTCTTCACGTCGACGTCGATATGTTGCGACGCATCGACTTGCGTGACGGGCGCGACGTTGGTCTGCGGGCTGGCGAACGAGAAGCCGCCGTTGACATTGGCGTTGACGCCGTTGTTCTGGAAGATGCTGGAGCCGCCGACGATGGCGCCCATTTCTTCACGGTCGAGTTCTTTGCTGACTGCGAGGGATTCGATCTTCAACATGATGGTTCTCCGGATGCGTGGATGATTGCGATGAGATGGGGAATCAGAGTGCGACGCCGCCAAGCAGGCTGCCGACCGAAGCGAGCGACTTGGTGATGTTCTTCACGTCGACGTCGGTGTGTTGCGAGGCATCGACTTGCGTGACGGGCGCGACGTTCGTTTGCGGGCTGGCGAAGGAGAAGCCGCCGTTGACGTTGGCGTTGATGCCGTTGTTCTGGAAGATGCTGGAACCGCCGACGATGGCGCCCATTTCAGCACGGCCGAGTTCTTTGCTGACAGCGAGGTTGTCGATCTTCAACATGATGTAGCTCCTGACTTGGTTGGTTGGATGAGCACCAATCGTTGCGCTCGCAGCTACATATGCGAGGGCTGTGCCAGCGGCTACTAGAGGATCTGTTCGGTTAACTCGCCGGCCTGATAGGAAAGGGATTGCGGGGTGGAAGCGCGATTCGCGCGCCGAAACCATCCGCAATAGGCGAGGCCGAAGTGTGGGCCGCAGAGAAACAGAGGGCGGGGACTTGTCGGATTCCGACGAACAGCGTGGTCAACGATACGGGACGCGCGTGCGCGGACGAGCCACGTCCCGTATCAGAGTCGATGAGATGAAGATCAGCTTAGAGCTGCGGAGAAACACCGAGCGGCGCAATGGGTTCCATGACCGGCGCGCTTTCCGGCTTCAGATCCTTGATGAAGGTGTCGGACATCGCGATCACGGTGGCGAGCGCGCGCGTGTCGTAGAGCGCGTGATCGACGTCGCCGCACACGGCGGCCCGGACGCGCGTCGTTCGAGACAGCTTCTTGCCGTGCCTGCCGAAATGCGCGTTCAGTTGATCGAGACCTTCGTCGCCTGCGCCGTACACGAGCAGCGTGCGCACGCCTTTGCGTTCGAGCGCATGGACGATGCTGTGCGGATCCGTGAGCGAACCGTGATCCGCCTGAACGACCTTCTTGCGCGTCACGCCGGGCATCTGCGATTGCAGCCGCGCCGCCGCATTCGATGCGAAAGCTTTCAGGATCGGCTTGAGTCCGCGCTTGCCGCTCAGCACGAGCCACCATTTTTGCGGCTTCAGGATCGCGGGTCCGAGACGCGCCATCGTGTTGCGCCGCTGCGCTCTGAGCTCTTGCAGCGTCAGATGCTCAGGTACATGGAAGCGCTGCAGATTCACGGCGATGACAGCGCCGATAGCCGGCTCGATCAGCGACGCGCGCAACGCGCTATACGCACCCGAGCAGATGCCGAACACAACGACGTTATCGTAGCCCTTGCGTTTGAGCCATGCAGCTGCGGTCGCGACATCCTCGATCGTGGTTTGCGCATGAATCGACGCAACCGTGTCGTGCGTGCCATCCGGCGAACGTGCGGGACTGTCGCCGATGCCACGCGCATCGAAGCGCAACGATGCGATGCCGCGTTGTGCCATCTCCCTCGCCATGCGGACGGACAGCCGGCTGTCGCCTTGATGCACGCTGCCCGCCGTATTCGTGATGACGATCACAGGGCCGCCCGGCAGTCCGTCGCGCGGCTCGCACAAGATGCCGAAGAGTCCTGCAGCGCCGAAGATCACCGGGCGCTCGATCGCTTCCGGCGTTTCGATGATCGCATCGTCGCTCATGCTCGGGCGCGCTGCCTTTCTCGCGCGGGCCGGCTTGAGATCGCGGGCCATGCCTTCGGCCACGCCCTCCTCGATCCATTGCGCGGCGCGCTTGAGCGTCTTCTCGGGCAAGACCGACGATGCAGTCTCCTGCATGAATTCGAAGTAGTCGTCGAAGGCTTCCGTCTGCACGTCGACGCCTCGATCGAGCAATACGTTGCATAGCGACCGGCTCGCGCCCGGCCGCAAGTCGGCCACGAACACGCGCTTGGGCAGAGCGGACTGATGACTCATCGCCTTGCCGAGATCGAGCCCGCTCAGGCGGCTGCGAAACGCTTCGCTATAAACCTGACCGAGCACGTGATATGGCGAATCGACCTGCACCGCTCTCACGACGACGGGAAGATTTTCGACCCACGTCTGTCGCAGCGCGGTGAGTTCGCGCAGATAGTGGCGTCCGTTGACCACGGGCGCGAGGAGCGCGAGCGAATCCACCAGCGGATGATGCGATGCCAGCGCAGCCAGTGTGCCGCCCAGACGCAAGCCGCACAGCGTGACTTTCGTTACGCCCGTTTCCTGTCGCAAACGTTCGATAGCCGCGCCGATATCCACGATGAAGTGATCGACCCGATCGCTCTCATGATCGATGCCGACTGAATCGCCGGTCGCCAGATAGTCGAAGCGCAAGACCGGAATACCGCGTCGGGAAAGCTCTTCGGCCAGATAGCGCATGGCCTTGTGGCCCCACGCTTCCTCATGCCCGAATGGGTTGCATAGCACGACGCCGTGGCTTCCATGGCCGACGTGAAGCCACCCGAAGCGGCCTCCGAAGACGATCGGCGTCATGCGTCGGCCCCACTTCCAAAATTACCGACGCATAGGCGCTCGCTTCGGTAAGAAGCGATATTGGCAACGCACTGAATCCCTGGGCCGCTCGATGTTTTATTTAGGTCGCGCATTTGTTGAGGTTCTCATTGCACGTTTTGCAAGATTTAACCTCCTTTCGTTTCTGGCCTTCGGTGCGCTGGACAACAAAGTGATGTTTTGCCGCATGCATGGGGTATACCGCCATGCATGCACGAGACCGGACATCTAGACGTCGATGCAATGTTCGCTATCGCACATTCGCGTCTCTTGGCACGGAAAGAAGTTAAGTAGATCTACATGAATGGAAGGCCGGAATGAAGCGGTTCGCGAGGATCGACATAACGCTTGGCAATGGTAGAAGGGCATCTATTGACTATTCGGAGGCATCGTCTAGATTTTCGTCGTGGCCGCGCTCAATCCATCGATTCGATTCGCCAAGGAGACGATCATGTGCACTCGCCTGAAACCCGGACGCCCTCACTCCATCTATTGCATTCTGCCGCCGCACATGCTGGAGCACATCGCGAAGCATGGCGACGCGAAGCAGCGCGAGATCGCCATCGACACGCTGTCGAAGGATCACACGATGCGGTCCTTCCGTGCCGTGGAGGCCACGCTCGCAGTCCGGCGCGCAGCGCCGATGCCCACTGCCGCCGCGCCTTCCGCGCATCGCACGATCTACACGGCCGACGAAACTGAAACGTTGCCCGGCACGGTCATTCGTACCGAAGGCGCGAAGCCCGTAAAAGACGATGCCGCCAACGAAGCCTATGACGGTCTCGGTGCGACCTTCGAATTCTATCTGGAGGTGTTTCATCGCAATTCGATCGACGATGCGGGCATGCCGCTCATCGGCACCGTCCATTTCGGCAAGGACTATGACAACGCGTTCTGGAACTCGCAGCAGATGGTTTTCGGCGATGGCGACGGCGAGCTCTTCAACCGCTTCACCATTGCACTGGATGTCATCGGTCACGAATTGACGCATGGCGTGACCGAACATACCGCCGGCCTGAATTACATGACGCAGGCGGGCGCGCTGAACGAGTCGATATCGGATGTGTTCGGCTCGCTCATCAAGCAATACGCGCACAAGCAGACGGCGGACAAGGCGGACTGGCTTATCGGCGAGGGATTGCTCGCGAAGGGCGTCAATGGCGTCGCGCTTCGCTCGATGAAGAATCCCGGCACGGCCTACGACGATCCGAGGCTCGGAAAGGATCCGCAGCCCGCCGACATGAGCGAGTACGTTCGCACGACGCAGGACAACGGCGGCGTGCATATCAACTCAGGCATTCCAAACAAGGCGTTCTGCATGACCGCTCTTGAAATCGGCGGATATGCTTGGGAGAAGGCGGGGCGAATCTGGTATGAGACGCTGACCGACTCGCACCTCAAGCCGACCGCGACCTTCAAGACATTCGCGAAGCTGACGCTAACTACGGCGAGCAGGCTATATGGCGCGAGCAGCGCGGAGGCATCGGCGGTCAAGAAGGGATGGCACGAAGTCGGTGTATTGTGATCGTGCGCGCGCTCGCATCTTCGCCGCGCTCCTGTTGTCGGGCGCGGCGCTGGTGTGCACGGGCTGCGCTTCACATCAATCGTCGTGGGAGCCTTCAATGCACGCGGAGCTGACGACCGATGGCGGGTTAGCTGCCTTTCCCGGACTTGCACGGCCGATCGTTCTCGACGAGAAGGATCTTTCGCCCGACGATGGCGTTGCATTCGCGCATCTCGTCGTGGCGGCGCGCGCCGAGGCGAGCGCATCGAGGCCACGCGCAACGAAACCTGTTCCGGACGGCCGCACCTATCGGATCCATGTCGATGGCGACGATACGCTTCATCTTCAGGCCGCCGATCCTTCCATACCCCCTGCCTTTGCCGCCTTGATGGAGTTCATCAAGCGGCATGGACATCGCTAACTTCCGGCTGTGCATGCGTCGACACTTCGGCTGAATTGGATAATTCCCAGCTAACTCTGCATTCTTAAGATGTGCTTGCAGTTTGCTGATTCCATACATTCAAACGGAGTGTCTATGAAGCCCGCCAAAGTTCTGCTTCGATCATCATCGAGATGCCCTCCGTCGATCGATCGGCGGCGATCAGAAGCATCTACACGTCAATCAAAGGCAGAACGGCAATCGCTCGATAACTTCGGCGACTGCCGTTCTCGCGTTCGATCACCTCACCCGCGCGAGCTATCAAACCAGCCTTAGACCGAGGCTAGGATTCAAGAATTATGTATGTGCGTTGGCTCATACAAAACACCGGTTTCTCGTTTGCGCAATTCCGGCGTGCTGTATAAGATTGCCAAACATTACAGACTGTAATGTTGATGATGAACGTTTTCCTTGCCTCTTTGTCTGTAAATGCGCAAGGCGCCGAAACCTTGACGGAGCCAGATTGCTGAATGAGCGAGCGCAGACTCTCTCCCGCTCTTTCGATGACCGATCAAGCCGCACCATAAGGAGACTTCATGCCAACTCCCGTTTTCGAGTCCGTACGTCTAGACGATGTGTTGCTCGAACCAGATCCGATCGACCCCGCATGGATACTCGAAGGCAATCCTGTCGCCCGCAGTGGCAGATGGTCGCAAAGTCTCGACACGACGACCTCCTCGTGGGTCTGGGATTGCACCGCTGGCCGCTTCAACTGGTACTTCGAGCAAGACGAGACCATCTATGTGATCGAAGGCGAAGTCATCATTACCGCCGAAGGTCAGGAACCGCGCACGCTGCGCGCGGGACACGCCGCATTGTTTTACGCGGGCACGCGATCTCAGTGGTACGTTCCTAAGTATGTGCGCAAGCATGCCATCCTTCGTCCGCACATCACGAAGCCTGTGTTGTTCGCGCTCAAGGTGAGCCGCAGATTGCAGGGCAAGCCGAGCGGCTATCTGCCTCGCACGTCGCTCTGACAATCTCCTTCGAAGAACATCACGGAACTATCGAAGTGATGAGTCACGCGATGGATAACCTCGTCCATTGGTCAAGGCATTGCGAACGGATCAGGCAGGAGAGCGCACGGTTCCCGAGTTCCTGCGAGGCGCGTGGCACGCCGGAGTAGTCCGTAATACGCCAGCGCTTTAGTTCATTGCCGATGCCATCTGCCGCCGATTCGCAGAAAAGAATCAAACGCGCCAATGCCGGCATGCATGACCGCGCGTGATGCGAATTGGCTCTTTGCTCATGGAGAACTTTTCGCGAAACGTCGCATTCGCCTTTGGCGAATCAATCGACGCACGCTCGTCATAACATATGATTTGAACGCAACGCGAGATAGCTTTTGATTCTGCTGCATACGTAAAGATACTTCCAGCGAGAGGCGGGCGCGAATTCGCGCCCGTTTTTGTATTGCTCGGCACTGCGCGAATACGCTTCTTCACCTAACTTCGCGAAACGCTACGAAAGCAAACGATTGCGAGTGCGATCACGCCGGCGTTTGCAAATGTACCGTCCACGACTATGCCGTCTGTCCATACGAACGTGCGTATCCGTTCAACGCCGCGAGCGATTAAGAAGTTTTTTCATATGGATGTCTATTTTTATCGTTGCCTCGACGCAATTTTTTCTTACCTGTAACCTGCGTCTGTGAGAACGCCTGGTGACTCCCAAAAGTTAAACGACGCCCACAGTCGACACGCTCGTTCGGAAGGAATAACACTAACGCAACGAATTGGAGGCTCCGCGATGTCAACCTCAACTGACGTCCTCGAAGCTACGTCCGTCGCTGGCGACTGCGCGTATGCGATGCATGATTCGACGGTAATCAAGCACATCGGCATTGTTTTATACGATGGTTTCTCTTTGCTGGCCGCAGGCACCCTCGCCGAAGCGCTGCATGTGGCGAACGAGTTGCAATCCGAAGCAGCGAATCATTCTTTGAAATATCGCGTGAATCTGGTATCGGCTCGAGGGGGTACGGTCTCGTGTTCTGCTTCCATGTCCGTGTGGACGGACCAACTCGCCGGAGGAAAATTCGATAGTCTCGATAACCTTTTCGTCGCAGGAGGCAGCGGCGTGGCACGCGCGTCCTCGGACGACAATCTTATGGAACTCCTGAGACGCGCGAGCGGGAAGAGCGTCACCATTACCGCGATGGGAAACGCGCACATGCTCTTGTCGGCCGCGGGCGTTACGCCGCGGGACTGGCCTTCGATGAAGCAGGATATTCCGCCCAGTTCGGCGACCAAAACCCTATCAGAGCATGAACGCGATCAGGCATTGATGACATCGCTTGCATTCGTCAAGAAGGACTTGGGCGCCGATCTGGCTATGCGTGTCGCGGACCGTCTCGAATCGGGCGGAGGCTTGTCGCTCGAGGCGGCGTTCGAAGAGATGTATGACACGACGCTGGCCGAGAAGGCGCGCGCGGCGGCGCGTTGGCTCGTGCTGAACTGCGCAAAGGCGATATCCGTCGTCGATGCAGCGCGCATGTCTTCGATGAGCGAGCGCAACTTCCTGCGTCTGTTCAAGCGCGAGATCGGCGTCACGCCTTCGAAATATCTGCTTCGCGCGCGGCTCGATCTCACTTGCAAGCTCCTCGAAAATAGCGATCTTCCGGTCGACAAGATCGCCCGTCGAACGGGCCTCAGCAACGGAGAGAGACTGTCGAAGCTATTCCGCAAGGAATTCTCGATGTCCCCAACCGAATTTCGCGCACGAAGCCGGAATAAGCGCTGAGAGCGAAGCGCTCAGGTTGTCGGCGCCTGATCGCCGACACCTCGTTTGGCCTTGACCGAACTACGCAGACGCGCCTCGAATTGCAGAAGGATCGATTCCTTGGCGAGATTCGATGCCGCGTATTGTCGGCCGAGCGCACCAAGACGCTCACGAAGCGAGCGGTCATTGGCGAGACGAAGTATGGCTTTAGTCAATGCAGTTGGAGACTCGGGTTCGACCGCGAGGCCGACGGAATTCACGACGTCCCATAGCTCGGTGCCTTCATTCGCCGTGGCGATAACCGGCCGATTGCTCGACAGCATGGCGCCGAGCTTCGATGGCATGACGAGATCGGCGGCATCGGCGCGTTGCGGCAGAACATGCATGTCCGCGAGCGCGAGCAGTTCGTGGAAGCGCTCTTTAGGCTGCAAATCGAGGAATTTGACATTGGGTAAGTCGCGGGCCTTATCGAGCAGGAACGATCTTGCGGGCCCGGCACCGCAGATCACGAACATGATGTCCTCGCGCCACGCGAGAAGCTTTGCCGCATCCGCGATAACTTCCAGACCTTGCTTGAGCCCCAGATTGCCGGAATAAAGTACGACCTGCACGCCGCGACCGAGAGCGAGTTGCCCGCGATACGAGTTGTCCGCGCTGTCCGATTGTGCATGCTGCATGTCGACCCAATTCGGAAATGTAAAAGCGTTCTCGCATAGGACGCCTTTTTGCACCGCCAGTCGCGTCATCGCGGCTGAAGGTGTGGAGACCACGTCGGCGCGCGACATCAGCCATTTTTCAGCGGACGATGCGAGCTTCTTCGCCGCACGGCCCTTCAGGATTCCAAGCCGGAAAGCGGCATCGACCTCGTAGTCCTGTACGTGAAGCCAGAACGATGCACTCGCGATGCGCGCTGCCAACAGCGCCATGGGCGACGCGAACAAGGGCGGCTCGACGAGCCATACGGCTTGCGGACGCCACGCGATTTGCACTGCCGCGGCGGGAATGGAGAAGAGTGCGAAGCTCATCAGATGCAATATGCGCTTCAAGCCCGAAGGGCGTTTCGGGCACCAGAAGGGCACGCGTATCACCGAAACATTGTTGAGCTGTTCCGTCACGTATGTGTGCGAGTTATAGCCGGCGCGAACGCGCCATTCCGGATAATACGGAGAAGCGGTGATTACGCGTACCGTATGTCCGCGCAATGCGAGCCATTCCGCCAGCTCGGCAGAATACTTTCCAACCCCGGTTACTTCCGGGGCGTAGTTGAGCGAGATCATCAGCACTTTCATCGAGCCACCCAATGTGGTTGAAACTGAAAAATCGGCGCGCCGAACGCGCTGACTTTCAATCGAAGCGCTTGCGAATGAAGCGGCATGGGTTGCCGCCATAAACGCCTTCGGGCTCGAGCGAACGATGTACGACGGAAAGCGGTGTAACGACCGCCGAACGGCCGATGGTCACGCCCATTTGCACGACACAATTCGCCGTGATCCACACGCCGTCTTCAATGACGATCGGTGCAACGCTCAGATTCATCGTCGTGCTCATTGCGTGCGAGCCGGCTGTGAGGAACGTGCCTTGTGAAATGCACACATGCGATCCGACGCGGATGGGCGCCTGGTTATAGATCCACACATCGGCGCCGAACCATGAGTGATCGCCCACTTCCAGATTCCACGGTGCTTTCACGCGAAGCTGTTGCAGGAAGCGGCAACCGACGCCTATCTTCGCGCCGAAGAGACGGAGTAACGCAACTCGCACATTCGAAAACGGGTTGAGCTTGTTATTGATGACGCAGGCTTCGACAACAAACCATAGTGCTTCGATGAGCGTCGATCGCGCCTTCTCATAGTTGCCCTTTCCTGCTCGGCTCAGATCGATGATGCGATTGGCAGCGTGCTCGTCCTTGACGTCGTGGACAAGGGTTTCCGCGTTCGACACCGCATTGTCGGTGAGGAGTTCTGACGCCATTTGGAAGCTCTCCCAGCAGTCGTTGCACGTTTCAGGTATTGGCGGTGCGGACAGATCGACTTAACTGTCGCCAATCCGGGACATCTTCGGAGAGGGCTGCCAGCACATACGGCGCACTCGAAACGTCTCCAGTGCATGACGAAGCACCGACAGCCTGCGGTCGTCCGTCAAGGATTCGATGCGCTGCTTGCCTCGCTGGATCAGCCGCATTCTCAGGTCGGGGTCGATGATGAGCTCACGAAGTGCATCGGCCATGCTGTCCGGGTTCACAAGATCGATGAGAAGCCCCGCGTCGTCAATCTGGTCTCGCAGGTTCTTCAGGTCGGAATACAGCACGGGCACGCGAAGCTGAAACGCCTCGTAGGGCGGCAGGTTCGTGGGACCGAAATACGTGGGCATCACCAATGCGACCGCCTGACGATAGAGGCAGGTCACTTCGATATCGGACACGAAGCCTGCAAAGCGGATTCGGTCCGCCAGCCTGAGCTCATCGGCCACTGAGCGTACATGAGCCAGGTTGCCGAAGTCGCGCCCAGAGAATATGGCGCCGACCCTGATCCCGAAGCGATCCTCCAGGCTGCGCAATCCCCGCAATAGATAGACATGGTTCTTATGCGGCCAGAACTGGGCGGGATAGTAGACGTAGTCGCAATCCAGGCCATACTTTGCCTTGATGTCGATAAAGCGATCCGGATGATCAAGCTCATGCTCGGACAACTGCGTTCCAATCGCGGGAGAAAAGGGAATCACATGAACTCTTTCCTCATCGACGGCATATCGTCGGATCACGTTATCGCGTCCCGCTTCTGAATCGACTACGACACCGGTCGCTTTCTTCAGCGCAAGTTGATAGATCTGCTCGCGGCGCTCGAACTCGCCGCCACAGCGAACTTCAGGAAAGTCCACTTCATCGCGGTGCGCCAGATCCCAGACCGTAAAGAGATAGCTGAAACGTGCAGTCACGAGAGCCAGATAGGACGGACCCGTGAAGTAGACGAGGTCCGCGCCCATTTCCCGTAAAGACCGGTCGAGCCAATTGAAGTACACGTGCTTTCTGAATAGTTGAGGCGGATTGAGCAGGCGCCACATGACATGGAAACGCGCAAGCAGCTTTTGCCAGCGGTGAACGCGAAGATAGCGAGCATCGATTCCAACCCGATGCAGTTCTTCGATCGCGGACCTGCGCGTCGTGATGAAGGTCACGTTACAGAGTTCGGGCGGCAGGCGCTTGGCCAGAAGCGCAGCGTTCGTCGCTTGCTGAAATCCTCCGCCTACTGAATTGTCCAGTTCGATAAAGACCACCATCCGGATCGGCCGGACATGAAAGCCGATGCCGGTGACATCCGCGCCGCTCGCATGTTCACGAGTTTCAACGCGGCGATGGGCGAATCGGGGAACTGCCAGATCACTTTGATAGGTAGTGCTCGAAGCGGCTCTCTTGAACAACATATCTTGAGTTCCCCGCAGAAGAAAGGACATGTTGCGTTCACAGCGACACGATCAATATCGGATCGTCTATCGTGGGCTGGTCTAACGATAGGCTGCCGTATATCCGCGCGACCCGTTATGACGGATGACGGCAAGACGTTGGCTGACCGATGAGTGAGACCGCGCCCGCCATCGCCGCGGACTCAGCACGCGGATGCCCGGCCAAAAGCTTGATGATTTCCGCCAATGGACCTTGCCGGGCATCCGCGGCGCTACGATGCCTTTCCGGGGCGTTGCACGAGGCTGTCGAAAGGTGTCGACGAACATTGCCGCTCCCGCATGCGTCTTGGCTCACTGGAGAACGTCTTTGAAAACGCTCCACATCATTCCGTCTATCGAGGCAAGGAGTGGCGGTCCGGCGGAGGCAATCAAGAAGCTCGCTGCAGAACTGCGGCTGTTTGGACACACGGTCGATATCGTCTGTCTCGATCCTTCGGCCCATGCCGACACGTCAGATGACGCTGTGTTCGATCGAGTGGTCCGCCTTGGACACCATGCAGGGAAATACTCGTTCAACTTCCGCCTCGTTCGCTGGCTGATCGAGCATGGCAGGCAATACGATGCGATTGTCGTGGATGGCATTTGGCAGTTTCATAGCGCGGCGGCCGTGTTTTCGCTGCGTCCGCGGAAGATTCCATACTTCGTCATGCCGCACGGAATGCTGGATCCATGGTTCAACATAGGCCATCCACTGAAGTTCGCGAAGAAGCTTGTCTATTGGTTATTCGTTAAACGACACGTCCTGAGCAACGCGAAAGGCGTTCTTTTCACTACGGATAGCGAGCGAACCCTGGCGCGCAAAGCATTCCCGCTATATCGCGCCAAGGAAAACACCATGACGATCGGCACCGTGCCGCCACCTTTGATCGAAAAGGCAGAGGTTATAAAGTGGCGCGCGTCGGGGCATTCGAATGACAAGAAGTTGATGTTGTTTCTAGGGCGGCTCCATGAAAAGAAAGGCTGCGACCTGTTGATTCGCGCCTTTCATGATCTGCGAGACGCCGCGAACGACTATCAACTAGTTATTGCGGGGCCTGACAACAACGGCGTCGCGGCGAAGCTGCGTCGTGAAGCCGAGCAACTCGGGCTTGCCAGGAAAATCACCTGGATCGATATGGTGACGGGCGCGGACAAGTGGTCCTTGTTGCGGGCGGCGGACGTCATGGTCTTACCTTCGCATCAGGAGAACTTCGGCGTCGTGGTGGCCGAGGCGCTCGCATGCGGCGTGCCGGTGCTACTGACCGACAAGGTCGGAATCTGGCAGGAAGTCGTGGCGGACCGAGCGGGCCTCGTCGATGTGGATACGCTGCCCGGCATCACTCGGTTGCTCATGCAATGGACGAGCTTGCCGGAGCATGAAAAGGATGCGATGAGATCAGCTGCGAGGCAGTGCTTCGACGACCGCTTTCATGTATCTCGCGCGGCCAGGAAATATATTTCGCTGATGAGTGACGGCCGCGCCTAATGATCGAGGCAAGATACGTGCGTTCGTGCGCGCGACCTTCGCATGCGCTACTTATATGACGAGAAAGGGTGGAGCCGCGACGCGAATCGGTCAACACCTTGCCAGATTCCGTCACTTGACGAGAGACGAATCACAAGGGGCGCTAAGCTTCAGTTACGGACGATGCGCGTTCTGGCCTCTGCTACGCGTTTCAAAGCGCGTCCATGTCGGACATTCTCCAGTCGGGACACATCATGAGGGTATTTTCGGCCGAGCAGGACATTGGGCTTGAAGAAAGCGTCGATATCATCGCTCACGACGGCGTCACACTTGCTCTTATCATCCGTGCTTCCTTCTCGAGAGAAGGCGTGAATTTTTTCACGCCGCGCGAATACTCGCAGCAACTCGCGCATATGGAGCATGCCGCCGGAACGAAGATATGCGCGCATGTGCATAACATCATGGCGCGTGAAGTAAAGCTGACGCAAGAAGTTCTGCTGATCAAAAGAGGACGCGTTCGCGTCGATCTTTATGGTGCGAACCTGCACTATGTGACGAGCCGGACACTTGGGCCCGGAGACGTCATATTGCTGTCCGCGGGCGGTCACGGCTTCGAAATGCTCGAGGACGCGGCCTTCATCGAGGTGAAACAAGGGCCTTACATGGGCGATCACGACAAGGTTCGATTCGAACCGCGGTCGTGAGTTACGGCGTTGAAGAAAGCGGCATCAAGACCCTGAGATTGTTGTTCGCATGTGACTTGGCATAAGAGGAGAAGAAACGATGCCGAATAAGGTCGCGCTTGTTACCGGAATAACCGGTCAGGATGGTTCCTATCTCGCTCAATTCCTGCTCGATAAAGGATATGAGGTGCATGGCGTCAAACGCCGTTCATCGCTCTTCAACACCGACCGTATCGACCATCTTTACGAAGATGATCACGTAGCGCAGCGAAGGTTTCATTTGCATCACGGCGATCTCACCGATTCTTCGAGCATCCTGCGTATCATCCAGCGCGTTCAACCGGACGAGATCTACAATCTCGCCGCGCAAAGTCACGTAGCGGTCTCGTTCGAGGAACCCGAATACACGGCCAACGCGGACGGTCTGGGCGCTCTGCGAATACTGGAAGCGATGCGCATATTGGGTCTCGAGAAACGCGCTCGCTTTTATCAGGCATCGACATCCGAGTTATATGGGCTGGTCCGGGAAATACCCCAGCGGGAAACCACGCCTTTTTATCCGCGAAGCCCGTATGCCGTTGCGAAGCTGTACGCGTACTGGATCACGGTGAACTATCGCGAGGCTTATGGCATCTATGCGTGCAACGGCATTCTGTTCAACCACGAATCGCCGGTTCGTGGAGAGACGTTCGTCACGCGTAAGATCACGCGCGCGATTGCTCGCATCGCAATCGGATCGCAGGACTGCCTGTATCTCGGCAATCTGGGCGCAATGCGCGACTGGGGACACGCACGCGATTATGTTCAGATGCAGTGGCTCATGCTGCAACAGCCCGAGCCGGAGGACTTCGTGATCGCGTCCGGCGTGCAATACAGTGTGAGGGAATTCGTGCAACTTGCTGCCGCGGAGCTCGGTATCGTTCTGCGCTTCGAGGGCAGCGGTGTCGACGAGGTCGCGATCGTGGAGCGGATCACCAGCAAGGAATGCCGTGTCGCGCCAGGGACCGTGATTGTGCGTGTCGATCCTCGCTACTTCAGGCCGACGGAAGTAGAGACCCTGCTGGGCGATCCGTCGAATGCTCACGCGAAACTCGGTTGGGCGCCAACGGTGACTTTTCCAGCGCTCGTCAAGGAAATGGTGCAGTCCGATTATCAGATAGCGAAGCGCGATGCTCTGATCACCCTAGCCGGATACCGTGCGCTGGAACATCACGAATAAGCGCGCACGTGCGAGTGTCGACCGGGCCCGCTGGCTTCGCAGCCAGCGGACCTTTGATCGCAGAGTCGGTTCATTTTCCGGCTAACCTGCAGATCAGCGGTTGCAGACCCCGAGGCAGCTTCGCGAATCCGGCGCGTGTCAAGCGGAAGAAAAGATATTCGCCCAGCACGGACATCATCGTTCGATTGAGCGGCGCTGTGTTCATCGAGGTCTTTGGAAAGACGTCATACTCCGAGGGCTGTCCGAATCCGAGGAACATCGACGTTCGTTCGTTGACTTCCGAAATAAATTCCGTGTTCACGATGATGGGCTCGGACTTCTGTATTTCACTGTCAACCTGGAAGAACACGCTTTTCCTGACGAAGTTCCTGTCGGTTACGGGTCTCGCTCGATGAATGCCGTAGGTGTTGTAAATGACGAGCGATCCGCGCGGCATCTTGAAGCTCTTGACGTCCGACGCGAGGTTATCAGCGATGAACTCATCCGTGTAGTCGCTATACGCCTTTTCTCCGGACCAGAGATGCGAGCCCTCGATGTACTGGAACTCGCCGTCGTCGACATCGGAGACATAGAAGATAAAGATGATTCCGGGAATATGAGCGAAGGCTTTGTCGGTCTTGTTGTCGGTATGCCACTGCATGTGGTGCCCGCCGTACGTTTCGTAGTATCTCAGCGCCTTGAGTCTGAACTTGTCGCCCAGATATCCTTCGCAGACCCTGAAAACAAATGATGAGGTCGCGAAGTCGTAGAAGGTCTTCGACACGGCGAGCAGGTTCGTCAGATAGTATTGCTTCTCCCAGAATACACCGGCGACCTTGTTGACGTTCAGGCCCAGCTTCGTTGCAGTCGAATCCTGTTCTATGCGTTCGATGGCCGCTGGTGCAAGGGCGGAAGGAAACGCAAAGTATCCTTTTTGATTCAGCTCTGCGACTACCTGTTCGGGATTGACAGAAAGGAATTCGCGAGTGAAGAGCGCCTTCTCCGTCTGGCTCCACGATAAGCCAGCTCGAACGGAAATGTCAGGCGACGAGTGCTCGATCGCCTCTTCATTGAGACCTGGTTCTGCGGCGTCGAAAGGCAAGCTTGCCATTTGATTCTCCGGTCGTAAGTCGCGTGTCAAGCCGACACGGCACGCGGTGGATCGTCAACAGGCCATACTAGTCGCGCACAGCTCATTGACCGATGCAAGGCGGATGTCGGCAAGGAATTGGCCGAGACAGGGCGAGGTGTGAGCGCTCTCCCGACACATCGACCCGATTCGGCCAACCTCATGGCATATTCCGTCAACTCCGTCATCGGCCAGACGTGCGCTCCTATGCTTCGTGCACGTGCGAAGGTGGTTCACGGGTCGACATGTGCCGCGAGCAGCCAATTTCCGCAGGATCGCGTCGGGCGTGAAACCACCGGGGAGAGGCATGGACGTGACGAAGATCGAATGCGTGCTTGCGATGCTCGACAGAGCCTGAGCGATGCCACCACCTTTGGCCGCCTCGCGCCGTGCCCTCTTCGCGATGTCCTCGCGTCTGTTCGAAATGTTGCCATTCGGCGTCGGCAGATCGGAAGGACGCGACAGGGATCGGTATCGGCGAGCTGCGCTTACGATCGCGTGCAACGTCTGCAGTTCCGGCCTGGCGTTCATTGTCCTGATTGCATCCGTCTCGTGGACGCTGCCGTATCTGGGCCAACAACGTTTCGGCGTATGGATGACGTTCTCGAGTCTCGCCGCAACGCTCGCCATGCTCGACTTCGGCATAGGCAATGCGCTTCTCAATCTCGTTGCAGGGGCGCGAGCGAATGAAGATGCTCGGCGCATTCGTGAGCTGATCACACATGGGGTATGGCTGCTCGGCACTGTCGGCGCGATTTGCGGAATCTGTTTGTACGCTGCGCTCCACATATTCGACTTGCGCCTCGTCTTCGGCCATAGCGCTGACGCCGCTGATGAAACGCTGGTGGCTGCGACGCTCTTTCTCGTTCTAACCTGCCTGAACATTCCTCTCGGTGGAGTGAAGCGTGTATGTCATGGCCTTCAAAGAGGCTGGGAACAGCATATCGTCAGCTCGATCGGTTATCTGATATCGCTGCCGCTCTTGTATTGGTGTTGTCTGCGTCAAGCATCAATTCCGTGGCTCTTGTTCGTCACCTATGGCATTCAGATCTGCATGTCGTCGTGTCTCGTTGTGCGATTGAATCGACAAGGATTGCTCGGCTTGATTTCGGGTGGGGCGCACTCGACGATGTGGACTGATTCGAAGAAGATCCTCAGCATGGGATCGTTGTTTTTCGGACTGCAGGTCGGCGTCATGTGCGCAAGCGGCTTCGACGCGCTCATCGTCGCAAAGTTATTGGGCGTGACGGAAGTCGCGAAGCTCGCCGTCGCACAGCGTCTGTTCCAGTTCCTTACTGTCGGGATCTCGATGCTGACGGTGCCGCTGTGGGGCCTCTATGCCGATGCGAAGGCGAGGGGCGACACGAATTTCCTGTCGATGACGTTAAAGCTGTCGATGCTCGGCACCGGTGCGATCGCCATCGTGACCAGCGGATCGATATTCGCCGCCTCCTCGTGGCTTCTGAGCAAGTGGGTCGGCAACCACCTTAGTATTCCCGTCGCGCTGCTCTGCGCGGTTGCGGTCATGTCGGTAGTCGATGCGTTCGGCAATGCTTTCGGCATCTTTCTAAACGGCGTCGGCGAGCTGAAATCACAACTGGTCGCGGTGTGTGTGAGTTGTGCGCTCGCCTTGTCGCTCAAATTCTGGCTCGTGTCCACATTCCATGAAGTCGCCTGGGTGGTGTGGTCGACGGTGATCGCAAGCCTGGTGTCTGACTACTGCGTGTACCTGTTCCTGTTCAGAAAGCGCATATTCGCGCATCTGAGCGTGTTCGACGACAAAGGTGCGACTTCCGCATAAGCGAACGACCGGCAGGAAAGCGCAGTAACGTCTTCAACCACGATGCCGTTCGCGCCAATGTCTTGCCACATTCGGTCAAGCAAGCCGGCGCAGCGGCGGGCTGGCTACATTCAAGGCTGTCGGAGCGGGTGGAGTATTGGATCGGCTATACGAGCATTCTTTTCTGACGATTGCCGGAGCGCTACAGATGACTAAGGACTTCGCAGACGACGTTGCCTTGCCACGTGGCGATAGCGCGGAAACGGTCACGGAATCGTATATACGGTTTCTGAAGCGCAACTATAAGGTTATCGTCGGGACGACCGTAATCGTTGGCAGCGTCGCGTGCGAGTACGCGATCCTCGCAACGCCGATCTATCAAACAAGCATATTGCTGCAGGTTCAGGAGCCTCCCGAATCGTCGGGCAGAAGCTCGCTCGAAGATGTGTCGTCACTGTTCGCGGTGAAGCCTCGCGCTGCAGCCGAAGTCCAGAAGATCACGTCGCGCAGTGTGCTGGAATCAGCTATCGCACCGATGCATTTGGACATCTCGCTCACTCCGCGTCGCGATATCTGGACTCGCGCGCAGTCGAAGTTAGGCGCGGCGTGGCGCAGAATCACCGGCGAGGCCGAGGTAGGCGGCGTTCAACCGGGTTCGGCTTCGATTGCAGAAGTGCCCGAAAGCCTGCGCAAGAAGGCACTGGAAGTAGTGTCGGAAGGCAACGGACACTATCGTCTTTTAACCCCCGACGGGGAGACTTTTAAGGGCAACGTATCGACATTGGAAAACTTCGAGACGAAGCGCGGCGCGATCGCGTTGAAGATCGATGCGCTTCCTGGAGGTGCCGGTCAGGTTTTCGATCTTCGGCGGCTATCGCGATCGGCAGTGGTCGAAAAGCTTCAGGAAAGACTGAGCGTCACGGAGCGAGGGAAAGAATCGAATATCGTCAGCGCATCCCTGGAAGGCACCGATCCGGTTTTCATTCGAAACATACTTCATGCAATCGGCACGACCTATGTCGCGAGTGAAGAGGCGAGAAGAAGCGCCGACGCACAGAAATCGATGGAGGCGTTGAGCACGGAACTGCCGATACTGAAGGGTCAGATAGAGAAATCGGAGGACCGGTTCAGCCGGTTCAAGAACGAGACGGGCTCAGTCAATCTTAGCGAGCAAGCGAACGTCGTCATCAGACAGCTGGCCGACGTGCAGGCCAAGATGACGGATCTCCAAGTGCAACGGCAGGAACTTCTGCGAAGGTTCACGAAAGACGACAGCACGGTGCTTGCGGTAGATCGGCAAATCACTACACTGAGCGCGCGTGCCACGCAGCTGGAAGCCGAAGCGCGAATGTTGCCGGAACTCGAGCAACAGGCGCTTCGGCTTTCACGCGATATCAGCGTCAACAATCAACTCTACGCAGGCTTGCTGGCGAACATGCAGCAGTTACGCTTCATCAAGGCCGGCCGGGTGAATGAAGTACGACTGATCGACGACGCCACGCTTCCTGAAGATCCGATAAAGCCACGGCGATTGCTCATTGTTGTGCTCGGAATTGTTGGCGGCGCTTTTCTGGGAATTCTGCTCGCGCTCGCGAGAAAAGCATGGTCGGGCAAAATCGACGGTCCCGATGATATCGAGCGGCGCACGGGTTTGCCTGTGTTTGTGAGTGGCGCGTTCGGAAACATAGCAGGGGCCGCATCGTATCGCCAAGGCATCGACGTTGCTCGCGCAGGCGCGAGTACCACATCCAGAGCGCCGTCGATCGAGAGCCTGCGTCGATTTTCTGCCATCTTCGAGCATAAGATGCTCGAGTCCGGTTCTCGCATTGCGGTTTTTAGCGGGGTCAATGCGTGGACGGGAACATCATTCGTAGCGGAGCAAGTCGCGGCTCAACTTGCTCAGAGCGGCGCGCGCGTGCTCTTGATCGATGCCGACGCGCGCGCGGGACGCTTATCCAAGAGGCGAAACGCCGGATCTGCGCCCGGGCTATCGGATGTTATCTCCGGACGCAGCAAGTTCGACGAGGTCGTTCGAATCGGCTCCGCAGGTGACTTCGACTTATTGCCGAGCGGAGTGCGAACGGACGGAGTACCTTCCAGCCTTTCGAGGGATACACTACGAAAATCGCTGACGTCGGTTGGCGAGCGTTACCAGTTCGTCATCCTTGACGCTGCGCCGGTGCTCAGCGCGGCCGAGACGCTCGTCATGGCGCGGCAGGCGGGTTGTGTGTTCATTGTCGCGCGAGCGAATTTATCGAGAATCGCCGATCTGACAGCTTGCGTCGACGCGTTCGAATCGATCGGCGTTCGGGTAACCGGGGCCGTGCTTAATACCTTGGGCCGCAGAAAACATAACGCGCTGACAGCCGCCCCCGTCGTCGGCGCCGAGTCGTCTTCGACGGCCGGCAACTCGCGCGCTTCGCCGAGCGCCTTCGGCGGCGCTTCACTGACCACGCAACGCGACGCGATTCGCGACGGCATCGCGCCTCGTCCATCGGGACTTCACGAGACATGAACGATCTGCAAATGTGTAGCGTCGGCCGGGCCGCCGCAGCCCGCGGGTGTCATGACGGATCCCGTCGCGCTGTAGCGGTCTTTGCGCTGGCCTCGGTGGTCTCCGTGGCGTCGACTTCGACGCGCGCCGCCGATCTTACCAGCGCCCAATGGACCGCCTTGCAGAAAAACGCACAGTCGATCGTCGATACGGAATCACCGGCATCGGCATTGCCTTTCACGATAAGCACTGCGCTCATAGGAACCGGGCGTCGACCTATTGTATTTGCTCATTACTTCACTCCATTTCCTCTCTCTATCGATAACCTTCCGGCACGTTCCGATTACTATTGCACGGAGTATCTGAATCGCTCCGGTGAAGGAAGCAAATACGCGAGCGTTGGCGGCTATCTGCGCGACCGGCCCTTACCTTTGGCCCGTTACACCACTAACGTCTATAAGCAGCGCGCCCTGGCCGTGGAGATACTGCGCGCGAGGAAGATTGACATAGACGGCTTCGGCGTAGACCTTCTGCAAATCAACAGCGGCTCGCTATGGGACGACGTGATGCGGGTCTATTCCGTTGCACAGCATGTCGCGCCCGACTTCAAGATTCTGGCCGAACCGGATATGGCGGCGCTCGATGGTGTCAGTGTGTCGGATATGGTCGCGGCCATACGTGTCATTGCAGGACAGAAGAACGCGTATCGAATGGCCGACGGAAGCCTTGCAATTGCGCCGTTCTACGCGGAGAACGTCAGCCAGAATTTCTGGTCGGATGTGATTCGCGGAGCTGCGGCTGCAGGCGTGAACGTCACGTTGATTCCCATTCTCCTCGATCCCGCCAAATCCGCCGACTTTCGCACAATCACGAATTCCTTTTCGTTCTGGGGCGTTCGAACGGTGCCGGAATCGACCGATAAAGGCGGTTGGGAAGATCAGGCGCTTACAAATCTCGAATCGTTCGGTGCAGATATCATGACGCCCGTCGCGCCTCAGGATTCACGGCCAAAAGACTCGGTGTTCTGGGAAGCGCAGAATTCCGCACTCTTTCGGGCGCAGTGGTCTCAGGTGACGTCGCGAGATCCAGCCTACGTGCAGCTCGTCACCTGGAACGACTACTCGGAATCGACTCACGTCTCGCCCTCTGTCGGTACGCAGTATGCCTTCTATGATCTCGCGGCTTACTACATCGAATGGGCCAAGACCGGAAATCCGCCGCCGATCGTTCGGGATAGCATTCTCTACTTTCATCGCAGGCAGATCTTTACGCCGGGCCGGTCTTCGACGCCGGAGACCGCGATGGTCGAAGAAGGCGTGGGCTCAGTCGTCAACGACATCGAAATGGTCGCCTTCCTGACCGCGCCCGCTGTCTTGCGGATAACCTCCGGCGGAACGGACCACACGTCGAATGGCGTGGCGGGCTTGAACGTATTCCGTGTTCCGGCGGTCTCCGGCGTACCGAGCTTCGCCATTATCCGCAATGGAGCCACAGTCGCACAGGTAACGTCGACCACATCGATCGTGTCGGTAGGCGCGGCGCAGGACCCGTTATACATCGGCGGAGGATCGGCGCGCTCGCCCGTAAGTCTGGTATGCAGCCAGTAGCGCACTCAACAAACGACATGGCGGCCACATGAAAAGCCCGGCGAACGTGGTTTCATATCTTGCATTGGGTATCTTCTTGTTCGCGGCCGAGTTCTATACCCTGGGGATGAGTCCCGGGCATAGCCCGCTGATGCTCGTGTCTCACGTTCTCTTGCTTGGCGTGGTCCTCTTTCACCTCGGCATGCACTTGTTCGACAGCAAGCCGTCGTTTGCGGACGCATCTGTCGTGGTGTTCGAGATAACTTTCCTGATACTCGCACCGGCTCTTCAGTTGGCGCATGACGCGCAAGTGCTCGTGAATACGATGCCCTTCGACGACACTTCGGCGCTGCATGCGAATCTCATATTTATCGTTTTCATTGTCACTTACCTTGGCGCGCGACATCTTCTTCCGCGCACGATTCAAGCGTCGACGGCCCGCGCTTCGGAACCATTGACGATCCGTTATGCGGCGCTTATTCCGGCCCTGGCGATCTGCGTCGTGGCTGCGATGAGCGCATTCAATTTTGCCAGCCAACTGCAGGCCGGCGATCTGGATGGAATCGACGTCACCCCTTTGGACATGATTCGCGCGAAGGTGCTTTTCTTTCTAATCGTGCCCGTGTTCATTCTTATCGTGTTGCATCGTCCTCGTCGAATCGGACTGGTGTGGATTGCGCTCGCGCTTTTCGCGTTCGTCTTGCTACTCATTTGCCAGAATCCGCTGACGGAAAAGCGAAACGCACTCGGTCCCATCTATCTGACGCTGCTCGCATTGGCGTTTCAGCGCCACCTCAAGAGTCCATCCCGAGTGTTCTGGGCAATCTTTGTTTTGAGCGGACTGTTCTTTCCCTTTTCCGAGCTGTTCACGAACAGCAGAATCGATAAGTGGCCGCTTTCTTGGGCCACGATAGAGAGCTTCTTCGAGGAGCACTTCGCATCCACGACCTATGACGCGTGGGCCAATACGGAAGCCATTGTGGAAATGGTGAGTCGGGAAGGAATCAATGCGGGCAGGCAGCTCGCGGGCTCGCTGTTGTTTTTCGTTCCACACACTGTCTGGCCCGACAAGCCTCTGGCGACCGCGATTCTGGTGGGCGAATATCTGCAGCGAAATTACAGCATGTGGTTTCTAAACCTTTCCGCGCCGTTGCCTGCCGAAGGCTATTTCGATTTTTCGTGGGCGGGCGTCGTAGCTTATGGTTTCTTGCTGGGTCATTTCTCGCGCCGCGCCGACGCGTTGGTCGAATCGCCGATACCGCTTCGGCGAGCGCTGGGATGCTATCTGTCGTTCTACGTTGTGTTCGTACTGCGCGGGTCATTGATGGTCGCGGTCGCTTACGTGGTGCCCGTTCTCGTCACGTTTCAACTCGTGTCCGTGCTCCTCACATCGCGAGAGAACAGACGCGCCGAGCCGCGCACGGCGAGGCCGCTCTATAGCGGTATGGCACGTCGAAAGTAACCTCTCGCCGGTTTAGAGAACGGTGAGTGCTTCAGGCGGGGACGCCGCTCATGTTCTGCTCTTGCCCAATCCAGATCTGACTGTCGGGAAACCAGAACTCTCTGGATTTTGGCGGCGCAGCCAATGTCACTGGCAAGTCAGGATTGAATATTTTTGACCAGGCCGACAGATAGGACGGCATCTTCACAAGATGGCCGCAGTTCGAAAGCAGCAGACTCGATACCAGCGCTTCTCGTCCGATCTCCAGCCCGGGATGACCGCTGAAGTGCACTGGCTTATCGCCGTTGGATAACAGTTTCGCGGGCGCGACATTGATCGGACGCTCGAACGGCCACGCACTGAAGAATTCGATGAAAGCCGGCTCGTCGCTGGAAACAAATATGTTGGTCAATTGCGGGTTGAGCATGAGCGTCTTATCGACAAGCCGGCAGAAATCGACCCACGGAAGCGTCACCGCTTCAAATTTCTTGTCAGTGCCTCTGAAGTGCACGCCCAACGTGGAGGCGCTGATCCCGAGTCTTGCGCAGGTCGATTCGACTTCTTCGCGGATGTGCGCCGCGGGCCGGTAATACGAGCGGAACAGATCGCTCGCGCTTCGCAGACGAAGCGCTGCGTCATACCGTTGCCGGAAACCCAGTTGAACCGGATCGCGCACGGTGGATGTCCGAACGTTATGCGACGTGGCGTGCCCGTTCTCCGGCCGGACGCTTTCGAAGAGCGCCGAAAACCAGTCGATCGTTCCTTTCACATCGCCGTACAGGCCGCCTCGCGCCGAAATTCGCGGAGTCAGGCGGTTCTCTTCACAGTGCATAAGGATGAAGAGAACCATTTGCATGATCGCGAAGAAGCCGCAGTTTTCCCTGATCTCGATCGAAAACACACCGTGATTCTGCCGCTGCCGTGCAAACAACATCGCGCGGCTGGGCGCGGCAAGCGAGTACTTGAATGTTTCACTACGACGGAGTTTCCTCAATTGATCCACCACCATGCGAAACATGTTCGATTCCTGTTGATTATGTTCGCGTGAATACCAGCGTCACGCGTCGACGTACCCGGTGCGCTGTGCGTTCTTCGTGAAGTCGGCATAAGTGGCCGCGATGCCTTCTCTGAGCGAGATCGTGGGCGTCCAGCCCAAAGCGGATAGCCTGGATACATCCAGCAATTTCCTCGGCGTGCCATCCGGTTTCGAGCTATCGAATTCCAGTGAGCCCTGAAAGCCTACGACGTCGCAGACGAGGCGGGCGAGGTCCGCGATTGCTATGTCGCGTCCACATCCGATATTGAACATGCCCTCGGCGTTATGGCTGTCGAGCAACGCGAATACCGCCGACGCCAGATCGTCGACGTGCAGGAATTCCCGTTTCGGCGAGCCCGATCCCCAGACCGAGATCGATTGGAGTCCGTTCAGCTTCGCTTCGTGTGCCTTTCGGATCAGCGCGGCCAGAACGTGCCCGTTCTGCAGATCATAGTTATCGTTCGGACCGTACAAGTTCGTAGGCATCACCGAGATATACCGCATCCCATGCTGGCGGTTATATGCCTCACACAGCTTGAGCCCCGCAATCTTGGCGATTGCATATGCCTCGTTGGTCTGCTCGAAGGCGCTCGTCAGCAGATATTCTTCCTTGATGGGTTGAGGGCAATACTTCGGGTAGATGCACGACGAACCGAAGAAGACCAGCTCGGGCGTGCGCTTCTTGAAGGCCGCGTGGATCACATTCGTTTCGATGACGAGATTCTCATAGAGAAACGAGGCCGGTTGAGTGGAGTTGGCGTGTATGCCGCCGACCTTCGCAGCGGCGAGCAGCACGACATCGATGCGCTCGTGCGCAAAGAAATCGGCCACAGCGCGCTGATCGAGCAAGTCGAGTTCCTGTCTGGAACGGGTAACCAAATGGTGATCGCCGCGACTGGCGAGATGCCGGAGAAGGGCCGAGCCGACCATGCCCTTATGCCCGGCAATAAATATCCGAGAGCCTTTATTCATGTTGGTGCTCAATCGTCCATTGATGTGCGTTGATCGGAACGTGAGGCCCGATGTGCGATTGCCAGATTAGCGAGGCATTCGGTCAATCATCAGCTTGTGGCGGACGTTGGCAAGGTATTGTCGCGACCGGGCTTTCTCGTCATCGATGACGCGGCCGCCATCTATGCGCCACGGACGGCTCATTACCCGCGAGACCCGCCTCAGCCAACGTCATGGCAGATTCGGCCACCCCGCCTGGCGCGGCTTTCCCCAATCCTATGCTGCGTGAACGCATGCAGGCCGTTACGGGATCGATTCGTCCTTGAACGGACCGGCTCAGACGAGCCATCGAGCATCGATCTTGACACCAGGAGAGGGACCTGATGATTCCAGTAAACGAACCCCTGCTCGAGGGAAACGAGAGGACATACCTGAACGAATGCATCGAAAGCGGCTGGATCTCGTCGGACGGCGTATTCGTCGAGCGCTTCGAACGCGCAATGGCTGCATATGTAGGCCGCAAGCATGCGATCGCCGTCGCAAACGGAAGCGCGGCGCTCGACGTCGCCGCCGCTGCACTGAGTTTCGAGCCGGACGATGAAGTCATCATCCCGACGCACACGATCATCTCCTGTGCATCGGCGATCGTTCGAACCGGCGCGCGACTGCGGCTCGTCGATTCGAATGCGGATACATGGAACATGGACGTAGCGAAAATCGAAGCGGCCATCACGAGCCGCACGCGCGCGATCATGGCCGTACATACCTTCGGCTTGCCGGTCGACATGAAGCCGGTGCTGGACCTCGCGAAGAAGTACGGCCTGGCTGTGATCGAAGACGCGGCGCAGGCTATCGGGCTCACCTATGAAGGAAAGCAATGCGGCAGCTTCGGCGATATCTCCTGCTTCAGCTTCTACGCGAACAAGCACATCACGACGGGCGAAGGCGGCATGATTCTCTGCGACGACGATGCACTGGCGGCGCGCGCGAGGAGTTTGCGAAATCTTTGCTTCAAGCCCGAGAGGCGGTTCGTGCATGAGGAGCTAGGCTGGAATTATCGTATGAGCAGTCTTCAGGCTGCGGTCGGGCTTGCGCAGTTCGAGAAGCTCGATGAACGCATAGCGAGAAAGCGCACACTGGGGCGGCGTTACGAAGCGCTTTTGCATGATGTAAGGGGCCTGGAACTTGCTCCTGTTGCGTGTTCCTATGCCGAGAACATCTATTGGGTGTTCGGCGTGGTGCTGGATGATCGCCTGCCCATCGGCGCGGACGAAGCACGCGCAATACTCGCCGATGCGGGCGTTAGCGCGCGGCCATTCTTCTGGCCCATGCACGAGCAGCCTGTATTTCGCAAGCAAGGGTTATTCGAGGGCGAAAGTTATCCGGTCGCCGAGCGCATGAGCCGGCGCGGTTTCTATTTGCCGAGCGGACTTGCACTAACCGAAGCGCAGCAGGATCAAGCGGTGGCCGCGGTCCGGAACATGATGGCCGAGTATGTCTAGAAGCTCCGCAAGCCATGCTCGCGGACATTGCCTGCTTCATATGACCGTCATCAGTCACATCGATGATGGGTCGTAACACCACGGAGTGCAGCCATGGAGAATGCAATGCGTTCGACCGACTCGATATCGATGGCCAACGCGCTAGCGCCGCATATGCAGTCTTGCCGTCGCATTGTGCCGGTCATACTCGCGGGAGGATCGGGCACGCGCCTCTGGCCGATGTCGCGCGAGCAGTTTCCGAAGCAACTGATTGGCGTGGTCGGACGTGACTCGCTGCTTCAGGCTACCGTGTTACGAATGGACGGATTCTCCGGCGACTTCGACGTCGATATGCATCCGATCATCGTGTGTGGCGAAGAGCATCGTTTCACGACCGAGGAACAAGTGCGGTTATGCGGCGTCGATGCGCGGATCATTCTCGAGCCCGCGCGTCGTGATACTGCGCCCGCGCTGACGCTCGCGGCGCTTGCGGCCGTCGAAGGCAACGAAGACGCGATTCTCGTCGCGATGCCTTCCGATCATTCGATCGCCGATCTTTGCGCGCTGCATGAAGCGATATCGATCGCCGCGGACTACGCCGATAGCGGAATGATCGTGACGTTAGGGGTTCCGCCGACGCGTCCCGATACCGGCTTCGGCTATATTCGTCTCGGCGAAGCGCTGGAGAAGGGTGCTCATCTTATCGACCGCTTCGTAGAAAAGCCTGCCGCCGAACTCGCCGCGCAATACCTCGCTGCACAAACATACTGGTGGAACAGCGGCATCTTCGTCGTTCGCGCGAGCGTGTGGCTCGATGCCCTGGCGCGTCTCAATGCCGATATGCATGCGACATGCACGGCGGCACTGAAAGACGGCAAAGCCGATGGCCATTTCTTTCGTCCGTGTCCGAATCAGTTCGGCCGTGTGCCTTCCGATTCGATCGATTACGCGGTGATGGAGCATATCGGCGACGCTGGCTCGCCTTGCAACGGCGTAGTCGTGCCGCTGTCGGCGGGATGGTCAGACCTGGGATCGTGGGACGCAGTATGGGAGGCCATGGAAAAGGACGGCTTGGGCAATGTCGGAAGCGGCCGCGTGGTCTTCGAAGGCGCGAGGTCGAGCTACGCGCGCTCCGATGGCGGACGGCTCGTCGCGTGCGTCGGCACGTCGAACGTCGTTGTCGTCGATACCGACGATGCCGTGCTGGTCGCCGATCGCTCGCACGCGCAGGACATCAAGCGCCTTGTCGCGCGCATCCGCGAACAGCATGCGCCCGAGGCCGAAACGCATCGCAAGGTTCGTCGTCCATGGGGCTTTTACGATTCGATCGAACATGGCGAGCGTTTCCAGGTCAAGCGCATCGTCGTGGCGCCTGGCGCACGACTTTCGCTCCAAATGCACCATCATCGTGCGGAGCATTGGGTCGTCGTGCGCGGCACCGCGCTCGTCACGCGCGGGGACGATCAGTTTCTGTTGTCGGAAAATGAATCGACCTACATTCCGCTCGGCGTCCGGCATAGGCTGGAAAATCCGGGCAAGGTGCAACTCGAGATCATCGAAGTTCAATCGGGTTCGTATCTCGGCGAAGACGATATCGTGCGGCTGGATGACTGCTATGGCCGTATCTGATGTTATCGACAAAGCTCACGAAGGCGGGGCATGACATGCGCGATATTCAAGGATTGCTGGCAAGGCTCTTCGATGTCGCGATGGTCGTCGGAGGGGCCACCGTTGCATCGCGGATCAGGTTCGACAACATCGCCGAACCGGGCTATTACGTGCCGTTCGTGGCCTTTGCTGCGGCGTTTTCGCTCGTATTGTTCCCGGGCTTCGGCGTATACGAGTCGTGGCGCGGGCGCAGCAAGCTCGTGCTGACGAGCCGCGTGTCGCTCTCATGGCTCGTGGTGCAGGCGTGCGTCCTCGTGCTGATGTTCTCGCTGCATCGGCTCGATGATGTCTCGCGCCTCTGGTTCGCGTACTGGACTGCGATGTCGGGCGCGCTGATGATCGTGGGCCGTCTCGTCACGCATGCGGTGCTCGCGCGCATGCGTCACGCCGGGATGAACTTTCATGACGTGGCGGTCGTCGGTTGCGGGCGGCATTGCGAGTCGATCATGAAAAGAATCGAGCGCGCGAGCGATTCGGGTTTTCGTACGGTCGCGTTATTCAACGCATCGCCCGAATTGCCGATAACTTCAACAGTGCCGGTCTTCGAAGATTTTGACACCTTCGTGCGCCACGCTCGCGAGCAGCATGTGCATGAAGTCTGGCTTGCATTGCCGCTATCGCAGGAGAAAGCCATTCTGCGGTTCGTGAATGAGTTTCGCGACGATCTCGTCAACGTGCGATTCATTCCCGACGTGCGCAGCCTGGCCCTCTTCGAAAGCGGCGTGAGCGATTTGCTCGGGGTGGCGGCGATCAATCTCGTCGCTTCGCCGCTTTCGCAAAGAGCGCTATTGCAGAAGGATGTTTTCGACCGGCTGTTCGCGCTCGCGGCGCTCATCGCGGTCGCGCCGCTTCTGATCGTTATCGCAATCGCGGTCAAGCTTAGTTCGCCCGGGCCCGTATTCTTCAGACAGCGGCGCAAGGGCGCGGACGGACGCGAATTCACCATCTACAAGTTCAGGTCGATGCGCCTGCATATCGAACAGTCCGGCATGCTGAAACAGGCTACGCGCAATGATCCGCGCGTGACGCGTGTCGGTGCGTTTCTCCGGCGCACGAGTCTCGACGAGCTGCCGCAATTCTTCAACGTCCTGCTCGGCGACATGTCGGTCGTGGGACCGCGTCCACATGCGCTCGAACATGACGATCTCTACCAGAAAGTCGTGCAAGGTTATATCCATCGATACCGCATCAAACCGGGCATCACCGGATGGGCGCAGGTCAATGGCTTTCGTGGGGAAACGGACCGGATCGAAAAGATGGAGGCGCGCGTGGCCCATGATTTGTACTATTTGGGAAATTGGACTTTCGCACTCGATATGCGGATCATTGCCGCGACGGTATTCAAGGGTCTGCGCGGGGCCAACGCTTACTGAAGCGTAAGCATCGCGCCCGGCGTGCGCGATGCAGGCATCATCTCTTTCTCGCGACGAAGGTCGCCGACAGATCGGCGGCGCTAAGTTCGCCGCCCATCCATCTCACGCTGTCGAGCACTTCGAAGCCGCTGAGATCCAGCATCAACTCGACTTCAGGCTTGAACATATAACGCATGACGTGCGTCTCGAGAACGGTTTCGACGCATTGCGTCTTTCCGTCCGTCATCATGATGGTGTAGTTGACGGTGACGGTATTCTCATGAGGACGCATCAGCGGTTCGGCGATGCGGATTACCGCCGTTTCATCGCTCGTGGCGCGCTTGATGCGAACCTTGGGCGGGTCGGCCAGCACGGCGGGACCGTACCAGCAATCGAACAGAAAGAGTCCTGAGCGCGGCAGATGAGTCGCTGCGGTGTGGCACATCGCCATGAAATCGGCGTTCGTCGTCTGATAGCTTGCGACATGAAACAGCGAGACGACCGCGTCATATAGCTCTTCGGTGCGGACGCTTCGCGCATCGCCCTGCTGAAACTTCAGTCTCTTCGCCACCATGCCCGGCAGTGAAGTCCGTCTCGCATCGGCGCGTGCGAGCATGTCGAAACTCATGTCGATGCCGGAAACCGAAAAGCCGGTGGCCGCAAGCTCCGCCGCGTGGCGTCCTGTCCCGCAACCGAGATCCATAAGATGGCCGCTGACTATTCCATATCGACCGAGCAGGTCGGTGACGAACGCGGCCTCCGCCTTGTAGTTCTTCTCGTGATAGAAAAGATCATAGTATTGCGAGTATCGCGTGCTGAAACTCATGTGAGCCACTCCGAATTAGAGTTGGTGCCCAACGCATGTCCGCGCAATGGCGCATTCGTCCAGGTGACCGAAGCGCCGCTCGATAACAAGTCTCACTTGACGTTCCGGTTCAAGACAGAGCGTAGCCTTCGCACGAATCGCGACTTCATGCGTGACGGAATTCGGCAAGATGTTGGCCGGGCCGCCTGTGCAGGCCGCGAGGCCGGTTTTGACAAGGCGATGACGGAAATAGAAGTTATGTTTCGGAGATCATCGAGTCTTCGATCCCGGAGGATGAAGGTGATCCGAATAGGTCATTCCGCAACACAGTCTTTTGTTTAGGCGCCGCGAAACGACATAGTTCGAACTCCGTATTAAGCGCCTTTCCATAACTTTCATGCACTTATTTTCAAACAGCCGAAGAGATCGAACAGTCGTGTTGTTATCGCGGCCGAACGCGCCGATCTCGGCCAAAACCATGCTTTTCGCCGCCATGGCGGAAAGAACGGATGCAATAGGAAACTACGCTCCCGAAATAGTACGGAATCGACGGCATTGGTACGGCTTGCGATCCGCAGACCTGCAACCGAAACATAGGAAGATAACGCCATGTCGAACGTTACAGCCTTCGGCGATGCAGAGTCGAGCGGTCTCTATCATGCAGCGGAAGAGAGAAGCACAAAGCTCATAGGAATCATGTTGTATGACGGATTTTCTCTTCTGGGCGCTGGAACGCTTGCCGAGGCGCTTCATATCGCCAACGAGTTGCAATCCGCTATCCTGAGCAATGGCGTGACCTATAGCGTTCGTCTCGTCTCCGCCCGCGGTGGCGCGATAGCTTGTTCATCGTCGGTCTGTGTGTGGACCGAGCGCTTAGGTGGCCAGCGCTTTCAGGGCTTCGACGCGCTATACATCGCAGGCGGCGCTGGCGTGACGCGCGCAGCTGCGGATGAAAGTCTCCTCGAGTCATTGAGGATCGCGTGTTCGCAAAGCGGCGCGGTCGGTTCGCTCGGCAATGGCGACGCGCTGCTCGCCGCCGCGGGCGTCGCCCGGCGCGACTGGGCTTCGATGGGACGCGGCGTATGGGCTGGCGGAACATTGAAAAGCACGACGTCGACCGAACGCGGCGATGCGCTCGTCAACTCGCTGGCGCTGGTGAAGCGCGATCTCGGCTATGACATCGCAACGGCTTTGGCAGACCGGCTGGCCTCGTCCAACGATCAGCATCTGCCAATCATGCTGAGTACCATCGGCACGACGACGCTCGCCGAGAAAGCGCAGGAATCCGCGCGCTGGCTGGAGCGCAATTGCGGCCGTCCCATCTCTGTCGGCGACGCGGCTCGCACCGTTGCGATGAGCGAGCGCAACTTTCTGCGGCTGTTCAAGCGTGAGATCGGTCTGACGCCTTCGCAATATCTTTTGCGTGCGCGTCTCGATTTGAGTTGCGAATTGCTTATTAAGAGCGACTTGCCGATCGACAAGATTGCGCGCAGGACCGGTTTGACCAATGGCGAAAGATTTTCGAAGGTATTCAGAAAGCAATTTCTGATGTCGCCAACGGAATACCGGTCTCGAAAGAAGAGCGGTGACGCAGTGTGATCGCACGTTTCGCGCTTCACAGGCGCAGCCGGAATAACTTCCTCCAACTCGATAGCGCAGGCATATCCACGTCGGGCGGAAAGCGCATCCTAACCATGGCAATGTCCCCCTAATCTGCCAACAGCACTTTCACGCCCTCGGCGGCTTCGTGTCGCAGGGCGTCGAGATCGAGGCCCGGGATCACGCCGTCATCGACGACCACGCGGCCGTTCACGATGTTGTAGCGAACGCGCGCCGGCTCGCCCGATGCCACGGGCGCCACGGCGAGATCGTGATAGCCATAGAAGCGCGGATCGTCGATGTCATAGAGAACGAGGTCCGCCGCCTTGCCGACTTCGAGCGTGCCTACTGCATCGAGACCGAGCACGCTTGCGCCGCCCGCGCTGCCCCAGTGAATCGTCTCCTCGATCGTCGTCGCCGATGCGCCCTGCGCCGCGCGATGCACGAGCCACGCGAAATGCGCCTCGTTGATCATGCTGCCCGATTCGTTCGACGCGACGCCATCGACCCCGAGCGACATCGGCACGCCTGCCGCGGACATTTGCGGTGCGGGGGCGATGCCGCTGCCAAGCCGCGCGTTGCTCACCGGGCAATGCGAGCAGCCGCTGCCGGTCTCCGCGAGCATCGCGATCTCGCTCGCTTCGAGATGCACGAGATGCGCGAACCACACATCGGGTCCGAGCCATTCGTGATCGGCGACGAATTCGACCGGCAACTTGTCGAAGCGCTCGCGGCAGAAATCGACATAACGTTGCGTCTCCGAAAGATGCGTGTGCATGCGCAAGCCCATGCCGCGTGCCGCGCGTGCGATCTCAGGCAGAAGATCGGGCGGCAGAGAGAAGGTCGGCGTCGTCGGCGCAACGACGACGCGGCGCATCGATGTCGCGCGGGCATCGTGATAGCGCGCCTTCAGGCGTTCGATATCGGCAAGCATCTGATCGAGCGTCTCGGGCTTTAACGCGACCTTCGAGAAGCCCGGATGATCGCCTGCCGCCTGCAACGCGCCGCCACGGCACAACACGAAGCGCAGGCCGAACGACGCCGCTTCGTCGAAGAGCAGATCGCCTGTTTCCGTGGTGCCTTCCGCGTGATAGAGATAGTGATGATCCGCGCACGTCGTCACGCCCGACAAAAGCAGTTCGGCCATGCCGAGGCGTGCAGCGACACGCGCGAGGTCCGGCGTGAAGCGAGCGAGCCGCGGATACGGCACCGCGGCGAGCCATTCCTGCAGATCGGCGTTGATGCCTGAAGGCACCGCTTTCAGCAGGTTCTGGAACAGGTGATGATGCGTGTTCACCCAGCCTGGATAGGCGACGCACGAGCGCGCATCGATGACGCGTTCGTCGTCGCGCGCGTCGAGATTCGGCGCGATGGCGCGGATGACGCCATCGCGGATGCGAATATCGACGTTGCCGAGCCGTGCGGCGTCGCCACACAATCCGCTCATCACCGCGACGGGATGTTTGATTAGTAATGCTTCGTTTGAGATGTTCATGAACGCTTGTCCTTTCAACACGTTTTACTCGCGCACCATGCTGGGCGCAGGTACGACGTCTTCCTCATGTGCGCCGTTGAGCACGGCGTTCAGCACGACCGACACGAGACACGCGAGCACGACGCCGCTGTGCACGAAGGGCTGCGTCCAGTCGGGCATCTGCTTGAACACTTGCGGCGCCATCACCGGGATGAGCGCGGTCGCGATCGTGAAGCCGACGATCAGCACGTTGTAGCGGTTGCGCTCGAAGTCCACTTTGGAGAGCGTCTGCACCCCCGCCGCGACCACGACGCCGAACATCGCGATGCCCGCGCCGCCGAGCGCAGCGGCAGGCGTCGATGCGACGACCGCGCCGATCTTGGGCACCAGCGCGACGACGCACATCAGCACGCCGCTCACCGCCACGACCCATCGGCTGCGCACGCCTGTCAGGATCACGAGTCCCACGTTCTCCATGAATGCGATGAACGGGAACGCAGCGAACATTCCGGCTATCGCGCTCGCGAGACCATTCGCGCGCATGCCGCGCACCGCGTCTTCCTCGCTGATGTTCTTGTCGACGATATCGCCGATCGCGACGAAGAGACCCATCGATTCGATCATCTGCACGACCATTACGACGATCATCGTCAGAACGGGCACCACGGAGAACACGGGCATGCCGAAGTGAAACGGCAACGGCATCGTGAACCACGGCGCGTTGGCGACGTTGGCGAAGTCGCCCATGCCGAGCGAGCAGGCAAGCACGCTGCCCGCGACAAGTCCGATCAGCACCGACAGATTGCGCAGGAACGCATCGGCAAAGCGGTTGACGGCGAGAATCACGAGCGCGACGAACAACGCGACGCAAAGGAACGGCAACGCGCCGAAGTGCCGCGCGTTCTCACCGCCGCCCGCCCATTGATACGCGACCGGAAAGAGCTGCAGTCCGATCACGGTGACGATGCAGCCGGTCACGACAGGCGGAAAGAAACGCCGCAAACGTCCGACGAGCGGCGCGGCGAACATCGTGAACACGCCCGCGCCGATCACCGCGCCGCACACGCCCGCGAAGCCGACGCCGGGGCTCAGGCCGATCGCGATGACCGGTCCCACGCTGCTGAACGCGACGCCTTGCAGAATAGGCAGACGCACGCCGAACTTCCATACGCCGACGGTTTGCAGCACCGTCGAGATGCCCGAGCAAAAAAGCGCCGTGCTGATGAGCACGGTGGTGTCAGCGGGCGACATCTTCAATGCGGATGCGACGATCAACGGCACGGCAATCGCGCCGATGTAAGCGACGAGCATATGTTGCAGGCCGAGCGTGATCATCTGCCGCTTGGGCAGGATGCGATCGACGGGATGTTGGTCGGTGTTCATCAACGTGTCTCCTGATTATCGTTATCGGCGGCTGCGTTCGTCAGGCCGCGACAGGCACCGCAAGGCAGGCATGAAAGCGCTCGGTCAGCGCGGCGCGGTCGAGTTCGCGTCCGATGAACACGATTCGGCTCGAACGCGGCTCATAGCCCCACGCCTGCGCCGCGCGCAATTCGATGATGTCGTGCACGCCTTGCAGCACGTAGCGATACGGCTGTCCTTTCACGGCGAAGATGCCCTTCATGCGAAAGAGGTTCGTCGCATCCGATGCGCGCAGTTCGGCGAGCCACGCTTGCAGCGCGTCGAGTTCGATATCGGCATCGACTTCGATGCCTACCGAGCTCACGCTTTCGTCGTGGTGATGATCGTCGTGGTGGTCATCGTGATCGTCGTCCGCTTCGACGAGCTGCTGCGCGAACTCGTTCGCGCCCACGCCGAGAATCGTGTGCAGATCGATCTGCGCAAAACTCGATTCGACGATTTCAGCCGTTGCGTTGAGCCCGCGCAGCCGCTCTTTCAATGAAGCGATGTCCTGCGCCGTCACGAGGTCCACCTTGTTGACGACGATACGATCCGCGCACACGATCTGATCGACCGCCTGGTTGTCGCGGCCGTCGAGCACGAGATCGTCCAGATGCGCGGCGATATGCTTTGCATCGACCATCGTCACGACGGCATCGAGGGTCACGCGTTGCGCAATCGGATCGTCGATGAAGAAGGTCTGCGCGACAGGATACGGATCGGCGAGCCCGCTCGTCTCGACGATGATGTGATCGAGCCGCTCGGGCCGCTCCACCAGCATCCTCACGATGCGCACGAGGTCTTCGCGCACTGCGCCGACGCAGCATACGCATCCGTTCGTCATCTCGTAGATCTCTTCGGTCGATTCGAGCACGAGCCCGCCGTCTATGCCGACTTCGCCGAACTCGTTCTCGATCACCGCGATCTTGTGTCCATGCTTTTCGCGGAGGATGTAGTTGAGCAGCGTGGTTTTGCCCGCGCCGAGAAAGCCGGTCAGCACCGTGACCGGAATCTTCTGGAACGCGTTATGAGTCGTATGGATGTGAGTCATTGCTTGTCTCCTTTGAGTCAGTCAGCTTTATGTTCTTTCCAGCGTCGAACCACGTTGCAATCGAGGCCGAAGAGATCCAGCACGCGGCCGAGCGTGTGATCGATCATCTCGTCGAGCGAAGCAGGGCGCGCGTAGAACGCGGGCACCGGCGGCGCGACGATGCCGCCCATTTCGGTGACGGCGATCATGTTGCGCAGATGGGCCAGCGTGTACGGCGTTTCGCGTGCCAGCAGCACGAGCGGGCGTCGCTCCTTGAGCGTGACGTCGGCGGCGCGCGAGATGAGGCTCGATGAAAGTCCGCCGGCGATTTCGGCGAGCGTCTTCATCGAGCACGGCGCGACGATCATGCCGAGCGTGCTGAACGAACCGCTCGAAATGGCGGCGGCCATGTCATCGCATCGATAGGTGAAGCTCGCGAGCGGGTTGACATCGGCGAGCTTGTGTTCGGTCTCTTGCTGCATCGTCAGAAGCGCGCTGCGCGAGATCGTCACATGCGTTTCGATGTCGAGTTCGCGCAGCAATTCCAGAAGGCGCACGCCGTACGTGAAGCCCGATGCGCCGCTGATACCGACCGCGATGCGCCGCGTGCTCATCGTGCGGCTCCTTTCAAAATGGCGGCTGCACGTTGCATCGCATCTTCGCCGATGCGCGCACGTATGCCGTCGAATTGCGAGCCGCGCGTCGCGTCGATGCCCATGCGCGATGTGGTGCCTTCGACGGACGACGAAGGATCGAGCGGGCTGCCCGGCAATCCGCCGACGATGAACACATCGTCATGCGGTTGCGCATGTGCCGCGATCGCCCAGAGCACTTGCGAGTCGTCGGTTATGTCGATATCGCCATCGACGGCGACGACATGCTTGAGATACGGATCCCAGCCCAGCAACGCGAGCATGATCTGACGCGCTTCGCCATCGCGCGTCTGATTCAGCGCCACATAGCAATGAAAATGCGTGCCGGAGTTCGGGTAATGCAGCGCAGTGACCGCTGGAAAGCGCGCCTTCAGCTTCTCGCTCATTTCCGCTTCGCGCGGCAGACGAGCGAGCGTGAGATGCTCGGCATACGGACCACCGACGACATCGACGAGCCATGCATCGCGGCGGCGCATCATCGTATCGACGCGCATAACGTTGTTGGTCGAACGGTCCGACGAATAGCCGGTGAACTCGCCGAACGGACCTTCATCGGCGCGCGCATCGGGATCGATCGTGCCTTCGAGCACGAACTCCGCGGCCGCCGGCACGCCAATGCCATAACGCGGCGTGCGTACCAGTTCGAGCGGTGCGCCGAACAGTCCGCCGGCGATGGCGCGCTCGTCTGTGCCGAACGGCACGCGCGATGCCGCCGCGAGCATGAACATCGGATGCGCGCCGATGACCATCGCAACCTTGAGCGTGTCGCCGCGCGCCTTCGCCGTCTGCAACATGCGCCACAGATGACCGCGCGAATGCAGGCTCGTTGCGAGCGCGTTCCTCGCATGAAGCATCGAACGGTGATAGCTCATGTTCGCGATGCCGGTCACCGGATCTTCGGCGACGATTACCGCGTTCGTGATGTACGCGCCGCGATCGGTGGCGAAGTGGCGAATCATCGGCACATGCGCGAGATCGACCGCGTCGGCTTCGACGACTTCATCGAGCACGGGACCGCGCGCGACATACAGCGGCGCGATCGGTGCATTCGCGCGTTGCTGATAGGCGTCGAAGAGGCCGCGCGCATCGACATCGAACAGACGGGCGATACGCTCGCGCGATGCGAAGAAGTTGGTCGCCAAAGGCGTTGCGATACCTTCGACGTGCTCGCACGAGCATCGGATGCTGCCCGCGCGCGGCAAGCGCGGCGACGATCGCGGTGACGTCCTGATCGGCGGACAACTGTTGCGTGAGCGTCAGCACATCGTGGGGATATTGCTCGCGATAGGCGTGCGCAAAGCAATGAAAGTCCTGCGTGGCGCGAAAGAGGTTATCGGCCATCGTGAGCTCCGTCGAGAGAAAGAAGGGCGCGTGAGCAACCGCGCCCGCATGACATCAGGCCGTCTGCGCGACTTCGTCGTTCTTTACATACGTGGCCTTCAATCGTTTCTCCGCTTCGGCAAGGTCCTTCGGCGGTTTGGTCGGCTCGATGCCCACCAGTCGCGCGATGTTATTGCCCATGTAGTCTTCGAGACCGTCCTCATCGAGGTCCATGCCTTGCGGCGCGGGACCGCACAGCATCTCCAGTTCGCGCAGCCACATGCCCGGCTCGTTCGGCGGCGAATCGGTGCCGAACACGATCTTGTTGCGCGGCAACTCGCGCGCGAACTCGACGATGCGCGACTGATAGCACCAGCCCGATTCGCAATACACGTTGGGCGTATCCATCGCCATCCAGAAGGCTTCGAACGAGTAATTGCCGCCCGTCTGGATCCCGAAGTGACCGATGATGAAATTCACCATCGGGAATTCGCGGATGATCGGATAGAACTGCGTGGGAATCGTGTACGGTCCATCGCCTGTGTGAATCAGCACGACGACGCCCAACTCGGCGCATTTCTTCATCGCAGGGCGCAGCCAGTCGAGCGCGCGATCCGGCCGATAGCCATGCATGTTCGCGTGCAGCTTGAGCATCTTGAAGCCGTATTCCCTGACGTGAAATTCGAGTTCCGCCGCGCCGTTTTCCGGACCCCAGCGCGGGTTATACGTGAAGTTGCCGATGAAACGATCGGGATACTTCTGCGTCAGCTCCGCGATATACGACATGTAATCGCGAATGCCTTCGCGCCCGCGCCGGTTGCCGTCGCGATAGCCGGTGTTTCCCGGCGGCGGCTGGATGAAACCCATGTCGATGCGGCGCGGCTTGCCGTTGATGATGTACGGGCCGTCCATCATCTTGAGAAGGCGTTCGCCGGTGAACGGCTCGCCCGTGTGCCGCCAGGCTTCGTCGACGAGATTGGTCGGATGCAGATGGGTATCGATGATCATCAGCGCGCTCCTGCGTAGTCAGCTTCTTTGTATTGGTCGAGATGGGCTTGCGCTTCTTCGACGCTTTTAGGCGGCGCGCTCGGTTCGATGCCGAGCATGCGCGCGAGGTTGTTGCCGAGATAATCCTCGAGCGTGTCTTCGTCGAGATTGAGGCCTTGCGGCGGTTCGTGACACAGCACTTCGAGCAGGCGCAGCCACATGCCCGGTTCGTTGGGCGGCGTGTCGGAGCCATAGAGAATCTTGTGCGTCGGCAATACCTTCGCGAATTCGACGATGCGCGATTGCAGGCACCAGCTCGATTCGCAATAGACGTTCGGCGTATCGAGCGCCATCTGATAAGGCTCGAAGCAATACACGCCGCCGGTCTGCACGCCGAAGTGCGCCATGATGAACGGCACCGACGGAAACTCGCGGATTAGCGGATACCATTCGCTCGGAATGCTGTACGGTCCGTCGCCGGTATGCAGCTTCACGATGAGCCCGAGGTCCGCGCATTTGCGCAACGCGGGACGCAGCCAGTCGAGCGCGCGGTCCGGCCGATACGCGTGCATGTTGGCCTGCAACTGCACCATCCTGAAGCCGTGTTCCTTCGCGTAGAACTCGATTGCGTCGGCGCCGTTCTCGGGGCCGCAGCGCGGGTTATAGACGAAGCAGCCGAGCAGGCGGTCGGGATACTTCTGCGTCATCTCGACGGTGTACGCCATGTAGTCGTCGATCGACTCGCGGCCGCTTCTCACGCCATCGGTCCACGTATAGATGGTGTTGCCTTGCGGCGGTTGGATGAATGCCTTGTCGATGCGACGCGGCTTGCCGTTGATGATGTACGGGCCGTCCATCACCTCGATCAGACGCTCGCCCGAAAAGGGTTCGCCGTCATGGCGCCAGGCGAGGTCGACGAGATTGGTCGGATAACAGCTTGTGTCGATGATCATGGGTCTCGATCTCCTTGAGGGGAACTGGCGTGTCCAGTCGCCGGATCGCGGGCAGGCGCGTCGATGGAACAAGAGCTCTTGCGAGCTTGCCCATGCGGCCTTTTGCAAGACGCGTTGATGCGCCTTCCCCTCGCCGGCATCGAGTGTCACACTGACGTGCACTGCTGCTTGCGATGCAGTCTCACAAGTTATGCGCGCTCTGTACAATATTTTTAGACCACGATCTTGATACGTTAGCGATATGGACATGCGGCTTTTGCGGTACTTCGCGGTGCTCGCCGATGAACTCCATTTCGGCCGCGCAGCCGCGCGCCTGCACATTTCGCAGCCGCCCCTGAGTCAGCAGATCCGCATCCTTGAAGAGGAAATGGGCACTGCGCTTTTCTTGCGCTCGCAACATCGCGTCGAACTCACCGAGGCAGGGAAAACACTGAAAGAACAGGCGCCGCTGATCTTCGCGCAGTTCGAGCGCGCGATCGATCTCACGCGTTGCGCGGGACGTGGCGAAGTGGGAAGTCTCGAGATCGGCGTCATCAGCTCGGCGATGGTCGAGCCGATTCCACGCGCGCTCGGCGAGTTCGCGCGCAAGCATCCGCAAGTCAGATGGACGCTTCACGAGATGACGCCCGCCGCGCAGATTCAGGCGCTGAAAGAGCGGCGGCTCGACGTGTGCTTCTTTCGCGTGTCGCACGAAGATCCGGAGATCGTCAGCGAAGTCGTGTTGCGCGAGTCTGCCGTGGTCGCATTGCCGCTCGCGCATCCGCTCGCTTCACGCGCGGATATCGCGCTGCGTGAGCTTGACGCCGAGCGCTTTCTGTCGTTTGGTCTGCTGCAATCGCAACTCGCGCGGTTTCTGCGCGACTGTTGCGTCGAAGCGGGATTCACGCCGCGCATCGAGCAGGAAGTCGTCGAACTGCATACGCTGCTATGTCTGTTGCGCGAAGGGCTCGGCATTGCGCTGCTGCCGGCATCGGCGCAACAGCTGTCGGGCGGCGGCGTGGCATTCGTGCCGCTCGCAGCGCCCGCGCCCGAAGTCTCGCTTCATGCGCGTTATCGCGCGGACACGCCGTCGCCGGTGCTGGCGCGGTTTCTCGATACCGTGCGCGAAGTCGTCAGTCCGGATCGCGCGCGTTGACCGTTTGCGCGACGAGCTCGCGTATCGCATCGACGAGCGGCGCAACGCGTGCCGACTTCTCGCGCGGCCACACGGCGTAGAGGTTGTAGTGCGTCGGAATCTCGACGCGTGTGAGTTCGACGAGCTTGCCGTCGCGTTGCGCGTCGGCGGCGAGCAGGCCGCGCGCAAGTCCCACGCCGACGCCCGCGCTCGCGGCGGCGATCAGCCCCGCAGCGTTGTCAAAGACGGCGACTGCGTGCGGCTCCGCTTCCGGCAGGCCCGCCGCGGCGAGCCACGGAATCCACGAGCGCTTGGTGTAGCCGAGCAAGGGCAGCGCGAGCACTTGTTCCGGCGCGAGCGGCACGCTGAGTCCGCGCGCGCTCAACAATGCGGGCGAGCCCATGACCGTGAGACGGTCGCCGCAGATGAGCGCGTTCTCGAAGCCGTCCCATTCGCCATAGCCGTAACGCAGCGCGAGATCGACGCGTTCGAACGCGCTGCGGTCATGACGTGGCGCGGAAAGCATCGTCAGCGACGTGCCCGTCAATGCGCCGAGCAACGCGGGCAGGCGCGCGACGAGCCAGCTTTGCGCAAGCTCCGGATCGACGTCGAGCGTAATTGACTGCTTCACCGCGCGCTCCTTCACCGACGACAACGCGCGATCGATCTGCTCGAAGCCATCGCCTAGCTGATTCGCGAAGAGCGCGCCGGCATCGGTGAGCACGACGCGCGCGCCTTCGCGCACGAACAGCGGCTGGCCGACGAACTCTTCGAGCGTGCGGATCTGCTGGCTGATCGCGCTATGCGTGAGCGACAACTGACGCGCCGCGCTCGAAAAGCTGCCGGCGCGCGCCGCCTGCAAGAAGGCCTGCATCGACTGGATCGAAGGGTAGCGCTTCAACATGGGTGTTAGCCAGGCTTACGGGTGATCAAAGAAATCGTCGCTGGCGTTCTTGCATGACGGCTTCCGATAATGGCCGCAAGCTCGAACGACATTCAGGAGACAGCGCATGATCGAAATCGTCGTCAATGACGCGCGGCACTCGCTCGACAATGTACCGGAAGACATGCCGCTGTTGTGGGTGCTGCGCGATCGCATCGGTTTGACGGGCACGAAATTCGGCTGTGGCGGGGGCTTTTGCGGCGCATGCACGGTGCATCTCGATGGCGAGGCCGTGCGTTCGTGCCTGCTGCCGATAGCGGCCGTGGCGGGCAGGCGCATCACGACCATCGAAGGTCTTTCCAGGGACGGCACGCATCCGTTGCAGCGCGCGTGGATTGCGGAAGACGTGCCGCAATGCGGCTATTGTCAGTCGGGACAGTTGATGCAGACAGCGGCGTTTCTGAAGGGCAAACCGTCCGTGAGCGATGACGCCATCGCCGCTGCGATGTCCGGCAACATCTGCCGCTGCGGAACGTATGCGCGCATCCGCAAGGCCATCAAGCGCGCGGCGGCGGAGGTCTGAATGCGTATCGAACATCACGCAGCGCGCCGTCGTTTCATCAAGCAGAGTTCGGCGCTGCTGGCAGCGGGACTATCCGTTGGATTTCGATTGCCCGATGCGTTGGCGAAGAACGGCGATGCTCATCCGCGTGACGGCGAATTCGAGCCGAACGCATGGGTGCGCGTGCTGCCCGACGACACGATCAAGCTCGTCGTCCACAAGCACGATTCGGGCACGGGCACGCGCACCGCGCTCGCCGCGCTCGTCGCCGAAGAGCTGGATGTCGATCCGTTTCGCATCGACGTCATCACGCCTGAGAATCCTTTCTATGCCGATTACATTCATCCCTTGTGGAAGGTGTTTTCCACGGGCGGAAGCACGAGCGTCTCGCTGGAATACGATCGCTTGCGGCGCGCGGGCGCGACTGCGCGTGCCATGCTGATCGAAGCCGCCGCGAAACAATGGAAGGTATCGCCGTCAACGTGCTCGACCGATAACGGCTTCGTGATCGACAACGCGAGCGGCGCGCGTGCCAGCTATGGATCGCTTGCCGTCATCGCCGCGAGCTTGCCCGCGCCAAAAGACGTGCCGTTGAAAGACGCATCGCAATTCAGGTACATCGGCAAGCTGAGCAAGAAGCGCGACGCGGCGCAGAAGGTATGCGGCGCGTTCGCGTATGGCATCGACGTGCGTTTGCCCGGCATGCTCGTCGCGGTCGTGACGCGTGCGCCCGTCATCGACGCGCGCGTGCGCAGCGTCGATGCGAAAGAGGCGCTCGCCGTGCCCGGCGTGCGGCAAGTGCTGCCGATACCCGGACGTCCCGATGTGCTCGGCGGCAATCAGGCGGGCGTCGCCATTCTCGCCGACGACTACTGGTCCGCGCACAAGGGACAAGCCGCATTGCGCGTCGAATGGGAAGATAGTCCGTTCGAAAACTTCGATAGCCGCGATATGCCCGCGCGCCAGGCTGCATGGCTCGACGATCCCGCTGCGCGCGTCGTGCCGACCATCACGAACGGCGACGCCGATGCCATCATCAAGCATGGCGCGCGCGTGATTCAGGCGTCTTATTCGATGCCGTACAAGGCCGCGAATCCGCTCGAACCCATCAACGTGACGGCGTGGTCGAAGGACGGCGGCATTGCGTATTGGGGCGGCTTGCAAGTGCCGTCGACGGCGCAGGAGGCGGCGCAAGTCATCGGCGGCATTCCGGCCGATCGTGTCGTGCTGCATGAACTGGTTTCGGGCGGCAGCTTCGGTGCGCGCGAATCGAAGTACTGGCTCTTCGAAGTCACATGGCTCGCGTTGCAAACCGGCAAGCCCGTCAAGCTGATGAATAGCCGCGAGGACGAAATGCGCGCGCTCTTCTATCACTCGGCGAGTCATCATCGCGCAAAGGCCACGCTCGATGCACGCGGCAATCTTTCGGCGCTGCAACTGCGCGCGGTGATGCCGGCATCGCCGGAACAATGGGAGCCGGGCTATTTCGATCGTCCCGATCGCATGGACTACAGCACCACGGAAGCAATCAGCAAGTTCGAGTTCGCGTATGGCGCGCCGAATGTGGATATCGGCTGGGTGCGTCATGAAACGGGCGTGCCAACGGGCTGGTATCGCGCGGTGAGTTATATCCCGAACGTGTTCGCGGTCGAATCGTTCATGGATGAAGCCGCGCATAAGGGACACCGCGATGCGGTGGACTTTCGCATCGCGCATATGAAGGACGCGCGCCATGTCGCGGTATTGCGCGAGGCCGCGATGCGGGCCGGCTGGGGCAAGCCGTTGCCGCGCGGCACCGCGCTCGGCGTTGCGACGAATCGCGCGTACGGCAGTTATGTCGCGGTGATCGCGCGCGTCTCGCGCAAGGATGACGGTATCGTGATCGAGAAGCTCACGTGCGTGGCCGACTGCGGGCTCGCGGTGTCGCCCGGCGGTGTGGAAGAGCAGCTATACGGCGGCTTGATGTGGGGACTCGGACACGCACTCGCCGACCGCATCGACATTCGGCACGGCCAGGTTCAGCAGACCAATTTCGATGCGTATCGCGTGATGCGCATGAGCGACATGCCCGACATCGACATACGCATCATGCAGGGCGATCCGGCGAAGCCTGGCGGCGTAGGCGAGTTGTCGAGCCCGTCGGTTGCGCCGGCCGTTGCCAATGCCGTGTTCACGCTGACCGGCAAGCGCCTGCGCGAGACGCCGTTCGATTTGCGACGGCTCGCGTGAAGAAGTAACCGCTCAGGCGGCCAGCACTTCGTTGGCCGCCTCGACATTCGCGACAGCCGCCGCATGCTCGCGGATCAGGCGATAAACCGTCTCGCCCGGCACGGTTTCCGATTCGAGCAATTCATCGGCGATCGCGCGCAACACCGGCTCGTTGGCTTGCAGCAGGGCGAAGCATTCGTCGCTCAGATCGTGCAGCAACGCGTTCGCATGACCGATCGAATTCTTGAGCTGCAAGCCCGCATACTGCTGCGGCAACGCCGCGAGGCTGAACAGATTGCCTTCCTCGTTGAAGCCGAACTTCGACACCATATCGAGGCTGATGCGCGACGCCTCCTGAAGATCCGATGCCGCGCCGCTCGATGCTTCCTTGAACATGAGCAGTTCCGCGTTGCGCCCGCCGAGCAGCACCTGAATCTCGTTGCGCAATTCGGTTTCGCGATACAGATGCTTGTCCTGCATCTTCGTGATGAGCGCGACGCCCAGAGCGCCGCCGCGCGGCAGGATCGTCACTTCTTCGAGCACGCCGGTGCCGAGCAGCGCCGCAACGAGGCCGTGACCCGCTTCATGCACCGCGATGCGCGTGCGTTCGTCATCCGATAGCGCGCGTTCCGCGCCGTTCACATCGCCGATGCGCGCGATCTTGATCGCTTCGAGGAAATGCGCCGCCGATACTTCACGTTCGCCCGCCTTGCGCGCGACGAGTCCTGCCTGATTGACGATCATCGACAGCGTGGCGGGCGAGAGGCCCGTCGTCAGACGTGCGAGCTGATCGAAGTCGATGTCGTCGCGCTTCGTCTTCAAGCTGTCCGCGTAGAAACGCAGGATGTCCGCGCGATCTTCGACGCCCGGCAAACGCACTTGCACCGTGCGATCGAAACGGCCGGGACGACGCAGCGCTTCATCGAGATTGTCGGGATGATTCGTCGCCGCGACGATGATGACGCCTTCGTTCGATGCGAAGCCGTCCATCTCCGCGAGCAGTTGATTGATGATGCGATTGCTTTCCGCTTCGACCGGGCCGCCGCCGGTATCGGTGCGCTTGCCGAGGCCATCGGCTTCGTCGATGAAGATGACGGTCGGCGCATTCTTGCGCGCGAGCTCGAACAGATGCTTCACCTTCTGAATGCCGACGCCGTAGTACTTCGCGCTGAAATAACTGCCCGTGATCGCGATGAAGTTCGCGCCGCATTCGCCCGCGAGCGCCTGCGCGAGCCGCGTCTTGCCGACGCCCGGTCCGCCCGTCATCAGGATGCCGCACGGCGCGCGCACGCCCATGCCGGTGAATTGCGCGGGCTCGGTGAGCCACGCGCGCACGTCGTTGAGCGCGGCTTTCGCTTCGCCCGCGCCGATGACGTCATCGAAACGCAGCGTCGGCGATTCGCCGAGCAATTGCGCGCCGCCGCGCATTTCGCGGCGCATGAACCAGAGAAGGCCGCCGATCATCAGGAGCGGCAGCAAGAGACTCAGCGCGTCGCGCGAACGGTCGAACATCTCGCTCCAGCGCGCAATGCCCGTGCGCACGTTGGCGTCGGGCAGCCATACGAGTTGATACGGCGAGGCCGCGTCGGGCTTCATATCGCCGAGCAGCAATGCGTTGGAGAACGCGCCGTTATGATCGGCCACGTAATACTTCTCGCCCTTCGTCGTGGAGACGAGAATCGCGTCGGGACTCACGCCGATCGTCGCGACATTCTTCGCGCGAATATCGGTCAGCATTTCCGATGCGTCTTTCTCGCGATGCGTCCACGGCGATGCGTCATGGCGCATCTGATTGGCGACGCCCGTCAGCGCCGCTGTCTGCGATTGCGCGGCCCGCACTTCATGGCGCCAATGCAGAAAGCCCGCGCCCGTCACGAGCGCGGCCGCGATCACACCATAAGCGATATATCGGCCAACGCGTGACCGCAGCGAATTCCTTGCCGGTTTCATCAATTCTGTCCAATGGGCCCGCACGCGCGGCGCCCTAAAGCAATCGTCGGAGGAATGGCATCCGAACGTGTGTCTCTTATCGTGCTTCGGTGGTGGGATGCCCGCGCGCATGTCTTGATGCTCAAGATGGCGAAGCGATCGACCTTGAACCGCAGATCGTCAACCATGCGAGCATGGCCCTGTTTGCAGGGATTGCTTCGCTGGAATGGTGCCCGTAATGCATGACCATTCGATAACGCGAAGCAGCGCGCGAACGAGCGTTCGACACGCCGTTTCAAATACACGTCCCTTTTTTTTGATTAACGGCAGGTAACGGGTCTTCTTGACGGCAATGTAAAAAACGCGTGATCCGCGCTCGCAGCGTGATGCGGGTTTGATGGCGTATGCAGGACGAGGCCAAGGATAGCACGGCAGAAAACGATGCTCCATCCGGTAAGGAATACTGCTTGCTTACGCTAGAGAACTCCGCGCACATGGGGCGCGCGGCGTACTCGGACGAGAGGGAGATAACATCATGTTGTATTACGCGTTGGTCTTTTTCATCATCGCGATCATCGCTGCCGCGCTCGGATTCGGCGGTATCGCGGCGGGCGCGGCGGGCATCGCGAAGATCCTGTTCTTCATATTCCTCGTGATTTTCCTCGTGACGCTGGTAATGGGCCTCATGCGACGTTGACGGCTCTCAAGCAAAAGGCGTCGTGCCGAGGCTGGTCGGCACGACGCATTTTTTTTGTTCCTCGTTTAACGTAGCCGCCTGGACGAAAGATCGGTATCGTCGCAAATGACAACTTCTGGGTCATTTGCGCCATGCACATCGCGATACTCGCTCTCGATGGTCTCTTCGATACCGGCCTCGCCGTGACGCTCGACACGCTCAGAGGAGCGAACGGGTTGGCCGCGCGCACGATGGGCGGATCCCCGCGCTTCGATGTATCCACTGTTGGCGTGCGCAAGCGCGTGCGTTCGGGTCACGGCTTCGCGATTCCGGTGGAACCCGTCACGCCCGATTTGAAGCCGGACTGGGTCATCGTTCCGGCGCTCGCCGCGACGACGCCGGAACTGCTGCTGCCCGCACTGGAACGCGCCGACGTCAAGGACGCCGTGCGGCAATTGCAGAAGTGGCGCGCGCAAGGCGTATCGATCGGGGCGTCCTGCATCGGGACGTTTCTGCTCGCGGAAGCAGGATTGCTCGATCATCGGCAGGCGACATCGACGTGGTCGCTCGCGCCGCTTTTCAGGCAACGCTATCCGCATGTTCTGCTCGACGAATCGCGGATGCTCGTGCCGACCGATATCGGCGTGACGGCCGGCGCCGCGATGGGGCATCTCGATCTCGCGCTGTGGCTCGTGCGCAAGTCGAGCCCCGAGCTGGCCGCGCTCGTGTCGCGCTTTCTGCTCGCCGATATCCGCACGTCGCAGGCGCCGTACATCATCCCGAACCATCTCGCGCAGGCAGATCCGCTGATCCAGCGTTTCGAGCGCTGGGCGCGCGACCATCTGAAGGAAGGGTTTTCGCTGCAGCACGCGGCGAACGCGCTGGCGACGAGCACGCGCTCGCTTCAGCGCCGATGCCAGGAAGTGCTCGGCAAATCGCCGCTGGCGTACTTTCAGGACTTGCGCGTCGAACGCGCGCAATCGCTTCTGCACGGCAGCGGACTCGATCTCGGAGCGATCGCCGCCGAAGTCGGCTACGAAGACGGCGCGACTTTGCGAACGCTTTTACGTCAGCGCTTGGGACGCGGCGTGCGCGATCTGCGCGCCGGCCTGCGCTGACGATGCCTACAACGAACGCTCGATAGCCTTGCCGAGCAGATCGAGCCCGAGGTCGATCTCTTCCTCGCTCACGGTCAGCGGCGGCGCGATGCGGAACACGCCCCCCATGCCCGGCAATTGCACGATGTTCATGCTCAGGCCGAGATTCATGCATTCGCGCGTGATCTTCGCGCCGAGACCATCGGCGGGTTCCTTCGTGCGGCGATCCTTGACGATCTCCACGCCGAGCAGCAAGCCGCGGCCGCGCACGTCGCCGATGCAGTCGAAGCGCTCCATCAGATCGAGCAGGCCGCGTTGCAGGCGCGCGCTCATCACGTTCGCGCGCGCGACGAGGCCATCGCGTTCGACCACATCCAGCACGCGCAGGCCGACGGCGGCGGGCAGCGGATCGGATACGTGCGTCGTGTAGAACAGATAGCCGAGCGCATGCGCCTTCTCTTCGATTTCCGCCGATGTGACGACGGCCGCGAGCGGCAAGCCCGCGCCGAGCGTCTTCGATAGCGTGAGGATGTCGGGCGTGACGCCGTCGCGCTGGCACGCGAACATGGTGCCCGTCCGGCCGATGCCGGTTTGCGCTTCGTCGAGAATCAGCAGCATGCCGCGCTCTTCGCACTTGCGCTTTAGCGCCGCCATGTAGCCTTCCGGCAATTCGATGATGCCGCCAGAGCTCAGAATCGGTTCCGCGATGAACGCGGCGAGATTGCCGCTCGACTGCCGGTCGATGAGATCGAATGCGTAGTCGAGTTCCGCGAGCCAGTCGTATCGGCCGTTGTGCTCGAAGCGCGCGCGATATGGGAACGGCGCGGGAATCGCGAATGACCCGACCGCCGCGGGACCGACGCCCTTGCGCCCCGCGCTGTACGTTGCGGACGCCGCGTGACCCGTCATGCCGTGCCACGACTGCGCAAAGCCGACGACTTCGTATTTGCCGGTGACGAGCTTCGCCATGCGGATCGCGGCCTCGTTCGATTCGGCGCCGGTGCTCAGCAAGAGCGCGCGATCGAGACCGGCGGGCGTGATATCGGCGAGACGCGTCGCGAGATCGACGACGGGACGCGATAGCATCCCGCTGAAGAGATGATCCAGCTTGCCCGCATATTCGCCGATCACCGACACGATCTCGGGATGGCTGTGGCCAAGCACGGCGCTCATTTGTCCGGAGGTGAAATCGAGGATGGCGCGGCCATCGGCATCGTAGACGAAGCTGCCTTGCGCGCGCTCGATGATCATCGGCTCGAACGTGCCGCCGTAGCGGATGAGGTGCTGTCTGGCGTTGCGCCAGAAAGTTGCGTCGTTGTTCAGGGACACCGTGCTTCTCCTGGCGGGATAGGAAGGAATCTGCAGTGTAGACAACGCTCAGGTTTTATAGAATCGAATAGTTCTAATGCGAGATAGAAGAGGCGCTAATACCTTGAGCCTGTCACTGGAAATCGAGTTGTTGCGCTCGTTTGCCGTCATCGCGGAAGTGCGTGCGCTGAGTCGCGCGGCCGAGCGCATCGGACGGACGCAATCGGCGCTGAGCCAGCAGATGAAGCGGCTCGAGGATATCGTCGATCAGCCGCTTTTTCAGCGCACCGGACGCGGCGTCGTCCTGACGAATCCCGGCGAGCGCCTGCTGGTTCACGCACAGCGCATCCTGCGTCTGCACGACGAGGCGATGGCCGATCTGTGCGGAAAAGGCTTGTCGGGCAGCATCCGCTTCGGCTGTCCGGACGATTACGCCGCCGTGTTCCTGCCGAGCCTGCTGCGGCAATTTTCGAGTCAGCATCCGCACGCGCTGGTGGAAGTCGTGTGCGGGCCGACGCCCCGGCTCGCCGAGCAACTGAAAAAGCGCGCGCTCGATCTCGCGATGCTCTCGCTTCCCGAAGACAAACCCGGCGGCGAGGTCATCCGGCGCCAGCAACTGGTCTGGATCGGCTGTCCGGGGATGGATTCCGCGCATTACGATCCGTTGCCGCTCGCGCTCTCCGATCCGGACACGCTCGATCACATCGCCGCATGCGAAGCCTTGCAGCGCGCGGGCAGGGCGTATCGCATCGCGTACGCGAGCAGCAGTCTCGCGGGGCTCACGGCGCTGGTGCGCTCGGGGCAGGCGTTCGCGGTCATCACGCAGACCGCCGTGCCCGCCGATCTGTGCGTGCTGAATGCGGATGCCGGGTTGCCGGCCTTGCCGGGCGTCGGCATAACGCTGAAGTTCGCGCGCGAGCGTCCTTCGATGTTGACATCGGCGTTCGCGGAACACATCCGTCTCACGCTGCCGTTGTTGTGATGCAAGACCGATTGCGCGAATTGGGCCGCAAAACGGCCGCTTTCCGGCACATCGCGCATCGGGGACGCGGGCTAAGATACTTTCCATCTCCTCTAGCTCTTTCTTCTCAGGGAATGAGCGACTTTTGCGTCGTGCGGATAGCCTCTGCACGACGTTTTTCTTTGTGCGCGCCGGGCTACACTAGCCGCTCGTTTTCCGCACCCCGAACGCCATGCCGACTCGCAAACCCGCCACCGCCGATGCGTTGCAAGATCCGGCATTGTTGCGGCGTCTGTTGCGCGCCAAAGATCGCATGGACGCGTGTTCGCACGAGGACTGGCCGGTCAGCCGTCTGGCCGAAGTCAGCGGGGTCTCCGAAGCGCATTTCGCGCGATCGTTCAAGCGCGCGTTCGGCGTTCCGCCGCATCGCTATCTGCTGACGCGGCGCATCGAGCAGGCCGTCACGCTGTTGCGCGACACCGAGCTCGCCATCACGGATATTGCCTTCGTCACCGGCTGGGAAAGTCTCGGAACGTTCGGCCGCATCTTTCGCGATATCACCGGCCACAGTCCGAGCGCGATGCGCGTGCAAGCGCGCGCCGGCGTCGACGCGCTCGATCGCGTGCCCGCGTGCGTGCTGAAGGCCGCGCAACGACCCGATCTCACGATCGCAGTTTTGGAGAAGCGGCGGCGCGGTGCGAAAGGTACAGTGCGGCCATCTTCAACGAAGGAGGTCACATGAATCAGGGCATCGGCGTGGTGGGCATCTATGTCGACGATCAGGACGAAGCGCTTGCGTTTTACGTCGACAAGCTCGGTTTTCGGGTTCATACCGACGTGCGCAACGGCACGTATCGATGGCTCACGGTGCAGCATCCGGATCAGCCGTCGTTTCAGCTCGGCCTGTTCGCGCCGGGCGCGCCGATCCACGACGATGCGACCGCGCAAACGCTGCGCGCGATGGTCGCAAAGGGCGCGATGCCGCCGCTCGTGCTGTCCGTCGCGGACTGCCGCGCGACTTACGAGCGGCTGAAGGCGAGCGGCGTGGAGTTCACGCAGGAACCGGTCGATCGCTACGGCAGCGTCGATGCCGGTTTTCGCGATCCCGCGGGCAATGGCTGGAAGATGATTCAAGCGCCATCGGGACGGTAAATGTCCTGATTAGCCGGGAGGATGAAGTCTGTTCGTAGAGTGCTTAGAACATGACCGAAACCTCATATCAACCGCCCCGAGACATGTCGACGCTCGTGCTGGCGTGGATCCGGCGCGCGCGCGAATCGCAGATTCGTCATTACACGATGGCCGACCGGCTGACGCGCTGCGGCAGACGGCTCGGGCTTGCGGTCATCGGCATCACGGCGGCGACGGGCACGTCCGCGTTTTTATCGCTCGTAGCGACGGCGGTGTCGCCGGATGTGCACATCCTGATCGGGATGACGAGTCTGAGCGCTGCCGTGCTCGCCTCGTTGCAGACGTTTTTGCGCTATAGCGAGCGTGCGGAATTGCATCGCCGTGCGGGTGCGCAGTACGGCGCCGTGCGGCGGCGTCTCGAAGCGATTCATGCGGCAGATGTTTCTCTGCGTGATGCGTGTGTCGTCGATGCGGTGCGCGATGAACTCGACCAGATCGCACAGACGGCGCCGCATTTGCCGCGCGCATGATTAACCGTTACTAAAGTTCCGAGTGCTGATTAGTCATTGATTAGACGTAGCGAAGCGAAACCCGCTATTCGACTGACAAATGACCCTGTTCAAAGGGGGTTGTTTGTGCTTCCGAAACAATGCCCGGTGTGCTACGGTAATTCGTATGTATTACTTGCGACCGGACGATCGCTGATTGTCGATCGGCCTTCCGAAATGATTCGGATGGAGTGTGACAATGGAACAGCGAGGCGATGGCTCGCTTTATTTCGTCATCTGCCCCCGATGTGAAACCCTTTCATCAGTAGAAGAAAGCGTGTGCCCGTTTTGCGGCGCCGACCGCCACGGGGCCGTGCTGACGAGGGGCGCGGAGACAGCTCTGCGGGCAGTCGAGGCGGCGCGAGGCGTGACGCGCCAGTTTGCGCCACAGGGCGAAGTGGCCCGCGTGCGATGGCCGGCGCGTTCGAGAACATACGAAGCGCGTTTACCCGCGCCTGCGCCTGCCTCCATCGCCAATGGCACTGCCGTGCTTGCGACGGGGCGTCCATCGCATTCGATACTCGCAACGGTCGTCATGGCCGCCGTCGTGCTCGGTGCGTGTTTTCTCGCGCGTGCTTACTTCGAGCAGCACGGATCGACACCACGCGCGGGAACGCTGCCTGTGGCCGTCGCAGGCACGGTCCGTCCGATCGAGACGAAGGCCGCGCCGATCGCCGCCATCAATATCGATTCGGCGGACAGAATCGTGGACGGCCCGCTGCGCTCCGCCGCGCGTCCGTCAGCGGAAGCTGCGTCGCCACTGATTCCTGTCACGGCATCGAGCAAGGACAGCACGCGGCAGAGCGTGATTCCCGAACGCTCGATCGCAAAAAAACCGTCGACGCACGGCGCGAAGCAATCGGTCAAGACATCGAAAGCGAAACCCGTATCGAAGTCGGCTTCTGCATGTTCGCGCAAGTCCGAGCGCGCGTGCGCTGAAGCAGCGAAAGGCCGCGTATCCAGGACCGAGCCGAAGCAGCGTCAGACGCGCGCGGCGCCGCCTGCTGCGCCCGCCGCACGAGCGAAAACCGACACGAAGGAATTTCAGAAGGTCGCGGCCATCGCTCCGGCGGTGAAGCCCGCGATGACCGCCGACGATAGCTGGCGTCCGAGCAAGAAGAAGAACTGAAAACCCGCGCGGATCGGAAAGGAAAGGGAAGCGCTTCGCGCGGGACGCGAAGCGCGCTGACGATCTTATTCGACGGCTTCCCAGTGTTCGTCGACTGTCTTATCGGTCACGCGTACCTTCGCGACCATCGGCGCATAGCCGCGCAGCTTGATCTCATCGACGGCGAGCCGCTCCGAACGATAACTCTGCTGCGTCATTCTCGTACCGTCAGGGAATTCGAGCGCGTAACCGTCGATCGGTCCCCACTGGCCCTTCGGCATCGGTTCGACATAGACATTCTGCATCGCGTTTCTCCAGCTTGATTGGAAAGCACCGGGCGGTTCGCATCGGCGAACGTGCGCCTCTTGTATAAGAGGTTAGCGAAGAAAGGGACGCGGCCGGCGACGAGGCGTGAGGCCGCGAAGCAAATATTTATCGAAGTAAATCAATGCTCTAGTTGCGGGTTCCCATGATGAGAAAGCCCATTCTCCGATATGCAACTCGCGGCATGCTGCCATGCAGCGCGCGTTTTCGTGAAACGGACCTTCATTGCATATCGTGGAAGTCAGTGATGCACGGCGCTGCGGCGATCGGCATCGAGATAGTTGTTGATCGTCGGCGCGACGTCCGCCGCGACGGATGCGAAGCGAAAGCCGTTGCGTCCCTTGCGCTTCGCTTCGTACATCGCGCGATCCGCGTCGCCGAGCATCGCTTCGGCGGACGTGTCGAAGCCGCCCGCGCACATCGCGATGCCGACGCTCGTGCCGAGATGCGCTTCGACGCGGCCGAGTTCGAACGGCCGTCCGATCGCGCGGCAAATGTCCTGCGCGATGCGGCTGCATGCACTCGATGACGAAATCCCGCGCGCCAGCAGCACGAATTCATCGCCGGCGAGGCGGCAGACGAGATCGCCCGCGCGCGTCGTCTTTTTCAGGCGCGCGGCCACCTGTATCAACAGCGCGTCGCCGACGTCGTGACCGTGCTGATCGTTGATGCTCTTGAAGCCGTCGAGGTCCATGAAGAAGAGCGCGAAAGGCACGGCGTCATCGCGGGCGGCATCGACGGAAAGCGCGAGTTGCTCGGCGAGCGCGCGCCGGTTCGGCAGGCCCGTGAGCGCGTCCAGCATGACTTCGGAGCGCATCTGATTTTCGCGCCGCTTGGTCTCGGTGATGTCCTGCGACATGATGTAGAAACCGGCAATTTCCTCGCGCTGAAACTCGGGAATATACGTCGCGTTCCAGACGCGGCTCGGCGCGCCTTCATAGACGATGTCCTCGTGCGTCACGCGTTCGCCGGCGAGCACGCGGCGAAAGTAAGGCAGACAGCGCTCGAAGGTCGACGCGCCGATCGTGTCGCGCACAGTCTTGCCACGCAACGCCGAAGGCTCGACGCCGAACACCTCGCGATACACCTGATTGTTGAAGCGATAGCGCAGGTCAGCATCGACGTGTGCGATGAGAACGGGCAGATTGTCCGTGATCGTCTGCAGCGCGGCGCGATTGCTGGTGAGCTCGCGCGTGCGTTCGAGCACGCGGCGCTCCAGTTCCTGCCGATAATCGCGCAACACCTGTTCGCTGTATTTGCGGCTCGAGATGTCGTGCGCGACGCTCACGAAATGCAGCGGCTCGCCGCGTTCGTCCCGAATCAGCGCGACGGAAAGCTCGACCCAAACCGGCTCGCCGTTACGGCGGCGATATCGTTTTTCCAGCGTATACGTCTTGCTCGTGCCGTCGAGCAGTTCCGCGACGAGTTGCAGATCGGCCGACAGATCCGCTTCGTCGGTGATCTGCTGAAAGGTCATCGTGACGAGTTCATCGGCGCTATAACCGGTGATTTCGCACAGCTTCGGATTCACTTCGACGAAGCGGCCCTCCAGATCGACGATAGCCTTGCCCGTCGGCGTCTGTTCGAAGATCGTATGAAAGCGCGTCTCGGACAGGCGCAGCTTGCGGCGGTCGGCTTCCTGAATCTCACGCGTTTCGCGCGCGGCTTCGCGCTGCACGATCTCGCGCTCGACGGTCGCCGCGAGATCGCACAGCGCGGCCTGCGAGCTTGCCGTGAGTTTGCGCGGCTTCGTGTCGATCGCGCAAAGCGTGCCGAGCACGAGACCTCTGGACGAGCGCAACGGCACGCCCGCATAGAAGCGGATGTGTGGCGCGCCCCTGACGAGCGGATTGCCGGCGAAGCGCGCATCCGCGTGAGCGTCCTCGACGAGCAGCAGACGTTCGGAGTGAAGCGCGTGCGCGCAGAACGACACGTCGCGCGCGGTTTCGCATACATCGAGTCCGACACGCGACTTGAACCATTGCCGATGTTCATCGACGAGCGATACCAGCGCGATCGGCACCTGCAACAGCTCGGCGACGACGCGCGTTACGCGGTCGAACACTTCTTCCTGTGGCGTGTCGAGCAGGTCGAGACTGTGCAGCAACTGGAGCCGCTTCGCTTCGTCGGCGGGCAGAGGCGCCGTGTGCCATTCGTGTACGGGTTGCAAGGTTCTTCTCGATTCGGTATTCGCCATCGGGCCCAATGCCACGATGAGCAATTTATCGAACCTTCCGCAATCCCGATTCGCCGATCAAAGGCCGGCTTTTCCCTCAGTTCGCGAGATGTGCCTTACGGACGAAATGACGCAGAGCGGTCAGAGCCCCAGGCAAACCGCCCCGACCGCGACCACCACGCAGGCGAGCCAGCGCCTCGCGCTGACGGCTTCCTGAAGGAACACGCGCCCGATGAGCGCCGCGAACACGACGCTCGTTTCGCGCAACGCGGAGACCGTGCCCATCGCGCCGGATTGCATCGCCCAGATCACGATGCCGTAAGCCGCGATCGACACGAGGCCGCCCGCGAGCGACGAACCCACGGCCATCGGCGCTCGCTTCACGGGCGTCCATAGCGCCGCGGGCCCGCGTTTCGCGACGAAAATCATCGGCATGAACCAATAGAACATGAACATCCACGCGGTGTAGGTGAGCGCTTCGCCATCGGACAGACGCACGCCGATGCCGTCGATCACCGTGTAGATCGCGATGGTCACGCCCGTCGTCAACGCGGCGAGCACCCCCGCGCGCGATACGCGGCCGCCCTGCAATGCAAGCGCGATGATGCCGCCCGAGATCAGCACGATCCCGAGCGCATGCAGCGGGCCGATCGCCTCGTGCGCGAAGATGGCCGCGCCGAGCGTGACGAGCATTGGCGACGATCCGCGCGCGATCGGATAAGCCTGGGCGAGATCGCCGCGCCGATACGAGCGCACGAGGCTCACGTTGTAGACGATATGCACGAGCCCCGACGCGACGATGTAGGGCCACGCGGCTTTCGCGGGCATCGGCAGATAGAAGACGACGATCGCGGACACGGCGCCGATCGCGATGCTCATCCACGTCATCGAGAGGAACCGGTCGCGGTTGCCATGGAGCATCGCGTTCCAGCTTGCGTGGAGCACGGCTGCCAAGAGAACGACACCGCCGGTGTAGGTGAACATGCTTTCTTATGTCGGTTATATGACGGATAGTTACTAGAATAACTATCTTGTGAGCCGCCCACAAACCATATAAATTGCATCGTCGCGTTAGAAAAGCTCTTGCGAATGAGACCGGCATTGCCTTCACTCAATGCGTTGCGCGCTTTCGAAGCCGCTGGGCGACTCGGTAGCTTCAAGGAAGCCGCCGCCGAGCTGCATGTCACGCACGGGGCGATCAGCCAGCAAGTGCGTTTGCTCGAAGCGTGGCTCGGCGCACCCCTGTTCGAGCGTCATAACCGGCGTGTGGTGTTGACCCCGGCGGCGCGCGTTTATCTCGCGCAAATCGGTCCGCTCTTCGATCGGCTCTCGCAGGCCACGGCGCGCTATGGCGTGTCCGAGGCCGTGTCGCGCACGCTCACCGTGAATGCGCCCGCTACCTTCACGTTGCGCTGGCTCGTGCCGAGGCTCGAACAATTTCGCGCGCGTCATCCCGATGTGGAAGTCAGGATAGAGACATCGAACGAACCGGTAGAAAGCCTGAAGGACACTTACGACATCGTGATTCGCGGCGGCCCCGACACGTTTTACGGTTACGTGATGCGGCGCTTTCTCGAAGAGGAACGTCTGCCGGTGTGCAGCCCCACGCTGTCCAAACGTCTTCCTTTGCAGACGCCTGAAGACTTGCGGCGGCACACGCTGCTGCACACGTCGAGCTTGCCGCGCGTCTGGCCGGATTGGCTCGCGCAGGCGGGCATCGCGGCGCTCACGCCAGCGGCGGTGCTCACCTTCGATCACTTCTATCTGACCTTGCAGGCCGCTGTCGATGGCATGGGCATCGCGATGGGCCCGACCGCGCTCGTCGCCGACGATCTCGCGTCAGGCCGTCTCATTGCGCCATTCGACGGGCCGCGTTTGCCGTCGCGAAGCTATTGCACGTATGTCGCCGATGAGAAAGCGGGGCACGATCTGATCGTGCTGTTTCGCGCATGGCTCGAACAAGAAGGACAAGCGTTCGCGACCGAGCACGACGTGTGAGCCTGCGCCGCGCTGCATTCGTGCGAACTATGCAGAAATTTAACTATCTGGTTAGAATGCACGGGTTTACGCTAATGCCCCGGCCGGTCTGACTGATCGCGCGGGACATGCGATCCAGCCGCGCACATCGGCGCACGCGTTCATGCGTCGCCGCTTCTCGCGTGTCGCGGTATCGACTTTACGGAACGCTTTCATCGCGCGGTGCGATACGGCCGCGGCATTCCTATCGTCGCCGAAGCCGGATCGCATGGCAGATTCCTGGAGAAGATTTCGATGTCTACGAGTAAAGCCCGTCTTTCAGCCGCGCTGAGAGCAGGGTGTGTTGTGCTGGGCCTCGCGCTGCTGGCCACTGGTCTGATTTTCGTCGTCGGCGGCGCAAAGCTCGCGCTTCTGCACGGCAGCGCGTATTTCGTGATCGCGGGAGCGGTTATCGCCGTATCCGCGGTGCAGTTCATGCGGGCGAAGTCGTCGGCTGTGCTCGCCTTCGGCGCGGTATTTATCGGCACGCTCGTGTGGGCGCCCATCGACGGCGGTTTCGATTTCTGGCCGCTCGTGTCGCGGCTGATGCTGCCGGCCGGCTTCATGATGCTCGCGCTGCTTACATGGCCATCGTTGCGCACGCATGAGACGGGCAAGCCCGCGCCGAAGCGCGCGTATGCGTTCGCTGGCGTCATCGCGCTTTGCATGCTCGTTACCTTCGTGCAGATGTTCGAGCCGCATCCGACCGTCGCATCCGATGGCAATGAAACGCCGCTCGTGCCCGTCGCGAAGGAGCACGCGCAGAAGGACTGGAGCAACTACGGCAACACGGCCGGCGGCAGCCGCTTCGTGGCGCTCGATCAGATCACGCGCGATAACGTGAAGGATCTGCGTGTCGCGTGGACCTTCCATACGGGCGATGTCCCCGAAAGCCCGACCGGCAACGGCGCGGAAGATCAGGAGACGCCACTGCAGATCGGCGACCGCATCTACCTGTGCACGCCGCACAACAACGTGATCGCCGTCGATGCCGACAGCGGCAAGCAGATCTGGAAGCGCGAGATCAACGCGCGGGCGCAGGTCTGGAACCGCTGTCGCGGCCTCGCGTATTTCGATGCGACGAAACCTGTGGCGCAACCGACCATAAACGGTTCGACGCCTGTGACCCCCGTTTCCATCGCGGCGGGCGCAAGCTGCCAGCGCCGCTTGCTGATGAACACGATCGATGCGCGTCTCGTCGCCATCGATGCCAACACCGGCGCGCTGTGCGAAGGCTTCGGCGAACACGGCTTCGTGAACCTGAAAGCGGGTCTCGGCGCGGCCGACGATCCGAAGTATCAGCTCACGTCGGCGCCGACGCTCGCGGGCACGACGGTCGTGGTGGGCGGACGCGTGGCCGACAACGTGCAGACCGACATGCCGGGCGGCGTATTGCGCGGCTTCGACGTCATTACCGGCGAGATGCGCTGGGCTTTCGATCCGGGCCACGACGACCCCAACGCGCGCCTGCAACCGGGTCAGAGTTACGCGCGCAGCACGCCGAATTCGTGGGCGCCGATGTCCTACGACGCCGCGATGAACACTGTCTTCATCCCGATGGGCAGCTCGTCGGTGGACTTGTGGGGCGGCAATCGCACGCCGCTGGATCACAAGTACGCGACGTCGATCCTCGCGCTCGATGCGACCACCGGCAAGGAAAAGTGGGTGTACCAGACGGTCCACAACGATCTGTGGGACTTCGACGTTCCGATGCAGCCGAGCCTCGTCGACTTTCCCGAGAAGGATGGATCGACGAAGCCCGCGGTCGTGTTCGGCACGAAATCCGGTCAGATCTTCGTGCTCGACCGCATGACGGGCAAGCCGCTTACGCGCGTCGAAGAACGCAAGGTGAAGACGGGCACGATCGCGCAGGAACAGTACTCGTCGACGCAGCCGTTCTCGGCCGGCATGCCGACGATCGGCGCGGACACGCTGAAGGAATCCGACATGTGGGGCGCGACGCCGTTCGATCAGTTGATGTGCCGCATCAGTTTCAAGTCGATGCGCTATGACGGCCTCTTCACCGCCCCCGACACCGATGTCTCGCTGAGCTTCCCGGGATCGCTCGGCGGCATGAACTGGGGCAGCCTGTCGACGGATCCGAATCATCACGTCGTCTTCGTGAACGACATGCGCCTCGGTCTCTGGGTGCAGATGATTCCGCAAAAGACCGACAGCGCGCCCGCGAGCAACGGCGGCGAAGCCGTGAACACGGGCATGGGCGCGGTGCCGCTGAAGGGCACGCCGTATGCCGTGAACAAGAACCGCTTCATGTCGCCGCTCGGCATTCCGTGCCAGAAGCCGCCGTTCGGCACGCTCTCGGCGGTCGATCTGAAGACGCAAAAGATCGTGTGGCAAGTGCCCGTCGGCACCGTGCAGGACACGGGTCCGTTCGGCATCAAGATGCGCGTGAAGATGCCCATCGGCATGCCGACGCTCGGCGGCACGCTCGCGACGCAAGGCGGCCTCGTGTTCATCGCGGGCACGCAGGACTATTATCTGCGTGCGTTCGACAGCGCCACCGGCAAGGAAGTGTGGAAGGCGCGCTTGCCGGTCGGAAGCCAGGGCGGTCCGATGAGCTATGTGTCGCCGAAGACGGGCAAGCAATACGTGCTGATTTCGGCGGGCGGCGCGCGGCAATCGCCGGATCGTGGCGATTACGTCATCGCGTATGCATTGAACCACTGATCGTACGAACCGAAGATTTCATGCGTCTGACCAACACTTTCATTTGCCTGCTGGCTGTATCGATGCTGTGCGGCATCGGTGCAACGTCCGCGCATGCGCAGAGCGCCGTGACCTTGTACGGCAGCATCGATACGAGCATCGAAGTGACGAACCCGGGCTCGTCGTGGACGCCGCGCATGGATTCGGGCGCGTATCGCGGCTCGCGCTTCGGCTTGCGCGGCTACGAGCAATTGAGCGGCGATACGCGTCTGCTCTTCGATCTGGAAAGCGGCTTCAGTTCCGCCGACGGCACCTTCGCGACGGCCAACACGATCTTCAATCGACAGGCGTGGATCGGGCTCGGCGCGCCGTGGGGCGAGTTGCGCTTCGGCCGGCAGTATTCGCCGATCTACATTCCGTTCAAGGGCGGACTCGATGCATTCGGTGCGGGCACGATCGCGTCGGGGCTCAACAATCTGTCGAAGATCACGCCTTACACGAATAACGGCATCACGTATCTGTCGCCCGATTTTCACGGCTTCACGACGACGCTCATGGTCGCATTGCGCGATAGCGGCAACGGCAACGGGCTATCGGGGAACTACGAGACGTTCGCGTATCACAGCGGGCCGTTTCGCATTTCGTACGCGCATCAGGACACGCAAGGCGACACCGGCTTGCGTGCGAATCTCGGCGGCGTGTCGTATCGCTTCGGCAAGACGACGGCCTTCCTCTCGCACTTCAACGGCGATGGCGGGTCGCCGCGCTATCACAACGACGGTCTTTCGGTCTCGATGCGCTACGCGGTGACGCCGCGCCTGCGCGCATCGCTCGGCTATGCGTATGCACGCGATCGCTCGGGCAGCGATAACGACGCTGACCAGTTCAGCGTTGCGTGCGAATACGATCTCTCGCCGAAGGTGCTGCTTTACGCGAGCGGCGCGATGCTGCGCAATCATGGCGACGCGACCTTCACGCTGCGCGGCGTGAACGTAGTCGGGATTCCGGCGGCTTATCCCGGCGCGCCGGTGCGCGGCGTGCAGGTTGGCATGATCGACCGGTTCTGATTCTCAGCGTCTCTTCTTCGCCTCATCGAGGCACGCCGCGAGCTTCTCGAAGTAATCCAGTGCTTTTCGCGTCGGCACGACGGTCTTGATGCGCAGATCGTCGCTGCTTTCATCGACGGATACGAGGCCTTGCTTTCTGAGGTTCGTCAGCTTGCGATGCACCGTCGCCGGCGCGCCCGCGATAGACAGCGCCATCGTCTCCGTGACCGTCAGCGCATGGCCCGCGTGCCACGACGCCGTGAGCGCTTCGAGCAAGCGTTCTTCGGCAGCATCGAGCTTCGGCACCGAAGGCAATGCCTGCACTGCCTGAGCCAGATTCAGGAAGCGGAAATAGGCATCGAACACGCTCTTTTTGGCCATGAAGAAATCGCTTTTAGGGAACGAACCGATCATAGCATTCGCGATATACGGCAAACCACAATCGACGATCTATTTATCAAGTTGATAAGTAAGTGCTAAGATAGTGCGTCGAGCAAGGGCGCAATACAAGGTCGCAATACAAGGTCGCAATACGAAGAGCGGACGAGTGAGCGCGTTTCGCTATCGCCCGAGCGATTTCCCGGGAGGGCAGGGGCGTGGTTCAGGAACGCGATAACAACTACATCACGGCGCATTTCATCGAGCAGGAGATCGAACATCTCGCGAGGATGATCCGCTCGCGCCACTGGCATCGCAGCGCGGCGTGGCCCGTTTCGTACTGGCGCGAGCGCATCGAGGAATTGCAGCATGCGCCCGCCATCGCGCCGCTTCAGCGCATGGAGCTCGAATCGCTTCTGAACGAACTGGAGCGCATCGCGGCCAAACTCGAATCGTCGGCGAATTACGGCGGAAGAGCGCAAGGCCAGACGCGCACGATGCGCGACGCATGAATTCGCGCGGTGCTGCGATAAGATGTGCGTCCTTACCGCCGCTCACTGGCACGCCGCCAATGTCTTCCCTTCAACTTCGCTTATGTTCCGTCGTCGGAACGGCGCTCGTCTTTATCACCTCGCTCTGGGCCAATCAGGAAATCTTTACTCATTCCGAGTTCGTGCGAGGCGTGAACTGGATTTATCTTCCGGCCGGCATTCGGCTGCTCAGCACGCTGTTGTTGGGCGCGGACGGCGCACTCGGGCTGCTTTTCGCAAGCTGGCTCGTCGATTTCTTTTATTTCTTTCCGAATGATCCGGTGAGATCTTTCGTCGGCGGCATCATTGCGACCGTCGCGCCTTATGCCGTGTATCGACTCGCGCGCGAGGTCTATGGACTCGACGCGTCGCTATCGAATCTGACGGCGGGCAGATTGATGATGCTCACCGTCGCTTATGCGCTTGCCGGTCCGCTGCTGCATAACATCTGGTTTTATCTTCAGGGCGATACGGAGCATATCGTCGCGCGATTCTTCGCGATGTTCATCGGCGATCTTGCCGGGACCATGATCGTCATCTATACGCTCAAGGCCTTGCTGCATTTCCTGCCCGTTCCGCGCGCGCCGAACCGCTAATCGTGCGACGCGCGCGCCGCATGCACGTCAGCCGAACCACTTCATCATCAGCGTGGCGAACACGACCATGCCCGCGCCGCCGATGCGCGTCGAAATCTGCGCGAAGGGCATGAGTCCCATGCGATTCGACGACGACAGAATCGCGACATCGCCCGTGCCGCCGAGACCGCTATGGCAAGCGGTGATGATCGCCGCTTCGACTGGATACATCTTCAGCCACGCGCCGACGAAGAATCCCGATACGACCATCGCCGCGACCGTCGACGCGCAGATCACGAAGTACGCGGGCGAGAATGCGCCGACGAGCTTGTCCCACGACACGAAGAGCGTGCCCAGTCCGACGAGGATCGCGAAGGTGAGATTCGTCGACATGAACTTGTAGATCTGATACGCGCCGATCTCCATGCGTTCGGGAATCGCGCGCACGACCTTCAGCACGGCGGCTGCGACGATCATCAGCACGGGTCCGGGAATGCCGGTGACGGGCGCGAGCAGCATGCCGAGAATGAACAGCGTGCAGCCGAGCAGCAGCCCGAAACCCATCAGGCGCAGATCGAGCGCGGCCTCGGCTTTCTGTTCCTTCAGCAGCGCCTGATCGTCGCCGCTCTTCACGAGCATGCCGTCGCCGCTATATGCGCGATGTTTCTCACCGAAGCGCTTGAGCAAGCCGCTCGCGAGAATCGCGACGACGTTGCCGATGAGCGCGGCGGGCACCATCATCGCGATCAGATGACCTTGCGCCGCGCCGGTGATTTCCGCATAACCGATCGACAAGGGCAGAATGCCTTCGCCGATGCCCCCGCCCAGAATCGGCATGACGATATAGAAGAACGTGTGCTTCGGGTCATAGCCGAACATCAGTCCGACTAGCACGCCCGCCGCGATCGCCGTCACCGTGCCGACCAGCAATGGCACGAACATCTTCAGAAAGCCTTGAATCAGGATCTTGCGATTCATGCCGAGAATGCTGCCCGCGACGAGACACGCGATATAGAGGTATTGCAGGTTCGCGGTCTTCATCGTCGTGGTGATGGCCTTGAGCGCGGCATCGTCCATCAGCTTGTAGCCGAGCAGCGCCGAAGGCACGAAGAGACAGAGAATCGCGGGCCCGCCGATATGCCTGAACACCGGAATGCGTTTGCCGACTTCGCCGAGCAACAGGCCCGATAACATCAGCACGGCGAAGCCGCCGATCATGTCGTTCGGCAATTTGCCGGTGATGGCGGCGAGTATCGTCACCAGTGCGAGCGCGACGAACATCGCGACCGGCATGCCGCCGATGGTCATCAACGAGAAGCGCGCGCGCAGTCCGAGCGGCGTCGCGCCCGTGCGCAACGAAGGGCTTTCCATATCGTGTCTCCTGATTGAGAAGTGATGCGGCGATGGACGCTCGTGCGTCTCTTTTTCGCCTTACGCTGCTTGCTTGTTGCGTAGCGCGGGCAAATCGATCTTCATCCACGGATGCAGCGCCTCGTGCTTCGCTTCGAATGCGCGGATCGCGTCGCTGTCGGCGAGCGTCATGCCGATCATGTCCAGTCCTTCGATGAACATGCGCTTCGGTCGCTGCGGAAGATCGAACGCGTAGTGCGTGCCGTCGCTCGTGCTCACGCGTTGATTCGCGACGTCGATGGTCAACTGATTCGTCTTTGCATCGCTCGCGAGCGCGCTCAATGCAGCGACGACGGCTTCATCGAGCGCGATCAGCAGCAAGCGATTGTTCTGCGCGTTGAAGTAGAAGATTTCGCCGAAGCTCGGCGCGATAACGGCATCGATTCCCGCTTGCTGCAAGCCCCATACGGCGTGCTCGCGGCTCGATCCGCAGCCGAAGTTCGCGCCCGCGATGAGAATGCGCGCGCCCGCATAGTCGGGCCTGTTCAGCACGAAGTCTTTGCGTGCGTTGCCCGATGCATCGAAGCGCAAGTCATACAGAACGCCGCGCGCGAGACCGGACTTGTCGATGCCGAACAGAAACTGCTTCGGCATGATCTGGTCGGTGTCGAGATTGTTCAGCGGCAACGGCGCGGCGATGCCGGTCAATGTTGCGTGTTCAGACATGCTCCAGCTCCTTGCGTACGTCGACGATACGGCCCGCGAGCGCGGCGGCGGCAGCCATCGCGGGACTCATCAGATGGGTGCGGGCGCCGCGTCCCTGGCGGCCCTCGAAATTGCGGTTGGTCGTGGACGCGCAGCGCTGGCCGGGTTGCAGGATGTCGTCGTTCATCGCGAGGCACATCGAGCAGCCAGGCTGACGCCATTCGAAGCCCGCCTCGATCAGCGCGCTGGCGATGCCTTCGCGTTCCGCCTGCTCGCGGACCATGCCGGAACCGGGCACGACCATCGCACGCACGGAAGGCGCGACCTTGCGGCCGCGCACGATATCGGCGACGGCGCGCAAGTCTTCGATGCGCGCGTTCGTGCATGAACCGATGAATACGTGATCGATCGCGAGGCCGTCGATCGCCTGATTGGCATCGAGTCCCATGTAGTCCAGCGCCTTCGATGCATTGCGTTGCGCGACCGGTTCATCGGCGAGGCGGGGAATGCGCGCATCGATCGCGATGGCCTGATCCGGGCTCGTGCCCCATGTGACGAACGGCGCGACATCGCGCGCGTCGAAGCGATGCGTGATGTCGAACGATGCGTCGGCGTCGGACGCGAACTGCTTCCATTGCGCGACGAATGCATCGGTTGCGATGCGCTCGGCGACATAGCGAATCGTCGTCTCGTCGGGGGCGATCAACGCACCGCGCGCACCTGCTTCGACGGTCATGTTGCACAAGGTCATGCGCGCCTCGGCGGAGAGCGCATCGATCGCGCTGCCCGCATACTCGACGACGTAACCGCGCGCGCCCTGCGCACCGATCTTCGCGATGATGTAGAGCACGAGATCCTTCGATGTCGTGCCGCGAGGCAGCGCGCCATCCACGACGATGCGCATGTCCTTCGCGACGCGATAGACGAGCGTCTGCGTCGCGAGCACATGTTCCACTTCCGATGTGCCGATGCCGAAGCCCAGCGCACCGAGTGCGCCATACGTCGTGGTGTGACTGTCGCCGCACAGCACGACCATGCCGGGGCGAATCAGGCCGATCTCCGGCGCGACCACATGCTCGATGCCTTGCGCATGGTCGCGCACATCGAACAGATGGATGCCGTGCTCCGCGCAGTTGCGCGTGAAGTTCGCGGCCTGCTGCGCGGCGGCGCCGATCATGATCGTGCGCTTGTCGACCGCGACGGGATGCGTCGGAATCACATGATCGACGACACCCATCTGCTTTTCCGGGCAACGCACCGGCAGGTTTTTTTGCGCGAGTCCCGCGAATGCTTGCGGGCTCGTGTACTCGTTCATGATGTGCAGGTCGGCGTAAAGCGCGACGTGTTCATCGTCGACGTGAAAAACCGTGTGGCTGTCCACGATCTTCCGATAAAGCGTCTGTCCCATGCTGTCTCCGTTCTTGCTTCTCCGATAAGTCGAAGCCAGTGTAATTCGATAACGGAGACCGTAAAATGCAGCTTGTCTTAACCCATTGTTAAGCTAAATTTAAAAATGGACTCGATCGCCGACCTGGAGTTTTTCGCGCGGCTCGTCACGCAAGGCAGCTTGTCGGCGCTCGCGCGCGAGCTCGGCGTGACGCCGCCCGCCGTGAGCGCGCGCCTCAGCCAGCTCGAACGGCGTCTCGGCGTGAAGCTGCTGAACCGCACGACGCGGCGGCTCGCGATGACGCAGGAAGGCGAGCTCTATTTCGGCACCGGCTCGCGCCTGCTCGAACAGGTGCAGGAACTGGAGCGCATGGTGTCGAGCAGCCGCGATCTGCCGCGCGGCCTGTTGAAAGTGAACGCGACCTTCGGCTTCGGGCGGCGTCATATCGCGCCGGCGCTGTCGGAGTTTCGTCGGCAATATCCGGATGTCGAAGTGCAGCTCGATCTCACCGATCGTCCGATGAATCTCGCCGAATTCGCGTTCGATGTCGGCATTCGCTTCGGTGAATTGCCGGACATGCGCGTGGTCGGCAGAAAGATCGCGGCGAACCGGCGCTTCGTATGCGCAGCGCCGGCGTATCTGAAAGCGCATGGCACGCCGAAGGAGCCGGACGATCTGCGCGGTCATCGCTGCATCGTGCTGCGCGAGAACGACACGGCGTACGGCACCTGGCATTTCACGAAGGGCAAGCGGCACGAAACGGTGAAAGTCCACGGCACGATGAGCAGCAACGATGGCGAAGCGACGCTGCGCTGGGCGCTCGACGGTCACGGCGTGCTGACGCGTTCCGAATGGGACGCGCAGTCGTTTATCGATTCCGGCGCGCTCGAACGCGTGCTCACCGACTGGTCGATGCCGCCCGCCGATATCTATGCGATCTATCCCGAGCGGCTGAATTTGTCGGCGAAAGTGCGCGTATTCATCGAGTTCCTTGAGCGGTATCTGAAGCGGGTGTGATGCTTGCTGAATCGCGGGCATGACATCGCCGACGACGGAGGCAACTCATGACCGCGCAGCACCACGATGACGACGCCGCGACTTACGGCACCTTCAAGGATCTCGTCAACATGACGCCCGCTCAACTCGAAAAGTGGCTCGCGACCGACGAGTCGCGCGAAGTCGGCCAGAAGAACGGCGGCGGCGAATCGGTGGGGCACAAGTCGGGTCGGCATATCATCGACATTCTCGGCAAGAAGAAGGCCGATCTCGGCGAAGACGACTACGCGCACATGCGCAAGGTCGTCGGTTACATCAAGCGGCACCTCGCGCAGCGCCCGCACGAAGTCGAGCATTCGCACTGGCGATACTCGCTGATGAACTGGGGCCACGATCCGCTGAAGTAGGCTGCCGTCATTCGTGCCGCGCATTCGGCAGCATCAGCCGCTATGCTCGTCGAAAACGGAGCGAGACATGAATCAGACGAACCGGTACACCGAAAGCGATTGCTCACTCGATGAATTCGCGAGCCTGCTCGAGCGCGACGCGCGACCGAAGCTGACATTCGCGTCGCACATTCAGCGCGGCATTCCGTTATATGACTGCGGCGCGCTCGCCCCCGCGCTGGACGATTCATCGACATGCATGGCGTTGCAGGCGGAATGGGCCACGGTCCTGCGCGATGGCGCAGGCGTGTTCGTGCTCAAGCATGCGTATGCGGATGTCGATCCTATCGACGAGGCCGCCGCGATCTTCGAATCGATCATCCGGCAAGAGCGGGAACGCGGTGCGAGTGCCGCCGATCACTTCGCGAAGGCGGGCGCGAACGATCGTATCTGGAATGCGCAGGAAAAGCTCTGTCTGCACGCGCCGCGCGTGTTCGCGCGTTACTTTGCGAACCGGTTCATCGAATGCGCGGCGCTTGCATGGCTCGGCCCCGGTTTTCAGATGACATCGCAAGTCAATGTCGTGCGTCCGGGCGGCGACGCGCAGCAGGCGCATCGCGACTATCATCTCGGTTTCCAGACTGCCGATGAAGTGCGGCGCTATCCGGCGCATGTTCACGCGATCTCGCCGTATCTCACGCTGCAAGGCGCGGTCGCACATAGCGACATGCCTGTGGAAAGCGGTCCGACGAAGCTGCTGCCGTTTTCGCAGCGCTATGCGCAAGGGTATCTCGCGTGGCGGCGCGCGGACTTCCGCGAATATTTCGAAGCGCATCACGTTCAATTGCCGCTCGAAAAGGGCGATGCACTTTTCTTCAGCCCCGCGCTCTTTCATGCCGCGGGCGCGAACCGCACGCGCGACGTGCAGCGCATGGCGAATCTGCTGCAGGTGTCATCGGCATATGGACGCGCGATGGAAACGCTCGATCGCGCGCGCATGTGCGAATCCGTCTATCCGGTACTGCTCGATTTCAAGTCGACGGAAAGCATGAGCGATGCGGAGATCGATGCGGTCATCGCTGCGTGCGCGGAAGGCTACGCGTTCCCGACGAACCTCGATCGCGATCCGCCCATCGGCGGTCTTGCGCCGAAGAGTCAGCAGGCGCTATTGCGTCAGGCGCTCGATGAAACATGGTCTGTCGATGCGCTCGCGAACGCGCTGAAGGACAACGCGTGGCGGCGCAATACTTGAAGCCTTACTCCTGATAAACCGCCGTCAACACGCTTTGGGCATCGGCGAGCGCATTGTCGAGTTGCACGAGACTCGCGTGACGCGCGCCGAGCGGATCGCGATTCGCGATCGCGGTGAGTATTGCCTTGTGGCGCGGCAAGGACAGCGCGTGCGTATCCGGATGACGGCTCGTCAGCTTGATCGACTCCGACAGCGCGAGCGATAACATGTGCCCGATATACATCAGCATGTCGTTGTGCGTCGCCGTCATGATCGCGCGATGAAACTCCAGATCGGGCGTAAGCAGTGCCTCGGGCGTCGGCGCATGCGACATGCGCTCGTACGCATCGCGGATGCGCGTGACATCTTCCTCTGTCGCATTCGATGCGGCGAGCGCGGCCGCCGCCGGTTCGACGATCCTGCGCACCACGAGCAGCGACTGAAAGAACGCGCCTTCATGCACGCTGGTGATCGTCCAGAAGAGGACATCGGGATCGAGCGTGTGCCATTCATCGCGCGGACGCACGACGCTGCCAAGACGCGGCTTCGACAGCACGAGCCCTTTCGCGACCAGCACGCGCGTCGCTTCGCGCAGCACGGGCCGGCTCACGCCGTAGGCTTCGCACAGCTTCGCTTCGGCGGGCAGGCGATCGCCGGGACTGAGCTTGCCGCTCACGATGTCGATGCCGAGCTCCTGCACGATGCGCGCGTGCATGCTCTTGCGAGGTTGTGGATGACGATAGTCCATGGCGTCGTCAGCGCTTCGCCGCGGAGCGATCGCCGAACGCGCGCTGCGACAGACAGAACACGAGCAGCAATGCGCCGACCGCGATCTTCGTCCACCATGAACTGAGCGAGCCGTCGAACGAGATCAGCGTCTGAATGATGCCGAGAAGAAGCACGCCGAACAGCGTGCCGATCACATAGCCGACGCCGCCCGTCAAGAGCGTTCCGCCGATGACGACCGAGGCGATCGCATCGAGTTCGAGACCCATCGCGTGCAGGCCGTATCCCGAGAGCATGTAGAACGTGAACAGCACGCCGCCGAGCGCGGAGCAGAAGCCCGATAGCGCGTACGCACCGATGGTCGCGGCGTTCACCGGCAAGCCCATCAGAAGCGCCGAATGCGGATTGCCGCCGACCGCATAAATGGTGCGGCCGAACGGCGTGTAATGCGCGATGAACACGGCGGCCGCGAGCACGACTAGCGCGATCACCGCACCGAGCGAGAGCGACGCGCCGCTCATGACCGGTATGCGAATCTGCGATACGGCCGCATACCACGGATCGGTGATGCTGATCGAATCGATGCTGATGAGATAGCACAGCCCGCGCGCGAGGAACATGCCCGCCAGCGTGACGATGAACGGCTGCAGGCGAAAGCGCGCGATGAGCCAGCCCATGAGCGTGCCGAATGCGGTGCCCATCGCGAGCACGAGCGGGATCACGACGAGCGGATGCCAGCCCGCTTTTTCGACGAGCGCGGCGGATACCATCGTCGTCAGCGCAATCACCGATCCCACCGAAAGGTCGATGCCGCCCGACAGAATCACAAAGGTCTCGCCTACCGCGACGACGATCAGAAACGCATTGTCGATCAGCAGATTGAGAAAGACCTGCGGCGAGAAGAAGCCGGTGTACATCACCGAGCCGAGTACCGAGATCGCGATGAACAGCGTGATTGTCGCGGCGAGCGGCAGATAGCGGCTCGTCGAGAAGCTGCGCTTCGGTGCAGCGGCGTCGCGAGGATGCGCAAGCGTGACGCCCGGCGGCTTGGGCAAGGGCGAACTCATCGGCGCACCTCGCTGCGGCCAATAGCAGGGCGGCGCGCGAACTTCACGACCGTCGCGCGGAACTCGCCCGATTGCAGCATCATCACCGCGAACACGACGATGGCTTTCACCACGAGATTCACCTCCGGAGGCACGCCGAGCGAATAGATCAGATACGTGAGCGTCTGGATGATGAGCGCGCCGATCACGCTGCCCGCGAGCGTAAAGCGACCGCCCGTGAGCGCGGTGCCGCCGAGCGTGACGGCGAGGATCGCATCGAGTTCGAGCAAGAGGCCCGCGTTGTTGCCGTCGGCGCTCTTGACGTTCGAGCTGATGAGAATGCCCGCCACGCCCGCGCACAAACCGCTGAATGCATACGCGCCGAGCGTGAGCCGTTTCGCCTGCACGCCCGCGACGCGCGCGGCGGTCGGATTGATGCCGATCGCCTGCAGGAAGAGGCCGAGCGCCGTGCGCGTGATCGCAAGATACAGCAGCACGAACACGAGCGCGACGATCCATATCGATGTCGGCAATCCGAGCAGATAGCCGCCGCCGAAGAAGAAGTAGGGCGTGTAGTAGATCGTGATGATCTGACCGTTCGTGATGAGCTGCGCGATGCCGCGTCCCGCGACCATCAGGATGAGCGTCGCGATGATCGGCTGCATGCCCGCGCGCGCGACGAGCAGGCCGTTCCACAAGCCGCACAGCAACGCGACGCCGAGCGCCGCCACGATCACGACAGGCAACGGGAAGCGCGTGACGTTGCCCGCGATCGATCCGCCGATCGCCCACGCGGCGACCGCTCCCGCGATGGCGACGACCGCGCCGACGGAGATATCGATGCCGCGCGTGGCGATCACGATAGTCATGCCGAGCGCGACGACCGCGAGCGGCGCGGCGCGATTGAGGATATCGACGAGACTGCCGTAGACGTGACCGTTGCGCCACTCGACATGCAGAAAGCCCGGATTGAACGCAGCGTTCAGCGCGAGCAGCAGCACGAGCGTGACGATCGGCCAGCCGAGCCGATGTTCCATCATCGAACGAAGCGTCATGCGGCGCGCGGTGTCATCCATGTTCGGCTCCGATCATTTCGCATACCGTATCTTCGCTGGTTCCGGCGGGCAACTCGCCGACCTTGCGCCGGTCGCGCAACACGACGATGCGATTCGCGATACGCACCACCTCCGATATCTCCGAAGAAATGAACAGCACGGCCATGCCCGTCGATGCGAGCCGGAGTATTTCGTCCATGATTTCCTGCTTCGCGGCGACGTCGATGCCGCGCGTCGGCTCGTCGAGAATCAGAAGGCGCGGCTCGGTCGCGAGCCACCGCGCGATGAGCGCCTTCTGCTGATTGCCGCCGGACAAGAGACCGATAGGCATGTCGAGCGTCGCGGCCTTGATGCCGAGCGCGCGCACGAAGCGTTCGGCGAGCGCGTTCTGTTCGGCGCGCGTGAGGCAGCGCCGCGCGCCCATGCGTGCCTGCAACGCCAGCGCGATGTTCTCGCGCAGCGACAGCTCCGCGACGATGCCGTCCGCTTTGCGCTCTTCCGGACAGAACGCGATGCCGTGACGGATCGCCTGCGCGGGCGTCGTGAAGGAGACCGGCATGCCATCGATGCGCAGTTCGCCTTCGTCGGGCTTTTCGAGGCCGAAGAGCAGCTTCGCGAGTTCGGTGCGCCCCGAACCGAGCAGGCCCGCGACGCCCACCACTTCGCCCGCGCGCACGCGCAGATCGAGCGGTTGAAGCTGGCCTTTCTGGCCGAGTCGCGTGGCATCGAGCAACGCCGTTTCCTGCGTGGCCGTTTCGATGTCGTCGGGCGGCGACTGACGCGCCTGCGCGGCGGCAAGCTCACGGCCGAGCATCGCCGCGATGAGCGCCTGCGCGCCCAGTTCGCTCGTCGGCCATTCACCGACGCGCCGGCTGTTGCGCAATACCGTGATGCGATCCGAGATCGCATAGACCTGATTCAGAAAGTGCGTGACGAAGAGAATCGCGAGCCCTTGTTCGCGCAAGCGGCGCAGTACATCGAAGAGGCGGCGCACTTCGTCGTCGTCGAGGCTGGAGGTCGGCTCGTCGAGAATCAGCACTTTGGACGATAGCTTGAGCGCGCGCGCGATCGCGACCATCTGCTGCACGGCGACCGAATAGCTCGTCAGCACACGCGTCACGTCGATATCGAGACCGATGCGCGCAAGCAGCTCACGCGCTTGCCCGTGCGTCTTATCCCAGTCGATGCGATAGCCATGCAGCGCGCCGCGCCGCGGAAAATAGCCTGCGAAGATGTTCTCCGCCACCGACAGGTTCGGGCACAGATTCACTTCCTGATAGACCGTGCTGATGCCGAGCTTCTGCGCGTCAAGCGGCGAATCGGGATGGATCGCGCGGCCCTCGAGCAGAATCTCGCCGGCGTCGAGACTCACGACGCCGGTCAGCACTTTTATGAGCGTCGACTTGCCCGCGCCGTTCTGCCCCATGAGCGCGTGAACCTCGCCCGGATAGAGCGCAAGGTTCACGTCCTGCAGCGCATGAACGCCGGCGAAGCGCTTGTCGATGCCGCGCAACTCCAGTACTGGCGATGTCATCGGCGGTCAGTATTTGCGGTTGGGGAATTCCTTCGCCGCGACCTCCATCGGGAAGATGCTTTCCTGCGTAACGATCCGCTTGGGCACCGACTTGCCCGCCTTGATGTCCTTCACCACGGACATCAGCTGCGGCCCGAGCAGCGGGCTGCATTCCACGGATACGTTGAGCTTGCCCGCCATCATCGCTTCGAACGCGCCCTTCACGCCATCGACGGAAATGATGATGATGTCCTTGCCCGGCTTCATGCCCGCTTCCTCGATCGCCTGAATCGCGCCGATCGCCATGTCGTCGTTGTGTGCGTAAAGCACGTTGATCTTCTTGCCTTCGGCCTTGAGAAATGCCTCCATCACTTCCTTGCCCTTCGCGCGCGTGAAGTCGCCGGTCTGCGAGCGAATGATCTTGAACTTCGGATCGGATTTGATGATTTCCTCGAAGCCCTTCTTGCGATCGATCGCGGGCGCGGAGCCCACCGTTCCCTGCAATTCGACGATATTGATCGGCCCCGGATTGCCTTTCTCCTTCTCGACGAGCCAGCGGCCCGCCTTGCGGCCTTCCTCGGTGAAGTCCGAGCCGATGAACGTGACATAGAGCGAGTCGTCCTTGCTGCTGATCGCGCGGTCCGTTAGCACGACGGGAATCTTCGCGTTCTTTGCTTCGACGAGCACGGTCTCCCAGCCAGTCTCCACGACGGGCGAGAACGCGATCACATCGACCTTTTGCGCGATGTACGAGCGGATTGCCTTGATCTGATTCTCCTGCTTCTGCTGCGCGTCGGAGAACTTCAGGTCGATGCCGGCTTCCTTCGCGCTCGACTTGATCGACTCGGTGTTGGCGGTGCGCCATTCGCTTTCGGCGCCCACCTGCGCGAACCCGAGGACGATGGGCTTCTGCGCGAACGCGGAAAGCGGGAGCATTGCGCCGAGTGGCGCGGCGGCCATCGCAACTAACACGGTGCGGCGTTTCATGTCAGTGGTTCCTCCATCCGTTGGCTATGTATCCGTGCTTGTTCGAATGATTATGGAATAACCTGTTAATTCGTTGTTCTATTCATCCCGATGCCATTCCGGTATTTGGGTTTTGAGACGAGCGAGGCAACGGCGCCGAGATAGATTGACTATATGAAGGTATTCGGCCAGTTTTAATTCACGTTAACCCGCTTTTACTACCGAAACAGTCATACCATCTCGCACCGCGCGCTGCGCCGCAACATGCAGATTCGCACGCGAGGAAAGAACTGGTAACGCCTGCGTAATCGCTGCTAATGGCTCGTAAGCACTCGGGGAAACGACGTTTTGCTTGTGTGATCGTGGCATCGCGCGCTCGACGAAGATTGCTCCCGTTGCAATCCGCAACGTCCCTTATCCGAAAAGGAGCAGCATGAACGTCACCAGCCCTGCCACTCAACATACGACGCAAGCGACGTCGCACACGCTGCCGATCAAGCGCGGCACCGAAACGCCGACCGTCGAAACCGGCACGCCCGCGGCGAAGACGCCCGCGAGCAATCCGGCGCATCTCGGCAATCACGTCGATACGACTGCGTAAATCATGCGGAGGTCTTTTCGTCTTGCCCTTGCGTGCGCGGCGCTTGCGGCGTGCCCGTTCGTGCTCGACGGCTGCGCGCTCGCCGCGTTGCCGTGCCGCGCGACATCGGCGTTGCTGAAGGTCGTGCCGGTCGTGGGTCATGCCGCGTCCACGCCTTTCGACGCCTGCGCTACTGCCATCGACTGATATGAAGCGAACGATTCTTCGTTGCGCGTTTTTCGTTTGCATGGCGATGCCGGCATTCGCCGCGGCGCAGAAGCCTTTCGACTTCCGCGGCCTGCAGCTCGGCATCGCGCTCGATGCATTCCGGCGCGACGAGCCCGCGCGCGCGACGCCGCCCGGCAGCGTCGCCGTATGCGACACGGATATCGACGCGGCATCGCTCGGCATGGTGCTGCGCGATACGCACAGCCTGTCGATCGCCTGCAAGTGGGCGCATCGCACGCAAGGCGGCTGGAGGGAATCGGCGGCCGTCGTCGATGGCACGCTCGCCCGCGATCACGTATTGCGCTTCCTGGCGATGCCGGGCGATCCGTCGCCGCGGCTGTATCGCATGTCGTTCGTGATCGATGCGCGCGTCGCCGACGACTTCGCCGAAGGTCTGTCGTCGAAGTTCGGCCGAAGCCGCGTCGAGCGCGCGAACGGTTATCAGACGCGCACCTGGGAGAACGCGACCAGCTCGATCACGCTGGAAGCGAACGGCGCGGCGGCCTCGGCGCGCGTGATTTATCGGCTGAAGGCGTACGAAGCGTGGCTGCGCGATACGACCGACCGGTGGCGTCTTGCCGCGGTGCACGACGCGCCCTGAATCAAAGGAGAGGATTGTTCATGAAATTCGCGACATTGCCCTGCTCGGCGTTCGCACTCGCACTGGCGGCGTGCTCGTCGTCGGGCTCGCACTCGATCGTCGAGATGCCCACTTATGCGCCGGCCGTCGCGCAACCGGTCAACGTCAACACGCTGGGCGCGATCTATCAGGCGGGATCGTCGGTGTCGCTGTACGAGACTTCGCGCGCGCAGAAGGTCGGCGACGTGCTGACGATCCGTCTTGCGGAGTCGTATCAGGGCAGCAATTCCGCCGATGCCAAGGCGAGCCGCGCGAGCAGCATCAGCGCCGAGGCCGCCGACAAGTCCAGCAGCGCGGCGGCGCGGCTTGCGCGTCTTTTCAACGTCGGTTCGGCGGATACGTCGTTCAAGGGCAATGGCAGCACGAGCAATCTGTCGGCGATGAGCGGCACGCTCGCGGTGTCGGTCATCGGCACGTTGCCGGGCGGCAATCTCGTGGTCGCGGGCGACAAGATCATCGCGATGAGCGGCAATCAGGACCGGCTGCGTTTCTCGGGCATCGTCAATCCGAAGGACATCGAGGCAGGCAATTACGTCGCGTCGAACAAGGTGGCGAATGCGCGCATCGAGCAGGCGGGCGTCGGCATGCTCGCGGATTCAACGACGATGGGCTGGCTGCAACGTCTGTTCATGAGCGTGCTGACTTTCTGACGATGAAGCCGCGCGCGCTACAGGGTCGCGCGCGCCGCGATGCGCCCGGCCGCGGTCGGATCGCCGTGCGGCACGAAGATATAGCCTTGGCCCCACACCGTCTGCACGTAACGCGGTTCGGACGGATCGATTTCGAGCAGACGGCGCAGACGCCAGATCGCGACATCGAGACTGCGATCGCGATGCGCGCCGTTGCCGCGCATTTTTTCGTTGAGCTGCGCGCGCGTGAGCACGACCATCGCGTTCTTCACGAGTGTCTTGAGCAGCGCGAATTCGCCGGAGCGCAGCGCGATGCGTTCGCCGTCGCGGCGCAACTCGCGCGCGCCGAAGTCCATTTCGAACGGGCCGAAACGATAGGCCGGGCGAATTTCGGGCGCGCTCGCCGTGTCGGACGACACGGGCTCGCGGCGTCGCAGGATCGAGCGGATGCGCGCCAGAAGCTCGCGCGGATCGAAGGGCTTGCCGAGATAATCGTCTGCGCCGAGCTCCAGCCCGATGACGCGATCGAGCACGTCGGAGCGGGCCGTCAGCAGAATCACGGGGATATCGTCGCGCGCATTGCGCAGTTCGCGCAGCGCGCTGATGCCGTCCTTGCCGGGCATCATCACGTCGAGCACGACCATCGAAGGGCGCTCGGCCTGCACGCGACGGCGCAACTCCGTCCCGTCGTCGAGAACGGAGACGTCGAAGCCGTGCTGCTCCAGATAATCGCGGACGTGATCGCGCACGACGGGGTCGTCGTCGACCATCAGTACATGTGGTGTCATGCCCAAATTCTAAGCGCGACGCCGAGGCCCCCGCGACGCTTGCGAACTTTCCATTTCTTTCCGTTACGGCCTGTTTCGGCGCGCGTTTCGACGGCGCTTTACCGACGCGCGGGGCTTGTCGCGGGAATGGAACGCGTGTGCTGCGAGGCTTCATCGCGCGAAAGACGCGTCCGGTAAGAATCCGTAACGTTGCGCGACGCGCGAGACGCGCTGTAAGGCATTTGTGTACGAATAGAATTTTGGGATGGCTACATCGGTTCTTATCGTCGACGACGATCCCGCGGTGCGCGACCTGCTGCGCCGCTTCTTTCAAGAGCAAGGCATCGACGTTTCCGTGCTGCACGATGGCGCCGGTTTGCGTCGGCGTCTGGAGCTCGAACGTCCGTCCATCGTCGTGCTCGACATCATGATGCCGGTCACGGACGGCTTGCGCGCGCTGCGCGATCTGCGCGCGGCGGGCGAAGACATTCCGGTGATCTTCGTGACCGGTTGCGACAGCGTTCCGCAAAAAATCGCCGGCCTGCAATCGGGTGCGGACGACTATCTCGCCAAGCCGTTCGATCCGCATGAATTGCTCGCGCGGATCGAAGCGGTGCTGCGGCGGCGCACGGCCGCGCCGAGCCGGCCCGAACCCGCGCCGCGCGAACGCTTCGGGCGCTTCGAAGTCGATTTCGTGTCGCGTTCGCTGTTGCGCGGCGACGAGCGCATCGCGTTGCGCGACAGCGAGTTCGCGCTGCTGAAGGTCTTCATCAAGAATCCGTACAAGGTGCTGTCGCGCGTGCTGATCCACGATCTCGTGCATCGCGACGATCTGCCTTTCCGCGATCGCGGCCTCGATGTGCCGATCTGGCGTCTGCGCCGTCTGATCGAAGACGATCCGTCGCATCCGCGTCATGTGCAGACCGTGCGCGGGCAAGGCTATGTCTTCGTTCCCGATGCGGACGATTCGGCATCCGGCTGGATCGAGGCGTAGCCGCGATGCGTTCGGGTTTCTGGCAGTCCGCGCGGACGCTGCGCGGTTTCATCGATTCGCTGTTCGGCCGCATGGCGATCGTGTCGATCGGCGTGCTGGTCACGCTGCAGGTCGGATGGTTCGCGATTCTCCACGTACAAGGGCCGCACAAGGAAGCGGATGGTTACGCGCGCGCGCTGCTGATCGTGCTGGAAGCGGCGCACAACGATGTCGCGCTCGGCGGACGGCTGATGCGCGAGACGCGCGTGCATATCGTGCCGGTGTGGAACATGCCGGAGCCGCTGACGCTGCGCGATCCCGCGAAGACGCGTCACGGGCATCTCGCGCGGCAGCTCGCCAGTCGTTTGCCGCCCGGAACGCAGATCGCGATCGATATCGACGGCCATAACAAATCGCGGCTCTGGGTGCGCTATCCGTCGAGCAATGTGTGGATCGTCGCGCCGATCGATCTGCCGCCGCCCGCGCCCTTCATGACCGAAGGCGTCGTGCTGCTCGCCGGCGCGCTCGTGCTTTCGCTGATTGCGACATGGCAGTTGCAGCGGCCGCTCGCGCGCGTCGCGCAGGCCGCGCGACGCTTCGGCGGCGGCGAGCGGCCGGTGCCCGTCGAGGAAAACGGGCCGCGCGAATTGCGCGAGCTCATCGGCGCGTTCAATCAGATGATGAAAAAGCTCACCGACGCCGACGACGATCGCGCCGTGATGCTGGCCGGCATCGCGCACGATCTGAAGGCGCCGCTCACGCGCCTGTCGCTGCGGGCGAGCGTGCTCGCGAAGGACGAACGCGAGCGCGCGAATTTTCTGCGCGACATCGATTCGATGACGCGCATCGTGCAGCAGTTTCTCGAATTCGCGGGACGGTCGTCGTCGGACGGCGCGACGACCGGCGTCGATGCGTTCATCGCCGAGCAGTTCGCGTCGCCCGAGGATGGCGACGATCCGTTGTTCGCGCTGTCGCTCGAAGCGGGCGATGCGTTTCACTTGCCGCGCACTTTCATCGACCGGCTGATGACCAATCTCGTCGACAACGCGCTCGAACATGGCGAGCCGCCCGTCGAGATTCGCACCGCGCTGCGGGATAGCGACTGGCTGATCGAAGTGCGCGATCACGGACCCGGCATTCCCGACGAGCGCCTGGACGAAGCGCTGCGTCCCTTCGTGCGGCTCGATCCCGCGCGCAGCGGCAACGGGCATTGCGGCCTCGGGCTCACCATCGTCGAACGTCTGGCGCGCGAGCAGCGCGGCCGCTGCGAGATCGCCAATGCCGAGGGCGGCGGGCTGATCGTGCGTATCGTCATTCCCTTTGATCAAACATGATGCTTGCTTCGTCCACGCGTGAGGCGCCTTTGTCGCGCCGCGCTTTCATTCGCGGCGGCGCGCGCGTCGCATTGCTTTCGACCACTTTCGGCGCGGGCGCATTGCTATCGGCGTGCGGCGGCGCGAGCGAAGAGCGCAGCGTGATGGAAACGCCGAGGCTCTCGACGGTCGAAAATTTCCGCGATGTGGCCGGCGTGGGCGACGGCTATCCGACCGTCGATGGCGGCCGCTTGCGTCGTGGCGTGTTCTATCGGTCCGGCGCACTGACACCCGGCGATGCGGACGCGGCGTTGCTTGCGCGCTTGTCGTTGCGCGCGGTGCACGATCTTCGCGTGGTGGCGGAGGCGTCGCTTGCGCCGGACCGCGTGCCGACGGACGCGGTGCGCGAGACCCACGAGATCGCGCCGATCGACGCAGCCGGCGCGACGCCCGTCGATGCGGCCGCCGCGACCGCGTGGATGAACGCGCGACAGCGTCAGCTCGTGACCGATCCGGCCGCGCGCTTGCAATTCGGCGCGCTGCTGACTCGGCTTGCGCGTGTTTCAGGCGCGCAGGTGGTCCACGGCACGGCGGGCAAGGATCGGACGGGCTGGGCGGCGGCGCTGCTGCTCGCCATCGCCGATGTGCCGCTCGATGTGATCATCCAGGACTATCTGCTGACGAACACGGCGGCAGAGACGCAGATCGATGCGCGCGTGAAAGCGCATGCGGCGCGTGCCGGGATGAATGCGCAGGCGGTCGCGCCGCTTTATCGGGCGCAAAGCGCGACGATCGAAGCCGCGTTCGAGGAGATGCACAGCGGGTTCGGGACGTTGAGTAACTATCTCGCGCAGGGGTTGGCGGTGAGTGCCGCCGATGTGGCGATATTGCGGGCGAAGTTGGTGGGGTAGGGTGGTGGAGGATTCGAGCGCGGCCTTCCGATTCGCCGCGCGCTCCGATGTCTTACCGATTCCGCAATTGAAGCAGTTGCTCAGATAAGCTCGCTCGGTTTCTCGCCGCGCCGGCGTCGCTCCAGTCCTTCGAACGAGGCTCTCTGCCTCGCTTTCCCGCACGGGCCGTCATCGTGGCGATATGCACGCTCCCGTATCGCCTGTCAAAATCAAATCTCCTTCGCGGCGGTGCTAGCATTCCCGCCACGAATCAAGCACGCCCGCCATTCTGAAAAAATAGAACCCTGCGATACATAAAAAAATAGACGAGGCCTCGAATGGAGACACACCAGATCCGCTCACCCCGCTCGATGACCTCGCGGCTCACCTGGTGGATTGCCTCCGTCGTCGCCGCGCTGAGCGTAATGGCGGGCGTCGCCTCGTTTGCCGCCGCGTCTCACGAAGCGAACAAGCTTCAGGACGGTCATCTGCGCGAGATCGGCGCGCTCATCGATGCGAAAAAGCTGGTTCTGGATACGACCGCCGTCGCGTGGCAAGGCAGTCAGGATTCGGACGTGCGGCTCGTCATCTCGCGCCTGGAGCCTGAATGGGAAGCCGCGAACGCATCGGCACCGATCATCGTTCCGGCGACGCTCAAGGACGGCCTGCATGACCTCGAAACGCATGGCAGGCGCTGGCGTGTCGATGTCCGCACGCTGCATTCCGGAGACCGGATCGCGGTCGCGGAGCTGTCCACGATCCGCGATGAAATCGCCAGCGACGGCGCAATGCGTACCCTCTTTCCGATGCTCGCCCTGACGCCCGTGATTGTCGCGCTGGTCTTCTTTCTCGTGCGGCGGATGCTCCTGCCGGTGCGCCGTCTCGCGAGTGTCGTGGACTCGCAGGACGATGCAACGCTCGACACGCTGTCCGAGGAAGACATCCCGGCAGAACTGCTGCCGTTCGTCACGTCGATCAACCGGCTCATCGGCCGCCTGAAGGATGCGATGGCCCAGCAGCGCCGTTTCATCGCCGATGCCGCGCACGAGTTGCGTTCGCCGCTTGCCGCGCTGTCGTTGCAGGCGGAGCATCTCGGCGCCGCGGACTCGGCCATCGTCGCGCGCGAGCGTCTCGTCACGTTTCACGCCGCGATACGGCGCACTGCGCGGCTCGTCGAACAGTTGCTCGCGCTCGCGCGTTCGCAGCATGGATCGTCGATGAAGCCATCGGTCGTATCGCTGCGAGAGCTCGCAACCGATATCGTGATCCAGTCGGTGAACATGGCCGAGGACAAGCATGTCGATCTCGGGCTCGAACGCGTCGACGATGTCGACGTGATCGCCGACGCGCCCGCGCTGGCCGTCGTGTTGCGCAATCTCGTCGACAATGCCGTGCGCTACACGCCGGAAGGCGGCAGAGTGGATGTATCCGTCACTGTGAGCGGACAGGACTTGCTGCTGGAGGTGCAAGACTCGGGACCAGGCATCCCCGACGACGAACTGACTCGCGTGCTCGAGCCGTTCTATCGCATCCCCGGCACGCGCACGATGGGCAGCGGCCTCGGCCTTTCGATCGTGTCCGAAACCGCGCGGCGCAGTGGCGCTCGCTTCGTGCTCCAGAACACAGAGACGGGGCTGCGCGTGTGCTATTGGCATCCGCTGCGCGAGCGGACCGCCGGGAGCATGTGATAAAAAAAAGGCGACTCGCCAGAAGAACGATGGCGAGCCGCAAGAGGGATCGGTCAACAACTACTGCGCAGGCAGATTAGCACCGGTTTCACGCGTGAAATCGCATCGGAAAGATGCCGTAAGGAAAGCGCCCTTCACTGTGTGCGCGAGACCACCATACGGTCGACCAGCGCATCGAGCTTCTGCCGCGCGCTCGCGAAACGGTCTACGTTCAGACCATTGGTGTCGTAGCGCGCCGTCACGAGAATCTGCCCTTGACGCACGATCGTGAGATCGATCGCCGACAGATACGGCACCGGCTCGCTGCCGAACGCGCGCTTGTTCCAGCTCGTCGTCGCGGCGTAGACGAACATCGCCTCGCAACCGGGCGGCGACGTGCCGGGGTTATAGACCGTCGAAATCACACCGCGCCGCTGCAACGCGACCTGCAGCGAGGGCACGAAGTCGCCTGTCGCGACGTTCTGGTTCAGTTCGATGCATACGGATTGCAACGAGGCAGGCGAGCCCGTCACCGATGTCGGCGACGAATAGTTCGACGCGACCGTCATGCCCGCCTGCACGAGCGAGCCGGCGGCATCGGCGGCCGTAATCAGCGTCCACGTACAGCCGGAAAGCGCGCTTGCCCCGAAGGCAAGGAGCGCGCGAGCGATGAGCGTGCCGAACATGCTCGGGCCGCCGAATTGAACTTGCATGGCTTGGCGTCGTATCGATGGAAAGAAGGGCGGTGTGTCTGTCGACATCACGCATCGATATCTTCCCGCGACGCGCCGTCATCCGATATGCGGAGCAAGGCGCCAATCCGGCGAGTTATTTCCAGGTATTAATCCGCGAGCGATCAGACGAACAGGGACACGATTCCGCCGATGGTCGCCGCTGCTGCAACCCATTTGCCCGCGGTGTAGAAGCCATTCGTATCGGTCGCCTGCACTTCGGGACGTTCCAGCCCGAGCGCGCCATAAGCGAACGATTTCACCGATGACGGCGTGTTGGTTTGCTGAGGCACGGCGGCATCGTCGGCCGATGCGTCCTGCTCGACGTCGGTCGTGTCATCGGCAGGCGCGTCGCGGCGGGGAAGAGGCGTATCGGCGCTCGTATAGGCGGCCGTGGTCGCACTGTTGATCTGCATCGCTGGCCTCGTCTTTATGCGCTACTGCAAAGCCGCAATAACGGCCTGTCGCGACGATGCTTGAACACGCCCGCCTTTCGGTTCCTTACCGCTGGCCCGATCACATCGGATGGTTCTGCACGAAGGTCTTGTATGCCCAGTAGGCGGCCTTCTGCGTGAGTCCGTCGCTCTGGATAAGACCGTAATCGCCTTCGCTGTCGTCGTAGAGTTCGAAGGCCTGAATCGACTGGATGTTGTACTTCGACGCGACGCTCGCGAACTGCGCCATCATCAGACTGCCTGTCATGTATGTCGCGATCTGGCTGTACGAGCCGAAGTCTGGGCGCACGCCGAACTCGTTGATCCATACCGGCTTGCCCATATCGTGCAGAAACTGGAGCACGTCATGACATCCCGTGCCGCCGCATGCGTGCGTCATGTCGCCCTGACTCGAATACCAGTGCCACGACGTGACATCCCAACTCACCGCCGGATGACCCCAGGTGCCGTCCGGTTGCGAACCGTCGGCGAGCATCTGGAAGAAAGCGGTGTGCAGCCAGGTGCCGCCGAGGACGATCTTCGCGGAGCTGTCCACGGACTTCACGCCTGCGATCATCCCGCGGATCACGCCGCGCGCGAGCATGAACGACCAGTTGTTGTACTGATACCAGACGGTGCCGTCGACATTGCCGATAAGCGCCTTCGCTTCGAGTTCGTTGCCGACCTCGTAGTACTTGTAGGGGTAGCTGTTGGCCGTCTGCTGGCCGAGCGTGTAGCCCGCCTTGTAGGCGTCGTTCTCGCTGTTGTAGTTCAGGTTCATGAGCATCACCGGATACACGGTGACGCCGCCTTCTTCCATCGTCTTCGCGATGTTCGCAACCATGTTGGCCGATGTCTGGCTGTACACGTCATTGCGATAGATCGTTGCGCCGAGATCCTGCAATTGCGACAACTGCGTCTTCGCGCCCACGACGTCGTAAGCGCCGCCGTTGCTGTTGTGGCCGTTCGCGCCGTAAAAGATCGAGCCGCTGCCGCTTGCGGCCTTCGCGGTCGACTTCAGCGATGCCGCGCTCGTGCTCGCCGCGGCGGTGTCGGCGGGGTTGTCGCTGCCACCGCAGGCGGCAAGCACCATGCTTGCGGCGAGGGTTGCCGCAATGGATCGGGGCAGGAAGGAGGCAATTCTGTTCTTCATGGCGTTTAGTATGACTAACGGAGATGCGCGCTTTCGCAACGATCAGGGCACACGTTGAGCGCCGGGTCGAGCGATCAACGAGGCGATGCGCAGAATCGGTCGCGCATCCGAAATAGTTGAAAGAGCTTGTTAGTAATCCGAATGACCGGCTCAGGGTGAACGCCATTGACGACGCGTATCGGTGCGCCGAAAAAGCCAAGCCAGTGCAGATTCGCTGAAGCAAAGCCGAGCACAAAAGCGATGTGCATGCGGAAGGGCCAGCGTTCGATGACGATGATCCGCGAAGGTGAATTCGCGTCGGTCATCGGTAACATGTGCAGCGATACGACTTCGATGACGTCAAAATTGCTGACGGCGGCGCGATGCAGTTCGCGCCCTGAGCGTGCGTTGCCGGTATTAAGTCAGCGGGGAAAGGTTACTTTGTTCCGACGTAGAAGTAAACCCGATAGCAGAAAAAATATCTTGTGTACGGCAACATTTCGACTGGTCTTTTCTGCCGTTTATCGTTTTCTGCGTAGCCGTTTCTACTGCAGCAAGGGTGCTGATAATCGTTTCGCTTGCCTTGCTTGGATTGCCATGCTTCGGCGAGAACGGCACAGGAACTTCTCGTGGCAGCAGAACTGACTCTGTGCCCGCGTGAGTCAAGGGGGAAGTGCGCGCCGCTGCATCACCGGTAATGATGGAACGACAGCGGCGCGCTCGATGCAACTTACGGTGCAGCCACGCCCTGCGTCTTCGGGCTATACGACGTATAGAAGCTCGCGCCCGCCCATGTCGGCGCAGCGTCGTTATACAGCGGCGCACCTTGGCTCCAGTTCGCACCGTCGTGCCAGTCGCCGCTGCCGCTGAACTTCGCCACGGCCGGATACGGATACACCGGACGCGATGCCGTCACCTTGCTCGTCGTCGCATCGGTCTGATAGGTCATCACCGCATTCGGCGATGTGCCTTGTTCGACCCAGCCCGTGATCTGCGATACGAGATCGATGTTCGGAAAGCCTTCGCCGCCGCCGCAGTGACCCACGCCCGGCACGACATACAAACGCGAGAACTCGTTCGCGCTCGCTTCGCCCATCGTGTCCTTCACGGCCTGGTAATAGCGGATCGTGAAAAGCGGGGAGATGTGCTGATCCGCCCAGCCGTGCCACAGGATCAGCTTGCCGCCCGCGTTCTTGAACGCCGACAGATCGGGGCTCGTTGCATCGTTGAGCGGATGGTTCGCCTGCAGATAGCTCGAATAGAAGCTCGCATCGTGATAGCCGAAGGTGTCGACATTCGGCATCGACGGCGACCCCGTGAAGATCAGGTTATATGCCCCGGTCACGATCATGTAGCTGAAGAGACTGGTGACGGGCACGGCTGCGTCCGTCGAGTTCGTCGTCGGCACTTCGACACCGATCCAGTTCGCTTCCGAGCCGAACTGCGGCGAGCCGCCCAGCATGGGCATGCCGGTATTCGTATCGGTCGGGCCGCTGTAGATCTTCGAGGCCGTTGCGACTTCGGCGGCCGTCAGACAGTTGCTCGTGCTCGATGCATTGGCCGCGCATTGAATCGATGCGGGATCGAAGTGACAGGTACGCGGATCGGCGAGGAGACCATCGGGTACGTTGGCTTGACCGCCGCATGCAGCCACGACTGCCTTGTGCAGCAGTTGAGCCTTGTCGGCATAGAGCACGGCCTTGCCTGCGCTCGTACCCGTCGTGCTGTTCGATTCGACGTTCCAGCCGTGATAGAGCGAGTTTTGAATCTGGAAATGCGCAGCCGGCGCGCCCGCGACGATGCCGTTGTAATCCGACGGATAACGTTGCGCGGCCATCAGCGCTTCACGGCCGCCATCCGAACAGCCGACGAAGTAAGCGTATTTCTGCTCCTGTCCGTAGTAAGCCTTGATCAACTTCTTCGCGGCGAGCGTCGTGATGTGCTGGCCGCGATACGCAAAGTCGGCCTGCTTTTGCGGATCGGTCGACCATGTCGAATCCTGACCCGAATGACCCATGTCGGTCGCTGCCGTGACAAAGCCGCCTTGTTGAACGAGCGGGCACGTATAGCTGAAACTGAAGGAGCTTTGCTGAGTCGGATCGCTCAGATTGCCGCACAAGCCGCCGCAGCCGAGTTCGGCGAAGCGCTGTGTCCACGAGTCGACGGGCAGTGCGACCTCGAACGTATTCGAAGGCGCGAGCGTGCCTTTGACCGTGCAGAAGTTGACGGTGGCGCCGTTGACGGTCGCGGCCGTGACCGTCGCCGATGTGATCGTGCTGCCGGTGCCGCCGATATCGCTCAAATCGACCGATGCCAGCTTCGAGCAATCGACCGTAGGTTTCACCACGGCCAACGGTGTTTGCGCGGCGTTGCCGCTACCGCTATTGTTGCCACTGCCTCCGCATGCCGTGACGACGACGGTCACGAGGCAGGCGGTTATCAGCGCCATTAATCGCTTGGGATCCAGAGCTCTCATAGTTATCTCCTAGACTTCGTTTTGATGGCGTACGGACGAACGTCGCCAGCACGCCGAAGCGTGCGGACGATATGAAACGATCGTGGTGCTACGCGCGTTCGATCAGAAGCGATGGATGATGCCGACGCCCGCCGCGAACATGCTGCGCGATGCCGACGGCGCGCTCTGGAAGCCGTCGCCGATCGTTGCGTTGGCGGCCGTCTGACGGTTCGTAGCGGTGCCCGAGGGCGCCGCCAGCGTGTTGCCGTTCGCACGCTGGAACGCTTCCAGTGCGTACAGTCCCGTGCGCTTCGACAGCGAGTAGTACTGCGAGAGATTGAACTGGTGGTACGACGCGGCGTCGTTGATGCCGTTCGCCTTGCTGGCCCATGTATAGCTGTAGCCCGCTGCGAAGTCCCATGCCGACGTCGCCTTCCAGTGCAACACCGAGCCGACCGTGTTGAACACGGCTTCGTCGGTGAATTGCGAATTCACGCCCGGGATGTATTGAACGTTCGTGTACGTGGCCGAGATGTCCCACGCGCTGTTGAACTGATAACCGCCTGCAACCGCGAAGCGCTGTTGCGCTTGTGCGCGTTGATAACCGGCCGTCACCGCCGACACGCCCGGCTGGCCCGAACCATCGGTCGCTGCCGTGCTGTTGATCGTCGTCGAGCTGCTGCTGTAGATGCCGCCGCCATTGGCCGCGTTGTTGATGCGCGAGAACGCGACCGTGCCGCCGATCGGGCCTTGCTGGTATTGCAGCGCAGCCGACCACGTCGAGCCCTGATACACGCTGTCAGGCACGCCTGCAAGCGAGTACGAGCCGCTTACGGTGAAGCCATACATCTTCGGCGACGTATAGACGATCGAATTGTTCGCGCGATAGATCGTGTCGAGGCCGTCCAGATCGCCCGGATGCGCGCCGAAGTAACCGGTCAGCCAGTTCGTCGGGCTATACGGCGAGAGCAGCGTGTAGTACGAGGTGTATTGACGACCCAACGTCAACGTACCGTACGCCGGATTCGTGAGACCGACCCATGCCTGACGGCCGAACATCGCATTGGTGAACTGTGCTTGTCCGCTATTGATGTCGAAGCCCGATTCCAACTGGAAGATGGCCTTGTTGCCGCCGCCGAGATCTTCGGCGCCCTTCAAACCGAAGCGGCTACCGGCCCAGATGCCCGATCCGGTCTTGACGTTCGAGCGGCCCGGGTTCGTCTTTGCGAGATTGGTCTGGCTGCTCTGATAGACGATCGAATCGTCGACGATACCGTACAGCGTGACGCTGCTTTGCGCTAACGCCGGCGTTGCGATCGCCGCCGCATAGAACAACACGCCCGCGCTCAATGGCTTCAGTTGATGTCTCACTCTCATACACCCTCATCGTTGTCGTTGGATTGGTGAGCGATAGCATCGCGCGTAGTGCGACGATTACCCGCCGGTGCGAACGTACGCCGATGACAGGGCATGAAAAGAAAGGGTTAACCATTGATCCGATACCGAAAGTGAAATGCAAGGTCGCGTCCGGAAATGAGGCGAGCCTTGCAGGCACAGTGTCGGAATGCCGCTTTCAAGCGACAATCGAACGCCTCACACCGAAAACCGCGATAAACAAAACTGATGGCGGCGTTAAGTCTTTGAATTGACCTTTCGACGCTTCTTTTTCGGCGCCGGGTGCTTTCGATTTGCGTCGGCATATTCGCGGATCATGTGCGTCAATGCGCGCAAGCCCGCCGGCACATGACGACGGCCGGGATAGTAGAGGCATAGTCCGTCGAGCGGCGGCGTCCAGTCTTCGAGCACGCGCACGAGGGCGCCTGCTTCGAGATCCGCGGCGACATTCCATTCGGTCAGGTAAGCGAGACCGATCCCCGCGCGCGCGGCGGTCAGCATCATGCCCGGTTCGTCGAGCGTCAGCGCGCCGTCGCCATCGATGCGTATGGATTCGCCATGCCGCTCGAATTCCCATTGATAGATCGACCCGCTCGGCATGCGGCTGCGAATGCAGCGATGCGTCGCGAGGTCGGCAGGCGCGCGTGGCGGCTTGTGCTGTTCGAAGTACGCGGGACTGCCGACGACGGCGAAGCGCTGGCGATCGCCGAACGGCACCGCGATCATGTCTTGCGGTACGGTTTCCAGCAGACGAATGCCCGCATCGAAACCTTCGACGACGATATCGATGAGCCGGCCTTCGGTGACGATATCGAGCTTCATGTCCGGATAGCGCTTCAGGAACGCGATGAAAAGCGGCATCGCCTGATGCGCCGCGCCCACCGATGTATTGATACGCAACGTACCCGATGGCGTGTCGCGAAAGCTGCCGGCCTGTTCGAGCGCGTCGCGAATCGTCGAAAGCGCGGGCGCGATGTTCTGCACGAATTGCGCGCCGGCCTCGGAAAGCGACACGCTTCGGGTCGTGCGATTGAAGAGCCGCACGCCGATGCGAGCCTCCAGCGCGGCGATCGCATGACTCAGCGCGGACGTCGATACGCTCAGTTCATTCGCCGCCGCGCGAAAGCTGCGATGCCGCGCGACGGAAAGAACCGCTTCGAGTTCGGTGAGCCCCGATGTTTTCATTATGCTAAATCGTTCAATAGGTCATGCCGGATTGTACGTCTAGTCGAATCAATGCAAACGCCTTATCTTTTGCTCAATACATCGACCGAGCGAATTCATCATGCATGACATCGACCAGATTTATATCGGCGGCGCGTTTGTCACGCCGCACGGCAACGAGCTTTTCGAACTCTTCAATCCCGCGACAGAAAAAGTTATCGGCCGCGTGCGCCTCGCAGACAAGGACGATGCGCGCAATGCAATTGCGGCGGCGAAACGCGCATTTCCCGCATTCTCGCGGACGGACAAGCGCGAACGTATCGACATGCTGAAGCGCATGCACGCCGCCGTCATCGCGAAAGAGGATGAGCTTTTCGAGGCCATCGTCGAAGAATACGGCGCACCGGTTTCGCGCGGCCGCTGGATGGCGCGACATGCGAGCAACGTGCTGCTCGAAGCGGCGAAGGTGCTCGAAGACTATGCGTTCGTGCGTGACGCGGGTACGGCAAAAGTAATGATGCAACCGCTCGGCGTTGCCGGGCTGATCACGCCGTGGAATAGCGACGCCGGCTTTATCTGCGGCAAGCTGGCGGCGGCGCTCGCGGCGGGTTGCACGGCGGTCATCAAACCGAGCGAAATGAGCGCGATGCAAACGCGCGTCGTCACCGAAGCGCTGCATGAGGCGGGACTTCCGGCAGGCGTGTTCAACATCGTCACGGGCCGAGGCGATATTGTGGGCGCGGAGATCAGCGCGCATCCCGATGTCGCGAAGCTGTCGTTCACGGGATCGACGGTCGTCGGCAAGACGATCCTGCGCACAGCCGCCGATACGCTCAAGCGCGTGACGCTCGAACTCGGCGGCAAGTCGCCGACGATCGTGCTCGACGATGCGAACTTCGACGAAGCCGTGCCGCTCGCGCTCGATGCGGGCTTCATGAACAGCGGTCAGGCATGCATCGCGGGCACGCGCATTCTGGTGCCGCGTGCGCGGCTCGCGGAGTTCGAAGAGAAAATCGTGAGCGCCATCGAGAAGACTCGCTCGGGCGATCCGCGCGATCCGCATACGAGCATCGGCCCGATGGTGAGCCGCAAGCAATGGGAGCGCGTGCAGCGTTATATCCGTATTGGCATCGATGAGGGCGCGCGACTGATCGCGGGTGGCGAGGGGCGTCCGGATCACGTCGGCGCCGGCTGGTTCGTGCGTCCGACGCTCTTCAGCGACGTGACCAACGACATGACCATTGCCCGAGAGGAAATCTTCGGGCCGGTGCTGTCGATCATCGCGTACGGCGATATCGAAGATGCCATCGCGATCGCCAACGATACGCCTTATGGTTTGCAGGCGTACATCGCTTCATCGGACGCCGCGCGCGCGAACGCGGTGGCGTCGCGCATCGACGCGGGGCGCGTGCTCGTCAACACGCTCGCGCATGAACCTGCTGCCCCGTTCGGCGGATTCAAGCAATCGGGCATCGGACGCGAATACGGCACGTTCGGCATCGAAGCGTTCCTCGAACCGAAGGCACTGCTGGGCGTCCGTCAAGCCCGCGACTCGAGGCCGCCCGATTCCGCGTGCTGATTGCGCCGCACCGCTGTGGCAGGCCCGAAATAACGCGCGATGCAGAGCGCGTAGGTGATCAGCGCCGAGATCGTGTACATCGCGGATCGCTCCATGAAGAACAGCAAGAGCACGGCAATCGCGAGAAGCAGCATCTCGATGCGAAGCGAGATCGCGGACAGTTGCAGATCGCGGCGCTCGATTGCCGTGCCGAGCAGAATCACGAGCGGAATCAGCGCGACGACCATGTGGATCGGCTCGAGGATCGGCGCGGCAAGCAGCATCGTCATGCATGCGAGCGCGTAGTCCATGCGTTTGTCGCGGCTGCGGAAGAAGACGAGGTAACACGCGAACACGCAGATGATCGCGGCGAAGATCGTCGATGTCGCGTGAAGCGTCGCTTCGGATGCGGGCGTGCCGAGCTTTTCGGATATGGTCTGCAATGCGCCGCGCACCGAACTGTTGCCGGGCAAGCCACCCGCACCGAGGATGTACGTCTGCGCTCGCCCGATCTCGACGGTCAGATATTCCCAGATCACGCGAAAGCCGAGCTTGCTCGCGGTGAAGAGCGTGATCGCGATGGCGCAGACGCCCGTCGAGATTACCGTGCGCCATTCGCGTCGCAAGAGAAGCAAGCCGACGATGGCGAGCGGTGTCACCTTGAAGACGACGGCGAACGCGAGAAAGACTCCCGCGAGCCAGCGATTGCCGCGCTCGATCAAGAAGAACGACGTCACGAGAAGAAAGAAAAGAAGCTGGTTCGATTGCGCGAGATAGGCGTCATGCAGAACCGGAAAGCTCAGCATGGTCACGCCGATGAGCAGCGCGGTCACGCGCCTGTCTTCGCCGCGATAGGCCATCTTCGCGAGAAGCACTGCGCCGATGATGGACAGCACGACCGACATCGCGACCCAGGCGAGCTTCGCGGTGAACGACGGCAATAACGCGAACGGCGCAAAGATCAGCGCGAATTGCGGCGGATAACAATAGATCAGGATATCGTCGAGATTGGCGCCGAGCGTCGTCAGATAGGCGACGAGCCGCTCGTTGTTATAGATGAGCGACGGATCGTGCGGCGAATTCAGCACGCTGCTGAAGGCGTAATAGTAGAAATTGAAATCGCTGAAGGCCTTCGGATGATCGGCCGAATAACTCAGCGTGTAGTGATAGATGATGACCATACGAATCGCGAGAAAACCCGCCGCGACCAGCATGAGCAAAGCCGCGATGATCCGGACGTTATCCGCAGATCTGGCGCCAACCCGAGCGTTCAACATGGACGTTCTCCCGTGTGCCGGCTATCACGTTGTAAGGACGCTGTAATGAATCCTTTGGGATTGATCCACTATTCGTCGCATGAAATCGGGCGAGAGAACCGTTAGCGGATCGTATGGCCTACGAATCGTGACAGCATCACAGGGGCCGCGTCAATCTGGTATTTGCGCAGTGCAATGAAGAAACTGCTTTTTGAAAAATGGATGACGCTCGTGCGTTTTTATGCATGCCGCGTGTTGAACAAAAATATCAGATTCTTATCGTCACGCGGCTCGCAGTCGTCACTTCTCCGCGGCGATCTTGTCCTGAGTGCGCGTATCGAAATCGGATCCGTCATGGCGCTCATGCAACTGGCTCGACGGCTCGCCGAAAGTACGGTTCACCATGCGGCCGCGTTTAACGGCCGGACGTACGCCGATCAATTCGGCCCAGCGGCGCACATGCTTGTATTCATGCACGGAAAGGAACTCGGCGGCGTTGTATAGCCAGCCGTTCACGAGACCGCCGTACCACGGAAAGATCGCGATATCCGCAATGGTGTATTCGTCGCCGGCGATATAAGTGCTCTGCGCGAGACGCTTGTCGAGCACGTCGAGTTGACGCTTCACTTCCATGGCGAAGCGATCGATCGGATATTCCATCTTGCTCGGCGCATAAGCATAGAAGTGCCCGAATCCACCGCCCAGATAGGGCGCGCTTCCCATCTGCCAAAAAAGCCACGACAAGCACTCGGCGCGCTTTGCCGGTTCCGTCGGCACGAACGCGCCGAATTTCTCGGCGAGATAAAGCAGGATCGCGCCGGATTCGAAAACGCGCACAGGCGTTGCGCCGCTGCGATCCACGAGCGCCGGAATCTTCGAATTCGGATTGATATCGACGAAGCCGCTGCCGAACTGATCGCCATCGCCGATGCGAATGAGCCACGCATCGTATTCCGCATCGCGATGACCAAGCGCCAGCAACTCTTCGAGCATCACGGTGACTTTCACGCCGTTGGGCGTGGCGAGCGAATAGAGCTGTAACGGATGACGGCCAACGGGCAACGCCTTTTCATGTGTCGGACCGGAGACCGGCCGATTGATATTGGCGAATTGTCCGCCGCTTTCCTTGGTCCAGGTCCATACGGCCGGCGGCACATATTCGTTCGATGCGCTCATGCTTCAAGCTCCTTTGCAATATGAATTCGGACGAGGTTATCAGGTCGTCCGAAAACATGCTTGACCGGGCTTTGTACAATCGGCTCCGCAATCCACGAGAGGAAACGAATGAGCCAGCGTCCATCGCACAAACCGTATCGCCCGCGAAAAGCGCCCGCGCAATCGCGCTCCGAAGCCACGGTGGCATCCATCGTCGAAGCAGCGGCGCAAGTGCTCGAAAGCGAGGGCTTCGAAGGATTCAACACGAACGCGGTCGCGCGTCGCGCGGGCGTCAGCATCGGTTCGCTCTATCAATACTTTCCGGGCAAGGATGCGCTCATCGTCGCGCTGATTCGTCGTGAAAGCGCGCGCTTTTATGAGGATGCATCGGTCGCGCTCACCAAACGTAGCGGCAAGGCGGCGCTCGAATATCTGATCGGCGCGTCCGTGCGTCAGCAACTACAGCGTCCGATGCTCGCGCGTCTGCTCGATATCGCGGAAGGACGGCCGGCATTGCGCGGCGAAGTGGCGAAAGGGGAAATGGACGCGCTGGTCGAGACGATCGTCGGTCGTGCCGCACCACGTCATCCGAATCCGGAAGTGGCGGCGGCCGATCTGCTCGCCATCGTCAAAGGCATGGTCGATGCCGCGGGCGAACGCGGCGAGCGCGATCTCGACGACCTCGAACGCCGCGTTCGGGCCGCTGTTTTCGGCTATCTGTCGAGAAGCGGCGGCGCGTAAATGCGAGCAATGGAAGCGACGCGACGGTGCAAGCCGCATCGCTGCGGGCTTTCGGCGGCTGTTCGCAATGCGAGTAGTCGAATGTGAGCTTTTGCTTATATTCTGAAGTCTCTATCAACCCAGTAGAGACCGAGCCAAGACATGAAGCTCAATCACCTCAGTTTCCCTTCCGCCGACACACCCGCGACCGCTCGATTCTTCGAGCAGTATCTCGGCTTCACGATATCCGGAACGTGGGACCAGTCGTACATACTCAAGCGTCCCGGTTTCGATGTCGTGATCGATCACGCGCGCGACGATGCACCGGAATGGCCGCGCGCGTTTCATGTCGGCTTCGAATTGCCGAGCCTCGATGATGTGCGCGATCTATACGAACGCTTCAAGTCGGAAGGCGTGGAGATGGAGACGGACATCTTCAACAACGGGCGCGGCTCGCGCTTCTTCTGCCGCGCCCCGGGCGGCGTGATGTTCGAAATGAATACGCGCTCCGATGCCGCGCCCGAGTATCAGGGCACATTCGACAACTGAAGCGATCGCGACGAAACGCTATTCGCCCGCCGCGATGGACACGGACGCTTCGCTCGTCAGCATCAGGAACGTGAGCGTTTCGCGCAGATAGAGCTGCACGGTCGTGTCGGTATGACTCGTATAGCCGATCGACAAGTCCTGGCCGAGATGCAGCTCGTAATCGCCGCCACGCGTCGAGAGCACACAGCCGCCCTGAAGCGCGGGCGCCCACACGAGATCGCCGCTCACGATGCGCTTGATGTGCTGAATGACCGGATAGCCCTGATCGCTCGCTTCGGCGAGCGCGGTATAAGCATCCGCGCCGAGCAGCACGGAATAGGGTCCGTCGACGCCGGCAAGGCGCAGCTTCTCGAGCGCCTGACTGATCGCGGCGGGATAATCGGCGACGTCCGCGGGGAGATACGTCGGCGCATTGGAGCTGCCCTCGCGGATGCCGGTGATGCCGGCGGCCGCGAAGCCGTCGAAGATCGCGCTGTCTTCCGCGAGCGCCAGTTCGTTCGCGGCGGTCTTCGCGGGTTGCCAGTCGCCATCGTTGGAGCCGCGTTCGACGCTGTCGATCGCTTCGCGCTGCAACGTGAACGGCACGGTGAGTTGCACGAGTTGCTTCACGTCGTATAACTTCGCCGCGACGCCTTGCTTCGGTGAAGCGATGTTCGTCTGATGCCCCGTACCGATGCCCGATAGCGCCGTGCCGCCGGGACTCTTCACGTCGACGACGCGGCGGCCCGCGAGCGCGCGCTTGAACGTGCGCGCGACGTCGGCTTCGATCTGCGACCATGCGGCGCCGGAGATCGGCGCGAGCTCTCGATGCAAGTTATTCATCTTGTGAAGTTCCTTTGAGTGAGCCGATGTTCAATGTTCCTGCGCGGCTATCTTCAGGCGCGTTATCGCTGGCGGAAGAAGTCGCGGCATCCGGGTTGCGGTCGGGAAGTTCGTCGAGCAGATCGTTGGACGGCACGAAGAACAGGCCGCCCGTCACCGCGCGGCTGTAATCGAGCAGGCGGTCGTAATTGCCCGGCGGCCTGCCGACGAACATGTTCTCGAGCATCTGTTCGATCGGCGCGGGCGTGCGCGCATAGCCGATGAAATACGTGCCGAACTCCTTCGCTCCCGGACGTCCGAACGCCATGTTATGCCGAAGGATCTTCACTTCCTTGCCGTTCTCTTCGATCGTCGTGAGCGAGCTATGCGAGCACGACGGCTTGATCGAATCGTCCAGTTCGACATCGGATAACTTTTCACGTCCGATGATCAGTTCCTGTTGCTCGACGGTGAGGCCATTCCACGCATCCAGGTTATGCAGATACTTCTGCACGATCACATAACTGCCGCCGGCGAAATCGGGATCTTCTTCATCGATGATCGTGTAATGCGCGGCGCTCTTTCCTGTCGGGTTCTCGGTACCATCGACGAAGCCCACCATGTCGCGCAGATCGAAGTAGCGAAAGCCATGCACTTCATCGACGACCGTCACTGCATCGCCGAGCTTGTTGAGCATCTGCGCGGCGAGCTCGAAACAAAGGTCCATGTGATCCGCGCGGATATGCATGAGGATGTCGCCGGGCGTCGCGATCGCGCGGCGCTCGCCCGAGCCGAACTCGCGAAACGGATGCAGCGACGCGGGGCGCGGCGCGCCGAAGAGCATGTCCCACGCATCGGCGCTGAAGCCGCATACGCAGGACAAATTCGCGGTCGGCGCGCGCGTGCCGACCGCGCGGACCAGCGCCGCGATGTCGCCGCACCATGAGCGCACGACATCGGCCTTGCCTTCGCCGCGCGCCACGGTGGCGACGATGAAGATCGCGCTTCGGGAAATAGGATCACAGACGGCTTGTGGTTCGGGTGTGTTGTTTGGCATCTGAAAATACAACCTGAAGTTTCATCGGATCATAAGCTGGCGTATCACTGCTGCGAACCGACGATACACCAAGTTCATGTGATCAATACCCGAAATCGCACGGTTATGTAACATCACGGAGCGCCAAACTTCGTGATCCAATCATCTTCATCGACCGACAGGAGCGACTGTGAAACTGACTGACTTCGATACGCTGACCTTCGACTGCTACGGCACGCTGATCGACTGGGAAACCGGTATCTTCGAAGCGCTGCGTCCGCTGCTGGATCGCGTTCAGCCCGCGCTGACTCGCGATCAGGTGCTCGAGGCCCATGCGCGTCACGAGTCGTCGCAACAGAAGTACACGCCGGGCAAGCGCTATCAGGAGTTACTGGCTATCGTGTACAAGCGGCTCGCGGAAGAGTGGGGCGTTTCTTTCACTCAGGAAGATTGCATGGTCTATGGCCGCTCGATTCGCGACTGGCCCGCATTCCCCGATTCCGCCGATGCCCTTCGATATCTGAAGCAGCATTACAAGCTCGTGATTCTGTCGAATGTCGACAATGAGAGCTTTGCCCATAGCAATGCAAGGCTACAGGTGGAGTTCGACGCAATCATTACGGCGGAAGATATCGGATCTTATAAGCCTTCGCCGCGCAATTTCGAATACATGCTGGAAAAGCTGGGCGAGCGCGGAATCCGCAAGGAAAAGATCCTGCATACGGCCGAAAGCCTTTTCCACGATCACAAGCCTGCGAATGGTTTTGGCCTTGCATCGTGCTGGATTTATCGCCGTCATTCGCAGCCCGGCTTCGGCGCGACGATGGACCCGGGCGTTCAGCCGAAGATCGACTTCCGCTTCAACAGCATGGCCGATCTGGTCGAAGCCCATCAGAATTCGCTTTAGTCGAAGTCGACTTCGCCGCCGCGTCGCAGCGCGTCCAGACGCCGGATCTGCGCGGGCATGATGCGGCCCAGCGACAGCGGCGGAAGGTCGTCGAGACTGAAGAACTCGACGGCATCGGTTTCCACGCCGATCACATTGCCGGTTCCCACGATCTCGCCGAGAAAGACGAGCTTCCAGATGTGAAAGACCGACGGCGGATGCGGGTGCTTCGCCGTATCCCACGCGGCCAGCAGCCGCACGATGTCGACCGTATAGCCGCTTTCCTCACGCACTTCCTTCGCGGCATTCTCCGCAGGCGACAGGCCGACATCCGCCCAGCCGCCGGGAAGCGACCACAATCCATCGGCTGCTTCGCGCACGAGCAGGATGTACCCGGACTCGTTGAACACGGCGCATCTGACGTCGAGCTTCGGGTTCGCATAACCCGACTCGAATGCGAAAAGCTCCGCCACTTCGCCCGCTTTCATCGATGCGATCTCGGCAAGCTGTTCATGCGCGATCGTCGCTATTTCTTCGTAGCGTTCCTTGTCGAATGCGCCGTTCGTATAGTGCAGTCCCGTTTGTGCGAGGGCCAACAGGCGTCGCGCTTGTTCGAGTCGTCGATTCGAGGACATGTTCATTCCTGCGTTTCCATGTATGACTGTGTGGTCGTGAGCAGCGGGTGCTCTAAGGTTCGAAAGAGCGGTGAGTTTTGCTTGCGCCTCGTCGCAAAATCGATGCATGCGACGCTTTACCGCAAGCATCTTGCGCCGGACCGTTTTCTGCATTGCGGCGCAGGGAGGCGGCCGCCTGCCGCGGCGAGAGTCAAGCTGGACTGACGGTTTCCTATGGTTTCTCATCGATTCGACGATATCGCTAGCGTTTCATTTTTTCGTCGTCAAGGCGGCAAGATTACTTATACTCGGATCTATGCTCTGGCCCATTACGGTCGGCATAATGTCATCTATCAAAATGACAATCGTAATTCGATCCGTAGCCGCAAAGATATGAGCGAACAACGAACAAAACGAGACCCCGAGGGGACGCGGCGGCGCATTCTGGAGGCCGCCACGGAGCAATTCACGAAGTTCGGCCTCGCGGGCGCGAGAGTCGACGCCATCGCCACGGCCGCGGGCACGAACGAGCGCATGCTCTACTACTACTTCGCGAGCAAGGAAGGGCTCTACGTCGCCGTGCTCGAAGCGATGTACATGCAGTTTTCGCAACGCGAGCAAGGCCTCAATCTGTCCGGCCTGCAACCAGCGGAAGCGGTCCGCGAACTGGCTCATTCGATCTGGACGCATCTTCGGGAAAACCCTCAGTGGCTGAGTCTCATCAACAACGAGAATCTGCACGAAGGCCGTTATCTGGAGCGTTCGAGCCATTTGCGCGAGACCATTTCGCCAGTGGTCGATCTGCTGCGCGCGACGCTCGAACGTGGCGCCGCCGCCGGACACTTTCGTCAGGGCGTCGATCCGCTCGATTTTTACGTGACGCTCGTCGGCATGGGCTATTACATCGTGTCGAACCGCTTCACCATCGACATGTTCACCGGCCGCAATTACGCCGAGCCCGAACGTCAGCACGCGATCGCGGAGATGCATCTCGACATGTTGCTCACCTACCTGCGTCCAACCAACTGACCAACGCGGGTCTGGACGTCATGCAAAAGTTGCATAGCCGTATGCGACAGTAGCATTCACGTTTTTTCTGCCTTCCCTAAGATTCCAACCTGACACAAGAAAGCGGCGCATCGACTTCGATGCGCCTGCCATTCCCGAGCGCGCGCGCCGGTTATGACCGATCGTTCGTGCGTCATCCCAAGTCAGGACGGAAATTCATGCTCGCGCCCATCGAACGTATCGAACACGATCTGCTCGGCGATCTCGCCGTGCCCGCCAACGCGTACTACGGCGTGCACACGCTGCGCGCGCTGCAGAACTTTCCGATCACCGGCATCGCCATTTCCGCTTACCCGAATCTCGTCGATGCACTGGCGAGCGTGAAGGAGGCGGCCGCGCTCGCCAACCACGAACTCGGCGTGCTGAGCGAAGTGAAAATGCAGGCCATCGTGCACGCATGCAGGCAAGTGCGCTCGGGCACGGCGCACGAGCATTTCGTCGTCGATGTGATTCAGGGCGGCGCGGGCACGTCGACGAACATGAACGCGAACGAAGTCATCGCCAATCTCGCGCTCGAACATCTCGGGCATCGACGCGGCGAATACGGCGTGTTGCACCCGAACGAGGACGTGAACCTCGGCCAGAGCACCAACGACGTCTATCCGACCGCACTGAAGATCGCCACGTACGCGGGCATCATGCAACTGATCGAAGCGATGGGCGTGCTGCGCGCATCGTTCGAACGCAAGGCGCTCGAGTTCCGCGACGATCTGAAAATGGGCCGCACGCAGCTTCAGGACGCGGTGCCGATGACGCTCGGCCAGGAGTTCAGCACCTTCGCCGTGATGCTCGGCGAGGACGAAGCGCGCTTGAAGGAAGCGGCGAAACTGATCTGCGAAATCAATCTCGGCGCCACCGCGATCGGCACGGGCATCAACACGCATCCGCGCTACGCGCAGCTCGCGTGCAGGCATTTGAGCGACGTGACCGGCATCGCGCTGACGACATCGCCGAATCTCGTCGAAGCGACGCAGGATGTCGGCGCATTCGTGCAGCTTTCCGGTGTGCTGAAGCGCGTCGCGGTCAAGCTCTCGAAGACCTGCAACGATCTTCGTCTGCTGTCGAGCGGACCGCGCGCGGGACTCGGCGAAATCAACCTGCCGCCGGTGCAGGCCGGGTCGAGCATCATGCCGGGCAAGGTGAATCCGGTGATTCCGGAAGTTGTCAATCAGATCGCGTTCGAAGTCATCGGCAACGATGTGACCGTGAGCTTCGCCGCCGAGGCGGGCCAGCTTCAGCTCAATGCGTTCGAGCCGATCATCGCGCACAGTCTCTTCAAGAGCATCGCGCATTTGCGCGCGGGATGCCTCACGCTCGCGTCGAAATGCGTCGACGGCATCAGCGCGAATCGCGACCGCTTGCGCGCGATCCTCGAAAGCTCGATGGGCATCGTGACGGCGCTCAATCCGTATATCGGCTACACGCATTCGACGGAAGTCGCGAAGGAAGCGCTCGTGTCCGGCAAGAGCGTGGCGCAGATCGTCATCGAAAAAGGGCTGTTGAGCCCGTTGCAACTCGACGAAATCCTGCAGCCCGCGATGCTGACGCAGCCGCGCGGCATCGCGTCGGCGGCTTGAGAAGCCGTTTCGCGCCAGCCGGAGTAGACTGTTTTGGCGGTGTGCCTGCCGCGAAAGGAGGTTGCGATGAGATTCGCCGATATGTTCAAGCGCCCGAAACGCGGCGCGACGGCTGCTCCCGGGGACGCGGAGCCTCACCACGAGGAACACGCGAAATCGGTGCAGAAAGAGGCGCGCAAGCTGTGGGACGTCATTGGCCGAAATCGCCATAAGAGCGCGAAGTGGCACTAGCGAAGTGGCGTAGGAAGCGGGCCCGGGAACGAAAGTCCCGGGCCCGCAACGTTTTCAGGTCGTGATCCAGTTGGTGTGCGCCGGGAAGAGCGTGCCGAGCACGGCGGGCGAGTACGTGTTGGGAACCGGCACCGGCTTGCCCGCCACCATCACGAGGCCCAAACGCTGCGCGACCGACACATGCGCGCCAATGTCCTGCGGAAACGCGAACGGGCCGCGCGGCCCGAATGGACGCAGCGAGAAGGGCGGCTCCGTCCACGGCGAATGCGACTTGCCGAGAAAATCCGGCTGCAGGGACCAGGGCGGCGTCTTCAGACGCATGCCGATGGCCGGATCGGCGAGGCGCTTCAGCATCCATTCGCAGGCGATATCCGAAAGCCCCGATTCGGCATTCGGATAACCGCCGCCGACATCCGCGTGAGCGCCCGCGAACAGCACCTGCGTGATGCCCTCGCGTGAATCCCACAGCGTCGGCGTGAAATCGCCGCGCTGCTCGTCGAGACTGATCGCGTGAATGCCGAACTTGACCTTCGGGCTGAGCGCGGTATCGGCGAAGCGGAACAGATCGACCGTCGAATCCTTGCTGTCGAGATAAATCGGAATGCCGAGCGCGCCGACCGTATCCCAGACGCCGATGGCGCGAATTTCATCGACGGGCAGCGTGTCATCCGGCTGCAGTCTCGCTAACGCGAGCTTCGGATCGAAATTGACGATCTTTTCGAGCAGCCCCCGCAGTCCGCCCGCGTTGCGCGCCGGCGGTCTCGCCTCGCGATACTTGCGCCACGCGAGTATGCCCATGCGATACGCGAGCGCCTTGTCGTTCACGTCGTAACGGCTCGTGTCGAGCACGCCGACGCTCGCGATCATTCCGCCGAGCGCGCGCGCCGTGTACGCGCCGCGGCTGAAGCCCATCAGGATGATGCGGTCGCCCGGCCGGTAGTGACGCGATATGAACGTATAGCCCCGCACGATGCGCGCGATGATGCCATCGCCGAATGCGCCGCCCACGAGTTTCGCGATGACGTTGCGCGAATCGCCGACGCCATGCAGATATTTCGCGACCTGTCCGTCCGGCCCCGGTTCGGCGATTTCCTGTTCGGAGGCGAGCAGCGTGGACGCGGGGTCCGGTTCGCCGGACAGCAGCATGAACGCCTTGAATACGTTCGTGGGATCCGGCGTGCCGTCGTTGTCGTGATCGGTGTCGGGACCGTTCCAGGTTCCATCCGCGCAGAAAATGATGTTCTTGCTCATGATGCACCTTCCTTTCCATCGTGACGCCGCAAGCACTCGCTCAGTATGTCTTAGTGTCTCGGCGATCGATCGGCAAGCCGCACGTCTTCTGCGAACGACGCTTTGGCCGAAAGAGCCTAACCGAGATCGAATGGCGGCTTTACTTTTGCAAAAGGACGGGTTTATAAAGGAGCCATCCTTGAAAAAAACTCAATTATGAAAGTCACGCTCGACGAGCTTCAGACCTTCGCGACGGTCGTCGATACAGGCTCCATCACGGCGGCTGCGGAGCAACTGGATCAGACGGTTTCGGGCGCGAGCCGCACGCTCGGCCGCCTCGAAGAGAAACTGCAGACGACGCTCCTGCGCAGGACCACGCGCCGCCTCGAACTGACGGAAGAGGGCAGGAGCTTCCTGCAGCATGCGCGCGAGATCATCGACGCGGTGGAGAGCGCCGAAGAGCAGGTCGCCGCGCGCCGCGACCGGCCGTCGGGCCTCTTGCGCGTCGATGCCGCGACGCCCTTCATGCTGCATGTCATCGTGCCGCTCGTCGCGGGTTATCGCGAGCGCTATCCGCATGTGGAGCTGGAGCTGAACAGCAACGAAGGCGTGATCGATCTGCTGGAACGCCGCACCGATGTCGCGATCCGCATCGGCAAGCTGAAGGATTCGACGCTGCATAGCCGTCCGATCGGCAGCAGCCGCATTCGCGTGCTGGCGACGCCGCATTATCTGGAAACGCACGGGCATCCGAAGCGCGTCGACGAGCTCGCCAATCACGCGCTGCTCGGCTTCACGCAGCCGGAATCGCTCAACGTCTGGCCGCTCGCGGGGCGCGATGACGAGCCGTATCGCATCAAGCCGAGCATCGCTTCGTCGAGCGGCGAGACGCTGCGGCATCTCGCGCTGGAGAGTGCGGGCATCGTGTGCCTGTCGGACTTCATGACGCTGCGCGACCGGCGCGAAGGGCGGCTCGTGCAGATTCTCGCGCGTCATACGCAGGAAGTGCGGCAGCCGATCAGCGCCGTCTACTATCGCAACACGGCGATCTCCGCGCGCATCGCTTCGTTCGTCGACTATCTCGCGCAAGCCGTGAAGACCACGGAGTTCGCGCTGACCGGCAATCGCTGACACTCAGCCCGCCGACTCGACCGCGAGCAGATTGAGCACGAGCAGAATCGCGGCCTGATTGTCGGCGCTGATCGCGATGCCGAGCGTGCCGCCGATCCATCTGCCGATCTTCGTCGCGGCGAAATCCGCGCTTTGCGCCGACTTCTTGAGCGTCACGCCGAGCCTCACGGCCCGATAGTGGTACGAAGGGATGTGATGCCGCGTCGCGAGCGCGAACAGGCCGCCTTTGTCCTCCGAGCACCATCCGAGCGTGCCCGCGAGAACCAGTTGCTCGTACCGGTCCAGGCCGTCGATGAACGCGCGCGCGAGACGCCGCACGCGCGCTTCGTCGAGGCCGTACTGCATCAGCACCGAGGCGACAGGATCGTCGGGCGCGTGCGCGTGCTCGTCTATCTGCGCGGCGACGCCGTCGAGTTCCATCGACACATCGCGCTGATTGCTCGCGCTGCGCAGACAATCGATCAGAAAGCGCCTGAAATACGTGCATACGGCGTAGCCGCTCGACGGCGCGCTGTGCTCGCTCGCGTGCGATTCGCCGTGGCCCGGTTCGAGCCGCAGCACTTTCGCGTAGATGAACTGCGCGACGAGTTCTTCCTTGTCCTCCTTGAGCGATTGCAGCTCGGGCGGATGATAGCCGCGCAACGCGCCTTTCACGAGGTTGTAGATCGAAACCATTTCGTCCTGCGACAGATGCGTGCGCCGGCGCCAAAGGTCGGTGAGCATCGAGGGCGCACCCGTCTCCTGGACGGGATTCATTGTCAAGGTCTCCACGTTGTCAATCCCCTCAAAACGGTGGCAACGTGATGAGTATGGTTTTCTCCTATTAAACGACCAATATGAAGTTAGTCATATCCGTCGACTAGAACTTTCGGGTAAACCGGGCGGATCAACGCAGCAAGGGGATGACAGATGCAAGGCGATCGTGAGCACGGCGAGACCGACGAGGACGTCGCCAGTGCGCTCTACGCGGCGGACCCCGCATCCTTCATCGCGCATTGCTGCGCGATCGCGCTCTTCTATCCGGCATTGCTGTCACGCCCGCACGCCGGATGGCTCGTCTTCGGCTGCGTGCTCTTCCACGCGGGCGCGAATGGTCTCGCGATCGGTCTTTGGGCCTGGCGGCGTCACGATCCGCTTCGTTTCGGCGCGCGTCGATGGATCGGCCTGCATGCGCTGCGAAACGTGCTGCTTCACGCGGCGCCGGGCATCGCGATCTGTTTCGCGTTCCAGAACGAATCCGCCGGATCGGTCGCCGCGCAGGCCGTTCTGCTCGTCACGCTGGCCGCGCTTGCCTACGGTTCGAACGGATTGAGCGTGCGCAACCTGTCGGGCGCGGTGCTGACGCTGCTTCTGCCCGTCACGATTGCGAGCCTGATGCAGCCCGCCGATGGCCGTTTCGGATTGGGCGTCGTGCTTGCCGTGTTCGTCGTCGCGATCCATCTTTTCGGCTCGCAGTATCGGCGTCTTTTTCGCGGCATCGTGAAGGCGCGCGTCGAGCAGGAGCGGCTCGCGCAAACCATCGCGCTGCAGAAAAGCGTGATCGAGGAAGCGAGCCTTGCGAAGACGCGTTTTTTCGCGGCCGCCAGTCACGATCTGCGCCAGCCGCTTCACGCGATCGGCCTGCTCGCGCAGGCACTCACCGACGGCCGCGCGAGCGCGCAGGAGCGCGATGACTCCGCGCAGCACATCATCGCCAACGTCGACGCGCTGAATCAGCTCTTCAATCAGGTGCTCGACCTCGCACGCATCGAAAGCGGCGTCACGCAGGTGATTCCGCAGCATTTCCTGATGTCGGAGCTGCTCGCGCGCATCGAGCGGCAGTTCCGGCCCGCCGCCGCCGCGAAGGGGCTGGCGTTGCGCATCGCGCCGACGTCGAGCGTCGCCTTCACCGATCCGGTGCTGCTCGAACGCGTGATCGGCAATCTCGTGTCGAACGCCGTGCGCTACACCGAGCGCGGCTCGATATGGATCGGCGTGCGTCACGGCGGCGATCCGGAGCAAGGTCATATCGAAGTGCGCGATTCGGGCATCGGCATCGCGCCCGACGAACACGCGCTCGTCTTCGAGGACTTCTATCAGGCGCCGCTCGCGCATCACGGCGCGCGCGAAGGACACGGCCTCGGTCTCGCGACGGTGCGCCGTCTGACGCGGCTGCTCGGCGGCGAGCCGACGCTGCGCTCGGAGCCGGGACGCGGCACGACGATCCGCGTGCCCGTGCGCTTCGGCGATGCGAATCTCGTTACGTCGAGTCTGTGCGCGCCGCTGCCGGTCATCGGATGCATCGAAGGACGCCATGTGCTGTGCGTCGACGACGATCCCGCGAATCTCGATGCGCTCAGCGCCTTGCTCACGCGCTGGGGATGCAGCGTGCGCGGCTGTCGCGACGAGCTGGCGGCGGTGCGCGCCATTTCCGAGGGCTTCGTGCCGGACGTGCTGCTGTGCGATTACCAGATCGACCGCCACGAGACCGGCGCGGAAGTGCTTCAGGCCGTGCGCGAGGCGTTGCGGCGGCGCGGCCACGGCGAGCCGGCGAGCGTGGTGATTACGGGCGACATGGCGTCGCCCGGCCTCGCGGCGCTCGTCGCCGCCGGTTTGCCGGTCCTGCACAAGCCCGTTACGCCGACGCGCCTGCGCCGCACGCTCGACATGCTGCTTCAGCCGCGCGGACAGGACGAAGCGGCCTGAGCGCGGCGCGCCGCTCAGAGCGTGCGCCCGCCTTGCAGCCAGCCGTTGATGAGCGCGATCGCCGAAGAACGGTTGTGCACGCCGAGCGCACGAAAAATCACGGAGAGATGAACCTTGACCGTGCCTTCGGCGACCTGCAATTCGCGCGCGATCATCTTGTTCGTGCAGCCGCGATGCACGAGCCGCATGATTTCGCGCTGACGCGGCGACAGGTTTTCCATCAGATGCAGATGATGCGGCGCGAGCGCGGGCGCCGCCGTGTTCGTCATCGGGCGCGGACGTTCGGCGGCGCTCTGGCGCGCGAGCCGCGACGGCGACGGATCGATCAGGCTCAGCGCCTCGATCGGCACATACGCGCCGCCGGACAGCACGAGCTCGATCGCCTTGACCATCACGTTGGCGGGCTCGCGCTTGGGCACGAAGCCGAGCGCGCCCGCGGCGAGCACCGCGCGCATCTCGTCGACGGATTCTTCCGCCGACAGCACCACGAGCGGCAGCGCCGGATTCGCCTTCAGCAGCGCCGAGAGCGACGCCGCGCTTTCCATGCCCGACATGTGCAGATCGACGATCGCGAGATCGTGATTCGCTTCCGGACGCGCGGCGGCGGCGAGCGTCTCCCAGTTGTCGGCTTCGTCGAACTGCGCGTCCGGATCGATGCCGCGCAAAAGCGCCTTGACGGCCTGGCGGATCAGTTCGTGGTCATCGGCGACGAGAAACCTCATGCGCTTCCCCGATAGGTTCCGTCATTGCGTATCGTCGACGCACAGGTCGGGATCGCTGACGACGCAATCCGCGCTCGGCATCGCGGGCCCGCCGCGCACGCGCACGCCGGTCTCCTTCGCGGAGATGCGCAAGCCCTTCGGCAGGAGCACCCACATTTGCGTCGGCTGCTTCATGCGGCTCGCCTGCTGCTGGGCCTGCGGTCCGGTGCCGAAGAAATAATCGGCGCGCACGGCCCCGCGAATCGCGCCGCCCGCGTCCTGCGCCATGAGCAGGCGCGTGATGGATGCGCCCGCCGGCCCGCCTTCGCTCGCGTTGACGAAGACGGGCGCGCCGAGCGGCGTCGTGCGCGGATCGATCGCGGCCGAGCGCCCGGCGGAAAGCGGCACGCCCAATGCGCCGATGGGTCCGGCGGGCGAATCGGGGATCGTGCGGAAAAAGACGTAGCTCGGGTCCGATGCCGCGAAGGCATAGCCGATCGGCGCGCTCTTCGCGAGCGATGGCGTCGCGGTCTTGTCCGTGGCGCGGTCGGATGGCGCGTCCGGCGCGCTCACCCGCGCCGGACGCGCGGCGGGAACGGCGGCGCTCTTCGCGAGCGTGAAGCCGCGCAGAAGCGGCGATTGCGGCGGACCGTCGGCGTCGCCATGCACGGCGGGCGATGCGCCGTCCGCGTCCGCATCCTGAGCGCCGCGCAGGAGCGAGGACTGAGGCACATCGTCGGAAGCCGCGCCGCCGACATCGTTTTTTGCGTTCTGCGTGCTCACGCTGCCTTCTTCCAGATCGATCTCCACGCCGCGCACCAGAATCTTGCGACCCTTGCTTCCCGCGCTCGCGACGGGCGGATTGAACGCGAAGCCGTTCTGTTCCGCATAGGCGAGACGGATGACGCTCTTGCCGTCGGGCAGCACGATCTTTCCCGCGCCCTGTAATTGCATAGAGTAGAGCATCGCGGGGTCTTCCACATAGGCGAGCACGGGCGCGCGGCTCATGCCGCGCTCGATATCGGCGCGTGCGTAGTAGGGCACGATATCCGCGCCTTCGCGGCGCAGCCGCAGCTTCTTGTCGCGGATGTCCGGCACGCTGTCGCCGACGCGCAGCGTGTACGTCTTGCCGCTCATCGATACGGTCGACAGCGGAACGACGTTGCGTCCTTCGATGCGTGCCGGAACCGGCGTGCCGCGCGCGCCGGGCGGCAGGCGGCGGGCGTCGAGGAACAGCATGTCGGTCGGCACGCCGTAGACCGGATAGACATACGGCGCGCGGCGCTCGCGGCTGCCCTTCAGGATCGGCTCGTAATAGCCGGTCAGGACGCCGCGCGCGCTTCTGTCGACATTGAGGATCTGATAGACCGTGAAGTTGTCCTCGAAGAAGCGGCGCACCGCGGCGGCGTTGCGCGCATCCACGCCGCGAGAGGCCGCGCAGGGCGCCGCCCACGCCGGCTTGCCGCTCAGCACGCCGCAACTGCGCCGGAACGCGTCCCAGGATTCGGCGACGTTGTCGGTCGCCCAGCCGGGCACGCTCGCGAAGGCGACGGGCGTATAGAGTGCGTTCTTCGTCGCGAAAGGCGTGGCGTTCATGCCGACCGACGCCGACGGACTCGCCGGCGACGGATTCGCGATGCCCGGCTCCGCGCCTGTCGCGCTGACCATGCGCGCGTCGTCGCCTGGCGCGGAGGGCGGCGCGGCCTCATCGACGCGCACGGCGGGCGAGGGCGGCGCGCCCGCGCATCCGGCGAGCGTGGCCGCGGTCAACGCAAGGGCGGCGAAGGCGGCGAGCGGATGCGCCGTTCCGGATGAAGCGCCCGGCGCGATGCCCGGCTGCGCGGCGACGCCGCTCGTTCGTGATGCCATGGTGCCCTCGTCTCGCGGCCGAAGCGCTTCGCTTTCGATTCGAATTTCCCTATTTAGACGAACGGACGACATCGATTTTGAAGGTCGCCGCGCCATACGCGACGGGACACGACGGCGCGTTGCCGCCGCACGCCGGCACGCCCGCGAACGGCGATGCGCTGAGCGTCCGCTGCGCAGCCGCCGCGTTCTGCGCCTCGGGCGAGAGACTGGCGAAGACGGCGTCGTGCGCGAGACCGAGCGCCGGGAACTCGCGCGGCGCGGCGGAAACGATCGCGACGAAATGATTCGCGCCGACGGGCTCGCCCGCCTGCATCGGCCAGCTCGGACGCGGCAGCACGAGACGTTTCTTCCTGCCGATGCGATTGTCGCTATCGAGCGCGTTCGGAAACAGTTGCAGATATTGATTCGCCGGATCGACGACGAAAACATACACATAGCCGTCGCGATTGCTCGTGATCGCGAAGCGCAACAAGTCGCGGTCGACGACGGCGCGCGCGACGGGCACGTCCACCTTGACATCGAACGACGGATCGGCGAGCGAAACGATGCGCGCGAATTCGCCATCGGGCGTGAAAGGCGGCAGCGCGGCGGGCGGCGGAGGCGGCGGCGCTTCGGGCGCGACCTCCGGCGCAGGCGCCGAAGCCGGGACGACCGCCGAAGCAGCGACGCGCTCGGCCGAAGGCGCATGATGCGACGTGAAGCGCGGCACGAACCATCCGAGCGTCGCCGCCGCGCCGAGCAGACACGCGGCGCCGGCCGCCCAGCCGATACGCCTGCGCGCCGCGCTTTTCGCCGTGCGCGGCGCGGGCGCGTCGTCGAGCGAAATGCCGAGCTCGGCGGCGAACTGCCGGTCGGTCTGCGGCCGATGCGCGGGCGCAACCGCGAGCGCATGATCGATCGCCTTCAGGAATCGGTCGGAGTAACGGCCCGCCGCCAGTTTCGCGAGCGGCTGATAACTGTCCTTGACCACGCGCCCGACCGAAGGCGGCGGCGTTCGCCCGGTGATCGCGAAATACACGAGCGCGGCGAGCGCGTAGTGATCGGTCCACGGTCCTTGCCGCATCGACGGCACTTCGGCGTACTGTTCGATCGGCGCGTAGCCCGGCTTGAGAATCACCGTGAGCGCCTGCGTCATGTCGCCGATCACGCGCCGCGCCGCGCCGAAATCGAGCAGCACCGGCCGATGGCTTTCCTCCAGCAGGATGATGTTGTCCGGCGCGATATCGCGATGAAAACAGTCGGACGCGTGCAGCACGGCGAGCGCGTCGATGAGCGGCGTGAGCAGCGCGCGCAGCCAGGCTTCGTCGGGCGGCTTTTTCATCGCCCGGAGCGTTTCCTTGAGCGTCACGCCCTTGTAGTAGGGCATCGCCATGTAGGCGGTGCCGTTGGCCTCCCAGAAGCGGTACACCTTCACGAGCGACTGATGATCGAAGCGCGCGAGCAGCCGCGCCTCGTCGTTGATGAAGCTCTTGAGACCGGCGCGGAACATCGGCTGGTAGCGGCCGGACTTGACCTGAACCTGCGTCACGCCGACGCGCGAGGCGAGCGCCGCCGGCATGTATTCCTTCACCGCGACGTAGCGGTCGAGCGAAGTATCGAAGGCCAGATAGACGATGCCGAAGCCGCCCTCGCCGATGAGCCGCACGATCTCGAACTCGCCGAGCCGCGTGCCGGGCGGCAGGATGCTGTGCGCGGGCGGCGCGTCGGACGTCGATGAAGGCGCGCCCGCGCCCGCCACGTCGGATCGACGCACGCGCGCGCCGCTGACGATCACCGTCTTGTCGTCGCCCGCGTCGCCCGGATTGGTTTCGGTCTTGCCGGCGTTGCCGGTCGTGCCGCCGCCTTCTTCCGGTAGCCTGCCCGTCGCATTCATGATCCGCAGTCCCGCAGCAGGGTGATGAAAAGCGCCGTGTCGGGCAGGCCGTACGCCGGCCAGATCGTGATCGGGCGCGGCGCGCGATCGTCGCGATCGTCGCGATCGTCGGGCTCGTCGGAAGCGGGCGCCGTCTGCGCGGCGGTCCACAGGCTCATCCCTTGGATCTCGGTTTGCCAGAGCGGCGCGAGCGTGCGCGCGAGTGAATCGGGCAGCGTCGCGGCCGATTGCGCGATCCACGGTTCGTCGAGCATGGCGGCGCGCGTGCCGGCGTTCGCCGGCTGCGGCACCGGCAGCGCGGCGAGCTGTTCGTCGAGCCGCTCGATGCTGTGATCGAAATCGAGCGCGGCGAGCGCGACATGTTCGATCGCCGAAAGCCATTGCCAGAGCGCGGCGACTTCGCCGCCCGTCGATGGCGCCGCCTGCAGCGACGCCGCGATCGTCAACGGAAAATGCCGCCCGACGCGGTCCACCGACGCCATCACCACGCCCGTCCAGCATGCGCCGAGCGCCGGCGCGATGGCGCCGGGCATCGCGAAAAAGCGCCACACCGGGCACGTCAGATAGATCGAGAGCCACGCGTCGCCGAGCGCGAGCTGCGTTTCGCCGACGCGCTCGGCGAGCCATGCGTCCCACGGCGCGACGAACGCGTCCGACAGCCGCCGCGCCGCGAAATCGCCGAGCGACGGCAGCTTGCCGTACCAGCCTGCGATCGCCGCGCCGTCGTCCGCGAGCGTGCCGCCGAGCGCGTCGTTCATAGCCGCTCCGGACAGGAGAACTTGCGCAGATCGGCGAGCCGGAACGGATTCTCCACGCTGTTCGCCGTCACTTCGAAGCGCGTCTTGCGCCCTTCGACATCGAACGTGACGATGAAGCGCTCCGGCTGATCGGTCGGCTGCACGTCGAGCCGGTCGAACATGCGAAACAGCGCCCACGGCCCCTCGAACACCAGATTGCTCGCGCCGCTCGTCGGCGGCGGCGTGAGTTGCAGGCTCACGCGTCCCGAGCCGCGCGTGCCGGGCCACTGAATCGCGGTCGCGATCTGCGGGCCGTGCGCGTAGGTGAGCACTTGCCCGTCGACGTCGAGCGTGAAGGAGAGGATCGACGGGTCCATGTCGAGCGGCTTGAACTGCAGCGCGAGCGCGGGCGACTTGCCGCCGCCGCGGAAGAACACGCCGCGGATCGTCGCGGCGCGCTCGAACTGCGCCAGACCGGCCGGACTGATCTGCGACGCCGACGAATCCGACTTCTTGAACGCCCACGGCTTCGCGGAAACATCGACGTCGGGCGCGAGGTTCTTCTGGAAGAAATCGTCGAACTTGCCGCCCGGCGCGAACAGCGTGCCGAAGTCTTCAGGCAGCACGTCGCGCGCGGAATTCGGGCTGAACGGATAACGCCCGCCGACCGCGCGAACGCAGAACGCCGAGATCGACTCCTTCAAGTCCGCCGACAGATTCACGCGCCGCGCCTCCTGCGACTGCGCCGCGCCCTGGCTGCCGAGATCGAGCAGCGCGGTGCGGATCGGCTCGGGGATGCGCGCGGCCTGCGTGCGCAGCTTCGCCGGCGCGTCCGATGGCGGCGGCGCGGTCTTCTGCTGCAGGGCTTCGTCGGTGGCGCTGAGATACGTGTAGACATCGTTGATGACGGCGAGCGTCTGCGCGATCGGCGCGGGCTGCCCCGCGCCCGGGCTCGTCACGAGCGCGCGCAGGCCGGTGAACCGGTCATCGACGATGCTTTCCAGTTGAGCGCCCGGCGCGACCGGCGCGATCTGCGTCGGATCGGCCCCGCGAATCACCTTCAGCAGCTTTTCGCGCGCCGCGCCGAGCTTGTCGCCCGCGCGATCGACGACGGTCGTTTCGCTTTCGGGCTTCGCGCTGAGCGTCGTTTCGCGCGACGCCGCCTTCGCGAGCGCGGCGAGCGGCGAATCGGGCGCGGAGAGAATGCGCGCGATCTGCGTCGATTGCGACAGCGTGTCGGCGCGCACGATGCGGACATCGTTCAGGAACTCGGTCCAGATCCGCGCGTAATCCTGAAGATAGAGCAGCCGCACGTCCTCGGTGATGCGCTGCATCGCCGCCGGATCGCCGCGCGGCAGGCCGCCCTGATCGCGGATGCCGAGCACCCACGGCTCTTCGGCGGCGAGCTGGGCGGCGGTTTCATCGACGGCTTTCAGGAACGCCTTGTGATAGCCGTCGAACGAATAAAGCCCCGCCACGCCGCGCGTGAGCGGCGCGCCGCTCGAACGCGTGAACACGAGCGACGCGTTCGGCCCGCCCGCGTGCGCGATCGTGAACTCCGGATAATCCGCGCCGACGCCTTGCTGCTTCACGCGCCCGTACACGCGCTGCGCGAGCGTGTTGGCGGCCAGCATGGCGCGCAGATGCGCGACGAGACGCTCGTCGAACGGCAGATTCGGATGCACGAGGCCGCGCGCCAGCAACGCATCGAGATGCCCGGCGAGCGCCGCGCGCTCCTCGTTGCCGACCTCGCGCGGCAGCGAGCGGTCCCAGTCGGTGAGAATCCACGCCTTGAGCGCATCGGCATCCTGATGATCGGGCTGATTCAGCATCAGATACGCCTTGAGCGCTTCGTACGCGTAGCCGGGATTCGCGGGCGTCGCGCCGCGCGCCTGTTGCTCGATGCGCGCCGCGAGCTTCGGCAGGAACAGATCGGTCAGAAGGCGCTCGTACGCGAGCGTCGCGGCGGCGTCGAGTTTCGCGCCTTGCCAGAGGCCCCATTGCATCGCGATCGGCGGATGCGCGGCATCGACCTGAGGCGTCGATGCGAGGCCGCGCACCGCCGACAGCAACGGCAGCAGCGCGACGAGATTCGTGCCCGCCGCCGATGTCCCCGCCACGGCTTCCTTCGCCGCGCGCGCGGTGTGATCGACGTTCGCGACATAGCTGCGATTGCGCACATAGCTCGTGCCCCAGAGTCCGAGCACGCCAGCCGTTACGGCCGCGATGACCGCATACGCGCCGAGCCGCCACAGATGCCGCTTGCGCGCCCATTGCAGATTCGATCCGGCGAGTCCCTGTTCGGCGAACACGACCTGCGTCAGAAGCCGCTCCAGAAAGAAGCTGCGCCCGCTCGACGGACGCGGCGGCTGCACGCCCCGCTCGATGCCGAACGCGCGCGCGAGCGAGCCGAGCACGCGATCGATCGGCGTGCCTTCCTGCGTGCCGCTCGTGAAATAGACGCCGCGCAAAAGCGGTGCATCGTCGTGTTTCGACTGGACGAAGGTCGCGCGCAGCGCATCGGCGACGAGCGGCTTCAACGCGGCGAACTGCTGCGGAAAACTCATGATCGCGGCGCGTTGCGCGAGTCCGCTTTCCGCGTTCAGGCGCTCCGGCAGACGCGCGACGAGCCGGGCTTCGAGCGCGTCCAGCTCGGCATCGATCCGTTCGCCGAATGCGGCCTGCGTGAGCGTGCGTTTCGGCTCGTAGGCAAACGTGAAGCCGAACACCTGCGCGCGCTCTTCCTTCGACATATCCGCGAAAAACTCCGTGAAGCCCGCGAGCAGATCCGTCTTGGTGACGAGCACGTAGACCGGAAAGCGCGTGCCGAACGCCTGCATCAGTTCGCGCATGCGCGCGCGCAAGGTCGATGCGGTTTCGTCGGTGCTCGCGGGCGTCGCGGCGAGCAGATCGGGGACGGCGAGCGTCAGCAGCACGCCGTTGATCGGCTGGCGCGGGCGCGTCTTTTTCAGGAGCGCGAGGAAGCCTTGCCATGCGGTCTGGTCGGCGTCGCGGTCGCTTTCGTGGGTCGTGTAGCGCCCGGCCGTGTCGATGAGCACGGCGTCGTCGGTGAACCACCAGTCGCAATTGCGCGTGCCGCCGACGCCGCGAATCTTGTCGGTGCCGAAGCGCTCGGCGAGCGGAAAGCGCAGCCCCGAATGCACCAGCGCCGTGGTTTTGCCCGCGCCCGGCGCGCCGATGAACATGTACCACGGCAATTGATACAGATATTGCCGGCCGGAGAGCGTGACCCAGTCGCGCCAGCCGGGTTTTCTGCCGGACGCGGTAACGCGCGCCTCGCGCAGCACGGCGAGCGCTTCGTCGAAACGCTTGCCGAGCGTCGCGACTTCCGCTTCGCCGGCGCTCGGTGCGGCAGCCTCGCGGCGCGGACTTTCGCTCTGCGCGGCGAGTCCCGCCGACAGCGCCGCCTGCGTGCGCCGCGCGCGCCACGCGGCCCAGAGCCGCCGCAGCACGAAGAGCAGCACGACGCAGCCGATCGCGATGTAACGCGACATCGCCGATTCGAGCGGATAGCTGCGCGCGAACGACAGGAGCGGCCCGGCGATCCAGATCGCAGCCGCAACGAGCAGCAGCCCGACGATCAGCAGCAGCACCGGATGAAACAGGATCGAGAGGATTTTTTTCATGTCAGGACCCGGGCTTCGCGAACAGCGTCACTTCGACGCGCCGGTTGCGCGCGCGGCCGGCGGGCGAATCGTTCGGCGCGACGGGATCGGCGTCGCCCTTGCCTTCCGCTTTGAGACGCGAAGGCGCGATTGTCGCCGCGAGCAGGTCGCGCACGTTCGCCGCGCGTTCCTGCGACAGCTCCCAGTTCGAAGGAAAGCGCGCCGAGCGGATCGGCCGGTCGTCGGTGTGGCCCGTCACGAGCACGTTGCCGGGCACCGCCTTCAGCGCCGCCGCGATCCGTTCGATGAGCGGCCGCGTCTGCCCCGACACTTCGGCGCTGCCGGGTTTGAAGACGTTGTCGCCGTGCAGCGTGACGACTGAACGGTCGACGCGGTCATCGACGGCGACGAGGCCATCGCGGATTTCCTGCGCGAGGAATTCCGCGAGACGGGGTTTCGCCGCCTGCGTCACGACGAGAGGACGCTGCGCACCCGCGCGGATCGAGGCGAGCGTGCCGAACGCGGGATCGGAGAGGCGTCCGAGCTGGAAGCTCATCGCGAGCCACGCCAGCGCGAGCACGAGCAGCGCGAAGGCGCCGACGACCCAAACCGGCAGCACGTCGGTCGTGCGCCGCCGCGCCGTCGGCACGCCTTGCCAGTGCGGCGACAGCGCGCGCTCCGGTTCGCCGCGCTCCTTGCGGATCAGTTGATACAGCCGCGCGCGGATCGCGTCGAGCGTCTGCCGGCCTTGCGCCGCCACGCGGTAACGTCCCTCGAAGCCGAGCGCGAGCACCATGCTCGCCAGTTCCAGCAGATGCAGATGTTGCGCGGGCTTCTGCGCGAGCCGCGCGAGCAGTTGAAAGACCTTCTCGCCGCCCCACGCCTCGTTGTGAAACGTCACGAGCAGGCTTTGCCGCGCCCAGACGCCCGCGCCCCACGGCGTGCCCGACGCGGCTTCGTCGAGCATCGTGCAGACGATGTAGCGCGCCGCCGTCACCTGTTCCGCCGGGATGCCATTGGTGCGCGCCTCGTCCTCGAAGCGGCGCACGCCCGCGGCGAGCGCGTCGCGCAGCGCGGCGGGATCGGCGCACGCGCTCATCGTGCGGATGCGCGCGGCGAGCTGCAACAGCGGCGCGCACGCGGCGACCAGCGGATTCACCGCGCCGCCCGTCGCGAAGGCGGCGTCGAACGCGCGCTGCCCGGAGGCCGCCGCGCCGCTCGCCGAGAACGGTCCCTGCGTGCTTCCGCCGCCCGCGCGGCGCCGCCGCGCGCCGGGGTTGGGCTTGATCATCGTCTGATCGGATTCGAATCCGGCGAAGGGATCGTCGTCGTTCGTCATGTTCGTCGATGACCTCGCTCAATGACGGATCGCCCAGAATTCGAGTTCGAGCGCCGGAAACTCGCCAGCGATGTACATCGCCAGATTGCCGGTCTGCTCCAGCTCCTTCCACAGCTCGCCGCCGCGATCCAGCTCGAAATACGAAAAGCCCGCGTGAAACGGAATCTGCCGCGGCGCGACCGGCATCGCGCGCAGGCCGATGCCCGGCAGCGCGAGATTGACGAGATCGCGCAGCTTTTCAGCGGGCGCGATCTTCACCTGCGTCGGAAAGCGCGTGCGCAGCGCTTCGCCCGGCATTTGCGCGTTCGCGGCGAGCACGAAGCCGGCGCTCTTCACGAGCTCCAGATCGTTGATGAGCGCGACGCGCACGCCGGGCTTGCGGCTTTGCAGCTCGATCGCGACGGCGTCGGGTTCGCGCACGATGCCGATCAGTTGCCGCACGTCGCGCATGAGCGGCTCGAACGACGTCGCGACATCGTCATGGCGATACGGCGGATACGCGAGCACGCGGCGGCGCTCGTCGAACGCGGCGAGATCGCCGGCGAGCGCGAGCGTCGTCTGGTACAGGCGTTCGGGATGCAGCAGCGGCACCTGCAACAGATGCGCGTACTGCGGCTCGAAGCGATTGAGCGTTTGCAGCAGCAGAAAATCGGCGATCTCCGCGACGCCGCCGCGCCCCGGATTCGCGAGGCGGCTCGCCAGGCGGTCCGCATGTTGATGCACGAGGCCGGCGAGTTCCTGCGCATAGCCGAAGAGACGCGGGTCGGCGTGCGCGTGGAGCATCGGCGGGATGTAGCCGGGATCGAGCACGACGCGGTTGTCGGCGCGCCGTTCCAGCACGCGCGCAAGCCCGATGGTCGCGAAGGCGTCGGTCGCGTCGCGCGCGAGCATGAGCCGCACGTTCGGCGCGCCGACGCGAATCTGCGCGACGCGGTCCGTGCTCGTCGTTATATCGGCGACGGAAGTATCCGTCGTGCGAAAGCGCAATCCGTCGATGCGGCCATCGGCAGCGCCATCGGCGTCGAATTCCTTTGCGCCCGCGCGCGCGAGCGGCAGCGCAAGCAACACGAGCTCGTCGCGCGTGCCGGCGGGAATGTCGAGCGGCGGCGGCGCGGGGAAGTCGTCGGGAAAGGAGAACGCGGTGCCGTCGGGCAGCACGCCGAACGCCGACGCAAGCGCGATCTTGCCGAGCCCGAGCGCGATTTCGTCGAGCATCACGGCGGCCCAGCCCCACGACCACGCCTCGGTCGCGCGCGCGTGCGAGCGCACGAGATGCTCGATGAAGCGGTCGTGCTGCTGGAAGTGCTGGGGTTCGAGGAACAGGCCCTCGGACCAGATCATGCGTTGGTGCCAGGTCATGGTGCCTCGTATGGGCTTGGGCTCGATGCTGAAAGAACGATTCAGCGCGGCGGATTTGCAAACCGGCGCGCGCTGTCACTTCTTCTTGCCCGATGGCGGCGGCGCGGGCTGCGCGGCGATCGATACGTCGGCGGCGTCGATACGCACGTTCATCAGCGTCGTCTGGTTCGGCGGCACCGGCGCGCTCGCCCGCCAGCGCGATCGCTCGATGTCGCGATACGCCGCCACGACCGCGACGAACTTCGTGCCGGGCTGCACCGTCTGCTCGACGCTGCGGCTGTCGCCGGGCCGCAGCACGTATTCGTTCTTCGCGTTGAGATCGCCGCCGAGCGTCGCCTGCTCTTTGCCGTAGAGCGTGAAGAAGTCGGCGCTGTCGAAGGCGGCCGTCGTCTTCAGCTCGTACACGCGCACGACGACCGGCGACGGGCGGCCCGCGTGATCGGGATTCGCGCCATCCAGCGCGCTCACGCTGATACGCACGACCGTCGGCGCGGGCGGCGGCGGCGGCGACTTGCAGGCGCTCGCCGCGAGCGCGCAAAAGAGCAGTGCGCAAAGACGCGGACGCGGGTTCTCCATCATCGGATCGTGTGACTTCGCAAGTGGCTTCGGACACCACAACAGACGAACGAAAACGCCGCGCTTTTCAAATCGCTCGCGGTGTTTCGTCTAGTGAGGGCACCGCGCTGGCGCTTCGCCGGTAGCGCCAGTGCGAAGCGGCGGTCATCGAGGAGGGCGTTCGTGAAACCGATCGGGCGGACATGCGCGGGGCTCGCGCTCTTTGCAATGCTTAACGTCTGCGCGCAGACGGCGCAGAAGGCGCATGCGGCCACGGCGGATCAGGCGCTCACGCCGGCCGCGCGTCAGGCCGAAGCCCGCGTGCGCGACGCGGAAACCATCGCGACGCTGTCGCAGGAAGGGCGGCTCCTGCTCGCGCGGGATCAGGTGAAGCTCGACGGCTACGCGTATTGCAGCATGTCGGTGGCGGCGGCCGAGCGCGGCGATTTCCGCGAGAGCATCGAGGCGGCGTCGCGGGCGCTCGTCGTCGCGCGGGAGACGGACAACGCCCATCTCGCCGCGCTGTCGCGGCGCGATCTCGCCATCGCGTACAGCTATGCGGGCGATCTCGACGATGCCGAACGCTACGCGAAGGAAGCCATCGCGGCGGGCGGGAAGAATCCGGAGCAGGTGCTCGCGCCCGCGCACAAGATCCTCGGCGATATCGCGGCGCGGCGCGGCGATCCGTCGGCGGCGCTCGGGGAATATCGCGCGGCGCTCGCGACGGCGTCGGCGCGCTATCGGCCGATGGTGCTCCTCTCGATCACCAACGCGCAGATCGCGACCGGCGACGCGGCCGGCGCGCGCGCCACGTTCGGAGAAACGTCCGGCGTGAAGGACACGTTGCTTGCGCCGTTGCGCAGGCGCATCGAAGGCAATCTGCTGCTCGCGGAGCACAAGCCGCAGGCGGCGCTCGAAGCGTTTTCCGCAAGCGCCACAAAAGGCGGCTCGGACGCGAGCTACGACAACCTGTGGGCGCACGAGGGCATGGGCCGCGCGTATCTCGCGCTCGGCGACCGCGGCAAGGCGCGCGAAGCCTGGCTCGCCGCGCTCGACGATTCGGAAACGATCCGCGCGCGCTTTCGCAGCGACGAGTTCAAGACCGGCCTGTTCTCCGATACGCAGACGGTCTTCGAGGAAACGATCGCGCTCGTCGTCGAGGACGGCGACTACAAGCAGGCGTGGGCGCTTTCCGAGAGAAGCCGCAGTCGCGCGCTGCTCGATGTCGTGCGCAACCGGCTCGCGACGAACGTCGATGAAACGCAACTGAACGGCCGCGCGCTCTCGCTCGACGACGTGACGAGCGCGCTGAATCCCGGCGAGGCGATCGTCGAATATCACGGCCTGCCCGACAAGCTGATCGCGTGGGTCGTGCGCCGCGACGGCATTCAGGGCTTCACGCTGCCGGTTCCGCGAAAGGATATGACGCTCGCCGTCGGCGATTTCCGCACGTCGATCATCCGCGGACGTCCGCAGGCGCTGACCTACGGCGCGAAGCTCGATGCGCTCCTGATCCAGCCGCTCGGCTTGCGGCCGAACGAACGGATCGTCATCGTGCCGAACGGCTCGCTGCATTACATGCCGTTTCAGGCGCTGAGGAACGCGCAAGGGTTTCTGATCCAGCGGCATGCGCTTGCGCTCGCGCCATCGGCGAGCATCGCGGTGCAGCTCGTGCGGCGGCAGCAGCGCATCGCGAGCAATCTCGTCGCGTTCGGCAATCCGCGCATCTCGCCGGAATTCGATCTGCCCGGCGCGGAAGCCGAAGTCCGCGCGATCGGACCGCTCTTCGCGCAGCGCGAGACCTTTCTGCAAGGCGACGTCACGCGCAAGACCTTCAGCGACAACGCGCCCGAGGGCCGCATCGTGCATGTGGCGACGCATGCGCAGGCCGACACCATCGATCCGCTGCATTCGCGCGTGCTGCTCGCGCCCGCGAAACAGCCCGCCGACGGCCCCGACCCGATGCTCGCGCAGGACATCTACAACCTGAAGTTCGATTCGGTCGCGCTCGTCACGTTGTCGGCGTGCGAGACGGCGCTCGGGCGCATCGAGCGCGGCGACGAAATCATGGGCTTCACGCGGGCGTTCTTCTATGCGGGCGCGTCGGCATTGCTCGTGTCGATGTGGCCCGTTTCGGACGAATCGACCGCGCTCACCATGCGCACGTTCTACGGCGCGCTCACGAAGGGCGAGGAAGCCATCGACGCGATGCGCGACGCGCAGCTAGCCGTGCTCGCCGACGGCAAGTTCGCTCATCCGTTCTACTGGGCGCCTTTCGATCTGATGGGCAACTGGCGGCTCTCGGTCGCGCGCTGAAAGACGTTTTCCGATCACCGGTGAGGATTGCAGAAGTGAACCAAGCTACGAAATCCCCATGCTTTTCCTCACGTTCGAAAGCGCGTGCGGCGGGCGTCGGCATCGTCTGTGCAAGCGCGTTCTCCGCGTGGGCGCAGCAGGTGCCGATGCCGGGCACGGCGCAAGTGCCGAGCGCGGGCACGCTGCTCAACGAGCAGCCGCGTCCGTCGACGTCCGCGCCGCCGCCGGGCGGTTCGAGCGCGCTGCCCGCGCCGCCGGCCGCCGCGCCGGAAGTGCCGGACGGCAAGAAGTTCACGCTGAAGAGCATTCGTTTCGCGGGCAACGAAACGCTGCCCTCGGACACGCTGCTCGCGCTCGTTTCCGACAGGATCGGCCAGGAAGTGTCGATCAACGATCTGAACGCCATGAGCACGAAGGTCGCGCAGGCGTATCGCGAGCGCGGCTATCCGCTCGCGCAGGTCGTGATTCCGCCGCAGGACGTGACGAACGGCGACGTCACGTTCACCGTGCTCGAAGGCAAGATCGGCCGCGTGCGGCTGACGATGGCGCCCGGCGCGCCCGTCAAGGAATCGATGGTGCGCGCGCGGCTCGCCGCGATTGAGCCCGGCAAGCCGCTGCGGCAAAACGAACTCGAACGCACGATGCTCCTGCTGTCGGACCTGCCCGGCATTCGCGTGAGCTCGGCGCTGGAAACGGGCAGCGCGCCCGGCACCGTCGATCTGAACGTGACGGTCGAGCCGACGCGCCGCTGGAACTTCGCGGTTTCCGTCGACGACTACGGCGCGGCGCCCGCCGGGCGCTGGCGGCTCGGCGCGGTGGGACGGCTCGCGTCGCCGTTCGGCATCGGCGACAACCTGGACATCAACCTGCTCGCGGCCGAGCGCGCCGATACCGTCTACGGACGCATCGGCTACGACGCGCCCGTCGATGCGAGCGGCACGCGCGTCGGCATCGCGTATTCGCATCTGTATTACTACCTCGGCGAGCAGTTCTCCTCGCTGAACGCGCATGGCGATGCGGATGTCGTCACCGCGTCGGTGTCGCATCCGCTGATCCGCTCGCGCAGCCAGAACCTGCTGTTGCGCGGCGCGCTCGAATACCGCTCGCTCACCGACAAGATCGACAGCGTCAACTTCGACAATCCGCAGAAGCTGTATGTGGCGAGCGTCGGGCTGTCGTACGAGAGCCGCGACAGCTTTCTCGGCGGCGGCTTCAACAGCGCGGACGTGCAACTGGCGTTCGCGCATCTGAACATCGATTCGGCGCTCGCCGAGGCCATCGATCAGGGACCGTTCGGGCGCAACACGCAAGGCAACAGCGTGCGCCTCACGATGCAGGCCAATCGCCTGAACGCGATCACGCGCAATACGAGCTTTTTCATCGGCGTGTCGGGGCAATGGGCGAACCAGAACCTCGACAGCTCGTCGCGCATCACGCTCGGCGGGCCCCGTGCGGTGCGCGCGTATTCGCCGTCGGAATCCGTCGTCGATGAAGGGCTGATCGCCACGGCCCAGCTTCGCTATGCGGTGATTCCGTCGCTGACGCTGTCGACGTTTTTCGATATCGGCGTGGGCCGCTACAACGCGCGCTCGATTCCCGGACAGGGCGCGAACACCGTGACGCGCAGCGGCGTGGGTCTCGGCGCGTTCTGGAGCGGGCCGTACGGCATCACCGTGGATGCGAGCGTAGCCTGGCGCACGACCCGCGCCGACACCACCGGCGACGACAAGGTGCCGCGCGTCTACGTGCAGGTATCCAAATCGTTCTAGCGCGGAAACAGGAAACGAGGAGTTCGACATGAGCGACATCACCTGCCTACGGACCCGCAGGCATCGCCGGGAATGGGAGCGCGCGATCAGGCGTTTCGCCAGACGCGCCGCCCGTCACATGGGCGCCGATCTGAGGGTATCCGCGCTGTTGCCGCTCCTCGTGGTCGTCGCGGCGCCGGGCGCGTTCGCGTTGCCGGTCGGCGAGCAGGTTCAGGCGGGCAGCGTGACGGTCAACCGGCCAAACGCGACGTCGATGACGATCACGCAAGGCTCGCAGAAGGGCATCGTGAACTGGAACGGGTTTTCGATCGCGGGCAACGAGCGCGTCGATATTTCGCAGCCGTCGGCGCAGGCGGTGCTGCTCAATCGCGTCGTCGGCAATGAAGTCAGCCGCATCGCGGGGCAGCTCAACGCGAACGGGCAAGTGTTTCTCGTGAATCCGGCGGGCGTCGTGTTCGCGCGCGGGGCATCGGTGAATGTGGGATCGCTCGTCGCATCGACGCTCGGCATTTCGAACGACGCGTTTCTCGCGGGCAAATATCACTTCGCGCAGGGCGGCGCGGCGGCCGGCAAGGTGTCGAACCAAGGATCGATCACGGCCGCGACCGGCGGCGCGGTCGCGTTGCTCGGCGCGCAGGTCGACAACAGCGGACTCGTCAGCGCGACGCTCGGCAAGATCGCGATCGGCGCGGGCAGCGACATCACGCTCGATTTCGCGGGCGACGGCCTCACGATGCTGAAGGTGAACGACAAGGTCGCGAACGCGCTCATCGGCAATTCGGGGACGCTGCAGGCGGACGGCGGACAGATCGTGATGTCGGCGCGCGCCGCCGACGACGCCGCGGCGAGCGTGCTCAACCAGACGGGCACGGTGCGCGCGAGGAGCGTCGAGTCGCGCAACGGGCGCATCGTGCTCGATGGCGGATCGGCGGGCGAGACGGATATCGGCGGCAGCGTCGATGTCAGCGCGCCCGATTCGGGCAAGGGCGGACAGATCGACGTGACCGGCTACCACGTCGCGGTGAGCGACGGTGCGCGTGTCGACGCGAGCGGCGCGGGCGGCGGCGGCCGCGTGCGTGTGGGCGGCGGCGCGGCGGGCAAGGCGCCGGACATCGTCAACGCCGATGCGCTCTGGATGAGCCCGAACGCGCACGTCATGGCCGATGCGCTCGTCGCGGGCGACGGCGGCAACATCGTCATGTTCGGGACGGAAGCGGCGCGCGTGTACGGCGAGCTTTCCGCGAAGGGCGGGCCGGGCGGCGGCAACGGCGGGCTCGTCGAGACGTCGGGCAAGTATCTGGCGACGGACGGTGCGCGGATTCACGTCGAGGCGCTGCGCGGGCACGGCGGGCAATGGCTGCTCGATCCGTCGAGCATCGAAATCGTCAATACGGCGCCGTCGAGCGTGAGCACGGGCACCACCGACAGCACGTCATGCTGCTCGCTTCAGGCGCTCAGCACGAGCCTGGGTCCGGCTCTTTCCACGACGACGAATCCGGTGACGTTCACGCCGGGCGCGGGCGACAGCTACGTGCTCGCGTCGGACATCACGTCGCAACTGAACCGGGGCGCGTCGGTGACGATCTCGACCAGCAAGGACGGCGGAGGCGAATACAACGGCGACATCACGATGCTGAAAGGGACGAGCATCACAAAGACCGCCGCCGACAACGAAGGCACGCTCACGCTGAGCGCCAACGGCTCCATCACCGTGCTCGGAACCATCGGCGGCGCGGCGGGCGACCAGCGGCCGGCGGGCAAGCTGAACGTCGTGCTCGACGCGAACACGGGCGCCTCGGGGCAAAGCAACATTCTGCTTTCCGGCGCGTCGATCAGCACGAATGGCGGTTATCTGGCCATCGGCGTGCCGCAAAGCGTTGCCGGGACGCCCGCGGCCGCGAAGCGCTTCGACGGCGCGGCGGTCGGCATCATCGACTCCAGGATCGACACGACCGTGCCGCAAGGCCCGACCGGTCTCGCGAGCGGCTCGGTGACGGTCAACGGGCAAGGCACGCTCAAGGTTCCGGACACGATTTTCGGGATCAGCGACACGGACGTGGGCCTAACGAAGAACCAGGCCTATGCGCCCGTCACCATCAGCAGTTCGAGCATCGCCACTTCGGTCAGCGACATTTCCGTGTCGGGGCAGGCCGGCGGCGACTTCGGGGCGCCGGCGGGCGTCGCCATCGGCGGGACATCGAGCCTGCGCACGTCGTCGGGCAACATCAGCATCACAGGCAGCGCGCCGACCACCAAGGAGCGCGTGCAGACGTTCACCGACATCTACGGCGTCGCGCTTCGTCCGGCATCGCTCAGTCCGTCGACGGCGCTATTGAGTACCACGACGGGCAACATTTCCATCACCGGTACGGGACCGGCGATGGATAGCGCGGTCAGCTCGGTGAGCGGCGGCGGCGTCCTGATCGCGCCGACGGCACGCCTCGACCAGAGCACCACGGTCATACGGACCGGGTCGGGAAACGTGAACATCATCGGCAACGGGATGTCGATCGGCACCGCGTTCGGCGGCGTGAGCGGCGCGGGCGTGATGTTGCGGCCGGAATTCCTCGGCTCGGGCGTCGGTCCGCTCGTGCATACCGGCTCGGGCAACGTCTCGATTTCGGCCTCCGCGACCACGATCGCGAACCTGAACGGGGGAACGCTGTCCGGCTCGGGCGTGAGCATCGCGGCGGACGGGGGCCAAGGCTTTCCCTTCAGCCCGTCCGTCGTTTCGGATGCCGGCGATATCTTCGTTACGGGCAACGGGGCGAGCGTCACGGGAACCGTGAGCGGCGGAACGGTCGGCGGCTCGGGCATCGCCATCGGCGGATCGTCGGTCGCGCTGAGCACAGGCGGCGCGGGCAGCATCACGCTCAACGGCAACGGGCCGAAGGTGCAGGCGCTCAACACCGGATCGGTGTCGGGTTCCGGCGTGAGCATGGTGGCGGCGTCCGTCTCCACGAACATCAACTCGATCAGCACGGCGAACGCACCGCTCGTGCAGACGCAGACGGGCCGCATTTCGATCGACGGCAAGGGGCCCGCCGTGCAGACCGTGGCCTCGCTTTCGACTTCGACCTCGGTGTCGACCGGCATCGGCAGCGTGACCGGCGACGGCGTGAGCCTGCTGCGGGCTTCGCTCAGCACGAGCGCTGGCGGGATCGTTCCGGTGATTTTGTCCGCGAGCGGCGACGTCGATGTTCACGGCACCGGGGCGGTCGTGCAGCGTTCGCCCGGGCGTGTCGGGGGCAACGGCGTGCGGATCATCGGCACGTCGCTCGGCACCGGCGGCGCGATGAGCATTACGGGAACGGGCGCGACGGCCGGCGGCGGCAGCGCCGCCGTCGCGGGCGCGGGTGTGTACGCGCAGAACGCGCGGATCTCATCGACCGGCGCGGACGTGTCGATCACCGGCACGTCGGCGAACGGCAAGCGGCGCTACGTTCCGGCGATCGAGGGCAGCGAAGAACCGGTTCATTTCGACGGCGTGCATCTCGAAGCATCGGATGTCGCGGCAAGCGGCGGCAGGCTGTCGATTCGCGGCACCGCGCCCGATGGCATCGCCGCCTACGGCGTGTTCGTGGCGGGCATGAGCCCGGCGCTCGGCTTGCACGCCGACGGCGCGGTCACGATCTACGGTCTGGGCAGCGGCGCGGACGGCGTGGCGCTGGCAGGCACGTCGTCGTCGAATCGCGGCGTCGTCGGCTCGGCGAACGGTTCGATGGATATTCGCGGCGGCACCAACGGCCAGCTCGACGCGAACGGCGCGCATGGCAAAGGCGTATCGCTCGCCGATGTGACGCTTCAGGCCAACGCGCCCGCGCAGACGGTGTCGGTCACGGCATCGACACCCGCCGACGCCGCCACCGCGCTGTATATGAACCGGGCGACGCTCTCGGCGGGCGACTACGGCACGATCGTCGTGCGGGCGTCGAACTCGGGCAAATACGGCTTCGTGTTCGACGATTCGGGCAGCACGTTCTCGTCGCGCTTCGGCACGGTCGTGTTCGTGCCCGGCAAGGTCGGCGCGGACTTCGACATCGTCGGCGACAACGCGCAGGCGATCAACGTGCTCGGCGCAAGCAGCGGCCTCAGCATCGGACCGTCGATGCTCGGCGCGATCGCGTCGAACATCGCGACGGTCGTCATCGGCTCGTCGACCCAGACCGGGAAGATCACGGTCAGCCTGCCGCAAGGCTTCGCGCACGACCTCACGCTGCAGAACACGGGCGCGGGCAGCCAGGGCATCGATCTGCCGTCGGGCGCCGCGATGCCGGACAGGACGCTCGCGCTCGATTCGTCCGGTCGCGTCACCGATCCGGGCGGCATAAAAGCGCAGACGCTTTTGCTCGCGGGCGGCGGCGACTTCGATCTCGCCGACGCGGGCAACGACGTCAAAGTGCTCGCGCTGTCGGGCGCGCATGACGTGCGGTTTGCGACGGCGGGCGGCTTCACGATCGGCACGGCGAGCGCCAATGGTTTCGACGGCGCGACGGGCAACCTCGCCAGAATCGGCGGATCGCAGCCGAACGTCACCGGCAACCTGACCGCGATTTCCGATGGCGGCGCGATCGCGATCGGAACACCCGGCACACCCGGCACGCCCGGCGCGCCGACGCACCTGAGCGCGGGCGGCAGCATCGACCTCGTGATGGAGCGCGGCGTCTTCGACAACGCGTCGGGCGGCACGATCGGCGCGGGCAACGCGTGGCGCATCTGGGCGGCGACGCGCAACGGCGAGAACCGCAACGGCGTCGATCCGGGCGGCGCGCTGCCGAACTTCTACGGCTGCGTCTACGGCGGATTCTGTAGCTGGAACAAGCAGCCGTCGCAGAGCGTCGTGCCGGCGGACGGCAACCACTTCGTCTACGCCGACCGGCCGACGGTCACCGTCACCATCGGCAGTCAAACGCGCGAGCAAGGCGGAGCGAACGGCGCGTTCGGTTTCGACGTCAGCGGTCTGCTGGCCGGCGATCGGCGCAGCACGTCCGTCGTCGCGGGGCGGCTCGGCTCGTCCGCGACGACGATATCGGCGGCGGGCGTGTATGGCATCGACGGCACGTTTTCGTCGCCGGTTGGCTACAACGTCGTCGTGGAGCCGGGCACGCTGACCGTCACGCCGATGCAGCTTCAGGGCGCCGTTTTCAACACCAGCGGACTTCAGCCGCTTTTCACGGCGCAGGAACAGACCTTCGTCTACGAGAGCAATCTGGGCGCGGTCAACATCTGCGTCGGCACGAACGAGCCGATCCTCGCGCTGCAACAGCCCGAAGGCGACGCCGACGCGCTCGCGGCGGAATGGAAGCGCGTGCGCTCGCGGCCGAATCTGAACAACTGTCTGGTCGTGAACGGACAGCACGGCTGCGGCGAGTTTTGAGGAGCCGCGATGATCGACATCGAACCGCTCCTCGCGCCGACAGAAACGACGCCGCCCGCAGGCATCGATCTGGAATACGACCCGGCGTTTCTCGAATTCGAAGCGCTCGCGCGCGGCATGCCGCAGCGTCAGTTCGACGTGCTCGTCGAGCCGCCGCCGTGGAACGACGTGCTGGAGCAGGGCGACGCGCTGCTCGCGCGCTCGAAGGATGTGCGCGTGGCGATTGCGTGGACGCGCGCGGCGGCGCATGTCCACGGACTCGCGGGCTTTCATGCGGGTTTGCGCCTGCTGACGGGCCTCGTCGAGCGCTATTGGGACGGCCTCTTCCCGCCGCTCGATCACGATGACGACAACGATGCCGTATTGCGCATCAACGCGCTTGCGCCGCTCGCCGATGCCTACACGCCGTTCGCGGAAGCCGAGACCTTGCTGCACGATCTGCGCGAATGCGAAGTGTGTCGCGTGCATGGCGAGCGGCTCGCCGTGCGCGACATTCTGGTGGCGCAGGGCAGGCTCGCGCCGGAGGAAGGCGCGAACGCCGCGACGCCGGCGCGCGTGGAAGGCATGCTCGCCGATGCCGTGGCGCAGGATGCCGAGCTTCTCGCGAATGGGCTCGATCTGCCGCGCGCCGTGCAGACGCTGTGCGCTTGCCTGACGGAGAAGCTCGGCGCGGAACGCGCGCCTTCGATGACCGCGCTGACGATCGCGACGCGTCACGTCGCCGCGCAGTTTCGCGCGTTCGCTTCGACGGACGCGCCCGAAGCATCCGCCGACATCACGAAGATGAAAGCAGCGCCGACGCTTCGTCGCGCGATTGCTCGCCCCGGCGAGATCGCGACGCGCGACGATGCGCTCGCCGCGCTCGACGCGGTGTGCGCGTTTCTCGAACGCACCGAGCCGACCAATCCCGCGCCGCTGTTGATCCGCCGCGCGCGCGGATTGATGGGCAAGGATTTTCTCGCGGTGATGCAGGATCTCGCGCCCGACAGCCTCGCGCAGATTCATCTGATCGCGGGGACGAGGCCGCAGTGAGCGCGGGTTCTCGAATCGAGTCTTCAATCCGGCCACAACTCGTTCGTTTTAATTGCGTGGCTCATGCCCACTCGAAGGAGACGTCATGGCAACCAGCAGTCAGAAATTCATCGGGCGCAATCGTGCGCCGCGCGTGCAGATCGAATACGACGTCGAAACTTATGGGAGCGAGAAGAAGATTCAGCTTCCGTTCGTGATGGGCGTGATGGCCGATCTCTCCGGCAAGCCCGCCGAAGCGCTGCCGCCCGTCGATCAGCGCAAGTTCCAGGAGATCGACATCGACAACTTCGACAGCCGCATGAAGGCGATGCATCCGCGCGTCGCGTTTCAGGTGCCGAACAAGCTGACGGGCGAGGGCAACATCAGCGTCGATATCACGTTCGAGAACATGGACGATTTTTCGCCCGCGGCCGTCGCGCGCAAGGTCGATGCGCTCGCGAAGTTGCTCGAAGCGCGCACGCAGCTCGCGAATCTCGTCATCTTCATGGACGGCAAGAACGGCGCGGAAGAACTGATCGCGCGCGTGCTCGACGATCCCGCGCTGCTCAAGACGCTCGCCACGGCTGCGCCATCCGCGGCTGCTGCAGCCGAATGAGACCCGAGAGCCTTGAAAGGAAACGACCATGTCCGACATTCCGCAATCCGCCGAACCGCAAGCCGAAGCGCCTTCCGCTTTGCAGGGCGCGCTGCTCGAAGGCGACGATCTCGCCGCGCTGCTCAACCGTGAGTTCCGTCCGAAGAGCGACGAAGCCAAGAGCGCCGTGCAGACGGCCGTGCAGACGCTCGCGCAGCAGGCGCTTTCGCAGACGAAGCTCGTTTCCGGCGATGCGATCCGCTCCATTCAGGCGATGATCGCCGAGATCGACGCGAAGCTCACCGAGCAGGTCAACGAAGTCATGCATCACGCGGACTTCCAGAAGCTCGAGGGTTCGTGGCGCGGGCTGCACTATCTCATCAACAACACCGAAACCGACGAGATGCTCAAGATTCGCGTGATGAACATCTCGAAGAAGGATCTAGGCAAGACGCTCAAGCGCTTCAAGGGCGTCGCGTGGGATCAGAGTCCGCTTTTCAAGCAGATTTACGAGCACGAGTACGGGCAGTTGGGCGGCGAGCCGTTCGGCGCGCTGATCGGCGATTACTACTTCAACCAGACGCCGCCCGATGTCGAGATGCTCGGCGAAGTGTCGAAGATCGCGGCATCGGCGCATGCGCCGTTCATCGCCGCCGCCGATCCGAGTCTCTTGCAGATGGACTCGTGGCAGGAGCTGGCCAATCCGCGCGATCTCACCAAGATATTCGGGACACCGGAATATGCGAGCTGGAGATCGCTGCGCGCATCCGAGGATTCGCGTTACATCGGTCTCGCGATGCCGCGTTTTCTGGCGCGCGTGCCGTACGGCGCGAAGACCGAACCGGTCGATGAATTCGACTTCGAGGAAGACACCGGTTCCGCGGATCACACGAAATACACGTGGGCGAATTCCGCTTATGCGATGGCGGTGAACATCAACCGGTCGTTCAAGTTGTATAGCTGGTGCTCGCGGATTCGCGGCGTGGAATCGGGCGGCGCGGTCGAAGGTTTGCCGGTGCACAGTTTTCCGACCGACGACGGCGGCGTCGATATGAAATGCCCGACCGAGATCGCCATTTCAGACCGGCGTGAGGCGGAACTGGCGAAGAACGGCTTCATGCCGCTGATTCATCGCAAGAACTCGGATTTCGCGGCGTTCATCGGCGCGCAGTCGCTGCAAAAGCCGTTCGAGTATGAAGATCCGGACGCGACCGCGAATGCCGCGCTTGCCGCGCGGTTGCCGTATCTCTTTGCTTGCAACCGCTTTGCGCATTATCTGAAGTGCATCGTGCGCGACAAGATCGGCACGTTCAAGGAACGCTCGGATATGGAGATCTGGCTCAACAAGTGGATCACGCAGTACGTCGATGGCGATCCGGCGAATTCGTCCGAGCACACGAAGGCGCAAAAGCCGCTCGCGGCCGCGGAGGTCAAAGTGCAGGAAGTGCCGGGCGCGCCGGGGTATTACACGTCGCAGTTCTTCTTGCGGCCGCATTATCAGTTGGAAGGGCTGACGGTGTCGCTCAGGCTGGTTTCGAGGTTGCCTTCGGCGAAGCAGGCGGCTTGATGCGTGGTTGGTTGGATGATGCCCGCGATGGTTACGTCGCGGGCATTTGCATCACCGTCACCTGCGAAGCATCCCCCACCCAAACCGCGCTGGCACTAAAGTTATCGTGCCCCGGCCGCGCGGCCTCACGCAGATGCGCCACCATCAGATCCAGCCACGCTTGAGGCGTCCGAGCGCGCCCGATCGCATCGATCATCACCGACTCGTCGAGATACTCCCAAAACCCATCGGTGCAAAGCAGAAAGGCGTCGCCCTCCGCGATGAGAAACGGCTCATCCGACGCCGCGATCGACAGATCATCCGCCGTTCCGAGCGCCGAAAACAGCACGTTACGGCGCGGATGCGTTCGCACGTCGCGGCTCTCCAGCAGATTCGCATCGATCATGCTCTGCACGAGACTGTGATCCTGCGTTTGCACAACCGTCGCGCCGCGCCGGAAGCAGTAAAGCCGCGTGTCGCCGCAATGCGCCCACGCCGCGATGCCCGTGCTTTCGTCGATGCCGAGCAGCACCGCCGTCGAACGCATCTGCGAAAGATCGCGGTCGTGCTCCTGCGCATCGATGATCGCGTCGTTCGCGCGCAGCAACACGCGCAACAGGTTCGGCCCGGTCAGCGCGACGCCCGCCGATGCCACGCGCGTCAATTCCGCGAGCACGGTATCGACCGCGATGCGCGATGCCGCATCGCCGCCGCCGTGACCGCCCGCGCCGTCCGCGACCACGCTCGCAAAGAGCGCCGCATGCCGCCACGTCGCCAGCGCGTCCTCGTTGCGCGACCGGCCGCCCACATCGCTCACGCTCGCGGTTTGCAATTGCATGTCGTGTCTCTCGTTACCGGCGTTGTTTAAGCTCGTCGATCTGCGCCTCGTAGGCGGCGACGAACGCCCGGCCGAACAGCGTATGGAAATCTTCGGTGGCTTCGCGCGAAAGCTGGCCGTACATCTCGATGAAAAGATCCCAGCAGCGCGCGCGGCGATTCAATCCTGGCAGCACGCCGTCGAGCAGCGAGCGCCCGGACAGCCGCGCCTCGATGCGCTGCGGCTCGAAGCGCTCGAACACGCCGTCGAGCGCCGCGCGCATCCCCGCGACCATGCCGACCTGATGCGCCCGCAGATCGGCGTACGCATCGTCGAGGGCGGCGGCGGGCGGCATGAAGCCGCGCATCTGCGGATTGAGCAGATGCATGAGCGCGGCCTCCACGTTCGGCGAAAACTTGAGCGGATTGTTGTCCGACGCTTCGATCATCGTCGCGCCCGTTCGCATCTCGCGCTTGAGCGCGGCGCGCGCGGCGAGCAGTTCGAGCGTGCCGCGCGCCGCTTCGCGCAGCAGCTCGCCGAGAAGCTGCATCAGCGCGGGCGTCAGCGCATCGATGCGCACGCCGTGCGTGTTCAGCCCGCGCAGGAAGGCATCGACGAGCGCGCGATCGTCGGCGAGCTCCGCTCTCGATGCAACCGCTGACGGCGTCGGCGCCGATCGCGGACGCGGCGGCGTGAACGCGCTGTGCAGTTCCGATCCGGCGTCCGGCCGCGTCGCGGGCGTCCCGGCGGGGCGCGCCGCGGCCGTCAGGCTGGCGAACGGATCGGCATCGTGCGCGGTGTTGGGCTGCGCAAGCGGTTCGACGAGCGGATCGGTGATCGACGCTCCGTCGGACGACGCGCCCGGCGCGAGGTCGAACAACTCGTCGATCGAGCGTTTGCCCGCCGGATCGTCGAAGCCGAAGTCGAAGTGTTCGGCAGCTTTCGGCTTCGGCGTGTGGAGGTTGGCGTCGAAATCGCCAGGCGCCGACGAACCCGCGTCGAACAATCCCGCGAACGGATCGTCCGATGGCGCGTTGGCCGTGACCGTATCGTCATCGACGCCGATATCCGCGCGCAGCTGATAGCCGCCGATCTGCACTTCGTCGCCGTGCGCGAGCGCGACTTCCTGGCCCGGATCGAGCGGCGCGCCGTTGACGAGCGCCGGATTGCTGCCGCGGTCGATCAGCAGAAAGCGCCCGTCGCGCCACTCGATCTGCACATGCAGACGCGAGACCGTGCGCTCGGCGTCATCGAGCACGAGCCGGTTCGTGACCGCACGCCCGACCGTGCCGCCGTCGGCATCGAAGGTCGCCCAGAGCGGCACGCGCGGCGGCTGTCCGTTGTGAAGCGTCACCGTGAGCGTGAGCATGGTTCACTCGAACGCGTAGACGAAGTCGCCCGCGCTCGCCGAGAGCCGGATGTGCGCCAGCGCGCCGCCTTCGGTGAGACGCGTCAGATATTCCGTCGAGATGCGCGGCAGGACGGTGTTCGTGAGCAGCGCGTCGATCACGCGGCCGCCCGATTCGGCTTCCGTGCAGCGCGAAACGATGAGCCGCACGGCGTCGTCGTCGTACTCGAACGGAATGCCGTGATTGTCCGCGACGCGCCGCCGGATGCGTTCGAGCTGAAGCCGCACGATGTCGGCCATCATCGCGTCGGAAAGCGGGTAGTAGGGCACCGTGACGAGCCGGCCGAGCAGCGCGGCGGGAAACACGTCGAGCAGCGGGCCGCGCAACGCGCGCGCGAGTTCCTCCGGCGCGATCGCGCGCGCGGGATCGCGGCACATCGACATGATGACTTCCGAGCCGACGTTCGACGTCAGCAGGATGATCGTGTTCTTGAAGTCGATGTAACGCCCTTCGCCGTCTTCCATCCAGCCCTTGTCGAAAACCTGGAAGAAGATTTCGTGGACGTCGGGATGCGCCTTCTCCACTTCGTCGAGCAGCACGACGCTGTACGGACGGCGGCGCACCGCTTCGGTCAGGATGCCGCCCTCGCCGTAACCCACATAGCCGGGCGGCGCGCCCTTCAGCGTCGAAACCGTATGCGCTTCCTGAAACTCGCTCATGTTGATGACGATGACGTTCTGCTCGCCGCCGTAGAGCGTTTCGGCGAGCGCGAGCGCCGTTTCCGTCTTGCCGACGCCCGACGTGCCCGCGAGCAGGAACACGCCGATCGGCTTGTCGGGATTGTCGAGCCGCGCGCGCGAAGTCTGGATGCGCTTCGCGATCATCTCGAGCGCGTGGCGCTGGCCGATCACGCGGCGATCGAGCGCATCGGCGAGATTGAGCACGGCGGCCAGCTCGTTCTTCAGCATTTTGCCGACCGGAATGCCGGTCCAATCGGCGACGACGCCCGCGATCACGCCCGCGTCGACGCTCGGCAAAATCAGCGGCGCATCGGCCTGCAATTCGGCGAGACGCGATTTGAGCGACGCGAGGCGCGCGAGCTGGTCATCGCGTGAAGCGGCGTCGGCGGCTTCGCGCAACGTCGCGCGCAACGCAAGCAGTTCGTCGACGACGCGCTTTTCCTCGTTCCAGCGCGCTTCGAGCCCGCCGAGCGCATCGCGTTCGCGTGCGAGCATCGCGGCGACATCGGCTGCGCGCGTGCCGACATCGACGCCCGCATTCGCCTCCCGCGCGACGATCTGCGCCTCGACTTCGAGCGCCTCGATACGGCGTTGGCAGTCGTCGACGAGCGGCGGCGTCGCGTGCTGGCTGACGGCGACGCGCGCACACGCCGTGTCGATGAGCGACACGGCCTTGTCGGGCAACTGCCGCGCCGGAATATAGCGATGCGACAGCCGCACGGCCGCCTCGATCGCCTCGTCGAGCAACTGCACGCGATGATGCCCTTCGAGCACCGCCGCGACGCCGCGCAGCATCCGCACGGCCTTGTCCTCGTCCGGCTCCCGAACCTGCACGACCTGAAAGCGCCGCGTGAGCGCGGGATCTTTCTCGATGTGCCGCTTGTATTCGGCCCACGTCGTGGCCCCGATCGTGCGCAGATCGCCGCGCGCGAGCGCCGGTTTCAGCAGATTGGCGGCATCGCCGGTGCCGGCCGCGCCGCCCGCGCCGACGAGCGTATGCACTTCGTCGATGAAGAGAATCACCGGCTTCGGACTCGCCTGCACATCCTCGACGACCTGACGCAGACGCTGCTCGAACTCGCCCTTCATGCTCGCGCCCGCCTGCAAAAGCCCGAGATCGAGCGACAGCAGCGCGACCTCGCGCAAGGGCGGCGGCACGTCACCGCGCGCGAGCCGCTGCGCGAAGCCTTCGACAACGGCGGTCTTTCCGACGCCCGCTTCGCCCGTCAGCAGCGGATTGTTCTGCCGCCGCCGCATGAGAATATCGACGAGCTGGCGAATCTCGTCGTCGCGGCCCGTAACGGGGTCGAGCTGGCCGCGGCGCGCCTTGTCGGTGAGATCGGTCGCGTATTTGCGCAGCGCTTCCTGCTGGCCCATGGCGGCGGGCGCGGCTTGCGCATCGGCCGCGTCCGGCTGCGGCTCGGCTTCGCTTTCCTCGACCGAATCCGCGACGATGCGCGCGAAATTGTCCGACAGGTCTTCCGGCTTGATGCGCTCGAATTGCCGCGATATGCCGACGAGCACGCTGCGCAGCCGCTGCGTCTTCAGCATGCCGACGAGCACATGCCCGGTCCGCACTTTGTTCGCGCCGAACAGCAGCGTGCCGTAGACCCAGCCGCGCTCGATCGCATCGCCGATGTGCTCGGAGATGTCGGAGATCGACGTCGCGCCGCGCGGCAGGCGATCGAGCGACGCCGTCAGCTCGCGCGCAAGGGCGGCGGCGTCCACGCCGTAATGCGCGACGATGCGCTGCCAGTCGGAGTTCGGCGTCTCCAGAATCTGCATGATCCAGTGCGCCAGCTCGACATACGGATTGCCGCGCATCTTGCAGTAGACCGTCGCGCTTTCGACGGTCTTGTAGCCGAGCCTGTCGAGCTTGCCGAACAGCGCGACACGACTGATTTCCGCCATCGCCGGACTCCTTTTTTTACGATGCGCGCGGATCGAAGGCGCGCCTCCATCCGATAAGACGGCGCAGCGGCGGCTTTTTTTCAACGTGTCCGCGTTCAGGCGAGATGCGCGTCGGCGTCGAGCGCGAGATCGGCGCAATCGGCGCGGCGCGCGGCGAGACCGAGCCACGCCGAATAGCCGAGCCGTCCGTAGCGGCCGAGCTGCGCGGTCGGCACGTCGTCGGCGGCGAGGACGAGTTGCGCGTCCCATGCAAGCTCGCCGTTCAGATGCCGGCGCACCACGGCGACGAGCGTCGGCAGCGCGGCGCCGCCCGGCAGCAGCGACTCGAACTGCGCGAGCGACAGCGGCCCGATCGCGAGGCGAAACGCGTGCTGCCGATCCCACACCGCGCGTCCCAGCACCGCGCCGCGTCCGAGTTGGGCGAAGCCCGCTGGATCGCCGGGACCGCGCATCGCCCGATGCCGCAACGCAGTGCGCTCGTCGCGTTGCAGCGTCATCCAGTGCCCGCGATACGGCTCCACGCGCACCGGCACGCGCAAGAGCGCGCTCGCGATCGCTTCGAGCGCGTCGGCGGGACGCGTCTGCATGTTGGCGAGGCCCGCGAAATGCAGCTTCGCGTGATCGGAGACGGCGTCGCGATTGCGGCTGGCTTCATCCGCGAGTCCGATCAGCGCGCCCGCATAGAAGGCGAAGCGGTCGTGGCCGGGACGATCCAGCCACGCTACCGGCCGTCCCTGCGCCCACGCGCGATAGAACAGCAGCAGGAATCGATGCAGCAGCGTATCGAGCAGGTGCGCGAAAGCCGTGTCGCCGCGATGCAGCGCGCGCTCGCGGGCGAAGTCCGTCAGATGCAGCGGCAGCGGGCCGTTCGGTCCGAGATAACCGAAGAAGCGCTGTTCGAGGCGCGGCGCGCGGGCGTTCTCATCGCGTGTGAGCGCGGCGAGCGGCGCGGGCGCGAACGAAAGCGATACGTCCTGCGCGAGACGCAGCGGCTCGTCGGCGGGACGCGCGCCGCAGCCGAGACGCGGCAAGTGCGGCGTCAGTGCCTCGACGTGCCGCATCAGGCGATAGAAATCGTGCCGATGCGGCTCGGCGGCGACTGCATCGAAGAGATCGACGAGTGCGCGCGCAGGCTCGGGCAGCGCCGCCGCGCTCAGAAGATCGCTCTCGTCCCGCATCGCGGTGCCAGGCGCAGGATTTCGCCGCGCGCGCTCGTGCGCAAAGCGGTCTGCACGAACGCGTTGATCGACACGTAGCGCGCGAAAAAGCGGTCCAGCACGCAGCCGAAGAGCCACGCGCTGCCGCCCTGAAAGGCGAGATCGTCGACGAGCACGTCGATCATGAGGCCGCGACCGAACGCGATCGGACCGGGCATCGGCAGACGGCGCACGACGCCGCGCGCATCCACGGCGGCGACGCCCGCGACCTGGCTTCGCCCCGCCTGATCGGCGTCCGCGACATGCAGCATCAACAGCGCGCGCAACGCGGCGGCGGCTTCGCGCGGCCCGTTCGACACCGACAGGTAATGCAGCGACAATTGATCGATGAGCCGCCAGCTCCGCGCCGCGTCGAGATTCGCGGGCGCGGGCCGCGACGGGCCGCTCACACAGCGCACGCGGCTCACGGGCGCGGCGATGTCGAGCGAGAAATCGTCGCCGGTGGCGCTGCGCGGCATCATCAAAGGCAGATCGCGATTGGTGCAGAGCGTCGCGAACGACAGTTGCCGCAGCGAGCCGCGATACGGCGCGGCGTTGGGGTCGACGATCGATACATACGTCTCGCTGCCCACGTATTCCGTGCGCGCGCCGCTCTTGCGCCGTCCGGCGGGCACGATGCGCGGCTCGCGCTCGGTCGTGAAGTACGCGGCCTCGCCGGGGCGGTCCGCGAGAAAGTCCGCGTAGAACGGATGGAATGTCTGCTCCGCATCGTCGTTCGCGCCGTAGCCCGAGACGGCAGTGACGGAATGCACTTCGAAGTCGAGCGGATGCGTGCGGTCCGGCACGACATGAAAGCGCGCGGCGGCTTCGGTCACGAGCGCGCGATCCGCGTGCTTCGCGAAGAGATTGATCGCGGGCACGCAATCGAGCAACACGTTGTCCTTGGTGACGATGCGTTCGAGCGACGCATCGCCGTTCGCGAGCAGAAACGTCAGTTCGATTTCGCGCGATGCGAACGACGGCAGCACATCGGCGAACCCGGCGAGGCGCGCGAATCGAAACCGCTCGGGCAGCGCGAAATACTCATGCAGCAGCCGATAACCCTGAAACGCGTTCGGCGTGACGGGCAGGAGCGCTTCGCGATCGCCGAAACCGGCGGGCGCGACGGCATCGGCAGGCAACGCGGCAAGCGCGCGGCTCGGGCGCTCGGGCGTCGATACGACGACGGCGAGCGTCCCCGACATCACGAGTTCGTACAGGCGATACGCGGTTTCGTCGCCGCCCGCGAAATGCAGGTTCAGCGCATCGAGACGCAATGCGTCGAAGGACAGGCCTTCGGGCGTCGCGAGGCGGATGCGCAGCGCGCCCTTCACGCGCGGCGCGAGCGTCTGCGTCGCGGGAATCGCGGCGAGCGGCAGGTCCTGCATCTGCGCGACATAGCGCGCGTCCGTCAGCTCGATCGGCCAGAGCGTGAGATCGGCGCCGGTGCGGAATTCGCACGGCGTCATGTGCGCGCTCGCGGCATGCCGGGCGATGAGCGCGGTGCCGCGCGGCACGGTGAAGCCATCGGCGAGATTCGGATTCGCGAGATCGGGCGCGAGACGGGCGATCAGCATCGAAGGCGTCGGGCAGGCGGCCTGCGGCAGCACGACATGCGCGAGTTGCTGCGTGAAGCGCGGAAACTCCTCTTCGATCTTCAGTTGCACGCGCGCCGCGAGAAACGCCGTGCCTTCGAGCAGACGCTCGACATAGGGATCGGCCACGTCGATGCCGCTCATGCCGAGGCGCGCGGCGATCTTCGGAAACTGCTGCGCGAACTCCGCGCCCATCTCCCGCAGATGCGCGAGCTCGGTGTTGTAGTGACGCAGAAGTCGCGGGTCCATGTGCGTGGTCGTCGTGGTCAGCGCGGGAGTTCCATCACCGTGATGCCGCCTTCTTCCAGATCGATCTGCGTGCGCAGCGCGAATTCCAGCGGCACGGGCTGCGCCCAGAGCAGGCCGCGAATCACGAGCGCGATCTGGTTGTGCATGTCGAGCACGGAACGGTCGAGCACCGGCTCGATTTCGAGCGTCGAGGGATCGATGCGCGGCTCGAAGCGCTCGATCGCCTGGCGAATCGCCTGTTCGAGCAATACCGTGTCGATGGTCGATGCGAATCGCCCCGAGAAACACGGCAAGCCGTAATTGAGCACCGATGCGAACGCGTGCGGAAAGTCGTCCTCGACGATCGCGCCGCCGAGATTCGTCGTGTTGAAGAGCCACGACACGTCGCGCAGCACGGCCGCGCGCAGCCCGCGATGCGACATGAAGCGCTCGCCGGGCGGATCGGCGCGCGTGGCGGGATCGTCGTCGATCAGGCGGTCGAGCAGCGTGGGCTGCAGACGGTCGGCGGCGCTGGGCTCGTTCATCGCGCGGTCCTTGCGCTCAACTCACGCGCCGCGTCGATACATCGAGCGCGAAGGTCACTTCCGCCCCGCGGCTGCCGGTCGCGGTCTGCGGCGCACAGGTCATCGTCAGTTGTTGCGCCGACAGTTCGAAGACCTCGCAGGGCCGCGCAAGGCGCACGCTCGTGTAGATCTGATAGTTGCGGATGTACGCCTGCTCCAGCTTCATCGACAGATATTCGATCTGCACGCCGTGGTCCGTGCCCGCCGCCTTGAAGCACTTCACATGCGCAACCGCGAGCAGTTCGGCCTGCGCGCACAGCTTCGCGAGGACGGGCGAGGCCGAGTCCACCGACTTGATGACGCAAAGCGCCGTGACGCGCATGTCGTTGGCATTGAGCGCGGCGGCGTGCGGCGCGGCGTCGTAGCCTTGCGCCCAGCGCCAGCCGTGGATCTGCATCGGCGTGTCCCAGTCGCCGCGCTTGGCCGCTTCGCCCTTGACCGGCGTGTTGCTGCGCTTGGGGACGACGTGCAGGAACATGTCGTCCGATTCCGTGAGCGCGAGCAGATCGAACTGGCGCAGGGCGTCGAGCGTGAGGTGGCTGTCGGGGCGCGTATCGCTGGGTTGCATCGTGCTCATCCGGTGGACGACGGTCTGAACACAAGACGGCGCACATCGCGCGATTTTGAAGTTCAAAAATGCGCGGTGCGTTTCGTTTTACCAGTGGATTGCACGCGCGGCGCGCAACGAAAGCCGATCACGACGGAGGATCACATGGCTACGACCGACTGTTATCTCAAGATCGATGGAATCGACGGCGAGTCGAAGCACAAGGGGGCGGAAGGGCAGATCGAAGTGCTGAGTTTCAACTGGGGCGTGACGAACGCGAGCAACCCGATGACGGGCAGCGGCAGCGGCATCGGCAAGGCGTGCCCCGGCGTGTTCCAGTTCGTGCATCAGTACGACAAGTCCGCGCCCACGCTCAAGAAGAACTGCGCGAGCGGCAAGCACATGGCGAACGCGAAACTCACCGTCAGCAAGGCGGGCGAAGGGCAGAAGGAATTTCTCACCGTCACGATGAAACAGGTCACGGTGACGAAGGTCTCGCTGATCTGCGTGCCGAATGGCCATCCGGAGCAGACGGTCGATCTGAGCTACGCGGACATCGAGTTCGAATACAAGCCGCAGGACGACAAGGGCGCGCTCGGCGGCGCCGTGAAGTTCGGCTGGGACGTGCGCAGCACCGAAGTGCGTTGATCCGTCAGGCGCTTCCCGCGCGGTCGGCCCGCGAGCGTGCTCGCTGACGCGCCAGCGGTCCGAGCAGATGGCTGATTTCGGCGACCGACAGAACCTGATCGGGGCTATCGAAATTCAGGGCGTTCATCGGCATTTGCGGCGCTTCGGCCTGCGCGGGATGTTGCACGATGCTCATTCCGCCCGCCGCCTTGATCGCCTGCAAGCCCCGCGTTCCGTCGCCCCCGCCGCCCGTCAGCACGACGCCCACGACGCGTCCGTGAAAGCACGCCGCCGCCGATTCGAAGAGCGGATCGGCCGCCGGGCGCACGTGATGGACCTTGGGACCGTCGTCGAGCGCGAGATGGCCGTCAGCCGATACCACGAGATGACGGCCCGGCGGCGCGAGATAAATGCGTCCGGGCTCGATGCTTTGTCCGTGACGCCCGTATTCCACGGTGAGCGACGTATGCCGCTGGATGCACTCGCCCAAAAGACGCGGCCCTGTCATTCCCGAATGGAGCACGATCAGAAGCGAGCCTTCATAGTCGGGATCGAGCGCACTCACGAGCCGGCATAGCGCCTTGAACCCGCCCTGCGAAGCTGCAACGACTGCAATGTCGCGTCGCACCGTCATGCTTGTCCTTGATTGTCTCTGAAGTTTTCTCCGTGGACCTAGCAAAGAAGATGCCGCGCGCCCGGATGACCGGCGACGGGCGCGCCTGTTTCAACGAACGCCGGCTTCTTCCAGCAGCCATTCCTTGAACGCGATCACGGGTGCATGGGCCGCGCTTTCCGGCCGATGCACGAGGTAGTACGCCAACTCGCAACTCTGGACGATATCGAACGGCTTGACGAGGCGGCCTTCGGCCAGATCGCGTTCGACGAGCGTCGTGCGTCCGAGCGCCACGCCGTAACCGGAAATCGCGGTTTGCAGGCCCATCGCAGAATCGTTGAGCTGCAGTCCGCGGTCGGTATCGATGCGGTAGCGGCAGCCGGCATGCAGCAGCCACGAACGCCACGTCGGGAAGAGACCGGCGCCGGTCATCGACGTATCGTGGATGAGCGGATGATGTTGCAAATCGGACGGCGCTCCGAGCGCGTGCTCGCCTTCCATCAGCGCCGGGCTGCATACCGGAAAAAATTCGTCGCGCAGCAGGAACGTAGAGACGAGGCCCGCCCATGCTCCCGCGCCGTAGCGTATGCCGACGTCGATCCGTTCGGCCGTGAAGTCGGTGAGGCGGCCGCTCGTGTCGATCCGCAGGTCGTAGTAAGGATGTCTTCGCTGAAAGCGTTCGACGCGCCAGAGCAGCCAGCGATCCGCGAAAGCCGGCGGCACGGTCAGCGTAAAGACGATGCGCGACTTGCTGGCCTTCAGCCGTTCGACGGCACTCGACAGCAGATCGAAGCCGCCTTGCAGATCCGGCAGCGCAGCGCGGGCAGCGTCGGTCAATGTGAGACGCGACGGTCCCGATGCCGATCGATGGAACAACTCGATATCCAGATAGCTTTCGAGTCCGCGAATCAGTTGGCCGACCGCGGCCGGCGTGACGTTCAACTCGTCCGCCGCCGCAGCGTAGCTCAGATGCCGCGCGACCGCCTCGAAGGCTCGCAGCGCGTTCAGATTGCTGGGCGCTCGCATGTTTCTTCATTCAGCCGTGGAATCTCGTGAATGTACAGAATCATGGTGACGCGTGCATCCGCCATCGAAGGCGATGCGTCAGAGCTGCGTCAGTCCGCCATCCACGACGACTTCGGTGCCGGTCACGAACGATGCATCTTCGCTCGCGAGAAAAAGGGCGGCACGCGCGACTTCCTGTGCTTCGCCGAAACGCTTGAGCGGCACGGCGGCTTCGATGGCCGCGCCCGCATCGGCGAGTTCCTTGTCCGACAAGCCCAGTTTCGTGTGAAACGGCGTGGCGATCGGGCCGGGGCTCACCGCATTGATGCGAATGCCACGCGGCGCGAGTTCGGCGCCGGCGGTGCGAACGAGCGAACGCAGCGCGGCTTTCGTCGCGGAAAGAATGGACAGTCCCGGCGTGCCGGTTTCATTCAGGAACGAAGTCGTGACGACGATTGCGCCGCCCTTCGGCAGATGCGGCGCCGCCTTCTGGATCGTGAAGAACACGCCGTTGAAGTTGAGCGAGAATTGCGCTTCGATCTGTTCGGGCGTCACGGCTTCGAGCGGCGCGGCCTGGCCGGCTCCGGCGTTGGCGAACACGATGTCGATACGGCCGTGGCTCTCCACGATATCGACGATCGCGCGATCGATCTGCGCCGGATCGCGCGAATCGACTTTGAGCGCGATCGCCGAATCGCCGAGAATCCGCGCTGCTTCGTCGAGCCGGCTTTGCGTCGTGCCGGTGACGATGACCGTCGCGCCTTCCTTCTGAAACAGCTTGGCCGCTTCCAGTCCGATTCCCGACGTGCCGCCCGTGACGAGCGCGACTTTGTTCTTCAGTTTCATGGCTTGCTCCTTCGATCGATGTTTGAGGTCAGGGGCTTTCGCTTGATTGCGCTGCCCGGTGACTCAACTATCGGCGAGAGGCCCGACACCGGCAAACGAGAAGATCTGCCAACGCGGAGAAGAAAAACTTTTCGGGTGTTGGAGAGGCGCAAGCGATCCTGATGCGCGCGGATCGCGTGGGCGCAGCGGGCCGATAGGCCAGCCGAGTTCGATTCTCAGGCCGCGGCGTCCGAGCGCGCTCACGTATGCCAGCGCCCGTGAATGCGTCAACGAAAGCAGATTCGCGCGCTCATGCCTCGATGCCGAGCGGCGCGAGCACCTTGCGCATGCGCTCGATCGCGAGCGCCGGATCGCGCAGCAGACGCGCCTGATCCGCGAGCCGGAACACATCCGCGAGATAGGCGGGCGGGCGCATGCCGTGATGTCCGCCCGGCATGAAGAAGTGATCCTGAAAGCCGTTCAGATACGAGAGAAAGACCACGCCCGTCTTGTAGTACTGCGTCGGTGCGCGAAAAATGTGGCGCGACAGCGGGACGGTCGGCGACAGCAACGCATGAAAGGTGTCGAGATCGTCGTTTGCGAGTGCGGCGAGCGCCTGCGACGCCGCTGGCGCGATCGCATCGAAAATGCCGAGCAGCGCGTGCGAAAAGCCGTGCTCGTCGCCGGCGATGAGACTCGGATAGTTGAAGTCATCGCCCGTGTACATCTTCACCGATGACGGCAGGCTTCGGCGAAACGCGATTTCCTTCGCGTCGTCGAGCAGCGAGATCTTGATGCCGTCCACCTTCCCGACGTTCTCGCCGATCACGTCGAGGCACACGCGCGCCGCGCCTCGATGATCGTCCGCGCCCCAGTAGCCTTCGAGCTCGGGATCGAACATCTCGCCGAGCCAGTGAAGGATCACCGGCTGATCGCACATCGCGAGCACTTCCCGATAGACGCGCCGGTAATCGTCCGGCGTGCGCGCGACTTTTGCGAGCGCGCGGCTCGCCATCAGAATGACGCGGCCGCCCACGCGTTGCACGGCTTCGAGTTGCTGCCCGTAGGCGCGGATGACTTCATCGCACGTCGAGATATCGCGCGGCGCGACATGATCCGTGCCGCAACCGGACGCGATGCGCGCGCCGGGAATGTCGCGCGTGCCCGCGATCGTGCGCGTGATCAGTTCGAGCGCGCTCGGCCACGGCAAGCCCATGCCGCGTTGCGCGGTATCCATCGCTTCGGCGATACCCAAGCCTTGCTGCAACAGATAGCGCCGATAGTCGAGCGTGCGCGCCCAGTCGATGGCGGGCGTGCCGTTCAGTTCGACCGCGCGCAACGGATCCGCGACGACGTGCGCCGCCGAATACGCGATGCGGTTGAAGGGCGCGGCGGGCGTGCGTACGTCGAGCGGCACGCCTTGCAGACGATATGTCTCGAGTGTGCCGGATGCGGTCGGGAGCGTGATGGTCGAGTTCATGTCGGATCAGTATTTGGTGACGAGCAGGCCGCCGTCGACACGGATGGCCTGGCCAACGCTGTAGGGCAATCCGCCGGTGGCGAGCGTGCGCACGGCGACGGCCACTTCCTGCGGCGTGCCCCAGCGATTGATGGCGGTGAGACCTTGCTCCATTTGCTGGTCGTAGCGTTCCTTCGACGGCGCGGTCATCTCGGTCGCGATGAGTCCCGGCTGCACTTCATACACGCCGATGCCGTGCGGCGCGAGCCGCAGCGCGAACAACGTGTTCGCCATCGAAAGCCCGGCCTTCGATACGCAGTATTCGCCGCGCAACGGCGACGCCGCGACTGCATTCGACGACGTGATCGTGATGACGCTCGGATGCGCCGCGACGCTCGCGCGCGTTCGAGCCAGCATGTGCTTCGCGAACGTCTGCATGAGAAAGAACGTGCCGCGCGTATTGACCGTCATGCAGCGGTCGAAACTTTCCGGCGTGACGTCGAGCAGATCGCCGCGCGACATGACCGAGACGCCCGCGTTGTTCACGAGGCAGTCGATCGTGCTTTCGAGCCGCGCTTCGATATCGAGCAGCATCGGGCGATGGCTGTCGATATCTGCGAGATCGTTGATGACGGCGATGGCGCGCGCGCCGCTTGCCTCGACATCGCGCACGGCCTGATCGAGTTCATCGGATGCGGCGATATCGGTGAGGGCGATATCGAAGCCCGCGCATCCGAGTTCGATGGCGATCGCGCGTCCGATGCCGCGCCGGCTGCCCGTGACGAGCGCAATGGGCCGCGCGCTCACAGCGATGCTCCGTTCGCGACGAGATCGCGCGCGATGATCGTGCGCTGAATCTGATTGGTGCCTTCGTAGATCTGCGTGATCTTCGCGTCGCGATACAGCCGCTCCACTTCATAGCCGCGAATGTAGCCGCTGCCGCCGAATATCTGCACGGCGTTCGCGCTGTGCTTGACGGCGGTGTCGCCCGCGAAGCATTTCGCCATCGAACAGGCGATGCTGGCGCGGTCGCCCGTATCGAGACGCTCGGCCGCGTCGTGCACGAGCAGGCGCGCGGCCTGAATGTCTTTCGCCATGTCGGCGAGCATCCACTGCACGCCCTGAAATTCGGCGATATGGCTGCCGAACTGCTTGCGCGTCTGCGCATAGTCGAGCGCGGCTTCGAGCCCCGCCTGCGCGATGCCGACCGCCAGCGCCGCGATGCCGACACGGCCCTTGTCGAGCACGCTCATCATGATGTGAAAGCCGCGTCCTTCTTCGCCGAGCAATGCATCGTGACGCAGCTTCACGCGATCGAAATGCAGCTCGCCCACTTGCGACGCGCGCTGGCCCATCTTGTGTTCCTTCGGTCCCTTCGACACGCCTTCGAGATCGCAATCGACGATGAAGATGCTCATGCCGCGCTTGCCCGCGGCGGGATTCGTGCGCGCGAGCACGAACGCGACATCCGCGACGGGCGCGTTGTGAATCCACAGCTTCGCGCCGTTCAGCTCCCAGCCGTCGGCGGTGCGCGTGGCCGTGGTGCGAATGCCGGAGACGTCGGTGCCCGCATCGGATTCGGTGATGCAGTACGCGGGCCGCAGCGCCGCGCGCAACAACGGCTCCATGTACTGCGCGCGCTGCGCCTCGGTGCCGTGCACGCTCAGCAACGTGCCGACGAGTTCGAGCAGGCCGCATTGATCCGCCACCGACGAATAGCCGCGCGACAGTTCTTCCATGACGAGCGCGTACGCGGCGGCATCGAGACCCGCGCCGCCGTATGCTTCCGGCACCGTGATGCCGAAAAGCCCGAGCTCGCCCATCTGCCGATAAACCTCCGCCGGAAAGCGCTCTTCGCGGTCGAGTTCTTCCGCCAGCGGACGGATGACTTCCTGCGCGAAACGGCGCGTCGTGTCGCGAATCTGTTGATGTGTTTCCGAGAGTTTCATGCCGTCTCCGATCGATATGAAAAGGCCCGCAATTTGCATTCGGCCGACCCGTTCAGATAAACCGGAGCGCCTCGCAGAAGACCTTGAATTACGTGGTTTTGTGTGCCGGCATTCGCAGCAAGTAACCATCTGGTGGGTTATTTAAGACCAACGAAACGCCGCTGTCAACGTGTTTCGCGGCCGATGAAAACGGAGGATGACTTGAGCAAGTGGATGCAGGCCGCCGACGCGGTGCTCGCGCAACTTGAGGCGCGTTTCCTTGGCGACCGGGCACTCGCGCGCTCTGACGATCGTTCGTGCGCTCGGCATCGGCGATGGCAAGGGCAGCGGGCTAGGCCGCCTGGCTCACGAGGGAAGGGTCAGGCGTGTGAGCGGCTTCTCGCGGCCGCATAAGCGGCGCGAACGTATTCGCTATTTGCGGATGGTCCGCAGCACCGTGTCGATGTTGAAGGCGAGGCGCGCATCGAGCGCTTCCTTCTCCATGAAGTCGAAGTCGAAGATCAGCCCGCTCGTAAAACGGTTGGTCAGATAGTAGTAGCTGATGCCGGCCATCGTGATGTGCAGCTGCCGCGGATCGATGCCGCTGCGAAATGCGCCCGATGCGACGCCGCGATCGAGGATGCGCTGCAGCATCGACGTGAAGTTCTGATGGAGTTCCATGAAGCGCGCGGACTTCTTCACGTGACGAGCCTTGTGAAGATTTTCGTTGCTGACGAGGTTCAGGAATTCCGGATGACGAAGGTAGTGGTTCCAGGTATGCGTGACGAGGGCGGCGATCGCATCCTCGGGTGACAGATGATCGAGATCGAGTTTTTGCTCGGCGGAACGGATGTCGGCGTAGACATCCTCCAGCACCTCGAGGAACAGGTTCTCCTTACTGCCGAAGTAGTGATAGATCATCCGCTTGTTGGACTTCGCGCGGGCCGCAATGGCTTCGACGCGAGCGCCATCGAGACCGAGTTTCGCGAACTCCTTCTTCGCCGCTTCGAGAATGCGGGCGCGTGTGACTTCGGGATCGCGCTGTCTGGGTTGGCGAGTGGCGGTAGCCTTCGTGGCTTTGGCGGATTTCGCGGCCGCTTTTTCTGGCGTGGTCGCAATGGTCATGGGGTTCTCATGCACAGAAGTCCGGGAGCCGGCCAATGCCGGCGGTCTGGCGACGACTATAAACCAAAACGTTCGTCTTAAGAGAGTAACCGGGTAGTGCATGGAATGAGGCAGACAGGGTGACGACGAGTGAATCGAAAGCAGCCCTGAAGCTCCCGCGCGAGGCGATATGCACCGCGATGTATATCGACGGCAGGCATCACGCGAACGCGGAGTGCGAATTCATCGCGCGCAAGCGTTCAGGCCATGGCGTGCCGGTGGCGGCGACGGCGCGCCCGCGGCCGCACGTCGATGCGGCCATGCTCTCCAACGTCAAACTTCGCTGCGCTTCAGAAGATAATCGAGACCGCCTGCGCGGAACCATCGATAGCCATACGGCTCCAGCACGACCGTATGCTGTCCCTTCGCATCGCCCTGACTATGATCGTCGGATAACAGATTGACCAGCACGTCGTTCTCTCCAGCGCCGAGGCCGACCCGAAACTTCACGGTGCACGCCGCGGCGCTGAAGTTATGCAGGCAGACCACCGAGTTGTTTCGCCAGTCGTAACGCAGCGCAAGCACGTCGTCGCGCGATGCCTTCAGAATCGCGAAGTCGCCCCAGCTTATCTCGGGCACTTCCTTGCGCATCCGGATCATTCTCTCCATCCAGTTCAGCAGCGAGTCCGGATCGCGGCGCTGGCTCGCGACGTTCACACGTTCGTAGCCGTAGGGTCCGCCAGAAATCACCGGGCAAACGGGACGCGCGTGCTTCGTGAAACCGGCATGCGGCTCCGTCGACCATTGCATCGGCGTTCGCACGCTTTCGCGCTCGGGCAGGCGCAGGTCGTCGCCCATGCCGATCTCATCGCCGTAGCGCACGACGGGCGTGCCCGGCAGCGTCAGCATCAGACTGTACGCAAGCTCGAGCCGATGACGATCTCCGTCGAGCATCGGTGCAAGACGACGGCGAATGCCGCGCTTGTACAGTTGCATGTCCGGCTCCGGGGCGAACGCCGCGAACACGGCTTCGCGCTGCGCGGGCGATAGACGGCCAAGATCGAGTTCATCGTGGTTTCGCAGGAATACGCCCCACTGCGCGGTTGCGGCGCGCGATTTCGTCGCGTCGAGCGCGTTCTTTAGAGGCGTGGCGTCGGCGCACGCGAGCGCATGAAACGTGTTCTGATTGACCTGGAAGTTGAACATCATCTGCAATCGCTCGCCCGCGTCGCCGAAGTATTTCATGTCGGTGTCGGGCAGCACGTTCGCCTCCGCGAGAATGATCGCGTCGCCCTGACGCCATTGCAGGAACTCGCGAAACATACGCAGCATGTCGTACTGCTCAACGGGCCGCTTCACCTGTGCGCCCTTGGCGGCGATGACGAACGGGACCGCATCCATGCGAAAGCCCGAAACGCCGAGCTGAATCCAGAAGCCCATGATCTTCAGCAACTCCGCCTGCACGAACGGATTGGATGTATCGAGGTCGGGCTGAAACTCGTAGAAGCGGTGGAAGTACCACATGGCCGCTTCCTTGTCGTAAGTCCACGTCGTCTTTTGCACGCCGGGGAAGACCACGCCGTCCTTCGCGTTGGCCGGCCGCTTCTTCGACCAGACGTACCAGTCGCGATATTTCGAATCGGGATCGCGCCGCGCCTCACGGAACCACGGATGCTGATCCGACGTGTGATTTACGACGAGATCGATCATCACGCGCAACCCGCGTTGACGGCACGCGTGCGTGAACTCCGCGAAGTCGCCGAGCGAGCCGTATCGCGGATCGACGTTGTAGTAATCGCTGATGTCATAGCCGTTGTCGCGGCCAGGCGACGGCTGGAACGGCATCAGCCAGATGGTGGTGATGCCGAGCCCCTGAAGATAGTCGAGCCGCCGCAGCAAGCCCTGAAAGTCGCCGACGCCATCGCCGTTCGCGTCCATGAACGTGCCGACGGACAGGCAATAGATGATCGCGTTCTTGTACCAGAGGTCGTTGACCATACCGATCGCGTGAAGTCGATGAAGGGCGAACCGGGACGGTGCGCCCCTGCATTGCTTATTGCATATGCTTATTGCTTCTTCGCGGCATCGACCTTCGCTTCGGCCGCTTTCTTGTTCGCGTCGTTCTGGGCTTCGACCTTGTTTTCATCGGCCTTGGCCTGCGCTACGTTCGCATCGTGGGCGGCGTCCTGCTTCTTCCTGTCCGCCTTCGCCTGGGCATCGTGCATCTTCTTGTTGGCCTTGCTCTGCGCGTTGGCCGCGTCGTTTCGCGCGCCCGATGCCTCCGCAGCCGTGGTCGCCTTCGCGCCCTTGGCGGCCTTCTTGTCGGCATCGGCCTGAGCGGAAGCCTTGTCTTCGTCCGCCGATGCCTGTGCCTTGGCCGCATCGCTCCGAGCTTCGGCCTTCTTCTTGTTCGCCGTCGCCTGCTCCTCCATCTTTTCGCTGTTTGCCTTCATTTGAGCCTTTTGCGCGTCCGAGGCATCTGCGGCGACTGCCGCGTGCTGAAACGCCGTCGTGGCGAGGAGTGTGGACGCGATAACAGCGATGAGCTTTTTCATGATCGATATCTCCTGTACATCTGTTTTTGAATGACTGCTCCCGACGCGGCGGGCTAACGGCATCGCCGATCAATGAAGTTCGCTTCAGAGTTCCGGGGGCACGTTGCGATACGTTGCGTCGTCCCGCTCGAAGCGTTGCCAATAGGGCGGCCGGCTGTAGTACCGGTGAATCGAGTCGGCCCACGAGCGATCTGCCATCGATGGCCACGCATCCTTGTCGAAGCCGGGCGCGCTCTTCACTTGTTCCGTGGTCGCTGAAATCCGAAAGCACTTGTTGTTGGTATCCAGCGTCAAGGCGCTCCATGGAATCGCGAGCAGCTTGTCGCCGATCCCAAGGAAGCCGCCGCTCGAAAGGACCGCATACGCGATGCGTCCGGATGTGACGTCGAGCATGATCTCCTTGATCTTGCCGACATCGTCTCCATCGGAACTCAGTACGTTGTTTCCATCCGGCGTGCTCGCGGCCATGACGTCGGGGCCAGGACCATCCGCGGTCTCGGCGCCTTTCCCGACAATGTTCATCTGGCTTGTATCGACTGACATGATTTGTCTCCCAATGAGCCGACGTTCGACATCGGCATGTCGTTATCGACGCAAAGAACGTTCCGCATATTGGGAGACTGCTTTCGTACGACCGTCGGATGTTTCGCGACTGGATGCTTCTCAGTTCGCCGCGGGACGGACCGTTGCAGTCAGTGCTCCAGTCAGCGTGCCGTCACGCGAATGAGCCTTGCTGCCGGACCTTGATCGATGGGCGCGTCTGCGCGATCAGCGGCGACGCGCCACTTCGGGAACGTGCCGGAGCTGTCGACTTGCCACGCATCACCCGCTTCATCGACGTAGATCGCGCTCGCGCGTCCCTTGGCAGCCGATGTCCTGCGCGCACGCGGCGCATCGCGGTCGAATGACCGGCTGCCCAGCTCGTTGAAGACCGTCGCAAGCGGGCGGTCTGCCTGACCCGACTCGCTGAGCGGAGCGGCGAGCGGTCCTGCGGGCGCGCGCAGCACTGCTTCGGCAGGCTTGCGACCAGCGAGGATCGCGGAGAGCAGCGCCGACGGACCAGTCCAGGCAGATGCTTCGGAAACCTTATCGTCTGCACGCTTCGCGGATGCCGCACCCGGTGAATCGAGCGTGAGCGGCTCGCTCGCGTTGTCGATCTGCACGACGAGGATGACGTGCCAGTCGTCCGGCGTGTTCCTGTAGCGCGGCGCGAGCGACACGAGACGCATGCGCGCGATGTCGAAGCCCGCGTCGCGCAGCAGCAGATATTTGGCGACGGCGAAATCCTTGCACACGCCGCTTTCGATGAAGAAACGCGCCGGCGCGTAGTAGCTGCCATCGGTTCCGTCGCGGTAGCGGATCTCGTTGACGAGCGCGTCGGCGAGCAGCGCGGCGGAGCGATCGCCGGTCTTTGCGCGCGCGGCCTTGACCTGCGCAACGAGCCGAGTCCATCCGGCGGGTTCGCGCATCTGATGGATGCGCACCGCTTCGCGCAGGCGCTGCACGCGGCCGATCGCATCCGATGATGGCTCGAGCTTGCTGTCGGCAAGGGGCAAGAGAAAGATCAGGTCGCCGACCTGCGCGAGTTCCGGGCGCATCTTGCGGTTGGCTTCCCACCATGTGCCGGTGCGCAGGCGCTCGATGCCGGCTTTGAGCGCGTGAGGCGTGGCCGTATCGTCAGGAACCGCGACATGCGCGCCGGATGCGGCTACGTTCGCTGCGCCCGCGACGACGGGCAAAAGCAGCGCGGCTGCCAGCGAGCACTGGAGAAAGCAGACAAGCAGTCGGGCGAGTGGCATGGGCGGACTCCTGACAACCGTACCGCGCGCCAATGCGCCCGGTGACTGGAAGCCGCTCATGCTGTTCGTATCGATGGCAACGCGGGCTTTGAACCGACATTGCATGCGACGTGCCAATTTTCAGTGGCACGCCAGATCGTTGATTAGACGAGACATTGCGATCGTGAACGGGAATGCCGCAAGTCCGCGGTGATGGCCGCCGACCAACTGTCGCGCGATATCTGTTGCCGTCCCGCGGACATTCCGGCGCGCGCGCATAGACGTGGCGGCCAATCTGGCCCCGTCATCCATTCACGATAATTAATCCAAACTGAAATTTTTAATAACTTTCCCTTATATTTTTTCTCGCGCACGATGCTCACACTGTCCACTCTCGATACCACTTGGAGGAAAGCGCGGACGTAGCAGGAAACGACGGCACACCTCGATCGCGTGCCCGTCGAGCGAAATCGTTGCCTCAATACACGCGCCACTCGCGCGCGTCAATCGGCTTTCCCCCTGCACGCCCGTCTCGCAAACAAACCTGACGCATCGGCTTTTCAGCACGACATCAAGCGCCGAACGAGCGCAATGACACATAACGGAGACAGACATGGTGAGCGCAGATACGACGGTGGCCGGGCAGTCGCACGGGCGTCGTCAGAACAGGTGGGTGCAGTTGGTCATCGGCATCGTCTGCATGGGGCTGGTCGCCAATTTCCAGTATGCGTGGACGTTGTTCGTCATGCCGATGGACGCAAAGCACCATTGGGGGCAAGCGGCGATTCAAACCGCCTTCACGATCTTCATCGTGACCGAAACGTGGCTCGTGCCTGTCGAAGGCTGGCTCGTCGATAAATTCGGACCGCGCCCGGTGGTGATGGGCGGCGCGATCTTCGCTGCGATCGGCTGGATCATCGACGCCCATGCCACCACGCTCATGCATCTGTACATCGCCGCAGTCGTTGCGGGCATCGGTGCCGGCTGCGTGTACGGTACATGCGTCGGCACGGCGCTCAAGTGGTTCCCGGACAAACGCGGTCTCGCGGCCGGCCTGACCGCGGCGGGCTTCGGCGCGGGCGCGGCCGTCACGGTGATTCCGATCTCGAACATGATCCAGAGCTCAGGCTACGAGCATGCGTTCATGTTCTTCGGCATTCTGCAAGGCGCCGTCATATTCGTGCTCGCGCTGATGCTCGTGCGGCCGAATCCGCCGAAAGGCATCGTGCCGGCCAAGCGCATCGTGGCGACCAAGATCGACTACACGACCGGACAGATGGTGCGAGCGCCCATCTTCTGGGTGCTCTATGCGATGTTCGTCGCGGTGGCGGCGGGCGGTGTGATCGCCACTGCGCAATTCGGGCCGATCGCCAAGGAGTACGGCTTCGCAAGTTTGCCAGTGAGTCTGTTCGGCGCGACCTTGCCGCTGCTCGCGATGACCTTGTCCATCGACAATCTGTGCAACGGCTTCACGCGCCCGCTATGCGGTTTCATCTCGGACAAGATCGGTCGCGAGAACACCATGTTCATCATCTTCTTGGGCGAAGGCGTCGCGCTGCTGGGGTTGATGCAGTTCGGGCAGAACCCCTACATGTTCATGCTGTTCGCGGCGCTGACCTTCCTGTGTTGGGGCGAGATATTCTCGATCTTCCCGGCGACCTGCGCGGACACCTTCGGCAGCAAGTACGCCGCCGCCAATGCAGGAACGCTATACACGGCCAAGGGCACGGCTTCGATGATGGTGCCGCTCGCGTCGGTGCTCGCGTCGCTCGGTTCCTGGAACGCCGTGTTCATCGCTACCGCGATCACGTCGATCGCGGCGGGCGTGTGCGCGAAGTTCGTACTCGCGCCAATGCGTCGCCGATGGATAGAGAACACGGTCACGCAGGCTTCGCCGCAGTCCTATATCGACTTGCCCTTCCAGACCGACTGGACGGACGCGCCGAGCAAGTCGTCGACGCGATGAATCCCGCCTGCTGATACCGAAGCGACGCGTTTCAAGCGCACGCTGTCGCGCGTCCTCCGCAAGAGCTGCGCATTCGATTTGAAAAAAGAAAGGCCGCGTGACAGATGTCCGCGGCCTTTCTTTTTTTAGCAGTGCCGCGCCTGATCTGATGATCGTCAGCGCCTTGACACCGAAACATCTCATCTAAGGGTTCATCCCGATCCCGAACAGCAAACTAAGCTTTGACAAATTCTGTATCTAATATCTAGTATATCACCAACATAACCGGCCCTCTGGGGGAGACAAATGGCAGACGTACTCGAGGCAAGAACACAGGAAGCCGCCGAAGTTCAGGCGCCGCAATTGACCGACGGTTTCCATCTCGTCATCGACGCGTTGAAGCTGAACGACATCGATACGATCTTCGGCCTCGTCGGGATTCCCATCACCGACCTCGCGCGACTCGCTCAGGCCGAAGGCATGCGTTTCATCGGCTTTCGCCATGAGCAGCATGCGGGCAACGCAGCCGCGATCGCGGGCTACATGACGCAGAAGCCGGGCATCTGCCTGACGGTGTCGGCACCGGGCTTCCTGAACGGACTCACGGCGCTCGCCAACGCGACCACCAATTGCTTCCCGATGATCCTGATCAGCGGTTCGAGCGAGCGCGAAATCGTCGATCTGCAGCAGGGCGATTACGAAGAGATGGATCAGCTGAACGCGGCGAAGCCGTATGCGAAGGCCGCCTATCGCGTGCTGCATGCGGAGGACATCGGCATCGGCATCGCGCGTGCGATCCGCGCGGCCGTGTCGGGCCGTCCGGGCGGCGTGTATCTCGATCTGCCCGCCAAGCTGCTGTCGCAGACGATGGACGCGCTCAAGGGCCAGCAATCGCTCATCAAGGTGGTCGATGCCGCGCCGCGTCAGTTGCCGTCGCCGGATTCGGTGAAGCGCGCGCTCGACGTCATCAAGGGTGCGAAGCGTCCGCTGATCCTGCTGGGCAAGGGCGCAGCGTATGCGCAGGCCGACGCGCAGATTCGCGAACTGGTGGAGAAGAGCGGCATCCCGTATCTGCCGATGTCGATGGCCAAGGGCCTGCTGCCGGACACGCATGCGCAATCGGCGTCGGCTGCGCGGTCGTTCGTGCTGCAGGAAGCGGACTGCGTCGTGCTGATCGGCGCGCGTCTGAACTGGCTGCTCGCGCATGGCAAGGGCAAGACGTGGGGCTCGGCGCCGAAGAAGTTCGTGCAGATCGATATCTCGCCGACCGAAATCGACAGCAATGTCGCGATCGCCGCACCACTGATCGGCGACATCGGCTCGTGCGTGGCGGCGCTCGTCGAGGGCATCGGCGCGGAGTTCCCGAAGCCGTCCGTCGAATGGACGGGCGCGATCAACGAGCGCAAGAACAAGAACCTGGAGAAGATGGCCGCGACGCTCGCGAAGAATCCGTCGCCGATGAACTTCCACAGCGCGCTGCGCGCCATTCGCGACGTGTTGAAGACGCGCCCGGACATCAACGTCGTCAACGAAGGCGCGAATACGCTCGACTATGCGCGCAGCATCATCGACATGTACGAGCCGCGCAAGCGCTTCGATTCCGGAACGTGGGGAATCATGGGCATCGGCATGGGCTTCTCGATCGGCGCCGCGGTGACGAGCGGCAAGCAGGTCGTCGCGATCGAAGGCGATAGCGCGTTCGGCTTCAGCGGCATGGAACTCGAAACCATCTGCCGATACGACTTGCCCGTCTGCACCATCGTGTTCAACAACAACGGCGTGTATCGCGGCACCGATGTGAATCCGACCGGCGGCAAGGACGTCGCGCCGACCGTGTTCGTGAAGAACGCACGCTACGACAAGATGATCGAGGCATTCGGCGGCATCGGCTACAACGCGACGACGCCCGAAGAGCTCACGCATGCGCTCGAAGAAGCGATCAAGTCGGGCAAGCCGACGCTCATCAACGCAGTGATCGACGAAACGGCCGGCACGGAGAGCGGTCGCCTGACGAATCTGAACCCGCAAAGCGCGGCATCGAAAAAGTAACCAAGACTAGCCACCCAGGAGAAATTCGTGAGCAAGAAACCACTCGAAGGCATCAAGATCATCGACTTCACGCACGTTCAGGCGGGTCCCGCATGCACGCAGATGCTGGCCTGGTTCGGCGCCGATGTCATCAAGGTCGAGCGTCCCGGTTCCGGCGACGTCACGCGTAACCAGCTGCGCGACATTCCGGATGCGGATGCGCTGTACTTCACGATGCTCAACAGCAACAAGCGCTCGTTGACGCTCGATACGAAGCAGCCCGAAGGCAAGGAAGTGCTCACGAAGCTCATCAAGGAATCGGACGTGCTGGTCGAGAATTTCGGGCCGGGCGCGCTGGACCGGATGGGCTTCTCCTGGGAGAACATCAGCAAGCTGAATCCGAAGATGATCGTGGCGTCCGTCAAGGGCTTCAGCGACGGCCATCACTACGACGATCTGAAGGTCTACGAAAACGTCGCGCAATGCGCGGGCGGCGCGGCATCGACGACGGGCTTCTGGGACGGCCCGCCGACCATCAGCGCGGCGGCGCTCGGCGACAGCAACACCGGCATGCACCTCGCGATCGGCATTCTCACGGCGATCATCGGCCGCCAGCAAACGGGCAAGGGACAGAAAGTCGCCGTGTCGATGCAGGACAGCGTGCTCAATCTGTGCCGCGTGAAGCTGCGCGATCAGCAGCGTCTCGATCGCGTCGGCTATCTCGAGGAATATCCGCAGTATCCGCACGGCACGTTCAGCGACGTCGTGCCGCGCGGCGGCAATGCGGGCGGCGGCGGTCAGCCGGGTTGGGTGCTCAAGTGCAAGGGCTGGGAAACCGATCCGAACGCCTACATCTACTTCACCATTCAGGGGCACGCGTGGGCGCCGATCTGCCGCGCAATCGGCAAGGAGCAATGGATCGAGGACCCGGACTACATGACGGCCGAAGCGCGCCAGCCGCATATTTTCGATATCTTCGGCAAGATCGAAGAATGGCTCGCCGACAAGACCAAGTTCGAAGCGGTCGATATCCTGCGCAAGTTCGATATTCCGTGCGCGCCGGTGCTGACGATGAAGGAACTCGCGAACGATCCGTCGTTGCGTGCGAGCGGTTCCATCGTCGAGGTCGATCACAAGGTGCGCGGCAAATATCTCACGGTCGGCAGCCCGATCAAGTTCTCGGACCTGAAGCCGGAGATCACGGGCTCGCCGCTGCTCGGCGAACATACCGAAGAAGTGCTGCTCGAACTCGGCTATAGCAAGGAGCAGGTAGCGCAAATGAAGGAAGCGCGAGCTGTCTGACGCGCTTGAAAAGGTAACCGCTGCCGTCCACGAAAGCCCAAGACGGCAGCGGCCCTTCAGAAATCAGTCTCGATCGATACCCAAGCATGGACGACACAATGACCCCCACGATCGACTACGAACAACTCGTCAATGCGATCGGCGATGCCGTGATCGTTTCGGATGCGAGCGGCGCGATTACGCTATGGAATCCGGCGGCGCAACGCATGTTCGGCTTCACCCAGAGCGAAGCTTTGGGGCAGTCGCTCGATCTGATCATTCCGGAGCGCCTGCGCGGTCGTCATTGGGACGGCTATCACAAGACGATGGCGACCGGCGAGACGCGCTATGGGCACGATCTGCTCAAGGTTCCCGCCGTCGATAAGGCCGGACGCGCGATGTCGATAGCGTTCACCGTCGCGCTGCTGCATTCGCCGCAAGGCGAGCTGACCGGTATCGTCGCGATCATCCGCGATGAAACGGCGCGGTTTCAGGAAGAGCGTGCGCTCCGCAAGCGTATCGCCGAACTGGAGGCGAAAGTCGACGCCTGATGATTCAGCGATTCAAAGTATAAAAAGCACCATAGAGATAACGGCTCGCGTCCGCGCAACAAAAGGCGCATGAACGCAGCTCAAGGACGAAGCGGCCACCCATCCCACCGGCCGCTTCGCTCGATGCCCGTATACGCGGCTGACCGACCAGACACTGACCATTATTCGTAACTCGCGCCAGCTTTCTCGCTGATGCGAGGTTTGGCATGCTCGCCAGCCGAATGCAGGCGCGCGCCACTGAAGAATTGAAACCGTCGATTGGGAATTTAGTCATGCCAATGATGATTGCTGTGCCACGGGAACGCTTTCCCGGGGAGCGTCGTGTCGCGTTGACGCCGGAAGTAGTCGGGCATCTGCTGAAGCTCGGATTTGAAGTGAGCGTCGAGGCCGGCGCGGGCGAGCTTGCCGCATTCTCCGACGATGCCTATCGCGCTGCGGGTGCGCGAATCGTGGAGAATGCGCCGTCGCTCTATGCGGACGCGCATATCGTCGTGAAAGTGCGTGCGCCTTCCATTGCGCCCGTGGGCGATGAAGTCGAGTTGCTGCGCGAAGGATCGACGCTCATCAGTTTCATCTGGCCGGCGCAGAACGAAGCGTTGTTGACGCGCCTCTCTGCGCGCAACGTCACCGTGCTCGCGATGGACTGCGTGCCGCGCATCTCGCGCGCTCAAAAGCTCGATGCTTTGAGTTCGATGGCCAACATGGCGGGCTATCGCGCGGTCATCGAAGCGGCGCACCAGTTCGGCCGCGGCTTCATGGGACAGATCACGGCGGCGGGCAAGATCGCGCCCGCGAAAGTGATGGTGATCGGCGCGGGCGTCGCGGGACTGGCGGCGATCGGCGCGGCGCGCAGTCTCGGCGCGATCGTCCGTGCTTTCGATACGCGGCCCGAAGTGCGGCAGCAGGTGGAAAGCATGGGCGCCGAGTTTCTCGAACTGGACTACGTCGAGGACGGCAGCGGCAGCGGCGGCTACGCGAAAGAGATGAGCGCCGAATTCATCGCGGCTGAAATGGCGCTGTTCGCCGCGCAGGCAAAAGACGTCGACGTCATCGTGACGACCGCGCTGATTCCGGGCAAGCCCGCGCCGAAACTGATCACCGCCGACATGGTGCGCAGCATGCGCCAAGGCAGCGTGATCGTCGACATGGCGGCGGAGCAGGGCGGCAACTGCGAGCTGACGCGGCCGGGCGAGGCGGCATCGATCGAAGGCGTCACGATCGTCGGCTATACGGATCTGCCATCGCGCATGGCAACGCAATCGAGCCAGTTGTACGGCACCAACCTGCGGCATCTTCTGACCGATCTGACGCCGCAGAAGAACGGCGAAATCACGCTCGATACCGATGACGAAGTGATGCGCGGCGTCACCGTCGTGCTGCGCGGCGAGGTGAAATGGCCGCCGCCCAAGAAGCCGGAGCCCGCGATTGCGCCGCCCGCTGCCGCAAAGCCCGCTGCAACGATTGCCGTGACCATCGAACAGAAGCGTCGCGCGGGATGGATCGGCGTGGCCGGGCTCGTCATCGCGGCTGCGTTGCTTGCCGCGCTCGGCGCCGTTGCGCCGCCTGCGTTCGTCGCGCACTTCACGGTGTTCGTGCTGGCGATCTTCGTCGGCTTTCAGGTCGTGTGGAATGTGACGCCCGCCTTGCACACGCCGCTGATGAGCGTGACCAACGCGGTCAGCGGAATCATCGTGACGGGGGCGCTGCTGCAGGTCGGCACGCCGGATCATCTGGTCGCGATTCTCGCGGGCCTCGCGATCCTCGTCGCGACAATCAATATCGCTGGCGGCTTTCTCGTCACTCAACGCATGTTGAACATGTTCCAGCGCTAAGGAGATCGACATGCAAACTGGAATCGGAAGCATCGCCTATCTGGCGGCGAGTGTGCTGTTCATCCTGAGCCTGCGCGGGCTCAGTCATCCATCGACGGCGCGGCGCGGCAATCTCTATGGCGTCGCCGGCATGGCGATCGCGATCGTCACCACGCTCTGGCTCAACGGCGGGGAAGCGCTGCCGGCCGTCGCCGCGCTGATGGCGATCGGCATCGCGGGCGGCGCGATCCTCGCGCGGCGCGTCGAGATGACGCAAATGCCGCAACTCGTCGCGGCATTGCATAGCTTCGTGGGCCTCGCGGCCGTGCTGGTCGCCATTGCGAGCTACCTGTCGCCGGCAGCCGGCGCGGAATCGGACAGCGCGGCGCAGTCGGTCCACAACGTGGAGATCTATCTCGGCGTGTTCATCGGCGCGGTAACGTTCACGGGGTCCATCGCCGCGTTTCTGAAGTTGCAGGGCGTGGTAGGCGGCAAGCCGTTGCTGCTGCCGATGCGGCACACGCTGAATCTCGTCGGCGTGTTCGCGTGCATCGCGCTCGGCTATGTGTTCCTGACAGCGCCCGACGCCGATGTGGGCATCAGCTCGCTCTTGACGATGACCGTCATCGCCGCGCTGATCGGCGTGCATCTGGTGATGGCGATCGGCGGCGCGGACATGCCGGTGGTCGTGTCGATGCTGAACAGCTATTCGGGCTGGGCCGCCGCCGCGACGGGTTTCATGTTGAGCAACGATCTGCTGATCGTGACCGGCGCGCTGGTCGGGTCGAGCGGAGCGATTCTGAGCTACATCATGTGCCGCGCGATGAACCGCAAGTTCCTCTCCGTGATTCTCGGCGGATTCGGCACGGCGACCTCGACCGCTTCGAAGACGATCGAGGGTGAAGTCGCGCCGGTCACGGTCGATGAAGTCGGCTCGCTGCTGCGCGATGCGTCGGAAGTCGTCATCGTGCCCGGTTACGGCATGGCGGTCGCGCAGGCTCAGGCGACGATCAGCGAGATCACGAAGAAGCTGCGCAGCAAGGGCGTGAACGTGCGATTCGGCATTCATCCGGTGGCGGGCCGCTTGCCGGGGCACATGAACGTGCTGCTCGCGGAGGCGAAGGTGCCCTACGACATCGTCCTGGAGATGGACGAAATCAACGACGACTTTTCCAACACGGATGTCGTGCTGGTGATCGGCGCAAACGACATCGTGAATCCTGGCGCGCTGGAGGATCCGGGCAGTCCCATCGCCGGGATGCCCGTGCTCGAAGTGTGGAAGGCGCGCACCGTGGTCGTGTCCAAACGAAGCATGGCGGCAGGCTACGCCGGCGTCGACAATCCGCTCTTCTATAAGGAAAACACGCGGATGCTCTTCGGCGATGCGAAGGGCAGTGTCGATGCGTTGCTCAGTCATCTTGGCGCTTGAGATAGGGGTTTAAACGATGAAGATCTGTGTGTATGGCGCCGGAGCGATCGGTGCATATATGGGCGCGCAACTGGCGTCGGCGGGCGCGGACGTGAGCTTCGTTGCGCGTGGTCCGCATCTCGCGGCGATGCAGGAAAACGGTGTACGGCTGCAAATCGATGGCGGGGAACGTGTCGTCAAGGTCAGATGCGCGTCGGATCCGCGCGAGCTGGGTCCGCAAGACTACGTGATCATCGCGTTGAAAGCGCATTCGGTGCCGGGCGTCGTCGGCCAGATCCAGACTTTGCTCGGACCAGAGACGGCTATCGTCACGGCCGTCAACGGCATTCCGTACTGGTACTTCTACAAGCATGGCGGCGAGCTGGAAGGCTCCACGCTCGACAGCCTCGATCCCGGCGCGAAGCAATGGAACGCGCTCGGACCGGAGCGTGCGATCGGTTGTGTCGTGTATCCGGCGGCGGAAGTCGTCGCGCCGGGCGTGATCCGCCATGTGTACGGCAAGAAGTTCCCCATCGGCGAACCGAATGGAGCGCGCAGCGAGCGCGTTCAGAAGCTGCATGAAATCATGAGCGCGGCGGATCTGGATGCGCCCATTCGGGAGCGTATTCGCGATGAAATCTGGCTGAAGCTCTGGGGCAACCTCTGCTTCAATCCGATCAGCGCATTGACTCATGCAACGCTCGATGTCATTACGAGCAATCCGGCCACGCGCGCCGTGTCGAAAGCGATGATGCTGGAGGCGAAAGCGATCGCGGATCGCTTCGACGTGCATTTCCGTGTCGATGTCGAAAGACGTATCGACGGTGCGGGTGCGGTCGGCGCGCACAAGACGTCGATGCTCCAGGATCTCGAGGCCAACCGGCCGATGGAAATCGATCCGCTCCTTACCGTCGTCCAGGAAATGGGGCGTCTCGTCGGGCAGGCGACACCGACGATCGATACGGTGCTCGCGCTCATCAAGCTGCGAGGACAGATGGCGGAGCCTTCGCTTCAATCGGCGGGACAATCGACCCCCGTGGCCGAGAAGTCTTCGCGGACGGGCTTGGCAGCAGTAGCCAGCGCGTAATTGCAGCGTAGCGACACGTCGGGCAGGCGTGCCCGACGTTTCAAGGCGCGAGTGCGTTCGAGAATCGCGGGTCGCCGAGATACGCGACATTGAAGCGAAACCACGGCGAAACGATGTTCGCGTGCGCGGAAAAAATCGTCCCCGGCGCGAGGATCACGTGCTTGCCGAGCATCTCCTTCGCGAACGCTATCGAATCGTCGTGCCCGGGCAAACGCGCCCATAGATAAAGACTCTGATCGCTGACCTTGAAGATGGTCGCGCCAAGACGCGTCAACGCTTCGACGCCCGTCGCCGTCGCGCGTTTGAGGCGGTCCTGCAAGCGGTTCGTGTGACGCAGAAAGTGTCCGTCGCCGACGATCGCATCGAGCGTGCGCTCGCAGTATTCGCTGCTGCTTACGTGCGTGAGCATCTTCACGTCGGCGAGATCGCTGGCGAGATCGGCATCGCAGGCGAGAAAGCCCACGCGCAGCGCCGCCGACACCGACTTCGAAAAGCTGCCGATATAAATCGTGCGCCGCAATTGATCCAGCGCGCTGATGCGCGTCGCCGAGCGCGGCTTGAGATCGGCGAGGGCGTCGTTCTCGACGACGATCAGATCGTGCGCTTCCGCCAGTTGCAGAACGCGGTGCGCCTTCGCCGCGCTGATGTCCGTCGCGGTCGGATTATGTCCGACCGATTGCGTGAAGAAGAGCCGCGGCCGATGCGTTTTCAGCCGCTCCTCCAGCGCCGCGATATCCGGCCCGTCGACCGCGCGCGGCACGCCGACGATATTCGCGCCCGACAGCTTCAGCTTGCCGAACAGCGCGTAATAGCCGGGATCGTCGACGAGCACGGTGTCGCCCGGGCGCACGAAGTAACGCACGACCATGTCCATCGCCTGATTCGCGCCGTGCGTGAGGACGATCTGTTGCGGCGCGGCTTCGATCTCATAGCCGGCGAGCTTTTGCTGCAGATGCTGACGCAAGGGCAGATAGCCGAAGCGGCTGCCGTAACGAAACAGCGACGCGACACCGGTTCGCACCACGCGCTGGTGGAAGTGATCGAGCCGCGTCTCTTCGAGCCATGCGACGGGCGGAAATCCCTCACCGAGATTGAGAAAGTCCGGCTTGCTCTGCAACTGTTCGCGCATGAGCCAGACCGAATCCATCGCGCGATCGAGCGTCGGCGCATCTTCGTCATGCTGCTGCGGCTTCGCCACGCTCGCGACGTAAAAGCCCGCGCCGCGTCGCGGCTCGATGAGACCGTTCGCCGTCAGCATGTCGAACGCGCTGATGACGGTGTTTTTTGCGCAGCCGTTCGCCTCAGCGTATTCCCTGATCGACGGGAGTTTGTCGCCCGCGCGCAGCACACCTTCGGTGATCTGTCTGGCGAGATTGTCCGCGAGTGTCGCAGACAGGCTCGGCTTCTCATGCCGCATCGTATCGACCTGTTCTGAAAATGATCCTGCTGTCATGGGTACAGCAAGGTCACTGTTTGTCGGAATTGTACCTTTGAAATGGGTACAGTCAGCCTATTATTCGCTCACCCGGTGCGTTGCTGCAAGCATCGAAAGCGAACACTCACGACACACATCCAGACAGAAGAGGAAGACACATGATCGATTCGAAGTTGCCGAACTTCCGCGCGATGTCGCCCGCGCAACGCCTCTCGCACATCGCGCAGGCAGCGGACCTCGACGACGCCGAGCACGCGCTCCTCGCGAAACCCGGCGCGCTGCCGCTCGAAACCGCGAACGGCATGATCGAAAACGTCGTCGGCACGTTCGAATTGCCGATGGCGGTGGCGGGCTACTTCCAGATCAACGGCCGCGACGTGCTGGTGCCGATGGCGGTCGAAGAGCCGTCGATCGTCGCCGCGGCGTCGTTCATGGCGAAGCTCTCGCGCGAGGCGGGCGGCTTTCGCACCTCCAGCACCGGGCCGTTGATGCGCGCACAAGTGCAGATCGTCGGCGTGTCGGACCCGTATGGCGCGCGGCTTGCGATTCTCAAGCATCGCGACGAGCTGATCGAAATGGCGAACGCGCGCGACAAGGTGCTGATCGGTCTCGGCGGCGGCTGCCGCGACATCGAAGTGCACGTGTTTCCGGACACGCCGCGCGGCGCGATGATCGTCGCGCATCTGATCGTCGACGTGCGCGACGCAATGGGCGCGAACACCGTCAACACGATGGCCGAAACCGTCGCGGGCCGCATGGAGGAAATCACGGGCGGCAAGGTGCGTCTGCGCATCCTGTCGAATCTCGCGGATCTGCGCCTCGCGCGCGCGCAGGTTCGCTACAGTGCGGCCACGCTGCAAACGAAGGAATACGCGGGCGAGGACGTGATCGCCGGCGTCGTCGATGCGTATCTGTTCGCGGCGATCGATCCGTACCGCGCCGCCACGCACAACAAGGGCATCATGAACGGGATCGATCCGGTGATCGTCGCGACGGGCAACGACTGGCGCGCGGTCGAGGCGGGCGCGCACGCGTACGCGAGCCGCGGCGGGCGCTATACGTCGCTGACGACGTGGGAAGTGGCGAACGACGGCGACCTCGTCGGCACGATCGAAATGCCGATGCCCGTCGGACTCGTCGGCGGCGCGACGAAGACGCATCCGCTCGCGCGTCTCGCGTTGAAGATCATGAACGTGGGCTCGGCGCAGGAACTCGGCGAGATCGCGGTCGCGGTCGGTCTCGCGCAGAACATGGGCGCGTTGCGTGCGCTCTCGACGGAGGGCATCCAGCGCGGCCACATGGCGCTGCACGCGCGCAACATCGCGCTGGCAGCGGGCGCGAGTGGCACGGATATCGACTGGGTCGTGAAGAAGATGGTCGCCGCGCGCAACGTGAGCGTCGATTACGGCATGAGTCTTCTGCAAGGGCCGCGCGATGAATGAGCTGCCAAAGCGCGTACGCATCGTCGAAGTCGGTCCGCGCGATGGCTTGCAGAACGAACCGTCGCACGTATCGGCCGATGTGAAGGCCGAACTCATCGAGCGCCTGATCGATGCGGGCGTGCGCTATGTCGAAGCGGCCTCGTTCGTATCGCCGAAATGGGTGCCGCAAATGGCCGATGGCGCGCACGTGCTCGAACGCGTGCGCGACAAGGCGCGCGCCACGCACACGACGCTCGCCGCGCTCGTGCCGAACATGAAGGGCCTCGACGCCGCGCTCGCATCGCATGTCGATGAAATCGCGGTCTTCGCGGCGGCATCCGAATCGTTCTCGCAGAAGAACATCAACTGTTCGATCGACGAAAGCATCGCGCGCTTCGAACCGGTGATCGCGGCGGCGCGCGAGGCGAACGTACGCATTCGCGGCTATGTATCCTGCGTGCTCGGATGCCCGTTCGAAGGCGAGATTGCGCCGCAAGCCGTCGCGCGCGTCGCAAGGAAGCTCTTCGACATGGGCTGCTACGAGATCAGTCTCGGCGATACCATCGGCGCGGGCACGCCGCGAAAAACCCAGGCGATGCTCGACGCGTGCATCGAACACATTCCCGTCGATGCGCTCGCCGGTCACTTCCACGATACGTGGGGCATGGCCGCCGCGAACGTGCACGCGGCGCTGCAACGCGGCGTCGCGGTGTTCGATGGCTCGGTATCGGGCATCGGCGGATGTCCGTATTCGCCGGGCGCGACGGGCAACGCCGCAACGGAGGACATCGTCTATTTGTGCGAGGGCATGGGCATCGAGACGGGCGTCGATCTGAACGGACTTGTGCAAGCGGGCGCATTCATTTCGACGGCATTGAAGCGCGAAACGTCATCGCGCGTGGCGCGCGCACTCGAGGCCAAGCGTCAGCGACAAGAAGAGCAGTGCATCTGATCACTCCATTCAAGGAGGAGACATGGAACAGCAACTCGCCGCGCACGAGCGCGGCCGGGCGCTCTCGCAAAGCGCCGAAACGACGGAGTATCAGCTCGTCGAAATATGGGGCGATACCGTCGATACGCGGCATCTCGCGTGGTCGGTCGTGCTCGGCATCGCGATCAGCTACGGCGCGTTCGCCATCGCGAATCGCGTGCTCGCCGCTTATGTGCCCGATGCCGCGATGGCCCGCGCTTACGCGATGCTCGTCGGCCTCGCCGGATGCCTGATCGCGGGCGTGGTCTGCGCGAAGCTCTTCAAGCCGAAGCGCGAAGTGGTCGAGGAAGCGCACGGCGCGGCGGGCCGCGAGGAAGTGCTGAAGCAGCTCGCGAACGAAGCGGGCGGACTCGGGCGCGTCGCGGACCTGCCGCCTTCGGTCGTCGCGGAAATGAAGGAGCTCGGTTTGTACGAGCTTTTCGCCGAATATGAACAACGCGATGAACAACGCGATGAACAACGCGATGAACAACGCGAAGGAGCGCGCTGATGGAACCGTTCGTCACTCAACTGCTCGTCGCGCTCGGCATGGGACTCATCGGCGCGATCGTGTTCTCCGGCATCGGCCTCATTTCGGGCACCGATGAAACCACGACGCTCGCGCCGCTCACCTTGCTCGTCGTGCTGCTCGGCGTGCCGCCCGTCGGCGTGTTTTCGTTCTTCATGGCGGGCGCGGTTTCGAAGCACATGACGCACGCGATTCCGACCGCCTTGCTCGGCATTCCCGGCGACACGCTCGCCACGCCCCTGCTGCAGCAAGCGACGATGCTGCGCAACCTCGGCGTGCCGCATATCGCCCTGCGCAAGATGATCTCGGGCGCGATCGTCGCGGCGTTCGTCGCCGTGCCGCTCGCGGTGCTGTTCGCCGTGCTGCTCGCGCCGTTCGGGCCGGTCATCACGAAGGCCGCGCCGTGGGTGTTTCTCGCGGCATCGGTCGCCATTGCGTTCTTTTCGTCGGGACGATGGGCCTCGGTGTTTCTGCTCGTGCCGTTCGTGCTGGTGATCGTCGGTCTTCAGGCGCTCACGGGCAAATACGGCGTGAAGCTCTCGGTGAGCTACTTCCTCGGCATCGCGATCGGGCCGCTCATCGCCGATCTGTTCTCGATACTCTCGCCCGCCGATCGCGCCCGCATGCGCCGCGAACGCGTCCGCACGTTCTCGCTCGCGCCCGACGTGAAGGGCTGGAGCGGCTACTTCCCCAATCCGATGAAAGTGCTGGACGGCCAGCAACGCGGCTGGGTCACGGCCACCGCGGCGATATCGAGCGCGACATTCGTGTTCAGCCCGGTCGCGATGACGGTCGTGCTCGGCGAACTCGTCGGCTCGCGTGTGAAGCATGCGTATCATCGCCTGACGACGGTGATCTCCGCGCGCAACGGCGTGACCGAAGCGACTTACATCGCCGAAGCGCTGATTCCGCTGATCGCGTTCGGTCTGCCGCTGAGTCCTGTCGCGGCGGGACCGGCCGCGCCGCTATTCAACGCGCCGCCGCGCTTTTTCGTCGATACGGCGACGGGCCACATCAACAATCTGCATACGTTGATGACGACGTGGCAGTTCCTCGGCTTCGGCTTGCTCGCGGTCGTGCTCGCGGCGCTCGTCGCGTATCCGCTGTCGATGAACTACGCGCATCGCGCGGCGTCGTTCGTCGCGAGGAAGCTGAGTCACGAGGCGATCATCGCGACGTTCGTCGGTCTGATCGTCGTAATCAGCGTGTGGGAAGGGCAACTGCTCGGTCTGCTCGTGATTCTGAGCGTGGGCTTGCTCGGCGGATTGCTGTCGCGCAACTTCGGCTTCAATACCGGCGTGCAGTTCATGGGCTATTACACGGCGGTGTTGAGCGTGCCGGCTTTGACGAAGGCCTTTGGCGCGTGACGCGGTGCGCGCTGCGTTTCGTTATCCGACCGGCGGCAACCGGTCGGACGCCGCCGATCGAGGGCGCAAAGGCGACCGCTCACTGCCGGCGCGGATGTTCGAGAAAGAATCGCAGCATTTCGGCACTGGCGTCGGGGCCGGACGGATCGGTATAGCTTCCGCTTGACGAGCCACCGGACCACGCATGCGGCGCGCCGTGGATGATCCAGAGTTCTGCATCCACCCCGGCTTGCGACGTCATGTGCCGGACCGTATGTTTGCGCGCCCGGCCGTCACCGCTCGACGCGCGGGCGGGTGCCGCTTCGCTCGCAGAAAACTCGCGTACCAGTTCGTTGGCGTTCGAAGGATGCACGGTAGCATCGGCATCGCCGTGAAAGACGATCAGCGGGCATTGCGACGCCTGCGCGTGATGAATGTCCGCCCGGCCGGCTTTGCGCGCCTTGGATCGGGCCTTGCCACCGCGCATGGCCGCCAGCGCCGATGGCAAGTCGTGCGCGCATCCCACGGGCAGGCCCGAGTGAATGCCTGCTGCCGCGTAAAGGTCGGGATAGGTTTGCGCCACGATCGCCGCCATTGCGCCGCCGGCCGAAAGCCCCGCAACGAAGACGCGTTTCGGATCGACGTCGTGATCGGCCATCACCTCTCGCGTGATGCCCGCGATCAGCGACGGCTCGCCGTGGTCGCGCTGCTGGTCGCCGTGCCTGAACCAGTTCCAGCATTTCGACGTATTCGCGTTCTGCGGCTGGATTGGATAAGCGACGATAAAGCCGTGCGTTTCGGCGAGCGCGTTCATCCGCGTGCCGGATGCGAAGTCGTCGGCGTCCTGGGTGCAGCCGTGCAGCATGACGATCAGCGGTAAAGGATCGCGACGTGAATGAGCGGGAACGTAGACCTTGTAATCGCGTTGACCGGCGGCGCCGACATAACGACGCGTGCTGAAGTGCCCGCGATCCTGCACGTCCGCATCAGTCCGCGTCTTGCCGGCGTGGCGCCGGGGTTGCAAGAGATCGGCGAATCGCGCGGTCGTCGTGTCGTCCTGCGGGTTAGGGTGCGCGGTTGCCGTGTCCGTCCGTTCGCCGCGCATGGCGCGTTTGACGATTTCCGCGGCCGCGGCGGGATCGTTGCTGCGAAAGAGCGCGAATGCCTCTTTCATCGAGTCCAAAAAACCTTCGTTGAGTTTCATGTTCATTCCGTTAGCGGGAAGGCGTCAGGCGCATCAGCGGATTCGATCCGCCAATGCGGCCTTGACTGCCGGTGACGCATGGAGCGCGCCTCGAACCAGAATCGAGTCGATCGCTGCCAGCGCGAGTTCGGGGGAGACGTCCATGGCAATGCTCGCCAAACCGAGCACCTGAATCCGCAGACGCTGATTGGCCGCGCATGCCGCCTCGAGATCCTGTTTCGAAAAATGCTGAAGGCCGAGCACGAGTTCGCGGCGCGTCACGGTGTCCTTCAGAGCCGGCGCATGAATCGACAACTGATTGCGGATGGCCGTGCGGATCAGATCCGTCCGGTTCGAGTAAAAGCCTTCCTCGACGAGCAGATCGATCTGGCCCAAGTCGACCGGACCGAGATTGATGGTGATTTTTTCGGTTTCGCTGCCTCGCGAGCGATCCGGCACTTCTTTTGCCATAGTGTGAAAAACCTCCCGTTACCATCCATGTGGATGGTTATAGGAGAATTTCAAGAGAGCGTCAACGATGATTTTTGCGATTTAGCGCAGACGCGATCGCGACTCAGACGCGCACCCAGCAACCCGATTCCGGGCACACGGCGGTTCGTGAGCCGTTCAGCCAGACTTGCGCTTCCTCGAGTTGCAGCGCGTTCGAGCGGTCGCTATCGAAGACGACGTTCAGCGCGTTTCCGGTATCGGCGTCTTCGATGGGAAGTTCCCACGTCAGGAAAATCTGGGTGAAGTCGTGGTCCGGGGGGAAGTCGGCGGCGCAGAAGCGGTCGCTGTCGCGCTGAATGACGCCGTGAGGCTGGACCGTATCGAAGATCACGGCCGTTCCCCTCGTCAGCGCAATGCGTTGTCCGATAGCGGGGAAGTGCAAGTCCAGACCTTTGTCTTCGCTCAGGAAGAGATTGCAAAAAGCGGCGCCGCCATACTGCTCGCCGTCATGGTGATACCTGGCGCCACGACAGGCCATCAACGCCATGTCGCTATCGTCGAGCACCGCGGGAAGCCCCAGCGCGCCGGTCCAGTCGGACATGGCCTGCACGCAGCGTTTGTAGTCCGGCCAGCGAAATTGCGTCCGCGCGAGATGCATCGGCTCGACATCACCGGGTTCCAGCGCGAGACGCTTCGTGGTTTCTCTCTGCCAATCCGCGAGCATCGACGCGGGAGGCGCAGGCAGATCGAGCGTGCCGGATAGAACGATGTCACTGACGCGACGACTGCGGATCGCGTCGCCGCTCCAGAAGAAAGAAGTCAGCATGTCTCGCATTGGGCAGGACTTTCGGAGCTAAAAAGAAATGTTCGCGGCGCATAATACGGCCTTGTCACATCTCAGCAGCATTCGACATGATAACTTTGACCGGGGAAGACGGCCCTGACGCACTGAAGGACGACATCGAGGCTATCGGCCGCGTGAGTGCCGTGGGCTCGATGCTCAAGGCGATTTGCGAAAGAACATCGATGGGCTACGCCGCGGTCGCGCGCGTGACAGACAATACGTGGACAGCGTGCGCCGTTCACGACGACATTGGCTTCGGTCTGGAAGTCGGCGGTCAACTCGATCTGAAGACGACGCTATGCTTCGAATCGCGAGAAGCGCGCGAATCGATCGTCATCGATGACTTCGGGAACGATCCGCGTTACTGCGGTCATCACACGGCCAGAATCTATAACCTTCAAAGTTATATCTCCGTGCCGATCGTTCTATCCAACGGCCGGTACTTCGGCAATCTATGCGCGATCGATCCGCGTCCGCACTATCTGTCCGATGTCCGCACGGTCTGCATGTTCGAGGCGTACGCCAAGCTCATCGCGCTTGAGCTCGAACTGGAGGAAAACCGCTCTGCGTCGGCAACTGCGCTATCGCACGCGCGCGAGACCGCGGAATTGCGTGAGCAGTTCATCGCCGTTCTCGGACATGACCTGCGCAATCCGCTAACAGCGGTGCATTCGATTGCCGAATATCTTTCGATCAAAGGTGGAACCACCGAGATCACTCAACTCGGATTGCGATTGAAGGCGGTCGCCGGCCGAATGGCGGGTTTGATCGACGATGTAATGGACTTCGCGCGCGGACGCCTGGGCGCCGGACTGGGCGCCCACATCGCGCCGGTGCCCGATCTCGGCAAGCTTTTGCGCGATATCGTTTCCGAGGCAAAGGCGGGTCATCCCGGCTTGATGATAGAAGACAGCATCGCCATTGAAGGAACCGTCCACTGCGATTCGGTTCGTATGCAGCAGCTATTGTCCAATCTGTTAGGCAATGCAATCACGCATGGCGCGGCGGACTTGCCTATTACCGTAAATGGGAAAGTCGAGGCCGGGAAATTGATCATCGCCGTGAAGAACGGTGGCGATGTCATTGCGCCCGAGGACATCAGGAAAGTGTTCGAGCCATATTGGCGGCCCGCCGATCAACCGCGAGGCGGGGGTCTCGGTCTCGGTCTTTTCATCTGCAAGCAAATCGTGCAGGCTCACAATGGCGATCTGCAGGTATCGTCATCGCTCGCCGATGGCACATGTTTCACTGCAATCATCCCCGTTCGGCAAGTGTGACGTCGGGATCCGCTGATGCCGGCGTCGAGACGATAACCTCTCAACTGCCGTAAGGATCGAACTGGAAATACCTGGCTGCGAGTTGTTTATAGGTGCCGTCGGCGAGCATGTCGGCGATCGCCTTGTTCATCTTTTCCTTCAGTTCGATATCCGACTTGCGGATTCCAATGCCCGCGCCGTTGCTCGCATAGACATTGCCGCCGGTGAACTTGAAACCGGCGCCTTGCGGCGTTCTCAGGAATCCGTACTCGCCGACGGCTGCATCGGTGAAGCAGCTATCGAGACGGCCTGCGGCGAGATCCGCGAATACCTGATCGAAATTCGGATAAGAAACGACGCGCGCGCCGGCGGGCGCCCAATGTTCCTTCGCATAGGATTCGGGAACGGTGCCCTGCTGGACACCGATCGATCTTCCTTTCAGCGATTCCGCGGTGGGTTCGAGGTTCGTGTCTTTACGCACGATCAGTTTGTTCGGCGTCTTATATAACCTCGATGTGAAATCGATCACCTGTTTGCGTTTGTCGGTAATCGACATGGACGCGAGAATGGCATCGAATTTCTTGGCCTGAAGCGCGGGAATCATGCCATCGAAGTCGTTCTGAACCCATTCGCATTTTGCGTGCATGCGCTTGCAGATTTCGGTCCCGAGATCGATGTCGAATCCGACGAGCTTGCCGCTGGAGTCGCGCGATGAAAACGGCGGATGCGACGGATCCACGCCGTATCGAAGCGTCGACGCATCCTGAGCGCTTGCATACGATGAGGTGAAGGCGGCCGCGCAAAACAGCAGGGTCGACACGAATCGTTTCATTACAGAAGTCTCCGGCTGATGATCTTGTTGTCGATAAAGAGAAAGAAAAGCTATGCCGCGGACAGAAACCTTCGGAGTCGGCTGCTTGCGGAATTGGCGAACAGGTCCGCCGGTTTTCCTTGCTCTTCGATTCGTCCTTCATGCAGAAAAATGATCTCGCTGGAAACATTGCGGGCGAAGTTCATCTCATGCGTCACCACGATCATCGTCCGTCCTTCCGCCGCGAGTTTCTGCATGACCTTCAACACTTCGGACACGAGTTCGGGATCGAGAGCGGAAGTCGGCTCGTCGAAAAGCAGAACGTCGGGATCCATCGTCAGTGCGCGGGCGATTGCGACGCGCTGTAGCTGGCCACCCGAGAGATGCGCGGGGTAACGGCCGGCGATATCGACGCCCAAACCGACCTTGTCGAGATTGGCCCGGCCATATTCTTCGGCTTCGCGCCGACCGAGTCCGAGTACGTGAACCGGCGCATGAATCACGTTTTCGAGCACCGTCATATGCGGCCATAAGTTGAAGTGCTGAAACACCATCGCGAGCTTGGACCGTATGCGCCGCAACTGATGTTTGTCGACCGGCCTGAGCGTGCCCGTTCTGTCCTGCTTCATGCGGATTTCCGTCTGATTGACGAAGATGCGGCCCGCCGACGGATGTTCGAGCAAGTTCATGCAGCGCAAGAGCGTGCTTTTGCCCGAGCCCGACGAGCCGAGAACGCTGATGACGTCGCCGGCGCGCGCGCTGAGCGACACGCCTTTCAGCACTTCGTGCGTGCCGAAGCTTTTGTGAAGATCGGCGACCACGACTTTTTCAGGTGAACGCGACGAATCGATGCAGACATCGTTAGTCATTTTTGCGGTGTCAGGTAAGCGAGCCAACGGTTTTCCGCCTGGCGAAAGAGCCAGACCAGCGAAAAGGTGATCGCGGAATAGAGCAGAAACGCAATGCCGAATGCGGCGAACGATTGATAGGTCGCGGAATTCACGTCGCGCGCCACTTTCAGCAGATCCGGCACGGTTGCGGCGAATGCAACGGAAGTCGAATGGAAGACCAGAATGACTTCATTGCTATAACTCGGTAACGAGCGCCGCAGCGCGGAGGGGAGAATGACGTGCAGATAAAGCTGCAACGTCGACATTCCCGCAGCCACGCCGGCTTCGATCTCGCCCGCAGGCGTGGCCTTGATCGCGCCGGCGAAAATCTCGGTCGTGTAGGCGCATGTATTCAATGCGAAAACGAGTAGCGAACAATGCATTCCGTCCCGAAAGAACGCGTTCGTGAGCTCGTGATTTCGAATCACGTCGAGGCTGAACACGCCCGTATAGCAAAGCAGTAACTGAACGAATAGCGGTGTGCCGCGAAACAGATAGGTGTAAAGCCAGACCGCGCGCGACACGAAACGGTTCGCGGAACTGCGCGCGATGGCCATCGGCACCGCCAGTGCGGATCCGAGCACGACGGAGAACAGCAGCAGCCAGATCGTGACGATCAATCCGGTGAACTGATAGCCGTCGGTATAAAGATAGTGCCGCCAGTATTCGCGGAAGATGTCGATCATACGTTCACCTTGCGCACGCCGACGTCATATCGATTTTCGAGGTGACGTAATACGAGATTGGATGCTGTCGTGATCAGCAAATAAACGAATGCGGCCACGCCGATAAAAAAGAAGTAGTGCGTGGTGGTCTTGCCTGCGTCTTGCGCGGCTTTGACGACATCCGAGAGTCCGATGATGGATACGAGCGCCGTCGATTTGACGATGACTTGCCAGTTGTTTCCGAGCGCCGGCAGCGCATAGCGCATCATTTGCGGAAACAGGATATGCGCAAGGACATGACCGAACGACATGCCGAGCGAAGTGCCCGATTCGAGTTGCCCGCGCGGAATCGCCAGAAAAGCGCCACGGAGCGTCTCGGTAAAGTACGCGCCGTGGATCAGACCCAGCACGATCACACCGGCCGCGAAAGGCTTGATATCGATCTGCGTCCAATGCAAACGCTCGGTGATGCCGTTTAGCAGAATCTGGATGCTGTAGTAGAGCAGCAGCATCAGCACGAGATCCGGTGCGCCGCGCACGATCGTCGTGTAGAGACGGGCCAGTTTTGCGATCCATCGGCTGCCGAACAGCTTCGCGCAGGCGCCGAGCAAGCCGATCGCGAAGGCCAGAGCCAGCGAACAGACCGCCAGTTGCACGGTCTGCAGCGCGCCTTCGAGAACGAGCGCGCCATATCCGTGTAGAAGAGAACTCATGGACGATGTCCCTTGTGTGTCCGATGTGGCACATTTGAGCGCATGCCAAATTCGATGTCAATAAAGTTCCGATAAGTGGAACTACTTAGAACCGTAAAACGGCATTTTTCAGATGCGTGAGTTTAGAATCTTGTTGCGCAGCCGGAACCTCGCGCGTCATCGTAGAAAGGAGACGAAAGGTGCTACTCAAGCGGACGCCGTTACTCGCAGCGACCATCGGTACGCAGCGCGATCTCGTAAGCCTGACGTTCGGGCCGCCGGACGCGGACATGAAGGTTTATCTGCAGGCATCGCTTCATGCCGACGAAACGCCCGCGATGCTCACGGCGCACGTCCTGCGCGACGAACTCCAGGCGCTCGAAGCCGCGGGCAAGCTCGACGCGACCGTCACGCTCGTCCCGATAGCGAATCCGATCGGCCTGAGTCAGCATGTCTTCGGCCAGTTCTTCGGCTGCTTCGAGCTGAATAGCGCCGCGAACTTCAATCGCGGCGTCGCGCGCCCCTCGGACATCTGCGCGCATCTGGAAGGCCGTCTCGGCAGCGACGAAGACGCGAACAGGCGCGCGATAAAGAACGCAATGCGCGCATCGCTCGATGCTTGCGCGCCGACGACGGAATTCGACGCGCTGCGTTCGACCCTGCTGAAGCTGTCTTGCGATGCCGACATCGTTCTCGACATTCATTGCTCGCTGGAAGCGGTCGTCCACGTCTATGCCGACACCGCCGCGTGGCCGCGCGTCGAACCGCTCGCGCGCCATCTGCAATCGCGGGCGCAGATGCTGTTCGACGGCGCGGATCTCGGGCTTTTCATCGACTGGACGCGCCTGGCGTGGGCCGACGTCGAAGCGCGCTTCGGCGACCGGTATCCGGTTGGCGAGGGCGCTGTCGCCGCCATCGTCGAGTGCGCCGGCGAGCGCGACGTCACGTATGAATCGGCGCGGCGTCATGCGCGAGCGATCGTTGCCTATCTCGTCGATCGGGGCGCTATCCGCGATACGCCGTCGCCATGCCCCGCCTTGATTCATCCGGCGACGCGACAAGCGGCGAGCGAGCATTTCTACGCCGCGACCAGCGGCATCGTGGTGTACGCGGCGAACATCGGCGACGTGGTGGAGGTCGGGGAGGCGATCTGCGACATCGTCGACCCGATCACCGGCGCAACGACGACGCTCAGAAGCCGCACGAAAGGCGTGTTCTACATGCGCCGCGCGATCCGCTTCGTCACCGCCGGCGCGGAGATCGGTCGCGTGACGGGCGGTTGATCAGGAGCGCTTGCGGCGCGTCGCCTTGCTATCGGTATCGGCATTGTCTTCGGCGGTCGTTCCGCCGTCGATCACGCCGAGAATCTTTGTGATTCGCAGCGCCGCTGCCTGCAAGGTCGGCACCAGCAAGGTAATGTCTTCCAGCGACTTGCGCGCTTTGGGCGCCGAGATGCTCAAGCACGCGATCAGGCGGCCGTGCGGCCCCGAGATCGGCACGGCGGCGCCGACCACGCCGATCGCGAACTCGGAATCGTTGGTCGCATAGCCATTCTTTCGCGCGAGGTCGATTTCGAGCCTGAGCCGTTCCGGATCGACGATGGTGTAGGGCGTGATCGGTTCCCACGGTCCGCTCAGCAGATAAGCGTCGAGCTGCTTCTTCTCCATGTTCGCTAGAAACACGCGCCCGCTGGACGTGCAGTGCACGGGCGCGCGATGCCCTTTCTGAAAATTGAGCGTCAACGGCGAATTGCCGATCGCGCTGTCGATATACACGACCTCGGAGCCGCGCATGACGCCGAGGCTCACCGTTTCATCCGTGCGTCGCGACAGTTCCATCAGCAGCGCGTGGATCGGCCCATGCGAGGTGGACGCCGCGAGGATGTTCGTCGCGAGTTCCAGCAGGCGCGGGCCGACCTGATACCGGCCGCGTTCCATGCCGTGTTCGAGAAAGCCGAACTCTTCGAGATTGCTGACGAGGCGATGCGCAGTGGTCTTCGGAATGCCGAGCGCGGTGATGATGTCGGCGGTCGTCACGCGACCGGTTTGCGCAGCCATTTCGATGATGTGAAACGCGCGCTCGGTGGGAGAGACCTCCGGCTCGGACGTCTCGACGATGGCTTGTTCTTCCTTGCGCATGTGTGCTGGGTTTTCTGGTTTTATGGGCCTGTGCCGCGCATCCTTCGCGGATCAGGCGAAAAGCGGTTCCCTAGGATACTCGATTCGAATTGCGGGCCCGGAGGGTGACAGGAAGGTTCGCGATGGTGGGAGACGTGCGGCCAGTTTAGCATCTCCGTCTAACGATTCCATAAATAGGAACTCGGTAGTTCCACTTATTGGAATGTATTTGACATCGCTTCTCGGCGATCGTCTAATGCCTCGACGGATTCGTGCCGTGCCGTGTATGCCCTCGCAAAGAAAACCTGAAATGAGACATCGCTCATGATCCCGACTGCAAAGCTCGCCGCTGTCCGCGAGCAGTTCCCCGTCACCACAAGGCAGCTTTATCTCGACTCCGCCCACCAGACGCCGCTTGCGCTAAGCGTGCGCGAAGCACTCGAAGCCTTCTTGTCGGAAGGCTTCGAGATGGCCGGTCCGAAGCCGGTCTGGTTGCGACGTGTCGAGGAAACACGCGAGAGCGTCGCGACGTTCTTCAACGCGGCGCCGACCGAAATCGCATTCACCAAGAACACGTCGGAAGGACTCAATATCGCGGCGAACGCGGTCCCGCTCCGGGCCGGCGACAACGTCGTGCTGATAGAAGGCGATCATCCCAACAACGCCTATGCGTGGTTGAACCTCAAGCGGAATGGCATCGAAGTGCGGTTCGCGCCGTTGCCGGACGACGAGATTGCCACCGCCAAGACGTTCGAGCCGTATATCGATGCGCGTACGAAAGTCGTTTCGCTTTCGCATGTGACGTTCCATGCGGGCCAGGTCCATGACCTGATGAGCATCGGACGGCTGTGCAAGGCGCGCGGCATTTACCTGATCGTCGATGCGATGCAGTCCGTCGGCGTCATTCCGCTCGACGTCAAGGCGCTGAACATTTCGGTGCTGGCAGCCGGCACGCACAAGGGCTTGCTCGTGCCGCAAGGACTCGGCGTGCTTTATATCGCCGACGGTCTCGACGAATTGCAGCCGGCTTACCTTGCGATGTCCAGCATGGCGAATCCGCCAGCCGACTATGTCGCCCGTCCCGACGACATGGCTTTACGCAAGGACGCGCGGCGCTTCGAATTCGGCAACGTCAATCTCCCGGACCTGCACGCACTTCACGCGGCGATCGGCCTCATTCAGAGCGTAGGCGTCGCGGCGATCCAGAAGCATGTGCTGGCGCTCGGCGATCTGCTGCTCGAACGCCTCGATGCGCTGGGTGTGAGCGTCGTCGGTCCGCGAGCGCGTGGCAAGCGCAATCACATATACGTGCTGAAACTGCCGGTCGACAAGTGGACCGACTACTTCGCTCGAAACAACGTGCGCGTCTCGCCGGAGCGTGGCGGCATCCGCGTGTCGCTCGCGATGTTCAACACCGTAGGCGACATCGAACGGCTGATAGAAATGCTTCGAATCGGCCTTACGACAGGCACGCTGGCCGCGACGGAGCAGATCGACTGAAACGACGCGAGCCCATCGCCCCACGCCTCACGCCGCGACCTCGCCGCGCGCGCAATATTCCGCGAGCGCCTTTCTGTCGATTTTGCCGTTCACCGTCAGCGGGAACGCATCGATGATGACGATCCGTTGCGGCATCGCATAGACCGGCAGACGCTGCCGGCACGCCCGCAAAACATGCGTGGTCTCGACTTCCGGATTCGTCACGAACGCGACGAGGCCGGTTGCTCGTCCGACTTCGTCGAGCGGCCACGGGACAACCGCGCACGACGCGGCGTGGCTGGCCGCTTGCACGACATGTTCGACTTCTTCCAGCTCGAGCCGGTGGCCGCGGATTTTCACCTGTGTATCGAGACGGCCCTGAAACACGATCCCGTATGGCGTCGTTTCGCGCGCGGCGTCGGAGGATCGATACCAGCGATGCGCGGTCTTGCCCGGATAGTTCATCGCGATGAACCGGCTATTGCCGGGTTCGTCGGACGACAGATAGCCTTCGGCAAGCTGCGGTCCCGCGATCAACAATTCGCCCGTCTGGCCCGGGGCGACCGGTTCGAGCTCGGCATCCACGATCATGAGTTCCACGCCGGGCAGGCCCTGGCCCAACGGTATGACCGTGTGCTGCGGATCGTCCAGGAATTCGGGCGTGACTTCGAAGCACGTACAGGCGACGGTCGCTTCCGTGGGCCCGTACATGTGCAGCAGCCGGCTGTTCGGCGCGGCGCGCATCCACGCCTGCGCGAGCGAGCGAGGCAACGGCTCGCCGCCGAACATCGACACGCGAATGCTCGGAAATGCGCCCGCCGGCAGCTTGCGCATTTGCTGCATGATGCCGGCGACCGATGGCACGCTGCACCAATGCGTGATCCGGTGCGTCTGGACGAAGCTCGCGTTACCGACGGGATCGACGTTTTCGGGCACATATAGGCAGCCGCCGTTCGCCCAGCAGACGAACATGTCATGCACGGACGGATCGAAGCTCAGCTCGCATAGCTGCATGTAACGCGCATCGCGCACCTTGTCGACCAGTTGCAACTGGCCGTTCACGTACGCATCGGCGTTCGCATGCGTGATCGGCACGCCCTTCGGCGATCCCGTCGAACCGGACGTGAAAAGTATGTAGGCGATGTCGTGCGCGGCGCCTCGTCTCTGCATGAGCGAGAAAGCAGGGGATGGAAGTTGCGATTCTTCCGCGTCTGCGTCGAGCAGGACAATCTGCGGAGGTTCGTCGAGCAGGGACAGCACTTCATCGAGCGACTCGGCGCAACGCCGATCGACGAGCATCAACGGCGCGCCGGATTGCCGGATGATCGCCGCGATCCGCGCTGCCGGCATCTTCGGGTTGAGTGGCACATAGGCCATGCCGGCATCGAGAATGCCCAGGATGCCGACATACGCGCCGACGCTGCGATATGCAAACAGCAGGCATCGGCTCGTGCAAGCGCTTCCTGCGAACGCCGCCAGTCCCGCCGACAAGCGACGGACCCGGGTTTCAATCTCGCGGTAGCTGTAAAGACGCTCATCGACCCATAACGCAGGGCTGTCCGGCTGGTTCGCAGCAGAATCGAAGAAGTGAGAATGCAGCATCCGACGGTCCCCCTGGCACACGAGTGTTGATGTTTTTTTCGAGTCCGCGACTGCTCGATCCGGTCGATGCGATCGATCGCAATTCGACGGATTCAGATTTCGCACACTCCTCGGTTCAGCCTTCGCTTATTCGCCACTGCCGCGAAGTGAGTGCATTGTTATCTTTCTGTAAGGTTGCGTATGTGCGCCGTCGAACCCATTTTTGTCTGAAGTAACGAATGAAAAGCCTGCGCGGCCGGCGTCACTCCTGCTCGCGAATTTCGGCGGGGCCTTTGCCGGTCCAGCGCTTCAGCGCCCGGCGGAAATTGGCGGTGTCGGTGAAGCCGACCAGCATGGCGACATCGTCCGTGCTCAGTTTCGTCGTCTTCAGATACTCGGTCGCGAGCGAGCACCGCACATCGTCGACGATGGCGACGAACGACGTGCCTTCCGACTCGAGCCGTCGACGCAGCGTGCGGCTCGTCATCTTCAACGCGCTAGCGACGGTCTCCATGCCGGGAAACTCGCCCGGCTTGCGCATGAGAACCTGATAGACCTCGCCGGAAACACCGGTCGATGTCTTCGCCTGTCCGATGAGCCTGTCGCACGTCTCCTGCAGAAGCGCGGCGGAGTGCCTGTCCGCGAGATGAGGCTTGAGTTCGAGTATCGCGCCGTCGTAGATGAGCTGACATTCGTCGGCGTCGAACTCGCATGGGCAGCCGAGATACTCCGGATAGATGGAGGCGTGCGGCGGCGCGGGATACGAGAAGCGCGCGAGCATCGGCGGACAGCTTCTGCCCGCGACATCCTGCAAGTGCGTCACATGCTGCGTGTACTGCTGTTCGAGCAGGAACTGCTGCACGTCATGCGGGAGGGGCGACGTGAACGCGTCGGGAAACGTCCATACCGACGTGTCCGGATGTTCGTGCCATTCGATGGTGATGGTCGGCGTCGCGAGCCGATGGTATTTGACGCCGAGCCTAAAGTAATCGCGCAGCGACAGGCACGACATCAGCGCGTAGCCGTACATGCCATACGCGGCCAGATGCAGCCGCGCGCCCGTCTTGAACGGCGTTCGCGGATCGGCGGAAAGCGCGACGGCGTTGCTGCATACAGCGGCGTACTGCCGGACGGACGTCATCACCGAGGCATCGTAGATCTCCTCGGGCGCAACGCCGCTTCCTTTCAGGCTGTCCGCCGGCGCAATGCCTTGCTCAGCGAGCACGTCCACCAGCGCGGCGATCTTGTAGGGCGCATAGATGCGCTCGTTCAACAGTGGCAGTCTCGACGACACAGCGCCTCCTCGTGTGTCCTGCGGGGACACCACCTTGTCCGAATATGACCTTTCGCAGCGCATCGTATCCCACTACTATCACCGTAACAAGACGAGTCCGCATCGCGAATGCGCGACTCGCGAATCCATCGGAGACAGCCATGCAACGCCAACTTCACGTCAGTTCGTCGCCGCCGGCTTAAGCCGGCGCACGGTCGTTTCCCGTTCCGCCCTACGTTTTCCAACGGCGTCCTCCCGCGCTTGCCTCGTTCAGGCGCGCCGGGGCATTGCCGAAGCTCGCCCATCGAGCGCGTTTTCGAAGGAGATTCAATGAGCAATCCGAGCAGCAAAGTCATCATCACCTGCGCCGTGACCGGTTCGGCGCATGTGCCGTCGATGTCGGAATATCTGCCTATCACGCCCGATGACATCAAGCATCAGGCGCTCGAAGCCGCCGAGGCCGGGGCCGCGATTCTTCATCTGCATGCGCGCAATCCGGAAGACGGCCGCCCGACGCCATCGCCCGAAATATTCCGGCGATTCGTGCCCGCGATCGCCGCGCAAACCGACGCCGTCATCAACATTTCGACGGGCGGCAGCACGCGCATGACGCTCGACGAGCGCCTCGCTTACGCACGCGTGGCGAAGCCGGAAATGTGCTCGCTGAACATGGGCTCGATGAATTTTTCGCTTCATCCCGTCGCGGCGAGGATGTCTTCGTGGCGCTTCGACTGGGAGAAGGATTATGTCGAAGGCATGGAGGACATGATCTTCCGCAACACGTTCCGCGACATCAAAAACATCCTCACCGAATTCCGCGACTATGGAACGCGCTTCGAATTCGAGTGCTATGACGTGGGGCATCTGTACAGCCTCGCGCATTTCATCGATATCGGGCTGATCAAGCCGCCATTCTTCATCCAATCCGTGTTCGGCATTCTCGGCGGAATCGGCCACGATCCCGAGAATCTTTCGATGATGCGCGCGACCGCCGACCGTCTTTTCGGACGCGAGAACTACCATCTTTCGATTCTCGGCGCCGGGCGTCATCAGATGTCACTGGTGACGATGGGCGCGATCATGGGCGGCAACGTGCGAGTCGGCCTCGAAGACAGCGTCTACCTGTCGCGAGGCGTGAAGGCGAAATCGAATGCCGAACAGGTCCGCAAGATTCGCCGCATTCTCGAAGAGTTGTCTTTCGACATCGCGACACCCGCCGATGCGCGAGCCATGCTCGGGCTCAAAGGGCGCGACAACGTTTCGCTCTGACTCGAAGAAGTCAAATCTGGAGACATCATGACTGCCGCTACTGTTGACCACAGCCTCGGAGAAACGCATTGGCTTGCGACTCGCAAGGCCATGGCAAGACTGCTTCCGCTGATGTGCGGAATCTACTTCCTGTCGTTCATCGATCGCACGAACGTGGCGCTCGCCAAGAGCGCCCTGGCTGCCGACCTCGGCATCAGCGCCGCGGCGTATGGACTCGGCGCCGGCATCTTCTTCATCGGCTATGCGCTGCTCGAAGTGCCGAGCAATCTGATCGCGCATCGCGTCGGGCCGCGCGCGTGGATCGCGCGAATCGCGGTGACGTGGGGCGCGCTTTCGACCGCGATGATGTTCGTTCAGGGCGAGTGGTCCTTCTACATATTGCGCGTGTTGCTGGGCGTCGCCGAAGCGGGATTGTTTCCCGCGCTGATGTACATGGTGACGCTCTGGTTCGCGCCCAAAGACCGCGCCGTTGCCGTCGGATGGATCTACACCGCGCCGTCGATCGCGCTCATCATCGGCAATCCGCTGGGCGCGGGTCTGATGCAGCTCGGCGGCATCGGCGGTCTTCACGGCTGGCAGTGGATGTTCCTGCTCGAAGGCTTGCCGACCATCGTGTTGGGCATCGTGCTGTTCTTCAAGCTTCCGAATCGTCCGTCCGAAGTGAAGTGGCTGTCCGCGCAGGAAGCGCAGGCGCTCGAAACGCACGCGGTCATCGACACGCACGGACACGCGGACCTCACCACGGCAGACTGGCTCGCCGCGCTCAAGCGCCCGACGACCGTGCTGATCGCGCTCATCTACTTCCTGAATCAGGTGGCGTTCGTCGGCCTGTATTTCTTCACGCCGTCGATCGTCGCGCAGATGCATGTGAGCTCGCCGATTCTCGTCGGCGTTCTGTCGAGCAGTGTCGGCATCGGCTTTCTGCTCGGCGTGCTGACCCTTCCGCGCATTCATCGCCGTGTGAGCAACGAATGCGGCTTTCTCGGCGTGCTGACCGCGGGCGTCGTCGTCAGTGCGTGTGCGTTCCTCGCCAGCCGGAATCAGGCAGTGCAGATTACGCTGCTAGGCATCACGGGCTTCTTTGCAGGCGGCATTCTGCCGTCGTACTGGGCCGTCGCGATGAAGCGGCTGCAAGGCGTGCAAGCGGCGGCCGGCCTCGCGTTCATCAACACGATCGGCTTGCTGGGCGGCTTCGTCGGACCTTATCTTTTCGGGCTCGCCGAAACGATGACCGGCA